>NZ_CP119083.1:2400000-4800000 GCF_029028125.1 Pseudoduganella chitinolytica
CTGCCGTACTCGGCTGTCTCGTAGGCCGTCCCGCGCAGCACCGTGCCGCCGGCACCGTCACGCGCCGCCAATGCCGTGGCGTCGCTGTCGGCGCCGCGGAACGTCGCCCGTGTCCCCCAGGCCGGATCGGCGATGGCGCGCGAATAGAACATCGGGATGCGCATGCCCAGCACGTCCGCGCTCTCCAGGAAGAAGGAACGCTTTTCGGGCAGGCTGAGGGCGATACGGTTCGTGCCCGCGCTGGTGGGCTCGTCGATCTCGACCTGCGAGAAGTCCGGATTGAGCGTGGCGTTGAACACCCAGTCGGCGCGCGGCCGTGCGGTGATGTCGAGGCCGATGTCGGTGCGGCGGCTGGCCTGGCCGCCCACGCTGGTGCGCCGGCTCGTCAGTTCGGGCCGGAACGACCAGAAGCCTTTTTCCTGGACGGCCGGGAGGATCCGCTCCAGATGGCTGAGTTCATCCATCTTGGCGATGAAGCTGAGCGCGTTCTTGTCGAGCGGGGCGCTGAGCAGCAGCATGCCGCCCGCCTGCGGCACGGAACGCTCCACCATCAGGCGCCATGGCGGCGCCGCACCGCGCGGGAAGCGCAGGCTCGACAGCGGCCAGCGCAGTTCGATGCTGTAGCCATCGGGCAGGCGCCGCACGGCGGTCTCGACGGGAAAGTCGGGACCGGCATCTTCCTCGTCCTCGTCGGCCTTGTAGATGCCGTCGCCGATGACGCCCGCCACGTTGACGCGGACGAACTGGGCGGAGCGGCCGTGGCCGGCCGGGTCGATCCAGACGCCGACGTAGTCCTGGTCGCGTGCCACCTTGTCGCGCCGCGCCAGCGTGCCCGCCGCCACATGGTCGGCCGGCTGCCACGCGCGGATCGCAAACAGCAAGGCGCCCTCGTCGACGACGACCTGCACGCGCGTGCGGTACGTATCAGGCGCCGCCAGCCCGTCTTCCGGCTGGTACTGATGAAAGCGGTCGAAGGCCGGTGCGTCCGTCCAGCCGGCATCGTCCAGTGCCCCATCGACGACGATGGCGGCCGTGCCGTGCACGATGGCCGGCGCGATGGCGCGGGCGTTGTCCGCGCCTGCCGGCCCGGCCAGCAGCCATGCCGCGAGCGGCGCGGCGAGGGCAAAATGCCCGGCAAACGAGCGCCTGGCCAACCGGCGCCTGGTCAAAAACGAAAGCGGCCCGCAAGGGCCGCCAAGGGAACTTCGGGACACGCGCACTCCGTCGTAGCGATTGATGGAAATACCCCGCCCGCCGGGGCGGGCGAGGCATTATACATTTGCTAACCAGGCCGTGCGCGGTGGCGTCAGGCCGCCAGTCCCGGCGTGCTGCGATAACGGTTGAACAGGTCGGGCGTAACCATCGGTCCGAACTCCACGTTGCGCGCCGCGATGTCGTGGTACGCACCCACCAGGCCCATCTCGCCCCGCTCGATGCAATTGCGCAGGTACTCGCTGCCATTGATGATTTCGGCCAGCGAGTTCTCGATGTTCTGGCGCGTGACCTGCTCGAGCTGCTCCTTGCTGCCGGACGGTGCATGATGGTCGCCGCACTGGCACTGCCGCACGGCCAGCTGGATCTTGCCGGTGATCGTGCCGATGCTGTGCGAGTGCTCGTTCTTCAGCGCCAGGCCGACGGCGCCGCAGCTGGAATGGCCCTTGACGACGATCAGCTTGGCGCCCAGCTTGTGCGCGATCTCCAGGCTGCCGATGATCTCGCGGCTGATGACGTTGCCGGCGATGCGGATCGTCAGCAGGTCGCCCAGGCCCGCGTCGAAGATGATCTCCGGCGACGTGCGCGAGTCGATGCAGTTGACCACGACCGCCATCGGGTGCTGGCCGCCGGCCGTGGCATCGACCTGGTGCAGGTAGTACTTCTTGATCCAGCGGCCCGCCTTGAAGCGCTCGTTACCGTCGCGCAGCAGCTGCAGCACATCCTGCGGCTGCAGGCGCGTCTGGGTTTCCTTGTCGAGCGCTGGCACGAACTGGATCGGGTCGCTCAGCTGGTACTCGTCGCGCAGGCCGATGATGTTCAGCTGGACATTGCGCTCGGCGGCAGCCACGCGGTAGTCCTCGATGGTTTCCAGCACATCGTGGTCGATGTAGTCGGCGTTGGTGGCGTCGATCAGCACCTTCGCGCCATCGGGAATTTCCCACAGCGCCGTCTTGATCGTGGCCTTGTTCAGGAACGAGACCTGGTTCGGCAGCTCCATCTTGATCACTTCGCCGATGTGCAGGCGGTACTGCTCGATCGAGAACGGGTTGCGGAAATTGCTGCGCATCAGGTAGAACAGGCTGGCGGCCAGGCCGATCAGCACGCCCATCAGCAAATCGGTGACGACGATGGCCACGACGGTGATCGCGAACGGCACGAATTGCGACCAACCCTTCTTGTACATGTCGGTGAACAGCGACAGCTTGGCCAGCTTGTAGCCCGTCATGATCAGGATCGCCGCCAGCGCCGACAAGGGAATCAGGTTCAACAGCGGGCTCAGCACAAGCACGCTGGCCAGCAGCAGCACGCCGTGGAACACGGCGGAAGCCTTGGTGCGGTTGCCGCTGTGGATGTTGACGGAGCTGCGCACGATGACGGACGTGACCGGCAGGCCGCCCAGCAGGCCCGCAAAGATGTTGCCGACGCCCTGCGCGACCAGCTCGCGGTTCGTGGGCGTCTCGCGCTTGTGCGGGTCGAGCTTGTCGACGGCCTCGACATTGAGCAGGGTCTCCAGCGAGGCGACGATGGCGATCGTGACCGCCACGATCCAGACGTCGTGGTTCGTCAGGTGCGTCAGGTCGGGCAGTTGCACGTACGCGCCCAGGTTGTTTACGTCCACCGGCGGGATGTCCACCAGGTGGCTCGGCTCGATGCGCAGCGCCGGCACGTACTTGCTGAACAGTATGTTCAACGCGACGCTCATGGCGACGACGAACAGCGGCGCCGGCAGCAGCTTGATGTTCTTCAACGGCGTGCGGTCCCAGTACAGCAGCACCAGCATCGACAACCCGGCGATGACCACCGCGCCGGGCGTGATGACCTGCAGCGCGTTGACGATTGCGGAGAACGTGTTTTCGCCATTGGCCTGGGCAAACGACAGGTCGTCGGCCTGGTTGGCGTCGTAGCCGACGGCGTGCGGGATCTGCTTGAGGATCAGCAGCACGCCGATGGCCGCCAGCAGCCCCTTGATGACGTTGGACGGCACGTAGTTGGCGATGAATCCGGCACGGAACAGGCCCATGGCCAGCTGCAGTACGCCGGCGATCAGGATCGCGACCAGCAGGATTTCAAACGCGCCGAGCTTGGTGATCGACGCCAGCACGACGGCGGCAAGGCCCGCGGCCGGGCCGCTGACGCTGGTTTGCGAGCCGCTCAACAGCCCGACGATGATGCCGCCGATAATCCCCGAGATAATCCCCGAGAACAGCGGCGCGCCCGAGGCAAGTGCAATGCCCAGGCATAAAGGCAAGGCGACCAGGAATACGACGATACCGGCCGGGATATCATGTTTGAGATTGATATTCATGTTTTGACGTGGCTAATTAAGGTGATCAGTCACGCGCCAGTTCGCTTTCCCCGATTACTGCATGGGGAATTGGGAGAAACGTTGGCGAGTACGGAATTGCCGACGACGCGTTACCGGTAATGCCGGTTGCTGTGCCGGCGGGTGAGCAGGAGGCCAGTGCAACCTTATGATCGCCCAAGTCGGCCCATTCAACAATGTGCCGGACTATGAGCTGAATCAACGAGTTGCCTGAAAGGCGGTAACCGTTGCGTCTTCGGAGAGGCCAATATAGCACGCGTTTTTTCGCTCGCGTAGATATTGCAATATTCCGTTACAATAGCTTTCGAGAAATACCGATGTCACCATGGACATAATAATTTCCACACTATTGGTAATGTGGTATTTAATATATACGTAATATCTGACAGGTATTTTCATATCGAATAACAGACATTGCCGCCGCCTATATCTAGGTGTATTGGCCAGGAGGCCCGTAGATTCAAGGACTCTGCTAGCGCAATGCAAGTTTCAAGCGAATCGATGGCCGGCAAGCAGCAACTTTATTCTGTCACCGCGGGGGATAGTCGTTGCCTCCCGGCATGATATGCGGACGCCACCTGCCGGTGCCTGGCGGTGCCGTGGTGCCGAGACGAACGATTCCCGGCGCTCCAACCTGTCAACTCTGACAGGGCGGCAGGCGAAGGTCCTGACCCAAAAAACCCCTGGACGGACGTCGCTTTAGTGTTATAGTTCACTACAACACCAGTCCATTAGATCACTACCACTGGAGGAACCATGTATGTGGAATGACAAGTCGCCGATCTACCGCCAGTTGAAGGAGCGGGTGGTCGGCATGATGCTCGATGGCGCGCTGAAGCCTGGCGACGCCCTGCCCTCGGTGCGGCAGGTCGCGGCGGACTTCCAGCTCAACCCGATTACCGTCTCCAAGGCTTACCAGGAGCTGGTCGACGAAACGTTGGTGGAAAAACGGAGGGGATTAGGCATGTACGTTACCGAAGGGGCTGTCGAAAAACTGCTGGCCAGCGAGCGCGAGCGTTTCGTCCGCGAGGAATGGCCGGCAATGGTGGAGCGCATCCGCCGCCTGGGCCTGGACATCGAGCAGCTGCTGCGCGCCGCCGGCGCGCACTCGAACGGAGGCACGCCATGAGCGCCATCATCAGTGCCCGCAACCTGACGAAACGCTACGGCAAGCAGGCAGCGCTGGACGGCACGTCGTTCGACGTGCAGCCCGGCCGCATCGTCGGCCTGATCGGCCCGAACGGCTCGGGCAAGACGACGACCCTGAAGGCGATCCTGGGCCTGTGCCGCTTCGACGGCGAGCTGACCGTACTGGGCATGGACCCACGGCGCCAGCGCGACGAGCTGATGAACGAGGTCTGCTTCATCGCCGACGTCGCCATCCTGCCACGCTGGCTGAAGGTGCGGGACGCCATCGACTTCGTGGCCGGCGTACACCCGCGCTTCGACCGCAGCAAGGCCGAACGCTACATCGCCAACACGAAGCTGACCCCGAACATGCGCGTCAAGGCCATGTCGAAAGGCATGATCGTGCAGCTGCACCTGGCGCTCGTGATGGCCATCGACGCCAAGCTGCTGGTGCTGGACGAACCCACGCTGGGCCTGGACATCCTGTACCGCAAGCAGTTCTACCAGCACCTGCTGGAGGATTACTTCGACGAGAACAAGACCATCGTCATCACGACCCACCAGATCGAGGAAGTGGAGCACATCCTGACCGACCTGCTGTTCATCCAGGACGGCCGCATCACGCTGGCCGCCACGATGGACGAGATCGGCGAACGCTATACGGAAGTGATGGTGGAACCGCACCAGGCCGCGGCGGCCAACGCACTGCAGCCGATGACGCAACGCACCGTATTCGGCAAGCCCGTCATGCTGTTCGACGGCGTGCCGCGCCAGCAACTCCAACACCTTGGCGAACTGCGCACGCCCAGCGTGGCCGACCTGTTCGTCGCCAGCATGAAAGGGACCTACGAATGAAAACGATGCAATGGCTGATCCGGCGCGAGTACTGGGAACACAAGGGCATGCTGGTGTGGGTGCCGCTGGCGATCGCCGCGCTGATGCTGGCCATGACCCTGGCGATGGCCGCCAAGGGCCATAACGCGGAAATTCACCTGGACATGGCCGAAGGCCGGGCCGGCGGCGTCAACGTGTACATGGGCGAGCGCCACCAGGCGGCCCTGGTGCAAGTCGTGGCGGGTGCCTACCCGGTGGCCACCGCGCCGCTGTACATCACCCTGGCGTTCATCGTCTTCTTCTACAGCATGGGCGCCCTGTTCGACGAACGGCGCGACCGCAGCCTGCTGTTCTGGAAGTCGCTGCCGGTGTCGGACACGGCGACCGTGCTGTCGAAGGCCTTGCTGGCGCTGCTCCTGATCCCACTCGGCATGGTCGTGCTGGCACTGGCGACAGCCCTCGTCATCACGCTGATCGGCATGGGCGTGCTGGCGATGAAGGGCACCAACGTGTTCCCGCTGCTGCTGTCCTCTGGGCACTTCTGGCTCACGCCCCTGAAGGTGATCTCGCTGGTGCCCGTGTACGTGCTGTGGGCCTTGCCTACGGTCGGCTGGCTGCTGATGGTGTCGAGCTGGGCCCGTTCCAAGGTCTTCCTGTGGGCCGTGGGCACGCCGCTGCTGTCGGCCGCGCTGCTGGCCTGGGCCACCAAGGCCTTCGGCCTGGCCGTGAACGTGGAGTGGGTGTTCTCGAACATCATCAGCCGCCTGCTGATCAGCGTGATGCCCGGCTCCTGGTTCGTCAACAGCGCACTGCGCACGCCGGTCGAAAAAGCGGGCCACGGCGCCGAGACCGCCCGCCAGTTCCATGGCATGATCGACTCGCTGTTCGCCCAGTCCTGGGCGACGCTGGGCACGCCGAACCTGTGGCTGGGTGCCCTGGCCGGCACGGGCATGATCGTCGTCGCCATCTGGCTGCGCCGCCGCCGCGAGGAAGGCTGATTCTCCGGGTCAACGGTCAGCTCAGCAGTGTAAGGCTTTTCTTACATCGCCTGTGGAGGTGCACCGATGGCAGACTAGGAAAAAGCTTAGGATAATGTCATCATTCAGCCAGCGCCATGTCCCGCTTACCCCCGGGGCTTGCGTTGGCAGCTTTTTTTCGAGGATGACCATGCAAATTGTCGATCAACGTTACCTGGACAGTGCCAACCGTTACAGCACGGAACCGTGCCTGCTGAGTATTCTCGACCTGGGCCACCCTGCCCCCGCCTGCGAAGCGACGATGGCGCAACTGCGCGAACGCCTGGCAAAAGTGCTGCCGGGCCTGCGCCGCGGCCGCAGCCTGATCGGCATCGTCGGCGACGAAGTGGTGCCGGAGGAGCCGGATGCGCCGTGCCAGGGCCTGCAACTGGCGCGCCTGATCCAGAGCGTCGCCATCGAGCTGCACCGCCTGACCGGCGACGAGGTGATGGTGGGCTTTGTCGGCCGCGTACCGAAGATGAACGGGCGTTACCGCCTGATCCTGCCGTTCCGCTGTGGCACCGTGGCCAACGCGGCGCTGACGTTGTCGATCGCGCTGATCGGCGCGCTGCTGCGCGACGAGCCGTTCGACCTGGAAGCCGGCCTGGCGGAGCTGCGTGCACTGGCCGCGGCCGGCACGCCGGGCCCGGGGCCTGCGCCGCAGCCGTCGATTCCGATTGCGGCATAAGCGCGAACCTGCAGCAACTCAGGAAGGGTGGCGAGACGAGAGGACATCGCGGTAATGGTTCAGTTTCCCCCGACCGTGATAATTGAGAAAATCAGCCATTGTAGGATTCAGGTCCAATTTTGCCGCGATCGTCCAGAACCTCGCTTCTCCGATCATTGGTACGAAACCTGCGACGAGGCCGCGACTGCAGTTATGACTCGAAAATAGGAGCCAATGCTGAAGAAGCTGGACGACTTGGTGTAATGGCAACTGGCTACTTCGCATCAGCGTGATTGCATAACGGTAATTGTGTCCGTAGAGGGATCTGAGGAAATCCACACGCTGCTCAACAGGTAATGAACGCAACCAGCGGCGCAGCTCGGTGTCCACTTGAGCTGTACCGGGGCGGCGCAAAAAATTGTTCAGGCTTGTATCGTGGCTCATCCATGTTGTTCTTCACCAATGAGACGGGGTATGGACCGTCGCGGTCAACGCCAGACATTCAGGCACGCGCACGCCTCACCGGCCAGCACCAATGCGGACCAACGCTGGTGCGGACGCCCTGCTCGTGCCGGCGGCACGGCTGCGTGCTTACTCGAACTGCTTCTTGAACTCCTCGAACTGCGCGGCCAGCGCCGCGTAGTCGGCGCGCAGCTGCTGCACCTCCAGCTCCAGTTGCGCGACGCGATCGCCGCGCGAAGCACCGCCTGGCACCACCGTCGCGGTGCCGTACCCCGCTTCTTCCCGCGCCAGCTCGGCGGCACCGCCCAGCAGCTGGCCGTAACGGGGCTCCTTCGTGCCCGGCGCGAGCGCCAGCTTGGCCACCAGCGGCGGGTATTTGTCGATCAGGAATTGCAGGCCCGCTTCCACGTCCGCGACCGACTTGAACTCGTGCAGGCGCCCCGTGCGGGTGCGGATCTCGCCGGCCGTCTGGTGGCCGCGCAGCATCAGCACCGTCAGGATCGCCAGCTTGTCCTGCTCCAGCGTCCACTTGATGCGCATGCGGTGCTCGTACTTCGTCACGCGCGCGCCTGCCGCGGTGACGGCGTTGACGAGGCGCCGCGCCGCCAGGCGACTCAGGACATCCGCCACCGTGTCCTCGGAAATCTGCATGACGGGATCGCGGCTGGACAGCTGGTTGCAGCCGTTCGTAATCGCGTTCAGCGACATCGGGTAATTGTCCGGCGTCAGCGCTTCCTTCTCGGCCAGCACGGCCAGCACGCGGATTTCAAAGGGGTCCAGTACGTCTGCGTCGTCGCTCATCTCGTTTCCTCAATCAACCAGCTTGTTCAGGTGGGCCGCGTCGTCCGCGCCCGCCGCCGTGACCGCGCCGCAATCGACGCCCCGCTCCTGCAGCAGCGCGACGATGCGGGCGATCTGTTCTTCCTGTGCCGCGCTCTGCGCGATCAGGCCGTGCAGCGCCTTCGACAGGGGATCGGTACCGTTGGGCGTGACGCCGTACGCGGCAAACGCATGCACCGCGGGATGCCCCGGCTCGCCCGGCGCCTCCTTGACGACCACCCGCGCGGGATTGCCGACGGCCGTGGCCCCGGCCGGCACGGGTTTCAGCAGCACCGCATTGGAGCCGATTTTCGCGTACTCGCCCACCGTGAAGGCGCCCAGCACCTGCGCGCCGGCGCCGACGATGACGCCGCGTTCCAGCGTCGGATGGCGCTTGTGGCCAGCGGCCAGCGAGGTCCCGCCCAACGTCACGCCCTGGTAGATCGTGCAGTCGTCGCCCACCACGGCCGTCTCGCCGATGACGACGCCAAAACCGTGGTCGATGAAGACGCGCCGGCCGATGACCGCGCCGGGATGGATCTCGATGCCGGTGACGATGCGCGCCAGGTAGCCGATGAAGCGGCCCAGCCACTTCATCCCATGCAGCCAGCACCAGTGCGCCCAGCGGTGCGCCACGATCGCATGCAGGCCGGGATAGCAGGTCAGCACCTCCCATGCGTTGCGGGCGGCGGGGTCGCGCTCGATGATGGCGCGGATGTCCTGGCGCAGGTGGTGGAACATGGCGGCGATGTCGGCATGGGGTCTGTCACTGCAAGGGACTGACCCCGAAATGTTGGGGCTGCTGGCGGTATTGGTACCTCTTGCAAACTTCGGGGTCAGTCCCGCAGGGACAGACCCCAATGCATCAGCCTTCGCGGGCCATGCGCTGCCGGCGCGCCTCGTACAGGCACACGCCGGACGCCACCGAGACGTTCAGGCTCTCGACCGAGCCGAACATCGGGATGTTGACCAGCACGTCGCACGTCTCGCGCGTCAGGCGGCGCATGCCCTCGCCTTCCGAGCCCATCACGAGCGCCGTCGGGCCAGTGAAGTCGGCGTCGTACAGGCCCTTCTCGCCGTCGTCGGAGGTGCCGATCAGCCAGATGTCGCGCTCCTTCAGCTCGCGCAGCGTGCGCGCCAGGTTCGTCACGGTGATGTACGGGACCGTCTCGGCGGCGCCGCTGGCCACCTTGGCCGCCGTGGCGTTCAGGCCCACGGCACGGTCCTTCGGCACGATCACCGCATGGGCACCGACGCCGTCGGCCACACGCAGGCAGGCGCCCAGGTTGTGCGGATCGGTGATCCCGTCCAGCACCAGCAGCAGCGGCGGGCCATCGATGGCGTCCAGCAGCTCGTCCAGGTTGCGCGCCAGCGCCAGTTGCGACGCGAATGCGATGACGCCCTGGTGGCGACGGGTGCCGACGATCTTGTCGAGGCGGGCCGAATCGACGGGCATCACGCGCACGCCCATCGCGCGGGCATTGGTGATCAGGTCCTTCATGCGGCGGTCGTCGCGCGCCGCGTCGACGAAGATCTCCTCCACGGACGAGGCTTCGTGGCGCAGGCGCGAGGTCACGGCATGGAAGCCGAAAATCATTTTGTTCTTGGACATGGTGCTGGTTCTTCTGTGGAGCTGTTGTGCAAAGTGTGGGCCCGGCAGGCCGGAAGCGAAGCGCCGCGGGAGGACCGCGGCGCCGGACGACATATTACATCATCGCTTCTTCTTGCCCTTGGTGGCCGGTTTCGACCGGGGGGCCGCCGCCGCCGCGGGCTTGCCGCGCTTGGCATCGGCACCGCCGGCGGTCCTGGCCTTGCGCGGCGGTGGCGCATCGGCCTCGGCGGGCGCCGGATAGCGCACCGTGATCGAGGGCCCGGACGCCTCGGCCTTGCCCGGCTTGTCGCCGCGGCCGCCGCGGCCCTTGCCGCGCCGGGGCGCGACTTCCTGTTCCGCCACTTCGTCGTCGAACGTGGCACGGCCACGCCCTTTCTTCGACGGCGGCGGCGCCGCGCCCATGCCGGCCGTTTCGCTGTCGGCCAGGCGCAGGTCGATCTTGCGCGACTCCAGGTCGACGCGCACGACCTGCACGCTGACGCGGTCGGTCAGCTGGTAGCGCTTGCCGGTGCGTTCGCCGCGCAGCTCGTGGCGGGCGTCGTCATACTGGAAGTAGTCCGCGCCCAGGTCCGTGATGTGCACCAGGCCCTCGACGAACAGCTGGTCCAGCTGCACGAAAATGCCGAACGTGGTCACGCCCGTGATGATGCCGGTGAATTCCTCGCCCAGCTTGTCCTGCATGAAGTAGCACTTCAGCCAGGCCTCGACGTCGCGCGAGGCCTCGTCGGCACGGCGCTCGTTGGCCGAGCAGTGCACGCCCAGCGCGTCCCACACGGTCAGGTCGCGCGCCTGCTTCGGTTCCTTGCCCTCGGCCTTGTCCTTCAGCTGCTGGCGCCGCGTCGCGTTCGAGATCGTCGTGTTCAGCACGCTCTTGTCGGCCACCTTCGGGTCGTACTTCCTCCCTTGCAGGATGGCCTTGATGGCGCGGTGCGTCAGCAGGTCGGGATAACGGCGGATCGGGCTGGTGAAGTGGGCATATGCCTCGTACGCCAGGCCGAAGTGGCCGATGTTGTCCGGGCTGTAGACAGCCTGCTGCATCGAACGCAGCAGCATCGTCTGCAGCAGGTTCGCATCGGGCCGTTCCTTGACCTTCTTCATCAGCTCCGCATAGTCGCGCGCGGCCGGCGTATCGCCACCGCCCAGCGACAGGCCCACCTGCTTCAGGAACTCGCGCACCTGCGTCAGCTTTTCCTTGGTCGGCGCCGCGTGGATGCGGTACGTGCCGGGATGCTTGTGGCGCAGCAGCAGGTCGGCGGCGCAGACGTTCGCCGCCAGCATGCATTCCTCGATCAGCTTGTGCGCATCGTTGCGCGAGCGGGGCACGATCTTCTCGATCTTGCCGGCCGGGTTGCAGACGATGTACGTCTCGGTTGTCTCGAAGTCGATCGCGCCCCGTTCCAGGCGCGCCTTCAGGAGCGCGTGATAGACGTCGTACAGGTTCTGCAGGTGCGGCACGATGTACGGCTTCTTCGCCGCTTCCGGGCCCTTGGTATTGCCCAGGATCGCGGCCACTTCCGTGTAGGTCATGCGCGCGGCCGAGTGGATCACGGCCGGGTAGAACTGGTAGGCCTTGATCTCGCCGGCGGCCGTGATGACGGCATCGCACACGAGGGTCAGGCGGTCGACGGCCGGGTTCAGCGAGCACAGGCCGTTCGACAGCTTCTCCGGCAGCATCGGGATCACCCGGCGCGGGAAGTACACGGACGTGCTGCGCTCGAGCGCATCGACGTCCAGCGCGTCGTTCGGCTTGACATAGTGGCTGACGTCCGCGATCGCGACGATCAGGCGGTAGCCCTTGGTGCGGCCGATCTTGACGGGTTCGCAGTACACCGCGTCGTCGAAGTCGCGCGCATCCTCGCCGTCGATCGTCACCAGCGGCACGTCGCGCAGGTCGACGCGCTCGCCCCAATCGGACTCGCGCACGATGTCGGGCAGCTTGCCGGCCTGCTTGACGGCCGCATCCGAGAACACGTGCGGCACGCCGAACTTGCGCACGGCGATTTCGATTTCCATGCCCGGGTCGTCCATGTCGCCCAGGACTTCGACGATGCGGCCGACTGGCTGCTTGAAGCGGCCAGGCTGCTCCGTCAGTTCGACACTGACGATCTGGCCGCTCTTGGCCTTGCCCGGCGAGCCGGCCAGCAAGATGTCCTGGCCGATGCGCTTGTCTTCCGGCGCCACGATCCAGACGCCGTTGTCCTTGATCAGGCGGCCGATGATGTGCGTGTTGCCGCGCTCGACCACCTCCACGATCGTCCCCTCGGGACGGCCGCGCCGGTCAAAGCCCGTGACTTTTGCCAGTACCTTGTCGCCATGCAGCACTTTCTGCATCTCGCGCTCGGTCAGGAACAGGTCGTCGCCCGGTTCGTCCGGAATGACGAAGCCGAAGCCGTCGCGGTGCGCGCTGACCCGGCCGGCCACGAAGCCGGAATGATCCGCCAGTACGTAGAAGCCGCTGCTGTCCGAACGGATCTGGCCATCGCGCTCCATCGCGGACAGGCGCCGCGTCAGCACCGCATGCGATTCGGCCTGGACATCCAGGGACATGGCGACCGTGCGCAGGTCGAGCGGCGCATTGGCGCTGCGAAAGAGTGCGAGGATGTCCTCGCGGCTGGGAATGATATGGGTAGTCTGGTTCAAAACTTCTTCTTTGATCTTATTGTGAGGTTCGTTTGGTGAATGGTCAGTGGTAGTGTACAAGAGGTCCGTCGGTTTACCTAACGAGCGCCCAAT
Source organism: Pseudoduganella chitinolytica (assembly GCF_029028125.1). Classification (GTDB taxonomy): domain Bacteria; phylum Pseudomonadota; class Gammaproteobacteria; order Burkholderiales; family Burkholderiaceae_D; genus Rugamonas; species Rugamonas chitinolytica. The sequence continues at coordinate 2,412,810 of NZ_CP119083.1, forward strand.
CGTGACGTGGAGGGCGCGGCCGATGCCGCGCATATTGTCCTCATTTTTGTTCCTTTGACTTTTGAAAACATTGCTCTATAATCTCGGCTCTCGCAGCGATGCGGGAGTGCAGAACGGAGCGGATGTGCAGTGTGGAATGAAAGTTCATCTGGCGCAAAACTCTCCAGCGCACTATAATCGCAGCAGCAGTAAGGCAGCACGCAGTGCCCACGTGGCGGAATTGGTAGACGCGCATGGTTCAGGTCCATGTGCCGCGAGGTGTGGGGGTTCGAGTCCCTCCGTGGGCACCACTCTACCGCAGTAGTCGCAGGTTGTAGTTGGTTTTATTTATTGGCAGTACAGCAGCATCAGTGCCCACGTGGCGGAATTGGTAGACGCGCATGGTTCAGGTCCATGTGCCGCAAGGTGTGGGGGTTCGAGTCCCTCCGTGGGCACCACTCTACCGGATACGCGGATCGCCCGCAGAGAACGCAGCAAATCTTCCAGGTTTGCTGCGTTTTTCGTTCTGGACCCTTCCTGGCGTCGGACTTCCTGACATATGCCACCCCGCGGCACTGCATGCGGATGCGCTGGCGGCCCATTTCCCCAGCGGCTCGACAGTTGTGCACGCTTTTTGCGTACAGCCCTCCCGTCCAAACCACTACGGGAGTCCGCCATGAAAACCTTGCTTTCCGCCCTCACGCTGGCGGCCGCGACCGGAGGGGCCGCCGCCGCGCCAACGTTCGCTTTCTCCTTCATCGCCGGCACCCCGTTGCAGGCACAGCAAGGCTTCACCGACGCGGCCGCGCGCTGGTCGGCCCTCCTGGACGACGACGTGACGATCCACCTCACCGTCGGCTTCAACCCGCTCGATCCCGGCATCCTGGGCCAGGCCCGCTCCGCCCAGCAACTGTACAGCTACGACACGTTCCGCACGGCGCTGGCCGCCGATGTCGCGTCGGATTACGACACCCGGGCCGTCGGCAGCCTTGCCGGTGGCAGCACCTTCGGCATGCTGTTGAACCGCACGGCCAACAGCCCAAGCGGCCCCGGCAGCGCAACGCCGTTCGTCGACCACGACGGCGATGCCAACAATGCCGTCGTGCGCATCGCCACGGCGCAAGCAAAGGCGCTGGGCCTGGCACCTGCGCGGCAGACGCTGACGGGCTGCCTCGGCCCGTGCGACGGCTTCATCCAGTTCAGCAGCCATTATCAGTTCGACTTCGACCCGCACGACGGCATCAGCGCCGACGCATTCGATTTCGTGGGCGTGGCCGCGCACGAAATCGGTCACTCGCTGGGCTTCATCAGTGGCGTCGACGTCTTGGACTTCAACTCGAGCGCACCGGACTTCTTCGACGACAGCGCATTCACCTATGTATCCGGCCTGGACCTGTTCCGCTACTCCATGCAGAGCCATGCGGCCGGCGTTCCCGACTGGACTGCCGACGAGCGCGCGAAATACCTGTCGCTGGACGGCGGCCTGACAGCGGTGGCGCCCTTCTCCACGGGCATCGTGCATGGTGACGGCCGCCAGGCCAGCCACTGGAGGGATGACCTGTTCATCGGCCTGATGGACCCGACCGCCGGCTTGGGCGAGCTGCTCGACATCACGCAGAACGACCTGGTGGCGATGGACGTCATCGGCTGGGACGTGCCGGCCGTCCCGGAGCCGGGCACGGCCGCGATGCTGGCCGGGGGCCTGTTGCTGGTGGGCCAGCGGCGCGGGTTATTTCGCAAAAGCACAAAATGACCATTGACCGATCCCGTTTCGTCCTTTAAGATGCGTGCCTTCTGTTGCTGAACACCGCAACGAAGCAGCGAAACAGCAGTAGAACAAGGCCCACGTGGCGGAATTGGTAGACGCGCATGGTTCAGGTCCATGTGCCGCAAGGTGTGGGGGTTCGAGTCCCTCCGTGGGCACCAAGTCTTGTTTTACGAACGGTTCGATGCATTGAGAAGTACCAGTGCCCACGTGGCGGAATTGGTAGACGCGCATGGTTCAGGTCCATGTGCCGCAAGGTGTGGGGGTTCGAGTCCCTCCGTGGGCACCACTCTACCGGATACGCTGAAGAACGCCGCCGACTGTCATGGTCGGCGGCGTTTTTCTTTGGCGCTGTGCCCCGGTCGTAATGAACTTCCCGGCACGGCCGCGCTCTTACTCATCAGGCAGATCACGCTTGGGGAGGAACCATGGAAGCGCAGCAATTCGAAGCCGCACAGGTCCAGGTACTGCAATGGTTGACGCAGTTGACCGGCAAGCAGGCCGATGAACTCCGGAACATCTTCGATCGCTGTTCGTCGCTGGCCGAGTGCCTGGCGATCCTCGCGGAAGCCGGCAATAAACTACGCCACTGCCCGCATTGCGAGGGCGACCGGCTCTATCGCCACGGCGTCTACCGAGGCTTGCAGCGCTACCGGTGTCGCCAGTGTGGCGCCAGCTTCAATGTCCTGACGAAAACGCCTCTGGCATTCATCCGATTGCGCGAGAAATGGCTGCCGTTCCTGCAGTGCATGCTGCACTCGATGACGGTACGCGGCGCAGCCAAGTCGATCGGCATACACCGCAACACCAGCTTCCGCTGGCGCCACCGCTTCCTGGCGATGGCCAAGGACGCCAGGGCACTGCCGCTCGATGGCATCGTGGAGGCGGACGAAACGTATTTGCTGGAATCGCAGAAAGGCTCGCGCCACCTGACCCGTCCGGCACGCCGGCGCGGCGGCAGCGCCAGCCATCGGGGGCCGGGCAAGGACCACGATTGCATCCTGGTTGCCTGTAACCGTAACGGCAAGGTATGCGACTTCGTGCCGGGGCGAGGGCCGGTAACGGCGCAGCAGTTGCATGATTGCCTGCCGCCCGTGCTGGCGCCGGGCATCCTGCTGGCGACCGACAGCGCGGTCGCTTATAAAGCGTTCGCCACCACGGCCGGCATCGCGCATGGGACAGTGAACCCGCGTGCCGGCATCCGTGTGGACGGCCTCATCCACGTACATACCGTCAACAGCCACCATAGCCGCTTCAAGGGCTGGCTGCGGCACTTCCTAGGTGTCGCCAGCCGCTACCTGCCCAACTACCTGGGCTGGCGGCACGTGCTGGACGCCGGCCGGGTTGCGCTGCCGCAGCATTTCCTGCGCGTAGCGCTGATGCTCGACGTCATCTAATTACCGATGGGCTACTTCACTGCGACCGGGGCACAGCGCCTTTTCTTTGGCGCTATGCCTTCTCCCCGCTCCCGCTCCCCCTTCCCGCAAGCAACCGCGCCGCGACCCCGCCGCCGATGGTCTACACTGAACCCATCGGCAACGAGCGAACGTCCCATGACGCAGTTGAACCTTCCCGACACCCTGCACACCATCCTGATCGTCAGCGCGGCCGACCAAGCGGCGCTGGCGCAGCTGCTGGCGCGCCTGGAGTTCGGCGTCCAGGTCGTCAACCGGGGCGACGCGGCGCTGGCGGCAATCGCCGACAATGGCGTCGCGATGGTGCTGCTCGACGTGGCGCTTGCCGGCAGCGCCCGGCTGGAATTGCTGCCGCGCCTGGTGCACGCGGCACCGGGGTGCCAGCTGCCCGTGCTGGTGCTGTCGGCGGCGCCCTCCGAGGAGGAACGCGAACGGGCGCTGGAGGCCGGCGCGGCCGGTTACCTGCGGCTGCCGTGCGCGCCCGAGGAGATCGTGGAGAAGATCCAGATCGAACTGACGGTACGCCATGCCTGGCCCGAGGTGCCGCGCGCGACCACGCTCGACATGAAGACGCTGGAGGTCAACTACCACACGCTGCTGGCCGGCTCGCCCGATGCCATCCTGCTGTTCGACGCCGCGCGCGGCACGCCGGTCGACGTCAACCGCAACGCCGAACGGCTGTTCGGCCGCTCCAGCGGGGAACTGATGCGGCTGCGCATGACGGACCTGTGCCCGCCGGCCCAGCCGGACGGCACGCCGTCGCGCGAGGCCATCGACACGCTGCTGCACAAGGTGCTGGGCGGCGAAGTGCGCGTGTTCCCGATGACGTTCCAGCACAGCAGCGGACGCGCGGTGGATTGCGAGATCCGCCTTGTCATGCTGGACAAGGACGACATGCGCCTGCTGCACATGCGCCTCGTCGACGTCACTGGCCAGCGCCTGGCCGAAGCGTTGCGCGCCGGCCAGAACGCCCTGCTGGAAATGGTGGCGCGCGGCGCGCCGCTGACGGAGACCCTGAACAAGCTGCTGGTGCTGATGGAAGCGCAGGCGCCGGGCGTCGTCTGCACGATCCAGCTGCTGGACGAGGACGGCAAGACCGTGCGCTCCGGCGCCGCGCCCAGCCTGCCCCCGGCCTATCTGCAGGCCCTGGACGGCATCCCGATCGGCCCCCGCGTCGGTTCCTGCGGCACGGCCATGTTCCTGCGCGAGAGCGTCATCGCAGCCGACATCGCGCGCGACCCACTGTGGGAAAACTACCGCGAACTCGCGCTGCGCCATGGCCTGCGGGCCTGCTGGGCCATGCCGATCCTCGGCGATGCCAGCACGGTGCTGGGTTCCTTCGCGATCTACTACCGCGACCCGCGCCAGCCCCGCACGGAGGATGAGCGGCTGATCCGGGTCGCCGTACACCTGGCCGGCATCGCCATCGAACGCACCCGGCGCGAGGCGGAACTGGCGCGCCACCGCGACCACCTGGAGGAGCTGGTGATGGCACGCACGGCCGAACTGCGGCGCGCAAAGGAACAAGCCGAACAGGCCAGCGCCAGCCTGGCGGCGGCCCTGGACAACCTGCGCCTGACCCAGGACGAACTGGTCCGGCGCGACAAGCTGGCCGCCCTGGGCGCGCTCGTGGCGGGTGTCGCGCACGAGCTGAACACGCCCATCGGCAACAGCCTGACGGTCGCCAGCACGATGAGCGAGCACCTGGCCACGCTCAGGAGCCGGCTGCACGCGGGCCTGCGCCGCACTGACCTGGAGCAGTACCTGGAGACGGCGGGGGAAGCGGACGGCGTCATCGTGCGCAACCTGACGCGCGCCGGGCGCCTGATCGCCAGCTTCAAGCAGGTCGCCATCGATACGGCCAGCTCGCAGCGGCGCCGCTTCCGGCTCGACGAATTCATCGCCGAGCTGGTGCTGCCGCTGCTGGCCGCCACGCCGCAGCCGCGCCCCACCGTGCGGCAGGAGATCGCGCCCGACCTGGTCATGGACAGCTACCCGGGCCCGCTGGGCCAGGCCCTGTCGGCCCTGTTCGAGAACGCCGTCGTGCATGGCCTCGCCGGCCGCGCCGACGGTACCGTCACCATCGCGGCGCGCGCCCTGGACGACGGCATCGTCGCGCTGTCCGTGGGCGACGATGGCGCGGGCATCGCGCCGGAGCACGTGGACAAGGTGTATGATCCCTTCTTCACCACCCGTCCTGGCGCCGGCGCTGCCGGCCTCGGCCTGCACGTGACGCACAATATCGTGACGGGCGTGCTCGGCGGTCGCATTGCCCTGTACAGCACACCCGGGCTCGGCACCACGTTCACCCTCACCTTGCCCGCCATCGCGCCGCCATGATCCCGCTCCGCCCTGCCCTTGCCGTCGTGTCGTGCACGCTGATCCTGCTGTGCTTGCCGAGCAGGGCGGCGCCCGCGCCATGGTGGCTGTGGGAAAGCGTCACGACCGGCCACAAGGTGTGCGCGCAGACGCCGCTGGGACCGGGCTGGCGCAAGCTGCTGGGTCCCTATCGCGATGCCCGTTGCGAGAAACCGTTCCGTACCAGATAATGACTCGGCAATAATAGACTCGGCGATAATAGATTTGGCGATAATCCAGTCGCAGCAACCCGCGCGAGGGTGACGTCGGCCCTCGGAGCCACACTTTTTGGAGGAAGACACATGTTTCAGAATCCAGAGCAGTTTGCCCAGGCCACCAAAGCGTTGTTCGAATTCCAGCTGGAGACGTTCAATACGTTGACCAACAAGGCGGTCCAGGGCCTCGAGCAGGTCGTGCAGCTGAACATGAACACGGCCCGCAACGGCATCGAGAACAGCCTGGCCACGGGCCGCGAGGTGAGCCAGGCGAGCGATCCAAAGGCCGCGATGGCGGCGGCCAGCGCGAAAATGCACAACCTGACCAATATCGTCGGCTACAACCAGCAACTGAGCCAGATCATTGCCGACATCCACAACGAATTCACCCGCGCCGCCGATGCCCACCTGGCCGAAGCCAAGAGCAGCCTGTCGGCGCTGATCTACGACGTGACGAAGAACGTGCGACCAGGCTCGGAGAACGCCGTGGAGATCGTCAAGGCCGCCATCGACAATGCCTTCAAGGGCTACGAGCAGGTGACGACCGCCACCCGCCAGGCTGTCGCCGCGTTCGAGGAGCAGCTGGCCAAGGCCGCCGCGCTGGCCGACCAGAAGGCGGCCGAGCAGACCAAGCACTAAGCCGCGGCGACGCATGAAGCGCCGGGGACAGGCACCTGTCTCAGGGCCTCCAGCCCTGCGACGGGTACCTGTCCTCTTGGGTTTCTGATCGCTCAGCACTAGACCCGAGGAGACAGGCACGGCGCGAGCATGCTCGCACCGTGCCTGTCCCCGCTATCGGAGGCCGGCCCCTTGCAGGGACGGTCGGCGGAAAAGCGCTGGGCAAGCGGCTTCGAAAGCGATAAACTGTATATAAATACAGTCATGCGATGCCAGCCATCGCACCGCCGCAGTTCCGATGCGCAGTTCCGATGAAACCCGTCCTGGAAAACCCCTTTTACTATCTCGACAATTTCCACCAGGTACTGGCGTGGATCGGCGAGCGCTATGGCGACCTGCTGGGCGAGGACGAGCGCGCCTTCATCGACATCTTCCCCACCCTGCCGCAGAACGCCCGGGCGCTGTTTGTCCGCATGGTCATGCGCAAGGGCCTGCTGTTCCGGGCCAGCAAGCTGGCGTACGATGAAATCGGCTGCAGCCGCGCCGCCGCCGCACCGCTGGCGCAATTGGGCTGGATCGATGCCGATCCCGCGCTGACGCTGGACGAGCTGTTCGACCTGCTGCAGAAACCCGAGCTGTGCCAGGTGTTCGCCCTGGAAGGCGCGTTGCGGGCGGCGCGCAAGGCCGACCAGCTGGCGGCGTTGCGGCAAGCACACGATGGCACGCGTCCGTTCTCGGCCTGGTGGCCCGCCGGGCAGGACGCCGTCTACCGCGTGCTGGCCAAGCCGCTGTGCGACCGCTTGCGCCTGATCTTCTTCGGCAACTACCACCAGGACTGGACCGAATTCGTGCTGTCCGACCTGGGCGTGTACCGCTTCGAGAAAGTGGACTTCGGCCCGGCCGCGCGGGCGTTCCGTACGCGCCGCGACATCGACGACTACCTGCTGCTGCATGCATGCCGGGAGCGCTTCGCGGCGGGCGACGATCCGCTGGCGGTGCTGGCGGACGTGCCGCCGGCCAGCAGCGACAACGAATGGCTGCGCGGGCGCCGCCACAAGCTGCTGTTCCAGATGGGCCAGCAGCTGGAAAAGCTGCGCGACTGGCCCGGCGCCCTGGCGGTCTATGCCGACTGCACCTGGCCCGGCGCCCGCGCGCGCACGATCCGCGTGCTGGAAAAGGACGAACAGTACGGTCCCGCCTGGGAGTTGCTGGCGCGTGCCGGCGCCGCGCCCGAAAGCGAGGCGGAACGCCAGCAATTGCTGCGCATCGGACCGCGCCTGGCGCGCCGGCTGGGCCATCCGGGCGGGGCGCCGCGCAAGCGCCCCGCCATCGACCGGCTCGACCTGACCCTGCCCCTGCCTACGCCGGGCTGGTGGGTCGAAGGAGTCGTGCGCGACCACCTGGCGCAGGACGGGGCGCCCGTGTTCTACGTCGAGAACACGCTGATCAACTCCCTGTTCGGCCTGCTGTGCTGGGAAGCCATCTTCGCCGCCGTGCCGGGCGCCTTCTTCCACCCGTTCCACCATGGCCCGGCCGACCTGCACAGCGCCGACTTCCAGCACCGCCGCGCGGACCGTTTCGCCGCCTGCCTCGCCCGGCTGGAAGACGGCAGCTGGCGCGCGGCGATCCGGGCCAACCGCGCGGCCAAGCACGGCATCTCGTCGCCGTTCGTCTACTGGGACGGCCTGGACGACACGCTGCTGGAACTGGCGCTGGACTGCATCCCGGCCGAGCACCTGAAGGTGTCGTTCCAGCGCATCCTGGCCGACATCAAGGAGAACCGCACGGGCTTCCCGGACCTGATCCGCTTCTGGCCGCAGGAAAAGCGCTACCAGATGATCGAGGTGAAGGGGCCGGGCGACCGGCTGCAGGACAACCAGTTGCGCTGGATCGACTACTGTGCCCAGCACCGCATGCCGGTGACGGTGTGCTACCTGCAATGGCAGGCGTAGTGGCAACGCCTGCGCGCTATACCGTGGCCGTGCGTGCGCTGTGCGAGTTCACGGCCAAGGCGGGCGACCTGGACCTGCGCTTCACGCCGTCGCCCACGGCGCAGGAGGGGATCGCCGGTCACGCGGTGGTCAGCGCCCGGCGCGACGACGGCTACGAGCGCGAGCTCGCCCTGTCCGGCCACTGGGGCCCGCTGCAGGTGCGCGGCCGCGCCGACGGCTACGACCCGCGCACCAACCAGCTCGAGGAGGTCAAGACCTACCGGGGCGACCTGGCGCGCATGCCGGCCAACCACCGCGCGCTGCACTGGGCCCAGCTGAAGGTGTACGGCCACCTGCTGTGCGCCATGCGCGGGCTGGACTCCGTGCGCCTGGCGCTCGTCTACTTCGACATCGGCAGCCAGAAGGAAACCGTGCTGGCCGAACAGCACGACGCGGCGGCGCTGCGCACCGTGTTCGAGGCGCAGTGCGCCGCCTTCGTCGGCTGGGCCGAACAGGAGCTGGCGCACCGCGGCGCGCGCGACGCGCAACTGGCGGCGCTGTCGTTTCCGCACCCGTCGTTCCGGCCCGGCCAGCGCGAACTGGCGGAGGCCATGTTCAAGGCCAGCAGCCGCGCCTGCGCGCTGCTGGCACAGGCGCCGACAGGCATCGGCAAGAGCATCGGCAGCCTGTTTCCGCTCCTGAAGGCGGCGCCGCAGCATGGCCTCGACAAGATCTTCTTCCTGGCCGCGAAGACGTCCGGCCGGCAGATGGCGCTCGATGCCGTGACCCGCCTGCGCGACAGCGCGCCGCTGCTGCCGCTGCGCACGCTGGAACTGACGGCGAAGAGCCGCGCCTGCGAACATCCCGACAAGGCATGCCACGGCGAAGCCTGTCCGCTGGCCCGGGGCTTCTACGACCGCCTGCCCGCCGCCCGCGCGGCCGCGCTGGAGCTGCCGCTGCTGGACCGGGCCTCGGTGCGCACGGCCGCGCTGGCGCACGACGTCTGCCCGTATTACCTGCAAAGCGAGCTGGCGCGCTGGGCCGACGTGATCGTGGGCGACTACAACTACTACTTCGACTTTTCCGCGCAGCTGCATGCGCTGACGACGATGAACGACTGGCGCGTGGCCGTGCTGGTGGACGAGGCGCACAACATGGTGGCGCGTGCCCGCGCCATGTATTCGGCCGAACTGGAACACGGCACGCTGCGCGCGCTCAGGAAGACGGCGCCGGCGGCGCTGGCGAAGCCGCTGGACCGGGTGCACCGCCAGTGGCTCGCGCTGGAGAAGGAACAGGACGAAGATTACCGCGCGCTCGATGCGCTGCCGGAAAAATTCATGGGCGCGCTGCAGACGGCGACGACGGCCATCGGCGACTACCTGGCCGAGAATCCCGCCTGGTTCGATGCGGACGTGCTGGACTTCTACTTCCACGGCCTGCACTTCGCCCGGCTGGCGGAAAGCTTCGGCGACCATTCGCTGTTCGACGTGACCCTGACGACGTCGCGGGCAGGCAAGCGCGGCTCCACGCTGTGCCTGCGCAATATCGTGCCGGCCCCGTTCCTGCAGCCGCGCTTCGCCGCGGCCCGTTCGGTGGCGCTGTTCTCGGCCACCCTCAGCCCTTGGAACTATTACGCCGACACGCTGGGGATGCCGGCGGACACCGCATGGGTGGATGTCGCCTCGCCGTTCGAAGCCGACCAGCTGGCGGTGCACGTGGCGGACCACATCTCCACCCGCTGGCAGCACCGCGACCGCTCGCTGGCGCCCATCGCGACGCTGATGGGCGCGCAGTACGAACGCCAGCCCGGCAACTACCTGGCGTTCTTCAGCAGCTTCGATTACATGGACAAGGCGGCCGACCTGTTCGCGGCGCGCTACCCGGACGTGCCGGTGTGGCGCCAGGCGCGCGGCATGGACGAAGGCGCGCGCGACGCGTTCCTGGCCCGCTTCAAGGCCGACGGGCGCGGCATCGGCTTTGCCGTGCTGGGCGGCGCGTTCGGCGAAGGCATCGACCTGCCGGGCGCGCGCCTGATCGGCGCCTTCATCGCGACGCTGGGCCTGCCCCAGCTCAATCCCGTCAACGAAGGCATCCGCCGGCGCATGGATGCGGTATTCGGCGCCGGCTACGACTACACCTACCTGTATCCGGGCCTGCAGAAGGTCGTGCAGGCGGCCGGCCGCGTGATCCGCACGACCAGCGACCGCGGCACCGTGCACCTGATCGACGACCGCTTCGGCCGGCCCGAGATCCGGGCCCTGCTGCCGCTCTGGTGGCGCATCGGCCCGGCCGTCAGCTGAGTGCGGCGCGCAGCTTCTGGTAGCCGCCGCGGCTGACCGGCACGCGGCTGCCGTCGCGCAGCACCGCCACGTGGCTGTCGCGCGTGGCCTGCTCGATGCGGCTGACGGCCTCGATGTTGACCAGCCAGGAGCGGTGCACGCGCAGGAAGCGGCGCGGGTCCATCTGCGCCTCCAGGTCCGACAGCGCCTGGTTCTTCAGCCACGCCTTGCCGCCGGCACGGATCTCGACATAGTCGTCCTGCGCCTGCACGCAATCGATCGCATCGCAAGGGACCACATGCACCCTGGTGCCATCCCGGATCGGCACGCGCGCGAGCGGCTGCGCGGGTGCGCTGGCGCGGCCCAGCCCCTGCAACGACGGCGCCGGCGCCGGCGCAACGGTCGACGCGGCCAGTGCGCCGCGCACATTGTCCAGCGCCTGGTCGAAGCGCTGCTGGCTGAAGGGTTTCAACAGGTAGTCCAGCGCGCGCACCTCGAACGCGCGGATCGCGTACTGGTCGAACGCGGTGGCGAAGATGAAGCGCGTGCCGCTGCGCGCGCCCACCAGTTCGACGACCTCGAAGCCGTCCAGTTTCGGCATCTGGATATCGAGCACGACGAGGTCCGGCGCCAGTTCGGCGATGGCCTTGACCGCCTCGAAGCCGTTGCCGCATTCGGCCACGACGGCGACGTCGGCATGCGCGGCCAGGTATTCGCGCACGAGGGCGCGCGCCAGCGGCTCGTCGTCGACGATGACGGTGCGGATGGTGGCGGTCATGTCAGCTCTCCCTGGTTTGCGCGGGCAGCGCGATCTCGACGCTGAAGGTGCCGTCCTCGCGCTTCCATGCCAGCGTGGCCGCGTTCGGATAGGCGCACGCCAGGCGCTGGCGCACGTTGGCAAGGCCGATGCCGCCGGCACCGCCGCCCTGGCCTTCCGTGTCGACGGCATTGCTGACGGCGATACGCAGCCGCATGCCCGCCCCGCTGCCCTCGCGCCAGGCAGCCACCAGCAGCAACCCGCCTTCGGGCAACTGGCCGATGCCGTGCTTGACTGCGTTCTCCACCAGCGGCTGGATGATCATCGGCGGCACCAGGCATGCCAGGGCGCCCTTCTCCAGCGCCTCCTCCGTCACGAGGCGGGCACCAAAGCGCACCTTCTCGATGGCGAGGAAGTGCCGGACCAGCGTCATCTCCTGCTCCAGGGTCACCCGGTCCTGGTCCGCCAGCCCCAGGCTGTGCCGGCAGAAGCTGGCCAGCTGCAGTGTCATCTCGCGCGCCGCTGGCGGATCCTGCGATGTCAGCGCGCTGATGGAGTTGAGGCTGTTGAACAGGAAGTGCGGGTCGATCTGCGTGCGCAGCATGCGCAGTTCCGCTTCCTGCGCCGCCACCCGCGCCTCCAGGGCGCGCCGCTCCGCGCTGCGGGCCCGCCCCGCCTCGATGGCCAGGTAGTTGATCGCGGCCAGCAGGCCATACAGCAGCACCCCCAGGGCGAACAGCAGTGCCGACAGCTCGGTGCGGACCGTTATCCCCGCCCAAGGCACGCCCAGACCCCGGCACAACTCGTTCCACCCCAGCAGCACCGCCAGCCACATGAAGCCGGCCACGATCGCCGCCGCGGCCAGCATCACGATCAGCAGCGGTGCCGGGCGTGTCCCGAGCGGATTGGCGCGACACAGGTAGTAGGTGGAAAACCCGGCGGCGATGCCGTACACCGGCGTGGTCGGCAGGGCGAACAGCAGGCCGTTGATCAGGCGCGCCGGCGCCAGTGCGGCGCACACCGCGCCCAGCGCCATGCCCAGGCACACCCAGGCGACCACGTACAGCAGCGCGCCGCGCCGGTTCGACAGCGGTGCCTGCATCAGTTGCGCAGGTCCAGCCCGCCCATGATGGCGTAGCCGCGCACGACCAGGCGCTTGCCAGTGTCGCGCGGGCGCAGCGTCGAGTCTTCGAAGCCGCCCAGGATGGGCATGCCTTCCAGCTCCACCGTCCAATCGGTCGGCACCTTGATGTCGATGCCGCCCATCAGTGCGAACACGTGCAGCACGGCGACGCCGTCCAGCGACGCGTCGCGCAGGTCCAGGTCGCAGCCGGCCATCAGGACGGTGATCTCGCCGCCGCGGAAGTGCTGCGTGGCCATGCGGCGGCGGTGGGCGCCCAGCACGGCCGTCACGTTGACGATGTCCTCGGTCGCAGTGTCGCCGTCCTTGTCCAGGCGCACGCCGGCGCTGCCCGCCCGCCCCGCCAGGTGGCGCCGGCCGGCGGAGCGCACCACCAGCAGCGCGCCGCCGCCGATCATCAGCGCGGGACCCAGTACGTTCCAGCCGATGTGCAGCCACCCCAGCGCCCGCAGCAGCAACACCACGCCCGCCAGCACCAGGATGGCACCGGTCGCACTACCGCGCCCGGAGCGGGCCTGGGCGATCTTCAGCACACCGGCGCCGACCAGCACGACGGGCCAGAACTGCACGCCGATGTCCAGGTCCAGCCAGCCCAGGTTATCGAACAGGAACAGGAAGCCGATGACGATGACGGCCAGGCCGACCACGACCTGGGCGGCCATGTGCTGGCCGTTGGATTGCGTTTTCATGACTGCTCCTCCGCACGACGCGGGAAATAGCGGTTGGCCAGCGGCTGCAGCACCATGCCCAGCCCGGCGACGATGATCAGGAGAGGCCAGCTGTTGCTGAAGGTCAGCCCCCACCAGCCCTCCACGGTGATCCAGAACCACGCGCCGAACAGCACCTGCGACAGGCCGTCGACGAAGCGGCGGCCATCGGTGGGCGGCAGCATGTTGTTGACGCCGAACGCCACCAGGACCCAGGGCCAGTACAGCCACAGGCGCGCGACGGCCGTGTCGTCGTCGCGCTGCAGCAGGTAGGCGAGGCCGAACGCGATCAGCGTGAGCCCCCAGATCACCTGGCGGCGCTGGCGGTGCGAAGCATGGGATGCGGTGCAGTGCATGGTGCCCTCCGGCGTTGCGTGACGATGCGGCAACGATACGCCAGCGCCCGCCCGTCTCCAACCCCTTTTCGGCGGACGGCGGTCAGGCACCGGCGAGTGACGAGGGGGGCGGCGAACGGCGGCGGGCGCGTAAAAGCAAACAGCCCGCTCCAGTGGAGCGGGCTGTGTGGGGCAGCGGTGCGCGATCAGGCCTGGGCGGCCAGCGCCGGACGACCCTTCACTTCATTGCGGTACTTGGCGGCGGCAATGGCCTTCTTCTCGGCCTCCATGGCGAGGTTGAAGGCGCGCAGGCGCTTCTTTTCGTCCTTGCCGCGGTGCTGGGCGATGTCCTTGTTGCCGATACGTTTGGTCATGCTGTTCTCCTTCTGGTTAGAATCGGGGGTCGTATTTTTCATCGCACATGACGAGGCCCCAGCCCAGTTGCCGGCGGATCTCCTCCGGCGTGGGCGGCGGCTGCACGTCCTGCGTCCTGCGCTCCAGGTATTCGCGCACCATTTCCTTCGAAGGATGATTCGTTTGCGGCGTCGTCATGATGACCTCCTTGTGCAATCGTTGTAAGCCAGGGGCTCTGCCTCGAAGTACGTGGCGCTGTCTGGCCGAAAATTCTGGTGCCGGCGCTTGAGGCGACCGGCTTGCCTGCGGACGAGCGGCTTTGCTTCGCTTCTTATGATTCGTTGCATCGCGCATCAATCACGCAACTCCATCTTATGGTCGCGCAGGCCGGGCCTCCGTGCGCCAGCGAACAAAGTCATGTGGCGCTTCGGCTGGCGCGCATGTGGGACTGCACCTACGGGGGTGGTGGCAGCTTCTGTTGCAGGAAATCGAGGAAGCAGCCGATACGCTGCGCCAGCTGCGTATTGCGGTAATACACGGCGTGGATCTGCTGGCGGTAGCCGCTGTTGAATGCCGCCAGCACGGGCACCAGACGGCCGGTGGCGATGTCCGCCCCCGTCATGAAGTCGGCCAGGCAGGCGATGCCCTGGCCGGCCAGCGCGAGCTGGCGCAACGTCTCGCCACTCGATGCGGCCAGCGCGGGCACGACCTGCAGCGTGTTGCCCGCGGCATGGCGCAGCGGCCACAGGTTGCCCGGGTCGTACTGGACGAAACCGAGCAGCGTATGCGCCGCCAGCTCGCCCGGATCGGCCGGCGTGCCGTGGCGCGCCAGGTAGGTGGGGCTGGCAAGCACGTGCAGGGGGCTGGACGGCAGCGGGCGCGCATGCAACGTCGAATCGTGCAAGGCGCCGATGCGGATGGCGATGTCGGTACGGTGCTCGATCAGGTCCGCGATCCGGTCATTGCTGGTGAGCTCCAGGCGGATCTCTGGATACAGGGCACGAAATTCGGCCACGTGCGGCACGATGCAGTGCAACATGAACGGTGAGGCCGCGTCCACGCACAGGCGCCCGGCCGGCCGTTGGCGACGGATGCGGATGCTCTCCTCCACTTCTTCGATCGCCGCCAGGATGTGGCGCGCCTTGTCGAGGAACAGCTGGCCCTCCTCCGTCAACTCCATGCGCCGGGTGGTGCGCGTCAGCAGCGAGGTCTGCAGCTTGTCCTCCAGGCGCGACAGGGCGCGGCTGACGCCGGACGTGGTCTGTCCCAAATGGACGGCTGCTGCGCTGAGCGAACCGCTGTCGACGACGGCGACAAACGTTTTCAGGTCGTCGGAATGGATGTCCATCGGCGCATTATAGATGGGCTGGCGCGGCTGCCCGCACCGGGCGGGCGGCGGGCTCGCCGGCGCATGCTGGTGAAAAAGAAAAAAATATACTCCTTGACTTTAGCTGATCTTTTTCCGACGCCCCTGGACAGGAAGATCGGCGTGGCCTGCCGTGAACAAACACAATTCATTACTGAAGTATCAACCCGCCGGGCAGAGTTATATTGACAATGTTAGCAGTTGCGCAAACTTATATTTTCTGCAGTCTACAAAAGTATTGGGTGTGCAATCGCTGACGTCAAGCTACTACTTTCGTAACAACAAACGAATCAAGGGGTAATACAAATGAAGAAAGCGTTCTTTAGCAAGGTAGCCGGCTCCCTCCTGTTGTCCGCTGGTCTGCTCGCCTCCGGCGTTGCGGTCGCGGACGAAACCCTGACCTTCGACTCCGCGGGCAATGCAACGTTCGGCATCACGCACGACGCCATGGGCTCGTTCACGGACACGTTCCTGTTCTCCGTCGACCCAGCCACGCAGGCGTGGATCAGCGGTACTGCGGTCGTGGGCAAGACCTATATCGATGGCGCCCGCCTGGCCAACTACGGCATCACCGACATCACGTTCTTCGCCGACGTGGGTGGCGTGCGTACGAACCTGGAAACGTCCTTCACCACCGATGGCGGTATCGAGTTCTATCCGGTGGAAGGTCTCTCCGCAGGCAACTACGGCTTCACCGTCAGCGGCAACGTGCTGAACGGTGCAGCCGGTGGCTCGTACGCAGGTACCCTGAACGTGGCGGCACCTGTGCCTGAACCAGCTACCTATGCAATGCTCGGCGTCGGTATCGGCCTGCTGGCCTTTACGGCTCGCCGCAAGACCAATAACAAACTGGGCTGATCGAACGCGCGGTCCAGTTTCCAAAACCCGCTTCGGCGGGTTTTTTTTCGCCCGGACGCCACTCGACAGCGACGAGGGCGCACTACAGATGTAACTATTGGTGTATCGCTGCACGAGCGCGGCGCGCCCGGCGGGAGTTGAAATAGTACTTGCAAGAAATTTAACTTTTTTATTAGAAAAACGACGGTCCGCGCGGCAAGCATGATATCCCACTCCATATGAACAATAGGAAAGTCTGAGTTCCTTCTAGCAATCACAGGATGTTGCACAACGGAACTTTACTCCGCATTACAACAAAAACTTGCACCTGTATCAATACAAAATTGTAACAGGCGTCGCACTCTAGCATTGCTATGTTATGATTTCTTTAAGACGTCGGGCCACCAAGGGTAACCTTGTGTCACGATGGATATCCGGAATTTGCCCGAAGTTGAGCCAGATTCGAGTTTGACCAACCACCAACAACCAATAAGGTAATTCAGATGAAAAAAGCAATGTTCAGCAAGGTCGCCACTTCCCTCCTGCTGTCCGCCGGCCTGCTGGCCAGCGGCGTCGCCGCGGCAGACGAAGTCCTGACGTTCGATGCAGCCGGTAACGCCACCTTCGGCGTGACCCATGCAACGGCCGGCTCGTTCAACGACACCTTCCTGTTCTCCGTTTCCGAACTGGCAACCGCCAGCGGCACGGCAGTGACCGGCAAAACCAAGATCGACGCTGCCCGCCTGGCCAACTACGGCATCACCGACATCACCTTCTTCTCGGAAGTCGGCGGCGTGCGCACGAACCTGGCAACCACCTTCACGGCTGACGGCGCCATCGAGTTCTTCCCAGAAGCTGACCTGATCGCCGGCAACTACGGCTTCACCGTCAGCGGCAACACGCTGCTGAGCGGCAAAGGCGGTTCGTACGCTGGCACGCTGAACGTGTCGCCAGTACCTGAGCCAACCACCTACGCAATGCTGGGCCTGGGCCTGGGCATGCTGGCTTTCACGGCTCGCCGCAAAGCCAACAGCAAACTGGGCTGATCTTCAGCTGAGTTAGCTTCTTGAAACCCGCTTCGGCGGGTTTTTTTTTCGTCCGGCGTTGCCCATCCAGGCGACCCGGCGGCGCGAACCACGGATGGTGCCAGGCGCGTTTGCTGCCACGGATAGTAGCCGGGCTCAGGCGTAGCGCACGACGTCAGCGGTGCCTGGCTCATATACCAGCCGTTCCTGCCCCGTCAGCAACAGGAAATGCTTGCCCGTACAGCGCGATAGCAAGGTCATGCCGATGCGTTCGGCCACCATATGGCCCATCTGCGTGGTACCCGAGCGGGACAGCAGGAACGGGATGCCCATCTGGGCACCCTTGATGACCATTTCGGACGTCAACCGGCCCGTCGTATAGAACACCTTGTCGGCACCGGCGATACCCTCCAGCCACATCTGGCCGGCGATCGCGTCCACCGCATTGTGGCGGCCGACGTCCTCGACAAAACTGAGCATCTCGCCCGCTGCGGAGAACAGCGCGCAGCCGTGCACGGAACCGGCCTGCTTGTAGATCGATTGATGATTGCGCACTGCATCAATAATGCGGTACAGCGTGGATTGCGGCAGCCGCGCCGCGGTTGGCAGCACGATGCGGTCGACGTCGTCCATCAGGCCGCCGAACACGGAGCCCTGCCCGCACCCGGTCGTGACCACCTGCTTCGACGTGCGCTCGGCCAGGCCGGCGATGCCGTTCCTGGTCGTGACGGCGACAGCATCGACTTCCCAGTCCACCTGCACGGAGACGATGTCCTCCAGCGCCGTCACGAGGCGCTGGTTGCGCAGGTAGCCCAGGGTCAGCGCTTCGGGCGCGCCACCCAGCGTCATCAACGTGACCAGTTCGCGCTTGTCGACGTAGACGGTCAGCGGCCGCTCGGCGGGAATCGCGATGACGGACGCGCGGCCCCGCTCGTCGAGCACTTCGACTTCACGCGTCAGCACGGCGCTGGCGCTCGACAACTGGGGGCGGTACGACATCGCGACGGTTCCTTGGCTAGCGCTATTTCTTCGGTACGGCGGGGCCCGGCTGCACGGCGCCGGCGGCCGGCACCGGCTTCGAGTCGGCCACGCCGACCTGCGCCTGCGCCGCCACCTGGGCGACGTACGGGCCCGGATCGGTGCATGCCGGCACAGCCGTAGGTGTCACGGGCTTGCCGTCGGCCCTGTGTTTCGCATAATACGCGGCCACCCGGTCCTGGGCCTTGCACAATTGGAATGCCGCGACCTTGTCCGTCCATGCCGCCTTCTCCTTGGCGGCCGCGGCGGCGGCCTTCTGCTCGTCCGTCTGGGCCGGCAGTTTCGCCTGCGCCAGCGCGGCGGCGGCCAGCAGCAGCGCGGTGATTACACTACGTTTCATCGTTCTCTCCTCAAACAGTGCGGGGCGTGGCGGTGGTCGGCGGCGTCTCCTGCGAGCGCACGCGCGGCACGTCGCCCCGCACCACGTCGTCGTACCACAGGTCGTGGTGTTCCTTGGCCCACTGGTCGTCCACGTAGCCATCGCGCATGGCCCGATAGGCGCCCTGCATGCCCACCGTGCCCAGGTAGATGTGGCCCAGCGACGCGGCCATGACGAGCGATGCCGCCACCAGGTGCACGACGTTCGACAGCTGCATCAGCTGGCGCGTGTAGTCCAGGCCCGGCACGATCTTGTCCAGCACGAAGCCCGATGCCGTCACCAGCACGCCCATCGCCAGCACGCCGCCCCAGAACCAGATCTTCTCGCCGCCGTTGAAGCGGCCCGCGTGCGGATGCTTGCCGCCGATGGCACCGCCCAGCGACAGCAGCCACTTGACGTCCGCCTTCGCCGGCAGGTTATCGCGCGCGAACTTGACGATCATGCACACGAGCGAGACAGCGAACAGCGGGCCGACGAAGTTGTGCACGGTCTTCAGCGCATAGGTCAGCCAGCCGAACAGGCCATGGCCGATCAGCGGCATCAGCACGAACTTCCCGAACGCCATCGTCAGGCCCGACAGCATCAGGATGACGAACGTGATCGCGACCGACCAGTGGATCAGTCGTTCACCGGGCGTGAAGCGCTCGATCAGGCGGCCCGTCAACGGACCCTTGATCTTCAACGGTCCGGCGACGAAGTACAGCGCCGTGCAGGCGGCGATCGCGGCCAGGAACAGCCAGCCACCCACGTGCAGCAGCGGGCCGTTGCGGAAGCGGCGCCAGGCCTCGCCCGCCGAGACGGGGTGCGCCTGGCCCGGATACTGGACCTTCTGCTGGATCAGCACCCCGGCTTCGCGGTAAGGCAGGCTGGAATAATGCTCCGTGCCCGCGTTCACCGCGCGCCACACGGGCGCCGCATTACCCGGCTGCGCGCGCGTGCGCTCGGCCTGGTCCTGCTTCAGGATGTCGACCGACTGCACCTGCGGTGCAGCCGCAGAGGCAGGCGCAGGCGCGGGCACCGGTGTGGACGCAGGCGCAGCCTGATTGGCGCCGGCCTCAGGCTGCGCCAGCGCGCTGCCGGTACCCAGCGTGGCGCAGCACAGCGCCAGCATGGCTAGCCATCGTTGCATGGTTGCCTCCCTGTTCACCGGGTGATCCGGTTGTACTCGTTCTGCAGCTGGCCGCGGTGGCGGATCTGCTGCTGCCACGACGAGCTGCTGCCCGCTTCCCAGCCCTTGGCGGCAAGGGTGCCGTGGGCGCCCGTGTAGGCCGCACGGTCGCCACGATCCACGCCGGCGCCCTGCTTGGACTGGTCCAGTTCACCGCAGGCCGCCAGCAGCAGCGCCGCCGTCACGATGACCAGGCGCCTCATTTGGCCAGCTCCTGCGGCACGGAGTCCTGCTGCGCCTTGTTGCCGTAGGCGGTGCCCCAGCCCCACACTTCGCTGCCCTTGCCGCGCGTGATGACGCGGGTGCGGAAGATGTCGGCCACGACGTCGCCGTCGCCGCCCAGTAGGGCCTTGGTCGAGCACATCTCGGCGCAGGCCGGCAGCTTGCCTTCGGACAGGCGGTTGCGGCCATACTTCTCGAACTCTTCCTGCGAGCCGTTTTCCTCGGGACCGCCGGCGCAGAACGTGCACTTGTCCATCTTGCCGCGCAGGCCGAAGGTGCCGTTCGACGGGAACTGCGGCGCGCCGAACGGGCAGGCGTACGAGCAGTAGCCGCAGCCGATACAGGCGTCCTTGTTGTGCAGCACGACGCCTTCGTCGGTGCGGTAGAAGCAGTCCACCGGGCAGACGGCCATGCAGGGCGCGTCGGAGCAGTGCATGCACGCCACCGACACGGATTTCTCCTGGCCGATGATGCCGTCGTTGATCGTCACCACGCGGCGACGGTTCACGCCCCAGGGTACTTCGTGTTCGTTCTTGCACGCCGTGGCGCAGCTGTTACATTCGATGCAGCGCTCGGTGTCGCAAATAAATTTCATGCGTGCCATGTCGGTCCTCAGGCGGTAAATTTCTCGATGTTGCAGATGGTGGTCTTCGTTTCCTGCATCATGGTGACGGCGTCATAGCCGTACGTGGTGGCCGTGTTGACAGCCTCGCCACGCACCACGGGTGCGGCCCCTTCCGGGTAGAACTCGAGCATGTCCTTGCCCTGCCACCAGCCGGAGAAGTGGAACGGAATCCACGCCGTGTCGGCGGCCACGCGCTGCGTGACGAGGGCGCGCACCTTGATGCGCGCGCCGGTTGGCGTGGAGACGATCACGTACTCGCCGTTGCGGATGCCGCGTGCGGATGCCGCCTGCGGATTGATCTCGACGAAGTTCTCCTGCTGCAGTTCGGCCAGCCACGGGTTCGAGCGGGTCTCCTCGCCACCGCCTTCGTACTCGACCAGGCGGCCGGACGACAGGATGATGGGGAACTTCTCCGCCAGGCCCGCTTCGACGTTCTTCTGCTGCAGCGTCTTGTACAGCGTCGGCAGGCGCCAGAACGCCTTCTTGTCGTCGTGCGTCGGATACTTCGCGATCAGGTCCGGGCGCGTGCCGAAGATCGGCTCGCGGTGCAGCGGCACCGGATCGGGGAAGTTCCAGACGACGGCGCGCGCCTTGGCGTTTCCGTACGGGTGCACGCCGTGCACCTTCATGCAGACGCGCTGGATGCCGCCGGACAGGTCGGTCTTCCAGTTCTTGCCCTCGGCCGCTTTCTTCTCGTCCTCGGTCAGGTCGTCCCACCAGCCCAGCTTTTTCAGCAGCACGTGGTCGAACTCCGGATAGCCCGTCGTGATGTCCGCGCCCACCGAATGCGAGCCGTCTTCGGCCAGCAGGTTGGCGCCATCCTTCTCCACGCCGAAGTTGGCGCGGAAGTTGCCGCCGCCATCCATCACGTGCAGGCTGTTGTCGTACAGGTTGGCCGTGCCCGGGTGCTTCATCTCCGGGGTGCCGAAGCATGGCCACGGCAGGCCGAAATAATCGCCCGTCAGGTCGTAGCCGGTTTCCTCGTCGCGCCCTTCCTTGCAGCGCAGCGTCTTGACGTCGAACTTGTGCATATTGCGCATGTGCGCCTTCAGGCGTTCCGGCGTCTGGCCCGTGTAGCCGATCGTCCACGTACCACGGTTGATCTCGCGCAGCATCGATTCCGGTTCCGGTTCCAGCATGCCGCCCTTGCCCGGCACCAGCTTGATCTTGGCGACCAGCTCCTTGGCGAAGCCCAGCTTTTCGGCCAGCTGGTACATGATCATGTGGTCGGTGCGCGATTCGAACAGCGGCTCGATGACCTTCTCGCGCCACTGGATCGAGCGGTTCGACGCCGTGACGGAACCGGACGTCTCGAACTGCGTGGCGGCCGGCAGCAGGTACACGGCGCGGTTCGGGTTGAGCTCCTGGCCGTCCACCGTCATCGCGGCCATCGCCGCGGTGGCCGACGGATACGGGTCGATGACGACGAGCGTATCGAGCTTATCGAGCGCCTTCTTCATTTCCAGGCCGCGCGTCTGCGAATTCGGCGCATGGCCCCAGAACACCATCGCCCGGACGTTGTTGTCCTGGTCGATCAGCTCGTTTTTCTCCAGCACGGCGTCGACCCAGCGCGACACGGTGGTGCCGGACTTCTCCATCATCGCCTGCGAGGCGAAGCGGCCCTTGACCCACTCGTAGTCCACGCCCCACACGGTGCACCAGTGCTTCCACGCGCCCGTGGCCAGGCCGTAGTAGCCGGGCAGCGAGTCCGGATTCGGGCCCACGTCGGTGGCGCCCTGCACGTTGTCGTGGCCACGGAAGATGTTGGTGCCGCCGCCGGACTTGCCGACGTTGCCCAGCGCGAGCTGCAGGATGCAGGAGGCGCGCACGATGGCGTTGCCGATCGAGTGCTGCGTCTGGCCCATGCACCACACCACCGACGACGGCTTGTTCAGCGCCATCGTCTGCGCGGCCTTGAACACTTCCGCTTCCGGCACGCCGCAGGCTTCCTCGACCTTCTCGGGCGTCCATTTCATGACTTCCTCGCGCACGGCTTCCATGCCGTACACGCGGTCGTGGATGTATTCCTTGTCTTCCCAGCCGTTCTTGAAGATGTGATACAGCATGCCGTACAGGTACGGGATGTCGGAGCCGGAACGGATGCGCACGTACTGGTCGGCTTTCGCCGCGGTACGGGTGAAGCGCGGGTCGACGACGATCATCTTGCAGCCGTTTTCCTTGGCATGCATCATGTGCACCATCGACACAGGGTGCGCCTCGGCCGCGTTGGAACCGATGTACATGACGGCCTTGGAAAACGACATGTCGTTATAGCTGTTCGTCATGGCGCCGTAGCCCCACGTGTTGGCCACGCCGGCCACGGTGGTGGAGTGGCAGATGCGGGCCTGGTGGTCGCAGTTGTTGGTGCCGAAGAACGAGACGAACTTGCGCAGCAGCTGGGCCTGTTCGTTGTTGTGCTTCGACGAGCCGACAAAGAACACGGAGTCCGGCCCGCTGTCCTTGCGGATCGCCAGCAGGCGCTGCGAAATCTCTTCCAGCGCGACATCCCAGCTGATGCGCTGGTACTTGCCGCCCACGAGCTTCATCGGATACTTCAGGCGGTGCTCGCCGTGACCGTGCTCGCGCAACGCGGCGCCCTTGGCGCAGTGCCCGCCCAGGTTGATGGGCGAATCGAACACGGGCTCCTGGCGCACCCACACGCCGTTCTCGACGACGGCGTCCACCGCACAGCCCACCGAGCAGTGGCTGCACACGGTGCGGCGCACCTCGCGCTTCAGGCCCGAGGCTTCGGCCGGCTTGTCGGCGGCTTGCGCCTTCTTCACGAGCTGCCATTGGGAGGCGGCGATGCCAACGCCGACGCCGATGCCGGAGCGCTTCAGGAACGCGCGGCGGTCCATCGTCGGCAGCGCACGCGACAGGCTTTCCGACAGGCCGGCGGCAAAGCGGCCGGCGCGCGTGACCTGGCGGCTGCCGTCGCTGTTTTTACGAGTCAATAACATAATGGTCCTTTCCCCGCGTCAGATCTTGGCGGTGCGGTAGTACTTCTTGATGTGTTCCGACAGGTGATAGCCGGGGCCCGTGGGCTCTTGCGCCGCCGGTTCGACAGCGGCCGGCTCCACCGGTTTGCCGGCCAGCTTGACGGCAACGCCAGCGGCGGCAACGGCGCCAAGGCCGGCAAAAAACGACCTGCGCGTGGGTTTGGATTGGGTAGACAAGCGGGTCTCCTCAGACTGATTTGATAACACTTATTGCCTATTGGCACTAAACAACATTCTCACACATTTTCGAGACCCTGGGTGACCGGCACCGTGGGTTCGGCGGGACTTCCGTCAACTCATGTCGAACGCCTGCATCTCGACGGCAAAGAACGCCGCCGCCACGCCCGCCACATGACGGTAGAAGCCGGCGGCGGGATGCGCGACGATCGCGTCGCACAGCTGCTGCACCCACGGCTGCATCTGGCCGCCAAAGAAGTCCTTTTGCGTCGCGATGCCGGCATGCAGGACATCGTCCGACATGATCAGCACGCGCATCACGTCGCACAGCGCGGCGATGTGGTCTTCGCTCTCCGGCATGTCCGCGCTGCGCTCGAGGCCCAGCCGGACCAGTTCCGCACGCAGCAGCGCCAGCGGCTTCTCCATCAGGAAGCCGGACATGTAGTACGAGCCATACAGGAACACCTCGGGCTTGCCCGTGCTGACGAACAGGGTGTCGTATTCGTCGCGCACGGCCGCCGCGTCCGCGCTGGCGCAGGCACCTTGCAGCGCGCGCCAGGCTTCGGGCAGCTCTCCTTCCCCATCCGCCGGCGCAGCGGCAATGGCCGCCAGCAGGTCGGGCGTGGGCGCCTGGTAGAACAGCATCGACAACAGGCCGTACAGCTCCGCGCGCGCGCCCTCCTCGCCGTTGTCCGGGGTCTCGAACCGCATCGGTGTTTCGTTCATCGCTTCACCTCGAAAATCGATACTTCCTTGGCCGGCTGCATCATGTCGATGACGCGGCAGTCGGAACACATGCGCAGGCGGTCCAGGTTGGCCGCAAAGGCGCTGTGCGAGGACAGCTTTGCCACCATGTTCTCCACCATGGACAGCGTGCCGAACGGCTTCTCGCAGCGGATGCAGTGGTACGGCTTCGCTTCGTTCAGGACGCGCGGCTGTTTTGCCTCGGGCGCCAGCAGCAGGCGTGGCACCAGTGCGATGGCCTGCTCCGGGCAGGTGGTCTCGCACAGGCCGCACTGGACGCAGTTCGCTTCCGTGAAGCGCAGCTGCGGCGCGTTCGGGTTGTCCGCCAGCGCCGAGGCCGGGCACGCGCCCACGCAGGCCATGCACAGCGTGCAGGCGTCCGTCTTGACGTTGACCGCGCCGAACGGGCTGCCGGACGGCAGCGCGATCTCGCGTTGCGGCGCCGGCGCGTGCTTCGCCAGGTGGTCGATGGCAAATTCCAGCGTGGTGCGCTTGTCGCCACCCTTGCCGCCGCCGATGGCGAACGTGGCCGCCACGGCGGGCACCTGGCCCGCCTCGATGCGGCGCAGCGCCGTGTCCAGGGTGGCCGCGTCGCCGGCCTGCACCACCTGCACGTGATCGGCGCCGTAGCCGAGGCCCGACAGGATGGTGCGGGCGATCTCCACCTGCTGCGCCAGCGCCGCCGCGTACTGCGGTGCTTCCGCGCCGGTAGCGAGGATCATCACGTTGGCCGCGCCATAGGCGATGGCGGACAGCCACACGTCGATGCCGACGGAGGCAATGTGGTGCAGCGGCAGCGGCAGCATGCGGGCCGGCACGCCGCGCAGCTTGCCCGCACCGGCCGCACGCCCAAGCGCATCGACCAGCGCGGCACCCTCTTCCTGCGCATGCAGCAGCAGCGCGGGGCGCTTGCCGCCGGCCTTGGCATACGTCGTCAGCAGCGTGCGGATGCGCGCGCCCTGGTCCGCCACGCGCGGGTAGGCATAGGACAGCGCGCCGGTCGGGCACACGGTGGCGCAGGCGCCGCAGCCCACGCACAGGTTCGGGTTGACGTGGATCTTGTCGCCCGCGTGGCTGACCGCCGCGGCGGAGCATACTTCCACGCATGCGTTACAGCCCACCTTCTTGTTGCGGCCGTGCGCGCAGATGCTGTCCTTGTACTGGAAGAATTTCGGTTTGCCGAACGTGCCCGTCATGGTGGCCAGCTGCATGGCCTGTTCGGCCGCCTTCTCGTCCGACGCGCCGGGCGCGAAGTAGCCCTGCGGCGGCTGGTGCAGCGTCACCAGCGGCTGCAAGTGCAGGTCGAACACGAGGTCGAACGCGCCGCTGCGGGCCGTGTCGGCACGATGGAAATCGATGGCACCGATGGCGCCGCAGGCTTTCACGCAATCGCCATGCGACGAGCAGGCGTCCAGGTTGACCTGGTAATCCAGGCCGATGGCCCCTTCCGGGCACGCCTTGACGCAGGCGTTGCAGCGCGTGCACAGGTCCAGGTCGATGGGATTGGCCTGGCGCCACGTCACGTCGAACTTGCCCAGCCAGCCCTTGACGGCGACGTCTGTGCCGGCAAACGTGGGCCAGTCCTGGCCGCCGGCCAGCATGGCGCCGTCCGTATCGGTCAGCAGCACGGACACTTCCAGCTGGCCCTGCAGGCGCCTGGCCCACGGCAGCACGCGCGCGGCCGGACCGGTAATGAGCACGCGGCCTTCCGAGTGGTACTCCACTTCCGGCACCGGCTCCGGGTCCGGCAGGCGCGCCATCGCCAGCAGGGCCGCCATCTTTGGCGTGGCCTGCGCGGCGTCCTGCCCCCAGCCACCGGTCTCGCGCAGGTTGACGAAGCGCAGCGGCGCCACGGTCCCCTTCTGCTGCGCCAGTTCCGCGAACAGGGGCTGCTCCTGCGTGCAGCCGACGACGATCTTGTCGCCGCCGTCCAGCGTGTTCAGGTAATCGCCCACTTCGCGGCGGCACAGTTGCGAGGCGACGGGCAAGGTACCCGCGTCGAGGGCGGCGCCCAGCGCCGCGCCGTCGACGGGCATCGTGCGGTTGCAGTTACATACTTTGATTCGGGTGTTCATGGTCTTCCTGGCGTTCGGCTGGGTCGAGATGCGATGGCGCCGCGCTGTCGTCCGCTGCGGCGTTGGCGGTGGGAGCTTCCTGCTCGGGGGAGTCGTCGGACTCGGGCTGCGGTTCGGCCTGCATTTTCGGCAGCATCGTGGGCGCCAGCTCTGGCGGCGCGGCGTCGGCGACGACGCTTTCCACGTCCCGTTCCGCCGCCGTCAGCAGGCCACGCTTGGCGCGCTCGCGTGCCAGCGTGCCCAGCGGATCGAGCAGGTCCTTCGCATGGTTCATCGCCAGCAGCATCGCGGCCGGGATGGGGTCCGATTTCGAATAGTCGTCGATATAGATGTCCAGCCCGTCCATCACGTTGAACTGCGGATCGGCGAACAGCTTCTTCATGGCCGCGCGGCGCACGCCCTCGTCCACGCCGCGCGCGACGAACGGGCGAAAGTCGCCGTCCTGCTGCAATTGCGCGACCTGCTCGAGCGTCGGGACCGGTGCAGGTTCGGCTATGACAGCGCTATCAACAGGCGCCGCGGTCGCCAGCTCGGGCACTGCGACAGGCGCCGCTTCGGCGGCTTCGACCTTGCGGCGCGACCAGCGCGCGAAGAACGTTTCAGCCGCCATGGCGCGCCCGTTCGGCCCGGGCCATCTGCTCGACCCCGGCGCCGCCCTCGAAGGACGGCTTGCGGCGCTTGCGTTTCGGCTCAGGGCGATAGTACGTCGCGACGAACTCGCGCAGGCGCTCGGCGATCAGCGCGGGGGCCGGCACGGTATCGACCTGCTCGCCGCCGTCCATCAGGCGCGCCGCCTCGTTGTACGAAAGGGTGACGGAGCGTGGCACGGCCACCTCGGCACCGTCGATCTCCTCCATGCGCCACATGACGAACCAGCAGGGCGCGTCCGTATCGACGTTGAGGAAATAGCCTTCCGCCTCGTCGCTGTACAGGCGCAGCTCGAAACCGGGGAACAGCCAGCGCAGGTCGGCCGGGTCGTCGCGCAGGCAGCGCGGCCCGGCGTCCGCCGGCAGGGCGGGAGCGATCAGCACCTCCAGCGGCTGCCACTGGTAGGGCTGCCAGCGGCTCGCCAGCGGCTTGCGGTGCATGACAACTGCGAGGTTCAGAACGTCGGTTTCCAAAATTACACCAGTCTCATTATGCCTGTTGGCAACGAAAGTTTATCGATCAGTCCGCCAATATGCCTGAAACCGCTGAGCATTTCCATCAGTAAAAACCCGCAAGTTGCACTCGTACACCACCTTGTCTCTGTTATAAGATGCGGGTATTACAACGTTCCTGATAAGGAGAGCATATGAAGAGCACAACGATGCCACGCTGGCTGGTGGCCACTTTCTGCCTGTTGACGGCACTCACGAGCGCCCAGGCGCAGACGGCCAAGCTGCCGAACGTCACCGTGCTGGCCACGGGCGGCACGATCGCGGGGACAGGGGCCACGAGCACGACGACCGTCGGCTACACGGCCGCCACCGTCGGCGTACAGCAGCTCATCAACGCCGTGCCCGAACTGGCCAAGATCGCCAACGTCAAGGGCGAGCAGGTGTTCCAGATCGCCAGCGAAAGCATGACGAACGAGCACTGGCTGACCTTGGGCAAGCGCGTCAACGCGCTGCTGGCGCAAAACGACGTGGATGGCATCGTGATTACCCACGGCACCGATACGATGGAAGAAACGGCGTATTTCCTGGACCTGGTCGTGAAAAGCCGGAAGCCGGTTGTCCTGGTCGGCGCAATGCGCCCCTCGACGGCATTGTCCGCCGACGGCCCGATCAACCTGTATAACGCCGTGTCGATCGCCGGCAGCCAGGAAGCCGTCGGCAAAGGCGTCATCATCGCGCTGAACGACCAGATCCATGCGGCGCGCGATGTTTCCAAGACCAATACCTCGACACCGGACAGTTTCAAAACGACGGAACTGGGCCTGCTCGGTTATATCCAGGGCGGCAAGCCGTTCTTTTATCGCACCTCCACGCGCAAGCATACGGCCGACTCGGAATTCGATATCGCCGGCCTGACGGCACTGCCGCAAGTGGACATCGTCTACGGTTATGCCAACATGAATACGGTAGCGCTCGATGCCTTTATCGCCGCCGGCGCCAAAGGGATTATCCACGCCGGTGTCGGCGATGGTTCGATTGCGGCCCGCGTAAAACCCGGCCTGGTCGCGGCCCGCAAGAAAGGCGCGATTATCGTGCGTGCCAGCCGCGTCGGCCAGGGCATCCTGGCACGTAATGGCGAAGCAAACGACGACGAACTGGATTTCGTCGCGGCCGATACGCTGAGCCCGCAAAAAGCCCGCATCCTGCTGATGCTGGCGCTGACCAAGACCAACAGCACGCGCGATATCCAGCGCATGTTCTACACGTACTAAGCAGTATTAATGGCAGAGTCCGTGTCCCACCTCGGGGTCAGACCCCGAGGTGGGACACGGACTCGGCCGCCGGCACGCCAGCTTCTGGCGCGAAAGCGCCAGGCTCAAGCATGAGGGGGCGACAGTTCGCCTCTGGCGGCCGCGACGATCCCCTGCCCCAGCCGTTCGAGTTTCGGCGACTGCACGCGCCATGCATGCCAGTACAACGGCACATCGGTATATTCACCCGGGCATAAATCCACCAGCTCCCCCGTTTCCAGGCCGTCGCCATATTGCTGCGCCGGCAGCATGCCGTAGCCCATGCCCAACCGGATGGCGCGCACGAATGGATCGCTGGACGGCACGTAATTGACGGGATAGGCGCCCGGCAAAAGACCCAGGTGGCGTTCGAGAAACTCAGATTGCAATTTGTCCTTGCGGTCGAAAAACAGGACTGGCGCCTGGCGCGCCGCGTCGCGCGTCCATCCATTCGGGAACCAGCGCTGCACGAACGCCCGGCTGGCCACCAGCCGGTAACGCATGACGCCCAATGGTTGTACCGTACAACCGCGCATCGGCAATGGTTCGCTGGAGATACCGGCCAATGCCAGCCCTTTCTCCAGCAGCGAATACGTGTAGGTCTGGTCGTCGAGCAGAATTTCGACCGTCATATTCTGCTCGGCCATGAATTGCGCCAGGGCCGGCAACACCCACGTGCCCAGCGTGTCATTATTGACGGCGATCGCCACCTGGATGGGCACCCTGTCGTTCGCACCGGCTTCAGCCAGGAATTCCGCCTCCAATAAACGGCTGCGCCTCAGGTATTGCAGCAGGTGCTGGCCGGCACTCGTCATTCGGCACGGCCGGCTGCGGATCAGCAGCGGCGATCCCAGCGCGGTTTCCAGCGCGGCAATGCGCTGGGAAATCGCAGATGGCGTCAGATTCAATTGTGCGGCCGCGAGTTCGAAACTGCCGGTGTCGGCGGCGGCAACGAATGCATCGCATTGGCGGGTGTCGAGAGTCATCACGAAGTTAAGCTGGGCTAATGAAAGGTGAATAATCTTAACCCAGCTTCACTTCCGCTGCGGTGGCCTCGACAATCAATGCTTTCAAGGAGAGCGTGATGACGACAACGGCGGTGTATCTCAGTGGCCTGGGCCTTGGCGCCAGCCTGATCATGGCAATCGGCGCGCAGAATGCCCACGTGCTGCGCATGGGCGTGCGGCGCCAGCACGTGGCCCTGACGGTCGCCGCCTGCATCGTCGTGGACGTGCTGCTGATCGGGCTCGGCGTGGCCGGTGCGGGTACGCTGATCGAGTCGTCGCCGTTTCTGCTGGCCGCAGCCAAGTGGGGCGGCGCGGCGTTTCTGCTGTGGTACGGCATCAGGAGTTGGCTGCGGGCGTGGCAGCCGGCCGCACTCACGGCCGATGCGGGCACGACAGCGAGCGACGCGAGCGCGGCACTGGTCACGGTCCTGGCGCTATCGCTGCTCAATCCGCATGTCTACCTCGACACTGTCGTGCTGCTGGGCTCGGTCGGCGGACGCTACTCGCTGGGTGAACGGCCAGTATTTGCCGCTGGCGCCATGACGGCTTCGCTGCTGTGGTTCACCGGGCTGGGATTCGGCGCGGCCCGGTTTGCCGGTGTGCTTGGACGCCCGCAGGTGTGGCGCGTGATCGAAGCGCTTACCGGCGCAGTGATGCTGACGCTGGCAACTACCCTGGTGCTGCCGCTGGGATGAACGTACTGACGTGCCGTTGAGCAGCCCCTGGATTGGCCAACGGCGCGGTCAGGTCGCATGGCGACGACGAGTACTACCGGCATGCCGACGGTGGGACGTATCTACATTGCTTGACGCAACCAAATTGTCGGGACTGCGGTGGACAGGCTTCGCGCCGTGTGTCCCCATCATAATCCTGGACGGCTTCGATACCTTCCTGATCTGCTTCCTGCCGCCGTACACCCATCGACCAATCGTCGCAGCTTCTGGTCCGATGCAGACCTGCATCACTGATGACGCGACTTAAGGCGACCGAGTCATCCTATCTTGGCGCAATTGGATATAAACGGTCATCCGCCGCGGCTGATCTCGCGTGCCATCTGATTGCTTATATCGCCGCAGTCTTGATTACCCTGGAAACCGCGCACTGATTACTCACTTCTAGCCTACAGCAGAAAAAATGTTGCTCATCAACACCATAGAGTAATTTCATTGTGCAGCAATCGGCTGCGATTCTAAGGGAAATAATTGCAAGAAGTCTCACCAATTGTCACGAAATTACAGATGATGCAAACTTAATACGCTGTAATAGTTAACAGGCGGTTTCAGCCGGGGAAGCCACGTAACATCCCCGCACATATTAAAACAATTATATTAAATACCACATGAATGATGCGACCTGTATATTCCATTACCCGGTCATCTCGGGGATTGGAACAGGCCCGCTAACAATTGAAGATCCAGATTCATTAAATTCTCTCCACATCAAGATTGGAACAAAAATGGTTAAATTGGGTGTCAGCGATTCACAATTCTTTTCAAGCCATTTTGAAAAATGCATTCTCTATCGAAAACAAGCACTGGGGGCGACCGGATACGACTGGTCAAACGTCGAGCGCATGTTGTATCAATGGGCACCTGACGACCAGAAGCTCTCCGTTCATCTAAACGGTTTATTACCACCGGGCGCGTATCTCGACACGGCGCAAGACTTGGACGACATTCGCCAGCGCATCAATGCAAAACGGCTACGCGAATTGCTGACGGCCGGCGCGACGCTGGTCATGAACCGCGTCGACGATAAGTGTCCCATTATCGGCTCGATCTGTGCCGAGCTGTGCCAACTCGTCGGCGAAAAAGTTGTGGCGAATGGATATGCCGCGTTTGGCGGCACCGGCACCTTTGGGAAGCCATTGGGATACACACGATGTGTTTGCAGTGCAGCTAATCGGCCGCAAGCATTGGAGGGTCTATGAACCCACGTTCGCAATGCCGTTGCCAACGCAGCGCAGCAAGGATCGCAAGCATGAATGTCCCGCCGTACCCGTATTTGACGGCGTACTGGAAGCCGGCGATATCCCGCGCGGCTGGTGGCACTCGGCCGAGCCAATTCCTGGTGAGGAAACCTACCATATCGCTGCAGGTGTCCATACAGCGAAGACGATCGATTACCTCTCGTGGCTGGTCGAGCATATCCTGCCTGACTTTGTAGCCTGCCGCACGTCGCTGCTGGGCAACTCGGATGACGGAGAAAAAGTCGAGCAATTGTTACAAGCCATTGCCGCTGCCGCGCATGATCAGGGAAATCTTGAGAAATTCATGGCGGGCATCCACGGCCTGCGCAACACGAGGAAAGACGTCAGCTTCGCCGGCATCATCCCGAATCCAGTAAGGGAAGCCGCATAGGGGCAGCAACAGTTTCAGCCGATAGCAATAAGACGCAGTAATCGGCTGTATCAATGCCACCTATGTGGCAAATTTTCTAGGAGAACTGATGAGGCTCTTGACATTACCGGAAATTAACTCGGTCGCTGGCGGCGAAACCACGACCGTAACGATTCCGGCTGGGTTTTCAGTGACCGTCACGCCTATGGCAAACGGCACAGTCACGCTGGGTCTTTTCCAGGGCAATTCACTGCTGTTGGACTGGAATAGCGGCGTCGCGGCTGGCTGTGCCGCAATCGGGCTGGGTGCCGGCATGATGTCGCTGGCATTCACTGGCGGGAACGGCGTGGCGGCGATGTGGGTCGGCCGCGCTGCGGCGTTCGGGTGCAATGCTGCCCTGAACAACCCGAACCCGCCACCCCGCTGAGCCCCCGACGGAGGTCGCCGCACTCGCGGAGCGTTTGACGAAGGGTATCATAGATCGACGTGCACAGGCCTCCACACTATACCGCTGGGTCGCAACCAATATCCGTTACGTCGGTGTGCAGGTTGGCGCCGGCAGTTGGCAAGCGCGCCCGGCTGCCCAAGTACTGCGCAATGGCTACGGCGATTGCAAAGGCCATGTTGCCCTCCTGAGAATGCTCTTGAAAGCCAAGGGCATCGCCAGTGATGGAGTGCTACTCAATATGGGATCCGAATGGTGGGATGCAGCACCCGCCGCGCCGCAAGCCTATAATCACATCATCGTATTTATTCCCGAACTGGACGTCTTCCTCGACTCGACCCAGAAAGACGCGCCGTTTGGTGTACTGACACCGGACGTGGCGGGAAAGAACGGTTTGCTGGTCGACGGCGCCACCCGTATCCGGATCGCCCCGATTGCCTCCACTGGCTATGTCAATGTTAGTACCTCGCAACATCTCACGCTGAGGGATGACGGCTCAATAGCCGGCACCTCGACGATCACCTATCGCGGTATATCGGCAATGCTCAATCGGGCGGCGTTTGCCGCGATCAAGCAAATGCCGGATGTCGAGGTCGTAACGGCAATACTTCAGCAGGACGGCGAACGTGGGACAGGCGCTATCGCCCGACCGCAAATTGACAGTCCGTCCGCAAGTTCTGAAACTCGAGTTGATTTCGAGCTCGCACCCAAATCTATGAGTCGGCCCCACGGGGAACTCGGCACCACACGTGGCTTACTGTTCGGCGGCATCGGATCCTTCGTCCGCGCGGCGTCAGGTCCGGAAAAACGCCTGGATTACCCATGTCCTTCGGTCGTGTACAGTGAGAACACGGCAATCTCCCTGAATGCAGGGATGACACTGTCGCAGCTGCCGCAGGACGTCGTGCTCGATCCGACCGACGCCGTACCTGTTGCTTATCGCTCCCAATACCGTATCAGCGGGAACAGCCTTAATATCACTCGAACGCTACGCGTTACGCCATCAGGGCCAGTGTGTAAGGCGTCCGTATATAATGATTCCATCCCAGCTATACGCCGTATCGAGCAAGATATTAACTCAGTCATTGCGTATCAGTGGTCAGCCAAACCGGACGCGCGTGCTGGTCAACCATTCTACAGTGGTAAATGAGTGGAGGATGATGCTTATGGAAACCGGGCTTCAGTCCCCACATATCACAATAAAGCGGTACGGTAGTTTCGATCCGGGAGCTTGTTACCGAAGCCGTCGATAAAGCCCAAGCCTTCGATATGGCCACGGTAGAAATCTTCCATTGACTGCACTTCTTTGCAATAGCGGAATTTTTTCGCTTACGGCTTCTGCGACCCACGCAGACAACCTCAAGCGGCCCTTGTTCTGACACGACTAATTTATTTCTTGGCGCTGTTCGCGTTCGCCTGACGTACGAAAGCTGGAGCTGCCCCAACGCTCATATATCGCCTGGAAATCCGTCGAACCCATTGCCGGACTCCTGAATACATGAAGTGTCTCAACAGGAGATCAGATTGCCGGCCACGACGGCGGGAGTTTCATTACTTAGGGCGGACAGCGCTATTTCTTTAATATATGTCGAAATCGATAGGGTACGACTGTTACTGCGTTCAAAAGCGCCGAGTTGAAACCGACGGGTATCCAACCTTGCGGCAAAATCAGCAACTGAGCGGGTATGACATTTGACTAATGTCATCGATTTCATTGGCCTGCCCAGCTGGGTTCGAACCAGCGACCCTCAGCTTAGAAGGCTGATGCTCTATCCAACTGAGCTATGGGCAGTGTGAGAGAGCGGACGCTCTGGCGTGGTGGTTGGCGCGCGCGGCAAACGTTTTGCCGGGCCGCTCAAGCAAAAGCCGGTTGTCGAAGACAACCGGCTTTCTAGAAGGAGTGGTCGGAGTACAAGGATTCGAACCTTGGACCCCCTGGTCCCAAACCAGGTGCGCTACCGGGCTGCGCTACACTCCGATAAAGACATCATACCCGCTGGGGCGCGCAGCGTCAAATCGGCGTGCAGTCGCGCCTGCCTGGCAGGCGCCGCGCTCAGGCGGCCAGCGGGACCTCGACCTTGTCGGCAATGCGGCGGGCCAGCGTCTGCGCGCGTGTTGCATCCTTGGCTTCGACCATCACGCGGATCAGGGGCTCCGTGCCGGAGGCACGGATCAGCACGCGGCCCGTGTCGCCCAGCTCGCGCTCGACCGCTTCCTTCTCGGCCACCATCGCGGGATTCTTCTGCCAGTCGAAGCCGGCCGGGACGCGCACGTTGATGAGCGTCTGGGGGAACAGTTCCAGCTCGCCCGCGATCTGCGCCAGCGTCTTGCCGGCACGCTTGAGCGCCGACAGCACCTGCAGGGCCGAGACGATGCCGTCGCCCGTGGTGTGCTTGTCCAGCGCCAGCAGGTGGCCGCTGCCCTCGCCGCCCAGGATCCAGCCCTTCTCCTGCATCACTTCCAGCACGTAGCGGTCGCCCACCTTGGCGCGCGCGAAGCCGATGCCTTTTTCCTTGAATGCCACTTCCAGCGCCATGTTCGTCATCAGGGTGCCGACGGCGCCCTTCACTTCGCCCGTCGCCAGGCGGTCCATGACCATCACGTACAGCAGCTCGTCGCCGTTGTACAGGCGGCCGTTGGCGTCGCACATGATCAGGCGGTCGGCGTCGCCGTCCAGCGCGATGCCCAGGTCGGCGTCATGTGCCAGTACCGCGGCCGCCATGGCTTTCGGGGCCGTGGCGCCGTGACCGTCGTTGATGTTGAAGCCGTCCGGCTTGTTGCCGATCGGGATCACCTCGGCACCCAGCTCGTGGAACACGTGCGGCGCGATGTTGTAGGCGGCACCGTGGGCGCTGTCGACAACGATCTTCAGGCCGCGCAGGTCCAGTTCGTTCGGGAAGGTGCTCTTGCAAAATTCGATGTACCGGCCCTGGGCGTCTTCCAGGCGCTTGGCGCGGCCCAGCTTCTCAGACGGCACGCATTCCATCGGCACGTCGATCTGCGCTTCAATGTCGAGCTCGACGGCGTCCGGCAGCTTCGTGCCACGCTCGGAGAAGAACTTGATGCCGTTGTCCTGGAACGGATTGTGCGATGCCGAGATGACGACGCCGGCGGACAGGCGCAGCGCGCGCGTCAGGTAGGCGATCGCCGGGGTCGGCATCGGGCCGGCCAGCATGACATCGACGCCGGCAGCGGCAAAGCCCGCCTCCAGCGCCGCTTCCAGCATATAGCCGGAGATGCGGGTGTCCTTGCCGATCAGGACGGTTGGGCGCGCCATGCCGGGGCTCGCCGTCTTCGCCAGCACCTTGCCGGCGGCATAACCCAGCCGCATGACGAAATCCGGCGTGATCGGCGCTTCGCCGACGAGTCCACGGACACCATCGGTTCCGAAATATTTGCGTGCCATAGTCTGCTCTCTTTACTCGTTAAGGGAACCCGGGCCCTGCCCGGCGCTCCCGCTGTTTCATTGGGCCGCGTACCACACTTTCAGGGCATCGACCGTTTCGGCCACGTCGTGCACCCGCACAATGCCGGCGCCGTGCGCCACCGCGGCCAGTGCGCCGCCGAGGCTGCCCGCCAGGCGCTGTTCGACCGGCTTGCCGGTCACGGCACCGATCATGGACTTGCGCGACAGGCCCGCCAGCAATGGCACGCCAAGCTCGGCCACCATCTGGCGGCCTGCCTTCAGCAAAGCATAATTATGCTCGACCGTCTTGCCAAAGCCAAAGCCCGGATCGATCCACAGGCGACGCCGGTCAATGCCGGCGGATGTCAGCACGTCGATGCGCTCGCGCAGGAATGCCGTCACCTCCCGCACCACGTCGGCGTAAGCAGGTTTATCCTGCATTGTT
This sequence comes from Pseudoduganella chitinolytica, assembly GCF_029028125.1. Classification (GTDB taxonomy): domain Bacteria; phylum Pseudomonadota; class Gammaproteobacteria; order Burkholderiales; family Burkholderiaceae_D; genus Rugamonas; species Rugamonas chitinolytica. The sequence goes on from NZ_CP119083.1 coordinate 2,449,350, forward strand.
GCAGGTTTGTCAAGCATATGCATGAGGCACAGTGCACAGTCGCTGTCGCGCACGGCCTCGATGGCGCCTGGCGCGCGGAACGCATTGACGTCGTTGATCATGTCCACGCCTGCCAGCACCGCCTCGCGCATCAGCTCGGGCTTGTACGTGTCGACGGAGATCGCCCTGCCGCAATCGCGCAGCGCGAACAGCACGGGCAGTACCCGGCGCAGCTCTTCTTCCAGCGGCACGGCCGGTGCGCCCGGACGGGTCGACTCGCCGCCCACGTCGATGATGTCGACGCCGTCGCGGATCATCTGCTCCGCATGGGAAATCGCGAAGTCGAGCGCGGCGAACTGCCCGCCGTCCGAAAAGGAGTCAGGGGTGACGTTGAGAATGCCCATGACGAGCGTGCGCTCGCGCGGCAAATTGAAACGGCCAAACGGGAAATGCGGCATACGGTATTCGAATGAGGATGACGGCGCGATGCTTTGGCAACGCCGCGCCAAACAAAAAGGGCGAGGATCGCTCCTCACCCTTTCGGTCACGCCATGCTGCGGGCCTTAGGCCGGAGCGGTGACGTTCGGCGACGCGGTCGGGCCGTCGTCGCTTGGCTTCTTGCGCAGGGTCACGCCCGCTTTCGGCGGACGGGGCTCATGGCCGGCCATGATGTCGTTGATCTGGTCGGCATCGATCGTTTCCCAGTCCAGCAGGGCCTTCGTCATCATCTCGACCTTGTCGCGGTTCTCTTCCAGCAGCTTGCGCGCCAGGGCGTACTGCGTGTCGAGGATTTTGCGGATTTCCGCGTCGACCTTCTGCTGCGTCGCTTCCGAGATGGTCTTGTTGGAACCGCCCAGGAAGCCTTCGTTCTGCTCGTCCTCGTACACCATCACGCCCAGCGAGTCGGACATGCCGAAGCGCGTCACCATCGAGCGGGCCAGCTTGGTGGCACGGGAGAAGTCGTTCGAGGCGCCGGTGGACATCTGGCCCACGAAGATTTCCTCGGCGATGCGGCCGCCGAACAGGATCGAGATCTCTTCCAGCATCTTGTCCTTGTAGCCGGAAATCTTGTCGTGCTCCGGCAACTGCCACGTCAGGCCCAGGGCCCAGCCGCGCGGCATGATCGTGACCTTGTGCACCGGATCGGCCTTCGGCAGCAGCTTGGCAACGACAGCGTGGCCCGACTCGTGGTAAGCCGTGTTGCGGCGTTCTTCCTCGCGGATCACCATCGACTTGCGCTCAGGACCCATGAAGATCTTGTCCTTGGCATCCTCGAAGTCCTGCATGTCCACCAGGCGCTTGCTGCGGCGCGCCGCGAACAGCGCGGCTTCGTTGACCAGGTTGGCCAGGTCGGCGCCGGAGAAGCCTGGCGTGCCGCGGGCCAGGATGTCGGCCTTGACGTCGGTGCCGATCGGTACTTTACGCATGTGCACGTTCAGGATCTGCTCGCGGCCGCGGATGTCCGGCAGGCCCACGGAGACCTGGCGGTCGAAACGGCCCGGACGCAGCAGCGCCTTGTCCAGCACGTCCGCACGGTTGGTTGCCGCGATGACGATGACGCCGGACGATACATCGAACCCGTCCATCTCGACCAGCAGCTGGTTCAGCGTCTGTTCGCGCTCGTCGTTGCCGCCGCCCATGCCGGCGCCACGGTGGCGGCCGACGGCGTCGATCTCGTCGATGAAGATGATGCACGGCGAATGCTTTTTCGCGTTCTCGAACATGTCGCGCACGCGGGACGCGCCTACACCGACGAACATCTCGACGAAGTCGGAGCCGGAAATGGAGAAGAACGGCACTTTCGCTTCGCCGGCAATGGCACGGGCCAGCAGGGTCTTACCGGTACCCGGAGGACCGACCATCAGCACGCCGCGGGGAATGCGGCCGCCCAATTTCTGGAACTTGGTCGGGTCTTTCAAGAAGTCCACGATTTCGGAGACTTCTTCCTTTGATTCGTCGCAGCCGGCCACGTCGGCAAACGTGACGGTATTGTTCGTTTCGTCCAGCATGCGAGCCTTCGACTTGCCGAACGAGAATGCCCCGCCCTTGCCGCCGCCCTGCATCTGGCGCATGAAGAAGATCCACACACCGATCAAGAGCAGCATCGGGAACCAGGACACGAAGACCTGCTGCAGGAACGACGGTTCTTCCGGCGGACGCACGTCGAAGCGCACGCCGTTCTCGCGCAGGTCGCCGATCAGGCCGCGGTCGAGGTAGGTCGACGTCGTACGCACGCGCGTATCGTCGGTCTTCGTCGCCGTAATGCTGTTGCCTTCAATGACCAGATCCTTGATGCGCTTCGCCTTGATCTCGTCGAGCAGGTCGGAGTACGCGATGGTCTTGCTGCCGCCGGAGATGCTGTGGCTGTCAAATTGCTTGAACAGCATAAATAACAGCAGGGCGACAACAACCCAGATGGCGGATTTGGAAAACATGTTATTCACGAAAACTCCTTGGATGCTCGCGCACCTGTTACCTGTAGCAGAATTCCGATTTTACTCGCAATGCGCAGGCCGTGCTACAAACCTGCCCAATGGGACGCCCGACCACCGCGCCGGATTGGTCGCTTCTGTCGCTTGAACGCGCCATCCGGGCCGCTCGCTACGGCCGCGGACGAAGCTCGTCCGCTTCGATGTGCGGGTGCCCGCCCGATTACAAGGGCCGTTCGGGCAAAACCTGGCTTTTTTCTGCGGGATGTTTCAAGCCCCGCCCCAGCAGGAAGATTTCGGACGATTTATCGCGGCTCGCCTTCGGCTTCTTCTGCGCGACGGTCTTGAATTCATGCCGGAACTTCTCGACGATCTGGGAGAAACCCATGTCCTTGAAACACTTCACCAACAATGCGCCACCCGGTTTCAGGTGCATTTGCGAAAACTCAATGGCCAGGTCGATCAGGTCTTCCATGCGCGCCGCATCCGCCGTGGCGATGCCCGACAGGTTGGGCGCCATGTCTGACAGCACCAGGTCCGCTTTGCGTCCCTGCAACACTCCAGCCAGCCGCTCCAGCACTTCCTGCTCGCGGAAGTCGCCCTGCAGGAAGTGCATGTCCGCGATCGGTTCCATCGGCAGGATGTCCAGGCCGATGATGGTGCCGTTGATGCCGCCACCCTCCTTGCCCGCAAGCTTGCGCCGGGCGTACTGGCCCCAGCTGCCCGGCGTGCAGCCGAGGTCGACGATGACCTGGCCCGGCTTGATCAGCTTTTCATCCTCGTCGATCTCCTTGAGCTTGTAGGCGGCACGGGCGCGGTAGCCATCCTTCTGGGCGGCCTTCACGTACGGATCGTTAATATGGTCGTGCAACCAGTTTTTGTTTAATTTGTTCTTTGCCATTCGCGTAGAATACTGCTTTTAAGAGAACCACTAGAAATTTATATGTTGACACTGACACCCGTTGAGCGCAGCGCCCTGCGCGCCGAAGCCCACGCGCTCAAGCCTATCGTCCTCATTGGGGAAGCCGGCCTGACGGAAGCCGTAATGAAGGAAATCGACCTGGGCCTCGATTCGCATGGCCTGATCAAGGTGCGCGTCTTCGGCGACGACCGCGAAGCCCGCATCGAAATGTACGAACGCATCTGCGCCGAGCTGGAAGCCGCTCCCGTGCAGCACATCGGCAAGCTGCTCGTCCTGTACCGTCCGAAGAAGGAAGTGGAAAAAGCGCGTGCCGTCAAGGCCGGCAAGGGCATGCGCATGGTCACCATCGTCAAGCCCAGCGCGTCCGGCACCAAGAAGCCGACCGTCAGCAAGGTCATGCTGAAAGGCAACGAGCGCGTTACCGAAGGCGGCACCATCAAGCGCGCCAAGAAGCGCCAGACCAGCACCAAGAAAACCATCCTGGGCTGACGCAGCCAGTTCCGGACCAAGCGGGCACTGCCCGCTTTTTTTTCGCCAGGCGCCGGCAGTGTTAGCAGGGGTGACTGTCACCTATTTCCGGCACGGAAATGGGTGACAGTCACCGGTTTTCACTGCTTCAGGACCAGCCAGCCCGCCAGCACGCTCTGCACCAGGTAGAGTATGCTGGAAATGCCGTGCAGCATGCCGAAGCGCTCCTTGCCGGCGGAAGCCATCACGCCGTCGGGACCGGCCGCCGCCTTCAGTTCCGCCATCATCGGCTGCAGGCCGAAATGGCTGACGACCGTGCACAGCGCCATCGCGGCGATCAACGCCAGCACCGTGCGACGGCGCTGCGCCGTCCAGCCATCCGTCCCCACTTTCAGCAGCACCAGCAACGCCACCGCGCAGCCCAGCGACAGCAGCGCCTCCATATGGAACATGCTGCCGGCGATCGTGCCGGCCAGCACGCGGTCGGACAACGTGGCGAACAAGGTCGGCGCGACCAGGTAGCCGACCGTCCACAGGCTGCCGGCCCAGATCACCGCGACCAGCAGCCGCACTTTCGCCAGCATCAGACGTAGCGTACTTCGAGGATTTCGTACTCGCGCGGGCCGGACGGCGCCTGCACTTCGACGACGTCGCCGCCCGACTTGCCGATCAGCGCTCGGGCGATCGGCGACGTGACGGAGACCTTGTTCAGCTTAATGTCGGCTTCGTCGGTGCCGACGATCTGGTAGCTGACCTTCTGGCCCGACTCCAGGTCTTCCAGGTCGACGGTGGCGCCGAACACCACGCGGCCGTCCGCGTCCAGGGTGGCCGGGTCGATGATCTGCGCGGACGACAGCTTGCCTTCCAGTTCCGCGATACGGCCTTCGACGAACGCCTGGCGCTCCTTGGCCGCGTCGTATTCCGCGTTTTCCGACAGGTCGCCGTGCGACCGCGCTTCGGCGATCGCATCGATGACGATGCGGCGTTCCTTAGTCTTCAGCTGGTGCAGCTCTTCCTTCAGCAGCTCGGCGCCGTACTTGGTCAGTGGAACAGAATTCATGTTTCTTCTCTTGGTGAATTGAAAAAAGCACAGAGCCCGGGCCAATGGCGCGGGCTCTGCTTGGGTCCTGCTATTTGGGTGCAGCCAACTACGTTAGGGCCTTAGTGTAGTGTTTTATGCAGGCCTTGTAAATCGTACACCTGCAACTCGTCCAGGTGGCGGATGCCGGCGACGGCGGCTTCCGCGCCGGCGATCGTCGTAAACGTCGTCACGCGCGACTGCAGGGACGACGTGCGGATTGTACGCGAGTCGACGATGGCACTGCGCTTCTCTTCCACCGTGTTGATGACCAGGGCGATCTCGTGGTTCTTGATCATGTCGACCACGTGCGGCCGGCCCTCGACGACCTTGTTGACCGGCGTGACGGGAATGCCCGCCGCCGCGATCACCGCCGCGGTGCCCTTGGTCGCCACCAGCGTGAAGCCCGCTTCGACCAGGTCGCGTGCCACCTTCACGGCGCGCGGCTTGTCCGAGCCCTTCACCGACAGGAACACCTTGCCCGATTTCGGCAGCTTGACGCCCGCGCCCAGCTGCGCCTTGACGAACGCCTCGGCAAACGTCTGGCCCACACCCATCACCTCGCCCGTCGATTTCATCTCCGGTCCCAGGATCGTGTCGACGCCGGGGAACTTCACGAACGGGAACACGGCTTCCTTGACGCTGTAGTAAGGCGGCACCACTTCCTGCGTGACGCCCTGCGCCGCCAGCGTCTGGCCGACCATGCAGCGCGCCGCGATCTTGGCCAGCTGCAGGCCCGTGGCCTTGGAGACGAACGGCACCGTGCGCGACGCGCGCGGGTTCACTTCGAGCACGAACACGACGTCCTGCTCCTTGCCGTCGATCTCCTGCTTCTGGATCGCGAACTGCACGTTCATCAGGCCGACCACGTTCAGGCCCTTGGCCATCAGCGCGGTCTGGCGCTTCAGCTCATCGATCGTGTCCTGCGCCAGCGAATACGGCGGCAGCGAGCACGCCGAGTCGCCCGAGTGCACGCCGGCCTGCTCGATGTGTTCCATCACGCCGCCGATGAACGTGGTCTCGCCATCGGAGATGCAGTCCACGTCGCACTCGATCGCGTCGTTCAGGAAGCGGTCCAGCAGCACCGGCGAATCGTTCGACACCTTGACCGCTTCGCGCATGTAGCGTTCCAGGTCGCGCTGCTCGTGCACGATCTCCATCGCGCGGCCGCCCAGCACGTAGGAAGGACGCACCACCAGCGGATAGCCGATCTCCTGGGCCAGGCGCAGTGCCTCTTCTTCCGTGCGCGCGGTGCGGTTCGGCGGCTGGCGCAGGTTCAGGTCGTGCAGCAGCTTCTGGAAGCGCTCGCGGTCTTCGGCCGCGTCGATCATGTCCGGCGACGTGCCGACGATCGGCACGCCGTTCTTCTCCAGGTCCAGCGCCAGCTTCAGCGGGGTCTGGCCGCCGTACTGCACGATCACGCCGACCGGCTTTTCCAGCTCGACGATTTCGAGCACGTCTTCCAGCGTCAGCGACTCGAAGTACAGGCGGTCGGACGTGTCGTAGTCGGTCGATACGGTCTCGGGATTGCAGTTGACCATGATGGTCTCGTAGCCATCCTCGCGCATCGCCAGCGCCGCGTGCACGCAGCAGTAGTCGAACTCGATGCCCTGGCCAATGCGGTTCGGACCGCCGCCCAGCACCATGATCTTCTTCTTGTCGGTCGGATTCGACTCGCACTCCTCGTCATACGTGGAGTACATGTAGGCCGTGTTGGTCGCGAATTCGGCCGCGCACGTGTCGACGCGCTTGTAGACCGGACGGATGCCCAGCTCGCGGCGACGGGTGCGCACCGCGGTGTCCGTGGTCTGCAGCAGGTAGGCCAGGCGGCGGTCCGAGAAGCCCTTCTGCTTCAGGCGGTACAGCGTGTTCTTGTCCAGGTTGTCCAGCTTCTGGGTGTCGAGCCACAGTTCCAGGTCGACGATCTCCTTGATCTGCACGAGGAACCACGGATCGATCTTGGTCAGGTTGTGCACTTCTTCCAGCGTGAAGCCCTGGGCGAACGCGTCGCCCACGTACCAGATGCGCTCCGGACCCGGCTCGCCCAGTTCCTCTTCGATCTTCTCGCGGTCGACCGTCTTCTGGTTCATGCCGTCCACGCCCACTTCCAGGCCGCGCAAGGCTTTCTGGAACGATTCCTGGAACGTGCGGCCCATCGCCATCACTTCACCGACGGATTTCATCTGCGTGGTCAAGTGGTCGTCCGCGGTCGGGAACTTCTCGAACGCGAAGCGCGGGATCTTGGTGACGACGTAGTCGATCGACGGCTCGAACGACGCCGGCGTGGCGCCGCCCGTGATCTCGTTGCGCAGCTCGTCGAGCGTGAAGCCGACAGCCAGCTTGGCCGCCACCTTCGCGATCGGGAAGCCGGTTGCCTTCGAGGCCAGCGCGGACGAACGCGACACGCGCGGGTTCATCTCGATGACGATCATGCGGCCGTCCTTCGGGTTGATCGAGAACTGGACGTTCGAGCCGCCCGTATCCACGCCGATCTCGCGCAGCACCGCGAGCGACGCGTTGCGCATGATCTGGTATTCCTTGTCCGTCAGGGTCTGCGCCGGCGCCACGGTGATCGAGTCGCCCGTGTGCACGCCCATCGGGTCCAGGTTCTCGATCGAGCAGATGATGATGCAGTTGTCCGCCTTGTCGCGCACTACTTCCATCTCGTACTCTTTCCAGCCCAGCAGCGACTCTTCGATCAGCAGCTCGGACGTGGGCGACGCTTCCAGGCCGCGCTTGCAGATCTGCTCGAACTCTTCCTCGTTGTAGGCGATGCCGCCGCCCGAGCCGCCCATCGTGAACGACGGCCGGATGATGGTCGGGAAGCCCAGCTCGCGCTGCACGGACCACGCTTCGTCCATCGAGTGGGCGATGCCGGAACGGGCCGAGCCCAGGCCGATCTTCGTCATCGCGTCCTTGAACTTGGCGCGGTCCTCGGCCTTGTCGATCGCTTCCGGCGTGGCGCCGATCAGTTCGACGTTGTACTTGTCCAGGATGCCGTGGCGGTCCAGGTCCAGCGCGCAGTTCAGCGCGGTCTGGCCGCCCATCGTCGGCAGGATCGCATCCGGACGTTCCTTGTCCAGGATGCGTTCCACCACCTGCCACGTGATCGGCTCGATGTACGTGACGTCGGCCATTTCCGGGTCCGTCATGATCGTGGCCGGATTGCTGTTGACGAGGATGACTTTATAGCCCTCTTCGCGCAGGGCCTTGCAGGCCTGGGCGCCGGAGTAGTCGAATTCGCAGGCCTGGCCGATCACGATCGGGCCGGAGCCGATAATCAGGATGCTTTTGATGTCTAAACGTTTTGGCATTTTTATTTCTTCTCCGCGGCTTCCATCATCGAGATGAAGCGGTCAAACAGGTACGAGACGTCGGTCGGGCCGGGCGACGCTTCCGGGTGGCCCTGGAAGCAGAACGCCGGCGTGTCGGTGCGGGCGAAGCCCTGCAGCGAACCGTCGAACAGCGACACGTGCGTCACGCGGCAATTCTCCGGCAGGGTCGCCGCGTCGACGGCGAAGCCGTGGTTCTGCGACGTGATCAGGACCTGCTTCGAATCGAGGTCCTGCACCGGGTGGTTGGCGCCATGGTGGCCGAACTTCATCTTCAGGGTCTTCGCGCCGGACGCCAGCGCCATGATCTGGTGGCCCAGGCAGATGCCGAAGGTCGGGATCTTCTTGTCCATCAGCTCGCGCGTCGCCTTGATCGCGTAGTCGCACGGTTCCGGGTCGCCGGGACCGTTGGCCAGGAAGATGCCGTCCGGGTTCAGCGCCAGCGCATCGGCAGCCGTCGACTGGGCCGGCAGCACCGTCACCTTGCAGCCGCGCGAGGCCAGCATGCGCAGGATGTTGCGCTTGACGCCGTAGTCGAATGCGACGACGTGGAAACGCGGGTTCTCGACCTTGCCGTAGCCCTCGCCCAGTTGCCATTCGGTTTCCGTGAATTCGTACGGCGCCTTGGTCGTCACGACCTTGGCCAGGTCCATGCCGGCCAGGCCGGGGAACGAACGGGCCAGCTCGACGGCCTGCTGCACGGACGGCTCGTTGCCCAGCGTACCGGTCAGGATGGCACCGGCCTGCGCGCCTTTTTCGCGCAGCAGGCGCGTCAGCTTGCGGGTATCGATGCCGGCGATCGCCACGACGTTCTCGGCTTTCAGGTAGTCGGCCAGCGACTGGGTAGAGCGGAAATTCGATGCCAGCAGCGGCAGGTCACGGATGATGAGGCCGGCGGCGTGGACTTTGGTGGCTTCGACGTCTTCGGCATTGATGCCGTAGTTGCCGATGTGCGGATAGGTCAGGGTGACGATCTGGCGGGAATAGCTGGGATCGGTCAGGATTTCCTGGTAACCGGTGATCGAGGTATTGAACACGACTTCGCCCGTCGTGTGACCGGTGGCACCGATCGAAATACCTTTGAAGATGGTTCCGTCGGCAAGAGCCAGGATGGCTGGAACGGCTGGGCCTGAAAAAAACGGCGGCAAGGGCAACTCCTGTAAAGTTACCGTAGCAGCGCCACGTCAGACGACCCACATAAAAAATGAGCCGGGCGATGCCTGGCTTGGGGTCAGATGAGAATGGATGGAAGAGGTAGGCGCTACGACGGATATGAATTGGCTAAACCTTTGAATTGTAACTCAAAGGAGGTGTTTCGGCAATGCGTGCCGATGTTGGCGATGGCACCGCCGCCCCGCGCCGGCTTGCCTCGGCACTCGCTACCCGGCTCCGGCGTTGCGCTAACGGCCGGCGCACGATTTTAATGTTGCGATCGTGACAATTCGATAGAAATGGACGGCTGTCGAGGTGTTATCTTGACAACCATCCCGCCGTCACGGCCGCCGGGAAGGCCGCACCCCTGCCGTGCACCCACCGGAGAACCGAATGACACTGAAGCAAGCGCTGCTGGGCGTTGCCCTGCTGGCGGTATCGGCTGCGCACGCAGCCACCACGATCGAGGCCGACGGCTTTCGCCTCGCCCACGTCGACACCCTCTACCCGTTCGACATGACCATCCTGTCGGCCGTCGGTGGCGAGGTGCGCATCGCCGTGCACGGCTGGCAACCGCAAATCAACCCGGCGTGGGTGGTCGCGGCCGACGAACTGCCGCAGACCGAGTGGGACATCGGCGGCGGCCTGCTGCAAGCCAGCGTCACCGCCGGCTATCGCATCACGTCGATGACGCTCGCTGGCACCGTCACCGGCGCCCTGGAAACGGCGGCACTGGACAGCCAGTGCGGCAGCGCGCAACTCGCCTGCGCGCGCGGCACGGCCGCCAACCAGGCCACCGTCGACATGTCGGTGCTGCGGAACGGCACGGCGACCGGGCCGACCCTGTGGCGTCTCGACGATGCGCAGGGCACGTATTCCTACTCGCTGACGGCGAACCAGCCGCTGACGGGCGAGTTCGAGCTGGCGGTCGGCACCTATGGCGTGGCGTTTGCGAGTGCCGGCGTCGAGGACCGCCTTGGCGATATCTCCTACGTGCCGAGCCGCGCATCGCTCGGGTTTGGCGACATGATCCTGACCGTGCAGGTCGCCCCGGTACCCGAACCCGGCACCTATGCCATGCTGCTGGGCGGGCTGGGCCTGCTGGGCGTGGCCGCGCGCAGGCGCCAGCGCTAACCCGGCGCCAACACCTTACGAAGCCTGCCGCCGCCGGCGCGCCATTGCGCCGGCCAGTGCCAGGCCGCCCAGCAGCATGGCCCAGGTCTGCGGCTCCGGTACCGCCGCGATGTAGACGGTCATCGTCAATTCGCCCAGGCCGGCACTGGCCGACGAACCCAGCCAATACTGCTCGTTGGTCCATTCGTCCAGGTACCACACGCTTTCCGCCGTCACCTCGTTGCGGCCGTTGAACGACAGCGTGAACTCCCCTTCCAGCGCGGTCTTACCCAGGGTCAGCGCGAAATCCTTGCGCCCGTCCAGGTTTTTCGTCGTCGCCCAATTCGACTCGAGCGGATGCTCCGTGTGATAAGTGCCGAAGCCGAAGCCCAGCTCATTGCCTGCCACGCCCGGCATCGTCCACTCGGCGGGCACCAGCGCGCCGTGGAAGGAGCCCGTCACCGTGATGCCCGTGATCTTGTAGCCGGCCTTGACGCCGATGTCGTACTCGTTCTGCCAGAACAGGTAGTCGCTGGCGTATTGCTGGTAGCTGGAATCGACGGACAGCGGGAAGCCTTCCGTAATGCCGTACAGCGAGAACGTGGCCGACGTGGCCGTCTGGCCGAGCAGCGCGATGCCCGGGATGGGGCTGGACGCATTCGTTCCCAGCGTGAAGCCGGTCGTCTCGATCAGCGGTTCGAACGCCTGCGCGGAAGCGGCGGAAAGGCAGATGGCAGCGGCGCACACGGCGCGGGACAGCAATTGCATGGTGACTCCGGATGAGTTGTCGAGGCACGCAGTGTAGCGAGCTCATCCGGAGAAAACCTTCGTTGAATATTTGTAAATATGTAGCCTTTTGTAAGCCGGCCTTCTCAGGCTGCACGCCGGCGCGCCGTCCACGCCACCATGCCGAGGCCGGCCAGCAGCATGGCATAGGTCGACGGCTCCGGCACCGGTGTGACCTGCACGCTCAACACCACATCCGACAGATCCACGGCAGCGGTGGCCTGCAGCGTGTACTGCTGCCAATCCCAACCGTCCCAGACGAGCTGAACCGAACTGCTGGCCGCGACGGTATTTTCCGCGCCAAGGGCGAGCAGGAACGGGCCCTCCAGCGGCATGTGGGCCGTCGACGAGATGGCTAGCGTACCGTCGACCTGGCTGGCGTAAGCGGTGGGAAGCACGGCATGCTCGCCGCCGCGCAGGATCGACCAGTTCAGCGTCGAGCTGTTGGCGGTCGTGCCCGGCGTAGTCTCGCACATATTGCAGCCGCGCGTTTCCAGGTACATGGAACCGTTGACGACGGCGCTCAGCGTCATCGAGGTGATGCGGTAGCCTTGCAGGACGATGGCCGTCAGGAGGTGATCGGCCGCGTTGCCGATGCCGCCGTCGCCATGGGTGTTCGTGTCCCAGCGCTCGCCCAAGGCGCCAACGGACATGGCGATCCGCACCAGCCCGTCCGTATCGGACAGCAGTTGCATGTCCAGCGGATGGGCGGAGCTTTCCGTCCAGGCCAGGCTGAAGCCGGTCGTTTCGATCGTCGTGGCCGCATGGGCCGTGGATGTGCCCCAGATCAGCGCGCCAAGCAACAGGCCGCGTGCAAGTTGTTTCATGATGCCCTCCCCAGTCGATGACGCGATAAGGCGGACCTGCCGTCCGCTGTCGATTACCGACACGTATTCTGCCGATCGTGGTGGGCCGTCGCCATCCTCCTCACCGATCCCTACCTGAGACGGCTTGACAGCGGCAACGGGACATCGACAAGCACCAACGAAAACGGAGCGGCAAGCCGCTCCGTTTTCATGGGTTCCTCGAAGCTCAGCGCCGGCGCCGTGCCAGTCCGCCGACCAGGGCGAGGCCCCCCAACAGCATGGCATACGTGGCGGGCTCCGGCACGGGCGACACCTCCGTGCGGATCGTCAGGGTAGCACCCGTCAGGTTCAGCGAGGCGAACGACGGAATGCCGGGCAGGATGCCGTTGGGCGGAATGCCCTGCGCGCCCATCCAGATCTCCGACTGCAACTGCAAGCCATACTGGTTGGCGAAGCCGATATCGTTGAACGTCACCTGGACCTGCTGCGAGCCGTTCAGGTCACGCAGCGCGGCACTGTCCGCCAGCAGCGTGGCGCCGCCGCTGGTCAGCTGCATGCCGTTCAGCGTGTCATTGCGCGCCTGGCCCGGCGGGTCGAAAGGCGACACGGCCTGCTGCAACTGGCCGTCGAACGTCAGGTTCCATTCGATCGACGTGATGCGGTAGCCTTCGCGCACGGTCAGCTGGTAGCCCGAGTCGTAACGGTTGGACGTCTGCGCGAAGCTGCCCTGGTCGTCATAGACGGACCAGCCGGCCCCGCCGCTGCTGTTGCGGTTGATCATTTCGGTCAGCGACAGCTGCAGCACGTCCGCGCTGCTGGCCAGCACGCTGACGCGGTCGTCCGCGTACGACGGCTGGTTGTCGAACACCAGCGCCGCCGATTCGATGTGAATGGGCTCCGCGTGCGCGGCCGTACCGATCAAGGCCAACCCGAGCGTCAGCCCCGCCATTGTCGCTTTCATGCCTTCCTCCGTGATCCTGGTGAGCGTTTGACCAGTGTAGCACCGGCATCCGCCGTGGCAGCGCTCATTACTGCTGGTTAAGCGCGACGATGGCGTTATGGCTGACTTGCGTTGCGCGCTGCCGACACCCGACGGCGGCACATCCCCACGGCGCCGATGCCAGTGAGCAACATCAGCCAGGTTTGCGGCTCCGGCACGGCGGCGACGTCGACCGTCAGCACGAGATTGCCGGCACGCACCTGGGCTGACGAGCCCAGCCAGCTGTCGTTGCCGGCGTCATCCTGGAACAGCGCACTGTCGGCACTGGTCGTGGCGCTGCCGAGCAGCCCCAGCAGGAAATCGCCCTGCAGTGCCGCAGCGCCCAGCGTGACGGAGAATGCGCGTTCGCCGTCGAGGTCGACGGCGCGGGCGTAGTTGGACCACAGCGGCAGCTGGCCCGGCGGCCAGGCCACGAATGACAGGCCGATGTCGTTGCCCGCCGCGCCGCCATCCGCCGGCGCCAGCAGGCCGCTGAACGTGCCGCTGATCGTCAGTCCGGTGATGCGGTAGCCCTGCTTGACGCCGAAGCCGTAGCCGGCCTGCACGGGACTGTCGGCGGAGGCGGACGGTACGCCGGTCGAGTCGACGCTGCTGTGCAGGTCGCGCGTCACGCCTGCCAGCGCGAAGGTGACGCGGTTGGCGCTGTCGCCGAGCAGTACGATATCGGCTTCGCCCTCACTGTCGAGCGTGAAGGCATGGGTATCGATGGTGCCGGCGCTGGCGGCGCCGGCGCACAGCAGCGCGGCCGCGAACGCGGTACGGAAGAGAGTTGCTTGCATGGCAGATCCGGGAATTGGAAAGCCAAGGAGTCTACCCGCAGCACTGGGTATGACGCAAAAATATTGCCCGCTTGACTAATCTTTTTTGCAATTTCGCCACGGCGCGGTAAAAAAAATGGCCAAAAATCGAAGGCAGCCCCCGATTCTTGGCCATTCCATATGGTGTCGGAGCAGCTCAGCCCAGCGCGGCGATACCGGCCTTGGCGATCTGCGCGTCCTCGATGGACTTGACGCCGGAGACGCCCACGGCGCCGATCGTGTGGCCGTCCACCACGATGTTGACGCCGCCTTCCAGCAGCCCTTCCACTTCCGGCGCCGACAGGAACGCGACGCGGCCGTTGTTGATGATCTCTTCGTACACGCGCGACTCGCGCCGGCCCAGTGCGGACGTCTTTGCCTTGGCGGGTGCGATGTACGACGTCAGCGGCGCGGCGCCGTCCAGGCGCTGCTGCCACAGCAGGTGGCCGCCGTCGTCGACGATGGCGATGGACACGGCCCAGTTGTTGGCCAGCGCTTCGGCTTCCGCGGCGGCGGCGATCTTCTTGACGTCGGCAAGGGTCAGGTACGGCTTCGATTGCATGGTGTTCCTCGTGGTGAAAAAAGCTGTCGGACCGCGTTATTGGGCGGCAACGGCCGGCGCCTCGCGCCGCGCCTTCAGTTTCTGCTTGATCTGGGCCATCGCGGCGAGCGTGGACTTCTCGCCCGCGCTCATCGCCCGCGCGCGGCTGGCGAAGTCGTTGCTGGCCATATTGCCCAGCGGCGGCTGGATCACGACGTCCGCATCGCGCAACTCGTACTGGTTGATGCGCTGGCCCATGATGGAGAACGTCTGCATGATCACTTCCAGCGACGACACGGCGGCCTGTGCTTCCGTCTGCGTGGAGATGTTGACGGCAATGATGAAGTCCGCCCCCATTTCCTTGGCGAAGCGCACGGGCACGGGCGCGACCAGGCCGCCGTCGACGTAGGTGCGGGTGCCGATCGTCACCGGCTGGAACACGCCGGGCACCGCGGAGCTGGCGCGCACGGCCATGCCGGTATTCCCGCGCGTAAACAGGATCGGCTGGCCTGTCTTCAGGTCGGCGGCGACGGCGCCGAACGGCAGCTTGAGCTTCTCGATGGGGCGGTTCCTGACGGCCTTGTTGATGTAGCTTTGCAGCGCCTCGCCCTTCAGGACGCCGGACTTGGTGCCGAACAGCGGCAGCGCCCAGTCGGAGATGGATGCCTCGTCCATGTCGTACGCCATCTTCTGCAAGGTGCCGGCGTTGTTGCCGGCCGCGTACAGGGCGCCGACGACGCTGCCGGCACTGGTGCCGACGACGATGTCCGGATGGATGCCATTGGCTTCCAGCGCCTTGATGACGCCAATATGGGCAAAGCCGCGCGCCGCGCCGCCCCCCAGCGCCAGGCCGATCCGCACCTTGCGCTGCGGCACCGGCATCGGCGTGACGTTCGCGGTGGAGTCGGTCACCGCGGGAGGAATCACGGGCGGCAGGGGCGTGGCCGGCGTGTTCCCTGTGCCGGCACCGGGCGGCGTGCCGGCAGTGGGCGTGGATGGTGTCGTGCCGGTGGTGGCGCAGCCGGCCAGCAGGGCTGCGGCCAGGGCGCACGCGGTGAGGCGCTTTAGGTACATGTACTCGATCTGCTCGTGGAAAATGACTGCGGCCGCTTTGCGCGGCCGTTCGGATTGTAGCAGTTGTCGTGGGGTACTTCACTGCCTCGGACAAAACCGGGGTTAGGGTCCGTCCCTTCAGGGACTGACCCTGAAGTTCGAGTCCTCGGTCCACCACCAGACTTCGGGGTCAGTCCCGCAGGGACAGACCCCCGTTTCAAGCCGCGTGGCTCAGCTGCGGCGCGGCCGCCAGCGACTTCGGCAGGTTGACGGTAAACGTGCTGCCCCGCCCCGGCGTGGAATCGATCGTCAACGTGCCGCTGTGGCGCAGCAGCACGTGCTTGACGATGGCCAGGCCCAGGCCCGTGCCCTGCGTCTCGCGCGAGCGGCTCTTGTCGACGCGGTAGAAGCGCTCCGTCAGGCGGCTGATGTGCTCCGGGCTGATGCCGATGCCGTTGTCCTGCACGACGAAGCGTACGCCGGACGCCGTATCCTCCCAGCGCAGGTGGATGGTGCCGCCGGCCGGCGTGTAGCGCACGGCGTTCGCGGCCAGGTTGCCGAAGGCGCTGTACAGCTCTTCGACGCTGCCCATCAGGTCGCCGCCCTGCACGTCCAGCGTGATGTCGTGCTTGCCGGTCGACAGCGCCTGCGCGTCGCGCTGCACGCGCAGCAGCAGCTTGCCGATGTCGACGCGCTCGGCGCGCATCGGATGGTCCAGCGACTCCAGCCGCGACAAGGTCAGCATGTCCTCGATCAGGTGCTGCATGCGGTGGCCCTGCTCCATCATCAGCTTCAGGTGGGCCTGGCGGGTTTCCTTGTCCAGCTGTTCGGAGGCGGCGATCTCCAGGAAGCCGACGATGACGGTCAGCGGCGTGCGCAGCTCGTGCGACGCGTTGGCGACGAAGTCGCGCCGCATCATGTCCGTGCGTTCCGTTTCCGTGATGTCGTGCGTGACGAGGATCTGGCGGCGGTTCTCGAACGGGATGATGTGGACGATCAGCTTGCGCCCGCGGAACGACAGCGTCAGCGGCTGGTCGTAGCGGCCCAGGATCAGGTAGTCCATGAAGTCGGGGCTGCGCACCAGGTTCGTCACGCGCATGCCCTTGTCGCGTTCCTGGCGCAGGCCCAGGTGCTCTTCCGCCGCCGGGTTGCACCATTCCAGGAACAGCACGTCGTCCATGATGACGACGCCATCCGGCAGCAGGTGCATGGCCTGGCGGAAGCGGGCCAGCCACTCGGTGAGTTCGGCCTGGTTCTTCTCGTCGTCGCGGCGCATCCGGTACAGCCGCGAGAACACGGGGGTCCATTCGCCCCAGCCATCGGGCAGCTTGGCGCTGTGGGGGTTGTCCAGCCAGCCGGACAGCTGGAACAGGTAGTGCAACTGCACCAGCGCCATCCCGAGCACCAGCAGCAGCGCCGACCACAATGCCGTCATGGGTCCCAGCCACCACCACAGGATGCCCACGCCTACCGCGCCGAACGCCAGGCGCAGCGTTACCGGTACCCAGAACAGCAGCTTCGGATTCATCGCGTGTCCCTATGCCTTCTCGGACAGCATGTAGCCCACGCTGCGCACCGTCTTGATCAGGTGCTCGGCCTCCTTCAGCGCCTTGCGCAGCCGCAGCACGTGCACGTCGACCGTGCGCTCCTCGATGACGACGTGGTCGCCCCATACCTTGTCGAGGAGCTGGCTGCGCGAGAACACGCGCTCGGGATGGGCCAGGAAGAACTTCAGGAGCTTGTATTCGGCATGGCCGATGTCGATCTTGTTCTCGCCCATCGTGACGGTGCAGCTGACGGGGTCCAGCGTGATCGGGCCGGCGCGCATGGCCGAATCGGCATGCTCCGGGCTCTTGCGGCGCAGCAGCGCCCGGGCCCGCGCCAGCAGCTCGCGCGGGGAAAACGGCTTCGTGATGTAGTCGTCGGCACCGCTGTTCAGGCCGGCCAGCTTGTCTTCTTCCATGCTTTTCGCCGTCAGCATGATGACGGGGATGTCGGCAAAGTGGCGGTCGCCGCGGATGCGCGCCAACAGGCGCAGGCCGCTCTGGTCCGGCAGCATCCAGTCCAGCAGGATCAGCTGCGGCTTGCGCTCGTGGATGAAATCCCAGGCCTCGGCGGTGCTCTGCACGGCGCAGCAGTTCCAGCCGGCTTCGCGCAGCGAGAACGTTACCAGCTCGACAATGGCTGGTTCGTCCTCCACAATCAGTACGGTCGTTTTGTCGGATGCCATGCTTGTGCTTATTTTTCCTCTGAATCGGCGATAACGGGAGCGGCGGCCGGCTTGGTGTGCCGGATGTCGCGCCCTTCCACTACGTAGATGACGTATTCGGCGATGTTCTTCGCGTGGTCGCCGATGCGCTCGATGGCCTTGGCCACCCACATCGTGTCCAGCGCAGTCGAAATTGTACGCGGATCTTCCATCATGAACGTGATCAGGTTGCGCATGATCGAGCGGAACTCATGGTCGATCACGGCGTCCTGGGCGATCAGCTGCAAGGCCTGGTTATGGTCGTTGCGGGCAAACGCGTCCAGGGCGTCGTGCAGCATGTCGCTCGTCGCGGTGGCGATCGTGCGCACCATCTCGTAGTGGTTGACGGTGACGGCGCCGCGCGTGTGCAGGCTCTTCGCCGTGCGCGCGATCTTGGTGGCCTCGTCGCCGATGCGCTCCAGGTCCGTGATGACCTTGATCGTGGCCATGATCGTGCGCAGGTCGTTGGCGGCCGGCTGGCGGCGCACGATCAGGTGGCTGCACTGGTCGTCCAGTTGCACTTCCAGCTGGTTGACGGCGTCGTCCTCGCGGATCACGCGCTCGGCGCGCTCGACGTTGCCGATGCGGAAGCACGTCATCGCATCGAGGAACTGCGTCTCGACCATGCCGCCCATCAGCAGCACCTTGGAGCGGATCGCTTCCAGGTCGTGGTCGTATTGTTTGGATGAATGTTCGCCCATCATGGCTGCTCTCCCGTTGTTCTTTTTCGATCAGCCGAAGCGGCCGGTGATGTAGTCCTGCGTTTCCTTGCGCGCCGGGTTCATGAAGATCTGGTCCGTCTCGCCGAATTCGACCAGCTCGCCCAGGTACATGTAGGCCGTGTAGTCGGAGCAGCGCGCAGCCTGCTGCATGTTGTGGGTGACGATGGCGATCGTGTAGTCCTGCTTCAGCTCGCTGATCAGCTCTTCCACCTTCGACGTCGAAATCGGGTCCAGCGCGGACGTGGGCTCGTCCAGCAGCAGCACGTCCGGCTTCACCGCGACGCCGCGGGCAATGCACAGGCGCTGCTGCTGGCCGCCCGACAGCGACAGGCCGCTCTTGCCCAGCTTGTCCTTCACTTCCGTCCACAGGGCGGCCTTCTTCAGCGCCCATTCCACGCGCTCGTCCATCTCGCCTTTCGACAGGTCCTCGTACAGGCGCACGCCGAACGCGATATTGTCGTAGATCGACATGGGGAACGGCGTCGGCTTCTGGAACACCATGCCCACCTTCGCGCGCAGCATGTTGACGTCCTGGTCCGCTTCCAGGATGTTGCGGCCGCGGTAGGCGATGGTGCCTTCGGCGCGCTGGCCCGGGTACAGGTCGTACATGCGGTTCAGGGTGCGCAGCAGCGTCGACTTGCCGCAGCCGGACGGGCCGATGAAGGCCGTCACCTGCTTCTCGTGGATGTCCAGGTTGACGTTGGTCAGGCTGCGCGTTTTGCCGTAGTAAAAATTGAGGCCCTTGATCTCGATGATCTTGCTGGCCGGGCGGGCCTGTGGGGCAGCTGCCTGCGCCGACTTGGTAACGTTCATTGGGGTACTCTCTTGGTTCAGCATGGGAGGCAGTGGCGATTAGTTGGGGATTTTCTGGGTGAATACGGTGCGCGACAGGATGTTCAGCGCCAGCACGGAGAACGTCACCAGCAGCGCGCCCGCCCAGGCCAGCTCGCGCCAGTTGTCGTAGGGGCTCATCGCGAACTGGTAGATCACGTACGGCAGGTTGGCCATCGGCTTGTTCATGTCGGCATTGAAGAACTGGTTGTTCAGGGCCGTGAACAGCAGCGGCGCGGTCTCGCCCGAGACGCGGGCCACAGCCAGCAGCACGCCCGTGATGACACCGGCCTTGACGGCGCGCAGGCGCACCATCATCGCCACCTTCCAGCGCGGCGCGCCCAGCGCGAACGCGGCCTCCAAGAGGCTGTTGGGCACCAGGCGCAGCATGTTGTCGGTGGTGCGCACGACCACGGGCACGGCGATCAGCGACAGCGCGATCGACCCGGCGTAACCGGAGAAGTGATTCACGTTGGCGACGTACAGCGTGTAGACGAACAGGCCGATCACGATCGACGGCGCCGACAGCATGATGTCGGTGACGAAGCGCGTCACCTGCGCCAGCTTGTTCTCCTCGCCGTATTCGGCCAGGTACATGCCGGCCAGGATGCCGATCGGCGTGGACACCAGCGTGGACAGGCCGACCATCATCAGGCTGCCGACGATGGCGTTCATCAGGCCGCCGCCTTCGCTGCCCGGCGCCGGCGTCGTTTCGGTGAACAGCGTGAAGCTCAGCGCGGCAAAGCCATTGATCAGCAGCGTGGCCAGGATCCACAGCAGCACGGCGATGCCGAGCGACATGGCGAACACGGACAGCGCGATGCCCACGCGGTGCTGCAGCAGCCGCTTGCGATAAACCTTGTTGATGGGAGCAGCGGTATGCATTATTTGACGCCTTCCTTGCGCGACATCCCCGCCAGCATCAGCTTGGCGGCGGACAGCACGATGAACGTGATGACGAAGAGGATCAGGGCCAGCGAGTACAGCGACGACACGTGCAGCGGCGTCGCGGCCTCGGCGAATTCGTTGGCCAGGGTGGAGGCAATCGAGTTGCCCGGTGCAAACAGCGACGCCGACAGCTTGTTGGCGTTACCGATCACGAAGGTGACGGCCATGGTCTCGCCCAGCGCGCGGCCCAGGCCCAGCATGACGCCGCCGACGACACCCGTCTTGGTGTACGGCAGCACGATCTTGCGCACCACTTCCCAGCGCGTGCAGCCCAGGCCGTACGCGGATTCCTTCAGCACGGCCGGCACGATCTCGAACACGTCGCGCATGACGGACGAGATGAACGGGATGATCATCACGGCCAGGATCAGGCCGGCGGTCAGGATGCCGATGCCCATCGTGGGGCCGCGGAACAATTCGCCGATGATGGGCAGCACGCCGATGGTGGACTTGAGGAATGGCTGCACGTAGTCGCCGAACAGCGGCGCGAACACGAACAGGCCCCACATGCCGTAGATGATCGACGGCACGCCGGCCAGCAGCTCGACGGCCGTGCCCAGCGGGCGGCGCAGCCAGGGCGGGCAGATCTCGGTCAGGAACAGGGCGATGCCGAAGCTGACGGGAAACGCGATCAACAGCGCGATGCCGGCCGTGGACAACGTGCCGACGATGGCGATCAGCGCGCCGTACTGGTCGTTGATGGGGTCCCACTCGACGCGGGTGATGAAGCCGGGGCCGAATTCCTTCAGGGCCGGCATGGCACCGATCGCCAGCGAGACGATGATGCCGATCAGGACGAACAATACCGACAGCGCGAACAGCATCGTCACCTTGTGGAAGATGAAATCCTGTAGGCGCTGCCGGCGCATCACGCCCAGCATGGCCGCCTGGGAGACGGCATTCGCGGCCGGCGGCTCCGTCACGGGGACGGTGGTAATTTCTGCACTCATGGACATTTTTGTTGGATTTTCACGGGGTAGCTAGCAGGGCATCTCGGGTGCCGTCAGCGGGTTTGCCAGTAAACCTTGCCGAGAGGCCCTGCTAGCCCCCTCGGGGGGGCCGAGGGGACGGGAGGTGGATCAGTACAGCGCCTTGCCGGAAGCGTCCTTCAGGTTCTGCTTCCAGGCTGCCTGGACCTGCTTGACGACCGTTTCGGGCATCGGCACGAAGTCCAGTTCGACGGCGGCCTTGTCGCCGTTGGCGAAGGCCCAGTCGAAGAACTTGACGACTTCCTTGCCCTTGGCGGCGTCGGCCTGCTGCTTGTACATCAGGATATACGACACGCCCGTGATCGGCCAGGAAGCCTTGCCCGGCTGGTCGGTCAGCACGACGCCGAAGCCCGGGGTCTTGGTCCATTCCGCGTTGGCGGCGGCGGCCTTGAAGTTCTCGTCGTCCGGCTGCAGGAACACGCCGTCCTTGTTCTTCAGCTGGGTGTGCGACATCTTGTTCTTCTTGGCGTAGGCCCACTCGACGTAGCCGATCGCGCCCTTGATGCGCTGCACGTTGGCGGCGACGCCTTCGTTACCCTTGCCGCCCACGCCGGTCGGCCACTTCACGGCCGCGTCGGCGCCGACTTTCGTCTTGAATTCGGCGTTGGTCTTCGCCAGGAAGTCGGTGAACAGGAACGACGTGCCGGAGCTGTCGGCGCGGTGCACGACGGTGATGTCTTCGGCCGGCAGCTTCACGCCCGGGTTCAGCGCGGCGATGGCGGCGTCGTTCCACTTGGTGATCTTGCCCAGGTAGATGTCGGCGACGACCTGGCCCGTCAGCTTCATCTGGCCCGGCGCGATGCCGTCCAGGTTCACGATGGTGACGACACCGCCCATGATGGCGGGGAACTGCATCAGGCCGGCCGCGTCCAGCTCTTCGGCTTTCAGCGGCTTGTCGGAAGCGCCGAAGTCGACGGTCTTGGCCTTGATCTGCTTGATGCCGGCGCCCGAGCCGACGGAAGCGTAGTTCAGGCCGTTGCCCGTGGCGGCCTTGTACGCCTCGGCCCACTTGGCGTAGATAGGATATGGGAAGGTAGCACCGGCGCCGGTAATGTCCGCTGCGGCGGCGGTCGTGAAGGCCATTGCTGCGGACACGCCCACGATGAGGGAGGCCATCAACTGTTTCATACGCATATCAAGATTCCTCTTGGGAGGTTAGTGAAGTACTACGGGTTTGAATGCGACGGAGTTTAATGACGCAATGTGACAGCTTTATGACATTGGTGGCGCACTGTGAAATATTCCATTTGTGGCGCGCGGGAAGGGCCGGGACAGCCTTATTGCTGAGCTGGAAATCCGCATTATTACGTTGTCACAATCGGTAGACTTGCGGTCATGAAGTTGTCATATTTGATCCCTACACTGTCACGCAGCCCACGCGCATTCCGGTGGCGTTAAAATGTTGTAGATATGACTAGAAGAAATGACAAGCCCATGAAGCCTGAAACTCGTGCGGAACTTGCGCGCCCTGCTCTGTTCCTTGACCGCGAATTGTCCCAGCTCGCGTTCAACCGCCGCGTACTGGCCCAGGCGGAGGATCCATCGATTCCCGTGCTGGAGCGCCTGCGTTACTTGTGTATCGTCAGCAGCAATCTCGACGAGTTCTTCGAAGTCAGGGTGGCCAGCCTGCTGGCCGCCGCCAGCGTCGACGGGGTGCTGTCCGAGCACCCGGCCCTGACGGCCAACCTGAACCGCGTCAGCGCCGAATGCCATGCGCTGGTCAACCGGCAATATGAAATACTGAATACGGAAGTACTGCCGCTGCTGGAAGAAAACGGCGTCCACATTGTCCGGCACAGCCAGCGCACCGAGGCGCAGCGGGCCTGGGTCAAGGATTATTTTGAACGGGAGGTGCGGCCCCTGCTGACGCCCATCGGCCTCGATCCCGCCCACCCGTTCCCGCAAGTCGTCAACAAGAGCCTCAACTTCATCGTCGCGCTGTCGGGCAAGGATGCGTTCGGACGCGGCACCGCGATCGCCATCGTCAAGGCGCCCCGCGTCCTCCCTCGCATCATTCCCCTGCCCGCCGGGCTGTCCGACCAGCCGGGCGTCTCGTTCTGCCTGCTCTCCTCCATCATCCATGCCCACGTCGCCGACCTGTTCTCCGGCCGCGAAGTGCTGGCTTACTCGCAGTTCCGCGTCACGCGCGACTCCGACCTGTGGGTGGACGAGGACGAGGTCAAGAACCTGCGCCAGGCCCTGAAGGGCGAGCTGGCCGGGCGCCAGTTCGGCCGCTCCGTGCGGCTGGAGGTGGCCAAGAACTGCCCGCCGGAGCTGTCGCAGTTCCTGCTCGACCAGTTCAACCTGGACAAGACCCGCCTGTACCAGGTGGACGGCCCCGTCAACCTGGTGCGCCTGAACGAGATCGCCGAGCATATGAAAAAGCCGGAACTGCGTTTCCCGCCGTTCATCCCCGGCGTGCTGAACAAGACCGTCAACAACGACATCTTCGCCACCCTGCGCCGGCACGACATGCTGCTGCACCACCCGTTCCAGTCGTTCCAGACGGTGATCGACTTCATCCGCTCGGCCGCCACCGATCCGTGCGTCGTCGCCATCAAGCAGACGGTCTACCGCACCGGCATGAATTCGGACCTGATGGAAGCGCTGATCCTGGCGGCGCGGCTCGGCAAGGAAGTGACCGTCGTCGTCGAGCTGATGGCGCGTTTCGACGAGGAAGCCAATATCAACTGGGCGGACAAGCTGGAACAGGCGGGTGCCCAGGTCGTGTATGGCGTCGTGGGCCTGAAGACGCACGCCAAGATCGCCCTGGTGATCCGCCGCGAAGGCGGCAACGACAACGCGACACTGCGCTACTACGCCCACCTCGGCACGGGCAACTACCACCCCACCACGACCAAGTTCTACACGGACTTCGGTGTGCTGACGTCGAACCCGGAGCTGGGCCGCGACGTCAACGAGGTGTTCATGCACCTGACCAGCCTGGCCAAGCCGCAAAAGCTGAACCATATCTGGCTGGCGCCGTTCGCCCTGCAGGACCAGATCATCAAGGCCATCCGCAACGAAGCCAAGATCGCCAAGTCCGGCAAGCCGGCCCGCATCATCGTCAAGGTCAATGCGCTGGTGGACGAATCCGTCATCCGTGCGCTGTACGCGGCGTCCCAGGACGGCGTGCGCATCGACCTGATCGTGCGCGGCGCCTGTACCTTGCGTCCGGGCGTGGAAGGGCTGTCGGAAAACATCCGGGTGCGCTCCATCATCGGGCGCTTCCTGGAGCACAGCCGGATTTACTATTTCCGCAATGACCTCCAGCACGACATCTATCTCGCCAGCGCCGACTGGATGAATCGTAACCTGTTCCGCCGCATCGAGGTCGCGTTCCCCGTGCTGGACCGCACGCTCAAGCGCCGGGTGATGGCCGAGGGCCTGAATCCGTACCTGAAGGATAATGTCAACGCGTGGGAGTTGGAGCCGGACGGGCATTACCAGCGCCGCAAACCGCGCGCCAAGCAGCAGCCGTTCGGCGCGCAGCAGCACCTGATGCAGACGCTGGGCACCACGACGGTCGAGGCGACGCGGCCGGTCCCGCCTGCCCAATGATGGCGGCATGACGACAACAAGGAGAATGGATGGATCTGATTTTATGGCGCCACGCGGAAGCGGAACCGGGCCATGAAGGGCTGCCCGACCT
Source organism: Pseudoduganella chitinolytica (assembly GCF_029028125.1). Taxonomy (GTDB): domain Bacteria; phylum Pseudomonadota; class Gammaproteobacteria; order Burkholderiales; family Burkholderiaceae_D; genus Rugamonas; species Rugamonas chitinolytica. The sequence goes on from NZ_CP119083.1 coordinate 2,474,196, forward strand.
GGAACGGGCGCTGACGTCGAAGGGCCTGAAGCAGGCCAAGCGCATGGGCAAGTGGCTCGATTCGCAACTGCCGGAAAACTGCCGCATCCTCGCCAGCCCGGCCGTGCGCACGGTGCAGACGGCCGAGGGACTGGGCCGCAAGTACAAGACCCACGCGGAGCTGGTGCCCGGCGCGGCCCCGGAAGCGGTGCTGCAGGCGGCCAACTGGCCGGCAGGCCGCGAGACGGTCGTCATCGTCGGCCACCAGCCGACGCTGGGCCAGGTGGCCGCACTGCTGCTGACGGGCGAGGCGCAGGACTGGGAGATGAAGAAAGCCGGTGCGTGGTGGTTCGTGCAACGCGACCCTGACGAACCGGTGGTGCTGAAGGCGGTGATGGCGGCCGATCTCGTCGTCAAGTGAGAATGTGAAATCTCGGCTGTAAAAAATGTGTCGGGGAACCCTTGTAAAGGCCATCGGGCCTGCTACAGTTTAACTGTATCAACCAAGGGAGCGGGTTGTCGCAAGGCGACCCGGAACATCATGCCTACTCTGCTGACGATCGGCATCGCCATTGCGACCGTGGCGCTGATCGCGTTTGAAATCGTGTCCGAAAGCCGTGGGTCGCACCACAAGCTGACCGATCGCTATCACGAAGAATAGCGAACGCTTTACGCGAGCCAGGCTCCGCAGCAGTCCGTGTCCGGCACGGCTTGCCGACGGAGCCTTAACTTTTTCGGCTCCCGCCGATGCGGCCTATGCTGCGCCGCAACATCCGGAACTCCGCTAGTATTTCGGCAATTTCACGCACCTGGCGTGACGCGATCGACTACGGAGGTTTCCTTGCATATCGTCAAAAACACCGGGCCCAGGACGGTCAGCCTGGCGCTGCAGGGTGCCGGCACCTATGGTGCCTTTACGTGGGGCGTACTGGACCGCCTGCTGGACGAGGACTTCGTCATCGACAGTGTGACGGGCAGCAGCTCCGGGGCCGTCAACGCCACCGTGCTGGCGGACGGGTACGCGCTGGGCGGCGGCAGGCGCGGCGCCCAGGCCGCCCTGCGGCGCTTCTGGACCGGCGTGTCCCAGGTCGCCGCGTTCAGCCCCTTGCGCCCCACCCCGCTGGACCTGCTGGCGGGCAGCGGCTCGCTGCAGCACTGCCCGTCATACCATTTGATGGAAGCGGCAGGGGTCCTGCTGGGCCCGGTATTGCAGACGCCGCTCACCCACAACCCGCTGCGCAACGTCTTCTCCAGCCTGATCGATTTCGGGCGGGTGCGTGCGTGCACGGAGCTGGAGCTGTTCGTGGCCGCGACCAACGTCCGCACGGGTACCGGCAAGCTGTTCCGCCGGCACGAAATGGACGCGCAGCGCTTGCTGGCGTCGGCCTGCCTGCCCACCGTGTTCGCGGCGGTCGAGGTGGACGGCGAGAGCTACTGGGACGGCAGTTTCATCGCCAATCCGCCGCTGGCACCGCTGCGGGAACGGCCGACGCGCGACGTCATCGTCGTGCAGAACAACCCGATTGCCCGCGCGGACATGCCGCGCAGCATGGCCGACATCAGCAACCGCGCCAACGAGATCGCCTTCAACATCAGCTTCGTGCGCGAAATCAGCGCCCTGACGCACGTGGGCGCCGTGCCGGACGAGGACCGCGGCGCCACGATGCCACCGGAACCGTTCCGCCTGCACCTGGTCAGCGGCACGGACACGCTGGGCAGCTACACGATCTCCAGCAAGTTCAACGGCGAACTGCCGTTCCTGCTGCGGCTGCATGCGCTGGGTGTCGCCGCCGCCGAAACGTGGCTGCGCACGCATGGGCATGACGTGGGGGTACGCTCGACCATCGATACGGGGCCCGTGTTCTTTGCCGAGCGGGGGTTGCGGGCTTGAGGGGGCGCAGACGGTCGAGCAGATTGCAGCGCCAGAATGGCAGCTCGCCATCTGACGGAGTTTGCCATGCCACGCCAGCCACGCTTGCTGCTGCAGGGATTGCCGCTGCATATTATCCAGCGGGGGCATAACCGGCAGGCGTGTTTTTTGCGAGAGGCTGACTTTCTGATCTACCTCGCAATGCTGCGAGAACACGCAAGGCGGACCGAATGTTCGATCCATGCTTATGTACTGATGACAAATCATGTGCACATGCTGGCATCGTTCGCAGACGTGCATCGTCTTCCCGAGCTGATCCGCCTGGTAGGACAGCAATATGCTCAGTACCTCAACCGCCGACGGCACAGCAGCGGCACGGTGTGGGACGGTCGCTATCGATCCAGCCCGGTCCCGAGCGAACGCTATCTGCTCGTTTGCCAACGTTATATCGAACTCAACCCTGTACGAGCAAGGATGGTTATCAGCCCCGGTGACTACCGATGGTCAAGTTACCGCGGTAACGCGGGGCTGGTCCACGACGCACTGCTGACACCGCACGAGCTGTACGCACGGCTTGGCGAAGATACCAGCCAACGCGCCGAAGGCTATCGTGCACTCTTCGGTGAGCCATTGACCGAAGCACAACTGGAAGCGCTGCGGCGAGCGGCGAACAGCAATCATATCGTCCCGGCGCCGCTACGAGAAGACGAAGGGCCTGGGGTCTGTCCCTCCAGGGACTGACCCCGAAGTTTCGATGAGTTAACGGCACACCGAACTTCGGGGTCAGTCCCCTGCGGGGACAGACCCCAAGCCGGACGCGCCACAGGCCGGTTCCACGCTATGGGTCAGGGTCTGTCCCCGCAGGGGACTGACCCTGGTTTTCATCAGCGGCGTCCGCAGGCCTGGCCACCGTCACCCCAACAAGTCCAGCAACGACCCCGTCCCGCCAGACTGCTCCTGCATCGTGTACAGCTGCGCCAGCGCTTGCGCCTGCACCGTCAGCGACCTGGCGAGCTTCTCCTTGCGGTCCGCCAGGTTGTCCAGGTCGCGCGTCACTTGGGAGCGGGTACGGGCAAGCGCGCCGCCGTCGGCGGAGAACGCGTCGATCTTCTTGTCCAGCTTGTCGGCCAGGCCGCGGCCCTCGTTCGTAAACAGCTTCGTGACGGCGGCGGGATCGGCGGCGATGGCCGCCTTCAGCTTCTTCTCGTCCAGCACCAGCTGGCCCTTGCTGTCCAGGCTGACGCCCGCTTCGGCCAGGCCGCTGCCCATCTTGACCATCTGGCTCAGCTGGCTGCTGATATTGCCCAGCGTGCTATCGCCTTTCAGCGCGCCCCGCTGCAGCGTAGCCAGCCGGGCGCTCAGGTCGTTGTAGCCCTGCACGAACGCGGCGACGTTCTTGCCGATCTGGCTCGTATCGTGGCTGACCGTCACATCGGTCTTGCCGGCCGCGGTCAGCGTCAGCGTGGCGCCGGCAATCGCGGTGCCGACCGTATTGCTGGCGCTGCTCACTTCCTTGCCGTCCACCGTCAGCAACGCATCCTGGGCGGCCTGCGCCTGCTTCATACCGGTGGCGCCCGGCGCGGCCGGATCGAAACCGATGGCAGCCTTCAGCGCGGCATCGCCCACGACACCGATGCGGATGGCCTGCGCGGCGCCGTCCTTGCCCTTTACCTGCAACGAGTAGCCGCCCTCGCCCTTGACCACCGCCGCGTCCACGCCCGCTTCCTTGAGTGCCTTGGCGATGCCCTCCAGCGTGTTGTTGCTGCTGTCGACGGTCAGCATCTTCGACGCACCCGCCGTGGCCTTGAAGCCATCCGCCGTGACCGTGCCCAGCTCGATACGAACGGTCGCCGCCGCGCCGCTGCCGATCTTGCTGTCCGCCAGCGGCTGCGTGGCGCTGTTCAGGACCTGGTTCTGTGCCAGCTGGCGCACGTCGACCTGGTATGTGCCGGCCTTGGCACCTGCGCCTGTGGCGGCCGTCAGCACGCCCTTGGCCGATGACGTCGCCGACGTTGCCAGCCCCGCACCGCCGATGCCCTCTGCCAGTGCACCGAACGAGGCCAGTGCACTCTGCAGCTGGCCCAGCCCGGACAGTTTGGTCTGGTCCTGCGTCAGTCCCGCGTTGAGCTTGTCGATCGTGCCCTTCTGCCCCTGCAGCGCCTGCTGGACGCGCGCGGCCACCGTCGGCGACAACGTGGTGCCCGTACCGGGCGTGGGCTTGCCGTACAGGGAAGAAAGGATATTGCTGGCGTTGGTATTCATGGGCAACCTCCAGTGAGGGGATGGTGCATGATCGCATGCCGCCGGAAAATCGGAACGCGGAACAGACGGGCAATTACTCCCCAATCCATACTGCCGGTTACTGCCGTCGCTACTTCCGCAGTTATTTCATGAAGCGGGTGATCGCGGCCAGCGCCTCCGGCGCCAGCGGCTGGAACATGAAGCCGACCTTGAACTCGTCGCCGCTGAAGATGCAGTGCACGACCTTGCCGCGCACCGTGATCAACTGCGGCTTGCCCTCGACCAGCATCTCGAACACGACCTGGCCGGCCTGGCCCGGATTGAGCTTGTACTCCGTCGTGACGGATACGCCGCCCAGGCTGATGTCGTAGGTGCGCGCCGGCTTTGGCTGGCCGCCGTCCATGACGACCATCGCGCGGGTACGCATGATCTTGCGGGCACTCTGTCTTTGTTCGACTGACACTGTTTTTACCTGTACCGTGAATCGTGAAGGAACGTCGCTATTCTAACGTGCAGTAGAGAAACATGCAGCCACGTTGAAGGCAATCACTGCAGCTCGCGCAAGCGGTTGAACGCGTCGTCGATGCGGTCCACGGCGATGATGGTCATGCCTTCGATCGGCTGCTTGGGCGCGTTGGCCTTCGGGATCATCGCGATCGAGAAGCCCAGCTTGGCCGCTTCGCGCAGCCGTTCCTGGCCCCGCGGCGCCGGCCGGATCTCGCCGGCCAACCCTACCTCGCCGAATACGACGAAACCGCGCGGCAGCGGCTTGTTGCGCATCGACGAGTTGATCGCCAGGAGGACCGCCAGGTCGGCGGCCGGCTCCGTGATCTTGACGCCGCCTACCGCGTTGATGAACACATCCTGGTCGAACGCGGCAATGCCGGCGTGCCGGTGCAGCACGGCCAGCAGCATCGCCAGCCGGTTCTGCTCCAGGCCCACGGACAGCCGGCGTGCGTTGGGCAGGTGACTGGCATCGACCAGCGCCTGGATCTCCACCAGCAGCGGCCGGGTGCCTTCCTGCGTCACCATCACGCAGGAACCGGGCACCTGGTTGTCGTGCTGCGACAGGAACAGCGCGGAAGGATTCGACACGCCCTTCAGGCCCTTTTCCGTCATCGCGAATACACCCAGCTCGTTGACGGCGCCGAAGCGGTTCTTGATGGCGCGCACCAGGCGGAAGCTGGAGTGGCTGTCGCCCTCGAAGTACAGCACCGTGTCGACGATGTGTTCCAGCACGCGCGGACCTGCCAGCGCGCCCTCCTTCGTCACGTGGCCGACCAGGATGATCGTCACGCCGGTCTGCTTGGCCACCCGCGTCAGCTGGGCCGCGCACTCGCGCACCTGCGCCACCGAGCCGGGGGCCGACGTCAGCGCGTCCGAATACAGCGTCTGGATCGAGTCGATCACGGCCACCTGCGGCTTGACGTCCGCCAGCGTGCCGAGGATCTTCTCCAGCTGGATCTCGGCCTGCAGCTTGAAATCCTTGGCATCGATGGCCAGGCGCTTGGCGCGCAGCGCGATCTGCGCGCCGGACTCCTCGCCCGACACGTACAGCACGCTGCGCAGGCGCGACATCTCGGCCAGCGCCTGCAGCAGCAAGGTGGACTTGCCGATGCCCGGGTCGCCGCCGATCAGCACGACGCCGCCCGCCACCAGGCCGCCGCCCAGCACGCGGTCGAATTCATCGATGCCCGTGCCGAAGCGCGGCACGTCGAGCGCCTCGATCTCGTGCAGCGACAGCACCGGCGCCGTCTGCGCCAATGCCTGGTGCTGCCCCTGCGAGAAGCGGTTCACGCCGGCCGTCTCGACGACGGTTTCCACCATCGTGTTCCACTGCCGGCACGCGGGACACTGCCCCGTCCATTTGGTGCTGGTACCGCCGCATTCGCTGCAGGTGTAGTTCGTCTTTGCTTTTGCCATGCAGCGGTCCTGGATCGTTGGGGGTGTCTTTGGGCTGTCTATATATGAGGGCGCAGGTTCAATCCTCAACCACCTGCACGCGCGGCGCCACCGCGCACATCAACTCGTAGCCGATGGTGCCCGCCGCCGTTGCCACATCGTCAATCGGCAGGCCCGCGCCCCACAGCACGACGCGGCTGCCGACCGCCGCCTGCGGCACCGGCGTCAGGTCGACGGCCAGCATGTCCATCGACACGCGGCCCACCGTGCGCGTGCGCACCCCGTCCACGAGGATCGGCGTGCCGGTCGGGGCGTGGCGCGGATAGCCGTCCGCATAGCCGCACGCGACGACGCCGATGCGCATCGCGCCCTCGGCCTCGAAGCGGCTGCCGTAGCCGACGAATTCGCCCGCCGCGATGTCCTGCACGCCGATCAGCGTGGAAGACAGCGTCATCGCCGGACGCAGGTCGTACTCGGCGGCCGTGCGCCCGCCCGGTGTACCGCCATACAGCATGATGCCGGGCCGGATCCAGTCCGACACCAGCGCACCCGGCATGCCGGGCATCTGGAACACGCCGGCGGAATTGGCCACGCTGCGCGGTCCCGGCAAGCCGGCCGTGCCCTGCTCGAAACGGCGCAGCTGCTCGTGCAGCGGCAGGCAGGGATGGTGCGCCTCGTCGGCATTGGCGAAGTGCGTCATCAACGTGATCTCGCCCACGTGCGCGATGGCGCGCAGGCGCGCGAATGCGGCGGCGAACTGCTCCGGCTTGAAGCCCAGGCGGTTCATCCCCGTGTTCATCTTCAAGTGCACGTTGAGCGGCCGCAGCGGCGGCGTGGCCGCGCAAAAGGCTTCCAGCAGCGCGATCTGCTCCATGCAGTGCGCTGCGCCGTTCAGGTCGTGGCGTGCCATCGTGTCCAGGTCGGCCGCGTCGAACCAGCCTTCCAGCAGCAGCACGGGCTTCGTCCAGCCCATCTCGCGCAGGCGCACCGCGTTGTCGAATTCGATCAGCGCCAGCCCGTCGGCGGCGGCAAAGCCGCGCAACGCCCGCTCAAGGCCATGGCCGTAGGCATTGGCCTTGACGACAGCCCATGCCTTCGAACCGGGCGCGCAGGCGCGCGCGCGGGCCAGGTTGTGCTGCATCGATGCGATATGAACGGTAGCGGTGATGGGCCTCGGCATGGCAATTCCGGCAAATATTCGAAGCCCGGATTGTACCGCAGGCAGGCCCCGGGACGTTACCGAAGGGCGGTTCCAAAGGGTGCCCCTTTTCTTTGGAAAGCCTACCTTTCATGGTATAAAGCAAGCCGATATCAGTTTTCAGGCTCACAGAATGAACCGTGGTTTCTATACCATCATGGCAGCGCAGTTCTTTTCGTCGCTGGCGGACAACGCATTGTTGTTCGTCGCGATCGACCTGCTCACCAGGATGCACTCGCCAGCGTGGATCACGCCGCTGCTGAAATTTCTGTTTGTCCTGTTCTACGTCCTGCTGGCCGCCTTCGTGGGCGCCTTCGCCGATTCGCTGCCCAAGGGCCGCGTCATGTTCATCGCGAACATGGTCAAGATCTTCGGCTGCGCGCTGCTGTTCGTGCAGATCCATCCGCTCGCCGCGTATGCGATCGTCGGCATCGGCGCCGCCATCTATTCGCCCGCCAAGTACGGCATCCTGACAGAGCTGCTGCCGCCGGAAAAACTGGTCGCGGCCAACGGCTGGATCGAAGGCCTGACGATTTCCTCGATCATCCTCGGCACCGTGATGGGCGGCGCGCTGGTGTCGGCCAAGGTCGGCGCGATGATGCTGGCCTTCGACTTCCCGCTCGGGGACACCGGCATCGACAGCGCCGCCGAAGCGGCGCTCTGCGTCGTCGCCGTGCTGTACGTCACCGCCGCGCTGTTCAACCTGCGCATTCCGCTGACCGGCAGCGTCTATCCGCACCAGGAGCGCAATCCGGCCCGCCTGATCGAGGACTTCGCCAACTGCTGCGTGATCCTGTGGAAGGACAAGCTGGGCCAGATCTCGCTCGCCGTCACCACGCTGTTCTGGGGCACCGGCGCCACGCTGCAGTTCATCGTGCTGGAGTGGGCCAAGCAATACCTGCACATGACGTATGAGAAGGCGACGACGATGGTGGGCCTGGTCGGCGTCGGCGTGACGGTTGGCGCCGTGCTGTCGGCCAAGTTCATCACGCTGCGCAAGTCGCTCTCCGTGATTCCGCTGGGCGTGGCGATGGGGTTCATGGTGATGGCGATGGCGTTCGTGCATAGCACGTGGATCGCCTACCCGATGCTGATCGGGATCGGCATCCTGTCCGGCTTCTTCGTCGTGCCGATGAACGCCCTGCTGCAGCACCGGGGCCACGTCCTGATGAGCGCGGGTCATTCGATCGCCGTGCAGAACTTCAACGAGAACCTGTCGATCCTGACGATGCTGGCCGTGTACTCGCTGATGCTGCGCCTGCAACTGGACCTGCAGGTCATCATCATCCTGTTTGGCCTGTTCCTGGCCGGCACCATGGTGTTCATCATGCGCCTGCATGCGGCCAACCAGCGCGAGCAGGATTCGCTCGCGCTGATCGGCGAGCACAAACACTGATCAGGGGGCGGCCCGCGCCGCCCTTCTCTCCGCGGCCCGCTGCGGCCAGTCGTCCGGCACGACAAACGCCCGCGTCTCCTCGATCAGCCAGTGGCCTTCCTGCCGCACCGCCGCCACCATCACGGGTGAACGGTCCACGGCGAATTTGCGTTCCAGCAGTGGTATCAGGTCACCCAACGGCATTGCCGGCGGCGTGGACGGCACCGTGTCGTCGTCCGTCGGCCGGGCCGGCACCATCAGCGGCGCCAGCCAGTGCAGGCGTGGCATGACGATGTGCAGCTCGCCGGGCGCCTGGGCCAACCCGCCCAGCCGGCCCAGCGTATGCCAGCGCGCGCGGCAGTGCGCGGCACCGATGCCGGGCAGCGGCGGCGCCGTCCCTTCCGGGTAGAACAGCCAGCCCTTGACCAGCGCCTGCGCGGCCACCACCGGTTGCGCCAGCAGTGCCTGCGCGGCCGGATGGCGCCCCAGTTCCAGCTGCTGGCCGAAGATCTTGCGCAGCTTGCGGCCCAGCGTGTCGGCCAGGTTCGGCCCCACCAGCTGGTCGAAGTCGTCGCCGGGCGTTACGCTGTCGAGCAGATAGAACTTGGTGGCGAATTCGATGTGGCGCAGGCCCGGCCTGGCGTCGAGCAGGAAGTCGAACTCGCCCACGGTGCCATTGTTGGCGGCGCGTACTTGCAGGCCATGCGCGACCAGGTCGCCACGCTGGGCGAAATAAAACGCCATCAGCTTTTCCGCATACAGCCCCAGGCGCGAGTAGTGGCGCCCGCCCAGCGCCGCGTCGAGCGGGGCCGGGTCCGCCTCCAGTTGCGCCAGCCAGGCGGCGGTGGCCGCATCCGCGGGCCCGGGCACGGCGATGCGCCCCTGCCAGCCGGGCGCCGCCGGGTCCAGCAGGTCGGGTGAATCGAGCAGCCAGGCGAGCGCGCGCACGTGCGGACGCGTCAGGTGTCCCCAGCGGCGCGCGAACTGCGCCTGGTAGGCGGTAAAGACGGTGGCGTCAGCGCCGGCCGGCATGGGCGGAACGGGCCAGGCACAGGTCGGCCCAGGCCCGGGCTTTGTCTTCCGGGCGGCGCAGCAGGTCGGCCGGATGGAACGTGGCGACGACCGGCAGCTCGCCATGGCGCAGCACCTTGCCGCGCGCGGCGGCGCCCAGCAGCGCCTTGGCCGTCACGCCGCCCAAGGTCAGCGCCAGGCCGGCCTCGGTCAGCTCCAGTTCGCGTTGCAGGTAGGGCCGGCAAGCCGCCAGTTCGGCCGCGGTCGGCGTGCGGTCGGCGCCTGCGGCATCGACGGCTCGGCACTTGACCAGCGTCGTGACGTAGGCACCTGCCTCGCTGGACAGGTCGACGGCGCGCAGCATGTTCTCCAGCAGCTGGCCCGGCTCGTCGCCCAGCGCCATGCCGCTTTCCTCGTCGCCCGCCGTCGGGGCCAGGCCCAGCACGAGCCAGCGCGCGGCCTCGTCGCCACGGCCCGGCACCGCGGCGCGGCGTGTCTCGCACAGGTCGCAACGGGTGCAGCGCCGCACAGCCGATTGCAGCTCGTGCCAATCCATCGACGCGATCTCCTCGTCCGTCGCGGCACGCGCTCCGGTGGGAGCCGCCGGGGCGGCAGGCCGGGCCGCTTGCGTGGGCACGGCGTCGAACCAGGCCGTGTCCTCGGCCGCGGCGGACGGTGCCTGCGGTCGCGCCGGTTCGATTTTCTTGGCCGGCTGTTTCAGTGCGGGCGCCGTGGACGGTGCCGGTGGGGCGTTGTCGAACCATGCCGTGTCGGCAGCCGGCGCGGCGGTCGGCATGACAGCGGACGCGGGCGGCGCTTCGACGGCGGGCGCAGGCTCGACAGCGTCGGCATGCACCGCTTCCGGCGCGGCGGCTTCCATCATCTCAGGCGCGCTTGCCGGCCGGTCGCGCAACAGCCACTGCGGACCGACGCCCATCGCGTCCAGGAACACGGCACTGCGGGACGACAGCTCGCTCACAGCCCGATCCGCATCACGATGGCATCCTCGCGCGTGCCGTTGGCCGCTGGATAGTAGCCCTTGCGGCGGCCGATCTCCGTGAAGCCGTAGCGGCGGTAGATCTCCAGCGCGCGCACGTTCGACGGCCGCACTTCCAGCAGCATCGATTCCATGCCCAGGCCGCGCGCGCAGGCCGCGGCCTGGTTCAGCAGGAAGCGACCCAGTCCCTGGCCCTGCCACGGCGCGGCCACGGCCACGTTCAGCAGGTGCGCCTCGTCGACGACGCCCATGACGAGGAAATAGCCCAGCAGCTCGCGGGCCGGGTTGCGCAGCACCCAGGCCTGGTAGCCGTTCTTCAGCGAGTCGGCGAAATTGGTGCGCGTCCACGGATGCGGATAGACGCTCTGCTCGACGGCGACGACGTCCGCCAGGTCGGCCACCTGCATCGGCTCGTACACCAGCCGCGCCAGGTCCCAGTGCGGCGCCCGCTTCATGTCGTCACCTTCATGTCGTCACCCTCATGCCGGCGTCCCGTTCATGGCCGCGCGCTCCGCCTTCGTGTACGCCACCTTGTTGCGCAAGTACAGCGGCTGTGCCTCGGCGGCCGGCACGCCCTGCCCTGCCGCCAGCGCAATGGCGCCCAGGCGAGCGATCTGCACGGCGTGCGGCAGGATGGCCGTGTCGGCAGCCGCGAACGGCGCCGTGCCGAAAGCCTCGGCATATGCGGCGATGCCATTGCCGCACACGGCCGGCGTGCCCTCGGGCCGCACGTCCTGTGGCGCCGACAGCACGGCCGCCTGCGTGGCGACGGGCACGCCGTTGTCGCAGCGGTATTGCGCCCAGTAGACTTCGTTCATGCGCGCATCCAGCACCGGCAGCACGTCCGCTGCGCCATGTTTTTCATGGCACGCCAGCGCCATCGCGTCCAGCGTGACGACGGGCACCAGCGGCTTGCCGGCGCCGAAACCCAGGCCTTGCGCGATGCCGCAGGCGGTGCGCACGCCCGTGAAGGAGCCGGGCCCGGCGCCGTACGCGATGGCGTCGCAGTCGGCCAGCGCGATGCCCGCCTCGGCCAGCAGCTCCTGGATCATCGGCAGCACGGCCTGCGAATGGGTGCGCACGCCGGACGATTCGCGCCACGTGACGGTGCCGCCTCGCAGCAGCGCGCAGGAGGCGGTTTCGGACGACGTTTCAATTGCAATCAGGGTAACGGTGGAGGCAGACATCCCGTTATTTTACCCTGCGGCGCCGCTCCGGCCCAGCGGCGCGGCTGCACGACGGGCGGAAGCGCGCACCATTCGCTGTACAATAGCCGCTATGCACAGCACTACCCTACAAGCCGACAACCGCGCCGAAGTGGCCGCCGCGCTGGCGCAGGACCACCTGATCGTGGCCTGCCTGTGCGCGGCCTGGTGCGGCACGTGCGCCAGCTACCGCAACGCCTTCGAGGAGCTGGCCCAGCGCCACCCCGAAAAATACTTCCTGTGGGTCGACATCGAGGACCACGCCGACCTGGTCGGCGACCTGGACGTCGAGAATTTCCCCACCCTCCTGATCCAGCACCACGAAACCGTCGCGTTCTTCGGCACGATGGTGCCCGACCCGAACGTCGCGCATCGCCTGATCCAGACGATTGCCGACACCGATCCGGCCGAGTTGCGCCGGCTGGCCGACAGTACCGCAGAGCGGCGCGAGTGGCAGCGCGATTGCAATTTGCGGGTGTTGATGGGGGAGTGATCCCCGATGCTTGAGTTTGGCGGCGCGACGTTTTCCGTCAGCGCTGGTGATATTTCAACGACGTGAATCGTTTTTCCTCAGGGTCGTAGGTCGCATCGAAAAAGCACTTGCCACCGTCGAATACGATATAGAACCGTTCGGAGAATTCCCGGTCACTCCTTACATCCGTCCGACACGCGCCCATCAGGCGCACCGACCGGACGCTCCCCGCCGATTCCCCCTGGTACTGGATCAGATACGTGTCCAGGCGCGGGCTGACGGATGAACCGGCCTCGGCCTTGATGTGGGAAGCCATCTCCTCGACGACGTCTGCCGGAACCCGCCATGCGCCACCCCGAACTTCGTACCAGTTCGGCAGCGGATTGATGGCGGGTTTCAATAGCCACGACGGGCGCGCAGGCTCCATGGTCTGCGCCTGGCCGGCACTGCCAAACGCAAGCGTTACCAGGGAAACAGCGAGGACGAGGGTATGTTTGATGTTGGACACGTCAGCAGGTTCAACGTTAAAACGCCATATTACCTCGGCCACGCGGTCGGCCTGCCGACCAGGGCCGACGGCAGGACTTTGAACAGCCCGGTGAACCTTGCCAGTTATCGACAAGCCGGAATCGGCTGCCCAGCTGGTTCGACAAATTCGTACGCATAGGTCGGGGGGCTGTCGGGCAACTTGAATCTCTCCCTTGCCGTGTAGAGCGCAGGCAGCGAGTCCGTTGCAGGGTCACGCTGTGGCGAGGGTCGCGGTACCCGCGCGTAACGCATTCTGGGCGCATCGCGGCTGACCGGATAGCTTGGCAGTTGCCGGCGCTCCATGAGCGCCAGCGCTGGATCGGACTTGTGACCAACCGGGATCATCGAGGCAGGTTCCATCCATGCACTGAACCCGTCAGCGGGGATGTCATGCGGGTAGACGAACCAGTAGGTCACACCGTTGTCAGGCGACGGCAGCGTGATGCCCATGGCGCTCGCGGTACTGCCCCGGTCTGGAGATCCCTTATCGAAGACAGGCTGGCCATGAACCGTCGAGTCTCGCAGGCTCAACACGCCGGCCGACAAGCCAGGGGAATCATTGAACACCTCTTCGTAACGAAGCAGCAGCCTTGCGGCGGTACGGGCATCGGCGGACGGCTTCACTCGCCGAACCGTCCGTGGCGCGAGCGCGAGTTCAGCTTCCGGATAAGCCCACAATGGATGATTGCGCAAGCGATCCAGGACGATCTCGTCGAACTCGACAACCCTGGTCGGCAGGCATACCTGGATTCGAACATTCGATCCTTCGCCCCGCCACGCTCTTGCGCCCTGCAGGCCCGCAACGCAGCCTTGTAACGCTGCGATGAAACCCAGCCCGAGCATCAGCGCCGCGGCCTTGCGCGCGCTCTGCCGGCTGTGCTGCAAGATGATCGGAGGGGAGCTATGCATGGGATGACTGAAAGCGTACGGACAGCTTATCACAGGGGCCAATGCCGCTATCCGATATCGGCACTGCCCTATCGAGGTTGGGGCCTGCCCCGTTTTTCAGGCGGTCCGGCGCGCCGACGGCTCCCGGTGTTGATCGCACGGTTCAATGGTTCTGCGATCAAAACCAGGGTCAGTCCCTTGCAGGGACAGACCCTCTGCATGCGAGCGTCGGCTTGGCTTGGCGGCACTCATCGCAGGGCCGTTCCCGCTCGAGTCGACATGACGCGTCCGGTGTCGTGCCCCCGGAAGGGAAACGGCTTAGCCGACGCTTTGGTCCTGCACCACCGGCCAGGCTTGTTCCGCCCACTCGCGCAAATACTCCTCGCATGCCCTTCCGCCCGCCACCGCCTGCCGATCGCCCTCGGGCAGCCGCGCCAGCGCCGCTGCGATGGCGGCGTTGAACGTGCCCAGGCGCGCACAACAACGCACCGTTTCGGCAAGGTGTGCGCCGGACAAGTGCCGCAGCGCCGTCGTCAGCACGTTCTCCACCCACGCCTGCAGGTCCGGCCGATACGGCGGCTGTACGCGGAAGCGGTGCGTGACGTGGGAGCGCGGCACGCCCAGCAAGGGGCGCCCCATGCGCCACCAGCACAGCGACAGGTCGACGTCCTCCAGCCCGAACTCGCGGAACGGCCCGAAGCCCCCGGTCGCCAGGAATGGCTCGCGCGCCACGGCCAGGCAGCCGCCAGGCACCAGCCCGACCGCCTGCAGCGCATCGCCCGCTGGCCGGTTCCACCGGTACGTGAACAGCGGATCGACGAGGTGCGCGCCGCAGCCGGCCCGCGCCGGCTCGCGCTCGTCGTGGACGGCCGGGCCGGCGATGGCGTCCGGATGGCGCTCCAAGGCGGCCACCAGCGGTGCCAGCCAGCCGGGGTCCACCGTGCAGTGGGCATCCAGGAACACCAGCAGCGGCTGGGCGGCGGCCAGCGCGCCCGCATTGCGCGCCGGCGCAATGCCCGCGTGCGCCCGTTGCAGCACCCGTACGGACGGCGGCCATGGCCCGGCCGTGCTGCCGTCCGTGCTGCCGTCGTCCACGATCAACACCTCGGCGGGCCGTGCCGGCGCTGCCAGCAGCGACGCCACCGTCGCGGCCAGCGCCGCGCCTTCTTCAAAGCTCGAGATCACCACCGCGACCGGCAGGTCGCCGCTCATGGCGCGCACTGGAGGCTGGGCGGCAGCCGCGCGGCGATGCTGGCAGGCGTCTCGCGACGGCTCCAGAACGTATGGCACTGCGGCAGCGGATGCTGTTCCTGCCAGCTGCAGCAGTCCGGCGCGAACAGCAGTGCCTGCGCACGCAGCAGCGCGAACTCGCAGAAGCGGTCGGCCCCGCGCTGCAATGCGTATGCCGGCATCGAGACGCCATGGCGCTGTTCGCACTGCGCGCGCAGGGCAACGTAGACGTGGCGCGGCAGCGCGAGCGGCGGCGGCACCGTCAGGTCCCATGACAGCGGCTGCCCAAAGAAGTCGGCAGCGCAGCTTCCCCAGCCATCGCCTGGCGGACGGCCGCCTGTCGCACGATAGTCGACGCGCACGCGCGCGCCGTCGAACAGCTGGGCAACGTCGCATGGCGCGAGGAACAGCTGGTCGGCATCGATGTGCACGATCACGTCCGCATCGGTATAGTGGTCCGCATGGAGCTTCGTCACCTGCTGGCCCAGGTAGTCGTCGGCCCAGTTCTCGCAATAGTGCACAGCGACGTCGATACCGGCCTGCTCTGCCAGATCGCCCATGCGCCCGGCGCTGGCGCTCGGCAGCACCACGACGACGCGGCGATGCCCGCGCAGGTGGACACGGATGGCGCGCAATGCCAGCGCCAGCCAGGCCCGGTCGCGGTGATAGGCGCGGATGAAGAGGTCGACCGTCGGCAAGGCGCCGGCCGCCATCGCTTCAGCTGCCGAAGATGGGCTGGTCCTGCTCGCGCGGCAGCGGCGGGCCGGCGGTGCCTGTGATGCTGGCCGGCGGCAGCGCGGCCCAGTCGATCAGCCCCGGATAGATCTCGGCCAGCCCGCCCTGCCCGGCCCAGTAGGCGGCGATGCCGGCCTGCAGGCCCAGGTGATAGTACGCGAGCTTGCCGATCGCGGCCGGCGTGACCTTCAGCGCCAGCAGGTCGCCCAACCTGGCCTGGGCGATATCGAGCCGCTCCAGCAGCACGTCGGTGGCCACGCTGTACAGCACGAACTCGCAGCCGTCGCTGACGACCCGCATTTCGCCCGCCTCGAAACCGACCCCGCGCAGCAGCGGCGACAGCACGGCGGAGGCGCGGTTGACCCACAGCCCCGCCGTCACGATGCCCTGCTCCGCCAGCTCGGCGCACAGCAGCTGCGTCAGCGCGGCGGCCAGGCCCAGGTTGCTCTGCTGGTCGGCCGCCAGCACTTGCGGCGTCAGGATCGCCTGGCGCTTGTCGATCACCAGCGCCGTGCAGAAGCCGCGCAGGCGGCGCGCGCCGACACCCTTGGGTGGCCAGGGACGCTCTTCCAGCGCAACCGTGGTCAGCGTGTTCCCGCCGGCGCACAACGGCGCCCACAATTCCTCGACCAGATGGGCCAGGTGCAGGGGACGCAGCAGTGCGAACAGCTCGGGGCGGAAATCGGCGGCGAAGTTGCGCGTGACGGCAAGATCGAGCCGTTCGTTCGCTGCGCCATGCAGGTTCAGGTCAGGATTGAGCATGCTGCGTCTCCTCGGGAGTCGGGACATCGAACAGCCACGCCACGGCGGCATACCGGATGCCCAGGCGCACGGGCCGGACCTCGTGCAGCAGGTCGGCGGGAAAGGCGACGATGGCACCGGCGGCCAGCGGCACGTTGACGGGGCGCCGTTCCGGGTACAGCACGAGGGCGCCGCCGTCGAAGGCGGGCATCCCAGGCGTGGCCTCGGCGTCATTGAGCAGGCAGACCAGCGAGATGCGGCGGCCGCGCACGACGGCGTTGTCGGCGCCGTCGTGCGAGCGGTCGCGGTGGGCACGGAAATGGCCACCACGGGCATAGCGGCAGAACAGCGGGCCGTCGAAAGCCGGATGACCACCGCCTGCCGCCCGCAGCGCGGCCGCGCCGGCCGTGCGCAGCGCCTGCGCAACCGCCGCCGCATCCGGTGCCGACACGGCATGTTCCGTGCAGGCGCGCATCGCGGGGTCGTGCTCCTCGCCGCCACGGCGCAGCACGGTGCCCTGGCGCGCGCCGGCCGCTTCCATCGCCGCGATCGTGCGGGCGCACAGCGCGCGCGGAATCGCCTCGCGCCAGACGGTGCAGCCGGGCGCGAACTCGGCGGCACCGGTCGGAAATGCCGGGATGTGTGGCGTATCGGCCATGCGGGCGCTCCTGCGTGACGGCGGGACGTGCCACGTCAGTATAGGCCTGCTGGCCTGATCCGCAACAACGGTGGCGGCCGCCGTTGCGGGAATGCGAAAAACGGTGACAGTCACCCTTTTTCAAAAAACGGTGACAGTCACCCTTTTTCAGGCGCCGCCGGTGGAACCTTCGGGCCCGGGCACCACGGCGATCGCCACGGCGCCCTGCGCCACCGCGCCGTCGAAATCGCTCTCGGTCTGCGCCAGGGCTGCGCGCACCGGCTCGCGCAGGCCGCCGACGACGACCGCGCGGTTGCGGCCGTGGGTCTTGGCGTGATACAGCGCCATGTCGGCCAGTTGCACCGCCTTCTCCCAGCTGAACTGCGTCTCCGGGAAATCGCAGAACGGCATCGGCACGGTGCCCGCGCTGATCTTGACGGGCACCTGCACGTCGCCGCAATCGACCGGCAGCGTCGCCACGCTCGCCAGCAGCCGCTCGACCATGCCTTCCACCTGGTCCGGCGGCACGCCCGGCGCGAACACGAGGAATTCCTCGCCGCCCCAGCGCAGCACCATGTCGCTGGTGCGCACCGCTTCGGTCAGGCGGCGCGCCACTTCCACCAGCGTGCGGTCGCCCACGGCGTGCCCCCAGCGGTCGTTGATCGACTTGAAGTGGTCGATGTCGATGATCGTGACGACGTCGATGCCGCTGCCGCGCTGCTGGCGCCGTTCCGCTTCCGGCAGGCCGGCGCGGCGCTGCATGCGTTCCGTGAAGACGCGGCGGTTGAACAGCCCCGTCAGCGGGTCGCGCGTCGCGTGGTATTCCAGTTGTACGTTCAGGCGCGCCAATTGCGCATTGGCGCGGCGCGCGCGGCGGTACTGGACATAGACGAACACGCCGGCCACCAGCAGCAGCGCGGCCGCCCCCGCGATGATCAGCTGCTCCTGGCGCTTGGTGCTGATGACAGTGTCCTTGACCTGGTTGTCGCGCGCCAGCTGGTCGATCTGGCGCTGGCGCCGGTCGGCCTCGAACTTTTCCTGCAGCGCGGCGACGGCCTGGTCGCGTTCGGAGGCCAGCAGGCTTTTCTGCACCGTCTGCTGGTCGCGCACGAACTGCAGGGCTTCCTGCGAGCGCCCGGCGGTTTCGAACATGCGGCTCGTCTCGTCCAGCATGCTGACCAGGTCGCCCAGGGAGTTCGAGCTGCGCAGGGCCGCGATCACCTCGCGGATGAACGGCAACGCCGCATCGAGCTTGCCCTGCCCGCCCAGCGCGAAGCCCAGGTTGGCCTTGGCCATCAGGATGGAACTGGTGTCGTTGACCTGCACCGATTTCACCAGGGCCCGGCGGGCGGCCGCTTCCGCCTTCACGTATTCCATCGAACGCAAGTAGTGGTCGGCGATATTGCCCAGGATGGCGCCTTCCATGGCGACCAGGCCCGCCCGTTCGGCCGTGGCCAGGGCCGTCTCGAAGGCGGCCAGGCCCTCGGCATTGCGTCCCAGCGAGATGTAGGCGGTGCCCTGCGCGAACAGCAGCCAGGCCATCGGCCGCGCCGGCATCACGCTGCGATAGGTCTCCAGTGCATCGGTCGCCATCGCCAGGCCCTTCTCGGGGTTGTTCATGTTGACGTACAAACGACTGATCAGCATCATCGTCTGCAGCCGTTCGCGCAACGTGGCGACATCGTTGCCCTCGGCGCGGCTCAGCACTGCCAGGTAGCGGCTCAGCGCCTTGTCGTACTGGCTGGTGCCGCTGTACGCGTCGCCGTAGGCGAGGTCCAGCCAGTTCTGCAGTTCCGGCGGCGGGTTGGCCCCGATTTCCGGCCGCATCGCGTCCAGCATGGCCAGCACCTGCATGGGCTTGCCCTGGTCCAGCAGCCGGTCGGCCCGCCCCAGCCGGGCCAGCAGCGCGGTATTGCGGTCGTGATTGGCCAGCGCCACCTCGCGCAGCGTATCGAGCGTCTCGGCGACCTGTTCGGTCTGGCCGGCATCGCGCTGCAGCGCATGGCGCGTCAGCAGCAACTCGCGCTGGACGCGGTACGACACATTCGGCGGCAATGTCGCGCGCAGCTCCTCGAGCCGCTTGAGGGCGGCCGGATTGGCGCTGTAAGACAGGTCCGCGATGGCGCGCAGCTCGGCCAGCATGGCCGCGTCGTCGGCGCGTGCCGGTGCCGCGCACAGCAGCATTGCCAGCAGCGTGGCACCCACCAGGGCATGGCGCAGTAGGGCGATCAGGGAAGGAACGTTCATGGCTTACGCACCGGCTGGCACGGGTTGGCGCTGCCCAACGGGCATACGCTTGAAGAAATACCGGGCGAAGGCGATGCTTCGGGCGGCGATCGCGACGTCGCTGCTGGGGTGAGGCAGCGGCGCCAAGTTACGATCCAGTATGATCTATTGCATTACAGAAATCAACAATCGCCGCGTGGCACGCCGCTCCCGGGATGACAAATCGCGCATTTTCGCCACAGCTCAGCTTGCCTGATGACGCGCCGACAACGCGGGCGCACGTCCGGTGGGTGCCTTCACGGCAGGCTGTCGCGGCGTCAGCTTGTCGCGCTGCTCATGCAGTACCGCCAACTGTGTACCCTGGAGCCGACAAACGGCCGCGCCAGGATAGCGATACGCAAGCAACGCTGGACAGCCTTTTCGAAGTGGCGCTACTGTGAACTCTGCTCAAGCACCCCTTTCCGGGGCACCCATGCGCCATTTATCGATCAAGCAAGCCTTCATTGCAACCTTCCTCCTCACTCTTCTGCTGGCCTGCCTGACGCTGTGGGCGCTGCTGCGCGTGTCCGACAAGCAGGCGGCCGTCACGGCCGCCAGCCAGACCCGTTATCACTCGTACGTGCTGGCCGACGAACTGCGGCAGAGTTCGGACGACCTGACACGGCTGGCACGCACCTACGTGGTGTCCGGCGACCCCAGCTACGAGCAGCAGTACATGGCGATCCTCGATATCCGCAACGGCAAGCGGCCGCGACCGGAAAACTATGGTCGGATCTACTGGGACTTCGTGGCCGGGGGCATGGCGGTGCCGCCATCGAACGGGCCCACGGTCGCCCTGCAGGAAATGATGCGCCAGGCCGGCTTCACCGAGCAGGAGTTCGGCAAGCTCAAGGATGCCCAGGCCAACTCCGACGGCCTGGTGAAGACCGAGGTGATCGCCATGAACGCGGTCAAGGGCCTGTTCGACGACGGCAAGGGCGGCTTCACGCGCCAGGACGCGCCGGACCTCGAGATGGCGCGCCGCATCATGCACGACGCCACCTATCACCGCAACAAGGCCACGATCATGCGGCCGCTGAACGAATTCCTCGCCATGCTCGACAGCCGCACGGCCGCCGCCGTGGCGCAAGCGGAGCAGGAGACCCGCACCGCCTTCACCCTGGCCGTCGTACTGCTGGCCCTCTCCGTGGGCGGCACCGTGCTGTGCCTGCTGCTGGTGTATCGCTACATGCAGCGCAACCTCGCTGCCGCCACCGCGGCGGCCACCCGCATCGCGCAAGGCGACCTGACCGAGGAAGTCAAGGTCCTGCACGATGACGAGGTCGGCGTGCTGATGCGCGCCATCGCGACCATCAACGCCAACCTGACCGGCATGATCGGGCGGATCACCGCCAGCACCGACGAAATGGCGGTTGCCACGGACGAGATCGCGCGCGGCAATGCCGACCTGTCGGATCGTACCGAGTCGCAGGCCAGTTCGCTGCTGCAGACCGCCAGCTCGATGGAAACGCTGACGCAGACGGTGCAGCAGAACGCCACCGACGCGGGCAAAGCAAACCGGCTGGCCGCGAATGCCTCGGCGATCGCCGGCAAAGGGGCGAAGTGGTGTCGAAGGTCGTCGCGACCATGGGCGCCATCCGCGAGAGCTCGACCCGGATCGGCAACATCACCAGCGTCATCGACGGCATCGCCTTCCAGACCAATATCCTGGCATTGAATGCGGCCGTGGAAGCGGCCCGTGCCGGCGAACAGGGCCGCGGCTTCGCCGTCGTGGCGTCGGAAGTGCTCAACCTGGCCCAACGCAGCGCGGCCGCCGCGCGCGAGATCAAGGACCTGATCGGCGACTCCACCGGCCGCGTGGAACAAGGCGCCCGCATGGTCGACGAGGCCGGCAAGACGATGGACGAGGTGGTGCACGCGGTCGGCCAGCTGGAAAGCATCATGGCCGGCATCACGGCCGCGAGCGCCGAGCAGACCACCGGCATCCTGGAAGTCAACCGGGCCGTCTCGATGATGGACACGATCACCCGGCAGAACGCCGCCCTCGTGGAGCAGGCCGCCGCCGCTGCGGAAAGCCTGCGCGAGCAGGCAACGGGCTTGTCCCGGGCGGTCGGCAGCTTCCGCCTGCGCGGCAACGCCGCAGCGTCCCGCAAGCAGTTGACCGCCGCGCACTGAGCCGGCCAACTCGCGGCCCCCGGCGCGTTGCCGGCGTTGCTACAATGACGCCATGACAATGACCTGGTGGAGGTAGCGATGCGAACGGCAATCTCGACGAAGTCCCGGCTGTGCGGTGCGATGCTGGCCACCGCGCTGCTGGCGGTGCCCGCGTGGGCGCAGGAACCGGAATCCGTGGCCGATGCCCAGGAGGCGGCCGAGCGCTGGCTGGCGCAGGTCGACGCGGGCAACTACGCAGCGTCCTGGCGCGATGGCGCCGCGCCGTTCCGCGCCGCCGTGCCGCAGCAGCAGTGGGAAAGCGCGATGCGCCAGTCCCGCGCAGCGCTCGGCTCCGTGGGCGACCGGGCCTTGAAATCCGCCACGTTCACGCGAACCCTTACCGGCCAGCCGGACGGCCACTACGTCGTCATCCAGTACACCACGCAGTTCGCCAACAAGCAGCAGGCCGTGGAGACGGTGACGCCGATGCGCGAGGCGGATGGGTCGTGGCGGGTGTCGGGGTACTACATCCAATGACACCGCGGGTTCATCGTCCGCTTACGCCAGCCGCAACGGCAAACTGCGCAAGCGCTGCCCCGTCAGCTTGAAGACGGCATTGGCCACCGCCGGTGCCACCGGCGGCACGCCCGGCTCACCCACCCCTTCCGGCGGTTCGGTGGACAGGTTGATGATCGTCTCGACCAGCGGCGCCTGGTGCATGCGCAGCACCGGATAGTCGCCGAAGTTGGCCTGCTCGACCTTGCCCTCCTTGATCGTGATCTCGCCGCCCAGCGCGGCCGACAGGCCGAACACGACGGACGATTCCATCTGCTGCGCCACCAGGTTCGGATTGACGGCCAGGCCGCAGTCGATCGCGCACACCACCCGGTGCACGCGGATCTCCTTGCCTTCGACGGAGACTTCCGCCACCTGCGCCACGATCGAGCCGAAGCTCTGGTGCAGCGCGACGCCGTGTGCGCGGCCCGCCGGCGCCTTGCCCGCGCGGGCCACGGCGGCGTCCAGCACCGCCAGGTGGCGCGGATGCTGCAGCAGCATCGCGCGGCGCAGCGCCACGGGGTCCTTGCCGGCCGCGTGGGCCATCTCGTCGACGAAGCTCTCCTTGAAGAATGCGTTCTGCGAGTGGCCGACGGAGCGCCAGTTGCCCAGTGGGACAGGCGTGTCGACGGCCACGTGGGCGATGCGCTGGTGCGGGATCTCGTACTGCATGTCGTAAGCGCCCTCGACGGTAGTCTTGTCCGGGCCGCCCGCCGGCAGTCCCAGGTTGCGGCGCGCGAACTGGTGTCCCAGCGCGCCGCTGGCGGCGCGGCACTGCCAGGTCAGGATGCTGCCGGCCGCGTCCAGCGTGGCCTGGAAGCGCGCCAGTGCGGCGGGCCGGTAGACGTCGTGCATGACGTCGTCCTCGCGCGACCAGATCATCTGTACGGGCCGGCCCTGGCATTCACGGGCGATGGCCACGGCCTGCGCCACCATGTCGCCTTCCAGGCGGCGGCCGAAACCGCCCCCCAGCAGGTGCTCGTGCAGCTCGACATCGGCCGCGTCCACGCCCGCCACCTGCGCCGCGATGTCGACGACGATCGACGGCGCCTGCGTGGACAGCCACAGGCGCACCTTGCCGTCGCTGACCTGGGCCGTGCAGTTGACCGGCTCCATCGCGGCATGCGCCAGCAAGGGCGCGCGGTACTCGGCCCGCAGCACGCGGGCATCCGTTGCGGCGTCCTCGACGTCGCCCTGGCTGTGATAGACATGCTCGTCATCGCCGTCCAGCGCCGCTGCCAGGCCGTCGAACAGGGCCTGTGTCGACAGGGCCGCATGCGGACCCGCTTCCCAGCGCACGGCCAGCGCCGCCGCCGCCTGGCTGGCCTGCCAGAACGTGCGCGCCACGACCGCCACGCCGGCCTGCGCGCCGGTCTGCCCGCGCAGCGCGCCGGAAAAGTCGATCACGCTCAACACCCCGGGCAGGGACAGCACGCTGGCGGGATTGATCCCCGCCATGGTGCCGCCGATCGTCGGCGCCATGCGCAGCGCCGCGTAGACCATCCCTTCCGGGCGCGCATCGATGCCGAAGCGCGCCGTGCCGTCGCTCTTGATGCGCGCATCGCGGCGCGGTTGGGCGCGGCCGATCAGGCGGAACGCGTGCGGTTGCTTGAGCGGCACGTCGTAAGGCGTCTCCAGCGCCGCGGCGGCGGCCAGGCTGCCGTAGCTGGCCTTGCGCCCGCTGCTGTCGTGGTACAGCCAGCCCGCATCGGCGCGCACCTGCTCCGGTGCGACCTTCCAGGCCCGGCTGGCGGCGGCGATCAACAGCCCGCGCGCGGTGGCGCCCGCCTCGCGCATCGGCAGCCACAGATCCTTGACGCTGGAAGACCCGCCCGTCAGGTTGATGCCCAGCTCGCGCGCCACCTTCGCCAGCCCCCACTGGGCGGCGGCCTTGGTATAGCCGCTGTCGTCCGGATGGAACGGCAGGTTCTCGCGCATGACGGCCAGGTTGGCGTAGATCTTGTCCTGCGGCGCCGGCACGATCCGCACGGCCGCCAGCGGCACGTCCAGTTCCTCGGCCAGCAGCATCGGCAGCGCCGTGTGCACGCCCTGCCCCATCTCGGCGCGCGGCACGACGATGGACACCGTGTTGTCGGGCGCGATGGCGACCCAGCCATTGAGGGCCACCGCGTCGCGTGCCACCGGCAGCGGCGCCTGGGCCTTCAGGCGCTGGCGCGGCGGCGCCACGCCCCAGCCCACCAACAGGGCGCCGCCGGCGGCGGCACCGCTCAGGAGAAAACGACGGCGCGAGATTTTTTTCGGTCCAAGCATGCGGGATCCAGTCCAGTGGTCCGGTGAGGGTCAGCTCTGCCAGCGCTGCAGCAGTTCGTCGGATGGTACGGGCCGGCCGTACAGGTAGCCCTGCGCCCGGTTGCAGCCGTGCCGCAACAGGAACGCGGCCTGTTCGTCCGTCTCCACGCCTTCGGCGATGACGGACAGGTTCATGCTCTTGCCGAGCTGGATGATGGCAATGGCGATAGCCTCGTCGTTGACGTCGGTCGAGATGTCCTTGATGAAGGAGCGGTCGATCTTGAGCGTCTGCACGGGCATCTGTTTCAGGTACGCCAGCGACGAGTAGCCGGTGCCGAAATCGTCGATGGCCAGGCTGACGCCGATGGCGTGCAAGCCGTTGATGTACGCCAGCGCGTCGCCCGTGTTCATGATCAGCGACTCCGTCACCTCCAGCTGCAGCCGGTGCGGGGCCAGCCCCGTCTCGCGCAGGATGGCGCCGACGACATCGACGATGGTGCCCCGCTCGAACTGGCGCACCGACAGGTTGACGGCGATCTTCGGCACGTCCAGGCCGGCCTGCTGCCAGCGCACCATCTGGCGGCACGCTTCCTGCAGCACCCACTGGCCCAGCTGGTTGATGAAGCCCGTGTCCTCCGCCAGCGGAATGAAGCGGAACGGCGGCACCAGGCCCAGTTGCGGATGGTTCCAGCGCACCAGCGCCTCCACGCCGATCAGGCGGCCCGTGTCGATCTCCACCTGCGGCTGGTAGTGCAGGAAGATCTCGTTCTTCTCGATGGAGCGGCGCAGGTAGGTTTCCAGCTGCAGCCGCGCCACGCCCTCGCCGCTCATCTCCGGCGCATACAGGCGATAGCCGTTGCGGCCACGGGCCTTGGCCTGGTACATCGCCACGTCCGCGTTCCGGATCAGCATATTGAGATCGGTGGCATCGTGCGGGTACAGGCTGACGCCCACGCTGCACGTGACGAACAGTTCATGGCCCGCGACCAGGAACGGCTGCTCGAACATCGCCACCAGCTTCTCGGCCACCAGGGTGGTGGCGTACTGGCCCTCGACGTCCTCCAGCAGCACGACGAATTCATCGCCGCCCAGGCGCGCCAGCGTGTCGCCGTCGCGCAGCTTGCCTGCCAGCGCCCGCGCCACCTGCACCAGCAGCTCGTCGCCGATATGGTGGCCCAGCGTGTCGTTGACGGTCTTGAAGCGGTCCAGGTCGATGAACAGCAGCGCCAGCTGGTCGTGCGAACGCGCGGCCCGGTCGATCGCATGCTGCAGGCGGTCGTTGAAGAGCAGCCGGTTCGGCAGCTGCGTCAACGGATCGTGGTGCGCCATGTGGTCCAGCTTTTCCTGCGACTGCTTGACCTGCGTGATGTCGCTGAACACGGCCACGTAGTGCGTGACGGGGGCGCTGGCCTGGTCCGCCTCGGCCGCGGTATCGGCCGTGCCGCGCACGGCGGTGATCGTCAGCTCCTCCAGGAACTGCTCGCCGTTCTTGCGCACGCACCACAGCTCGCCGCACCAGTAGCCCGTCTCCACCAGCTCGTCCCAGACCTGCTCGCACAAGGTGTCGTCGTGGCGGTCCGAGCGCGTCAGGTACAGGTCGCGGCCCAGCGCCTCGCTTTCCGTGTAGCCGGTGATCTGCGTGAACGCGGGATTGACGGCGACGATGCGGCCGGTCGCATCCACCACCATGACGGCATCGCCGATATGTTCCAGCACCGTGGCCGAGAGGCGCAGCTTTTCCTCCGCCTCCTTGCGCGCGGTGACGTCCGCATAGACCCAGATGCTGCCGTCGTTCGGCCGGTTCTGGTCGATCGCGCAACCGCTGACGAGGCACCAGAACAGCGTGCCGTCGCGGCGCCGGTACTGGCGTTCCTCGCTGAAGTACTCGCCGCGGCCCAGGGTCGGGTACTGGCGCGCGCCGGCGGCCTCGAAATCGTCCGGGTTGGGGAAGAAGATCGCCGTCGACTTGCCCACCATCTCGCCCGGCCCATAGCCGAACAGCTCCTCGCAGCGCCGGTTGACGGACATGATGGTCCGGTGCCGCACGAAGCTGACGCCGAACATCACGTTGTCCAGGATCGCGCCCTGCTCGGCCAGCAGCGCCTCGATGCGCATCTCGTTGTCCTTGCGTTCGCTGATGTCGGACAGGATGCCGTCCACCCACGGCGCGGAGCCGTCGGCGGGTATCTGCGGCTGCCCGACCTCCTGCACCCAGCGCTGCGTGCCGGTGGCATCGACGATGCGGTATTCCGATTCGTACGGGCGGTTTTCCTCGATGGCCTGCTTGACCGCCTGGCGCTGGGCGCGCCGGTCTTCCGGCGTGATCAGGTTGACCCACGCATGGGTGGTGCCGCGCATCAGTTGCGCGGCCGTGTAACCGGAAATGTCCTCGATGGCGTCGCTGACGAATTCGATCGGGCCGTCCGGGCGGAAGCGGAACACCGCGCCGGGCACCTGCGTGACGATGGTGCGAAAGCGTTCCTCGCGCTGGCGCACGTCGTCGAACAGCTGGCGGATGGCCGCGCGCGTCGTCTCGAGCTGGCTGCCCAGGCGTCCCAGCTCGTCGCGGCCATGCACGTCCAGCCGCGTCTCGAAGTCGCCTTGCGACAGGCGCGACGAGAAGCGCATCAGCTTGCGCAGCGGCTGGATCACGCGCCGGTTCAGCAGCAGGATGATGAGGACCAGCGACACCGACAGCTGCACGCCCAGCACGAAGATGGTCGAGCGCTGCTTGCCGCGCAGGTCCTGGCGGCTGCGCGCGTCGTCCATCTCGACGACGATGCGTCCGATCCGTTCGCCGCGCACGTTGACGTCGCGCTCGGCCCGCACCACATTGCCCAGCGCCCGCGCCGGGGCGGCCAGGTGGATGAACGGCGTGTCGCCCTGCCCCGTCACGGCCACGCGCACGATCGAGCGGTCGCGCATGACGGATTCGGCCAGCAACTGGGCCGAATCAGCGTTCATGTTCCACAGCGATTCCTGCATGCCCAGCGCGAGGATGTCGGCATTGCGCTGCAGGGCTTCGTCGAGGGCGGTGCGGGCCGCCTGGTGCTCGCGCACGCCGATCAGCAGGTAGCTGCCGACGATGGCCGGGATGACGAGGCCTACCAGCACGACCACCAGCAGGGAGCCGTAGATCGACGAGCCGTACAGCGCGGACAGGCGCTCGCGCACGCTGCGGTGTGGCGTGTTGGTCATGCAGGACGGCGGCCGGGTTGGTTCGAAGGCATTCGCAGCGGGGGCATCTGTTGTTTTCGTTGTGCAATTATGCACGGAAAGCCCGCTCGGAGTCACCCGTGCGCGGGGCTGGCGGGGCGTGGCGACAACGCTTGCGGCGCCCTTGCGACCCGGGCCCGGCGGATTCGCGCCGAACTTGCTATGATCGCCACTCTTTCAAGGAGCCTGTCATGTCGTTTTCCCCGTATTCCGCGTCCGTTCCCGTGTTCCGCCAGATCCTGAACAGCCTGGCGGCCATCCTGGCCAAGGCCGAAGCCCACGTCGAGGCGAAAAAGATCGACCCGGCCGCCCTGCTGCAGTACCGCCTGTACCCGGACATGCTGCCCTTCATCCGCCAGATCCAGATCGCCACCGATTTCGCCAAGGGCGCCGGCGCCCGCCTGGCCGGCCAGGACGTGCCGGCCTACGAGGACACGGAAAAGACGTTCGCCGACCTGCAGCAGCGCATTGCCCGCACGCTGGCCTTCCTGGACGGCCTGCCGCAACACGAGATCGAAGGCGCTGCCGGCCGCGCCATCACGACTGGCAGCGGCGAGAAGACCAAGCACTTCGACGGCCAGACCTACCTGCTGCACTACGCGCTGCCGCACTTCTTCTTCCACGCCACGACCGCCTATGACATCCTGCGCCATAATGGCATCGAGATCGGCAAGAAAGATTTTATCGGCTCGTACTAAGCGCACTGATCGAGCGGGAGGACAAATGCTCTACATCATTTCCGAACTGGGCGCGGACGAGCGCTTTGCCGACCTGGCCGCGCTGGGCCGCCGCGCGGACGAGCTGATCCGCGAAACGGGCGACGTCACGCAGGGTGTCGCCTACGAGTGGGCCGACGAGACGGCGCTGGACGACCCGGAGGACGTGCCGCCGCCGGCGGCGATGCTGACGCGCGTCGAGGGCCGCTGGGTGCGCCGCCCCATCGTTGCCACGCCGACGGACGACGGCCAGTTCGCGCTGGAGTTCGGGGATCCGGCCGAAGCGACCGATAACGGCTGAGGCAAGGGTTGGCCCTGGGGCCTGTCCCCGGTAAGGGTTGTCACCCGAGGCGGTCCGCGGCGGCGCCAGGGGACTGACCCCGGTTTTTGTCCGCGGCTGACGAGCATCAACGGTGTGCATGCGCCAGCGATGAAAACCGGGGTCAGTCCCCTCGTCGCGCCAACGGATGCCTCATCGGTCTCTCTTACCGGGGACAGACCCCAAGCCTGGCTGCCGGGGACAGACCCCAGGCTACCCATTACGGCGCGGATATCCCTGCGCGGTGATACGCTGCCACACGATTTCCTTCTGCTCGGCCGTCATTGACACCCAGTGTGCCACTTCTATATAGGTACGCCCGCAGCCGCGGCAGATTTCGTCGAATGTGGTGGAACACACGGCCACGCACGGCGTGTCCGGGCGCTCCGGCAGGTCCTGGTCAGCCATCACTTCCCCTGTGGGAACAGCTTGTCCCAGCCGTCGTGGCCCAGCTGCTCCATCGTCTCGATGTTCTGCTCGAAGATCTCTTCCGCTTCCGGGAAGGCGGCGACGGCGCGCTCGACGCTGTCCTCGCGCAGCAAGTGCAGCGTGGGGTAAGGCGAACGGTTGGTGAAGTTGCCGATGTCGTTCTTGTCGGTATCGGCGAACTGGTAGTCGGGGTGGAAGCTGGCGACCTGCAGCTCGCCCACCAAAGCCATGTCCTCCAGCGCCGCGTCGGCCACGTCGAGGAACTCGTTGTAGTCCTCGAAGTCCGTCAACACGCCGGGGTGGATGATCAGCGTCGTGTCGACCTGCTCGGCCGGCGTGTCGGCCAGCCATTGCAGCTCGTCCATCAGCTGTTCCAGCAGCGCTTCGGGCGTTGTCGCGTCGGAGACGACGTAGCGGATCTGCTTCTTGACATGGACGGCCTTGGCGAACGGGCACAGGTTGAGGCCGATCACGGCCTTTTCCAACCACTGTTCGGTGGCGGCGATGGCGGCGGCGTGGTCGATGACGGGGGTAGTGGCTGGGGTGCTGGCGGGGGTGCTCATGGGAAACTTTCGCGGTAATCAGCGCCTTGCGGCGCGCAAGCAGGCATTCTACGCACTTCAGTGCCTTTTCGCCATCTTACGGCTTCGTTTGTTATCTCGCGCATATCTAACCCGCATCTTTACACAACCATATTGCTCAAATTTTTTGTAACCGAGCCGACATATTTCTTGACGGCGACCCGACAACGTCCGTACACTCCACCTTTAAATTGGTAGTCCGTCCGGAAGGTTCCTCGAAGCAATGCCACTTTCGCTCCGACATCCTGTCCGATCTTCATCGACGACAACAATGGAATGCTATGCGACTCAAGTACACCCCCCTGCTGGCGGCGCTGATCATCGCGGCTCCGGCGATCGGCCTGGCAGTCGAATCCGCGCCCTCCGCGGAACGCACCAACCTGCCGCTGATCCCGCTGTCCCCCGCCGCCAAGGCTCCTGCACCCGAACTCGCCTCCCCTTCCAAGCACATCGCCAAGGCAACCGCCTCGGAAGACGCGTTCCGTGAAACGGACGTCTGGAACCGCATCCGCTCCGGCTATGCCATTCCCGACCTGAACAACTCCCTCGTTGCCAAGCACACCAACTGGTATGCCGAGCGCCCCGAATACATGGCCCGCGCGTCGGCGCGTGCTTCGCTGTACCTGTTCCACGTCGTGTCGGAACTGGAAAAACGCAACATGCCGACGGAGCTGGCCCTGCTGCCCTTCGTCGAGTCCGCGTTCAATCCCACCGCCGTGTCCAGCGCCAACGCGGGCGGCATGTGGCAATTCATGCCCGGCACGGGCCGTGACTTCAATTTGAAACAGAACGCGTTCAAGGACGAGCGCCGCTCGGTGCTGGCCTCGACGGATGCCGCCCTGACCTACCTGCAGCGCCTGTATGACATGTTCGGCGACTGGCAGCTGGCCCTGGCCGCCTACAACTGGGGCGAAGGCTCCGTGCAGAAAGCCATCGCGAAGAACCGCGCGGCCGGCAAGCCGACCGATTTCGAGGGCCTGTCCGACCTGATGCCGGCGGAAACGCGCAACTACGTGCCCAAGCTGCAGGCGCTGAAAAATGTCGTGGCCAACCCGGCCCGCTACAGCCAGACGTTGCCGCTGATCCAGAACGAGCCGTACTTCACCGCCGTCGACAAGACCAGCGACATCGACCTGGCCATCGCGGCCCAGCTGGCCGAGCTGTCGGTCGACGAATTCAAGGCCCTGAACCCGCAGTTCAAGCGCCCCGTCATCACGGGCGGCGAACAGACCCAGATCCTGCTGCCGAAGGAAAACGCGGAGAAATTCCACCTGAACCTGGCCCAGTGGGGCCGCGCGCTGTCCACCTGGACCACGCACAAGGTGACGGGCGCGCGCGAGTCGATCGCGTCGCTGGCGTCGAAGTTCCGCACCACGCCGGACGTGATCCGCCAGGCCAACAATATTCCGTCGCGCGGCGTCATCAAGGCCGGCTCGACGATCCTCGTGCCGAAGCTGTCGACCTCTGCCAACGTCGACATCCCGACCGAGATCGCGGAGAACGCGACCGTTGCCATCGACACCACCGAACGCGTGGTCAAGCGCAGCAATTATCGCCAGGCCAAGGCCGGCAGCGCCAACAGCCGGTCGCCCATCAAGCTCGTCAAGGCCCGCGTCTCGCGCGCCGAGGCCGGCAAGCAACGCCGCACGCGCAACTGATCCGTCGCGCTCCCTGCCGACAAGGCCGCGCACCACACCGGTGACGCGGCCTTTTCTTTTGCAAGCCGCATGCTTGCAGGCTTTGCGCCCGCCGACGGCATTGCCAAGCTTGCAGCCCTGCCATCCAGACCATACAATCTCGGACTTGCGGTAATGGGAGCGGCACGCCTGGCGTGTCTCCTGTTACCAATCAGAACAACAACCTGCACTCATGGCCCCAGCTCCGGTCGGGCGCCGTAGGCAACTGGAGTAAACATGGCTTTCTTGCAAGGCAAAAAAATCCTCATCACCGGCTTGCTGTCGAACCGTTCGATCGCTTACGGCATCGCCAAGGCGTGCCAGCGCGAAGGCGCGGAACTGGCCTTCACCTACGTAGGCGACCGCTTCAAGGACCGCATCACCGAGTTTGCCGCCGAGTTCGGCAGCAAGCTGGTGTTCGACTGCGACGTGTCGAGCGATGAGCAGATCGAGGCGCTGTTTGCCGACCTGGGCAAGGAATGGCAGCAACTGGACGGCCTGGTGCACGCGATCGGCTTCGCGCCGCGCGAAGCCATCGCCGGCGAGTTCCTGGACGGCCTGACGCGCGAGAACTACCGCATCGCCCACGACATCTCCGCCTACAGCTTCCCCGCGATGGCCAAGGCCGCGCTGCCGCTGCTCAAGGAGGGCTCGTCGCTGCTGACGCTGTCCTACCTGGGTGCCGTGCGCGCCATCCCCTACTACAACACGATGGGCCTGGCCAAGGCGTCGCTGGAAGCGTCGGTCCGTTACCTGGCCGAAAACCTGGGCCAGAAGGGCATCCGCTCGAACGGCATCTCGGCCGGCCCGATCAAGACGCTGGCCGCCTCCGGCATCAAGGACTTCGGCAAGCTCCTGGGCTTTGCCGCCAGCCACGCGCCGCTGCGCCGCAACGTGACGATCGAGGAAGTGGGCAATACGGCCGCGTTCCTGCTGTCCGACCTGGCCTCCGGCATCACCGGCGACATCATCTATGTCGACGGCGGTTTCTCGCACGTGATGGGCCTGAACGCGAGCGACTACCAGTAAAACGGGCAGCCACCCGGGCGTCCGCCCTGCACGCTTCAGATAAGCGTGCAGGGTCAAGGTTTTTCAGGTATGATGTTGTTTGTGCGCTGCAACAGGCAGCGTACAAGGTAACTACAACATACAACAACAAGCAGCTTCGCAAGCCTTCGCGCATCCACTACCGGGATTGTTTGAATCCTCGGATGGCGCTTATAAAAAGCCCCCGCCCCTGCGTGTCGCAACCTGACACCGTCCCGGCGCAAAGCTTTTGTGCCGAAATTTCTATTCTCGCTGTTTAGAGTCATTTCGTTTGGTTGGCGTTGCTATGTTGCGTTCTGCGTTTTTGCACGAACGCTGATTTTTACGAAAGATATACATGAGTTTTGAAACACTTGGTCTGAACCCGTCCATCCTGAAGGCCCTGCTCGACGCCGGTTATACCGCGCCGACGCCGGTCCAGGAACAAGCCGTTCCGGCCGCGATCGCTGGTAAAGACCTGCTGGTGTCCTCGCAAACGGGCTCCGGCAAGACGGCGGCATTCATGCTGCCATCGCTGCACCGCCTCGCCGAAGTCGAGCCGGCAGCGCCTGCCCGTACGCCGAACCAGGAAAAACAAGCCGCGTCCGCACGCGGCGAGCGTCCCCGTTTCAAGGCGGCCCAGCCGAAGATGCTGGTGCTGACCCCGACCCGCGAACTGGCGTTGCAGGTCACCACCAATACCGATAAGTACAGCGTCAACCTGCGCCGCATCAAGGCCGTGTCGATCCTGGGCGGCATGCCATACCCGAAGCAGATGCAACTGCTGTCGCGCAACCCTGAAATCCTGGTGGCGACGCCGGGCCGCCTGATCGACCACATGGAATCGGGCAAGATCGATTTCTCCCAGCTGCAGATCCTGGTGCTGGACGAGGCCGACCGCATGCTGGACATGGGCTTCATCGACGATATCGAGAAGATCGTTGCCGCCACGCCGGAAAACCGCCAGACGATGCTGTTCTCGGCCACGCTGGACGGCGTCGTCGGCAACATGGCGCGCCGCATCACGAAAAACCCGCAGGTCATCCAGATCATGCAGGCCGCCAACAAGCACGAAAACATCACGCAGCGCGTGCACTTCGTGGACGACCTGTCGCACAAGAACCGCCTGCTGGATCACCTGCTGCGCGACGAATCGATGGACCAGGCCGTGGTCTTCACCGCCACCAAGCGCGATGCCGACACGATCGCCGACCGCCTGAACATCGCCGGTTTCTCCGCTGCCGCACTGCATGGCGACATGCACCAGGGCGCCCGTAACCGTACGCTGGACGGCATGCGCCGCGGCAGCGTCAAGGTGCTGGTCGCCACCGACGTGGCCGCCCGCGGCATCGACGTGCCGACGATCACGCACGTCGTCAACTACGACCTGCCGAAGTTCCCGGAAGACTACGTGCACCGTATCGGCCGCACGGGCCGCGCCGGCCGCAACGGCCTGGCCATCTCGCTGGTGAACCACGCCGAAGGCATGAACGTCAAGCGCATCGAGCGTTTCACGAAGCAGACGATTCCCGTCGATGTCGTGGAAGGTTTCGAGCCGAAGCGCTCGGCGCCACCGCGTTCGGCCGCCCGTCCGGGCTGGAAGCCGGGCGAAGGCCGCGGCGGCAAGCCGGGCCAGCGCAGCTTCAGCAAGCCAGGCGCGCCGGCGCCGCGTGAAGGCGCTGGCGGCGGTCACTACCGCAGCGAAGGTACGCCGTTCCGCAGCAGCGAAGGCACGCCGTTCCGCAAGGAAGGCGGCGGCTTCCGTCGCGATGGCGACAGCTTCCGCCGTGAAGGCAGCCCGGCACCGCGTTCGGACGCGCCGCGTCGCCCATGGGGCGAGCGCTGATCCTGCGCCAGTCGTTTAAAGCATGACCAGAAGGCCGCCCGGGCAACCGGGCGGCCTTTTTTACGTTCGCTGCCGAACAGAGTGCGCTGCTGAGTGCGGGCACACTGGACGCATGAACAAGTCACTACTCGCCCTCCTCCTCGCCGCGCCCCTGGTCCAGGCCGCGCAAGTCCAATCCCAGCCGCCTGCGGTACCGGCAGCACCGGCTGCGCCGGCCCAGCCGCAAGCGCCGGCCCAACCCGCCGAGTCCCCCGAGTTGCGCGCGCAGGTCCTGCTGGACCGTGCCCATTTCTCGACCGGGCAGATCGACGGCCGGTATGGCAGCAATATGAAGCAGGCGCTGCTGGGGTTCCAGAAGTCACGCGGCCTCGCCGCGACGGGCAAGCTGGACCCGCAGACGCTGGCGGCGCTGGAAGACCGCCAGCCCGTGCTGGCCACCTACACGATTACCGATGCCGACGTGCAAGGGCCATACCGTCCCGTGCCCGAGACGATGGCGGAGAAGGCCAAATTGCCCGCACTGGGCTTTGCCAGCATCGACGAGGCGCTGGGCGAACGCTTCCATG
Source organism: Pseudoduganella chitinolytica (assembly GCF_029028125.1). Lineage (GTDB taxonomy): Bacteria > Pseudomonadota > Gammaproteobacteria > Burkholderiales > Burkholderiaceae_D > Rugamonas > Rugamonas chitinolytica. The sequence goes on from NZ_CP119083.1 coordinate 2,508,765, forward strand.
CCAGCCCCAAGCTGCTGCGGGAGCTCAATCCCGGCAAGGACTTCAATCGCGCCGGCGAGCAGGTCATCGTGCCGAACGTGCACGCGGCCGGCCCTATCCCGGCGGCCGTGCGCATTGTCGTGGACGAGTCGGACCGGACGCTTGCGCTGGTCGATGCCGCCGGCAAGGTCGTTGCGCAGTTCCCGGCCAGCACGGGCAGCGAACACGATCCGCTGCCGATCGGCGAATGGAAGATCAACGGCGTCGGCCGCAACCCGGACTACAACTACAACCCGAAACTGTTCTGGGATGCCAAGCCGGGCGAGACGAAGACCAAGATCAAGCCTGGCCCGAACAACCCCGTGGGCGTGGTATGGATCGACCTGTCGAAGGAACACTACGGCATCCACGGCACGCCGGAACCGGGCATGATCGGCAAGACGGAATCGCACGGCTGCATCCGCCTGACGAACTGGGACGCGGCCAAGGTGGCGGACTTGGTGGGTCCGGGTTTCCCCGTCATCCTGCAGGACTGACGACTACACGAGGAGCGCGCGATGAAATGGCTGCTGACTTTACTGTTGGGGGTGGTGCTGGGTGTCGTGGGCGCCGTGCTGTACCTGGGCCGTGACGTCGCCGCGACGGGGACGCCTGCACCGGGTCCGGCGGTAACGCCGGCGCCGGCCACGGCCCCGCCGGCCGCCGCGCCGGCACCCGCCGCGCCGGCCAATGCCAACGCCAACGCGGCAGGCGTGCCGCTGCCCGCCGGCGAGCTGCCCGAAGTGGTGCCGCCCGCGCCCGTCTCACCGGTCGCCGCGAATGTCGACATGAACGTCAAGCCCGCCATCGGTCCGCTGCTGGTGCCGGTCGCGGGCGTCAGCGCGAAAGAGCTGACGGATACCTTCAACCAGGCACGCGGCACCGAGCGTCGTCACGAGGCGCTGGACATCATGGCGGCCAAGGGCACCCCCGTGCTGGCCGTCGCCGACGGCAAGGTCGTCAAGCTGTTCAACAGCAAGCAAGGCGGGCTGACGGTGTACCAGTTCGATCCATCCGAAAAATATGCGTACTACTACGCTCACCTGGACAGCTACGCGCCCGACCTGAAGGAAGGCCAGCAGCTGCGCCGCGGCCAGATGGTGGGCTACGTGGGCGTGACGGGCAACTCGGATCCGCACGCCCCGCACCTGCACTTCGCCATCTTCGAGCTGGGCGCCGACAAGAACTGGTGGCAAGGCACGCCCGTCAACCCGTTTCCCTACCTGACCGGGGCGGCCCCGGGGCGCTAGCGGCGTCGGTGCCGGTGACGGGCAGACGTCAGGAACGCCGCCAGCGGGCCGCTCACATGATGCACCCTACGGCTGAAGCCGGGGTCGGACCCGGCGGGTCTGACCCCAGTTCCCGGTCCCGGGTGCAAGCATGGGCCGAGGGCTGGATGGCCCGGCGCCGCTCCTCATCCTACCAATGCCGCACCCGTCCCGTGTCCATATGGACGAACTGGGAGTTCTGGTAATACCCCACGCCGCCGCCTTTCGCCGCCAGCGCGGCCTTGTGCACCTGGCGTAAGTCCACGCCTGGAATGCGCAGGTCGATAGCCTTGCCTTCCAGGTGCATGCTGTGCCGGGCGACACCGCCGCTGGCGGCGGCCAGCTTCTGGTTGGTTTCCGGCGAGCGATACCCGGAAATAATGTGGATCACATTGTTGCTGCCGAACTGGGCGCTGACCTTATTGACCAGCACCATCAGCTCGGGGTCGATCGTCGCGATCGTGTTGCTGCGGTGATCGCGCAGCAGCTTGTTGATGTCCTGCAGTGCTTCCGGGATGAATTGTCCTTCCGCCCAGAACAGCGTGCGCAGGGTCTCGCCTGTGTGCGTATTGTAGAAACGCAGGCTGCGCTCGTGCGGTGCCGCCACGGCGGCCCGCGCCAGGGCCGGCATGCTCAAGGCGGATGCGACGGCCACGGATTTCTTGAGAAATGATCTGCGATTGTCCATGGCAGCCATGATACGCCTGTCGGCTGATCGATGTTTTTGTGGCGCGCGGAAATTACGTGATCTATACTTGACTGCTCAAGCACCTTACAAGGATCATCATGCAAGCATCCTCTTCTGTCCCTGCGGACACCACCGCCCTGGACTTTTGTCTGCGCCTCGCGCGTGCCCACGCCACCGTCATTCGCCGGCTCGACACCGTACTGGGCGGCCACCACGGCCTCTCGTTCGGCGACTTCATGTTGCTCAATCACCTGTCGAATGCGCCGGGCGGCCGGCTGCGCCGCGTCGACCTGGCCGAGCGCCAGGGGCTGACCGCTTCGGGCGTCACCCGCACGCTGCTGCCGCTGGAGAAAACCGGCCTGATCGCGCGCCTGGCGGACGAGCGCGACGCCCGCGTCGGCTTCGCGGCCATCACGCCGGCCGGCCACGAGCTGCTCGACAACGCCATGTTCACCGCGCGCGAGGCTTGCGCCGAACTGCTGCGGCATGCCCCGCAGGAGCAGTTGGACACGTTGACGCTGGTGCTGGGCACCATCGCGGGCCCGGGCGCATGAACGCGGCCGCCTGGCGCGACGCCAACCTGCGCTGGCTGCTGGCGGGCGGCGCATTGTCGCTGGTGGGCGACCAGTTCACGCTGATCGCCCTACCCTGGCTCGTGCTGCAGATCACCGGCGACGCCCTGGCGCTGGGCTTCGTCATTGCGCTGATGAGCGTGCCGCGAGCGGTCTTCATCCTGCTGGGTGGCGCGCTGGTGGACCGCTACTCGCCCAAGCACGTGATGATGCTGTCGAAATACGCCAGCGTAGTGCTGCTGGGAACCCTGGCCGGCCTGACGTGGGGCGGCCACGCGTCGATGGCTGTCGTCTACGTGCTGGCGTTCGGCATCGGCCTGGCGCAGGCGTTCGCGATGCCGTCCGGTACCGCGATGCTGCCGCGCGCCGTGCCGGGGCCCCTGCTGGGGCCGGCCAACGGCATGATGATGGGCCTGCGCCAGCTGGCGCTGCTGGCCGGACCGCTGCTGGCGGCGCTGCTGCTGGCGCTGGCACCGGCCACGGCGGGGAACGTCGGCATGCGTGCGCTTGCCGTCGCCTTTGCGATCGACTGCGCCAGCTTTATCCTGTCGGCGTGGACGCTGGCCCAGGTGCGCCTGCTCGACCTGCCGGGCGACACCGGCGCGCCGGCGCGCGAACCCGTCCTGCGCTCGGTGGCGAGCGGCCTGGTGGCGGTCTGGCGCGACGTGCCGCTGCGCACGTGTTTCCTGTACTGGGGCCTGGTGTCGCTGTTCGTGGGCGGCGCCCTGCAGGTGGCGCTGCCGCTGCTGGCCAGCGATACCTTGCGCAGCGCGCCCGCGTACGGCGTGCTGATGGGTGCGCACGGCGCCGGCACCTTGCTGGGCATGGCCGGCAGCACGCTGCTGCCGCGGTTGAAAGCGGTGCCGTTCGGCGCGCTGCTGCTGGCCGCCGACGTGGTGGCGGGGCTGCTGCTGATGCCGCTGGGCGGGATCCACGCCACATGGCAAGGCGCCGTGCTGCTCATTGTGCTGGGCCTCTTGTCCGGCTTCCTGCAGGTGGCGATCTTCACGTGGATCCAGCGCCGCGTGGCACCCCAGATGCTGGGCCGCGCGATGAGCATCTTCCTGTTCATCTTCATGGGCCTCGCGCCGCTGTCGGCCGCCGCCACCGGCTGGCTGCTGCAACACATGAGCCTGGCGACCTTGTTCACGGCTTGCGGTGGCACGCTGGTCGCCTGCGCCACACTGGCCTGGCTGTGGACGCCGATGCGGACCATCGCCATGACGCCGCCAGCCACCCAGCAGGATTGACCAAGCCGAGCCCGTGTCCACCTTGGGGTCACACCCCGCCATGGACACGGCCTCTACAGTCCCAGCGCCGGCAACCGGGCACCTGCGCGGCTGGGACCGTGTCTGCCGCGGGGTGTGACCCCACGGTGGACACGAACCCGGCCGTAGCAACGGCGCCAGCCATTAGAATGGCGGCCTGACCGACCGTACAGGAAGCGCAACATGGAAACGAAGTGGCTGGAGGATTTCATTTCGCTGGTGGAGACCAACAACTTCAGCCGCTCGGCGCAGCTGCGCCACGTGACGCAGCCGGCGTTCTCGCGCCGCATCCAGTCGCTGGAAAACTGGCTGGGCACGGACCTGATCGACCGCACCACGTTCCCCACGCGCCTGACGCCGGCCGGCGTCGTGTTCTACGAGCAGGCGCTGGAGATGCTGGGGCAAATCAACGGCGTGCGCGAGCTGCTGCGCCACAAGCGCGCCGCCACGCGCACGACGATCGACCTGGCCGTGCCCCACACGCTGTCGTTGACGTTCGTGCCGAAGTGGATCACGCAGCTCGAACAGGAGTTCGGCGTCATCAACAGCCGCCTGATGGCGCTGAACGTGCACGACGCCGTGCTGCAGCTGGTCGACGGCGGCTGCGACCTGCTGCTGTGCTACCACCATCCGCGCCAGCCCGTGCAGCTGGACCCGGGCCGCTACGACATGCTGGTGATGGGCCGCGAAGCGCTGCGCGCCTATGCCCGCTGCGACAAGGCGCGCCAGCCCGCCTTTACCCTGCCGGGCCGCAAGGCGGCGCCGCTGCCGTTCCTGTCCTACACCACCAACGCCTACCTGGGCCGCATGGTCGACCTGATCCTGACCGATGCCAAGCCGGCGCTGCACCTGGACAAACGCTACGAGACCGACATGGCCGAAGGCCTGAAGATGATGGCGCTGGAGGGCCGCGGCATCGCCTTCCTGCCCGAGTCGGCCGTCACGCGCGAAGTGAAGCAGAAGCTGCTGGCGCGTGCCGACGCGGGCGGCAACTGGGAGATCGAGATGGAGATCCGGCTGTACCGCGAGCGCCCGTCCGCCACGCGGCCCGGCAAGCCCATCGTCGCCCAGCTGTGGGACTTCCTCGAAGAACGGCTGCAGCCGGCGCGCGGCAAGCGGCGCGTGCCGGCGTCGGAGCGGTGACGTCCCATCCGCCGCTGGTATCGCTACCTCGGGCACGTTATGCATTTTTTGCATAGCCGGATGCGCAAGCGGCATTGGCTCATCCATGACGAACGGCCCTAAGATTCGCTCCGTCCAGCGTCCCCCTACCTGCGGGGCGTAACGAGGATGACCGGAGAGCGGTGGTGCACACGACGCACCGCCGCCTGCGGCATCCCATAACGAGGAGCCGAAACGATGACGAACCACGCCCTGCCTTCCTACCTCAACGCCGACGACCTCGGTCCTTGGGGCCAGTACCTGCAACAGATCGACCGCGTCACGCCCCACCTGGGCAGCTTGTCGCGCTGGGTCGAGACGCTGAAGCGTCCCAAGCGCATCCTGACGGTCGACGTGCCGATCGAGCGCGACGACGGCACCATCGCCCACTTCGAAGGCTACCGCGTGCAGCACAACATGTCGCGCGGCCCGGGCAAGGGCGGCGTGCGCTTCCACCAGGACGTGACGCTGTCGGAAGTGATGGCCCTGTCGGCCTGGATGACCGTCAAGAACGCGGCCGTCAACGTGCCGTACGGCGGTGCCAAGGGCGGCATCCGCGTCGATCCGAAGACGCTGTCGCGCGGCGAACTGCAGCGCCTGACGCGCCGCTACACGAGCGAGATCAGCCTGATCATCGGCCCGACCAAGGACATCCCGGCACCGGACGTGAACACCAACGAACAGGTCATGGCCTGGATGATGGACTCGTACGCCATGATCGAAGGGAACCTGTCGACCGGTGTCGTGACGGGCAAGCCGATCTCGCTGGGCGGCTCGCTGGGCCGGCGCGAAGCCACGGGCCGCGGCGTGTTCGTGGTCGGCCGTGAAGCGGCGGCCAAGCGCGGCGTTTCCATCGCCGGCGCCCGTGTCGCCGTGCAGGGCTTCGGCAACGTGGGCGGTGTCGCCGCCACGATGTTCGCCGAGGCGGGCTCGAAGATCGTCGCCGTGCAGGACCACACCGGCACCGTCGTGCACCAGGGCGGCCTGGACGTCGCGCTGCTGCACAAGCACGTGGCCGAAGCGGGCGGCGTCAAGGGCTTCCCGGGCGCCGAGGCCTTCCTGGACCGCGACGCGTTCTGGGGCATCGAATCGGACATCCTGATCCCGGCCGCGCTGGAACAGCAGATCACGGCCGCCAACGCGCCGCGGATCCGCACCAAGATCATCCTGGAAGGCGCCAACGGCCCGACCACGCCGGAAGCGGACGACATCCTGAACGACAAGGACATCCTGATCGTGCCGGACGTGCTGGCCAACGCCGGCGGCGTGACCGTGTCCTACTTCGAGTGGGTGCAGGACTTCTCCAGCTTCTTCTGGTCGGAAGAAGAGATCAACGCCCGCCTGACCCGCATCATGCAGGACGCGTTCAGCGCCGTGTGGGACGTGGCGCAGGAGAAGAAGGTGTCGCTGCGTACCGCGACCTTCATCCTGGCCTGCACCCGCGTGCTGCAGGCGCGCGAAGTACGCGGCCTGTACCCGTAAGACCAGCCAGGGACTGTCCCGGAATGTTCCGGGACAGTCCCCGCATTTTCCTCGTAGAAGAAGACGGGCCGCCCCCGAGCGGCCTGCCACGGAGGAGACAGCGCGGCAGCGGAGCCTTTCCGCTGCCGCGTGTTTTTCATTTGCGTTGACCAGTTCACAGACAAGCGGACCGCCCGGTTCGACAATGCGCGTTCCACCACCAGCGAAGGAACCGCCATGCACGCTCCCGCTCACCCTCTCCCTCCCATCGAATACGAGCCCCGCTTCGAGGTGCTCGAGGCCGACGAAGGCGACACGCAGGCCGACCTGCTCGACGTCCTGCACGGCATTGCCGACACCACGTTCAAGGACAGCGGCAAGCCGCTGCGCAGCGTGCACGCGAAAAGCCATGGGCTGCTGAAGGCCGAGCTGCACGTGCCGTCCGGCCTGCCGGCCACGCTGGCGCAGGGCCTGTTCGCCGCCCCGGGGACGTACCCCGTCGTGCTGCGCCTGTCGACGACGCCGGGCGACATGCTTGCAGACAGCGTCTCCACCCCGCGCGGCATGGCGCTCAAGGTCATCGGCGTGCCCGGCGCGCGCCTGCCCGGCAGCGAGAACGACGTGACGCAGGACTTCGTGCTCGTCAACGCCACCACGTTCCTGAACGCGGGCCGAAGGCCTTCCTCGGCGGCCTGCAGCTGCTGGCGGCGACCACCGACAAGGCGCCCGCGCTGAAGCGCACGCTGTCGGCGGCGCTGCGCAAGGCCGAGGGCGCGCTCGAGCGCACCGGCACCGACAGCGCGGCGCTGAAGGCGCTGGGCGGCCATCCCGCCACGCATCCGCTGGGCGACACCTACTACAGCCAGACGGCGATCCTGTACGGCCCCTACATGGCCAAGGTCGCGCTGGCGCCCGTCGCCGTGGGCATGACGCGGCTGCATGGCCAAGGGCTCGACGTTGCCGCCAGGCCGAACGCGCTGCGCCAGGCCGTGTGCGACTACTTTGCCCAGCAAGGCGGCGAGTGGGAGCTGCGCGTGCAGCTGTGCACCAATATCGAGGAGATGCCGATCGAGGATGCGGCCTCGGAATGGCCGGAAAGCGTCAGCCCGTACGTGCCGGTCGCGCGCATCGTTGCGCCGCCGCAACCCGGCTGGACGGAGGCGCTCTCGGCCGCCATCGACGAAGGGCTGTCGTTCAGCCCCTGGCACGGCCTGGGGCGCACCGTCCGCTGGGCGCCGTCAACCGCGTGCGCAAGGCCGCCTACGAGATGTCGGCACGGCTGCGCGCCGCTCGGCGCGGCGCCCCCATCGTGGAACCGACCTCGCTCGCCGACCTGCCCTTCGGACCCTGACCCTTGCTTCATCGGCCCGCCGGCTTGCTACAATGCGCGCCAGCCGGTGCGTCGTCAACCGACGGCGCACCGGCTGTTTTCTTATAAACCGGGCGCGCACGGGTCCCACGAAGGCCGGTCGCCGCGCCGACCGATCGGAGATACCGAATGACCCTACGCCTGCTGGTCACCGGCGCCGCGCTTGCGGCCGCCACCAGTGCCATGGCCGCGCCGCGCGGCCTGACCGTCGAAGACCTCGCCACGATGGAACGTGTCGGCAGCCCGGCGCTGTCGCCGGACGCGACGCGCGTCGTCTACACCGTGCGCAGCACCAACCTGGAAAAGAACCGCGGCAATACGCAGCTGTGGATGATCGACCTGCGCGCCGCCAAGCCGGTGCCCCAGCAGCTGACGTCGCACGACGCCAGCGCCACCGATCCGGAATGGTCGGCCAGCGGCGACGCCGTCTACTTCACGTCCAGCCGTTCCGGCTCGCCGCAGGTGTGGCGCCTGCCCGCCAATGGCGGCGAGGCGGTCCGGGTCACCGACCTGCCGATGGGCGTCGACAGCTTCCGCGTGTCGCCCAAGGGCGACCGCCTGGCCGTCACGCTGGCCGTGTTCCGCGACTGCGCGGATCTCGCCTGCAGCAAGAAGCGCGTGGACGAGCAGGACAAGAACAAGGCCACCGGCAAGGTCTACGACGCGCTGTTCGCACGCCACTGGGACACCTGGGCGGATGGCCGCCGCAACGTGCTGTATTCGGTGCCGCTGGATGCGGCCGGCAAGGCGGCGGGCGCGCCCGTCAGCCTGTCCGGCACGCTCGACGGCGACGTCACGTCGAAGCCGTTCGGCGACCGCGGCGAGTATGCCTTCAGCCCGGACGGCCAGCGCATCGTGTTTGCCGTGCGCGTGGCCGGCAAGAGCGAAGCCTGGTCGACCAACTTCGACCTGTACGACGTCCCCGCCGCCGGTGGTACCGCGCCGCGCAACCTGACGGCCGAGAACCCGGCCTGGGACACCAAGCCGCAGTTCTCCCCCGACGGCAAGACGCTGGCTTACCTGGCGATGAAGCGCCCCGGCTTCGAGGCCGACCGCTTCCACCTGGTGCTGCAGGACGTCGCCAGCGGCAAGAAGCGCGTGGTCGCGCAGAATTGGGACCGTTCTATTGCCGACTACCGCTGGCGCGCCGACGGCAAGGCGATCCTGGCCAATGCCGACGACGTCGGCCAGCACCGCCTGTTCGCCATCGATGCCGCAAACGGCAAGGTGACGGCACTGACGGGCAAGGGCTACGTGGCCGACTTCGACACGCGCCGCGACACCGTGGTGTTGTCGCACGCCACGCTGGCCGGCGGCGCCCAGCTGTTCAAGCGCGGCGCCAGCGCGGCCGGCGAACAGACCGGCACGCAGCTGACGCACCTGAACGCGGCCCGACTGGCCGACGTGCGCATGGGCGAATACGAGCAGTTCTCCTTCACGGGCGCCAACGGCGCCACCGTCTATGGCCACGTGATGAAACCGTGGAACGCGCAGCCGGGCCGGAAGTACCCGGTGGCCTTCCTCGTCCACGGCGGCCCGCAAGGCAGCTTCGGCAACGCTTGGAGCTACCGCTGGAATCCGCAGGTGTATGCCGGCGCCGGCTACGCCACCGTGTTCATCGACTTCCACGGCTCGACCGGCTACGGCCAGGCCTTCACGGACGCCATCAGCAACGACTGGGGCGGCAAGCCGCTGGAGGACCTGAAGAAGGGCCTGGCGGCCGCGGGCCAGCAGTTCCCGTGGCTGGACACAGCCAATGCCTGCGCGCTGGGCGCATCCTACGGCGGCTACATGATGAACTGGATCGAGGGCAACTGGAGCGACGGCTTCAAGTGCATCGTCAACCACGACGGCGTGTTCGACCAGCGCGGAATGGCCTACTCCACCGAGGAGCTGTGGTTCACCGAGTGGGAAAACGGCGGCACCTACTACGACAACCCGGAAGGCTACGAGAAGTTCAACCCGGTCCACCACGTCAACAAGTGGAAGACGCCGATGCTGGTGATCCAGGGCGACCTGGACTTCCGCATCCCGACGGCGCAGGCGCTGGGCACCTTCAGCGCGCTGCAGCGGCGCGGCATCAAGTCCAAACTGCTGGTGTTCCCGGACGAGAACCACTGGGTCCTGAAGCCGGCCAATTCGATCCTGTGGCACCACACGGTGATCGGCTGGCTCGATGAGCATTTGAAGAAGTGAGCTTGTCAAGTTCCATGATGGCCGCCTTGAGCGGCCATTTTTTCATGGGGACGTGATCGAGTGGGCGCGTCCACCGCTTACTTGCGCCAAGAAAATGTTTCTGTATCAAATTGCAGGGCCCGACGCGCCAAGCGTTTCTCAGAATGTCGGTAAGCATCTCGATTTCCCGGCGCGCGCGGCACCGTTCGGTCAGCTCGGCCACCAGCCGGCCTTGCCAGGGAAGCGCTGATCTATTCATGGCGGCGATCCTAGCCCTGAGAAAACGCACCCAGCGGCGCCCAGATGCGCCGCCATACTCCGGTATGACGAGGCGTTTGTGTCGTGCTGGACACGTGCTTCAGGACTAATCTCATCCAACAGCAATAGATCAGCGCTTCCGTGGACTGGCGGAGGGCTCAACAAGCGCCATGCGATCGGTTTGGCGCCGTCCGGCACGGCGCGCTCCCCAGTGACTCGCTCAGCCCTTATTTGTAAACGTATCTCACACCGGGTGGACGACGGTGCCGCATCGTGCATAACGGTTTGGTCAAAGGATAGAGTCCACGCAAGTTCGTCCGACGTCAATAGCCCTACGGCACCAACTGCTGCACGTATCGTCAGCCTGGTTACCGCAGGGTCATGCAAGAACGCCGCAACGACGTTCGAAGATACTGAAACGAATCAATCAGTACTCGATCTTCGTGTTGCCTCGATACCAGTCGTTGCCTACTTTCCGTAAATCGGCAACCTGCACTGCGCCAAGCGCGCCCGATCGGCTCCGGCTTTCGTCCACGCTCGTGATTTTTTCGATCGATACACTGATCTCATGGTTGTAAGTCGTACTATGCAACAGCACTGTCCCCGCATTCCAGTCAATGCTCTTGAGCTGCCCCTGCTTGATCACATAATTCGAACCGTAAGGCAGATAAATCATGAGGTACTTTCCAGTCTGGATTTGCAGGAGCTGGCGCCGAATCTGTTCTTTCCAATGATCGAAAGGCTCCTCCCCGCTGGTTTGCGTGACAGCCCAGGTCTCGGCAGCGGACACCAAGTCAGCATATCTGGTTCGATCGAGTGTGCGCACTACTTCCTCTGCCATCCTTACTTTTTCAGTATAGGGAAGATATTTTGGAATACTGAACTCGCTGCTCCATCGTTCAGTCTGAGAGATGTAATCGGCCATCGAATTGAATTTCGGTCGTGCTTCCTGACGCCTGAGCCGCTCTTCCTCCAACCAGCCCTCCGCCTCCTGCTCGATTTCGCTCAGCTTATCAAAGCCCGCACCGTACAACGCATAATCGGCCAACTCAACCTTCAGGTCATAAGGGAATTCTTCGTGAATATTGAATTCAGCACACCACTTACTCGACTGCGCCACATAATCAGCAACCGACAAATCGTAGAGTCCAATGTGGTACATGGTTACCCCCGGTAATATATAGTTCGTCGTTATTGTCACGTATGGCGGCAATTGCATGATGCGGTTCCTTGCATTGCTGCCGAAGAGACACTGCTATTCCCAGGTAAAATGGAAGAGATTCCCTGTTTGCTTATAGCTGAGTCGGGCCGAATCGTATTCAGGAATATTCCTTGCATGGGGATTGCCGTCCTGCCAATAAAATTGCAGAGATCCATTGGGGGACTCGTACTCGCCGCTGGATTTTCTGACGAATATCGCCGTCACAACCGGCATGGTTTCGACATCCGTTTCCTTGAGCGTCACGAATGCGCGTGCAACATTCGGATCAATGCCATCTTCGGGTTCAGGATTGGGTTGAATGACTGCGCCGAAACCCGCGCTTTGCAGCGTCATGCTGCGACCCTCGCCCGTGCTATCGGTAAAAGTAAACAATAAGGCATGATGCTTTTCTTTATTAAGCACAATAAAGCCGCTCATCCCGCCAATGTCGATACTGCCGCAATCAGCACCCATTTCCTTGGTGGGACTTCCAAAACTGCTGTGTTTAAATGCGATCACCTTGCATGCCGCCCCAACTTTCACGGAGTGCAGTTTATCGTTTAGCGAACGATAGCTTTTATAAATGTCGACCTCCGCGCCCAACGTCGTGAGATACGCTTTACCCCCGAAATCTCGGCCCTCGTAGAAGATGACTTGATCATGGCCGGGGGAAGCAAGAGTGGTTTCCATTAATGACATAGAAAATCCCATTTTTAATTGTCTCGTTACCACGCTTCCGTCATCGTGCCGATGGTGGAAACGCGCCGGTGCGTCGGCAGGCTTTATAAGCCTAACGTGATTCAGCGCAACGCTCTTGCAGTTTATGGAATAGAAAGATGCGGAGTTTGACTTTTATCAAATTCGCGTGCAATGACGGGGCGCATGACCTGTCCGCCCGCACCAGATTGCGGGCCTGTGCGCAGGCGACGGCCGCGCGCCTGGCCGCCCTGGTGGCCCTGGTGGCCCACTTCACGCTGGGCGCAGGCACCGCGGCGGCACCGCGCCTGCCCGGCCGCACCCGGGCGCCGGCCCGGCTGGCCGCCTGACGCCGCTCAGGTCATTTCCAGGCGCAGGTGCGGAAGCCGCAGAACAGGTCGTCGCGCTCGGGCTTGAAGAAGTTGCGGAACTTGGCCGAGCCGAAGCGCGCCGGCGTGGCGAACGATGCGCCGCGCAACACCTGGTGGGTGCCGAACCACGGCTGCGAGTACTCGCGGTAGCGGTCCGGCGCAAAGCCGGGATACGGCTCGAAGGGCGAGGCCGTCCATTCCCACAACTGGCCCCAGCGCAGCGCCGGATGACCGGACAGCGCGGCGTATTCCCACTCCGCTTCCGTCGGCAGGCGCCGGTTGGCCCAGGCGCAGTAGGCCTGCGCCTCGTACAGGCTGACGTGGCGCACCGGTTCATGCGGCGCCAGCGTGGTCGCTTGGCCAAAGCGCGCGGTGATCCATTCACCGCCGTCGCGCTGCCAGTAACGCGGTGCCGAGCGCTCCTGGCGCATCAGCCACGCGGCCCCGGCGTCGCTCCAGAACTGGCGGTTGTCGTAGCCGCCGTCGGCCACGAAGTCCAGGTACTGCGCGTTCGTGACCAGGGCGCCGTCCATGCGGAACGGCGCGACGTGGACCGGATGGGCGAACTTCTCGTTGTCGAACACGAAGCCGTTGGCGTCGACCCCGCAGCCCAGCTGGATGGTCCCGCCCGGGAAGCCGATCTCGCCGGGCGCGGCAACCAGCGGCTCGCGCCCCGCCAGGTGCGGCGGCGCCTGCAGTCCCAGGGTCTGCAGCGTGTACAGGAACGCCTCGCCGTGCATGTCCTCATGTGCCAGCGCCAGGCGGTACGGATACAGCGCCTCGTCCGTGTTCGGTTCGCGCGAGAGCTTGTCCAGCACCCGGTCCAGCACTTCGTGGCAGTAGGTTTTCACGCCGCCGGGCGTGGGCAGGTCCAGGTTCCAGCGGCTGCGGTGCGGCACGCTGGCAGAATCGAACCAGTCGTCGCCCTTGCTCAGGAGCGAGGGCCGCTGGGCGTCGGCCGGATGGCTCGACAGCGCCTCGCGCAGCACGAACCACTCGGCGAACCAGGCCGTATGGCCCAGCTCCCACAGGGGCGGATTGACGATGGACAGGTACGGCACGTTGGCGTTGACGTCGTAGCCGGCCTGCGCGAAGCAGTCGAACAGCGCCAGCGTATAATGCCGCGCAGCCGTCAGGGCCTCGGCCAGCTGCTGCGTGCGGGCATAGCGAAATGAAGTGGTAATCGAATTCATCCCAGGATTGTAGCGTGCAGAAGACAGAGCGGCCCCTCGTGTGCATCGTCAGCCCGGCCATGGCCGCGGCCAACAACGGCAACTGGCAGACGGCCGCGCGCTGGGCGCGTTTCCTGCGCACGCGCTGCCGCGTGATGATCGCGCAGCAGTGGCGCCCTGACGCCGCCATGCCCGCGCCGGACTTGCTGATCGCCCTGCACGCGCGCCGCTCGGCCGATTCGCTGGCGGCGTTTCGCGCGGCCCACCCGGACCGCCCGACGGTACTGGTGTTGACGGGCACCGACCTGTATCGCGACATCCACGACGACATCACGGCCCAGGCCTCGCTGCGCGCCGCGACGGCACTGGTGCTGCTGCAGGACGCCGGCATCGCCGAGCTGCCGCCGGACGTGCGCGCCCGCGCCCACGTCATCTACCAGTCGGCCCCGAGCCTGCAACCATGGACGGCGCCGCGCCGCCATGCGGAGATTGCCATGATCGGCCACCTGCGCGACGAAAAGGATCCGGCCACGTTCATGCGCGCGGGGGCGCTGGTGCAGGCCCCGCGCGCGCGGCTGCTGCACATCGGCGGCGCCCTCGATGCGGCGCTGGGCGAACTGGCGCTGGCGACGCAGGCACAAACGCCGCGCTACCGCTGGCTGGGCGCCCTGCCCCGCGCCCAGGCGCGCCAGCGGCTGCGCCGGTGCCACGCGATGGCGATCTGCTCGCGCATGGAAGGCGGCGCCAACGTCATCATCGAGGCAGTGACGAGTGGCGTGCCGGTGCTGGCCAGCGACATCTCCGGCAACCACGGCATGCTGGGCGACGACTACGCCGGCTATTTCCCGCCCGGCGACGCGACCGCGCTGGCAAGGCTGATCGACCGCAGCATCGCCGATCCGGCGTTCCATGCGACGTTGCGGGCGCAGTGCGCCGCCCGTGCGCCGCTGTTCGCCCCGGGCACCGAGCAGGCAGCGTTGCTGGACTTGGTGGATAATCTGGGGCTACTACCTCGCAAGGCGACTTACTATCATGGCAACTGAACCGATCAAACTGACTTCCTTCTCCCATGGCGGCGGCTGCGGCTGCAAGATCGCTCCGGGCGTCCTGTCCGAAATCCTGAAGAACTCGCATGGCTTCCCCGTGCCGAAGGAACTGCTGGTCGGCATCGAGACGGCGGACGATGCGGCCGTCTACCGGCTCAACGACGAGCAGGCGCTGATCGCCACCACCGACTTCTTCATGCCGATCGTCGACGACCCGTACGACTTCGGCCGCATCGCCGCCACCAACGCGATCTCGGACGTGTACGCGATGGGCGGCACGCCGATCATGGCGCTGGCGCTGGTCGGCATGCCCGTCAACAAGCTGCCGCTGGAGACCATCGGCCAGATCATCAAGGGCGGCGAATCGATCTGCGCCGAGGCGGGCATCCCCATCGCGGGCGGCCACACGATCGATTCCGTCGAACCGATCTACGGCCTCGTCGTGATGGGCCTGGTGCACCCGTCCAAGGTCAAGCGCAATGCGGACGCCAAGGCGGGCGACGTGCTGGTGCTGGGCAAGCCGCTGGGCGTCGGCGTGCTGTCGGCCGCGCTGAAGAAGAACGCGCTGGGCGAGGAAGGCTATGCGGCCATGATCGCCAATACCACCAAGCTCAATAAACCGGGCAAGGCGCTGTCGGAACTGGCGGGCGTCCACGCGATGACGGACGTGACGGGCTTCGGCCTCCTCGGCCACCTGCTGGAACTGGCGCGCGGCGCCAACCTGACGGCCAGGCTGGAGATGGCCCGCATCCCGCTGCTGCCGGGCGTCGAGCAGCTGGCGCACGACGGCTTCTTCACGGGCGCCTCCGGGCGCAACTGGGATGCGTACGGCAAGGACGTGACCCTGGCGCCGTCGGTCACGCCGGCGCAGCATACGCTGCTGACGGACCCGCAGACCTCCGGCGGCCTGCTGGTATCGTGCGCGCCGGAGACGGTGGACGAGGTGCTGGCCCTGTTCGCCCGCGAAGGCTTCGGCGACGCCGCCGTGATCGGCGCGATGGCCGACGGCGCGCCAAGAGTCGAAGTCGCGTGATCGAGTGAAGCACAGCGGTGACGGGCACCCCGGGTCGGCGACCCGCAGTGCCTGTCCCCCGGGTTCCTGCCAGCCCATCGATAACGCTTGACAACGCCCGACAGCTCCCCTTACATTGGATGCATGTTCATGCATCCGCATCTATCCGCTTTCCTGCTATCGCTTGCCGGCCTACCGCTGGCAACGCGCCTACTAGCACGCGCCTGATTCGTTTCACCTCGTTTCACACACTTCGCGCGTCGCACGCTGTACCCCAAGCCGGCCACAAGCCGCACCGTCTCACACCAGGAAAGATTGCACCGATGTTCATCACGGCCATCCATCGTCCATTCGTCGCATCCGCTGTCGTCACTGCACGTCCGGCACTGCTCGCGCCAGCGCTACCGACCGGTTGCCTGGTCTAGCGCCCCGTGGCCACCAGGCAGCCCGTCGCCACACAGCAGTTCCGCGCCGGCAGCGGCCCGCGCGTCTTTCCCAACATTCGAGAACCCAGGAGTACACCATGATGCTGCAGAATCCTTCGGCCAAATACCGCGCCTTCCCGCCTGTCCAGCTGACCGACCGCACGTGGCCGAACAACACGATCACCAACCCGCCCATCTGGATGAGCACGGACCTGCGCGACGGTAACCAGGCGCTGATCGAGCCGATGAGCATCGAGAAGAAGCTGCGCTTCTTCGACCTCCTGATCAAGACGGGCCTGAAGGAAATCGAAGTGGGCTTCCCCTCCGCGTCGCAGACGGACTTCGACTTCGTGCGCAAGCTGATCGAGGAGGACCGCATCCCGGACGACGTCACCATCATCGTGCTGACGCAGTCGCGCGAAGAGCTGATCCGCCGCACCGTGCAGGCGGCGGCGGGCGCGAAGCAGGCCATCGTCCACCTGTACAACTCCGTGGCGCCCGTGTTCCGCAAGGTGGTATTCGGCATGTCGCGCGAGGAGATCACCAATATCGCCACGACGGGCACGACGCTGGTCAAGGAACTGATCGCGCAGCATCCGCAAACCGACTGGGGCTTCGAGTACACCCCGGAATCGTTCTCGACGACGGAGCTGGATTTTTCCAAGCACATCTGCGATGCCGTCACGGCGATCTGGCAGCCGACGCCGCAGAAGAAGATGATCATCAACCTGCCCTCCACCGTCGAATGCAGCACGCCGAACGTGTATGCCGACCAGATCGAATGGATGTCGCGCCGCCTGGCCCGGCGCGACTCGCTGATCATCAGCGTCCATCCGCACAATGACCGCGGCACCGCTGTCGCGTCGGCCGAACTGGCGGTGATGGCGGGCGCCGACCGCGTCGAGGGCTGCCTGTTCGGTAATGGCGAACGCACCGGCAACGTGGACCTGGTCACCCTGGCGCTGAACCTGTACACGCAAGGCGTGCACCCGGGCCTGGACTTCTCCGACATCGACGCCGTGCGCAAGATCGTCGAGGAATGCAACCAGCTGCCCGTGCACCCGCGCCATCCGTACGTGGGCGACCTGGTATTCACCGCGTTCTCCGGTTCGCACCAGGATGCGATCAAGAAGGGCTTCGCCCAGCAGCAGCCGGACGCGTTGTGGGAGATCCCGTACCTGCCGATCGACCCGCAGGACCTGGGCCGCAGCTACGATGCCGTCATCCGCGTCAACAGCCAGTCCGGCAAGGGTGGCATGGCATATCTGCTGGAGCAGGACTACGGCCTGGTGCTGCCGCGCCGCCTGCAGATCGAATTCTCGCGCGCCGTGCAGGCCGTGGCCGACGAGACGGGCCTGGAGATCACGTCCGAAGGCATCCACCAGATCTTCGAGCGCGAATACCTGGCACAGACCGCGCCGTATGCCTACGTGTCGCACAAGATGGTCGAGGACAGCAGCGCCGACGAGCCGGTGCAGATCGACATCGCGCTGCTGCACCAGAAGGTGCCGCTGGCGCTGCAAGGTGGCGGCAACGGCCCGATCGATGCGTTCGTCGACGCGCTGGGCCTGGACATCAAGCTGATGGACTACCACGAGCACGCCATCGGCCACGGCGCCAATGCCAAGGCGGCCTGCTACGTCGAGCTGCGCCTCGACAACGGCGCCACCCTGTTCGGCGCCGGCATCGACAGCAATATCGTCACCGCGTCGTTCAAGGCCGTGCTGTCGGCCGTGAACCGGCAGTTGAAGGTGCGGGAGGCGGTGCAGGCTGCCACTGCAGCGTGACGCTTGGGGTCTGTCCCGTCTTTTGGGACTGACCCCGAAGTTTTCTCAATACTCCCGTGACGCCAGCAAACTTCAGGGTCGGTCCCCTGCGGGGACAGACCCTGAACCTCAACATGCCAGGCGGATTTCCGTGAACTGCCACTGCGCCGCCGCGGGGAAGAAATTGCGGTGCCGCTTGGGGTCTGTCCCTGAGCCTTCCCCTCATTTTTAATAGATGAGTACTAGACTAGCCAGCTCCTGCATAGCTTCGCGGAGCTGGCTGTGCGTCAGCCTTCGATACCTGACGTCGGCGAGCCATTGGCGAGCTAAGGAAACGATAGACACAGTTTTCGCGGATTTGGGTTTGCTGCCGTAGCGCATACGATAGCCCCGACTTTGCGCAACGATGCCGATGATCCATAGGGCGAAGCTGAGCAAGGTGCCGATAAGAAGTAATGCGGCGAGACGCTTGGGTTGGCGTGTTTGACTGTGGCGAATCCCCATCCCCCACCGCGGGTTTTTGAGGTCGCGGAAAGTCTGTTCGATTTGCATGCGACAGCTGTATAAGGCGACGATCTGTTTTGCACGCAGCTTCGATAGCCCTGGTGAGACGGACAACAGCCAGGGTTCGGATTGTCCCTTACGCTGTTTGTTGCTGTGATGGCTGCCGGCGTCATTGCCGAAGACGGTTAATTTCTTTCGTCCTTGGGGCGACTTCTTCACCAAAGTCAGACGGCATTTCACCAAGCGCGATTGGGTATGTTCGAACCGTCCCAAATCGCGTGGGACCTTAGTGGCGTGAGGGTAAAGCTCTTTGCAAGGCTGCCACTTCGTGGTGCCTTCTGCGCGAACCGTGTCGAGATTACGAATTCTACCGATCCAATCGTAGCCGAGCTCGCCGAGCATCTGGAACCAAGTCCCCCGAAAGCCCGCGTCGGTGATGATCACTGGACTATAGTGGATCCACGATTTGAGACGGTGGTTTAAGCTGTTGTCCGCGAAAGGATGACAGACTATGAGTGAAGGTAAAAAACGCAGGGTGCACAGCGCCGACTTCAAGAGCAAGGTGGGCTTAGAGGCAGTGCGCGGAGTGAAGACGGTGACGGAAATCGCACAGGAATTCGGCGTGCATCCCGTGCTGGTCGGGCAGTGGAAAAAGGAGATTCTGGAGAACGCTGGGGCGCTGTTCGATACCAAGCGTGGCCCGAAGCCGGTCGATGAAACGAGCCCGGAGGATAAGCTGTACAGCGAGATCGGCCGGCTCAAGATGGAAGTGGATTGGCTTAAAAAAAAGCTGGGGGAATGAGCCGCGAAGAGCGCCTGGGCTGGATCGAACCGGAGCACGCCGAGATGCCGATAACGCGCCAGTGCGAACTTGCCGATGTACCACGCGCGACGGTATACCGGCGGCTGGAAGCGGCATCGCGACAGCGGTGCGAGGACGAAGAAGATCTGAAGCTGCGCGCGCTGATCGACGAGGAATATACCAGCAGACCGTTCTACGGCAGCCGGCGCATGGTAGTGTTTCTGCGTGAGCGCGGCCATGTGGTGAACCGCAAGCGTGTGCAGCGGCTGATGCGGGAAATGGGCTTGGCAGGCATGGCGCCGGGGCCGGCGACGAGCAAGCCGCATCCGCAGCACAAGGTGTATCCCTACCTGCTGCGCGGTGTGGCGGTAACGCGCCCTAACCAGGTGTGGTCTACAGACGTGACCTATATCCGGCTCGCGCGTGGCTTTGCCTATCTGGTGGCGATTATCGACTGGTACTCGCGGCGCGTGCTGGCCTGGCGAATCAGCAACAGCATGGATGCGTCGTTCTGCGTGGACTGCCTGGAGGAAGCGCTGCGTGTGCACGGCAAGCCCGACGTGTTCAACAGCGACCAGGGATCGCAGTTTACGAGCACGGCATTCAGCGGCGTGCTCAAACGTGAAGGCGTAGCCATCAGCATGGACGGACGCGGTCGAGCGTTGGACAACATCTTTGTCGAGCGGCTGTGGCGCAGCGTGAAATACGAAGACATATACCTCAAGGGGTACGGAAACATGGCCGAGCTGACGCTCGGCCTGGCTCAGTACTTCGTGTTTTACAACGGCACACGTCCGCACCAGTCTCTGGGATACCGTACGCCTGCCGATGTCTACCGCAGCGGCAGCGGTGGGGGCGCGCTGATCGTGGATAAGTACGGCCAGACCAGCATCGCCGAGGCTGTGGAGCCGTGCCGGGAGCAGCCACTGGAAGATACCCCTCTCCAGCGGCCCGGTGAGAGAATTACGGGGCAGCGCCGAGCAGCTGCAAAAATGAAGACAGACCAGCTTAAATTATCGGCCTCAGTGTCTTGACGAAGGGGTCCACTTTAGGACTGCGGTGTGGAGGCAGTACCGTCCGTAGAGTCTCCAGGAAACGATGATGGACTTGTCTGCTGCCATACGACTTGGTTGGATGCAGCTCCTCATAAATCGTGATCGCACGCCCCTCCACCACCACGGCGGCGCGCAGCAAATGCTGACTTACATCCGGCAGCAAATCAGACCAATCGACGATTACTGCAATGCGCTCCTGATGCGGCAGGAGGTGGTGCGCCAAGGCCTTGAAGATGCTTACCCGCTCCTTGGCCAAGTGAGCGTTACTTAGAAGGCGGTCGATGCGCTTGATCCGATAGCGTAGGCTTACTTCACTTTCTAGCGCCTTGCTCATTCCCATCATTGCCAGCCCGCCGCTGCGGGCCGCTTCGACAGCATCGGCCAAACATCTCCGCCGTTTGGCGTGCATCGCGGAGCACTGATCGGCCAAAAACTTCTGTATGATTTGCTGTGCATGCATGGTCTGTGCCTTTCATTCGCAGTTTAGTCGCTACGAATAAAAGGGCTAACACAGCCATGCATGCGCCGTTTTTGGGATTGAAAGTTAACAGCTTCCGCTTCCGTTTACAACAGAAATTTGTGGGGAAGGCTCAGGGTCTGTCCCGTCTTTTGGGACTGACCCCGAAGTTTTCTCAATGCTCCCGTGACGCCAGCAAACTTCAGGGTCAGTCCCCTGCGGGGACAGACCCTGAACCTCAACGCGCCAGCCGGATCCCCGTGCACTGCCGCTACGCCGCCGCGCGGAAGAAATTGCGGTGCCGCTTGGGGTCTGTCCCGTCTTTTGGGACTGACCCCGAAGTTTTCTCAATGCTCCCGTGACGCCAGCAAACTTCAGGGTCAGTCCCGTAGGGACAGACCCTAAACCTCAACGTGCCAGGCGGATCCCCGTAAACTGCCACTGCGCCGCCGCGGGGAAGAAATTGCGGTAGCTGACCCGCGCATGACCCGCCGGCGTTGCGCACGAGGAGCCGCGCAGCACGTACTGGTTCACCATGAACTTGCCGTTGTACTCGCCGATCGCGCCCGCCGCCGGCTTGAATCCGGGGTACGGCGCGTAGCTGCTGGCGGTCCACTGCCAGCAATGGCCGAACAGCTGGCGCAGCGCACCGGCGTCGGCCAGCTCGCCAGGATGCGCGAAAGCCGGCACGTCGCCGGGCAGCGCGCCATAGGCGCGCGCAGCGCATTCCCACTCCCCTTCCGTCGGCAACCGTGCCCCCGCCCAGTGCGCGTAAGCGTCCGCCTCGAACAGCGACACGTGCGTCACGGGCCGGTGCGGGTCGAGCGGCTGCAAGCCCGCCAAGGTGAATTCATACCAGTTGCCGGCGTCGTCGCGCTGCCAGTACAGCGGCTGTCGCAGGCCCTGCGCGCAGGCCCAGTCCCACCCTTCGGCCAGCCATAGCGCCGGCGTGGTGTAGCCGCCCGCCTCGATAAAGGCCAGGAACTCGCCATTGGTGACGAGCCGGGACGCCAGCGCGAACGGTTCGACGAACTGGCGGTGGCGCGGCAGCTCGTTGTCGAAACAGAAGCCGTCGCCGTCGTGGCCGATCGTCACCACGCCGCCCTCCACCGGCAGCCAGTCCAGCGGGCTAGCCGGCGCCGCGGGCAGCGCCCGTTCCAGGTAGGCCGGCCACAGCGCGCTTTGCGCCAGCAGGTGCTTCACGTCCGTCAGGATCAGTTCCTGGTGCTGCTGCTCGTGCTCCACGCCCAGCGTCAGGAGCGCGGCCAGGCGTTCGCGGGCCGCGCCATCGGCCAGGCTGCCCAGCAGAGCGACGATGCGCTCGTCGACGTTGGCGCGGTACGCCTTGACCTCGTCCAGCGACGGCCGCGTCAACAGCCCCCGCTTGGGGCGCGGATGCTTGGCGCCCACGCCGTTGTAGTAGGAGTTGAACAGCACGCGGAACGCCGGGTGGAACGGCGCGAAGCCTGGCTCCAACGCCTCCAGGATGAAGGTCTCGAAAAACCATGTGGTGTGCGCCAAGTGCCATTTCACCGGACTGGCATCGGGCATCGACTGCGCGCCGCAGTCCTCGGCCGACAAGGGCGCGGCCAGCGCCAGCGTGTGGCCGCGCACGGTCCGGTAGCGGGCGGTCCACAGGCCCGGATCGGTCATCAGCATGACGTTATCCCCTTCAGGCGCTGGCGGCGCGCGCGTGCATGACGGCGAACCACCCCGCTTCGTCGGTCCAGACGGCGTCGGCGTGGAAGCCCGCCTGGGCCAGCAGGTCGGCGAAGCTGTCGCGCGTATATTTATAGCTGTCTTCCGTGTGGATGCGTTCCCCGCGGGCGAACTGGCGCTCGCCGCCCGGCCAGCGCACGGTCAATGCCGTGCGCGCTTCCAGGTGCATCTCGACGCGGCTGTCCTCGGCGTTGAAGAACGCCACGTGCCGCCACTGGCGCACGTCGAAGTCGCTGCCGACCAGGTGGTTCAGGTGACGCAGCATGTTCAGGTTGAACGCGGCGGTGACGCCGATCGCGTCGTCGTAGGCCGCATCCAGCACGGCGGCATCCTTGATCAGGTCCACGCCGATCAGCAGGCCGCCGTCGTGGGACGCGTTCTCGCGCACGCGGCGCAGGAATGCGATCGCCTCGTGCGGCGCGAAGTTGCCGATCGACGAACCGGGATAGAAGAACACGCGGCGCTGCGGCGTCACCTCGGGCGGCAGCAGGAAGGGGCCGGACAGGTCCAGCGCCAATGCGTTCATCGCAATGTCCGGGAAGCGCTGGCGCAGCCGGCTCACCGCTTCGTTCAGGAAGTCGCGCGAGATGTCGATCGGGACGTACTGTTTGGGTCGCAGCAGCGGGAACAGGCTGGCAGCCTTGGCGCAATTGCCCGCGCCCAGGTCGATCAACGTGGCACCGGTGCCCACGCGGCGCGCGATATCCTCGCCGTGCCTCGCAAAGATGGCTGCCTCGGTGCGGGTCGGGTAGTACTCCGGCAGCTCGCAGATGGCTTCGAACAGGCGCGAACCGAGGCTGTCGTACAGGTACTTGGGCGAGGTCGCGGCCTGGCGGGCCAGCAGGCCCCGGGCGATCTCGGCGACGGTGGCGGGGGCGCCGTGGGCGGTACGGGGTAGCGCAGGCGCGACGGATGGCGAAAGCGCGCGCAGCGCGGCAGTACGGGTCATGGACATGGCGTCTCTTTCTTGGCTGGTCTCCGGCCTGGCGTGCGGCTCGTGCACGCGCCGGGACTTGTTGCTTCAGTGAATCACGCAGCGATGGGACTGACCACGTAGCCGGCGGGCAAGGCACCGGCAACATTTTTGCTATCATAGCCGAATCGTGGATGTGCGGCGCCCAGCTGGGTCGGGCGTACCGCCACTCTTTCCAACCATCGTCACCTATTGGCCTCCCCATGAAACTGATTTCCTTCCTCGCCGCCGGCATGTTGCTGGTGTCCGGCTCCTCGTTCGCCCAGCAGGTGCTGCGCGTCTCCGCCATTCCCGACGAAGCGCCGACCGAACTGCAGCGCAAGTTCAAGCCGCTGGGCGAGTACCTGGAGAAGAAGACGGGCATGAAGGTCGAGTTCACGCCGGTGACCGACTATGCCGCCTCCGTCGAGGGCCTGATCAACAATAAGCTGGACATGGTGTGGTTCGGCGGCTTCACGTTCGTGCAGGCCCGGGAACGCAGCCGCGGCCAGGTCGTGCCGCTGGTGCAGCGCGTGGAGGACGAGAAGTTCCGCTCCGTCTTCATCACCACGTCGCCCGCCATCACCAAGCTGGCGGACCTGAAGGGCAAGACGCTGTCGTTCGGCTCCGAGTCGTCCACGTCCGGCCACCTGATGCCGCGCTCGTTCCTGCTGGCCGCCCAGGTCGATCCGGACAGCGACCTGAAACGCATCGCCTTCTCGGGCGCGCATGACGCGACCGTGGCGGCGGTTGCCGGCGGCAAGGTCGACGCGGGTGCCCTCAACATCTCGATCTGGCAGAAGCTGGTGGACGAGAAGAAGGTGGATCCCGCCAAGGTACGGGTGTTCTACACGACGCCGCCCTACTACGACTACAACTGGACCGTGCGCGCCGACATGCCGGCGGACCTGAAGAAGAAGATCACGAACGCCTTCCTGGCGCTGGATGCCGGCACGCCGGAAGGCAAGCAGATCCTGGAACTGCAGAAGGCATCGAAGTTCATCCCGACCCGCGCGGAAAACTACACCGCCATCGAAGCGGCCGCGAAAAACGCCGGCCTCCTGAAGAAGTAAACGATGACGCCAACCGGCTCCGCTCCTGTCTACCGACTGGAACGCCTGGTGGCGCGCCACGCGGGCGGCACGCGCGCGCTGGCATTGCAGCAGATCGACCTGCGCATCGGCGCCGGCGAACAACTGGCGCTGATCGGTCCTTCCGGCGCCGGCAAGACCACGCTGCTGGCCACGCTGGCATGCGCGCACCGGCCCGACGGCGGCACGTTCCAGGCCTTCGGCGCCGATCCCTGGACGCTGTCGGACGCCGCGCGCCACCGGCTGCGCGCGCGGCTGTTCCTGGCGCCGCAAACGCCGCCGCTGCCGCCGCGCCAGCGCGTCGTCACGGCCGTGCTGGCGGCCCGCCTGCCGCAGTGGAACCTGTGGCAGGCGCTCGTCTCGCTGGTCAAGCCGAAGGACCCGGAAGCGGCCTACCGCGCGCTGGTGCGCTTCAACCTGGGCGACAAGCTGTACGCCCGGGTCGACCGCCTGTCCGGCGGCGAACGGCAGCGCTGCGGCCTGGCCCGGCTGTTGCTGTCGAGTGCGCAGGTGCTGCTGGTGGACGAACCGCTGTCCGCGCTCGACCCGGCCCTGTCGCAACTGACGCTCGCGACCCTGCAGCAGGAAGCGGCCAGCCGCAAGGCCGCGCTGGTGTGCAGCCTGCACCAGGTCGACCTGGCGCTGGCGCATTTCCCCCGCATCGTCGCGCTCAAGGACGGCAGGGTGGCGTTCGACCTGCCACGCGAGCAGGTGACGCAGGCAATGATCGATGAGCTGTACCTGAACGAACGCCCGCCCGCCAACGGGCCGCACGAGCCCGACCTGGCCACGCCGCTGGCCGTGGGCGCCTGCCTGTAGCGATGCACAATCTTCCCGCCGTTTCCGCTGCCGAGCGCCATCCCGATCCGGCCTGGCGTTCGCGCGTGACGTGGACGCTGCTGCTGCTCGTCGTGCTGTGGCCGATGGCCGTCGTCAGCGAATTCCAGCCCGCGCTGTTGTTCGATACGGCCAGCCTGGCGGCCACGGGCCAGTTCCTTGCCGCGTTCGTGCCGCCCGCCCATTCGCCCGAGTTCCTGGCCATGCTGCTGCGCGAGACGTGGCAGACGGTCGCCATCGCCACTGCCGGCCTGACCCTGGCGCTGCTGGGCGCGATTCCCGCCACGCTGGTCGTCACCGAGCGCCTGTCCATTTCGCGCCTGGGCACGGGGCGCATGGCGCTGCTGCCCGCCGCGGTGCGCCAGCTGGTGCGTTGGCTGCTGGTGCTCTTGCGCAGCGTGCCGGAACTGGTGTGGGCCCTGCTGTTCGTGCGCATCATCGGACTGGGCCCGACTGCCGGGGTGCTGGCCATCGCGCTGACCTATTGCGGCATGCTGGGCAAGGTCTACGCGGAGATCCTGGAATCTTCCGAGCGCCACGCCAGCGACACGCTGCTGGCCAACGGCGGCTCGCGCCTGGCCGCGCTGCTGTACGGCGCCCTGCCGGAGTCGGCCTCGGAACTGGTGTCGTACACCGTCTACCGCTGGGAGTGCGCGATCCGCGGCTCCGTGGTCATGGGCTTCGTCGGCGCCGGCGGGCTGGGCCAGCGCATGGACGAGTCGATGAAGATGCTGGCCGGCGGCGAGGTGGCATCGATGCTGCTGGTGTTCGTGCTGCTGGTGGCCGGCGCCGACGTCGTCTCGAAGCAGTTGCGCCGGAGGCTGGGATGACGATGCCCTCGCCGCCGCCGCGCCGCCGGTCCGGCCTCCTGTTCGCGCTGGCGCTGGCCGCGCTGGTCGGGGCCAGCTTCGCCAGCCTGCCGCTGCACCTGGGGGCCCTCTTCACCCGCGAGGCGGCCAGCAGCGCGGCCGAGTTCCTGGCCGGTTTCGCGCCACCGGAACTGGCCAGCGGCTTTCTTGCCAAGACGGCGCTGGCAACGGCCGAAACGCTGTCGATGTCGGCGCTCGGCACCTTGCTGGCCGTGCTGGCCGGGTTGCTGCTGGCAATACCCGCCGCCGGGCGCTTCGGCCGCGTGCCGCGCGGGGCCGTGCGCGCCCTGCTCAACATCCTGCGGTCGATTCCCGAGCTGGTGTGGGCGTCCGTGCTGCTGATCGCCGCCGGCCTGGGACCGTTCCCCGGCACGCTGGCGCTGGCGGCCCATACTGCCGGGGTGCTGGGCCGCCTGTTTGCCGATGCGCTGGAGAATGCGCCGGCCCTGCCGGAGCAGAGCCTGCGCACGAACGGGGCAACGCCGCTGGCGGCGTTCTTCTACGCGACATTGCCGCAGACGCTGCCCCAGATGCTGTCGTATGCCTTGTACCGCTGGGAGAACAATATCCGCGCCGCCGCCGTGCTGGGTGTCGTCGGCGCCGGCGGGCTGGGGCAGATGCTGAAGTATCACCTGTCGCTGTTCCAGATGCCGAAGGCGGCGACGGTGATCCTGGCGATGCTGCTGCTGGTGGCCCTCGTGGATGCCGCCAGCTTCGGCCTGCGCCGGCTGTTGACCCGCTGATCCACCTTCACTGACCCGGTTTTCATCCATGCCGTCTTCCCACCCCGACAAGGCCCCCATGCTGGAACTGCGCCGGCTGACCAAATCCTATGCCAGCGGCCATCCGGTGCTGAGCGAACTGTCCTACACCTTCCATGCGGGCGAATTCGTCGCGATCATGGGCGACTCGGGCGTGGGCAAGTCCACCCTGCTGAACCTGATCGCGGGACTCGACCATCCCGACCCCGGCGGCGCCGCGCCGATCCTGGTGGACGGCGTGGCGATGGCCGCGCTGGACGACGATGCCGCTACCCGGCTGCGGCGCGAGCGGATGGGCTTCATCTTCCAGGCCTTCCACGTACTGCCGCACCTGACGCTGCTGCAGAACGTGGCGCTGCCGCTGCTGCTGAACGGCCTGCCGCAGGACCGCGCCGCCGCGATGCTGGCTGCCGTCGGGCTGGGCGGACGGGAGCACGACTATCCCCATCAGTTGTCCGGCGGCGAAATGCAGCGCGTGGCCATTGCCCGTGCGCTGGTACACCGCCCCGCCCTGGTGCTGGCGGACGAGCCCACCGGCAATCTCGATCCGGACACCGCGCGCGCGGTGCTGGAACTGCTGCGGGCGGAGATCCGGTCCAGCGGTGCGTGCACCATCATGGTGACGCACTCCCAGGCGGCGGCCGCGATGGCGGACCGCACGCTCATCCTTACGCGCGCCGGATTAGGCGAAGCGCAACAGTTTGCCCGGCACGGCCAATAATCGCCGGCATTTTCTCCAGTATCGCGCGCTTTTTTTTTCAGCCGTAGTATGATTTTCCTCACTTGCCTGGTTATTAATAACGACATATTCCAACAGCCAGCAGGCGCCTGAAAGGGAACCTTGAAAACCGCCGCCAGCGCCGCAACTGCGGTGGGCAATGCCGGGCCGCCATGAAGCTCGCGCAGGCCTGCCCGGGTGCCGCTTGCAGCGTTATCGGGGTTCGCTGATTAGCACGCGTTTTCATATCAGGGAGGAGCAAATGAGCGTGAGGCAAAAAAAGCTGGAATTAATCGAAGCGATGAATCGTGCCCGAGCGATGGAGCCGTCGAGCTTTGTACCCAACAAGCTGCTCGATACGCTGATCGAGCGGATGAATCTCAAAAACGACGCCGAGCTGTGTCGGGTGCTGGAAGTGCAGCCCCCATCATCAGCAAGATCCGGCACCGCAAGCTGGCCGTGGGGGCGACCATCCTGTTGCGCATGCACGAGAAATCGGACATGAGTATCCGCGAGCTGAAGGAGCTGTCGACTGCGTCCGTGCACTGAACCGTGCAATGCCCGGCGCCGGCATCGCAGCCCCGGCGCCCGTTGTTCTCCTCCCTGCCTCGCCCCTTCCCTTTCTCCTTCCCTTTCTCCTTCCCTTTCTCCTTTCCGCTCCCCGTCCTGGTCACTGCTTGCCTCGCTGATGGGCAGCACCGCATGCACGCATCGCAAGGGTCTGTCCCTGCAAAGGGACAGACCCTGAAGTTCGGCAAGATCCGTGCAAACGCTGCGTGACTTCAGGGTCAGTCCCCTGCGGGGACAGACCCTCGGCGACGCATCCCGGCTCACACCAAGGGTTCGCCCGCCTATCCCCATTGGGAGAGGTGCGCGCCGCAACGCATGCTTACACTGGCCGACACCGGGCGCGTGCCCGCCGTCGCCATTGGGGAAACCATGACCGCTCCGTCGAACCGCCCGCCGGCGGTATTCCCGTCCACCCTGCCGGGCCGCGCGCTCGTGCCACTCGTGCCACTCCTGCTTGCGCTGTCGCTGGCCGGCTGCGACAAAGCGGCCAGCAAGGAAGGTGGCGCCGTGCCGCCACAGGCAGCGCCCGTGTCGGCCGCGATCGTCGTCCAGCGCGACATCGTCGAGACCCAGGAATTCTCCGGCCGCCTGGAAGCGGTGGAACGGGTGGAGATTCGCCCACGCGTATCCGGCTACATCACGGCCGTGCATTTCACGCCCGGGGCGCTGGTGCGCAAGGGCCAGCCGCTGTTCACCATCGATCCGCGCCCCTACCAGGCGGAGCTGGAAAAGGCGCAGGCGGATGCCAATTCCGCCAGCGCCCGCGCCGCCCTGGCCAAGGTCGAACTGGAACGCGCCGAGCGGCTGCTGGCCGACCGTGCCATCGCCCGCCGCGAATTCGACGAGCGCTCGTCCGCCGTCAAGGACCTGGACGCTGCGGCCCGCGCCTCCCGCGCCGCCGTGGAATCGGCCCGCCTGAACGTCAACTACACGAAGATCACGGCGCCCATCGACGGCCGCGTCAGCAAGGCCGAAATCACCCTGGGTAACCTGGTGGACGGCAACGCCATCCTGACCTCCGTCGTGTCGACCGACAGCATCTACGCCAGCTTCGACGGCGACGAGGACAGCTACCTGCGCGTGCGCAACCAGGTCCGCGCCGGCAAGGACGTGGCCGTGCGCATCGGCCTGGCCAACGAGACCGGCTTCCCGCACGCGGGCAAGCTGGAATTCGTCGACAACCGGCTCGACCCCGCCACCGGCAGCGTGCGCATGCGCGCCGTGCTGCCGAACCGCGACCACATGCTGGTGCCGGGCCTGTTCGCCCGGGTGCAACTGGCCGGCGGCGGCACGCGCCAGACCGCCGTCCCCACACTGCTGATCCACGACCGGGCAGTCGGCACGGACCAGGACCGCAAGTTCGTCTTCGTGCTGGGCCAGGACAACAAGGCCGAATACCGGCCGGTGGCGCTGGGCCCGACCGTGGACGGCCTGCGCGTGGTGCGCAGCGGCCTGAAGCCGGGCGAGAAGATCGTCGTCAGCGGCCTGCAGCGGGTACGCCCGGGGGCCCCGCTGGCGCCCCAGGTGGTGGCGATGGACGCCGATCCGGCCGCGCCCGCGGCCACACCCGCCGCGCAGAAGGGCTGACCGATGAACTTTCCCCGCTTCTTCGTCGACAAGCCGATCTTCGCGGCGGTGCTGTCGATCATGATCTTCGTCGCGGGCCTGATCGCCATCATGCGCCTGCCGATCTCCGAATATCCGGAAGTGGTGCCGCCGTCGGTTGTCGTGCGCGCGCAGTACCCCGGCGCCAACCCGAAGGTGATCGCCGAGACGGTAGCGGCACCGCTGGAGGAACAGATCAACGGCGTGGAGAACATGCTGTACATGGACTCCAAGGCCACGTCGGACGGCACCCTGGCGCTGACCGTGACGTTCAAGATCGGCACCAATCCGGAACAGGCCGAGACGCAGGTGCAGAACCGCGTGCAGCGCGCCCTGCCCCGGCTGCCCGAGGAAGTGCGCCAGATCGGGGTGACGACGGCCAAGAGCTCGCCCAACCTGACGATGGTGGCCCACCTGTCCTCGCCCAAGGGCCGCTATGACGACGTCTACCTGCGCAACTACGCGGTGCTGAACGTCAAGGACCAGCTGTCGCGCATTCCCGGCATGGGCGAAGTGATCCTGTTCGGCGCGGGCGACTACGCCATGCGCGTGTGGATCGACCCGCAGAAGCTGGCGGCCCGCTCGATGACGGCGGGCGACGTCGTCGGCGCCATCCGCGAGCAGAACGTGCAGGTGGCCGCCGGCGTGGTCGGCGCCTCGCCCACGAAAGGCTCGGAATTCCAGCTGACCGTCAACACGACGGGCCGGCTGAAGACCGTCGAGGACTTCGGCAACGTCATCGTGCGCACCAATGCGGATGGCGCCGTGACCTTGCTGCGCGACGTGGCGCGGGTGGAGCTGGGCTCGAACTCATACGCCCTGCGCTCGCTGTTGAACAACAAGTCGGCGGCCGCCATCGGCATCTTCGAGGCGCCCGGCGCGAATGCCCTGCAACTGTCGCAGGACGTGCGCGACACGCTGGCCGCATTGTCGAAGGATTTTCCCGAGGACGTGGAATTCTCCATCGTCTACGATCCCACGCAGTTCGTGCGCGAATCGATCCGCGCCGTCATCCACACGCTGCTGGAAGCGGTGGCGCTGGTCGTCGTCGTGGTCATCGTGTTCCTGCAGACGTGGCGCGCCTCCATCATCCCGCTGCTGGCGGTGCCCGTCTCCATCGTCGGCACGTTCGCCGTGATGCTGGCGTTCGGCTTTTCCATCAACACGCTGTCGCTGTTCGGGCTCGTGCTGGCGATCGGCATCGTGGTGGACGACGCCATCGTCGTGGTGGAGAACGTCGAACGCAATATCGCGGCCGGCCTGACGCCGCACGACGCGACGATCCAGGCGATGAAGGAGGTCTCTGGGCCCATCGTCGCCATCGCGCTGGTGCTGTGCGCCGTGTTCGTGCCGATCGCCTTCGTGTCGGGCCTGACGGGCCAGTTCTACCGCCAGTTCGCGCTGACCATCGCCATCTCCACCGTCATCTCGGCCCTGTGCTCGCTGACCCTGGCGCCGGCGCTGTCGGCCGCGCTGCTGCGCAGCCACGACGCGCCCAAGGATGCGCTGACGCGCGCGATGGACCGTGTATTCGGTCCGTTCTTCGGCTGGTTCAACCGCTTCTTCGGCCGCGCCTCGGGGGCCTACGGGCGCGGCGTGCAGCGCGTGATGGTGCGCAAGAGCTTCGGCGTCGGCGTCTATTTGGTGCTGACGGTGGCCGCCGTGTTCGTGTTCCGGGCCGTCCCTTCGGGCTTCGTGCCGGGCCAGGACAAGCAGTACCTGGTGGGCTTTGCCCAGCTGCCCGATGCCGCATCGCTGGACCGCACCGATGCCGTCGTGCGGCGCATGTCCGACATCGCCAAGGGCGTGCCAGGCGTGATGGATTCGATCGCCTTTCCCGGCCTTTCGATCAACGGCTTCACCAACGCGCCCAACGCAGGCATCGTCTTCATCGGCCTGAAGCCCTTCGACGAACGCCGTTCGGCCGACCTGTCCGGCGGCGCCATTGCGGCGGAAGTGAACAAGCGCCTGGGCGCCATCCAGGACGCGTTCATCATGGTGTTCCCGCCGCCGCCCGTGAACGGGCTGGGCACCATCGGCGGCTTCAAGATGATGGTGGAGGACCGCGGCAACCTGGGGTACGACGAGTTGTACAAGGCCACCCAGGCCCTGCAGATGAAGGCGTGGCAGAACCCGCAGCTGGCCGGGGTGTTCTCCAGCTACCAGATCAACGTGCCGCAGCTGTTCGCCGACGTCGACCGCACCCGCGCCAAGCAGCTGGGCGTGCCGCTGGCCACCGTCTACCAGACCCTGCAGATCAACCTGGGCTCGCTCTACGTCAACGACTTCAACCAGTTCGGCCGGACCTACCAGGTGGTCGTGCAGGCCGACGCGCCGTTCCGCTCCCAGCGCGAGCAGATCGCGCAGCTGAAGGTGCGCAACGACAAGGGCGAGATGATCCCGCTGTCGTCGCTGATGCGCATTTCGGATACGTACGGGCCCGACATGGTCAACCGCTACAACGCCTACCTGGCCGCCGACCTCAGCGGCGGCGCCGCGCCGGGCGTGTCGTCCGGCCAGGCGCAGGCGGCGATGTCGCAGCTGGCGCGCGAGACGCTGCCGAAGGGGATCACGTTCGAGTGGACCGAACTCACCTACCAGGAAATCCTGGCCGGGAACACGATGGTCTATGTGTTCCCGCTGTGCGTGCTGCTGGTGTTCCTCGTGCTGGCCGCGCAGTACGAGAGCTGGACCCTGCCGCTGGCCGTGATCCTGATCGTGCCGATGTCGATCCTGTGCGCCCTGTTGGGCGTGAAGCTGACCGGCGGCGACAACAACGTGTTCACGCAGATCGCGCTGTTCGTGCTGGTGGGGCTGGCGTCGAAGAACGCGATCCTGATCGTGGAGTTCGCACGCGAGCTGGAGGACCATGGCCGCACCGTCGTGCAGGCCGCGCTGGAGGCGTGCCGGCTGCGGCTGCGCCCCATCCTGATGACGTCGATCGCGTTCATCATGGGCGTCCTGCCGCTGGTGTTCTCCAGCGGTGCGGGCGCGGAGATGCGCCACGCGATGGGCGTGGCGGTGTTCGCGGGCATGCTGGGCGTAACGTTCTTCGGCCTGTTCCTGACGCCGCTGTTCTACGTGCTGCTGCGCACCGTGGCGCTGCGGCTGACGCACAGCAAGCCGCACAAGCGGCACCATGCCGATACGGGGCTGGGCGGGCATGGCGATCCGGCCGGCACCGGCACGGTCGTTGCGCGGCTGGGGCGGGATGAGGGGCGCTGACGGCGTGCCGGTTCCGGCAAACCTCAGGGTCAGTCCCCGCAAGGGAAACAGACCCTAGGCTGCAATCGGCATTGGCGTCACGCCATAGTGGCGCGCGTAGCGGGCATCCAGGTTCGCCAGCGGCAGCAGCACGAACAGGTCAGCGCTGTCGAAGTCGGGGTCCCAGGCCGGATCGCCGCAGATCCACGCGCCCGAGCGCAGGTAGCCCTTCAGCAGCGGCGGCACGGCAGCCGTCGGCGCCGGGGCCAACTGGTCCCAGGGAAATGGCAGGTGCGGCGTGACGCGGTAGTCGGCCGGCGCCAGGTGCGTGGCGCGCAGGCGCTCGTAGACGGCGACGGCGTTGTGGCCACCGTCGGCCAGGCTGATGCTGGCACAGCCGGCGAAATAATCGCAGCCCTGCCGGCGCACGTAATCGAGCAGGCCGGACCACAGCAGCATCAGCACGCTGCCGCCCCGGTAGTCCGGATGGATGCAGGCACGCCCGGCTTCCACCATGCGGCGGCGCAGGCGGTTCAGGCGGCCCAGGTCGAATTCATTTTCCGCGTAGACGCGGCCCAGGCGGCGCGCGCCGGTGGGACTCAGCAGGCGGTAGGTGCCGACCACTTCCAGCGTGTCCGCATCGCGCACGACGAGATGGTCGCAGTAGTCGTCGAACTCGTCGCGGTCCAGGCCGTCCGCACGCATCAGCGCCGTCAGCCCCAGGTCCTCGACGAACAGCCGGTAGCGCAGGCGCTGCACGGCGCGCAGCTCCTGCGGGGTAGCGGCCATGCCGAGGATCAGGCGGGGTGCCACGGCGGCGGCCCTGGTTGGGGCAGTCACCGGGGCGGCCAGGACAGGGTTCACTTGCATGCTTCGTCTCCCGAGTTGGACGAAGCACAGCGTACCGGGCCTTTACTTCAGGGCGATGACAGGGCCATGTCGGCTCGGTGACATCAATCCTTCTTCGGCCGGCCCGTCTTCAACTGCGGCAGGGAGGCCAGCACGCTTTGCAGGGTGGCCATGTCGATCTGGCTGATCAGCGCGACGCCGATGCGCAGCAGCTCGCTCTTGCGGATCTCGAAGCCGGCCTTCAGGCAGTTCTTCTTCACCTGGCCCAGCACGGCGTATTCCGCTTCCGGCATCGTGAAGCTGTCGCGCACCAGGCGTTCCTTGCGCGGCTTTTCCTTGGCCGCCTCGGCGGCGGCCGTGGCGCGGGCCGGCTTGGCCGCCTTCGGTGCGGCGGCCTTGGCCGCGGGCTTGGCGGCCGCTTTCGGCGCTTTCGCTGCGGCCTTCGCGGCCGGCTTGGCGGCCGCCTTCCTGGCGGCCGGCGCCTTGGCCTTGGCCGTCGCGGCAGGTGCCGCTTCCTCCACCTTGGCTTCGGCCTTGGCCTTGGCCGCGGTCTTCTTCACGGTCTTCGGGGCGGCGGCCTCGGCTGCGGGTGTCGCCTTTGGCTTGGCAGCGGCCTTGGCCTTGCCTGCCTTCGGCGTGGCCGGAGCCGCCGGCGCGGCGGCTTCCGGCGCTGCTGCCGGTGCGGTCTTGCGAGCGGGCGCCTTGCGCGGCGCCTTGGCTGCCGGCGCGGCCGGTGCCGCGCCTTCGGCGGCAGGCGTGATGTCGTTGCCGGTGGCGTCGATTGCCGCCGCGGCGGCCGGTTTGACGGATTTGAGGGCGTTCATACTGACTCCGCAAAAAATTGAATAATATAAACAATATATACTATTTCTGGCCGTGAGGCACCAGTCCTTACATTTTTTACGCTGCGGCACGGCGTGCCGCGGCGGCGCCGGTCAGGGCGGCACGCCGAAACAACGGGCCAGCATCGCGTGCAGCCGGTCCGGGTCGACGGGCTTGGCAAGGTGCCCGCTGCCGCCCGCCGCGAGCGCGCGCGCGGCATCTTCCGCCGTGTCGCGCGCGGTGAGGAAAACCACCGGCAGGGCCGCCGTGGCCGGCGCGGCACGGATGCGCCGGCACACCTCGTAGCCGTCCAGCCCGGGCATCATCACGTCCAGCAGCACGAGATCGACCGGCGCCGCACGCAGCACGCGCAGCGCCGCCTCGCCGCTGACGGCCACTTTCGTATCGAAAGCCTCCTTCAGCAGCGCGCACAGCACCATGATGCTGTCAGGGGTGTCGTCGACCACCAGGATGCTCCGGCGGCGTGCGCTCATGGTGCGGCTCCCGGCAGGTCCGCGCCGTCCGCCGCAGCCTCGGCCAGCATGCCGCTGGCCAGCAGCCGGTGCGCCTGCTCGAAATCATAGCGGCCGATCTGCGTCGCCAGCGCTTCCAGCAAGGCCGGTGCCAGCACGGTGGCCAGCGCCGGCCGCATGCTGTCGAAGTAGTCGACGCTGTCGGCGG
Source organism: Pseudoduganella chitinolytica (assembly GCF_029028125.1). Classification (GTDB taxonomy): domain Bacteria; phylum Pseudomonadota; class Gammaproteobacteria; order Burkholderiales; family Burkholderiaceae_D; genus Rugamonas; species Rugamonas chitinolytica. The sequence goes on from NZ_CP119083.1 coordinate 2,544,188, forward strand.
AGAATCCCGCCAGCAGGTCCGCCAGGTGCGCGAGCGCCTCGGCCGGCCGGACCTCGGCCGTGCGGACGCCCTCGGCGGGACCGTCGGTGGCCTCGTCCCAGCGCCCGGCCGCGAAGCGGGCGTCGACCGCCGTGACGGCCATGTCCAGCGCCACCTTGAGCTCGTTGAGCAGCACCGGCGGCACGCTGGCGCCGTCGGCCAGCGCCGCCTCGACTTCACGCGCGGCCGCCTCGACCGCGTTGGCACCCACGTTGCCGGCCACGCCGCGCAGCGTGTGCACGCGCTGGCGCGCTTCCTCGCGCCGTCCGGCTCCGAGTGCCGCAAGGACCGTTTCGGCCGCATCGCGTTGCGAATGACAGAACCGCTCCAGCAGTTGCAGGTACAGCACCTGGTTGCCGGCCACGTGGCGCAGGCCGCGCGCCGTGTCGATGCCGGCCAGTTCCGGCAGGCCCGCATTGCCGCGCGGACGCGGTTGCGCCGGCGGCGCCGGCAGCATGGGCCGGCCCAGCCAGCGCGCCAGCGTCGCATACAGCCGGTCCGGGTCGATCGGCTTGGTCAGGTAGTCCTGCATGCCCTCGGCCAGGCAGCGCTCGCGCACGTCCGCCAGCGCGTGGGCCGTCATGGCGATCACCGGAGTACGGTCGAAGCGCGTATCGCGGCGCAGCGCCAGCGTCGTCTCGTGGCCGTCCAGCATCGGCATTTCCAGGTCCACCAGCACCAGGTCATAATGGTCGGGCCCCGCCAGCGCCAGCCGGTCCAGCGCCTCGCGGCCGTTGCCGGCGACATCGACACCGATGCCGCGCACCTGCATCAGCTCCGCCGCCACCTGCTGGTTGACGGGGTTGTCCTCCACCAGCAGCACGCGCGCCGTCACGGCCGGCAGCGCGGCTGGCGCGGCGCTGCCGGCGCCGTGGGCCGGCGTGAACAGCGTCACCAGCGTCTGCAGCAGCGCCGCATGCGTGATCGGCTTGAACAGGAAGCCGGCAAAACCGTTGGCCTCGGCTTCGCGCAACGTCTCGTCGCGGCCGAATGCCGTGACCAGCACCATGGCGGGCCGTCGTGCCAGCGTGGCGGCACCGATGCGGCGCGCCAGCGCGATGCCGTCGACATCGGGCATCAGCCAGTCCGTCAGCACCAGCGCGTAGGGGTCGCCCGCCGCGTCCGCCGCCAGCACGGCGTCAAGCGCCGCGCTGCCACCGGTGACGCGGTCGGCCCGCAGCGGCAACCCGCGCATGGCCTGGCACAGCGCGTCCAGCGCCAGCGGATGGTCGTCCACCAGCAGCACCCTGGCGTCCGTGAGCGCCGCCGGCAGCACCGGCGCGGGCGCCGCGCCGGCCACCCGCAGCGCCAGGTCGAAGCTGAACACGGAACCGCGGCCCTCGGCACTGTCGACGACGATCGTGCTGCCCATCAGGCGCACCAGCTGCTGGGAGATCGACAGGCCCAGCCCGGTGCCGCCGAACTGGCGCGTGGTCGAGCCCAGCGCCTGGCCGAAGGCCCGGAACAGCTTGGCCTTCTGCTCGGCCGCCATGCCGATGCCCGTGTCGCGCACGGCAAAGCGCAGCGCGACATGGCCGGGCGCCGCGCCCTCCAGCTGGCGGCACGACAGTTCCAGCTCGCCCGCCTGCGTGAACTTGACGCCGTTGTTGATCAGGTTGATCAGCACCTGGCCGAGGCGCAGCGGGTCGCCGCACAGGTGGCGCGGGATCGCCGGCGGCACGTCGAACAGGAATTCCAGGCCCTTGTCGGCCGCCTGCTGGCTCGTCACGCTGGCCACGTGGGACAGCACGTCGTCCAGGAAGAACGGCACCTCCTCCACTTCCAGCCGGCCCGCCTCGATCTTGGAGAAGTCGAGGATGTCGTTGATGATGCCCAGCAGGCCCAGCGCGGCGCGGTGGATCTTGCTGACGTAGTCTTGCTGCTTGGGCGACAGGTCGGTGCGCAGCGCCAGGTAGGCCATGCCGATGATCGCGCTCATCGGCGTGCGGATCTCGTGGCTCATATTGGCCAGGAACTCGGATTTGGCCAGGTTGGCCGCTTCCGCCTTGACGTTGGCCGCCACCAGCTTCTGCTCGCGCTCGCGGCGGTCGCTGATGTCGCGCACGAAGCCGCAGAATTCGAAGTTGTCGGTGCCGTCCAGCGCGATACGGGTGATCGACAGCTCGATGGGGAACTCGCTGCCGTCGCTGCGCAGCGCCTCCACTTCGATGCGGCGGTCCAGCACCTCGCCGCGGCCTTCGCCGGCCAGGTAGTTGCGCATGCCGCGGCGGTGGTCCTCGCGGTAGCGCGGCGGGATGATCAGCGCGTCCAGCTGCTGGCCCAGCGCTTCCTCGCGGCTCCAGCCGAAGATCAGTTCGGCCTGCCGGTTCCAGCCGGCGATGCGGCCGGTGCGGTCCATCGTGATGACGGCATCGAGCGCCGTGTCGATGATGGCCTGCACCTTACGCTCGCTGTCGCGCGCCATCTGCATGGTCTGCTTCAGGTCGTGCGTGCGCACGTCGATCTTCTGTTCCAGGTCGCCGTTCAGTTCGCGCAGCTCGCTTTCGGCATCGCGCAGCCGGGTCAGCGTATCGCGGAAGCTGCGCACGGCGCCCGACAGCCGGCCCACCTGGTCGGCGCGGCCGATGCCGGACAGCTGGATGTCGGTCTTGCCCTGCGTGAGCTTTTCCAGCGACTTCTGGATGTCGGCGAACGGGCGCGCCACCTTGCGCGCCACCAGGAAGATCGAGGTGACGATGGTCAGCGCCAGCAGCAGGTTGACGACCAGCGCCTGGGTCAGCTGGCGGCGCAGGTCGCGCTCCACTTCCAGGCGCGAGTAGGCGATGTCGAGCGCGCCCACCAGGTAGTTGCGGGTGCCGTCCTGGAAGCGGATGTCGCGGTGCACGGCAATCGCCGTGCGCGGATCGATCTTCGGTGCCGAGAAGCCGGCCAGCTCCTGCCCACCCGGCGCCGACACGCGCAGCATCAGCACCTCCGGCGTGCCGCGCATGGCATCGACGACGCTGGTGACGGCGGCGCCGTTGATGTCGAACAGGGGTCGCGCCAAGGCCTGCGACAGCACGGTGGCCAGCCGCTCCGAGCGTTCCTGCAGGCGCAGGTCGGCCTGGGAACGCAGCGTGTACAGCGCATAGGTCGTGTAGGCCGCCGTGGACAGCAGCACCGCCAGGAAAATGGAGACGCCCAGACGCAGCACGATGTCGCGCTGCCAGGTGTCGCGCAGGCGGCCCACGGGCGTCTGGGCCAGCCAGGTCAGGAACGTCTGCATCAGTGGCGCGCACCCTTGCTGCCGGTACGCTCCAGTTTCTTGTAGGCGGGACTGTTGCGCACCTGTTCCATGCTGGACCAGATGCGTTGCGCCAGTTCCGGCCGCCGCGCCACCAGCTGGTGCGACAGCATCAGGAAGTATGGTTTCTCCACCAGCGGCACGGGCAGCGCCTCGATCTGCGCGCCGTACGGTCCTGCCAGCAAGGTGCGGGCATCGCTGCCGCCCACGGCGGCGCCGGCCAGCCGGCCCGCCAGCAGCTTGCGCACCAGCTCCTCCGATTTCTGGCTGCCCTCGTCCACCGTCACGTTCAGGCTGCGCAGCTGGTCCGTGATGGAATAGCCCAGCTGGGCGCCGATGGCGCCGTCCACGTTGCGCAGCGCCTTGCCGTCCCAGTCCAGCGTGCCGCCCTTGCGGCGCAACAGGATGTAGCGGTCGATGTGCATGCGCTTGGCGGTGTCGGGCGTGGCCCCGCCGGGATAGGCGCCCAGTTCCAGCCGGTCGGGCTTGAAGCTGACGGCGAACACGCCGTCCACGGCATTGGCCTTCAGTTGCGCCAGGCAGCGCTTGAACGGCATGCTCTGGAAATTGAAGACGATGCCTTCGCGTTCGCCCACCATGCGCAGCAGGTCGAAGTTCAGGCCCTCGCCCGCTTCCGTGCGCCAGGGCCGCACGTCGGCGCGTTCGTAGCACAGCGTGACGGTGGGCTCGGCGGCGGCCACGGGCGCGGCCGCGCACCACGCCGCGGCCAGGGCCAGGCCCAGGCCGGCCAGCCGCGCCGCCATCGTCGTCATCTTCCAGTTGTCGCCCCGTACCGCCATCACGCCTCCACGAACGCCCCGCCGCCGTGCCGGCCCGGCGGGGGCCGTACGACAAACGGTGAAAGCTATAGTGTAAGCAAAATTACAAGGCAGGGGTGCATTCTTATCGACAATATTTTTTGCCCGTATCGATATACCACTCAGGCATAGCGCAATCCCAGGTCCACGCCAACCTCGTCCCAGTGTTCCTGTTCCTTTTCGATCCAGTACGACAAGGTGGGGTGGTCCGTCACCCATTCGCGGCGCAGCTCCAGTTCGATGCGGTTCTTCATGCGCAGCTTGGGCGCGGCCAGCGCCACGTCGATGCGGGCGTGCATGAAGACGATGGCGAGACGCAGCGCCACCACGGCGCGGGCGAAGTCGGGATCGGACAGGAACTCGCCCACCTTGCGCAGGTTGCCCTTCTGCGCCAGCGCCAGCCGGCTCATCGTGCGCTGCTCGCGCGTGGTGAAGCCCGGCAGGTCGGCGTTCTCGATGATGTAGGCCGTATGCTTGTGGTGGCCCGTCTGCGACACCGCCATGCCCAGTTCATGCAGCAGCGCGCTCCAGTACAGCAGGCGCGGCGTGGCATCCGACGCGGGCTTGAGCTGGTCCAGCAGCGCCGCCGCGTCGTCCGCCACCCGGGTGGCGCGCGCCACGTCGACCGCGAACTTGCGCTGGAACGCCGCCACGGATTCCTCGCGCCGGTCGTGCCGCATCGAGCGCTGGTACAGGTCCCACATGACGCCCATGCGCAGGCCCGCCTCGATGGGTTCGATCTGCTCGATGCCCAGTTCGCGCATCACGCCGATCAGGATCGCCAGCCCGCCGATGATGGTGCTGGCGCGGTCCGGCCGCAGCCCAGGCAAATCCATGCGGCTGACGTGGCCGCAGGCGATGAAGCGCTCCTTCAGCAGGTCCAGGCTGGCCGGGGTCACGCCCCGCTCGGGACAGGTGCGATCCAGGCCGTTCTTGTCGATGATGTCGGCGATCGCCCTGATCGTGCCGGACGAGCCATAGGCCCGCTTCCAGAACTGCGGGTGGTAAGGCGGCGCGCCATCCTCGAAGATGCTGCGCGCCGACAGGATGGCCGCCTCGAACGACGGCGCATCGACGCGGCCGCCGATGAAGAACGACAGGCTCTGGCGTACGCTGCCCACGCTGAACGATTCGACCCGCTCGATGTCGAGGCCGCGCCCCAGGATCAGTTCCGTCGAGCCGCCGCCGATGTCGACGACGAGGCGGCGCTCGGCCGGCTGCGCCAGCGCGTTGGCGACGCCCATGTAGATCAGCCGCCCTTCCTCCTCGCCGGAGATGATCTCGATGGGATAGCCGATGGCCTGCTCGGCCTGCGGCAGGAAGGTGGCGATGTTCCTCGCCTGGCGCATCGTCGACGTGGCGACGACGCGCACCGCCTCCAGGTCCCAGGTCGCCAGGGTGGCGCGGAAGCTCTTCAGGCAGTTCAGCGCGCGCTGCATGGCCTCAGGCGTCAGGTTGCCGTCGTTGTCCAGCCCCGCGGCCAGGCGGATGGGCTCGCGCACGCTCTTCTGCACGCGGATCTGCTCGCCGTCGTGCTTGCCTATGGAAAATCGAAAGCTGTTCGAGCCCAGGTCGACCGCTGCATACATGGAGGAATCCATTTATATCGTTTATATTGAAAATCCTACCACATTAGGGCCCGTTCGTGACGGGATGATGACATCGCCCCGTCAGTCGCGCGCCACGCCGGCCGCCAGCGCGGGCACCGGTTCGTCATCGGGCCCGGCGGCGGGCGGCTCGGCCGCCACCACCTGGTTGCGACCGCGCAGCTTGGCCGCCTGCAGCGCCTCGTCGGCGCGCTTGAACAGGCTGACCGTGCTGTCCTCGGCGCGGATCGTCGTCACGCCCATGCTGGTGGTCAGGTTGATGACGGCGCGCTCGGCCTTGACGGGCAGCGCGGCCACGGCCGCGCGGATGCGCTCGGCTACCAGCGCCGCTTCGGCCAGGCCGGTACGGGGCAGCAGCAGCGCGAACTCGGCACCGCCCAGGCGGCCGATCATGTCGGCTTCGCGCAGCTGGCGGCGTACCGCGTCCACGATGGTCTTCAGCACGACGTCGCCCACCGCGTGGCCGTAGTGGTCGTTGACGCGCTTGAAGCCATCCAGATTGACGATGACGAGCGCCGTCGGCTGGCCGGGCCGGCGCGCCAGGGCGAGCCACGGCGCCAGGCCCTGGTAGAAGCCGCGCCGGTTCGGCACGTCCGTCAGCGCGTCCACCGTTTCCAGCCGCTCCAGTTCCGCCTGCAGCGCGTTGCGGCCCAGCAGCAGGCCGCCCGCGCCATTGAACACCAGGCCACCCAGCAGCAAAAACAGCACCGCCGGCAGCAATTGTGCCGGCGCGACGGGCAGCCAGGCCGGCTGCAGGGCGGCAAGCACCGCTAGCGCGAGGGGCGCCAGCGCCAGCAGCGCATTGATTGCGGCCAGCACGCGGCGCAGCAACGGCGCGCCGACCCAGCCGCGCGCCAGCGCCGCGCTGCCCGCCAGGCCGAAGCCGGCCGCCATCGCAGCCAGCAGCACGGCGACCCACGGGCCGGCCGCGGCGGCCGCGGCCGGGCTGCGGCCGAACGCGACGTGCACGGCGATGTAGGCGCCGATGGCCAGCGCGAACGCGCGCACCAGCTTGACGCGTGCGCCGGGGCGGCCGACGGTTTCCCACCAGCCGGCCGCGTCCATGGCCGCGCCACCGATCAGCAACATGAACGCGACGGGACCGCCGACGGTCGTCGGCACGAAGGCGTGCAACGCGAGGATCAGCCAGCCCATGCCCTGGCACAGGCGGGCGATCGTGAAGGCCGACAGCAGCGAAGGCCGGCGCCGCCCGGTGCCGTGGCACAGCAGCGCGAGGTACAGCGCGAGGTTACCGAGTGCCAGCGTGGCGATCAGCGTCTGGCCGTCCATATAGATCAGATCTCGTGCTCGACGTTGTCGCTGCCGTCGCCGATCTTGCTGCGCCACGCCTGCAGGAAAAAGCCCTTCTCCTGCTCGCTGGGAGCGTCGTGCCAGAACACGATCAGCGTGCCCTTGTGGTCATGCAGCTGGGCGATCTTCTCGATGAACGGCTGCACGCCGGCCGCGTCGGCCAGCGCCGACACGTAGCCATACACGCGGTTCAGCCGCTCCAGGCGGTCCGGCTCCGTCAGGCTGTTGGTGGCGGTTATGGTCGGGTGGTCCAGAAACATGAATGATCTCCATCGGGCGGCAGGGCTTTGCCGTTGTGCCACGTTGTTGGGCCAATTTACCGGCAAATCGGGCAGGTGACAAATCGGGATTCGAAGCGGGCCGCGGTGGCATGCTCCGGCGAGCCCGAGAGCTTAGCAGAACATCCAGCCCCAGAACAAGCGAGCGGGCTTGCGAGCGGACCGTTGCGGGGCCCCGCGCCCCACCTGGCACGCCGCCGGATCCCATCGGCAGTTCCAGGCACGCGTACCCACGCACGATCTTAACTTGCAAAATGCTATTCAATAAAATGTTGCATTTAACTGAGCAGGAACAATAACTCGACAGTTAACTTCGATATACTTCTGGGTTTCCCAAAATAAATCGCCGGCCATCGGCGCGCCAGAACGCATGACCACCATCCCACCCAAGCTGGCCGCCGCCGCGCTGACCGAAGACAATCGCCCCATCCGCCTGCGGCTGTTCGATGGCGCGCAGGTGCTGGACGACGTCCTGCTCGTCAAATACGTCAGCGGTACCGAGTCGATCTGCGGCGGCATCGAGTACCGCGTCTCCTGCGTCTCGGCGCAGGCGGGCATGCAGTTGAAGCGCTTTGTCGCCAACCCGGTCGAGCTGCAATTCGTCACCGACCGCGGCCAGCTGCGTTCGGTCTGCGGCGTGGTGGCCGCGGTCACGGAAGGCGGCAGCGACGGCGGCCTGGCGACCTACCAGTTGCTGGTGCGCGACGCGCTGTCGCTGCTGGACAAGACCGTCAATACCCGGGTGTTCCGCAATGCGGACGAGGTGCACATCACCAATGTGCTGTTGCGGGAATGGCGGGAGAACAATCCGGTGGCGGCGCGCGCCTTCGATTTCGAGCTCGGGCATTTGAATGCCTATCCTGCGCGCGAATTCACGCTGCAAAGCAACGAATCGACGGGCGCCTTCCTGCGCCGGCTGTGGAAACGCCGCGGCATTGCCTGGTTCATCCGGCCCGGCAGCCCGACCGAACGGGGAACCGACGATGTCCCCGTCCACACACTGGTGTTGTTCGACGATGCCATGACGCTGCCACAGAATCGCGCCGGCAGCGTACGCTATCACCGCGACGACGCCACCGAAACACGCGACACGATCACGGGCTGGCACGCGGTGCGGCAACTGACGGCGGGCGCCGTCACGCGCCGCAGCTGGGATTACGCGCGCGTGGCCGCCATGGAAAGCCAGGACCTGGGCAACCACGACCAGGGCATGCTGGGCAACCAGTTCGCCGGCAGCCTGGACGATTACCTGGTGGACGTCCCCCATGCGGGCGACAGCACCGGCGACTACCGCAGCCTCGGCACCGCACGCATGCAGCGCCACGAGTACGAGTCGAAGTACTTCCAGGGCGAAGGCAGCGTGCGCGACATGTGCGTGGGCCAGTGGAACGCCATCGAGGGCCATCCAGAACTGGACACGCATGCGCCGGAGCAGCGCGAGTTCGTCATCACGGAACTGCGCGTGCAGGCGGAGAACAACCTGCCGAAAACGCTCGACGAGCGGGCGCAGCGCCTGTTCGCGCTGAACCGCTGGTACGTGGCCGACGCCAACCTGGGCCAGGCCAGCGCCGAGCGCGGCGTGCGCTACACGAATCACTTCACGTGCGTGCGCCGCGGCGTGCCCATCGTGCCGGCGTTCGACCCGCGCACGGACGTGCCGCGGGCCGAACCGCAAAGCGTGTTCGTCGTTGGCCCCGCGGGCGAGGACATCCATTGCGACGAACTGGGCCGCGTGAAAGTGCGCTTCCCCGGCTGCCGCGACAAGGATCACGCGCACGCGCAAGGCGCTGGCGCTTCGGACAGCGAGCGCGACTCCGCCTGGGTGCGCGTGGCCAGCGGCTGGGCCAGCGCGCAGTACGGCGCCATCACCCTGCCCCGCATCGGCGACGAGGTGATCTGCGTCTTCCTGGGCGGCGATCCGGACAAGCCGCTGATCGTCGGCCGCGTGCACGATGCCACCAAGACGCCGCCGTCGTTCAGCGACGTCAGCCGCCTGCCGGGCGACCGCTACCTGTCCGGCATCAAGAGCCACGAAGGCAAGGGCCAGCGCTACAACCAGCTGCGCCTGGACGACACGCCTGGCCAGATCAGCGCCCAGCTGGAAAGCGCGCACGGCCACGCCCAGCTCAACCTGGGCTTCCTGACGCACCCGCGCAGCAACGGCGCCGCCACGCCGCGCGGCGCCGGCTTCGAGCTGACGACCAACGACAGCGGCGCCCTGCGCACCGCCAAGTCCCTGCTGATCTCGGCATGGAAGCGCCTGGACGCCTGCGGCAATCAGTTGAGCAGCGAAGAACACATCGGCCTGATGCAGGACTGCCTTGACCTGTTCAAGTCGCTGGGCCAGTACGCGGCCGAACACCAGGGCCTGGCGCTGGACCCGGCCGGGCAGGCCGAACTGAAGGAGGATGTGGCAGCCGCCGCAACCAGCGGCAAGCCAACCGTCAGCGTGACGGCGCCGGAAGGCATCGCCGTGACGACGCCGAAGACGCTGGTCAGCTACGCCGGCGTCAATGTCGACACCGTCGCGCAGCAGCACATGCAACTGACCAGCGGCCAGCGCTTCAATCTGAACGCGGGCAAGGGCATCTCGCTGTTCTCGCACATGGACGGCATCGCCCAGATCGCCCACCACGGCAAGTTCCTGATGCAGAGCCAGCACGACGACATGCAGATCGACTCCGCCAAGGACGTCAAGGCAACGGCGGGCAAGCGCTTCATTGTCATGGCCGAAGAGGAAGTGACGCTGATCGTGGGCGGCGGCGCCTACCTGAAGCTCAAGGGCGGCAACGTCGAGCTGGGCGGGCCGGGGTCGCTGACCGTCAAGACGGATGGCCACCACTGGAACGGCCCGGCCAGCGCCAGCACGGAGATGCCCAAATTCGAGGCCGGCGACTTCAGCCGCACTCCAAGGCTGCTGCGGCCGACGGACGGCAAGCCGGTCGAGGGGATGAAGCTGCACGTCGAGCGCGAGGGGGATAGCCCACTTAGCGGTCAAAGCAACGCGGCCGGCGAAGGAGAAAAGATCACCGGCGATACGCTGCAGCGGCTGAAGGCGTTCTTCTATACGCCGCGTTCTTGATGAAGACTCGGAATTTTTACAAACTATGACTACCGCATCATTCGATAATCCCGCATTCGACCCCGCCAACATGATGCTTGGCGTAACCCCCGGCGTTTCGCTAATCACTGAAAAGCATCTGGACGTATTGATGCAACTGCCGCTGCCCGGCATCGTGATCTTCGTCCACGGCGTCAATTCGGACGGCGAGTGGTACAAGCAGGCTGAGGAAGGCCTGTGTAAGGGCTTGAACGAGCGGCTGAAGCGCTGCAGCGAGCACATGGTACATCCAACTCCGGAAGGCGGGCAGTTGCGGCCGGCGACGTACCAGCCGGAGTTGACACCCGAGGGCTATATTAATCCAAAGATTGATTCGGACACTTTCGTTTCGGATGAAGGCAGCTTTTCGCCAGTCATTCACTTCCGCTGGGGGTACAAAGCGGGAAGTAAAGAACTTCAGGAATATGGTGACTGTATTTATCTCAACGAGCAAAATTACTGGGGTGGCGGTCCATTCGCCAACGGCTGCACCTCACTTCCGGATTTGTGGGGAAGTGGCGTGGACGACACCTTATTCCTCTGGCTCCATGTGCAGCACATCAACCCGACTCCAGATCGTCTGGTCTTCTCATGCCCGCCGCGCGCTTATTACGTGTTAGCGGCCTTACGATTGGCGAAATTGATCGAATCGATCCGAAAGCTCCAAGCCGATACACCGATCACGATCGTTTGTCATAGCCAGGGCAATATGGTGGCGATGGCGGCGGCTTTCTTAGGGGATAAGATGAATTCTGCGGCCAATCCTAGCGGCTGCGTAGCAGATACCTACGTTCTCTGCAATCCACCTTACAGCCTCCTAACCAAAAATTCCATGCAAGGGTGGGCAGAACTGGGCATGAAAGACCCTGAAGGAAATGGTGGTCGGCAGACAGCCGAAGCACGATTCAAAACACTCGCTAACTTTTTTGATATCATTCGCAAGCGTCAAGGCACGAGTCAGAGTGCACAACAGATTGATAAGTTCATCAAGAACGAGTTACATAACTTCGACGCCCAATCGGACAAAAATCTTTACGGCTATGGCCCGGCGAAGTCGACAACTGGTCGCGTTACCCTGTATTTCAACCCACATGATCAGGTAATCTCATCCAGTACCATTCAGGGCATGGGGTGGCGCGGCCTTAGCAAGGATGAAATTGATACCACCAACGGGAAGGGAGTGTTTTGTCAGCGCGTGTTCGCGCAAGGCTTCGATGTCGGTGTATGCAAGAACTACAACTTTTGGGACGATCGCCACAACGCATCGAACAATCGTAAGGACTTCTGGGTGCCAAGGTCGCCGCCAGCTCGCTACTCGCTATCGAAAGGTCTCGCTGCAAATAGGCGACTACTCGGCAAGGTCATGACTGTCGTGACGGCACCAATCGCGATCCTCGGCCTAAAGGCTTTTGGCCCACCCATCAATGCATCTCCACCGGACACTTGGATTACGCCTATAGAGGCGCCTCCTTTGCCAAAATCATTCCTCCCAAAATCGGTAAGGTTCGGCAAGGCCAGTAGCAATTTCGATGAGGGTTACGACCCTCCTGGGCAATCACGCGACAAATTCCGTCAATATAGTGCAGATGATCCATATGCCAGAATCAACCACGTCAGCAAGCCTGTTCCAGGCGAAGCAGGTGACGATGCGCCGCAAGGCGATAGTGGCACCGAAGCATCGCTGCGCTATGAACACCATGCACTGTTGCGCATGCAGGCCCGCCGCGAAGGGCGTTCCAGTAAAAGTGACAATGGGACGGAAGAAGACAGCCTTTCGACGGCAAGTGCCGACTATATCTCCTGGCGAACGGAAAAGATCAAAGATACGCTAGCAGAGTGCATCGATACGCACGCAACGGATCACTCGACTATCATGACAAACCCGGAACATGCTCGGCAAGCGCTGGCATATGACGTTGCCGTAGGGGTATGCCATATTTCGCGTGAGCAAATTCGGCAGTTGCGAGTAGCGGCAGACTGGCGTTATGCAAATGCTCTTAACGACGATAGTCCACATATCGCGTTTGCGACATATTTCGACACGGGTTTGCTGCAGGATGAGGTGCTAAACGATTGGGCAAACAGAACCGGGCACGAAGGTTCGATGCCCGGCACGATGGTAAACATACGGAAGTTCTGGTAATGCACAAATATATTCGATCAGCATCCAAAACAAGGCTTAGCCGCGCCACAAGCGCTTTAATCTTCTTTTTCACAGCTATAGCTATTTCGGTGCTTGTGTTTTGGAACACTTCTCCCTCACCGAACGATCTAATGACGGATGAACAAATTATGACGCGTTTCCTCTTTTTCCCCGCAGTTATCGCATTCGGTGCCTATTTCGCAACCGGACTAATATCACAAACCAGCGCCAGTCCAGCCACACTAGCAGCTCCGCCATCGAAACCTCAAGCTGCCCCCTTCAAAGCTCAGATTGTAGGATTGCAATGGCTCAACCCTTTGCAACGACGAGACTACTCAACCGAGTGGCAGCTTCTTTGGACCTTAGGAGTGGCGCGACCGAACATCGATGATGATATGGTGAAGGCAGAGCCAGCAATATTCTCCAAATTGCAGGCAATTAGTAATATTGCGAGCAGCAATAAGGGTACCGAAACGTTCCGTGGGTATCATAAAAAGTATATTAATGAGTTACTGGTGCGGTTCCACGATATTTATTTCCAAAGCCCGACCTACTTCTACAACGCGCATTCCCTAAAGGATAGGACAACTTGGCGAGAATTAGCCGGCATTCATGTAGAATATGCAATACCTTATGGGCGACTGGATGCGTCCGAGGCAGCGGAGCATGTTAAAAATCATATCCGCCGCATATTCCAAATTGGCAATCCGAACACACCCGAAGCATGGAGCCGCTCAACGCCGCCGGATGTTCGAGTTATTGCAGGGGGCCCTAATGCTGGCTTTACCTCCCTGGATGGCGGCCTGCGCTACCTCGAAGCCCATCCGGACGAAACCGTGTGGGTCATGAACTGGGATGCTCCTAGTTATCCGCCCAAGGATAAGCAAATCAATGAAAATATCGTCCTACTCGTGCTTGCGGGCCCGAGTTACAAAACCGAGCGTGCCCCGCTTGCCTGGATCGGCTACCCGGCAACTCGCAAGACTGCCGACTTCGAAGCTGTCAAGGGCAAGCCTTCCCGTGTGGTCCAGGCATGGAAAGCGGCAATCGAAGCTGCAGCAACCAACGCCGGCAAGCAGGATACCGACATCGGCTACGTAATCCACGACGCCAACAACAAGCACGCCGAGTCGCCGAATAGGATCGCCAGCCTGGCGCAAACGCTGACAACCGAACTGGTCGAATTCGACTTCGCCAAGCAGACCTTCAACACCCCCGCCTTGCTGGGCGAAATGGGTGCCGGCACGGCGCTGACCAACGTGGCCCTTGGCATCGCTTACGCCAACCACATCGGCAAAAACGTCCTGGTCGCCGGGACCACCGATGCGGCCCAGCCCACGGCTGTGGTGGTCGTACCGCCGGAAAAGGTGCGGCCGTTCAATCCGGACGGCCCTTGGTTCCGCGCCCGCGGCGGCAATGCCGCGTTCCTGCCATGGTGGGGGCTGCGTCACGATGCCGAGCCGGGGCCGCAGGGCTACTCGCGCTGAACCAACTGAACCAGACCAAGGGAGCACGACCATGCGTGGCGTCATTCGCCTGAACGATCCGACCAGCCACGGCGGCAAAGTCATCAGCGCGGCACCGAACAGCACCGTGATGGGCATCGCCGTCGCGCGCAAGGGCGACAAGTGCGTCTGCCCGCTGCCGGGCCACAGCGTGTGCATCATTGCCGACGGCGATCCGAAGGTGCTGATCGACGGCATGCCGGTGGCGTTCGATGGCCACCGCACGAGCTGCGGCGCCACCTTGATCACGACCGTGCCTGACAGCGGACGGGGTTGACATGAAACTTGCGTTGGCTCTGCCGTTACTTGCGGCGCTCAGTACCTTGCTGGTGGCTTGTGGCCAGATGCAGCGGGTGAAATCCAAAACGCAGTTCTCTGAACAAATCACGCGTCCGGAGCCGTTCCGGGCTCAGGTGGTCGGATTGCAATGGCTTAACCCACTACAGCGCCGAGACTACTCTACAGAATGGCAATTACTTTGGACCTTGGGTCTAGCTCGGCCAAACCCAGGTGACGACAAGGTCCGTGAAAAACCTGAAAAATTCAGCACCGTACAGGCGATAGGTATTATTGCCAACGGCAACGATGGCAAAGAGTCTTTTGATGGATATCACGAGAAATATCTCGGTCAACTTATGACCCGTTTCCATGACCCCTATTTCGCAAGCCCGCTCTATTTCTACAACGCTCACTCACTGAAAGATAAGAGAACTTGGCGTGAGCTTGCTGGCATCCACGTGGAATATGCACTTCCTGCGGGGAAACTGGACCCGATGAACGCTGCGAACACTACAAGAGCTGTGATTAATGACACATTCCAAATCGGCTTCGAACACACGCCGGAGGCATGGACCCGTAACACTCCACCTGACGTAAAGGTTACGCTCGGTGGAGCGAATGCAGGTTTCACTTCGCTGTCCGCTGGATTAAATTATTTGCAGTCTCACCCCAACGAGACCGTGTGGGTGATGAACTGGGATGCCCCAAGTTATCCGCCCAAAGATGAACAAATCAACGAAAACATGGTGCTGCTGATCCTGGCCGGCCCGAATTACAAGACCGAGCGCGCACCATTAGCCTGGATCGGCTACCCGGCAACTCGCAAGACTGCCGACTTCGAAGCTGCCAAGGGCAAGCCTCCCCGTGCGGTCCAGGCATGGAAAGCGGCAATCGAGGCGGCGGCCGTCAACGCCGGCAAGCAGGACACCGACATCGGGTACGTGATCCACGACGCCAACAACAAGCATGCCGATTCGCCCGACCGGATCGCCAGCCTGGCGCAAACGCTGACAACCGAACTGGTCGAATTCGACTTCGCCAAGCAGACCTTCAACACCCCTGCCCTGCTGGGTGAAATGGGTGCCGGCACGGCGCTGACCAATGTTGCCCTTGGCATCGCTTACGCCAACCACATCGGCAAGAACGTCCTGGTCGCCGGGACCACCGATGCGGCCCAGCCCACGGCTGTGGTGGTCGTACCGCCGGAAAAGGTGCGGCCGTTCAATCCGGACGGCCCATGGTTCCGCGCCCGCGGCGGCAATGCGGCATTCCTGCCTTGGTGGGGCCTGCGCCACGATGCCGAGCCGGGGCCGCAGGGCTACTCGCGCTGAACCAACTGAACCAGACCAAGGGAGCACAACCATGCGTGGCGTCATTCGCCTGAACGATCCGACCAGCCATGGCGGCAAGGTCATCAGCGCGGCATCGAACAGCACCGTGATGGGCATCGCCGTCGCGCGCAAGGGCGACAAGTGCGTCTGCCCGCTGCCCGGCCACAGCGTGTGCATCATTGCCGAGGGCGATCCCAAGGTGCTGATCGGCGGCGTGCCGGTGGCATTCGACGGTCACCGCACGAGCTGCGGCGCGACCTTGATCACGACCGTGCCCGGCAGCGGACGGGGTTGACATGAAGCTTGCGTTGGCTCTGCCGTTACTTGCGGCTCTGGGTGTCCTGGTGGCGGCTTGCGCCCCATCACGAAGATCGGATCCCCAAGCAAATGTCTCTGAACAAATGAAGAGTGATGAACCCTTCCGGGCCCAAGTCGTTGGACTGCAATGGCTGAACCCACTCCAGCGGCGCGACTATCCAACGGAGTGGCAGCTCCTCTGGACGCTCGGGCTCGCCGGGCCGAATTCAAATGACGATATGGTCAAATTAAAACCGGAGCGTTTTGGAAGTCTGCAAGCTATCGGAGTCATCGCTACCGGCAATGATGGCAGTGAGACCTTCGCCGGCTATCATAAAAAATATGTTACCCAACTTTTTCACAAATTCCGGGATATTTACTTCAAAAGCCCCACGTATTTTTATAATGCACATTCAAAAGATCGCTCTACGTGGCGGGAGTTAGCGGGCATAAGAGTCGAGTACGCTATTCCGGCAGGTCGTCTCGATGCCACTGCCGCAACGACATACTTGCAGGAATCGATGATCGATATGTTTGATATCGGCAACGTTAACTTTCCTGATTCTTGGAGCCGCAATACGCCGCCGGATGTTCGTGTGACGCCTGGCGGACCCAATGCAGGCTTCAAATCGCTGGCTGCCGGGCTTAAATACCTGCAAACTCATCCTGCGGAGACTGTCTGGGTCATGAACTGGGATGCTCCTAGCTACCCACCCAAAGACAAGCAGATCAATGAGAATATGGTCTTGCTCGTGCTTGCAGGCCCAAATTACAAGACTGGGCGTACCCCGCTGGCCTGGATCGGGTACCCGGCGACGCGCAAGACCCCTGACTTCAAAGCGGCCAAGGGAAAGCCTTCCCACACCGTGCAGGCCTGGAAGGCAGCAATCGAAGCGGCGGCAACGAACGCCGGCAAGCAAGCCACCGAAATCGGCTACGTAATCCACGACGCCAACAAAAAGCACGCCGACTCGCCGGACCGGATCGCCAGCTTGGCGCAAACGCTGACGACCGAACTGGTCGAATTCGACCTCGCCAAGCAAACCTTCAACACCCCCGCCCTGCTGGGCGAAATGGGTGCCGGCACGGCGCTGACCAACGTCGCCCTGGGCATCGCCTACGCCAACCACATCGGCAAGAACGTGCTGGTCGCCGGCACCACCGATCCCGAACAGCCAACCGCCGTGATAGTCGTCCCGCCGGAGAAAGTGCGGCCGTTCAATCCGGATGGCCCATGGTTCCGCGCCCGCGGCGGCAATGCAGCCTTCCTGCCATGGTGGGGCCTGCGCCACGACGCCGAGCCGGGCCCGCAAGGCTACTCGCGTTAGGGCCCGTGCATTGGGCAGGCGGCAGCGCGAAACCCGCCGCCGGGTTACGTTATGATGTAGCACAGGCCCCGCATCGTCCCGACACCCTCATGCCCACCGCGACCGACCACCGCCCCCTCCTGCACCGCCGCAAGGGCCGTCTGACCCTGGAATTCGCGCCGGGCGAGGTGCAGAGCGAGATGGACCTGCGCGATCCACACCGGCTGGTGCTGGCCTATGCCCGTGCGATGATGTGCTTCGTGCTGTTCCAGCCGCGGCCGGCCCATATCGTCATGGTGGGCCTGGGCGGCGGTTCGCTGGCCAAGTTTTGCCACCGCTACCTGCCGCACAGCCGCATCACCGTGCTGGAATTGCGCGCCGACGTGATCGCCCTGCGCGACAGCTTTGCCGTGCCGCCCGACAGCGAACGCTTTCGCATCGTTCACGTCGACGCGGCCTTGCACATGCCGGAACTGGCCGGCAGCGTCGACGTGCTGCTGCTGGACGGCTTCGATGCCGGCGGCCTGCCGCCGGCACTGGCAAGCGCCCGCTTCTATGCCGACTGCCGCCGCGCCCTGCGGCCGGACGGCCTGCTGGTCACCAATATCTTCAGCTACGATCCCCATTTCGCCACGATGGTGCGGCGCCTGCACCAGGCGTTCGACGGCCACGTCGCCCAACTGCGCGGCATCGCCGGCAACAACCGCATCGTCTTTGCCCACCGCCGCGCACCCGGCACGCGGACCCGGGCCGCCGCCCTGATGCGGCGCGTCGCCGCCTGGGGCAGCCCCTGGCCCGGCCTGGGCTTCGGGCCTTTCAACCGCTTGCTGGCGCACCATGTCGTGGCTGGCCTGCGACAGGACGCCGCACAACGTCATGATGACGCACAGCAGCGCAATGGTGCGTAACGACAACATATAATTCCCTTTAGATATATTTTGTTTCGGCAATCCCGCGATTTTGTGACACACTAACGGGCTATCGACCATTTCCGGGGAGTTGCATGCGTCGCCGTCTGACATCTCGCGTATCCGCGGCGGCGGTGTTGACGCTCGTGGCGGGCGTTACCGTCACCGGCGTGTTGTTCTACGCCGTCAGTGCCCTCGAGTACGGCAAGCACGCGCTCGGCTTCCAGCAGCGCGCCAACCTGCGCGTGGCCGCGATCCGGCGCGGCCTGGACGACGTCGTGGAAGTGCTGACGGTGACGAACCAGCTGTTCCGCACCTTTCCGCCCGAGACGGTCACACGCGACCAGTTCGGCAGCTTCACGCGACCGCTCTTGCAGCGCTATCCGTTTATCCAGTCGTTTTCCTACCACCGGGTGTTGCGGCACGACCAGCGTGCCGGCTGGGAGCAGGCGCAGCAGCAGGCCTGGCCCGGCACCACCGTGCGCGAGCTGGGGCCGCACGGCTTCGTGCCCGCCGCCGCGCGCCCGCACTACAACATCGTCGACTATTTCGAGCCGTTCGCGCCGAACCGCTCCCTGCTCGGCTTCGATGTCGGACCGCTGCCGCAGACCGGCCTCACCATCGAGCGCATCCTGCGCACGGGCAAGCCGGCGGCCACGGCGCTGATCAGCCTTGCCGAGAACCCGACGCAGCGCAACACGTTCCTGATCCTGGCGCCCGTGTACCGCCCCGGCGTGCCAGTGGCCACGCCGGAGCAACGGCACGAGGCGTGGGTCGGCGACACGGCGGCGATGATCTATGCGCCCCAGCTCGTCCACAAGATCCTGCAATCCGGCGGCCTGCTGGACGACCCGCACCTGGTGCTGCGCGTGATCGCCGGCAGCGCTGCCGATGGCGGCGCGCGGCTGGTCTACGCCAACGGCCCGGACGTGCCGCCGCCGGCAGGACTGGCGGACTGGCTGCCGCGCTGGCTGAACCTGTGGCCGCGCGACCGCGAGACGCGCAGCTTCGAGGTGCTGGGCCTGGCCTGGCAGGTGCAGGTGGAAGCATTGCCCCGGCCCTTCCTGGCCGACCACCTGGGCTCCGTCTCGACCCTGCTGGGCGGCACGCTGTTCAGCATCCTGGCCGCGACCTTGATGCAGACGCTGTCGCAGCGCTCGCGCCGCGTGCAATGGCTGGTGGACGCGCGCACGGCCGACCTGCAGGTGACCAACGAGAAGCTCAATGCCGACGTGGCGGCGCGCAAGCGCACCGAGCGCGCGCTGCAGGAAAGCGAACACCGCTTCAAGCGCCTGCTGGCCCTGTCGTCGGACTGGTACTGGGAACAGGACGTCAACTTCTGCTTCACCAGCATTACCAACGGCTTCTTCGAGAAAGGCCGGCTGGACAAGGCCGAGTACATCGGCTACCCGCGCTGGCACCAGCACCCCGAAATGCTGGAGACGGCCTGGGGCCGCGCGCACCTGGCACGGCTGGAAGCGCGCCTGCCCTTCTCCGACCTGGAATATCCGATCACGGGCAAGGACGGCATCACGCGCTGGTTCACCACCAATGGCGAACCGGTGTACGACGCGCACGGCGAGTTCCGCGGCTATCGCGGCACCGGCAGCGAGATCACGGAGCGCAAGCTGGCCGAACAGCGCATCCAGCACATCGCCCACCACGACGCGCTGACAAGCCTGCCCAACCGGGTGCTGCTGCAGGACCGGCTGACGCAGGCCGTCGCCTACGCCAACCGCAGCGGCCACTCGCTGTGGGTGCTGTTGATCGACCTGGACCGCTTCAAGTTCGTCAACGACACGCTGGGCCACAAGGCCGGCGACGAGCTGCTGAAGACCATCGCCGCGCGGCTGCAGGCGTCGGTGCGCGAAAGCGACACCGTGGCGCGCCTGTCCGGCGACGAATTCGTCGCCATCCTCAGCGAGTATCCGGAGCAGACGTTGTCGCCGGACGTCGTCGGCCGCATCATGCGCGCGCTGGCGCAGCCGGTGGACCTGGAAGGCAAGGAATTCATCGTCACGTGCAGCATTGGCGTGGCCGTCTACGAAGGCGACGGCGCGCCGTCGCTGCACCTGATCGAGCAGGCCGACATCGCCATGTACTCGGCCAAGAAGCTGGGCCGCAACTGCTACCAGTTCTTCGAGCAGTCGATGAACGAGGAGGCGCAGGAGCGGCTGCGCATCGAAAGCGCGCTGCGCAACGCGCTGGTGCGGCAGGAATTCGTGCTGCATTACCAGCCGCAGCTCGACCTGGCGACGGGCGCCATCGTCGGCGTCGAGGCGCTGCTGCGCTGGCAGCATCCGGAACTGGGCATGGTGTCGCCACAGCGCTTCATCGGCCTGGCGGAGGAAACGGGGCTGATCGTGCCGATCGGTGCGTGGGTCATGCGCACCGCCGCGGCCCAGGCCAAGGCCTGGCACGACGCCGGCCTGCCGCCGCTGCGCATGGCCGTCAACCTGTCGGCGCGCCAGTTCGCCCAGCCCGACCTGGTGCAGTCCATCGCCGCCGTGCTGGCCGAGACGGGCCTGCCGGCCGCCTGCCTGGAACTGGAACTGACGGAAAGCCTGTTCGTCGACGACGTCGCCAAGGCGGTCGCCCTGCTGCACGAACTGAAGGGGCTGGGCGTGGCGCTGTCGATCGACGACTTCGGCACCGGCTATTCCAGCCTGTCGTACCTGCGCACGTTCCCCATCGACGTGCTGAAGATCGACCGCACGTTCGTGGGCCAGATCGCCGGCGACTCCGACCAGGCCGCGATCGTCGTCTCCATCATCGCGCTGGCGCACAACCTGCAGCTGAAGGTGATCGCGGAAGGCGTCGAGACGGCCGACCAGGTGGCGTTCCTGCGCAGGCACGACTGCGACCAGGTGCAGGGGTATTACTTCAGCCGGCCGGTGCCGGCGCAGGAATTTGCCGCGCTGGTGCAAGAAAACGCCAGCGCGGCGACCTCGGCCACCGTCCTGTGATGCGGTCTGGGTCTCAGGCCCGGCGGCGGCGCGCGAACGCGAGCAGGCCCACCAGCCCGGTACCCAGCATCGCATAGGTGGATGGCTCCGGGATGGCGCCGACAATCAACTGGGTCTGGTCCGTCCACTTATATACCGCGTGACTGCCGCCCCACAAGGAACCGCTGATGTCCGAATAGCTTACGCCGCTCTGGACCGCCCAGTCGTGAAAACCGGTGTCGATATGCCAGCCTCGATAGCCGGCGAAGACTGGTGCGCTGCCCGGCGTATAAGAAAACGTGCTCAGGCAGGAATAACTGGGGCCATCGTTATAGCAACCGAGCTGGCCCAGGCCAGCATTCTGATAAATGCCATGGAACTGGAACGTCGCCAGTTCCTCCAGCGTATAGGTACCGTCCTTGTTCAGGTCTTCCGCATCGACTTGCAGCCAAAGCTGCTCGTTGGGGTTGAATGTATTCCTGTGCTCCAGGTAAAAGCCCTGATACAGGAAATTAAGGCGCTCCGGCGCGGCCGAAGCGAGGGAACAGGCCGACAGGGCTGCTACTGCAATCAGTTTCTTTAACATATTATCTCCGCACGATGGTTTCCACGGCCGTGCAGGACGCACGGCGTCACCGGACAAGATAATATAATAAAAACATCATGCGGAGCGAACTCGGCTGGCGTGTTACAAAATAAATACCCGCCGCGAGTAACTTGTAATCCGGTAGTCAAATACCGGATTATGTTCCGCCCGCCGTCACTTGGTCGCTCGTGTTTACGCGATATTATTGCCCCTTGCTCCGGTTCTTCGCCCCATGCAGCGCCAGTCGCGCCGCCTTGCGCGCCTCGGCCTGCTCGAAGCGGGCCTTCTGCTCCGCCGTCTCCGGCACCAGCGGCGGCACGGCGACCGGCTTGCGGTCCTGGTCCACGGCCACCATCGTGAAATAACAGCTGTTCGCGTGGCGCACCAGGCGTTGCTGGATATTTTCCGTCACCACGCGAATCCCCACTTCCATCGACGTGCGGCCCGTGTAGTTCACCGAGGCCAGGAACGTCACCAGCTCGCCCACGTGGATCGGCTGCAGGAACATGACCTGGTCCACCGACAGCGTGACGACGTAGCTGCCCGAATAGCGGCTGGCGCACGCATACGCGACGCTGTCGAGGAATTTCAGGATCGTGCCGCCGTGGACATTGCCGGAGAAATTGGCCATGTCGGGGGTCATCAGGACCGTCATCGTCAGCTCGTGCGCCGACCAGTGCATTGCGCTATCCATGGTGCCTTCCAGAAGAAAAAAATTAAGTGCCTGACAGCATTCTAACCTTAACAACCTTGCCGCCATCACGTATCCTTGCCGGGTCAATAACAAGGAGAGGTCCCAGCATGAGGTGGAAACTGAGGAGCAAGCTGGCCGTGGCCGGCGCGGCCCTGAGCATGGCGGCGTCGGCGCAGGCCGCGTTCACGGCCGACCAGGTCAAGACGTTCACGCTTGCCAACGGCATGAAGTTCATCGTCCTGGAAAGCAGCACGATCCCGAACGCGAACATGTACACCTTCTGGAAGGTCGGCTCGCGCAACGAGGCGCCGGGCACCACCGGCCTGTCGCACTTCTTCGAGCACATGATGTTCAACGGCTCGAAGAATTACGGTCCGAAGATGTTCGACCGCACGATGGAAGCGAACGGCGGCAGCAACAATGCCTATACCAGCAGCGACGTCACCGTCTACCAGGACTGGTTCCCCGCCTCCTCGCTGGAGACCATCTTCAAGCTGGAAAGCGACCGCATCGCCCACCTGACGATCGACCCGAAGATGGTCGAGAGCGAACGGGGCGTCGTGCTGTCCGAACGCAGCACGGGGCTGGAGAACTCGAATATCCGCATGCTGATGGAAGACCTGAACAGCGTCGCCTTCAGCGCCCACCCGTATTCGTGGCCCGTGATCGGCTTCGAGTCCGACATCAAGGCGTGGACGCAGCAGGACCTCGTCAACTACTTCCGCACCTACTACGCGCCGAACAATGCGGTGGCCGTCATTGTCGGCGACGTCAAGGCCGACCAGGTGAAATCGATGGCCACGCGCTACTTCGGCGCGATTCCGAAACGCGCCCTGCCGCCGCCCGTGAAGACGGTGGAGCCGGAGCAGAAAGGCGAGCGCCGCCTGTTCGTCGCCAAGCCGTCCGCCACGTCGGCCAACCTGATGGTGGCCTACAAGGCGCCGCAGGCCGACAGCGCCGACCACTACGCGCTGGACGTGCTGCAAAGCGTGCTCACGGAAGGCAAGACGTCGCGCCTGTACAAGGCACTGGTCGAACAGCAGCTGGCCACCTCGGTCGGCGCCGACACCACCGACGGCTTCGACCCGGGCCTCCTGTACGTGTTTGCCGTCGCGGCCAATGGTATCGACAGCGCCAAGGTGGAACAGGCGCTGCTGGCGGAAGTCGACAACGTCGTCAAGAACGGCATCACCGACGAGGAACTGCAGAAGGTGCGCAACACCAAGCTGGTCAACCTGTACCGGCTGCAGGAAACCATCAACGGCAAGGCGCAAATGCTGGGCAACTACGAGGTCTTCTACGGCGGCTACAAGAAGCTGTTCGACGCCCCGGCGGCCTACCAGAAGCTGACGACGGCCGACATCCAGGCCGTGGCGGTCAAGTACCTGAAAAAATCCCAGCGCACGATCGGTGTGCTGGCGGCGAAGGAGCAATGATGAAGAAACTGATGTTGGGCACGGCCCTGCTGGCCAGCGTGACGGCGGCCGGCGCCGCCGAATTCCGCCTGCCGCAATTCGAGACGACGAAGCTGCCGAACGGGCTGACGGTGCTGCTGATGGAGCGCCACGAGGTGCCGCTGATCGCCGTGCGCGCGGTCGTCAAGGCGGGCGCCGTCAACGACGGCCCGCAGGCGGGCCTGGCGAACCTCACGGGCGACGCCATCCTGCTGGGCAGCACCAGGCACAATAAAGCGGCCATCGACGCGGCCTTCGACTTCCGCGGCGCCGTGCTGGCCGGGGGCGGCGGCGTCGAGCAGACCACCGTGCAGGCGAACTTCGCCAAGGCCGACGCGCCCGCGCTGCTGCCGCTGTTCGCGGAAATCGTGCAGCAGCCCGGCTTCGACAACGCCGAACTGGACAAGCTGCGCGCGCGCAAGGTCAGCGGCCTGAAACAGGCCAAGGAAAGCCCGCGCCAGGTGGCCGGCAACTACTACCGCAGCATGCTGTTCGGCGCCAGCCCGTACGCTAGCCCGCCGGGCGGCACCGTGGCCAGCCTGCAGGCGCTGAAGCAGGACGACGTCAAGGGCTTTCACCAGCGCTACTTCCGGCCCGATAACGCGGCCATCGTGGTGGTCGGCGATTTCGATCCGGCCGAGATGAAGCGCCAGCTGGCGACGCTGTTCGGCCAGTGGAAGGCCGAGGGCCCCGCGCCGCAGCGCGCCGACTACGGCAAGCCGCTGACGGACAAGCCGCGCGTCTGGCTCGTCGACAAGGCCGATGCCATCGAGACGACGTTCCTGATCGGCGGCGCCGGCATCGCCCGCAACGACCCTGACTACGTGCCGGTGCAGGTCCTCAATACGGTGCTGGGCGGGCGCTTCACGTCGTGGCTGAACGACGAGCTGCGCGTCAACTCGGGCCTGACCTACGGCGCCAACAGCGCGTTCGCCCCGCTGTCGCAGGCGGGTACGTTCTCGATCTCCAGCTTCACGGCGCTGCCGAAGACGGAAGCGGCGCTGGACCTGGCGCTGAAGACGTACGACCGGCTGTGGAGCAAGGGGATCGACAAGGCCACGCTGGACTCGGCCAAGGCCTACGTCAAGGGCCAGTTCCCGCCGCGCTACGAAACCAGCGAGCAGTTGGCCAGCCTGCTGGGCGACATGTATGCGCTCGACGTCAGCCGCGCGCAGATCGACAATTTCACGCGCGACGTGGATGCGCTCACGCCGGAAAAGGCCAAGGCGCTGGTCGAGAAGCACTTCCCGCGCAAGAACCTGCAGATGGTCCTGGTGGGCAAGGCCGCCGAGATCCGCAAGCTCGCCACGAAGTATGGCGAGGTGACGGAGCTGGACATCACGGCCGACGGGTTCAAGCCCACGGCGAAATAAACGGAAAGGCGCCCGACCGGGCGCCTTTTTTTGCGCTTTCACTCCGGCGTGAGGAAATTCCCGCGTGCATCCTCGGGCGCGGCCAAGCTTCGCTGTGCAGGTATAGACGGTAACGACCTTGCCGCAGAGCTATTTCACGACGCCGAGGTGATTGCGCCCCTTTACCCTGCGCCCGGCGCCTCGAGCGACGCGAGGATCCCGTCGCGGCACACCTGCAAGATCTCATCGGCCAGCGGCGCATCGTCCGGGCAAGCCCGCGACATGACGATCGCGCCGACCGCATGCGCCAGCACGCCGAGATACTCGGCTCGCTGCCGGGCCGCTTCCGCATCCTCCGGCGCAGCCCGTGGCGCGCCCAGCGCCGCCAGCAAATCCTCGATACCCGCCGCGAACGTCGCCCTGACCGCTTGCGGCTGGCGCGCCGCATCGCCGCTCAACGCCGCCATCGTGCACCCGCTCGCCCGCGCATCCCGATGTTCGCGCGACAGGTACGCCCGCACGAATTGTCCGATGTCCGCCCCTTCGCTCAGCGCCACGGTCTGCGCGATGCCGCACGCCGCCGCTTCCGCCATCAGGTCGCCCTTCGAGCGGAACTGCTTGTAGAAGCCGCCGTGGGTGAAGCCCGCGGCGGCCATCAGGTCGGCCACGCCAACCCCGTCATAGCCGCGCTCGCGGAACAGCGTGGATGCCGTGGCCACGACGTGCGCCCGGTTGGCCTGGGCCTGTGCCTTGGTGACTTTCATGTCTCGTCCATGGTGAGTGGTGCCTGCAGGCGTCACTATACATTGATGACGACCATAATCAAACCCTTGACAGTTTAGATTATGCTCATCATCATAAAGCCTGTCCAATCACCCCTGCCCAGGAAACTCCTTATGACAACGCTTGCGCAGTCCGCGGCCGACACGCACCTGACCACCCCGACCCGCTTCGTCGACGTCGATGGCGTCCGCCTCGCCTACCGCCGCTGGGGCAATGCCGCCGCCGGCCAGCCGCCGCTGCTGTTGCTGCAGCACTTCCGGGGCGGCATGGATCATTGGGATCCGTCGATGACGGACGGCCTGGCCGCGGGGCGCGAGGTGATCCTGTACAACGGGCGCGGCATCGCTTCCTCCGCCGGCGCGCCACGTACGCGCATCGAGGACATGGCGGACGACGCGGCAGCCTTCGTGCGTACGCTGGGCCTGCAACAGATCGATGTGCTGGGCTTTTCGCTGGGCGGCTTCCAGGCGTTGGACCTGGCATGGCGCCATCCCCAACTGGTACGCAAGCTGATGCTGCTGGGTACGGGTCCCCGTGGCGGCAATCCCGACATGGAACCGCAGGTGCTGACCGCGGCGCCCCGGCCCGTGCCCACCTTCGAAGACTTTCTGTACCTCTTCTTCGGCCGCTCCGCGCAGGCCGAACAGGCTGCACGGGCGTTCTGGCAGCGCCGGCACGAACGCGCGGAGCAGGACCCACCCTCCTCGCCGCAAGTCGCGCAGGCGCAGATCGAGGCGACTATGCACTACCTGGCCAGGCTGTCGGAAGACGACCCCTTCGCCTACCTGCGCACCATCCGGCAGCCCACGTTCATCCTCAACGGCGTGCACGACGTGATGATCCCGACCGTCAACTCGTTCTACCTGGCGCGCAACCTGCCGAACGCCCAGTTGTTCATCTACCCCGATTGCGGTCATGCCGCACAGTTCCAGTGTCCGCGGCGTTTCCTGTACCACGTCGACGGATTCCTGGGCGAGTCATGTCACCACGTCGACGCTTCTTTTGAAAAGGCTCTACCATGTTGAAGTTCAAGCTGCTGCTGTGGATGCTCGCGCACCTGCTGCAACGACAGGCCAGGAACAACCCCGACTGCGCCTGCTACATCGGGGACAAGGACCTGGTGTTCCGGATCGGCACGGCATCCGGCGCCGGGCGCACCTACACCGTCCGGGCCGGTCGCATCCACTCGACCGCCACGTCCAGCGCCGCAGCCCGCTTCACGCTGTGCTTCAGGGATGGCGCGACGGGCTTCGCCATCCTGTCGGCCAGGGACAGCCAGGCCGCGTTCCTGCGTGGGTTGGGCAGCAAGGACCTGACGATCGACGGCGACTTCCAGGAGGTCATGTGGTTCCAGGGCCTGAGCGCCTTCCTGCAGCCGCCCAAGGTTGTCCAGCCGTACGACCGCACCGCATTCCGATCACAGCGCCGGACACCTTGAAAGACACGCCATGAAAGCCTTCATCGTCGATCGATACGGCAAACAGGCCGGCCGCATCGCCGACGTGCCGGAGCCGGCCCTGCGCGAGGACGATGTCCTCGTCCGCATCCACGCGGCCAGCGTGAATGTCCTCGACAACAAGATCAGGAGCGGGGAATTCAAGCTGATCCTGCCCTACCGCCTGCCGCTCATCCTGGGGAACGACTGCGCCGGCACGGTCGTGCGGGTCGGCTCGCGCGTCACGCGCTTCCAGCCGGGCGACGAGGTGTACGCGCGGCCCGACGAACAACGCATCGGCACCTTCGCCGCAACCATCGCCGTCAAGGAAAGCTCGGTAGCGCGCAAGCCGCGCAACGTGGGCATGCAGGAAGCGGCCGCACTGCCGCTGGTGGCGCTGACGGCCTGGCAGGTCCTGGTGGAAACCGCGCGCGTGAAAAAGGGGCAGAAGGTGTTCATCCAGGCCGGCTCGGGCGGCGTGGGCACCGTCGCCATCCAGCTGGCCAAGCACCTGGGCGCGCATGTCGCCACCACCACGGGCACGGCCAACGTCGAGTGGGTCAAGGCACTGGGTGCGGACGTCGTCATCGACTACAAGCGGCAGGACTTCGCCAACGTGCTGCGCGACTATGACGTCGTGCTGAACAGCCAGGGCGGCGCCGAACTGGCGAAATCGGTGCAGGTGATCAAGCCCGGCGGGCACCTGATCTCCATCTCGGGGCCACCCACGCCGCAATTCGCGCTCGAACAGGGGCTGGCCTGGCCGTTGCGACAGGTCATGCGCCTCTTGAGTCTTGGCATCCGGAAGAAGGCGGCACGTCGCGGCGTGAACTACTCGTTCGTCTTCATGCGCGCACATGGCGGGCAGCTGGGCAAGATCACGGACCTGGTCGAAGCGGGCGTCATCCGGCCCGTCGTGGACCGCGTGTTCCCGCTCGACGCGACAGCGCAGGCGCTGGCCTACGTCGATGGGGGGCGGGCAAAAGGGAAAGTGGTGGTGAGCGTGGCAGCCGGGCTCAACCTAGGTTAGCTCAGCTCAGCTCAGCTCAGCTCAGCTCAGGTTGGCTCAGCGCTGCTGCGCCTCGATATCGGCCAGCGTCTCGCGGCCCTTGTCGGTGACGGCAAAGCCGCCTTCGACGGGCGCGATATGGGATTTCTTTCCCAGGAATGCGACCACGTCCGCGTCCAGCGTTGCAGCGGGATCGTCCGCCAGCGCGCGCAGGCTGACGATGCAGCGGCGCAGGAACAGCAGCTCCTTGCCCTTGTCGGTCAGGCTGTAGCGGCCGTCACGGGAAATCGACAGCAGCTTCAGCCCGGACAGGCGCTTCGTATTGCGGCCCACGCAGGCGCTGGGACGGCCCTTGATGCCGCGCGCGACTTCCGCCAGCGCATTGTATTCGTCGGTACTGAACTTCTCGTTTTTCATTATTGCTTGCTTCCATGATGGCGATTGCGGCCATCATGGTACGCGCCCACGGCGCGGGCGGCAAGCAACAGCCCCCACCGGGACGTTTATTTGAAGGCGCGCACGGTCAGCCACAACAGGCCGACGCCGGCGACGAGCCCCGCCCACGCCATGCGCACGTGATGCATGCGGCGGCCCAGATAAATCTTGTTGTGTAAGGAATTGCCCATGGCGGTCTCCAAATAAAAATCCTGTGATTCGATTATAAAAACAGTTCAGTTACGCGGCTGTGACAGCCACCACAAAAACAACAAAGTGAATCCTTACAGCAATACTTATTCCCATAAACCAACACTGCGCCGACCTTGCCGTTGCCCTGCTAACATCGTTGCATCATCCACCAACGCAGGAGAGCGGCATGAGCCAACCCACCACCCCGCAGCAACCGGACCCTTCCGAGAAAGGCGGCCACATGATCAACGAGCCCGACATCGGCAGCGGCGAAAAGACGCCCGGCGAGCGGGAGACGGACGAACAGATCCGCCAGATCTCCCCCAACCGCCAGGGCGACCAGTCGCGCGAACCCGGCAAGGCCTGATCCGCGCTGCCCGCCACTACGCCTTGATGGGCGGCGGCGGGGCCGTCGGCTCGCTGACCGGCGGCACCTCCGATGGCGGCACTTCGCTTGGCGGCGGCTGCACCGGCGGGTCCTGCTCGGGCGTCGGGCTCTCCGGATCGGGCGTGATGTGTGCCCGGATCGCGTCTCCAGCACCTGCGTTTTGCTCGGCTATATTCACCATAACGATGCTCCTCCGTAAATGTTGACAAAACCTTAGCATTTTTTTTTGCCTGGTGGCGCAGGCTTCAATCGACATACCTAACGGAAATGAAAACGGCCCGGACGCAATGCCGGGCCGTGAAGGAAATAACGGGAGCGGCGTCAAGCCGGCGTGGCCAGGTAGTTGTCCTTGACCCGCACGTAGTGCTCGGCCGAGTAGCGCAGCCAGGCGATCTCGTCGGCCGTCAACGGCCGCACCTTGCGTGCCGGCCGGCCCACGTACAGGAAGCCGCTTTCCAGCGCCTTGCCCGGTGCCACCAGGCTGCCCGCGCCGATCATCACGCGCTCCGGCACCACCACGTCGTCCATCACGATGCTGCCCATGCCGACCAGGCACTCGTCGCCGATACGGCAGCCATGCAGGATGACGTTGTGGCCGATCGTCACGTAGTCGCCGATGACGAGCGGCGCGCCCGCCGGCTTTTGCGGGGTCCGGTGCGAGACATGGCCCATCGTGAAATCCTGGATATTGGCGCAGCGTCCGATGACGATGTCGTTGACGTCGCCGCGCAGCACCGCGTTGCACCAGACGGAACTGTCCGCGCCCAGGCGCACGCTGCCGATCACCTGGGCCGACGGATGCAGGTAGACGCGCTCGGCGAGTTGCGGGGTGGCGTCGAGATAAGAAGTGATCGGCATGGCGGTCGTGGCGCTGGGGCGCGTTGTTGCGATAACGACATTATGCATGCGCCATGCCGGAAGACGCCAGAAGATCGAACTGCAGGGCGGCAGACCGCCGTCGGCCGCTCTTGTCGAGCGGCGCGACGTACGCGACAATGCCTCATCCTGGCTTTGTGAGAATGACAATGAAACGACTTACGATCCTGTGCAGCGTGTTCGCAGTGTCATCCGGCCTCTGCGCCTGGCCAGGGACGGTAGCCCTTGCGCAGTCCGTGCCACCCACGCAAAGCGCGCCTCCCGCGCCCACGCAACCGGCGCTGCGTGAGGAATTGCTGGCCATGATGGCGCAAGACCAGCGCACGCTGGACCTGCAGACAACCGACCCGCAAGCGTTCGAGGCGATCCAGCTGCGGTTTCAATCCCGGATACAGGACATCGTTGCGCGGCACGGGTGGCCAACCATCGGCCTGGTGGGCGAGGATGGGGCGAAAGCGGCCTGGCTGCTGGTGCAGCACCGTGACGCCGATCGCCCTTACCAGCTGCGAATGCTCGAACTGATGGCACCGCTGGTGAAGACGGGAGAAGTCAGCGGCGCGAATTACGCCTACCTGTACGATCGCACCCATCGCCCGCAGCGCTATGGCACGCAGGGGCGCTGCGTGCGCGAGGGACGGGGCGGTTGGGAACCGTTCATCATCGAAGACTTGCCCGCGTTGCACGACCGGCGGCGGGCGATGGGGTTGCCCCCCATCGCCGATTACGCGGCCCGGTTCAGCTGCCCGGCCACAGCCGTGGCATTCCTCGCCGGCGCGGGCCCGACCGTGCCGGTGCCGGGAGACCGGTAAGCGCACCAGCCTGGGCGAACTGGAACCTTCCCAGATCGCCCAAGGTCTATATGGAAGAGCGGCGGCCGCTCCGGTGAGCCAGGGCGGGTCTTGCCGGCGCTGCTACTCCTGCGGCGCCATCCACGCCAGTTCCCAGATATGACCATCCAGGTCTTCGAATGCGTGGCTGTACATGAAACCGTGGTCTTGCGGCGGACGCGGCGTGCGGCCCCCTGCCGCAACGGCCTTCGCCACCAGCCCGTCGACTTCCTCGCGGCTTTCGCAGCCCAGGCAGATCAGCACCCCGGTCGCCTCCGTCGCTTGCGCGATCGGCTTGTCGATAAAGGTCTTGAAGAAGGGCTGGGTCAGCAGCATCGCATAGATGCTGCCATCGTTGATGACCAGGCAGGCGCCACTCTCGTTGGTGAATTGGGGATTGAAGCGATAGCCGAGCGCTTCGAAGAACGCCTTGGACTTGTCGAGGTCTCGGACCGGTAGATTGACGAAAATCTGCTTGTTCATGAACGTCCTCAGGTTGTCGGTGGGGTGGAATTTCGGGTCCAGCATCGCTACGACGAACTATGACAAGTGAATTCGACAACGCGACAAAAAAAACTCAGCCTGCTGGCCGGGCGGACGTTGGCACGTCCACCAACAACTCTGGCAGCAACGCCCGGATCCGCAGTTCCGTGAAATAGCCACCCGCTTCGTTGTAGCGCAGGTAGTGCCGGTCGCAGTCCAGGCAGCGCGCCACCGTGCAGCGGTTGTAGGGGTAGAACCGTGGTGCGATCGGGGCAGCGTCGCTGTCGTAGCGCGTTCCTGCCGGATGGAACTCGGCAAACGTCGGCTCGTCGTAGGGGTCGTCGAACAGCACGCCGATCTCCTCGAAGCGGTCCAGTTCCAGCGTCATCGGCAAAGCGCTCCACGCCGCCAACGGTACCCGGTTGCAGCGGCACGGCGCCGTCACGCTGGCCGATGTCTCGGCCAGGCACTTCAATGCGGCAAATTCGATTTTCGGCATCGTCGACCTGTCGGTTGCAATCGCCCCATTGTAAGCGCAACCCTCAAGCCCCCGCCACCGGCGCCCCCGCCCGCATCCCTTGCCGCCCGGCGGCCAGGATATCGAGGATCTGCTCGACGCTGACGGGCTTGACCAGGTGCGCCTCGAAGCCGGCATCGAACGCCAGGTCGCGATCCTTCTGCTGGCCCCAGCCCGTCACCGCCACCAGCACGGTGCGCTGCAGTCCAGGCAGCGCGCGCAACGCCCGGGCCAGGTCGTAGCCGTTCAGGTGCGGCAGGCCGATGTCCAGGAACGCGAAGTCCGGTGCGAAGGCCTCCGCGCCGGCCAGCGCCTGCGCGCCGTCGTGGCAGATGTGCACGGTGTGGCCCAGGGTGCGCAGCAGCGCGCCGATGGCGTTGACGAAGTCCAGGTTGTCGTCGGCCAGCAGGATGCGGTACGGCGTACCCTGGGCCGGCTGGACCGCCTCGCGCGGCGCGCCGCCCTGCGCGCCCTGCAGCACGGGCAAGGTAACGACGAATTCGCTGCCCCGCCCCGGCCCGCCGCTGCGGGCCTCGATCGCGCCGCCGTGCAGCTCGACCAGCCGGCGCGCCAGCGACAGCCCCACGCCCAGGCCGGCCGACGTGCGCTCCAGCGACGAATCGGCCTGCACGAACATGTCGAAGATCTGGCCCAGCATCGGCGGCGCGATGCCGATGCCGTTGTCGGTGACCCGGATATGCAGCTGGCCGTCGTCGCCCACCTGCGCCGCCAGCGCCAGCCGGCCGCCGCGGTCGGTGTACTTGGCCGCGTTGTTCAGGAGGTTCGACAGCACTTGCGCCAGCCGGGTGGCGTCGCCCAGCACGTGCACGGGTTCGGGCGGCAGCGTGACAGTGATGGTGTGGCCCTGCGTGTCGATGAACGGGCGCACGATCTCCAGCGCGTTGGCGACGACCGCCTGCAGCTCGACGGGGTCGTGGCGGATCGTCAGCTTGCCCGTGTTGATGCGCGAGACGTCCAGGAGGTCGTCGACCAGGCGCACCATCTGCTTCAGCTGGCGCTCCATGACGGCGCGGGCCCGCTCGGTGGCCGCGGGGTCGTTGCGGTTCAGGCGCATGATGTCCAGCCCGGTGCGGATCGGCGCCAGCGGATTGCGCAGCTCGTGCGCCAGCGTGGCGAGGAATTCGTCCTTGCGGCGGTCGGCCAGCAGCAGCGCCCGTTCCGCGCCCTGGCGCACCGTCATCTCGTGTTCCAGCGTGCGATTGGCTTCCTGCAACGCGTGGGCGCGCCGTTCCACTTCGGCCAGCATGTTGTTGAATGCATCGACCAGGGTGCCGATCTCGCCGCTGGCATGCTGGCGCACGCGCAGCGAGAAGTCGCGCTTCTGCATCACGGCGCGGGCCACGTCCGTGACCGCCTCCAGCGGATTGGTGATGCCCAGGCGCAGCCGGCTTGCCACCATCGCCGCCAGCAGCAGGCTGGCCACCATCACCGCGCCCAGGATGATGGCGTAGCTGACCAGCCGGTCCAGCAGCCGGTAGCTGGCGCTGAGGTAGACGGTGCCCAGCCGCTCGCCGTTCTCGACGATGGGATGGAACACGATCATGTGCCCACCCGCGATCGCGTGCCCGGCCGGCCCCGGCCGACTGGGAAAGACGGGCGGATCGCCCGCCGACTGGGCATACGACGCGAACATGGTGCCGTTGGCGCCGTAGATGGCGCCCGCTTCGATCTGCGGGCGCACGCGCAGCAGGGCCAGGTTCTGGCGGGCGACGGCGGGATCGTTGAAGCTGACGGCCGGGGCGGACACGGTGGCGACGATCTCCGCCTGCGTGGTCAGGTCGTCGACCCAGTTCTGCTGGAACGTCGTCAGGTCGTAGATCAGCATGCTGGCCGACATCGTCACCAGCGCGGCGAACGTCGTCGCCAGCGCCATCACGATCAGCTTGGCGCGCACGGTGTCGGGCTTGCGCACGTGCCCCACCTAGTTCCCCTTCTGGACGTGGTAGGCGACCGACAGCAGGCGGGAACTGAGTTTCAGGTTGCTGCGCTCGGCGGCCGGCAGCGACACTTCGAAGCGGATGCGGTCCTCGACCAGGCGGAAGTTGATGATGGCGCCCTGCTGCAGGCCGTTCTCGTCTTCCGTCACGGTCAGCACGCCGTTCTGGGCGGCCCCGCGCAGCGCCTGCACGGGGCGCTCCGTGGCCGCGCCCAGGAACAGCATGTGCAGGCCGGTGCTGGGGTCGCCGTCGCGCAGCGTGCGCACGACGATCGGGCGGCCGTTGACGGTGCGCCCCGTCGTCAGCCGCGTGACCTCGGCGGCGACGTCGTCGGCGCCCATCACGCCCACCACCAGCGGCGCGGCGGGATCGGCGCCGCTGGCGAATTCCACATAGCCGAGGAACTTGAACAGGTAGGCCGCCTTGACGCCGCGCTCCAGGTTGGCGACGCCCAGCGCGGCCTGCGGACCGCCCGCCGCCGCGACCGGGAGCGCGGTACCGGTCAGCGCCAGCATTGCCGCCAGCGCGGCCAGCAGGGGTCGCAAGGGTGGCATCGCGGGGCGACGCTTGGGCACGGGGCGGTTGGCGTAGGGTGTCATGGTCAGAACCGCAGCGTGAGCTTGAGGACGACGCTGCGCTGGACGACGCTGCGGTTGGGGGCGGCGCCGAATTCGGCGTGCGAGCGGTGCAGCAGGTTCTGGCCGATCAGCGCCACGTCCACGTTCGGGCGCGGTTTCCACAGCCAGTGCGCGTCGAGCTCGCGGTAGGACGGCACGGCGGGCTTCTCCAGCGCGCCCACGTAGCGCAGGGTCCAGTCCAGCTGCATGTTGTACGGCAGGTCGTGCGACGAGCGCAGCTGCCAGTAATGGCTCGGATCGCTGGTGGCCACGCCGGCAGCACCGCTGCTGTCCCGGCTGTCCGGCTTCAGGTGCGTGCGCACCTGCTGCACGACCAGGCCGGCATTCAGGCGCCAGCTCTGCACCGGCTGCCAGCGCGCCCACATCTCGATGCCGCGGGTGGTGCCTTGCGCCTTGTTGCCCACCTCCAGCAGGCCGCTGTAGGCCGGACCGTTGACGTTCGCTTCCTGCGTGCGCAGGCGATCGTAGTCGGCGTGGAAGGCCGTGGCCGCATACGACCATTCCAGCGATGGCTGGATGCGGTAGCCCAGCTCCACCACATTGGCGGTCTCGGACTGGAAGTTCGGCCCGCCGCCGACGGTGAAGCGCGGCACCTTGCCGATGAGGATCGGCACGGCCGGGGTGTGGTAGTCGCGGTCGATGCGCGACGGCGCCCGCACCGTGCGCGACACGCTGCCCCAGACCAGCTGGGTGGGACTGGCGGTCCACGCCAGCCGCACGTTCGGCAGGTACTCCACGCCCGTGTAGTTGTTGTGCTCGACCTTCGTGCCCACGGTGAGACGCAGGTCGTCGCGCAGCGCCCACTCGTCCTGGGCGAACAGGCTGCCCCAGTGCATCGAGCGGTCGGCGGGCAGGAAGCCGTACAGGAAACTGGGCGTCAGGCGGTCGCGCGCGTAGCGGTAGCCCACGCCCCACGTGATGTTGTGGCGCCCGGCGATGCGCATGCTGTGCTGGGCGTCCAGGTCCACCACGTCGAGCCGTTCGATGAACGCGAACGGCTGGTTGCGCTCCACGTGATCGAGCACCAGCTGCACGCGCAGGTCGGAATCGTCGGTCAGCTTGCGGGTGACGCGCGCGATCAGGTTGGCGCCGGACAGGGGCGCGTCGGCCCGGCCAGGCTGCGCGAGGTCGGTCGCGTAGACGTCGCCGGACAACGTCAGCCCGCCCAGCGGCCGGTCCCAGTCGGCCCGGAAGCCCGCCTGCCGTCGGCGCAGCCCGGAGCCGTCGCCGCTGCCGTTGGCGCGCTCGCTGTCGTCCACGTCCGCGTAGCGGCCGTACACGCGGTAGTGGCCGCCGTTGGCCAGCACGCCACCGTAGCGCACCGTGGCATCGCGCTCGCGGTTGCCGCCGCTGGCCGAGGCCAGGCCGCCCTGCGTATCCTTGGCCGAGCGCGTGATGATGTTGATGACGCCGTTGACGGCGTTGGCGCCCCAGATCGTGGCGCCGGGGCCGCTGATGACCTCGATGCGTTCGATGTCCTCCATGACGACGTCCGGCGTGTCCCAGAAGACACCGGAGAACAGCGGCGAGTAGACGCTGCGACCGTCGATCAGCACCAGGAGCTTGTTCGAGAACGGCCCGTTGAAGCCGCGCGCCGTGATGGCATAGTCGCGCGCGCTCTGGCGCGCCACCTGCAGGTTCGGCGCCAGCCGCAACGCTTCCGGCAGCGAGCGCGCGCCGCTGCGGCGGATGTCGCCGCTGCCGATGATGAACACGGAGGCGGCCGCGTTGGCGAGCCGCTCCTCCTGGCGCGAAACGGATGTGATGACGACGTTGTTGAGCTGTTCGAGCGACAGGTCGGCCAGGTCGCCGGCCTGCGCGTCGGGCACGGGCGGCTCCGCCTCGTCCGCCAGCGCCGCAGGCGCGACCGTGCCAGCGGCGACGGCAAGCGCGACGAGGACGGCAAGGGCAAGTGGACGAATTGTCGTTATATGCATGGCGGTGGGCGAACGCTCGCTGCCGTCCTTTTGCAGGTTGTCTCGAAGAATTATAAACACTTCCAGGCTGTCCTCCCCACACAGTAGAGATACAGGCTTGCAATTTAGCGCGCCAGCCGCATTTTCACCACACTCCCGCCAGCCACGAAAGCCGCGCATGTTCCCCAAGCCGCCCCGCCCTGTCCCGCCGCCGCGCGCCGTCGCGACCCAGGTCGTGCGCCAGCAGGCCTCCCGTCCGCGCGACCTGCACGTGCTGACGGTACCCACGGTGCCGACGGCACCGGCCGCGCCCGCTCCGGACGAGGTAACTCGACAGCCAGACGGCAATGCTCAGCCTTAGGTATACTGCACGGCCATGGAACCTTACCAGCATATACCCGACGAATGGGACCGGTGGCTTGACGACAGCGTCGACAAGCAATGCCGCCCCAGGATATCCTGGCCGCGATGACGGCCGCCAATTTCGACCCCGCCTACGCCGAACAGGTCGTCCGGGAACGCTTTGCAGCACGCGCGGCCGGGCTGCCGCGCAAGGAACGCGAACCCTACCGCTACGGCACCCCGCGCATCCGCCACCAGGGCAACCTGATCCGCACGAGCGACCGCGACGTACGCGTGCTGGTGCGCCTCGACCAGCCTGTCGTCGCGGTGCTCGACAACGTGCTTTCCGACGAGGAATGCGATGCCGTCATCTCCCTGGCACGCGACCAGCTGGCACCCTCGGCCACGCTGAGCCCCGCCACGGGCGAGCACCAGGTGCGCGACACCCGCACCAGCCGGGGCGCCTTCCTGCCCGAGGGGGACAACTCCCTGCTGCGCCGGCTGAACCGGCGGATCGCCGAGATCACCAATACACCGGTGACGCATGGCGAGGCGCTGCACGTGCTGCACTACCAGGTGGGCGCCGAGTACAAGCCCCATCCCGACTACTTCGACCCGACCAGCCCCGGTTTCGCGGCCACGCTCAAGCGCGGCGGCCAGCGTACCGCCACGCTGATCGTCTACCTGAACGACGTGGAGGATGCCGGCGACACGGTCTTCCCCAAGCTCGGCCTTTCCGTGGTGCCGAAAAAAGGCGCCGCGGTCTATTTCGAGTACATGAATGACGACGGGCAGCTCGATGAAGCGACCTTGCACGGCGGCGCGCCCGTCGGCGCCGGCGACAAGTGGGTGCTGACGAAATGGGTGCGGCAGGAAGCGTTCCGCTGAAGGCCCCGGCACCGGGGCCGGCCCATGCCGGCCCCGTCAGTCGCGCTCCTGGCCCATCTGGTCGATGATGCGCTTGCCCTGCTCGACGCCGCCGTCGCGCTCGCCCAGCGGCACGTAATAGTGGAACAACGGCTCGCCGTCCTTGTACACCGATCCCAGGCAAATTTCATAGCCCTTGTATTGGACCGCATTGGTCTGCATCAGTTCCGCTCCCCGCACGATTGCCTCCCTGTTCACATTGATTTTTCGGAGGGCATGGCCCTGCCGCTGTGTTGTCCGCTGCTTGATTGAAAGTCGCTCCCGACAGTTCCGAGTATGCCGGGCAGCGGCAGGGCGAACTGTGCGCGGTTTCACGGAGTGGCATGCGGTATCGCGTACGCCACACTTTGCCGGGCCGGGCGGGAAAGCGGCCCCGGCCGGCACCGCGGCTGCTATGCTGAAATGACGGTCGGGGCCGGCCCTGCGCGCCGATCCGCTCATTCCGACAGGAGCATTGCCATGAAACGCACCATCGCCGCCCGTGCGGCCGCCTCGCTGTTGCTGGGAATCCTGGCCGGCGTCGCCAACGCGGGCACGAATCATATCAGCCAAGGTGGCCTGACCTGGACCCTGGTCGATCTCGACCTGGCCGACGGCGTCGCGCCGTCGCTGCAGTTCCTGCCGCCCGAGATCGACCTGGCGCGCATCTACATGTCGGCGTTCGCCGGCGGCACGCGGTACGAGCATACGGCGCTGCCGCACGGGGGCGACCCGCTCGTGGCGGAGCTGGACTACAGCCCGGCCGCCCGCGTCGCCGCACGCATCGACGGCCGTGAGGACCCGGCCACGCTGGTGTTGAGCGTCGACTCGATGGCGACGCTGGAACCGAACGGTGCCGGGACGACGGCGTGGCTGTCCGGCGGCGCCCTGCCCTTTGTGCTGTCGGCCAATACGGGGGTGACATTCCACAGCACGGTACTGCTGCGCGGCGCACGCGGGGACGAGCCCGGCATCTACGACGCCTGGCTGGCCAGCGCCACGATGACCGTCACGCTGGACCGGCCCGACCCGGGCCAGTCCGTCTTCACCCATTACACGACCGTCGCGCTGAGCCCGTCACCAGGCGATCTTCTCGTCATCGACGCCACCCGGATGCTGACCGTCGACTACAGCAACCGCACGGCCAGCAGCCTGGCGGGCGACGTCACGCTGACGGCGGTCAGCTTGTCCGGCATCGCGCCCGTGCCGGAACCGGGCTCGCTGCCGCTGGCATTGGCGGGACTGGCCGTGCTCGGGTGGGCGGGGCGGCGGCGCGGTTGAACCCTGCGGTGGAATCCCTTGCTGGCGTCTAGACGCGCCGCAGCGGGATCACCTGCATCTCGTCTTGCGGCACCATCATGTCGACGACGCGGCAATCGCCGCACATCTTCATGCGTTCCGGATTGCCGGCAAAGGCGGCATGGCCGCCCAGCTTGGCCAGCATGTTCTCGATCATGTGCAGGGTGGCAAACGGCTTGTTGCAGCGGATGCAGTGGAACGGCTGCGACCCATGCAGCACGAACGGCACGTTGCGCGTGTCCTTGAACGACATGCGCGGCACCAGCCGGATCGCCTGTTCCGGACAGGTGTTGGCGCACAGGCCGCACTGCACGCAGTTCTTCTCGACGAAACGCAATTGCGGCAGCGTGTCGCCGCCCTGCAGTGCGGACGCCGGGCAGGCGCCCACGCAGGCCATGCACAGGCTGCAGGCCGCGGTGTTCAGGGCGATGGCGCCGAACGGTGCGCCGGCCGCCAGCGCCACCGTCTGTGGCTGCGCCGGGGCG
This sequence comes from Pseudoduganella chitinolytica, assembly GCF_029028125.1. Taxonomy (GTDB): domain Bacteria; phylum Pseudomonadota; class Gammaproteobacteria; order Burkholderiales; family Burkholderiaceae_D; genus Rugamonas; species Rugamonas chitinolytica. The sequence continues at coordinate 2,583,875 of NZ_CP119083.1, forward strand.
TGCCGGTGCAGATGGTCGAGCGCGTATTCCAGCGTGTCGCGCTTGCCGGCGGCGATGTCGAACGTGGCCGGCTCCGGCGGCACCGCGCCGCGCGCGCAATCGCTCGCAGCGCCCAGCGTGAAGTGCGGGCCGGCGTAGCCCAGGCCATCGAGGATGGCCTGGGCCAGCGCCATCTGCCGCTCCAGCGCGGCCACGTACTGCGGGGCTTCCGTGCCCGCGAGCTGCACGGCCACACCGGCCGCGCCGTAGGCCATTGCACTCAGCCAGACGTCGATGCCGCTGGCCGCCGTGTGGTGCAGGGCGAATGGAATCACGCCGGGCCCGGCCACGGGAACCTGTCCGGCGTCATGGAACAGGACGACGGCCGCGCTGCCGCCGGCGGCGCGGTACGCCTGCAAGGCGGCCTTGAGCCGCCGGCCCAGCTGCGTGGCGGTGGGATAGGCGTACGACAGCGCGCCGGTCGGGCACACCGTCGTGCAGGCGCCGCAGCCGGCGCACAGGTAAGGATTGACCTTGATGACGTCCCCTGCGCCGGCAATGGCGCCGGCCGAGCAGATGTCCACGCAGGCGCTGCAGCCCGTCAGCGCATTGCGCCCGTGCGCGCACAGGCGCTCCCGGTACGCAAAGTACTTTGGCTTCTCGAAGTCGCCCACCAGGTCCAGCAAGGCGTCGGCCGCGGCCTGGCGTGCCGCCGGGTCCACGCCTGGCGCGTGGTAGCCGTGCGGCGGCTGGTGCGTGCCGATCAGCGCCCGCTCGCCCAGGTCCAGGACCAGGTCGAAGCTGGCGGAGCGCGCCTCGCCGGCGCCAGCCTGCCAGCGCACCGCGAAGGCGCCCAGCCAACCGGTCAGCGCCACGCGGTCGGCCACGAAGACCGGGTAGGTGCGCGCCGGCGCGGCTGGCGCATCTCCCCGCAACAGCAAGGTGACGGGCAACGCGCGGGCCAGGTAATCGGCCAGCGCCAGCGCGGCAGGGTCGCGGGCGTGGCCGATGACGAGGGTATTGCCGGCGGAGCGGTAGGTGACGGCATCCTGCGCCTCGGTCGGCGGCAATGCCGCCAGCGCGGCCAGCGCCGCCTGGGTCGCCCCGTGGGCATCGGACGGTAGCGCGGCGGGAAAATACGGAAGGTTCATACGGTGATGTCGTCGGGGTTGGAGGGCGTGGCCGGGTCCGGGATCGCATCGTCGCGCGGGGTGTGGGTGCCCGTATCGGCATCGTCCTGCGGCGCATGGGTGGCGGGATCGGTGCCGGCAGGTTCGGCCGGGTCGGTCTTGTCGGCATCGGCCGGGTCGGGCCGGGACGTGGCGGCCGGATCGTCGTCCTGCTGCGTGCCGGCCCCGAACACATTGCGGGCATGGTGCAGCGCGGCCATCATCGCCGCCGGGATCGGATCGGCCTTCGTGTAGTCGCCCATGTAGATGTCGAGGCCATCGGGCGTGTGGAAGTGCGGGTCCGCAAACAGCTTTTTCAGCGCCAGCCGGCGGACCGTCCCGTCCACGCCAGGCGCGACGAAGCGGCTGAAGTCCGCATCCGCGCCCAGCTGCGCCACGTCGGCCAGCGTGGGGGGCGCCGGCGTGGCTGGGGCCTCAACTGGGGGCGGCGCGACCGGTTCGGAGGCGCCCGTACTTTTCAGGCGCGCCCAGCGCCGCAGGAAGCCTTCGGCTGGCGTGGCGTCAGCCATGCTGGCGCCCCCGCCGCGGCTTCGGCTGGTAGTGCGCATGCAGGTAAGCGCGCAGCCAGGCCTGCACCTCGGCCGGCATCGGCACGCCGTCGGCCTGCTCGCCCGAATCGAACATGCGCGTGCCCTCGACGTAGCTGACGGAGGCGCGCACGGGCATCGCCCGGCCGTCCTGCATGCGCCACAACACGAACACCTTGGCCTCCGGTGCCATGAAGTTCTCGTAGTAGCCGTCGTTCTCGTCCGGGTACAGCTCCAGTTCCAGCCCGGAGACGAGGTATTCGTCGCGCTCGGCACTCTCGGCCAGCACCTGCACGGGCGGCAGGTCGCCGCCGTCGCGCACGACGCCGACCGCGGCCCAGGCCTCGTCGGCCCAGCGGTGGCGTGGGGTGCGGCGCTGCATCAGCACCGCGATCGGCATGCTGCCCAGTTTCATTGCATCTCGCGTTTCGGTTTGTTGACGGTGGGTGCCGTCCCGCGCGGGACGGCCTGCGTGGGGCGGGCCTTGACGTCCTCGCTTGGCGGCGCGGTGCCCAGCTTCTCGCTGCGCACCGGCACCTGCGCGGCGGGCGCGGGCGCCGTGACCGCCACTGGCGGGTGCGTTGTCCAGCCCTCCTTCGCGGCGCGCGCGCGCCAGCGCGCGCTGACGCTGTCCATCGATTGCTGCAATGCCGCCTTGTCCTGCTGCGCCTGGGCGTCGGCCTGGGCTTTCTTCGCGGCCGCGGCGGCGGCCTGCTGTGGCGTCGGCGGCGGCAACGTGGCGTGCGCCATGCCGCTGGCCAGCAGGCCGGCGAATATCAGGCAGGCAGGTTTCATCGCGCGCCTCCCGCATCGCGGTGAACGGCCGCGCCGCCCGCCCCCGGTTCGGCTGCCGGCCCGGCGGGCTTGCCCATGTCGCCCGGGGGCAGCGTGGTGCCGGCCTGGCCGGCGCTGTCCGGCTGGCTGGTGCCGCGCGACGGGCCCTGGCCGGATTCCTGCACGGTGCCCGCCGTGGCGGCGCCGGACGTGGTGCCGCCCGAACCGCCCGCGATACCGGGCGTGCCGCCGGCATAGGTGCCATCCGTGACGGGACGGCTGGTGCGGGCAATGATTTCGCCGCTGGTGGCGCCGCCGGCCGACACCTGGCCGGGGAACTTCGTCTGCACGATCCCGTTGCCGGGGGCGCGATCGCCTTCGCAGCCGGTCAGCAGCATCGCCAGCAGCAACGCAGCCGGCGCAGCGCAGCGGACCATGGCGCGCGCTGGCATCGGGGCTTTCGTCTTTGCTTTCATCAGTGCCCTCGCGGTGCCGTGCCGGGACCGGATGGCGCCGGGCGGCCGGGCTGCGGCGGCCTGGTCGTGCCGCCCTGCCCCGTCGCCTGCACCTCCTCGTACCACAGCGAATGGTGGGCCTTGGCCCATTCCTCGTCCACATAGCCCTCGCGCATGGCGCGGTAGGCGCCCGGCGTGCCCAAGGTACCCAGGTAGATATGCCCCATCGCGGCGGCCATGTAGAACGTGGCGCCGGCCAGGTGCAGGTAGTTCGCCACCTGCATCACGTAGCGGGTCTGGCCCACGGCGAAGTCCAGTACCAGGCCGCTGACGGACATCACGAGGCCCAGCAACGTCACGCCCAGCCAGAACCAGCTCTTCTCGCCCGCGTTGAAGAAGCCGGCCGGCACGTGCTTGTGCGTGACCAGCCCGCCGCCCTGCTTCACCCACTGCCAGTCGGCGCGGCGCGGGATGTTACGGCGCAGGAAGGTGACGAACATCAGTACCGAGCAGACGATGAACAGGGGGCCGGCGAAGTTGTGCAGGTACTTCGAGACGTAGGCCACGCCGGAGAAGATGTCGTGCCCCACCAGCGGCAGCAGCACGACCTTGCCGAACAGGATGATCAGCCCGGTCAGCGCCAGCAGCAGGAAGCTGATCGCCGTGGCCCAGTGGATCCAGCGATCCCAGCGGCTGAAGCGCTGCAGGCGGCGGCCCGATTCGGGCGCGTCGAGCCGGGCCGGGCCGACGGCGCTGTACAACCCCGCGATCGCCAGCAGCGTCAGCACCAGGATCATGCCGGCCGTCGTGGCGATGGGGCCGTTGCGCCACTCGCGCCACGTATTGCCGCCGCGCTGGACGATCACGTTGCCTTCGGTGGCGCCATACTGGCCCAGGTAGTGGCGGTCGACGTGCACGCGGCCGGAAGCCGTGCTGGCAAGGCCCGGCTCGGGCGTGCGCGAGTCGGCTTCCAGCTGCAGCATCGTCTGTTCTTCCGCGTAGGCCGGCACGGCATCCTTGTTCGGCACGGCTGCCTGGGCAAACTGCGCGAACGCCCACAGCAGCAGCAGGAAGGCCAGCCATGTCCGTGGCCGCGGCAAAGTGGATGGTCGCATGACGTGTCCTTACGGGTTGGCCCGGTTGTATTCGTTCTGCTTGTCGTTGCGGTCCATGATCGTTGCCATCCACGACAACCGGTCGCCATGGAAGCGGACCTGGAAGTGCCGGTTGTCGCGCTTGCCCGCGTACTCGCCCTGCTTCCAGGCCGGGTGCTGGTCCACTTCCAGGCAGCCGCACAGCAGCAGCGGCAACAACAGCAGGGCCAATGGCACGCGGCGCTTCATGGAATCCTCCACGGGTCGTTCTGCGCATCCGTCACCTGCTGGTTCTCGCGCGGCAGGTCGCCCCGGATCTTCGTTTCGCCGCCCCGCTTGGCGCGGCCATAGGCGATCTTCCAGCCCCACAGCTCGGGGCCATAGCCGCGCGTCTCGACGCGCTGGCGGTAGATGTTGGCCACCGTATCGGCATCGCCGCCCAGCAGCGCCTTGGTGCCGCACATCTCCGCGCAGGCGGGCAGCTTGCCCTCGGCGATGCGGTTGCGGCCATACTTCTTGAATTCCGCCTCGGAGGTATCGGGCTCCGGTCCGCCCGCGCAGAACGTGCACTTGTCCATCTTGCCGCGGTGGTTGAACAGGCCCGTCTCGGGGAACTGCGGCGCGCCGAACGGGCAGGCGTAATAGCAGTAGCCGCAGCCGATGCACTGGTCCTTGCTGTGCAGGACGATGCCGTCCTCCGTGTGGTAGATGCAGTTGACGGGACAGACCGCCAGGCAGGGTGCGTCCGTGCAGTGCATGCACGCGACCGAGACCGAGCGCTCGCCCGGCACGCCGTCGTTGATCGTCACGACGCGGCGGCGGTTGATCCCCCACGGCAGCTCGTGCTCGTTCTTGCAGGCGGTCACGCAGCCGTTGCAGTCGATGCAGCGCTCCGTGTCGCAGATGAATTTCATTCGTGCGGCCATGATGTTCCTCTCGTCAGGCGCGCGCCAGCCGGCACAGCGACACCTTGGTTTCCTGCATCATCGTCACGGCGTCGTAGCCGTACGTCCAGCCCGTGTTGACGGACTCCCCGCGCACTTCCGGCGCCCCGCCTTCCGGATAGTGCCTCTCCAGGTCCTCGCCCATCCACCAGCCGCCGAAATGGAACGGCATCCAGACGATGCCGGCGGGGACGCGCGGCGTCACCATCGCCATCATCTTCAGGCGGGCGCCCGTGGGCGTCTCGATCCAGATGTATTCGCCCAGCTTCGCGCCGATCTGCGCCGCGTCCTGCGGGTTAACCTCGCAGAACATGTGCTGCTGCAGCTCCGCCAGCCAGGGGTTCGAGCGCGTCTCTTCGCCGCCGCCCTCGTACTCGACGAGGCGGCCGGACGTCATGATCAGCGGGTAGTCCTTGGAGAAATCCACCGCCTGCACGGACTTGTACAAGGTGGGCAGGCGCCAGAAGTTGGCCTTGTCGTCGTAGGTCGGGTACTTCGCCACCAGGTCGCGCCGCGATGACAGCAGCGGTTCCCGGTGCACCGGCACGGGGTCGGGGAAGTTCCACACGTGGCAGCGCGCCCGTGCATTGCCGTAGGGCGCGCAGCCGTGCGCGATCGCCACGCGGATGATGCCGCCCGACAGGTCGGTCTTCCAGTTCTTGCCCTCGGCGGCGGCCTGCTCGACCGGCGTCAGTTCGGCCCACCAGCCCAGCTTTTTCAGGAACACGTGGTCGAACTCCGGATAGCCCGTGTCGATCTCGCTGTCCTTGTTGGTGGAACCGTCCGCCGCCAGCAGCGACTGGCCGTCGTGCTCCACGCCCCAGTTGGCGCGGAACGGCAGGCCGCCTTGCGCGATCGGCTTGGACAGGTCGTACAGGATCGGCGTGCCGGGATGCTTCATCTCCGGCGTGCCCCAGCATGGCCACGGCAGGCCGTAGTAGTCGCCCTTGCACGGGCCCGACTCGGCGCGCAAGGTGGTCGGATTGAACGTGTGCTTGTGCTCCATGTGCAGCTTGAGCCGCTCCGGCGAGCAGCCCGTGTAGCCGATGGTCCAGCACGAGCGGTTGATTTCGCGCAGGATGTCCTCCACCACGGGTTCGTTGTGCACCACCTTGATGGTCTTGCACAGCTCATTGGCGAAACCCAGCTTCCTGGCGAACAGGTACATGATCTCGTGGTCCGTCTTGCACTCGAACAGGGGCTGGATCACCCGTTCGCGCCACTGGATGCTGCGGTTCGACGCCGTCACCGAGCCCTGCGTCTCGAACTGCGACGCGGCGGGCAGCAGGTAGACGCCGTCCTGGCGGCCGTGCATGGCCGCCGTCAGGCTGGGATACGGATCGATCACCACCAGCATGTCGAGCTTCTGCATGGCCGCCTTCATGTCCGGCAGGCGAGTCTGGCTGTTCGGCGCGTGGCCCCAGTAGAACACGGCGCGCAGGTTGCTGGGCTGGTCCATGTACTGGGCCTGCTCGTTGACGGCGTCATACCAGCGCGACACCGTGATGCCCGGCTTTTCCATCAGCTCCTTGGAGCCGAAGCGGCCCCTCAGCCATTCGTAGTCGACGCCCCAGACGGTGGCGAAGTGCTTCCAGGCCCCCTCGGCCAGGCCATAGTAGCCGGGCAGCGAATCGGCGTTCGGGCCAACGTCGGTGGCGCCCTGCACGTTGTCGTGGCCCCGGTAGATGTTGGCCCCGCCGCCCGGCACGCCGATATTGCCCAGCGCGAGCTGCAGGATCGACAGCGCCCGCACGTTGGCCGTGCCCACGTGGTGCTGCGTGATGCCCATGCACCAGACCACCGACGACGGCCGGTTCAGCGCCAGCATCTCGGCCGCCGTGCGCACGGCCGCTTCCGGCACGCCCGTCACGTCCGAGACCTTCTCCGGCGTCCACTTCGCCACTTCCTTGCGCACCTCCGCCATGCCGTAGGTGCGGTCCTCGATGAATTTTTTGTCCTCCCAGCCGTTGGCAAAGATGTGCCACAGGATGCCCCACACCAGCGCGATGTCCGTGCCGGGGCGGATGCGGATGTAGTGGTGGGCGAAGCGTGCCGTGCGCGTGAAGCGGGGATCGATGACGATCATCTTCGCCCCCAGCTCCTTCGCGTGCAGGAAGTGCAGCATCGAGATCGGATGCGCCTCGGCCGGGTTGGAACCGATGAACAGCACGGCCTTGCTGTAGTGCAGGTCGTTGAACGAATTCGTCATCGCGCCATAGCCGTAGGTCTGCGCCACGCCGGCCACGGTGGTGGAATGGCAGATGCGGGCCTGGTGGTCGACATTGTTCGAGCCCCACAGCGAGACCCACTTGCGCAGCAGGTAGGCCTGTTCGTTGTTGTGCTTCGAGCTGCCGATCACCATCAGTGCATCCGGCCCGGCCTTCTCGCGCAACGTCAGCAGGCGATCGCCGATCTCGTCGATGGCCTGGTCCCACGAGATGCGCGTGTACTTGCCGTTCACCAGCTTCATCGGATAGCGCAGCCGGTGTTCGCCGAAGCCGTGCTCGCGCACCGAGGCACCCTTGGCGCAGTGCGCGCCCATGTTCAGCGGCGAATCGAAGGCCGGCTCCTGGCGCACCCAGACGCCGTTGCTGACGACCGCCTCGACGGAGCAGCCCACCGAGCAGTGGCTGCAGACGGTGTGCTTGATCTCCGTCTGGACGGGCGCGTCCGGCACCGGATCGGCCGCGGCGGCCGGCTGCATGATGTTCAACGGCAGGTGCCGCGCCAGCGCGCCGGCGCCGGCCGTGATGCCGGCACCGACCAGGAAACGGCGCCGGCGGCGCCCTTCGTCGCGGGTGATTTTTTGCAGGGACATTGGGACCTCTGGTGCTAGCGTTATCAGCGCTTAGCGGCGCTTACCAATAAGCGGCCGTCTGGTAGTAACGGCGGATGTGCTCCGTCTCGTGGTAACCGCGCTGCTCCGGCTGCGCCGGCGCGGGCGCCGCTGGCACCACCTCGACGGCCGGGGCCGGCCCGGCAACCAGTGCCAGGGCACCCAACGGCGCGGCCTTCAGGAACGCACGGCGGGTGCGCAGGGGTTCCTCGCTGGCGGCGGCCGGCGGGACGGAGACGATGTCGTTCATGGAGTGATCCTCATGCCAGCGCCGCATCGGCCGTGCTGTCGACGGCAAACGCCTGCGCTTCGATGGTGAGAAAGGCCGCGACGAAGGCCGCCACGACGCGATAGAAATTGGCGCCCGGGCCCTGCGCGACGTCCTCGAGACAACGGGCGAACCACGGCCCGAGGTGCGCCTCGAAGAACTCCTGCTGGCGCGCCAGCGGACGGCCGGACAGGATCAGCACGCGCATGGTCTCGCACAGCGCGCCAAGATGGTCCTCGAACTCCGCGACGCCGGCAACGCGCGCCAGCCCCAGCGCGGCCAGGTCGGCCCGCAGTTGCGCCAGCGGCGTGTCGTTCAGGAAGCCGGACAGGTAGAGCGAACCGTAGGGATTGACGGGGGGCGTGCCCAGGCTGATGAACAGGCCGTCGAACTCTTCCGCGACCGCCGCGGCATCGACCACGGCGGCCGCCAGCACCAGCTGCTCCCAGGCGTCCTCCAGGGGCCGTTCGTCGTGGCTGCCCAGGATCGGATCGGCCGCGGCCAGGTCGGCCAGCAGCGCGGCATCGGGCGGCGCCAGCAGCAGGCGCGCGGCCAGGGCGTACAGGTCGGCCCGGGCCTGGTCTTCAGCGCCGAGGGGCGGCGCGACGGACCGGGTAGCGGACGGCGTGGTGGGTTGGCTCGCGGCAAAACATGCTGACTGGCCCTGCACTGGTACTTCTCCCGTTAGCAAAATCACAGGGGAAGTGTATGGTCTGCACGGGCTTTGCGTCGCACGCTTGGTCTCGTTGGGGTCCGTCCCGGCACGGGACCGACCCCGAAGTTTGCTGGCTGCACGGTCGCGCTGCCGACTTCAGGGTCAGTCCCCTGCGGGGACAGAACCTAATACCGCTAAGTTAAGCACCATAAGCAACCCCTACGGCGACGGGCCGGGGGCAGACCCGGCGGGACTCGGCGTCCCCGTCTGCCCCAGTTCCTGGTCTTGGGTTTCAGGAAAAAGCCAGCGGCTCGCTGACCTACACGTCTTAACTTAGCGGCATCAGGGACAGACCCGCGCCGGTCTATCGCGCGGCCAGCCGCGGCCAGGCCCGCCACAGCCCGGCCAGGTGGACGAGGCCGATGACGGCGCAGATACCGGAGCTCCAGTACCAGAACGCCGGGCTGTTGCCGGGGAAATGCGCCTGCATCGGAACGAACAGCAGTCCCCGCGCCAGGTACACGGCGGTCACGGCGGCCAGCACCCAGCGCAGCAGCGGCAGCCGCGCGATCATGCCGGCACCGGACCAGGCGTACAGGCCCCACACCGCGAGGATCGCGGCGATCGCCAGCGTGACCAGCGTGGGCTGCCACAGCCCTTGTTCGGCGGCGCGTGCCATGCGCTCGCCGGCACCCATGGCCAGGTACCAGCGCGGGCCGCCGGCGATGCAGGCCAGGTGGCCGACGGATGCGGCCAGCGACAGGCACCCGGCAAGCAGCAAGGCGGGCGTGTGCGGCGGTGTCGAAGTGAAGTAGCGCATGGTGGTGGGCTGGTGTCGGATAGTGGCGATGTCGTGCCGGTAGGCCACCGGCAGCGCCAGCGTAACCTGACATTGCATGAATTGCAAGATGGCCGTTCAGCGCATCCCTGCCGCATGCATCAGCACGCGCAGCAGCCCGGCGACCACGGCCAGCGCCGCCACGCCGCCGCACCACAGCACGACCAGCCAGCCGAGCCGGCGCAGCCACTGCGGCGCCATCAGTGATACCCCTCGCCCGACCTGACCTTGCCGCGGAAGACAAAATACGACCAGCCCGTGTACATCAGGATGAACGGCAGGATGACCAGCGTGCCGACCAACGCGAAGCCCTGGCTGGACGGCGGCCCGGCGGCCTCCCAGATCGTGATGTAGGGTGGCACGATGTGCGGCCAGATGCTGATCGCCATGCCGGTATAGGCCAGCAACACCAGCGCCAGCGCCATCAGGAATGGCAGCCGATGCGGGCTGCGCGCCAGCGACCGCAGCAACAGGAACACCGCCAGCAGCACCAGCGCGGGCACGGGCGCCAGGAAAGCCATGTTCGGGAAGCTGAACCAGCGCTCGGCGACCTGCGGGTAGCGCAGCGGGGTCCAGGCGCTGACGGCGACGATGGCGGCCAGCATCAGGAACGTCAACGGCCGGGTGACGCCGATCATGCGCTGCTGCAGCGATCCTTCCGTCTTCATGATGAGCCACGTGGCGCCCAGCAGCGTGTAGGCGATCATCGTGCCGCAGCCGGCCGCCAGCGCGAACGGCGAGAACCAGCTCATGGCCGTGCCGCTGAAGCTGCGGCCGGAGACGGGGATGCCGCTCAGGAAGGCGCCCAGCGCGACGCCCTGGAAAAACGCCGCGACGACGGAGCCGCCGATGAAGGCCTTGTCCCAGATGTGGCGTTCGCGCTCGCGCGCCTTGAAGCGGAACTCGAACGCCACGCCCCGGAACAGCAATCCCAGCAGCATGAAGATCAGCGGCAGGTACAGCCCGGACAGCACGATCGAATACGCCACCGGGAACGCGGCCAGCAGGCCAGCGCCGCCCAGCACCAGCCACGTCTCGTTGCCGTCCCACACGGGTGCCACGGTGTTCATCATGACGTCGCGGTCGGCGCGGGCCGGCACGAACGGGTACAGCATGCCGATGCCCAGGTCGAACCCGTCCATGACAACGTACATGAAGACGCCGAAGAAGATGATGGCGGCCCAGATCACTGTGATGTCGACGCCCATGTCAGTGTCCTCCTCGTTCCGGTGGCAGCGGCAGGCCCTCGTCGGCGCCCTCCTGCGCGGCCGACAGCGGCCGCGCGGGGGTGCGTCCGGCACCCGGGCCGCCCTCGGGCGCCTGTTGCAGGTCAGCGGCCTGCGGGCCCTTGCGCACCAGGCGCAGCACGTAGGCGATGCCGATGCCGAACACGAACAGGTAGCTGACGACGAACAGCGCCAGCGTCAGCGCGAGCGCGCCGGCGCTGTGCGGCGACACCGCATCGGCCGTGCGCAGCAGGCCGTACACGACCCACGGCTGGCGCCCCACCTCGGTCGTGACCCAGCCGGCCAGGATCGCCAGCAGGCCGGCCGGGCCCATTGCCAGCGCGGCGCGCAGGAACAGGCGCTGGCCGTACAGCCGCCCGCCCCGGCGCAGCCACAGGCTGCACAGGCCCAGCGCGATCATGGCCAGGCCCAGCCCGACCATGATGCGAAAACTCCAGAACACGATGGGGGCGTTGGGCCGCTCTTCGGGCGCAAACTGCTTCAGGCCGGGGACCTGGCCGGTCCAGCTGTGCGTCAGGATCACGCTGCCCAGGTGCGGGATGCCGACGGCATAGCGGGTGCGCTCGGCGGCCATGTCCGGCATGCCGAACAGCAGCAGCGGCATGCCCTCGCCCGGGCGGTTCTCCCAGTGTCCCTCCATCGCCGCCAGCTTGGCCGGCTGGTGGCGCGCCGTGTTCAGCCCGTGCAGGTCGCCGATGACGGCCTGCAGCGGCGCCACCAGCAGCACCATCCACATCGCCATCGACAGCATCTTGCGCACGGCCTTGTCGTCGCGCCCGTGCAGCAGGTGCCAGGCCGCGGCGGCGCCAACGAACAGCGCCGTCGACAGGTAGGCCGCGGTGCCCATATGGGCCAGCCGGTACGGAAACGACGGGTTCAGGATCACCGCCAGCCAGTCCACCGGCACGGCCCGGCCGTCGACGATCGCGTGGCCCTGCGGGGTTTGCATCCAGCTGTTCGAGGCGAGGATCCACGTGGCCGAAATCAGCGTGCCCAGCGCCACCATGCACGTGGCGAAGAAATGCAGGCCGGGTCCTACCCGGTTTCGCCCGAACAGCATCACGCCCAGGAAACCCGCTTCCAGGAAGAATGCCGTCAGCACCTCGTAGGCCAGCAGCGGGCCCGTGATGCCGCCGGCGAATTCGGAGAACTGGCTCCAGTTGGTGCCGAACTGGTAGGCCATGACGATGCCCGACACGACTCCCATGCCGAACGTGACGGCAAAGATGCGCAGCCAGTAGTGGTACAGCGTCATGTAGACGGCTCGCCGGGTGACGAGCCAGCAGCCCTCGAGCACGGCCAGGTAGCTGGCCATGCCGATCGTCAATGCCGGAAATACGATGTGGAACGCCATCGTGAACGCGAACTGGATCCTGGCCAGCTCGAGTGCGGAAAACCCCATCATGCAGCGCCCTCGCCGGTGACTTTTCAGTGACGGCGAATGTAGCATGGGGGCGCGGCGCGCACGATTGCGCGGCCGGCTGAAAGTGGCGACCGCGCGGCGCGGCCAGCGCGACTGCCAGGGCCATCCGGCGGGCGCCGGATGGCCTTACCGCATCAGCCGCGGCGGCGGCGGGCGACGAAACCCAGCGCGGCCAGGCCCAGGCCGAACATGGCCAGCGACGACGGTTCCGGCACGGCGCTGACCGTCACCACGGTCTGCGAGCCGGTCGCCGCGTACGTCGTGAAGCGGTACTTGTCGGCAATGGCGATGCGCTCGTCCTGCGCGGTGGCCAGCATGGCGGTCGCGCCGCCGATGACGGCCTGCGCCTTGCTGCCATTGTCGGCCAGCACGGCCGCCAACGCGCCGCTCGCCAGGTTGCCGTCGTCGGCGACCAGCTCCCACAGGGCCAGCTGGAAGCTCAGTGCCGTGACGCGCTTGTCGCCCGTCAGCTGGCCCATGCCCGAATAGTCGATGCTCGAGTAGTACTGCGAGTACAGGCGCTTGACGTCGTCGCCGAACGCCACGTTGGGCGTGGCGGCGTAGGTCGTCGTGCCGGTGACCATCGGGGTGAACGGGTCGATGCAGAACGCCAGCAGCGTGGCGTCGTCCGTCACGCTCCACACGGGCACGGTGCGGGCCAGGCTGTCGGTGCCGAAGTTGGCACCGGCCTGCGTGAAGATGCCTTGCGAGGCGGCGGACTTGACGATGACGCCCGCGTGGGCGGCGCCGGCCATGGTCAGGGCGGCGGCGGCGATGAGTTGGACGAGCGGTTTGGCGATAGTGGTCATGGTGTCTTCTTGTCGTTGTAGGTAGTTCGGTTAGATTGCTTGCTGCGCCGGTTCGGGCTGGCCGACCAGTTCGGCCATGGTCGGCGCCGCGATGCCGGCTGCCGCCGCGTCGGCGGCGGACACATTGAAGTACACGTCCGTCATGTCGACGGCGCGGCCGTCGATCACGGCGCTGCTGCGCTCCAGGTGCAGGTTGCCGTTCGCATCCAGGAACGGCAGCTCCTCGAACGCGACGTTCAGGGCCGTCACGCCGGCCTGCGCCAGCGCGATCAGTTCGCCCGCATCGGTGCGGCCGTTGCCGTTGGCGTCCTGCCACAGGGTCAGCGCGCCGAACCGCGCGTCGTGCGCATCGACGATGCCGTCGCCATTGCTGTCGAAGCTGGCCAGCCTGGCGAAGCCGCTGCCCTTGGCCGCGCCGCCGAACAGTTCGCCGATGCCGTCGATGCTGCCGTTGCCGTTCGCATCGATGGCCAGGAAGGCGTCGCCGGCCGACAGCCAGCCGGACTGGATGGCCTTGCCGGTTCCCAGCAGGTCGAAACTGCCGTGGAAGTCGGCGCGGGCGATCGTCTGGATGCCGTCGCCGTTCAGGTCGAGTGCGATCGGCGTGATGGCCGCGTCCCAGCGCATGTCGTTCTCGCCGGAGGACAGGAACGTGGCATCGGTCTGCGTCACGCCGGCCTTGCTGACGCCGTCGCCGTTGACGTCGGAGTCGATCGCGTCGTTGCCGCCCGTGTTCTTGACGCCCCACTTCCAGTCGTTCATCGAGTAGGTGCGGTGGGACAGGTCGGTGAAGAGCACGTTGGTCTTGTCGAACTTCAGGTAGTAGCTGCCCGGATCCAGGTTGCTGAACAGGTAGGAGCCCTTCGCGTCCGTGACCGTGCTGCCGACCAGCGCGCCCGTGCCGGCGTGGTACAGCGCGACCTTGATCTTGCCGATGCCTTCCTCGCCGCTGTCCTGCACGCCGTTGTGGTTGGCGTCGCGCCAGACCTTGTCGCCGATGCTGGCCTTGCGGTACAGGCCCGCGTCGATGCTGGTGTTGTGTTCGCCCGCGGCCAGCGTGAACGTGCCGCTGCCGGCGCTGCCGCTGGCCAGGTTGACGAAGTCCGAATCGAGGCTGTTGCTGCCCACATTGGCCTTGGTCGTGTACCAGCCGTTCGGCTTGACCACTTCGACGCTGTAGCTGCCGGCCTGCAGGCCGGCGAACTTGTAGCTGCCGTCGGCGGCGGTCACGGTCGTGGCCTTCAGGTTGTGGGCGGCATCGTACAGGCGCACGGTAACGCCGCACACGCCCGCTTCGCCGGCATCCTGCACGCCATCGAAGTCGCAGTCTTCCCACACGCGGTTGCCGACCGAGGCCGCCGCCGCGATACCCGCATCCACGCTCGTGTTGTGTTCGCCCGAGACCAGCGTCACCTTGTGCGAGCGGCCATCGGCGCCGATGTCGGAGTCGCGCGCGTCGTCGCTGCCGGCGTCGCGCCGGGTAATGACGTAGCCAGAAGGCAGTGCCGATTTGTCGAACTGCACGCTGTAGCTGCCGGGCTTCAGGTTGCCGAACTGGTACAGGCCATCGCAATCGGTCGTGGTCGTGGCCAGGGCCTTGCCGTCGGCATTGAGCAGCGTTACCTTGGCGCCGCCGATCCCCGTGTCGCCGCTGTCCTGGATGCCGTCGCCATCGCAGTCGTACCAGACCCGGTTGCCCAGCGAGGCCGCGCGATACAGGCCCGCGTCGATCGTGGCCAGCTTGTCGCCGGCGCGCACCGTGAACTGGGCGGTGGCGCCGTTGGTGCCGATGTCGCTGTCGGCGGCGTCGTCGCCCACGTTGGCGACGGTGGCCAGGTAGCCGGCCGGCGCCTTGACGGCCACGCTGTACGTGCCGGCGGCGGCCTTGAAGGCGTAGGCGCCGGCGGCGTCCGTCGTCGTGCTGGCGACTACCTTGCCGGTGGCGTCCTTCAACTGCACGGCGACGCCGGCGATGCCCGCTTCGCCGCTGTCCTGCACGCCGTTGCCGTTCCTGTCCTCCCAAACGCGGTCGCCGATGGTGGCCATGTCTTCCACCAGGCCGGCGGCCAGGGTGGCATGCGCACCGGACGCCAGCGTGACGGGCGCCGTGCTGCCGTCCGCGGCGGCGGCCGAATCCAGGCCCGGCGTCGTGAACTGCAGGCCGGCCGGCAGCGAGGCCGTGTCGAACTTGACGCTGTAGCTGCCCGGCTTCAGGTTGGTGAACGTGTAGTTGCCGCCGGCATCGGTCAGCGCGCTGGCGACCTGCTTGCCGGCGCCGTCGAGCAGCGCGACGCGTACATTCGCCACGGCCGTCTCGCCGGCATCGCGCACGCCGTCGCGGTCCGCATCCTTCCAGGCCTGGCTGGTCAGCGACGCGGCGCGATACAGGCCACCGTCGGCCGCGTTATTGACTTCGCCCTGCGCCAGCGTGATGGCGCCGGTACGGCCGGAAGCGTCGAAGTCGCTGTCCAACGCGCCGTCGCCGCCCTGGCCCTTGGCCGTGGCGACATAACCGTCCGGGGCGCGCAGCTGCGCCGTGTAGGTGCCGGCGGCCACGTTGAAGAAGTACTGGCCGTCCGCGCCCGTGGTGGTGGTCTTGACGACGGCACCCGTGCTGTCCTTCAGTTCCACGGTGACGCCGGCGATGCCGCGCTCGCCCGCATCCTGGATGCCGTTGGCGTTGCCGTCTTCCCAGATCGTGTCGCCCAGCTGCGCCAGCGCGCCCTCGCCGCCGGTGGGCGGGTCGGTGTCGCCGGGATTGTCCGGCGGCGTCGGCAGCGGAATCTTGAAGGTCAGGTGGTTCTCCGCCACGCTGGTGTCCTGCGCGCCCGGTCCCACGGTGCCGCCGTTGTCGCGCACGTGGAAGCCCACGTCGACGATGCCGCCGGTCGTGGCGGAAGGCACGAACGTCAGCGCACCGGCACGCAGGTCCAGCGCCGAGACTTCGGTACCGGCGGCGATCGCGCTGCCGTGCAAAAGCACCTGGCCGGCCAGCGGCAGCGCCGTGATGATCACGGCCTGGAAGGCATCGCCCTCGACGGGATCGCGGAAGCCGAAGGCCTCCTCGCCCAGCACGACCGGCGTGCGGTCGGCCAGGTCATACGCGCGGTCGGCGCCGAACGGCGCGTCGTTGACCGGGTCGACGACGACCTTCAGCGTCAGCGTGACCAGGTCGCCGTCCTCGCCCGCGACCAGGAATTCATAGGTGGTAAAGCCGCCGTTGTAGTTCGGCTGCCATGCGCCCGGACGCACGTACAGCGTCTCCTCGTCGACCATGCCGAACAGCGGCGTGTTGTCGAAGGCCTTGGTGCCGTCCGGCAGGATGGCGACGAACTCGGTAATCGTGACGCCCTGCTCGCTGGTGTAGCCCGCCTGCGCCAGGATGTCGCGCAGGGTCAGGTTGACGGAGGTGTCCTCGAAGACGTGGATGGTACTGGCCAGTGAAATGTCGCTCATGCGGTGTCGGTCCGGCTCGTGGCCGGTTTTCTGTTGTATGCGTTGAGAAGGACAGGACGGCGTGGCGAAGTCTGGGCCAGCGGAGGTCGAATGTCGCGCAGCGGGCGCTGCCGATTACGCGTTATCAACTTTTATATCCTGAAAAACATCATTGTTGCAGGTTTTGTAAAAAAAAGCCAGTTTTACAACAACCGTGTAGAAATTTTTAACGACTTGTTGTTTGTTTGCAAAAGCTGTTGCGCGAATGCGTGGCCGCTGCAAGCTGTCCCATCGATTGGACGGTTCGTCGCAGCAGCCGCGCTGATGTTGCCCCGAAGCGCTACGCTGCTCGTCAACATCAGCCACCGAAAGGATCCTCATGCGCAAAGCCCTCCGTCCTGGCGTCGCGTGCGCCGCCGCGCTGCTGGCGATCGCGCCCTGTCGCAACGCACTGGCACAGGTCGCGCTGGAAGACCTCGATACCGGGATGACCGGTCCACGCGCGCAGGTACTCGTGCTGGGCACGGTGCACCTGAACACGCTGCCGCCCGGTTTCGATCCCGCCGCGCTGGACGGCTTGCTGGCGCGGCTGGCCGCGTTCCGGCCCGACATCGTCACCATCGAAACGGAGTCGGGCGAGGAATGCGACCTCGCTGCGCGCCATCCGGCCCGCTATGGGCCCGACTACTGTCCATCGACCGCGGCGGCGCAGGCGGCAACGGGCCTGGACATGCCTGCGGCGATCGCCGCCGCCGATGCGTCGTTCAAGCGCTGGCCCGCGCAGCCGTCGCCCGCCCAGCGCCGGCGCCTGGCGGCCGTGCTGCTGGCGGCCAACGACCGGGCGTCCGCCTATGTTCAGTGGCTGCAGTTGCCGGCCGGCGAGCGCCGCGCGGGAGACACGCTGGACGAGCCCCTGGTGCGCCTGCTCGACAAGCTCGCCACGACCAACAACGAAAACTACCAACTGGCGGCGCGGCTGGCCGCACGGCTTGGCCTGCAACGCGTGCACGCCGTCGACAACCACACCGGCGACCGCATCGACGTGCCGGACATCAAGCCGTTCGTACAGGCAGTGGAAGCGGCATGGGCCAGCGGCGGGGCGGCGCTGAAGGAAAGCGAGCGGCGCGAGGCGGCGCTGGCGCGTGCAACCGATCTGCTGCCGCTGTACCGGCTCGTCAACGATCCAGACCAGCTGCGCATCCGGGCGCAGGCCAACGTGGTGCCGGCCCTGCGCGCCGATTCGCCGCAGCGCTACCCGCTGATGTGGGTGGCCGGGTGGGAGATTCGCAACCTGCGCATGGTGGCCAATGTGCGCGAGACATTCCGTGAGCGGCCGGGGGCGCGCGTCCTGGCCGTCGTGGGCGCGACGCACAAGCCGTGGTTCGATCGCTGGCTGGGGCAGTTGCAGGGGGTGGACGTGGTGGATGCCGCGACGGTGTTGAAGTAGGACGCCGGAGAGGCGCTGCGCTCGCGGCCCGGCGCGACCCCATGTGCGCGGCGAGAGCCTCGCGCCAGCGCGCTTGTCTCCCCCCGGCAGGCGAGGCATACGTCGAGCGCCCTCGGCGCAGGGCCCTGGCGCTGGCGCGCCAACAGATGGGCGATCCCGAGGGCTCGCGTTGGCAGGCCAAGCCAGTCCCCCCTCTCCAGCCTTTTCGTTTCCCTGCAGGGAGACTTCGACGATTAGCCGGCAACACGGTGCACCGCTGTGTACATGAAGCCGCGTTCGATTTGACGTCGACCAACCCGACGGTAATCGTCCCCGGCCAAGCTCGCAAACGGCCTAGGATACCCATCTGGAGCTGCACATCGCCCAATCGCATTCTGGTACCGCACCTCGATGACCTGAGCGACCTCTTTCAGTAATGCACTGGAGAATCGTGCTAAAATAGCAACCTCTTGATCGAAATGCGACACGTGCGCTGCGGCTTGGAAGCCCTCCCTCGGAACAAAGCCATCCAACGCCATGACCGAGCCCAGGTCCAAGCCAACTTATGCGCGCCCGAAGTCGCCGTCCCTCATTGAATACGATTGGCCCGCAAGATGTCGGCGCGGTGGAAGCAGCCTTCGACAAACGATTTGATGTGGCTCCATGCGACGTCAACATCGGAATGGGATCGTGGCGTGTTGCGCCAGCAAAAATGGCTTGCATAGGCCACCGGAAATCCATCAAACCCTATCAATTTCTATCTTTTAAGGAAACCAAATGAAAAGCCTGTTTGCGCCTCTGATATCCAGCCTATTGCTTTCCACGCTGGCAATCCCCGCTTTGGCTGGCAAAGACATGCCACCGTCGGCATTTTTTGATGCGGCGATTTGCAAACCTTCTTATTCCACGCGCCATGCCTTCGATATCTATGACGCTGCGGAAAAGCTAGGCAAGCCTGACCGGTTATCAGGAGCAGCGGTCTACCATCTTCCCGCTCCAATAAAAAAAGACGGGTTTGTTGCGCACGATGTCCTGTTAGCGAGTTCGACCATTGGCGTCCTCGTTGATGGCGACGTTGCCGAAGAGCTGGCCAAGCGCTACAAACTGGCACCTCAGAAATATAATATTATCAACATGTCAGGATTCGCACGGGAACTGCCTGATTCCCAGCAAAAGATGAAGGGGATGGGAGTAACTTATCTGGTGGCACTCAAGAGTAGTGCGTTCAAGAACAAGACCCTGCTGGCATGTCAATTTGTCAGCGACGAAGACCGCAAGAATATGGAACTTTTGAGCGAGGATTGAGGAAACGCCGAAACGAAAATTTTTCAGCTGCCTCGCCGCGATTTGCAGAACAGGGCGATGACTCGTTGTCAGAGAAGCTGGCTGACGGGTTTGACCGCGGCAATCGCGGCCAAGGCAAACTCAACGGCTACTCCAGGGGATGCCGCCTCGTTCTGGCGGAACGAGGTATGAAGAGTGAAGGCATGTCAGGCGCCCCTCGGCGCGAAGCGCCAGCAAATGGGCGATCCCCAGAGTCCCGCACGAGCAAGCGGGGGGTCTTCGAATCCCTCCCTCTTCCGTCCGGACAAAAAAAAACGGCATCCCGCAGGGGATGCCGTTTTTCTTTGTTCTGGCGGAGAGGGTGGGATTCGAACCCACGGATGGGTTGCCCCATCGCTTGATTTCGAGTCAAGTACATTCGACCACTCTGCCACCTCTCCTTTATCCACCGCGCGCAGAGCTGACGCTGTAGATCCCCGGGCTGCAGCTGTTCGTTGCAACTCGAGAGGCGCTATTCTAGCCGAGGGTTGCTGTTGCGTCAAATCTCATTGCTGAGGGTGCGGGGAGCCGCGTGTTTTTCGATGGCGGTGGCGGAACAACGGGGACCTGCACCGTTCCTGTGGCCTTAACGCCTCTTGATCGGTACATGTCCTGTTGCGCTTCGCGCCGCCCGGCGTCGCGCAATCGCGCTTGTCCTGCTGGGGCGGCGTTGCCGCGAAGCGCAACGCGCCAGTAGCGCAGCGTGCGAGAGCCTCGCGCTGGCGCGCTTGTCTCTCGTGATGAAATGGGTTACGTCGCGCGCCCTCGGCGCGCGGCGCCGCTGCGAAGCAGCGGCAAATGGGCGATTCGGAGAGCCCCCGCGCTGGCAGGCGCGGGGTCTTCGAATCCGACCCTCTCCGTCCGAACAAATAAAAACGGCATCCCGCAGGGGATGCCGTTCTTATTTGTTCTGGCGGAGAGGGTGGGATTCGAACCCACGGATGGGTTGCCCCATCGCTTGATTTCGAGTCAAGTACATTCGACCACTCTGCCACCTCTCCTTTCTCGCATTGCTGCGAGAAGGCAAGATTATAGCAGCCCTTCAGCAAATGTGAAGGGCTTTTTTCGTCATGCCTTCAGCTGCGTCAGCCCGCCCATGTACGGCTGCAGGACCGCCGGAATCTCGACGCTGCCGTCCGCCTGCTGGTAGTTTTCCAGGATCGCCACCAGGGTGCGGCCCACCGCCAGGCCGGAGCCGTTCAGCGTGTGCACCAGTTCCGGCTTGCCCTGCGCGTTGCGGAAGCGCGCCTGCATGCGGCGGGCCTGGAACGCTTCGCAGTTCGACAGCGACGAAATCTCGCGGTACGTGTTCTGCGCCGGCAGCCATACTTCCAGGTCGTACGTCTTGGCTGCGCCGAAGCCCATGTCGCCCGTGCAAAGCGACATCACGCGGTACGGCAGGCCCAGCTGCTGCAGGATCGCCTCGGCGTGGCCTACCATCTCTTCCAGCACCTCGTACGATTTCTCCGGATGGACCACCTGGACCAGCTCGACCTTGTCGAACTGGTGCTGGCGGATCATGCCGCGCGTGTCGCGGCCGTAGCTGCCCGCTTCGGAACGGAAGCACGGCGTGTGCGCCGTCATCTTCAACGGCAGCGCGTCCAGGGCGACGATCTCGTCGCGTATGGTGTTCGTCAGCGTCACCTCCGACGTGGGGATCAGGTAGAAATTCTCGCCCTCGCCTTCGGCGCCGCCCTTCTTCACCGAGAACAGGTCCGCCTCGAACTTGGGCAATTGGCCCGTGCCCAGCAGCGAGTCGGCGTTGACCATGTACGGCGTGTAGCATTCCGTGTAGCCGTGCTTGTCGGTGTGCGTGTCCAGCATGAACTGCGCCAGCGCACGGTGCAGGCGGGCGATGCCGCCCTTCATGACGGCGAAGCGCGAGCCCGTCAGCTTGGTGGCGGTGTCGAAGTCCAGGCCCAGCGGGGTGCCGACGTCGACATGGTCCTTGACGTCGAATTCGAAGCTGCGCGGGGTGCCGACCTTGCGCACCTCGACGTTGCCGCTTTCGTCGCTGCCGGCCGGCACCGACTCGTGCGGCAGGTTCGGCACCGCTTGCATGAAGGCGCTCATCTTTTCCTGCACGGCGGCCAGCGCCGTCTCGTTGGCCTTCAGCTCGTCGCCCAGGCCCGCCACTTCGGCCATCACGGCCGTCGTGTCTTCTCCCTTGCCCTTCAGCATGCCGATCTGCTTGGACAGCGAATTGCGCTTGCCCTGCAGTTCCTCGGTGCGCGTCTGGATCGCCTTGCGCTCCGATTCCAGCGTGTTGAAGGCTGCCACGTCCAGCTGGAACTTGCGCGTCGCCAGGCGGGTGGCGACGGTGTCGATGTCTTTGCGGAGAAGTTGGATGTCTATCATGGGAATTGCCGGGAATGTCGAAACCGCAATTGTACCAAGACGACGTCCTGTTCCTCGAGTTTTACGCGGGCACCCGGGTGGCCCGCTCCGTCAGATCAGTGCGGCTTTCTCGGCGGCGGTCAGGCGCTTGGCGGCGATCGTCACGACCGGCATCGGCACCTCGCCCTGCACGGTCACGACGGGGTCGGCGGCGACCATCAGCGGCTGCGGCTCGGTCGTGGCGAACGTCACGGACAGCGCGACGGCGGCGACGACGACGAAGATGGCTTCCATGTGTTTCAGTGCGTTCATGATGTTCTCCTTCAGGTCGGTGGTACAACGTGTGCTGCGATGGTTGTACTGTACCTAAAGGCGTTCTGCGCCTCCATCGGGTTCCGACGGAGCGCGCGAAACGCGGGATGAACTGCAAAAAAGCGGTAGCGAAGGCGCTGTCAACGCACCGGATTGCTGGCCTGCTCGCCCACGACGGTGTGCCACTTGCGCACGGTCCAGCGCTTGACGAGGCCATGCCGCACATAGGGATCGGCCTGCGCGAACGCCTCGACGACGGCCGGGCTGTCGGTCGTGAACACCAGCAGGGCCATGTCGATGGGATCGCCGGCCGCGCCGGCCAGCAGCAGTTCGCCGCGCCCGACGGCATCCCACGCCAGTTTCAGGTGTTCGGCGCGGAACTGCTCGCGGCGCTGCAGGTAGTCGTCGGCCAGTTCATAGGACAGCAGGTGATGCATCGGTGACCTCGTTCGATTGGTGGGACAGGAGCCAGCGCAGCACGAGCGTATTGAACTCGTCGGGGCGGCGCAACATGGGCCAGTGGTCGGTGTCCATCGCGACGGCCTTGCTGCCGGGCCGGGCGTTGAGCCACGCTTCCCACTGCGGCGAATGGAACATGAACGGCTTGCGGGTGCCGTAGACGAACAGCATCGGGCAGGCGGGGCGGAACGTCTTGACGCCCTTGTACTTGCCCGTCCACGTGGAATAGTAGGGGTAGTTCTTCGCGACAGTGATCTGGTCGGGTGGCGTGGGCACGCCCATCTGGCGCGACAGCCAGCGCGACATGTTCTCGCCGACGCCGCCGCCGATGCGCCAGGCCGCCGCCAGCCACAACTGGTAGCCGACGATGCCCAGCAGCGCGGGGATCGTCGTGGCCTTCTTGAACTCGCGGGAGCCCGCATCGCCGATGTCGACCCCGACGACGCGTGACACCCGGTCCGGATGACGCATCGCGAAGTGATAGCCGAACAGGCAGCCCCAGTCGTGCACGAGCAGGATCACCGGCTTGTCCGGACTGACTTCGCGCACGACGGCCTCGCACAGGCCGATCAAGGCATCCAGCGAATGCTCGACGCTGGCCGCGCCGGGCTCGAAACCGGGCCACGTGAAGCGCACGCAGCGAAAGTGCGGCTTGAACGCCTCGACCTGTTTTTCCCACAGCGCGCGGGTATCGGGCCAGCCGTGCAGCATGAGGACGGTCTCGCTGCCGGTGCCCTCGATCAGGACTTCCGTGCCGTTGATGGTTTTGACTTGCACCTGGGCCCCTTTCATTTGATTGATGTCAAAAGGACTATATCACTGCGGGAGCAGCGGGAACCATCGACGGGCTGACGAATCTGATCCTGTATCGATATATCGATCCGAAAGGCGCATATGGATTCCCACTCGACCATAGCAGGCATACTGGGCTACCTCGGCAGCTGGGGCATCGGCCTGCCCGGGCTTGCGCTCGTCCTTACGGCATTCGTCATCTGGCGCCGCACGCGTTCCAGCCACATACTCTTGACCAGGCTATGGCGGCTCTTCCACGGCAAGTCGGACTGCAAAGTGCCGGCGATCGGAGACTTCCTGGATGAGCAGACAGCCATACACCAGTTCCGTTTCACCACCGGCATACAGATCCGTAATGTGCAGCAAGCCAGGCGGCTGGCCACACTGTTTCGCGATGACAGCGCAATGTTGAACAAGATTGCCGCGGCCGGCCCGCACTTCGATCTCGACGCCATGCAGCTGCGCCCACGGGAGCAATTACCGCGGCTGTTCGGCATGGCCTGCGCCAGCTTGGCGTATGCGCTGGCAGCCTGGTCGCTCGTGGCCGTGCTCGTCGCCTTGACGGTCGATCGCGCCTTCCTGCGGATCACGGCCACCGGAACCTGGCTGACGCTCGACACGAACTATGCAAAACCGATGTCCGAGAGAATGGGATTTCGGCTCGACGCCTGCAAGCCGGCGTCGCTTCCGCCGGATACGGGCGGCTTTTCGCCCGAGGAGGCTGCCGCGATCTGCCGGGCGTTCGGCGCACCCGACAACGCTCCATTCATCCGCACGTCGATCCAGGAGCAGCGCTGGATGTTGGGCGTACTGTTGGTACTGCTGGCCTATCTGATTGCCGAGCTGCACCGCTGGCTGGCGTACGCCAAGGGCGCGCGAGCGTTGAAGCGACGGTTGGACACCAGGCCGCGCGACTCGCCGTCCACGGCCGCGGAGGAATGAATCACTCCTCCCCAGCCGCCCGATCCAGCTCCCGCAACCACGCCAGCTTGTCCGCGATCTTGGCCTCCATCCCGCGCGGCACGGGCTGGTACCAGCGCGGCTCGGGCATCCCGTCGGGCAGGTACGTTTCGCCCGCAGCGTAGGCGTTGGGCTCGTCGTGGGCATAGCGGTACTCGTGGCCGTAGCCCAGCTCCTTCATCAGCTTGGTCGGCGCATTGCGCAGGTGTACGGGCACCTCGCGCGACTTGTCTTTCTTGACGTGCGCCATGGCAGCGTTGAAGGCGTTGTAGCCGGCGTTGCTTTTCGGCGCGATGGCCAGGTAGACGACGGCCTGGCCCAGCGCCAGTTCGCCTTCGGGCGAGCCCAGGCGTTCATACGTCTCGGCGGCATCGTTGACCATCGTCAGCGCGCGCGGGTCCGCCAGGCCGATGTCTTCCCATGCCATGCGGATGATGCGGCGGGCGAGATATCTCGGGTCGGCGCCACCGTCGATCATGCGGCAGAACCAGTACAGCGCGGCGTCCGGGTGCGAGCCGCGCATGGATTTGTGCAGGGCCGAGATCTGGTCGTAGAAGTTGTCGCCGCCCTTGTCGAAGCGGCGCGCGTTCAGGGTCATCGCGTTCTCGACGAACTTCGCATCGATCTTCGTCGTGCCGGAAGAGCGCGCGGCCGTGTCGGCCTGCTCCAGGAGGTTCAGGAAGCGGCGCGCATCGCCGTCGGCAAAGCCCACCAGCGTGTCGATGGCGACCTCGTCGAACTGCAGGTGCGACAGCACGGCCTTGCGCGCCTTGTCCAGCAGCTGGCGCATCTCGGTGTCCGTCAGCGATTTGAGCACGTAGACCTGGGCGCGCGACAGCAGTGCCGAGTTGACCTCGAAGCTGGGGTTCTCCGTCGTCGCGCCGATGAACGTGACGAGGCCCGATTCGACGAACGGCAGCAGCGCATCCTGCTGCGCCTTGTTGAAGCGGTGGATCTCGTCGACGAACAGGATGGTATGCCGGCCGTACTGGTCCAGGTTCTGCTGGGCCTGCTCCATCGCGGCGCGGATGTCCTTGACGCCCGCGAAGACGGCGGACAGCGCAATGAACGCGGCATCGAAGGCGTTGGCGGTCAGGCGTGCCAGCGTGGTCTTGCCCACGCCGGGCGGGCCCCACAGGATCATCGAGTGCGGCTGGCCGGACTGGAACGCCAGCCGCAGGGGCTTGCCCTCGCCCAGCAAGTGGCCCTGGCCGATCACTTCGTCCAGCGTCTTGGGACGCAATGCCTCGGCCAGCGGCTGGCGCGGTTCGGCGGAAAACAGGTCGGCCATGGGCGCCTTCAAGAAAGCCTGCTTACTGGTTGACGACGTCCGCGCCCTTCGGCATCGCGAACCTGAACGAGGTCGCAGTAAGGGCCGGATTCTTCTCGAACTTGCGGAACGCCAGTATGGAGGTCTGGCCGAAGTTGTCGCGCAATTCCATCGCTTCCGGCTGGCCGTTCTTCAGGCCGATGACGATCTGCTCGAAGCTGGTGTCCTTGGCTTTCGGGACGGCCTTCAGCCACTCCAGGCCGTCACGCGTGCCCGCTTCGGACAGGGTGAAGTTCTTCTCCAGCTCGTTGCTGCCGAACAGGATGGCGGCCGGCGAGGAGCCCAGCGCATCGCCCAGCTTCTTCACGGTGACCTGGTTCAGGTCCTTGTCGTAGATGTACAGCTGCTCGCCGTCGGCCTGCAGCAGTTGTTCGTAAGGCTTCTGGTACTGCCAGATGAACTTGCCGGGGCGGGCGAACACGAAGGTGCCCGTGGACGGGGCGGAGGTCTTTTTCGCGCCATCGACGTTCTTTGTGAGCGTCTGCGTGAACTCGCCCTTGGCGGCCTTGGTCGAGCCGACGAAGGTCTTGAACTGGTCCAGCGCGCTGGCGTGGACGTTGGCGGCGCACAGCACGGTGGCCGCGATGGCAAAGCTAAAACGATGCATATTATTTTCCTTATTCTGCGGAAGCGGCCGGAACCAGGATGTCCCGGTTGCCGTTCGATTGCATGGCCGAGACCACGCCGCTCTGTTCCATCTGTTCCAACAGGCGCGCCGCGCGGTTGTAGCCGATGCGCAGGTGCCGCTGCACCAGCGAGATCGACGCGCGGCGGTTCTTCAGCACCACCTGCACGGCCTGGTCGTACATCGGGTCGGCTTCGCCGCCGCCCTCGCCCGCCGCCGCGCCCTCGGCGCCGCCGCTGCCGTCTTCCAGGGTGCCTCCCTCCAGGATGCCCTCGATGTAGTTCGGCTCGCCCTGCAGCTTCAGGTGGGCGACGACGCGGTGCACCTCGTCGTCCGACACGAACGCGCCGTGCACGCGGATCGGCAGGCCCGTCCCGGGCGGCATGTACAGCATGTCGCCCATGCCCAGCAGCGTCTCGGCGCCCATCTGGTCCAGGATCGTGCGCGAGTCGATCTTCGACGACACCTGGAACGCGATACGCGTCGGGATATTGGCCTTGATCAGGCCCGTGATCACGTCCACAGATGGGCGCTGCGTGGCCAGAATCAAGTGCAGCCCTGCCGCGCGCGCTTTCTGCGCGATCCTGGCGATCAGTTCCTCGACCTTCTTGCCGACCACCATCATCAGGTCGGCCAGCTCGTCGATGATGATGACGATGGTCGGCAGCTTCTCCAGCGGTTCCGGCGAATCGGGCGTCAGCGAGAACGGATTCGGGATGTGTTGCTCGCGCTTGGCCGCATCGGCGATCTTGGCGTTGTAGCCGGCCAGGTTACGCACGCCCAGCTTGGACATCAGCTTGTAGCGCCGCTCCATCTCGTTGACGGCCCAGTTCAGCGCATGGCCGGCCTGGCGCATGTCCGTGACGACGGGTGCCAGCAGGTGCGGAATGCCTTCGTAGACGGACATCTCCAGCATCTTCGGGTCGATCAGGATCATGCGCACGTCCTGTGGATCGGACTTGTACAGCAGCGACAGGATCGTCGCGTTGATGCCGACGGACTTGCCGGAGCCGGTGGTACCGGCCACCAGCAGGTGCGGCATCTTGGCCAGGTCGGCAACGACGGGCTTGCCGGCGATGTCCTTGCCCAGCGCGACGGTCAGCGCGGAAGCGTTGTCGGCATATACCTTCGAGCCGACGATCTCGGACAGGCGCACGATCTGGCGCTTGGCGTTGGGCAGTTCCAGCGCCATGTAGTTCTTGCCCGGAATCGTCTCGACGACGCGGATCGACGTCAGCGACAGCGAACGGGCCAGGTCGCGCGCCAGGTTGACGATCTGGCTGCCCTTGACGCCCGTGGCCGGCTCGATCTCGTAGCGCGTGACGACGGGGCCCGGATAGGCGGCGACGACCTTGGCCTCGACGCCGAAGTCCGACAGCTTCTTCTCGATCAGGCGGCTGGTGAATTCCAGCGTCTCGACGGCCACCGTTTCCTGCGCCGGCGGCGCCTCGTCCAGCAGCGCCAGCGGCGGCATGTCGGTGTTCTCGATCTCGCCGAACAGCGGCACCTGTTTTTCCTTCTCGGCCCGTTCCGATTTCGGGATCGACATCATCTGCGGCTCGACGCGGATGATCGGCGCCGGGGCCGGCGCGGCGGCGGTTGCGGCCGGCTCGCCCTTGTCCTCGCCCTTGACCGCCTTGACCGCCTTCGCGGCCAGCTTCTGCAGCAGTTCGGGATGGCGCTCGACGTGCTTCTCGCGCTCCTTGACGACCACTTCCTCGCGCTTGACGGTGGCGGCCATGCCCTGGCGGCGGTCTTCGCGGTCCTGGTAGCGCAGGATGACCCACTCGATCGACAGCTCGATCGCTTCGCCGATGCGCTCGGCCACGGCCATCCACGACACGTGGAAGAACAACGAGAAGCCGATGCCGAACAGCAGCAGCAGCATCAGCGTGCCCCCGGTGGAGCCGAGCCCCACCTGGGCGCCGTTGCCGAGCAGCTGGCCCAGCACGCCGCCGGGCGTGCGCGGCAGCTCCACGTGCAGCGAGCGCATGCGCAGGTACTCCAGGCCCATGCTGCCGACCAGCAGCAGTACGAAGCCGACCAGCCGGATGAAGCCCTCATGGCGGTGCTCGGGGTCTTCGTCCGCGGGCTGCTCCAGCAGGAAGGTGCGGGTCAGGCGACGGTAGCCGCGCCACACGTAGCGCACCAGGTACAGGCACCACCACCAGGCGGAGAAACCGAAGATGTACAGCATCAGGTCGGCAATCCACGCGCCCGCGCGGCCGCCCAGGTTGGCGACCTTCGGCACCAGGCTGGCATGGGACCAGCCCGGATCGACCTTGTGGTAGCTGGCCATGATCAGGATGAAATACAGGCAGAGGGCCGCCAGCGCGAACCAGCGCGCTTCGGACAGCAGCCGCACCAGCCGGTTCGGCAGTGGCTGGCGTTCGGAGGCCGTGCGCGTATAACTGTTGCCAGTCGTTTGACTCGTTTTGCTCATGTTTTGTTGCTTCGGGTGCTGCGCACAGTGATTATTTCTATTGCGCATATTCTAAGGCATCCACGGGGCAGCCGGCCTTTCTGTTCGCAGGAAATGCCGGCTTTTCGGGCCGGATTGCGGCCATTTTGCGTCCCGGGCAGTTACATGTACCCGCTACGCATGTAAAAGTAGCCAGCGGGGCCGCCGGACCGCGACAGGACGGCCGGCGCGGCATTCACTTATAATCCCGCTTTGCCTGCCGTGAACGCCCTGCCCCGCGCCGCCGTGCGCCCTTGTGCCCCACGGCAATGCCCCAATATCCGTTGTATCCCATTTCGCGAGAACAAGCTCCATGACCACTACCAAACACGCCCGCGTACTGATCCTTGGCTCGGGCCCCGCCGGCTACAGCGCCGCCGTCTATGCCGCGCGCGCCAACCTGAAGCCGATGCTGATCACGGGCGTCGAACAGGGCGGCCAGCTGATGACCACGACGGACGTCGAGAACTGGCCGGGCGACCCGCTGGGCGTGCAGGGTCCGGAGCTGATGCAGCGCCTGCTGCAGCACGCGGAGCGCTTCAACACGGAAATCGTGTTCGACCACATCCACACGACCAAGTTGTCGGAAAAGCCGTTCCGCCTGATCGGCGACGCGGGCGAGTACACATGCGATGCGCTGATCATCGCCACCGGCGCATCGGCGCAGTACCTGGGCCTGCCGTCGGAAGAGGCGTTCATGGGCCGCGGTGTGTCGGCGTGCGCCACCTGCGACGGCTTCTTCTACCGCGGCCAGGAAGTGGCCGTGATCGGCGGCGGCAATACGGCCGTCGAGGAAGCGCTGTACCTGTCGAACATCGCCAGCAAGGTCACGCTGATCCACCGCCGCGACAAGTTCCGCGCCGAGCCGATCCTGGTCGACCGCCTGATGGCAAAGGTCGCCGAAGGCAAGATCGAGCTGAAACTGAACAACAACCTGCACGAAGTGACGGGCGACACCAGCGGCGTGACGGGCCTGACGCTCAAATCGAACGACGGCGAACTGTCGACGATCTCCGTGCACGGCCTGTTCGTCGCCATCGGCCACAAGCCGAACACGGGCATCTTCGAAGGCCAGCTGGACATGCACAACGGCTACCTCAAGACGCGCGCCGGCACCGAAGGCATGGCGACGGCGACGTCGATCCCGGGCGTGTTCGCGGCCGGCGACGTGCAGGACCACGTCTACCGCCAGGCCATCACCAGCGCCGGCACGGGCTGCATGGCCGCGCTGGACGCCCAGCGCTACCTGGAAGCGCAAGAGTAAGCCGGCAAGGAGGCACGATGGCGGGACTGAAGAGCTTTGCCGACCTGAAAGGCTTGAGCAAGCAGCTGAAGGAAGACAGCGAGGCCCGTGCGGCCGCGGAGGCGGAACGCCTGCGCCGCGAAAAGGAACAACTGGCCGAGGCCAATGTGTTCCGCGGCAGCCTGGGCGGCGTCAAGAAGCTGCCCGAGTCGAACCGCTACGTGCCGCAGGCGCCGAAGCCGATCCCTGTCGCGGCGGCACCGAAACGCCCGCTGACGGCCGCCGAGCAGAAGGACGACGACGCGGCCGTGCTGCGCGAAGCGATGCTGTCCGACCTGTTCGAGGTCGATCACTACATGGAAGAAGACCCGGCGCTGAACTACCTGGCGCCCGGCGTCGGCGGCGACGTCATGAAGCGCCTGCGCAAGGGCCACTGGCCCGTGCAGGACGAGCTGGACCTGCATGGCCTGCGCCGCGACGAGGCGCGCGACGCCATCGCTGCGTTCCTGATGCGCTCGCACCGGCGCGGCCACCGCTGCGTCTGCGTCATCCACGGCCGCGGCCTCGGCTCGAAAGGCCAGGAACCGGTGCTGAAATCGATGGTGCACAGCTGGCTGGTGCAGACGGACGGCGTCATCGCCTTCAGCCAGGCCCGCGCCTCCGAGGGCGGCGAAGGCGCCTTGATCGTGCTGCTGCGGGCTGCGCTGCGCCCCGAACGCTGAACGTTGCCAAAAATTGGGGACTGTCCCCGATTCTTGGCAATGTTTCCTCAAAACCCGGGTCTGTCCCGGGTTTTTCTTTTCACCCTTTGCGTGCGGCGCACTGCATGTTAACCTGTGGGAACTGTCCACTTACCGCGCGCCGCATGAAAATCGTCCCCCACGTCTCCCTCGTCACCGTCATCGAAGTGGTGGCCATCATGGTCGGGGCGTTTTCCGGGTTTGTCGAGGCGCGGCGCAAGCGCATGGACATCGTCGGCGTCATCATCGTCGCCTTCATCGCCGCGTTCGGCGGCGGCACCCTGCGCGACATCCTGCTCGACAAGCGCCCCCTGTTCTGGGTCGAGCACCAGGAATACACGATCCTGCTGTTCGTGCTGGCGCTGACGGTGGCGCCCTTCATGAAGCACCTGCGCCACATCGTGTCGGAACGGCTGATCGTCGTGGCCGACGCCGTCGGCCTGGGCCTGTTTGCCGTGGCGGGCGTGTCACAGGCGCAGGCGGCCGGCATGCCCGTCTTCATCGCGGCCATGATGGGCGTCATTACGGGCATTTTCGGCGGCGTGCTGCGCGACATCGTCTGCAACGAGGTACCGATGGTGTTCCGCGACGGCAAACCCTACGCGATCTGCGCGTTTGCCGGCTGCTGGATGTACATCGTGCTGCAGCACGTGGACATCCCGAACGACTTCGCCCTGTGGCTGAGCGCCGCCACGATCTCGATGCTGCGCCTCCTGACGTGGAAGTTCGACATGCGCATCGGCCGGCCATCCTGACCACGGCCGAGTCCGTGTCCCACCGCGGGGTCAGGCACCCCGGTGGGACACGGACTGGACTGTAGCGGGCGACCGCGAACCGCTGTTGCCCCGCTACGGTCGTGCCCGTGTCTCACTTTGGTGACTGACCCCGCGGTGGGACACGGACTCGGCAAAGGGTGGAGTCAGACGGCGTCCGGGCCCGTCTCGCCGGTGCGGATGCGCACGACCTGCTCGACGTTCTGCACGAAGATCTTGCCGTCGCCGATCTTGCCGGTGCGGGCGGCCTTGATGATGGCGTCCACGACCTGCTCGGCCACGCCATCGTCCACCACGACTTCCACCTTCACCTTCGGCAGGAAGTCGACGACGTATTCGGCACCGCGGTACAGCTCCGTGTGGCCCTTCTGGCGCCCGAAGCCCTTCACTTCCGTCACGGTCAGGCCGGTGACGTTCACTTCGGCCAGTGCCTCGCGCACTTCGTCCAGCTTGAACGGCTTGATGACGGCGGTAATCTGTTTCATGGCATTCTCCTTATCGGTAAATGGTTCGCTCAGGCGTCCGGCACGGTCTTCAGATTCTCCAGCCACAGCACCGACTCGGAGTCGCTCGGGGCACGCCAGTCGCCACGCGGCGACAGCGAGCCGCCCGAGCCGACCTTGGGTCCGTTCGGCACGCAGGTGCGCTTGAACTGGCTGGTCTGGAAGAAGCGGCGCAGGAAGATGCCGAGGTTGTGCTTGATGTCCTTGAGCGCGTATTCGTTGCGTGCCACGTGCGCCTCTTCCGGCCAGGCGCCCACCGCGCGGTCCTTCCACGCGTGGTGCGCGAGGAACGCGATCTTGGCGGGCGTGAAGCCGAAGCGCAGCGTGTAGTACAGGTTGAAGTCCTGCAGTTCGTAGGGGCCGATGACGCTTTGCGTGCTTTGCGCCGGCGCCTTGTCGTCGTTGGCCTTGCCCGGCACCAGCTCGGGGCTGATCTCGGTGTTGACGACGTCCAGCAAGACCTGCGAGTCGGCGTCGCCGAACTGGCGGCTCTCGGCCACCCAGCGCACCAGGTGCGCGATCAGCGTCTTCGGCACGCTGCCGTTGACGTTGTAGTGCGACATATGGTCGCCCACGCCGTACGTACACCAGCCCAGTGCCAGCTCGGACAGGTCGCCCGTGCCGATGACGATGCCGTTGTGGTGGTTCGCCAGCCGGAACAGGTGGCTGGTGCGCTCGCCCGCCTGCACGTTCTCGAACGTGACGTCGTATTCCTCGCGCCCTTCGGCATACGGATGGCCGATGTCCTTGAGCATCTGGATGCAGCTGGGGCGGATGTCGATCTCCGCCGCCGTGCAGCCGACGAACGCCATCAGCCGGCGCGCCTGCTCCAGGGTGCGCGTGCTGGTGGCGAAGCCCGGCATCGTGTAGGCCAGGATGTTCGTGCGCGGCAGGTTCAGGCGGTCCAGCGCCTTGGCGCAGACCAGCAGCGCATGCGTCGAATCAAGGCCGCCGGAAATGCCGATGACGACCTTCTTCATGCCGCTGGCGGACAGGCGCTGCACCAGCGCCTGCACCTGGATGTTGTAGACCTCCATGCAGCGTTTGTCGCGCAGCTGGGGATTGGCCGGCACGTACGGATAACGGGCGACGGTGCGCTGCAGCGGCAGCACGTCGCGCAGCGGCAGCTCCAGTGCGAAGCCCACGGTGCGGAATGCGGCCACCTGGTCGGCATGGCGCCGCATCGACTGGCCGAACGTGTTGGTGCGCATGCGGTCGCGCGACAGCCGCTCCAGGTCGACGTCGCCGTAGATGATGTGCGACTCGTCCTGGAAGCGCTCGGCCTCGGCCAGCAGCTCGCCGTTCTCGTAGATCAGGGCCTGGCCATCCCAGGCCAGGTCGGTGCTGGACTCGCCCCGTCCGGCCGACGAGTACAGGTAGGCGGCCATGCAACGACCCGACTGCTGCCCGACCAGATGGTGCCGGTAGTCCGATTTGCCGACGACGATATTGGACGCCGACAGGTTGACCAGCACCGTCGCCCCGGCCAGCGCCGCATACGACGACGGCGGGATCGGTACCCACAGGTCTTCGCACGTCTCGACGTGGAACTTCATCAGCGGCAGGTTCGTTACCTGGAACAGCTGGTTGGCGCCGAACGGCACGCGCTGGCCCAGCAGCTCGATCTCGCTCGAGATGGCATCGTCTGCGCTGCTGAACTGGCGCGCTTCGTAGAATTCGTTGTAGTTGGGCAGGTAGATCTTCGGCACGACACCCTGCACCCGCCCGCCCGCGACGACGACGGCGCAATTGAACAGCCGGTGATCGACCTTCAGCGGCAGGCCGACGATCAGCGCGGCCGGAATGCGGATCGACGCTTCCACCACCCGTGCCAGCGCCGCCAGCGCGCTTTCCAGCAAGGCGCGCTGGTGGAACAGGTCGTCGCAGGTATAGGCCGACAGGCCCAGCTCGGGAAACGCGACCAGCAGCGCGCCCTTGGCGGCGGCCTGCTCGGCCAGCAGGATCGTCTGCTCGGCGTTGTAGAGCGGGTCGGCCACGCGGCAGCGCGGCACGCCAACGGCCACGCGGACGAAATCATGGGAATACAGGTTGTGGAATGGTTGCGGCATGGAGGGCATCGGTACTGGGAAGTCGACGTGAATGGCGAAGATTTTAACATTGACCATCCGGCACCGTCCGGCGCCCCCTTCCACGGCCACAGCGTGGCCTATTCCGCCTGCATGTCCGGGCAGTCCGGTTCCATGTCGATGCCCAGCGAGTAGTAATAGTCGGCGTAGGGCTTGGCGTCCTTCACACCGTGCAGCAGTTCGATGCGAATACCCTCGCCCGTCGTGCAACTGCGCACGTACACCGGCGGCGCGCCGGCACCGAACGTGACTTCGTGGGTGTGCGGATCGATGCGGCGCACCGCCTGCATCGTGGCGAAGCCGAACGCCAGGCCGCCCCACTCGTCGTCCTTGCGCTTTTTCGCCGGCTGGTAGCGCCCTGCCCAGGCGTGGCTCTCCTCGCCGTCCTTGGTCAGCGAGCGCGCGCTGCCATCCTCCGCCGCCTTGGGCGCGGGGCCGTCCGGCAGGAAGCAGCACGTCCCCATGGCGTCATCGAGGAACACCAGCGGCAGCTTGCCGCCCGGGCGGGCCGCGGCGCCCGTCGTGTGCAACTGGCCCTTGTGGTCCGAGTTGATGTCGACGACATAGAACTGTGCGGGGGTCTCGCGCGTGCAGGACTGCAGGGTCAAGGCGCCGAATGCGGCCAGCAGGGATACGGCAAGCTTCGTCATGATAAGGATATGCCAACAAAAAGGGCCGATTGTAGCAGCCCACGCGCGTCGCCGATTTTGCGTACAATGCCCCGATGACCTACCGTACCGGCGTGCTCTCCTCCCTATCCGAAGCCGGCGCCGAAGCCTGGGACGCGCTGCTGGCGCGGCAGGCGCCCGGCGCCCAAGCCAATCCATTCCTGTCGTATGCGTTCCTGCACGCGCTGCACGAATCGGGCAGCGCCAGCGCGAAGACCGGCTGGCAGCCGCAGTACCTGGCACTGTGGGACGGAGAGGAACTGGCCGCCGCGATGCCGCTGTACGTCAAGTCGCATTCGTATGGCGAGTACGTGTTCGACTGGGCATGGGCCGACGCGTATCACCGCAATGGCGTCGAGTACTATCCAAAGCTGCTGTCGGCGATTCCCTTCACGCCCGTCACGGGTCCACGCCTGCTGGCGCGCGACGATGCAGCGCGCGCCGCGCTGGTCGACGCCCTGTGCACGCTGCAGCGCGCCACCGGCCTGTCGTCCACGCACGTGCTGTACCCGCCCCAGGAGCAGGCCTTGCAGCTGCAGGCGGCCGGCTTCATGCTGCGCTCGAACGTGCAGTTCCACTGGCTGAACCAGGGCTACGACAGCTTCGACGCCTTCCTCGCCACCCTGGAACACAAGAAGCGCAAGAACATCCGCGCCGAACGGCGCAAGGTGGCCGAAGCGGGCGTCACGCTGCGGCGCGTGCGCGGGGTCGAGGCGACGGAGGCCGACTGGCGCTTCTTCCACCGCTGCTACAAGAATACCTACGCCGAGCACCACTCGTCGCCCTACCTGAACCTGGACTTCTTCCAGCGCATCGGCGCCGCGATGCCGGCCAGCCTCCTGCTGGTGTTCGCCGAACGCGCCGGCCGGCCCATCGCCGCCTCGCTGTTGATCCACACGGCCGACACGCTGTACGGCCGCTATTGGGGCGCCATCGAACACGTGCCGTGCCTGCATTTCGAGACGGCGTATTACCAGCCGCTGGAGTTCTGCATCGAACAGGGCATCGCCACGTTCGAGGGCGGCGCCCAGGGCGAACACAAGATGGCGCGCGGCTTCCTGCCGACGCAGACCTGGTCGGCCCACTGGCTTGCCCACCCGGCCTTTGCCGACGCCATCGAGCGCTTCCTGGCACGCGAAAGCGGCGGCATCGAGGCCTACATGGACGAGCTGAACGAACGCAACCCGTTCAAGACCTGATCACTTCAGCGCCACGCTCCAGTTCTTCTCCACGCACTTGACGTAGTTGCCCTTCACCAGCGCGCTGTACGGGGTCTGGTAGCTGACCAGCTGGCACTGGTAGTCGCCGCCGCTGTTCCAGTTCTTCTCCCAGTAGATCGGATAGGCCGCCGAACTGGAGGGCCCGAAGCGCTGCATCGTCGCGCACGACAGCTGCTCGCCGGCCGTGTTCCAGCCCAGGTCCGCGGCAAACTCCTTGTAGTAGTCGATGCGGTTCTGCGCCGCCGCCTTTTCCGTCCCCGTACCGCATTCCGCGTTGATGATCATGATCGTCGTGGCGAAGTTGTTGCCGGCGCCGGCCGCGATGTCGGCCGAGTTGGGCACCCAGGTGCCGTCGATCACGTGCAGCATCGACGGTTTCGGCGGCTGCGGGAACACGAAGAAGAACGTGGCCGAAGCGAGGTTCAGCCAGGTGGACGCCACCAGGTCGGGATTCTTCAGCAGCACCGACTGGTCGCCGTCGTACATCACCTGCGAGAACGGGCCGTAGTTGTAGTTGTACGAGAGCTGCTTGGCGCCGCGGCCGAAGTACTTCTTGTAGCTGCCATCGGCATTGGTGCCGCAGGTCCAGACCGCGTTGAAGACAGGGTCGGCGCATTCGGCGTTGTAGCCGCAGCTCGTGCCGTTTTCGTCGCAACCCATCTCGCGCAGGTACTTCAGGCCTTGCCGCCATTGCGGCAGCGGGATGCTGGCGTTGTGGTCGCCCGTCTCCTGGGCGAAGTGGGCGAACATCGTCGCCAGCGAATGGCGGCAGATGGCGTCCGCGTTGCGGCCGTCCGAATAGTCGTCGCACACGGCCGGGAATTTCGCCACCGATTGCAGGAAGCGCGTGTAGGTATAGCTGGCCTCGCGCGCGGCGAAGTAGAAGTCCCATTTCGCCGCCGGCAGCAGCCGCTCGACGCGGCGCACATTGACGGGATTGGCCGCCCGCCCCGGCACGACCGCCTCGACGGCCGCGTTGTCCAGCGTGCGCACCGATGCCTTGACCTTGCGGAAGAAATCGTTGTCCGTCAACTGGACCTCGCGCGCTTCGGCCTGCGCCTTGGTCGGCACCCCGCCCGGCTGCGGCGGCGTGGTGGGATCGGGCACGGGACCGGTCGCATCGCCCACGTACTTCCACGGGCCATACGGATCGGCGGTCGGCGCGCTGCCCTGGTTCCACCACTTGGCTTCATACTGCTTGCCCTGGTACGTGGTGCACATGCCGGCCGTGTAGACCTGCCCGCTCGACCAGGCGGCACAACTGGCGACGGTGGCGCCGGCCAGCGTACGCGCCCCCGGCGCCGGGGTTTCGGTACCGCCGCCTCCACAGGCGGCCAGCAACAGCGCCAGCGAGGGCGCGACGATCGTCAGTTTCTGCATGATGTCTCCGATGGGTGGACCGCCTGCGATGGACGGCGCACGTACGATGGCGCCCCGGCAACTGGTAGTCAAGTGGTTTTAATAATTCCACTTCGGCTAATACCAGTTGCCGTGTCACACGCACGCTTCCCCACCCCGTGCAGCAGTACCGGCCCCGTCCCAAACGAAACATTCGTGTTAAACCAAGCGTACCGCCTGCTCGCGCCGCCAAACTGGTATGGTCCGCCCCAACGGCTGACGAGCCCGTGTCCCATTTTGGTGACTGACCCCGCGGTGCGACACGGGCTCGTCATTAGCGTCAGTCCACCTGCGGCCCATAGCGGTCGGCCTGTAGCTTGCCCGACACCCCATGGGTACGCACGTCCGGCGTGATCGGCAGCATGCCGGCATTCCACGTGTCCCATTGCGCTTTCAGGTCGGCCAGCTTGTCCGGATGCTTCGCGGCCAGGTTGGCGCGCTCGCGCTGGTCCTGCGCCAGGTTGAACAGGAATTCGTTGTCGTTCAGTTTCAGGTATTTCCAGTCGCCCGCGCGCACGGCCTTCTGCACGTTGGCCTTGTAGCGCCAGAACAGCGTGCGCTCGGCCGGCGCGGCGGCGCCGGTCAGCACCGGCAGCAGGTTGACGCCGTCGCTCGGGTGCGACGCCGCCGGGGCCGTGCCGGCGGCCGCCAGCAGCGTGGGCAGCCAGTCCATGCTGATCGCCACCTGCTGGCTGACCTGGTTCGGCTTGATGCGGGCCGGCCAGCGCACGATAGCGGGCACGCGGATGCCGCCTTCCAGCAGCTCGGTTTTCTGGCCCGTGAACGGCCATGTCTGCGAGAAGCGTTCGCCGCCGTTGTCGCTGCTGAAGACGACGATGGTGTTTTCCGCCAGGCCTTGCTGTTCCAGCGTCTTCAGCACGCGGCCGATCGAAGCGTCCAGCGCCGTCACCATCTTGGCGTAGGTGGCCAGGTTGCCGCCGTCGTAGTGGAAGATGTTCTCGATCTGGCGCGACACTTCCTCGTCCTGCGGGCCTTCCCACGGCCAGTGCGGCGCCGTGTAGTGCAGCGACAGCAGGAACGGCTGGCCTTTCTTCTGCTTGCGGAGGAAGCCTGCCGCCTTGTCGCCCAGCAGGTCGGTGTAGTAGCCCACCTCCTCCACCGCCACTTCGCCTTCGTACAGGTCGGCGCGCGCGTTCGGACCCGAGCCGGCCTTGTGCGTGAAGTAGTCGATGCCGCCGCCGTAGTTGCCGAAGAACGTGTCGTAGCCGCTCTTTAACGGGCCGAAGTTCGGCAGCGATCCCAGGTGCCACTTGCCGAACAGCGCGGTGCGGTAGCCTGCCGCCTTCAACAGCGAGGGCAAGGTCGGATGGCCGGGCGGCAGGCCGATGGTGTCGGAAGCGCCCGCGATCGGCTCTTCCAGGCCGCCGCGCAGGCGGTACTGGTAGCGCCCCGTGATCAGGCCGAAGCGCGTGGCCGAGCACACGGCCGAATTCGAATACGCCTGCGTCAGGCGCACGCCCTGCGCGGCCAGGCGGTCCAGGTGCGGCGTCTTGAAATCGCGGTTGCCGTACACCGAGAGGTCGGCGTAACCCAGGTCGTCGGCCAGGATGAACAGGATATTCGGCTGGCCCTTGTCGCGGATGTCGGCGGCCTGGCCAGGCAACGGCGCCACCAGGGGCGCCAGCGCCAGCGTGGACAGGCCCTTGAAGACGGCACGGCGCTTGTTGTCGATCGGTTTGCTCATTGCTCTCTCCTGTCAGAAGTCGTAGCGGCCCGTGATGCCCACGGTCCGGGGGGTGCCGATGACGGCGTTGTAGGAACCGAACCCGCTGTTCCAGAGGCTGGTGTAGTACTGCTTGTCGAACGCGTTGCGCACCCACAGCGACACGTCCCACGCGACGCCGTTGGTGGTGCGCAGGCCCACTGCGGCATTGCTGACGCCATAGCCTGGAATGCGCGCGTAGTCCGAGGCGTCCAGCGTGCCGTACGTGCCGGCGCGGTAGGCGTAATTGGCGTTGACGTAGCCCTGCAGGCCTGCCGCGACGGCGTGGCTGTACTGCACGGCCACGTTGCCCGTCCAGCGCGGCGAGTTGACGAGCGCGTTGCGGCCGGACAGGTCGCAGAACGTCCCGCCGCGCTCCGGTGCGCAGGGTGCGTTGGCGTACTTCAGGTAGCTGGCGTCGTTGAACGAGCCATTGGCGCGCACCGTCAGGCCACGCACCGGGCTTACGATGGCCTCCACCTCGATGCCGCGGGTGCGCACGTCGCCCGCATTGGTGAGGTACGAACTGCGCGCGACCGGATCGTAGGCATTGCTCTGGTAGCCATGGACGACGGTCGCGAACAGGTTGCCGTTCAACTGCAGGCGGTTGTCCAGCAAGGTACTCTTGGCGCCCAGCTCCAGCGCATTGGCGCGCTCGGCGCCCACCAGCATCGACGCCACGCCGCCGCTGCCCGGCACCGCCAGGTTGATGCCGCCCGACTTCTCGCCGTGCGACACGCTGGCATACAGCAGCACGTCGGCCGCGGCCTTGTAGCCCGCCGACAGCAGCGCGGTCGGGCTGGCCTGGTGCAACGCCAGGTCGCCCGAATCGAAGACGCCGTAGCGCGCATTGCGTGCGGCCAGCGCGGCACCGGTGACGGCGGCGCCCACCCGCGGGCGCATGGCGCTCGACGCGTGCCCGTTTGTCCTCGTAGCTGGCGCGCACCCCGGCCGTCAGGTCCAAAAGCGGCGTCGCATGCCAGGTGGACTGGGCGAACAGCGCATAGCTGTCGACGCGCAGGCTGCCAGGCGCGTCGCTGTCCACATTGGCCCACGCACCGGCCGCGTTGCCGTTGTAGATGTCGGCCAGCGGGCCATTGCGTGTAAACGAGTTGTTGTCCAGCTCCTGGTAGTAGTAATAGGCGCCGAACAGGGATTCGACGCTGCGGCCGGCCGGCGTGGCCCAGCGCAGCTCCTGCGAGAACTGCTTGTGGCGCGCCGAGGCGCCCACGTCCAGGGCGACTGGCACGGGCAGGCCATCCTCGTTGTGCGGCGTGAAGTTCCAGTAGCGCCAGGCCGACACGGACGTCAGGCGCGTGTCGTCGGCCAGCATCCAGTTTGCCTCGGCCGACACACCGCCCTGGTGCACGGCGACGGAGGAACCGCTGTCCAGGTCCACTGCCCGTGCGCGCGGGTCCAGCACGGGCGACGCGCCGACGAGACGGGCCTGGGCGATGGCGCGCCCCGATGGGCCGGCGCTGTAGAACACCAGCGTGCCGTTATTGGAATGCTCCTCGTTGTAGTCGGCGATGATGCGCACGCTGAACATCTGGCCCGGTTCGTACAGCGCCTGGGCGCGCACGCCCTGGCGGATGCCGCCCTGCACCTGGTCGCCGTTGTAGCGGTTCACGATGTAGCCGTCGTCGTGCGTCTTGTAGGCGGACAGGCGGCCCGCCAGCGTGTCCGTCAACGGTCCGGACAACACCAGCTTGCCCTGGGCATGGCCGAAGCGGCCGGCAGCCAGTTCCACGCTGCGCGCCGGCGTGAACGTGGGTTTTTTCGTCGCGATATTGAGCACGCCGGCCGTCGTGTTCTTGCCGAACAGCGTGCCCTGGGGCCCGCGCAGCAGTTCCAGCTGCTGCACGTCGAGCGCGTCGAAGGCGGCCATGCCGGGCCGGGCCAGGTAGACGTTGTCGAGGTAGATGCCCACCGACCCTTCCAGGCCGTCGCTGGCGGGATTGTTGCCGAGTCCGCGGACGGCAAAGCTCATCTGGCGCGCATGCACGTAGTTGATCGTCGTGCTGGGCAGGAGCTGCTGCAGTTCCTGCACGCGGTACAGGCGGTTGCCTTCGAGCGCATCGTCGCCCAGCACCGTCATCGGCGTAGGCACGTTCTGCGAGCTTTCGACGCGGCGGCGCGTGGTCACGAGCACGGTCTGGATGGCGCCGACGGTATCGACATCGCCGGCTGCTGCGTTGGCGGCCGCCGCGGCACCGGCCGGGAGGGCCGCGGCGAGCGCCTCCTCTTCATGGGCGGATGCGGTGGCCGGCAAAGTCGCCAGCACGGCCAGTGCCGTGGCGCGCAGCCGGGTCTTGCAAAGTGCTTGAAACACGGTCGATCCCCTTCTTTTGGCTTGTTCTTAATATGCGATTGCCGCACATCTCGACATTAATCATAAGAAGGGGTTATAAAACGCGCCACGAACAAATCCGCATAAGATTAGTTGGCGCGACTGTATTAGCTCATGCGTCGGGCATTGGAATCGAAGGCGTCCCTGATGCCGCCAAGTTTAGCCCCCCTACGGCAGAGGGCCGGGGTCGGGCCCGGCGGGTCTGACCCCGGTTTTTGGTCTTGGGTTTAAGGATAAGCCAGCGGCTCGCTAACCTATACGCCTTAACTTAGCGGCATTGGAGGCTGTCCCCGATTTGCGACTTAACGAGGCCGGGGACGGCCTCCGATGCAGCTCTCCCATGCAGCTGCGATGGTTGTCGGCTGGCACACTCAGGCAGCTTGCCCGAATTGCTGTCGGAGGGCGGCTTCCCTCGCTTCGCGAACCTGAGCCTGTGACAGGTCTTGTATGATCTGCCCCTCAGATAGGACGATGACGCGCTGAGCCATCGCGATTGTTTCCGGCCGATGTGCCACTAGTACCCGGGTCATATTGATACGCTCGATTGCCGCATTCACGAGTTGTTCGTTCCACACGTCAAGATGGCTCGTCGCCTCGTCTAAGATGAGTGCTTTTGGGTCCTTGTACAATGCGCGAGCGAGCAATATACGTTGTTTCTGACCACCGGAGAGCCCGGTTCCGATGTCACCGATCAGAGTGTTGTAGCACATCGGCATGGCGTTTATTTCGCTGTCGATGGCGGCCATCTGCGCACATCGCTCGATGCGCTCCTGCTGCGGCGAGGGATCGAAGAAGGCGATATTGTCTGCGATTGAGCCTGCGAACAAATAGTCGTCCTGCATGACGGTCCCGAGCAGGTTTCGGTAGTTCGCCAGTCCGACTGAGCTGAGCTTCATGCCTCCGACCAATATCTCTCCTTCTGTCGGTTCAAGAAGTCCCAGAATTAATTTGACCAATGTCGTCTTACCGCAGCCCGAACCTCCAGTTACGGCGATGCACTGCCCTGCTGGGATGGCCAGGCTCACATTCTTCAAAATGTAGGGTTCACCGTCGGC
Organism: Pseudoduganella chitinolytica; assembly: GCF_029028125.1. Taxonomy (GTDB): domain Bacteria; phylum Pseudomonadota; class Gammaproteobacteria; order Burkholderiales; family Burkholderiaceae_D; genus Rugamonas; species Rugamonas chitinolytica. Next base: position 2,626,134 of record NZ_CP119083.1, read on the forward strand.
GTAACGGAAGCAAACATCGCGCAGTTCGAACGATGCCTCCAACTGCTCCGTTTGTAACTCGCCGTCCACGGCCTGATTCTCGGGCTCCACCATGAGGATGTCAGCAACCCGTTCGCCATGCAGGCGCAGCATGCGCAGCTCAAACAACTTATCGATCAGCGACGCTATACGCTGGCTGAACTGATCTTTATAGCTTATGAAGGCGAACAACATGCCAATCGAGAACCTCGTATCCAGCACAGCTAATGCCGCGAGCCAGATCACGACAATTCGTTCAATGCCGAACAACAAGGTATTCGCAGCCTGGTAGCTGACCGACAGCTTCGAGATACGTAACTGCGCATTGAACTGGTCTGCAAGTAAATTCATCCATCCTACCCGTCTCTCGTCTGTCCGGTTGAATAGGCGAATACTCTGCACTCCACGCGCGGATTCCAGGAAATGTGTCTGTTGCTTTGCCGCGTGCACGATCTGCTCAGCATTTGCGTTTTTAAGCGATTGGAATATGCTCCACCTAAGTAAGATGTAAAGCACAACAGCTACGCACGCCGCAAGCGTCAATGCTGGGCTGTACAGTAGCATGACTGCAAAGGTTCCAACGACAAGCAGTCCATCTACCACGCCTTCCACGACTTGTGTAGTGAGGCTGTGCTGAATAGTTTCGATTGATCCAAATCGGGATACGATATCACCCAAGTGACGCTTTTCGAAGTAAGGCAGTGGCAGCTTCATCAAATGAGTGAATGCGTTTTCCAGCCATTGAAAATTCAGGTGTGTCGCCATTACCGTCGTCACCCAGGAGCGAACCGCCGAGACTATAGTCTGAAGCAGTACCAGCAGCGCAAATCCGATACCTAGTACCGTCACCAGATCTCGATCTGCTGCAATGAGCGCTTCGTCGACCACCCACTGCATGTAAAATGGTGATACAAGGGAAAATACTTGCAAAACGACCCCTAACAAAAGCAGCTGAATCAAGCCACGATTCAAGCCGATGACATTGCCCATCAGGGAGCGCATCGTAAAAGTTGTCTCCGGTGAGGCTGCCGCGAAATTAGTCCCTGGCGTCAGCTCGAGTGCAATACCTGTGAAATGCTCAGCCACATCATTGAGGGTGAGCTTCCGTATACCGGTAGCAGGGTCATGGATGGTCACCCGCTTATTGCGGACTTCCTTTAGCACAACAAAGTGGTTCATGTCCCAGTGAAGAATGCATGGCAGTTTCAACTGTGATAAATGCTCCATCTCCAGCTTCAGCGGCCGACATTGCAGCCCAAGCCCACTCGCCACTGTGATCAGACCCTTTAGCGTTGTACCTTTCATCGACACAGAGTAGCGCCGGCGCAGCGTGGCTAGGTCGACATGCTGACCATGATAAGCAGCAATCATTGCAATGCTAGCGAGTCCACATTCCGCGCTTTCGATCTGGAGGACAACAGGCAGGTGCGAGCACTGCCAAAATTTGAGCTGGGGCATGCGCATCATTTCAAAGACGTCCTATGACAGTGTAAAGTGGATCGAGTATCCATTCGTAGAGGCGGCGGTGCTCGAGGAGGATGCTCGCGTCAAGCAGCGCACCGGACTTCAGTGGATGAGGAATGCCATACGCTTTGACCGCCTGGTTGTCGAGTCGAACCCGAACCCGATACACTGGTTCGGCGTCGCTTAGCGTCACCATCGCCGCCCCTGGAGCGTTTAGCTCTGCCGCGCGCATTGCGGTTGCCGATACTTCCCGCACCGTACCTTTCGCGTGACCAAATTTCTGATACGAGTAAGCCTGGTAGCGCAACAGAACTGGCATCCCGGGGCGGACAAAGCCAATAGAACGCGACGTCACATAAAGTTCCGCCTCCAGCTCACCTCCATTCGGTAGAATGGCAGCTATGGCCTGACCCGCAACAGTAGCCTGACCCGGCTCCGCCGTAATGGCAGTAACGACACCTCTTCGTGGTGCCCTCACAAGTATCGTCCGCCGAGCCTCACTCTCGGTAAGCTCCTGTTCTAGCGCGGCGATGTCGCGATCGCTGGCCTCTTGATCGCGCTGCACCTGGATCTCGAGGCTGGATGCCTCATAGCGAGTGTCCGCCAAGGTGCGCTCGACGGCTGCTCTTGCACGTAGCAAGTCAGCCAATCTTTGCTGTTGATCGATTAGCTCAGCCTGCTTCTCCTGTACCTGTAGGGCAGGCATATACCGGCTTACATACAAATTCTCGTATCGGCGCACTGCTGCGTCCACGAGCGCTATTCTCCGCTCCTGTAATGCCACCTGATCGCTAATGCGACGAATTTCGGACTCCGAGTCCGCCATCCGTCGACGTAAATCCGCACCATGTTGGGATGACTGCCGCCGCGATTGCTGCTGCTCATTGCGAAAGCTCGTCCGCCGAGCTTTAAGCAACGCCGAAATCCTTTGCTCTGCACTCTTTACGCCTTCACTTGCACGTTCATTGCTCAGGACGACGAGTACCTCTCCCTTTTCGACCACGCTCCCTTCGCGCGCCATCATCTCCGTTACGACCCCGCCATGGGGCGGAATAATCCTGATGAGGCCTTGAACTGGCACCAGGACTCCTGGCACTTGAGCCTTGCGCGCTACCGAGAACCATGTAAAGAAAATGATTACCGCCGTGGCGATAGCGACAAATAGGCAAGTCAATAAGAGAAAGCTGACGGGCCGGGCCAACATGATCGCACCGTATTGTCTCGAACGTGACCGGTCGATGGCTTGGGTACGAAACAGAGGCGATACTGAAGGTGACGTCGTCATTGCTATGCGCGTTTTATCGATGTGTACGGTTGAGAAAAAGTGTACTCGAGCTAAGAATATAGATCGGCAGGTACTTACCGCCGTATGGGTTCAGATATACATCCGATGAAATCATCGCAGAAGATGCTACCAAGCAAATCGCCGGGAAAAGCGCGATGTGCATGCGGCGTGATCTACATCAACTTACCGCTGGGCATACGCCCCTCCTTTCCGAACCTCTAGAGGCGTCGAAACCGCAATTACGAAATAGCGCCAATTGGCTCCGCATCCGCCAGATTTCGGAGTATCTTACTGTCAACTTTGGTTGATTTTTGTCATCACTCGATATGCTACTTTACGTAACATGCTAATCACACGCAACTGAGACCTACCGGTGTAACAGTTGATGTGCCCCAAGAGCCAACTCACTTTTCATGATTAACGTCTAGGAGAAATTATGCATACGCTGAACAATGATGAGATCGAATGTGTTTCCGGTGGTAGCGCGACTAGGACGGTCGTAAACGCGGCCACTATAACTGGAGGTGCTCAAATCGGCGCTTACCTCGCTGCCGCTCGATTCGGAGCCACTATGGGCTCGGCTGCTGGTCCTCTGGGTGCCATCGCCGGCGCTATGATCAGCACGGCGGCTTGCTATTATTGGAATAGCAAGCACCCGTCAGCATAAACTTCTATGAGCAGGTACTCAGGTACCTGCTCACTATTTTGAAGGAGGAAAAAATGAATGGAGCTTCCCCGCGTATATCACGTGTCACGCTTCCCGATCCAGCTTGGCGGTATCTCATCTTATTCCAATCTTGGAGCCAGGTCATTTCATGGGGCGGAGTAATGGGTGCAGCATTGAGCGCCGTGGCAATGGTGATATGGCTCGTCGGCGACCCCCGGCTCATTCCAGAAACTCTAGCCTGGGGAGCATTTGGAGGGGCCTGGTCACTCCTGTTTGCAACCAAGGCGCAGTTTTCGATTCGTGGGGCAGTGGGCTCGGAAAAGGCCGAAATCGAGAAGGTCTTGAAGGATTGCTTGTACACCGAGCAAGAACGGGTAGGCCAGGAGAAACGATTTGGTCAAAAACTGCCTGCCTGGCTGCGCTGGGGTGACAGCGACGTCACGATCGTCGTGCGCAGCGGGGCGCTTGTATGCACTGGGCCCCAGCTGGTGATCCGAAGAATGCGCAAGGTATTGCTGTCGTCCTGCTGACGTGCGGGCCGAACCTTACTGGGCCACGGTCCTTGCCGCGCCTTGCGGACCGTGGAACACAATGCGATCGTCGAGTAAGTACAGCTCGCAGTCGCGACCGGCGAACTCGCGGCACATCTGCAGCGCGCGCTGGACCGGGTCGGCCGGGTAGCGCTTGTCGTCCGGCTGAGTACCGCTGACGGACAAGGAGTAGCCGTTCGGCGAGATCGAGAAGGCACGCGGCAGCGCCTTTGCCAGGAACGCACAGAACCGCTCCTGCCCCTTCGCCGGCAGCCTTGACAGCCTGCGTCGGCAGCGCAATCGCCTGGGCCGGATCGATGCAGATGCCTTCGCCAGCGCGCACCATCCAGGCCTGCGCCAGGAGGCGGCAGGCCCTTGCCATGGTGACCGGCACGAGGCCGCACTTGTCGGCGGCCAGTGCGACGTCATACAGCTTGTTGCGTTCCGGACTAAAGCGCACAGCGACGGCACACTGGCTCAATTTCAGCATGAAGCCGCGGTATCCGGGCAGGACGCGCTGGCTCTCGATGGTGCCGGCGATCAAAGAGACGGGGGCGCCTGCCTTGATCGTGGCCTGCTGGCGCCGGCCGAGGTTGTCCGTCATCGCAATAGTCCCGCTGGCGTCATTCCTGCGTTGGTAGTCATTACATGTAGACACTCAGGAGTCGCATCGCTTCGCCCCGAGGTCGTTATTATGCCAATATCACAAGGCAAATCGAGCCGATCAAGGACAGCCTCCGATTCCAAGTTGCGCATCAACTACCGAAAATCGGCATCGGAGACTGCCCCCTGTTTTGTTGTTGAAAAATCGGGACAAAAAAAGCGGCCAACCGGCCGCTTCATGCCCCTTGGGGCGATGCTGCTTGAAGGACTCAGGCGTCCTGTTTGCCGTAGGCGGCGACGCCGTCCAGGATTTCCTGCTTGGCCGCTTCCGGGCCTTCCCAGCCGTCGACCTTGACCCACTTGCCCGGCTCCAGGTCCTTGTAGTGCTCGAAGAAGTGCTGGATCTGCTGCAGGCGCAGGTCCTGCAGGTCTTCCGGCTTCTGCCAGTGCTTGTAGATCGGCAGGACCTTGTCGACCGGTACCGCCAGCACTTTCGCATCCTGGCCCGCTTCGTCCGTCATCTTCAGCACGCCGATGGCGCGGCAGCGCACCACGACACCAGGGATCAGCGGGAACGGCGTGATGACCAGCACGTCGACCGGGTCGCCGTCGGCCGACAGCGTGTTCGGCACGTAGCCGTAGTTGCACGGGTAGTGCATCGCGGTGCCCATGAAGCGGTCGACGAAGATCGCGCCCGACTCCTTGTCCACTTCGTACTTGATCGGATCGGCGTTCATCGGGATTTCGATGATGACGTTGAAATCGTTCGGCACATCGCGGCCGGCGGACACTTTGTTCAGGCTCATGGTTTTCCTCGGTAATTCAGTTCAGTTGTACAAACACTATCGTGCAAACCGCGCAATTATAGCCGCCCGGCGCAGTTTGAGGCACCGGGGACAGGTTGAAAAAAAGGCCCGCAAGGCGGGCCCGAAGTTCAACGCAATCAGAGGATCGTCGCGAGAGCGCACTGCCGGTAATGGCTGGCCGCCGCTTCAGGCTGCTGCAGTGCTTCGTGCAGCTGCGCCAGCTTCAGATGCGCCTCGCGCACCATCGGCGGCTCGGTGGCATCGGACAGCGCCTGCTCCAGGTAACGTTGCGCCTTGCCCCACAGCTTCTGCTTCAGGCACAGGGAGCCCAGGGTCAGCGCCAGCTCGGCATCGTTGGGTCGTTCCAGCAGCCAGGCCTCGCAATGCTCGATCTGGGCCAGCAGCGCGGCGGACCCCGCCGGCGCCGCCGCATCGCGGTAGGCGCGGATGACGCGCTCGTCCCAGTTCGCCTTCAGCGATTCCTCGGCCACCAGGCGCGCCTCGTCGTGCAGGCCGCGCCCGTTCAGCGCCGTCGCGGCGCGGCATGCCACCACGGGCTTGACGCGGTCGTTCGACGGAATCGTCGACCACACCCGCATCAGCGATTCCGCATCGTGGGTCTTGTCGGACAGGAGGTCGTTGTAGGCCAGCTCGCGCAGCCGCGCCGACAGGGCCGGGTGCAGCGCCTTGTGCTTGTCGAGCGAACGCACCAGGCGCAGCACTTCGGGCCAGTTCTTGGCTTGCTGTTCGGCCTTCAGCGACCATTGCAGCGCATGGATGTGGCGCGTGCCGCTGGCGTTCAGTTCGCGCACGGCGGCCAGCGCCGCTTCCGGCTGGTGGTCGTCGACCAGCAGCTCCGTCATCGTCATCAGCCGCGCCGTCTTCATGGCCGGATCGTCGGCGATGCGGGCGATCCATTGATCGCGCCGCGCGTGCTGGCGCATGCGATGGGCGGCGCGGGCGCCGATCAGCGCGGCCACGCCGGCGTTCTCCGGCAGCTCGGCGGCGCGCAGCGCGGCCTTTTCCGCATGGCCGAAGCGGCCTTCGAACAGGGCCTTCAACGCATCGCGCAGGCCCTTGTTGCCGTCCCGTTCACGCTTGCGCTGGCGGTACTCCGCCACCCGCGCCGGCATGCGCATGGTGGCGCGCACGGCACGCACGACGGCATACAGCAGCAGGAACAGCGCCGCCATCAGCACGACGAAGAAGTTGAGCGACAGGTCGATCCGGTACGGCGGATAGAACAGCACCACGTTGCCGGGATTGAAGCGCGCCGTCACGGCAATGCCGATGGCGGCCGCCATCAGTGCGAGTAACCAGAGGAAGAAACGCATGGGTCAGGGCTTCGCTTTGTAGTTGCGCACGGCGTTCAGGCTGTCGGCCAGGGTCGGCATCTCGATGGCGAGGTTGCTGCCTTGTACCTGGCGCAGCAGCGCCTGTACCCGTTGCGTCTGCGCGGCGCGCGTGTCGAAGTAGCGCACCAGCGATTCCTGCGCGGCCAGCAGGTCGGCGCGGAACGCGGCCTCGTTGCGCGACAGCAGGGCCATGCGCGCGTTCAGCAGGCGCAGCTTGAGGTTCTCGCGCAGGAAATAGGCGTGCTCCGGCGCCAGCATCATCGCTTCCGGATGCTCCACCGTGCGCACGCGCAGCAGCTGGCGCACGTCGGTCCACATCTCGCCCGTCCAGCCGCTCCAGACGCCGTGCACGCGCGTCAGCCACGTGTCCTGCACCGGTTCAACGGGTGCCGGCGCTTCCTCGCGCGCCCCCTTGCGACCGGCGGCCGCCTTCCGCGGCGCCGCCGGCAGCGTCGGCTTCGCATCGGCCAGCATCGGCAGCGCGTCGACCTGTGCGATCACGTTGTCCAGGCGGACGGCCAGGCCGACCGAATCCACCGACGGCAGCCCTTTCAGCTTCTCCGTATCGCGCGCGATGGCGCGGCGGATCGTGATGAACTGGGGCTTGTCGGAACGGGACAGGCTGCGGTCCGCGTTCTGCAATGCGATCAGCGCGCCCGGCACGTTACCGGCCAGTTGCAGCTGCTGGCTGGCGGTTGACAGCACCTGCTCGATCTCGGCCAGCGCCCACTCGTCGCGGTTCTTCGACATGTCGTTGTACAGCTGCTCCAGGGCGAGCTGCTGCGCCTGGGCCTCCTGCTGCCGGCCTTCCAGCACGCCCACCTTCACTTGCAGCTCCTTCGTCGCTTCCTGCGTGGCGCGCACCAGTTGCGCCGCCTCCGTCGTGGTCGCGTCGCTTTTCTGCAGGCGGCTCGCCATCTCTTCGCGCAGATGGCGGATCTGGCGGCTCGTGCTGATCGCCTGCGCGGCCAGCAGAACGGACAGCGCGATGACGGCGATCGTCATCGGACGCTTCAGCACCGTGCCCAGCGGCGCGCCGGTGGGCGGCAGCGGTGGCGGTGGCGGACTGACGGGGGCGCGACCGGCGGGCTGGCGGCGCCGCTGGCCGGCGAACCCGGCTCGGCGGGATGAGAAACAGTAGGTAATTCGTTCATGGCGTAGATTGTAACGCGGCGAGCAGGCGCTCGTCGCCGGATCCTGTCAGCGTTACGCGTGTAAGGCCCAGTTCATGCGCCGTTGCGGCGATGCGGGCGTGCGGCACGATCAGTTGCTGTTGTTGCATCTTTGCAACAAGGTCATCGCCCGGCACGGCCGCCAGCAGTTGCAGCAGGCCGCGCAGGGCTTCCGAACTCGTGATCACCCAGTCGTTGGGAACGGCCAGCAGCCGCGCCAGCCGGTCGGCCAGCGCCGGCGTCAGCGCGGGCACGCTGCGGCGGTAGGCGGCGATCGTCGTGACGTGGGCCCCGGCCGCGCGCAGGCCGTCGGCCATCAGCTCGCGGCCGGACTCGCCGCGCACGATCAGCACGCGGCGGCCCCGCAGCGCCGCCAGGTCGAGCGTTTGCAGCAGGTGTTCGGAATCGCTGTTGGCGGTGTCCGCCGGGCTGACGATGGCGACATCGGCCGGCGTGATGCCGTGCGCGGCCAGCGCGGCGCGGCTGCCCTCGCCCAGCACGGCCAGCGTGACACCGGGCGGCCACGCGGCGATATGGGCAAACGCGGCATCGATGGCATTGGGCGACACGAAGGCGACCAGGGCGTAGTCCTGCAGCCGCGCCAGGGCGGCGGCCAGCGCCGGCTGGTCGGCCAGCGGCACGATCTCCAGCAGCGGCAGCACCTCGGCGGCGCGGCCGATGGCGCGCACCTGTTCGGCCAGCGGCAGTGCCTGGGCCAGCGGCCGGGTGATGACGACGGCGCCCGGCATCCTCAGGCGGCGCCGTCGGCGGCCGCTTTCGCCTCCGCGAGAATGGCCAGCGCATCCTGCGCGCGCAGCTTGTCGGCCACCTGGTCGCCCAGCTGGGTGGCATCCACGGCGGGCCCCTGTACTTCGGCGCTGGCAATGCGCTTGCCGTCCGGCGTGGCGACCATCGCGCGCAGGTGCATCGTGCCTTCCGTGATCGTCGCATAGGCCGCCAGCGGCACCTGGCAGCTGCCGCCGAACACCTTCGACACGCGCCGCTCGGCCGTCACGGCCTGGCTGGTGGCGACGTCGTTCAGGGGCGCCAGCAGCGCCAGCAGGTCGACGCCGTCGGCCCGCGGCGTGTCCGTATGGGCGATCTCGATCGCCATTGCGCCCTGCCCCGCCGCCGGCAGGCTGACGGCCGGCTCCAGCAGCGCGCGGATGCGGCTTTCCAGGCCGAGGCGTTTCAGGCCGGCGGCCGCCAGGATGATGGCCGCGTAGTCGCCCCGATCGAGCTTGCCCAGGCGGGTGTCCAGGTTGCCGCGCAGCGGCTTGACGACCAGGTGCGGATAGCGCGCGGCGATCAGCGACTGGCGGCGCAGGCTGCTGGTGCCGACCACGGCGCCGGCGGGCAGCGCGTCCAGCGCGCCGAAATCGTTCGACACGAAGGCATCGCGCGGGTCCTCGCGTTCCAGTACGGCGGCCAGCGCGAAGCCTTCCGGCAAGTCCATCGGCACGTCCTTGAGCGAATGCACGGCCAGGTCGGCGCGGCCGTCGGCCATCGCCACTTCCAGCTCCTTGACGAACAGGCCCTTGCCGCCGACCTTGGACAGGCTGCGGTCGAGGATCTGGTCGCCCCGCGTCGTCATGCCGAGAATCTCGACGGCGCACTGCGGATATAATAATTGCAAGCGCGCGCGGACGTGTTCGGCCTGCCACATGGCCAGCCGGCTTTCGCGCGACGCGATCACCAGTCTGGAAGGGATTTGCACTGCGTTTTCCGATGTATTCAAAACGGGACTTTCCAACTGAGGTACCAACGAGTTACAAACTGAGTAGTAGAACCAAGCATCAAACCGAGTTTCGCTGTTGCCGACGCCAACCGGCGTTTGCCAGTTACCCGTGCATGCTTCAAGACCACAAATTTTAGCATGCGCTTTCCTGCAGCCTGTGGGCCAAAAGCCTTTGCACCGCCACCCATCATCATTGCTGAAACAACTATGGTAAATTTTGCTAGTGCGACAGACGAACAACTCCCGGAATCAACGATCGAACAAGGCGGCACCCCGGCCGACGACAAGGACGCGCCGCTGAAGGAAGACATCCGCCTGCTGGGCCGCCTGCTGGGCGACGTGCTGCGCGAACAGGAAGGCGAGGAAGTCTTCGCCGTCGTCGAGACGATCCGCCAGACGGCCGTGCGCTTCCGCCGCGAGGCCGACGCGGGCGCGGCCAAGGAACTGGACGGCATGCTGAAGATCCTGACGCGCGAGCAAACCATCACCGTCGTGCGCGCGTTCTCCTACTTCTCGCACCTGGCCAATATCGCCGAGGACCAGCACCACATCCGCCGCCGCCGCGCCCACCTGCTGGCCGGCTCGAAGGCCCAGCGCGGCAGCATCGGCTACGCGCTGGCCAAGCTGAAGGATGCGGGCGTGGACAAGGAAACGGTGGACGGCTTCTTCCACGACGCGCTGATCTCCCCCGTCTTGACGGCCCACCCGACCGAGGTGCAGCGCAAGTCGATCCTGGACGCGGAGCACGACATCGCCCGCCTGCTGGCCGAACGCGACCTGCCCCTGACCCCGCGCGAGCGCGCCGCCAACCTGCACATGCTGCGCGTGCGCATCGCCACCTTGTGGCAGACGCGCATGCTGCGCTACACCAAGCTGACGGTGGCCGACGAGATCGAAAACGCCCTGTCCTACTACCGCATCACGTTCCTGCGCGAGGTGCCGGGCCTGTACGACGACATCGAGGAAGACATCGCGGCCCAGTACGGCCATGAGAAACCGTCGCAGATCCCGGCGCCGTACCTGCAGATGGGCAGCTGGATCGGCGGCGACCGCGACGGCAACCCGAACGTCAACGCGGGCACCATGCAGCACGCGCTGACGCGCCACGCAACGACGATCATCGACTTCTACCTGGACGAGGCGCATGCGCTGGGCGCCGACCTGTCGGTCTCCACGCTGATGGTCGGCTGCAGCCCCGCGCTGCAGGCACTGGCGGACGCTTCGCCGGACCAGTCCGACCACCGCGCCGACGAGCCCTACCGCCGCGCGCTGATCGGCATCTACGCCCGCCTGGCCGCCACGGCGCGCGCGCTGGGCGCGGCCAACATCCTGCGCAAGGAAGTGGGCCATGCGGAGCCGTACGACGACGCGGCCGCGTTCTCGACCGACCTGCAGGTGCTGGTCGATTCGCTGGACGCCAACCACGGCGGCATGCTGGCGCGTCCGCGCCTGACGACGTTGAAACGCGCGGCCGACGTATTCGGCTTCCACCTGGCGTCGCTGGACATGCGCCAGTCGTCCGACGTGCACGAGCGCGTGCTGGCCGAGCTGTTCGCCCGGGCCGGCGGCGAACCCGCCTACGCGAGCCTGGACGAGGATGCGAAAGTCAAGCTGCTGCTGGCCGAACTGGCGCAACCGCGCCTGCTGTATTCGCCCTACATCGAGTACACGCCGGAGACGCAATCGGAACTGTCGATCTTCCGCGCCGCCCGCGAGATCCGCCAGCGCTACGGCGCGCGCGCCATCCGCAACTACATCATCTCGCACACGGAAACGGTGTCGGACCTGCTGGAAGTGCTGGTGCTGCAGCAGGAAACGGGGCTGCTGCGCCAGGACGCCGACGGCAATGCCACGGCCGACCTGATGGTGATCCCGCTGTTCGAGACGATCCCCGACCTGCAACGCGCGGCCGGCATCATGGCCGAGGTGATGGCGCTGCCGCTGGTGCAGCAACTGATCGAGCGCCAGGGCCGCATCCAGGAAGTCATGCTGGGCTACTCGGACTCGAACAAGGACGGCGGCTTCCTGACGTCGAACTGGGAGCTGTACAAGGCCGAGATCGCGTTGATCGACGTGTTCGGCAAGGCCGGCGTCAAGCTGCGCCTGTTCCATGGCCGCGGCGGCACGGTCGGTCGTGGCGGCGGCCCGAGCTACGAGGCCGTCCTGGCGCAGCCGAAAGGCACCGTCAACGGCCAGATCCGCCTGACCGAACAGGGCGAGATCATCGCGTCGAAGTTCTCCAACGCGGAGATCGGCCGGCGCAACCTGGAGCTGCTGGTCGCCGCCACCCTGGAGGCCAGCCTGCTGCCGCCGCCGGCCGAAGCGGCGCAGAAGGAACAGCTGGCAGGCTTCGAAGCCGTGATGGCGGAGATCTCCGACCTGGCATACAAGGCCTACCGCAACCTGGTGTACGAAACGCCCGGCTTCACCGACTACTTCTTTGCCGCCACGCCGATCGCCGAGATCGCGGAGCTGAACCTGGGCTCGCGCCCGGCCTCGCGCAAGTCGACCAAGCGCATCGAGGACCTGCGCGCGATTCCGTGGGGCTTCTCGTGGGGCCAGTGTCGCCTGCTGCTGCCGGGCTGGTTCGGCTTCGGCAGCGCCATCGGCCAGTGGATCGCCGCGGGCGACCGCTCGGAGCGGATCGCCCAACTGCGCGACATGCACGCGCACTGGCCGTTCTTCGCCACGCTCTTGTCGAACATGGACATGGTGCTGGCGAAAACCGACCTGGCGATCGCGTCGCGCTACGCCGAGCTGGTGGCGGACGAAGAACTGCGCGAGCGCATCTTCCGCCGCATCTGCGACGAGTACCGCCACACGCTCGAATGCCTGGAGACGATCACGGGCACGTCCGAACGCCTGGTCGGCAATCCGCTGCTGGCGCGCTCGATCACCAACCGCTTCGCTTACCTGGACCCGCTGAACCACTTGCAGGTCGAGCTGATCAAGCGCCACCGCGCACTGTCGGCCCAGCCGGACAAGGCGGACCCGCGCGTGCATCGGGGGATCCATTTGTCGATCAATGGGGTGGCGGCCGGGTTGCGCAATACGGGCTGATGAACCGTTGTTGTATCGATGTTGAAGCGGACCTGCGGGTCCGCTTTTTTTTCGTCCACCCAGCGGCGCAGCGACGTAGAATCATGCTGCCCTGGCATTGCTGCCCAATTATCAACATGGACAAAAGGTAATCCGATGGTTCGTCTGTTCGCCGCATTTTCCGCCGCTGCCCTGCTCGCCTCCGGCCTCCCTGCCGCCCACGCGGCCGACGACAACCGCACGCTGGCCGCGTTCCGCGCCATCGCCATCAAGGGTCCGATCGACATCGAGATCCACGCGGGCAAGGCGCAGTCGGTCAAGGTCAGCGGTAACGACGAATTCATCGGCAAGCTGCGCACCACCGTCAGGGATGGCGAACTGCTGATCGACTATCCGGGCAAGGCCAACAAGACGTCCGACACCGGCAAGATCGTCGTGACGATGCCGAATCTCGTCAAGTGCATGGTCGAAGGGGCCGGCGACGTCGCCATCGACGGGATCAACGAGGAACGCATCGACCTGCAATTCCAGGGCGCCGGCGAGCTGACTGCCAAGGGCAGGACCAAATGGCTGCGCCTGAAGGCGCAGGGCGTGGGCCACGTCGACACGAAAGCCCTGCAGGCCGAACGGTCGGACGTCAACTTCGAGGGCATCGGCGAAGTGTCGGTGCACGCCAGCCAGACGCTCAATGCCGTCGTGCGCGGCCTGGGCAACGTGGTGTACTACGGCCACCCGAAGGTGCTGAACAAGTCCGCTTCGGGCCTCGGCGGCATCAAGGCCGGCGACTGAGCCGCTTGACCGGGTGAGGACGATGGCCGGCTGCTGGCACCTCCCGCACCCCAAGACCGACATCCGGGGTCAGACCCGGTGGGTCTGACCCCGGCCCTTGCTGTTGGGTGCAAGATTGCCTGCGGCAGTTATCCGCGGGTCTGAAGCCGCGCATGCCGCAGCTGCCGCACCCGCACGAACCCCAGCGCCTCATACAGCGCGATCGCCCGCGCATTGCCGCTGCCGACGTGCAGCATCGGCGTCACGCCCTGCTCCTGCATGCCATGCATGACATGCTGTATCAGCAGCCGCGCATACCCCTGTCCCGCATGGTCCGGATGCGTGCAGACGGCCGAGACTTCGCGCGAAGAGCCAAAATCCATCCGCTCGCCCGCCAGTGCCACCAGCTGGTCGCCGTCGCGGATGCCGACATAGCGGCCCATGATGCCGGTGCGGGCGCGGAAGTAGCCGGGGAACGCCAGCGCCGTGAGTTCCTGCATGGCCGGGTCGAGCGCGTCGAGCACCGTCACGCCGGCCGCGGGCGGTGCCGCGACGGGAGCGCCGGTGTACACCATCTGCGTCACAGTCGACAACTCGCGCAGCTCCCACCCGGCTGGCACCGTGGGCAGCGCGCCCAGGAAATAGGCGTCTTCCGTCAGGTATTCCAGGTCGGTGGACGGCACGAACGTGCCCTCTTCCGGCACGGCGCAGAACGGCGCCACGTCCGCGGGGAAGCGCAGCATGTCTCCCAGCGCATGGGCCAGGTGGCGCTGGCTGCCGGCGAGTGCGGTCCAGACTGGATTGTCGGGCGCGGCGGCTTCAGGAGACGAGTCGACCATGCAGTATACTTTCCGGTTTTTCCCAAGGTTTCATCATGAGCACCCTGCCCCCTGCCCGCAATGCGGTTCCGAATTCTCGTACGAGGACGGCGCCGGCCTGGTCTGCCCCGAGTGCGCGCACGAGTGGTCGGCCGGGGCCGAGGCGGCACCTGACGCGGCGCGGGTGTACCGCGACGCGGCCGGCAACGTGCTGCAGGACGGCGACACCGTCACCGTCATCAAGGACCTCAAGCCCAGGGGCTCCGGCGGCGTCATCAAGCAGGGCACCAAGGTGAAGAACATCCGCCTGGTGGACGGCGACCACGACATCGACTGCAAGATCGACGGCTTCGGTGCCATGAGCCTGAAGTCGGAATTCGTGCGCAAGGTCTGAGGCCTACGCGTCCGGATACAACCCGCGCGTGCGGGCGAACAGGCGCGTGAGGCCCAGCAGCGCATCGATGTTCGGCGTGGCCAGGCCGACCCGCTGGCCGATCTCGCGCGCCGCGCCGACGATGCTGTCCAGTTCGATGGGCCGGCCCGCCTCCACGTCCTGCAGCATCGACGTGCGGAACGCGCCCAGTTTCCTCGTCACCAGCTGGCGGTCTTCCGGCGTCTCGTCGATGGCGCAACCGATCCGTGCGCCGATCGCCGCCGCCTCGCGCATCGCGGCCAGGCAGAACGCTGCCACCAGCGGGTCGTCCAGCAGCCGGTCCGCCGTCGCGCCCGTGATCGCCGAGACGGGGTTGATCGTCATGTTCCCCCACAGCTTGTACCAGATGTCGTAGCGGATACGCGCCGACAGCGTGACGTTGAAGCCGGCATCGGCCAGCACCGCCACCACGCCGCGGGCGCGCGCCGACTCGCCGCCATCGGGCTCGCCGACGATCAGGCCATGGCCCATCTTGTGATGTACGAGGCCAGGCTCGGGCGTGGACGTCGACGCATGCACGACGCAGCCCAGCACCAGCACGGCCGGGATCGCGGCGGCGATGCGCCCACCCGGATCGACGCTCGCCAAAGGCCCGCCAGGCACCGCGCCCGGTCCCTCGGCAAACCACCACGGCACCCCGTTCATGGCCGGCAGCACCACCGTGTGCTCGCCCAGCAGCGGCCCGATGGCCTGCGCCACGGCCGGCAGCGCCGGGCCCTTGACGGCGATGACGACGAGGTCCTGCACGCCCAGCTCCGCCGCATCCTGCGCCGCAATGGCCGGCGCCTGCAGCAGCACACCACCTTCGTTCAGGCGCCAGCCATGCTCACGCAGCGCCGCCAAGGTGGCGCCGCGCGCCAGCGCACTGGTGGCAATGCCGCTGGCCGCCAGCCGCGTGCCGATGAATCCGCCGATGGCGCCCGCGCCCACGATACATGCTTTCATCTTTCCTCCAATATGGCGGAAATGATAACGCAAAAAAAACCCGGGACAGACCCTGGTTTTGAAGAAAGATTCCTCAAAACAGGGGTCTGTCCCGGGTTTTGGCCCGGTGCGGAATGATCGGTGCTGCAGGATCAGTTCTGGGTCAGGAAGGTCTTCAGCTTGTCCGAACGGGACGGCTGGCGCAGCTTGCTCATCGCCTTGGCTTCGATCTGGCGGATCCGCTCGCGCGTCACGTCGAACTGCTTGCCCACTTCTTCCAGCGTGTGGTCGTTCGACATCTCGACGCCGTAGCGCATGCGCAGCACCTTGGCTTCGCGCGGCGTCAGCGAGTCCAGCACCTCCTTGATCACGTTGCGCATCGACGCGTGCAGCGCCGCGTCCAGCGGGGCCAGGGTGGTGTTGTCCTCGATGAAGTCGCCCAGCTGCGAATCGCCGTCCTCGCCCATCGGCGTTTCCATCGAAATCGGCTCCTTGGCGATCTTCATGATCTCGCGCACCTTCGATTCGGGCATCTCCATCTTGACGGCCAGGGTCGCCATGTCCGGTTCGCTGCCCGTCTCCTGCATGATCTGGCGGCTGATGCGGTTCATCTTGTTGATCGTCTCGATCATGTGCACCGGCACGCGGATCGTGCGCGCCATGTCGGCGATCGAACGCGTGATGGCCTGGCGGATCCACCACGTGGCGTACGTGGAGAACTTGTAGCCGCGGCGGTATTCGAACTTGTCCACCGCCTTCAACAGGCCGATATTGCCTTCCTGGATCAAGTCGAGGAACTGCAGGCCGCGGTTGATGTACTTCTTCGCGATCGAGATCACCAGGCGCAGGTTGGCCACCGTCATTTCGCGCTTGGCGTGACGGGCGCGCTTCTCGCCGGCAGCCATCTGCTTGTTGATCTTGCGCAGGTCGGCCAGCGGCAGCGCCACGCGTTCCTGCAGGTCGATCATCTTGTTCTGCAGTTCCTTGATGGCGGGGACATTGCGGCCCAGGACGATGCTGTACGGGTGGCCCGCGTCCACTTCGCCGTCGACCCACTCCAGGTTGCACTCGTTGCCCGGGAAGACCTTGATGAAGTGCGCGCGCGGCATGCCGCAGCGGTTCACGCACAGCTCCAGCACGGCGCGCTCGATCGAACGCACCTGCTCCATCTGGCCGCGCAGCGTGTCGCACAGCTTTTCCACGACCTTGGCCGTGAAGCGGATCGACAGCAGCTCGGCCGAGATGATGCCCTGGGCCTTCTGGTAGGCGGCGCTGCCGTAGCCGGCCTTGCGCATCTTGTCGTACTGCGCCGAGATGACGGCGAAGCGCTCCAGCGCGTCCGACTTCAGCTGCGCCAGCTGTTCGGTCGAGAAGCCGGCCGCGCCGCCATTGGCGTCGCCATCGACTTCCTCTTCCTCTTCCAGCTCTTCATCCTCGTCGTCGTCGCTGGCGACGGCGCGGGCCGGCGCCACCGGCGCCGAGGTCTCTTCCGGATCGACGAAGCCGTCGACGACGTCGTCGACCTTCATCTCGTCGCTTTCGATCTTCTCGGCCAGGGCCACGATCTCGCCGATCGTGGTCGGGCACGCGGAGATCGCCTGGATCATGTCGCGCAGGCCTTCCTCGATGCGCTTGGCGATCTCGATCTCGCCTTCACGCGTCAACAGCGCCACGGCGCCCATCTCGCGCATGTACATGCGGACCGGGTCGGTCGTGCGGCCGAAGTCGGAATCGACGGTGGACAGCGCCGTCGCGGCGGCCGCTTCCACTTCGTCGTCGCTGGCGGCCGTGGCCACGCTGTCGGACAGCAGCAGGCTTTCCGCGTCGGGCGCGCGCTCGTAGACGGCGATGCCCATGTCGTTGAACGTGGCGATGATGCCTTCGATCGCTTCCGGATCGACGATGTTTTCCGGCAGCTGGTCGTTGATCTCCGCATAGGTCAGGAAGCCGCGCTCCTTGCCCATGTTGATCAGGTTCTTGAACTGCTGGCGGCGCTTTTCCAGGTCTTCCTGCGACATGCCCGCTTCGCTGCCCAGCGCGTCCAGGCCCTTGGCCTTGCGCTCGCGCGCTTTCGAGGCGGCCTTCAGTTCGGCGCGCTCGACGGCATTGAGCGCCGCCACTTCATCGTTCTCGGGCGTGAATTCGCTCGGCTTGCGGCCGCGGCGGCCCGGTACCTTCACGGAAGGCAGCAGGTAGCCAGAGGTGTCGATCGACGCCAGCGTGGCGGCGTCGGTCACCTGGCTGACGGCGGCGGGCGCCGTTGGCGGCAGTGCCGGATCGCCAGCGGCCGCGGTGGCGGACTTGTCCAGCTTGGCCTTGCGCACGCGCACCACCGGTGCCTTGGGCGTGCCCGGAGTGGCTTCGACGGTGGCCGATGCCACGTCCGCCATGGCGGCGGCCTGCGCCTCGACGGCAGGCGCGGCAGGTACGGCTTCGGCGCCCGGCACGGCCACGAGGCGCGCGCGCGGGGTCTTCTTCACGACGGTCACTTTGCCGGCAGCCTCTTGCGCATTGTCGATCACATAAGATAAGGTCGTCTTAGGGACAGCCAGCGGAGCCGCTTCGGTGCGCGGTTTTTTGGCGGACAGCGTTAAGGTTTTCGGCGTTTTCGTCGTCATCAAATATCTCTCTGTGCCCTGCCTTGGGAAGGGCACGGCGCAAGTGAACAATCCATCGCGGCCGCGACATGCGGCCCCGTTGGTACGTAGTTGGGGATCATCCGGAATGAAAAAAGCCCGCAAGCGATGAACTTGGGGCTTGGGCGCCGCGCCGGGGTATCATGTCAGGCACGATACCGGTACGCGGCTTCAATCCGGAACAGTCACGATTCAGAGCAAATAGAAGAGCGGGCACATGCCCGGCCGATGTCGGCGCAGTGGCGGACCATCCGTCCGCATGCGGAAAACCCCGTGCGGGGGACCGCGCAAAACTCTATGCAAAAAACTCTGCCAAACTGAATCCGCACCGCCATCACTCTGGTGCGTCGGTCATTATACACGGTTTCACGAGTGTTTCACATGAGACCACTTCAACTTCGGCGGCACGCGGCCCTGGCAAAAATGCCATGATGGGGGAAAATGCAACGCGCGCGAGGCGCCCGCGTGGTATGCTGGCGCCTCTTGCTTAACCTTTGAAGTCGATGAACACTAGCCTTACCGCCCAGTCTGCCGAGACCACCGCCGACATGGAAAACCCCGCGTCCGACCAGTCGACGCAACCCGATGCCGCCGAAGGCACCACGGCAGCCGCTGCCGAAGGTACCACGGCAACCGCGGCCGCGGCCCCGGCCGGCGCCACCAGCGCCCGCGCACTGCTCAAGCAGTTGCAGCAGCAGTTCGTGCCGTTCCGCGACTGCCTGCCGCTGTCGATCGGCATCGACAAGCAGATCCTGGCGTCCATGCCGGGCGTCGACCGCAAGCTGATGCGCGCGGCGCTGGGTATCCACACGGGTTCGCAACGCTACCTGCGCACGATGGAAAAGGCGACGGTCCGCTACAACCTGGACGGCAGCACGGGCGCCGAAGTCACCGACGTGCACCGCAAGCACGCCAAGGACACACTGCAGGAACGCTTCCGCAAGGAAGCCGAACGCAAGAAGGCCGAGCGGGAAGCCGCCGCCGCCGAGGAAGCGGGCCGCCGGCGCCAGGAAAAACTGGAACAGCTGACCGCGAAATTCTCCCGCAAGGGTTGATGACCGCGCTGGCCCATACCGCCGTGGCGAGCGAGGACCTGCCGCCATTGCCGCCCTATCATGGTATCGCCCTGTCCGCCGTGCACCTCGTGCACACGGCGGCCCAGGCGCAAGCGGCGCAGCAGGCGCTGCTCGCGGCCGACATCATCGGCTTCGACACGGAATCCAAACCCACGTTCGTCAAGGGCCAGAACTCGGATGGGCCGCACCTCGTGCAGTTCGCCACCGACGCTGCCGCCTGGCTGTTCCCCATCGGCGCCGACTGGTCGGCCGTGCAGCCGGCGCTGCAGGCCATCCTGCAGGCCGAGGGCACGCTGAAGGTGGGCTTCGGCCTGTCCGACGACATGCGCCGGGTGCGCGCCAAGCTGGGCATCGAACCCGTACGCGTGGTGGACCTGGCCGTGGCGCTGCGCACGCCCGGCCAGCGGCACGACCTGGGCGCCAAAAGCGCCGTCGCCAAGTTCTTCGGCCAGGCCCTGCACAAATCGAAGAAGGTCTCGACCACCAACTGGGCTGCGCCGCGGCTGACGGACAAGCAGATCCTGTACGCTGCCGACGACGCCCAGGTGGCGCTGCGCATCTGCCGCCACTGGCTGGCACTGGGCAACGTGCTGCCCCCGCCGCGCGCACCGAAGGCGCCGCGCCGGCCCAGGGCTGCCGCGGTGCAGACATAAGAGTAGTAGCGACGCAGTAGCACAGAGGTAATACCCGCAACGCTGTTCCCGACTGGAGTCGTCATGCCCGGTGCGAATCGTTTGCCGTTGTCGTCCCTGCCACTGCTGGTGGCCGCCCTCCTCTTCGCGCCGCGCACCGGCGCCGCGCCACCGGTGCCGGACACGCTGCAGCAGCGTCTCGCGCCCTGCCTGGCCTGTCACCAGGCGCCCGCGCGCAACGACGCCTTCTTCCCCCGCATCGCCGGCAAGCCGGAGGGCTACCTGTACAACCAGCTGCGCAACTTCCGCGACGGCCGGCGCCAGTTCCCGATGATGACGTACATGGTGGACCAGCTGCCCGACCCATACCTGCGCGAGATCGCAAGCTGGTTCGCCAACCAGCACCCGCCCCACCTGCCGCAGCCGCCCGTCAACGCCACGCCCGCCCAGCTCGAACGGGGCCGCACGCTGGTGCTGCGCGGCGACCCGGCCCGCAAGGTGCCGGCCTGCGTGGCCTGTCACGGCCAGGCGCTGACGGGCGTGGCACCGGCCATCCCGGGCCTGGTCGGCCTGCCGCGCGACTATGTCAACGCGCAGTTCGGCGCCTGGCGCAACCAGGTGCGACGCGCCCAGTCCCCCGACTGCATGGCCACCGTCGCCGCCCGCCTGGCCGAGGAGGACGTGGCCGCCGTGTCGGCATGGCTGGCCAGCCAGCCGGTGGACGACGCGGCCCGCCCCGCCACCGCGCTGCCCGCGCCGCTGCCGCTGGCCTGCGGCGGCGTGCCGGCGCAAGGCGGCCGGCCATGAGACGAGGTTCCAAGCTCACATTGGCCGTCGGCGCCCTGCTGCTGGCGCTCCTGGCGGGCCTGCTGTGGCCCCGTCATGACGCGGGACCGCCGCCCAGCGCGGCATCGCAGGCGCTGCCCCTGGCGGACAAGGTCGCACGTGGCGCCTACCTGGCGCGCGCGGGCGACTGCATGGCCTGCCACACGGTGCGCGGCGGCGCGCAGTATGCGGGCGGACGGGCGTTGCAGACGCCGTTCGGCGCCGTCATCTCGCCCAACATCACGCCGGACGTGGCGACGGGGATCGGTGCGTGGAGCGCGGACGATTTCTGGCACGCGCTGCACAACGGCCGCTCGCGCGACGGCCGCCTGCTGTACCCCGCCTTCCCCTACCCGAACTACACGCTGGTCACGCGCGACGACTCGGATGCGCTGTATGCCTACTTCAAGACCATCCCGCCGGTACGCCAGCCGAACGCGCCGCACCGGCTGCGCTTCCCGTACGACAGCCAGGTCGCACTGGCAGCGTGGCGTGCGCTGTACTTCCGTCCCGCGGCGTTCCGTCCGGAACCGGCCAGGACGGCCGAGTGGAACCGTGGCGCCTACCTGGTGCAGGGCCTGGGCCACTGCAGCGCATGCCACAGCGCGCGCGATGCGCTGGGCGGCAGCGGCGGCGAACTGTCCGGCGGCCTCGTGCCCGTGCTGGGCTGGTATGCGCCGGCGCTGACGTCGGACGCGGAAGCGGGCCTGGGCGACTGGGCCGTGGGCGACATCGCGCAACTGCTGCACACGGGCGTATCGCCGCGCGCCACGGTGTTCGGGCCGATGGCCGAGGTGGTGCGCGAGAGCCTGCAGCACTTGTCCGCCGCCGATGTGCAGGCAATGGCCCTGTACCTGAAGTCGCTGCCGCGCACGGGCGACTCGGCGCCGCCGTACGAACGCTCGAACGCGCCGCAGGCGGTGGCGTTCCTGCAGGCGGGCGCGCGGCTGTACGACAAGCACTGCGCGGAATGCCATGGCGCGGATGGCCGCGGCGCGCCGCCGGCCTATCCGCCACTGGCCGGCAACCGCGCGCTGACGATGCAGGACGCGGCCAACCCGATCCGGCTGGTGCTGAACGGCGGCTTCCCGCCCGGCACGCGCGGCAATCCGCGCCCGTACGGCATGCCGCCGTTCAGCCATGCGTTGAACGACGTGGAGGTGGCGCAGGTGGTGTCGTACCTGCGCAGCGCGTGGGGCAACAATGCGGCGCCGGTGACGAGTGCGGACGTGAACCGTTACCGGTCGGTGCCGCTGGAATAGTGGGGAAGCCCCCTGGTGGGCCGATCCGCCCAGGGTCTGTCCCCTTGCGGGGACTGACCCTGAAGTTTGCATGCGCCCCGGCGGCCCGGTCGAGCTTCCGGGTCTGTCCCTGCGGGGACAAACCCCAGCTGCCACGGCGTTATTTCGGGTACGCGAACCCGGTACGGATATCCATCGCCACCACCCGCTTGCCATCGCGCACCGGCAGCCGCTGCGGCGGCTCGTCGCCGGCCAGCGCGCCCGGCTTGACCAGCAGGCCCTCACCCTTGCGCAGCAGCGGATCGCAGCGCTCGTAGACATTCGGGCAGCCTGTCGCGGCCAGCAGCGCCTGCACGACCGGCACCTTCCACAGGTCGACGCCGCCGGCATTGAACTGGCAGACCAGGTAGCCGGCCGTCCCGCCGTAGCTGTGCACGACGAGGCCCGGCAAGCCGTCCTTCTCGCCGTCGACCAATTGCACCAGCGCCTGCGGGTCGGCGTCACGGAGCGCGGCGGCACGCGCGGCGACGGCGGCCTGCACGCGCCGCTTCATCATCGCATGGTCCACCGGCTCGTCCTCGCGCAACGTCCATACGCGCGCGGCGATCTGCGACTTGGCGTTGTAGGCCGCGCGGGCCAGGAACTGGCGCGCCGACGACTGCACGATGGCGGTCGCGCCGGGGCGATTGCGCTCCTGCGGCTTGCCGTCGACCTTGTCGATCGCGGACGGGTAGATCCAGGGGTCGCCGGACAGCAGGCTTTTTTCCTTGCCCTGTTTGATGGTAATGATCAGCATGGGTGACTTTCGTAACGGGACGCGCATCTTACAGCAATACCGGCAGGCGGCGCCGTGGCGGGGCTGCCGCAGCCTGCGCCGCCACAGTGCATTCTGTCCCACGTTGCGCGCAATCCGTCGCACGGCACATGCGCGCCGCGCCGTGCCGTCCTACGATACAGCCATCGACATATCGCACCGGAGCCCGCCATGACCACGACCCTTTCCCGCCGCCTGATCGCCGCCATCGCCCTGCTAGTGCCGCTGGCGGCGCCGCAGGCGTCGCCACTGGGCTGGCTGATCGGCGGCGACAAGGTGCAGGGCAGCGGCAAGGTCGTCAACGAGACGCGCCAGGTGGGCCGCTTCCATGGCGTCGAGCTGGCGCTGGCCGGCAACGTGGAAGTGCGCACGGGCAGCGATGGCCCGATCACCATCGAGGCGGACGACAACGTGCTGCCGCTGGTCGAGACGGTCGTCGAGAACGGCGTGCTGCACATCCGCGCGACGAAGAAGAAGCTGCAGCTCGACACGCGCCGCCTGAAGGTCGTCGTACCGGCACGCGAGATCGACAGCCTGGGCGTGGCCGGTTCCGGCAGCATCGTCGCCGACAAGCTGCGTGGCGCCAGGCTGGCGCTGGAACTGGCCGGCTCGGGCACGATCGACGCCACCGCCATTGAAGTGAAAGCCGTATCGATCGACCTGGCCGGCAGCGGCAACCTGCGCGCCGCCGGCAACGCCGAAACGCTGGAGGTGTCGGTGGCCGGCTCCGGCAACGCCGACGCTGCGCGCCTGGCGGCGCGCCAGGTCGAAGCCGACGTGGCCGGTTCCGGTCACGCGACAGTGACGGCGCGCCAGTCACTGGCGGCCAGCGTGGCCGGGTCCGGCACCGTATCGTATTACGGCGACCCGCAAGTGAGCCGCTCGATTGCCGGCTCGGGCACCGTGCGCCGCGCCGGCGACGCGCGCTGATGCCGGACTGATTTCCCCCTTTTCCAGGTCGCGCAGCAGCGCTTGCGCCGTTGCGGGCCTGCCCTTTTCGGCACGCCGAGGGTTACCCTGCCGTCAAAGGTCGAACTTCAGTTCGGCCACCACCGTCCGCTGCGTGTACGGGTGGAACGCCCAGTACTTCTCGCCGCCCAGGTTGTCGATCCCCAGCGCACCGCTCCAGTGCGCGTCGAAGCGGTAGCGCAGCCGCAGGTCCGCCACCAGGTAGTCCGATACGCCCATGTAGGTCTGCCCGTTCGGGTCGCTGTTGTCCAGCGTGCCGTACTGGCGCCCGCTGTAGCGCGCGCCCAGGGTGCCGGTCCAGCGCTCGCCGAAGCGGTACGAGGCCAGCGCGGTGGCGCGCCAGCGCGGCACGCGCGGCTGGCGCTTGCCCACCGACGCCGGCAAGGCGTCGTTCGCCACGATGCGCGAGTCCGCATACGTCAGGCTGCTGTTGAACGAGAGCCCGCGCAGCCACAGGTCATCGGCCTGCTGCGCCAGTTCCAGCCCGTTGGTGCGCACCCGGCCCACGTTCTGCACCGTGTTGACGGTGGCCGTCAGCGGCTGCGAATACAGCGCATCGCGCGTCGTCTCATGGAACAGCGTGGCACGCAGGCTGCCGCTGCCCGTGATTCGCTCGGCCGTCAGCTCGCCCGTCCACGAGCGCTCCGCGCGCAGGTTCGGGTCCGTGTTGACGATGCGTTCGTCGACGATGGAGCCCTGGAACAGCTCGGCGGCCGTCGGGTTGCGCACGGCGCGGCCGGCCGATGCCTTGAGCGTCCACTCGTCGCTGGCACGCCAGGCCAGCGCCGCCTTGGGCGACCAGCTCGTCTCGCTGCGCGCACCAAACGGCACCAGGCCGCCGCCGGCCGCCGACATCTCGCCGCCGAACGCGCGCCAGCGTTCCAGCCGCGCACCCAGCGTGGCTTTCCAGGCGTCGTCGATGCGCCAGGTGTCCTGCCCATACATGGCTTCCAGGCGAGTCTGGCCATTGAACGTCGACACCGGCCGCCCCGTCGTGCCGCGGATCCAGTCGGCGCTGTTGACGACGCGCGTGCGCAGCCGCGCCGCATCGCGCTGCACGCCCAGGTCGACGACGTGCGCGGCGTTGGGCCGCCACGTCCCCTTCAGCGCCACCGTGTTCCAGCCGCTGCCGTGCATGTCCGTGACGTTGCCGGCGCCCCTGGCATCCGGTCCGGCGACGAAATCGGTGGCCGTGCGCGCGCGGTCCTTGCGGTAGTCGTAGCGGCTGTAGGCGAGCTCCCAGTCGAAGACATCTTTCGCATGGCGCTTCAGCGACAGCCCGTGCATCACGTGTTCCAGCTCGCCGCGCGCGGGGGCGAAGTCCGACGGCAGCAGTTGGTAGCGCCGCCCGTCCACATCGATGGTGCCGCTCGTGACGGTATTGCCAGCCACATCGCGCAGGTAGGACGTGCTGCGCCGCTCGGCATCGTTGTGCCACCAGCCCAGCGTGTAGCTGGCGCGCAGTACCGGCGACACGTCGTATGCCAGCTTGACCTTGGCGTGGTCCTGCACCGTGCGCACCTGGTTGGTCGCGCCCAGGATCAGCCAGTCGCGCCCGGACGGATTGCGGTCCGCCACCGCGCCCGTGACCGGCGTGGCCGGGCCAGGGCCGGCCGCGGTGCCGGCCGAGAGCGGCTTGTTGGCGAAGCCGATCGGCTGGCCGTCGCTGTCCAGGCGCGACACGTCCACCCACCAGGCGAAGGCGCCGGCGCGGTCGCCCAGCGATGCGCTGCCCTGGGCGCCGCGGTAGTCGGCGCGCGTGGCGTACTGCTTGAACCGCTGCGTGAAGCCGCTCACCCGCACGTGCCCTTCCAGCTTGCGCGGCATGCGCGTCTGGTAGTCGACCACCGCGCCCACGGCGTTGCCGGGGTACGCGGCCGAGAACGGGCCGTACAGCACGTCCACCCGCTCGATCTCCTCCGGCGTCACCATGCCCCAGCGCGGCGTGTAGGTGGCGCCGTTGCCCAGCAGGTTGGACAGCAGGATGCCATCCGCGTAGACCAGCGAGCGGGCGCTGTTGCCCGTGCCGGAAGCGCGGCTGGCCAGTACCGCATGGTCGTAGTCGCCCGCGAAGCGCTTGCGCACGTTCAGGCTGGGCAGGTACTTCAGCGCATCCTCGCTGTCGGTGGCATTGATGCGCTCCTCGATCTGCTGCGCCGTGATGCCCTCGATCGTGGTGGGGATCTGCGCCGGCAGCGACGTGGGCCGGCCGCCGTTGACCAGCACGACGTTCAACACCTGGGCCCCCGCTGGCGCCACCGCCAGGAACGTCAGGCCGAGCGCCGCCCTTGCCGCCGCGGCGGCAAACTTGTAATCCGTTTGCATGGGACCTCCGTCAGTGACCGGCGTGCGGACTGTAGGTCAGCGGGCGCACGGGCACCTGTACCTCGACATCCGTGCGCTTGCTGTCCTTCGACTCGATCACGAGCGTGACGGGAATGCTCTCGCCTTCCTTCAACTGGCGCTTCAGTCCCATCAGCATGACGTGGTAGCCGCCGGACGCCAGTTCGACGGTCTTCCCGGCCGGGAGGTCGATGGCCGCGACGGGCGCCATCGACATGCGGTTGTTCTCCATCGACATGCGGTGCAGTTCGGCCATGTCGGCCACGGGACTGCGCACGCCGACCAGGCGCGCGTCCTGCTTCGACTGCAGGCGCATGAACGCGCCGGACGATTTCGCGGCGGGTACGGTGGCACGGGCCCACGGCTCGGTCACGGTGACCTGGGCGATGGCGGGGATGGCGGCAGCGGCCAGCACGGCCGCGAGCAATACGGAAATGGACTTCATGGTTGACTCCGAAAATGTGTGGAAAAGCGTGGACACAGATCAGGCGTCAACGGGCGGCCCGCGCGGATGCGCGGCCACCCAGGTCTCCAGCGGACGGGGAGCGTGGTAGAACAGGAAGGGCCGCGCGGCCGGCATGGCGGCGAACGGCAGCGGCAACGCCGCGGCGGGCGGCAGGCCCAACGCGCCGGCATGGGCCAGGCAGTAGCCGCAATCGGTCATCGGCGCGGCGGCATCGTCGCCTGGCGGCGGGGCCGGCCGGCGGCGGTCCGTCAGCGCCAGGAACGTGGCTTCGTCCAGCACGCCGTGACCCGTCAGGCGGGTGCCGTCGTTGCGGCAGATTTCCCAGGCCGGGCCGGCATGGCGGCCATCCGCCAGCGCCAGCGCATGGGAGACGGCGGGCGCGAGCGCGTTCAGCAGGATCGCGCAACAGGCGATCCAGACATGCAGCAGGCGGCGGGCGCGGGATTTCATGGCAGCGATTATAGTCCTGCGCCGCCGGCGTGTCGCGCGGCTCCCTGCTGCAAAATGCCTGGGCAGGCGGTAAGATGCCGGGTTCAGCGAAAGGACTTATCATGCCCGACCATCCGGATATCGTCATCGACCGCGCCATCGAGCGTCACAAGATCGTGGGCGCCGTCGTGCTGGCCGCGCGCGGCGGCGAGATCGTCTACCGGCGCACTGCCGGCTGGGCAGACCGCGACGGCGGGCGGGCCATGACGCTTGATGCGCTGTTCCTGTATGCGTCGATGACCAAGCCGCTGGTCGCAGCCACCGCGCTGCGCCTGATCGACCAGGGCTTCCTGCAGCTGCACGACACGGTGGCGCACTGGCTGCCGGCGTTCCGCCCCGCCCTGCCCGACGGCTCGGTGCCCGACATCACGCTGCACCACCTGCTGACCCACACGGCGGGGCTGTCGTACGCGTTCATCGAGACGGAGGACGGGCCCTACCGGCGCGCCGGCGTGTCGTCCGGACTGGACCAGCCGGGCCTGTCGCTGGCCGAGAACCTGGCCCGCATCGCGGCCGTGCCGCTGGCGTTCGCGCCCGGCAGCAGCTGGCGCTATTCGGTGGCGATGGACGTGCTGGGCGGCGTGCTGGAAGTGGCCAGCGGCAAAGGCCTGCCGGCGCTGGTGGAACAATACGTGACGGGCCCGCTGGGCATGGCCGACACGGGCTTTCGCGTGGCCGACCGGGACCGGCTGGTGGTGCACTACCTGAACGACAAGCCGCAACCGCGGCCGATGGAAGAGGACGCGGCAACGCGCTCCGGCGTGGGCATCGCCCGCTTCGCGCCGCGCCGCATCTTCGATCCCGACTCGTACCCGTCCGGCGGCGCCGGCATGGCCGGCAGCGCGCCCGACTTCCTGCGTTTCGTGCTGGCCCTGCGGGACAGCCACCGCGACATCCTCGACGTCGCCCGCGTGGACCGCACCGGCACGGGCGCGGCCACGCAAGGCGCCGGCTGGGGCTTCGGCTACCTGGGCGCCGTGCTGGGCGACCCGGGCCCCACGCACACGCCGCAGCAGCCGGGCACGATCCAGTGGGGCGGCGCCTACGGCCACTACTGGTGCTACGACCCGGTGCGCGACTTCGCCGTTGTCAGCATGACCAACACGTCGTTCGAGGGCATGTCCGGCACGTTCCCGCGCGACCTGCGCAATGCGCTGTACCGGGCCTTCGGAGGAGTCTAGCGCTCGCTCTTCCAGGTTTCGCGCTCGACCTGCACGGTCTCGACGCCGTCGGTCAGCCAGATCTGGCCGTCCTGGATCGTGCACTGCAGCTGCATCGTGCGCTGCGCCATCTTCGCCAGCGCCTCGGTGGCCTCGGCCGGCAGGTTGACGACGGACAGGTTCTTGGCCCGTTCGACCTTGTTCGCGATATTCTTCCACCAGATCGGGCTGGCCGTGCTGTAGCAGTAGACGATGACGTGCTCGGAGCGCCCGCAACCCTTCAGGATGCGGCGCTCTTCCGGCTGGCCCACCTCGATCCACAGCTGGATCGCGTCGGTCAGGTCCTTGTCCCACAGGTCCGGTTCCTCGACGTCGAACATGCCCTTGGTGAAGGCCAGCGAGTCGTTGGCGTGGATGGCGAAGGCCAGCAGCCGCACCATCATGCGTTCGTCCGTCTCGGACGGATGGCGCGCCAGCGTCAGCGTGTGGGTGCCGTAGTAATTGCGGTCCATGTCCGCGATGGACAGTTCCGCCTTGTAGATCGTTGCCTTGAGTGCCATTGAGTCTGAATCGTTATTTGAAGATGACGGTGCGGTCGCCGTTTTGCAGGATGCGGTGTTCGACGAACCACTTGACGGCGCGCGCCAGCACGACGCATTCGACGTCGCGGCCGATGGCCGACAGCGTCTCCGCGTCCATCGCATGGTCGACGCGCTCGACGTCCTGCTCGATGATCGGGCCTTCGTCCAGGTCGCCCGTGACGAAGTGCGCGGTGGCGCCGATCAGCTTCACGCCGCGCTTGTGCGCCTGCGCATACGGGCGCGCGCCCTTGAAGCTGGGCAGGAACGAATGGTGGATATTGATGGCCTTGCCCTTCAGGCGCGCGCACAGGTCGGGCGACAGGATCTGCATGTAGCGCGCCAGCACGACGAGGTCGATCTGGTGCGTGTTCATCAGGTCGACGATGCGTGCTTCCTGCGCCAGCTTGGCCGCCTCCGGCGCGCCGGTGGCCAGCGGCAGGTGGTGGAACGGGATGTTGTAGCTGGCCGCGAGCTGGTAGAAGTCCATGTGGTTCGACACGATGGCGGGGATCTCCACCGGCAGCAGGCCGCTCTTGTAGCGGAACAACAGGTCGTTCAGGCAGTGGCCGATCTTCGACACCATCAGCAGCACGCGCGGCTTGGCGTGGGCGTCGTGCAGGTTCCACTCGAGGCGCAGCGTGTCGGCCAGTTGCGCGAACTCGGTGCGCAGCGCGGCATCGCCGACACCCGCGTCCTCGGCCGCGAAATGCACGCGCATGAAGAAGCGCTGCGTCTCCTGGTCGCCGAACTGGGCGGAGTCGAGGATGTTGCAACCGTGCTCGGCCAGGAAGCCGGATACCCGGTGCACGATACCGCGCTGGTCGGGGCAGGAAAGCGTCAGGATGTATTCGGGATGCGTCATGGCCGTGCTCAGTTCTTGTCAGGTCATCAATAAGGGACAGTATTGTCGCACGAACGGTCCGGGTGGCGAAAAAGGCCGGGGCGCCGCCCGAGCGGCGCGCCCCTCCGATGGCAATACTTCTATACTGGACCGACGTAAGCAAGGCAGCTGCCGCGCCGTCTTACCCGCATGGCGCGGATTTCCCCACCCATCACAGGAGCCACCCATGACGAACGAATCCGACAAAGCCATTCCCCTGCCGACGAGCGAAGACCACCCCGCCGCGCGCATGCCGCGTGCCGGCCACTCGACAGTCAACGACGCCGTCGCCCTGCTGACGAGCGACCACGACAAGGCCAAGCAACTGTTCCGCGAATACGAGCGCCTGGCCCGCATCGGCGACATCAGCCTGAAGGCGGATCTCGCGCTGCAGATCTGCATGGAACTGACGATCCACACGCAGCTCGAGGAGGAACTGTTCTACCCGGCGTTCCGCAGCGAAACGGGCGACGAGAAAATGGTGCAGGAAGCCATCCAGGAACACGCCGAGGCCAAGGAGCTGATCGCCCATATCCAGGGCATGTCCGGCGACGACCAGGACCTGGACAGCACGATGGCGCTGCTGCGCCGTGCCATCGAACACCATGTGACGGAAGAAGAGCAGGAAATGTTCCCGAAGGCGCGCCAGTCCGACGTGAACCTGGCCCGGCTGCGCGAGCAACTGGCCGACCGCAAGGAACAGCTGGAACATGACATGGGCGCGGCGCCCCTGCGCAGCGGCACCCGCGAGGCCGTGGGCGAACGGTCGGCGGTGGGCAAGGCCGACTCGTAAGGGCCGGCGGCAGGAACTTCTGCCGCCTCCCCTCCTCTAACCAGGCGAAGCGGCGCAACGCCGCTTCGCGGGCCGGGCATGTCGCCTGGCCCGTCAATCTTGCGAGAGGGGTAGAACATGGCTACAAATCAGGTCGATCGGGACCGCGGCACGGACGCAGGTAACGTGAACAGCGCCGGCGGCGGCAACAGCCAGCGCGGCGACAGCGGCACGGGGCAGAAAAGCACGGCCAAGCGTGGCTTTGCCGCGATGGACGAGGCCACGCAGCGCCAGATCGCCAGCAAGGGAGGACAGGCCGCACACCAGAAAGGCACGGCGCACGAGTTCGATTCCGAGGAGGCGCGCCGCGCCGGCCAGAAAGGGGGCGAAGCCGTCAGCCGCGACCGTGAGCACATGGCCGAGATCGGCCGCAAGGGCGGCGAAAGCCGCCAGTCCGCCAACCGGGGCGCCCGCCAGGGTGCCAAGGAAGACAAACGCTGAGCAGGCAACCGCCGAGTCAGCAACCGATCGCCGGTGCCACGAGCGCTGGCCGTCTCCCGCCATGCCGGACCTCCTGGTACCCGGCGCGGTGGGCGCTGCTGTTCGTGGGCCACCTCTCCTGTCACGCTTCGCCGGTTCACATGCGGGTCAACGCTACACGCGGCAAGGTGCCGCAAGGCCCTCCGCGCCCCATCGGCCGGGGCGTAGCGCGATGAACCGATGCGGCGCACCGTTCAAAACGCGATTTTATTGTCTGCGTTACAATGAATTTCAGTTTCCTTCACTACTGAATACTCACAAACGACGAGGCAGACATGAACGAACAATTCGACAAACAACAGAACCAACAGAAGCCGAGCGACGACCTGAAGACCCCGACCGACCTGGGCAAGAAGGCGCGCAAGGACGTGGCCGAAGGCCTGAACGCACTGCTGGCGGACACGTTCGCCCTGTACGTGAAATGCAAGAACTTCCACTGGCACGTGAGCGGCCCGCACTTCCGCTCGCACCACCTGCTGCTGGACGAGCAGGCCGCCGCCATCTACGCGATGCTGGACCCGATCGCCGAGCGCGTGCGCAAGCTGGGCGGCACGACGATCCGTTCCATCAAGCACATCTCCCAGCTGCAGCGCATCCAGGACAACGACAAGGAATTCGTCGACGCGACCGCCATGCTGGAAGAGCTGCGCAACGACAACCAGTCGCTGGTGAAGTCGATGCGCGATGTGCACGCCGTGTGCGACGAGGACAACGACATCGCCACCGCCAGCCTGCTGGAGAACTGGATCGACGAGGCCGAAGAGCGGATCTGGTTCCTGTTCGAGTCGACCCGCGGCGCTTGAGGGGTTGGTGATGGGTTGGGGTCTGTCCCTGCAAGGGACTGACCCCGAAGTTCGGTTGCATGACCGGACAGGCAAACTTCAGGGTCAGTGCCCGTGGGACAGACCCTATGCGACCCCGACAATCACGCTGCTGGCCTTGAACACGGCGGTCGCCGCGATCCCTTCCCGCAGCTCGAGCGCTTCCTCGCTGTCCCGCGTGACCGTCGCACCGATCGTGCCGCCGCCCGGCAGCGCAATCGTCACGTCCGAATTGACCGCCCCCGTGCGCACCCGCGCGATGGTCCCGGCCAGCCGGTTGCGGGCCGACAGCCGGCCCGCGTCGCCTCCCACCGCCACGATGATCGACGACGCTTTTACCAGCGCGAATGCCGCCACGCCGGGCGCGAGGCCCAGGCTGACGGTACTGTCGTGCGTGACGATGGCGACGATCTGCTGCCCGCCGACGATCGCCAGCGTCACTTCATCGTTGACGGCGCCGGTCACCACCTTCGTCACGGTGCCGGCAAACTGGTTGCGTGCGCTGGTTCTCATGCTCATGGTCCTGATCAGGTCGAGATCGGCCAGCGCGTCGGCGCTGCCGTCGTGCTGGCTGTCGAGATGGTCGATGAAGCGGTGGTGCGCCGCTTCCAGCCGGCGGAAATTCTCGACCAGCTGCACGCCACGCGGCGTCAGGCGGGTGCCGCCGCCGCCCTTGCCGCCAGCCAGCCGCTCCACCAGCGCGGCGCCGGCCAGGTTGTTCATCGCCTCGACGGCATCCCAGGCGGCCTTGTAGCTCATGCCGACGGCCCTGGCGGCCTGCGTGATCGAGCCGTGCGTGCCGATCGCCGCCAAAAGCGCGACGCGGTCAGGGCCACCCAGGTGCTGGCCGTCCATCGTCAGCCACAGCTTGCCCTGCAGCGCCAGCTTGCCCGCGCTCACAGGAAGCGCTCCCCGACGATGGCGCCGTCCGCCATCGTCAGCACCTGGCCACCAAACGTGGCCGCATCGTCCGGATCGTGCGTGATGAGGAGCATCGGGATGTCCAGGCGGCGCTGCAGCGCATCGAGCTCGGCGCGCATGCGCACGCGCAGGGCCGGATCGAGCGCGGCAAACGGCTCGTCCAGCAGCAAGGCGGCCGGTTCCGCCACCAGGGCGCGCGCCAGGGCGACGCGCTGGCGCTGGCCGCCCGACAGCTGCTCCGGCGCCTGCTGCGCGACCGCGTCCAGCTCGAACGCATGCAGCCAATAATCGACGGCGGTACTATCGGCGCGCCGGGGCGGATTGCGCCAGCCCCGCTGCAGGCCGAAGGCGATGTTCTGGCGTACGTTCAGGTGCGGGAACAGCGCGTAGTCCTGGAACAGGTAGCCCACCCGGCGCCGCTGCGGCGAGACGTCGATGCGCGCGGCCCGGTCGAACAGCACCCGCCCGGACAACTCGATGCGGCCCGCGTCCGGCCGCGCCAGGCCGGCGATGGCTTTCAGCATCTGGCTCTTGCCCGCGCCCGAGGCGCCATAGATGACGACACGCTTGCCCTGCGCCACGAAGCGCGCGCGCAGGTTGAAAGTGCGGGCGCCGGCGCGCAGCGTGCTGGCGATGTCCACGCGGATGCTCATGCGGATAACCTCCGTCCGGGCGCCAGGCGGCTGGCCAGCACCAGCACCAGCACGCACGTGACGGACGTGATCAGCACCAGCAGGTTGGCCGTGTCGTCCTGGCCGGCCTGTACGGCTTCGTAGACGGCAATCGACAGCGTCTGCGTCCGGCCCGGGATGCTGCCGGCCACCATCAGCGTGGCACCGAATTCGCCCATCGAGCGGGCGAAGGCCAGCAGCGTACCGGCCAGGATGCCGCGCCATGCCAATGGCAACGTCACGCGCAGGAACACGCCGGCTTCGGAGACGCCCAGCACGCGCGCGGCCTGTTCCAGCTGCACATCGACGGTCTCGAAGGCCGCGCGGGCGCCCTTCAGCACCAGCGGAAACGCGACGATGGCGGCGGCGATGACGGCAGCCTGCCAGGTGAAGATCAGGTTGATGCCGAACGTGTCGTGCAGCCAGCCGCCCAGCGGACCGTTGCGGCCGATGACGACCAGCAGGTAATAGCCCAGCACCGTCGGCGGCATCACCATGGGCAGCGTCAGCAGCGCATCGAGCAGCTCGCGGCCGGGAAATCGCCCGCGCGCCAGCAGGTAGCCCACCGCCGTGCCCAGCACCAGGTCGATGCCGGTCGCCCACAGCGCCACCTTCAGCGACAGGCCCAGCGCGGTCAGTGCCGGTTCCGTCATGGCCGGTCGGCGCCAATACCGGCGCGGGAGGCGTGCCTGGCCTGCGGCGCGGACGTGAACGGGAGCGTGGACATGGTAAACGGCAATCCGGGTTAGTGAAAGCGCAATATACCCGATTATATAGCGGTGCGCTGTAGTCACTTCGGCCGGGTGCGCGCTGCCGGTTGGCTCGCGCCGACATTGCCTCGTTGGCAACGGCCCTGCTAGAATCGACCACACCGACCGCCACCATCCCCGGCCGTCGTCACGCTGCGCCGCTCCCGCCCGGGACCGGCCGCCGCCAGCCCACCCTGCTGGCTTGTGCAGCCCGCGCGCCGACCCGCCGCGCCCAGAGCCTACCCATCCACCATTTCACCACCGAGCAAAGGAACGACCATGCCCATTCCGTCCCATCACGCCCGCGTGCAGGAAGCCTGCACCACCGACGCCACCCGTTCCGCCGCCAGCGCGGCCGCGGGCCAGGACGCGGCGGCGGCGCGAGCGGCGATGCCGATTGCGCAGCCGGTCATCGAAACACTGGACGCCCTGCTGCCGGCGGAACCCCTCTTGATGATGGGCGCGGGCCCGGTGCCGATCCCGGCGCGGGTGGCCCATGCCAACTCGATCGTCATCAACCACCTGGGCGACACGATGGCCCGCATCATCGCGCAAGTGCAGTCGATGGCGCGCTACGTGTTCCAGACCGAATCGCCGTGGATCCTCGGCGTCGCCGGCCCCGGCTCGGCCGCGATGGAGATGAGCATCACCAACCTGGTGTGGCCGGGCACCAAGGTGCTGTCGGTCTGCAACGGCTACTTCAGTTCGCGCTTTGCCGAAATGGCGCGGCGCGTAGGCGGCGACGTCGAGATCCTGGAAGTGCCACTGGGCGAAGTCGTCGACCTGGCGCAGCTGGAGGCGACGCTGGCGCGCGTGCGCCCGGCCGTGCTGACGCTGGCCCATGGCGAGACGTCGTCCACCACGTTCAACCACCACCTGGCCGACATCGCGCGGCTGGCCCGCGCGGCCGGCTGCCTGGTCGTGGCCGATGCCGTCTGCACGCTCAGCACGACGCCGCTGCTGATGGACGAATGGGACGTTGACGCCGTCGTCACGGGCGGCCAGAAGGGGCTGTCGTCGATCCCGGGCGTGTCGCTGATCGCGCTGTCACAACGGGCGTGGGAGCGCATCGAGAGCCGCCCGGCCGCCCCGCCGCACTGGTGCCTGGATGCCAAGCTGGCGGCGCAGTTCTGGCACCACGCCTCCTACCACTACACGGCGCCCGTCTCCGGCATCCTGGCGCTGCACGAGGCGCTGCACCTGATCTGCCAGGAGACGCTGGAGCGCCGCTTCGCTCGCCATGCGGGCTGTTCCACGGCGATGCAGCGCGCCATCGAGGCGATGGGCCTGACCTTGTACGGCCAGCCCGCATCGCGGCTGCATTCCGTCATCGGTATCGAGGTGCCCGCCGGGATCGACCGCAAGGAAGTCTGCGCGCACATCTCGCGGCGCTACCGCGTCGAGATCTCCGGCTCGTTCGGCCTCGACATCGTGCGTATCGGCCAGATGGGCGAGCAGTGCCGCGCGCACCACCTGTTCCGCACCCTGCACGCGTTCGGCTCCACGATGCGCGACCTGGGTGCCCACGTCGACCTGCCGGCCGGGGCGGCGGAGCTGGAGCGCTCGCTGCAGCAGGTCGGCTACGACGCGGCTTGATGCGGCAAGCGGTGACAGTCGCTAATGCCGCTAAGTAAGGCGTAGAGGTCCGCGAGCCGCTGGCTTTTCCTGAAACCCAAGACCAGGAACTGGGGTCAGACCCGCCGGGTCTGACCCCGGCCCTTCGCCGTAGGGGTGGCTTATGGTTCTTAACTTAGCGGCTTCAGGGGCAGTCACCCATTAACAAATGGCGACTGTCACCTGTTCATGCCATGGCCTGCGCTGCACAGGCTTACCCCCGCGTCGCCAGGGCCACCACCGCGGCCCCGGCAGCCACCACCAGCGCGTCCTCGATCAGGCCGCTGCGGGTCTGGCCGATGGTTGCCATCGCTTCCTTGCGCTTCGCCAGGGTCAGGTAGGCCAGCGGCACGGCGGTCGCGACCGCCAGTGCGGCTCCGGTCTTTTCCTGGCCCCGCGGCGCCAGAGCCGCGCCGGCAATCCCGGCGCTCATGACGCGCGCCAGCAGGCCGAGGAACACGGTGCGGTCCGGCGCCGTCTTCATCTTGTCGCCGGCCAGTTCGCCCACGCCCATGGCCAGCGCGCCGTACTTGAACAGGGGCCGATCGAGCAGGAACAGTTCGCCCGGCGTGTCGCGCCTGGCCAGGCGCGCGGCGGCAATGGTGGCCATCGGCGTCATCGAGCGGGCGCTGGCGACAGCGCCGATCAGGGCGGAAGAAAGCAGGCTGGGCATGGGATGTGGCTCCGTAAACGATTTGTCGATCGCTCAACTGTAGCGGCCACGGCCGGGTCGTGTCGCCCGCTACACCGGCAACTGCTCGATCGTCAGGCCGCCCTGCAGCAATGGCCGCGCCAGGATGCGGTAGACATCGACGTCGAAGCGCGCCGGCGCCTTGCCTCGCGGCCGGCGTGTACCCAGGTAGCACCAGTTGTCGACCAGCTGGCGCTGGCGCAGCCCGTCGGACTTTTCCACGATGGCGATGGGGCCGGGATACGGCCACGGCGTCACACGCAGCGGCGCGAGCGCGGCCTGCACGCGCTCGGCATGGTCGGCGGCGCTTTCCTCGCCCGTGCAGGCGCCCTGGCAACGGCGGATCTGGCGCGCGAAGCACGGCCTGCCCTTTTCCAGGCCCGTCATGACGGAGCACAGCCCCGCATCCTGCGCCAGGGTGCGCAGGGTCTCGCGCGCCGCCTGCGGCGTCTGGAACAGGCCGAACAGGCCGTCGGTGCGGCCGAAGTCGATGTCCTTCGCGAACACCACCTCGGGCAGCGGCGCGCCCAGGCGGATCGAGCACATCTCGCGGATGCGCCGCAGCTTGCTGTTGAAGACGGGCTGGTGGGCCTTGATCAGTTGCGCCTCGCGCAGCAAGGCGCCGATCTCGCCGCCCGTGCGTTCATGGTCGATATGGCGGGTGCGCGCCAGCATCTGCGCTTCGTCAAGCGTGCGCAGGTGCGACAGCACGCGCTGGCGGATATTGACGCTCTTGCCGATGTAGACGGGCACGCCGGCCTCGTCGCGGAAGATGTAGATGCCCGGTTGCGGCGGCAGCGCGTCGATGCAGGCGCGCGGGATATGCGACGGGGTGCTGAAGTTCAGTGCGGGATCGGCGCAGACCAGGAGCCCCACCGAATTGACGTGGGTGTGCATGGCGCCATGATACGGCGCGGCGCGGCTGTGGTACAGTCTCGCCGCCATGAATTCGTCCGCCCAGCACCCGTTTGACCCGCCCCTGAAATACCTCGGCGCCTACCCCGACCACCTGCGTACCCAGGTGGCGCAGCTGCTGGCCCAGGACCGTCTCGGCGACATGCTGCTGCAACGTTATCCGAAAGCCCACGACGTGCGCAACGACCGCGCGCTGTACGACTACGTGCAGGACCTGAAGACGGAGTTCCTGCGCAATGCGGAGCCGATCAACAAGGTCGCCTTCGACAACAAGATCCACGTCATCAACCACGCGCTGGGCCTGCACACGTCGATCTCGCGGGTCCAGGGCGGCAAGCTGAAGGCCAAGCACGAGATCAAGGTCGCGACGATGTTCCGCGACGCGCCGCTGGAGTTCCTGCGCATGATCGCCGTCCATGAGCTGGCGCACGTGAAGGAAAAGCAGCACGACAAGGCGTTCTACAAGCTGTGCACGTACATGGAACCGAACTACCACCAGTACGAATTCGACGTGCGCGTGTACCTCACGGCGCTGGAGCATTCGGGGCGCAAGCTGTGGTGAGCGCCCGTGCTCGTTGCGCCGCCCTTACAGCGGCGGGCGCTCGCGCTTGACCCAGGCCTGCACCGTCGGTCGCTGCCACTGCCGCTCGGCATATTCGCGCAGCCGCGGCGGGACGGGATCACCGTTCAGGATCAGGCGATGCAGCATGACGGCCAGGTCGACGTCGGCCAGCGACCATGTGCCGCACAGGTGCTCGGCGCCTTCGGCCAGCAGCGCATCGGCGGCGCTGAACAGCTTTTGCGCGGCCGCTTGCGCGGTGGGCGACAACGGCGCGTCGCTCGGCCCGTAGAACACGACCAACGTGGAGCGCTCCTGGCGGATCGGCAGCAGGTCGCTGCGCAACCAGGCCTGCACCTGGCGCGCGCGCGCCTTCAGTTTCGGGTCGGCGGGGTACAGGGGCGCGCCTGGATACACCTCGTCCAGGTATTCCGTGATGGCGGACGACTCGCTCAGTTGGAAGTCGCCGTCGACCAGGGTCGGCACCCGCTGCGTCAGCGATTGCGCGGCAAAATTGGGCGCATGCTGTCCGCCCGCGTCCAGGTCCACGGTGCGCACGTCGAAGGGAATGCTCTTTTCCTGCAGTGCGACAAAGACGGACATCGCATAAGGGCTGGTGTATTGACTGTCGACGTATAACAGCATCGGCTGCTCCTGGGTTGGAATGGCGTTGTTATCGAAACTTCAATCATAACACCCTTGCCATCCAGGCTGGAACCCACCACGCGTCGACTTGGCGACGTCAGGTGTACAGCGCCTGCGCCGGTGCCATGGCGCGCATTTGCGCCAGCAGGTCCTGCGGCGCATCGGCCACCAGCATGCGCGCCGCGTGTTCCGCGCCGATAAAGCCTTCGTCGCGGGCGTGGCCGATAAAGGCGGCCAGGCGGTCGTAGAAACCGCCCACGTTCAACAGGCCCACGGGCTTGTCATGGATGCCCAGCTGGCCCCATGTCAGCATCTCGAACAGCTCTTCCAGCGTGCCCATGCCGCCCGGCAGCGCGATGAAGCCGTCCGCCAGGCGCGCCATCATGGCCTTGCGCTCGTGCATGTCCTTGACGATGAACTGGCGCGTCAGGCCCGTGTGGCCCACTTCCCGCTCCACCAGCGCGTTGGGGATGACGCCCGTGACCTCGCCGCCCAGGCGCAGCACCTCGTCGGCCACGATGCCCATCAGGCCGACCTTGCCGCCGCCATAGACCAGGGCCAGGTTTTGTTCGACCAGCGCCGCAGCCAGCGCGCGGGCGCCGTCGGCGTACAGGGGGCTGGCGCCGGGACGGGCGCCGCAATAGACACAGATGGCTTTCACTTGTTGAGTTTCTTCAGGTAGTCGTCGGACAGCTTGCGGAAGCGCTGCAGCGTCTCGCCGCGCAGATAGGGTTCGACCTGGGTCAGCACCTGGTAGCAGCCGCGCGCCAGCGCGTCCGCCATCGATTGCTGCTCCGTGTACTTGCGGGGGTTGCGCACGTATTCGTACGACAGCCAGTAGGTCGCCACCACCACCATGTTGGTGGCCATCGCCTCGATCGTCACATCCGATGCTTCCAGCGAGGCCTCGCTGCGCAGGTCCACGCACAGCTGCGTGGCCACCTTGATCTTGTGCGCCAAGATCTGCTTGAAGTGCAGCTCGAGCTTGCGGTTGCGCGACAACAGGTCGTTCAGGTCGCGGTAGAAGAAGCGGTAGCGCCAGATCAGTTCGAACATCAGGTGCAGGTACTGCCACACGTCTTCGATGTTCGAGCGGCGCCCGCTGGGCACGTGCAGGATGCGCTCGATCTCCTGCTCGAACTGGACGAAGATCGAGTTGACGATGTCGTCCTTGTTGCGGAAATGGTAGTACAGGTTCCCCGGCGAGATATTCATCTCTTCGGCGATCACGGTCGTGGTGATGTTCGGCTCGCCGAATTCGTTGAACAGGCGCAGCGACAACTCCAGTATTCGTTCGCGTGTGCGTCTTGGGGCTTTTTGTAGCATGGGGCCAGTGTTTTCCTGTTATTTCTGTTATTGCTCCTGCAAGGATAACACCGATGGCGCTCCCGCTGGAACCGCCGGGCCCTCACCCGTCGCGTTTCGACAGCTCCGCCACCTGCCGCCGCAGCCCCGCCACCTCGTCTTTCAGCGCTTCCAGCTCCTGCCGCAGCGGCAAGGTCGCGGCCAGCGCCGCGTGGCGCACCTGCTCGTCCATGCCATCGTTCGACGCCACCAGGCGCGCGCCCGGCCGAGCCGTGCCTTCGCGCGCGCTGCGCACCGCCGCGCGCAACGCCTCGACCTTCTTGCGCCGCGCCGCGAACGCGTCAACGCCCGCCTGCCACACAGTCGATTTCACTTTTTTGGCCATGGTCCCCTCACGCCGCCTGCATCCGCGCGCGCGCCTGGCCGTGCAGCCGGAAGCCCTCGCGGATGTTTTCACGCAAAACGGCACCCTTCCACGGCTTCGTATAGAAGCGGTCGATGGCGCCGCGATTGATCGCGGCCATGATCGGCGTCAGGTCCGCATAGGCCGACAGCATGATGCGGAACGTGTCCGGGGCCAGGTTCTTGACCCGCTCCATGAACTCCGTGCCGCTCATGTTCGGCATGCACTGGTCGCACAGGATCACCTGGACGCGGTAGCGCGCCAGGATGTCGAAGCCTTCGGCCGCCGTCTGCGCCGTCAGGATGCGGTAGCCGTCCTGCGCCAGGAAGTCCGACAGCACGTCCAGCATGAACGCGTCGTCGTCCACGATCAGGAGGGTCGGTTGCTCGCGCTCCTGCTCGTCGTCGGTCGGCGTCTGCAGGTAGCGCCCTTCGCGCAGCATCGCCTCGAAGTCCTCGGCCGGCACGGGGCGGCTGAAGTAATAGCCCTGCATCTCGTCGCAGTCGTGCCGGCGCAGGTAGGCCAGCTGGGCATCCTTCTCGACGCCCTCCGCGATGACCTTCAGCTTCATGCTGTGCGCCATGTTGATGATGGCCAGCACGATGGCCGCGTCGTCCGGATTGCTCGTCACCTCGCGCACGAACGCGATGTCGATCTTCAGCTTGTCGATGGGGAAGCGCTTCAGGTAGGCCAGCGACGAGTAGCCGGTGCCGAAGTCGTCGATCGAGATCTTGATGCCCAGTTCCTTCAGGGTCTGCAGCACCGTGATGGTCTCTTCCGCGTTCGACATCAGCGAGCTTTCCGTCAGTTCCAGTTCCAGCAGCTCGGGCGGGATGTCGTGCTCGCGCAGCGCCTTCAGCACCTCCTCCTGCAAGCCGCCCACGAAGAACTGGATGCCCGACACGTTGACCGAGAGCTGCACGGCGCCCGCGCCCGAGGCCTTCCACTGGGCGATCTTGCGGCACGCCTCGTGGATCACCCACGCGCCCACGCGCACGATCAGGCCCGTCTCTTCCAGCAGCGGGATGAACAGCGCCGGCGACACCATGCCGTGGCCAGGGCGGTTCCAGCGGATCAGCGCCTCGGCGCCGCTGATGCGGCCCGTGGCCAGGTGTACCTTGGGCTGGAAGTACAGCACGAACTCGCCGTTGTCGATCGCGCGGCGCAGCGCGTTCTCCAGGTCCAGCCGGGCCAGCGACTGCGCGTTCATCTCGGCCGTGAAGAAGCGGAACGCGTCGCGCCCCGCTTCCTTGGCGCGGTACATGGCCGTGTCGGCAAACTTGATCAGCGTGTCCGCATCCGCGCCGTCGTCGGGGAACACGGAAATGCCGATGCTGGCGGTGACGGTGACTTCATGGCCCTTCAGGTCGAACGGCTGGCGCATCGCCTCGCGGATCTTGTCGATCACGGGCAGTGCGCTCTGCACGCCTTCGGGCAGCATCAGGATGGCCGCGAACTCGTCGCCGCCGAAGCGGCCGATGGTGTCGCGCACGCGCAGGCAGTCCACCAACCGGCTGGAGAACTGGCGCAGCAGCTCGTCGCCGATGGTGTGGCCCAAGGTGTCGTTGATATTCTTGAAGCGGTCCATGTCGAGGAACAGCACGGCCAGCGCCCAACGGTGCTCGGCCGCCTGCACCAGCGAATGCGTCAGCGATTCGTACAGCTGGCTGCGGTTGGGCAGGTTGGTCAGCGTATCGAAGTGGGCCAGCTTGAGCAGGCGGCGCTCCGCTTCCTTGCGCTCCGTGATGTCGCGCGCCACGGCCACGAGGATCCAGTTCTGGCCCGAGCGCAAGGTGCGCCGCTGCACCTCGACCGACAGCAGCGAGCCGTCGCGCCGGTGCACCAGCAGCTCCGTCATGGCGCCGCTCTGGTCGCCCGCCAGCAGTTTTTCGTACAGCTCCGCCAGCTGGGCGGGCGCGCTGCCGCGGTCGCGCTGGCCCACCAGCAGGAAATCCTCGCGCTCGTAGCCCAGCATGCGGCAGGCCGTCACGTTGACGTCCACAAAGCACATGTTGGCGCGGTCGACCAGGAAGATGGCATCCGCCGTCGCATCCATCGCCATGCGGAAGCGCCGCAGGTCTTCGGTCAGCTTGCTGCGCGCATCCATGTCCGCCTGCAGCTGCGCGTGGTTGCGGCGGATCTCGTCGTACAGCTTGAGGTTCTCGTAGGCCACCGCGACCTGCGCGGCCACCGTGACGGCCACGCGCTCGTCGACCTCGGAGAACTCGGGCGCGCCCATCTTGTCGGCCAGGTAGAGCCAGCCGTGCACGCGCTCGTTCGATGCGATCGGCACGCCCAGGAACGAGTGCACGGGTGGATGTTCGTCCGGCAGGCCAAGGTGGCCCGGATGACCGGGCAGCGCCGCCATGCGCACGGGCTGGCGCGACTGCATCACCTGGCGCAGCACGCCGGCATCCGGATTGGACGACAGCACGTGCACGTTCTCGGCGATGCCGCAGCAGCTGAAGTGGGTCAGCGAGCCGGCATCCTCGTCCAGCACGCCGATGCAGGCATAGCGCGACACGCAGATGTTCTGCGCCACGTTGCAGCCGATATCGAGCAGCCCTTGCGGCTCGCGCTTGGCGCCCAGGTCGATGCCCAGTTCGATCAGCGCCGTCAGGCGCAGGCTGACGGCCTGCAGGCTGGACAGGCTGTTCGACAGCCGCTGCGTCATCGTGTGCACGCGCTCCGTCTCGGCATCCCGGCCCTCCTTGCCGTCGTGGCGCGCCAGCTGCGTCAGGAGCTGGCTGGACGACTCCACCTCGTCCAGGTATTGCGCCATCTTGTTGCCGATATGGCCCAGCTGGTTGTCGTCCGGCGGCTGCGGCGCGAAGTCCAGCAGGGGCGGCGCTTCCTTCGCGCCCAGCGCCTCGTGCACGGTGCCGAGGATGATGTCGGGGTCGGACGGTTTCGGCAGCACCCAGCGCACGCCGCATGCCTCGGCGACGGCGGCCGCTTCCTTCTCGCGGTAGGTCGCCGTGTAGAAGATGATGGGCACCTGCGCGGTGGCGGGATTGTTGCGCACCCGCGCCACCAGCTCGTAGCCGTCCATCTGCGGCATCAGGATGTCCGAGATGATCAGGTCCGGCTTGTCGTGCTCGATCAGCTTGAGCGCCTCGGTGCCGCTGGCCGCCTCCATCAGGCGGTAGCCGGAGAACCCCAGCAACGTCATCAGGAACTCGCGGTTCAGCACATGATCGTCGACGATGAGGATCGTTGCGATGTCGTCTTGTTCAGGGGGCGACATCTCCCCCGGTAAAAAAGACTCGATCTGGGTAACGAAGCTGTCCGGTTCGATGGGCTTGCCGATGTAGCCGTCGAAGCCCGCCGCCAGCAGGCGTTCGCGGTCCCCCACCATCGCCAGCGCTGTCACGGCCAGCGCGGGAATGGCGCGCGTGCCCGGATCGGCCTTCAGGGCGGCCACCACGCCGTAGCCATCGAGCTTGGGCAGGTGGACGTCGCAGATGATGAGGTCGGGTCGTTCGCGCCGCGCCACCGCCACCCCTTCCTCCCCGTCCGCGGCGCTGAGCGGCGTGTACCCGAATGCCCGCAGCAGGTACACCATCAACTCCATATTGGTGGGATTGTCTTCTATGATGAGGATCCGTGCCGACACGTTCGCACTCCTGTAGTTACCTGGGCACGCCCCTGCCGCTGGCATGGTATGCGGGCCCTTATCGCGGGCATGCGCCCTCCCCGTCCTGTCAGTATCCCCTATTCCGCTGGCACGCGATGCACGAAAGCCGCGCGCGCACGGACCGTCCGTTCTGTGTCGGACGTGACCATGTTTCCAGCAATCAATATAGTCTAGCGGATGGTTTCGACGCCGTCAAAATCTCGTCGAGTATCGTGCGCAACACTTGGGGATGGCTGCCCAGCGCGACGTGGCCGATGCCGCCCAGAGCCACGTTGCGGGCGCCCGGCAACTGGCAGGAAGCCTGCGGCGCGATGATGTTGTCGTGCCACGTCCAGATGGACGTGATCAGGGCCCGCCGGCACCGGTCGTCGCGGTCGAGCTGCGCCAGCCACGGCGCGCCGCGCCGCATCTGCGCCGCGTTGGCGCCGATGCCCAGCGCCGCCAGCGCCGTGCCGAAGTGCGGCGTGCCCAGCGTGATGACGCGTGCCACGCGCGCTTCGGCCGCCGCGCCATGGCGGCGCAGCCAGGCCCGTGTGACCAGGCCGCCCATGCTGTGCGCGACGATGACGACCCGTGGCGCGCCCGTCGCCGCCAGCAGCCGCGCCACGCCGTCCTCGACCTGGCCGGCATAGTCGTCGATGGCGGCCGTGACGGGCTCCAGGTCGACGGCATCGTGGCTGATCCCCTGCGCCCGCAGCAGCCGGCGCAGCGCATGCCAGTAGCCGCCGTTGGCGCCGTAGCCATGTACCAGCAGCACCGGCAAGGCAGTGCCGCCCGGCGCCAGGAACGGTGCGGGCCGGTGCCGCAGCATGTGCCACGACGACGTCAGCATCGTCGCGCGAAATTCGGCCAGCACCACGCGCAGCCTGGCGCCGGCCGTCAGCCGGTGCGCGGCGGGCGTGGCACTGCCGTGGCGCCGGCTCAGGAGGAAATTGTTCGCGGTGATCGCCAGGCGCACCAGCACGACGGCCAGCAG
Organism: Pseudoduganella chitinolytica; assembly: GCF_029028125.1. Lineage (GTDB taxonomy): Bacteria > Pseudomonadota > Gammaproteobacteria > Burkholderiales > Burkholderiaceae_D > Rugamonas > Rugamonas chitinolytica. The sequence continues at coordinate 2,671,085 of NZ_CP119083.1, forward strand.
CGCCAGCACGAGCGCGAGGTCGGCCGGCACGTAGGCCGTGGCGGCGTACCAGATCAGCAGCGCGCACACGACCTGCGCCACCATGATCGCCAGCAGGATGCGGACCACCATCGGACGCTCCTATCCCTTCAGTGTGCGGGCCAGGCCGGCGGCCAGCCGCGCCGTGATGCCGTAGATCGACAGCTGCGGGTTGGCGCCGATCGACGTGGGGAACAGCGAGCCGTCATGCACGGAGACGTTGGCCAGATGGCGGTAGCGGCCATCGGGCGCGACGACGCCATCGCGCTCGTCGGCCGCCATCGTGCAGCCGCCCATCACGTGCGCCGATGCCACCCGGGTCAGCAGCGGCGCCATCGGCAGTGCGGCGATGGCCGCCTTGGCCTCGGGCCAGCTGGCGTGGTGCCGGCCCATCTCGTGCAGCGGCAGTACCGCCTCGGCGCCGGCGGCGAACTGGATTTCCGCCATCGTCAGCAGCGCGCGCCGGGCGCCGTCCCACAGGTAGTCCGTCATTTCGTAGTCGAGCTCCGCAGTGCCGTCGCCGCGCAGGTGGACCTGGCCGCCCTGCGACCCTTCATGGAAGCCGTCGCGCAGCAGGGCCAGCATACCTTGCGTGTGGGCGAAGTGGCGCATCGCTTCCGCATGCGCGGCGCCGAAGCCGGCCAGGGTCGTGGACAGCAGCAGCGGGTGCAGCGGCGGCACCTCCAGCTTGTAGCCCACCGGCCCGTCGACCGGCAGCGTGTCGAGGAAGTCGTCGGAATAGACCGTCTGCGGCGCGCCCGCGTAGCCTTCCACCCGCTGGGCGAAGCGGGCCGCCGACACCAGCGTGGGATGCAGGAAGGTACGCTTGCCCAGCAGGCCATGCGGGTCGGGCGCATTGGAGCGCAGCAGCAGGCCGGGCGAATTGATCGCGCCACCCGCCACGACGACGTGGCGGGCCCGCACCGTGACCATGCGGCCGGTGGGCACGATGCCGTCCGCGCCCAGCGCCGCGACCAGCACGTGCTCGGCCTTGTCGCCACGCAGCACCAGGCGCTCGGCGCGCGCGCGCGTCAGCAACGTGGCGCCGCCCGCCAGCGCGGCCGGGATGGTCGTGATCAGCATCGACTGCTTGGCATTGGTGGGACAGCCCATGCCGCAGTAGCCCAGGTTCCAGCAGCCGTTGACGTTGCGGCGGATCGCGGCGGTATGAATGCCCAGCCGGCTGGCGCCCTGCCGCAGCAGGTCGTTGTTGGCGTTCGGCGGCGTGGGCCAGTCGGCGATGTGCAGGCGCTCTTCCATCCGTTCGAACCACGGCTGCAACGCCTCGACCGAGTAGTCCGCCAGGCCGTAGCGGCGCTGCCAGTGCGCCAGCGTCGCCGGCGGCGTGCGAAAGCTCGACGTCCAGTTCACTGTCGTCGAACCGCCGACCGTGCGGCCCTGCAGGATGTTGATGCCCTTGTCCTTCGTCTTGCGCGCGGCCGACTCCTGGTACAGCGCCGGATAGGCTTCGGCTTCGCGCATGCGGAAGTCGCGCGAGGACTTCAGCGCGCCCTCCTCGACGATGACGACGTTCAGCCCCGCGGCCGTCAGGATCTCGGCCGTGACACCGCCGCCCGCGCCGCTGCCGACGACGGCGACATCGGCCTCGATGACGCGGTCGTCCGTCAGCGTGGCGCAGTCGATCACCTTCCAGCCTGCCGCGACACCGGCGGCGATCGGGTCCGGGATGACGTTGGCGGGCGCGCTCATGCCGCCAGCTCCGGCATCGGACCGGGATAGCCGATGGCGGCCCAGCTGGACGGGTCGGCGTACCAGCTGCCGATGACGAGGTCGTGCAGCGCCTGGTAGCCCGCGCGCAGCTTGGCGAAGCGGTGCAGGCGCCACTCCTGCAGGAAGCTGTCGAGCTGTTCCGGGCTGGCGTCGCGCCACGCCGGCAGGCCTGCCAGCAGGCGCCGCGCGGGGCCAGGGCCAGCAGGCCGAACAGGTCCTGCAGCTCGCCTTGCGCCGCCAGCGGCAGGCCGGCGATGGCGGCCTTGACCCGTTCGACGGTGGCCTCGACGGCCTGCTGCCGGGCGGCGGGCGCGGCCGGCAGCGCGGGGCCCAGCAGCGCCGGCACGACGGCCGTCAACAGGTCGCGCCCGGCGGTGTCGAGGCTGAAGCGGGCGGGCGCGCCGTGCTGCAGGCCGCGGTACAGCGCGCCGCCGGCGACCAGCGCCAAGGCGCCGCCTACCCCGAATTTGAGGAACGCTCTGCGTGTCGTCATACGTCTCCGTGCTGTTGGTTTTATCAGCCGAGTGTACGAGAGGAACGACCGTGCAATTAGAGGACCGCCTCAGTTTCCCTTCTTGCAGCGCACCATGATCTGGCGCGCGATGCCGCGCAGGATATTGACCTCTTCCGTCTCCAGCTGCGTGCGGGCAAACAGGCGCTTGATGCGCGGCATCAGCTTGCGGGGATTGTGCGCGTCCAGGAAGCCGACCGTGACCAATGCCTCTTCCAGGTGCGTGTACATGCCGTCGATCTGGGCCAGCGAGGCGGCCTCGCCATGGAAGCCCACGTCGACCTTCGGCGCGGCCGCGGGCGCGTTGCCTGCGGCCAGCGCGGCCATCCGGCATTCGTAGACCAGCACCTGCGCCGCCTGGGCCAGGTTCAGCGACGAATAGTCGGGATTGGCGGGGATGTTGATCAGCACATTGCAGCGCTCGACGATGTCGTTCGGCAGGCCAAAGCGTTCGTTGCCCAGGATAAGTGCCACGCGCAGGTCGGGCGCGGCGGCGGCGTGCTCGGCCACTTCGCGTGGTGTGTGCACCGGCGGCGAGAACTCGCGCAGCCGGGCCGAGACGGCCGCGGCGTAATTGATCCCCTCCAGCGCCTCGCCGATGGTGTCGACGATGCGGGCGCCGGCGAGCAGGTCCTGGGCGCCGCTGGCGAACGCCACCGCCTCCTCGTGCTGCGGCATGCCCTCATGGCGGGGGCTGACCAGCACCAGGTCGGAAAATCCCATCGTCTTCATGGCGCGCGCGACAGCGCCGATGTTCCCTGCCCGGCTGGTTTCGACCAGCACCACGCGCAGGCGGCTGAAAAGAGACGATGTGATTTCGGGCTGCTTCATTTAAAATAGCGCTTTTCGCGAGTCGGTGGGCGCAGATTCTACCCTGACCACCAGGCCTCGCGGCCGCTCTTTAATTCATTCTTGTTCACAGCTTGCCGATCCTGCAGCGCGCGTGCGAAGTACGCCGTGCCGGGGTCGCGCTTCCATTTGGGGAATTGCAATGCATCCAATGCTCAACACGGCCGTCAAGGCCGCCCGTCGCGGCGCCGCCGTCATCAACCGCGCGTCGTTCGACCTGGACCGGGTCACTGTTACCGAAAAACAACACAATGACTTCGTGACGGACGTCGACCAGGCCGCCGAGCAGGCCATCATCGAAGTGTTGCAAAAAGCTTACCCCGACCACGCTTTCCTGTGCGAGGAGTCCGGCACGACGGGCAACGTGAACGACGAGAGTGAATTCGTGTGGGTCATCGACCCGCTGGACGGCACCACCAACTTCATGCACGGCTTCCCCCAGTATGCGGTATCGATCGCGCTGCAGCAGCGCGGCGTCATCACGCTGGGCCTGGTCTACGACCCGGTCGCCAACGACCTGTTCACGGCCGAAAAAGGCGCCGGCGCCTACCTGAACGAGAAGCGCATCCGCGTGCGCAAGCAGGACCGCATCAGCGGCGCGCTGCTGGGCACGGGCTACAAGAACGGCAGCCCGAAGGCGCTGGACGAATACCTGAAAATGTACGGCATCATGGCCGAGCGCTGCCACGGCGTGCGCCGCGCCGGTTCGGCCGCGCTGGACCTGGCCTACGTCGCCGCGGGCCGCCTGGACGGCTACTATGAAAAGAACCTGCAGGCGTGGGACATCGCCGCCGGTTCGCTGCTGGTGACGGAAGCGGGCGGCATCGCCGGCGAGTTCAACGGCGAGTCGAACTACCTGGCGACGGGTCATATCATCGCGGCAAGCCCGCGCGTGTTCGGCCAGATGGTGCCGCTGCTGGCCGAGTTCGCGTAATTCGCCACGTAAAGATAACGATCTGCTAACAATCTGTGACATTGTTACAAAAAAGGAGGCGAAAGCCTCCCTTTTTTATTTCCAGTACGAAATTAGCGTTGAGAATCGCTGCTATACTATCTGTGCGGAAATTCCGTCCGGATGCATTCTTTTCCACCTGCCAAACTGGCAGGTCTGATTACTAATCGAGTACCTATGTCCTTCTCTCAACTTGGCTTGTCCGACGCGATCGTGCGCGCCGTTACCGAAACGGGCTACACGGCGCCCACGCCGATCCAGAGCCAGGCTGTCCCGGCCGTGCTGAACGGCGGCGACCTGCTGGCCGGCGCCCAGACCGGCACCGGCAAGACCGCCGGCTTCACGCTGCCCGTGCTGCATCGCCTGTCGACCGACGCCTTCGGCGCAAAGCTGACCAACAATACGTCGCCCCGCCCCATCCGCGCGCTGATCCTGACGCCGACCCGCGAGCTGGCGGCCCAGGTCGAGGAAAGCGTCAAGGTCTACGGCAAGTACACCAAGCTGAACTCCGCCGTGATCTTCGGCGGCGTCAGCATCAATCCCCAGATCAAGCTGCTCAAGCATGGCGTCGACATCCTCGTCGCCACGCCGGGTCGCCTGCTGGACCACATGCAGCAAGGCACCGTCAACCTGGACAAGGTCGAGATCCTGATCCTGGACGAAGCCGACCGCATGCTGGACATGGGCTTCATCCGCGATATCCGCAAGGTGCTGGCCGCGCTGCCGCCGAAGCGCCAGAACCTGCTGTTCTCGGCCACGTTCTCCGACGAGATCAAGGCGCTGGCCGACGGCCTGCTGAACAACCCGGCCACGATCGAGGTGGCGCGCCGCAATTCGACCGTCGAGATCATCGCCCAGAAGATCCACCCCGTCGACCGCGACAAGAAGCACCCGATGCTGTCGCACCTGATCCGCACGCACAAGTGGACGCAGGTGCTGGTCTTCACCCGCACCAAGCACGGCGCCAACAAGCTGGTCGAACAGCTGGGCGCGGACGGCATCGGCGCGATGGCGATCCACGGCAACAAGAGCCAGTCGGCGCGCACGCGTGCGCTGAGCGAGTTCAAGGACGGCACCCTGCAAGTGCTGGTCGCGACCGACATCGCCGCACGTGGCATCGACATCGACCAGCTGCCGCACGTCGTCAACTACGACCTGCCGAACGTGCCGGAAGACTACGTGCACCGGATCGGCCGCACGGGCCGTGCCGGCGCCACCGGCGAGGCCGTGTCCCTGGTCTGCGTGGACGAGCACGACATGCTGAAGGACATCGAGAAACTGATCAAGCAAACGCTGCCGCGTGAAGTGATTCCCGGCTTCGAACCGGACCCGAACGCGCGAGCGCAGCCAATCCAGCTGCGCAGCGGCACCGGTCACCACCGCAACTCCCGCCCCGGCGGCGGCAATGGCGGCGGCGGTCGCGGCAAGCCGGGCGGCAATGGCCAGCCCCGTGCCGCGGCGGCCGGCAATGGCGGCGGTGGCGGTGGCGGTGGCGGCAATCGTTCCGGCAACGGCGGCCGCAGCGGCGGCAGCGTCGCCCGCAGCGGTGGCGGCCCGCGCTCCGGTGCGCCAGCCCAGGCCCGCACTGGCGGTGGCGGCCGCGGCCGCTGATATTCGCAGACTTACCCCTTGATTCGTCGCTTGCGGCGGTCGAGTTGAAACCACCGCCCTGCGGTGGTTTTTTTTCGCCCGCGCAATCACCTCGGCGTCGTGGAATGGCGCCAGGGCAAGGCCCCTTACTGCACGCGGCTGCGGCGTTGCGGCCCGGCCGTGCTTGGGATTGCATAGGGGAATTTCCTCGCGTCGAGGTGAAAGCGCGCTTTGACGGGCAAGATGAACCCTGCTCATGCTGCCAGTGCCCCCGTCCACACCAAACTGATAGTATGGCAACTTTCCGCCCCTGGAAGTCGCCATGCCCCGTCTCGCCGCCAACCTGTCCATGCTGTTTACCGAACACAGCTTCCTCGACCGCTTTGCCGCCGCGCGCGACGCCGGGTTCGAGGGGGTCGAGTTCCTGTTTCCGTATGAATACGCCCCCGAGGACATCGCCCGCCGGCTGCAAGACAATTGCCTGCAGCTGGCCCTGCACAACCTTCCGCCCGGCGACTGGGAGCGCGGCGACCGCGGCAATGCCTGCGATCCGCGCCGCATGAGCGAATTTCGCGTCAGCGTGCAGACGGCCCTGCGCTATGCCACCTGCCTGAACGTTCCGTACGTGCACTGCATGGCCGGGATCGTGCCGCCCGGCCTGCCGCCACGGCGGGCACGCGAGGCCTACATCGTCAACCTGCAATATGCGGCCGAGGTCTTCGCGCCCCATGGCATCGGCGTGCTGATCGAGCCGATCAACGGCTTCGACATGCCCGGCTACTTCCTGCAGAAGAGCGCCGATGCGCTGGACATCATCGGCGCCTGCGCGCGGCCCAACCTGTATCTCCAGTACGACATCTACCACATGCACCGGATGGAAGAGCCCCTGGCCGACACGATCCGCGCGCACCTGCCGTCGATCCGCCACTTCCAGCTGGCCGATGCCCCGGGGCGCCATGAGCCCGGCACTGGCCAGATCGACTACCCATCCCTGCTGCGCCTCCTTGACGAACTCGGCTACGACGGCTGGGTCGGCTGTGAATATCGGCCGCGCGACAACACTGTCGCCGGTTTGGGCTGGCGCGACGTCATACAAATGCGATAACCTGACAACGTCGCGCCTGTCCTTGCGTTCGCGCAAACGGCAGCCATCGCGCGTGCCGCACCATTCTGATTCCGGTCACGAGAAAGGCTCATCATGCATGCGTCGTCTGCCCTGCCGCCCCCATCTTCCCTGTTGCGACGTTGCTGGCAGCTGGCGCTGCTGGCGCTGCTGCTGGCGGGGCTGACCGGGTGCGCGGGCCAGCGCCGGCTGGAGGAAGTACGCCAGTTTGCCGCGCTGTCGCCCACCTTGACGTCGTATGCGGAGCTGAGCCAGCGCTACCGCGACACCTACCAGCGCGAGCAGCCCTATCTGACCGCGGCCGCCGCCCAGCGCGAGAAGGCCATCGACGAGAAGCGGCGCGACGCCTACCCCGATTTCATGGCGATCCAGCAGGCCGTCGTCGCCTACATGCGGGCCCTGGGCGCCATGGCGGGCAGCGAGCAGTTCCGGGTGGACGACCAGGTCAAGGCCGCCGCGACCGGCATCAAGACCTGGCCGGACGCAGGCATCACGGACCGCCACGTCAGCGCCTATGCGGGCCTGACCCGGCTGCTGGCGCGGCTGGCCGGTGGACGCCAGCAGGACCAGGCCGTGCAGGCGATGCTGCGCGAAGGCTACGAGCCGATGCAGGCGTCGCTGGAGGCGATGAGCACCGTGCTGCGCCACTACGACAAGACGCACGACAACGAGCGCGCCATCGTGCTGGGCATGCTGGACGTGGAAACGTCGTTCGCGGACAACCCGCACGATCGCCTGCTGGCGGTGCTGGCGAAAGCGCACCGGCAGGAAAAGGCCAGCGAGTACCGCCTGCTGGGCTTGCGCCACACGCTGGCCGCGCGCCACGTGCACGAGATCCAGACGCGCCACCAGGCGCTGGTGCAAGGCCTGGAAGGCGCACCGGCCAGCGTGCGCGTCGCCACGCCCGCCGCCGTCCCCACCGCCACAGGAGCCCTGCCATGAGCGCATCCTCAGCCACCGCCACGCCCGCCGACATCGAGGCGCTGGCCGACAGCCTGTCCGCCAGCGCCAATGCGCTGCACGAACGGATCATGCGCGCCATCCGCCGCAATGGCGAGCAGGATGGTACGGATGCCGGCGGCGCGGATGTGGGCGGCATCGCGCACGCCGACGCGCAGGCGCTGTTCGAGCAGGAGGTGGCGCTGCGCCAGCAGGCCAACAGCCTGTACGTGGATTCGGCGCGGCTGGCCACTGCCGGTCTCGTCGTGCCGAGTGCGCAGTTGCTGGACGTGGCGACGCGCGCGCGGGAGACCATCCGGCGTATCGACCGCGCCAAGGACATCGCCGGTATCGTCGCCGCGCTGCTTGGCCTGACTGCGGCGGTGCTGACTGCCAAGGGCAAGGAAGCCGCCGCCGCACTGGAAGACCTGAAGGACAACCTGGACGCCTACAAGGCCGACTCGCGCAAACCGGACGACGGGCATACAATGGGGGCGTGAGTTGCATGCGTGAAGCCGGCGCGCTGTCTTCTTTGAACCGGGCGCCCTGCAACGGCAACCAACCCTGCGCCAACCCTGCGCCACCCCGCGCGGTTGCGCGCACCCGCAAAGAGCACGCAGATGAACGACTTGACACCGGATCGGCTGGCGGCGCTGAAGGCTTTGCTGGAGGCGCGCAAGAGCGCCCTGCTGGGGCAGTTCGCCGGCCGCCCCGCGAACGAGTTCAGCCGTACCCCGGCCGTCGAGGAAATCGAAACTTCGCCGGCGGACAGCGCCAGCAACCGCACCTTGAACCAGCTGGAAGCGGAGGCGGACGACCATCGGCTGGCCCAGCTGGCCGCGATCCGCCATGCGCTGGCGAAGTTCGCCAGCGGCGACTACGGCATCTGCGAAAGCTGCGGTGGCCCGATCGGCGCGTCGCGCCTGGATGCGCGGCCCGAAGCGTGCCTGTGCATCGGCTGCCAGACCCGCATGGAGCGCAGCCGGCACTGAAGTGCCCTGGCGTGCGCGCACCCGTTCCCGCCACTTCTATAATCGGCGCATGGCCTACAAGACGATTCTCGTACATCTCGACGAAGCACCGCACGTTGGCGCGCGCGTGCTGATGGCGGCCGAACTGGCCCTGCAGCACGATGCGCACGTGGTGGGGGTGGCGCTGACGGGCGTGTCGCGCTTCCTGTACCAGAACGAGATGGTGGACGAGCAGGATGCCAACCTGGCACGGCACCTGGACGTCCTGCGCGAACGCGCCGCCCGTGCGCTGGGCGGCTTCGCGCCGCAGTTGCGCGCGCTCGGCGTGCAGTCGTTCGAGGAGCGCGTGCTGGACGACGAGCCGGGCGCCGGCCTGGCCCTCGTGGCGCGCCATGCCGACCTGGCGATCGTTGGCCAGGCCTTGCCCGAGCAGCGCGGCAGCGCCGCCAGCTTTCCCGCCGAAGTCCTGACCGAGTCCGGCTGTGCCGTGCTCGTGGTGCCGCATACGGCGCGGCCGCGCGCGTCGATCTCCGTCAGCGCGGCGGGTATCGCCAGCCAGGGAGCGCCGACACCGGGTCGCGATGTCCTGGTGGCCTGGAACGCCAGCAAGGAAGCGGCCCGCGCCGTCCGGGAGGCGCTGCCGTTGTTGCGGGGTGCGGAAAAAGTGACGGTGGCCATCCTCGATGCGGACCTGCACCCGGCGCTGTTCGGCAACGAACCGGGCGCCGACGTGCTGGCGTGGCTGGGCCGGCACGGCATCGCGGCCCAGGTGGTGCTGGCCAGCAGCCCGCGCCAGGGGCTGCTGAAGCGCCCTTCCCAGGTCGGCGAATCCCTGCTGGCGCTGGCCACCGAACGGGGCTGCGACCTGATGGTGCTGGGCGCCTTCGGCCATTCGCGCTTCCGCGAAACGCTGCTGGGCGGCGTGACGCGCACGGTGCTCGATTCGATGACGGTGCCGGTGCTGATGGCGCATTAGACTACCCAGGGTCTGCCCCTAGTGCCGCTAAGTTAAGCGCACGGTCGCCGGGTTAGGGTCTGCCGGGCCGCCGTATCGCTCCGCAGGGGACTGACCCTGAAGTGTTTTGAAAGCGCCGAAACGCTTAGCCAACTTCCGGCTCAGTCCCCTGACAATACCAGCGATACTGCGAGGGCGAACTCCTGCCGGGGACAGACCCCAGCCTTTACCCGTCCTGCCAATCCTGCTCCCGGATCCGCGCCACCTGCCGCTGCGCCAGCCATTTCCATAGCTGCAGCGCATCCGCCTGGTCCGCCGACATGCGGCGCGGATCGGCCAGCGCGATCTCGCAATCGCGGTCCGACCATTCCTCGTAGCGGACGGCGCCGCCGGTGCCCACTTCCAGCAGGTACATCAGGCCGTCGTCATAGCCGAACTTCAGCACGGCCGAGCCAGGGCCGCCGTCCGCTGCTCGCGTGTGGCCATCGTAGACCTCGGCCAGCGCCGCCGTCAGTTGCGCTTCCGTCGGCGCCGCGATGTCGCGGCCGTCCGGACCGGTGAGGATCAGCCATGCCTGTGTCATCTCCACCCTCCCCGCACCGGCAATGCGCCGCGCGCAGCGTGTCGCGTAGGGCTGTCAGCCGACGAAGCGCGGCAGCGACAGCGGATCGAAGTCCTTCCAGTCGCCCCCGGCGATCGTACCTTCCGCCTGCTCGATGCGGCGCGCGCCCAGGTCGCGCAGCAGGCCGATGGCACGGTCCGTGGCGCCATCCGGCAACGCCACCGCGATCATCATGCCGGGCGCCCGCGGCTCGGCCATGTTTTCGCCGCCCTGTTCCGGTTCGCCCTTCTCCTTCATGTGCGAAAAGCTGTACAGCGAGCCCACGTGGGCACCGAGCAGCCCGCCCACGACCGGACCGGCCGGTCCCGTCAGCGGCACGGTGGCCGCGCCCAGCGCGGCCCCGATGGCGCCGCCCGTCGCCGCGCCCTTGGCCAGGCCTTCGGGGCTGTCCTTGGCGCCGGGCGACTTGTCGCGGTCGCCTCCCAGCGGATGGGCGTCATGCTGGCCCGGCTGGCTGACGTAGAAGCCGCTGATGGCATCCGCCGGATAGCCCGCATCGACCAGCGCCTGGCGGGCGCGGTCGACTTCTTCCTGCAATTGGAAATGTCCTGCGATGATCGTTGTCATTATTTTCTCCCGCATGGTTGAACGCAGCCAGCTTGCCCCGCCCAACCCGGACCTTCCGTACGTTGACGCACACATGGGACGGCGTTACGGCCGCGTCAGGTCGACAGCAAGGAGCGCGGATGGCCGACGACCGCCGAGTCCGTGTCCACCGCGGGGTCTGACCCTGAGCCTTCCCCTCATTTTTAATAGATGAGTACTAGATTAGCCAGCTCCTGCATAGCTTCGCGGAGCTGGCTGTGCGTCAGCCTTCGATACCTGACGTCGGCGAGCCATTGGCGAGCTAAGGAAACGATAGACACAGTTTTCGCGGATTTGGGTTTGCTGCCGTAGCGCATACGATAGCCCCGACTTTGCGCAACGATGCCGATGATCCATAGGGCGAAGCTGAGCAAGGTGCCGATAAGAAGTAGTGCGGCGAGACGCTTGGGTTGGCGTGTTTGACTGTGGCGAATCCCCATCCCCCACCGCGGGTTTTTGAGGTCGCGGAAAGTCTGTTCGATTTGCATGCGACAGCTGTATAAGGCGACGATCTGTTTTGCACGCAGCTTCGATAGCCCTGGTGAGACGGACAACAGCCAGGGTTCGGATTGTCCCTTACGCTGTTTGTTGCTGTGATGGCTGCCGGCGTCATTGCCGAAGACGGTCAATTTCTTTCGCCCTTGGGGCGACTTCTTCACCAAAGTCAGACGGCATTTCACCAAGCGCGATTGGGTATGTTCGAACCGTCCCAAATCGCGTGGGACCTTAGTGGCGTGAGGGTAAAGCTCTTTGCAAGGCTGCCACTTCGTGGTGCCTTCTACGCGAACGGTGTCGAGATTACGAATTCTACCGATCCAATCGTAGCCGAGCTCGCCGAGCATCTGGAACCAAGTCCCCCGAAAGCCCGCGTCGGTGATGATCACTGGACTGCTTTGTGGAGGCAGTACCGTCCGTAGAGTCTCCAGGAAACGATGATGGACTTGTCTGCTGCCATACGACTTGGTCGGATGCAGCTCCTCATAAATCGTGATCGCACGCCCCTCCACTACCACGGCGGCGCGCAGCAAATGCTGACTTACATCCGGCAGCAAATCAGACCAATCGACGATCACTGCAATGCGCTCCTGATGCGGCAGGAGGTGGTGCGCCAAGGCCTTGAAGATGCTTACCCGCTCCTTGGCCAAGTGAGCGTTACTTAGAAGGCGGTCGATGCGCTTGATCCGATAGCGTAGGCTTACTTCACTTTCTAGCGCCTTGCTCATTCCCATCATTGCCAGCCCGCCGCTGCGGGCCGCTTCGACAGCATCGGCCAAGCATCTCCGCCGTTTGGCGTGCATCGCGGAGCACTGATCGGCCAAAAACTTCTGTATGATTTGCTGTGCATGCATGGTCTGTGCCTTTCATTCGCAGTTTAGTCGCTACGAATAAAAGGGCTAACACAGCCATGCATGCGCCGTTTTTGGGATTGAAAGTTAACAGCTTCCGCTTCCGTTTACAACAGAAATTTGTGGGGAAGGCTCAGGGTCTGACCCCGGGGTGGGACACGAGCCCGGCTGTTGGGGTCACGTCACCAAGTCACGTCATAAGGTCACGTCACCAGTTCGCCCAGGCAAACGAGCGGTTGGCGGGCACGGCGGGAAGCTCGACGGGCAGTTCCGGCACCGGGGCGTCCTGCCAGTCGCGCGGGTCGACGCGGTAGTACTTCAACAGCTCGTCGAACAGCGCGGGGTGGCGTTCGCGCAGCTGCCATGGCTTGCCGAAGAATGTTTCGGTGGCGACGGCGAAAAATTCCGCGGGGCTGGTGGCGCCGTAGTGGTCCAGCACGCTGTCCGGATTGCCCGCCCACGCTTCATGGCGCAAGTGGGCGAAGTCGCGCGACAATACGGCCGACCAGCTGCGGTAGTTGTCGGCACTGCCCAGGTACGGGGCGCCGTTGGTCGTGCCGGACTCGCTGTCGAGCTGGTGGGCAAACTCGTGCAGGGCGACGTTGTGGCCGCTGCTCCATTCGCGCCCGCCGCGAGCGACGTCCTCCCACGACAGCACGACGCGACCATCCGTCCACGACTCCCCCAGCATTGTCTGGCGCACGTCGGTCACGATGCCGCCCGGACCGACGTCGAGGCGCGGCGCGGCAAAAGCTCCCGGGTAGACGAGGATCGCGTGAAGGGGACGGTAGACCTTGCTGGGGCGGTTCAGGATCAGCATGCAGGCCAGGCCGGCAATGGCAACCCGCATCTCGTCGGTGACTTCGAGGCCGGCACAGCCGACGAATTTTTTCTGGTGGAGGAACTGCACGACGAGCCGCTGCAGTTGCTGTTGCAACGCGGGCTCCATGCGGTCATAGACGGGAATGTAGTCGGCCAGCGTGCGCAGGGCCGCCGGCGACAACGGACGTGCCAGCGCCCGCTTCAAGGTCCAGCGCGGGTACCAGAATGGCGTGGCGCACACCACGGCCAACAGGGTCATACTGAGCAATGCATCCATTTCGCCGTCCTGAAGTCACACTGACGCCTCAGATGGGGCGTGTGGTCAACAATTCAACAGCGCCACGATGCAATGGCGCCGGAGGGTGGCCAGCCTCGCTCGAAGCTTACCACCGCCAGGCGCCCGCTCGGGGATGCGATGACGTTACTGCTGTGCCTTCTGCAGCGACTGCGGTGCGCCGAACAGGGCGGCGACCAGCGGGTCGCGGGTGACCGGACCGCGGTTGACGCGGATGGCGTAGTGCGTGTCGTCGGCCAGGATATGGAAGTGACGGCCGCTGCCTGCCATGCTCTGCTCGCGCAAGCTCGGACGTTCCTTGCGCGGTGGCGCACCTTCGCGCTTCGGCTGCACGATGGCGGCCAGGAAGGCCTGCACGCGCTCGGCATCCGGGGTCAGGCGGTACACGGCCTTGCCCAGGTAGGTGGCGGTGCCTTCGATATAGCGCGCCAGTTCGATGACGCCCGCCTCGCGCAGGTCGCGGATGTACTTGCGGGCACCCGACGGGGAAAACTTCAGGAACCAGGCGATCTCGTCCGCCAGCATTTCGTGGTTCTGCAGTTCGCCGATCAGCTTCTGCATGTTCTCGATGCGACGCAGCGTTGCCGAGGTTGAACGTACACGCTCGATCGGAGCCAGCGACAAGGCCTTGCGCTCGGTTCCGGGACCCGGGCGCTCCACCAGCGCAAGGCGCGCCTTGGCGGCGGGGGCCGCCGGCTCGCGCACTTCCTGGGCGGCCATCACATCGCTGTTCGACAGGTCGTGAGTTTCTCGGATTGCATGCATTTGAACACTCCTTATAACGGTAGCCGAAAGGCACGGAAGAGCCAGGGACGCCGTGCCACATCTGTAATCTGTAGGTTGTAGGTTGCTCTCTTGCGGAACAGGAGTCTGTGCGGCAACGAACATAAAATGGTTTAAACGTTATCGCTCGACTTTTATGCGGCATGGCGCCCCGCGCCGCGGTTTTTCCATTACGGCTCAGTAAGCCTTTGTTTCCTATGGGGATATCCATGGGCACCTGACAGCCCGGACGGTGCCATGGGACCCCACCTCACGCTTCCTCATGTGCAATATGCGGAAAAAAGTCCGGTGCCCGCACGCAGGCCACCATCCGTGTCACGAGCGAGGCGGTGCTGGCAAAAGGCTGCAACCTGTCGCTGTCGACAGGTTGGACCGTCGGGCGCCGGTGACGTTCCGTGGTAAATTTCCAACGCATTTGATACAACGCAAGCATTTTGTGCGCTAGCGCACCGAAGCTTCATCCAGGCGCCACCTACACTTGACCTAACAGCAATGCAATTGTCGCAATACAGAAAGAAGAGCAAAAAATCTGGCCTGCTCTTACAATTGCTGTCGAACAAGATTTCCTTTCAACGCATCAGGAGTTATCAGTGAACAAAACCAAAAATATCGCTATCGCCGCAGCACTGCTGTGCGCTTCCTTCGCCGCCCAGGCCCAGGAAGCGAACATCAATCCGAACTGGTACTTCCAGCCCAGCGTCATGGGCCTGAAGCCTGATTCGGACTGGGCCACCGACAAGACCGGCTACGGTGCCGGCCTGAAGTTCGGCAAGGCCGTTGCCCCGAACTGGGACATCCAGATGGGTTACACGTATGGCCGCTCGCGTGAGAACGGCGCACGCTACGAACAGCAGACGCTGGGCGTGGACGCGCTGTACATGTTCTCCCGCAAGACCTTCCGTCCATTCGTGCTGTTCGGTATCGGTGCCGAGCGCGACAAGGAAAATCGCCGCGGCAGCCTGGCTGAACCCCACCGCACGTCGCCGTACGTGAACGCCGGCCTGGGCTTCCAGTCCGTGATCAACGACCGCGTGTCGTTCCAGGCGGACGTGCGCAGCGTGTACGGCTTCATCGGCTCGGACGAGTTCCGTCACGACCGTTCCAACAACGTCGTCGCGAACGTCGGCTTCAACTTCGCCTTTGGTCCGTCGCCAACGGCTGCGCCAGCACCGGCACCCGTGGCTGCGCCGACCCCGGTCGCCGAACAGCCGGCACCGGTCGCGCCGCCACCAGCGCCAGCACGCTTCGAGAAGGTGACGATGTCGGCCACCGAACTGTTCGAGTTCAACAAGGCGAAACTGCGCGGCGACCAGCCGAAGCTGGATGACATCGCCCGCGTGCTGAACGAGAACACGAGCCTGACCGGCATCACGATCACCGGCCACGCCGACCGCATCGGTTCGAAGCAGTACAACCAGAAGCTGTCCGAACAGCGCGCCGCCGCCGTCAAGCAATACCTGGTCGGCAAGGGTGTCGCCGCGGACCGCCTGGAGACCCAGGGCAAGGGCGAGGACGAGCCGGTCGTGCAGTGCAACGACAAGAAGCGTTCCGACCTGATCAAGTGCCTGGAGCCGAACCGTCGCGTCGAAGTCGAGCAGATCACCATCGAACGCCGCGTGCAGTAAGCGGCCTTGCCGTGACCGGTCCCCGTGGCCGGTTGCGATCAATCATGCAAAAAGGGGCAGCTGCCCCTTTTTGTTTTTGCGGAGGCATAAATGAGCTGGAGAAAGTTTCCCCACATCGCGAAAAAGCTGCCCGAGCTGTCGTACTGCGCCGTGATGGAATGGTTCGACCACCGGGGCAGCAGCAAGGGCGCCGCCCTGGCCTTCTACACGCTGTTCTCGCTGGCGCCGATCCTCGTGCTGGTGATTGCCATCGCCGGCTTTTTCTATGGCAAGGAAGCGGCCCAGGGCGAGCTGTTCAACCAGTTGCGCGGCATGATGGGCGCGCAAGGGGCGGAGGCGATCCAGCTGATCCTGGCAGGTGCCCACAACGAAGAGGAAGGCCGCATCGCGACGATCATCGCGGGCGCCCTGCTGCTGTTCGGCGCGACCAGCGTCTTTGCCGAATTGAAGACCAGCCTGGACGACATCTGGCAGTTGCCCCCCGTCACCGACAACACGGTATGGGACACGATCCGCACGCGCTTGCTGTCGTTCGGCATGGTGCTGGCGCTGGGCTTCCTCCTGCTGACCTCGCTTGTCGTCAGTGCCGCGCTGGAGATCTTCCAGCGCTTCTGGACCAGTTACTGGCCCCAGGCGACGTTCTTCGTCACCCTGCTGAACCACGCGATCAGCTTCCTTGTCATCGCCACGATGTTCGGCGTCATCTACAAGATGCTGCCGCGCATCCGGCTGGGCTGGACGGACGTGATCATCGGGGCCATCGGGACGGCGCTGCTGTTCATGATCGGCAAGTTCGGCATCGGCGCCTATATCGGCAACAGCGGCGTCACCAGCAGCTTCGGCGCGGCCGGTTCCACGATCGCCCTGCTGTTGTGGGTGTACTACTCGGCGCAGATCTTTTTCCTGGGCGCGGAATTTGCCCGCCAGTATGCGCTGCGGCTGGGCAGCCTGAAGCATCATCCCCGCGACGAGCAGGGCCGGCTGATCGTCAAGACCAAGAAGGATTGAGCGCAGGAACCCGCTGGAACCGGTGGTGGCAGACACCGGTCTGCGATCCTCAACCCATGGTGGCAGGCACCGATCAGCGATCGGAGCCTGTCACCGGTTATTCTCCCAGCAGCTCCGCGACCACTTCCATCCCCTCCACCCGCTCGGCCACCACCTTCACGACCACGATCACGGGCACGCCCAGCAGCAGGCCCCAGACGCCCCACAGCCAGCCCCAGAACAGCAGGCTGACGAACACGGCCGCGGCATTCATGCGGGCGATGCGGCCCGTCATCCATGTGGTGACGAACGTGCCGACCAGGGTGGCGATGCCGAGCGAGGCCCCCGTCACCAGGAGGACCATCTGCAGCGATTCGAACTGCAGGAAGGCGACCAGGCCCGTGGCGCTGGTGATCAGCAAGGGGCCGAAATACGGCATGATGTGCAGCAGTCCTGCCACGACGGCCCACGCGCCAGCGTTCTCCAGGCCGATGGCGCGCAGCACGATCCACATCAGCAGCGCCAGCAGCACGTTGGTCACGAGCAGCATGAACATATAGGCCTGGATCGACGTGTTGATGTCTTCCAGGATGTGGACGGTGATCTTTTTCTTCGACAGTGACGGCCCCGTCAGCTTGACGAGCTTGCGCTTGAATGTGTCGCCGGACAGCAGCAGGAAAAACACGAGGAAGATCACCATTGTCGCCTGGCTGAGGAAGCCGGCCAGGCCGCGCGCGCTGACCCACACCCAGTCCATCACGCGGATGCCGCCCGTGGCCGACTCGACGGTGGCGGCCTGCTGGCGCTTGGCGGCGCGGCGCGCCTGGCTACCGGCGGTAGCCTGCTCCAGTTCGGTGGCGACGGCCTGGATGCGCGACAACGTGCTGGTGCTGCCGCCCGTGGTCGAGGCCAGCAGGCGCGACAGCTTGTGCGTGATCGTGGGCAGCTCGTCGACGATGTTTTCGAATTCGCCATGGACCTTGTCCATCGTGACGGCCGAGCCGAACAGGATGGCGACCGTGACGAGCGTGGCGCCGAACGCGCGCTTGACGCGCAGCCGCTCCAGCCACGACACGACGGGATTGAGGGTATAGGCAATGAAGATCCCCAACAGCAGGGGAACAAGGAAATTCCTGGCCCATTGCAGGGCGTACAGGAAGGCGACCGTGGCGATGATGCCCAGGGCCAGGCCGCGCGCATGGACGTGCAGCGGCAGGTGCAGCTTGCCCGCGGTTTCCGTGGCGGCGTCCGGCGACGGCTCCAATGGTGCAGGGTCGGCGGGCGATCCGAGATGGGGCGGGCGATCCATATGGCTTGCAGCTGCCGGTACCGCCCGCGGGCGGTACCGGCCGCGCCCTTCTTACTTGACGCGGATGTCGTTCTTGACGGACTTCACGCCTTTCACGCCGCGGGCGATCTCACCGGCCTTGGTGATGTCGCCTGGCTGTGCCACGAAGCCGGACAGCTGCACGGTACCCTTGAACGTCTCGACATTGATTTCGGTCGTCTTCAGGGTCGGCTCGTTGAAGATGGAGGCCTTGACCTTGGTGGTCAGGACGGCGTCGTCGACGTATTCGCCGGTGCCTTCCTTGGTCGCGGTGCTGGCGCAGCCGACGACGGAGAATACGGTGGCAGCGGTGAAGACTGCGGTAACGATTTTCTGAGCGATTTTCATGATGTTTCTCCTTCTTGGTGTGGTCAAAAAATGCCCGGGAACGAGCTGTGGTCAGCCGGTCAGTAACCGAACTGGGTTTTCGCGGCCGAGACGCACTGCTCCTTGGCCGTGCCGGACAAGGCGTCGCATTTCTCCGCGGCCACCTTGTACTCGGCAATTCGTTTGTCTTCGCGCGCATTGCTGCGCGCCTCGATCACTTTCTTGTCGGCCCGCGCGTCGGCCAGGGCCGCCGTGCGGGTCGCCTTGGCCTGCTTGACGCAGACGTCCTTGGCGTTGCCGGCCAGCGCCTCGCAGCGGCTGTGGTCGACCACATAGTCGGCCTCGGCGATGTCCTTGCGGGCCTTCGTGTAGGCTCGCAGCGTATTCTTGTACTGCGCCGTCGCGTCCGCCAGGGAGCGCACCCGCGCCGCCTTGGCCTCGGCCACGCAGACGTCCTTTGCATTCCCGGCCAGCGCATCGCAGCTGGCCCGCGCCACCTTGTATTCGGTACTGGCGGCATCCTTTGCGTTGCGGTACAGCGCTTTCGCCTCCGGCGTGGCCGCGGCCATGGCACCCACGGGCACCAGGGCGCTCGATGCCGCCAGGGCCACTGCCACACAAAGTGTGCGCTTCATGCTTGCTCCCATCGATGACGTCTTGTTTTGTTCTGATGACAACAGTGTGCAACAGTTGCGCTAGCGTTTCTGTTCGCTGGCGAACATAGCTGCTATTTTTGCAACAACGGATCATGCTGACGCCACGCCGAGCGCGACAGGACATGGTGCGGCATCGCACAGACCCTTGCTTGCTCCCGTGGTTAAAGTGTCACCACAATCTCGAGGAGGACACGATGAAAACAACGCAAGCACTTTCCGCTGTGATGGTCGCGGTCGCCGCCCTGACGACCGGCTGCGCCGGCACCGGCAACCTGACCGACACCAATCACTCGACCCGCGCCGACGCGGCCACGTATGGCACGATCGAATCGATCCAGGTGGTGCGCGTCGATCCGGCCACGAGCGGCGCGGGCGCCGTTGCCGGCGGCCTGGTGGGCGCACTGGTGGGCAACCAGATCGGTTCGGGCAGCGGCCGTACCGCCGCCACTGCCGCCGGTGCCATCGGCGGCGCGGTGGTGGGCAACCAGGTCGAATCGAACCGGAACGCCCCGCACGATGTCTACCAGATCAACGTGCGGCTCGATAACGGCGACTACCGCACCGTCAACCAGGACAGCGCCTACGACTTGCGGTCGGGCAGCCGGGTACGGCTGGTCGACGGCCGCGTGTACCGCTACTGACGAAGGCGCCGCCCGGCCCGCCTTGCGGCAGGCGGCCGGGCGCGTCCGCCATCCATCCATAATCACAACAAGGAGCATCCATGGGCACCATTCTTCTGATCATCCTGGTCCTCGTCCTCATCGGCGCACTGCCGACCTGGCCCCACAGCCGCAACTGGGGCTATGCACCCAGCGGTATCGCAGGCCTCATTGTCGTGATCCTGCTGATCATGCTGCTGACAGGCCGGTTATAACCCACCCCGGGGGCGCACCAAGCGCCCCTTGTCACTTTTGAAGGAGTCAGCATGAACAAGACATTGTCAGGTGCATTGGTTGCCGGCCTACTGGCAGCCGGCACATGCGCCGCCGCTGGCCAGGCCACCGACGCCCAGGTAGCGCAATACCAGCAAAAGGAACTGGCGCGCGGCGAGCCCGCCCGGTGGATGAAGGAAGACCGGACCATACAGGCCCAGATCGCCACCAAGAAAAAGGAAATCGGCGCCGCGCTGAACGAAGCGCTGGCGCAGTGCAAGCAGATGCAGGCAAGCGAACGGGGCAGCTGCGTGAAGGAAGCGCGCCAGACCTACCGGGACGACATGGCGCACGTGCGCGAGCTCGTCACCGTATCGAACCAGATGGCCGGCAAGGTCGAGACGACGGGACCTTCCGAGTAGTCGCAGTCGGCCCGGGGCGCCCGTGGGGCGCGACCGGCCGTCATGCCACGCGCACGACCGGCGGCAATTCATGTACGACGAGCGGCGTGTCGTCCGCCACCAAGCGCAGCCAGCCGGCGGCGTCGATGGCACGCAGTGCGTCACGGTAGCCCTGGTCCCAGCGCCACTCGATCGAGCCCTTGGAAAAATTGATGTCCTTCATGGCCATCTGCCAGTCGCGTCCCGCATAAGGCAGGCGCACCACGTGCAGCGTGCTGCCGCAGCCCAGCGCGTCGAGTTCGCGTGCGCCCTGCGCGCTCTTCTCCTGGTCGGGCAGCGCGCCGTACAGCTCGCGCAGCTTGTTCTGCATGCGCCGCATGTTGACGTAGTCGTCCAGGTGGCGCCGTGAACGCGAGGCGAACGTCACGTCCTTCTGGCGCGTCTGCACTTCTTCCAGCGTGCGCGGCTCAGGGCCCTCGGCGCTCCACAGGTCCACCATGAAGCACAGCGTATCGACCTGCGTCCGGTCGTCCAGCACGGTTTCCAGCGGCGTGTTCGAGTACAGGCCGCCGTCCCAGTACAGCTCGCCGTCGATGCGCACGGGCGCGAAGCCTGGCGGCAGCGCGCCGCTGGCGCGGATATGGTCGGCGCACAAGTGGCCGTCGCGGCTGTCGAAACTGACCAGCGAGCCGCAGCGCACGCGCAGCGCGTTGACGGTCAGGCGCATGCCTTCCGGGCTGTTCAGGTAATCGAAATCGACGAGTTCCTTCAGCGTGGCCGTCAGTTCGGCCGTGTCGTAGAAGCTGGCCTCTTCCGGCGGCACCGGCAGGCCGGCCGCGAACAGGCCGAACGGACGCGGCTTGAAGAAGCCGGGCACGCCGCGCCACAGCGTATCCAGGGTGGACAGCCAGATGTTGGCGCGGCGCCCGTCGTCCGTCAGGCGCACGGGATCGAGTGCATCGCGGTGCGCGACGCCGTCCCAGAACTCGCGCAGGCGGCGCAAGCGGTCCGGCTGGCGATTGCCCGCCAACAGCGCCGCATTGATGGCGCCGATCGACGTGCCCACGACCCAGTCGGGCACCAGCCCGTGTTCGTGCAGCGCATGGTAGACGCCGGCCTGGTAGGCGCCCAGCGCCCCGCCGCCCTGCAGCACCAGCACGACGCGCAGGCCGGCCGGATTCAACCGGTGTTCCGTTCCTTCCGCCACGGTCATCCTTTCGCGTTGTGGGCAAATAATCTGGAAACAGCCGATTGTAGCGCGCAAGGCGCGGGCACGTCGTCCCGGCAGCCGGCTCACGTGGCAGCTCGGAAAACCGCGGACAGTCCTGAGCCTTGTGATGACGCAGGAGTTCAGGCCTAGGGACTGTCCCCGCAGGGGACTGTCCCTGGTTTTCATTCGGGACATCGAACGAGCGGAATTTGCAGCTGGAAGCGCGGCTACTCATCCGCCGACTCGGAAAACCGGGGACAGTCCCGGAGGGACAGTCCCCGGGCATCGATGAACTGGGGCCGCTCAAAAAAAACGGCTGCCGCGGCAGCCGTTCCACCCGACAGCCCAAGCCGCCGGCGCTCAGTAGTGGACCGTCACCTTGCGCTTCTTGCGGTAGTACCACCCCGCAACCGCCGCCGCCACGGTGCCGACGGCCAGCGCCGGCTTGGTCAGGCGGCGCTTGGAGATGAAGGACGCCACCGTGATCGCCACCGGCATCAACGCCTTGTAGTTGATGCCGCCCAGGATGCCACCCAGGCCGGAGCCAGCGCCACCGTCGCCCATGCCGGCCGTCTTGGCCGCCAGGATGCCGGCGAAGCGTGCCTGCACGGCCGCGATGGCCATGTCGACGGCGCCATGCAGCAGCACTTCCGGATGCAGGTTCTGCGCCACCATGTGCTTCGAATGCGCGACGCCAAGGCGGTGCAACTCGCCTTCCTTGATCAGCCTGGCCTTGGCGGCAGCGTAGCCCGCCTCGTTTCCATATTTATCGCTCATCGCTATCCTTTCACAACAACATGTCGCGGTCGGCCTTCAGCTCGGCCATGGTGGCCGACAACGCCAGCCGGCCTTGCAGGATCAGCTTCTTGATCGACATGACCAGGGCTACCGCGATGATGACGAAGACGACGGCGAGGATCAGCAGGATCTTCCAGCCCAGCCATTCCCACACGAGGTAGATCAGCGTTGCGGTGCCGAAGGCGATGGCAAACCACGCGGCCAGCACCGACAGCGCGAACAGCACCGACAGCTGGACCAGGTGATTGCGCACTTCCGACAGTTCCAGCGCGGCCAGTTCGACCCGCGACAGCACCAGGCGCAGGCCGTTCTTGGCGACCCCGGCCAGCGATGCGATCAGGCCGGGAGGATGTGGCTCGGAGTGTTCCATGTCGTCTCCAGCCACGGCCATTTATTTGCGGCCCACGATCACGCCGACCAGCAGGCCGACGCCTGCCGCCACGGCGATCGAACGCCATGGGTTCTCCTTGACGTACGCATCGGTCGTGGCAGCGGCCTGCTTGCCGCTTTCGACAGCCTTGACCTGGGCTTCCTGGGCGCGGGCCAGCGCCGAGTCCAGCGCGCGCATGCCGCGGCCGCGCAGTTCCTCGGCCTTTTCGCCCGTCAGGGCCGTGGCGGCGGTGAACAGGGCCTGTGCATCCTTGACCAGCGTTTTCACGTCGTTGTTTACGGTACTGATGTTATTTTCCAGCATGATGATGCTCCTTTATTGGCAGTATGGGAGGCTCGCTCCCTGAAGTGAAAACTGAAGGTAAAACCCGACAGCGCAAGTATCGGCTCGCGCTGTCGATCGTGCAACCGCTTACTCAAGCAGGTCGCGCATGTCGTCCGCGTGCTCTTCCTCTTCAGCCATGATTTTGACCAACAGCTGTTTCGTCACGGGATCGGTATCGCCGATCTGCTCGATCATCTGGCGGTAGGCCTCGATGGCCACGCGCTCGGCGATCAGGTTCGAACGCACCATCGACTGCACTTCCATCGATTCATCATACTCGGCGTGGCTGCGTGCCAGCAAGGTCGCGGGGTTGAAGTCGGGCTGGCCATTCAACTGGACGATACGCTCGGCCAGCCAGTCGGCATGCTGCTCTTCCTCGCCCGCGTGCTCCAGGAACTCCGCCTTGATGCCGGAGTTGGCGCGCCCGCTCACCGTGTAGTAGTGGCGCTTGTAGCGGTTGATGCAGACCAGTTCGGTGGCCAGCGCGTCGTTCAGCATTTTCAGCACGGCTTCGCGGTCGCCCTTGTAGCCTGCCGTGACCGGACCGTCCGCCATGTTCTGCGCGGCGGCCCGGATGGCCGCGGTATCGATGCCGCTGGCCTGGGTAGGGGTATTGTCGGACATGATCTTCCTAGTTAAAAATTAACGACGTGCCTGGATCGGCTTGCCTGCTTCGGACAGCACGATCTCGACGCGGCGGTTGAGCTGGCGGTCGCCGGCCGTGTTGTTGCCGGCCACCGGATAGGCCTCGCCATAGCCGCGCGTCTCGACGCGGTTGCGCTCGATGCCCATCTGCGCCAGCGCGGCGCGCACGGCTTCGGCACGGCGCTGCGACAGCTCCAGGTTGTGCGCGGTCGAGCCGGTGCTGTCGGTAAAGCCTTCCACCAGCACGGTGCGATCCGGGTTGTCGCGCAGGATGTTGGCCAGTTTCTGCACGGTGCCCATGCCGCCGGACGTCAGTACGGCCTGGTCGGTGTTGAACAGCACGTCGCCCAACGTGACGACCATGCCGCGCTCGGTCTGCTTGGCCTGCAGTTCGGCCAGCTGCGCCGCCAGTGCCTGGGACTGCGCCTGGGCATCGCGGGTCGCCGCCGTGGCCTGCTCGGCCCGGGCCTTCGCGGCCTCGGCATCGCGCTGGGCCTGTTCGGCGTTGCGACGTGCCGCTTCCGCCTCGGCGGTACGGGCCTGCAGGCGCACCTGCTCGCGTTCCTGCGTGGCGCCCTTCAGGCTGGCCTCGGCCTGCTTGGTGCGGGCCACTTCCTGGGCGGTGGCGATCTTGGTTTTCGCCAGGCTGGCCAGCTGGTCGATCTTGGTCAGGTCCTCGCGGTTGCTTGCTGCCGTGTTGGCGGCATTCAGCGCTTCCGTCGCGGCCTTGAATTCATTGGGCGCGTACTGCGCCACGGCGCCGTTCTGCGCCGCCGTATAGTCGCTGCGGGCCTGGTCCAGCGTGCTGGTCGTCACGGGCGTGGAGCTGCAGGCGGACAATGCCAGTACCAGCGACAGCACCAGCGGTGTCACGGCTTTGCGTGCAAAGGTCTTGTTCATCGTGTCCTCTCCTTGTTCTTACTTGTTGGCGCTGTTGGCGCGATCGAGTTCCTCGCGCAACACACGGATATTGTCTTGCACGGCATCGGCAGCGCTGGTCGCCTTGGCGGACGTGGCCTTGCTCTGCGCCAGCTTCGCCTCGGCCTGGGCCTGGGTCGCCAGTTCGGAGGCGAGCTTGTAGTCGCGTTCCTTCAGGGCCTGGTTGGCGCGGGCGAACTTCTCGCGGGCGGACGTCAGCTCGGCAGGTGCCAGCTCGGCGGCGCCGGCCTGGGCGGCGTTTTCAACCGCGGCCTGGGACACGGCGACATCGGCGGTGGCCGGGGCTTTCTGGCTGGCGCAGGCCGACAGCACCAGGGCGGAAACGACGGTTGCCGCAAGGGCCGGCAGGGTAAGACGAGGGCTCATTCTTTTTCTCCTCAGAAGTTGAACGTTCGTGATGTGGTGAAGTTATAGCCTAACGGACAACACTCCTTCAGTACGCTGCCGCACATATGGCGGCAAGCAGGGCCACGCGTTGCGCCATCGCCTCTTACGGTGCGGAACCGCACATTGCCCGCCAAGGCCATCGTGTAAGGTCGCCTGGCGTAACCAAAACAGAAAGGCTCTGCCATGACAATGCCTCGTCGCACCAAGATCGCGCTGGCCGTGGGCGGCACCGTCGTCGCCATCCCCGCCATTGCGCTGGTCGTACTCCTCAACTATGACTGGAACAAGGCGCGCCCCTGGCTGAACGCGAAGACCAGCGAAGCCATCGAGCGCCCGTTCGCCATCCGCGGCGACCTCTCCCTCACGTGGGAAAAGCAGCCGCGCGCGCCGCAGGACCGTACCTGGCGCGACTGGATTCCATGGCCGCACCTGGTGGCGCGCGACGTCCACCTGGGCAATCCGCCCGAGCTGGTCGGCAAAGGCGGCAAGGACCCGGTGCCGGCCGACATGGCCAGCGTGGATGCGGTAGCGTTCTCGCTCAATCCGTTCGCGCTGCTGCACCAGACCATCTCGATTCCGGAACTGTCCTTCCAGTCGCCCAGCGTGTACCTGCGCCGCACCAGCGAAGGCAACAACTGGACGTTCGAGAAAAAGGAAAAGAAATCGAAGTGGGAGCTGGACCTGGACCGCATCGTGTTCAGCAAGGGCAGCATCCGCTTCGTCGACGGCGTCGAACACATCGACGCGACGGCGCAGGTCGACACGCTCGACAACGACCGCAAGTACGGCGTCGGCTGGAAGCTGTCGGGCCGATGGAACGACGCGCCCATCAGCGGCAGCGGCAAGACGGGCGCCGTGTTGTCGCTGCAGGATGCCAGCGTGCCCTTCCCCATCCTGGCCGATGCGAAGATCGGCCGGGTCTCCGTGGCCGCCGAGGGCACGCTGGTCAATCCCGCCAAGCTGGCCGGCATCGACATGAACCTGAAGGTATCCGGGGTCAGCATGGCACGGCTGTACCCCATCACCGGCCTGGTGCTGCCGGAAACGCCGCCCTTCTCCACGCATGGCCGCCTGGTCGGTGAGCTGGCCAAGGGCAACAGCAAGTGGACCTACGACAAATTCGTCGGCAAGGTGGGCTCGTCCGACATCGGCGGCAAGCTGGCCTACCAGCAGAAGAAACCGCGCGGCCACCTGACCGGCAACGTGCACTCTAAACTGCTGCAGTTCGCCGACCTGGGCCCGCTGATCGGTGCCGACTCCAACGAAAAGAAAAAGGAACGCGGCGTGGAAACCGTGCAGCCGGCCGACAAGGTGCTGCCGGTGGAAAAATTCCGCACCGAGCGCTGGACCAGCATCGATGCCGATGTCAGCTTCAAGGCCGATCGCATCACGCGCACGGCGCAGCTGCCGATCAGCAACCTGTACACGGAGTTCCACCTGAACGACGGCGTCCTGAAACTGACGCCGCTGAACTTCGACTTCGCGGGCGGCAGCATGGCCTCCACCGTCAAGCTGGACGGCAGCGGCAAGCAGGTCAAGGATGCCATCGCCGCCAACCTCGACGTCAAGGGCCGCCACATCAAGATCAAGGAGCTGTTCCCGAACGTCGAGCAGATCAAGCAGGCCACCGTGGGCGAGATCAATGCCGAGGCCAGGCTGTCGGCCACCGGGAACTCCGTCGCTACCCTGCTGGCGGCATCCAACGGCGAAGTGAAAGCCACCGTCAGCCAGGGCACCATCAGCAAGATGCTGCTGGAGCAGATGGGCCTGAACGTGGGCAGCATCGTCGTCACCAAGCTGGTGGGCGACAAGCCCGTCCAGATGAACTGCCTGGCCGGCGATTTCGCCGTCACCAACGGCGTGGCGCAGACGCGCTCGTTCATCGTCGACACGACCGACGCCACGCTGCACATCAACGGCGCCGTCAGCCTGGCGCAGGAGAAGATGGACCTGACGTTGAAGCCGGACAGCAAGGGCCTGCGCATCGTCTCGCTGCGTTCGCCGATCTACGTGCGCGGCAGCTTCAAGCAGCCCGACGTGGCCATCGACAAGGGCGTGCTGGCGATGCGGGCCGGCGGCGCCATCGCGCTGGCCACGCTGGCCGCGCCGGTGGCGGCCGTCATTCCGCTGATCCATGGCGGCGGTGGCGGCGTCGATTGCGCCAAGCTGCTGGCGCAGTCGACGGCCAAGCCCAGCGCGCCGCCGCCGGGCAAGCAATTGCCGGCCTCGAAACGGGCTACGCCCGAACAGGTAAAAGGCAAATAAGGGGCCAATGAGGGGCCAACGAGGCCACCGGGGCCGCGACGAAAAGGTAACAAACCGTTACTGGGTGCGATGGCGAACAGAACGGTTTATACCGTTTTCTTATCCTGAAAGCGTTGATGCAGCAGCGTCGACTGCGCAGCGAAACGACCATTTCGAGAACAAAGGAGCGTGCAATGAACAACCTGACTTCCCTGCCGACCATCGTGTCCGGCCTGGTGCTGGCCACGCTGGTGGCCTGTGCCTCGACGAATGCGCCGGCGCCCGCCACCGGCGCCGTGGGCAACTCGGCCAACAGCGCCGCCGTCAGCGACTCGGCCCTGACCAACAGCGTGCTGGCGGGCCTGGCCCAGCAACAGGGCATCAACCCGGCCGACATCGCCGTCGAGAGCTACGACGGCGAAGTGCGCCTGTCCGGCTTTGCCGCCAGCCAGCAGGAGATCGACACGGCCGTCGCCGCGGCCCGCAGCGTGGCCGGCGTGAAGGTCGTCAGGAACGACATGAAGCTCAAGGACGCGGCGAAGTAACGGGTCCACCCAAGCGTCCACCAACCACTCATGCGCCCGCACCGGCGGGCCAGCTCAACCAAGGAGAACATCATGAACGTCAAACAGATCGCAATGCGTCTTACCATCGCCGGCGCCGTCATGGGCCTGACCGCCTGCTCCGGCATGTCCACGCAGGATCGCAACACGGCCATCGGCGCTGGCGTGGGCGCGGTGGCCGGCTCGGCCCTGTCGGGCGGCTCGGCACTGGGCACGGTCGGCGGTGCCGCCGTGGGCGGCGTCGTGGGCAACCAGGTCAGCAAGCCAGGCCGCTGATCCACGGGACGCCAGCAACACCGGGGACGGGCACCAATCCCAGGGCGAACGCCCCGGGATTGGTGCCCGTCCCCATGGTCTTCAGCCAGTCTAGGCCAGCGTACCCCACGAATCGCACCAGCCGCCAAACGGCCCGGCCAGCTCCGTCGCGGCGCGCTGCACCGATGTGACGAGATCGTAGCTGACGCGGCCCGTCACGATGAACTGGACGAACCGGTCGCCCTCCTCGTCCTCGACGCATTCGACGTCGCCATACTGCTTGCGCAGCTCGGCCAGCAGTGCCTGCGTGGGCGGCCACTGCTCCACGTCCACGTTGAACTCGATCGGCACTTCGACGGAGAAGTCGAAGCCGCCTTCCGCCAGCAGTCGCAACACTTCGCCGTCCGCATCGTCCGGCCAGGTTTCAACGCGCTTGTACATGGTTACCGCCTCCACAGGGTCATAGAGCGGCAATGGTAACAGCCCGGCGCCGGGCGGCGCCAGCGGTCAACGTTCCTTCACCAGGTCGTAGCAGCGGCACGAGACCGCTTCCAACCCGCTGGAATCGAGGATCTCGATATTGCCGCGGCTGTAGGAGATCAGCTTCTGGTTCTGCAGCGCGCTGGCGGCTTTCGTGACGCCGACACGCCGTACGCCCAGCGCGTGGGCGAGGAATTCATGGGTAAGGTGGAACTTCTCCGATTGCAGGCGGTCGCGCGTGACAAGGAGCGACCGCGCCAGGCGCGCCTCGAGCACGTGGAAGCGGCTGCACACGGCGATCTGGATCGCCTGTGCCAGCAGCGTGTCGGTATAGCGGTGCAGCAGGTGCTGCAAGGATTCCATGCGGCCCGCGCAGGCGGCGAAATCGGCGGCGCTCATGCACAAGGCACGGCCGGCGCGCTGCACGACGGCGCGCACCTGGGCCTCGTCGTTGCCCAATGCGGCGGAGGCGCCGATCATGCCTTCACGGCCGACCGAGCCCACCTCGAGCGTCATGCGCCCTTCGGCGACGGCCAGCAGCGAGACCAGCGCGTCGATGGGGAAATACACGTGGCGGATCGTCTGGCCCGGTTCGAACAGGACATCGCCCACTTCCGCGTCGATGGTCTCGCATTGGGCTTCGAGCTGGGCCAGGTCGTCTTCGGGAAGACCGGCCAGCAATCGGTTACCAGGCGTGACCATCGAAGCGTGGCTGCTGTGCGCGGTGTCAAAGTTCAGATTCATCGTATGGCCTGATAGGTTGGCATGTGCACAAGGTAGGAAAGAGCGTAACGACTCTCAATTCCCATGTATGTACGGTGACGCACGGAACCTGCTGGTGACGGGAAGGACAATGCCAGCAAAGGGTCGCGCGTCTTCCAGCGCTTCCGATGCGCTGTCTTTCCAGCGCGCGGCCACGACAAAAAAGGACCCATCATGAACCATCCAAGCACTCCACCGACCCGCCACAACCTGCACCCCGTGCTGCTGATCGCGGCCGTCGTGTTCATCCTGTTCTGCGGCGTCGGCATCGCCGCCTTCATGGGCTGGCTGCCCTCCTCCGACAAGGCGGGGCGGCCTGACCAGCTCGTCACGCCGCCGGCCGAACAACTGGCCACGGCGCCCTACTCGCCGCCCGGCCCGGCCACGCAGTCGAGCCAGTACGCGGCCGGCGCCGGCACCATCAACGGCGTCTCCACGTCCGGCAGCGGCGCGCTGGGCACCAGCGGCGGCTCGGGCGACGTGATCGCTTCGCCCGTTGTGCCCGCTTCCGAGCCGCGCGTGGCCGCGCCGGTGCGCGACGAGACCTTGCAGCGCGAACGCGAACGCGAGCGTGCCCGCGAACGCGCCGCCGAGAAGAAGCATGCGGCCACGCCCGTGTGCAAATCGTGCGGCATGGTGGAGAGTGTCAGCGAAACCAAGACCCGCGCCGCCGGCAGCGGCATGGGCGCGGCCGGCGGTGCCGTCGTGGGCGGCCTCCTGGGCCGCCAGGTCGGCGATGGCAAAGGCCGCGATCTCGCGACGATTGCCGGGGCCATCGGCGGCGCCGTGGTCGGCAACCAGGTCGAGGGCAATATGAAAGCGACGAAGAAATACGACGTGACCGTGCGTATGAACGACGGCGAGCTGCGCACCTTCCATACCGACTCGCCCGTGTGGCGCCAGGGCGACCAGGTCAAGGTGGTCAACGGCATGCTGCAGTCGCGCTGAACTTTTCGCCATCTACCGAGTCGAAGCCCTGTGGCATGCCACAGGGCTTTTTTGTTGTCGAGTTGTCGCTGTGTACGCCAGCGCACAGAGGCTCCGCAAGAGGCACCGACACAATCGATTCACGCCATCGCACCAGGCGCAACCATCGATGGGAGGAACAATCGTGAACAGGATGATGTGGGGCTGGATGATCGCGCTGGGGCTGCTGCTGGCGCGCATCGGATTCTTGGAGCTGGAGACGGCCGAGGCGGCCGTGCCGGAATGGACCATCATGCTGCTGCTGACGGGCGGCCTCGTGATCGGGCTGTTTGGCGTGACGGGACTGCTGGGCTTGCTGGGCTGGGTACCGCGGCTGGGCGACAAGTAACGCCGTCGCTGTTGTGTTGGAAAATTGCCAATACTTTTGTGCCAGTGTACGGCACCGAACAGAAGCCAGCAGTAGAGACGGCGACAATGGTTTCACGACGGCGAAGCATCATACCGCCGGATAATTTCAACTTGAGACGAGAGGATCCGATCATGCTTTACACTATTGCAGTTGTACTCATCATCTTGTGGCTGCTGGGTCTGGTCACGTCGTACACCATCGGCGGTTTCATCCACATCCTGCTGGTCGTGGCTGTCATCATGATCCTGCTGCGCCTGATCAGCGGACGCGGCGTCTAGCTTGACTAGCGACACCGACAGCGGCGATGCATGAGAGTGCACGCCGCTGTGTTTTTTTGTAGGCCCGCTGCGGCATACTTCGCAGCGCACTTTGCAGCACACTTTGCAGCACCCGTTTGCAGTACCCATAACAAGGAGGAACACGCCCATGAGCATCCTGAATGACACCCGCAAGAAAGCAGTCGCCGGCGCCGTCGCGCTGGCCATGACGGTCGGCGCCACCGGTTGCGCGGACATGAATCCCGAACAGCGCGGCACGGCCACCGGTGCCGGCATCGGCGCCGGCCTGGGCGCGATCCTGGGCGCGTCGACGAGCGGCGGCGGTGGCGGCCGTGCGGCCGGTGGCGCGGTGCTGGGCGCGGCCGTGGGCGCCGTGGCCGGCAATATCTGGTCCAAGCGCATGGAGAACCAGAAGAAAACGATGGAACAGGCCACCCAGGGCACGGGCGTACAGGTCACGCAGACGGCCGACAACCGCCTCAAGATGGAAATCCCGAGCGACATCTCGTTCGATACCAACCGGGCCGACATCAAGTCCAACTTCCGCCCCATCCTGGATCGCTTCGCCAGCACGCTGAACGAGAACCCGGCCACGACGGTGACGATCATCGGCCACACCGACAGCACGGGCAGCGATTCGATCAACCAGCCGCTGTCCGTCGAGCGCGCCTCGCACACGCGCGACTACCTGGCCACGAAAGGCGTGTCGCCGACCCGCGTCGTCGTCGAAGGCCGCGGTGCACGCGAACCGATCGCGTCGAACGACGACAACAGCGGCCGCGCCCGCAACCGCCGCGTGGAGATCTACGTGGCCGAAGCCGCCCCGCGCAGCTGAGCCACTGCGCGCAGTACCGACCGGCCGGCCGCGCATGCGGCCGGCATCACAACGACAGGAGACATCATGACCACCTGCGCCACCCCTGCCCTCACCCTGCTGTGCCGCGCGGCGTTGCTGTCGGCGGCGCTGGCGTCGCCGGCCCTGGCCGCGTCCATCAAGCCGGGCCTGTGGGAAATGACCAGCAAGGTTCCCGCCGCCGATCCCGCCGCGATGCAGGCGATGGCCCAGGCGCAGCAGCAAATGGCGGCGCTGCCGCCCGAGCAACGCCGTGCCATCGAGCAGATGCTGGCGAAACAGGGCGTCACCCTGGCGCTGGCCGAGGGCGGCGGGGTCAAGGTGAAGTTCTGCGTGACGCCCAAGCAGGCCGCCAACCCGACCATGCCGCACGGCCAGCCGGGCCAGTGCAAGAGCACGCGCAGCGCCATCCCGGGCGGCCTGGCGGTGCAGTTCAAATGTACCAATCCCGCCTCCAGCGGCAACGGCCAGGTCATCTTCGACGGCGACAGCGGCTTCTCGATGCGCATGGCCGTCGACAGCCAGGCCGCGGGCCGGCCGCAACACATGACGGTCGAAAGCAGCGGACGCTGGCTGGCGCGCGACTGCGGCGGCGTGGCCGCCGTGCAGTAGCGTCGCTAGACGAAATCGTGCTGCCAGACCTGCTGCTCGTTCTTGCGGAACTGCCAGATCGGCGTGGCACTGTGGCGGAACATCTCGCGCACCTCGCCCGTACCAAGGATGGCGGAGATGACGATCGTGTTCATCGTCCAGTTGTCGGCATTGACGTCGTCGCCGGCCGCCTGGTGGCGGATCGCGACCGTGCGGACGTCGCCCCACACCGTTCCCGCCGGCATGGCCACATCGCGCTCGTGCGTGCTGCCCGCGCGCCACTCCGCGCCTTCGTTGAGGCTCACTTCCACCACGCTGCCGTCCAGTAAGGTGACGATGGCGAAATCGGCGCTGACGTCGTGCCGCAGCCAGTCCGTGTCGCCCAGGCTGTCGTCGCCCACGGTCACGGCCAGGCGCACGGTCGCCAGCGGCGTGTCATCCAGCGGTTCCAGGTTGCAGGTCATCGTGAAGGCATTGCTGAAGGTGTTGCGCCGGCCGCCGCCCGTGCGGATCAGCGTCGTCAGCTGCCGCCGCCACAGCGCCAGGTCGGCACCATGCAGGTCCAGGATGTCGCGCGCATCGTAGCCGTCCATCAGCTGGCCCCAGTGCGGCACGCCGCCATGCGCCCGGGCGGCGCGCTGCACCCGGTCGATGAACTCGGCATTGCCGGCCAGGTCGCGGATCATCGGGATCTCGATATGGCAGGTGAAGGTGAACTTCGACATGCCGAGCAGCGCCTCGGTGCGGCTGGTATAGCGGATCGCCAGCAAGGTCGCCACCGCCAGGCGGCGGCCATACAGGTCGTCGAAGATCGCCAGCACCTCGTCGATGAACGCCAGGTAACCGCCCGCCGTCTCGTCCCCCACGTCGAACGCGAATTCGTAGGGCGCCACCTTCTGGCAATGGTCGTCGGCCGCGTAGCCGTAGGTGTCCATGATCTTCCAGCCGATGGCTGTCTTGGTCAGCAGCGGGTAGGCCGAATTGAACAGGCCCACGAGGATCGAGCGCATCACGTCCTGCAGGCCCACCGTGAAGGCGAAATTGGTCACCGCGGCCACGATCTGCCCCGGCGTGGGATGGGGATTGGCGATGATGAAGCCCAGCAGTGCGACCAGCGCGGCGATGACGGCAGCCAGCGCGACGATGATGATGGCGAGGGCGGCGATGGCGGCAAAGATACCGGCGGCGATGATCCAGCCGATCGGCGGCACGCCGAGGAAGCCCACGGCGGCGGCCAGCATGATCGAGATCGCTTCGACCAGTCCCACGATGGCCACCACCAGCACGGCAATGGCGGCCACGAGGATCGCCGCGATCCAGCCCACGTCCTGCTGGCGGCACACCCAGGTAAAGAAATCGTCGCCGCCCGGCCCCGGCGGCGTGTTGGGCGTGTCGCAGTCGACCACGCGGCGGGCGCTCACCGTGCAGGTGTGCTGCCCCCTTCGCTGAAGGGATTGACGAGCAGGTTGACGAAGTGCTTGTCGGCGGCAAAGGCGGGGAACGTGGCCGCCGTCAGGCTGGCGCGCAGGGTCTGCCAGGTTGCGCGCGTGCGCGTCTCCTCCAGCTTGAACGCGGGCACCGTGCGCACGACCAGCGCGTAGACGAAGCCCATGCGGCCCACCGATACCAGCGCGGCGCGGAACAGGTCGTCGTCCTTGCGCACGAGGACGCCGTCGCACAGTTCGGCCAGCGCCAGCGGATCGGCCGCCGCGATCGCGCGCAGCGCGACCTGGGTGTCGTCCGCGCTCCCGGCCGTGAGTCCGGCCGTGCGCTCGATCCAGAACTCCTGTCCGCCCGGGCCGATCAGGTGGATCGCCTGCACGCAGTCGGCGATCGGCGGCAGGTGGATGTCGCCGCCGTGCGAACCTGTCGCCATCACGCCGGCGATAGACTGGCCGCCGCTGCCGCCCAAGGTCGGCAAGGCGCGCGCGCCCGGCAGGCACGACAGGTCGCTTTCGTCTGCCCCTCCGCCATTGGCGGCGATGGGCAGGCCGTGCAGCAACCGGTTGACGTTGAAGACCTTGGTGCCGCCGCGCACGTGCGCCAGCCGCCCGGCCAGCGCGGGATCGGCCAGTTGCAGGCGTCCGAGGATGAGCGGGCTGTCGATGACGCCGGCGATGCCGTCGCTCTCGACCATCACGTCTTCGGATACGAACACATCCGTGAAGGACCACGTGCTGCCGGTCCACTTGACGCGACCGCCCGCCTCCTCCGCCTGGCGGATGATCTCGACGATTTCGGCACGCGTGGTGGGGCGGTAGGATTTTGCCGCGGTGAACGTCAATGCGCGCGCCCAGTTGACGAACCTCTTGGGCGGCGGCGCGGGATCGATGGTGCCGGGGCAGATCATGGAGGCCTCCTGTCATGCGACGAGGCGGTCGCCCCCTCTCTTCAGCTTAGGCGGTCGGCAGGCCGAATGACAGGGTGCCGTTGTCCCGGCACCACGGACGGGTCAGTTCGCTTCCAGGAACGCGAAGTAGAGGTCGCGTGCACGCGTCGCCACCGGCCCCACCGGCAGGGCGCGCTCCTCGTAGCGCACGCACGGCGTGACCTTGCCGAAGTTGCCGGTGTTGAAGATCTCCGTGGCGCTCGCCAGCTCTTCCGGGCGCACGCTGCGCTCTTCCACCAGCACGCCGTCGTCCTTCAGCAGCGCGATCACGCGGGCACGCGTGATGCCGGCCAGGAAGGTACCGTTCAGCGCCGGCGTGACGACAGCGCCGTCGGGCGTGACGAAGAACAGGTTGGCGGTGGCGAACTCGGCCACGTTGCCGTCCATGTCGCACACGACCGCGTTATCGAAACCCTTGGCCTTGGCTTCGCGCAGCACGCGCGTCGTGTTGGCATACAGCGACGATGCCTTGGCGTCGGTCGGCGCCATGCGGCCATCCGGGCGCAGCAGCGCGGACAGGCAGGCGGTAAAGCCGGTAAAGGGCGGAATCGGGGCGTCGAACAGCGTCAGCGCGAACGCGCTCTTCTCGGGGACGGGCACCAGCAGGCCGTCGGTGGCGAACACGAGGGGGCGGATGTAGAGTTCGGCATCGGCGGGGAACTTCGCCACGCCTTCCCGCACCAGCGCTTCCATCTCGTCGACGGAGTGCGGGCACTGCATGCCCAGCCGGTCGGCCGAGTGGATCACGCGCTGCAGGTGCGGCCGCAGGTCGGGCATGTGGCCGCGTACCGATCGGGCGCCATCGAAGACGGAAGACCCCAGCCAGACGCTGTGGTCCATGGCGCCGAACAGGGGGGTATTGCCTTCGTTCCAGGCGCCGTTGAAATAAGTCAGGTACATGCTTGCTCCGTGCTGTCGAAAGCACAGAATCTAGCATACCGCGCGGCGCCCTTTCAGAAGGCGTGGCGCAGGCCGATGTTGACGGCGCTGCGGCCCTGCCCCTTTTCGCTGAAGTTGCCCACCGTGTAGGGCGCGCCATTCTGGTCCTTGATGCGCGCATAGGCGGCATAGAACGCCGTGCGGCGCGACATCGAGTACGTCATGCCGACCGCTACCTGGTTGGCATCCTGGTTGGCCAGCGAGCGGTCGTCCTTGCGGATGTACGACACCATGTAGGTGGCGGCGCCGCTGGCATACGAGACGCCGGCCAGCGCGTCGTTGCTGCGGGTGGACGGCGATGCCAGCACCAGCGCGCCGTACGGATTGTCCTGGTCCCATGGCGAGCTGCCGACGCCGCGGTTGACGGCATACGCCGCATACACGGTGGTAGCCTGGCCCAGGTGCATGTTGGCGGCCACCAGCGAATTGCGCGACGACAGGTCGACCGGCGTGGTGGCGCCCGCGCCCTGCAGGAAGTTGTTCTTGCGCTGGTGCGCGGCACGCAGCGTGAACGGACCGCCCTGGTAGCCGATCATGGCGCCATAGGCGCGGTTGCGCGACGTGCTGAAGGCGGATTCACCGAAGCTGTAGATCGCACTGGCGACGAAGCCGTGGATGGAGCTGGAACGGTACTTGATGGTGTTGTCGGAGCGCTTGTTGCCATTGCCCATCAGGTTCGTCGCGGTGCCGGCCATGCCGCCGCGGAACGGGTCGGCCACCTCGGACAGCGCCTCGTAGCCCACGTCGTACTGCCGGCCGACCGTCACGGCACCCCAGCGGTTGGCCAGGCCCACGTAGGCCTGGCTGCCGAACAGGCGGCCGTTCTGGTCGGACTGGCCCGTGTCGTTGCGGATGCCCGCTTCCAGCCGGAACACGGCGGAGGTATTGTTGCCCAGCGCCTCGCGGCCCGTGAACCCGATGACGGAGCCGGTGGAGCCCCCGGGGAAATCTTGGTGGACGGGCAATTGCCGCCACGGCAGTCATGTTCGGAGACGGCGCCCGCGTCAAGGACACCATACACCTGGACGGCGGTGCCGGCCCCTTCCGGCGCCTGGTTCTGGCCGGATGCGGCCAGGGAAACGCAAGTCAGTGGCGTCATGCACGCCAGCACCCACCATGGGCGGGTCATGAATCGGTTCTTCATGATACGTCTCTAGGTAAAGTCAACAAATCGCCGATCGGCTCGGCTCTGCCAAATTGCATGCTTTTCCTAAAGCTTGGGTGCAGTGTAGTGCCGCACGCTTGACATTTCTGTGCGCGGCCTCACAAATCGCCCATGCCGGTACTCTGGCGGCACAGCACAGATATACCCCAATAGCCGGGCGGCGTATAGTGGCAATGCAGGTGACTCCCCTTTTATTCGAGAAAGGCTGCATCTATGCAACATCAGTTTCCGCAAGCTTTATACGAAAGCAAAAGAATCGCCGCGCACGACGCCGTCGGGCTGTTGCGCGACGGCGACTGCATCGTTGTCCCGTCCGGCGCGGGCGAGCCGCCCGCATTGCTGACGGCGCTGTCGGAGCGCCGCCGCGAGCTGCACGACATCAAGGTGGCGCAGATTCTCGCGCTGCGCAAATACGGCTATTTCGACTGCGAGACGACGCACCACGTGCGCCACCTCGCGCTGTTCTTCGGCGGTGCGTCGCGGGCGGCCGGCCAGGCCGGCTGGGCCGATTTCGTGCCCGCCTATTTCTCGGAGATTCCCGTGCTGATCGAGCGCGGCCAGATTCCGGCGGACGTGGTGTTCGCGCTGGCGTCGCCGATGGACGAGCATGGCTTCTTCGCCCTCAGCCTGGCGGCCGACTACACGATGGCCGCCGTGGCGAAAGCGCGCGCCGTCGTACTGGAGGTCAATCCGAACGTGCCGTTCGCGCACGGCCAGTGCCACGTCCACATCGACCAGGTGACCGCCGTGGTGGAGAGCACGGACCCGGTGTTCGAGGTGGGCCTGCCCAGGATCGGCCCCGTGCAGGAAGCGATCGCGGGCTTCGTGGCGGACATGATCGAGGACGGCTCCACCCTGCAAATCGGCTACGGGGGCATCCCGGATGCGGTGGTCATGCAGCTGTCGCACAAGCGCGACCTGGGCATTCACACGGAAATGATCGGCGACGGCATCTTGAAGCTGGTACAGGAAGGCGTCGTGACGAACCGGCGCAAGACCTTCATGCCGGGCAAGATGGTGGCCACGTTCGCGCTGGGCTCGAAGAAGCTGTACGACTTCATGCACCACAACCCGATGCTGGAAATGCACCCCGTCAGTTTCACCAACGACCCGTACATCGCGGGCCAGAACGACAAGCTGGTGGCCATCAACGCCAGCCTGCAGGTCGACCTGCTGGGCCAGTGCGGCTCCGAAAGCATCGCCCACCTGCCCTACTCCGGCACCGGCGGCCAGGTGGACTTCGTGCGCGCCGCCAACCGCTCGCGCGGCGGCAAGGCGTTCATCGTGCTGCCGTCTACCGCCAAGGAAGGCACGATCTCCCGCATCGTGCCTACGCTGACGCCGGGCACGCACGTTACCACGGGCAAGAACGACATCAACTACGTTGTCACGGAATACGGCGTGGCGCAGCTGCGCGGCAAGTCGGCCCGCCAGCGCGCGGAGGCGCTGATCGCCGTTGCGCACCCGGATTTCCGGGCCGAATTGCGGCGCGCGGCGGCAGCGATCCACTTGTGCTGACGGCGCCACGACGGGTCCGCTTGGTACGCTAGCGTACACAGCAGAACTTTCCGAGCGGTTACACTGTCGTTTTGTCCAATGCGGCCAGTCCGTATCACCGCATGCTAGCCATCCTTGAAAGCATCGACCGGCACACGACGGGCATCGAGCCCCTTGTCGCGCTGGTCGATACCTTGCGCCCGCGCCGTCCGGGCAACACCATTCGCGCCACCGCCAACGTGCGCACCCTGACGCAACTGCTGAAGGGCAATCCCGACCACGCGCGGCAACTGCGCGATTATCTTTTCCGGCTGCTGGAAAGCCGCCGTCACGCCAGCCTGTACAGCGAAGTGGGCGTGCTGTCGAACGACGGCTTCTTCACCGAGCTGAAGCGGCGCATCGCCTACCGCATGCTGCCGCCCGCGTTCGGCGACGAGTACCTGGCCGACGCGCTCGACCAGGTCCTGTACAAGCAGACCGACTACTGCTGGATCAGCGCCGTGCCGGCCGCGGACTGGCTGGCCTTGTTCGACACGGTCATGACGCCGCGGCCCGGTCCCAACGTCATGCTGCCGGGGCTGCTGGAAGCCATCCGCACGCTCAGCTACCGCGTGGCGGCCATCGGGCTGGAACCGAAGCTGACTAATTTCCACACGGAGATGGAAGAGTTCGAGTCGCCGTTCATCGTGCAGAACCGCGAGGTCGTCCACTACCTGGACGGCTACGAACGGATGCTGGCCGGCGGCGACGTGATGCTCGATGCGCGCCACCTGCTGGTCATGCTGGACCAGTGCGAGGCCGTGATCGCCAAGATCCGCAAGAAGGCGCTGCTACAGGGCACGACGATCGCGCTGACGTACCTGCTCGTCACGCTGAACCAGAGCATCGACCGGCTGCGCAAGCTCCTGTACCTGGTGGACGTGACGGGCGAGCTGCCGACTGCGCCAACGCTGGACGTGGAGGCCGTCGCCGCCGAGGCAATGCCTCAGCGGCAGCCGACACGAACGGCGACCCGCAAGCGCGCTGCCGCGCTGGCCCTGGCGCTCGAGCTGATCGAGGCGCACAACGACAAGTACACGATCCGCGACCTGTTTGCCGACAATATCCACCTGCTGGCCCGCAACGTCACGGAAAACGCCAGCCGCACCGGGGAACACTACATCGCCGAGAACCGCCGCGCGATGGCGGGCATGTTCCTGTCGTCGGCCGGGGCCGGCGTCATCGTCGGCTTCATGGCGCTGTGCAAGCTGCTGTTCGGCACGTTGCGGGCGGCGCCGCTGGTGGAAGCATTCCTGTTCAGCATGAACTATTCGCTGGGCTTCATGCTGATCCATGTGCTGCACTTCACGGTGGCCACGAAGCAGCCGGCCATGACGGCCTCGCGCATCGCCGCCGGCCTGCAAAGCCCGGATGGGCGCCATATCGACCTGGACAGCCTTGCCGAACTGATCAACAAGGTGCTGCGCACGCAGGTCACGGCTGTGCTGGGCAATATCGTCACGGCCCTGCCGACGGCGTGGCTGATCGCCTGGGGCTGGCTGCAGGTCACGGGCCACCACCTCGTCACGCGGGAGAAGGCCCTGCACCTGCTGCACGATATCGATCCGATCCACACGCCGGCCCTGTTCTATGCCGCCATCGCGGGTGTCTGCCTGTTCCTGGCCGGGCTGATCTCGGGCTATTACGACAACCAGGCCCTGTACACCCGCTGGGGCCGCCGCATCGCCCAACTGCGCGGCCTGAACGCGCTGCTGGGGCGCGAACGCACGGTACGGCTGGGCAGCTACCTGGAGAACAACCTGGGCAGCCTGATGGGCAATTTCTACTTCGGGATCATGCTGGGCACGATCGGCACGCTGGGTGCGCTGATGGGCCTGCCGCTGGACATTCGCCACGTTACTTTCTCTGCCGCCAACTTTGCGACAGCCCTGGTCGGCTTGGATCACAATGTAAGCTGGCAACTGGTAGTGAAATCCGTTATCGGCTTCCTGTCGATCGGGGTGGTCAACCTCGTCGTCAGTTTCGGCCTTGCCCTGTGGGTTGCGCTGCGCGCACGGCGCATCCCCTTCGAGCATGGCTTCCTGCTGTTGCGGGCCCTGTTCCGGCGGCTGCGCAAGGCCCCGGTCGACTTCTTTATCGGCAGTAAGGAGAACAAATGAGAATCCTGCGTGCGCAAAACTGGCTGGCCGCCGTGCTGGCGCTGTGGAGCCTGGTGGCCTGTGCATCGCTGCCGACCGTCGATGCCGACAAGACCCGGGCCCAGGCCGCGTCCGCTCCCGTGGTCAAGTCCGCCAACGGCACCCTGCCGGCGGACAAGGCCAAGGCGCTGCTGGCCAAGCGCTGGTCGAAGAACACGCTCGACCTGAAGGCACAGGCCGCACTGGAGGACGCCGCCACCGGTGCGCCGCTGATCGCCGGCAACCAGGTCAAGCTGCTGTTCGACGGCCCCGCCACGATGGCCGAGATGATGAAGGCCATCGCCGGCGCCAAGAACCACATCAACTTCGAGACATACATCTTCGACCAGGACGAGCTGGGCGACAAGTTCGCCGAGCTGCTGATGGAAAAGCAGCGCGCCGGCGTCACCGTCAACATCATCTACGACAGCGTCGGCACCCTGACCGTGCCGC
Organism: Pseudoduganella chitinolytica; assembly: GCF_029028125.1. Taxonomy (GTDB): domain Bacteria; phylum Pseudomonadota; class Gammaproteobacteria; order Burkholderiales; family Burkholderiaceae_D; genus Rugamonas; species Rugamonas chitinolytica. The sequence goes on from NZ_CP119083.1 coordinate 2,712,048, forward strand.
AGGAGTTCTTCGACCGCATGAAGGCGGCCGGCATCCACCTGATCGCGTTCAATCCCGTTAATCCGGCCAAGGTGCGCGGCAACGGCTGGAAGGTCAACAACCGCGACCACCGCAAGATGCTGATCGTGGACGGCAAGGTCGGGTTCGCGGGCGGCATCAATATCAGCGACACGTATTCGAAAAGCTCGCCGTTCCGGTCCAAGACAAGGCCGAAAAGCGAGAAGGACGTGGGCTGGCGCGACACCCACGTGCGCATCGAAGGTCCCGCCGTGCAGGCGATGCAGTGGCTGTTCATCCAGAACTGGACGGGCCAGGACGCGGACGACCTGCGCGAGGCCGATTATTTCCCCGCACCCGTCATCGCCGGCGACAAGCTGGTGCGTATCCTCGGCAGCGAGCCGGGCGGCAAGTTCGAGATCTACAAGGCGATGCTGCTGGCGATCCAGGAAGCAAAGAAGTCGATCCACATCACCTGCGCCTACTTCGTGCCGGACGAGCAGACCCTGCAGGCCCTGATCGACGCGGCCAAGCGGGGCGTCAAGGTGGAACTGGTGCTGCCCAGCGTCTCCGACAGCGGGCTCGTGTTCCACGCCGGCCGTGCCTTCTACCAGCGCCTGCTGGAAGCGGGGGTGCGCATCCACGAGCTGAACCTGGCCGTGCTGCACGCCAAGACGGTCGTCATCGACGGCGTCTGGTCCACGGTGGGATCGACCAACATGGACACCCGCAGCTTCCTGCACAACAGCGAAGTCAACGTCATCGTGCTGGGCGACGCCTTCGGCAAGGAAATGGAAAACGCCTTCCGCGAGGACCTGCGCAACTCGAAGGAAGTCACGCTGGCCGCCTGGCGCGACCGGGGCGTCGTCACCCGCATGAAGGAATGGGCCGCCAAGTGGTGGGACTACTGGCTGTAGTCCCCCTCAACTGACCAGCCCGTGTCCCACCACGGGGTCAGGCACCGCGGTGGGACACGGGCTGGGCCGTAGTCAATCGCCCAGCCACGGCTCCCAGGTATTGCCTTCGCGCCGGAACGTTTCGACCGAGGTGACCTGGAAAGCGCCCGCCGCGTCCTTCCAGCTGTAGCGCTCGACCTGGATCTCGTCCGTGTCGATGCGCAGCACGTTGAACGAGTTGTCTTCCCCCTGCCCCGCGTCGACGTGGCCGTGCCCGCCTGTACCACGAGCGCGGCATAGCCCGCGATCTTGTAGCGCTTGGCGCTGTTGGCCGAGCTGCTCGTGTGCACGTGGCCCGCCAGCAGCAGGTCGACGCCACAGCGCGAGAACGCTTCCATCGCCATCGGCGCGCGGTCGACCAGGTCGTCCTCGTCATGGTGCTCGGGCAGGTCGAACGGGTGGTGCGTGACGACGATGCGCGTCAGTTTCGGGTCGATCCCGGCCAGCCGCGCGTGCAGCCGGGCCAGTTGCTCGCGGTTGACGCGGCCGTCCTTGATCGTCAGCGAACGGGCTGTGTTCAGGCCCATGACGGCGATCTCGTCGTCCACGTATTCCGGCGCCAGGTTCGGCGTGATGTAGCGGCGGTACTTCGTCAGCGGCGTCAGGAAGCGGGCCGCCACGTTGTACAGCGGGATGTCGTGGTTGCCCGGCACGACGATCTGCGGCTGCGGCAGCGTGTCCAGATAGGCCTTGGCGGCCTTGAACTGTTCGGTGCGGGCCCGCTGCGTCAGGTCGCCGGAGACCACCACCACGTCCGGCCCCACCTGCTCCACCGTCGCGCGCAGCGGGTCGAGCAGCTGGTCGTCGACCTTGCCGAAATGGATGTCCGATAGATGTACGATGGTGCGCATGCGTGGTTCTCCTGTCAGCGGGGCACGATGACCGTCAGCGCGCCGGGACGCGAGCGGTACCGCAGCGGCGGTGCCATCAAGGTGACCTCGCCATCGGTGGCGACGCGGATCAGCTTGCGGCGTGTGTCGATTTCAAACTCGCGGGCCAGCAGCACGTCGAAATCGGGTGACGTGCCGAGCCTGCCCAGCAGGGCATGGCAGGCAAAGCGCAGCAGGCCGCGCCGGGTGGGTCGCTGCGCCACGTACAGGCTCAGCTGCCCCCGGTCCAGCGCCGCGCGCTCGCCGATGGTGAGCCCCTGCATCAGGTACTCATTATTGCCGATGAAGACGAACGGGGTGCGTCGCGCATGCTCCGCGTCGCCCACCCGCAGGCGGATACTGAGGAAGGGATAGCGCCGCAGGGCCGCCAGGGTGGCCCAGCAGAATGCCAGCCACTTGCCGCGGCCCAGCCGGCGCTGCTGCTTCTCGCGGTCGCGCACGATGTCCGGGTACAGGCCCAGGCTGGAATTGTTCAGGAAGATGCGCCCATTGACCTCGCCGACGTCAACCTGCCGCGGCTGTCCGCTGGCGACGTTGGCGATCGCCTCGTCGAGCGCCAGCGGAATGCCCAGGTCCTTGGCGAAATGGTTCAGCGTGCCCAGCGGCAGCACGGCAAACCGGGTGGCGCTGCCGGCCAGCACGGAGGCCACCGCGTTGACGGTGCCGTCGCCACCGCCCGCCGCGACGATAGGCACGCCGCGCGCGACGGCCCCGCGCGCCGTCTCGATCATTTCCTGGCCGCTGGCGGCCAGCGTGACCCGGGCCTGCAAGCCCACCTGCGCGAACCGGTCGTGCAGGCTGGCGGCCCAGTCATTGTCGTAACCGCCACCGGCCGCGGCATTGACGATGACGACCACGGTCGTCATCACTGCTCCTTGCGTGCGGCGCGCCGGCGCCGCAGCGTCGACACCGATGTGATGCAGATCGCCAGCCATGCCAGGCTTTCCGCCATCGCGGCCAGCACGTCGCTGACGAAATGGGCGCCCAGGTAGACGCGGCTCAGCGCCACCAGCAGCACCATGCAGACGGCGCCCGCCACGGCCGCCATGCGCATGCGCCAGCTCGGGTTCGTGGTGACGACGTAGCTGGCCAGCAGCCCGTAGAACAGCGTGGCCGCCGCCGTATGGCCGCTGGGGAAGCTGTACGTTGCCAGCGTAAGGAAAGGCTCGTCGAACACGGGCCGGGCGCGCTGGTAGACGTGCTTCAGCAGCACGTTGAGCAACATCCCCCGGGGACGCAGATCGCCGTCGCCAGCAGCCAGTATGGCGCGTGGCGGCGCCAGAACCACAGGCCCAGCAGCGCGGACAGCACGCTCATCGCGGGAATGCCATGCAGGTGCGTGACGCCGAACATGATCGTGGTCAGCGGCTCGAACGCGTGCTCGTAGAACCATTGCGACACCCGTTCATCGTAGCGGGCGATATCGTCGCCCTCGCCGACGGCATCGGCGATCTCGCCGAACACGGCCACGGCCGCAACGAGCGTCAGCACGCCAGCGGTCAGGTGCAATCCGAGTTCGCTGCCGGGACTCAGCCGGGCGGCAAGGAAGCGCATCAGTTTGCCGTAAGCGATCCGGCTCATGATGCGTGCGTGATTACAACGGTTAGCAAAAATAACTGATTTTCCATACAGTCCTGTGTTTTTGTACAGTAGTTGTGATAAGCTTTCATCCAGTGCAGTACAGATTTCCGCACACGGCACCGTTCCAGACAATAACTCGCGGCATTTTGCCGAGGGCCTGGAACTGGCCGGCAAGCAAACATCACGAATCAGTAAACCAAACTTAAGGAATTGTCATGGCAACCATCAACTCCGGCGTCGGCTCCCACCGTTTCGAATCCCGCTTTGGCCTTGAATATGCTCCCATGTCGTTCCTGGTCCGTTTCGGCAAGCGCGAAATGCTCGTGTGCCGCGATTTCCGCAAGCGCTTCTACGCGGTCAACCCCATCATCGAATGCGACACCGGCGTGCAACCGGGCCATATCGAAGTGCTGTTGTTCGGCCGCTGGCTGTTGATCTTGTCGAAAGCACACTGATTCATCTGTGCAGTGTCGCACAGTCACCCACAATGCGCGCGTCTCAGCGCGCTGACGATCACGACAGGCGCAGCCAGCGGCACGACGGCGAGCGAAGCAGCGGCCCCCCTCTTCACCCGCTGCTCTGCAGACGTCGTGCGGCGACCGGCAGCAATGCCGGGGGCTGCGCCGGGGCGTGATCCGATAGGGCAGAGGTAGATGGGTTGCTTCGGCGGCAGGAGCGGCTGACGAGCGTGCTGGGGCGAGGATGCCCGCGCCCCGCTCGGTGACTCGAATGCGCCTCGGATCGTAGGCGCCGAGTCGATGTGGGGACTGTCCCGCGCAGATCCGGTTTAGGTTGGCCCTGGCTGGTCCTGGTTCGGGCTTCGGCCGGACCAGCACGCAACCAGGGCTTGACGAACGCCCCGGCCGGTTTGACCGGAACTCGACCTGGCTCGCACCGGCTGACTCTAGCGGCTGGCTCGTACCGAAAGACTCGTACCGGCTGGCTTGTACCGGCTGACTCATAGCGGCTGACTCATAGCGGCTGACTCGTACTGAAAGACTCGTACCGGCTGACTCGTACCGGCTGACTCATAGCGGCTGATTCATAGCGACTGACTCGTGCCGACTGACTCGTGCCGGCTGACTCGTGCCGGATTATCGGATTTGGCAGTAACCCTGCGATGCGATCCTCAGCAGGCGCTGCGCGCAGCGGTGGCAGCGTCAGGATCGACGGGGGCGCTCGCCAACGCTGAATGGCCCACTTGCGCCATCTCCCGCAGCAGTGCCAGTGCGCAGCGATCATGCGACTGCAGGGCCAGCTGCAGTGCGGTGGCCGTCGTGCAGGAGGCGTCGATCGCGGCCATGAAACGATGCTGCGTGTGCGCCAGCAGGCGGGAGCGGAATCCTATGCTGCCGAACATCGTGCCGACGTCGAGGCAGGCGTCCCGCAGTGCCAGCAGCGAACGCTTGGTGGTCTCGATATCGTTGCGCATGCCGCTGTCCATGTCGATCAACTCCGTGCGCCCCTTTTCGTGGCGCGACAGCTCACGGATCGAGCCCAGCCAACCGCGGATGCGCTGCTCGATGCGCACGATGCGCACGGCCTTGTTGCGCATCGTGACGCAGTAGATCAGGCACAGCGCCCACACGGGCAAGCTGGCCAGGCATGGCGGCAGCCCGGCGCGCGACAGCCGCGTTTCCATCTTCCTGAGCTTTTGCAGCGTGATGCCGATGTGGGCAGACAACCGGTCCTGGCGCATGACAGCCTCCGTGACGTGGCGGTACCGGCCGGCACCGCGCAATACCCAGCAGTATAGGCAGCGAACCTGCTGTAGCGCTCGCTTGCACGGTTGATCCATCTTAAACCTGGTCAATAAAAATTGGCTGGAGGCATCTATGTGCACTTGGCCAGCCCAGCCTGCGCTGCCGTACGCGTGCGCAGCCGTACAGATGCCGCCGCGTGCCTGCGTCAAACTGGCCGACCGGACCAGGAGAACCCAATGCAGAACGCACCACACGAACGTGCCGCGCGCGATGAGGCCGTGCGCCAGGCGGACGTAACGCACGGCCCGCAGCCCGTCGAACCTGCCGCCGCGCTGGCCAAGGCAGCACCGCCGGCGCACGACACTGCATCCCCCAGCTCGCAGAAAGTCATTTACGCGGCCATCGTTGCCAACCTGGGCATTGCCACGGCCAAGTTCATCGTGGCGGCCATCACCGGCAGCGCGGCCATGGTCGCGGAAGGCATCCACTCGGCCGTCGACACGGGCAACGAGCTGTTGCTGCTGCTGGGGGAGCGCCGCAGTGCACGTCCGGCCGACCGACGCCATCCGTTCGGCTACGGCAAGTCGTTGTACTTCTGGGCGCTGATTGTGGCACTGTCCGTGTTTTCCCTGGGCGGCGGCCTGTCGATCTACCACGGCATCGCAGCGATGCAGTCGCCGCCACCGCTGGAAGACCCGCTCTGGAACTATGTCGTGCTGGGCGCCGCCGCGGTGTTCGAGGGCTACAGCTGGAACGTCTCGCGCAAGGCACTCAACGGCATGCGCAAACCCGGCTCGAGCCTGTGGCAGACGGTGCGGACCAGCAAGGATGCGTCCGTGTTCACCGTCTTCATCGAAGACTCGGCGGCGCTGCTGGGCATCGTCATCGCGGCGGCCGGCATCGCACTGGGCCAGTACTTCGGCAATCCCTACTGCGATCCGGCGGCATCGATCCTGATCGGGCTGCTGCTGGTGGGCGCCGCCATCATGCTGGCGCGCGAGACCGGCGGCTTGCTGGTCGGCGAAACCATCGATATCGACCAGCTGGCCGCGCTGCATGCGCTGTTCGACCGCGAGCCGGCACTGGAGCAGGTGGCCAGCCTGCGCACGATGCAGCTGGGCCCCGATGACGTGCTGCTGGCCGCCTCCGTCCAGTTCCGGCGCGGCATGCCCATCGACGAAGTCGAGCAGGCCATCGGCCGCCTGGAAGCCGCCATCGCGGCGGAGCACCCGGCCATCCGCCACGTCTACTTCGAGGCGGCAGCCCTGCGGGCGGCGCTGCGCTGACGCGGCAGGTCGACGGCGCGATCGATTCGATGACCCGTGTGGCGTCGATAAGTCGGCCAGGGCTGGGCGCTTCTCGTAAAACTCCAAGGTCAGTCCCTATGCAGGTACCGACCCTTGCCCTTTCCCGGCCGGGCAGCGATCCAGCGCACCTCACCCAAAAAAACAGCCGCCCGCGGGCGGCTGCCATGCGCATCGCAACGCGCGTTACTTCTGCTTGTCGTCGGCCTGCTTGCCCAGCGAGCGCGCCACCGCTTCCTGCAGCTTGTCGCCGTGCGGGCCCTTGGCCGCTTCGGCCATGCTGCCCACGTTGCGGGCGCGGTCCGACTGCTGGTCCAGGCTGACTTCTTCCGCCACGTCGTAGCGGCCGTCGTCCTCGCCCTGGCCCGGCAACAGCCCTTCCGAGCGCGCCACGTCGCCACGCTGTTCGCTGCCGGACGGCGCGCCGGACTGGGAGCCGAACTGGGAGCCAGACGACGTATCCGCCTGGTTGCCGCCCTGCGATGTCCCCTGCTCGCCGCTGCCCTTGCCGCCCTGGCTCATGGCCGCGACCGGCGTGCCGCCGCCCTGCCCGCCCTGCTGCATGCTGCCCATGTGGCGATCGTCCGCGCGCACGTCACGGTCGCGGATCGTGGCGCCATGCTGGCCGCCCTCGCCCGCCGGCGCGCCCATCGCGGGACCGCCCACGTCATCGAGGCCGCTGCCCATCGATTTGCCGGCGCCCTGCGGCGGCGGCGAGTTGTAGTCGGCGCCGTGCGGCACGGCCTCGCCCACGATTTTCCTTGCGTCTTCCGGCGGAATGGCGTCGGGCAGGTGCGTATGAATCGTCGGCTGGCCCGGTCGTTTCTGATCGTCGTTCTGCATGATGCCTCCTTCTCTTTGTCGAACGGTCATCTTAGCCGAATGCCCCGTTTGACCGCACCACGTTGCCGCGCCACAAAACTCGCGCGTGGGCAGCGTGTGGGCACACCGTCCCGTTCGGGAGTAGAGTAAGCCATGAGCCTGCTGAGCACGACGATTCCGGCCATGGGCGGCCCGCTGCAGGGCGCCGCCACCGAATGGCCCTACCTGGAAATGCTGACGCGTTTCGCGCTGGCGCTGGCGCTCGGCCTGCTGATCGGCCTGGAGCGCGAGCGCCGCAAGAAGGAGGCGGGCCTGCGCACCTTCGGCTTCATTGCCGTGCTGGGCGCGGTGGGCGCATCGCTGGGTGACACCTATGCCTATATCGTGCTGTGCCTGACGGGCCTGCTGACGGTCTTCCTCAACATCCAGGACATGCGCACCCACGCGGGCACCGAGCTGACCACGTCGGCCGCCATGCTCGTCACCTGTATCGCCGGCATCCTGTGCGGCAAGGGGCATACGCTGACGCCGGCCGCGATCATGGTCAGCTCCACCGCCCTGCTGGCCTGGAAGGACATCCTGCAGGGCTTCTCGATCGGCCTGACCGAAGGCGAGTTGCGTTCGGCGCTGCTGCTGGCCATCCTGGGCATCGTCATCTATCCCGCGCTGCCCGTCGGCAGCATCGGGCCGATGGGCCTGATCGAACCGCGCGCCGCGTGGGCCACCGTGATCCTGATCGCCGGCATCGGCTTCGTCAACTACGTGCTGTGGAAGGCGTTCGGCACGCGTGGGGTGGCGATTGCCGGCTTCCTCGGCGGCCTCGTCAACAGCAGCGTCACCGTCAACGAACTGGCCTCGCGCGTCGGCAAGCATGCCAGCGGCGCGGTCGCGGCGGCGGCATACCGCGGCATCCTGTTGGCCACGTCGGCCATGGTCACACGCAATGCCGTGATCCTGGCGCTGCTGGCGCCCGGCGTGGCCGTCGCGGGCGCCGGCGCCTACCTTGCCATGCTGGCCGCCAGCGCCTTCTTCGTGTTCTATCCGCGCACGCCGGCCGCCACCGGCATCGTGGCGCGCCAGGCCGAGCAATCCGACCAGATCGTGCTGCCGTTCTCGCTGTGGAGCGCGCTGAAGTACGGCCTGGTGTTCCTGCTGCTGCACATCCTGGGAGTGCTGACGCAGAAATACTTCGGCAACGTGGGCTTCTACGTCGTCAGCCTGATTGGCGGCACCGTGTCCAGCGCCAGCGCGGTCGCCGCCGCCGCCAGCCTGGCCGCCGACGGCAAACTGACACTGGACGCGGCGGCCACCGGCGCCATCATCGCGTCCCTGGCCAGCGTGGCGATCAACCTGCCGTTCGTGCTGCGCGTGCCGAACCGCCGCTTCGTGCTGGCCATCGCCGTCGCGATGGCCGTCATCGCGGCGCTGGGGCTGGCCGGGATGCTGTTGGGCGAGACGCTGGCGGAGCTCGTCAACAGCCATTTCCCTGTCCTGCTCAGCTTGTACCAGCCGCGGCACTGACGGCGGCCCCGGCCGCTCGACCGTTGCGCCGTCGCAGTAAATTGTGGACCGGACCGGGCCTGTCGCTTGCATGACGCCAGTACTCGGTTACCATGATCTCATCGTACTGCCCATCGCGAGGTCGCCATGCTCCGACATCTCTGCGCCGCCCTGCTGGCTGGCGCCTGCGCCGCCGCCCAGGCCGGCGATACCTGGACCTTCACCTATACGGGATTCCACGACACGGGCGACGACGTGTTCCTGCCCGATCACCAATTGCACGGCAGCTTCACGGGCGCCGACGGCAATGGCGACGGCATCCTGGAACGCCTGGAGATCACGTCCCTGATCCTGAACGGCAAGGATTTCGTCGCCTGCGAGCCGGACAGCAACTTGTACTACCGCTGTGGCGCCGAAGCGTTCAGCTACTCGCTGGCGGGCGGGCTGTCGTTCAAGGCCGGCGAGCACGGCAGCGACCCGGAAGGCTGGGTCGGTGGCGGCCATTACTACATCTCCGGCGACGGCGAATACACGTACAGCTACCGGCCCAGCCACGACGAGCAGCGCGCCTGGCTGTGGACGGACCGCACCGGCCTGGTCGTCGCCTCGCCCAATCCGGAACCGGAAACCTGGGCAATGCTGGCGGCGGGGCTGGCGATGACGGCGTGGGCGGCCCGGCGGCGCGCGCCACACCGCGCCCCAGGCCAGGACTGACCGCGGCCGTTTTCCGCCAGCCACGCGACGCCCGCCATGTCATCATGGCGGCATGGACCTCACTGACCGCTTCAGCTGCCACCGGGCCGTGCAGGCGCGCGACGCGCGCTTCGACGGCCGCTTCTTCGTCGGCGTCACGTCGACGGGCATCTACTGCCGCCCCATCTGTCCGGCGCGCACGCCGAAGCTCGAGAACTGCCGTTTCTACCCGTCCGCCGCCGCCGCGCAGCAGTCGGGCTTCCGGCCGTGCCTGCGCTGCCGCCCCGAATCCGCGCCCGGTGGCGGCGCCTGGCGCGGCAGTTCCGACACGGTCGCGCGTGCCCTGGCGCTGCTGGGCGAATCCGGCCAGCACGACGAGCCGGCGCTGGCCGCCGTCGCGGCACGGCTGGACGTCAGCATGCGCCAGCTGCGCCGCCTGTTCCAGCAGCACCTGGGGGCCTCCCCGGTCGCCGTATTGCAGACGCGCCGCATCCTGGTCGCCAAGCAGCTGATCCACGAAACCCGGCTGCCCATGACGGCGGTGGCAATGGCGGCCGGCTTCGGCAGCATCCGCCGCTTCAACGAGACGTTCCAGGCCATGTATGGCCGGCCGCCCAGCGCGCTGCGCGGCCGCAGCGCGGGCCAGGCCGACAGCGCCGCCGAGATCGTGCTGCGCCTGCGCTACCGGCCGCCATACGACTGGCCCGCCCTGCTGGCGCAATGTCCCGTCCTGCCCGGTATCGCCAACGTCGCGGGCGCCGAATACCGCCGCGCCGTGCGCATCGGCACGGCCAGCGGCACCGTGCGCGTGTGGCACGAACCGGCGCGGCACAACCTCCACGTGGGACTGCGGCTGGACGACATCCGCATGCTGGCCGACACCCTCGCGCGCGTGGCCCGTGCCTGCGATACCGCGGCCGACATCGCAGCCATCGACGCCCACCTGGCGGCCGATCCGCTGCTCGCGCCGCCCATCGCCGCCAGGCCGGGCTTGCGGGTGGCCGGCCCCTGGGACCCTTTCGAAGCCGCCGTGCTGGCACTGCTGCCGCCCGGCGCCCTACCCGCCCTGCTGGCACGCTGCGCCGAAGCGCTGGCGCCGGCGCTGCAGCTGCCGGGCGTGACGCACCTGTTCCCCGCGCCGGCCGCCGTCGCCGCTGCCGGCCTGGCGGACCTGCCGGCGGCACCGCAACTTCTCCAGGCGCTGCAGGCGCTGGCGCATGCGATGGCGCGCGACGCGACGTTCCTGCAGCCGGGCAGCGCGCCCGTCGGCGCGCGCCTCGCAACACTGGCCGGCTTCGACGCACCGCTGGCTGCCCGCGTGGCCACGGCAGTCGCGGGCGAGGGCGACGCGTTCTGCTGCGCCGACCCCGCGCTGCTGGCCCGCAGCAGCGCCTGGCAACCCTGGCGCGCCTATGCCGCGCGCCACCTTTCATTGACCGAGGAGACTCCATGCGCAGTATAGAGACGAGCAACGACGAACTGTTCCACCACTTGCATACGGATGGCCTGCTGATGCTGGCCAACTGCTGGGATGGCGGCAGCGCCCGCGTGGCCGCCGCCGCCGGCGCCACTGCCCTCGCCACCAGCAGCGCGGCCGTCGCCTGGGCGCACGGCTTTGCGGACGGCAGCCACCTGCCCGTCGACCTGCTGCTGCAGGCGGCACGCGGGATCGGCCGCGTGTCCGGGCTGCCGCTCAGCGTGGACATCGAGGATGGCTACGGCGACGATCCGGCTGCGGTGGCGACGCTGGTGCGCCAGCTGGCCGAAGCCGGCGTGGTCGGCATCAATATCGAGGATGGCAGCGGCCCCGTCGACCTGTTGTGCCGCAAGATCGCCGCCGCGCGCGGGGCGGCGGAGCAAGCCGGCGTAAGGCTCTACCTCAACGTGCGCACCGACGTCTACCTGCGCGGCCTGGCCCCTGCCGGCGAACGCGTGGCTGAAACGATCCGTCGCGCGGCGCTGTACCGCGAAGCGGGCGCCAGCGGGCTGTTCGTGCCGGGCCTGGCGCAGGAAGACGAGATCGCGGCGGTGGCGCAGGCGGTGGCACTGCCCCTGAACGTGATGGCGCTGCCCACGTTGCCGCCGCCCGCACGGCTGCGCGAGCTGGGCGTGCGCCGCCTGTCGGCCGGCTCGGCGATCGGCGAGGCGGGGTGGTCCCAGGTGCAGCAAGCCGTGCGCGAGTTCCTCGCCACGGGCCGTGTCACGCCGGGCGCCCTGGGCTATGGCGCGATCAATGCGCTGATGGTGGCGTAGCCCCCGGCAGCAGTTCCAGCGGCACGCCGCCGCGCGCCGTGCGCAGGTTGACGAGACGGACCGGCTCGAGCGCATTGGCGCGCCGCCCGTCCGTCGTCACGGCCAGTGCCAGCGTGTTGACGCCGTTCGGATTGACGATGCCGGGCGGGATGACGAACGTGCGCTGCGGGCCCACGTGGGCGATGAACTGCCCCATGTTCCAGCCGTTCACGAACAGCAGCGCGCGGTTCTCCCGCGCCGAACGGGGCCGGTCGGTATCGCCGAAGGCCAGGCCCAGTTGCACGTCGTGCCCGCGCGGCAGGTCCAGCGCGAAGCTCGTGCGCAGCCAGTAGGTGCCCGGCGCGGGCGGCGCGGCCGTCGGCGCGCTGGTGCGCCAGCCGTCGGCGGGGGCGCCCGGCAGGTGCCAGCCCTGCCGCTCGCCATGCAGGCCGCCGTTGTTCATCGGCCCGCGCACCGGGTCCGCGATGGCCTCGCCGCCCAGGTTGCCCTGCAGGCGCCACGCGATCGGCACGGCGAAACGGCGCCCGCCCTTCGACGTCAGCGAGGCGGCGATCAGGCCGCGCGCCTCGCGGTGCGCGTCGTCCGCCATCAGGTCCCAGTTGTGCGAGTTGTTGCGCACCATGACGGCGATGACGTGCTTGCCCGGCGCCAGCCGGCCCAGGGCGAACCTGGCGCTGTCCGTGGTCTCGGGGAACTGGCGGCCCGTGTCCAGCTCGTGCTGGCCCACGTAGCGCCCGTCCACCCACACCTGCAGCATGCCGGCGCCGCCGCCCCCATAGAACAGTTCGAGCTGGTCGGTCGACGGGTCGGCGACCTGCACGTGGCCCCGGTACCACACGTCGCCGTGGTGGAAGCCGTAGTCGCTCATCGCCAGCGTGTCCTGGCCCCGTTCCGGGGTCGTCCACGTCTGCGCCGCCGAGGGCCGCGCGTCGGCCCGCACCCAGCCGCTGTCGTCGAAGCCCGGCTGCGCTTCCACGCTGTCCATGCGACGCAGCCAGCGCTGCGCCGCCAGGTCGGGCAGCCGTACGGTGGCGGGGCCGGGCACGGGCGCCGCACGCAGGCTGCCGTCCGGCTGCGCCGCCAGCGCCAGCGCCGCGCCGTTGAACGTCGCGTGCTGCGCGGTCGAGCCCCACAGCTCGAGCGGACTCGCAATGCTGGTGTCGCCCGTCAGGTCCAGCCTACCGTCGGCATAGGCGGCGCCACGCAGCAGCGCCGGCGTCAGCGCCAGCACGGGACCGCGGGCGGTGTGCCGCAGCCAGAACGCCTGGCTGTGCGGCTCGTCCGCCAGCAGCAGGAGCAGCGGCGCGCGTCCGCCGCCGCTGATGCGCACCCGCGCCAGGCCATCGTGCACATACGTCAGCTTTAGTACGCCACGCTGGTAGCCCGACGTCACCTGGCCGGCCAGCACCTCCACCTTCGGGGCCGTACCATAGCGCAGCAGCGTCTCGCCGGCCTCGCCGGAGCGGCCGTGCAGCAGCACGATATCGCGCTCGCCATCGGGTAGTTGCGCCTGCAGCTCGGAGGTCGAGTAGACCAGGTGCTGGCGCCCCACGGGGAAGTCAGCCAGCAGCAGCTTGCCGTCCTGGCCGTTCAGGCGCAGCGGCACGCGCCAGTTGCCGTCCCGCGTCGCGAGGTCGAACGTGAACGTGTCGTCGCTGGTGCGATTGGACGGGCTGTGCACGGCAAACAGCACGTGCGTGCCCAGCGTGGGGTTGACGTTGTGGTAGACCTTCACGTGCGGCGATGACGCCTGCAGCGCGGGGCCCTTGTCCATCTGTGCCAGCGCCTGCTGCGCGGCCTGCACGAACATGCCCTGCTGCTTGAGCGCCAGCGCCTTCGGCCGCACGCCGCGGTCCTCGGCGATGGGGGCGCCATAGTCGTAGGACGTGTACACGACGGGGCCGGCCAGCCAGCCCCACGACGTGCCGCCGAACGTCATGTAGACATTGTGGATCGTGATGCGGTTGATCAGGTTGGTGCCGTAGAACACGCGCTGGTAGCCCTTGCCCTGGCGCTCGGCGGTGCAGGCATACGTGCCGTTCGAGCCCCAGTAATCGAACCAGCCGCCGCCCAGCTCCGCCGCGAAACCGGGCGTGCGGGGCGACGTCAACGCCCCCGTCTTCGGTCCGCCATGGCCGTAGATGCCCCAGTCGGGGCGGCATTCGGGCCGGCCGGATCGGCATGCACGTTGCAGGTGCCGCCCGGGTAGCCGTCGAAGGCGTACAGGTCGGTCGGACCCGGGTTGGCCCATGGCGCGCTGGCGCCCTTCGGCGCCCAGTCGGGCAGGCGCCCGGCCGCGTTGTGGAAGAACGGCACCGTGATGCCGTCGCGGCGCGCCTTCGCGGCCAGGTGCTCCATCTGCCGCACATGCTTCGGTTCGACCTTGCCCAGTTCGTTCTCCAACTGGTAGGCGATGACGTTGCCGCCGCCGGTCGTGACCTGGTGGCGCGCGACGATGGCGTTAATCTGCGTCATCCACTCGTCCACCGCCGCCAGGTAGACGGGATCGTCGGTGCGGGCTTCGGCGCGGCTGCGCAGCAGCCAGCCCGGAAAACCGCCGGCCGTCAGCTCCGCGTTGACGTACGGCCCCGTGCGCGCGATCACGTACAAGCCTTCCTCCTCGGCGATCTCCAGCGCCTGCTCGACGTTGCGCACGTGGGCGAAGTCGTACACGCCCGGCGCGGGCGAGTGGTAGCCCCAGTCGAAATAAAACGCGACGGCGTTGAAGCCCAGCGCCTTCATCTTCTGCAGTACGTCGCGCCACAGCGAGGGATTGGGCAGGCGGAACGGGTGGATCTCGCCGGACCAGATGACGACGCGCTCGCCATCGATCTTCAGCGAATACTGGTCCCAGCTGACCTGCCTGGGCTTGCCGCGCGGCCGCGTGGCCGCATCGAATGCCGCCCGGTCCAGCTGCAGCACGCTCGCTTCGCGCACCCCTGCCGCCGCGCCTTTCACTGCGGGCGGCGTGGTGGCGGCGGCCTCGCGCGGCAGCGGCTGCGCGGCCTGCCACTGTGCCAGCGCCGCGTCGGCGGCAAGCAGCCAGCGGCCGCCGGTCGTCGTCACGAGCGCTTGCGGTGCGCCGCCGGCGCCTTGCCCCCACGCGATGGCGGTAACGTCGCCGTCGCCCGCGAACGGTACCTGCCGGGCAGGCTCCCAATGCCGCAGGTCGCGCGAGCGGGCCAGCGCCAGCTCGTGCCGGCCGGTCGCGTACAGCAGGTAGAAGTAGCCGTCGTCATGCCGCAGCAATGCGGGCGCGCGGGCGTTAGCTCCACCGGGCCGGATGGCCTCGGAGGCCAGCGACGTGTAGGTCACGCCATCGCTGGAGGCGAACAGGCTGATGGTGCCGGGCGACGTGGCCGTGGTGGCGGCCATGACCCAGGTGCCGCGACTGGCCGTGCCTTGACTGGCCGTGCCTTGACTGGCCGTGCCTTGACTGGCCGTGCCTGGACTGGCCGTGCCTGGACTGGCCGTGCTGGCGGCCTGGCCCGCCGGACGGGTCGCATCGGAAGCTTGCGGGATGCCCAGTTCCTGGGCGGTGGCGGACAAGCCCTGGGCAAGGGCGAAGGAGAACAGCAGCGTGGACAGGCGAGTGGCGATCGGCATGGGCGTTCGGATGACGTGGCAGGCAATGCGAGGTGCCCCATCATAGTGGCTTTTGCCGGGCCGGCAACGGCGGGAACGGTCACGTTGTTGAGCAATTGTGTCGAGCGATTGCGGCGAGTAGCGGACGCTTCACCAAGCCGCTCGTCTTCGCCGGCCGGAAGCACGGTGCGACGCCTTCGCCCCAGGGTGGCGCACGAGGGGCGAAGGTGTTGCCAGCGCCGGGCGGTTACCGCGTCAGCCGACGCGCCGGCGCCGGGCGGCCGCAGCGCCGACGATGCCGAGACCCGCGAACACCATCGCATAGGTAGCCGGTTCCGGGACGGCGGAGGCAATCGTCACCGTGACATTGTCGAAGGCGATGTCATGCTCGGCGAACAGCTCGCCGCCGTTGTCGCGGGTCTGCAGCCAGAGCGTCGCCCCGGCCAGGTTATCGAGCGTCACCACGCGGGGCGTCAACAGGTCCGGCGGCGTCAGCGCGCCGGGGCGGTCGAGATACAACGTCAGCCCGGCCTCCTGGTTGCCCCATTGTTCCTGCGCCTGGAAAGACGCCCTCAAGCTCAGGTAGGGCCGCGTGTCGCCAAAGTTGCCCATCAGCAGATCGGCGCCGTCGACACTGGTCACCGTGTAGGACGCGCCGGCGGTGGTGAAGGTCAGGCTGGCCGCGCCGAACGCGCCGTAGCCGAATGCCTCGGTGCCGTGGAAGCTGTCGGTGTCATAGTCGATCGTCATCGACAACTGGCCCGGTGTATTCGAGCCCAATGGGCCGGTGGAGACCATGGTTCCGGAACCGTTGACCGTCAGCGTCATCGGGGCTGCCGAAGCGAGAGCGGCGACGCCGCTCAGTAACAAGGCCATGCATGCTTTGACTAACATGTGCTGCTCCATTGGTGAGATTGAATTTGTGCGCGATGGATGCGGCTCGCACATTGCGACTTGCAAGCCGCGTCGCCCCCAGGTGGCTGGAGGCAGCCGATGAGGTTAGCATAAAAACAATGGTGCACGGCAGCCTATCCGCGCATGGATGATGCGTCGCTGGACGAAGCGCTTCGACCGATTGGGGGACGCCTGTTTGCTGGGCGAGACAGTGACGACAGCTGGTGCCGACGCGGGGCCAATCCGCCACCTCGACGCTGGACGCCTACGAAGCCGGCGCCTGCGGCGCCTTGGCGTCCTCCCGCTCGGGCCTGGCGCGGCGCTGGCTGCTGTCGCCCGCCAGCACCCTGGCAATGACGTCGGGCGCCACCTTCTCGCGCTGCAAAAGCGCCTCGGCGCGTTCGGTGCCCAGCTGCTCGGAGACGACCAGCGCCGCTTCGACGATGGCAGCGCGCACGACGTCGGTGCGCCGGCCGGCGTTGCAATAAAACGCCTGCGCCAGGCCTGCATGCCATTGGGCCGGCACCCGTCCGCCGATCGACGCCCCCACTTCGTTGCCGCGGGTCTCGCCGACCGTCAGCACGCGCTCGATGACTGTCGGCGGGACCTGCTCCTCGAGCAAGTAGCGCCGCGCATCTGCCAGCCCAAGCATTTGCCTGAACACCAGGCCGGTGGCCACTTTCTGCGCCGTCAGCACATCCTTGCGTAATTCCTGCATCGATACTCCGCCACGATGATGGTTTGCCGGTCATCGCTGCGGCCGGTCCGGCGGCATCAGCGACGAGTTGCCCGACACCTTACCTTTCAAAAGCGTGGCATGCAATCGAACGGGGGTACGGTGCGGCAATTGTGAACGAGATGCGACATAGACGTAACATTTTAGCGGATCTGTCCTGGACATCGCCGACGATCACACCAACCCCGTCAGGTAATACAGCGCGATGACAAAGAACACGGCCGCCGTCTTGATCAGGGTGATGCCGAAGATGTCGCGGTACGATTGCCGGTGCGTCAGCCCGGTCACGGCCAGCAAGGTAATGACGGCGCCATTGTGCGGCAAGGTATCCATGCCGCCGCTCGCCATCGCCACCACCCGGTGCAGCACCTCCAGCGGAATGCCGGCCGCGTTGCAACCTGCAATGAACGTGTCCGCCATCGCCGCCAGCGCGATGCTCATGCCGCCGGACGCGGAGCCCGTGATGCCGGCCAGCGACGTCACGGAAATGGCCGCGTTGACGAGC
Source organism: Pseudoduganella chitinolytica (assembly GCF_029028125.1). Classification (GTDB taxonomy): domain Bacteria; phylum Pseudomonadota; class Gammaproteobacteria; order Burkholderiales; family Burkholderiaceae_D; genus Rugamonas; species Rugamonas chitinolytica. The sequence continues at coordinate 2,729,467 of NZ_CP119083.1, forward strand.
GGGTCCGGAATGCCGCGCAGGGCCTCGCTGACCGAGACGAAGCCGGGCAGCGCCGCGATCACGCCGCCGAAACCATACTCCGACGCCGTGTTCATCGCGGCCAGCAGCGCGCCACCCACGGCCACCTTGGTGCCGTCCGCGAACGACGCGCGGATGCGGCCGAACGCGGTGACGCACACCAGCAGGATGCCCAGCAACAGCGCCCCTTCCACGGCCCAGATGCCGACCAGCGTCTTGACGGGCGTCTGCACGGGCGCGTGCAGGCCCGGCAGCAGGTCCGGCGTCAGCAGGTAGCTGTCGCCATACCACTGGCGGATCAGTGCGGTCAGCACGAAGTTGGCGACGCCGACCAGCACGAGCGGCGCCAGCGCCAGCAGCGGATGGGGCAGCCGCGCGTCCTCGGCGCGCTTGGGCGCGGCGGCGTCGTCGCCGTAGCCCTCCCCGGTCGCCATCGCGCCGCGGCGACGCCATTCCAGGTACGCCAGGCCGGCCACGACGGTGGCAATCGCGCCGGCGGTACTGAGCCACGGCGCGGCCCAGCCCGTGGTCTGGAAGAACGTCGTCGGGATGATGTTCTGGATCTGCGGGGTGCCCGGCAATGTATCCATCGTGAACGAGAACGCGCCCAGCGCGATGGCGCCCGGCATCAGCCGCTTCGGGATGCCGCTCTGGCGGTACAGCTCGGCGGCGAACGGATAGACGGCGAACACGACGACGAACAGCGACACGCCGCCATACGTCAGCAGCGCGCACACGGCTACGATCACGGCGTTGGCGCGCGAGCGGCCGATGTAGCGGATCGCCGCCACGACGATGGCTTCGGAAAAACCGGCAAGCTCGACCAGCTTGCCGAACACGGCGCCCAGCAGGAACACGGGGAAGTACAGCTTGACGAAGCCCACCATCTTTTCCATGAAGATGCCGGAAAACACGGGGGCGACGGCGCCGGGCTCCGTCAGCAGCACGGCGCCCAGCGCGGCCACCGGGGCGAACAGGATGACGCTGTAGCCCCGGTAGGCGGCCAGCATCAGGAAGACCAGGGCGGCAAGGACAATCAGGAACGACATGGGACCTCGGACAGTTGTCGAAAATGTACGGAGCCCGATGCTAGCGTGTTTTGCATTGTCGTGTTGGCTCGGGTGTGCCGGTTGCCCCGGGTCGCCCGCGCGAACGGCGGGTGCGGCCGCGCAGGCAGTGTGCTACTGTGGGTCAGGCGACTTCGCCCTTGAAAGGTGCGTCATGGATATCCAGGTACTGGCGGCAACTGCCGACCGAACGGAACGACGCATGCTGCGGCAACTGCTGGGCAACCTACCCGACGATGTCGACCGTATGATGCTGCGCTTCATCACGCGGCTGCGGCCCGCCGGGCGCCCCGTGCCGCTCCAGGTACCGGACATTCTCATGCTCGACGCGGCCGCGGCCGGTCCCGGCGGCCCGCCATTCCTCGCGGCCCTGACCGCGCCGGGCGCGGCCATCCCCGTGATCCTGCTCGTGGCCGCCCCGGCCGCCGGCGTGGACCTTGGCGCGGCCCAGGTCGTGCTGGCGCAGGCGTCGCGCCAGCTGCTGCGCGCATTGATCGCGTCGATCGTGGCGTCCGCACGGGCCGCCATGCCCGGCGACAGCGGCGCCGCAGTGCTGGCGGCCATTGCCGATGCCGTCATCAGCACCGGCACCGACGGCAAGATCACCTACTGCAATCCTGCGGCGGAGCGCCTGATGCAGCTGAACCGGGAGCAGATGCTGGGTTCGCCCGTCGCAAGCCTGATGCTGTTGCAGGACCCGGCCACGCTGCGCCCGCTGGTCCACCCGATCGTCGAGGCGCTGGCGCGGGGCCAGACGATCCGGCTGCAGGCCGGTTGCATCCTGGTGCGGCCGGATGGCTCGGAAATCATGATCGACGACTCGACCGCGCCGATCGCCAAAGCCGACGGCACCTTGTCCGGCGCGGTCATGGTTTTCCACGACATCACCGAGGCCCGCGAGCTGCAGGCGCAAGTCGACTACCTGGCCTGCACGACTTCCTGACGGGATTGCCGAACCGCTTTGCCGCCCAGCGCCACCTGAACCGCATCCTGCTGGAGGCGCACGGCAATGGCAAGGAGCTGGCCGTGATGTACCTGGACCTGGACCGCTTCAAGGCCGTCAACGACACGCTCGGCCACGCCGCCGGCGACGCGTTGCTGGTCTCGGTGGCGGCGCGGCTGCGCAACTGCTTCCGCGCGGTCGACATGATCAGCCGCCAGGGCGGCGACGAGTTCGTCGTGCTGATGGCACCGGGCACGAGCAGCGACGATGCCACCCGCGCGGCGGACCGCATCCTGGCGGCCGTCGCGCAGCCGCACACGATCGAGGCGGAGCAGGTGCACGTCGGCTGCAGCATCGGCATCGCACTGTATCCCCAGCACGGGCGCAGCGCGGAGACGCTGCTGCGCCATGCCGACACGGCGCTGCACAGTGCCAAGGTGTCCGGCCGCAATGCGTGGCGCTTCTTTCGCCCGGAGCTCCTGGCCAGCGCGGTGCAGCGCCGGCAGGTCGAGGATGGCATCCGCACCGGGCTGGAACACGGCAGCTTCCAGCTGTTCTACCAGCCCAAGTTCCGCCTGTCGGACGGCACGCTGGGCGGCTGCGAAGCGCTGCTGCGCTGGCACCATGCCGACTGGGGCTGGGTCAGTCCCGCCAGGTTCATCCGCGCGGCGGAGGAATCCGGCCTCATCGTCCCGCTCGGCAAATGGGTGCTGGACGAAGCGATCCGCCAGGCCGGCGTGTGGGAGCGCGCCGGCTGCTGTCCGGAGGCGATCGCGATCAACGTGTCGGCGCTGGTGCTGAAGGACCCCACCTTTCCGGACCGGATCGCGCGCAAGATCGGCGAGGCCGGCCTCGACCCGCGCCGGCTGCAGGTGGAGCTGACGGAGTCGGCGCTGATGCGCGACATGCATGCATCGGCACTGGCGCTGCAGCGGCTGAAGGACGTCGGCCTGTCGATCGCCATCGACGATTTCGGCACCGGCTATTCCAGCCTGGGCTACCTGGCCGAGCTGCCGATCGATCTCGTCAAGGTGGACCGCGCCTTCGTGCACGGCATCGACACGGCGACGCCACGGCGCCAGGCGCTGCTGCGCGCCGTCTCACGCTGGCCCACAACATCGCGTTGCCGGCGGTGGCGGAAGGCGTCGAGACGAAGCCGGAGATGCAGTTCCTGGCCGATGCGGGCTGCCCGCTGGGCCAGGGCTATTACTTTGGCCGGGCGGTCGACGCCGCCGGTTTCGCCGGCGCATTCCTCCACCCATCGGTTCCCGTCGCGACGCCGGCCTGACGGCCCCCGTCACAGGCCGCGCTCGGGCACCAGGCGGCGGCGGCGCCGGTGCGGCTCGTTCAGCACGCGCATCACGGTCGCGGTATCGAGGGCATAGATGCGCAGCAGGCCTTCCGCGTAATGGCGACCTTGCGTGGCGGCGCAATCGATGGCTCGTTCGACCGCCCAGGCGGCAGCGACGTTCGTGCGCGCCTTGAGCTCGGCCTGCGTGTGCTCACCCGTCGTTGTCGCCCGCTCCAGCGCATCACGCACGGCCGGGTGCACGCTGTCGGCCTGGCGCCGCGGGCCGGCCTTCGACAGCACGCGCATGGCCGTGGGCCGGTGCACGCCGCGCCGCCGCAGGTAATGCCAGGCGCTGACGCAACCCCACTGCGCGTCCAGCTGCAGCGCCGCGTCGATGACGCGGGCGCGCTGGCTGTCGCTGCGGCGCTCGATGCGGCCGCGCGCGCGGGTTGTCGTCATGCCCGGCCTTGCGCACGCCACGGCACCTGGCGCGCATAGCCGACGGCGTCGGCCAGCCGCTCGTAGCGGTAGGGTCCCAGGCGGAAGTAGCCCAGCACGTAGGCGATATCGTACTCGTGCATCAGCGCGGCGGCGGCAGCATCGGGCACCCAGCCCGGCAGCCATTGCGGCTGGAAGTCGCAGTCAGGCAGGAAGCCGGGCCGGGCGCGATCGCAACGCGCGTAGCGCATGGCATCGTCGAGCGATTCGTAACGGTACTGGCGATAGTGGTAATGGCGGCCGTCGTAGCTGACCTCGAGGGCCGCCGCGTCCTGCCCGGTGGCGGCGGTAGTGTCCATGAGCGTAGTCTCCTGTTGGCACGGCGGCGCGCACCGATGGGCGCCGACTGGCGCTCGCGTCAGGTCGGCTCCACGGTGGGGACGGTAAACGGCCATTGCAGCGGATAGCGCTCGACCCAGCCGCGTGCGGCGCTGAACGCCTCGTCCAGGGCCGCCTGGTCGCTGCGATAGGTCCCGTTGGCACAGCTGTCCTCGTACCGCAGCACGTTGGTGGCCGTCACGCGCACGCTGTATTGGTATGCAATCCGTCCGTCCAGCGTGAAGCAGGTGACGTCGATGACATGGCCGCGGTAATGTTGGGATGACCTGTACACGCTCGCTTCGCACGTGCGGGTGGCAGGCGTCCGGCTGGGCACCTGCCTGGGATCTCGATACGGATGCGGCGCCGGGTTGGCCGGCGGGGGGCATGGGCTCGATAGGCCAGGAATCCAGTGTACATGGAAAACGGTGTCGCGGTGGTCTCCTTGCTCGCGGCGCGCGCCGCGGCGTTTACATTGCCGGCAAATCGTGCGACCGTAGACGCTACTGCAAGCAGGAGGCCCCATGACCATGCCTTTGCACACGGACGTCCTGATCGTCGGCGCCGGCCCGGCCGGGATGGCACTGCGGCTGGCGCTGCAGCGCCTCGGTATCGCCGCGCTCCAGGTCGACAAGCACGCCGCCGGATTGAATACGTCGCGCGCCGCCGTCATCCACGCGCGCACGCTGGAGGTGCTGGAGCCACTGGGCGTCGTCCCGGCCCTGCTGGCGCATGGCTTGAAGGTGCAGGATTTTCGCATCCGCCAGGACAGCGACGTACTGCTGCACATCGGCTTTGCCGCCATCCCGTCGACCTACCCGTTCGCCCTGCTGTGCCCCCAGAACCGCACCGAGGCGATCCTGCAGGCGCAGCTCGACGCCGCGGGCCTCGCCGTCACACGCCCTGCCCGGCTGGCGTTCGCGGCGCAAGGCGTGGACGGCATCACGGCAACGCTGGCGCTGCCCGACGGTGGCTCGCAAAGCGTACAGGCGCGCTGGGTGGTCGGCTGCGACGGCGCCCGCAGCGCCGTGCGCGACCTGGCCGGCATCGCCTTCGAGGGCGGCGACTACAGCGAGACGTTCGTGCTGGCCGATGTGCGAATGGACGGGCCGTCGCGGGACGAGGTCAGCCTGTACTTTTCCGTGCACGGGCTGATGGTGGTGGCGCCGCTACCTGAAGACGATGGCGGTTCGACGGATCGGTATCGTGTCGTTGCCACGGTCGCGGCGGCGGCGGAGCTGCCCGTGTTGGCTGAAGTGCAGGCGCTGGTTGACGAACGCAGCCCCGGCGCGCGGGTGCGCGAACTGCTGTGGAGCTCGTCCTTCCACCTGCAGCACCGGATTGCCGCCGAGGTGCATCGGGGGCGGTATCTGTTGTGTGGCGACGCCGCGCACGTACACAGTCCGGCTGGCGGCCAGGGGATGAATATCGGGATCCAGGATGCGGTCGAGCTGGCCGCGCCGCTGGCGCTGGCGTTGCGCGAGGGGGATTTGGCCGGGATTGTCGCGTGGGCGCGGCATCGGCATGAGGTGGCGCGGGAGGTCGTGCGGATGACCGATGGGTTGACGCGGATGGCGACCGTGTCGTCAGGGGTTGGGCGGGCGGTGCGGGATGCTGTGTTGGGGGTGGTTGGGCATAGTGAGTTTTTGCGGCAGAAGGTGGCGGTGCGGTTGGCGGAGTTGGAGGAGTGAGAGCTTTGCAGGAACGCTGGCGGCGTTTTCGCACGACGCCAGCGGTGGAGCTTCGCCGCTAGCAACTCACTGTGCCGATGCTGTCGCCGGTCCGCAAGTCGATGCCGATCCAGCACCGGTACGGACCGTCTTTCGTTGCCTTGTCGGAGGCGGTATAGATGCACGTGATGTGATGACGAGCTGTAATCACGAGAGGAATCTCGACATCGTTGAACAGCACTTTCTCCACCGGGGCAACAACGCGAAATAGCGCAATCAGTCTAGTGGTGCTTTCCCGGTCGTACTTGCGATCGGACCAACGGATCGGCTCCTCCCTGCCATCCTTGCGCACGGGTCGAATATCGCTGTCGTAATCGAGCCGCGTTCTGTTTGACCTTGGCCAACGGGACGGTAATTCATTATTGCTAGCTCAGCAAACAGCCTAGGATATATAACAGAAAGCGACTGCTTGCGCTGCGCGCCAACTTCGGTTTGCACCTCGAACGGCTTGGACGCCGCCTCCCCGAGAATGAAGCGTGATGTCGTGCTAAAATGTTAAGTTTTCGAACTGACGGCAAGCACTGGCGCGGCGTGCAAGTTGGGGGCAGCCCGGATCCCTGCCGCGCCTCGGCGCTGACGTTCCGTCTTCGATCCTGAAAAAATCCATCGTATAACAGCTCCATGACCGTACCCACGCAGGCTCCTTCGCAGCTCACCGCACGCGCGCCAGAAGTCGCCGTCGCACCACTGAACACGATCGACCAGCAAGACGTCGGTGCGGCAGCAGCAGCCTTCGACAAATGGCTGCGCAAGATCAGCCACGACTACGTGACGCTGGAGCGCCTGAGCACCGTGGCCGGCAGCCTGCCCGTGATCGGCAACATCATGGCGCTGATCGACGCGGTCATGGATGTCATCGGCGTGATCCAGAAGTACATCGCCAGGAAGGAACCCGATTTTCTGGAATGGGTCAGCCTGGGCATCAACCTGATCGGCGTGATGCCGCTGCCGGCAACGAGCGCGGCGCGCATGAGCCTGCGTCCGGCCCTGCACCTGGCCCGGCAAAAGTTGGCGATGGGCGTCAAGGATGTCGGCGCCGCGGTGGTCGAAGTGCTGGTTGTGCACCTGAACGCCAGGCTGGCCGGCGAGCTCGAGACTTTTATCGATGGCGCGATGAGCAGGCTGTCCGGCATCCTCGACGAATGCGCCAAGGTTGCCGACGGCATCGCCGACGACCTGATCAAGATCCTCAATCGCTGCATCGGCAACGAGCCGCTGTTCGACATCGCTCCCCCCGCGGAAGCGGAAAGCAAGCTGCACGACCCCAAGGTGCAAAGCAGTTGGCGCCGCATGCTGGGCGCCCTGGACCGGCAGTACAAGAGGGCCGCGAACTACGCTGCCGCCACGGCAGCCAGGCAGTTGCCGCAAAGTGCAGTAGCTGGCGTGAGAGCCATCATCGGTCACCTGAAGGAATTCAAGCCGGCGTTTCGCGGCAAGCTCGCCTCACTGGCCGACGAACAGGCGCAGATGAGCATCAAGTGGATCCTGATGCGCCTGCGGGACGCGGTTATCGAGCACAAGAAGCGGTATCCGGTACTGGTGCCCTCCGCCAAGGGCGCGCAGCACAAGAAAGATAAACCCGGGCAGGAGCTTGCCGCCACCCGCCATCAAAGCCCGGCAACTAGCGACGCCAATAACTGCAAGCTGTGCCCCGCCAAAGGCGGCACGGCGCGCTCGATCAGCTTTGCCACCGGCGCCGAAACGTTTACGCATACCGACTTCGTGCTGGACGCGCCGCTCCCGATCGAGTGGAACCGCACCTACCGCAGCCAGCTGACCGCCTATGATCGCGGCAATCTCGGCGCGCGCTGGTTGACCCCGTACAGCACGCGCATCGACGTCATCGGCCAGGGCAAGCCCACCGGCCTGCGCTATCACGCCGCCGATGGCCGCAGCCACCGCTACCCCTGGTTGGCAGTCGGCGAAAAGCTCCACGACCCGGTCGAGCAGATCACGCTGACCCGCCTGAGCATCACCTTGCTGACGCTAGACTTCGGCAAGCCGCTGCCAGAAGGCGAACCCAGCCCATGGCGCGAAACGTATGAGCTGACCGACACCGTCCGCGCCAAAGCGGCGGAAATGGGCAAGCAGCATTTCCGGCTGATCGCGCTGCATGCCAAAGACGGCGCGGCCCTCGGCTTGCGCTACGACCACGTCGTCGCCGGCGAGACGGTACTTAGCGACATCATCAGCAAGCAAGGTGACACCATCATCGCCCATGCCGGCACCCAGGTCGATGCCGGCACCGGCTGCATCCGCGCGCTGTGGGAAATCCAGGACGGCAAGCTGGTGCGCCAGCTCGCCGCCTACGACTACGACGAGCACGGCGACCTGCTCCAAGCCCAGGACGAAAACGCCGCCGCCTGGCACTACCAGTACGACCACCACCTGATTACGCGCTACACCGACCGCACCGGGCGCGGGATGAACCTGGCGTACGACAGCACCGAGCCAACCGCCAAGGCGATCCGCGAGTGGGCGGATGACGGCACTCACGACACCCGGCTGGAATGGGACAAGAACATCCGCCTGACCTACGTCACCGACGCACTGGGCAACGAGACGCGCTACTACTACGACATCGCAGGCTACACCTACCGCACCGTCTATCCCGACGGCGGCGAAGAATGGTTCTTCCGCGACGATGCGAAGAACGTCGTCCGTCACATCCACGCCGACGGCACCAGCGAGCATTACCGTTACGACGACCACGGCAACCTGCTCAGGCATACCCGCGCCGACGGCACTCAGGTCCATTTCGAATATGACGCCCAGCACCGCATCACGGGCATCCTGGACGCCGAAGGCGGCACCTGGAAGCGCGACTACAACGCTCAAGGCCACTTGGTCGAGGAAACCGATCCGCGCGGTAACAAGATGCAATACGCCTACGACAAGGTCGGCCGGCCCGTCGAAGTCACCGATGCCAAGGGCGGCATCAAGAAACTCTGAGGTGTACTGTCAATAACGGACACGCTTGTCTTAAGCCGCCTGCTGTTCGCTGAAGGATTCGGCGAACAGCGCTGGCGGAACAAAGCCGATGCGGGAATGGCGCCGCTGTCGGTTGTAGAAAATTTCGATGTATTCCTGAATCGAGGCCTTTGCCTCAGCACGGGTGGCATAGCGGCGATGATGGACAAGCTCGTTCTTCAGCGTGCCCCAGAAGCTCTCCATTGGCGCGTTGTCATAGCAGTTCCCGCGGCGCGACATCGAGGCGCGCATGCCGAACTGCGCCACCAGCTCCTGGTAGGCATGGGCGCAGTATTGGCTTCCACGATCTGAATGATGGATCAGCCCTGGTGCCGGCCGTTTGTAGCTCACAGCGCGCCACAGCGCCTGCGTCGTCAGATCTTGCGTCATGCGTTCGCCCATCGCGTAGCCGACGATCTCGCAGGTAAAGACGTCCTTCACGCCGGCCAGGTACAGCCAGCCTTCGGCAGTCGGAATATAGGTGATATCCGTCACCCATACTTCGTCAGGCCGGCGCGGTGCGAACCGCTGTTCCAGCAGGTTTTCAGCAACGGGCAAGTTGTGATTCGAATTCGTCGTTGCGATGAACTTGCGCCGCTGTTTGCAGCGCAGATTGAGCTCCTGGCGCAATCGTCGAACCCGATCGCGGCCGACCTCGTGTCCCTGCGCAGCGAGCTCTCGCTTTATCCGTGGCACTCCGTAAGTCTCGCGGGTCTGCCGATGCACTGCCGAAATCAATACTTTCAGCCGCTCGTCGTCCTGCTTGCGTGTCGACGGCTTCGCCCGCAGCCAGTCGTAGTAGCCGCTGCGCGAGACGTCCAATACTTGGCACATCAGCTTCACAGGATAGTCAGGGAAATTGAGTCGCATCGTCTTTATCCACGCGTACTTGGCAGCGACTCGCGCGCAAAGTACGCCGCCGCTTTTTTTACGATATCCCGCTCCATTTCTGCTTGCGCCAGCTGCTTGCGCAGCTGTGCGTTCTCCGCCTCCAGCTCGGCCACGGAGCGGCTTCCAGGTGCTGTTGTTGCAGCCGGCCCGCGTTTGGCTGCTGCTACCCAATTGGCCAGCGTCCCTTTTGGAATGCTGACACGTGCCGCCGCCTGCTCAATGGACAGGCCCTGCGCCAGTACCAGCTTGACAGCTTCTTCCTTGAGTTCGGGGGTGTACGTCTTCTTCAATGTCTTCATAAAGGCTCCTGTTGGCGAACTTTACCAAACAAGAGTGTCCGAAAAAATCAGAGTACCTCACGACGCGCTGTACCAGGAAACCGGACGCACCCAGGCCAATGGCCTGCTGCAAACGATGAAGTACGACCCGGCCGGCCGGCTGATCGAACAGCAGCTCGGCGCCATCGCGCGGGCCCAGCAGAACTTTGCGCCCGGCCAGTACCGTCCCGACGTCCAGGTCGGCATGCAGGCAGCGATCCAGCGGCGCTACCGCTATGACCAGGCCGGCCAACTGACCGGGATCGACGACAACCGGCGCGGCCGGATCGAATACCGCTACGACCCGGTCGGACGGCTTCTGGCGGCAAACAGTGCCATGGGCCACGAAACGTTCGCGTTCGACCCGGCCGGCAATATTCAGGTGCCCCAGGCCGCGCAGCGCCAAACGATCAGCCACCGCCCCCCGCTGCCAAAAGTGCTGGACAACCTGCTCAAGGAATATGCCGGCACCAGCTACCGCTACGACGAACGCGGCAACCTGGTCGAACGCGTGCAGAATGGACAGCGCGACACGTTCGAATGGGATGCGTTCAACCGAATGACCCGCGCCAACACCCGATACGGCGTCACGACGTTTGCCTACGACCCACTGGGGCGGCGCATCGCCAAACACAGGCAGGCGGCGCAAGGCACTGCCCTCCGGCACACGACCCGGACAATGTACGGCTGGGATGGCGACACGTTGGCCCTGGAAAGCAGCGCGTACCAAGGCCATGCGCCGGGCGAACGCACGGTGCACTATGTGTACGAGGGCGGCAGCTTCGTGCCGCTGGTGCAGGCCACTCGAAGCCGAGCGCTTCAGCTGGCGACGACGACGGATGTGAAAGCGCTGATGGCGGGCAATGACGGCAAGTACGACATCGCGCTCGATCCGCTGTGGAACGGCGAGCACGAGCAGGAGGCCGAACCGTTCAGTAGGGATGAGATCGCCTTCTATCAGTGCGATCACCTCGGTACACCGCAGGAACTAACGGATTGCGAAGGCAAGGTTGCGTGGTCTGCGCAGTACAAGGCTTGGGGACTAGCCAAAGAAGCGATCACCGACTCGGCACACAAGGCCGGGATCCGCAACCCGATTCGGTTCCAGGGGCAGTATTTTGATGAAGAGACGGGGCTTTTTTACAACAGGCATCGATACTACGACCCGGATAACGCAAGATTCCTCACTCAAGATCCAATTGGATTGGCGGGAGGGGAAAATCTGTATCAATACGCCCCTAACAGCACAGGTTGGGTTGATCCACTTGGGCTAAACAAAAACTCATCCGTAAAAAATACCACTTCAAAGAAGCATGCCTGTTCCTTAAACCATTCTCCTAGCCCTACCATTACAGCTGCCGAGCTGGAGGCAAGAACACGACCAGAAATACGAGGTATAGCGATTAAGAAAGGCCTGGTGCCACATCCAGCAAAGACGAACAAATGGATGGATCCTATAACAGGAAAAGAGCGGTTACGTATTGATCCAGGACACATTGACAAGCAGACTGGATTACCCTATAACGACCCGCAAGCAGCAGCACCACATGTTCATGCATACGAGTGTGACGGGAGCACGAAAATACGTGACGCAACAGGGAACGCCCACATTCGGATAGATCCCTCTTTACCATAAGGGTATTAGATATGACGGAAGAGCAACAGTATTATGCATTAGATGATGACCTCGCTGTGTGGGTTGAAGATGAATCATCAATCCACATAAAGGCAGCTTCTCAATTCGGAGACCCGGTTGAGTTATCCTTCGATCAAGCAGAAGAGTTGGCCCATCGATTATTAGATTGGGTAAATAAATATAAGTGAGTTGCGCTAGTGAAGCACGCTTAGTGCCGAGACGCTGGCGCAAGCGCATAAAGCGGTCCACGGCGAAGGTACAGGTAGCGGCAGCGGGACTCAAGCCGGCGAGCTTGAGGCTGTCATCTACCCTGATGGCATCGACGAGCACCTGCACCACGATGCCGAAGCCCGGCTGCTTGCGCGCGTACCGAAATGCAACGCAGCACCGCCGATCGCTAGACCGCGGCCGGACTGATCGCGCAGCGCACCGACGCGCTTGGCCAAAGCCTGCAGTACCGTTGGGACGCGCTGGGCCGCCTGTCCGTGCTGGAAACGAAAACGGCAGCGTCTACCGCTTCCAGTACGATCCGGTCGGCCGCCTGCTGCAGGAACAGGGTTTCGATGGCAAAGCCACCGAGTACCGCTACAAGGAAGGCACCGGCGTGCTGGCGCAAACCGTCGAAGCCGGCGTAACGACGCGACTCGAGTTCGACGCCATGGGCCGGCTCGTACAACGTCGCGCCGCAGCCCCTGGCAAGCCGGAGCAAATCGAGACCTTCGCGTACAACGCCAACGGCCAACTGGCTGACGCAAGGAACGAGCACGCCCGGCTGCAATGGTTCTACGATGCCGCCGGCAACTTGGTGCGCGAGCACCAGCACTACCAGGGCCCGTTCCATCCCGACAAGCGCACCGCCGTCTGGCACCACCAATACGACGAACTCAACCTGCGCACCGGCACCACCCGCCCCGACGGCCACCGCATCGAATGGCTGACGTACGGCGCCGGCCACGTACACGGCCTGCTGCTTGACGGGCAGGAGCTCGTGTCCTTCGAGCGCGACGCGCTGTACCAGGAAACCGGACGGACGCAGGCCAACGGGCTGCTGCAAACGATGAAGTACGACCCGGCCGGCCGCCTGATCGAACAGCAGCTCGGCACTATAGCCCGCGACCAGCAGAACTTCGCGCCCGGCCAGTACTGCCCGGACGTCCAAGTCGGCATGCAGGCAGCGATCCAGCGGCGCTACCGCTACGACCAGTCCGGCCAGTTGACCGGGATCGATGACAACCGGCGCGGCCGCATCGAGTACCGTTAGACCCGGTCGGGCGCCTGCTCGCCGCAAACAGCGCCATGGGCCACGAAACCTTCGCCTTTGACCCGGCAGGCAATATCCAGGTGCTTCCTGCTGCGCAGCGAGAAGCGATCAGCCACCGCCCCCCGCTACCAAAAGTGCTGGACAACCTGCTCAAGGAATATGCCGGCACCAGCTACCGCTATGACGAACGCGGTAACCTCGTCGAACGGGTGCAGAATGCACAGCGCGACACGTTCGAGTGGGATGCGTTCAACCGGATGGTCCGGGCCACTACCCGGAATGGCGTGACGATCTTTGCCTACGACCCGCTGGGGCGGCGCATCGCCAAGCACAGCCAAGCGAGTGAAGGTACCGCCATCCGGCAGACGACCCGGACCATATACGGCTGGGATGGCGACACCTTGGCGTGGGAAAGCAGCGCCCACCAAGGCCATGCGGCGGGCGAACGGACCGTGCACTATGTGTACGAGCGCGACAGCTTCGTCCCGCTGGTGCAGGCTACCCGAAGCCGGGCCCTTCAACTAGCCCTGACCACGGATGTGAAAACGCTAATGGCAGGCAACGACGGAAGGTATGACATTGCCCTTGATCCACTATGGAATGGCGAACTCGAGCAGGAAGCCGAGCCGTTCGGCAAGGATGAGATTGCTTTCTATCAGTGCAATCATCTTGGTACATCGCAGCAGTTGACGGACTGCGAGGGCAAGGTCGCGTGGTCGGCACAGTACAAGGCATGGGGACAGGCGAAGGAGGCGATCAGCGAGGCAGCACATAGAGCGGGCACAAGTAGTTCGATCCGGTTCCCGGGGCAGTACCTTGATGACGAGACGGGTCTGCATTACAACCGGCATCGGTATTACGACCCATCTAGCGGACGATTTATCACCAATGATCCGGTCAGATTGCTCGGGGGAACCAATACGCATGTTTACGCGGCTAACCCACGGCATGGACTGATCCGTTAGGACTCACACGCTGCAGGTCAGCCGCAGCTACTTTGGAAAGATTAAAAGGCATGCATATCGGCCGAATTGAGAAAACCATAACAGCGAGAGGGTTCTCAAAGAAAAAGGACAACGGGAAGAATGCGACTTGGAATCATGCCGACGGGTCGGAGGTTCGGATTCAAGTCAATCTCGACAAGAATGGAAATCTTAAAAAGAAGGCTTGAATGCTCACGTCCACAAGGAGGATCCGTGCGGAAACCCGTTGGATGACTATGGCTTGGTGAATACAAATAAGTACGATAACCATATTGGGATAAGGAATCCCAAGGACTATCCGACAGCCAGAGCAAGACCTCATGGGAGTGAAATCTGATGGGACACTGTGTGCACATTTACTTTGAATCAAAATCCGAGAAAGACGCTGCGTTTTTTGATTTAGCAACCTCAAGCGATATTGAAATTATCGCGATAGACGCTATTCGAGTTATTGACCCATCATCCAACTCAGACAATTTCATCACCAACGGAACAGACTTTATTAAAGTCGGAATTGATGTGAAAACCAGGCCACTTTCTATTTTTATGGTTAATAAACTAGGGAACCGCTGATCAATTGACGATTTTCAGCGTGCCTGCAGTCTTTTGACGGCCAAGCCGTCCCGTCATTTTGATATGCGCGTTTTGTGGTCGGGACAGCCGAATTTACAGCGAATCGTCGGGTTTTTTTGCGCCTTTCGGCGCTCAGGACGCACGTGGGGATTCAGTGATCGTAAATCGCCGGCCAGCCAGCATCAGATTTGCTAAGCCGAACAGCGTGAACAGCTGAGCAGTGTTCTTTGCCAGGCCGCGATAGCGCGTCTTCCGGTGACGAAACAGGTTCTTGATGACGTGGAACGGATGCTCGACTTTCGCCCGCACGCTGGCTTTGAGATGCTCCAGTTTTTCGACCATGCGACCCAGCTTGTTCTTCGGCAGCGCCTTGCGCTTGGAACGCTTCATCGCGACATGCCATGTGACTGATTTGCCTTGATTCTCCGGGCGTTTCTCCACGCCTTGGTAGCCCGCATCGCCCAGCGCAGCAGACTCGTCGCCATGCAACAGCGCGCCAGCTTGCGTGACGTCCGAGACGTTGCCGGCGGTGCCGATGACGGTGTGCACGAGGCCCGACGCAGCGTCCACGCCCACGTGCGCTTTCATCCCGAAGTGCCAATCGTTGCCCTTCTTCGACTGGTGCATTTCCGGATCGCGCTCTCCGTCTTTGTTCTTCGTCGACGGCGGCGCCGCGATCAACGTGGCGTCGACGATAGTCCCCTCGCGCATCATCAAACCCTTCTCGGCGAGATGGCCATTGATGGTGTCGAAGATCTTCTTGGTCAGCCCATTCGCCTCGAGCAGATGCCGAAACTTCAGCAATGTCGTCGCGTCGGGCGCGGACTCCCGGTTGAGGTCGATGCCGACGAAGCCACGGATCGCCTGGCTGTCATAGATCGCGTCCTCAATGCCTTCGTCCGACAGACCAAAGCATTGTTGGGCCACGTACATGCGCAGCATGCGCGCCAGACCAATCGGCGGACGGCCAGCGCCCTTGACCTTCGGGTAAAACGGTTCGATCTCTTGATGCAGCTTGCCCCACGGCGTAGCCTTATCGATTTCCGCAAGAAAGCGGTCGCGCCGCGTCAGTTTCTTTTTGTTGGCGTACTCAAGGTCGGAGAAGCTCTTCTGCATGATCGACGGAACGGGGTTGGGTGAAGCGAAATTATCTCAGACGGGCGCCGCCAGCGGAGCGGCCGGCGCCGAATAAATCAGCGCTTCCCTAGGTCGATATCAGTGTCGTGTTAAAGATTGCGACGACTCTGAAGAAGAACCAAGTGAGCACCTTACGAACTTCTTCCGTTGCTAAGTCTACTGAAATAACTCCCTCGATCAAACGACCAACAAGCAAAGTACTGTGCACACCGTGACGAAAATTGCCATAATAATCCCAGTCGACGACCATGAAAAACAGAGAATTATTATCGTGATTTTATCTTCCCCGTTCCAGGTAGCGGCAGCCGTAATCATCCTGGCGAGTTCGGGGCTGTCATCCGAAACCCAAAAGATGGCGTCTGGCACTCTATTGACCAGACAGGTCACGGAGGAAGTGCGGTGAAGCAATTTGAACAACGGGTAATGCGCTTCATCATACCTTTGACCTGGACGAATTCGGTGACAGAATGGGAAAACACAAAGGGGAAGCTGGGAAAATGGTCGACCTCAAATCGCTTAAATGTAAGGATACGAAACCATGATCAGCTCTACAGAAGAATTCATTAAATTATGCTCCAGCCAAGATGCAGAGGCAGCTAACAAAACGCTTTCGGAAAACGCAACAATCGAAACATGGACTGAGATCATCGAGACCTGTCCGGAAAGGCGGATAGACGTTGCGCAAAACCGCACGATTCCAGACGAAATCATGCGTATCCTCGCTTCTTGTGACGATCCGACTGTCCGTTCGCTAATTGCACAGAAGCGGCGCTTGACTCTGGATATGTTCCCGCTACTTGCAAGAGATCCAGACGAAACCGTACGCAGGGCGATTGCGGCCAATCACCCTATAGTGGATCCACGATTTGAGACGGTGGTTTAAGCTGTTGTCCGCGAAAGGATGACAGACTATGAGTGAAGGTAAAAAACGCAGGGTGCACAGCGCCGACTTCAAGAGCAAGGTGGGCTTAGAGGCAGTGCGCGGAGTGAAGACGGTGACGGAAATCGCACAGGAATTCGGCGTGCATCCCGTGCTGGTCGGGCAGTGGAAAAAGGAGATTCTGGAGAACGCTGGGGCGCTGTTCGATACCAAGCGTGGCCCGAAGCCGGTCGATGAAACGAGCCCGGAGGATAAGCTGTACAGCGAGATCGGCCGGCTCAAGATGGAAGTGGATTGGCTTAAAAAAAAGCTGGGGGAATGAGCCGCGAAGAGCGCCTGGGCTGGATCGAACCGGAGCACGCCGAGATGCCGATAACGCGCCAGTGCGAACTTGCCGATGTACCACGCGCGACGGTATACCGGCGGCTGGAAGCGGCATCGCGACAGCGGTGCGAGGACGAAGAAGATCTGAAGCTGCGCGCGCTGATCGACGAGGAATATACCAGCAGACCGTTCTACGGCAGCCGGCGCATGGTAGTGTTTCTGCGTGAGCGCGGCCATGTGGTGAACCGCAAGCGTGTGCAGCGGCTGATGCGGGAAATGGGCTTGGCAGGCATGGCGCCGGGGCCGGCGACGAGCAAGCCGCATCCGCAGCACAAGGTGTATCCCTACCTGCTGCGCGGTGTGGCGGTAACGCGCCCTAACCAGGTGTGGTCTACAGACGTGACCTATATCCGGCTCGCGCGTGGCTTTGCCTATCTGGTGGCGATTATCGACTGGTACTCGCGGCGCGTGCTGGCCTGGCGAATCAGCAACAGCATGGATGCGTCGTTCTGCGTGGACTGCCTGGAGGAAGCGCTGCGTGTGCACGGCAAGCCCGACGTGTTCAACAGCGACCAGGGATCGCAGTTTACGAGCACGGCATTCAGCGGCGTGCTCAAACGTGAAGGCGTAGCCATCAGCATGGACGGACGCGGTCGAGCGTTGGACAACATCTTTGTCGAGCGGCTGTGGCGCAGCGTGAAATACGAAGACATATACCTCAAGGGGTACGGAAACATGGCCGAGCTGACGCTCGGCCTGGCTCAGTACTTCGTGTTTTACAACGGCACACGTCCGCACCAGTCTCTGGGATACCGTACGCCTGCCGATGTCTACCGCAGCGGCAGCGGTGGGGGCGCGCTGATCGTGGATAAGTACGGCCAGACCAGCATCGCCGAGGCTGTGGAGCCGTGCCGGGAGCAGCCACTGGAAGATACCCCTCTCCAGCGGCCCGGTGAGAGAATTACGGGGCAGCGCCGAGCAGCTGCAAAAATGAAGACAGACCAGCTTAAATTATCGGCCTCAGTGTCTTGACGAAGGGGTCCACTTTACCCCCCCTTGAGCTTGTTAGGAACTTAACCACCGACTCTATTGAAAGCGTAGCTTCAGTTGCCGAATACAATTTTCGCGAACGATCAAAGGGCAATAAGAACCACTAACAGCCAAGCCGTCATTTCTGCAAAGCTAGGCCCTCGTGTTCCGTTTACGCCCAAAATCCGGTCCCTGCTCCCGGTTTCCAGTGTGACCCTGTCGTCCGCCTGCTGCAGGTTTCGATGGCAAGGTCACAGAACGGTATCTGACGCGGGAGGCAATTGGTCTGTCCGGTGGTCACCACCTTTATCAAGGCCACACTGTCGGAGGATCGGTCAAAGGATGGGGTCAGCTCTGGCAATCAGACATTGTGTTCGCGAATAGAGTGGACGCATTTCGCTTGAGCGGAGTTCGAGCGGCTACACCGCCGGAAGACGAGCGCGCGCCCTCGGCGCGCGGCGCTGTTGAGGGTCTGCTTTCTTCGCTCTGCGGAGAAAGCAGACCCTCAACAGCAGATGGGCGATTCGGAGAGGGCTGCGCTTGCAGGCGCAGCCCTTCGAATCTCACGCGGAGAGCGCGCAGGCGCTCTCCTCGCTTCCGCCCGAAAATAAAAAGACCGCCGAGGCGGTCTTCTTTTATTTCCTGGCGGAAGCGGTGAGATTCGAACTCACGAACGGCTCACACCGTCGGCAGTTTTCAAGACTGCTGCCTTCAACCACTCGGCCACGCTTCCTCGTCGGTGTACTTGTACACCAAGGTGCCCGCATTATACAGAATCCTTGCTTGGCCGCCAGATGCAGAGGTGCTGATGACGGGGACGACGGGGCTAGGTTTCGGTGAAGCCGGATGGGAGAACGCGAGCCGCAACTTGGGAAACCAGGGTCAGTCCCGAAGGGACAGACCCTCGCCCGGAGAGGTCGGCGGCCAGCCGACGGCTGCATCAAGCCGCCTTTACCCCGACCATCCACTTCTCCCGCAACGCCCGCTCGAACTCGCCCGCAGGCAACGGCCGCGAGTACAGGTACCCCTGCACCTCGTTGCAGCCGGCACTCTTGAGGAAAGCCAGCTGCTCGACGGTCTCGACGCCCTCGGCGATGACGCGGTGCTTGAGCTGCTGGGCAATGCTGATGATGGTGCTGGCGATGGCGCAGTCGTTGGCGTCCGTCGGGATGCCCGTCGTGAACGAGCGGTCGATCTTCAATGTGTCGATCGGGAAGCGCTTCAGGTACGACAGGCTGGAATAGCCTGTGCCGAAATCGTCCAGCGACAGTGCCACGCCCAGCGCCGTGATGCGGTCCATGATGCCGATCACCCGGTCGATGTTGTGCATCAGCGTGCTCTCGGTGATCTCCAGCTCCAGCCACGACGGCTCCAGGCCGTAGCGGCGCAGCGTTTCCTGCACGCGGCCCGGCAAGGCCTGCGTGAATTCGCGGGCGGAGACGTTGACGGCGAGGCGGATCGGCTGCAGGCCGGCGCGCTTCCATGCTTGCGCCTGGGCGCAGGCCTGCTCCAGCACCCACTCGCCGACCTGCACCACGAGACCCGTGGCCTCGGCCAGCGGGATGAATTCGGCCGGCGGCACCATGCCGCGCTCCGGGTGCTGCCAGCGCACCAGCGCTTCGGCGCCGATGATGGTGCCGTCGTGGATCGAGAACTTGGGCTGGTAGTGCAGCAGCAGCTGGCCGTTGCCCAGCGCCTGGCGCAGGCCCGATTCGATGCGCATGCGTTCGTGCATGCCCTGGTTCATGTCCTGGCTGTAGAACGCCACGCCGTCCGCTTCCATGCCCTGCTTGGCGCGGTACATCGCGATGTCGGCCTGGCGCAGCAGCGTTTCCGCGTCCGTGCCGTCCTGCGGGTAGACGCTGATGCCGATCGAGGCGCCCACGCGCAGGTCGTTGCCGTCGATGATGAACGGCGCCGACAGCGCGGCCATCAGCTTCTGCGCCACCAGCGACGCTTCCAGGTCCTGGCCGATCTCGAACAGGCCGACGGCGAATTCGTCGCCGCCCAGGCGCGCCACCACGTCCTGCTCGCGCAGCGCCTGGCGGAAGCGGCGCGCCACTTCCAGCAGCAACTGGTCGCCGGCCTGGCGCCCCAGCGCGTCGTTGATCAATTTAAAACGGTTCAAGTCGACGAACAGCACGCAGCCCTGCATGCCGCCGCGCTGCGCCACCGCGATGGCCTGGTCGACCAGCTTCGTCAGCAAGGTGCGGTTGGGCAGGTGCGTCAGCGCGTCGTAGTAAGCCAGGTGGTGGATGCGTTCTTCCGCTTCCTTGCGCTCCGTGATGTCGGTCAGGTAGGCGATCAGGCCCATCGAGCGGTTGTCGATGTCGCACAGGGGCGACAGCGACAGGCTGGCCCAGAACACCTCGCCCGACTTCTTCTTGCGCCGCACTTCCATCAGGCGCCCGCCCTGCTCCAGGAACGGATCGTGGAAGGTCGGGTCCTCGTCGTCGTACAGGAACAGGATGTTGCGGCCCACCGCTTCCACCGACGTGTAGCCGAACAGGCGCTCGGCGCCCTTGTTCCAGCTCGTGATGAAGCCGCTCTGGTCCATCGTGATGACCGATTCGTGGATGTGGTCGAGGATCTGCGCCTGGTGCTGCAGCTGCGCCTCCACCTGCACGTAGGCGTGGGTGGTGCGCTGGGCCCGTTCGTGCACCTGCAGGACGCTGCCCGCGAGGCCCGCGAGGCTGGCCAGTTGCTCGCGCTCCACCGTGCCGTAGTCGTCGCGGCCCGCGACTTCGAAGCGGCCGAAGCGGTGCTGTTCGTACGCCACCTCCTGCACCAGCGCGCCACGCGGTGCCGCGCTGCCGGGCGTGACGCCTTCCGGCACGTAGCGGCCCCACGGGCTGTGCGTGATGGCGGCGGCAATGCGCCCCAGCTCCGCCGTCAGTGCCGGTCCGCGCAGGCGCAGCACCGCGTCGCACACGGCCGCGCTGCTGCCCAGGAAATCGGTGACGGAATGGGGCATCTACAGGTTCCTGCTGACCTGGATGGCCCAGTGGTAGCCCTGCAACTGGCTTTGCCAGTAGCCCTCGGCCGTCAGGCCCAGCGCGGCCAGCCGCGCCGTGTCGGGGACCGGCTGCTCCACCAGCGCCAGCAACTCGCCCAGCGGGCCGCTGCGTTCGATCAGCGCGCCGGCCACGTCGGCATCGAGGTTCAAGGCACCGACGATTTCCAGCATCGGCATCGACAGCAGCACGTCCAGCAGCGCGAACACGCCGACAACGAACGCCATGTCCTGCCGGTCCCGGTCGCCGCCCTGCTGCTTGCACAGCGCCTCCATCTGCGCGGCGCGCAATGCCGCCAGCGGCAACAGCAGGTTGGCCGTGCTGTCGTCCTGCTGACGCGCATACAGCAGCAACTGCAGCCAGCGCTGCAACTGGCGCCGTCCCAGCACGTTGATGGCCTGGCCGAAGTTGTGGATCGGCGCGGACAGCGCGAACGCGGCGGAGTTGACGAGTTTCAGCAGGTGATACGACAGCGCGGGGTCCTGCTTCAGCACCGTCTCCAGCTCGCGCGAATCGGCGTCGCGCGCCAGCAATCCCAGCAGCGCCAGCAGGCGCTTGCGCGCGGTACCGTCGCCCTTCTCCGGCATCGGTTCCCGTTCATAGGGACCGCTGAACCACGTCATGCCCGCCGCGCGGCACACCGCCAGGCGCGCGGCGCCCGGCACGTTGCGGGCCCAATGCGGACCGGGAAGGCTCATCAGCGCCAGCGCGGACGGCAGGCCGACGGCGCAGTCGCTCGTCACGCCGCGCACGCCCACCTGCGTGCCGTGGATGCCCGGTTCGCCGTCGACGACGATGCGGTAACCCTGCTCGACCAGCTCGGCGCAGCGCTTGCGCACGGGCGGCTCGGCCAGCACGGCGGCGGGAATGCGCAGCACGATGCGGCTGGACGGCAGCACGGTCATGTGCTCGTCCTTCAGGCGCAGCGGATCGTCCAGCGCGACGATGCAATCGAGCGGCGCCAGCGCGGCGCCCACGTCCGGATAACCGAGCAGCTGCAGCACCGCCTGCCAGGCATCCTGGCCCGGGGCGGGCGTCAGGGCCAGCGCCACCCACTGGTGCTGGGCGTTCGCCACGGCCTCCAGTCCCGCCAGCGGGAACTTACTTTGGTCAGCGGAGATTGCGGTATGGGTCACGGAAGACGGTCACGAAATTTTCAATCAGGCAAAAGTAGCCGTGGTGGAATATAGCAGAAATTGCCTTGTGTACATGTGCGCACGGTAGAGAACTGATTCCGGTCACCAACATTTGTCCACCGGCTACAACGGTTTACGCACAGCCGTTGACACCCTGGCCAGTTTGTTTCTTTTACATCTGCGGCATGTGCTGGACGGCATAACGGATCAGTTCCGCCTGCCCTTCGATGCCCAGCTTGCGCTTGATGTTCAGGCGGTGGGTCTCGACGGTGCGCACCGACAGGTCCAGCGCCCGGGCGATCTGCTTGTTCGATTCGCCGTTGGCGATGTGGCGCAGCACCTCCTGCTCGCGCGTCGTCAGCGCTTCCTCCTGCACCGCGCCGGCAGGCCGCGCCAGTTGCGCCGCCAGCGCGGCACTGTAGTAGATCCCGCCCGACATGACCGTCTCGATGGCCACGACGATGTCCTTGCCCGGCGCATCCTTCAGCACATAGCCGCGCGCGCCGGCGGCCATCGCCTGCGCCACGTAGTCCTGCTTGTCGTGCATCGACAGGATCAGTACCGCGATGGCCGGGAACCGCTCGCGGAACGCGGCCGTGGCCTCGATGCCGTTCTTGCCGCGCATATTGATGTCCATCAGGACCAGGTCCGGCGCGTGCGCGTGCGCCACCTCCAGCGCCTCGTCCGCGCTGCCGGCCTCGCCCACCACCTCGAAGGCCGGCACGGCTTCCAGGCGCGCGCGCAGGCCGTCGCGCACGAGGGGGTGGTCGTCCACCAGCAGGATGCGGATCGTCTTTTGCAGCGTCATTTGCCGTTCTCCACGCGGGCACGCACGACGGTGCCGTCCGCGTCCGAGGTCAGTTCGAAGCGGCCGCCGATCGACTCCATCCGCTCCATCATGTTGCGCAGGCCGATGCCGCGCTGCGGGTGCTGGGCGATGCCGGCCGTATCGAAGCCCACGCCGTCGTCGCTGATCGCCAGCGTGACGCCGTCCGCATCGCCCGTCAGCGCCACTTCGATGCGGCTTGCATGCGCGTGCCGCTCGATATTGGTCAGCGCCTCCTGCGCGATGCGGAACAGCACCGTGTTCGCCACGTCGAACAGCCGGTCGGTGCGGCCGGACGCCGTGAACTGCACGGGCATGCCGCTGGTCTGCTGGAACTCGTTGGCCAGGTGGGCCAGCGCGGCGGCCAGGCCGATATCGTCCAGTACCGCGGGACGCAGGTTGTGCGAGATGCGCCGCACCTCGCCCAGCACCTTGTTCAACTGTTCGGCCGTGTGCTCGAACGCGGCCACGGCCTTTTCCGTCTGCGGCGGCTGCGCCGTGAGGCGCACGATGCCGGCCTCGATCTGCAGCTTGATCGACACCAGCCACTGGCTGATGCCGTCGTGCAGGTCGCGCGACAGGCGCGCCCGCTCCTCCTCCTGCGATTCGACCACGCGCTGCGCCAGCGCCTTCAGCTTGGCATCGGCCACGCGCGATTCCGACACGTTCAGCGCCAGCCCGGAAGCGCCCACGGCCAGCGCCGACAGGATCGCGATCCCGGCGATCCACAGCATCGTGCTCTGGATATTGCCGCGCTGCTGGGCGTCGATGCGCGCCAGCGCGTTCTCCACGTCGTCCAGGTAGATGCCGGTGCCCAGCATCCAGCCCCACTGCTGCATCGGGATCACGTAGCCCAGCTTCGCGACTTCGCGGTGCGTCGAAGGCTTGACCCAGTAATACCGTTCCAGCCCACCGCCGGCGCGGGCGCGCGCCAGCAGGCGCTCGATCGTCGGGTTGCCGGCGCCGTCCTTCATCGTCAGCAGGTTGCGGCCCACCAGTTCCGGCTGGCGCGGGTGCATCAGGCTGTTGCCCTGCATGTCGTAGACGAAGAAGTAGCCGTCGTCGCCGAACGACAGCGACGACAGGATGCGCTTGGCCTCGTCGAGTGCGGCCGGGTCGCGCCGCCCGGTGCCGTACAGGTGCGCCACCGAATGCAGCGCCAGGGTCACGTAGTGCTTCAGCTCCGCTTCCTTGCTGGCCAGGTACGCCTGCTCGATGGCCGCCTTCTGCTGCTGCGCCAGCAGGTTCGACTGGTGGCGCACCGCCAGCGCGATCGCGCACAGCGCCAGGATCAGCGGCGCAATCGCGAGGAACAGGACTTTCTGGCGCAGTTTCATCCCAGGATTGTACGTTGCGCGCCCCGATGCAAGCCTACGTAGTACTACCGAGCGGGGCTGCGTAGTGTTGCGCTTGCGACAGTTATACACGTCGTGAATACTGCCGATAAGTTGCGCGCAGACCGCCGCCGGCGGCTGGCAGCAGCACATTGGAGGAACCATGCAACAGCTCTACAAAAAGCTCGGCTGGGCGGCATTGTCGCTGGCCGGCGCGGCTTCGCTGGGCGTCATCGCCCTGAAGCGGGGCGAACCGGTCAGCGCCATCTGGATCGTCATCGCGGCCGTCTGCGTCTACCTGATCGCCTACCGCTTCTACAGCCTGTACATCGCGCGCGACGTGATGGGCCTGGACCCGCGCCGCATGACGCCGGCCTACAAGCACAACGACGGCCTCGATTACGTCCCCACCAACAAGAACGTGCTGTTCGGCCACCACTTCGCGGCGATCGCCGGCGCCGGCCCGCTGGTCGGCCCCGTGCTGGCGGCGCAGATGGGCTACCTGCCCGGCATGCTGTGGATCCTGGCCGGCGTCGTGTTCGCCGGCGCCGTGCAGGACTTCTTCGTGCTGTTCCTGTCGATGCGCCGCGACGGGCGCTCGCTGGGCGACCTGATCAAGTCCGAGCTGGGCCCGATCCCCGGCACCATCGCCCTCTTCGGCACCTTCATGATCATGGTGATCATCCTGGCCGTGCTGGCGCTGATCGTCGTGAAAGCCCTGACCGGCTCGCCGTGGGGCACCTTCACCGTGATGGCGACGATCCCGATCGCCGTCTTCATGGGCCTGTACTCGCGCTACCTGCGCGTGGGCCGCATCGGCGAGGTGTCGATCATCGGCTTCGTGCTGCTGATGCTGGCGATCGTGGGCGGCCAGTACGTGCAGGAGCACCCCGTCTGGGGTGCCATGTTCGACTTCACCGGCACCGAGCTGACGTGGATGCTGATCGGCTACGGATTCATCGCTTCCGTGCTGCCGGTCTGGCTGCTGCTGGCCCCGCGCGACTACCTGTCCACGTTCCTGAAGATCGGCACCATCGTCGGCCTGGCGGTGGGCATCGTGATCGTCGCGCCGATGCTGAAGATGCCGTCGCTGACGCGGTTCATCGACGGCACGGGCCCGGTCTGGACGGGCAACCTGTTCCCGTTCCTGTTCATCACGATCGCCTGCGGCGCCGTGTCCGGCTTCCATGCGCTGATCTCGTCCGGCACCACGCCGAAGATGATCGAGAACGAATCGCACGCCCGCTTCATCGGCTATGGCGCGATGCTGATGGAGTCCTTCGTCGCCATCATGGCCCTGGTGGCAGCGTCCACCATCGAGCCGGGTGTCTACTTCGCGATGAACAGCCCGGCCGCGCTGATCGGCACGACGGCCGAATCGGCGGCCCAGGCGATCTCGCAGTGGGGCTTCTACGTGACGCCCGACATGCTGACGCAGATGGCCAAGGACGTCGGCGAGCACACCATCATCTCGCGCGCCGGCGGCGCGCCCACGCTGGCCGTCGGCATGGCGCACATCCTGTCGAACGTAATCGGCGGCCAGGCCATGATGGCGTTCTGGTACCACTTCGCCATCCTGTTCGAGGCCCTGTTCATCCTGACCGCGGTGGATGCCGGCACCCGCGCCGGCCGCTTCATGCTGCAGGACCTGCTGGGCGCCTTCGTGCCCGCCCTGAAGCAGACCGACAACGTGTTCGCCAGCCTGCTCGCCACCGGCCTGTGCGTGGCGGCATGGGGTTACTTCCTGTACCAGGGCGTAGTCGATCCGCTGGGCGGCATCAACACCCTGTGGCCGCTGTTCGGCATCGCCAACCAGATGCTGGCCGGGATCGCGCTGATCCTCGCGACCGTCGTGCTGTTCAAGATGAAGCGCGGCCAGTATGCGTGGGTGACGATCGTGCCGACCATCTGGCTGCTGCTGTGCACCCTGACGGCGGGCTACCAGAAGATCTTCGACGCCAATGCCAAGATCGGCTTCCTGGCGCACGCCGACAAGTACTCGGCCGCGCTGGCCAAGGGCGAGGTGCTGGCACCGGCCAAGTCGCTCGAGCAGATGCAGCAGGTGATCTTCAACGACTACGTCAATGCCACCCTGGCCGGCTTCTTCATGGTCGTCGTGCTCTCGGTGCTGGTGTTCGGCGTGCGCATGGCCCTGCGCGCCCGTGCCGCGGCACAACCGAGCCACAAGGAGACGCCGGCGCAGCTGATGCCGGCGGCGCAGTAAATGTTCGACGAAATCGTCAAGGCCGGCCGCTACCTGGGGCAAAGCATGCGCCTGATGGTCGGCCTGCCCGAGTACGACACCTACGTGGCGCACTGCGAAGCGAACCACCCGGACCAGCCCATCATGAGCTACGAGGAGTTCTTCAAGGAGCGCCAGGAGGCCCGCTACGGCGGGGCCGGCAAGCGGGGTGGGTGCTGCTGACGGCGCCCTGCTCTTCATCGGCTCGAAGCCCGGTCGCGTTTTGCGGCCGGGCTTTTTTTTGGTTCTTCACGGATTTCCGGGAAGGTGCGCCGAAAAACAGGAAAGCGGTAGAGAAGAGTTAGACTTGTTGTGCGACCAACAGTACTGAACTCAACTTACCGCTTTCATGCAAGATAATAATCTCGGCCTTCCATTCTGGGAAGGTTTTCTCGCGTCTGACCTCGAGCGCAAGAATGGTGCAACGTGGATCACGTTGGTTCCTGACCCAAGGGCCCCACTAGTGTGCTCGGGCTGCGATTCAAACTGCTGGCAGATTCATGAAACAGGCTGGCGTGTAGTGCGTGATATGCCAATGCTGGGCGACCCGGTCTGGTTGCGGGTGCGTCTGCGGCGTGTTCGCTGTAGTGAATGTGGGACTCGAGCTGAGCGCGTGAAGTGGCTAGACCGTCATGCACGGGTGACACAACGGCTGGCCGAGTTCGTGGGCCTATGGTGCCAAAAACTGCCAGTGGCCCATGTTTGCAAGCTCTCTGGCTTGCACTGGGACACAGTACGACGCATCGAGCGTACCAACTTGGCAGCGCAGATTGCGGCCTTGCCAGATGCCCAGCCTACCCGCTTGGTCATGGATGAATTCGCTCTGTATAAAGGGCACCGCTATGCCACGGTAGTGCTCGACGCTGACACTCGGCGTGTTTTATGGGTTGGCGAGGGACGCAGCCGCGAAGCGTTGCGTCCTTTCTTTGAGTGGTTAGGACCAGAACGCTGCCGCGCAATCGAAGCTGTTGCGATGGACATGAACACGGCGTTCGATCTCGAAGTAAAGGAACACTGTCCGCAGGCTCACGTCGTCTACGACCTATTCCACGTGGTTGCGAAATATGGCCGAGAGGTGATTGATCGAGTCCGTGTAGATGAGGCAAATCGGCTCAAGCATGATCTGCCAATGCGTAAAGTCGTCAAGCGCGCTCGCTGGCTCCTGTTAAGAAACAGAGCCAACATCCCGGCCGAAAAGCTGGCAAGCCTTGACGAGCTACTGGCAGCAAATCAGACACTGAGCACCGTCTACATCATGAAGGCTGCGTTGAAGGAACTATGGTCGGCGCAGGGCGCTTGGCAGTGGCGAACTGCTTGGCAAACATGGCTGCGCATGGCAAACGAAAGCGGCGTCGAGCCGCTGCAAAAATTCGCCAGGAAGCTTAAACCCTACTGGCGCGGCATCGTGGCGCGGGTACGCTGGCCGATGCATACCGGCCAGCTAGAAGGAATCAACAACAGAATCAAGGTCATGAAGCGCATGGCCTACGGCTACCGCGACAGCGAATTTTTCTTCCTAAAGATCAAAGCTGCCTTCCCCGGAAATCCGTGAAGAACCTTTTTTTTAAACCCGAGGGGCCTCGAACTTAGCGCCAGATCAAGGTGTAAAAAATTCCAGCATTTATATTTTTCCAGTTGGAATTATTCCCCGGCGCCTCATGCTCAACTTCGAACGTTCCGGTCTCAGCCAGAAGCTGACGATCATCTCGGTCCTGTCCACCGGCAGCGCGCTGCTGCTGGTGTTTGCCGCGTTCGCGCTGACGTCGCTGTTCAGCCATACGGAGAACGAGGCCAAGCAGCTCACGTCGCTGGCGGACGTGATCGGCGCCAACAGCGTCGCGCCCCTGCTGTTCGCCGACCGCGTCACGGCCGAGCAGGCGCTGGCCGCGCTGGCCGTGCAGGACGACGTCACGCAGGCCGCCCTGTTCGACCGCGATGGCCGGCTGTTTGCCAGCTACCCCGCGCAACCCGCACAGCCACTGCCCGCGCTGCCATTGGCGCGGATGGCCGAACTGGCTGCCGCGGCGCCGCCGGCCCAGGCCGGGGCGCCCTGGCGCCGGGCGATGCAGGTGTACCGGCCCGTGCGCGCGGCCGGGCACGTGATCGGCGCCGTCATGATCGAAGCCAGCCTGGGTGGCATGTGGATGGATATCCTGAAAAGCCTGGGCATCACGACGCTGGCCACCGGCATCTCGTTCGTCGTCGCGCTGGTGCTGGCGGGCCGCTTCAAGGGCAGTATCGCCCACCCCATCGGCGAACTGATCGCGGCGTCGCGCCGCGTCACCACCAGCCAGACCTACGCACAGGTGCAGCACGAGCGCCACGACGAACTGGGCACGTTGATCGACAGCTTCAACGACATGCTGGCGCAGATCGAGCACCGCGACACCAAGCTGGCCCAGTACCGCGACCAGCTGGAGCGCCAGGTCGGCGTGCGCACCGAGCAGCTGGAGAAGGCCAAGAACGCGGCCGAGGCGGCGAGCCAGGCCAAGAGTGCCTTCCTGGCCAATATGAGCCACGAGATTCGCACGCCGATGAACGGGGTGCTGGGCATGACGGAGCTGCTCCTTAACACCGCGATGACGGAACAGCAGCGCCACTACACCGGCATGGTCAAGCGCTCCGGCGAACACCTGCTCGTGATCATCAACGACATCCTCGACTTCTCCAAGGTGGAGGCGGGCAAGCTGACGGTCGAGTACATCCACTTCAACCTGCGCGAGCTGCTGGACGACATCGACTACGTGTTCTCGCCCCAGGCCGAGGCCAAGGGCCTGGAGCTGCACTTCGCCATCGCGCACGACATCCCTGTCGCCATCTGCGGCGATCCGAACCGGCTGCGCCAGGTCATCGTCAACCTGCTGGGCAATGCGATCAAGTTCACCGACAAGGGTTGCATCACGGTGCGCGTGGGCGTGATGGCCGAGGATGCGCAGTCGGTGCGACTGAAGGTGGAAGTGCAGGACACGGGCGTGGGCGTGTCGCGCGAGGCGCGCAGCCGCATCTTCGACTCGTTCTCGCAGGCGGACGGCTCGACCACCCGCAAGCATGGCGGCACCGGCCTGGGCCTGGCGATCTCCAAGCAGCTGGTGGAGCTGATGGGCGGGGCGATCGGCGTTGACAACGCCCTGATGACGGGCGCCGGCACGGCCGGCTCGATCTTCTGGTTCACCGTGCAGTTCGACAAGCGCCGCGTCGACGCGGACGAGGCGTCGTTCAACCAGAAGACCACCAAGGGCCTGCGCGCGCTGATCGTCGACCGCCAGCCGGACAGCCGCGCCACGCTCGAGACCCTCCTGTCGCGCTGGCACCTGAAGTCCGACAGCGCCGCTGGTGCCGACGACTGCCTGCGCCTGCTGAAGGCCGCCATCGCCTGTGGCCAGCCATACGACGTGGCACTGCTGGACATGGAGCTGGCCCAGGTCAGCGGCCTGGCGCTGGCGGCCGAGATCAAGGCCGATCCCGCGCTGGCGGGCGTGCGCCTGCTGCTGCTGTCGACCGAGCGCAATGCGGCCGACACGGTGCAGCGGCGCGAAGCCGGCGTCGCCTTCCAGCTGATCAAGCCGGCACGCGAGTGCGACCTGTATGACTGCATCGTCACGCCGCTGCGTGCCAGCGAAGGCATCCGCACGGCCTCGCCGCAGCCCCTCGTGCACGCCGCGCAGCGCGGCCAGCCGCGCCGGCGCCACCGGGTCCTGCTGGCCGAGGACAATCCCGTCAACGTGGAGGTGGCGTCGGCCATGCTGGAAGGGCTGGGCCTGGACGTCGCGCGTGCCTGCAACGGCGAGGAGGCCCTGGCCGCCGTGTGCCGCGACGACTTCGACCTGGTGCTGATGGATTGCCAGATGCCCGTGATGGACGGCATGGCGGCCACCGCGGAGATCCGCCGCTACGAGCAGCAGCAAGGCCGCGCGCGCCAGTTGCCCGTCATCGCCATCACGGCCAACGCGCTGCAGGGCGACCGCGAGACATGCCTGGCGGCGGGGATGGACGACTACCTGTCCAAGCCGTTCACGCAGCAGTCCCTGTCGGACACGCTGGCGCGCTGGATCGCGCTGCCGCGCGCCGCGACCGTCCACCATGCCGATGGCGCCATGCCATCGCGCCATCCCGCCCCGCTGGGCACGCCGCCAGTCGACCCGCCACCGCCAGCCGCCCGCCCGGGCGGCGCGCTGAATCGCCGCGCCCTGGACGCGATCCGCGCCCTCAGCGCCGACAAGGGCGAAGCGCTGCTGCAACGGGTGATCGAGGCCTTCGTGGCGGACACGCCCACGCACCTGCAGACCTTGCGTGCCGCGCTGACGGACGCGAACACGGCCGGCCTGCGCCGCGCCGCGCACAGCCTGAAGTCGGCCAGTGCGAACGTGGGCGCCGACTCCCTTGCGCAGCTGTGCAAGGACATGGAACAGCTGGGCCGCAACGACAGCACGGCGGGCGCCCCGGCCCTGCTGGCGGGCATGGAACGCGAGTTCCACGCCGTGCGGCTGGCGCTGGAAGCAATCCTCATCAAGGAGACCTGAATGGCAACCATCCCCTCCTCACGCGGTACGGTGCTGGTGGCCGACGACGATCCCGTCATGCGTCTGCTGATGCTGGAAATGCTGGCCCAGGTAGGCCTGGCCGGCATCGAGGCGGCCGACGGCGCCACGGCCATCGCCTGTTTCGAGCGGCAGGCGCCGGACCTGGTATTGCTCGACGTCGAGATGCCGCGCATGGACGGCTTCGCCGTCTGTCGCGCCATCCGCACACTGGAACGCCAGCGCAACGCCACGGTGCCCGTCATCATGGTGACGGGCGGCGACGACCTGGAGGCCGTCACCCAGGCCTACGAATGCGGCGCCACCGACTTCGTCTCGAAGCCGATCAACTGGCCGATCCTGGGCCACCGTGTGCTGTACGTGCTGCGCGCCAGCGACGCCATCGCGCGGCTGCGCATCGCCGACGCCCACAACCGCGCCGTGCTGGCCGCCATTCCCGACACGTTCTTCCGCCTGAGCCCGGACGGCTATTACCTCGACTACGAGCAGGGCCACTCCCCCACCGCCGTGCTGGCGCAGCAGCACTGCGTGGGCCGTCACGTGCGCGACGTGCTGCCCGAACCGATCGCGCGCCGTCTGCTCGAACAGCTCGATGGCGTACTGCGCACGCAGACCGTGCGCGCCGTCGACTACGAGCTGGCGGCCGGCGACACGGTCCACCATTTCGAGGCGCGCCTGGTGGGTACCGGGGCGGGCGAAGTGCTGGGCCTCGTGCGCGACATCAGCGAACGCAAGCGCACGGAGGAGCAGATCCGCCGCCTGGCCTATTGCGACAGCCTGACGGGCATCCCGAACCGGCAGGCGTTCCTGGAAACGCTGGAGCGCGAGCTGGTACGCTCGCGCCAGGGCGGGCGCAAGTTCGCCATCCTGTTCATGGACCTCGATTCGTTCAAGCGCATCAACGATACGCTGGGCCACGACGTGGGCGACCTGCTGCTGAAGGTGGTGTCGGAACGGCTGCACGACACCATCCGGCCCAGCGACATGGTGGCGCACCTGGACACCGCCGGGCACAAGCGGGGCAGCAACCTGGCGCGCCTGGGCGGCGACGAGTTCACGATCCTGATCCCGGACCTCGACAACGTGCAGGATGCGCTGACCGTCGCGCACCGCGTCAAGGATGCGATGCGCCGGCCGTTCCACCTGGACGGCCACGAGATCTTCGTCACGGCCAGCATCGGCATCTCGCTGTATCCGGAGGACGGCGAGGACGCCACGTCGCTGCTGAAATACGCCGACACGGCGATGTACCACGCCAAGAACTGCGGCAAGAACAACGCCAAGTTGTACAGCTCCGCGCTGACGACGCAGATCATGAGCCACGTGAAGCTGGAAGTGGGATTGCGCCGCGCGCTGCAGCACAACGAGCTGTACCTGCAGTACCAGCCGCAGATCGACGTACGCAGCGCGCAGGTCGTCGGCGTCGAGGCGCTGGTGCGCTGGCGCCATCCGGAACACGGCATCATCCCGCCCAACGACTTCATCCCGCTGGCGGAAGAGACGGGGCTGATCGTGCCGATCGGCGAATGGGTGCTGCGCACCGCCTGCCTGCAGGCGCGCGCGTGGCAGCAGGAATGCCGGCGCGCGGTGCGCGTGGCCGTCAACCTGTCGGCACGCCAGTTCAAGGACGAGAACCTGGCGCAGACCGTGCTCGCCGTGCTGCACGACACGGGCCTCGACCCGCGCCTGCTGGAACTGGAGCTGACCGAGGGTACCTTGATGGACGACGCGCGCGCCACGCTGGCGACGCTGGAACAGCTGCGCGCGATCGGCATCTGGCTGTCGATCGACGACTTCGGCACGGGCTACTCGTCGATGAACTACCTGAAGCGCTTCGACGTGCGCGCGCTGAAGATCGACAAGAGCTTCATCAGCGGCCTGCCGCAGGACTCGGAAAACGCGGCCATCACGCGCGCCATCATCGCCATGGCCCATGGCCTCAAGATGGCGGTGGTGGCCGAAGGCGTCGAAACGGACGAACAGCTGGCGCTGCTGGAGCAGTACGGCTGCGACATGGCGCAGGGCTACCTGCTGGGGCGGCCACAATCGATCGAGGCGATCGCGCAGATGCTGGCGGGCACGGCGCCACTGCGGCTGGCGCGATGAAGCTGTACCGGGCGGTGGGGCCGGATGAACTGGCGGACCTGCGCCTGTTCCACCGGCTGCGCAATCCGGACGGCATCCTGGTCAAGTACTTCACGCTCAGCGAGGACGAAGCGGTGTGGTACGCCCGGCAGGCCGTCCACGCGTTCGGGGACCCGCCTTACGCAATCATTACCTTGGAAATTGGGGTAGACTTGACATCTGCAGCCCACGTCGACCGCGGCATCCGCGTGGTCGTGCTGGGCAGCGAACGACTGGCGGGCCTGCAGCCATGGGTCGTCAGAACGCAGGTTGGCTGAGGAGAATACGATGCAAGCCGATGCCCTGATCACCGTCCGTTTCCTGTCGCCCGAAGAAGGCGGCCGCGCCCAGCCCGCCAGTGGGCGCACGTTCGGCTGCCCGCTGTTCGTCGACGGTGAAGGTTACGATTGTCGCCTGCTGCTGGACGGCCTGGTGCTGCAACCGGGCCAGCAGTACGAACTGCCCGTCAAGTTCCTGCGGCGCGAGCATGCCGAAGAGCGGCTGCGCATCGGCGCGCCCATCACGCTGTGGGAAGGCAAGACCATCGCCAGCGGTACCATCAGCCACGTCTACCCGGCCGCGCTGGCCCAGTCGATGCAGCTGGCGCCGCTGTAACGCCGGATTTTCTGTCCCTTCGGCTTTCTACGTAGAGCGCCGGTCCAGCATCGCCCGCGCGATCGTCCCCGCATCCACATACTCCAGCTCGCCACCGACCGGCACGCCGCGCGCCAGCCGGCTGACCTGCAGCCCGCGCGCCTTCAGCATCTCGCTGATGTAGTGCGCCGTGGCCTCGCCCTCGTTGGTGAAGTTGGTGGCCAGCACCACCTCCGTGACGGTGCCGTCGGCGGCCCGCGCCAGCAGCTTTTCCAGGTGGATGTCCTTGGGGCCGATGCCGTCCAGCGGCGACAGGCGCCCCATCAGCACGAAGTACAGGCCCTTGTACGTCAGGGTCTGCTCGATCATCATCTGGTCGGCCGGCGTCTCGACGACGCACAGCAGCCGCCGGTCGCGCGACTCGTCGGCGCACATCTCGCACACCTCGAGTTCCGTGAACGTGTTGCACAGGGCGCAGTGATGCACGGCCTCGACGGCCTGGTACAGCGCGCGCGACAGCATCGCCGCGCCTTCGCGGTCATGCTGCAGCAGGTGGAAGGCCATGCGTTGCGCGGATTTGGGACCGACGCCGGGCAGGCGTCGCAGCGCCTCCGTCAGGAACTCCAGCGATTTCGCCATGTCAGTGCTGGCGGAAGGCGGCCAGGATATCGGCCGTCATCGTCGGCACGAACTCCGTGATCTGGTAGCTGGCGGCGCCGGCCTGCTTGAACGGATCGAGCTCGACGATCGCCTCGATGTCGGCCCGGCTGTCGGCGCTGGCGATGATGATGCCGCCGGTGCGGGGCACCATGCGGCCCGACATCAGGAACACGCCATTGTCATACTGCTCGCGCAGGAAGGCGCGATGCGCGGCCAGCAGCGCATCGATCTCCTCGGTGGGCTTCTCGTACGTGAGCGTGATGACGAACATGGCGTCAGAATGGCATCTTGAAGCCGGCCGGCAGGTTCATGCCGGAGGTCAGCCCGCTCATCTTTTCGGCGGCGGTGGCTTCGGCCTTGCGCACGGCGTCGTTGAAGGCGGCGGCGACCAGGTCTTCCAGCATGTCCTTGTCGTCGGCCAGCAGCGACGGGTCGATCGACACGCGCTTGACATCGTTCTTGCAGGTCATGACCACCTTGACGAGGCCGGCGCCGGACTGGCCTTCCACCTCGATCAGCGCCAGCGACTCCTGCGCCTTCTTCATATTGTCCTGCATTGCTTGCGCCTGCTTCATCAGGCCGGCGAGCTGGTTTTTCATCATGATGTGGTTCTCCGTAAGGGGTAAATGCGTATTCTAATGGACCGACGTCAATGGGCCGGCGTCACGGGTGCCACGATCGAGCCGGGCACGACGAACGCGCCAAACTCGCGCACCATGCTTTGCACGAACGGATCGCCATGCACGGCCTCCTCCGCCTTGCGTTGGCAGGCTTCGCGGTGGACCTGCTGTTCGGCCGTCGTCGTATACCAGACCGGCCCCAGTTCGGTCTCCACCCGCACGGGACGGTCGAAGCGCTCGGCCAGCGCGGCCGTCAGTTTTTCCACGTTGGGCGGCGTGCGCCACGTGTCGATCGGGCAGCGCAGGCGGAACAACGCGGCATTGCCGTCGATGGTGCAGTCGATCAGTTCGGCCTGCGTCGCCAGTTGCTGCGCCACGCCGCGCAGCGGCAGGTGGGCGGCCAGCAGCGGCCAGTTGCCGTCCCAATCCAGTTCCGGTACCGGCGTGATGACGTAGGCATACGGTGCCTGCGCCGGGGCGGCCTGGCGCGCCGGGACAGCCGGCGCCGCTGCCGGCGCGGGCGCCGGTGCGGCCTCGCTGCGGGCAGCGGGCACCGCGCTGTCGTCGGAGAATTCCGTGACCCAGGGCGGCAGGTCGTCTTCTTCCGCCACCTGGCGTGGCGGCGCGCTTGGCGTCGCCTGGCGCGGCTGGGCCTGAACCTGAGCGTGACCCTGTTGTACGGGCGGCGGCGCTTCCAGCACCGCGGCCGAGCCCATCGTCAGGCCGGCGGGGTCGTCCTCCCATGGCGCGGGACGGCCCGGCGCCTGGCGGGCCTGAGCGCCTTGCGGCGCGCTGCCACCGGCTTGCGGCGGCGGCGCGACCACCGCGGCGGTACTTTCCTCGGCAGCGCGGGCGGGCGGCCTTGCACCGGTGCGGGCCGCCGTCGCCGCGCGGGCCGCTTCCAGTGCCGCGTTGATGGCGGCGCGTGCCGGGCTCACGGGGCCGCCGGCGGGACGGTTCGCGCTGGCCTGCGGCGCGACCGGTGCGGGCGGCTGCACCGGTGGGTGCGCTGGCGGCGCCGGCTGCGGACGCGCGGCGGCCGGCGGTTGCACCGGTGGTGGTGGCTGCACTGGCGCTGCCGGCATGGCGGCAGCCGGGGCGGACGGACGGGCCGGCGCGGACGCCACCGCCTGGCCGCCAGCAGCGGCCGCGGCGGCGCGGGCAGGGTTCGGGCCGGCCGGCCGCGCCGCTACCGGGGCGGCCGTGGGCGCGCCTTCGGCGGCGCCGACGCCGGGGCGAAAGGCCAGCATGCGCAGCAGCGTCATCGAGAAGCCCGCGTATTCGTCCGGCGCC
The DNA here is from genome assembly GCF_029028125.1 of Pseudoduganella chitinolytica. Taxonomy (GTDB): domain Bacteria; phylum Pseudomonadota; class Gammaproteobacteria; order Burkholderiales; family Burkholderiaceae_D; genus Rugamonas; species Rugamonas chitinolytica. Next base: position 2,765,714 of record NZ_CP119083.1, read on the forward strand.
AGGCCCAGCTCGTTGCGGCCGTGCACGGCGATCTGGTAATACAGCTGCACTTCCTCGGCATCGAACAGGCCGGCCAGGCGGATGATGTCGGCATATTCCGGCAGGTCTTCCGGCACGGCCGCCGGCACCGTCTGCGCCAGCGCGATCCGGTGCAGCAAGGTGCCCAGGTCCTGCAGCGCGCCGTTGTACGACAGCGAGCGGCTGGCCATCTCGTCGGCCACCGCCAGCAGGTCGGCGCCGTCGCGCTGCGCCAGCGCGTCCAGCAGGCGGATCAGGTAGGACTGGTCCAGCGCGCCCAGCATGCCCTGCACCGCTTCCAGCGTGACGGCCCCGGCCGCGTAGGCGATGGCCTGGTCGGTCAGCGACAGCGCATCGCGCATGGAACCGTGCGCGCCCTGCGCCAGCAGGCGCAGGGCCGGCTGCTCGAACGTCACGTTTTCCTGGCCCAGGATATTTTCCAGGTGGCCCACGATGTGCCCGGGCGGCATCTGCTTCAGGTTGAACTGCAGGCAGCGCGACAGCACGGTGACGGGAATCTTCTGCGGGTCCGTTGTCGCCAGGATGAACTTGACGTGCTCGGGCGGCTCCTCCAGCGTCTTCAGCATCGCGTTGAAGGCGTGGTTGGTCAGCATGTGCACCTCGTCGATCATGTAGACCTTGAAGCGTGCATTGGACGGCGCGTACACCGCCTGCTCCAGCAGCTGCGCCATTTCGTCGACGCCGCGGTTGGATGCCGCGTCCATCTCTATATAGTCAACGAAGCGGCCGCCATCGATCGCCGTGCACGCCTCGCACGCGCCGCACGGCGTGGCCGTGATGCCGCCATTGCCATCCGGCCCCGTGCAGTTGAGCGATTTCGCCAGGATGCGCGACAGCGTGGTCTTGCCCACCCCCCGCGTGCCGGTGAACAGATAGGCGTGGTGCAACCGGCCGGTACCGAGCGCATGCGTCAGGGCACGGACGACGTGCTCCTGGCCAACGAGCGTTTCAAAGTTCCGGGGACGGTATTTGCGGGCGAGGACTTGATAGGACATGCCGCGATTTTACCGCAGACGAGCGCCCCTGAGGTCAACAACAGGTTCCCCGGCCAGGCATGCCTGCGCTACACTGGGCTTTTCTTTCTGATAAGAATGGACAACATGAAGAGACTGCTTCCGCTGCTGCCGTTGTTGTTGAGCCTGCATCCTTCCGCATTTGCCGAAGAACGCGAATGGCTGCCGTACAAGAAACTGATGGAAGTCAGCCGCCTCGACAAGTTCTATGCACTGGCGCCGGCCGAGCGGGACAAGCTCGACATGTATGTCCACCTGGTGCCGTCGAACCAGGACGTCAAGCCGCGCGACCTCGTGTTGACCGTCGTCCACGCCGGTGGACGCACGCCCCTGCCGGTCGACGCCGACGGCAACCTGCGGCTGGCGCCGAATCCCCAGTGGCTGGCCGAGGATGCGAAGATCATGACGAACCAGCCGAAGAGTTCCAAGGTCGGCGTGGGCCCCGCCATGAACGCCGTCGTCCCCGCGGGCACGCAGTGGTCGTATGGCGCGCTGATGAGCAGCATTCCGCAATCGAACGCGGCCATCGGCAAGATCGCCGGCGCGCTCAGCATGTTCGCGCCGACGATCCGCTCCGTCATCCTGAAGTTCGACCAGCCGGCCCAGGTGACGATCCAGGCCAAGGCGGGTCCGAAGCAGTACGCGACGGACGGCAAGCACCAGATCCGGCTGAAGCCGGACGCCGCGCTCGTCAAGGAAAACCCGCCGATGGTGCTGAGCGCCCGGCCGCGCGAAGCGGAGCTGGACAGCGAATAAGCGCCCCACGGCCGGGGCCGTGTCCACCTGGGGGTCACACCCCGACAAAGACACGAGCTGGGCAGTAAAGCCGGTCGCGCCCGTTCGTGGTGCCGCTGAGGCTGTGTCCATGTCGGGGTGTGACCCCATGGTGGACACGTGCTCGGCTGTAGCGGACAACAAAAAAGCTGCCGAGGCAGCTTTTTTGGGAGATTAGGAGGCGAGCCTGATCTGCGGCACTTGCGGTGAACAGCTGTGGCTGCTTCGTTCCCGACCTGACCAGGTTAGCCATGCCGCAATGCGCAGGGGCCCGCCAGACCGTATTATAACACGCGTTTGTACGTGCGCGGTTACAGCCCCAGCTGCTGCCAGATCGTGTCCACCTTGGCCTTCACTTCCGGCGTCATCTGGATCGTCGTGCCCCACTCGCGGTTCGTTTCGCCCGGCCACTTGTTGGTGGCGTCGATACCCATCTTGCTGCCCAGGCCACTGACGGGCGACGCGAAGTCCAGGTAGTCGATCGGCGTGTTGTCGACGAGCGTCGTGTCGCGGGTCGGGTCGACCCGGGTCGTGATTGCCCAGATCACTTCCTTCCAGTCGCGGATATTGACGTCCTCGTCCACCACGACGATGAACTTGGTATACATGAACTGGCGCAGGAAGCTCCACACGCCGAACATCACCCGCTTGGCATGGCCTGCGTACTGCTTGCGGATCTGCACGACGGCCATGCGGTAGCTGCACCCTTCCGGCGGCAGGTAGAAATCCGTGATCTCGCTGAACTGCTTCTGCAGCAGCGGTACGAACACTTCGTTCAGTGCCAGGCCCAGCACCGCGGGCTCGTCCGGCGGCTTGCCCGTGTAGGTGGAGTGATAGATGGGGTCGCGGCGCATCGTGATGCGGTCGATCGTAAACACCGGGAACCAATCCTGCTCATTGTAATAACCGGTATGGTCGCCGTACGGGCCTTCCAGCGCATGCTCGTAGCCGGACGGATGGTTCTCGTCGGGATAGATATGCCCTTCCAGTACGATCTCGGCGGAGGCCGGCACCCTCAGCTCGCTGCCGATCGCCTTGACGAGCTCGGTACGGCTGCCGCGCAGCAGGCCGGCGAACTGGTATTCGGACAGGCTGTCCGGCACCGGCGTCACCGCCCCCAGGATCGTGGCCGGGTCGGCGCCCAGTGCAACCGCGATCGGGTACGGCTGGCCGGGGTTCTTCAGGCAATGCTCGCGAAAGTCCAGTGCGCCCCCGCGATGCGCCAGCCAGCGCATGATGACCTTGTTGTGTCCCAGTACTTGCTGGCGGTAGATGCCCAGGTTCTGGCGCTTCTTGTTGGGGCCCTTCGTGATGACGAGGCCCCACGTGATCAGCGGCGCCACGTCGCCCGGCCAGCAGTGCTGGATCGGCAGGCGGCCCAGGTCGACGTCGTTGCCTTCCCAGACGATCTCCTGGCATGGGGCGCTGCGCTGCTCCTTCGGCGCCATGTCCCACACGGCCTTGACGAGCGAGCCCATGTCCATGATGTCCTTGAAGCCCTTGGGCGGTTCGGGCTCCTTCAGCCGCGCCAGCACATGGCCGATGCGGCGCAGTTCGCCGACGTCCTCCGCGCCCATGCCGAGCGCCACGCGGCGCGGCGTGCCGAACAGGTTGGCCAGCACAGGGATGTCGAAACCGGCCGGTTTTTCAAACAACAGGGCCGGCCCGCCCGCGCGCAAGGTCCGGTCGCACACCTCGGTCATCTCCAAATGTGGCGAAATTGGCAAGGAAACGGTCTTCAACTCGCCAATTTTTTGCAACTGAGCAATAAAATCCCGCAGATCTGAATATTTCATACAATTTTTACGTTTTTTTCGCTGTGGACGGCCGGCTTGAGGTAATCCGGTCAAGTGGTTGATTCTATTGGTTTTTGCTAACATTCGCCTGCGTATGTTAGATTCAGAAGTTATAAAGAACGTCGGTGTTAGTATTGACGTGATATAAACTGGCTTCTACAATTCGCTTACTTGAAGAGGACATGGCAAAAATGCCAACGAAAATTGTCACTCATTCATTCACGGAGTCGGGGCTCCACATGACATTTTAAGGAGTGTTTTCTCAGGGCGTCTGCCCTTGGCCTTTGGGCCCTCCCCGAAAAAAGTTGTATTGCGACTGGTTTCACATGAATCAGCTCTGGCAAGCAATGATGGCGTCCACCGCGCTTCCCGGCGACGGTAGACGATAACAATTCTGATGCACGGCAATTGCACAGCAACAGTGCCGCGTGGTGTTCACGCGCGGTGGGGGCATGCTTTTACGGACATTTCAGGGAGATCGAATGATTAATCGCTTCACTGGGCTGGCTCCGGCCGCCCGCCTGCTGGCCATCGGGCCGGTCGCGCGCTTCGGCACGCAACGTATTACCTTACGCAGCATCTTCACCACGGCGCAACATGCGCTGACCATCTTCGGCGTGACCGCGATCGTGACGATCGCCGTGCTGTACGCCCGCCCTGACCTGGCGCGCAACCTGTCGCGCGCACTGGCCGAGGAACCAGCACCCGCCGTCCCGGTCGCCGAAGTCGTGGTGGCGCCCAAGCTGCACCAGCTGATGGAAGCCCCGGCCGTCGCGACGGCGGAACGCCCCACCCTCTCGCCAGCCGAGGAAAAGGCCCTGCTGGGCACGCGCAAGCAGCAGCAATGGGTGACCGACTGGCTGTCCAAGCGCTACCGCGTGGCCGGCGACGCCGCCAACATGCTCGTTTCCACGGCCTACATGACGGCCCGCGAGATCAAGCTGGACCCGCTGCTGATCCTGGCCGTGATGGCGATCGAATCGCGCTTCAACCCGTTCGCGGAAAGCCCGGTCGGCGCGCAGGGCCTGATGCAGGTCATGTCCAAAGTGCACCACGAGAAGTTCCAGGAACTGGGCGGCGTGCAGGCGGCGCTGAATCCGGTCGCCAATATCCGCGTCGGCTCGCTGATCCTGAAGGACTACGTAACGCGCGGCGGTTCCGTCGAAGCGGGCCTGAAAAGCTACGTAGGTGCCGGCGCCTTTGCGACCGACGACGGCTACGGCAGCCGCGTGCTGGCCGAATACCAGCGCCTGAAGCAGGTCTCGGCCGGCAAGAAGGTCCCGACCTTCACGCCGACGCCAGCCCCGGCCGTCCCCGTCGCCCCGGCAGTACCGGCCACGGTGACCGCCAAGTCCGAACCCGAGCCAGAGGAGCCGAAGAGCGAACCGGAGCAACTGGCCGGCCTGTAACCGGGACCAGCATCGCGATCGAGCCACCTTGCGGTGGCTTTTTTTATTATGGGGTCTGTCCCCGGTAGGCGGTTGCTTCAGCGCTTGCCGACGCCTGGGGTCTGTCCCCGGTAAGTAATGGCTCGAGCGCTCGCCGTTGGCGCATCGAGGGGACTGACCCCGGTTTTTATCGCATCGCATGAGCCGCCGATGAAAACCGGGGTCAGTCCCCTTGCGACGCCGCGGGCCACCGCCCAGGCCATCACCTACCGGGGACAAACCCCATCGGATCACCATCCGCGAAAAAAAAGCCACCCGCAGGTGGCTTCTCCCAGCGCAACGAAACGATCAGCGCTTCTTGTCCGCCGCAACCTCATCGGCACGCAGCCGCGGCGCCAGCTTGTCCAGCACGCCGTTGACGTACTTGTGGCCGTCGATGCCGCCGAACGACTTGGTCAGCTCCACGGCCTCGTTGATGACGACACGGTAAGGGATGTCCAGCTGGTTCTTCAGCTCGTACGCGCCCAGCAGCAGCACGCCGTGTTCGATCGGCGACAACTCGGCGACACCGCGGTCCACCAGCGGCGCGAATGCCGCGCGCAGCTCGACGGACTGCTCGATGGCGCCGTACAGCAGTGCGGCGAAGTAGTCGCCATCGGCCTTGTCGAACCCGTGCGCGGCGCGGATGTTGTTGACGACGGTTTTCGCGTCCTCGTTATTGAGCAGCCACTGATACAGGCCCTGCAGCGCGAACTCGCGCGCCCGGTGACGGGGCGTACGATTCTTGCTCGGGTTGGCGTGGAGGGATTTTTCGTTCATGTCGTTTCCTGATTGATTCCGGCGGCCGCAGCCGCCCGTACTGCTTATTCTTCTTCCGAATTGTCCTGGTGCAGCTCTTCCAGAGCAATCGCCAGGTTGGCCATCTCGACCGCGACGCGGGCCGCGTCCGCGCCCTTGGTGGCCATGCGCACTTCAGCCTGCTCGTCGTTTTCCGTCGTCAGCACGGCGTTGGCGATGGGGATGCTGTAGTCCAGGCCCACGCGCGTGATGCCGGCGCCGGATTCGTTCGAGACCAGCTCGAAGTGGTAGGTTTCGCCACGGATGACGGCGCCCAGCGCCACCAGCGCGTCGAACTGGCCGGATTCGGCCATCTTCTGCAGCACCAGGGGGATTTCCAGCGCGCCCGGGACGGTCACGTGCAGCACGTCCTCGTCCGCCACGCCCAGGTGCTTCAGTTCGGCCAGGCAGGCCGACAGCAGGCCGTGGCACACGTCTTCGTTGAAACGTGCCTGGACGATGCCGATGCGCAGGCCTTCGCCGTTCAGATTGGTTTCGTAGCTTCCTACGGTCATGACGAGCCTCTTATATAGTGTATGTGGGTAAATGGGGGCGCCCCGGGGAAGCATACCCCGGACGCCACGGTGCCAGCGCGCTCATGCCGCGCGCCGGCTCGTGTCATGCCTCGGGCTTGGCCAGGTAGCCCGTCACTTCCAGGTCGAAACCCGTCATCGACGGCATCTTGCGGGGGCTGGCCAGCAGTTTCATGCGGCGCACGCCCAGCGCGCGCAGGATCTGCGCGCCGATACCGTAGCTGCGCAGGTCCATGCTGGCGGCGCGCCCTTGCGGCTTGCTGTCCGGCTTGTTCAACGCGGCCAGTTGGCCGAACAGCTGGTCGGCCGTCTCGCCGCAGTTCAGCAGCACCATGACGCCGTGCTCGGCCGCCTTGATCGCCTTCAGCGAGGCCGACACGTTCCACGAGTGCGTCGTCGCTTCCGTTTCCAGCAGGTCCAGGATCGAGACGGGCTGGTGCACGCGCACCAGCGATTCGCGGTCCGGATCCACTTCGCCATGCACCAGCGCCAGGTGGGCCGAGCCGCTCGGCGTGTCGCGCCAGGCGATCATCTTGAATTCTCCATGGGCCGTGTTCAGCGTGCGTTCGGCCACGCGCTCGACCATGCATTCCTTCTGGCTGCGGTAGTGGATCAGGTCGGCGATGGTGCCGATCTTCAGGCCATGTTCCTTGCCGAACTCAAGCAGGTCGGGCAGGCGCGCCATCGTGCCGTCGTCCTTGACGATCTCGCAGATGACGGAGGCCGGCGTCAGGCCGGCCATCGCCGTCAGGTCGCAGCCCGCTTCCGTGTGGCCGGCGCGCATCAGCACGCCGCCCTTGACGGCGCGCAGCGGGAAGATGTGGCCCGGCTGGACCAGGTCGTCCGGCTTGGCATCCTTGGCCACGGCCACCTGGATGGTGCGGGCGCGATCGGCGGCGGAAATGCCCGTCGTGACGCCTTCGGCCGCCTCGATCGAGACGGTGAAGTTGGTACCGAACGAAGTGCCGTTGCGCGTGGCCATCAACGGCAGTTCCAGCCGGTCGACGATTTCCTCGGCCAAGGTCAGGCAGACCAGGCCGCGGGCATGGCGGATCATGAAGTTGATGGCTTCGGGCGTGACGAAGTCGGCCGCCAGCACCAGGTCGCCCTCGTTCTCGCGGTCTTCTTCGTCGACCAGGATCACCATGCGGCCGGCGCGCAGCTCGGCGACGATTTCTTCGGTGCTGGAGATAGACATGTTTACATCCTTCGCGTGTTTCCTAACCCGCTATTTTAATGGATTTGGCGCCACTTCACCCGACATTGCCGCCCGCTGCGGCAAAAGTTGCCGAAAAATGGGAGGCTGTCCCCAATTTTTGGAAATCGGGGACAGCCTCCATTTGCCGCAACAGCCGTGCGCCCGGCGCCGGGCCGGCGGAGTAGGATCGATTCCAACGGAATACGGGGCCACATGTCCACCATACTGATCGTCGACGACCGACCGACCAACCGCGAATACCTGCTGACCCTGCTCGGCTTTACGCCTCACCGCCTGCTGGAGGCGGCCGATGGGGCGCAGGCGCTCGAGCTGTGCGACCTGCACCGGCCCGACCTCGTCATCACGGACATCCTGATGCCCACGATGGACGGCTACGAGTTCGTGCAGCGCCTGCGCGCCGATCCGGAACTGCGCCACACGCCGGTGATCTTCTTCTCCGCCACCTATTCCATGCCGGAACTGCGCACGATGGCGGCCGCCTGCGACGTGCGCAGCGTATTGCCGAAGCCGGCCGATCCGCAGTCCATCATGGATGCCGTCAACCTGGAGCTGGGCGCGGCGCAGGAGCAACTGTCGGTGCCGGACGAGCTGGCGCCCGCGCCCCCCGCCGCCGTGGCACCGCCGCAGGTGCCGGGCACCGTGGAGCGCATGGCGTCGCTGCACGAACTGAGCCTGCGCCTGAACGGCCAGCGCGACGCGGCCACGATGGCCATGCTGTTCTGCGCGGCGGCGGCGCGCATCCTGCAGGCCAATATCGTCGTGCTGTGCCTGCTGGATGCGAACGAAAGCGCCGTCCAGCACATCGAGACGCGCGGCATCGACCCGGCACTGCTGGAACCGGTGCTGCTGGACCGCGCCGCGTTCCCCGGCGAGCTGATGCTGGGCAACGACGTGCTGCGCCGCTGCCTGGCCAGCGGCGACTTGCCCGCCCTGCCCGGCGGCCATCCGCGCGTGACGAACCTGATGGGCATGGCCGTGCGCGACCAGTACCACCTGTACGGCTGGCTGTACGTGGCCGAGCGCCGCCACGAGGCCTGTTTCGACGCCACGGACGAGCAGTTCCTGCGCATGCTGGCGGCCCAGCTGGCCGTGGCGTACGAGAACATGAACCTGTACGAGGTGATCCAGCGCCATGCGGCCCAGCTGCAGATGGAAGTGTCGGCGCGGCGCCATGCCGATGCGGCCCTGCGCGCCAGCGAGGCACGCTACCGCGCCATGACGCAGTCGGCGCCGGATGCCATCATCGGTTCGGACGACGAGGAACGGGTGGTGCATTTCAACCGCGCCGCCGAAGCCATGTTCGGCTACACGGAAGCGGAAATGCTGGGCCAGCCCATCACGCTGCTGCTGTCGGAACGCTCGCTGCCCGAGCACCGCGACCGCGTGGCGCGCTACCGCAAGAGCCGCGAACGCACCTACAGCGGCCGCATCGTCGAGATGATCGGCAAGCGCAAGAACGGCGAGGAATTCACGGCGGAGATGGCGCTGTCGGCGGCCAACGTGGACGGCGAGCCGATCTTCACGACCATCCTGCGCGACATCACGGCCCGCCGCGCCCTCGAAGAACGGCTGCGCCTGGCGGCCCAGGTCTTCGACAGCACGCAGGAAAGCATCACGATGACGGACGCCGCCGCCAACATCATCGCCGTCAACCGTGCGTTCGAACAGAACACGGGCTACGCGGAGCGCGAGGTGCTGGGCCAGAATCCGCGCGTGCTGCGCTCGGGCCGGCACGACACCGCGTTCTACCGGGCCATCTGGCAGAGCCTGGAAACGCAAGGCCAATGGCGCGGCGAGATCTGGAACCGGCGCAAGAACGGCCAGGTGTACCCCGAACGCATCAGTATCAACGTCGTCAAGGACCAGCGCGAACAGGTCTGCGCCTATGTCTCGGTGTCGAGCGACATCAGCGCCCTGATGGAAGCGCACACGCAGCTCGATTTCCTCAGCAACCACGATCCGCTGACCCAGCTGCCCAACCGCAACCTGCTGAACGACCGCCTGCAACTGGCCATCGACGCCGCCCAGCACGGTGGCGGCCAGCTGGCGCTGCTGCTGTTCGATATCGACCGCCTGCAGCGCATCAACGATGCCCTCGGCCACGAGGTGGGCGATGCACTGCTGCAAGAGGTCGCACGGCGCGTCAGCACCATCGTCACGCCGGGCGACACGCTGGCCCACCTGGGTGCGGACGAATTCGCGCTGCTGCTGACCAAGGCGCCGGACGTGGACGACGTCATCGTCACGGCGCGCAAGCTGATGGACCAGGTCGCGCAACCGGTGCGGCTGGCCAACCAGGACCTGTACGTGACGGCCAGCGTGGGCATCAGCATGTACCCGCGCGACGGTGCCACGGCCAGCGCCTTGCTGATCGGCGCGGACGTGGCGCTGTCGCACGTCAAGGATGGCGGGCGCAACAGCTTCCATTTCTACACGGGCGAGATGAACGCCCACGCGCTGCGCTGGATGTCGCTGGAAGTGCACCTGCGCCACGCCATCGAGCGCAAGGAGCTGCGCCTGTATTACCAGCCGCAGGTGTCGCTGTCCGACGGCCGCGTCAGTGGCATGGAAGCGCTGCTGCGCTGGCACAGCAGCCACCTGGGCATGGTGCCACCGAGCGACTTCATCCCGCTGGCGGAGGACAGCGGCCTGATCCTGTCGATCGGCAACTGGGTCATCGAGGAAGCATGTCGCCAGAACAAGGCCTGGCAGCAGGCCGGGCTGGCGCCGCTGACGGTGGCGGTCAACGTCTCCGCGCGCCAGTTCGCCGCCGGGACCGTGCCGGCCGTGGTCCGCGCGGCGCTGCAGGCAACGGGCCTGGCGCCGCGCTACCTGGAGGTTGAGCTGACGGAATCGATCATGATGCACGACGCCGAGCACGTGCAGGCGCAGCTGAACGAACTGTCGGCCATGGGCGTGTCGATCTCGCTGGACGATTTCGGCACGGGTTACTCTTCGCTGGGTTACCTGTCGCGCTTCCGGCTGGACAAGCTGAAAATCGACCAGACGTTCGTGCGCAACATCACCAGCGATCCGCGCAGCGCCGCCATCGCGCAAGCCACCGCCGCGCTGGCGCATGGGCTGGAGCTGATCGTCGTGGCGGAGGGCGTCGAGACCGAAGGCCAGCTCGAATATCTGCACACGATGGGCTGCGACAAGATCCAGGGCTACCTGTTCAGCCGCCCCCTGCCCGCGGACGAGCTGGCCGCGCTGCTGCGCGAGGAGCGCTGCCTGGCGCTGCCGCATGCGCCGGCGCCCAAACCCCGGCACACGCTCCTGCTGGTGGACGACGAACCCGGCGTCCTGCGTGCGCTGCAGCGCGTGTTCCGGCGCGAGGGCTGGCAGATCCTGCTGGCCGGCAGCGCCGAGGAAGCGCTGGAGCTGCTGGCAGGACACGAGGTGGACGTCATCCTGTCCGACCAGCGCATGGCCGGCAGCAGCGGCATCGAATTGATGGCACGGGTGCGCGAGCTGTACCCGCACCCGGTGCGCCTGCTGCTGTGCGGCTATGCCGACCTGGCCGGGGCGACGGAAGCGGCCAATCGCGGCGTCATCGCCCGCTTCCTCAGCAAGCCGTGGAACGACGAGGAGCTGCTGCAGGCCGTCCGGGCCGCGTTGCGCCAGGGAACGCCGGAAAGCACCCGGCAGGCGCATTGATAGCGCTACACCAACAGCACGATTTCAGGTAAGGTAACGATCTCCCACTATTTGCCTGAATGACATCGTGACCGTATCGAACGCAACTGATCATGCAACCATGCCGGCGCCGCAGTGCGTCTGGCCCCTGGGCGCCGAACTGGGCGAAGGCCCGCTGTGGCATGCCGCACAGCAGCGCCTGTACTTCGTCAACCTCGTCGGCAACGCGCTGCACGCGCTGGATGCGGACGGCCTGCGCCATACGTGGCAACTGCCCACCTACGTGTGCTGGCTGCTGCCGCGCAAGGACGGCGACGGCTTCATGGCGGGTTTGCGCGACGGCATCGTCCGCCTGTGGCTGGAACCAGCCGTGCGGATCGAATACCTGCACCGTCCGTTCGACATCGCGGGCCTGCGCATGAACGACGCCAAGGTGGACGCCGCCGGCCGCATCTGGGCGGGCTCCATGAACGCGGCGGACGTCAAGCGGCCCGACGGCAAGCTGTACCGTCTCGACCCGGACGGCAGCCTGCACACGGTGCTGACGGAGTACCACATCTGCAACGGGCCCACGTTCAGCCTGGACGGCAAGACGATGTTCCACAACGACAGCTTGCTGGACCGCACCTACGCCTATGAGGTGCGGCCGGACGGCAGCCTGGGCGCGCCGCGCGTGTGGCGCCAGTTCGGCCCGGGCGAAGGCTCGCCGGACGGCATGACCGTCGACAGCGAAGGCTGCGTGTGGATCGCCCAGTGGGGCGGCAGCCGCGTGTGCCGCTACAGCCCGGCCGGCGAACTGCTGGCGACGATCCCGATGCCGGTGGCACAGCCGTCGTCCGTCGCGTTCGGCGGGCCGGACCTGAAGACGCTCTACATCACCAGCGCCTGGCAAGGCTACGACGCGGCGCGCAAGGCGGCGGACCCGCTGGCGGGCGCGCTGTTCTCCGTGCAACTGGACGTGCGGGGCGTGCCCGCAGCGCGGTTCGGTTGAGCGCCTCGCTGCCCGCGCCGGAACCGGCCGTGCGCAGCCCGCGCCCGGCCGTCCGGTTCCTGTTCGGCCTGGTGGCCGTCATGGGCGTCGTCAGCGGTTTCTACGACGGGCGCCACTGGCCCGAACCCTTGTGGTGGACGGTGCTCGCCGCGGGCGTGCTGAACTACGCCATCTTCGCCTGGTACTGCCGCGACACGGATGCCCGCGACATCCGCCGCTCGCGTGGCGGCAACCTGTTCGTCATCCTGCTGGCACCGCTGGCCGTGCCCGTCTACCTGCTGCGCCGCGCCGCCGGCCAGCGCTGGCGCGCGCTGCTGCGCATGACACTGTTCCTGCTGCTGTTCTTCGTCGTCGAGATGCTGGGCATGGTCGCCGGCGAGCTGCTGGCCTAGGCTTCCCTGGCTCTCCCCGAAGCGGGACGCGGGTCGGACCGGGCAGGCAGTACCATTGCTTACTCACATGACACGATAAAGGAGCTTACGATGAAGACCCAAGGTTCGGCAGTCTGGTCCGGCGGCATCAAGGATGGCAAGGGCGCCATCAGCACGCAGAGCGGCGCCATCAAGGATTATCCGTACGGCTTTGCCAGCCGCTTCGAAGGCAAGCCGGGTACCAATCCGGAAGAACTGATCGGCGCGGCCCATGCCGGCTGCTTCACCATGGCGCTGTCCCTGATCCTGGGCGAGGCGGGCCTGACGGCCGAGCAGATGAACACGAAGGCCGAAGTCACGCTGGACAAGCTGGATGACGGCTACGCCATCACGGCCGTGCACCTGACCCTGGAAGCGAAGATCCCGGGTGCGGACGACGCCAGGTTCCAGGAGCTGGCCGGCAAGGCCAAGGCGAATTGCCCTGTGTCGAAGCTGCTCAACACCAAGATCACGCTGGACGCGAAGCTGGTGCAGTAAAGGTCTCGCCCATGCCTGCGGGCGGGCCTTGACATGCATGAGGCGCGAACACCATCGCTACTTCTGCACAGCGCCACGGTGCTTGAGCGGGATCAATCTATTACCGCACCACGTTGGCGTGAACCACGAGCCACCGGTTGAGCGCCAGCATCGGTCTCCATTGACAATCAACAAAAAGCCCGCACTCCATTGACGTTATAAGAACCAGTTGTACCGGCTCAGCGTTTTGCTGTCACACCAGCTTTTCGCAGGAACTTCGGCCAAACATAATGTCAACCAAAGGAGCGCAATATGAATGTCTTGACAAATGATGAGCTCAGTCTCGTGCACGGTGCAATGGGCAGCCGCGGCCAGACTGTACCTATGAGTCCCGCGATGCGCCAATGCCAAAGCGGAGCAGGATGGGGGATACTCGGCGGTGCAATTGCCGGCGCCTCCGGAGGGTTCCTGGGTGTGGCGCTGGGTGCGATCGGAGGCCTTATCGCAGGCGGAGGCTCATCCGGTTGTTTCGCCGTGCCACAACGTTGAAAGTGTTCACCGTAGAGCTGTCGACACGGCAGCTCTACCATTTAAACGGAGCTTCCAATGTCTTATATCGTACGAAAGTTCTCAAACAATTGGGACGCTATACGATGCCACGGCCGCCTGCACTTTATTTTTCTCTATGGCGTTGTTGCATGGGGTGTTTCAACCGCGGCAATATCAACTTTACTGTTCGCATTCCTGGCACCCCAGCGGCCGGCCAGCGACTTCGCCATCATCGCTTTCTCTGTCTTTCCTGTTTTCGGCATCCTGTTAGCGTGGAGCACGTGGATGCGACTCGAACAGGACCATCCGCAAATGAACTGATACCAGGGCGTTGACGACCGGGCACTTGGGGGATCCCCAGCTGTCGCTAGTTCCGCTGCGCCGGCTCTTCCGCGGCACCTGTCGCCGTCGCGATGCGCTCGGCCCGCTCCACCTGGATGTGTAAGCCGGCCGCCCCTTCCGGCATGCCGGCCGAGCTGAGCGCGAAGCGGGCCAGCTGCAGGCCCGACTCCACCGTTTCCGAAATCACTTCGTTGGCGCCCGCCCCCTTCAGGAGGCGCGCGTGCTTCTCGTCGCGCGCGCGCGCGATGATGGGCAGCGCCGGATAGTGCCGGCGCAACGCGCGCACGGCCTCCAGCGCCGCCTTCGGGTCGTCCATCGTCAGCACGACTGCAGCGCATTCGCCGATGCCCAGGCGCGCCAGCAGGTGCGGCATCGAGGCGTCGCCCGAATGTAGGTTGCCGGTCTCCTTGCGCGCCGCCGCGACCAGGTGATGATCGCGTTCGATGGCGACGTGCTCGATGCCATGGCGCGCCAGCACGTCCGCCACCAGCCGCCCTACGCGGCCATAGCCGCCGATGACGATGTGTCCTGCGCGCGGAGGTTCGCCGGCGCCCGGTCCGGCCACTGCCGCCGCGCAACCGCCGCGCGTACTGTCCCACCACGCGGCGAAGCGCTGCCCCAGCGCCGCACTGCCGGGCGCGGCCAGCATGCTCAGGCTGACGACGACCAGCAGGAACTGGCCCGTCTCGGCAGGCAGCAGCCGGGCCGTGACGGCATAACCCAGCACGATGAACGCGAACTCGCCGCCCTGCCCCATCAGCATGCCGGCCTGCACGGCCTGGCCCACGCCCAGGCGCCACAGCAGCAACGTGATGACGGTCGCCTTGATCAGCAGCAGCCCGACGACGGACGCCGGCAGCCAGAACGGATACTCGGCCACGGTACGCAGGTCCAGCTCCATCCCTACCGACATGAAGAACAGCCCATCAAGAGGCCCCGGAACGGCTCGACGATCATTTCCACTTCGTACTGGAATTCCGTGTCGGCCAGCAGCAGGCCGGCCAGCAGCGCGCCCAGCGCCATGGACAAGCCGGCCGCCGCCGCCGCGGCCGCGATACCCAGGGTCAGCAACAGGATCAGCGCGACAAAGATCTCCGGCTGGCGCTGCACGGCAAACGCGGCAAACATGGGCCGCGCCACGCGCCGGCCGACCAGGTAGACGGCGGCAATCGTCAGCGCCGCCTTGGCCACGGCCACCAGCAGCACGGACCACAGCGCGGCGCCGCTGCCACCCAGGCCTTCCACCAGGATCAGGATCGGCACCACGGCCAGGTCCTGCAGCATCAGGATGGCAAAACACGCCTGCCCCAGCGGCGACGCCAAGCCCTGGCCCCGGCTCAGCAACTGCATGACGACGGCCGTGGACGACATCGCCAGGGTCAGCCCGATCGTCAGCGCCGTGCCGGGCGGATTGCCGAACGCCAGCGCGAAAGCGCCGACCACGGCCGCCGTCAGCCCCACCTGCAGCACGCCGGTACCGAACACGCTGCGCCGCAGTGCCCAGATGCGTGCCGGCGACAGCTCCAGCCCGATCATGAACATCAGGAACAGGATGCCCAGCTCGGCGACATGCTTGACCGCCTCGACGTCGTGGAACGTGATGTCGGCAAGCCACGGTGCCTGCGCCGTCCAGCTGCCCAGGCCGTGCGGCCCGAACACGAGCCCGACCAGCAGGAAGCCCAGCATCTGGTTCACTTTCAGGCGCTGCATCAGCGGCACGGCCAGGCCGGCCAGCAGCAGGAACAGCAGGACTTCTCTCAGATCGGCTATTGTCATGTGTGGTTATGATAACGGGCGCCGGCTGCCCAGCCGGCTGATCCCGCAGTGTAGGAGAACCCGGCCGGCAGGGCAAACGGCTGCAATGTGCATAGCTGCTGCCTGGCCCCATTTTGAAAGGACTGATGTGGTATTGACTGGAAACGCCGTGGTCGGCGTGGAAGCCGGCAAGCGCAAGCTCGATGTCGCGCTGCTCGTGCACGGCAAGCTGAAGACCAAGGCACTGGCCGTCCCACCAGCGCATGGGGACGACCTGATCGAATGGGTACGCAAGCAGAAGGTCGCACCGGAGACTGTGCACTTCTGCGTGATCGAGGGGGACCCCAAGGCGACGTCCGTAGCGCTTGCCCTGTTCGATGCGGGCCTGCACGTGAGCTTCGTGCCAGCGGGCGATATCCGCGCGTTCGCCGATGCGGAGAGACTGCCGGCCCGCGCCGACCGGCCCGGCGCCGACGTCGTCGCTCGCTACTGTGCGGCACGCCAACCCGAGGCATGGGCGGCCCCATCCAGGCAGTCGCGCACGATCGATGCCATTCGCGAGCAACTGGCAGCCTTGGAAGGGTATCGCGCGACCGAAATGCGCTGGGCCGAAGAGTTTCGCGCCCGTGGCGCCGACAGCCAGGCGGAAGGCGCACTGGCGCATGTCGCGTGGCTTGACGAGTCGATCGCCAAGTTCCGCAAGTCGCTTGCGGAGCTGGTCGAGCTGAGTTCGGATGCCGGGCACGACACTGTGGCCTGAGCGCGGGCACGGAAATAGCCGGACAAAAGTTGGGGCATCTCAAGATCAGCGCCGACGCTCGGCGTAGATTCTCAGCAGCTGCGCGGCCTCGTAACCGACACGCGCAGTGAGCGGTCTCCCAATCCCAGCCAGAGCAAGCGCCGATGACGTCACGACGGTACTGCTAGGCCAGTAACGTTCAGTACGTGATCCATCCATGGATCATCTCATCGGATATCCAGCGCCAGCATGAATACACTCCGCCGCACCATCCTCGATCTCATCCACGACAGACAGTTCAACCGCATCCTGCGTCTCTCGTTTCCAAACGACGACGCACCGGCAGCGCAATTCCTGGTCGACAAGCTCGACGCAAACGAAAGCCTGTCCAGGGATTTCGAGTTCACGGTTGAACTACTATCCGACAATGCCTGCATCCCCTTGAAGGAGATGCAGGGAAAACTGCTCTCGATCGAACTCGTACGCGGCGACGGCAGCCTGCGTTACTTTTCGGGGTATGTCTTCAGCTTCCAGCGCCGTCGTTCCGACGGCGGCATGACGTTCTACGAGGCCAGGCTGGGGCCATGGCTGAAGTTCCTCGGCTTTCGCAAGGATAACTACCTCTTCCATGGCAAAACCTTGCGCCAGCAGACGGAAAGCATTTTCGAAGACTACGGCGTCCATCCGCGCTGGGACTGGCGGGTAACGGCCGAGGATCCCGCCATGACGGATGCATGCCAGTTCGACGAGACGGATTTCAACTACCTGAGCCGCCGCTGGGAGGCTGCGGGATGGTACTACTGGTATGAGCACGAGGCGGATGGCCACCGCCTGGTCGTCGCCAGCGATTCCACGTATGCGCCGGCAGTCGATGGCGATGTGGAAGTTCGATTCCACGGCGCAGGCGGCGCGCACGACGAAGACGCCTTCGACCGCTGGTCGCCGGAGCGCCGTTTCGTCCCGGCCAACGTCGCGCTGAGCGCCTTCGATTTCAAGGATCCAAGCCCCCGGCATGCCTCCCTGCCCACGCTGAACCAGCAGGGGGACGTGCCCGAACTCGAATCGTACGAGTATGCCGGCGCATACGGGCTGAAAGGTCGCGGCGACGGGGATGCACAGAGCCGTGTCCGGATGGAAGAGATCGAAGCGACAGCCAGGGTCGTCGAGGCCGAAGGCAACAGCCGCCACGTCGCGCCGGGCCGCTGGTTCCGTCTCGTGGATCATTTCAATCACGACTTCCACAGTGGCAGCAGCGATCCGGCCAAGGACGATTTTCTGGTGCTGGCGGTGCGCCACGTGGCCACCAACAACTACTTGCGCAGCGACGACGAGAAAATCCAGTATCGCAACGGGGTAACGTGCACGCGCAAGAGCTATCCGTGGCGGCCTGGCCGGGGCTTCAACAGCACGCGGACCAGGATCCTGGCACCACAGACTGCTGTCGTGGTCGGCGCGGCCGGCGATGACAACGTCCATACCGATCGATATGGCCGGGTGCGGGTCCAGTTTCATTGGGACCGGATCGGCGAGCATGACGACCGCAGCTCGGCATGGATTCGGGTTGCCAGCGCCTGGGCGGGTGCCGAGCTTGGCGCGGCGGCGATTCCGCGCGTCGGTATGGAAGTGATCGTCCAGTGGATCGACGGGTGTCCGGACCGTCCGCTCATCACCGGCGCCGTGTTCAACGAGCGCAACATGCCGCCCTGGACCGTTCCCACGCAACAGGCGCTGACCGGGCTGCGCAGCCGTGAGCTGGTGCCGGGCGGGGGCAACCGGCCGGGCGGGCGCAGCAACCACCTGGTGCTGGACGACACCAGCGGCCAGATCCAGGCGCAGCTCAAGAGCGACCACCTGCACAGCCAGCTCTCGCTCGGACACGTCACCCGGATCGACGACAACCGGGGCCGGCTCGATGCGCGTGGCGAAGGCTGGGAACTGCGCACGGACGGGCATGGCGTGGTGCGCGCCGGCAAGGGCATGCTCGTCACGACAGAACCACGCATGCAGGCACAGTCGCACATCAAGGACATGGGCGAGACCGCCGAGCGCCTGAAGACCGCACACGGCCTGCACGATGCCAGCGCCTCGGCCGCGCTGCAGGGCAAGGCGCAGGAGAGCGGACACCAGCACGACGTGGCCGATGCGCTCAAGGCGCAGAACGACGCCATCCGCGGCACCGGCGGACCATTTCCCGAGCTGGGCGAGGCGCATCTCGTGCTGTCCAGCCCGGCTGGCATCGAGACGACGACAGCGCAGTCGACCCACATCGCCAGCGACCGGCACACGGCACTGACGACGGGCCGCAACCTGTCGGTCGCCGCGGGAGAGAGCTTCTTTGCGAGCGTGAAGGAAACCTTCCGGCTGTTCGTGCACAAGGCGGGCATGAAACTCGTCGCGGCCGCCGGCAAGATCACGGTGCAGGCCCACGATGGCGGGGTCGAGATCATTGCCAACAAGGTGCTCTCGCTCATCAGCCAGTCCGACTGGATCGACCTGAAAGGGAAGAAGGGAGTCCGGCTGCACGGGTCTGGGTCCATGGTAGAGATCAGCGATCTGGTACAGGTCTTCACGTCGAAACCGGTGCAGTTCCACGGCAACCTCCAGACACTCGGCCCCAAGAACATGCCGCATCCCGGCGCAGAACACAAGATCACGGTCGCCGATCCGCAAACCCCGCAGGAACCGATGCACCTCGTGTTTACGCTGCACAGCACCGCAGGCGGGCGGCCGTGGTCCAGTGTTCCCTACACGCTGCTCAAGGACGGCGCCAAGGTGGAGGACGGGATTACCGACGACCTGGGCAGGATCGCGGTCGAACACCGCGCAGGCCCTGCCAACTACCAGGTCCAGCTGCCGAACGGCCACGTCTACGACCTGGCGGCCGTTCCGCAATTCGAGCCGGCAGGTTCCGATGCGCATCGCGAGCAGAGGCTGTCGAATACCGGGGCACGCGCGGTCGCGGGCACGACGGCGAGCCGCGAATATTGCTGAAGACCGACGCACCGTTCTACCGAGAGAGGCCACATGCCAGATACGATCACCCGCGCCGAAAAGGTCCACATCGATGAACGCAGCCGCCAGGCCAGGAGTACTGGCCAGTGGTTCCTTGAAAACCGCACGGCGACCCACCCGGTTACCCACAACAATGGGCTCACCTTCTTCATTTGCGGCGAAACCGCCTTCGCGGACATCGCGAAACGCATCCGGAATGCGAAACATTCGATCAATATCATCTGTTGGGGTTTCGATCCCGGCATCGAGCTGGTGCGCACCGGCACGACGTGGCCGCGCGGCGACACCTACGGAGACCTCCTGGTTGCCGCCGGCAAGCGTGGCGTCAAGGTGCGCATACTGGTCTGGTACAGCAAGCTTGGCAGCGGTTCGGCGATGAACATGCCAGGGTATTCGCATGACACGAATCCATGGCCCGCGGCTCCCGGATTAAGCGAAGGAGGCAATCTATCGGCCCAACGGGCTCGCGCATTGACCGAAGATTACTACCTGAGATCCGGGGTCCAGCATCCGATCAAGACTCCGCAAGGCTCCCGCCTCTTTGGACCGGAGCATATGGGCATGATTGGATTGGCGGCGCGGGCAGAGTATTGCAACAAGTGGTACAACGCGGCCTTTGCCGGCAAGTTCGACCATGTCGAGATACGGACCCGGGCCGGCGACGCGGATGCCATCAAGTCCAGCCTCGCCACCGAAAAATATCAGCCCGGCACCCTGGGGACAATCGAGGTCGAACGGGCCGGCATGGTAAGGGTCGGCACTCATCATCAAAAGACGATCGTCATCGACTATGACCATGCCGATGGTGCCCATGCAACCGGCTACGTCAAGGGCCTCAATTCGGTAACGGAATACTGGGACACGGAAGCCCATCTCATCGAGGATCCGCGCCGCGAGACCGGCAGTGTGCGTGAAGCGGGGGAAGCGGTCCAGGTCGAGGCGAACCAAAAGCCGGACGCGGGGTTCGCTACCTTCAAGCCGTACCGAGACTATGCCTGCCGGATCGACGCCGGAGGAGCGCTTGCCGCCGTGTTCGAGAATTTCCGCCGTGCCTGGGCGCGCACGGGCTCGTCCGATTTGGGCGACCAACCGGCAGTTCCCCAGGCACTCAAGCGCACGGTGGTTCCTGGCACGCACTCTTCGGTGCAGATCGTCCGCACCCAGCCCCAGGAAAACGACAAGACGATCAAGGAGATGTATTTCCTTGCTACCGACCAGGCCGCGTTAGCTTCGGGCTATCTGTATGTCGAGAACCAGTATTTCCAGTACCAGGAATGGTCCGAACGCCTGATCCAGGCGCGCAAGAACGTCATGGCCGCGTGGAAGGCGGGTGCGGCGAAGGCCGGCAAGAGCAAGGCCGACATGCCGCTGATGCACGTGTTCATCGTGATTCCCGTGCCGGAACGAGCGCAGATGGTCCCGCGCACCTACGACACCCTGGCCGTTCTTGGCCAGCAAGCCGGAATGGCCGGGCAGTCCGATCTCATCGACAAGGAAAACAAGAAGCGCTACACGGGGGTCATGGTCGACGACATCGGGCGGCCTACCGGCGCCGTCTATTCGAAACCGGCGATCGTCGAATACGCCAACCGGATCGACAAGCCCACCATCGACGCGCTGGAGAAGCAGTTTGGCCTGAAGGTGGCCGTGTCCATGCTGCAGACGAGCGGCATCAGCCAGCGCCGCATGCGTTATCGCGAAATCTATATCCATTCGAAGATGCTGTTGATCGACGATACCTTCATCAGTTTTGGCAGTGCCAACCTCAACCAGCGCAGCATGTCCGTGGACAGCGAGATCAATTTTGCGACGAACGATGCCAGGCATGCGACGGATTTGCGGCGGAGGATATTCGGTCAGCTTAGTGGTGGTGGCTTCGATGGGAAAGCTGGAACGCGAGATGATATGTCGCAAACCTATATTCTCTGGACCGAGCGAATGACCAAAAACCAGCTTGCAAAGGGCGACTCAAACGCGATGATAGGGTTTCTCCTGCCGCTTTGGGATAACCGCAGCAGCACGATGAGATTGGGCTAAAGATGAAAAAGCTTCATTTGCGCAAACTCACTTACGGCGTACTTGCTGTGGTCGCCGCCATCTGCTTCTTCATGGGGTTCAAAGTGCCATACACTCACTACAAGGCCGAGCAGGCATTGCCGCGCAACGAACAGCTCCCTCTCTTCAACCCGCACAGGCCTGCCTTCACCTGCGAAATCGAAGCCACCAAGGTGCCGCCCATCGATGCGCAGGCCGACGCGTGGTTCCGTGAGGCACGTGCGCTGGAAGACCCCGACACGTGGGAAGAAGACCGCGACTACAAGAAGATCGTTCAGCTGACGCGCGCTGCGGCGGAGCGGCGCCACTGGAAGGCGATGCTCAACTTGGCGAGCCTGTACCTGGAAGAGCGCGATCCGCCCCACGGCCCGGACGACGCCGTGGCGCTGGTGGAAGAGGCGATGCGGCTTGGCATTCCTGCTGCTTACGACAGGATGGGTACGTACTACATGGAAGGCATCGGGGTGCCGGCGGGCGCTAGCCTCGCCTTCGCGTTCTGGCAGAAGGCTGCGGAGATGGGCAGCCCGCAGGCGATGGCATACCTCGGCGACAAAATATCGGCGACGTGGGATAGTCCTAAGGATGGGTTCTGGGCCAATATTCCTGTCGCCACCAAGATGCTCGGATGCGCTCTCGGCCAGGGCTACGGCCCGGCGGCATCCACTCTGTACTATCTTCAGGCATGGCCACGTTCGCCGAACGGTAGCCGGTCTGGACCGAGGACCGCTGCTACCAAGGCGCTGGCGCTGCAGACGTTGCAACAAGGAATCAGGCTGGGATGCGCGAATTGTGCCCGCTTCCTTCTAGTGGAATTCGAGCAGCCAGATGACCTCGCGGACATGCTGGTTCCGCATCTGGATAAGGCAAGGTCTGAGCGCTACCGTGTACTGTATGACGCCCTGCATTGGAATCCCGACCTTCGCCTGCCCAACCTGGACAAGATTCTGCCGCTGCCGCCAGCGCAGCTTCCCCAATGGAACGGCGACAAGAAGGCATTGATCGAGGCCGCGAAAGGCGTCACGCTCAAGCGGGGGCAAGCCGAGCCGGGCCCGGCGCCGCAGGCAAACGGGCGCGCCCAGGTCGAAGCAGCCTACGACCTGCATCCATGCGACGACACGACGGCCGAGGGCACCGCGCCGTGCGCTGGATATTGGGCGCCAACGGCACCAGGTGGATCAGCGCAACTGCGGAAGCACCTCGCGACCCTGCCCCCAGGCCTGTATCGGCCGGGCGAGCCGTTCGACAGCTTGTATGACCCCGCCGTGACGGGCGCCGCTCCGATCGCCGGGCTGGTGTGGCGGTGCTTTATCACAGTGCATCGGGACCACAGCGCCGTCGCGCCGGTAGCCGTGGCCGGCATCGCACGCGAAATCCTCCCTGCCGAATTGGGCCTTTCATGCGCCGCAGACATGCCGTGCCCGGCGACCGGCGTGTGGCAGCCATGGCTGCCGTCCGGGCATCCCGCAAGCGCCGCGCTCAACCAGCCATGGCGCCAGGCATGGATGACCGCGGGACAGCGTTTCCCGATTCCATGGCACGGCGCGGAGCCACCATTCGATCCCATCGAACTGACGTGGCACCTGATGGAAGCCGGCAAGACTTCGAACGGAAGCCAGACAGCATGAAACACCAGGGACGCGGTGTGATCCGCATGAACGACAAGACCGACCATGGCGGCCACGTGTCCGCCGTGTCGTCCGGCACCATCGTGATGGGCTCGGAAGCCGCACTGGCCGGGGACATGACGACCTGCCCGAAGTGCAAGGGCAATTACCCCATCAAGCCCGACGGTGCCGGTGCCAGGCATGAGGGCCGCCCCTACGCTTACGACGGCGATATGACCGCCTGCGGTGCCAAGCTGATCTCGTCACTGTGATACCTGGACACTTCCAGAAGATGACATCGGGCAAAGCGTACCTCGGTGGCGAGGACGCTTTTCGTCCTGCCTTCCGGGCCCACCCCAGCACCCCATACCGATCTGGCTGACGATGAAAAGCACAATATTGCGCAAGCTCTCCTACGGCGCACTTGCAGCGGTCGCCGCCGTCTGCTCGTACAAGGCATTCCAGATACCATACGGTCAGTACAAGGCCGAGCAGGCATTGCCTCGCAATGAACAACTCGCCCTCTTCAATCCGCACCGCCCCACCTTCACTTGCGAGATCGAGGCGACCAAGGTGCCGCCCATCGATGCCGAGGCCGATGCGTGGTTCCGTGAGGCCCGGGCGCTGGAAGGTCCGGACACGTGGGAAGAGGACCGCGACTACAAGAAAATCGTCCAGCTGACGCGCGCCGCAGCGGAGCGGCGCCACTGGAAGGCCATGCTGAACCTGGCCAGCCTGTACCTGGAGAAGCGCGATCCGCCCCACGGCGCGCGCGATGCCCTGGCGCTGGTGGAAGAAGCGATGCGGCTTGGCATCCCTGCCGCCTATGACAGGATGGGAACGTACTACAGCGAGGGCGTCGGCGTGCCCGGGGACGCGACCCGTGCCTTCGCGTTCTGGCAGAAAGCGGCGGAGATGGGTAGCCCGCAGGCGATGGCGTACCTGGGCGACAAGGTGTCAGCAACGTGGGATAGCCCTGGAGACGGATTCTGGGCCAACATTCCTGTCGCTACCAAAATGCTCGAATGTGCTCTCGGCCAGGGATATGGCCCTGCAGCGTACAGCTTGTTCGAAATGCATGCATGGCCACGAGTGGCCAATGGTAACCCATCCGGACCGCGGACTGCCGCCACCAAAGCATTGGCGCTCCAGACCTTGCAACAAGGGATCAGGCTCGGATGCGCGGACTGTGCCCGCTTCCTTTTAGTCGAATTCGAGCGCCCGGATGACCTCGCGGACATGCTGGTCCCATACCTGGACAAGGCAAGGTCCGAGCGCTACCGTGTACTGTATGACGCCCTGCACTGGAATCCCGACCTGCGACTGCCCAACCTGGACAAGATCCTGCCGCTACCGCCCGCCCAGCTTCCCCAGTGGAACGGCGACAAGAAGGCATTGATCGAGGCCGCGAAAGGCGTCACGCTCAAGCGGGGGCAAGCCGAGCCGGGCCCGGCGCCGCAGGCAAACGGGCGCGCCCACGTCGATGCCGCCTACGACCTGCGTCCCTGCGACGACACGACAACTGCGGTCGCTGCGCCGTGCGCTGGATATTGGGCGCCAACGGCACCAGGTGGACCGTCGCAACTGCGGACGCACCTCGCGACCCTGCCCCCAGGCCTGTATCGGCCGGGCGAGCCGTTCGACAGCTTGTATGACCCCGCCGTGACGGGCGCCGCTCCGATCACCGGCCTGGTGTGGCGGCGCTTTATCACGGTGCATCGGGACCGCGAAGCCGTCGCACCGGTTGCCGTGGCTGGCATCGCACGCGAAATCCCCCCTGCCGAACTGGGCCTCTCGTGCGCCGCAGGCATGCCCTGCCCGGTGACCGGCGCCTGGCAGCCGTGGCTGTCGTCCGGCCATCCCGCAGGCGCTGCGCTCAACCAGCCATGGCGCCAGGCATGGGTGGTTGCGGGACAGCCTTTTCCAACTCCATGGCATGGGGACAAGCACCATTCGATCCGACCGAACTGACGTGGCACTTGATGGAAGCCGGCACGCCTTCGAACGCCTAGGAGCAGACAGCATGAAACACCAGGGACGCGGTGTGATCCGCATGAACGACAAGACCGACCATGGCGGGCACGTGTCCGCCGTGTCGTCCGGCACCATCGTGATGGGTTCGGAAGCCGCACTGGCCGGGGACATAACGACCTGCCCGAAGTGCAAGGGCGACTACCCCATCAAGCCGGACGGTGCCGGTGCCAGGCATCAGGGCCGCCCGTACGCTTACGACGACGATATGACCGCCTGCGGTGCCAAGCTGATCTCGTCAGTGTGAAACTCGGACACGTTCAGTAGATGACGTCAACCCAAGCGCGCTTCGGCGACGCGGACGGGTTTCGTCCCCCAGCAGCACATACCGATCTGGCCGACGATGAAAAGCACAATATTGCGCAAGCTCTCCTACGGCGCACTTGCAGCGGTCGCCGCCGTCTGCTTGTACAAGGCATTCCAGATACCATACGCTCAATACAAGGCCGAGCAGGCATTGCCGCGCAACGAACCACTGCCCCTCTTCAATCCGCACCGCCCCACCTTCACTTGCGAGATCGAGGCGACCAAGGTGCCGCCCATCGATGCCGAGGCCGATGCGTGGTTCCGTGAGGCCCGGGCGATGGAAGATCCGGACACGTGGGAGGAGGACCGCGACTACAAGAAGATCGTCCAGCTGACGCGCGCTGCGGCCGAGCGGCGCCACTGGAAAGCCATGCTCAACCTGGCCAGCCTGTACCTGGAGAAGCGCGATCCACCCCACGGCCCGGACGACGCCCTTGCGCTGGTGGAAGAGGCGATGCGGCTTGGCATCCCTGCCGCCTATGACAGGATGGGAACGTACTACAGCGAGGGCGTCGGCGTGCCCGGGACGCTACCCGCGCCTTCGCGTTCTGGCAGAAAGCGGCAGAGATGGGTAGCCCGCATGCGATGACGTACCTGGGCGACAAGGTGTCGGCAACGTGGGATAGCCCTGGGGATGGGTTCTGGGCCAACATTCTCGTCGCTACGAAGATGCTCGAATGTGCTCTCGGCCAGGGATACGGTCCGGCTGCATACACTCTGCTATATCTACATTCGTGGCCACGTTCGCCCGACGGTAGTCGGTCTGGACCGAGGACCGCTGCTACGAAGGCGCTGGCGCTGCAGACGCTGCAACAGGGAATTAGGCTAGGATGCGCGGACTGTGCCCGCTCCCTTTTAGTGGAATTTGATCGCCCGGATGACCTCGCGGACATGCTGGTCCCACACACGGACAAGGCACGATCGGAGCGCTACCACGTACTGCATGACGCCCTGCACTGGAATCCCGACCTGCGCCTGCCGAACCTGGACAAGATCCTGCCGCTGCCGCCCGCCCAGCTTCCCCAGTGGAATGGCGACAAGAAGGCATTGATCGAAGCCGCGCAAGGCGCCACGCCCAAGCCACCGCCAGCCGAGGCGAGCGCGGCGCCGCACGCAAACAGGCACCCCCAAGTCGATCCGGGCGCGGGCGCGCTGCGGCTGGCTGAGTCGGCAGTGTAGGAGATACGAGGCTCGGTGGATAAACCGATTGACGCCTGCCGCGGCACGCTGGACAATTATCTTCTTGGGACAAGAGAGGACTGACGTGAAGACAATCCAGAGTGCTGTGGTCGGTGTGGCGGCAGGGCAGCGCAAACTCGCTGTCGCGCTGCTGGTGGATGGCAAGCTGAAAACGAAGGTGCTGGACAGTTACACTGACCAATCGCCCGGGCTGGTGGCGTGGGTGCGCAAGCAGAAATCCGCGCCGGAGACAGTGCACTTTTGCCTGGTACAAGGCGATTCGAGCGCGCGGGACGTAGCTATCGGGCTGTACGATGCCGGCCTGCACGTCAGCTTCGTCGAAGCCGACGACGTCCGCGCCTATGCCGACGCCGAAGGCCTGGCATTGCGTGCCAATCGACCAGGCGCCGACCTCATCGCCCGCTACTGCGCGGCGCGGCGGCCAGAAGCCTGGGTGGCGCCGTCGCGGCAGCAGCGCGCCATCGATGAGCTCCGCCGGGAGCTGGCGGAACTGGAAGCGATGCGGGACGATGCGATAGTCTGGGCCGAAGAGGTCCTTGCAACCGGCACCGCCGGTCGGGATGACGAAGCGTTTGCGCACAGTACCTGGCTCGATGAGTCGATCGACAGATTGCGCAAATCGCTTGCGGAGCTGGTTGAACCGCGCGCGGATGAGAGTACCCCGGATTAGGGCCTGTCCGTGTTGGGACTGCCCCTGATGCCGCTAGGTTAAGAGGTTCTGATATCCCTGTAACAGGCCCGAAGCTGGGGTCTGTACCGTTTCTGGGGCGGTCCGGCGACCCGCCTGACCCCGGTTTTTATCGCGCAATTCATGGTTCTGCGATTAAAACCAGGGTCAGTCCCCTCGTTGCGCGGCTTGCAAGCGCAGAGGTCGCCACTTACCGGGGACAGACCCCAGCGCTGGCAAGCGATTGCGTCGCCACTTACCGGGGACAGACCCCAGGCGCTCGGCGCTTCAGGTGCCCTTCTGCTCCACCGACAGCATGCGCTCGACATAGCGGGCGATCAGGTCGATTTCCAGGTTGACCTTGGCGCCCACCGTCAGGTGCTTCAAGGTCGTGACGTGGATCGTGTGCGGGATCAGGTTGATCGAGAAGCGGCAGCCGTCGGCCACGTCTTCCACGCGGTTCACCGTCAGCGAGACGCCGTTGACGACCACCGAGCCCTTGAACGCCAGGTATTTGGCCAGCTCGCGCGGCGCTTCCACCACCAGTTCATAGGACTCGCCGACCGGCTCGAACTTGCGCACGACGCCGAGGCCGTCCACGTGGCCGGAAACCAGGTGGCCGCCCAGGCGTTCGGCCAGCGTCAGCGCCTTTTCCAGGTTGACTTCCGCCGGCGTATCGAGACCGGCCGTGCAGTTCAGGCTTTCGCGCGACACGTCGACCACGAACGAGCTGTCGGTCTTCTCCACCACCGTCATGCAGGCGCCGTTGATGGCGATCGAGTCGCCCAGGCCCACGTCCGCGAGCGGCAGCGGGCCCGCGTCGATGTCCAGGCGCACGCCTGCGTCATGGCCACCCGGCAGCGGAGTGACGGTCTTGATCTTGCCGACAGCGGCGACGATTCCAGTAAACATGCTGATTCCTGTGTTGAGTGCGGCGCCAATGCGGCGCCGGATTGTTCGAAGTTATGCGGCGATGCGACCGGTAAAGCGCGCCAGGATGCGCAGGTCGTCGCCGACACTGCGCACCTCGTGAAATTTCAGCGTGTGCTTGTCCGCCAGGCTGGCAAGCGCGGGCAAGGCAAACATGCCTTGCGCATCGCCCAGCAACGTGGGCGCGAGGTACACCAGCAGCTCGTCGACGCAGCGCTCGCGCACCAGCGAGCCGTTCAGCTTCGTGCCCGCCTCCACGTGCAGCTCGTTGACCTGGCGCCGGCCCAGCTCGCGCATCAGTTCCGCCAGGTCGACCTTGCCGTGCGCGTTGGCCAGCGTGATGACCTCGGCGCCCAGGTCGCGCAGCCGCGCTTCCTTGTCGTGGTCGCGCACGGCGGCCACCACCAGCGTGCCACCGCCTGCCAGCACCTTGGCCGCCGGGTCGATTTCCAGGCGGCTGTCGACGACGATGCGGCGCGGCTGGCGCGGCGTGGCCACGGCCCGCACGTTCAGCTGCGGATCGTCGGCCTTGACCGTGCCGATGCCTGTCAGGATGGCACAGGCGCGGGCGCGCCACGCATGGCCGTCCGCCCGGGCCGCTTCGCCCGTGATCCACTGGCTGCTGCCGTTGTGCAGGGCCGTCATGCCATCCAGGCTGGCGGCCGTTTTCAGGCGCACCCACGGCAGCTGGCGCCGCATGCGCGAGAAAAAGCCGATGTTCAGTTCGTACGCTTCGTCCGCCATCAGGCCGGACGACACTTCGATGCCGGCCGCGGCCAGGCGCGCCATTCCCTGCCCCGCCACCAGCGGGTTCGGGTCTTCCATTGCCGCCACCACGCGCCCCAGGCCGGCGCGCACCAGCGCATCGCAGCAAGGCGGCGTGCGGCCATAGTGGCTGCACGGCTCCAGGGTCACGTAGGCCGTTGCGCCGCGCACGTCGTGGCCCCGCTGCGCTGCGTCCTTGAGTGCCTGGATTTCCGCGTGGTCCTGGCCGGCGGGCTGTGTCACGCCTTCGCCAACAACCACGCCATCCTTGACGATGACGCAGCCGATGTGGGGATTGGGCGACGTCGTGTACAACCCTTTTCCCGCCCACTGCAGGGCCAGGCGCATGCCTTCGTGGTCGTTGCTGATCGTGATGTTCATCGCTTCCTGTCTGCCCTGCCGTCGTCGCTGACTGTGCGGCCTACTCCGCCGCCGGGTCACAGCCGCTGTCGCGCGCGGGGTCGCACAGCCGCGCGCGGCCCAGCATGTTGATCTTGATGTTGCGTGCCTCGCCGCCCGTGCGCAGCGACAGCGTGCCCCAGTTGGCGGCGCTGCCGTTGCCCGCCCGGCAGGAACGGCCCGCACTATTATAGGCGACATACCACGGCGGCGCAGCGGCCGACAACCGCGCCCAGATGCGCAGCCCGCCCGCCACGGGACCGTGCCGGAACAGCACTTCGTCGCCGGACCCGGGCCTGCCATCGCCGTCGCGGTCGGCGAAGACGATCCAGCCGTGTTGCCAGGCGACGCCGCCGCCATCGGCCGGCGCCACCACCACGATGTCGCCCCGTCCCAGCGCCTGGGCGCGCGCCAGGTGCAGCGCCGCCAGCAGGTCGGTGGCGGCGGCGCGGATCTGCTGGCGCGCGGCAAAGGCACGCAGGTCGGGCACGGCCGCGCCCAGCAGCACGCCCGCCACCGCCAGCGCGATCAGCGTTTCCACCAGCGTGAACGCTGCGCTCAACGCCAGCAACGCGGGTCGCTGCCGCTGGCGCGCCGTTCGCCCGTGCTCGTGAGGATCAGTCGGCCGCATTGTCTATCCCTGTAGTGAACGTCCACCCGGCGCGTGCCGGGCGTGGCGACCAGTTGCACGCATTCGTCGAGCGGGCGGTCGTCGCACGCCTCGCCCGCGATCTCGTAGCCGCTGCGTTCCGGGCTGGTACCGGACCACCAGCGGAAGCGACGCGCGTCGTCGTCCGTGCTGTCCGGCGCGAACGCCACGTAGCGGTTGTGCAGCGTGAAGTAGCGCTCTTCCTGCTGCATCAACCGCTGCAGCGCGCCCTGCGCCTCCGTTCGGCGCGCCCGCACCATGTGCTCCTGCAGGTTGGGGTAAGCCAGTGCGCCGACGATGCCACAGATGGCGACAGCGACCAGCACTTCGGTCACGGTGAAGCCGTGCGCTTGCACGCGCAGACACGCTGGCCGCGCGCTCATCTTGCCGGCCTTCGCGCGGCGGCGTTGTGCAACTGGCGCCAGTTCATCACTTCGCGCCAGCTCAGGCGCCCGGCCGGCAGTGCGGCGCGGCTCGTCCCCGCACGAGTCACGCCGCCGCCCGCGCCGAATGCCACGTGATCCTTCACCCGCGTGACGCGTCCCCGTGTTCCCGCCGCCGACGGCACACGCGTGCGCGCGGCCGCGAGCACCACCGGCGCCCCGTCGACGAAGTCCGCCAGCAGCATTCCCGTGACGTTGCCGCTGGCCGCCGGCGTACCGTCGCCCGGCGCCAGTCCCGACAACGCATCCAGCAGGTACGCGCGACTTGCGCTGTCCGCGCAACGGTCGGGCCCGGGCAGCACCGTATGGAACGCGACGTTGCCATCCACGACCGCCGCGCTGGCGACGCTGCGCTCACCCATCGTTGCGCTGCCGGGGAAGTCGACATACCAACCCTTCGGCCGCTCGCCCGCGCCCACGGCCTGGTTGCGACCCGTGACGACAAAGCCCGCGTCCGCATCCGTCGCCGGATACACGCGTCGTTCCAGCAGGTCCGCGCGCGTCAGCGGTGACGCCGGACGCGGCGCGCCGGGATCGTCGTACACGGCATAGAACGACTGCGGCGCGAACCGGGCCGGATCGCGGTCCGCGCGCGATTGCAATTGCCCCGTGCCGAACAGGACCAGGTAGCCGCCACCCGCCGCGTGCACCACCTTCGGCTGCTGCACGATCGGCTGGCGCGTACCCTCCCCGTCGCGCGCGACAAACACGGGGCTGGCCGGCACGCCGGTACGCCACGGCGCCGGGCGCGTAAAATCGAAGCGCCACAGGTTGCCCTGCAGGTCGCCCGCGTACGCATGGCGCACCACGTCCTCCTCGTCGGGCACCAGGGCGGGCGCCGACAGGCCCGTGGCCAGACCGGGCTCGCCCGGCGGCAGATCGAGCCTGTAGTAGCTGGTGTCGCGCCGCCAGGGCTGCGTTGGCGCCTTGTCCAGCGCCAGCAGGAACAGCGCCGCGGCGCCCGTGCCAACACCATTGCCCGCCAGCGCGAAGTGGCGGTATTGCGGCACGCCGTCGCGCGTGCGCACCTGCAGCCGCGCCACCTGCGCCGGGGCCAGGACATTGCCGATCGCCGCATCGGTGGCTGCGCCGAACTCCCACAACGCGCCGGCGAAGTCGGCCGGGTCGGTCACGTCCAGCGCGAACAGGCCACGCGCGCCCATGCCGGGCGACGCCACCAGCACCGTGCGCCAGCGGTCGCCGATGCTGGCCTCGCCCAGCGCCAGCGGACCATCCACGTACGGCCGGTGGACGTAGCCGGGCGCGGTAAGCGCCCCGAGCGCGTCGGCCAGCAGCGCCGGAACATAGGTGAACATCTCGACGCCGCTGCGCGCATCGAAGGCATGCAGCATGCCGTCGTTGGCGCCGAGGTAGACGGCAGGAGGACGGCGCGACGCGGCTTCCCGGAACGCCGCGTAGGTCTCATCGCCGGCGCGCGACGGCGGATTCATTGCCGCCCCTGCAAACACAGGCGCGCCATGCACGGCATCGCCCAGCAGGCCGGCACGCACGCGCAGGCCACGCCCCTCGAGCCGGCGCTCGCCCCGCAGCCAGGCCAGCCGCGCGGGTCCGGGTGCATCGGGCGGTACCACGCCATCGGGACCGGCGGACAGCGGCGGCGCGCTCAATCCTTCCTGCAGCGCAGCGGGCAGCGACTCCCAGGTGAACGGGATCGTGCGCAGGCCATCGAACGTATGGATGCGCCGCGTGGCCGGGTTCCGGCGCGCCAGCAGCGCGGCGGCATCCCACAGCGGCGGCAGCAGCCGGAGCGCCCCGTCGCCATCGCGCACCAGCGGCGCACGGGTCAACGTGCCGCTGCCGCGCGCCAGTTCGTAAGCGGCGCGGAACACGCTGCCCTCTTCCGCGCCCACTGGCGCCAGCCGGCTGCGCGGCACGGCCAAGGGGGCGCCGTGCACGACGCGGTGACGCGCAGCGCAACCCAGCGCGGCCTGCTCACCGGCGTCGACCTCCGCCGCCCGGGCGGACACGGCGCAGAGCAGCACCAGCAGGGCGAACAACGCAAGACGCACCATCGCCCCCTCACTCGTCCGCCGGCCGCCAGGTGGACTGCAGCACCACCTGCGTGCCGGCCCGGCTGCCGAAGCCGACCGCCGTGACGCGGTACAGGTAACCGTCGTACGCGCCCGCTTCCGCCCCGGGCGGCCGGTACGGCAACCGTTCGACGATGTAGCGTGGCTTACGCAACGGCAGCAGGCCCTCGCCCGTCTCCAACGTCGTACCCGTGAAGCCGCCGAGCGCCACGCTGCGCGCGCCATCCGCCAGGTCCACCGCCTGCCAGGGCGGTGCTTCGCCTGGCGCGCTGCGGCCGCACAAGCCCAGCGCCATGCCGCTGCCGCAGCCGGGCGCAAAACTGTCCGGTGCGCCCAGCAGCGCGTGCCGCTCGGGCGCCACGGTGGCCCGTCCTTCGATCTCCAGTTCCGCATCCATCAATGCATCCTCCGCCGCTTGCAGCGCGATCTGCCGGTCCCGCTCGGCGCGCGCCGACTGCTCCCCCATCAATGCCACCCCGGCCGCCGACGCCGCCAGCAACAGCACGGCCGCCAGCAGCAACAGGCTGACGACCAGCGTCACGCCGCGCTGGCGCCACTCGCCACCGCGCGTCATGGTCCCGCCCGGTTGCGCACGACCACCGCCGTCTCGAACAGCCGGCGCGGGCGGGAGCGCAGCGGCGCCGCGAGCGCCGCCTCGTCGACGCGGCTGCCCGGATCGCCTGCCGCCGGATATGCAGCGCCGAACAGCTCGTATTGCAGCGCCCGCTCGCCGTCGCGCATCCCTGCTTCGCCATGCAGCAGCAGCGCCACCCGCACGGCGACGACCCGGTGCCAGTGCGAACGTCGCCGACGGTCCAGCTCGCGCTCGGCGGCCGTGGCGCCGCTGGGCACCAGCGCCACATCCAGCGCCGCGATACCGGTGGCATTCAGGAAGCGGTTGGCCAGCCCGTCGCCCGGCGTATCGGTGTCCAGGCCATACAACACCTGGAAGCTGTCGATGCCGCGCACCACGGCATCGGCGCTCCAGCCACCGCTGTCGCTGCGGTATTTGCAGCGCAGTTCGGCCACGCCATCCTCCCCTGCTGCAACGTAGAAGATGCTCCAGCCCTGTTGCGCTGCCCCCACCGCAAAGCCGGCGCAGTCGGTGACGGAGCCGTCACCGCCGCCGGTTCCCGCGCCGCCAAAGCGCACCGCCAGCACATCGCTGCCGTTGGCGATCGCGGGCAGCGTGGCCGCGACGCCCGGACCCGTGCGGGTAACGGCGCGGGCATCCAGGCCGACGATGGCGGCGCCGTCTTCCGGTAAGCTGCCCATGGCCGGGTCCACATAGCCGGCCTGGCGCAGCGCCTGGCCGATCAACGCCAGCGCATAACGGCCGCCGTCGTTCAGCCGGGCGCTGGCGCCGTGCACCAGGAAGTCGCCGTTGGCGCTGGCCAGCATCGCCGCCGACGCCAGGGTAACCAGCATACCGAGCACGAGCGCCACCAGCATTTCGACCAGCCCCAGGCCGTCGCAGTGACGCGCTTTTACAGCTACCTTTCTCATGGCCGTACCCCGGCGACCGCCATCGCCACGCCCGGTACGAAGCCGCCGGCGTCGTCGCTTTGCGGCGTGCCGTCCGGATTCTTGCCGCGCCAGCCCACCTTGACGACGATGGGCGCCCCCGGCGTGGCGTCGCACGACCAGCGCAGCCGCCCCGCGTGCCACATGTGCGCATCGCGGCATACGCGGGCACGTCCGGCCGGGAGTGCGGTGCGTACGACGCGTTTCAGTTCATGGATGTCCAGCGCCGCAAGGGCCGCGCGGTCGCATCCGCTGTCGAGGCACAGGCTGGGCGGCGCCGCCGGCGTGGGCTCGGCGGTGGCGTCGTAGTCGACGTCGAGATAGATGCCGGCCTGCCCCGGGTTGGCGCGGATGCGCTCGGCCATCGACACGGCCGCCTGCACGGCCGCCGACAGCAACGCCGACTCCTGCCGCGCACGCATCGCATGCAGCTGCATGGCCGTGCCGCCGATCAGGCCGACGGCCAGCACCAGCAGGGCAACCAGCACCTCGATCAACGTGAAACCCGCGACAGCACGCATGACGCACCTCCCGCCGTCAGGTTAGGCGGTGGCGTGCTTCAACGGTTGAGTAATCTCAAGGATTGGCGTGCCGGCGGAAAAATTCCGCTGGGAAGTTGCGCAGGAGGATTGCGCATGGGGAAAAGCTGAGGCTCAGTCGGCGCGCGGCTTGCGCTCCTGGCCCGCCTCTTCGATGGCGTCCTGGAACTCGGCCAGGTCCTCGAAGTTCTTGTAGACGGACGCGAAACGGATGTAGGCAACCTTGTCCAGGCGCTTCAGCTCCTGCATGACGAGCTCGCCGATATGGTTCGACTCGACCTCGCGCTTGCCGCTGGTCAGCAGCTTTTCCGTGATCGTCTGCACGGCCGTATCGACGGAGGCGGCCGCGACCGGACGCTTGCGCAGGGCCAGCATCAGGCTGTCGCGCAGTTTCGCTTCGGCGAACTCCGTGCGGCTGCCATTCTTCTTGACCACGAACGGCATCGAAAGTTCGATCCTTTCGTACGTGGTGAAGCGCTTGTCGCATTTGCCGCAGCGCCGGCGGCGCTTGATGGCGTCCCCCTCCTCCGATACA
Source organism: Pseudoduganella chitinolytica (assembly GCF_029028125.1). Taxonomy (GTDB): domain Bacteria; phylum Pseudomonadota; class Gammaproteobacteria; order Burkholderiales; family Burkholderiaceae_D; genus Rugamonas; species Rugamonas chitinolytica. The sequence continues at coordinate 2,800,922 of NZ_CP119083.1, forward strand.
CGCGTATCGAGGACGTGGATTTCATCGTGCTGGCAGAACGGACATTTCATGGAGAGTGCACATCAAGGGATAAAAAAGCGCCGGACCTCGCAGTCCGGCGCTCGCATGGTAACAACGTCAGGCAGGCCCGTAAAGCCTGCAAGCTTCAGGCTGCGTAGACGGGGTACTTGTCGGCCAGTACCTTGACCGCTGCCTTGACACGTTCGATGGTGGCGGCGTCATGCGGATTGTCCAGCACGTCGGCGATCAGGTTGCCCACCTCTTTCGCCTCGGCTTCCTTGAAGCCGCGCGTCGTCATGGCCGGGCTGCCCAGGCGGATGCCCGACGTCACGAACGGCTTCTGCGGGTCGTTCGGGATGCCGTTCTTGTTGCAGGTGATGTGGGCGCTGCCCAGGATCGCCTCGGCTTCCTTGCCGGTCAGGTTCTTGGCGCGCAGGTCGACCAGGAACACGTGCGACTCGGTGCCGCCGGACACGATGCGCAGGCCGCGCTCGATCAGCGTTTTCGCCAGCACGTCGGCGTTCTTGATGACTTGCGCCTGGTAGGCCTTGAAGTCTTCGCCCAGCGCCTCCTTGAACGCGACGGCCTTGCCGGCGATCACGTGCATCAGCGGGCCGCCCTGGATGCCGGGGAAGATGGCCGAGTTGATGATCTTCTCGTGCTCGGCCTTCATCAAAATGATGCCGCCGCGCGGGCCGCGCAGCGACTTGTGCGTGGTGGACGTGACGAAGTCGGCATGCGGCACCGGGTTCGGGTACAGGCCGGCGGCGATCAGGCCGGCGTAGTGGGCCATGTCGACCATGAAGTAGGCGCCGATGGCCTTGGCGACCTTGGCGAAGCGCTCCCAGTCGATCTTCTTGGAGAACGCGGAGGCGCCGGCGACGATCAGCTTCGGCTTGTGCTCGTGGGCCAGCTTTTCCATCGCGTCGTAGTCGATGTCCTCTTCCGGCGTCAGGCCATAGGAAACGACGTTGAACCACTTGCCGGACATGTTCAGCGCCATGCCGTGGGTCAGGTGGCCGCCTTCGGCCAGCGACATGCCCATGATGGTGTCGCCCGGCTTCAGCACGGCGAAGAACACGCCCTGGTTGGCCTGCGAGCCCGAGTTCGGCTGCACGTTCGCCGCTTCGGCGCCGAACAGCTGCTTGACACGGTCGATGGCCAGTTGCTCGACGACGTCGACGTATTCGCAGCCGCCGTAGTAGCGCTTGCCAGGATAGCCTTCGGCGTACTTGTTGGTCAGCTGCGAACCCTGTGCCTGCATGACGGCCGGCGAGGTGTAGTTTTCCGACGCGATCAGCTCGATGTGGTCGTGCTGGCGGCGGTTTTCGTTCTCGATGGCGCCGAACAGCTCAGGATCGATGGCGGCGAGGGTGTGATCTTTTGCGAACATGTAGTTACTCCGATTAGGACTGGCAGATAGGATCGAATGGCGCCGCCGGCAATGTCTCGAGACAGGCAGCCCGGGCGCGCGCATCCGCGCGATTCCATCGTGGCTGCCCAGGCGAACGGCTGTGTTGAAATCTCACGTTCCCCGGTGGAGCCCCACCTTCGCGCACCGCCTTGGAAGGCCGCGCCACTTTTCGCCAGTTACGTGAGACATAAATGGAGTCAGGATTGTAGGGGATGTCATCCAGGAGAGCAAGAAATGGAGGAAAGTGCAAGATTGACGGTTGGCATTATGCTACGCGGCGGAGATTGCATGACAATACTGTCGGATCGGCTACAATCGACGGGTTTGTCGTTCGTCGTTCCGCTTCCCTCTCCTACAGGATGCACAGCATGATCGTCTTCATTACCGGCGCGAGCGCCGGCTTCGGCGCCGCGATGGCGCGCATTTTCGCCGGCAACGGCCACAAGGTGCTGATCGCGGGCCGCCGCGAGGACCGCCTCGAGGCGCTTGCCTTCGAGCTGGGCCCGAACGTGCGCACGGTGCCGCTGGACGTCACGGACAAAGCCGCCATCCAGGCGGCGCTGGCGGCGCTGCCGGCCGGCTGGCGCGACATCGACGTCCTGATCAACAATGCGGGCCTGGCGCTGGGCATCAAGCCGGCCCACGAAGCCGTGCTGGAAGACTGGGAGACGATGATCGCCACCAACTGCAGCGGGCTCGTGACGATGACGCGCGCCGTGCTGCCCGGCATGGTGGCCCGCAACAGCGGCCTCGTCATCAACCTGGGTTCCGTGGCCGGCCACTACCCCTACCCCGGCGGCAACGTCTACGGTGCCACCAAGGCCTTCGTCGAGCAGTTCACGTTGAACCTGCGCGCCGACCTCGTCGGCACGGGCGTGCGTGCCACCAACCTGGCGCCCGGCCTGTGCGGCGGTACGGAATTCTCCAACGTGCGCTTCAAGGGCGACGACGCGGCGGCGGCCAAGGTCTACGAAGGCACCACACCGCTGACGGCCGAGGACATCGCGGCCACCGCGTACTGGATCGCGACCTTGCCCCCGCACGTGAACGTCAACCTGATTGAGCTGATGCCGACTTGCCAGGGCTTCTCGCCGTTCGCGATCAAGCGCGCCTGAGCGCTCCCGAATCGTAAGGCTTTGTTACAGGCGTCCTGTGCGCGGCGGGGATTTGCTTTAATGCCCGCCTGAGCAATTTCGCAAAAGAAAACTTTCGGCAACGTTTTCAAAAAATGACGTATGATGTTGCCCAATAACACTAGCAATTCAACCATGCCATCAGAGTTCACCTGGGAAGTCCGTGTCTACTACGAGGATACGGACGCGGGCGGCATCGTCTACTACGCAAACTACCTGAAATACTTCGAGCGGGCCCGGACCGAGTGGCTGCGCGCCGTCGGCATCGGCCAGCAGGTCTTGCTGGCCGAGCACGACGCGATGTTTGTCGTCAAGAGCGTGAGCGCGGACTATCATGCGCCGGCCAAGCTGGACGATGTACTAAACTTAACGTTGACAATCGAGAAGCTGGGCCGTGCTTCCGTCGTGTTCCGGCAGGAAGCGTGGTGCGGCACGACCCTCCTCAACACGGCACGCGTCAAGGTCGGCTGCGTCGACTCGGCGCTGCGACCGCGCGCGGTGCCGGAAGCAGCGGCCGCGCGCATGCGTGCGTTGCTGCCGGCCCCATGAGCGGCGCCCGCACCGCATTGAAACAATAAACAGACCGAACAACCGAACCGAGAACCAATGAACGCCACCCAGGATCTTTCCTTCATCGCCCTCATCGCCAACGCGCACCTGATCGTCCAGCTGATCATGGCGCTGCTGCTTGGCATCTCGCTCGTCAGCTGGACCTACATCTTCAAGAAAATGTTCGACGTGCGCGCGGCGCGGCGCCTGACGATCGACTTCGAAAAGACCTTCTGGGCCGGCGGCAACCTGCATGCGCTGTACCAGAACGCCAGCAGCAACCGCGTCAGCAGCGGCGCGCTGGCGCGCATCTTCGAGGCCGGCATGGGCGAATTCATCAAGGGCAAGCAGGCTGCTTCCGGTTCGCGCGAAGCGCTGGACATGGGCGCCATCCTGGACGGTGCCCGCCGCGCCATGCGCGCCGCGTTCCAGCGCGAGATGGATGCGCTGGAATCGCACCTGGCGTTCCTGGCCTCGGTCGGCTCCGTCTCGCCATACATCGGCCTGCTGGGCACCGTGTGGGGCATCATGAACGCCTTCCGCGGCCTGGCCAACGTGCAGCAGGCAACGCTGTCGGCCGTCGCGCCGGGCATTGCCGAAGCGCTGATCGCCACCGCCATCGGCCTGTTCGCCGCCATCCCGGCCGTTGTGGCGTACAACCGTTTTTCGCACGACATCGACCGCCTGGCGATCCGTTTCGAGAGCTTCGTCGAGGAGTTCTCCAACATCTTGCAGCGGCAGTCGCGCTAACGGGGGACCAGCATGGCCTCTTCCTTCAACAGCGGTGGCATGCGCGGCGGACGCGGGCGCAAGCTCAAGTCCGAGATCAACGTCGTGCCATACATCGACGTGATGCTGTGCCTCTTGATCATCTTCATGGTCATGCCCAGCTCGAACAACCCCAGTTCGATCGACCTGCCGCACGCGGAAAAATCCGTGCGGCCGCCCGATGCCTACATCCAGGTGACGATCAAGCCAAACGGTGCGCTGTCGATCGGCGTGGCGGGCAAGAATGCGGATGCGCCGGAGACGGCGCCGAACCGCGACGCGCTCGTGAAAAAGCTGCAGGCACTGCACGAGGACAATCCCGACTACCCGGTCTTGATTGCGGGCGACAAGGAAAGCAAATACGACGACGTGATCCAGCTCATCTCCGAGGCGAAGAAGATGGGCATCGCGCGCGTCGGCCTGGCGACGAAGTGACGGCATGACGACAGCAACACAGATGACGGAAGGCAGCCCCTACCGCGTGCCGAAGCGCGACAGCGGCGGGCGCGCGTTCGCGCTGGCGATCGGCATGCACGCGCTGCTGTTCGTGTTCCTGTGGGGCGGCATCAACTGGCAGAACTCGGAGCCCGTTGCGGTAGAAGCGGAAGTGTGGGACCTGTCGACGCAGCAGGCGGCACCAAAGGCGCCGCCACCCGAACCTGAGCCGGAACCGGAGCCGGTGCGCACGCCACCTCCGCCACCGACCCCTGCCCCGCCACCGGAAAAGGTGGCGCCGCCGAAGGTCGATCCGGACATCGCGCTGAAGAAGCAGAAGGAAAAACAGGACAAGGAACGGCGCCTGGCCGAGGAAGAGGCCAAGCGCAAGCAGCAGGCCGAGGACGAGCGCAAGCTGGCCGAGCAGAAGAAAAAGGACGACGAGAAGAAGAAGCGCGAGGAGGAAAAGGAAAAGCGCCTGGCCGAGGAAAAAGAACAGGCCGACAAGAAGAAAGAAGACGACAAGAAAAAAGAACTCGCCAAGAAGAAGGCCGCCGCCGAATCGGCCGCGAAACTGGAAAAGCAGCGCGCCGAAGAGATGCGCCGCATCCTGGGTTCCGCCGCTGGCGGCACCGGCACGGCCGAGAAATCGACCGCGCCCAAGTCCGACAGCGGCTACAAGGCGGCCGTCGCGGCGAAGATCAAGAGCAATATCAGCTATGCGGGCAGCCAGGACGTACCCGGCAACCCGAGTGCGGAGTTCCAGATCACGCAATTGCCAACTGGGGAAATTATTTCGGTCCGAAAGATCAAGAGCAGCGGCATTCCCGCCTACGATACCGCCGTGGAGAACGCGATCGCCAAGTCGTCGCCCCTCCCTAAAAAGAAAGACGGTACGGTCGAGCGGGACATTACCGCGGCATTCAAACTGAAAGACTTGCCTTGATGCGAACTATGAAAAAACTCGATACCGTTTTACTGAGCGCCGGCCTGCTGGCGGCCCTGTCCGCCCAGGCGCAGCTGCGCGTGGAAATTTCCGGCGTGGGCAGCAACCAGATTCCCGTCGCCGTGGCGGCGTTCGCCGACGAGTCGGTGTCGCCGACGCAGATCTCGAAGGTCATCAAGACCGACCTGGAGCGCTCCGGCGCGTTCAAGGTCATCGACGCGGGCACGATTACCGACGTCAACAACGTCGACCTGTCGGCCTGGAAATCGAAAGGCGCGGATGCCGTGGTCGTGGGCACCGTGCAAAAGACGGCGGACGGCAGCTTTGCCGTGCGCTACAAGCTGATGTCGACGGTGCAGAACAGCAAGCTGTCGCAGCTGGACCAGCAGGCGGCGCCGCAGTTCACCCGCCTGGCCGGCCACAAGATCGCCGACGACGTGTATGAAAAACTGACCGGCGTGCGCGGCATCTTCGCCACCCGCATCGCCTACGTGACGCAGCAGGGCCGCTCGTACCGCCTGGAAGTGGCGGACGCGGACGGCGAAAACGTGCAGCTGGCGCTGTCGTCGAACGAACCGATCATCTCGCCGTCGTGGTCGCCCGACGGCACCAAGGTGGCCTACGTGTCGTTCGAACAGAAGAAGCCCGTGATCTACGTGCAGAACCTCGTTACGCGCCAGCGCACCGTGATCGCCAACGAACGCGGCAGCAACTCCGCGCCGGCCTGGTCGCCGGACGGCAGCAAGATCGCCGTGGCCCTGTCGAAGACGGGCAATACACAGATCTATGTCGCCAACGCCACCGGCGGCGGGCTGCGCCGCGTCTCCAACAGCACCGGCATCGACACCGAGCCGCAGTTCTCCGCCGACGGCCAGTCGATCTACTTCACCAGCGACCGCAGCGGCGGGCCGCAGATCTACCGCATGAGCGTCAACGGCGGCGATGCCCAGCGCGTCACGTTCAGCGGCAGCTACAACATCAGCCCGCGCGTTTCCTCCGACGGGAAATCGCTGGCCTATATTTCCCGGCGCTCCGGCAACTTCCAGCTGTATGTGATGGATCTGGCCAGCGGCCAGGAGCAACGTCTGTCGGACAACACGAACGACCAGGCCCCCAGCTTCGCCCCGAACGGCAAGTACATCCTGTACTCGACCGAATCGGGCGGACGCAAGGCGCTGGCGGTCGTGTCGGTGGATGGCCGGGTCAAGCAACGCCTGACGATCCAGGCGGGAGCAATCAAGGAGCCCACCTGGGGTCCTTTCATGAAGTAAAGCAGCACAATACCTTTCACAACGACCAGGAGAAATAAAATGCGTAACGTAAAAAGTCTCGCCTTCATCATCACCAGCGCAGCCCTGCTCGCTGCTTGCTCGTCGCCCGTCAAAGTGACCGAACCGGCACCGGTAGTGGAAAGCAAGCCGGCGGAACCGACCGCCCAGGCTGAGCCGACCCGCACTGTCGCGCCGGTGGAAACCAAGTCGATCGACCCGCTGGACGATCCGAAGGGCGTGCTGGCCAACCGCAGCGTCTACTTCGACTTCGACAGCTACGTTGTGCGTGAAGACGGCAAGCCGGTCGTGGAAAACCACTCGCAGTACCTGACCAAGAACACCAACCGTCAGATCCTGATCCAGGGTAATACCGACGAACGCGGCGGCGCCGAGTACAACCTGGCGCTGGGCCAGAAGCGTGCCGAAGCCGTGCGCCGCGCGATGACCGCCCTGGGCGTACCGGAAGGCCAGATCGAAGCCGTTTCGCTGGGCAAGGAAAAACCGAAAGCCGAAGGCCACAACGAGGAAGCATGGGCGCAGAACCGCCGTGCTGACATCGTCTACAAGTAATCCCTGCGGCACAAATCCCTTTCAAGGGTACAACGGGGCAATGCGCGGCTATACTGCGTGTTGTCCCGTTTTTTATTTGAAAGCGTAGAGAAACATGATGAAATTCGCCAAGACGGCCCTCGCGCTGGCATTTGCCGGCTTGTCCCTGCATGCGACCGCCGGCGTCTTCGACGACGACGAAGCGCGCCGCGCCATCCTGGATCTGCGTGCCAAGGTCGAAGCGCTGACCAAGGACCTCAATGCCCGCCTCGACACGAAGGCCGAGAAAAGCGTCACGCTCGACATGCTGAACCAGCACGAGCAGACCATGCAGGAGATCGCCCGCCTGCGCGGCCAGCTGGAAGTGCTGGAAAACGAGATCACCATCGCCACCAAGCGCCAGAAGGACTTCTACGCCGACCTGGACGCACGCCTGCGCAAGCTGGAGCCGCGCGAGGTGGAAATCGACGGCAAGACCGCCTCCGTCGACCAGGGCGAACAGAACGCCTACGACGCCGCCATGCAGCAGTTCAAGGAAGGCAACTACGAGGCCGCCGCCACGTCCCTGCAGAACTTCGTGCGCCGCTACCCCGGTTCGGCCTACGCCGCCGGCGCGCAGTACTGGCTGGGCAACGCGTACTACGCACAGCGCGACTGCAAGAACGCGATCCTGGCGCAGCAGCAGGTCATCAAGAACTACCCGGACAGCCCGAAGGCCCCGGACGCGATGCTCAACATCGCCAGCTGCCAGACGGAGCTGAAAGCGGTCAACAACGCCAAGAAGACGCTGCAGGACCTCGTCAAGAACTACCCGAACACGACGGCGGCCCGCACGGCCAAGGAACGCCTGGGCAGCAAGTGACGCGGACGGCAGCGGAATGGATGCCGTCGGTCCAACGGATTTGCTCGACAGCATTTGACAACGACGGCCGGGGCATCCTATAATCCCGCTTCTTTCGGAGGGTCGTTAGCTCAGCTGGTAGAGCAGCGGACTTTTAATCCGTTGGTCGCAGGTTCGAATCCCGCACGGCCTACCACTTGCAAAGTTGTGTTGTACCTTGGGTCGTTAGCTCAGCTGGTAGAGCAGCGGACTTTTAATCCGTTGGTCGCAGGTTCGAATCCCGCACGGCCTACCAAGATTCTTCAAGAACGCCAACCTTCGGGTTGGCGTTTTTGTTTTTGCCTTCATTTCCTCTTCGTCGGGCATTCGCGCCCTGATGAGCATTGCCAAGCCGGCCGTTCGCTGTCAGTGCAATTACGCCACATCAGCCATTTTGCAAACGGCGGCGACAAGACTACACTGATTTTTGCAGCAGGGATCCTACAATCGTACGATTCCGGAGGGCTGGTGTAACTGCTGGATGGCTGATCGGTCTCTCCGCTGACTCAGTACCGCGGCGTTGGCTCGACTCCAATGCCGGCATTTGTCGCCAAGAGTGTTTTTTTTGTTCAATCTTACCTTCGTTAGGAAGCATATGAAGCTTACCTTTACTGACGGGCATCGACGATTACCGGACAGGGCGCCTGCAAAGTGCGGTACACCCGCAGCTACTCTACCGTTCCGATCTCGATCCTGGCAGGCACGATTGCCAAGCTGACGAATGCCGCTAATCCGGCTTCACATTATCGTTAATCCTTAACGATCAACATAGGGGGCACTTATGGTTATAGGTGCCCCTTATCCAGAGGGAACCGAACCATGGAAAACGCGACAGTCGATGCGGTCGTGCGAGACTTGCAAGGCCTCCTGCTGGGGTCGCCTCAGGCAGAGATCACCGGCTCCCAGCTGGGCGATCTGATAGGCCAACACTTCCCGTCGCTCAACCTGCGTCGCGTCACCGGAATCCCGACAGGCCCAGGAGCCCTGAGCCGGTTCGTCGACATGCGGTTGGCGGGGCTGTTGCAGCTGTGCGGCAAAGCTGGCGCGGATATCGTCTACAGCATTCGCCGGCCCGGAGTGCCGGCCGTCACCCCGACCGCCTCCGACGAGCTGCCTGAACTGCTGGAACTGCGCGCGATGGTCCAGTATGCCGTCGCCAGAATGAGCCTGGACGAACTGCGCAAGGTCATGATTCCCGCTGGCCTGGCCAGCGAGGCTGCCCGGCACGCATCCCGGCCTTGAAGAGCGTGACATGGCCGGCAAGCTCCTCCTCGTGATCAAGACCGCCGATGCCGAGAGCGTACTGCGGCGCATCGCCGAAAAGGCGTGCATGGGATGGGAGCGACAGGTCGAAATTTATCCAGTCTGCGAACGCCGCTCCGCCCGCAAGCAACATGAGGAACCGGTCGATTACAACACGCGAACCGACCAGTTGATCGACCTGCTGGCGGACGGCGACTACTCGGCCATCATCGTACAGGCGCACGTTGCCATCGACGTTACCAGGCTGGCTCAGGTCGGCATCCGGCTGCACAAGGCCAACAGCCTGGACGTCCTCGTCAAGCTGATCTTCGACGAATTAAGGAAGCGCAAGCTGGACTGGCTGACGCACGCTACCTACCAGTGGGAAAAGTCGGCGATCCGCAGCCTTCATCCGGACGCGTGGGCCCAGCAATTCGACGCCTTGGGTGTGCGCTGGATCGGCACCAACCTGCTCAAGTTGCTGAGAGTCGTAGCGGACGACGAATTGCGCAGCGCATTCCTGGTACCGGAAGCGGAATTCGCAGGACTGAAGGTCGTCCACGCCTATTTCCGCGATCCCGAGCCGGGCAGCAGTTCGTTGAACGTCAAGATGATCCTCGAGAAACTGTATCCCGCCAGCCAGGTCATCGAATACGACCCGGAACAACCCGATTGCATCGACGGCATCGGCAAGGACATCATTTTCGTGTATGAGGACGGTTTGTGGAGCGGCGTCGAACTGGTCCGGCGACTGAACAATATCTGCAAGAACAGCGGACTGAGAAACGCCGCCTGCCAGATCCATTTCCGTTACGCCGTGACGAGCGACGCGGGTCTCATTGCCGGCCGGTTGTTCAGTAAGCGCGAGCGGCTGCAGAATATCCAGCTGCGACCGGCGACGGCCAGTTATCACTACGATTTCCTGCAAAACGACGCATTCAGTCGCCTGCAGGATCTCGCGAACTCGACCGATGACGAAATCCGGCATGAAATCGACAGCCTGATCCGCCCCCTTGCCTTTCAGTCCGATCAGTTCTGGTCGGGCCGGCGTGATGAAGCATTACAAATCTGCACCCATCTGGGCCGGCAACTGGTGTCCTCGTTTCTAGAACGGCGCCGCGATGCCAAGCGCGGGCAGGACGGCGCCGCGTTGGACCCGATTCCGGAAGAAAAATTGATGGGTTGGGCATTGGGGGCACTGCGCTTCGGTTCGACCGTCTCGTTCTCGTCGAGCGTGCCCAAACCCGTCCTACCGCTGATGTGGCTGGCTGGCCCCGTCCGTATCGACGGCCGGGAGATCGACTGGAAGCCCTTGTTCTGGGACGTCAGGCGAACGGCAGCGATCGATTACCCGGATCGGAGCGCCAATCCGTAACACGCCTGCTGTCAGTGCTTGCCGGCGGGACCAGGCTGTGTGCTGGGAGCACACCGCAACGCCGCCGACCGGGCGAGTTCGCAAGCAGTCGGGCCGACGATCTGCACCCGGGTGATTTCCGGCTCCTCCACGACAAACTTTTTCACGACAATGCCGATCGTCAGGCCGACGCCAATCAGGGCCACCATCAAGTGGATCCCTTCCCAGAACACGTGCAGCCGCCGGCGCGCAATCCATGAGGCCGCCCCACCCTGGGCAGGCCGCAAGCTTTTGCGATAGGCGGGCCACCGGAATCGCCGGTAGTGCGAGGCTTCCGCTTCGCTGCGCAGCGTTTCCAGCGACGCCCCGACATGCTCCCGCGCCGCGTACATTACATCGAGTTCCTGCCTGATCCTGCGCATCACGGCGGTATGAAATTTGAACCGTTCGTAATGCTTTCCAGCAAAAAACCAGCCATACACGCCCAGCAGGATGATGGGTATGGAGGCGGCCAGGGCGACGAGTGCCAGCTTGGCGAAAGTGACCAGGCCGATCAGCAAGGTGGCAATGGTGAGGACGATCCCCGTGATCCGCTCGCGCTGCTCTTCGTGCAGCTTCGCTTGGGCGGAATGTTCGTTGTAATACGCCTGATACAGTTCAGTCCTGTCCACGTTGCCCTCCTGTCGGGCCACCTCGCCAGCCGGCGATCGTGCCTGCCTGACGATGATACGGCAATGCAACCGCGCCACCCTGCCGCCGGCCGATGTCGAGCTGCCGCGGCCGAGACTTGTATTAAAAAGGCAACGCTGGCCTCGATCACTTTTACAGAGGGGCAAAATCAAGTATACAGTGTATACATGACGACCCGGGAACGCATCCTTGCCATTGCCATCACCGAACTCGAAGCCAAAGGCCTGGACGGATTAAGCTTGCGCGCAGTAAGCCACAAGGCGGACATCACGCCCATGGCCGTGTACCGCCATTTCGCCGACAAGGCCGCGTTGTTGCAAGCCGTCGGTGCCCACGCGCTCGACATGTGGCAACGCCGCATCCAGGCCCTGCCCCCGTTGCCGCTGTTGCAAGCGTTCGAAGCCATCGCAACGGCATTCGTCGATTTCGCCCTGGACGAACCGGCGCTGTTCGACGCCGCGTTCGTGCTCAGGACGCAAGCGGAACGGGTCTACCCGGAAGATTTCGAAGCGGGGCATTCGCCCGTCATCGGCGGCTTTGCCCGGCGCCTCGCCGAAGGCCAGGCGGCGGGCCTGGTGCGCGCCGGGCCGCCGCTGGAACTGGCCATGGCCGTGTGGGGAGTATTGCAGGGACTCGTCGCCCTGCACCGCTCCGGACGATTCAACCTGTCGCGGCCGGCATTCACGGCATTGTGCCTTCGCTCGGCGGCGCGCATCTACCTCGAAGGAGACGCATCATGACGATCCAAGGCATGGCCGCGGCGCTGCTGTCGGGCGTATTGCTGGCAGTGAGCCGCGACACCGGGCAGTTCGGCTGGCTGGTCCTCGTGGCGCCTGTACCGCTGCTCGTGTATGCGCTGCGTGCGCCCCGCGCATGGCATGCCGCGCTGCTGGCCTTCGCGGTCGGACTGCTGGGCGAGGCCGGACCGATGTGGTTCTACGGCCGGGTCCTGCCCCTGATCTACGGCCTGGCGGCGTACCAGGCCCTGATGTTCACCTTGGCCGTCCTGTTCATGCGGGCGCTGCATCGCCGCTGCGCAGCCGGGCTGGCCGTGCTCGGGTTCGCGGCCATGAGCGCGGCCACGGAATACCTGTATGGGCTGGCGGCGCCGAACGGCAGTTTCGGCGCCCTCGGCTATGCGCTGGTCAACGTCGCGCCACTGCTGCAAACGGCTTCGCTGGCCGGCGTTGCCGGCCTCACGTTCCTGGCGGCGGCGATCCCGGCCGGGCTGGCCACGCTGTACGTCAGCCCGCGTGACACGAAGGCGGCGCTGGCCTGGTCGGCGCCGATGCTGGCCGCCTTGCTGTACGGCGCCTGGCAGCTGGCGCAACCGTCCGGCCCCGCGCTGCGCATCGCCCTGCTGAGCGACGACCGCTATGCCGGCCGGGTGCCGCGCGATCCCGCGGCAGGGCCGGAAATCGCGGCCGCCTTCGCCCGCCAGGTCGCCAGCGTTGCCAGCCAGCGACCTGCAGCCATCGTCGTCCCGGAGAAAATGCTGGCGGCCGGCACAAGGCTGGCACCACCGCCAGGCAGCGTGATCGTCGCCGGCCTCGACGGCCCTGCGCCCACGGGTGGGCGTCTGAACATCGCGGCCCTGTACGGGCCCGATGAAGCGGTGCGGACCTACTTGAAAAAGCGCATGGTGCCGGGCCTGGAAGCGCAATACGTGCCCGGGTCCGCCGAACTGGTCGCGCGGATCGGCGGCAGCGACGCCGGTGTCGCCATCTGCAAGGATATGGATTTCGCCCAGGACCTGCGCTTGTACGGCCGGCGCGATGTTGGCCTGATGCTGGTGCCGGCGTGGGATTTCGACCGGGACGCGTATCTGCATGGACGCATGGCGGTGGTGCGCAGTGTCGAGAACGGCTTTGCCCTGGCGCGCTCGGCCTCGCAGGGGCTGATGACGCTGAGCGATGCCAACGGGCGCATCGTGGCCGAACGGCGCACGGTGCGCGGGCCGTCCATGCTGGTCGGCGATGTGCCGACCGGGCGCGGCGGCACGGTCTACAGCCGCGTCGGCGATGTCTTCGCCCAGGCCATGGTGGCGCTGTGGCTGGCCTTGCTGGCGCTGCTGGCGCTGCGGCGCAAGCCAGGGATCAAGCGCCCCGATGTGCCGGCGCCCTCGCCCGCCGCGTGCGGTTCTGCCTGACGCCCCGTGCAGGCCTGTGCTCCCATCGGCCCCCGGTCTCGCCAGCCGGCACCTGCCCAATTACCTGGGCTGGCGACACGTGCTGGATGTCAGCCTGGTTGCGCTGCCGCAGCATTTCCTGCGCGTAGCGCTGATGCTCAGCGTCATCTAAGTACCGATGGGCTACTTCACTGCGACCGGGGCACAGAGCCTTTCTTGCCGCCGCTGCGATTCGCATGGCAGCGCTGCCGCAACCCGATTCAGCGTTTGCGCCGCCGCACGGCGGCCCCGACTGCCACAAGACCGGCACCCATCATCCAAATGGTGTCCGGCTCCGGTACCGCCGTGATCAGGAGACGGGTTTGGTCGGTCCACAGATAGCTCGTACCGCTGTCGCCCTTGAACCGAATCCGCTGGCGTAGACGTATTTGCCGAAATCGATATGGACGGCACCGCCGCTCCAGGCGTCGTGGTAATCCCACTGTAACTTGCCGCCCATCTCGCGGGTGCGCAGGTCGTAACTGAAGTTTTCAAGCTCGCACTTGGTCACCAGGCAATAGTGCCAATCCACGTCCGTGAATTCCGAATCGTTGAAGAAGAACCCCGTCAATTCGTTTTGGCGAACGATGCCGTCACCGTTGGTGTCAGACCCCATGAACGTCGCGCTATATCCTTCGTTTCGCTCGAATACATTTGTCGTGGTGTTGAGAAAACCCTCGAACCGGAAGTCCCACCGTGTTTCGGCCGATGCGGTTGCGGCCACCCCGCACAGCGCCATGGCACCAATGACCTTTCGCAGCATGGCTACTCCTATAAGTTAAGTGACATTTATCATTTCTGGTGAAAACGTCAGCAATTATAGTAGCGGCGCGGCCCGTAATGGTCGGCTGCAATATAAAATCAGCAACGTTTTGTTGGACCGCCTTGTCGGCGAGGCCTGCCGCGCCCCGCGCAAGCTGCCACCGTTGCGAGCCCGGCGCCCAGCAGCCAGATTGCCGCAGGCTCCGGAATCGGCGGCGGATTGATGGCGAACTGCGTCGCAGGGGTCCACAGGTAATGCGACGACACGCTACCGCCCGGCGTATAGCCGAAATAACTCAGCTGCGCCCCCGCCTGCGTGGACCCCGACGAGCGCGATGCCTCGTCCTCGTACGCCCAGTGCGAGGAGAAGTTCAATTGGCCCAGCCGCAGGTCGTAGGTAAAGCCGTTCAGCTCGCACTGGCTGGCGCCGCACGGCCGGCCGCCGCGGTCGACGTACAGGCGATTATCCCAGCTGAAATGCGTCAATTCGGTGATATCGAGCTCGCCGTTGCTGTCGGCATCGGTCCCGGAAAACGCGCCGCTGAAGCGCAAGGTCGGGTCGAAGACGTTGGCTTCCCTGTTGTGGAAGCCCGTATAGCTGAACTCCCATAATGTTTCCGCCGACGCCGAGGCCGCTGCCGCGCCCAGCGCCGCCGCACATATCAGTCTTGTCCACATGGCAGACTCCTATCCCATCAGAAAATTCACGATCCCTACTGCCAAGGTCAGCTTAGCAGACCGGTTATTTGATGTCGCGCACACAATTAACATAACGCGCGGCATTTCCGGCGCGCTGACCCACGACGCTCGGCACCGCCCGGCCCGGCTCATAGACCAACTTCGGCTGCTGCGCAATAGGTTTGCCTTCTTTACAACACCACGCCAAATACGGTTGTGAGGCCTGGACAATTCGGCAATACTTGGCCGTTGCCTTAAATACAAGCCGTTCGTACAACGGGCGGGGCACGCCAATGCCGGCCGTCATCAGGACCAGAACCACAACACAGGCACGGCCACTGATGTGTAGAGAATCCGATACCCGAAAGGACACTGCATGAGAACCAAGCTTTCGCCCCCGTCCGCACCCGATGGGCTGAACCGGCCACACAAGCGCGGCCCCGGTGCACGAACCACCCTTGCCCTATGCATCGCCCTCGGGTGGGCCGCCGCCCTCGCCCCGGCCCAGGCGGCCCAGGCCACGGCGCCGGTGTCCACGCAGGCGGCAGCCGCATACTGGCAAAGCGTGCCGGTGCCGTCCGAGTCGCTCACCGTCGGGGGCGGTCGCCAGTTGTCGGTCAAGCCACGCAAGTTCCACGCCGCCGCGTTGGACAAGGGTGGCATGCAGTCCCTGACCGCGGGCGCACCGATGGAACGTCGTGACGGCGCCGTCATTGGCGAGCAAACGATTTCGCTGCCCCATCCGGACGGGGGCTACCAGCGCTTCGTCATCGTCGAGTCGCCCGTGATGGAGCCGGGCCTGGCGGCGAAGCACCCTGGTATCAAGACCTACAAGGGCAAGGGCGTGGACGACCCGGGCGCGACGCTGCGCATGGATATCACGCCACTCGGCCTGCACGCCTCCGTGCGCTCGCCCGCCGGCGGCTGGTACGTCGACCCGTACTACCACCTGGACGACAGCCTGTACGCCAGCTATCACCGGCGCGACCTGCCGAACCAGCACGGCCCGCTGCTGGAAAAGCCGCTTGCCGATGCGCGCCTGACGTTGACGCGCGGCTTCTACCAGCCGGGCGAGGCGCTGGAAGTGCGGGGCGCCGGCTTCGCGCCGGGGGCAAGCGTGAGCCTGACCGTGCGCGCCGAGGGCGACAGCGCGCCGCTGCGTACCGTCACGGCCACGGCCGACCAGGACGGCACCGTCAAGGCGACACTGACGGCCGAGCCGAACGGCACGCCGGGTGCCTACGAGGTGACGGCCACCGACGGCCGCAACGCCAGCACGGCCGCCTACCACGTCGTACGCGAAGGCGCGGCAGTGGAAGCCAGTACCGGCACCCAGCTGCGCACCTACCGGCTGGCACTGGTTTCCGACCCGTCCTACGCCAGCTACTTCGGCGCCGCCAACGTCACGGCGGCCAAGGTCACGCTGATCAACCGCGTCACGCAGATCTATGAAGACGAGACCTCGATCCGCCTGGTGCTGATCGACGCCACCGACAAGCTGAATCTGAATACTGCAGCCGAGATGACGGGCGCCAACGGGCCCTGCGGCCCCACCGCCTGCTACACCCCCAGCCAGGCTGCCAGCTGCGGCAGCAGCCTGCTCGGCCGCAACCGCATCGTCACGGGCCTGCTGGCGGGTGCCAGCAACTTCGACGTCGGCCACATCGCACTGGGCCTGAACGGCGGCGGCATCGCCAGCCTGGGCGTCGTGGGCGCCAGCGCCAAGGCACAGGGTTGCACAGGCGTGCCGACCCCGGTCGGCGACCTGTTCGCGGTCGACTACGTGGCCCACGAACTGGGCCACCAGTTCGCCGGCAACCACACGTTCAACGGCGTGAACTCCAGTTGCAGCGGCGGCAACCGCAACGACGAGACCTCCGTGGAACCGGGCAGCGGCTCGTCCATCATGGCCTATGCCGGCATCTGCAGCACCGACAACCTGCAGCCGCACAGCGATCCCTACTGGTCGCAACGCAGCTTCGATGAGGTCGTCACCTACGTGAATAGCGCCGAAAGCGTGCTGAACGAACTGCAGATGGTGGTGCTGCGCCAGTTCGCCAGCGACGGCCAGCAGTTCCAGGTGCGCTGGAACGGCAAGCTGTCGGCGCCGATCGTGCGGGGCCGCAACTACAACGTGGGCGCCCTGAAGGAAGCGATCCAGAGTATCGACGGCTGGCCGGCGGGCGGCACCGTCGCCATCAGCGCCGTTTCCGACACGGGCTTCACCGCAACGTTCAGCGGCGCGTTCGCCGGGACCAACGTGGCGCAGCTGGAGATCGTCAACTGCACGGGCGGCTGCAGCGCCATCGTCGGTGAAATCACGGCCGGCGGCCCGACGGCTCGGGGCGGCAAGGTCTCCGCGACGGGCAACCAGCCCCCTGTCGTCACGGTCGCGGCGGGCTACACGATCCCGCTGCGCACGCCGTTCGCCCTGACCGGCAGCGCCGTGGATCCGGATGGCGATCCGCTGACCTATCTGTGGGAGCAGAACGACCGCGGCGGCAACAGCGGCACGGGCCTGCTGGACAACACGAAGACCAACGGCCCCCTGTTCCGCCAGTTCGGCATCCGCGCCGTCGTCACCAGCGCGGGCACGATCCAGTACAACTCGCCGGGCGAGAACCACGTGACCGCCGATCCGACCCGCGTGTTCCCCGACATCGCGCAGATCCTGGCCAACAATACGAACGCGGAGACGGGGGCCTGCCCCACGCCGGCCTCGAACCCGACGGCGGCCGACATCGATTGCTTCTCCGAGTTCCTGCCGACGGCCGACTACGTTGGCCTGCCGGGTGTCAACCCGCGCGCGCTGAACTTCCGCGTGACGGCCCGCGATGGCCAGGGTGGCGTGGGCAGCGCCAGCACGCGCCTGACGCTGGCACCCGAAGCCGGTCCGTTCCGGGTAACGTCGCACAACGCCGCGGCCACGGTGGACTCGGGCTCGACCCAGACGGTCACGTGGAGCGTCGCCAATACCAACGCGGCGCCCGTCAATACGCAGAACGTGCGCATCACGCTGTCGGTGGACGGCGGCAAGACGTTCCCGCACGTGCTGGCGGCAAGCACGCCAAATTCGGGCAGCAAGGCGGTCACCCTGCCGGCACTCGCCTCGAAGACGGCGCGCATCAAGGTCGAGGCCATCGGCAATGTGTTCTTTGACGTGTCGAACGCCAACTTCGCGATCCGCCTGGCGGGCGACGTCAATGCCGACGGCAGCGTCGACTGCGGCGACCTGGGTGTCGTGCGCGGGGCGCTGGGCAAACGCACCGGTCAACCCGGCTACGACAGCCGGGCCGACGTCAATCGCGATGGCGTGGTCGACATCCGCGACCTCTCCGGTGTCTCCCAGCACGTCGCCAAGGGCACGGCCTGCAGCTGACCCGGCACCGCAGGGCAGCGGGCCAGCGGCCCGCTGCCCTGGCAGACTTCCCGCCGGAACGCCGGCGGGTCCATCAACGCCCCCCGGCCGCGTGCGCCTGGGGCAAAGGAGAGTAATGTGAAAAGTTGGCAAGCCTGGAATCACCGCCTGACGATCGCGCTGCTGCTGGGTGCCGCATCCGCGCAGGCATCGGCCGCTCCCGTATTGTCCGTCAGCGCCTCGCCGAACCCGGCCGTACGCGGCTCCACCGTCGACCTGAGCGTGCTGATCGCCGATGTCAGCGACCTGTACGGCTACCAGTTCTCGCTGTCGTTCGACCCGGCCATCCTGCGCGCGACGGCCGTCACGGAAGGCGCCTTCCTGGGTACGGGCGGCAATACGGTCGGCGGCTACGACAGCATCGACAACACGACCGGTGCCGTCTCGTTCGTCTACAACTCGCTGATCGGCCAGACGGCCGGCGTCAGCGGCGGCGGCGCCCTGGCACACATCCGCTTCGACGTGATCGGCATCGGCACGACCGCGCTGACGTTCTCCGACGCGCTGTTCCTCGATTCACGCCTGGCCGACGTGGCCGTGCGCATCGATGCGGCGCCGCTGCAGGCGGTGCCGGAACCGGAGGCCTACATGATGCTGGGCGTTGGTCTCGTGGCGCTGGCCGCGCTGCGCCGCCGCCGGGTCGGCTGACCCACGGCGCCGGCCCGGGCCCTGCCAGTGCAGGGCCTTTTTTTCGGCTGGCCGCCAGCCATTGCCAAATTCTATGAACGGCACACCGCTTACGTGCTAAGGTCACGCCATCGCCACCGCTGCCGCCGGGGCGTCCTACGGCTCGATGGGCGGTACCTGCGAGACTTCAACGACCGTTGCGAGGCTCAGATGACCGACGATCAGCGCAAGGACCAGCAGACGGCGCTTGCCGTCGCAGCCGGACTCGACATCGATGTCCTGTGGGGTTGCGTCAAGGCGTGGCGCCACATGCGCATGCGCGAGGTGCCCCGGCACGTGGCACTGCGCGTGCTGTCCCAGGGCGGGGCGCGCCGGGGTACCGATGCGCGCCAGCCCCCGTCGGACCAGGACCGGCTGCGCCGCTCGATGCCGCAGGTCTCGGCGCGCTGTCCAACCGCCCCCTCGCCTCGCAGCAACGTCGAACTGGCAACGATCATCGACCAGGCCCTGGTACTGCTGGCGCGGCACGACCGCCACTATGCCGAGGAGTTCCTGCGCATGCACAGCGTCGGCACGTCCACCATCATGCGCGTGTTGTACGACCCGAACCGGCGCCGTGGCGATGCGCGCCGGACGCCGGCCGGCAGGGCCGTACAGGATGGCGAACTGGTGCGCTGAACGCGACCGGACTCAGGCCTTGGCGTCGGGCAGGCTGTCGCGCTCCCGGGCTGGCACGCCATACCACCTTGGCGTGCAAGTGGCGCCGGCGCGGGCACTGCCGTCACCCAGCAGCACGCGCCGGATCGTGGCCACCGCCACACCCTGGTTCTCCAGGTAATGGGCAGCGTAGCGCCAGCCGTGCGTGCAGGCGACCGTCACGCCATGGTCGATGACGTGGGCCGTTGCCATGTCGCTGCGGCGTTCGTCGATGGTACGCATGGTGCCTCCTTTCCGTGGCTTACCGGGCGGCCATGCCCGGGCGGGCTTCACGTTAGCATGGCGGCATACACCTGAGCGATTGGAATTGGCTAACGAAGCGGGGTCGCCTGCACGGCTGTACGGGCGCCCGGTACAATCGCCACTTCATCCATCGAAGTTGCCGTCATGCCGCACACCCTTGCCGCGCCCTGCTGCGCCGACCTGACCATCAAGAAAAGCCGGTTCCTGGCCTGCGTCCAGCCGATGACGGACCGCGGCGCCGCCCAGGCCGTGGTTGCCCAGCTGAAGGCCCGGCACCCGGGCGCGGCGCACGTGTGCTGGGCACTGCTGGCGGGCGGGCAATCGGCGGCCGTCGATGATGGCGAACCGAGCGGCACAGCCGGACGCCCGATGCTGGACGTGCTGCGCCACCAGGACCTGGAAGGCGTGCTGGCGACGGTGGTGCGCTACTTCGGCGGCGTCAAGCTGGGCGCCGGCGGGCTCGTGCGGGCCTACACGGACAGCGTCGCGCAGGCCCTGTTGACGGCCGAGCGCGTTGCCATCGTCAAGTCCAGGATCCTGCACTGCAGCGTGCCGTATGCGCTGGAAGGCCTGCTGCGGCGTGAGCTGGACGGGGCCGGCGCCACCCTGGACGAGGTGCTGCATGGGGACGACGTGCGCGCAACCTTCAACCTGCCGGAAACGGGCGCGGCCGCGCTGGTCGCGCGCCTGAACGAGGCCGGCAACGGCCGCGTGAGGTGGCACGAACCGGAGTGATCGAGAAAGCAGAGGTGACTCATGAGTCAGATGCCCGTCCGCGATGCACGCACGGCCGGCGCAGGTGCGCCGAGCCACGTGGCGCGGTGCCACAGCGCCTCCAGGGGCCCCTGCCGGTAGCGCCGCAGCCACCAGGCGCACAGGCAGCCCTGCAGCAAGGCCAGCGCGAGGCCGATCGCCAGGCAAGCGGTGGCGCCCGTGACGCGGTACAGGCCCAGGCCGAAGCCGTAGTACAGCGTGGTGCCGACGAGCGACTGCACCACGTAGCTGGTCAGGCTCATGCGCCCCAGCGGCGCGAACGCGCGCAGCACGCGGGTCCCGCGGGCGGCATGGAATCCCAGCGCGAACAGTGCCACCAGCACGACCATGAAAGCCAGCTTCATCCACGATTCCACCATCACGGTCACGGGGCGACGGAGGCCCTCGGCGGCAATCCACCGCCCCAGCTGGTCGTTGACGAGGTACAGCGGCACGAACGCCAGCACGGCCAGCAGCAGCGCGCGGCGCCAGAACACGCGGTTCGCGTGGGACAACGCAAAGCGCCCCTGTCGCGCCGCCAGCATGCCCAGCATGAACAGCGCGGGAATCTGGAACAGCCGGCCGTTCTCCCAGCTCCAGCGGAGCACGCCTTCCTTGCCGTTCGTCAGGTTGCCCAGCCAGACCTGCGCCAGTGTGCCGTTGGCCAGATACTCGTTGGCGCGGCCGAAGTACGCCCACGAGGCCGGATCGGGCAACGTCGCCGCCGGCGCCGGCAGGGCCTGCAACAGGGCCAGCCATGCGGCCGGTTGCAGCAGCAGGATCAGCGCTGTCGCCAGCACGAGGCCATCGCGCAGGCGTGCCACCGGCAGCAATGCCAGTGCCAGCACGGCATACAAGGTCAGGATGTCGCCCTGGTAGAAGAGCGAATTGAACAGGCCGAACGCCAGCAGCAGCGCCATGCGCCAGACGAAGCGCGGCCGGAAGTCCTCGCCGCGCGCGGCGCGGGCGCTGAACTGCAGGTGGAACGTGACGCCGAACAGCAGCGCGAAGATGGCGTACGACTTGCCGCCGAACAGGAAGAACGCACTGTCCCATATTTGCCGGTCCAGGCTGGCCAGCCAGCCTGGTTGGCCGGCGGGCACGTGCGTCAGGTCGAAATGCTCGATATTGTGCAACAGCATGATCGACGCGATGGCGAAGCCGCGCAGGGCATCCACCAGGTCGAGGCGGGCAGCGCTCGGGGTCATGTCGTCTCCAGTGTTCTTATCCTGAAAACGTTATCACAGAACGCCGGGGCGCGCCAGGAACAGCAGCGTCAGCGCTGCCGGCGCGGCTGCCGGCGCGGCTGCCGGCGCCGCGCCGAGGCATTCTGGTCCTGCAGCATCGAGTCGACCCGCTCGGAGGCCTCGCGCGACAGCTGCTGGGCCAGTTCCACGTCCGGGAAGTACTCCGGCAACCGGTAGCCCAGCCACGCATAGGCCGAATACATGCGGCATGTATCTTCCACTTCCTGCAGCGTCATGTAGTGGAGCATGTGCTCGTCCGGCTTCAGCCGCGTGATGCGCTTCTTCGACAATGACACGGCCCAGTGTTCCCACGCGCTCTGCAATGACGCCACCTTGGTGGCGACCGGCACCAGCGACATGGTGAATTTTTCCGCCACCGTCAGCGCCAGCGTGTCCAGCCACTCGGCGCGCTCCTTCTGGTCTTCCGTGATGCGGGGATAGAAGAAGCCGTCCGGCACGTCGATATTGTGGATGAAGCGTTTCAGGAGCTTGGCCAGCGAGGTCTCGCCGGTCACCGCGGCGATACGGTGCAGGTGCTCCAGGGTGGGCGCCACCGAGAAACCGCTGGTGTTCAGCGGCGTCGGTTTTTCCTTCAGCAGCGAGCGCATCACCTCATGCGTCTCGGCATCCATGCCCGCCACCAGCCCTTCCTCGTGGATGCCGTAGCGCCCTGCCCGGCCGGCGATCTGGCGCGCCAGCGCGGCGGGAATCTCTTCTTCCTCGTAGCCGTTGAACTTGACCGTGGCCGTCATGACGATGCGCGCGATCGGCATGTTCAGGCCCATCGCAATGGCATCCGTGCCCACGACGATGTCGGCGCTGCCGTCGCGGAAGCGCTGTGCCTGCGCGCGCCGCACCTCCGGCGACAGGTTGCCGTACACGGTCGCCACCGAATGGCCCTGCTCGGCTACCATGTCGCGCCACATCAGCACGTCGCGGCGGGAAAACGCGATCAGTGCATCGCCGGGACGCAGGTTCTTGACCTTGCGCACCGGCCCCGGCTCCATTGCCAGCGGCCCCTTGCGCTTGAGTACATGTACTTCCAGCGGACATTCCAGCCGCTCGGCCAGCGCCTCGATGGCCCGGCGTGCTTCCGGCGCGCCCACCAGGTAGACGGTCCGGGCCGGCGCGCCGCACACGGCGGCGGTCCAGGCGGCACCGCGATCCCGGTCGGCCAGCATCTGGACCTCGTCGATGACGGCCACGTCCACGGCCGTGCGCGTGTCCAGCATCTCGACGGTGCTGGCCACGTGCGTGGCACCCTCGGCGATGCGGCGCTCCTCCCCGGTGACGAGACTGACGGCGAGGGGCTTGCCGTGCTGCGTGACTTCCAGCAGGCGCTCGTAGTTTTCCAGCGCCAGCAGGCGCAGCGGCGCCAGGTAGACGCCGCTGCCGGCCTTGGCCAGCGCTTCCATCGCCTTGTGCGTCTTGCCCGAATTGGTGGGACCCAGCAGCGCGATGAACTTGCGCGGCAGGCGCCGCGCCACGTCGAACGACGCCGGGTACTCGGCCAGGTTGATGCTCTGCCGGGTACGCTCGGCGTGCTGCTCCTCGCGTTGCCGCTCGACGGCGTGGCCCAGGCGCTGGCGGATGCGGTCGAACACGACGCCGGCGGGCTCGGACGTCTGCAGGTCGGCCAGCGTGTGCAGGAAGTCCATGGCATGCAGGCCGACGTCGTCGCACTCCTGCGCCATCTCCGCGACGAACCCGCGCACGCTGTCGTGCAGCTCGCGCAGCGCGCGTTCGCCGGACCGCTCGCGGATCAGCTGCGCACGCGCATCGCGTTCCAGCTTGCGCCACTTGGACGGCTTGGCGAGCACGCCTTGCGCCGGCACCAGCGCATACGGCACTTCCAGGCCCGCCTCGGCCACGTTGCCGTCAAAGCGCAGGAACACCCTGCCTTCCATCTTGACGAGGGCAATGCCTCGTTCGGCCAGGCCCAGCTCCTGGCTCAGGTCGTCATCGTCGTCGTGGTTCGCGGTCATGGGGTCGGGGCGTCAAAAAAACGGCCCGAGTATAGCGCGGCGGGTGATTAGCGTGGTGTCCGGGACGCCGCGGGCCATGACCGGCTGCAGGGCCGGCGCGGCAATCGCTTGGGGTCTGTCCCGCCGGGACTGACCCCGGTTTCCCATGTTGGCAGGCGAGCCGATGAAAACCGGGGTCAGTCCCTGAAGGGACAGACCCTGAGCCTTCCCCTCATTTTTAATAGATGAGCACTAGACTAGCCAGCTCCTGCATAGCTTCGTGGAGCTGGCTGTGCGTCAGCCTTCGATACCTGACGTCGGCGAGCCATTGGCGAGCTAAGGAAACGATCGACACAGTTTTCGCGGATTTGGGTTTGCTGCCGTAGCGCATACGATAGCCCCGACTTTGCGCAACGATGCCGATGATCCATAGGGCGAAGCTGAGCAAGGTGCCGATAAGAAGTAGTGCGGCGAGACGCTTGGGTTGGCGTGTTTGACTGTGGCGAATCCCCATCCCCCACCGCGGGTTTTTGAGGTCGCGGAAAGTCTGTTCGATTTGCATGCGACAGCTGTATAACGCGACGATCTGTTTTGCACGCAGCTTCGATAGCCCTGGTGAGACGGACAACAGCCAGGGTTCGGATTGTCCCTTACGCTGTTTGTTGCTGTGATGGCTGCCGGCGTCATTGCCGAAGACGGTCAATTTCTTTCGTCCTTGGGGCGACTTCTTCACCAAAGTCAGACGGCATTTCACCAAGCGCGATTGGGTATGTTCGAACCTTCCCAAATCGCGTGGGACCTTAGTGGCGTGAGGGTAAAGCTCTTTGCAAGGCTGCCACTTCGTGGTGCCTTCTACGCGAACGGTGTCGAGATTACGAATTCTACCGATCCAATCGTAGCCGAGCTCGCCGAGCATCTGGAACCAAGTCCCCCGAAAGCCCGCGTCGGTGATGATCACTGGACTGCGGTGTGGAGGCAGTACCGTCCGTAGAGTCTCCAGGAAACGATGATGGACTTGTCTGCTGCCATACGACTTGGTCGGATGCAGCTCCTCATAAATCGTGATCGCACGCCCCTCCACTACCACGGCGGCGCGCAGCAAATGCTGACTTACATCCGGCAGCAAATCAGACCAATCGACGATCACTGCAATGCGCTCCTGATGCGGCAGGAGGTGGTGCGCCAAGGCCTTGAAGATACTTACCCGCTCCTTGGCCAAGTGAGCGTTACTTAGAAGGCGGTCGATGCGCTTGATCCGATAGCGTAGGCTTACTTCACTTTCTAGCGCCTTGCTCATTCCCATCATTGCCAGCCCGCCGCTGCGGGCCGCTTCGACAGCATCGGCCAAGCATCTCCGCCGTTTGGCGTGCATCGCGGAGCACTGATCGGCCAAAAACTTCTGTATGATTTGCTGTGCATGCATGGTCTGTGCCTTTCATTCGCAGTTTGGTCGCTACGAATAAAAGGGCTAACACAGCCATGCATGCGCCGTTTTTGGGATTGAAAGTTAACAGCTTCCGCTTCCGTTTACAACAGAAATTTGTGGGGAAGGCTCAGGGACAGACCCCAAGCCTGGGTACCGGCTGTCGGCGCCAATACGGGTCCACATCACATCAAATGCTCGCCGATCATCCGCTCCATCTCGTGCCCCTCCAGGGGCGTGCTGAGCAGGTTACCCTGGGCGGAATCGCAGCCGTGGCTGCGCACTGAAGCCAGCTCGGCCGCCGTCTCGACCCCCTCGGCGCACACCTGGATGTTCAGGCCGTGGGCCACGCCGACGATGGCCGCCAGCATCGAATTCTCCGGTGCGCCCGACAGCGACTCGCGCACCAGCGCGCGGCTGGGCTTGACGACGTCCAGCGGGTAGCGCGACAGCGAGGACAGTGCCGTCAGTTCCGTGCCGAAATTGTCCAGTGCCAGCCGGACACCGCTGTTCTTCAGCTGGCGCAGGAACGCTTGCGGCGACTTCGGGTCCAACAGGAGGCTTTCGCGCAGCTCCAGCTGCAGCCGGGCACACGGCAGCCCCGTTTCCTGCAGCACCCGCCGCAGTACGGGCAGAAAGCGTGGATGCTTCAGCTGGCGCGACGAAACGTTCAACGTCAGCGGCGCATCGAATCCGGCGCGCAACCAGCCGCGGTACTCGCTGCAGGCCGCCTGCAGGGCCCACTCGCCGATCGGCAACATCAGCCCGGCATTTTCCGCGTCCTGGATGAACTCGGCGGCCGTCAGCAGGCCGCGCTGGGGATGGTGCCAACGCAGCAGGGTCTCGATCCCCGTGATGTGGTTCGTGCGCATGTCGAACTGGGGCTGGTAGTGCAGGCACAGTTCGTTGTTGCGCAATGCGCCCAACAACTCCTGTTCCAGCCGCAGCGTCTCGCGCACGGCCGCGCCCATCTCGTCGCGGTAGCGCTGGAAGTTGTAGCGCCCCCGGTGCTTGGCCTCGTACAGGGCCAGGTCGGCCAGCTTCATCAGCTGCTCGCCGTTGTCCGCGTCGTTCGGGTACAGGGCGATGCCGATGCTGGCGCCGCTTTGCGTTTCCCGCCCGTCCAGCAGGTACGGCCGGCTCAGCTCGTCGACCAGCTTTTCCGCCAGGGCGCCCGCTGCCGACGGGTCGGCCAGGTGGGTCTGGATCACGACGAATTCGTCGCCGCCCAGCCGCGCCGCCAGGTCGGTCGCGCGGATATGGGACGTGATGCGCTCAGCCACCGCCTGCAGCAGCAGGTCGCCCACATGATGGCCGAGGCTGTCGTTGATCGACTTGAAGCGGTCCAGGTCCAGCAGATGCAGCGCCACCATGTGGCCGTCGCGGCGTGCATACGCCAGCGCGTCGCGCATCCGGTCGGTGAACTGGGCCCGGTTCGCCAGTCCGGTCAGCGAATCGTGGTTGGCCAGGTGATACGACTGCTCCATCGCCCGGCGCAGGTCCTCCTGCGCCTTCTTGCGCTCGGTGATGTCTTCCACGATCGCGATGCTGTACTGGGGCCGGCCGTCCTGCTGCGGCAGCGACATCGTCACCTTGACCCACACGAACGAGCGGTCCTTGCGCAGGTAGCGTTTTTCGAGGACGTAATGGTCGATCGCGCCGGTGCGCAGCTGGCCGAACAGCTGCATGGTCGGCTCCAGGTCGGACGCATGCGTGATCTCCAGCAGCGACATGCCGACCAGCTCCTCCTGCCGGTAGCCCAGCATCTCCAGCAGCTTCGTATTGACGTTCTGGATGCGGCAGTCGAGCGCCGCCTCGAAGATGCCCAGCGGCGCATTCTGGAACGTGGCGCGGAAGCGCTCGTCGCTGCGCCGCATGGCTTCCTCGGCGCGGCGCTGGTCGGTAATGTCCTCGAACACGCCGATCGCGTATTCGGCCCGGCCCTGCTCGTTCAGCAGCACCCCGGCGGTAATGCGCACCCAGAAGGCGCTGCCGTCCTTGCGGCGCAGGCGGCGCTCGCGCCGCACCCGCGCCACCTCGCCACCGAACAGCTTGCGCATCAGCTCGGCAGTAGCGGAAGCCTCCTCGGCAACCGACAGGTCCAGGTAGGCCAGTCCGACCAGCTCTTCCGCGCCGTAGCCGGACATGTCGACAAACGTGCGGTTGGCGAACGTGAGCCGGCCGTCCAGGTCGGCCAGCACGATGCCGACGGGCGCGTATTCGTACAGCAGCCGCAGCCGGTTCTCGCTCTGGCGCAGCGCGGCCTCGGCTGCCTTGGCCGCGCTGATGTCGCGCGTCAGCTGGACAAACCCCAGCACACCGCCCCGTTCGTCGCGCAACGTACTGATATGGATCGCCGCCCGGAAACGCGAACCGTCCGCGTGCAGCCGCTCGGCTTCGGCCTGGAAGCTGCCTTCGCGCGCGGCCGCAGCCAGCGCCTGCGCGGGCCTGCCGGCGGCACGTTCTTCCGGCGGGTAGAAAATGGAGAAATGCCGGCCGACGATTTCGCTGGCGGCGTAGCCCTTCAGCTGCTCCGCGCCCGCATTCCAGCTGCGCACGGTGCCGTCGGTATCGAGGATGTACAGGGCATAGTCGCGCAGCTGGTTCAGGAACGGCCCCAGCAACCCCGCATAATGGTCCAGCTGCCAGTACTGCGGATCATGCATGATCTGTCCTCGTCCGGCTGCGTCACGTTGCCACGGGCCCCGTGGCCCGTTCCTGCCACGATGCTATCGTGCACCTCGATCCTACTCGCAAGCACGGCCCGCGTCACGCGTGCTTCAGGAATCGGACCGCGCCGTGCGGCCGAAGTTCCCGGCCAGGTGCCCGCAGCGCCCTATTTGCAGCCAGCCAGGGCAGGTGCGGGCGCGGCGCGCCGCTCCAATGCCAGCGACACCGCCAGCACGGCAATGCCGCCCAGCGCCAGCACGGCGCCCACCAACCCCGTCGAGCGCAGGCCCAGGCCGGCCGAGATGGCCATGCCGCCCGCCCAGGCGCCCAGCGCATTGGCGATGTTGAACGCGGAGTGGTTCAGCGCGGCGGCCACGGTCTGGGCATCGCCGGCCACGTCCATCAGGCGGGTCTGCACGGCCGGCACGACGGCGATGCCGGTGCCGATCAGGAACAGGTTCAGGCCGGCCAGCCACAGGTTGGTGCTGGTCCAGCTGAAGCAGGCCAGCGCCAGCGCGTTCCACACCAGCACGCCGCAGATCGTGGCGGTACGGGAGCGATCGGCCAGCCAGCCGCCCACGAGGTTGCCCACCGTCATGCCCACGCCCATCAGGCCCAGCAGCACGGCGATGGCAAGGGGCGACGCATGCGTGACCTGCTGCAAGGTCGGCGTGACGTAGGTGTACAGCGCGAACAGGCCGCCGAAGCCGATCGCCACCATCAGCAGGGTCAGCCAGACCTGCAGCCGGCGGAACACGCCCAATTCCCCGCGCGGGCTGGCATTGCCGGCCGCGATCGGGGGCAGCAGCACGGCTACCAGGGCCGCCGTCAGCAGGCCCAACGCGCCGACGATGACGAACGCGGAACGCCAACCCAGCACCTGCCCCAGCCACGTGGCCAACGGCACCCCGACGATATTGGCCACCGTCAGGCCCAGCATCACGCGCGACACGGCCTGCGCCCGCTTGTCCGGCGTGACCAGCGCCGCGGCGACCAGGGCCGCCACGCCGAAATACGCGCCGTGCGGAATGCCGGCCACGAAGCGGGCCGCGATCAGGAGGCCGGAGGTCGGCGCCAGCGCGCCCAGGAAATTGCCGACAGCAAACATCAGCATCAGGCAGATCAGCATCAGGCGGCGCGGCATGCGCGCCAGGAAGATCGTGATCAGCGGCGCGCCGACGACGACCCCCAGCGCATAGGCACTGATCATATGGCCCATCGCGGGCAGCGTGGTGCCCAGGTCGTGCGCGACCAGCGGGAGGATGCTCATCGAGGCGAACTCGCCGGTGCCGATGGCGAGGCCGCCGACGGCCAGCGCCAGTTCGGCCAGGCCGGCACCGCGGGGCGCGACGATGGTGGGAAGGAAGGGATCGGACGGGGCGGATGCTTGCATGACAACGTCGGGCCGCATGATGGGCCGGTAAAAATGAAGCCGGGCAGGATAGCATGGCTCCGCGTTTTCTGCAGGTAACGAGACCGCGACGCGCTTTCGATTGCTTATTTATAGGGGCGATGCGAACATGGCAAAGGTATAACCCGGCGGCAGCTATAATGGTGCCGGACAGCGGTACGACCGCTCAAGCAAACCATCCACACCGATCAGCATGCATGGATAAAAAAGATGACAAGCGCCAGCAACTGATCCACGCGATGCTGGCGCAGATGGACGGCGCCACCGCGTCGGACAGCGCCGACCGCCACCTGCTGCCATGGCGCGCACTGGTGCAACACCTGAGCCCCCTGATCGGCGACAGCGGCTTTGCCGCCCTGTACGGCCGCACCGCACGCCTGCTGGCGGGACGGTACGGCTGGTTGAGCGCCAGCCCGGCCTCGCCCCCACTCGACGCTTTGTTCCACAGATTGGGCGAGGACTTGCGCGAGGTCGAACCGGCGCTGGCCGTTGAGGCGAACACGGTCTTGCTGCTGACGTTGACCGGGTTGCTGTCCGACCTGATCGGCGCGGCGCTGACGACGAGGCTACTGGACGCTGCCTGGAACGGCGCACGGACACAAAAGAATGCAGGGGAGCAGAAGTAAATGACCGACAAAGTAAGCTTGGGAATGCTGGCAACAGGCGTGCCGGGACTTGACACACTGCTCGGGGGCGGCCTGGGCGAATACTCCTTCAACCTGATCGCCGGTGCGCCCGGCAGTGGCAAGACCACCCTGGCGCACCAGATCATGTTCACGCTGGCCAGCCAGGAACGGCGCGCGCTGTTCTTCACCGTGCTGGGCGAGCCGCCCCTGAAGATGCTGCGCTACCAGCAGCAGTACGACTTCTTCGACCTGGACAAGGTGGGCAGCGCCATCCGCTACGTCAACCTGGCCGAAGACCTGCGTGCGGGCGACTTCTCCGGCGTGCTCGAGCGCATCATGCGCGAGGTGGAGGACTTCTCCCCCAGCCTGGTGTTCGTCGACTCGTTCCGGTCGGTCGCCCAGACGGCCCGTGCCGGCAGCGAAGGCGTGGCCGACCTGCAGCACTTCATCCAGGAGCTGGGCACGCGCATGACGAGCTGGCAGGCCACCAGCTTCCTGATCGGCGAATACACCCACGTCGATGCGGAAGCCAACCCCATCATGACGGTGGCCGACGGCGTCTTCTCGCTGTCGCAATCGCAACAGGACAACTCGATCGTGCGCAAGATCCGCATCGTCAAGATGCGCGGCCAGGCCCATATGGCGGGCACGCATACGTTCCGCATGGGCAATGACGGGCTGCGCATCTTCCCGCGCCTGTTGCCGCCGCTGGCGGACGACCGCCAGCCGGGCGCCGTGGTCGACCGCGACAAGCGCCGCATCTCGTCCGGCGTGCCGTCGCTGGACACGCTGCTGCACGGCGGTATCCCGGAAGGCCACTCCGTGCTGGTGGCCGGCCCGTCCGGCTCGGGCAAGACCATCCTGGGCACCCAGTTCCTGGCCGAGGGGGTGCGCCAGGGCGAGAAAGGTGTCGCCGCCTACTTTGAAAAAGGCACGTCGCGCCTGCGCAATGCGGCGCTGGCCGAAATGGTGCAGGCTGGCCGCGTGACGGTCGTGGAAAGCCGCTCGCTCGACCTGTCCGTCGACGAACTGCTGCACGACCTGATGGAAACCATCGTCGCCACCGGCGCGAAGCGGGTCGTGCTCGATTCGCTGTCGGAAGTGCTGCTGTACCTGGCGCCGGAATTCCGCCGCGAGTTCCGCCTGTCCGTGTTCCGCATCCTGTCCAGCCTGGCGAAGCTGGGTGTCACCGTGCTTGTTACCCTGGGCATGGAAGACCGCTTCACGGAGCTGCGCTTCTCGGAGGCGGAGGTGTCGTTCCTGACGGACGGTATCATCGCCATGCGCTACGTCGAGATGGAAGGCGATCTGCGCAAGGTCATCGCCGTCGTCAAGATGCGCGGGGTCTCGCACAGCCACGCGCTGCGCACCTTCCGCATCACCGACGATGGCCTGGAGATCGATCCGACCCGGGTGCAATTCGACGGCATGCTGTCCGGGCATCCCTCGGCGCAGCAAGCCGACAGCTAAGGCGGCCATGGCGGACCTCGACCAGCCCGATACCGACGACGCCGCGCTGCGCGAAACGCAGCTGCGGGCCGCGCTGGTCCAGGCCCGCTCCGAGAATGCCCAGCTGCGCGAGGCGAACGCGCACCTGGTCCTTGCCACCGTCAACGCGCAGAGCCTGCAGGACGAGGCGGAAGCGGCCAACCGGCGCCAGAACGAATTCCTCGCCATGCTGGCGCACGAGCTGCGCAATCCGCTGGCACCGATCAGCATGGCGGCCGCCATGCTCGAACGCATGCCGCAGCCCACGCCGGAGCTGGCCACGCTGCACGGCGTGATCAGCCGCCAGGTCGAGCACATGGCGCGGCTGCTGGACGACCTGCTGGACGCGGCGCGCATCAGCAGCGGCAAGATCACGCTGGCCGTCGCGCCGCTGGCGCTGGGCGACGTGGTCGAGCGCGCGCTGGAGACGGTGCAGCCACGCATCGGTGAACGGCACCAGCAGCTGCAGGTCGTCCTGCACGATGCCGCGCTCGCGCTGGATGGTGACAGGGTGCGCCTGACACAGGTGCTGTCGAACCTCCTGGGCAATGCATCGAAGTACACCCAGGACGGCGGCACCATCGCCCTGCGCTCGGAACCCTGCGAGCTGGGCGTGCGCCTCGTGATCAGCGACAACGGCACGGGCATCGGCCCGGACGTGCTGCCCCATATCTTCGACCTGTTTACGCAGGGCCCGCGCTCGCTGGCCCGCTCGGAGGGCGGCCTGGGCGTGGGCCTGAACGTCGTGCGCAATCTCGTCCAGATGCATGGCGGTACCGTGCAGGCGCACAGCGACGGCGTCGGCCAGGGCAGCCGGTTCACGATCGAACTGCCCGTCGGCGCGGCCGGCACGGCGCCAGCCGCCGACGACACCGTCGCCAGCGTGCCGCACGGCGCCTGCCGGGTGCTGCTGATCGAGGACAACGTGGATGTGTGCGATACGCTGAAAAGCTTCCTGGTGCTGGACGAGCACGCGGTCACGGCAGCCTATGACGGCCGCAGCGGCCTGGCGCTGGCGCTGGCGGAGGATTTCGACGTGCTGATCTGCGACATCGGCCTGCCACAGCTGGACGGGCTGGAAGTGATCGCGCGGCTGCGCGCGCGCGAGCAGGAAGAGCAGCGTGCGCGGCGTTTGTTCGCCATCGCGCTGTCCGGCTACGGCCAGCCGGAAGACCGTGCGCGGGCGCTGGCCGCGGGCTTCGACGAATACCTCGTCAAGCCGGTGCGGCCGGACGGGTTGCTGGAGCTGGTGGCCGGCGCTTGCGGTTGAGGGTGATGATTGGCGGGTTGCTGGGGTCTGTCCCTTCGGGGGACTGACCCCGAAGTTCGGCAGCGTTTCGACGGCTCCGGCAAACTTCGGGGTCAGCCCCCTGCGGGACAGACCCCAACCCTCAAGCTTTCTTCAGCACCGCCGCCACCGGCAGCTTGCGCAGCCGCTGCCCCGTCGCGGCGAAGATGGCGTTCGTCAGCGCGGGGGCGATGCCGGCGGTGCCGGGTTCGCCGATGCCGCCCGGCTCGTCGCGGCTCGTGACGATATGGACCTCGATGGTGGGCGATTCGTTCATCCGCATCATGCGGTAGTCGCCGAAGTTGGACTGCTTGACGCGGCCCTTGTCCAGCGTGATCTCACCCCACAGCGCCGCCGTCAGGCCGAACACGATGCCGCCCTCCATCTGCGCCACGATGCCGTCCGGGTTGATGGCCTGGCCGCAATCGAGCGCGCACACCACGCGGTGCACGCGCACGTCGCCATCGGGCCCCACCGACACCTCGGCGACCTGCGCCATGTAGCTGCCGAACGCGAACTGCGCCGACACGCCACGGCCCACCTTGCGCCCCGCCACCGGCTTCACCGGCGTCGTCCAGCCGGCCTTCTCGGCCGCCAGGTTCAGCACGGCCAGCAGGCGCGGCGACTTGTCCAGCAGCGCGCGGCGATAAGCTACCGGGTCCTGCTTTGCCGCATGCGCCAGCTCGTCGACGAAGCTCTCGACGACAAACACGTTGTGCGTGGGCCCCACGCCGCGCCAGAACGCGGTCGGCAGCGGCGGCTCGTGGCGCATGTACTCCACCCGCAGCCCGGGAATCGAATACTGCAGGTCGGCCGCGCCCTCCACCGCATCCGGATCGACGCCGTTCTTGACGGCCGGCGGCGCGAAGCGCGCCATCACCGACGATCCCGTCACCCGGTGGAACCAGGCCTGTGGCAGGCCCTTGTCGTCCAGCTTCGCGGCCAGCCGGTCCATGTAGTACGGCCGGTACATGTCGTGCTGGATGTCCTCCTCGCGGGTCCAGACGAATTTCACGGGGCCCGGCTTGGCCAGCACCTTCGCGAAGGCCACGGCCTGCGTCACGTAGTCGACCTCCAGGCGGCGGCCGAAGCCGCCGCCCAGGTAGAAGTTGTGCACGCGGACCTTCTCCAGCGGCAGCCCGGTCAGCTTGGCCGCCGCGCCCTGCGCCAGGCTGGGCACCTGGGTGCCGCAGTACAGGTCGCAACCGTCGGCGCGCAGGTCGACCAGGCAATTCATCGGCTCCATCGTCGCATGGGCCAGGAACGGCATCTCGTACACCGCCTCGATCTTGCGTCCACCTGCCTTGGCCAGCGCCTTCAGCGCATCGCCCTTGTCGGTAGCGACCGCCCCGGTCTGGCGCGACGCGTTCATCATTTCCGTCACGATCGACGCCGTCGAGACGTTGGCATGCTCGCCGTCGTCCCACTGCGGCGCGGCCGCCGCCAATCCCTGCTTCGCGGCCCACATGTGGTCGGCGACGACGGCGACGGCATTGTCGAGCTTCAGCACCTGGCGCACGCCCTTCACCGCCAGCGCCTTCGGTTCGTCGACGCTTTTGAGCTTGCCGCCCGCGACGGGCGCCGCGGCCACCGTGGCGATCGCCATGCCCGGCAGCTTCGCATCGATGCCGAACAGCGCGCTGCCGTCCACCTTCGGCGCCGAGTCGAGCCGGGCGTGCTTCTTGCCGATCAGCGTGTAGGTGGACGGGTCCTTCAGGGCGACCGTCTTCGGCGCGGCCAGCTTCGCCGCCGCGTCCACCAGCTCGCCGTAGTGCGCACTGCGCTTGGTGGCCGCGTGCGTGACCGTGCCGTTGGACACCGCCAGCTGGTCTGCCGCCACGTTCCACTGCTGCGCCGCCGCCTCGACCAGCACGCTGCGCGCGGCGGCGCCGGCTTCCCGCAGCGGCTTCCACGCACCGCGCACGGAGGTCGAGCCGCCCGTTACCTGGCCGCCCAGCAGCGGGTCGCTGTACAGGTTGTTGTCGGCAGGCGCATGCTCCAGCTTGACCTTGGCCAGGTCGACGCCCAGTTCCTCGGCGATCAGCATCGGAATCGCCGTGTACGTGCCCTGCCCCATCTCCACCTTGTGCATGACGAGGGTGACGAGGCCGTCGCGCCCGATGCGGATGAAGGCGTTCGGCGCCAGCCCGGGCGCGCGGTCCGACACGGCGGTCGCGGCCTGGCCCACGGCCTTCTCGGGCGGCGCCTCCTTGCGATCCGATTCCTTGCGCTCGCAGCCCGGCAGCAGGAAGCTCACCAGCAGGCCGCCGCCCGCCGCGGCACCCACGCGCAGGAAACGGCGGCGCGACGCCGACACACCCAGGTCATTCAGATAGCCCATGAAGTCTCCTTATTTCGCAGCCGCGATCTTGATGGCGGCGCGGATGCGCCCGTAGGTGCCGCAGCGGCAGATATTGCCCGACATGGCATTGTCGATGTCGGCGTCGGTCGGCTTCGGCGTCGCGCGCAGCAGCGCCGTGGCGGCCATGATCTGGCCCGACTGGCAGTAGCCGCATTGCACCACGTCGATCTGGCGCCACGCGTCCTGCACCTTGGCGCCGACGCTGTCCCGGCCGATGGCCTCGATGGTGACGATCTTCTTGCCGGCGGCGGCCGAGACGGGCGTGACGCACGCGCGCACCGGCTGGCCGTCCAGGTGCACGGTGCAGGCGCCGCACAGGGCGACCCCGCAGCCGAACTTGGTGCCGGTCAGGCCGGCCACGTCGCGCAGTGCCCACAGGATGGGCATGTCGTCCGGCACGTCCAGCGCGGTATCGGTGCCGTTGATGTTCAGGGTAGGCATGACGGTCCTTTCATTGGTCGTGCCACTATAGAAGAAGCGGCTTGCCATTGTCGCCATGCTGGACAGCGCAGCGCCACCTCTTTCCCATGAGGGAGGCGCGGCCGTTCCGGCGCCCGTCCGCCCTGTTTCGCTCCCGCTCCGGGCGGTTTCGTCGCAACGGCTCGTGCCCCTGGCGCCGGCGCGGCATCATGGCTGCATCGATTACAGGAGAACACACCATGCTGCAGCAGATCATCGGCCACACCCCGCTCTACGTCTGGGCCATCCTGGCCTTCCTCGTCAACCGGGGCATCGCCGCCAGCCGCGAGCGCACCATGACCTTGCGTGCCGCCGCCATCGTTCCCGTCGTGATGGCGGGCCTGGCCCTGCAGGAGATCGGGCACCGCTTCGGGCTGGCGGCCGTGCCGCTGGGTGCCTGGCTGGCCGGCGCGGCGACGGGCGTGGCGATGGCCTGGCAGCTGGGTGCCGGCGCCGTGACGGCCGTCGACCGGGCCGCCGGTACCGTCACGCTGCGCGGCAGCTGGGCGCCGCTGGTCCTGATGCTGGGGGTGTTCTGCAGCCGCTATGCGCTGGCCGTGGCCGGCGCGATGGCACCGTCGCTGGCCCATGACATGCCGTTCGCGGTGGCCGCGAGCCTGCTGCTGGGACTGTTGAACGGCCTGCTGGGCGGCCGGGTGCTGCGCTGCGTCCAGGCCTGGAGCGTGGCGGTGCGGTAGACAAAAAAAGGGCCGGTTCTGTCATCTGGACTGTTGTCCGGATGACAGAACCGACCCAGGCTTGCGTATTACGTCAGCCGAACGGCGTGAACTCGATGCCGTTGGCCGTCACGCCGACCAATGCGGCCTGGTTCTCGGCCGATTCCGAGAAGCCCGTCAGCACGGACTCGCGCGCCGTGCCCGCGTGCAGGGCATCCACCCAGAACTTCATGCCGGACGCATCCGGATCGCGGTGCAGTACGTTGCGGTACAGCCCCGTGACGAACGCCTCGTCGCTTGGCGTTGCCGTACCCATCAGCTTGGCGAACTCCGGCGAAGCGATGAAGTTCCGGGCCACGCTGTCCAGTGCCTGGCCCCGGTCCATGTTGCCGATCCAGAAGCCAAGGCCCGCGAGGTCCGGCGCCCGGTCGAACGCGGCCTGGTACAAGCGGAACGCCTGACCGGCAACGCCGTCGACGTCCAGCGCCACCGTGACATCCGAGAACGCCAGGCGTTCCACGTTCGTCAGCGTGCTGACACTGCCGGTGGCGCTATCGACCATCTGCCACCCGCTCACCGCCTTCTTCAGCGTGAACGTGTCGTGCTCGGCGCCGATCACGGCGGTGTCCTGGCCGCTGCCGCCGTCATACTTGACCGGTGCGGACGTCGGCAGCACGACGCGGTCGTTGCCCATCGTTCCCGTCTCCCGCGCCACGTACGGCGTGTAGGCGATGCCCTGCTCGGTCGCGGGGGCGACCGCCGCCTGGTTCTCGGCCGATTCGGAGAAACCGGTCAGCACGGACTCGCGCGCCGTGCCGCCGCGCAGTGCATTGACCCAGAACTCCATGCCCGCGGCGTCCGGCTCGCGGTGCAGCACGTTGTGGTACATCGCTTTCACGAAGGCCTCGTCGCTTGGCGCGGCGGTACCCATCAGCTTGGCGAACTCCGGCGAGGCGATGAAGGCCCGGGCCACACTGTCCAGCGTGGCGCCCCGGTCCATGTTGCCGATCCAGTAGCCCAGGCCCTGCTGGTCCGGGGCGCGGTTGAACGCGGCCTGGTACAGGCGGAAAGCCTGGCCGGCGACGCCATCGACATCGAGCGCCACCGTCACGTCCGCGAATGCCAGCCGTTCGACATTCCACAGCGCGTTGATCACGCCCGTCGTGGTGTCCTTGACTTGCCAGGCATTGTCCACCTTCGTCAGCGCGAACTTGTCGTGCGCCGCGGCCACCGCCGCGGTATCGAGTCCGGTACCGCCGTCGTAGGCCGTGGCGCCTCCCAGCGACAGCGTAATCCGGTCGCCGCTGACGCCGCCGCTCGTGGCCGGTTTATCGGGCGCGGTCGGCGTGCCGCTGCTCGGATTGCCTGGCGCTGGTGCTGGCGCTGGTGCCGGTGCCGGTGCCGGGGCTGGCGCTGGCGCAGGGGCTGGCGCCGGAGCTGGTCCCGGCTCCGGGGTCACCGTGCTGCTGTCGTCCGGCGTCACCGTCGTCCAGGTGGGCGTGCTGACGGGGCTGACCTGGCCCAGCGCGTCGGTGGCCGTCGCCGTGAACGCATGATTGCCGGGGCTGACGTCCACGAGTTCCGTCGACCACTGGCCGTTGCCGTCCGCCGTCACGGTGGCCACGGCAACGCCGCCGTCGTACAGCGTGATCAGGGCGCCCGGATCGGCGCTGCCGCTGACGATCAGGCTCGCGTCGTCGCCGCGGCCGGTGCCGGTGGCAGCGTCCTCGCCGTCCGGCAGTTCCAGTTCCATGCTGGGCGCCGCCGGTGGCGTGCCCGTGCTGGCGCCAGCCACGTACTCGGCCCCGCCATCGTAGCCGGTGATCTGCTGGTAGACGCGGACGGTGCCGTCCGCGGCCGTGACGGCCCAGTCGACGGCCACGTTGCCGCCTGCCGTCTCGACCAGTCCGATCACGCTGGCGCGGCCCTGCACGGGGCTCTTGCTGACCTGGAATGACGCGCCGATGCCGCCGCCATTGGCGCTGTGGTGGCGTGCCATTACGGTCGACGTACCGTCGGCCGCCAGGCTGTCCCAGACTACCAGGATGCTGCCGTCGGCCAGCCCCGTCACCGCCTGGCTCTGCTGGAAGCCGGCGTTGGCCACCATGACCGGGCCGCCGACGATATTGCCATTGACGTCGAAGCGCTGGAACGTGACGGCATCGTCCGCCGTGGTGGCATTGCCGTCGTCCTGGATCCAGCTCACGACGGCGCCGCTGACGGCGCCGCCCGCCTGGCTGTACAGCGTGGCGGCCTTGACGTTGCCGACCACGCCCGTGGTCGTCAGTTTCAATTCCCCGCCGATGCGCTCGCCGTCCCAACGGACCGACTGCACCATCACGTTGTGGCTGGTGCCGTTGTCCGACTGCCAGGCCAGCAGGTAGCCGTTGTCCTGCTCGGCCACGGCGGCACCGGTCTGGTCGCCCGCGAGGGTCGTGTTGACGGTAGAGGCATCGGCCATGGGCTGGCCGGCGCCATCGAATTTCTGGGCGAAGATGTCTTGCGTGCCGTCGGCCGCGTTGCCCTGCCAGGTGACCACGAAGCCGCGGTCCGGCGTGACCGCCACGGACGGCTGCACCTGGTCGCCCGCGCTGCCCAGCACCTGTTCGGCGCCGCTGCGGCTGCCGTCGGCGTTGAAGCGCTGCAGCACCACATCCCAGCCCGACGCGGTAGCGCTCTGGTAGACGGCGACCCAGCCGCCGTCGTACAGGCCGGCCAGCGCCGGCGCACGCTGCTCGCCCGCCGTGGCGCCGTTGAGGGCGATAGCGCCGCTGTCGACCGCACCGCCGTCGGCGCCGAACTTGCGGAACCAGATGCCGTCGCCGCTGCCGTCCGTGGCCGTGTAAGCCACGACGTAGCTGCCATCCGGCAGGTTGGCGACAGCTGCCGCCGGCGTCGTCGTGCCGGCCGCCATCGTGCCGACGGTGGCGACCTGGCGGTCGACCTGGGTCAGGCTCAATGTCTGGTCCGCGAACTTCAGCTGGCTGATGCCGAACAGCATATCGGTGCCGTCGCGGCCCGCGTGCAGGTCCGTCACGGTGACGCGGCCGTCGCTGCTGGTGGCGATGGTGTATTCGGACAGCGCGCCGCTGAAGACGGCGGTATCGGTACCGCTGCCGCCGGACAGCGTGTCGTCGCCGGCGCCGCCGGACAGGACGTCGTTGCCGGCCTGGCCATCGAGCAGGTTGCCCGCGGCGTCGCCCATCAGCACGTCGCCGAAGCGCGAACCCTGCACGCCCTCGAAGTTGGCGAGCACGTCGGCACCGTCGGCGCCGCTGGACGTACCCAGTGCCAGGTTGACGCTGACGGCGCCGGTCGCATTGCGGTAGGTAAGCATGTCGAAGCCCGCACCGCCGTCGAGGGTATCATCGCCGCCGTTGCCGATCAGGATGTTGAAGCCCGCGTCGCCCGTCAGCAGGTCGCCGAATGCGGAGCCGGTGACGTTCTCGAAGCCGGTCACCACGTCGTTGGCACTGCCATCCCACGCGCTGCCCGCAGCCAGGTCGACCGCGACGGCGCTCGCGGCGCCAGAATAGTCGACCTCGTCGATGCCGCTGCCGCCGTCCAGCACGTCCGCACCGTCGGAACCATAGACGAGGTCGTCCCCGGCGTCGGCCCGCACGGTGTCGTTGCCGGCGTCCGCATCGGCGCCGTAACCGCCCACGAAGATGTCGTTGCCGCCGGTGCCGAACTCTTCCTCGCTGTCCATGCCGCCGAACACCAGCGAACCTTTTACCTTGACCGTCATTCGAGCGCTCCAACTGTTTTTTCCATGTGGAAATTTAACATGGGCTAAAACCACTTGCACGAGCTAATTCACGGGAACCGGGGTACGAGGGGCATGCAGCACAAACGCGGTGTTGCGGTCACGCTACAAAGGCCGCGGCGGCGGTTGACAA
Organism: Pseudoduganella chitinolytica; assembly: GCF_029028125.1. GTDB lineage: Bacteria > Pseudomonadota > Gammaproteobacteria > Burkholderiales > Burkholderiaceae_D > Rugamonas > Rugamonas chitinolytica. Next base: position 2,841,032 of record NZ_CP119083.1, read on the forward strand.
GATATCGCAACGATGACATCAAATCTTTACAAACGGCAACTCATGTGTCGATCTTGTCATCTTCGGCCTGGGCATCCTCCATCGCCTGGGGCTCCAGGTGTTCGGCCGGGATGTTCAGGCGGATGAAGCCGCCCCAGGCCAGCAGCAGCGCCGCGGCGCACAAGCCGATGACGGCCGCATGCGGCAACAGCTCGGGGTGGCCGTGCAGGGATTGGAAGGCCGAGACCAGGCACTCGATCGCCAGCGAGACAATGACGACGATCATGAAACGCGACATGAAGCGGCGCACGCGTGTCGGCGTGCTGATGTTGGCCGAGCGCTGTACTTCCTCCTCCAGCACGGTCTGCCCCAGTTCGAACGCGGCGACGGCAATCGTCAGCAGGCCGATGCACTCGAGAATGCGCACGAAGCGGGGCTGCGTACCGCCCTCGTCGGCACGCGTGACGGCCTCCCATATCTCGAATCCGGCCATACCCACCAGGGCCAGTCCGCACAGCCAGAACAGCAGGGAAATGGCGACGTAGCCGAAGCCGAACAGTTTGATCAGTAGTTTCATGCAACTTCGCAGCATATGGATATGCGTGAATATTCGCAGAGTCTGGCTGAGCAAGTCGCACGGCTTCCGGTAGAGTCATGGCAATTCCGATAAAATCTGCCGGGTACACAACCCTGGAAGCACCCATGAATCCCACCCTTGCCGTCGTCCTGAACCTCGTCGCCGCCCTGCTCCTGCTGGGCTTCCTGTACCGCCAGCAACGGCAGCACGCCACCTTTACCGTGCGCGTCTTCACGGCACTGGGCCTGGGCGTGCTGCTGGGCGCCGTGCTGCAAGGGGTGTACGGCGCCGCCAGTCCGGTGGCCAAGACGACCGGCGACTACCTCGACATCGTCGGCAGCGGCTACGTCAAGCTGCTGCAGATGATCGTGATGCCGCTGATCATGGTGTCGATCGTGGCGGCGATCCTGAAGCTGCGCAATGCCAGTTCGCTGGGCAAGATCAGCGTGCTGACGATCGGCACGCTGATGCTGACGACATTGGTCGCCGCGGCCATCGGCATCCTGATGGCCAAGCTGTTCGGCCTGACGGCCGTGGGGCTGACGGCCACCGAAGCCGAAGTGGCGCGCGGCGCCTACCTGCAGGGCAAGCTGGCCGATGCCCAGGCCCTGTCGCTGCCGGGGATGATCCTGTCGTTCCTGCCCGCCAATCCATTCCTGGACATGACGGGCGGGCGCAAGACGTCGACGATCGCCGTCGTCATCTTCTCTGTCTTCATCGGCATCGCCGCGCACGGCATCGCCGACAAGAAGCCCGAGCTGTTCGTCTCGTTCGACCACTTCGTCAAGGTGGCCCATGCGATCGTCATGCGCATCGTGACGATCGTGCTGCGCCTGACGCCCTACGGCGTGTTCGCGCTGATGGCGCAGGTCGTGGCCACGTCCAGCTATGCCGACATCCTGAACCTGCTGGGCTTCGTGGCGGCGTCCTACAGCGCCCTGCTGCTGATGTTCGGCGTGCACCTGGCGATCGTCGCCGGCACGGGCCTGAACCCGCTGCGCTTTGCGAAGAAGATCCTGCCCGTGCTGACCTTCGCCTTCACGTCGCGCAGCAGCGCCGGGGCCATCCCGATGAACGTGCAGACCCAGGTGCAGCGCCTGGGTACGCCGGAAGGCATCGCCAACTTCGCCGCGTCGTTCGGCGCCACCATCGGCCAGAACGGCTGCGCCGGCATCTACCCCGCCATGCTGGCCGTGATGATCGCCCCCACCGTCGGCATCGATCCGTACACGGCGGCGTTCCTCGTGCCCCTGCTGGCGGTCGTCATGATCGGCTCCGTGGGCGTGGCCGGCGTGGGCGGCGGCGCCACGTTCGCCGCGCTGATCGTGCTGTCGACGATGAACCTGCCGGTGGCGCTGGCGGGTCTCTTGATTTCCATCGAACCGCTGATCGACATGGGCCGCACGGCGCTGAATGTCTCCGGTTCCATCACCGCCGGCACCGTCACCAGCCGGGTCATGGGCGAAACGGACATGGCCATCTTCGATGCCGACGCCGATGCCGATCCGGATGCCGACATCAAGGCGGCTTGAGCAGTTCTGAGGCCTGTCCCCAAAGGGGACTGCCCCCGAAGTCTGGCAGTGCTGCGTCGGAGCAGGACAAACTTCGGGGGTCCCGGCAGGGACTGACCCCACGACCTCACGCGCCGTCGATGTACGCTTGCGCCACGGTTTTGCGGTTTCGTCTAGTATTCGCACACCGAATCACGACGACTTCATCCCATGGAACAGAAATGGCCCCAACAGATCTGGGTGGTACGGCACGGCCAGAGCGCCGGCAACGTGGCCCGTGAAGCGGCCGAAGCGGCTTCCCAGTTCCTGATCGACATCGCCGAGCGCGACATGGACGTGCTCCTGTCGGAGCTCGGCACCCGCCAGGCCGAAGCGCTGGCGGACTGGTTCTGCGCGATGCCACCGGAGCAGCGCCCCAATGTCGTGCTGTTCTCGCCTTACGTGCGCGCCCGCGATACCGCCATGACGGTCGTCAACAAGCTCGACCGTGAGCAGATGCTGACCGTGGTGGCGGACGAGCGCCTGCGCGAAAAGGAATTCGGCATCGTCGATCGCCTGACGCCGCTGGGCATCGCCGACAAGTACCCCGACCTGCACGAGCAGCGCCGCCACGTGGGCAAGTTCTATTTCCGTCCGCCCGGCGGCGAGAGCTGGTGCGACGTGATCCTGCGCCTGCGCAGCGTGCTCGACACCATCACCCGCGAATACCGGGGCGAGCGCGTGCTGATCGTGGGCCACCAGGTCATCGTCAACTGCCTGCGCTACCTGCTGGAACGGATGGACGAGCAGAAGATCCTCGAGACCGACCGGGCCGGCGACGTGCCCAACTGCGGCGTCACGGCGTATGCCTTCGACCCCGCCGCCGGCAAGCGCGGCAAGCTGGTGCTGCAGATGGCCAATTTCGTCGCACCGCTGACGCAGACGGGCGTGCCGGTCACCGCCGGCAAGGACCAACCCGCCGCCCCCAAATCGTAAGGAAGACCATGAGCAAGGAACCGCATGCCGCCGCTGGCGACTGCACCGACATCACTGCGCGCACGCTGCGCGACTGGGCACTGCCGCAGCCCTCGTTCGACGGCGACAAGGAAGTGCGCGGGCACGTGCTGATCGTGGGCGGCGCGCGCGAAATGCCGGGCGCCGTGATGCTCGCGGCCACGGCCGCGCTGCGCGCCGGTGCGGGCAAGCTGACCATCGCCACCGCCGCCAGCGTGGCGCCGCTGGTGGCCATGGCCATCCCCGAGGCCCGCGTCATCGGCCTGGCCGAGACGGCCAACGGCGGCTTCACGCTGGAAGCGGCGCGCAAGCTGGGCGAACTGGCCGGCAAGGTCGGCGCGCTGCTGGTCGGCCCCGGCATGCAGGATGAAGGCGCGACGGCCGAGCTGGTGCACGCGTTGCTGCCCCGCTTTGCCGGCACGGCCGTCGTGCTTGATGCTTGCGCGATGGAAGCCGTACGCATGGCCGGCGAACCGCACCTGCTGGACGAGCCGAAGGACATGGCGCATTTCCGCTTTGCCGAACCGGTGCTGCTGACGCCGCACGCGGGCGAACTGTCGCACCTGACGGGCCAGGACAAGGCGGCGCTGGCGGCCAACCCGCAGGAAGCGGCACTGGCGGCGGCGCGGCGCTGGAACGCCATCGTCGCGCTCAAGGGCGCAACGACCGTCATCGCCGCGCCGGACGGGCAGCGCTGGCGCCACGAAGGCGGCAATATCGGCCTGGCCATTTCCGGCTCGGGCGATGCGCTGGCCGGCATCATCGTGGGCCTGGCCGCGCGTGGTGCCAGCCTGCCCCAGGCGGCTGCCTGGGGCGTGGCGCTGCACGCTTCCGCCGGCGAACAGCTGTCGATCCGGTATGGCGTGCTGGGCTACCTGGCCCGGGAAATTTCGGCGGAGGTACCGGGGCTGCTGCGCACCCTGGCGCCCGCCTGAAAAAAAGCAAAAAAACATGATGGAGATGTGCGCAAGCGAACGGACGCCATCGCGCACGATCCATAGTATCGGGGTGTTGCCACGGCGGCAGTGGAAAGCGATGTGCCGCGTAGGAGCAATCCCTCGTCGAACCGGTCACGCGAACAGCGTCCGGACCGACGGCGCAGCCTGCCACGGCAGGCTGCTACCGTGCCGGCAGTATCCGTAGTATCGGCACGGCATGAAGAGTCGATCGGCACCGCAACCCTGCGATGTCGGCGATAGAAGCATGGTCCATCCCACCACTTTGGAAAAGGAGTCGACATGAAAACCTTGAGCAAAACCACCGCGATGATTCTGACCGCAGCGTTGTCCGCCGCACTGCTGGGCGCCTGCAAGGACCGCAATGCCGACCAGCCAGCGGCCGACACCGGTTCGCCGGCGGCGACGACCGGCGGCACGACCGGCGCCACGGGCACGACGCCTGACACGGGCGCGACCGGCACGTCCGGCACGGGCGCAGCCGGCACCACCGGCGGCACCGGTGCCACCGACAGCGGCGCCACCGGCGGCGCTGCCGGCACGACGGGCGGCACGACCGGCGCGACGGGCGACATGGGCGCGACCGGCACGGGCGCAACCAGCGGCGCAACGGGCACCGGCGCAGCCGGTACCACGTCGGGCACGGGCGCGGCCGGCACCACCGGCGCGGGCACGGCCGGCACCAGCGAAGGTGCCACCACCCCGGCCGGCGGCACGACGGGCAAGTAACACGCATCCTGGCGCCCGCTGGGCGCCATATGAAAAAGCCGGCGCTCCTCGCGGAGCGCCGGCTTTTCTACAGGTCAGGCGGGACCGGAGTCCGGCTGGATCAGAACTTGTAGTTGTATGCCAGGCCGACCAGTTGCAGGTGGGTGTTCCACGTGCCGCGCACGGTCTCGCCGTTACCCGTGCAGGTCAACAGGCCAGGACGGCAATTGTTGGTGTAGCTGCCGCGCGCTTCCTTGAAGTCCAGGTAGCTGTAGGCCAGGTCGATCGACGCATTCGGCGAGACTTTCCAGTTAGCACCGAACGACAGTTGCAGGCGGTCCGCATCCGGCAGCGCCGCGTGACGCAGCGATTCGTCGCGCACCGGGGCGTCGTCGTGGGCGATACCGCCGCGCAGCGTGACGGCATCGTTCAGCTTGTAGTTCGCGCCCAGTGCCACGCGCACGGTGTTCTTCCACTGCTGGCGGATCACCTCGTCACCCGAATCCGTGCCCGGGAACTGGATGTTGATGTTTTGCATGCGCGAGTTCTTGGTCCACGTCACGTCGAACATGCCAGCCCACTTGTCGTTGAACTGGTGGAAGCCGTTGACCGACAGCGTCTCCGGCGTCCGCAGCTCGACCAGAGCGTCGGAGTCGATGTGGTGCGAGACCGACTGCAGCACGCCGTTGACCTTCTGGTCCGTCGTCGCGCCGGAGAAGTCCCAGTCCGCGCCGCCCTTCAGCTCGTGCTTGATCGACGAACGGTAGGAGATGCCGAAGCGGGTGCTCTCGGTCGGCATGTACAGGTAGCCGACATTCCAGCCAAAGCCCCAGTCCTTGCCGTCCACGCTGGCGTGCGCGTCACGCACGCTGGCCAGCGCGGCCGGGTTGCCGCCGGCGGCAACGATGGCGCGCAGGATCGCGGCGCTGGTACCGGCTGCCTGCGAAGCGGCCACGGAACCCGGCACGTCCACTGCCTGGCCCAGCTTGGCCTTCATGAACTCGCCGTTCAGGCCGAAACCGAACGCGTGGTGCGCGCTCGGCTTGAACGATACGGACGGGTTCAACGTGACCGAGGTCAGCTTGATGTTGGTCAGCGCGTAGCGGCCGGACCAGTTCCAGTCGTAGCTGAGGTTGGTGCCATACGGGACGAACACGCCCATGCCGGCGCTCCACTGGTCATTGACCTTTTGCGTGTAGTACAGCGACGGTGCCGCGACAGCCTGCGGCACGAAGTCGTCCTGCGTCGTCAGGCCGCCCGAGGGGGTACGCGTGAAACGGGTCGAGCCTTCGTCATTGAAGGTCGAGTGCGGCACCACGGCCGTCACGCCGCCCATGATCTGGCGGCCGTCCAGGCGGGCCATGCCGGCGGGGTTGGCAAACACGGTGGAAGCATCGGCAGCTTCGGCGCCGTTGGCTTCGGCGGTACCTTGCGACGACACGCTCTGGGAGCCGAAACGGTAGCCGGAAGCGTGGGCGGAGACGGATGCGGCGGAAAGCGCCGCGGCAATGATCAGGGTCAGGTATTTTGGGGTCACTTGGGTCTCACTATCTATAGTTATCTGGTTGCTGTCTTGTTGCACTTTCGTCACGCAGCCCCGTCGGTACGCTTGCGCGCACGAAAGATGGGCCACGAGGGGCGAAGCATACTACAGCTCCGGGAGTTTTGATACGAGTGTGCTATTTGTGCATAGCAACATGTCACGTGTCAACAACGCTGGCAAACTGCTAGCCGGTTGGGCAAAAAGGTTAAAAAAAAGGCCGCGCGAGGCGTAATGCCGTTCAGTTAAGACTGAGCGGCATTTTTCTTTTTGGTGTTGTAAACAGTAGCTGAGGCTGTTAACCTGCGTCACCATGCTTGATGACGCGCTCCATTTCCTCGTACAAGCCCAGGAAGACCCGGACTGGGCCCGCCTGGGACGGCACTTGCCTTCCGAGTGGATCGAGCAAGCGGTTGTACACACTGGCAAAGCGAGCATTCGACGGCGCCGGCTGCCGGCCGAGCAGGTAGTGTGGCTCGTCGTCGCCTTGGCGCTGTACCGTCATCAGTCTATCAGTGAAGTGGTTGACGACCTGGACCTTGCGTTGCCGGACGTGCAGGCGCCTTTCGTAAGCAAAAGCGCGGTAGCGCAGGCACGGCAGCGTGTTGGCGCCGAACCACTGCGGGCATTATTCGAGATCTCAGCAAAGGCATGGTCGGAGCAGGATCGCAAGCAGTACCTGTTCAAGGGACTAAGTCTGTATGCGATGGACGGCACGACATTGAAGACGGCGGATACGCCGGAACAGCGCGACCATTTCGGCGAGCAGTCGTATGCCAGTGGCCGGATCGCCAGCTATCCGCAAGTGCGTGGTGTGACCTTGACTGCCGTGCCGACCCACCTGATACGCGATGCCAAGTTTGGCCCTTACGGCATCAACGAGATGCTGTACGCCAAGGAGCTGCTCGCATCGATTCCGGATGATTCGCTTACCGTCTTCGACAAAGGTTTTCTGTCAGCCGAGATTCTGTGCGGCCTGACCGTCGGAGGAACGAACAGGCACTTCATCATTCCAGCCAAGTCCAATACGAAATGGGAAGTCGTTGGCGGTACTGCCGACGATGCGATGATCGAAATGCGCGTATCGCCCCAGGCACGCAAGAAGTGCCCGGACTTGCCTGAGACTTGGCGCGCACGCGCCATTACGATCATCGACCAGAGCGCACGCAAACACGTATTGCTGACCTCACTATGCGACACCAAGCGCTACACGGCCAAAGACGTTGCGACTTGTTATACCCGGCGCTGGCAGATCGAAACGAGCTATCGCGAACTCAAGCAAACGATGATGGGCAGGGCGTTGACGCTGCGCAGCCGTACCGTCGAAGGCGTCTACCAGGAAATCTGGGGAACCTTGACTGCCTATAACCTGATCCGGCTGGAGATCGCCAAGGCCGCACTGGCGGTGAAGTGTGAGCCGACTGAGGTCAGTTTTATCCGTGCATTCCATGTCATCCAATACGAACTGCATTGGGCAGCAGTAACCCGCTCACATGGCAAGCTGCCCGCCTTGATGCAGCGCCTTCGCCAGCGTCTGCTCATGCTACTGAATGAAGAACGGCCCGGTCGAAAAATCGACCGGGCCGTGAAGGCCTTACCTCATCGCTACACTGTCCGCGTCCTGAAAAAAGACCTTAACTGAACGGCATTACCGCGCGAGGCGGCCTTTTACGAACTTTGTTCGGCAGGTTATGCCGTCAAGCAAGTCTGCTCCGCCCGTCCGTCAGGCTGCCTTGGCCAGCGGTGGGGCCGGCGGCCGGCGCCGCCCCGTCAGCCGCAACACCAGCGCCTTCAGCAGGCGATACACCAGGCGCACCAGGGTCAGCGCGAGGATCACCTCGATGGCCGTCAACAGCGAGGCCACCGCCACGTTCCAGCGCTCGGCACGGCGGCCGAACTTGGCGAACATGCGGTCGCGCGTGATTTCGATGCTGTCGTAGAACGTCGGCACCATCAGCAGCGTCAGCAGCGTGGACGTAATCGTGCCGCCGATGATCGCGATCGCCAGCGGACGGTAGAACTCGCCGCCCTCGCCGTGGCCGATCGCAACCGGCAGCATGCCGGCGATCAGCGCGAACGTCGTCATCAGGATCGGCCGCAGGCGCATGCGGCCCGCGTACATCAGCGCTTCCTCGCGGCCGTAGCCCTCCTCCTCGCGCTTGCGCGCCGCATCGAGCAGCAGGATCGCGTTCTTCGCCACCAGGCCCATCAGCATGATGACGCCGATCAGGCTCATCAGGTTGATCGTGCTGTTGGTCAGGAGCAGCGCGACGACGACGCCGATCAGCGACAGCGGTAGCGACAGCATCACGGCGCCCGGCGCCGTGAACGAGCCGAACTGCATGACGAGGATCAGGTACATCAGGCCGATACCGGCCACCAGCGCGATGCCCATTTCCGTAAACACTTCCTGCATGTCCTTGCCGGACCCGCCCAGCGCCAGCCCGTAACCCGGCGGGAAATCCATCTCCTTCGCCAGCTTCATCGCGTCCGCCGTCACTTCGCCAGCCGAGCGCCCCTGCACGTTGGCCGAGACGGAGATCACCCGGTTGCCGTCCTTGTGGCGGATCTTGGCCGGCCCCTTGCCCATCGTGATCGACGCGATCTGGTCCAGCGGCACCATCTGGTTCGTGCCCGTGACGGCGATCGGCAGGCGTTCGATGTTCTCCGCACTGGTACGGTCCTCCGGCGCCAGGCGTACGGCCACGTCGCGCGACTCGCCGGTCGGATCGACCCAGTCGCCCACCTCGATCCCCGCAAACGCGACACGCAGGGCCGCGGCGGCGTCGCCGGCGGCGATGCCCATCGAGTTGGCGAGGCCCCGGTTCAGCTCGATCTGCAGCTCGTCCTTCGGATCCTGCTCGGACAGGCTGACATCGACGGCGCCCGGCACCTTCTTCAGTTCCTCCATGAAGCGGTTGGTCAGTTCCATCAGCTTGCGCGTGTCCTGGCCCGTGAACTCGATCTGCACGGGCTTGCGGTCGCCATTGGCCAGGTCGTCCAGCACGGTGTACTCGGCGCCCACCAGCTGGGCCAGCTTGCCGCGCAGGTCCTGCGCCACTTCCATCGCGCCACGCTGGCGCTCATGCTTCTTGCCGATGTCGACGTAGACGCGGCCGCCCGTCAGGTTGACGTAGGCGTTCGTGTCCTTGATCTCCGGCAGCTGGTGCGCCATCTCGGCCGCCTTCTGCACCTTGAGCCGCGAGTATTCCAGGCTGCTCGACGATGGCGTGCGGATGTCGATGGCGATCGTGCCGAAGTCGGACGACGGCACGAAGCTGGCACCGCCGAACTTGGCCTGCAGCCCGATGGCCGCGACGAAGCTGGCGATGGCGATGACGGCCATCCAGCGGCGGTGGTGCAGCGCCCAGGCGATCACGTTGCCGTAGCGGTCGGCCTGGTGGTCGAACCAGGTATTGAAACGCTGCAGGTATTTCTCGACACCCTTGCGGGGCGCATCATGGTGGCCCGGCGGGTCGCCCCAGAAGGCCGACAGCATCGGATCCAGCGTGAACGAGATGAACAGCGAGACGGCCACGGAACACGTCACCGTCAGCGCGAACGGCCGGAACCACTCGCCCGTGATGCCGGGCATGAACGCGACGGGGATGAACACGGCCATGATGGAGAACGTCGTGGCGGCCACGGCCATGCCGATCTCGGCGGTGCCGTTCAGCGCGGCCGTGCGGCGATCGGACCCCAGCTGCATGTGGCGCACGATGTTTTCCCGCACGACGATGGCATCGTCGATCAGCACGCCGATGGCCAGTGACAGCCCCAGCAGCGTCATGAAGTTCAGCGTGAAGCCGCACAACCAGACGCCGATGAACGCGGCGATGACGGAGGTGGGCAGCGAGAGCGCCGTGATCAGGGTCGAACGCCATGAGTTCAGGAAGAGGTAGACCACGAAGATGGTCAGGCCGCCGCCCAGCACCAGGGCCTCGATCACATTGTTCAGGCTGCTCTGCGCATCCTCGCCGCCGTCTTCCGTGATTTCCAGCTCGGTTCCGGCCGGCAGCGTCTTGCGGATCTCCTTGACCTCCTCATGCACTTTTTTCGACAGCGCCACCGTCGACGCATCGCGCGAGCGGATGATCGAGATACCCACGTTGGGCTGGTTCGAGCGCATCGACAGGCCGTTGATCTCGGCAAAGCCGTCCTCGATCGTCGCCACCTGCGCCAGGCGTACGAGCTCGTCGCCGTTGCGCTTGACGACCACCTGCTGGAAATCCTCGGGCCGCTCGATGCGGCCGACCAGGCGGATGCTCTTCTCGTCCATGTTGCCGCGCAGCTTGCCCACGGGCGCATTGGTGTTCTGCATGCGCAGCGCATTCGTGACGTCGCTGACGGACACGTTGTACTCGCGCAGCTTCTCGGCCTTCAGCAGCACCGACAGTTCGCGCCGCAGCGCGCCGTCGACATTGACCGCCGCGACCCCATCGATGCCGCGGAAACGGTCGGCCAGCACATCCTCGGCCAGCCGCGAGATGGCCGCGTGGCCCTGCGTCTTCGACGACAGCGACAGCTGCATGACCGGCTGCGCCGCCGTGTCGATGCGCTGCAGGACCGGCTCGCGCATCTCGACGGGCAGCTTGTAGCGCACCGAGGCGATCGCATTGCGGATCTCGTCGGAGGCCTCGATCAGGTCCTTGTTGAAGGTAAACTTCAGGAAGATCGACGCGGAACCCTCGGACGCCGTGCTGTTGGTCTCGGTAACGCCCGTAATGCTCTGCAGCGACTTCTCGATGCGGTTGATGACCTCGCGCTCGACCGTTTCCGGCGATGCGCCCGGATACGGGATCGAGACGACGATGAACGGCACCTCGACATCCGGGTTCTGGTTCACGCGCAGCTTCTTCAAGGCCATCAGGCCCAGGCACATCATCGCCACGATCAATACGATCGTGGCGATGGGTTTCTTCACGCTGAAATCGGAGAGGAACATATCAGTTTCCTTTGGCGGCCGCGGATGGCTGGGTGGCCGAAGCCACGTTCTTCGGCGCCGTCAGCTGTACCGGCTGGCCGTCATGCACCGTCGAACCCGGAGCGCGCAGGACCATGTCGCCGGCCGCCAGGCCGCTCGTGACTTCCCACAGGCCGCTGCGCTCGTCGCGCGTGCCGATGCCCAGGTTGACCTTGGCCAGCTTGTTGCCCTTGACCTTCCACGCGTAACTCGTGTCGCCGGCCCGCACCATTGCCGATGCCGGGATCATCAGCGCATTCGACGACTCCGCTTCCACGCGCCCTTCCGCATACAGGCCGGCCACGCGGGGCTGCAGCTTATCGGCAAACTCGACCAGCACCTCGACCTGGCGCGTGACGGGATTGGCGGCCGGGTCGACGCGCTTGATGCGTCCCTGGAAATTCTGGCCCGGGTAGCCGTTCACGCGGAACAGCACGGGCTGGCCCACCTTGACGACGCCGATCTTGTCGGCCGAGACCAGGCCCTCGAAGCGCATGCTGGACGGATCGATGACCTTGATCAGCTCCTTGCCGACCTGGGCCGTATCGCCGTTGGACACCTTGCGCTCGGACACGATGCCGTCGAACGGCGCGCGCACGTTGGTGCGCTCGAGCTGCTGGCGGGCCTGCGCCAGCCGGGCCTTGGCCGCGACCACTTCGCTTTGCGCCGTGTTGCGGCGCACCTCGGCATCCTCCAGCGCCTGCATCGACGTCATGCCCGACGTGCGCAGCGTCTTGTTCCGCTCCAGCATGCGTTCAGCCTGGTCCAGCACCTGGCGCGCCGAGCGCACCGCTTCCTCGGCCGACGTCAGGCTGTCGCGGATCGATGTCTCGTCGAGGCGCACCAGCAGGTCGCCCTTGCGCACCACCTCGCCGTTCTCCTTCAGCACTTGCAGCACGACGGCGCCCACCTCGGCACGCAGGTCGGCCTTGCGCTCCGGCTGGATGGAACCCGTGATGACGGGCCCGGATGCCAGGGCGTTGGACTGCACGGTCAGCAGATCCTCCGGTGCGATCAACAGCCTGGCCTGCTTTTTGCCGTCGCCCTTGCCATCCTTGGCGGCCGCCGCGGTGTCGCCCGCTGGGCTGGCGCCGTCCGGCTTGCCGCAGGCAACGAGTGCCGCGGCGATGGCGAGGGCTGTAAAGGTATTGCGCAACATAGAGAATCTCCGAGAAGTTTTGGACTGCTTCAGACGTACCGCTTGCTCTTCTTATCAAAAGGCCCGGGCGCCGGCTCGGCGGTAAAAAACGGACACTTTTGTTATCAGGATAACAGCCGAAGAGTATCCCCGAGCGGTGCCCGAAGGTCAATTCACGGCGTGACGAAACGCTTGATTTTGTGGCTGGACTGCAGATTTCGGCGACTGAACGCGGCCGAGCGGGACAGGAAGCGAAGGGACAAAGGCGGGGCAGGCACGGCCGCCCCGCTGCAGCGCGGCTCAGCCGCGGGGAAACACGGCGTACACGAGGTGGCCCAGGGCGATACCGGTGGCCAGCCCGCCGAGGATTTCCACCACGGTATGGCCCATCCGTTCGCGCAGGTGCTGGTGGCTCGGCGCCTCGCCCGCCAGCCGGTTGATGGCGGCGGCCTGCCGGCCCACGTGCTGGCGCAGGCTGTTGGCGTCGATGATCACGATGAAGCACAGCGCGACCGCCACGCCGAACGCGGGATGGCCGATGCCCTCGCGCAGCGCGATCAGGCTCGCCATGCTGGAGACGACGGCGCTGTGATTGCTGGGAAAGCCGCCATTGCCGACGAGATTGAACGCCCATTGCCGCGCCTTGATGCTGTTGATCAGGAACTTGATCGGGCCGACGGTGATCCAGGTGAGCAATGGCGTGACGAGGTATGCGATGTCCATGGTAAGTCCAGATTGTCAATCCACCATTATCGCAGAAGCCGGCTCCCCGACAAAAGCGGCTCAAGTAGAATCGGCCTGACAACACAACTACCCGGGGCGCGCTGTCATGAAGCATTTCAGGATCTCGATTCTCGTCACCGTCATACTGATGGGGCTGGCCGGGTGGTGGGGCTACACCCATGGCGGCGTCCGCACGGCGCTGGCGGCGCTGTGGATCACGGGGGTGCTGGGCGTGATGGAAGTGTCGCTGTCGTTCGACAATGCCGTCGTCAATGCCTCCGTGCTGAAGGACTGGAATCCGTTCTGGCAGAAACTGTTCCTGACGGTCGGCATCCTGGTGGCCGTTTTCGGCATGCGCCTGGTCTTTCCGCTGGCCATCGTGGCCGTCGCGACAGGCCTCGACCTGCCGCAAGTGTGGACGATGGCGACCACGACGCCGCAGGAATACTCGCGCCACCTGATGGCCGTGCACGAGGAAGTGGCGGCGTTCGGCGGCGCGTTCCTGCTGCTGGTGTTCCTGAACTTCCTGTTCGACGAGGAAAAGGACGTCCACTGGATCGAGTGGATCGAGAAAAAGGCCGGCAAGGTGGGCACCGAGGGGCTGGCGATCCTGCTGGCGCTGGTGGCCGTGTGCGTGGCCGTGGAACTGGTGCCGGCCGCCAAGCGCTTCTCCGTGCTGTATGCGGGCGTGGTCGGGATCGGTATCTACGTGGCCGTCGGCTGGCTGTCGAGCCTGCTGGAGAGCGAGGAGCACGACCCGGAACTGGGCAAGGTGATCCAGCGCGGCAGCATCGGCGGCTTCCTGTACCTGGAAGTGCTGGACGCGTCGTTCAGCTTCGACGGCGTGATCGGCGCGTTCGCCATCACGAGCGACGTCGTCATCATCATGCTGGGGCTGGCCATCGGCGCCATGTATGTGCGTTCGCTGACGGTGTACCTGGTGCACAAGGGCACGCTGGACGAGTTCATCTACCTGGAGCATGGCGCCCACTGGGCCATCGGCATCCTGGCCGTCATCATGTTCGCCAGCGTGGAATACCATATTCCGGAGTGGTTCACCGGCCTGTCCGGCGTGGCGTTCATCGTCGTGTCGCTGTACTCGTCGTTGCGCTACCGCCGCGAGACGCGCACGGCCTGATGCCGATGCAGTAATATCACGGCTTTCAACTCCATGGCCCCCGTTATGACACGCTCCTCGCGCCTCATCCTCACCCTAGTCGGCCTGATCGTGGCCGCCGTCCTGGTCCTGTGGGCCTGGGCCATGGTCACGCTCAGTTTTTCGTATTCGGAAGGCGAACGGGCCGGCTTCCTGCAGAAATTCTCGAAACGGGGCTGGATCTGCAAGACGTGGGAAGGCGAAATCCTGCTGACGTCGATGCCGGGCGCGATTCCCGAGAAGTTCGAGTTCAGCGTGCGCGACGACGCCGTCGCCGCGCAACTGACGGCGGCGATGGGCAAGCGCGTCAACCTGACGTACGCCCAGCACAAGGGCGTGCCGACCGCGTGCTTTGGCGAGACCGAGTATTACGTCGAGAAGGTGACGGTGCAGTAAGCAGCATTTGGGGTCTGTCCCTACGGGACTGACCCCGAAGTCAGCCGGCGTTTCAACTGCGCCCGCAAAACTTCAGGGTCAGTCCCCGCAAGGGGGACAGACCCTAGCCGCCGTCGGCCTCCAGCAGCTTGCGTTTCGCCACCAGCAGCAACTGCGCCGCATCGGCGGCCTTGCGCTGCAGCGCCGCGTGGGCCTGGGCCGTCGCCATCAGCGCCTGCTGGCGTGCGGCCTTGTCCTGTGCGGCGCGGGCCGCGTCCTGTTCGGCCTGCGCCAGCTGGTGCACCGCTTGCGCTTCCTGTTCTTCCGCCAGCGCCCGCTCCTCGGCGGCACGCACGGCCTCGGCCTGGGCCGCCAGGCGGCTTTCGATGGCGCGCGCGGCGCGTTCCTCCGCCGCCGCTGCAGCCTGCTCCTGCGCCAGGCGCGTCGCCAGCAGGGCCTGGCCGTGGCGTTCCTTCTCCACATACTCGCGCTCGGCCTGCAGCAGGGCCTCGGCGGCCGCTGCCTTGTCCTGCTCGGCGCGGGCGCGCTCCTTGTGCACGGCCGACAGCTCCACGGCCAGGCGCGCCTGCGCCGTCGCGGCTTGTGCGGCCAGTTGCTTCTGGCGCGCCTCCACTTCGTTCTGCTCGGCCAGCGCGCGCAACGCCGCTGCCTCTTCCTGCACCGCCTGCTGGCGCAGCGCGTCGGCCGCCGCATTGCGGGCAAAGGCCTCGGCCTGCTCGCGTTCCGCCGCGGCCCGTGCCTCGGCGGCGGCGGTGGCCCGCTCCTCTTCCGCCAGGCGCTCCTTCAATGCGACGATGGCTTCGCGCTCGGCGGCGGCACGGGCCTGCTCGGCCGCCAGCAGCCGCGCCGCGTGGTCGGCCTTTTCCTGCGCGATGGCGTTGGCCGCTTCGTGGGCCGCCGCCTGCTCCGTCAGCGCGACCAGCTCGCGCGCCTCGGCTTCGTTGCGTGCCTTGACCAGTTCGACGGCGGCCTGGCGCTGGCGCGCCTGCTCGTCCGCAATGACGATGGCGCGCTGCTGTTCCTCGGCGTCGATGCGGGCAGCCTCGGCGGCGGCCTGCTCGGCGGTGCGGCGCTGGCGCGCCGCTTCGGCGGCCACCGTCTCGGCTTCGATGCGGGCCTGCGTCTCGCTTTCGGCCTGCTGTTCGGCCTGCGCGCGTGCCAGCGCCACCGCGTGCAACTGGCGGTCGGCTTCGATGCGGGCTTCGGTCGCCGCCATGATGCGTGCATCGGCATCGCGCCGCGCCTGCGCCGTCGTGGCGGCCATCGCTTCCAGCCGCTCGCGGTGCTGGGCGGCGTCGCGGATTTCCTTTTCCGTCTGCAGGCGCAGGTGCAGCGACATCGCGGCGCTGCGGTCCGATTCGGCCTTGGCCAGCGCGATCGCTTCCCGTTCCTGCTCCAGGTGGGCCAGCGCGCGGGCCTCCTCGGCGGCCCGCACTTCGGCGGCGGCCCGGCTGAAGGCCGACTCCAGCGCGACCTGGTCGGCGCGTTCGCGCTGGCGCGTCGCTTCCAGCGCTTCCGCTTCCACTTCGACCAGCTGCTGCGCCGTCTGGCGCGCGCCATAGGCCTGGCGTTCGCGCTCGCGCGCCAGCGTGGCCATGCGCGCGTCGGCGCTGGCGATGCCGACGACTTCCTCCTTGGCGGCCTGCACGGCGGCCACGCGCTCGGCGGCCTGCATGCGGGCATGGTCGGTATGTTTTCTCAGCTCGTCGGCGGCGCGGGCGGCCTGCTCCGCCAGCTGGGCTTCCGCTTCCATCTGCTCGGTGGCGCGGCGCCGGCTTTCCTCTTCGGCACGGGCGCGCTGCTCGGCGGCCTGGCGGATCTGGTTGTCGGCTTCCACGCGGGCGCGCAGCTCGGCCGTTTCCTGCTTGACAGCTTCCAGTTGCGCCACGCTGGCCTGGGCCGCGGCGCGCAGGCTTTCCAGGCGCTCGCGGTTGGCGGCGATGACCTGTTCGGCAGCCTGGGCGTTCTGCAGCGCGACGGCCGCGGCGGCGGCGTCCATCGCGGCCTTGTCCTCGGCCAGCGCGCGGGCGCGGGCTTCCGCATGGGCCCGGCTCTCGGCCGCGCACGCGGCCTTGGCTTCCGCCTCGACGCGGGCAATCGCTTGCTGGATCGCCCGCATTTCCATCTCGGCACGGCCAGTATCGGCACGGCCAGTATCGGCACGGCCAGTATCGGCACGGCCAGTCTCGGCACGGCCAGTCTCGGCACGGCCTGTATCGGCACGGCCAGTCTCGGCACGGGACGACCGGCCCTCGTCGGCGGCGCCGTCGTATGCGTCGCCTTCCGGCAGGTCGGCGGAGTAATCGACAGGGGGTGGGGCCAGTTGTGCGTGCATGACAGGTCTCGTGGGCGGTTCAGGTTTCCGAGTTGCCATTATCAGTCTCCTCCGGTCCAGTGCAGCTGTCGAGCAGAACAGCTTTTTGCCGTCTATTCGCCTGTTGCCATGTTTGCCACCGGCGCCGGACCGGGTCAGCTTCGGCGCCTGGCCCCACGCTCGACACGGCCTCGGCCGGTCAGACCGGCCACAGCGGCGGCTCGTCCATCAGCGCCACCTGCTCGCGCAGTTCCAGGATACGGTCCTGCCAGTAGCGTTGCGTGTTAAACCACGGGAAGGCGGCGGGAAACGCCGGGTCGTCCCAGCGCCGCGCCAGCCAGGCCGCGTAATGCAGCAGGCGCAGCGTGCGCAGCGCTTCCACGAGGTACAACTGGCGCGGTTCGAATTCCTGGAAATCCTCGTAGCCGGTCAGGATATCGGACAACTGGCGCACCATGTCGCCCCGTTCACCGGACAGCATCATCCACAGGTCCTGCACCGCCGGGCCCATTCGGGCATCGTCGAAGTCGACGAAATGAGGGCCCGCGTCCGTCCACAGCACGTTGCCGCCATGGCAATCGCCGTGCAGGCGCAGCAGCGTCACGTCGCCGGCCCGGTCGTAGCAACGGCTCACGCCATCGAGCGCCTGGTCGGCCACGCTGCGGTAGGCCCCGACCAGCTCGGGCGGAATGAACTTCTCCGCCAGCAGGTAGTCGCGCGATTCGACGCCGAACGTGCCCACGTCCAGCGCGGGACGGTGCGCGAACGGCCGGGCGGCGCCGACGGCGTGGATGCGGCCGATGAACCGGCCCGTCCATTCCAGCACCTCGGGCCGGTCCAGCTCCGGGGCACGGCCGCCGTGGCGGTCGAACACGGCGAAACGATAGCCGTCGAACTCGTGCAGCGTGCGCCCGGCCAGTACCTGCGCGGGCACGACGGGGATCTCGCGTTCGTGCAGCTCGGTCATGAAGGCATGCTCTTCCAGGATGGCGGCATCGCTCCAGCGCCCCGGCCGGTAGAACTTGGCGACGACGGGCTTGCCGTCCTCGATGCCAACCTGGTACACCCGGTTCTCGTAGCTGTTCAGCGCCAGCAGGCGGCCGTCGCCGAACAGGCCCACGCTGGCCAGGGCGTCCAGAACGCGGTCGGGATCGAGCGCGGAGAATGGATGGGGATGGGATGGTGCGGTAGTCGGTTGCGTCATGTCGCCATTGTAAGGCGCAGCGCGTATACTGTCGGATTACTTTGAACAGAACAGGCACTATCATGCAACTCGACCAGCCCCTTTCCGAAAAAGAATTCGACGAACTGGATCAATTCCTGCTGGGCGACCGCAGCCCGGAAGATTCGATGACGATGGATCACCTGCACGGCTACCTGACGGCGATTGCCATCGGACCGGAAACCATCATGCCGTCCGAGTGGCTGCCGCTGGTATGGGGCGAGCCCGGCAACAAGGGACCGGATTTCAAGAATCAGAAGGAAGCGGAACGCATCCTGGAACTGATCATGCGCTTCATGAACGAAGTGCTGGTCACGTTCGAGGTGGCGCCGAAGGAATTCGAGCCGCTGTTCGTCGAGCACGAATACGAAGGCCAGATGCTGATCGACGCCGAGGCGTGGTGCTGGGGCTTCTGGGAAGGCATGGAGCTGCGCGCCGGCTCGTGGGACGAGATCTTCGATTCGGACATCGCCGACCTGATGCGCCCGATCTACCTGCTGGGCGCGGACGAGATCCAGGAGGACGAGCTGCCGGAAGTGGAAGACCCCGTCAAGGCGCACAAGCTGGCGCTGGCGATCGAGGCCAACCTGCCGGCGATCCACAAGTTCTGGGTGCCGCGCCGCAAGGCTGCCGTCGGCACCGTCAAGCGCGACGAGCCGAAGGTCGGCCGCAACGACGACTGCCCTTGCGGCAGCGGCAAGAAATACAAGAAGTGCTGCGGCGCCACCCAGGCGGAATGACGGCTGTGCTGCCGGGCCTGCCCGGCAGCTTACGCATCAAAGCTTGATGAAGTGCTCGCGGTAGTACTTCAGCTCCTCGATCGACTCGAGGATGTCGGCCAGGGCCGTGTGCTTCTGCGCCTTCTTGAAGCCGGAGATCACTTCCGGCTTCCAGCGGCGGCACAGTTCCTTGATGGTCGACACGTCCACGTTCCGGTAGTGGAAGAACGCTTCCAGCTTCGGCATGTAGCGCACCATGAAGCGGCGGTCCTGGCCGATGGTATTGCCGCACATCGGCGATTTGCCGGCCGGTACCCACTGCTTCATGAACGCGATCAGCTCGGCCTCGGCCTGCTCTTCCGTCACGGTGGAGGCCTTGACCTTGTCGATCAGCCCCGAGCGGCCATGCGTGCCCTTGTTCCACGAATCCATCGCATCGAGGGTGGCGTCGGACTGGTGGATCACCAGCACGGGGCCTTCGGCCAGCACGTTCAGGTGCATGTCGGTGACGACGATGGCGACCTCGATGATACGGTCGGTGTCGGGCTCGAGGCCCGTCATTTCCATGTCGACCCACACCAGGTTCATTTCATTGGGACGGGGAGCGGCTTGCTGCAGCGCGGTAGTTTCGTTCTCTTGTGACATAATTATCTCTTGGCCTAAACAAGAGCGCCATTTTCTCACAGGCATAGAATGTATTCACACGCGTTTTCGATTTTGTTTGTCGCCTTCCTGGCGGCGATGCTGGCGGTGCGCTTCTGGCTGGCCTCGCGCCATATCCGCCACGTGCTGCGCCACCGCGCTGCCGTGCCGGCCGAATTTGCCGAGAAGATTCCGCTGGATGCCCACCAGAAGGCGGCCGACTACACGGTGGCGCGCACCAAATATGGCCTCGTTACCCTGCTCGTCAACAGCGCCGTGCTGATCGGCTTTACCCTGCTGGGCGCTCTGCAGTGGCTGTCCGTGCAGATGTTCGGCATCACCGGCGGCGGCATGGCCTACCAGATCGGCCTCCTCGTCGCGTTCGCGCTCGTCTCCGGCGCCATCGACGTGCCGTTCGACTATTACCGCCAGTTCCGCCTGGAGCAGCGCTTCGGCTTCAACAAGATGACGCCTGCCCTGTTCTTCGGCGACATGGTCAAGGGCGCCCTGCTGGGCGTCGCGCTGGGCCTGCCGCTGGCCTGGGTGATCCTGACGCTGATGGCCAAGGCCGGCGCTCTGTGGTGGCCGTATGCCTGGCTGGTGTGGACCGGCTTCCAGCTGCTCGTGATGGTGCTCTATCCCACCGTCATCGCCCCGCTGTTCAACAAGTTCACGCCGCTGGCCGACGAGTCCTTGAAAAGCCGCATCGAAGGCCTGATGACGCGCGTGGGCTTCGCCTCGAAAGGCCTGTTCGTGATGGACGGCTCCAAGCGCAGCGCGCACGGCAATGCCTACTTCTCCGGCTTCGGCGCCAACAAGCGCATCGTGTTCTTCGACACCTTGCTGGCGCGCCTGTCGCCCGCCGAGATCGAGGCCGTGCTGGCGCACGAACTGGGGCACTTCAAGCTGAAACACATCGTCAAGCGCATCGCCATGATGTTCGCGTTGTCGCTGGCGTTCCTGGCCCTCCTGGGCTGGCTGAAGAACCAGGTCTGGTTCTACACGGGCCTGGGCGTGGCGCCCATCATCGCGCCGGGCCAATCGAACGACGCGCTGGCGCTGATCCTGTTCATGCTGGCGCTGCCCGTGTTCACGTTCCTGTTCTCGCCGCTGGCCTCGCTGGGTTCGCGCAAGCACGAGTTCGAGGCGGACGCGTTTGCCGCCCGCCACGCCAGCCGCGCCGACCTGGTCGCCGCGCTCGTCAAGCTGTACGAAGACAATGCCTCCACCCTGACGCCCGACCCGTTGCACTCGGCGTTCTACGATTCGCACCCGCCGGCCTCGATCCGCATCCGGCACCTGAACATGGCGGCCCAATGAAACAGCAGAACCACGGCGTCGTCATCGCCGCCCACGGCCGCCACTACCTGGCCGACGTCGCCGGCAGCCACGTACAGTGCGTCACGCGCGGCAAGAAGACCAACGTGGCCGTGGGCGACATCGTCGATGTCACGTTCACGTCGCCCGACCAGGCGGTGATCGACAAGATCCGCGAACGGCGCACGCTGCTGTACCGCTCCGACCAGTACAAGTCGAAGCTGCTGGCGGCCAACGTCACGCAGCTGTTCATCGTCGTCGCCACGGAGCCCAGCTTCTCGGACGACCTGGTGTCGCGCGCCACGGTCGCCGCCGAGGCGGCCGGCATCGCCGTGCGGCTGATCCTGAACAAGGTGGACGTGACGGACGGCCTGGCGCAGGCGCGCACGCGCCTGCAGGTGTATGCCTCGATGGGCTACCCGGTGCACGAGGTGTCGGCCAAGGCCCACCCCGACGAGGCGGTGGCCGAGCTGGCGCCGCTGCTGGACGGCCAGTCGACGATCCTGATCGGCCAGTCCGGCATGGGCAAGTCGTCGCTGATCAACCTCCTGGTGCCGGACGCGGACATCGCCACGCGCGAGATCTCGGCCAAGCTCGATACGGGCAAGCACACGACGACGTTTACGCGCCTGTACCACCTCACTGGCGGCGCCAGCGTGATCGACTCGCCCGGCTTCCAGGAGTTCGGCCTGTACCACCTGTCGGAAGGCATGCTGGAACGGGCGTTCCGCGATTTCGCGCCCTACCTCGGCGGCTGCAAGTACTACAACTGCCGCCACCTCGCCGAGCCGCAATGCGCCATCCTGGACGCCCTCGCAGCGGGCAAGATCGCGCCGCTGCGGCACGAGCTGTACGGCCAGCTGCTGCACGAATCGTCGCAAACGCTGTACTAGCCTGGACCACCCCACCTCCGCCAGGGCCGACATGGACATGTTCGCCACCGATGACGACGTCGCACAATGGGAGCTGGCCCTGCTGCCGGCCAAGGGCGGCGCCCGCCTGCCCGTGCTGCTGCCGCTGGCCTGGCACCTGCGCCAGCGCGACAGCCAGCGCGCCATCGCGCTTGCCGGCGAGGCCGAGCGGCTGCTCGCCACGGCGGCCGATGCGCGCCCGGCCCTGGCGCGCCTGCGCCTGCTGCGCGCCGAGGTGGCCTGGCTGATGGGCGAGCTGGACGCGGCCAGGGCGCAAGCGGACGGGGCGCTGCTGGCCTTCCATGCGCTGGGCGAGCACGCCGGCTGCGCCGACACGCACTGGCTGCGCGCCTGGATCGCCGTCGACAACGGCGACCACCTGTTCCGCGACGCCGAACTGGCGCGCAGCGCCCAGGCCGCGCGCGATGCGGGCGACGCCGAGCGCGAAGCCATCGCCGATGCCGCCAGCGCACGCTGGGCCGTACTGCGCGACATCGGGCGTGCGCGCGAACGGTGGGGCGAGCGCTTCGACCTGTCGGCCGACGTGGCGCCCGCCATCGACTGCTGGATCAACGACTTCCTCGGTATCGCCGCCAGCCAGGGCAGCGACTTCGGCGGCGCTGCCGGCTTCTACCTGCGCACCTACGAGGCGGCGCTGGAGACGGGCCAGGTGCGCGCCGCCATCATCGCCGCCTCCAATATCGGCGAGAAGTTCTCGAACCTGAACGATCACCACTCGGCGCTGGAATGGATGCAGCGCGCGCTCGACCTCGCGCGCCCCACCGGCTGGCCGCGCAGCATCGGCGCCGCCCTGCTGCATACGGCCGATACGGTGCGCCGCCTGGGCCGCCTGGACGGTGCCGACGAACTGCTGCACGAGGCGCTGGACATCCTGCAGCCGTATGCGGCCAGCCGGCTGTATGCCATCGCGCTGCAGTACAAGGGCGACCTGTGCCTGGCCAGGGCCGACTATGCCGGCGCGCTCGATGCGTTCGAACGCCTGGCCGTGCGCGCCGACGTGCTGGACCAGGCCGACTTCCGCATGGTGGCGCGGCGCGGCCAGGCGCATGCCCTGTGCTTCCTGGACCGCCCCGCCGAGGCGCTGGTGCTGGCGCTGGAGGCGGTCGAGCTGGCGCACGGCCACGACAACACGTACAACCACATCGCCGGACTGCGCGTGCTGGCGTTGATCCACAGCCGCGCCGGTGTGCGCCACGAGCTGCCCCGGCCCGACGGCATGACGGAAGCCAACCCTACCCTGCACTACCTGCACCGGGCGCTGGCGATCGCGTCGACGATCGCGGGCTACACGGTGCCGGGCGACCTGTACGACGCGCTGGCGGCCGAATATGCGCGGCTGGAGGACTATCGCCAGGCCTACGAGATGGCGCGCGCGGCCAGCGTGTCGCACGAAAAGACGCACAGCCAGGAAGCCACGGGCCGCGCCATCGCGATGCAGGTGCACCAGCAAACGGAGCAGGCCCGCGCGGAAGGGCTGCACCACCGCGAGCTGGCCATCTCGGAGGCGCGCCGCGCCGAGCTGCTGCAGCAGACCAGCACCACCCTGGAGCGCCTGTCCGCCATCGGCCAGGAGATCACGATCCACCTCGACGCGGCGGCCGTGTACGACGTGCTGAACCGCTATGTGCAGGCGCTGCTGGCGCCGCACGTGTTTGCCGTCTACCTGATCGACGCCGGCCGCGCCCTCGTGCCCGCCTTCGCGCTCGAGGGCGGCGAGCCGATGCCGCCCACCCGCATCGAACTCGATCACACGACCGCCTGGTGCGCGCGCTGCGTGCGCGAACGCAGCGAGGTGTACGTCGAGGATGCCGCGGCCGAACCCGTGCGCGGTCCCATGCCCGAAGCCAGCGCCAGCGCGCTGTACGTGCCGCTGGTGCTGGGCGAGCGGGTACTGGGCGTCGTCACCGTGCAGTCGGTGCAGCCGCGTGCGTTCGGCGAGCGCGAGCGGCTGATCTTCCGCACCTTGTGCGCCTACGGCGCCATCGCACTGGACAACGCGCACGCCTACCGCCAGTTGCAGGAAGCGCAGTCGCAACTGGTGTCGCAGGAGAAGCTGGCGGCGCTGGGCGCGCTGATGGCCGGCGTGGCGCATGAACTCAACACCCCGATCGGCAACAGCCTCCTGATCGCCAGCACGCTGGAGCAGAAGACGGAGGAGCTGGAGAAGACAATGAACGGCCCGGGCCTGCGCCGTTCCGAACTGACGGCCTTTATCGCCGATGCGCGCCGCGCTTCCGAACTGGTGATGCGCGGCCTGCGCAGCGCGGCCGACCTGGTGGCCAGCTTCAAGCAGGTGGCGGTGGACCGCACCACCGAGCAGCGCCGCATGTTCAACCTGCAGCAGGTGACGCACGAGATCGTGGCGACGATGATGAACCGCATCCGCGCGTCGAGCCACCGCATCGCCGTCGAGGTGCCGGACGGGATCGTGCTGGACAGCTACCCGGGCCCGTTCGGCCAGGTCATCACGAACCTGATCAACAACGCGCTGCTGCACGCGTTCGACGGCCGCGCGGGTGGCCGCATCCGGCTGATGGCGCGCCCGACAGGCGATGGCCGCGTCACCATCGCGTTCGACGACGACGGCGGCGGCATCGCGCCGGAAAACCTGACGCGCATCTTCGACCCGTTCTTCACGACGAAGCTGGGCCAGGGCGGCAGCGGACTGGGGCTGTCGATCAGCTACAACATCGTGACGTCGCTGCTGGGCGGCCAGATCGCCGTGGCCAGCGGTGCGCACGGCACGACGTTCACGCTGGACCTGCCGCTGGTGGCCCCCAGCCAGGCCCCGGCCGACCCTGTCACCATCGATTGAAAAACATCATATAATTGATTCGCTAAGCTGGGCCCCGGGGTGCCCCCGGCAAAAAACCGAAGTGACCCGAAGTGACCATGCCTAACCAAAAACCGATCAAGCACTACCTCCAGTTTTCCGACTTCACGCTGGAGGAATACGAATACGTGATCGAGCGCGCCCACGTCATCAAGCGCAAGTTCAAGAACTACGAGATCTATCACCCGCTGATCGACCGCACGCTCGTGATGGTGTTCGAGAAGAACTCCACCCGCACGCGCCTGTCGTTCGAGGCCGGCATGCACCAGCTGGGCGGCGCCGCCATCTACCTGAACACGCGCGACTCCCAGCTGGGCCGCGGCGAACCCGTCGAGGACGCGGGCCAGGTCATGTCCCGCATGTGCGACATCATCATGGTGCGCACCTTCGGCCAGGACATCATCGAACGCTTCGCCGCCAACTCGCGCGTACCGGTCATCAACGGCCTGACCAACGAGCACCACCCGTGCCAGGTCTTCGCCGACATCTTCACGTACTACGAGCACCGCGGCCCCATCACGGGCAAGACGGTGACGTGGGTGGGCGACGCCAACAACATGCTGTACTCGTGGCTGCAGGCCGCCGAAGTGTTCGGCTTCCACCTGAACGTGTCCACCCCGAAGGGCTACGACATGGACATGTCGCTGGTCTCGACCGACCGCTACACGCTGTTCGACAACCCGTCGGACGCCTGCGCCGGCGCGCATCTCGTCAACACCGACGTGTGGACCAGCATGGGCTACGAGGAAGAGAACGCGGCGCGCCTGAAGGCCTTCGACGGCTGGATCGTCGACAGCGCCAAGATGGCACGGGCCGCGCCGGACGCGCTGTTCATGCATTGCCTGCCCGCCCACCGCGGCGAGGAAGTGTCGGCCGAGGTCATCGACGGCCCGCAATCGGTGGTGTGGGACGAGGCCGAAAACCGCCTGCACATCCAGAAGGCGCTGATCGAGTACCTGCTGCTGGGCCGCATTCCTTCCTGACCCTTCGGAGCATCGACATGATCGACCACCTCGGCGTTATCGTCGCCGACTTCCCCAAGAGCCGCGCGTTCTACGAGAGCGCGCTGGCCCCGCTGGGCTTTACCAAGGTGATGGAACTGGGCCCGGAGATCACCGGCGCCTTCCATACCGCCGGTTTCGGCGTGGCGCCGAAGCCCGAGTTCTGGATCTCCAGCGCCAGCGCCGGCAAGAGCGTCGGTGCCGCGGTGCACGTCGCGTTCCGCGTGACGAGCCGCGCGCAGGTCGATGCGTTCCATGCGGCCGCGCTGGCGGCCGGTGCGCGCGACAACGGCGCGCCGGGCCTGCGCCCCCACTATCACCCGGACTACTACGGCGCCTTCGTGCTGGACCCGGACGGGCACAATATCGAAGCGGTCTGCCACGACCCTGTCTGAACAAATTTAAGCGTAGATTGGAAAGCAAATGAGCGACATCAAAAAAGTCGTCCTCGCCTATTCGGGCGGCCTGGACACCTCCGTCATCCTGAAGTGGCTGCAGGATAATTACCACTGCGAGATCGTCACGTTCACGGCCGACCTGGGCCAGGGCGAGGAGCTGGAGCCGGCGCGCGCCAAGGCCCTGAAGTTCGGCATCAAGCCGGAGAACATCTACATCGACGACGTGCGCGAGGAATTCGTGCGCGACTTCGTGTTCCCGATGTTCCGCGCCAATACCGTGTACGAAGGCGAATACCTGCTGGGTACGTCGATCGCCCGTCCGCTGATCGCCAAGCGCCTGATCGAGATCGCCAACGAGACCAATGCCGATGCGATCTCGCACGGCGCCACCGGCAAGGGCAACGACCAGGTCCGCTTCGAACTGGGCGCCTATGCGCTCAAGCCGGGCGTGAAGGTCATCGCGCCGTGGCGCGAGTGGGACCTGCTGTCGCGCGAGAAGCTGCTGAAGTACGCGGAAGACGCCGGCATCGCCGTCGACATGAAGCACAAGAATGGCGGCGCGCCCTACTCGATGGATGCCAACCTGCTGCACATCTCGTTCGAAGGCCGCCACCTGGAGAACCCCAGCGCGGAAGCGGAAGAATCGATGTGGCGCTGGACCGTGTCGCCGGAAGCGGCACCGGACCAGGCCGAGTACCTGGACATCGAATACGAAAAGGGCGACATCGTCGCGCTGAACGGCAAGCGCATGAGCGCGGCCGAGGTGCTGACGGAGCTGAACCGCGTGGGCGGCAAGCACGGCATCGGCCGCCTCGACCTGGTCGAGAACCGCTACGTGGGCATGAAGTCGCGCGGCTGCTATGAAACGCCGGGCGGCACCATCATGCTGAAGGCGCACCGCGCCATCGAGTCGATCACCCTGGACCGCGAAGTGGCGCACCTGAAGGACGACCTGATGCCGCGCTATGCCTCGCTGATCTACAACGGCTACTGGTGGGCGCCGGAACGCGTTGCCCTGCAGACGCTGATCGACCATACGCAGCAGACCGTCAACGGCTGGGTGCGCGTCAAGCTGTACAAGGGCAACGTGATCGTCGTCGCGCGCGATTCGAAGACCGACTCGCTGTTCGACCAGACCATCGCCACGTTCGACGAAGACGGCGGCGCGTACAACCAGGCTGACGCCGGCGGCTTCATCAAGCTGAACGCGCTGCGCATGCGCATCGCGGCCAATGCACGCCTGAAGCGCGGCCAGTAATATTTTCCTGGTTGTAATTGAAGGGCTGCCAACCGGCAGCCCTTTTCGTTAGTGCGAAACCATGGTGTCAGGCACCTGTACTTCGGGCGTTCGACAGCCCGCGCACGCCTGCCCGGCGCCAGTGGCCCGCCCCGGGCAAAATGATACATTGCAACCGATAGCAACCCGTCCTCATCCGGAGCCACGATGATCAAAGACCTGAGCATCAAGAACAAGCTGTACGCCGGTTTCGGCGCCATCCTCGCGATCATCCTGCTGCTGCTGGTGCTGGCCTATTCCAACTTCGCGCGCCTGTCCGAGGCAAACAGCTGGGACCGCCACACGATGCAGGTGCTGCATGCGATCGACCGCGTCAGCATCGACCTGATGTCGCTGCAGTCGGAAACGCGCGGCTATTACCTGACCGGCGACCAGAACCGCCTGGCCAAGGTACGCGAGCAGGTCGCCGACCTGCCGGCCAGTATTGCGGCGCTGCAGAAGCAGGTCGTCGACAATCCAGCCCAGGCCGAGCGTATCCGCAAGCTCGACGGCATGATCCAGGGCTTTGTCCGCACCGTGCTGGAGCCGCAGGTGGCACGGCGCCAGGAACTCGGCAAGACGCCCGGCGCGGCTGACGCCATCGGCCAGATGCCCCAGCTGCAACAGGGCAGCCCATTGCTCGCCGCCCTGCACAAGGTGCTGGACGAAGCCCGGGCGGACGAGAACGCGCTGCTGGCCGAACGGTCGCAAGCCGCTGCGGCACAGCAGCGCAACATGACGACGTTGCTGGCCGCCGGCGGCGCCGCCTGCATCGGCCTGTCGATGCTGATCGTGTATGTGCTGACGCGCGCGATCATGACCCCGCTGACGAACCTGACCACCGTCGTGGGCCGCATTGCCGCGGGCGACCAGGGTGCCCGCGCGGTGATCGTCTCGCGCGACGAGCTGGGCAACGTGTCGGAGGAATTCAACCGCATGGCGCAAGCCGTGCAGGACAACCAGGAGCGCGAGCGCGCCAGCACCGACGAGCTGCGCGCCAAGGTCGACGCGCTGCTGGCCGTCGTCTCGAAGGCGGCATCGGGCGACCTGACGGGCAAGGTGACGATCACCGGCAACGACGCCATCGGGCAGCTGGGCCACGGCCTGGCGCGCATGTTCGACAACCTGCGCATCCTGCTCAATAACGTGCAGAAGGCGGGCATCCAGGTCACCACGTCCGCCACCGAGATCGCGGCGTCGGCCAAGGAGCAGGAAGCCACCGGCGTGGAACAGGCGCAGACCAGCGTCGAGGTGCTCAGCACCACCAAGGAGATCGCGTCGAACACCAGCCAGCTGCTGAAGACGATGGAAGGTGCCACCGCCGTGGCCGACTACACCACCAGCGCCACCGCCGAAGCGCAGAACAACCTGCGCCGCATGGACCAGACCATGCAGAACATGGTGTCGGCCACCGACTCGATCAACGCCAAGCTGGCCGCGCTGTCGGAAAAGGCCAGCAACATCAACAGCGTGCTGACGACGATCACGAAGGTGGCCGACCAGACCAACATCCTGTCGCTCAATGCCGCCATCGAGGCCGAAAAGGCCGGCGAGGCGGGCCGCGGCTTCTCCGTCGTCGCCACCGAGATCCGGCGGCTGGCGGACCAGACTTCCGTCTCCACGTGGGACATCGAGCAGATGCTCAAGGAGATGCAGTCGGCCGTGTCGGCCAGCGTGATGGGCATGGACAAGTTCTCCGAGGAGATCCGCCGCAGCGTGGGCGAGGTGCGAGGCGTGACGGACCAGCTCTCGACCGTCATGGACCAGGTGCAGAAGCTGGCACCGCAGTTCGACCTGGTGCTGCAGGGGATGCAGTCGCAGGCGGTCGGCGCCCAGCAGATCACGGAGACGATGATGCAGCTGAACGACGCCACCCAGCAGACGGTGGAGTCGCTGAAGGCCACCAGCGAGGCGGTGCACCAGCTGCAGTACGCGGCCAGCGACCTGCAATCTTCCGTCGCCACGTTCGCGGTGAGCGTCTGAGGAGCGCCGGATGAGGGCCGCGTCGTGAAGCTGCTGGTGTTCCACATCGGGGCCGACCGCTATGGCCTGCCGCTGGGCACGATCCGCCAGGTGCTGCCGCTGATGGCGCTGAAGGCGGTACCGCTGGCCCCGGCCGCCATCGCCGGCCTGATGAACCTGCACGGCAGCAGCGTGCCGGTGGTCGATGTGGCGCTCAGCAGCGGCGCCGCGCCGGCCGCGCGCCAGGTCGATACGCGCATCGTGCTGGTCGACTATGGGGGCCCGGACGGCACCGTGCATGCGCTGGGTCTGCTGGTCGAGCGCGTGGTCGGCGTGCAGGACGTGGCGGCACAGGCGCTGGCCGACAGCGGCGTGCAGGCGGCCCCATTCCTGGGCCAGGTCGCGGGCGACGCACAGGGGCTGGTGCAGCTGGTGCATCCGGAACGGCTGCTGCCCGATGCGCTGCGCGCGGCCCTGTTCCCCGCCACGGCGGCAGGCGGCAGGCCGTGAGCACGCTGGCCTTGCTGCGCCAGGCCACGGGCCTGAACCTGTCGCGCGCGACGGTGGAGCGGGCCGTGCGCCAGCGCATGGAAACCCTGGGCGCGATCGACCGCGAGGCCTACCAGGCGCAGCTGAGCCAGGGGGAGCCGAGCCGGGACGAACTGGCGGCGCTGATCGAGCTGGTCGTCGTGCCCGAATCGTGGCTGTTCCGCGATGCCGGCGCCTTTGCCGTCGCCACCGAATTCGCCAAGGCCCGCCTGGCCGGCGGCGCGCGGCTGGTGCGGCTGCTGTCGATTCCCTGCGCGGGCGGCGAGGAACCGTACTCGCTGGCGATGGCGCTGGCCGACGCGGGCGTGGCGCCCACGGCGTTCGCCATCGATGCCATCGACCTGTCGGCGGCCTGCATTGCCCGCGCGGAGGCGGGCATCTTTGGCCGCAACGCCTTCCGCAGCAAGAACCTGTCGTTCCGCGACCGCCACTTCACGCCCGTGGAGGACGAGCAGTATGCCATCGACGCGGGCCTGCGCCGGCGCGTGCGCTTCCGCCAGGGCAACCTGCTGACCAGCGAGATCGCGGCACCGCGCACCTACGACGTGATCTTCTGCCGCAACCTGCTGATCTACTTCGACGCCGAGACGACGGCGGTGGCGATCGGCCGCCTCGCCGCGCTGCTGGCCGACGACGGCGTCATGCTGGCCGGTTATGCCGAGGTGCCTTCGTTCACCCGCAACGGCTTTACCGCCCTGCCCTACCGGCAGGCGTTCGCGCTGCGCAAGGCCGCCGCGCCGGACACGCCCGGCACACCAGTCTGGGCCAGGCTGCCGCTGCCTCGCAGCGACAACACCGCCGCGGCGCCGGACCAACCGGCGCCGGCCCGGCCCAGGACGCGGCCACCGGCCCGGCCGCCCGTGGCCACGACGCCGGTCGCGCCGGCAAGCGCGCCCCCGGCACCGCCGGCCCCGGCCCCGGCCCCCAGCTCGATCCCGACCGTCACGACCCTGGCCCCCGTGGCCGACCTGGCGCAGGCACGCCTGCTGGCCGACCAGGGCCGTCCGGCTGAAGCGGAGACGGCTTGCCGCACCGTGCTGGCGCAGCAGCCGGACAACGCGGAGGCGTGGTTCCTGCTTGGACTGCTCGCCGAAGGCACGCGGCCGGAGGACGCCCAGCGGCACCTGCGCCGCTGCATCTACCTGCAACCAGACCATTACGACGCACTGTGCCACCTGGCGCTGCTGGCAGGCCAGCACGGCGACACGGCCGGCGCGGCGACGCTCAAGGCACGCGCCGCCCGGGTCTGGCGGCGCCGCAACAACACAAGCAAGCACCAGTAAGCACAAGTAAGGCATGACGATGATTCCTGACGAAGACCGCAACCAGCCCGCACCCACCGGCGGTGCCCACGGCGCCGGCTGCTGGAGCCGCATCGGCGTCGCGGGCGACCGCAGCTGCGACCTGCTGCCGGGCCATGGCCACTGCCGCCACTGCGACGAGTACGCGGGCGCCGCCCTGCAGCACCTGGCCCGCCCCGTCGACGAAACCTACCTGCGCGAGTGGGCCGAGCATTTCCGCGCACCGCACAGCACCGAGGAACGGCTGGACGCGTCGGCCGTCGTGTTCCGCATCGGCCGCGAATGGCTGGCGCTGCCCACCGCCATGTTCGTGCGCATCGCGCCGCACACACTGCCGCACAAGGTGCCGCATCGCGCCAGTCGCGGGCTGCGCGGCATCGTCAATATCGGCGGACGGCTGTATCCGTGCGTGGCGCTGGCCGAGCTGCTGGGCATCGCCGAAGACGGCGGCAGCAGCCGCCAGGGCCGGCACACCTTCGCCCGGCTGTTGCTGGTGCAGTGGGAGGACCAGGCCTATGCGCTGCCCGTCGCCGACCTGCACGGCATCGTGCGCTATGCCGCCAGCCGGGTGCTGCCGCCCGCCGCCACCATCAACAAGGGCCTGCTGCGCTTCCTGACCGGCGTGCTGCCGGAGCAGGACCTGCAGGTCGGCTGCCTGGACGTCGGCCTCGTCGGCCACCAACTTGCGAGAACCCTGCGATGAGCGAGCCGGAAGACCTGAGCCAGTTCTCCATGCTGGAGCTGTTCCGCATGGAGGCGGTGGGCCAGACGCAGATCCTGACGGACGGCCTCCTGACCCTGGAGCGGGGTGCCGACGGCGCGGCGATCGAGCCGATGATGCGGGCCGCCCACTCGATCAAGGGCGCCGCCGCCATCGTCGGCCTGGACGTCATCGTGCAACTGGCGCATGGCATGGAGGACGCCTTCATCGCGGCGCAGTACGGCAAGCTGCGCCTGACGCCGAACCGCGTCGACGTGCTGCTGGCCGGCGTGGACCTGATCGTGCAGTGTTCCCAGCTGAAGGAGAGCGACCTGCCCGCCTGGCTGGGCGCCAACGACGCCACGATCACGAGCACCATGGCCGCCATCGGCGGCATCGCGTTCCTGCCCGAGCCGCTCGAGCCGCCGCCCGGCCCTGCTCCGGCCCCCGTGCCTGCCGCCGCGATCGAAGCCGCACCGCCGGCGCCCGCGCCGCAGCCGGCTCCGGCGCCCGAACAGCCTGCGGCGCCAGGCCAGGAAGCACCGGCGGCACCGGCTGGGCGCGCCACGGCCGCGAGCCGCCAGCAGGGCGACCGCCTGTTGTCGCTGGCCAGCGAGAGCCGCATCAGCGCGCACCAGATGCACCCGCTGATCGAATCGATGCAGCGCTTCAAGCGCGGCCAGTCGGCCCTGCTGGCCGCGCTGGACGACCTGCAGGAAGCCGTCGCCCGCAGCGGCGACCCGGCCCTGCAGGAAAAGGCTGCGCTGGTGCTGCAGCGCAGCCATCCGCTCAAGCAGACCACGCTGGCGCAGATCACGGACATGGAGAACTTCGAGCGGCGCCTGCTGAACGTGTCGCGGCAGCTGGTCGACGAGGTGCTGGCGCTGCGCATGCGCCCGTTCCGCGACGGCGTGCAGCACTGCCCCCGCATGGTGCGCGACCTGGCCCGCACGCTGGGCAAGGAAGTGCGCCTGGAGATCCGCGGCGAGGACACGCTGGTGGACCGCGACATCCTGGCGCGTATCGAGAACCCGCTCAACCACATGCTGCGCAACGCCGTCGACCACGGCCTGGAAACGCCGGCCGAACGCAACGCCGCCGGCAAGCCGCCCGCCGGCACCATCGTGCTGGAGGCGCGCCACCGGGCCGGCATGCTCAATATCGAGATCATCGACGACGGCCGGGGCGTCGACCCGGAACGCATCCGCGCGTCGGTGGTGGCGCGGCGCATGGCCACGCCGGCGATGGCCGAGGCAATGTCAAACGGGGAGCTGATGGAATTCCTGTTCCTGCCGGCCTTCAGCCTGAAGGAAGGCATCACGGAAATCTCCGGGCGCGGCGTCGGGCTGGACATCGTGCAGGACACGATCCGCCAGCAGAACGGCGTGGTGCGCATCGAGTCGCAGCCGGGCCAGGGCTTCCACACGTCGATCACGCTGCCGCTGACGCAGTCGATCATGCGCGCGCTGGTGGTGGACGTGCGCGGGGAGGCCTATGCCATCCCGATCGTCAAGGTGGAGCGGGTCGCGCAGGTGCCACAAGCGGCCATCCACACGCTGGAGAACAAGCAGTTCTTCGACCTGAACGGCGAGCACCTGGGACTGGTGTCGTCGGCGCAGGTGCTGGAACTGGGCGACATGGAACACCACGAGCTGCTGACGGTGATCGTGATCGGCGCCGGTGCGCGCCGCTACGGCCTGGTGGTGGACGGCATCCGCGGCGAGCAAAGCCTGGCCGTGCAGAGCATCGACCCCATCTTCGGCAAGCTGCGCGACATCTCCGCCGCCGCCCTCCTCAACGACGGCGAACCGGTGTTGATCCTGGACGTTCCCGACCTGCTGCTGTCGATCGAGAAGCTGCTGGCCGAAGGCGGCCTGCACCAATTGGCGCGCGCCGACTCTGCCGCACGGCGTAGAATGAAGCGCATCCTGGTCGTCGACGATTCGCTGACCGTGCGCGAAATGGAACGCAAGCTCCTGACGGGGCGCGGCTTCGAGGTGGACATCGCCGTCGACGGGATGGATGGCTGGAACGTGGTACGCTCGGGCGACTACGATCTCGTCATTACCGACGTGGACAT
Source organism: Pseudoduganella chitinolytica (assembly GCF_029028125.1). Taxonomy (GTDB): domain Bacteria; phylum Pseudomonadota; class Gammaproteobacteria; order Burkholderiales; family Burkholderiaceae_D; genus Rugamonas; species Rugamonas chitinolytica. The sequence continues at coordinate 2,874,918 of NZ_CP119083.1, forward strand.
GCCGCGCATGGACGGCATCGAACTCGTCAACCTGATCAAGAAAGACATCCACTTGCACAAGCTGCCCGTCATGATCGTGTCGTACAAGGACCGCCCGGAAGACCGGGCACGCGGCCTCGCGGCCGGGGCCGACTACTACCTGACCAAGGGCAGCTTCCATGACGAAACCCTGCTCGACGCCGTGCACGACCTGATCGGGGATGCCAGCAGATGAGGATCGGCATCGCCAACGACGTGCCGATGGCGGCCGAGGCGCTGCGTCGCGTGATCGCGGCAACGCGCCACCACCAGGTGCTGTGGATCGCCCGTACGGGCCTGGAGGCGGTGCGCATGTGCGCCGAAAACCGGCCCGACCTGGTGCTGATGGACCTGAACATGCCGGAACTGGATGGCGTCGAGGCCACCCGCCGCATCATGGAAGAGTCGCCATGCGCGATCCTGATCGTCACGGGACGGCCGCAGGACAGCGTCAACCAGGTGTTCCGCGCACTGGGCGCGGGGGCGCTGGACGTGACGGCGACGCCGATGCTGGCCGGCCAGGCCGAGGGCGGCGGCCAGTTGCTGGCCAAGCTGCGCACCATGGAAAAACTGATCCGCCACAGCGGCGGCAGCCAGGCGATGTCACCGCGTGCCCAACTGCCCCCGGTGGAACGGCGCGACGCCGGCGTGCAGACGCTGGTGGCCATCGGCGCCTCGACGGGCGGCCCCGTCGCCATTGCCCGCACGCTGGCCGGCTGGCACGCGCCACCCGATTGCGTCATCGTCGTCGTCCAGCACATCGACGAGAACTTTGCCGATCATTTCGCCAAATGGCTGGCCGAGCAGCTCGTCATGCCCGTGCGCGCCATCGAGCACGGCGACATGCTGATGCCGGGCACGGTGATGATTGCAAAGAGCAACGATCACCTGGTACTGGATGAAAAATTGCAGTTGGGGTACGATGCGGTGCCGAGGGAGTATGCCTACCGGCCCTCCGTGGACGTCTTCTTCCGCTGCGTGGCGCAGCACTGGCGTGGCGATGCCATCGGCATCCTGCTGACCGGGATGGGCCGCGACGGCGGCGAAGGACTGCTGGCGATGCGCCAGGCAGGCAAGACGACCGTGGCGCAGGACCAGGCCACCAGCGCGGTGTACGGCATGCCGCGCGCGGCCGCGGAACTGGACGCCGCGCAGCTGATCCTGCCGCTGCCGAAGATCGGGCCGTTCCTGCGCAGTACCGTCGGCGGCAAGAGCTGAACGCGCGCCCTGACCGCCGGCACCGCGTTCGCAACCATTAACGATCGCGCGGCACCAGCACTGTCGGTCGATCAAACCAGAGAGATCCGATGTCGCAGGTAATCTCCGCAGGCGCGGAACAGGAACTGACTTTCACGGCCTTCAAGGTGCGCGTGCTGCTGGTGGACGACCAGCTGCTCGTCGTCGAGGCCGTGCGCCGCATGCTGGCCGACCAGCCCGATATCGAATTCCACTTCGTGACCGACCCCGCCCAGGCGCCCGACTGCGCACTGCGGCTGCAGCCGACCGTCATCCTGCAGGATCTCGTGATGCCCAATGCGGACGGCTTCGAGCTGATCCAGCACTACCGCAGTGTCGAGAGGCTGACGCAGGTGCCCGTGATCGTGCTGTCGGCCAAGGAAGAGCCGAAGACAAAGGCGCACGGGTTTGCCGTGGGCGCCAACGACTACCTCGTCAAGCTGCCCGACAAGCTGGAGCTGCTGGCGCGCGTGCGCTATCACTCGGGCGCCTACATCAGCCGCCTGCAGCGCGACGAGGCCTTCCGCTTCCTGCGCGAGAGCCAGAAGAACCTGGCGGACGCCAATATCGAGCTGCAGAAGCTGGCCGCGCTGGACAGCCTGACCGGCATCGCCAACCGGCGCCGCTTCGACGAGACGATCCACCTGGAGTGGCAGCGCGGCCAGCGCCAGCGCCGCCCGCTGTCCCTGCTGCTGTGCGATATCGACTGCTTCAAGCTGTACAACGACAGCTTCGGCCACCTGGCCGGCGACCTGTGCCTGAAGAAGGCGGCGGCCGTGCTGACGGCCTGCCTGAAGCGGCCGACCGACCTGGCGGCGCGCTATGGCGGCGAGGAGTTCGCCATCGTGCTGCCCGATACGGATGCGGCCGGCGCCCGCAAGGTGGCCGAGCAGTGCCTGCGCCAGCTGGAAGAAATCGGCATGGAACATCCGCAGTCGCCACACCAGGTGGTGACGATGTCGATCGGGATCGCGACCGTGGTGCCCGAGGCCGGCGCAGCGGAACGGGACATGATCGACAGCGCCGACCGCGCGCTGTACGTGGCGAAGAACGACGGCCGCAATCGCGCCATCAGCGTCGCCGAGATCGAGTAGCCGGGGTCCGCCCTTGGGGTCTGTCCCTGCAAGGACTGACCCCGAAGTCTGGCTGATCGGTGCGGCGGCCCACGATAACTTCAGGGTAAGTCCCCTGCGGGACAGACCCTAGGCTGCGTGCCAGCGTTGCGCCAACTCAGACGAACACCGGCTCCGGCTCCAGCCGCACGCCGTAACGCGCTTCGACATCGTCCTGGATCGCGCGCGCCAGCCGCTGCACGTCTTCTCCCGTCGCCCCGCCGCGGTTGACGAGGACCAGCGCCTGCTTTTCGTAGACCCCGGCGGCGCCGAGGCTCCTGCCCTTCCACCCGCACTGGTCGATCAGCCAGCCCGCGGCCAGCTTCTCGCTGCCGTCGGCCTGGCGGTGGTGCACCAGCGCGGGCCAGCGCTCCAGCAGCTGCGCGCACTGCGCCGCGCTGACCACGGGATTCTTGAAGAAGCTGCCCGCATTGCCGATCTCCCGCGGGTCCGGCAGCTTGCGCCGGCGCACCGCGATGACGGTATCGGCCACCTGGCGCGCCGTCGGCGCGGCAATGCCCTGCTCCGCCACGGCGGCCGCCAGTTCGGCATAGCGCAGGTTCGGCTGCCATGCGCGCGGCAGCGCGAACGTGACGCTGGTGACGATCAGGTGGCGGCCGTCCTCCTGCTTGAACAGGCTGTCGCGATAGGCGAAGCGGCAAGCGGCGCGGTCCAGCGTCACTTCGCTGCCGGTGGCGGGATCGAAGGCGGTGAGACTGTGGAACACGTCCTGCGTTTCCAGGCCGTAGGCGCCGATGTTCTGGATCGGCGCCGCGCCCACCGTGCCGGGGATCAGGGCCAGGTTTTCCAGGCCGCCCAAGCCTTGCGCCAGCGTCCATTGCACGAACTCGTGCCAGTTCTCGCCAGCGGCGGCGCGCACGTGCACGTGCTGGGTATCGCCGGCCAGGACTTCCTTGCCCGTGCTGGCGATGTGCAGCACGAGGCCGTCGAAATCGCCCGTCAGCAGCAGGTTGCTGCCGCCGCCCAGCACGAGGCGGGGCAAGGCGGCCAATGCCGGGTCGGCGAGCGCCAGGCGCAGTTGTTCGCTGGAAGTGACCCGGACATAATGGCGGGCGCGCGCGTCGATGCCGAAGGTATTGAACGGACGCAGGGAAATGTCGTGCTGAAGGCTTAGATCGGAATGCATAGCTGGCTGAGTAATTTGCTCGATTATAGAGGCAACGACACAAAAACGACCGAGCGTTCGCCCGGTTGTCCGTTAAAATGTCGGATCGTTGCGGCCGCGATGGTTGCGCGCGCAATTACAGGACCGAGAAAAGTAGAGAGGACAAAGAATATGCCATCGTTTGACGTAGTTTCCGAAGCGGATATGATCGAGGTGCGCAATGCCGTCGACCAGTCGAACAAGGAAATCACCACCCGCTTCGACTTCAAGGGCAGCGATGCACGCGTGGAGCAGAAGGAGCAGGAACTGACGGCGTTCGCGGATTCCGAATTCCAGTTGAGCCAGGTCAAGGACGTGCTGACGAACAAGCTGGCCAAGCGCAAGGTCGACGTGCGCTTCCTCGACGAGGGCAAGATCGAGAAGATCGGCGGCGACAAGGTCAAGCAGGTCATCAAGGTCAAGAACGGCCTGGAGACGGAAACGGCCAAGAAGATCACGAAGATCATCAAGGAAAGCAAGATGAAGGTGCAGGCCAGCATCCAGGGCGAATCGGTGCGCGTGACCGGCGCCAAGCGCGACGACCTGCAGGCCGCGATGGCGCTGCTGCGCAAGGAGGTGACGGACACGCCGCTGGAGTTCAACAACTTCCGCGATTGAGTCCGGAGTCGGCAGTAACGTTGGCAGAGCTTTGAGCTGCGGAGACGAATCCGCAGCGCTTGATTCAGGTAGCCCGGGGTACCCTCCTGGCGAACCCGGCAGTCTAAGGATAGCAATGAAACGAGTTGATGATTTCCGCCTGCGGTTCGGCGACAAGGAATACGTGCCGATCATGATCGGCGGCATGGGCGTGGATATTTCCACTTCCGAACTGGCGCTCGAAGCGGCGCGGCTCGGCGGCATCGGGCATATCTCCGACGCGATGGTCGAGGATGTATCCGACCGCCGTTTCGACACGACGTTCGTCAAGGACAAGACGAAGCTCTACAAGTTCAACATCAACAACATGGACAAGGCCGTGGTGCAGTTCGACCTGGGCCGCCTGGCCGAGGCGCAGCGCCTGCACATCGGCCGCACCATGGAGCAAAAGAAGGGGTCCGGCCTCATCTTCGTCAACTGCATGGAGAAGCTGACGATGAACGGCCCGCGTGAAACGCTGCGCGTGCGCCTGAACGCGGCGCTGGACGCGGGCATCGACGGCATCACGCTGTCGGCCGGCCTGCACTTCAACTCGTTTGGCCTGATGGCCGACCACCCGCGCTTCCGCGATGCCAAGCTGGGCATCATCGTCTCGTCCGTGCGCGCGCTGCAGATCTTCCTGCGCAAGAACCAGAAGCTGAACCGCCTGCCCGACTACGTCATCGTCGAGGGCCCGCTGGCCGGCGGCCACCTGGGCTTCGGCATGGACGACTGGCAGGACTACGACCTGCACACGATCACGGCAGAGGTGCTGGCCTACCTGAAGGCAGAGGGCCTGGACGTGCCCGTCATCGCCGCAGGTGGCGTATTCACCGGCAGCGACGCGGTGTCGTTCCTGGAAATGGGCGCGGCGGGCGTGCAGGTGGCGACCCGCTTCACGATCACCAAGGAATGCGGCCTGCCGGACAAGGTCAAGCAGGAATACATCCGCGCGACCGAGGAAGACATCGTCGTCAACGGCATCTCGCCCACGGGCTACCCGATGCGCATGCTGAAAAGCACCCCGGCCATCGGCACCAATACGCGGCCGGGCTGCGAATCGTACGGCTACCTGCTGGACGCCACGGGCAACTGCGCCTACATCAATTCGTACAACCGCGAAGTGGTCGCCAATGGCGGCAGCGACAAGGGCATCAAGGTGATGGACAAGACGTGCCTGTGCACGCACATGCGCAACTTCAACTGCTGGACGTGCGGGCACTACACGTACCGTCTGAAAGACACGACGCACAAGCTGGCCAACGGCGAATACCAGCTGCTGACGGCGGAGCACGTGTTCAAGGACTACCAGTTCAGCGTGGACAACCAGATCGCGCTGCCGCCGAAGGAAGAAGCGGCGGCCTGAGCGAACAGGTCACCCGTCGGAACGGCGCAGCCCGCAAGGCCTGCGCCGTTTTTCTTTGAACTCAACCGTGCGCTGTCAAATTGTCAAGTTACGTACACTGAGACAACTTCATCCCATAACAATAAGGAGAATCTCATGGTCAAACAGTTTTTCGGTCCCGCCGCCGTCGCCACGCTCACCCTGACATTGCTGGCGGGTTGCCAGACCATGTCGCAGCAAGGCGGCGCAGCCCAGGATGAAGCCCCGCCACCGGCCAATCCGGCATTTGCCGGCAGCATGGCCAGGTTCAACGCCCAGTTCCCCAGCGACAAGGCCACGAAATACGAGGACGTCTCGCTCAAATTCAACAACGAGAAGAAGCTCGACGAGCGCGGCAACTGCCACGACAAGTCGAAGTACCCGGTCACCATCGTGCTGACGCTCGATGCGGACGGCAAGGTCACGGATTCGGTCACGGACGTGTCGAACGCGAAGGCCGAGTGCTTCCGCAAGGCCTACGCCGGTGTGCAGTTCCCGAAACCGCCGATCGCCCCGTACCACAAGCCCATCCAGCTGCGCTGAGCGCAATCTCCGCACGGCCGAGGCCGTGTCCACCATGGGGTCACACCCCGCCATGGACACGGGCTCATCCATTCGTCCCGTGACCATTTAATGCTGAGCCCGTGTCCCACTTCGGTGCCTGACCCCGAGGTGAGACACGGGCTCAGCCGCTAAGCACGCCGCCCTGGCGGGCAGCGCCTTCCTATGCTGCCGGGCTCGCGTCCTCGCTAGCGTCCTCGTTGGGGTGTAACCCCATGGTGGACACGGGCTCTGCGGCCTCGGGTAGCCTGGCATTCGGGTACAGCCGGGCCAGCACGTGGGATGTGATCTTCGTCAGCAGCCGGCTGGCGATGCCGAGATCGGCTTCGTCGGGCTCGCGCAGCTCGGGCCACAGGCGGGTGACCTCGTCCTCGTGCAGTGCCACCGCCTGCTCCACTTCCTGCTGCCAGAACGGCGGCGCCTCGCTTTCCACGAAATTGCCGCGGCCGCGGCCGAAATGGGCGACGGCCAGGTAGCGCAGCACGCTCGACACCAGCATCGTGCGCAGGAACTCGTCGGACAGGCTGATCGCCGGATGCTGCCGGTCCGTGCTGGCGTTGAATCCCCAGGCGGCACCGGCAAACGTCAACGCGCCGATGACGCCGCCCAGCAGCGCTCCCGTGCCCAGGGTCAGGCCACCGGCCGCCAGGTCGGCCGACAAGCCCGTGGCAGCGCCGGAGACGATTGCGCCCAGCAGTGCCGCCTGTGCCTTCTCCACGGGCGCCTTGACGGTGAAATTGTTGCTCACGCGGGCGTTGATCTTCGGCGCCTCGCTGGCGTCCAGCCCGTGCAGCGACAGCAGCCCGACGGTCGTCTGGCTGATCGACATGTTCAGCCGCGCCACCAGCGTGTTCATCGCGCGCTCCTGGCGCTTGCGCTCGTCGCCCTTGCCCACGCCCACCAACTTCAACGCGGCAGCCAGGGCGCCCCTGTCCACGGTCTCCACCAGCTGGCGGTCGCGCGTGGCGTCCAGCAATTGCTGCGCCGTGACCGTCATGGCCTGGTGGAAGCGGCGCCGGTTGTTGTCGTCCCACTGGGCGCGCAGGCGCGCGTAGGCCTCCTGCTTGGCGGCAGGCAGCAGCGGCGCGATGGCGTCGTAGAAGACGGCTTCGTGGACCCAGCAGCGGGCAAACGCATCGAGTGGCAGCACATCGCGCACGCCGGGGAACTGGCGCAGGTGGGCGCGCCAGCGGCCTTGTTCGGCCTGCTCTTCATGGGCCGGACGCGGCGGTCCCATCTGGTTGAGCAGCACCAGCACGGGCTTGTCGAGCCACTCCAGGATCTTCATCTCGGACGGCAGGTAGCCGGCGTCCTCCGGCCGTTCCGCCGAGTTGACGAGGTACAGCACGACGTCGGCCGCATCGCGTGCGGCCCGCAGCGCCTGCTGGCTGAGCCAGAACGGCCGGTCGCGGTAGCGGTCCAGCACCTCGCGCAGGAACCAGCCGATGGGGTTGCCGGCCATCGAAAGGCGCTTCATCAGCCGTACCGAGTCGCCGAAGCCGGGCGTGTCCCACAGCAGCAGGCGGTCGCCCTGCTGCGTCTGCAGGAGCGGATGCGATTCGGCCAGCGCGGTCACGTGGGCGGCGTCGCGCACCTCGCCGACGTCCGACCCCAGCAGCGTGCGCGCCAGCGTCGTCTTGCCGTTGTTGGTGTGCGAGATCAAGGCCAGCTGGATGGTCGTGTCGCCGCTCATGCCGCCTCCCCGGCAGGTGCCAGCAGGTCGACGACCGTCGGCTCGGCGCCATGGAAGATGCAGAACTCGCGCCACAACTCGATCCGCTCCCGCACCCGTTGGGCGTCGGGGTGCGGGCGCGGAAGGCCGAATCGTCCAGCAGGACCGTGGTCGCGCCGCTGGCGCGGATGACCGCGGCGAGGAACGCGCCGTGGTTTTCCTTTTCCGGCGTGGCCGCCAGGTTGAACAATACCGCCGTCAACGTGACCGGGCCGTCATCCGCGGCGGTGGTCGCCTCGCCACCGTACGCGACCGGTGGCGCCAGCCGGACCTTGGCGCGCTCGCCCAGCAGCTTGGCAGCGACCGTTTCAAGCCCTTTCGCCCTGGCTTCGTCCAGGGTAAAGCTGTACGGCAGGACGCGCAGCACGCCGGCCTCGCCGCCGGCCACGTCGCTCAACTGGCGGAAGTACGGCTGCGTCAAGTCGAGCGGGAAGCGGCGTGCCAGCCAGCTGGCGCGCACGGCCGCGAAACTCGCCAGTACCAGCCTGGGCAGCACGACCAGCAATGCCAGCGTGGCGGCGTACAGGTGCACCCAGCGTGCGCCGGCGGCGGCCGTGGCCGTACCGCTGCCGGCGAAGTGCAGGGCCTGCACCTCGGCCAACGTAAAGCCCTGCAACGGGAAAACCGCCAGCGCGGGCCAGAACAGCAGCGACAACAGCTGGTGCACCTGGGAAGCGTCGAGGAACGTGCTTTCCCAACCGGCGCCATACTGCGCCATGACGCCGCGGGCATACAGCGATGCCAGCGCGCCCAGCGCGAACATGGCGGCGGACAGGTGGATGGTGCGGGACAAGCGGGCGGCGTTCAGCCGCGCGCTGAGCTGGCTCCATTCGGCCATGAAGGCAAACAGCGCTGCCGACAGCGCATGGGGCAGCTTGCGCGGCAGCGCGGACGGTCCAACCGACAGGCGCCGGATCCACGCCGCCCGCACGCGCGTTACGCCCGCCTTGGGGATGCACAACCAGACCAGCATGACGACATAGACCAGCAGGTTCCATGCGACGATCGCCAGCAGCGGTGCCGACAGCAGGTCAACGCGATGCGGATCGGTAATGCGGTCCAGGCCCGCGCCGAGGACCAGGGCCAGCAACGGCAACAGCCAGGCAACCGCATGCAGGCCCGTGCGCCGCCGGGCGAACCCGGCAAACGCGGGATGGCGCTGCGCCAGCTTCTTGATGATCTGCTCGGAGCGCTGCTGCAGGAAATGGTCCGACGTCGCCGCCGACTTCGTCTCGGACGCCTGCCACTGGGCCAGTTCGCGGGCCGTGCGGTTGGCATAGCGACGATCGTCGTCGCTGAGGATTTCGTGCTTCTGATCGGTGGTCTCGATGGCCTTTACCAGCACCACCTCCCTGGCCAGCTGTTCGTTCATGCCGCTCCCTTCTTGTTGAAGTGGCATTGTACAGTCGCGCTATCGATCGGGTTGCGCACGCGCGCCGTCAGGCCTCGAGGCCGGCCGCTGCGCTTTCGTCCACATCCTCGTCGGCCAGCAGCTCACGGAAGATCGAGAACACGGCCGCGCCGTAGGCCACCGTAATGGCGCCATGCCGCGGCAGGTCGGCCAGCAGCTGCTCCTTGGTCACGTTGCCCAGTTCCGGGTGGCACAGCACGACGGCACCGTCGAACAGTTCGATCTGCAGCAGTTGCTGCAACGGCGTGAAGTCACTGATGCGGGCCAGCTCGACCAGTTGCTCGTCGACGGGCTGGACGTCGCCGTCGGTGGCGACACCTTCGAGGGCCGCGCAGAACATGGCCAGCACATCCTGCAGCCAGGACAGGCCGGCGCCGTCGCGCGCGTCAAGCAACTCGGCCATCTGCGCGGCGGTCAATGCCTCGTCGGGGTTGTCATCGACAACGGTGTCGGGCGGCAGCTGCCTGAGCAGGCTGCTGAAGCTGAGGGGGAGGAATTGCAGGGTTGGCGCAGGGCTCATCGGGGACTCGCGGGCAGGTTAGCAAAAAGGCATCTGCCGCACAGTATAGCCGCTCTTGAATGGGTGCGGGCCACGCCAGCTGGCGCGGCCCTGGGCCAATGCTGCGCAACTGCTGCTCAGCCGCCCCGATTGCGTCCCGACTCGTAGCGGCCGTTGGCGCCGTCGCCAGTGTCGTCGTAACGGGCGGTCTTGCTACCTGAATCCGTGCCCTCCTGCGCCGGGCTGTCCTGCCGCTGGGCATTGCTGGGAGCACCCGACTGCCGCGAACCCTGCGGTCCCACGGCCGATTCCTGGGAACCGGCACGCTGCTTTTGCTCCAGCCCGCCTTTACCGGATTGTTGCGGCAGCCCCTGCCGGTCTTCCTCCGCCAGGGCTTCCGAACGTTGTGCCTGCTGTCGCGCACTCCATCCCGCTTGCTGCGCACCCGCGCCGCCGCGTGCGCTGCCGACATCGTCCTGCCCGCCTTGCAACGAGCCGCGATCGCGCATCGATGCGCCGCCCTCCTCCGCAGAGGCAGACTGGACATTTGCGCTGCCGCGGTCGACGACGCCAGGGGGCTTGGACTGCAGGCTGTCGTCTGAAAAGGTGGGCTCGGTGGCATCGCCGGAACGGCGGGTGACGGGCGGTTTTTGCTGGTTCGAACTCATCTTGCTCCTCCTTGAAAAAGGTGTCGCTGACTGCGAGAACAGATCGATCATGCGCGCGGCGGCTGGGGTGGAGTATAGGAGCGTGTGCCGGGCCGGCGTAGGAACGGACTGACCTCCGGTCGGGGCCGGATCATGCAAATGCGTGATTCGCGGGAGCGTCCACCCGCCTATGGTGTGGGATGGCGGCGCAGTGCGCGCGCCTGGCAAGACGGCAATGCGTTCGATGGCGATGCCAGCGGCTTGTTCACGACTGTCGGCAACGTGCCGATCACCTTATGGACGGACCCCGTCAACAACAACATCGTCTACGGCAAGGCCAACGGTACGACCGTATTCGCCGCCTACCTGGAAGAAACGGGCACGCCCCTGTCCGGCGCAAAAATGGATGGTGCAATACGCGGCGATCAAGGACCCCACCACCAATCCCGATGAGTCGCTCAACCTGCTGAACAAGGTCTTCGTGACAGTCGACAAGGAGGTCGAGTTTTCGCTCGCCAATGCGCCTTCCGGCCAGAATCTGTTCCTGACCCTGGGCGATGCCACGGCGGCGATCGTCGTCGCGGGCGCCAAGCCGGCAAACCAGTCGACCGGTGCCAGCATTACGACGGGCGACACCGTCAACACCAGCCAGGGGGCGGCTCGACGACGATCGGTGCCAATAACCAGATGGTCGATAGCGGCGAAGGCATGATCTTCGCGTTCGTGACCGGCGCCAACCCGGCGCTGACGATCCCCAACCTGAGCCATGGCGAAGCAATCTTGGAAAGCAATATCCAGTTCAGCGGGATGCTCGACGCGCGGGCCGCGTCGCTCGATATCGTGCAGACCCAGCAAGGCAAGCTGGCGACAGTCCAGCTGGTGGCCTGCAGCACGACCACCCACAGCGGCGTCAGTTACATCGACAACCTGAACAACAACACCGCCGTCGCGATCGACAACGTGATCGTCCGCAACAGCGCCGGCACGATCCTCGAGAATTCCGACGGCAGCGTCAATACGGCCGGGTTGACGATCACCTTCAGCGGCGGCGTCGCGACGGTGACGGGCGTGCAGGCCGGCTATACGATCGACTACCATACGGTGGCCGACCACAACCGCGTGCAAGTGAACAATACAGGCACTGGCGCGAACGATGCAAGCTTCGACATCGGTGGCTTCACGTTGCTGCAGGTGGCCAACGATGCGGCCGAGATCGGCTCGCGCATGCACTTCGAGGATGCCGGTCCCCGCATCGGCGCGGCGCTCGCGCTCGACACGGCGATCCTGAATACGCAGGATGCGCAGACCATCGGTCCGGCCACCGATACGGCTACGCAATCGTTCGCCGCCGCATTCGCCTTGCCCGGGGTTGGCTCGAACTTCGCCGACCAGGAGGCCATTCTCGCCAATGGCCTCGTCACATTGAACGGTACGGCCCGGATCACGGACGGCGACGGCGATTTCGCCACATCGACCGCCAAGCTCGACCTGGGGGGCAACGTGCGCTTCGATGACGACGGTCCCGGCCCGTTTTCCCCTGCCTCGATTGCCCTCATCAACAGCGGCAACGCGGTGGTGGGTGCGGCGGCCATGCTTGCGGCGGCCAGCGCCGGCGCCGATATCCCCGGCACCGCCCGATTCGTCGACGTGGCACCGGCGGACAACTTCCTGTATGCCAGCGACGGCACGACGCTGCTGAAATCCGGTGGTGAGAATATCGTACTGTCCGGTTATGGCAGCAGTGTACTGACGGCCAGGACGGTCTCTGGCGCCACGGTGTTCACCGCCACGCTGAACAGCGTCACCGACCAGTACACGATCGACTTCGACCGCCGCATCGACGACGGCAGCGGCGTCAGCTTCCTGGGCGCCGCGCCGGTCCGGTCAGGCAATCCCACCTACAACCTGATCGACAACGTCGGCGACACAGCGCACGACTTGCCGACCGTTCATACCGTCAGCATCAGCAGCAACGGCGCCGGGGTGGACAACCAGAGCATGAACCGCACCGGGATGCTGGGTGAAACCCTGCGGATCGACTTCACCAACGGTGCCGCGTTGTCCGGCTCGCCACTGGGCAGCGACTTCGTCGCCGGCACGCACCAGACCGTCAACGGCTACTCTTTCCTGCTGAGCCAGAACACACCGAGCGGACCGACGGGCACCGCCTACATCCAGGTGTTCGACGCCGACAATGACAAGGTACTCGTCAACGATCCAGGCGATGTGCTCGATACCATCACCCTGGTCAGCGTCAATGGCATGACGATCTACGACGGCAGCTTCCACACGGCGGCGATCAACGGCAGCGTGGTGTCGGGCATGCTGTACAACGGCGGCATCGTGCTCGTGGGCCTGTCCGAAGGCTTGACCGGTGACGGGACCGGTGGCGACGATCCGGTTATCAAGGTCAGCACCGCGACAGGCTTCAACCGCGTCGAGGTGTCGAATTTCGCCGGCCAGACTGTGAACGGGCAACTGCTGGGCGGCACCAGCTTCGACATTGCCCCGGCAGGCGTGGACCAGGCAGTGGCCGGCAAGCCGTTCTCGTTCGACCTGCCGATCCAGGTCACCGACTTCGATGGAGATTTCGGGCCGGTCGAAGTAATCGGCGTGCATATCGTGCCGGTACCGCTGGGCTGACGCGACGGGACGGGGCTGCTAGCGCAGCCGCGCCGGCAGTTCCGACTTGCGGTGGATGTCGAGCTTGGAAAACACGTGGGCGATGTGGGTCCGTACCGTATTGCTGCTGACACCCAGCAGGGCAGCTATTTCGCCGTGCGTACGCCCTTGCGCGTAGTGCCGGGCTGTCACCGCTTCTGCCGGCGTCAGCAAGTCGGCCGGCATTCGCTCGATAACCCTGCACAGGAACGCTTCGCCAGGCCCGCGCTCGATCGACCAACGGGTGAACCGCCCCTCATACTTGCCCTGGATGCGTAGATCAGCCAAGGCCCCCGCTGGCAATGTCCCGGGCAGGCAGCCCGGCCATTCCAGCTGTGCCAGGCACTCGAACGCGCCGTCGCAGGCCTCCACTGCGCTATGTGCACTGATCACGGCAAATCCGGCCTTGGTCCACGCACTGGTCTGCTTGGCGAGGTAGCGCCGCTGGCAGAGCTGCTTGCAGCGCAATAAGTGCGGCCACAGCGCGATGATGTAGATGGCGGCGCCCGCCGAGAAGGCGCGGCGGCCTTGACGGCCCAGCAGCAGCCAGTGTGGCGACTGTCCCGGCGCCTCTCTGGAACCGAGCAGGAGCAACTGGCGCACGGACTGGCCCTGCGCATAGCCGAGCAGTCGCCCGGGATCGAACAGCTGCTGCAACCGCACCGCGTTACACACGACCGGAGGCGGCAAGCCCAGATGAAAGCTGGAAGACAGTACGACAGGGTCGGCCGTGACGGCCGGACGGTAACATTGCCGCCGCTCGCCCACGAATCCGCAGCCAAGCTCGGCGATGTCGAAGGACAGGACTCTGGCAAGCATGGCCCGATACAGCGAGGAACAGTCGGCATAAGCAGCCTGTTCGGCCGCCTCGTACATCTCAAGCATCATGGTGGAGAAGTACTGAAGCATTGCGTCCCGCCCCTTTCAGTTGCGACGAACTGGATGGTGCAAGAACCTATCACTACACGATAGCAGCTTCCATGCCGATAGCCAGCAAGACTGGCAGAGTGAGCCGGAGAAAATCGCAATGTTCGCGGCCGTGGCCCGTCATGCCAGGCCTTGCAGGCCAACGCAAGCGAGCCGGACGACTGCTCAAGGGCGACGGCCACTCGCAAGCGCTCAGTTACGGTTGAGTATGATCTTGTACATCGCCGTGTCTGTATTGTTCGGGATGCTGTCCTTGTCTCCTGCGGCATCGCTGCTCGTCAGCCACATATTGCCGTCGATCGTCGGCTCCAGAGTGCGCAAACGGTCGTAGGTACCGTTAAAGAACTGCCGGGCATTGCTTAGATTGTCGCCCCGGATGTCGAATCGGTACACGCGCTTGCCGGCGAGGCATGCGACGTACAGCGCATCGCGGACGATCGCCATGCCGCTGCAGGACGCTTCCGTATTTCGATACGTGTACTTTGGCGCCAGGTACCCTGTCGTCGCACAGCCGGTACCGGAGCGGGACAGGATGCCCTCGCAGTTCGGCCAGCCATAGTTTCCCCCTTTCTGGATCAGGTTCGTTTCATCCTGCGTGTCGCCGAATTCCTGCGCCCATAACCGGCCCTGGGAGTCGAAAGCCAGCCCTTGAGGATTGCGATGGCCATAGCTCCAGACGTAATTTCCAAATGGATTATCGGGCGGCGGCGTGCCATTCGCATTCAGCCGTAATATCTTGCCTGAGAGGTGACGAACGTCCTGCGCATAGGCGCCGTTCTGGGCGTCCCCCGTGGCGGCATAGAGCTTGCCGTCCGGCCCAAAACGCAGGCGGCCGCCATTATGGAACTTGTTACGGCTGATTCCCTTCAGCAGGACCTCCAACGAGCTGGCGTCCAATGCCCCGTTGCGATATCGGATGCGGACAATACGATTGTCCGTCGGGCTGGTGTGATAAACGTACAGCCAGGAATCCTGGTCGGGGAAGCCGGGCGGTATGGCCAGACCGAGCAGGCCGCCTTCGCCATCCGTTCCCTGGACATTGGGAACGGTACCGAGGCTCCTTTTCGATCCGGTCACGGGATTGAGCGCAACGACCTCATGTGCATCGCGACGGGAGTAGAACACCGTGCCGTCCGGCAGGGCGGCCAGGCCCCACGGGATATCAGTGTCGCGCGCCACTTCCACTGTCGAGCAGATCACGTCGGTGCAGGTACTGCCCGAGGTCAGCGACAGCGCCGCGCTGCGCGCCGACACATTGCCTTGCCCGTCCCGGGCGGCCACCGTGTATTGGTAAGTCGTATTGGCGGCCAAGCCGGTATCCGTATATCCGCGCGTCGTGCTCGTGCCGACCAGGATGTTATTGCGGTAGACGTCATACGCGACCACGGCGACGTTATCGGTGGACGTGGTCCAGCTCAGCGTGACAGCGGTACCCGCGACCGTGCCTTGCAGACCCGTGGGAGCTGACGGCGGCTGGGTGTCCGCCTGGCATTGCGGCACTTTCACTGGTAGCGATGCGCTGGCCTGGGAAACGTTACCCGCGGCATCACGCGCATTGACGTACACGCCCCAGTTCGCACCAGGCACCAGCACGAGTTGGGCAGTAAGCGTGCTGGCGTTGACCGTGCCCAGGGCCTGACCGTCGCGATAGATATCGTAGTAAGCGATGCCGACATCGTCCGTCGAAGGCTCCCATGTAAGCCTGGCCGACCTGCACGTCAGGTCGGCGATCGCGAGGCCGCTGGGCGGGGTTGGGGCCTGCGTGTCGGTGGGCGGAGGCGTCGACCCGCCAATTGACCACTGCTGGTGTGGCGTGCCTTGGCAGTGCCACGTATCGATGCCCGTGGCATTGGCGGTTTCGCCGCCTTTTACGGTCAGGCACAGGCCTGACTTCGGATTGACAATGGTTTTGTCCGCCCTCATGGTCCACTTCTGATTGGCGCCGCCGTGGCATGGATATGACTGGACGAGCGCTTGCGGCTCGACGCTGGCGCCCCGGATATCGAGGCAGCGGGCGCCGCCAAACGTTCTCAGCTCGCCGGCGCTGGTGAACTCCCATAGTTGATTGGCGCCGCCGTGGCAGTCAAAAAGGATTGCCGGCGCGCGCGGCTCCTGGCTCCCCTTGGCGATGTCCAGGCAGCGCTGCGAATCGTTGCTGACCAGTACTGCACGCGGCCCCGCGCTGACTGGCGCAGTTGCCGAGAGCAGCAGGGTCGCTGTTGCAAACGCGACAAAGCCACCGACCCGGCGCCAGATCCCGCGCCGACGGCCCGTTTCCCAGCCTGCGGACCGGGCCTGCAAGAGCTGCCGATTCGCGCTCTTCCGGATTGATTCCATAACGTCCCCGCATGAAAGAGGTAGGTGACGCCACGCCTGAGCGATCCCGCGATGTGGCGAGCAGGGTCGTCGGGAACAGCCCATGAGTGTCACCGGTTGCCACTACCCGCTAGGCTATCACTGGCAGGCTCATGGCGTCGTAACCGTTGGCCGTGTATCGTCACCGCGCCAACTGGTGACCTGGAGACGCCCCCGTGGCGCCTGTGTCCAGCCCCGCGGCGCATGAGGATCAGGGTCTGTCCTCGAGGGACTACCCCTGTTTTCAATAGCGCACTCGAAAAGGATCCAGAAATGAAAAAACCCCGCCAGGTCACTGGACGGGGGTTCTCTGCGTAGAACTCGCAAGCGCCACGTGCTTAGGGTCTGTCCCGCCGGGACTGACCCTGGTTTTCATCGCAGGCCGCCGTTGCGCCCTAAGTACTCTTCGTCGCGACGCTGGGAACCCTGGGTGCCATGCACTCATCTTCGGGTCTCAGCACCCAAGATGAGTGCCTGACACCGGCGGCTCGCAAGCGCCACCGGCTTAGGGTCTGTCCCGCCGGGACTGACCCTGGTTTCCATCGCCGGCCGCTGCTGCACCCCAGGTAGTCTTCGTTGCTACGCCTGACACCGGCGTTTGATTTCGCGAGCACAAATGAAAAAAGCCCACCAGATCACTGGTGGGCTTTTCTCGGTATAACAGCCTGACGATAACCTACTTTCACACTGGTTGCAGCACTATCATCGGCGCAAAGTCGTTTCACGGTCCTGTTCGGGATGGGAAGGGGTGGGGCCGACTTGCTATGGTCATCAGGCATGACTTGTACGTAGTCTCGTTCCCGACAGGGCAACGCGACTACTAATCTGGAAGAAGTAAGGTTGGGTAGTTCTCGTAAATCTCAAACACAGGCAAATGCTCTGTAACCGTCAAGGTTATAGGGACAAGCCGTACGGGCAATTAGTATCAGTTAGCTTAATGCATTACTGCACTTCCACACCTGACCTATCAACGTCCTGGTCTCGAACGACCCTTCAAGGAGCTCAAGGCTCCGGGAAATCTCATCTTAAGGCAAGTTTCCCGCTTAGATGCTTTCAGCGGTTATCTCTTCCGAACTTAGCTACCCGGCAATGCCACTGGCGTGACAACCGGTACACCAGAGGTTCGTCCACTCCGGTCCTCTCGTACTAGGAGCAGCCCCCTTCAAATTTCCAACGCCCACGGCAGATAGGGACCAAACTGTCTCACGACGTTTTAAACCCAGCTCACGTACCACTTTAAATGGCGAACAGCCATACCCTTGGGACCGGCTACAGCCCCAGGATGTGATGAGCCGACATCGAGGTGCCAAACTCCCCCGTCGATATGAACTCTTGGGAGGAATCAGCCTGTTATCCCCAGAGTACCTTTTATCCGTTGAGCGATGGCCCTTCCATACAGAACCACCGGATCACTATGTCCTACTTTCGTACCTGCTCGACTTGTCGGTCTCGCAGTTAAGCACGCTTATGCCATTGCACTATTAGCACGATGTCCGACCGTACCTAGCGTACCTTCGAACTCCTCCGTTACACTTTAGGAGGAGACCGCCCCAGTCAAACTGCCTACCATGCACTGTCCCCGATCCGGATTACGGACCAAGGTTAGAACCTCAAACAAACCAGGGTGGTATTTCAAGGTTGGCTCCACGAGAACTGGCGTCCCCGCTTCAAAGCCTCCCACCTATCCTACACAGATTGGTTCAAAGTCCAATGCAAAGCTACAGTAAAGGTTCATGGGGTCTTTCCGTCTAGCCGCGGGTAGATTGCATCATCACAAACACTTCAACTTCGCTGAGTCTCGGGAGGAGACAGTGTGGCCATCGTTACGCCATTCGTGCAGGTCGGAACTTACCCGACAAGGAATTTCGCTACCTTAGGACCGTTATAGTTACGGCCGCCGTTTACTGGGACTTCAATCAAGAGCTTGCACCCCATCATTTAATCTTCCAGCACCGGGCAGGCGTCACACCCTATACGTCCACTTTCGTGTTTGCAGAGTGCTGTGTTTTTATTAAACAGTCGCAGCCACCAGTTTATTGCAAC
This sequence comes from Pseudoduganella chitinolytica, assembly GCF_029028125.1. Lineage (GTDB taxonomy): Bacteria > Pseudomonadota > Gammaproteobacteria > Burkholderiales > Burkholderiaceae_D > Rugamonas > Rugamonas chitinolytica. The sequence goes on from NZ_CP119083.1 coordinate 2,893,305, forward strand.
CCTTTCGCCCTATCACAGTAAAGTGACCAAGCTACCGGGGCGTACCTTTTCCCGAAGTTACGGTACCAATTTGCCGAGTTCCTTCTCCCGAGTTCTCTCAAGCGCCTTAGAATACTCATCTCGCCCACCTGTGTCGGTTTGCGGTACGGTCTCGTATGACTGAAGCTTAGAGGCTTTTCTTGGAACCACTTCCGATTGCTTCGCGAACAAGTTCGCTCGTCCCGATCCCTTGAATTCCGCGCCCGGATTTGCCTAAGCGCCTTCTATGAACCAGAAACTGACTATTCCAACAGTCAGACAACCTTCCGCGATCCGTCCCCCCATCGCATCATACGACGGTGCAGGAATATTAACCTGCTTCCCATCAGCTACGCATCTCTGCCTCGCCTTAGGGGCCGACTCACCCTGCTCCGATGAACGTTGAACAGGAAACCTTGGGCTTACGGCGTGCGGGCTTTTCACCCGCATTATCGCTACTCATGTCAGCATTCGCACTTCTGATACCTCCAGCATCCTTTACAAGACACCTTCGCAGGCTTACAGAACGCTCTCCTACCATATCCTTACGGATATCCGCAGCTTCGGTGACTGGCTTAGCCCCGTTACATCTTCCGCGCAGGACGACTCGATCAGTGAGCTATTACGCTTTCTTTAAATGATGGCTGCTTCTAAGCCAACATCCTGACTGTTTTAGCCTTCCCACTTCGTTTTCCACTTAGCCAATCTTTGGGACCTTAGCTGGCGGTCTGGGTTGTTTCCCTCTTGACGCCGGACGTTAGCACCCGACGTCTGTCTCCCAAGCTCGCACTCATCGGTATTCGGAGTTTGCAATGGTTTGGTAAGTCGCGATGACCCCCTAGCCATAACAGTGCTCTACCCCCGATGGTGATACTTGAGGCACTACCTAAATAGTTTTCGGAGAGAACCAGCTATTTCCAAGTTTGTTTAGCCTTTCACCCCTACCCACAGCTCATCCCCTAATTTTTCAACATTAGTGGGTTCGGTCCTCCAGTGCGTGTTACCGCACCTTCAACCTGGCCATGGGTAGATCACTTGGTTTCGGGTCTACACCCAGCAACTAGCGCCCTGTTCGGACTCGATTTCTCTGCGGCTCCCCTATATGGTTAACCTCGCTACTGAATGTAAGTCGCTGACCCATTATACAAAAGGTACGCCGTCACGGAACAAGTCCGCTCCGACTGTTTGTATGCACACGGTTTCAGGATCTATTTCACTCCCCTCCCGGGGTTCTTTTCGCCTTTCCCTCACGGTACTGGTTCACTATCGGTCGATTACGAGTATTTAGCCTTGGAGGATGGTCCCCCCATATTCAGACAGGATTTCTCGTGTCCCGCCCTACTTGTCGTACGCTTAGTACCACCGGTCTGATTTCGTGTACGGGGCTATCACCCGCTATGGCGCCTATTTCCAGAGGCTTCCACTATCAGTCCGACTATCACGTACAGGCTCTTCCCATTTCGCTCGCCACTACTTTGGGAATCTCGGTTGATTTATTTTCCTGCAGCTACTTAGATGTTTCAGTTCGCCGCGTTCGCCTCACACACCTATGTATTCAGTGAGTGATACCCTAAAAGGGTGGGTTTCCCCATTCGGAAATCTACGGATCAAAGCTCGTTTGTCAGCTCCCCGTAGCTTATCGCAGACTACTACGTCCTTCATCGCCTGTAATCGCCAAGGCATCCACCATGTGCACTTATTCACTTGTCCCTATAACCTTGACGGCTATCGGTTCAAGCATTTACTACTGTGTTTGATGAGTTTTACTACTACCCTAAGTGTGTGATGTCTCACACGCTTAATAAAACTTTACTTCTTCCAGATTGTTAAAGAGCGAAACAGCAGTAGTCTCTAAAAGACTAAACATAAAGACGACACGTCGTGCTTACGTTTAAACTTTTTGGTGGAGGATGACGGGATCGAACCGACGACCCCCTGCTTGCAAAGCAGGTGCTCTCCCAGCTGAGCTAATCCCCCTGGGGGTGATACGTGGTGGGTCTGGTTGGACTCGAACCAACGACCCCCGCGTTATCAACACGGTGCTCTAACCAGCTGAGCTACAGACCCGCTTAGTTGATACCATATACCAGCGGTGCTACTGTTTCTTCTTCATTCGACAGTCGATAAGTGTGAGCGTTTGATGCACGATCATTGCTGATCCGTGCCAACTCTAGAAAGGAGGTGATCCAGCCGCACCTTCCGATACGGCTACCTTGTTACGACTTCACCCCAGTCACGAATCCTACCGTGGTAAGCGCCCTCCTTGCGGTTAAGCTACCTACTTCTGGTAAAACCCGCTCCCATGGTGTGACGGGCGGTGTGTACAAGACCCGGGAACGTATTCACCGCGACATGCTGATCCGCGATTACTAGCGATTCCAACTTCATGCAGTCGAGTTGCAGACTACAATCCGGACTACGATACACTTTCTGGGATTAGCTCCCCCTCGCGGGTTGGCGGCCCTCTGTATGTACCATTGTATGACGTGTGAAGCCCTACCCATAAGGGCCATGAGGACTTGACGTCATCCCCACCTTCCTCCGGTTTGTCACCGGCAGTCTCATTAGAGTGCCCTTTCGTAGCAACTAATGACAAGGGTTGCGCTCGTTGCGGGACTTAACCCAACATCTCACGACACGAGCTGACGACAGCCATGCAGCACCTGTGTGCAGGTTCTCTTTCGAGCACTCCCCGATCTCTCGGGGATTCCTGCCATGTCAAGGGTAGGTAAGGTTTTTCGCGTTGCATCGAATTAATCCACATCATCCACCGCTTGTGCGGGTCCCCGTCAATTCCTTTGAGTTTTAATCTTGCGACCGTACTCCCCAGGCGGTCTACTTCACGCGTTAGCTGCGTTACCAAGTCAATTAAGACCCGACAACTAGTAGACATCGTTTAGGGCGTGGACTACCAGGGTATCTAATCCTGTTTGCTCCCCACGCTTTCGTGCATGAGCGTCAGTTTTGACCCAGGGGGCTGCCTTCGCCATCGGTGTTCCTCCACATCTCTACGCATTTCACTGCTACACGTGGAATTCTACCCCCCTCTGCCAAACTCTAGCCTTGCAGTCTCCATCGCCATTCCCAGGTTAAGCCCGGGGATTTCACGACAGACTTACAAAACCGCCTGCGCACGCTTTACGCCCAGTAATTCCGATTAACGCTTGCACCCTACGTATTACCGCGGCTGCTGGCACGTAGTTAGCCGGTGCTTATTCTTCAGGTACCGTCATTAGATGCAGATATTAGCCACACCCGTTTCTTCCCTGACAAAAGAGCTTTACAACCCGAAGGCCTTCTTCACTCACGCGGCATTGCTGGATCAGGCTTGCGCCCATTGTCCAAAATTCCCCACTGCTGCCTCCCGTAGGAGTCTGGACCGTGTCTCAGTTCCAGTGTGGCTGGTCGTCCTCTCAGACCAGCTACTGATCGTCGCCTTGGTGAGCCTTTACCTCACCAACTAGCTAATCAGATATCGGCCGCTCCAGGAGCACAAGGCCTTGCGGTCCCCTGCTTTCATCCATAGATCGTATGCGGTATTAGCGTAACTTTCGCTACGTTATCCCCCACTCTTGGGTACGTTCCGATATATTACTCACCCGTTCGCCACTCGTCAGCGGAGCAAGCTCCCTGTTACCGTTCGACTTGCATGTGTAAAGCATGCCGCCAGCGTTCAATCTGAGCCAGGATCAAACTCTTCAGTTCAATCTCTGTTTTATGTCATTGCTGACATGGTCACTCACTCAAGAATCTGACGTTCCTCTTGCGAGGTCACGTTTAATTACTTGTGCAAGCGTTTGATGCTATATATTTTGAGTATCGGGACCGAAGCCCCGGGCACACTCACATCAAACGCCCACACTTATCGACTGTTGATTGTTAAAGAATTCTGCCCTCAGGCGTTTGCTGCGTTCGGCGACAAAGCGTTGTGTTTGTCAGCAGCAGAGAGATGAGATTATGCTGTGTTTCGTGCAGCTCGTCAACCCCTCTTACTTCTTCGTTCAGCCCGGCACTGCCAGGCTTCACACTGTCGCGTCGTTTCGTTTTTACTACTACGCTGCGGCAGGGACAGAACTATAGCAAACGTCTCCCTGCCCGGCAAGCCCTATTTTGCGACGACGGTCTATCTAACCGATCGCCCTTCCACTCCCGGCTTTATGCAACCTGTCGCACGCCCCTCGCTGCGGTGGACAGCTTTGCGTAAGGTTATCTACACTTGCTGACCACCCAGACCGAAAGCCGCAGATGTTCCCCACGCCCAAAGCACAAGAGACGTTCAAGACCGTACTGGCATGGCTGCACAGAGCCTTCGACCGGACGGCAACCTGGGTTACGCAGCTATCCTGGTGGAAATTTTTTCTGTTTGCGGCACTGGCCCTGATTGCCGCGTCCATTCTCCAGGAAGAACTGTTCTCGCCGAATATGGACGAGGACCTGGAAATGCGCTCGCACAAGCGCGCCAAGACGGACGCGGACGCGCCCAATATCGTCATCGACGACAGCGGTATCCGCTTCAACCCGCGCGGCGGCAAGCTGCGCAAGAACCCCGAGGCCGAGCCGGCACAGTCACCCGAGGAGCCGGAAGCGCCGGAGGCACCCGAGCCCGGCGAAGTGCCCGATGCGCCCAATGCGCCCGATGCGCCCGAGGCGCCCGACGCCGTGGCTGCTGCACCTGCCGCTCCCGCCGCTCCGGCCGCGCCCGCAGCACCCGCCAAGCCAGCCAAGGCGGCCCCGGCCGTCACTGCCCTGCCCGGCGAGGAAGTCCATATCGAGCTGCCGCCGCAGATCGGCGAGGAACTGTCGAATGCGCTGGAGAAGGCGGTCGACAACGCCGCCGAGGAAAAGGTCTCGCGCTACCACGAACAGGCATCGACGTGGTTCAAGAGCTTCGTGTCGCTGCTCGTGCTGACGCTGTTCGGCATGAAGGCGCTGATGGGTGGCAAGAAGAAGGCCGAGGCCCAGACCCAGTATGCCAATGCCGCGGCCGAACGCGAATCCATGCAGCGCCAGCTGTCGGAAGCCAAGATGCAGATGATGCAGGCCCAGGTCGAACCGCACTTCCTGTTCAATACGCTGGCCTCCGTCGAGCACCTGATCGAGACGGACCCGCCGCGCGCCTCTGCCATGCAACGCAGCCTGATCAAGTACCTGCGCGCCGTGCTGCCGCAAATGCGCGACAACACGCTGATCACCAACCTGGGCCGGGAAGCCGACATGGTCGTGGCCTACCTGGCCCTGCTGAAGATGCGCATGGAAGAACGGCTGACGATCGACTTCAATATCCCCGACGGCCTGCGCAGCGCCGCGTTCCCGCCGATGATGCTGCAGTCGATGGTCGAGAACGCGATCAAGCATGGCCTGGAAGGCAAGGCCGAAGGCGGCACCTTGAAGGTCCGCGCGGAAGTGGCGCACAGCAAGCTGCGCGTCATTGTCGCGGACGACGGCCTGGGCTTTGGCGCCAAGCCCAGCGACGGTACCGGCCTCGGCCTGCTGACAATCCGCGAGCGGCTGAAACTGCTGCACGGCGACCAGGGCCAGTTGCATATCGAGCCGAACAGTCCGAGCGGGGTCATCGCCACGATCGAGGTGCCGTACCAGCTGTCGCAGCAGCCCCCGAAATGATTGCGCCCGGCGGCGATTCATTGAATAATTGGCACCCGTTGTCTCCTAACTGTGCCGACCATGCCTACTGCGATCCTAGCCGACGATGAACGTTTGATGCGCGACCAGTTGCGCATGCGCCTGGGCCAGGTATGGCCGGACCTGGACATCGTGGGAGAAGCGAAAAACGGCGACGAAGCCATCAGCCTGGTCGACGAGCTGAAGCCGGACTTCACCTTCCTCGACATCCGCATGCCCGGCAAGACGGGCATGGAAGCGGCGGCGGCCATCGGCAACAAGAGCCATGTCGTGTTCGTGACCGCCTACGATGCCTACGCCGTGGAAGCATTCGAGCGGGGCGCCGTCGATTACGTGCTCAAGCCGCCCGAGCAGGAGCGCCTGAAGATCACGGCCGAACGGCTGAAGGACCGCCTGTCGAAGCCGGCCGGCGACGTCAATGCGAGCGTCACGGCGATGCTGTCCCAACTGGCCGAGAAGATCGCCACGCCCAAGCCGAAATACCTGCAGTGGATCCAGGCCAGCATCGGCCAGGACCTGCGCATGATCCCCGTCGAGGAAATCCTGTTCTTCCGCTCGGATGAAAAATATACTTGCGTGCAGACGGAGAAGTTCGAGGCACTGATCCGCAAGCCCGTGCGCGACCTGGCCGAGGAACTGGACCCGGCGCTGTTCTGGCAGATCCACCGCGCGACGCTGGTCAACGTCAATGCCATCGAAGGCGTGACGCGCGACATCCGCGGTCGCCACCTCGTCATGATCAAGGGCCGCCCCGACAAGCTCGAAGTCAGCCGCAGCTTCCTGCACCTGTTCAAGCAGATGTAAGCGATGCGGCGCTGCTGAGCCAGATCAACGGCGCGTCGCCGCTCCTGTATTACGGTCGTCGGCGTAGGGCTGCGCTCCGCAGCCCAAGGAGAACGCATGCGCACGACACCATTGCTGCTGGCAGCGGCACTGCTGCTGGCGGCCCGCCTGGCCCTGCGCCTGACGGTGTGCCAGCCGACCCCGGCCGAACAGCGCGAGGCCGACGCCCGCGCCCGCCTGGCCGGCCGCCGCGCCACCGACTATGCGCTGGAAAACATCCGCGAGGAAGAACGCGCGTACATCGCCCGCGAGCTGCATGACGACCTCGGTCAACTGCTGGCCACGCTGCGCGTCGACATGAGCCTGCTGCTGCAGCAACCGGTGCCCACCCCCGCCATGCGCGAGCTGATGACGGGCATGGACGAGCGCCTGCTGTCCGCCATCACGTCGCTGCGCCGCATCGCCAGCAACCTGCGTCCGCGCGCGCTGGACGAAGGCGGCCTGTACTTCGCACTGCAGTCGCTGCGCCACGACTTCGAGCAGCGCCACGGCGTCGCCTGCAAGTTGGAAGCGCGCGAAAGCGAACTGGTGCTGAACGACCGCACCAGCACGGCGATCTTTCGCATCGTGCAGGAGTCGCTGACGAATATCGCCCGCCACGCGGCAGCCAGCCACGTCCGCATCGCGCTGCGGCGCGGTTGCGGCATGCTGCACGTGACGATCGACGACGACGGCCGCGGCATCGCCCAGGCCGACATGGAAAAGCCGGCGTCGTTCGGCCTCCTGGGCATGCGCGAGCGGGTCTGGGCCATCCGGGGCGACATCGCGATTACCGGCAGCCCGCGCGGTACCCGCATCGCCATCCACCTGCCGTTACCGGAGTAATCATGAGCGTCGACCAGTTACCAGGCCCCGGTGAGCGCAAACAACGAAGGCTTGTAAGTGGGGGCGGGCCGCCCTAGGATGAATCCATGTTGAAACGTGTGGAAAAACTCGAGGATGACGTTGCGACGATCAAGGCCGACGTGGCCGTGATCAAGGCAACCTACGCCACCAAGGCCGACATCGCGGACGCCAAGGCATCGATCATCATGTGGGTCATCACCGCCGTGTTCCTGGCGCAGCTGCTGCCCGCTGTCCTGAAGATTTACCTGCCCCACTAACGAAAAAAGCCGCCGGCTTGCACCGGCGGCTTTCGATTCCCGGGAAGCGGACAATCAGAACGTGTGACGCACGCCCAGGTTGAAGGCCGCGTCGCCGCTGCCCGCCTCGTTGTTGTTGCCCACGGTGTAGCCGGCACCGTTCTTGTTCTTGATCTTCGCGTAAGCCGTGTAGGCGCTGGTGCGCTTCGACAGTGCGTACGAGTAGCCGACGGCCCACTGGTGCGCGTCCTGGTTGGCGACCGTCTTGTCGTTCTTGGTCATGTACGACGCCATCAGCGTGCCATTGCCCAGCGGTGCCGTCAGGCCGATCAGCGCGTCGTTGGCGTCGGTCGATGGCTTCGGTGGCGTCCTCAGGCCAAAGGCGTTGGCGACGGGGATCGGCGAGCTGTTCAGGCCCTTGTCCCATTCGTACGCGGCGAACAGCTTGACGACCTTGAAGTCGTAGTTGGCGGCCAGCAGCGTGTTCTTGCCGTCATCGCGGTCCACGCCCACGGCGGTGCTCGTTGCGGCCACGTCGTTGTTGCGGTTGTTGTGCACCAGGCGCACGTTCAAGCCGTTGCCCGAGTAGTTCAGGCCGATCGAGAACTGGCGGCCGGCGGTGTTGTCGCCCGCCTGCTCGCCCAGCGCGTACAGGCCGTCGACGGAGAAGCCGGACCAGTTCGGGGTCGAGTACACCAGCGCGTTGCTGACGCGGGTGTTGACGCCGCCTGCCGGGAACAGGTTCTTGATGTTGCCCGCGTAGCCGGCGCCGAACGGGTCGGCTACCTGGCTCATCGCGTTGTACAGCGGGTTGTACTGGCGGCCGATGGTCAGCGTGCCCAGCGACTTGCTTTTCAGGCCGACGAAGGCCTGGCGGTTGAACAGCGTATTGCTGCTGTCCAGCGAGCCGTCGTCGATGCGATAGCCCGATTCCAGCGTGAAGATGGCCGACAGGTCGCCGCCCAGTTCCTCGACACCGCGGAAGCCGATGCGCGACTGGCTGCCGATGCCGCTGGTCACCTTGGTCACGTCGCCTGCAGCGCCGCCCGTTTCGCGGACGATGCCGGCATCGACGATGCCGTAGATCGTGACGTTCGATTGTGCGTGGGCGGTTGCCGCTGCGAAGCTGCCGGCGAAAATGGCGGCGAGAGTAAGTTTTTTCACTTGATGTTCTCTTATTGAAGTTTCAGGTTGAGGCTCAGGAACCACGTCCAACCGCGTTCCGGGCGCCGTGGATCTACCGCGGCGTATCTTGCCTTCCAAATACTTCAACAATATGACATCAGCAACTTGTTGCTGCGCTACAACAAGCGATGCGACTTTTTTACTTCAACCGTGCCGTCAGCAGCCAGTAGTGCGTCAGCCGTTCGATGCGGATCTCCCGCACCGCGCCCGCCAGCTTCTTGCGCAGGTAGCTGTCGGTCGGGAAGTTCTTCAGCACCTCGAACCGTTCGCCACCCACCGGGCGCAGCTGGAAGGTGTTGCCTTCCACGTCCGTGCGGGCAATCACGGTGCTGACGCCGTCCACGTAGCACTCGTCCAGCAGCACCAGCAGCACGTCCTTGCCCAGCTGGGCACGCAGGTGCGCCAGGTAGCGCTCCTGGTTTTCGCGGCGCACGTGCGACCACCACAGGCCGGCAAACACGGCGGTGTAGCGGCCGACGGAGGCCGGCAGGTCGAAGGCATCCGCCTGCACGAACAGCACATTCTCCGGCGCCTCGCGGCGGGCCTCGGCCAGCAGGTCTTCGTTGATGTCGGTGGCCTGGACGGAGGCTGCCGTGGCGGCGATCACCTTGGTCCAGTAGCCCTTGCCGCAGGCCAGCTCCAGCACCTTGTGGCCGCGCAGCAGCTCGGCCACCTTGTCCTTGACGGCGGCCAGGTCGGCCTGGCGCTCCGGTTGCTCGTAGACGCTTTCCAGGTCGGCCGCGCTGGCCGCATAGTAATTCAACAACTCTTGGTTCATATTACAGCTCGTAGTTCTCGTGTTCGCCCCGCATCGCCTGCTCGATCAGCTTGCGGTTCAGCGTGGGGGCCAGTAGTTCGATAAAGGTATATATATAGGAGCGCAGGTAGGCGCCCTGCTTGACGGCCACGCGCGACACGTTCATGCCAAACAGGTGGCCGACGGAAATCGCCCGCAGGTTGCGGTCCCGCTCGGCGTCGAACGCCATGCCCGCGATGATGCCGATGCCCATGCCCAGCTCCACATACGTCTTGATGACGTCGGCGTCGATGGCTTCCAGCAGCACGTCCGGCTTCAGGCCGCGCAGGGAAAACGCATGGTCGATCTTGCTGCGGCCGGCAAAAGCGCTGTCGTAGGTGATGACGGGATACGCCGCGATCTCTTCCAGCGTGACCGACTTGCTCTTCAACAGCGGATGCTCGGGCGGCACCACGACGACGTGTTCCCACTGGTAGCAAGGCAGCGTGACGAGGCCGTCGATGCCGGCGATCGATTCGGTGGCAATCGCCAGGTCGGCCTGGTCGCGCTGCACCATCTCGGCGATCTGCCGGGGATTTCCTTGCAATAAAGACAAGCGCACCTTGGGGAACTTCAGCATGAAGGCCTGCACCACCTTCGGCAGCGTGTAGCGCGCCTGCGTGTGCGTGGTGGCGATCGTGAAGCTGCCACTGTCCTGCGCGGCGTACTCCTTGCCGATCCGCTTCAGGCTGTCGATCTCCTGCATGATCAGCTCGACGGACTCCAGCACCAGCCGGCCCGGCTCCGTCAGGCCGCGGATGCGCTTGCCGTGGCGCGTGAAGATGTCGACACCCAGCTCTTCTTCCAGTTCGATGATGGCCTTCGACACCCCCGGTTGCGACGTAAACAGTGCCTTGGCGGCATCGGTCAGGTTGTAGTTCTGGCGTACGGCTTCGCGGACGAAGCGCAGTTGATGGAGGTTCATTGGGTTCTCGACTGTTAAGCCGTTATTTTACGCGCAAGCTTATGCCCCTTACGCATATAAGCAAATAAAGACTAAGTCGTTTGGAATAAAGCGTGAGTTTATTACCATACGCCTACTTTGGGGAAGCTTTCAAAGCCGGACCGGCCACCAACAGGATCGACATGTACCAATACGACCAATATGACCATCTCATCGTGCGCGAACGTATCGCCCAGTACCGTGACCAGGTACAGCGGCGCATCGCGGGCGAGCTGACGGAAGAAGAATTCCTGCCGCTGCGCCTGCAGAACGGCCTGTACATGCAGCGCCATGCGTACATGCTGCGCATCGCGGTGCCGTACGGCCTGCTCGCATCGAAGCAGATGCGCATGTTTGCCCACATCGCCCGCAAGTACGACCGCGGCTACGGCCACTTCACGACGCGCCAGAACATCCAGTTCAACTGGATCGAGCTGGAACAGACGCCCGACATCCTGGCCGACCTGGCCTCCGTCGAGATGCATGCGATCCAGACGTCCGGCAACTGCATCCGCAACGTCACCGCCGACGAATACGCCGGCGTCGCGGCCGACGAGATCGTCGATCCGCGCCCGTATGCGGAAGTGCTGCGCCAGTGGTCCACCTTCCACCCGGAGTTCATCGCCCTGCCCCGCAAGTTCAAGGTGGCGATCAACGGCGCCGTGGAAGACCGCGCCGCCATCGCCGTGCACGATATCGGCCTGACGGTGGTGAAGAACGAGGCAGGCGAGATCGGCTTCAAGGTCATGGTCGGCGGCGGCATGGGCCGCACGCCGATCCTGGGCAGCGTGATCCGCGAATTCCTGCCGCGCGAGCACCTGCTGACGTACACGGAAGCGATCATGCGCGTGTACAACCAGTACGGCCGCCGCGACAACAAGTACAAGGCCCGCATCAAGATCCTCCTGAAGGCCATCGGCGTGGAGGACTTCGCGCGCCAGGTGGAAGAGGAATGGGCCGACCTGAAAGGCAATGCGGAGACGCTGACGCTGGAAGAGATGGAGCGCATCATCGCCTACTTCCAGCCGCACGCCTACGCCACGCTGCCGGCCATCGACCCGCTCGCCGAACACGCCGACAACAAGGCCTTCGCCAACTGGTTGAAGCGCAACGTCAAGCCGCACAAGGTGCCGGGCTATGCCGCCGTCGTGCTGTCGCTGAAGAAGACGGGCGTGCCGCCGGGCGACGCGACCGCCGAGCAGATGGACTTCATGGCCGACCTGGCCGACCGCTACAGCTTCGGCGAACTGCGCGTCACGCACGAACAGAACATCGTGCTGGCCGACGTCGAACAACGCCAGCTGTTCAAGCTGTGGCAGGAAGCCAAGGCGCACGGCCTGGCCACGCCGAACATCGGTCTCCTGACCGACATGATCTGCTGCCCCGGCGGCGACTTCTGCTCGCTGGCCAACGCGAAATCGATCCCGATCGCGGCCGCCATCGCGGAGCGCTTCGACCATATCGACTTCCTGCACGACATCGGCGACCTGGAACTGAACATGAGCGGCTGCATCAATGCCTGCGGCCACCACCACGTGGGCCATATCGGCATCCTGGGGGTCGACAAGGATGGCAGCGAATGGTACCAGGTGTCGATCGGCGGGGCGCAGGGCAACCAGTCCGCCATCGGCAAGATCATCGGGCCGTCGTTCTCCGCGCAGCAGATGCCGGAAGTGATCGACCGCCTGCTGCAGGTGTACCTGCGCGAGCGCACCCCGGAAGAACGCTTCGTCGATACGGCGCAGCGCCTCGGCATCGCGCCGTTCAAGGAATTTGTATATGCCACCCCCATCGACACGGCGGGCCGGCTCGTGGGAGAAGACGAATATGCCTGATCAAACCAACCGCATCATCAAGGGCCGCGAGATCGTCGCCGACGACTGGACCGTGCTGCGCCCCGCCGAAGGCGAGGATGCCGCCACCGTGACCGTCCCGGACGGCAAGGTGATCGTGCCGCTGGCGACGTGGCAGGCGCAGAAGGATGCGCTGGCCACCCGCCCCGCCGTCGGCGTGTGGCTCGCTTCCAGCGATCGTCCCGAAGAACTGAAGGACGACCTGGCGAAGCTGGCCGTCGTCGCCGTCGACTTCCCGAAGTTCACGGACGGGCGCGGCTACTCGATCGCCTACAACCTGCGGATGCGCCTCGGCTACAGCGGCGAACTGCGCGCCATCGGCGACGTGCTGCGCGACCAGCTGTTCCAGATGAAGCGCTGCGGCTTCGATGCCTACGCCACGCGGCCGGACCGCAGCATCGAGGATGCGCTGAAGGGACTGACCGTGTTCTCGGAAACCTACCAGGCTTCCGTGGACGACCAACGCCCGCTGTTCCGCCGCCATGCCCGCGTGGCCACGGCCGCCGAGCACAACGACGTCGGCGCGGGCATCTGAGGAGCCGCCATGAGCAAGCTTGACACGCTGGTCGCCGACACGCTGCAGACGCTGACCCGCATCGCCAACGAGTTCTCGCCGGCCGTCTTCGCCTCCAGCCTGGCCGCGGAAGACATGGTGCTGACGGACCTGATCCTGCGGCACCAGCTCCCGATCGGCATCTTCTCGCTGGAGACGGGCCGCCTGCACAAGGAAACGCTGGCGATGCTGGGCAAGGTCAAGGAACGCTATGGCTATGAGATCGCGCTGTACAAGCCACAGCAGCACGCGGTGGACCAGTACGTGACGCAGAACGGCCTGAACGCGTTCTACGACAGCGTCGAGATGCGGCGCGAATGCTGCCGTATCCGCAAGGTCGAACCGCTGGGACGTGCGCTGGCGGGCAACAAGGCCTGGATCACGGGCCAGCGCCGCGCCCAGGCCGCGACCCGTTCCAGCCTGGCCGTGCATGAGGACGACCCGGCGCACCTGATGGACAAGTTCAACCCGCTGGCCGACTGGGAAGAAGCCGACGTGTGGGACTACCTGCGCGCCAACGACGTCCCGGTCAATGCGCTGCATGCGCAAGGCTACCCGTCGATCGGCTGCGAACCCTGCACCCGCGCGATCGAGCCGGGCGAGGACGTGCGCGCCGGCCGCTGGTGGTGGGAGAACCCGGCGTCGAAGGAATGCGGCCTGCACGTCGTCGACGGCAAGCTCATACGCATCAAATCCGTGGCAGCGTGAGCGCCACACACAAGAGAACACAAGAGAAACCCAATGAACGCACCTGACACCGCCGCCGACGGCATCCTCGGCGACCTGAATGCGCGCCATCTGGACGCACTGGAATCGGAAGCCATCCACATCCTGCGCGAGGTTGCCGCCGAATGCAGCAACCCTGCCCTGCTGTTCTCGGGCGGGAAGGACTCCGTCGTGCTGCTGCGCCTGGCCGAGAAGGCTTTCCGTCCCGGTAAATTCCCATTCCCGCTGGTGCACATCGACACGGGCCACAACTTCGCCGAGGTGATCGAGTTCCGCGACCGCCGCGTCGCCGAACTGGGCGAGCGCCTGATCGTCGGCTCCGTCGAGGAGTCGATCAGGAAGGGCACGGTACGCCTGCGTAATCCGCAGACCGACTCGCGCAATGCCGCGCAGGCCGTGACGTTGCTCGAGACGATCGCCGAACACGGTTTCGACGCCTGCATCGGCGGCGCCCGCCGCGACGAGGAAAAGGCGCGCGCCAAGGAACGCATCTTCTCCTTCCGCGACGAGTTCGGCCAGTGGGACCCGAAGGCGCAGCGCCCGGAACTGTGGGACCTGTATAACACCCGCGTCCACCCGGGCGAGAACATGCGCGTGTTCCCCATCTCGAACTGGACGGAGCTGGACGTGTGGCAGTACATCGCCCGCGAAAACCTGGCGCTGCCGTCGATCTACTTCGCCCACGAACGCGAAGTCATCCCGCGCAATGGCCTGCTGGTGCCGGTAACGAACCTGACGCCGCCGCGCGAAGGCGAAACGGTGGAGAAGCAGGTGGTGCGGTTCCGTACGGTGGGCGACATCTCATGCACCTGCCCGGTGTCGTCGGAGGCGGCCGATGTCGCGGCCATCATCGCCGAGACGGCCGTCACCCAGATCACGGAACGGGGCGCCACGCGGATGGACGACCAGACCTCCGAAGCCTCGATGGAAAAACGCAAGAAAGCTGGATACTTCTGATGAACGCCATGAACGAAAACCTGTCGCAACGGGGCCTGCTCCGTTTCATCACCGCCGGCTCCGTCGACGACGGCAAGAGCACGCTGATCGGCCGCCTGCTGTTCGACAGCAAGGGCATCTTCGCCGACCAGCTGGCCGCCGTTTCGCGCGCCAAGCACAAGCGCACGGTGGGCGACACGATCGACCTGTCGCTGCTGACGGACGGCCTGGAAGCGGAACGCGAACAGGGCATCACGATCGACGTGGCCTACCGCTACTTCGCCACGCCCAAGCGCAAGTTCATCATCGCCGACACGCCCGGCCACGAGCAGTACACGCGCAACATGGTCACCGGGGCCTCCACCGCCGATGCCGTCATCATCCTGATCGACGTGTCGAAGGTGAAGCTGCGCGAGGATGGCGGTGTCGATTTGCTGATCCAGACCAAGCGCCACTCCACCATCGCCCACCTGCTGCAGATCGAGCACGTGGTCGTCGCCGTCAACAAGATGGACCTGGTGGATTACGACCAGCAGGTGTACGAGCGCATCGTCAAGGCCTACCGCGAGTTTGCCCAGACGCTGGGCCTGAAGGACATCACGGCCATTCCGCTGTCGGCACTGACCGGCGACAACGTCGTCGAACCGAGCGCGAAGATGGGCTGGTACCAGGGCCCGACGTTGATCGAGCTGCTGGAATCGCTGTCGGTGTACGACGAGGCGCACGACGCGCCGCTGCGCTTCCCCGTGCAACTGGTGGCACGCCACAACGGCCACGAGGCCAACGACTTCCGCGGCTACATGGGGCGGATCGAGTCGGGCTCCGTTTCCGTCGGCGACACGCTGGTCGTGCAGCCATCCGGCCAGACGGCGACCGTCAAGGACATCGTCACGTTCGACGGCTCCCTGCAGTCGGCCAGCGTCGGCCAGTCGGTGACGATCGTGCTGAACGAGTACGTGGACGTGTCGCGAGGCGACGTGCTGTCGTCCAGCACCCGGCCGGCGTCGCTGCTGAAACAGGTCGATGCGGACGTCTGCTGGCTGTCCGAGGAGCCGCTGGATTTGCGTCGCAAGTACTGGATCAAGCACGGCACCAAGCAGACGGCGGCGAAGATCAACCGGATCGCGTCGATCCTTGACATCAACACCCAGCAGCGGCACGATGCGGATGCGCTGAAACTGAACGATGTGGCGCGCATTGCGCTGACCGTCCAGCAGCCGCTGGCGGCGGACGCCTATGCCGACATCCGCGCGACGGGCGCCTTTATCCTGATCGATGAGGTGACGCACCAGACGGTGGCCGCGGGGATGATCCGCCTGGCCGACGCATAACCCACGCGCGCCCCGGCGCGCATGCACGAAAGAGTCGATGGCTGCAGTCGGAAAAGTCTATCTGGTGGGCGCCGGTCCGGGCGCCCAGGACCTGATCACCTTGCGCGGTGCCCGCCTCCTGGGCGAGGCGGACGTGGTGCTCTACGATGCCCTGGTGACGGAAGAAATGCTGGACCTGTGCCGCCAGGCCGTGCTGATCCCGGTCGGCAAGCGCGCCGGCCAGCGCTCGGCGGACCAGAATGCCATCAATGCCCAGCTTATCTCCTGCGCCAGCCAGTACGGCCGCGTGGTGCGCCTGAAGGGCGGCGATCCGATGCTGTTCGGCCGTGCCGACGAGGAGTTGACGGCGCTGGAGGCCCTGGGCATCGAGGTCGAAGTCGTCCCCGGCATCACGACGGCCGTCGCCGCGGCGGCGGCCACGAAACAGCCGCTGACCAAGCGCGGCGTGGCCCGCAGCGTCGCCTTCTTCACGTCCAGCACCGCCCCCGGCCACCCGGACGAACCGGCCATCCCCTCCACCGACACGCTGGTCCAGTACATGGGCGGGCGCGAAGCCATCGCCACCGCGCAGCGCCTGCTGGACCAGGGCCGCCGGCCCGAGACGCCGGTCGTCGTCATCGACAACGTCAGCCGCCCGGACCAGCACATCAGCCGCATCACGCTGGCCACGCTGGCCCACGGCCTGGACGCGCGCAGCGGTCCCGTGCTGGTGATGCTGGGCGAAGCCATGGCCGCCCGCCCCAACCAGCCGCTCTAAGCGAAGCCCGAACCGCAAATCGGGACCGAAAATTGGGGACAGCCTCCAATTTCGACTGTCGCGCTAATGGGGGACAGCCTCAGATTTCGACTTTCGCGATTTTGGAGGCTGTCCCCAATTTCGATTTTGGAGGCTGTCCCCAATTTTGCAATTTTGCGGAGGCTGTCCTCGATTTGGAGGCTGTCCCCAATTTTGGATTTTGGAGGCTGTCCCCAATTTTGCCTGCACGTGCCGCGCGCCCCAACCGGCCGCTTCGGCCGCTGCGCCGCTCAGCAGCAATCGTTCGAACCGCTAATTGGGGACAGCCTCCAATTTTGACTGTCGCGCAAATCGGGGACAGCCTCCGATTTCGACTTTCGGAGGCTGTCCCCGATTTTGCGGAGGCTGTCCCCGAATGCCGAATTTGCCTGCAAGTGCCGCACGTCCCAACCAGCCGCTGTGATCGCTGCGCTGCTCAGCAGCGTTCGTTCGTATAATGTGACAACACAATGACAAGTCACGGCGCACCAGCCGTGCCGAGATACGAAAGAGCGCCATGCACGCCGATCCCCATTCAGCCCGGGAGGGAGACGACCGCCCCGACATGCCGGAAGACGGCGATTTTTCCGACATGCTCAGCGAAATGCGCATCCTGCTGCCGGGGGCGCAGATGCTGTCGGCCTTCCTGATTGTGCTGCCGTTCAACGGTGGCTTCCGCCAGATCGTACAGTCCGAGAAATACGTGTTCCTGGCGACGTTCTTCTTCGCGCTGTCCAGTCTCATCCTGCTGAGCGCGCCGGCCGTACAGCACCGCATCATGCGGCCGCTGAAGGACCGCGAGCGCTTCAAGTGCTTCGCCACGCGCCAGATCGTCGCCGGCGCGGTTTCCCTCGGCATCGCACTGGTGCTGGGGACAAACCTGGTGATCTCGGAGGTGTTCGGGCACCGCATCGGGCTGATCGCGGCGGGCACGATGGGAACCATCGTCGTGGCGACGTGGTGGCTGCTGCCGTTCTGGATACGGCGCAGAGTGGGCATCTGAAGCAACGGGGACAGGCCGCGCGGCCTGTCCCCACGGGTTTCCCGGTCGCTTAGGACGTCATGCGCTCCCAGCCATGCTTGACGGCGGCCTTGAACTTGTCCCAGGCCGACGTCGGGTAATGGCTTTCCCAGTTGCTGCGCAGCGTCGTTTCCGCTTCGTCCCACGAGCGGCCCCGATAGCTGTCGCTGTCCCGCATCGAGGCGCCATAGCGGTAGGCCGGCGCGTAGTCGTCGAACGTGCCGCCCAGGTTGCCGTAGTTGGACGTCCAGTGGCTGCGGTAGTAGTCGTCGTCATCCGTGCTGCCCAGCTGCTCCACGTCCACCTGCGTGCTGCGCACGGTGTCGCTGATCTGGTCGGTGCGTTGCGAGACTTCCTTGCCGACGACGACCTCCTCGACCACGCGTGCCGTTTTCTGCACCACCGCTTCCTCGGCATTCTCGCGCAGCTCGAATGACGTCTCCTGGAACGCGCCCACCTGCGATGGATCGATCGGACGGTCCACCGGCCGGCGCTCCACGTTCACGTGCTCCTCGCGCAGGCTGACGCTTTCCTGTACCGGCGTCTCGACCAGGCGCTGGTAGATGCGCACGCCGCCCCGCTGCACCATGCGCTTGCCCACCTTCAGCTCTTCCTGCATGACGGGGATGACCTGCTCGTCCACCTCGGCGCGCTGCAGCGAACCGGTGTTCGACAGGCCCTGCTGGGAACCCTGCTGGGAGCCCTGCAGCAACGCGCCGCCATCCTGCCGGGTCTCGCTCTGGCGCGATGCCGACAGCTGCGCGCCGCTGCCCGACCGCAGCGTTTCGGCACCCGTCCAGCCGCTGGCCTGCCATTGCGACTTGTACTCGTCGATGTCGATGGGACCGAAGCCCTCGACCACGTCGGCGGCGCGTTCGATCTCGTCCTGCGTGTCGGTCTGCACCGTCAGCACGACGTTGCCGCGGTTGACCGCCTCGCCATAGACCACGCGCTCGTCGTCGTCGCCGAACAGGTTGGAGAAGAAATGCTTGATGCTGTCGCCGATCGACTCGTCGTGGGTACCGGCCGTGGTGCCGGTTCCCGTCGTGGTCGTGGTGGACGCCCCCGTCGTCGATGCATTCAGGCGGACCGAATCGGCGCCAATGCCGGCGGCGCTCAAGGCGTCGCGTGCACGTTCGGCGTCGGCACGGTTGTCGAACACGGCTGCTAGGGTATGGCTCATGATGCGTTCTCCTTATTTCGGTGGATGAGAGGGATGACTGCCCGGCTGGCCGTCGTCGAACGCTTCGACGCGCACGTCTTCGACCCGCAACGGAACGGTTTCCCGGTGCTCGTGCTGCTTGCGTACCCTGGTGATGTGAAGTTCCTCCTTGATCCGGTAGCGCTTTTCCACCACCAGAATCTCTTCGAGGACCGGAACCACGAGGGTGTCGCCCTCGTAACGCGACGGTGGGGCTTCCGCCACCACCTGGTCGACCGGGACCCGGCGCACGTCCATGCTGTCCTGCCACAGGATTTCGCGGATTTCCTCTGGCTCCTCCGTGACGGTCTTGCTGACGCGCACGCCGCGGCCCGTGTCGATGACACGGGTCGTGATCGCCACCTCCTCCTGGCTGACGGGCACCGTCACGGTACCGGCAGGCCGGGTGTCGGCAGCGATGGGGATAGCGCTGGGCGCCGCGCTGGCGCCGTTGCGGTCGATGGGCGGGTTCAGGTCCTGGTTCATGCACAAAAGTCTACGTCGCTCGGCGCTAAGGGGGCGCCACCTTGCCTGTCGCTATCATTTTGCGAGCCACGGGACCGGCCGCGGCACGCTAAAATACCGCCTTTGCACGATTGCACCGAAAGACGTCATGGGACAAGCACACGAAGTATTGGAGCGGGCCCGCAAGGCCCGGCTGGAGAACCGGTTCGAGGACGCCTTGCGCGACCATCTATGGTTCCACGAGAATGCCCTGGCCGTGGAACCGGGCATGGCCGGCGTGCGGTTGTCGTTCGCGCTGAGGGACTGGATCTACCTGGCCGAGCAGTTCCCGCTGGCGCGCCGCGCGCTGCAGGGCCTGCGCGACCGCGACACGGCACGCATGCTGAACGGCGACGCCAGTCGCGAACTGTTCCGCGACATCGGCGCCATCAATGGCGCGCTGGGCGAGGAGCGGGCCACGCACGAGCTGTTCGTCCAGCTCGACATCCAGATGCCGCAACTGGCGCAGCAATGCGCCGACCTGGCGCTGCCGGCCCTGGTCGCCGCCGAGGACTGGGCGCTGGCGCGGCGCCACCTGCCCGAGCCGCTGGAACGTGTCACCAGCCTGGCCACGCACCTGAACGCCTACACGGAGCAGCTGGCGAAAAGCGGCAGCACGTCGTCGGCCCCCGCCCTGCTGGCGACAGTGCTGAACTATACGAAGGAAGTGCGGATGGTCGCACTGGTGCTGTCGCGGGTGGACGAGGACGAGCTGGCGGCGCAGGTCACGGCCGCCGCGCTGGACGAGCTGCGTTCGCCGGCCCTGCGCGACGCCGTGCAGCGTGAGTTCGATACACCGGGCGCCACCATCGCGGCGATGGTGGCGCACGCGCGCGCGGAGCAGAATTAGGGTGGAGGCCTGGGGACTGTCCCTGCGGGACGGTCCCCGGTTTTCATCGGCAGCACAGGAGCAACCTTTGGCTCACTGCACGATCCGCCCGCACCACCCGTCACCGCCATGCCAGGCCACCAGCACGCACTCCCCGTCCCCGGGCACCGCGGCCACCAGCTCCCCCCGCTCATTCCACAACGCGCTGCGCCCGGCGATTTCCCAGCCGCCCGTCGCGCCGCCATGGTTGGCCATCAGCACCGGCATGCGGTGCGCGGCGGCATACCCTTGCAGCAGCGCCGCATCGGCCGCATAGCCGTTGACGGACACCAGCACGCTGGCCGCATACAGCTGCGCGCCATCCCGGGCCGCCGCCGCGGCATGTTCCGCATGGGTGATATCGACACATACGGCCAGCACGATGCGGGAGCCGGCAACGTCGAACGCGGCACCGCCGCTGCCGGCCGCAAATGCCGTTTCCTCGCCGGGATGCAGGTACTGCTTGGTGTAGGTGTCGATCCTGCCGTCCGGATGGAACGTCAGCGCGGCGATATGGGGCTTACCGTCCGGGTTGGCCAGCGGCGCGCCGGCGACGATGACAATGCCCGCGCTTGCCGCCGCGTCGCGCAGCGGAGCGAGGCGCACGTCATCGGGCCGCAGCGCCAGCTGCGCCGCCAGCGCGGGTTCGTAGCCGGTCAGGGACAGCTCGGGAAACAGCGCCAGCCGGGCGCCCTCGCCAGCCGCCCGCCGCGCCAGCAACCCATGGCGCGCCACGTTGGCCGCGATGTCGCCACGGGCGACGACCGCCTGGACGGCAGCGACGCACACCGGCGTCACAGCGCGCCGACGCAGTAGTCGGCGATCGCGCGCAGCACGGCGTCGTTCTCGCCGGCCGCTTCGGCGACGTGCACCGTCAATCCGGGATGGGCTGCGCGCAGCTCGTCGACCATCAGCGGCAGGTCACGCAGCACGTGGCCGCCCTGCCCCAGGAACACGGGGACGATCGTCAGCTGCGTGACGCCTTGCGCCACCAGCGCGGCAGCGCGCTCCGGCAGGCGTGGCTCCATCAGCTCCAGGAACGCCAGCGACACGTCCACGCCGGGCGTGCGCGCGGCCACCAGGTCGCGCAGCCGTTCGAATGGCGCGGCCCAGCTGGCGGCGCGGGCGCCGTGGGCGAACAGGATCAGTGCTTGTGTGGTCATGGCGGGTCCCTAATGTCGCTCGACCCAGTACAGCGCGCCGAGCGCCAGCAGCAGGAAGATCAGGCTCGGCATGATCGCCGTGACGAAGGCCGGCAGCGATGACAGCAGGCCGAGGTGGGCGAACAGCGTGTTCACCAGCAGGAAGCCGACACCGATCATGATGCCGATGAAGATCTTCAGGCTGACGCCGCCGCTGCGCGTGTGCAGGTAGGCGAACGGCAGCGCCAGCGCCATCAGCACGAAGATCGCCAGCGGATCGATCAGCTTCTTCCAGAACGCGATCTTGAAGCGCTCCGTCTGCTGGCGGTTCTCCTGCAGGTGGCGCGTGTAGACGGCCAGTTCGTTGGCCGACATGCGCTCCGGGTCGGAGGCCGACACGGAAAGGATCTTCGGCGTGATCTCGGACAGCAGGTCCTGGGTCGCATGGCGCTGCGTGGCGACCACCCCCGTCTCCTGGGCGAAGTTGTTCTGTGCCGTCGCCTCGCCCTTCTGCAGCGCCGGATTGCTGAAGTGGTTCTCGGTGACGTCGAACAGGCGCCATACGTTCTCGCCCTGGTAGATGCCGGTCTTCGCCACCGTCAGCGTGCGCAGGCGGAAGCTGTTGTCGAACTCGTACAGC
This sequence comes from Pseudoduganella chitinolytica, assembly GCF_029028125.1. Lineage (GTDB taxonomy): Bacteria > Pseudomonadota > Gammaproteobacteria > Burkholderiales > Burkholderiaceae_D > Rugamonas > Rugamonas chitinolytica. The sequence continues at coordinate 2,915,362 of NZ_CP119083.1, forward strand.
TTGACGCCCACCAGGCGGCCGTCCGGCATCACCTTTTGCACGTTGAAGAAACGCGAGCCCAGCACAGTGCCTTTCAGTCCTTCGCTCTTGACGATGTCCTTGGTCCACAGGCCCGACTTGAATTCGGCCGACACGGTGGTGCCCTTGCCCGTCAGGTGCAGCCGCTCCGCGACCAGCGCCGTGCGCGGCGCGATCAGTTCGCCGAATACGAATGTGACGGCCACCAGCGCGATGCCGATCTTGAACAGCATCCAGCCGGCCGTGCGGGTGGACATGCCGGCCGCGCGCATGATCGTGAACTCGGACGTCGATGCGAACTGCGCCATCGTGTAGATGGTGCCGATCAGCGCCGCCACCGGCATGATTTCGTACACGTGCTGCGGCACCATGACGACCACGTACAGCAGCGCATGCTGCATGCCGTAGCCGTTCTTGCCGATGGCTGGCAGCTCGCCCGTCAGGTCCATGAAGCCCAGGAGGCCCAGGAACGCCAGCAGCACGAAGGCGACCGCCTGGAAGATCGCCTTGGCGAAGTATCGCTGCAGGATGCTCATCGTGCGGCCCCCTTGCGGCGCAGGCCAGCCAGCAGCGCGCGCGGATGCAGGCGGTGGTTGACGTTCAGGCGCCAGACGAACATGACGAACACCGTCACGCCCGCCAGCAGGTGCAGCGGCCACCAGGCCAGTTCGAAGCTGAACTTGCCCTGCTTGACGCTGGCCTCGAACATCTTGACGGTATTGTTATAGATGAAGAAGATCAGGATCGCGATGATCAGGTTGGTCGAACTGCCCGCGCGCGGATTGACGAAGCCCATCGGGATCGCCAGCAGCAACAGCAACAGGCACGTGATGGGCAGCGAGATGCGCCACAGGAGCTCGGCGCGCGCCGCGTTGGTCGGCAGCGCCAGCAGTTCCAGCGTGGGGATCGCGTTGACCTCGCGCTTCGGGTCCAGGTCCTGCGCCTGCTGCGCCACGCGCATGCTGTAGCTGTCGAACTCCATCGTCTGGAAGTCGGCCTGGCCAGGCGTGCCCTGGTAGCGCCGGCCGTTCTTCAGCACCAGGTAGCGGTAGCCGTTCGGCGCCGTCTCGATCACGCCTTCCTTGGCGACGATGACGGAAGTGCCGCGCGCATCGACCTGGTTGACGAACACGTTCTGCACGGACGCGGTCTGGCCCTCGTTCCCCTCGACGAAGAAGATGCGGTTGGCCGACGACGACTCCTTGAACTGGCCGGGCGAGACCTTCTGCAGGTCCTCGCGCTTGGCGAAGCGCTCCACATACTCCGCACTCATCTGCTTCGACCACGGGGTGGCGTAGAACGCCAGCACGCCGGTCAGCACGATGATGGGGAAGCCGAAACTGAGCACGGGCCAGATCCATTTCGTCAGGCTCTGGCCGGAGGCGAACCACACCACCATCTCGGAATCGCGATAGCTGCGCGTGACGACCATCAGCACCGAAATAAAACTGGTGAGTATCAGTATCATTGGCAGATAATTCAGGGTCGCGAAGGCGATCAACGCGAGCACGTCGGACGACGCCACCTTGCCCCCGGCGGCCCGGCCCAGGATGGTGATCAGGGTCCACGTGACGATGATGGTAAACAGCACCGTGAAGGTAGCCCCCGCGGAGCTGGCCAGCTCGCGCCTCAGGGCACGTTGGAAAATCATTCGAAGTTTATAATTCGCTTAGCAAGTTAGTTTACAGCGGTGACCGCGTCCAGAAGACACTGTCATACGCAAGGCCACCACGGCATACCTACGGAGAACCAAATGGACTTTAGCATAAAAGCATTCGACACAAAGAACACCATCACGTCGGCCAAGACCGGCTGTGTCGCAGTTGCTGTTTTCGAAAACAAGAAGCTCTCGCAAGCGGCCCAGTCGCTCGACGGCAGCGGTGAAATCACGGCCGCGCTGAAGTCCGGCGACATCACCGGCAAGCCGGGTTCCACCCTGCTGCTGCGCGGCGTCACCGGCGTCGCGGCCGAACGCGTCCTGCTGGTCGGCCTGGGTAACGTGGAAGGCGTGACGGAGAAAAGCTTCACTGGCGCGGTGCAAGCCGCCGTCAAGGTGTTCTCGACCCTCGGCGCGGCGGACGCCATTATCGCACTACCGATGACGGAAGTGAAAGAGCGCGACGTCAACTGGTCGATCCGCACCGTCGTGCAGATCGCGCGCGACAGCGTCTACCGCAGCGACGCGCAGAAGTCGAAGAAGGACCCGGCCCCCGCCGGCGTGCGCAAGCTGGCCCTGGCCGTGCCGAACAACGCCGGCACCAAGCTGGCCCTGGCGCAGGCGATCGCCATCGCCAACGGCATGCAGCTCACCAAGGACCTGGGCAACCTGTCGCCGAACGTGTGCACCCCGACCTACCTGGCCGAGACGGCCAAGAAGCTGGGCAAGGACTACAAGTTCAACGTCGAGGTGCTGGAGCGCAAGCAGCTGGAAGCGCTGAAGATGGGCAGCTTCCTGTCCGTCACGAACGGCAGCGAGCAGCCGCCAAAGTTCATCGTCATGAAGCACATGGGCGGCAAGCCGAAGGACGCGCCGGTGGTCCTGGTCGGCAAGGGCATCACGTTCGACACGGGCGGCATCTCCATCAAGCCGGGCCCCGGCATGGACGAGATGAAGTACGACATGTGCGGCGCCGGCTCCGTGCTGGGCACCTTCCGCGCCATCGGCGAACTGGGCCTGAAGCTGAACGTGATCGGCATCGTGGCGGCCTGCGAGAACATGCCGTCCGGCCGCGCCACCAAGCCGGGCGACATCGTCACGTCGATGAACGGCCTGACCATCGAAGTGCTGAACACGGACGCCGAAGGCCGCCTGATCCTGTGCGATGCGCTGACCTACGCCGAACGCTTCAACCCGGCCGCCGTGATCGACATCGCCACGCTGACGGGCGCCTGCATCGTCGCGCTGGGCCACCACCACAGCGGCCTGTTCACCCGCGACGACGACCAGCACAACGCGCTGGCGGAGGAACTGGCGAACGCGGGCAAGGATGCTGGCGACACCACCTGGCGCCTGCCGATCGGCGAGCAGTACAACGAGCAGCTGAAATCGAACTTCGCCGACCTGGCCAATATCGGCACCCCGGGCGGCGCCTCGTGCACGGCCGCCGCGTTCCTCGAGAACTTCACGCGCAAATACACGTGGGCCCACGTGGACATCGCCGGCACCGCCTGGAAGTCGGGCGGCGCCAAGGGTGCCACGGGCCGTCCGGTGCCACTGCTGACGAACTTCCTGATCGGCCGCACGTAAGCCGAAGGGGGGCGGCCTTTGGCCGCCAGGTGAAGGCGTACAGGTTGGCGTCCCGCTGACCTGTCCTGCAACCCAGGACCAAGGACCGAGGTCAGACCCGCCGGGTCTGCCCCCGGCTCTCCGCCTGTGGGTCGATCCTGTGTGCCCCCGGCACCTTCTTCTATCTTCTATTTCTGCCCCGCCTTCATCTGGCGGTGCAGTTGCCACGCCATCGCTCCCAGCACGCCCACCCCTGCCAGCAGTGCGCCCCAGAGGGCAGCCTTGCGGTAGTGCGACGACGTGGCCGCCTGTTGCGCCGCGCTGGCCTGGACGGCCTGCGCTCGCGGCGTGGCCTGCTCCGGCCCCGCCGTCACCTGTTCCGCCTTGCCGATCTCCGCCGCCGACAGGCCCGGCGCCACCTGGCCGATGGGGCGCGTGGCCGGCTGCGCATCGGCGCGGCCATACGCCAGCGTGTACGGCCCTTGGCCGCTGGCCAGGAACACCAGCGTGGCCGGCGCCCAGCCCAGACGCAGCGCGGGCCGGCTCTCGGTGGCAACCAGCGGGCGCACCACCCAGTGCGGCTGGTGCGTCGACTCGATGGCCAGGTCGCCCGAGCGACGCTCGCGACCGCCCTGTTCGATGCGGTAGAACGTCGCCTGCAGCGCCGGATCGAAGCGCCAGGTGGTGGTGCCGCGGCCCTTCACGGCCGGCAGTTCCGTATAGCTGCCCAGCTCCACCGGAACGCTGACGTTGCGTTCGGCGAACTCGAGGCCGATGCGCTGCACGGGCAGCGCGACCGAGGCCGGGTAGAGCCATTCGCCCGGGTTCTTGCCCGGCGTCGCCGGCAGCACCAACGTCTGCAGCGGCGGCGCCTGGCCGCCGTAACGGACCGCTTCGGCGGTGACGGTGGAAAACTGGATCGGCTTGCCCTCCAGCCAGCGGATGCGGGCATAGCGGAACTCGCGTGGCGCGAACTCGATCCGATCGGCCGCCAGCGCCGCGCCGTCGCCGCTGACCATCCAGCTGACGTGGCTCTGCGCGATTTCACGCCACTGTTTCAGGTCGTCGCTGACCTCCACGCTGACGAGCGCGTTGTATTGCGCCGTGCCGGCCGGCGGTGTAAAGCGCAGCATGTCGAACGTGCCCGGTGCCTGCGGATCGTCCTGGCGCTGCGGCAGCATGTCCAGCACGAGGCCGGCCAGGACCGGTTCCTGGCGCGGCGCCGCCGGCGGGCCGACCGAGACCAGGGCCCCGTCGGGCGTGCGGCGGATGGCGATGGCGGCGCTGTCCGCGCCGCTGTCGGCGACGCCGGTCACGGGGAACACGCGGACCGGTACCGTTTGCCGGCTGGCCTGCACCTCCTCGGCCGGCACGCGCAGCGCGAATGGCAGCAGCTTGCCACGGCTGTCGAACACGCGCAGGTCGTCCAGGCCCGCCGAGCGGGAATGCAGGTAGACGCTGGCGGGCAGCCGGTATTGCACGACCGCCTCGCGGCCACTGGCGGACAGCGCCTGCCGGTACGCATAGTCATCCGGGCTGTCCGCGTGCGCGGGTGCCATCGACACGCCCAGCACCAGCCCGGCCAGGCCGCCCATTACCGTGAATCGTTTCATGCTGCCTCTCCGTCCGCCTTGTCGTGGGATGGTCGCCGCTCCGTCGGGAACGGCGCCAGGTAGCCGATCGCCAGCATCAGGAGGCCGACGCCGAGGAACGACACGATGCGCTCCATGCTGCCGCTGCCGTCCAGGTCGACGAGGAACAGCTTGACGACCACCAGCGCCAGGATCGCGGCGCCGGCCAGCCATGCCGGACGCAGCGCGCGTCGCACGGCGAAGCGCATCAGCACCAGCGCGGACAGTGCCCACACCAGCGACAGCATCGCCTGGACGGCACGCGAAGCGAACAGCAGGTCCGCCTCATACGGCAGGTCCAGCACGTGCGACGCCGTGCGCAGCAGCATCAGGTTCAGCCAGCCGAATGCCGCCAGCCCAGCCGCCCAGCGCAAGCGCACGCTGGCCGCCGCCCGGCCGGGCGCGGCAACGCGATAATGCGCAGCCACCAGCGCCGCCACGAACGCGGTCGACAGGTCGACGGGATTCAACAGCGGAACGTACGGCAGTGGCGCCATGCCACCATCCTGCGTCAGGTTCCACCACAGCACGCGCAGCACGCACCAGGCCGTCGCCAGCGGCAGCAGCCGGCGTGCGTACCACTGGCCGAACGGCGCCACCGGCCAGCGCTCCCGGTGCACGGCGCGCAGCAGCCAGGCCAGCACGCCGAACTGCAGCCAGGCCGGCAGGCACTGGCCCCACAGGCCAGCGGCATCCCAGCCGGCCGCGGCCAGCAAGTCCCGGTAGGCCTCCGGACCGGCCAGCCAGCGGGTGATCAGCTCGTAGCCTGCCGGCCAGATCACCAGCCATGGCCCGACTGTACGCAACGCATGCACCGCCAGCGTACGCTTGCGACCCAGCGCCCAGCCATGGCGCGCCCAGCCCAGCAGCAGCGTTTCGCTGACGACCAGCAGCACAGCCAGCACGCTCCACTCCAGCCAGCCGAGCGTGCGGCCGCTGTACAGCACCAGCAGCGCGGTCGCCAGCGCGACGGCCAGCGCCAGCCAGGACGGCGCCGCCAGCCAGCGCAAGGCCGGCCACGCCAGGCGCCGGGCGCTCCACGAGAACAACAGCGCCGAAGCGGCCACGCACAGCGCGTAGGCGCACCACCAGTCCAGCGACACGATGCCCGCCGTGGTGCCGATGAAGCCTGCCAGCACGTCCGTGCCGATGCTCAACACACTGCCGAACCACCAGATGCCGCCCCAGGCCAGCATGGCGCGCGACCAGCGCGGCGCCGCGGCGCGCAGACGCCACCCACTGAACAGCGCGGCGCCCGTGACCATCAGGATGGCGACGACGGGACGCTCGGCCCAGTCGCCGGTCCCGCCGCGCCACGATTCGACGACCTGCCACAGCACGGCCAGCGCCGCCAGCAACTGGGCCAGCAGCGCGACCACGCGCGCACCGGCCACGCGCAGGCGTGGCCCTGCGGTCGCGACCACGGCGCACAGCAGCAGCACGGAGCCCGCCAGCAATGCGGCGCGTACGGTGCCGTCGGCGCGCAGGTTGATTTCCGTCCACGCGCCGATCAGCAGCGTGCCGCCGGTCAGCCACCACAAGGCCATGCGGATACCCTCGCGACCGCGCCCCGCCGCCTCGTCCTGCTGGGATTGGAACCGCCACGCCATCGCGCCGGCACTGGCGGCCAGGATCAGGAAGCCCAGCCACAGCGCGGCGTCGGCGGCCTGCCCCGGCGTCAGGCGGATGGCGCTGCCGAGGAATGCGAGCCATGCTCCCAGCTGCAGGGCCAGGCCGAACAGCCAGATCCCGCGGCGCCGCAGGTACAGGCCGGCCCACACGATGGCGGCCCCTTCGGCCGCCCACGCCGCCGACGTGGCGCGGCCATCGAGCGCCATCGGAATCGCCAGGGTACCGAACAGTACGCCCACCGTCAGGAACGAGCCGACCAGCTCGCGCAACCGCTCACCCTGGCGACGCCACAGGACCAGTGCCAGCGCCGTGTAGTACAGGCCCAGGCCCAGCGCCGCCAGCGCCACGCCGAACGGCATGTCGCGCACCAGCGAGAACTGCAGGCCCGCGCCGGCCACGGGGGTACCGAACACGAGGACCGCGTCGACATACGGGCGTTGCCCGACCTTGCGGCTGGCGGCAAAGGCCAGCGGGATGCCGGTGTAGAACAGCATGAACAACACGAGGAACAGCTGGACCGACAGGTAGTCGGCCGGGGTGTACGAGCGCAGCCCCCAGGCCATGCCGATCCCGAACGTCATCACGAAGCCGGCCAGGTTGAGCTCGCGCCAGGAACGCTTCAGCGCGATCGCCAGGATGCCGGCATTGAGCAGCACGTAGTACGAGAACAGGCCGACGTGGCTGCCACCGCCGGTGGACGTGAGGATCGGCGCGGCGAAACCGGTGACGATGCCGAACAGCGCCAGCCACAGGGCATTCTGCATCACGGCCAGCAGGCAGGTAAATACCGTCAGCACGAACAGCAGGACGAAGGCGGCACTGCCGGGGATCAGCTCATACAGCCGGAAGCTGGCAAACGTCAGCAGTTCCAGGATGCCGATGGCGGCGCCCTGCACGGGCAGGCCGATGGCACGGCGCGATGTGCGGATACGCCAGCCCCAGCGCAACAGGAAGATATCGGCCACCGCCACGGCGGCGATGCGCAATTCGATCGGGATGACGACCTGGCTGGCCACGTATTTCAGCAGGAAGCTGACGCCGATCAGCAGGATCACGAGACCCAGCTTGGCGACCAGGTTCCCGGTAAACAGCCAGCGCCGCGCGGCATCGAACCATGCCGGTGCAGGTCGCGGGGCTGGCATGACGGCTGCCGGCGCCGCGGCGGCCGCAGCGGCGGCAACGGCGGGCTGCGCGGCGGGCTGCGCGACGGCGCGCGGTGGCGGCTCCGGCGTCTCGACGGGTCGCGGCGGCAAGGCCGGCTGCGGCGGACGGACCGGCGGCGCCTGGACCGGCGGCACGGCGGCGGCTGGCGGCATGGCGGCGACGGCGCGCTCCACCGGGCTGCTCGCAGTCGCCGCCGCGGGTGCCGGTGGCGCCTGCGCCGATGGCGCCTGTGCCCTCTCGGCCGCCGTGGGTTGCCGGGCGACCCAGTCATCGAAGCGGCCGCGCAAGTCGTTCAGCGCGCTCTGCAATTGCCCGTTGCGCTGTTCCAGCTCTCGGATTTTGGCCTTGGCGGCCATGGCGACGCGCAATGCGGTCACGGCCACCCCGAAGATGACCAATAGGTATAGAAATTCCAAAGGACCCTGCCTTGGTTGGTGTTGCGTTACTAACTAGTTTTGTTGCTAAATTAGTAAATGATACCACCGCCGGTCGGGGGCGGAGTAGAGGCGGGCCTCGGAGAGGTGGGAGGAGGGATGGCGGGACGGCCCGGCTGGGCCCTGCGTTCGCCGCGCTGGAGGACGACCGTCAGCACTTGCGGATAATCGAACCCGGCGCCGGTCTGGCGGTCGATGAGCTGGCCGGCGCCGGCCGTGAGCAGGATGTTGCCCCAGCGCGAGGCATTCTGGCGCGGACCGATTTCGTCATAGGCCCACACGTCGTCCTTGCTGCAATCGACGACGAGGGGTTTGGTGCTTTTCTTGATCTGGGTCCGACCGGGGGACGTGACGAACCAGCGCCCCGCATCGTTGGCGAGGACGCAACCGATACCGCCCACCTGCTGGTGATCGAGCACGGTCACGACCATCACGTACTGCTCGCTGCTTTCCGTGATCGTCGCACAGCCGGCCAACGCCACCATGCCCAGCACGGCGGCGGCACGGCCAGGCCGTTGCCACCGGCCCTTCCCGGAACCAGTTTCCTTGGCTTGCGCAACGGCCGCGTCGCCATGGCCGGGCAGCAGAGTGCTGCGCGGCGCAGGGCGCGTGGCGTTACGTCGCACGATGGTCCGGGCGAGCGCCGTCAGCCAGGCGAGGCCGGTGACAGGCTTGGGCCGGGGTGACATACGGCGGGTTCAGTCGCCGCTGTCGGACTTCTGCTTCTGCTTCAGTCCCTGGATCACGTTCACGATGTCTTCCATCGCCGTGGTTCCGTTCAGGCCGGAGAACGCGTCGATGACTTCGTTCAGGACCTGATTGCGCACCGCCGCCTCATCGGCGCCCATGACGGGCGCGCGTTGCACGCCACCGCGCGCCGCGACGGACTTGTCACCGGCTTCCTTGGCCGCTGCCTTGCGGGCAGCCGGCGTCTTGCCATGTTCCAGCGCCGCCTGCCAGATCAGCCAACGGCGCTGCGTTTCATACACCAGGTACTCTTCTGGTTTATCTTCGCGGCGGCGCACGATGTGGCCGTCCCGCTGTGCCCATGCTTCGAATGCAGATCGCATTTTCTTCCTTTACAAATGCTTTGCACGTTAATTCGACTATTTCCTTATAGTACCACTAATTTACCTAAGACAACATGTCTTTGCGGTATCCTTTTGCTCAACAGTTACAAAGGTAGATGCAGTTGGAAATCGTTCGATGCCGAACAGCGTAAGTATATTGCGCTTTCCTGTGAACGTTAATCGAATCTTAGTACTATTTTGATAACTCCGAGACATTATCGGCAATTATTTTTGGGATGTGTCGCATTTTGCAACAGAAATTGCGTCTGAGAGAGATGCACTTATTTTGAGAGCAATGTTTTTGTGCAATTCATTGTCGCACATTGTATTCGCTTTCGGCAACTTGTAACACCTGTCAGATCCTGTAAGATGCGACGCTGTTTTCACTCGAAAGGCCCCCCATGAAGCTGGTAACCTGGAACGTCAATTCCCTCAACGTGCGCCTGCCCCACCTGCTGCGCTGGCTGGAAGAGAATCCGGTCGATGTCGTCTGCATCCAGGAGACCAAGCTGACCGACGACAAGTTCCCCGTCGCGGCGCTCGAGGCGGCCGGCTGGCACGTGGCGTTCTCGGGCCAGAAGACCTACAACGGCGTGGCGATCCTGTCGCGCCGCCCGCTGGCGGACGTGGTGCGCAACAATCCGAAGTACCCGGACGAACAGCAGCGCATCCTGGCCGCCACCGTCGACGGCATCCGCGTGGTCTGCGCCTACGTGCCGAACGGCCAGGCGGTCGATTCCGACAAGTATGTCTACAAGCTGGGCTGGATGGCGGCGCTGCGCGACTGGCTCGCCGAGGAACTGGCGCTGCACCCCAACCTGGCCGTGCTGGGCGACTACAACGTGGCGCCGCAGGACCGCGACGTGCACGACCCGGCCGTGTGGGAAGGCGAGGTGCACGTGTCGCCGCGCGAACGCGCCGCGTTCCAGGCGTTGCTGGACGTGGGCCTGACCGATTCGTTCCGCCTGTTCGAGCAACCCGAGAAGTCGTACAGCTGGTGGGACTACCGCATGCTGCGCTTCCAGAAGAACCAGGGCCTGCGCATCGACCACATCCTGCTCTCGGGCCCGCTGGTCGCGCGCTGCACTGCCTGCACGATCGACCGCGCGCCGCGCAAGTGGCCGCAGCCGTCCGATCACACGCCCGTCATCGCGACGCTGGCCGAAGGCTGAACCCCGTCAGGAACGCTCCAGCAGGTGCATGGCGTTCTCCGCCGGCACCGGCTGCGAGAACAGGTAGCCCTGCGCGAACTGGCAGCCCTGCCGTTGCAGCAGGTAATAGTGCCCTTCCGTCTCGACGCCCTCCGCCACCACCGACAGCTGCAGGCTGTCCGACAGCGCCACGATGGCCGACACGATGGCGCGGTCTTCCGCGCTGTGCTCCAGGTCCTTGACGAACGCGCGGTCGATCTTGATCTTCTTGACGGGGAAGCGCTTCAGGTACGCCAGGCTCGAGTAGCCGGTGCCGAAGTCGTCGATCGACAGGCGGATGCCCATCGCGTTGATCTGGCCGAGGATCTCCAGGGTCTGCTCGCCGTGCTGCATCAAGGCGGTCTCGGTGATCTCGAATTCCAGCATGGACGGCTCGATGCCCGTCTCGTCGAGGATACGGCGGATCGACGGCACCAGCCCCTTGTGCATGAACTGGCGCGGCGACAGGTTGACGGCCAGCGGCACCGGGCGCAGGCCCTGGCGGCGCCATTCCATGCTTTGCTCGCAGGCGCGGCGGATCACCCACTCGCCGATCGGCACGATCAGGCCGTTGTCCTCGATGATGGGGATGAACTTGTCCGGCATGACGAGGCCCGTGCCGGGGCGGCGCCAGCGCAACAGCACTTCCAGCGAGTGCAGCTTGCGCGTGCCCATGTTGATGATCGGCTGGAAGTGCAGCTCGAACTGCTGCAGCGCCAGCGCGCTGCGCAGGCTGCTCTCCAGCTCGAAGTGGGCGGCGGCCAGGTTCATCTTCTGCGTAAAGAACTGGTAGTTGTTGCGGCCCGCCGACTTGGCGTGGTACATCGCCGCGTCCGCGTGGCGCATCAGCGTTTCCACGTCCTGGCCATCGTCCGGGTAGACGCAGATGCCGATGGACGGGGTGATGTGCAGCGTGTGCCCGTCCAGCGGGAACGGCTGGGCCAGCGCGTCGATGATCTTGTCGGCCACGTGCGCGGCTTCGTCGTTGCCGCCGATGCCCGGCAGCAGCATGACGAATTCATCGCCGCCCAGGCGCGCCACGGTGTCGCTGGCGCGCACGGCGCGGCACAGGCGTGCCGCCACTTCCTTCAACAGCACGTCGCCCGTCATGTGGCCCAGCGAATCGTTGATGGTCTTGAAGCGGTCCAGGTCGAGGAACATCACGGCCAGGCTGCGCTGCGAGCGCTGCGCGGCCAGCATGGCGCGGTCCAGCCGGTCGGCCAGCAGCGCGCGGTTGGGCAGGCCCGTCAGGCTGTCATGGTAGGCCATATGGTGGACGCGTGCCTCGGCCTGGCGCCGCTCCACGATCTCGGCCTGCAGCTTGGCGTTGGCGCCGGCCAGTTCGGCCGTGCGTTCCAGCACGCGCACTTCCAGCTCGTCGCGCGCGCGGCGCACGGCCTCGGCGGCTTCGCGCCGTGCCGTCACGTCGTCGATCATCCACACGGAACGGCCGCGCGGCTGCGACCAGTCGAACGGGCGGCCCGACAGGCGCGCCCAGAAATGGCTGCCGTCGCGCCGCACCAGCAGGTGCTCGGACGAGCTGACGCGGCCTGCCTGGAAGTCCGCCGTCGTCTCGCGCCGGGCCGCGTGCCACGCCGCCTCGTCCGGGTACAGGCCACGGATCGGCTGGCCCGTCAGCTCGCCGGGACCATAGCCGAACAGCTCCTCCATCTTGCGGTTGCATCGCAGGTTGCAACCCTGCTCCACCATCGAGATGCCCAGCACGGCGCTGTCCAGGATGGCCTGGTTCTCCAGCAGCGCGTTGCGCAGCGAGGCCTCGGCGGCCTTGTGCTCGGTGCGGTCCTCGACGATCCAGATCGTGCCCTGGGTCGGGTCGGCCGGATTGACGACATAGCCGATCAGCTGGGCCCAGAAGGTCGTGTCGTCGCTGCGGCGCATCTCGACATCCGTCTGGAACGGCTTGCCCTGCCCCAGCAGCGGCGTGGCGATCGCGCCCAGCGCCGCGTAGGCCGCGTCGGACGGATACAGCGCCGCCGCCGGCATGCCCAGGCATTCCTTGTCGTGGTAGCCGAACATGTCGCGAAAGCCCCGGTTGCAGCGCGTGATGACGCGGTTGCGGGTGAACAGGATGCTGATCGACGCGTTCGTCATCATCGCTTCCACGTCCATCTGCATCTCGCGCGACTGCGTCACGTCCTCCAGGATCCAGATCGTGCCGCCGTCGTTGTGCTCCTGGTCCACCGCCTTGGCGCGCACGCGGCACCAGAACAGCGAGCCGTCCTTTTTCTGGAAGCGGAAATCCTTCTTCTCGAACGGCTGGCCCGCCGCCAGCACGGGGCCGGCCTCGCGGCCGAAGATCTCGTACACCTCGGGCGACGGAAACACGGCGCTCGAATGCATGCCGGTCATCTCGTCCGGCGCATAGCCGAACATCTCCGCCATGCGCGGATTGCAGCTCAGCATGTGCTGGTTTTTCGTGAACAGGATGCCGACGGAAGCGTTGTCGAGGATCGCCTTCTGTTCCATCAGCAGCTTGCGGGTGGCCTCGATGGCGGCGCGCTGCTCGCTGATGTCCTCGACGATCCAGACCATGCCTTCGTGGGCGTCGGACGGGTCGATCAGGCGGCCGTAGCAGCGCGTCCAGAACAGCCATCCGCCGTTCCTGCGCATCTGTACTTCCAGCGTGACGGACTTGCCCTCTCCCAGCACGGGCAGCCAGCGTTCGCGCCGGCTGGCGAATTCAGCCGGGTCGGGATACAGGATGACGCTGGGCGCCCCTTCCAGTGCCTGCCGCTCGTAGCCGAACATCTCGGCGGCACGCAGGTTGCATTCGTGTATCTGGTCACGCTTGCTGTAGATGATGCCGACGGCCGCGTTCTCGAGGATGGCTTGCTGCTCCAGCAGGGCCTTGCGCAACGCGCGCTGGTCGCGCTGCATCGCGCTGATGTCCTGCAGCACGATCGTGGCGCCGCGCTGGCCCAGCGCGGCGGGGAACGGCTTGACGGTCACCTGCACCGGCACGTAGCGGCCGTCGCTCGTGGTCACGCAGCTTTCCCACGTGGCGGCCCGGGTGCCGCTCAAGGCGGCCGTGAGCGTGACGACGCTGTCGGCCAGCACGTGGCGGGCAAACAGCCCGGCCGGCGTCAGGTCGCGCGGCGCGCGCCCCAGCAGCACCGCCATTTCGTCGTTGGCCGCCTGCACGCGGCCATCGCTGTCGCACGCGCACGCGGGCATGCCGATCAGCCGCAAGGCATCGACGACAAGCTCCGAAGGGGTAACGACAGCGTTCATGATCAGGCAGTTGGAATAACAGCTGCCTTATGGCAACGTGGTCCGACGATCATAAACCAGCGGCCCGGCAATAGCCATCTCCGCACCCGCCGCCGCGCCCGGGCCGGGGCGACCATACAACAACCGATGCATTGGATATAACAACGGGACGCACGCGGCGTCCCGTTGTTGGCGAAAGGCTATCGGGTCAGCACACGTCGCCCGGCACGCGCACCCATCCCTCCATCAACACGCGCGCACTGCGGCTCATGATCGCCTTCGTCACGCGCCACTGCCCATCCACCAGCGTAGCCTCGGCACCCACGCGCAAGGTGCCGGACGGATGGCCGAAGCGCACCGCCGTGCGCGCGCCGCCGCCCGCGGCCAGGTTGACGAGCGTGCCGGGAATGCTTGCTGCCGTGCCGATCGCCACGGCCGCGGTGCCCATCATCGCGTGGTGCAGCTTGCCCATCGACAGGGCCCGCACCAGCAGGTCGATGTCGTCCCCCTGCACGGCCTTGCCGCTGGACGACGTGTAGGGACGCGGCGGCGCCACGAACGCCACCTTCGGCGTGTGCTGGCGCTGCGCCGCATCCTCGATGCGGGCGACCAGGCCCATGCGCACCGCGCCGTGCGCGCGGATCGCCTCGAAGCGCGCCAGCGCCTGCGGGTCGCCGTTGATGGCCTCCTGCAGCTCCGTGCCCGTGTAGCCCAGCGCTTCGGCCTCGACGAAGATGGTCGGGATGCCGGCGTTGATCAGCGTGGCGCGCAAGGTGCCGACACCTGGCACCTCCAGCGCATCGACCAGGTTCCCGGTCGGGAACATGGCGCCGCCCCCACCCTCCTCCTCGGCCGCGGGATCGAGGAATTCCAGCTGCACCTCGGCGGCCGGGAACGTCACGCCATCGAGCTCGAAGTCGCCTGTCTCCTGCACCGCGCCCGCCGTGATGGGCACGTGCGCGACGATGGTCTTGCCGATATTGGCCTGCCAGATGCGCACGACGCAGATGCCGTCCTGCGGCACCTGGCTGGCATCGAGCAGGCCGCTGGCGATGGCGAACGAGCCCACCGCCGCCGACAGGTTGCCGCAGTTGCCGCTCCAGTCGACGAACGGCTTGTCGATCGAGACCTGGCCGAACAGGTAGTCGACGTGGTGGCCGGGTCGCGTGGACGGTGCCAGGATGACGGCCTTGCTGGTGCTGGACGTGGCGCCGCCCATGCCGTCGATCTGCTTGCCGTACGGGTCCGGGCTGCCGATCACGCGCAGCAGCAGCGCGTCGCGCGCCGGTCCCGGCACCTGCGCCGCCGGCGGCAGGTCGTCCAACCGGAAGAACACGCCCTTGCTGGTCCCGCCACGCATGTACGTGGCGGGGATCTTCACTTGCGGTACGTGCGCCATCATGCCGCCTCGCTTGCCGGCACGGTGGCGGCCAGGAAGTCCTGCGCGAAGCGCTGCAGCACGCCGCCCGCCTCGTAGATGGCCACTTCCTCCGCCGTATCGAGGCGGCACTGCACGGGCACCGTGACGCTCTCGCCGTTGGCGCGGTGGATCACCAGTGTCAGCATGGCGCACGGCTGGCGTTCGCCCACCACGTCGTACGTCTCGCTGCCGTCCAGGCCCAGGGTCAGGCGGTTGATGCCGCCCGTGAACTCCAGCGGCAGCACGCCCATGCCCACCAGGTTGGTGCGATGGATGCGCTCGAACCCTTCCGCCACGATGGCTTCCACCCCGGCCAGGCGCACGCCCTTGGCGGCCCAGTCGCGCGAAGACCCCTGGCCGTAATCGGCGCCTGCGACGATGATCAGCGGCTGCTTGCGCGCCATGTACGTCTCGATCGCTTCCCACATGCGCGTGACGACGCCGTCCGGCTCGACGCGCGCCAGCGAGCCCGCCTTGACCTGGCCGTCCACGACCACCATCTCGTTCTTCAGCGTGGGGTTGGCGAAGGTCGCGCGCTGCGCCGTCAGGTGGTCGCCCCGGTGCGTCGCATACGAATTGAAGTCCTCCTCCGGCAGGCCCATCTTCGCCAGGTATTCGCCGGCGGCCGAGTCCAGCATGATGGCGTTCGACGGCGACAGGTGGTCCGTCGTGATGTTGTCGCCCAGGAGCGCCAGCGGCCGCATGCCGCGCAGCGTGCGCTCCCCTGCCAGCGCGCCTTCCCAGTAGGGCGGGCGGCGGATGTAGGTGCTTTGCGGGCGCCAGTCGTACAGCGGGCTGACGGCATCGCCGACGTCCGCGCTGCGGGCGAACATCGGGATGTAGACCTTGCGGAAGTGGTCCGGCTTGACGCTGGCCGCCACGATCGCATCGATCTCCTCGTCGCTCGGCCACAGGTCGGCCAGGCGGATCGCGCGGCCGTCGGCCGTCGTGCCCAGCACGTCCTTCTCGATGTCGAAGCGGATCGTGCCGGCGATGGCGTAGGCGACCACCAGCGGCGGCGAAGCCAGGAACGCCTGCTGCGCGTACGGGTGGATGCGGCCGTCGAAGTTGCGGTTGCCCGACAGCACGGCGGTGGCGTACAGGTTGCGCTCGACGATCTCCTGCTGGATGACGGGGTCCAGCGCGCCCGACATGCCGTTGCACGACGTGCAGGCGTAGGCGACGACGCCGAAGCCCAGCGCTTCCAGCTCGGGCAGAAGGCCCGCCTCTTCCAGGTACAACGTGACAGCCTTGGAGCCGGGCGCCAGCGATGTCTTGACCCAGGGCTTGCGCAGCAGGCCGGCGCGGTTGGCGTTGCGCGCCAACAGGCCGGCGGCGATCATGTTGCGCGGGTTGTTGGTGTTGGTGCAGCTGGTGATCGCCGCGATGATGACGGCGCCGTCCGGCATCTTGCCCGGCTCGTTCTCGACGATGCCGGAAATCCCGCGTGCGGCCAGCTCGGACGTCGGCACGCGCTTGTGCGGGTTGGACGGCCCGGCGATATTGCGCACGACGGTCGAGAGGTCGAAGGTCAGTACCCGTTCGTACTCGGCATCGACCAGGCTGTCGGCCCACAGGCCGGCCTGCTTCGCGTACAGCTCGACCAGTGCCACCAGCTCGTCGTCGCGGCCCGTCAGGCGCAGGTAGGTGATGGTCTGCTGGTCGATGTAGAACATCGCCGCCGTGGCGCCGAACTCGGGCGCCATGTTCGAGATCGTCGCGCGGTCGCCCAGGGTCAGCGCGGCCGCGCCTTCGCCGAAGAATTCCAGGTAGGCGGAAACCACTTTCTGCTTGCGCAGGAATTCCGTCAGCGCCAGCACGATGTCGGTGGCCGTGATGCCCGGTTGCGGCCGTCCCGTCAACTGCACGCCGACGATGTCCGGCAGGCGCATCCACGATGCGCGGCCCAGCATGACGGTCTCCGCTTCCAGCCCGCCCACGCCGACGGCGATGACACCGAGTGCATCGACCATCGGCGTATGCGAATCGGTGCCGACCAGCGTGTCCGGGTACGCCACGCCGTTCTCGACCTGGATCACGGGCGACATGCGCTCCAGGTTGATCTGGTGCAGGATGCCGTTCCCCGGCGGGATCACGTCGACGTTCTTGAACGCCTTCTTGGTCCAGTCGATGAAGTGGAAGCGGTCCTCGTTGCGGCGGTCCTCGATGGCGCGGTTCTTCTCGAACGCCTGCGGGTCGAAGCCGCCGCATTCGACGGCCAGCGAATGATCGACCACCAGCTGCGTCGGCACGACGGGATTGACGAGCGCGGGATCGCCGCCCTGCTGCGCGATGGCGTCGCGCAGGCCGGCCAGGTCCACCAGCGCCGTCTGGCCGAGGATGTCATGGCACACGACGCGCGCGGGGAACCACGGAAAGTCGAGGTCGCGCTTGCGGCCGACGATCTGCTGCAGCGAGGCCGTCAGTTGGGTAGCGTCGCAGCGCCGGCACAGGTTCTCGGCCAGCACGCGCGACGTGTAGGGCAGCTTGTCGTAGGCGCCCGCTTCGATCGCCTCGACGGCGGCACGCGCGTCGAAGTAGTCCAGGGTCGTACCGGGCAGGTTCCTGCGGTACGCGCTGTTGATGGGAATAGTCACTCTGTTGCCTCTTTATTTCCTGCTCATTTACGGTCGCTGATCGGCACGAAGCGCAGGTCCTCGGGACCGACGTAGTTCGCGCTCGGGCGGATGATCTTGTTGTCGATGCGCTGCTCGATGACGTGCGCGGCCCAGCCGGACGTGCGCGAGATGACGAACAGCGGCGTGAACATCGCAGTGGGTACGCCCATCATGTGGTACGACACGGCGGAGAACCAGTCCAGGTTCGGGAACATCTTCTTGATGTCCCACATGACCGTCTCCAGGCGCTCGGCGATGTCGAACATCTTCATCGAGCCGCCCTCCTGCGACAGCTTGCGCGCCACTTCCTTGATCACCTTGTTACGCGGGTCCGAGATCGTGTAGACGGGGTGGCCGAAGCCGATCACCACTTCCTTGTTGGCCACGCGGGCGCGGATGTCGCTTTCCGCCTCGTCCGCATTCTCGTAGCGCTTCTGGATCTCCAGCGCCACCTCGTTGGCGCCGCCGTGCTTCGGACCGCGCAGCGCGCCGATGGCACCGGTGATGGCCGAGTGGATGTCGGAACCCGTGCCGGCGATGACGCGGGCCGTAAAGGTGGATGCGTTGAACTCGTGTTCCGCGTACAGGATCAGCGACGTGTGCATCGCCTTGACCCAGCTGTCGGACGGCTTGAAGCCATGCAGCAGGTGCAGGAAATGGCCGCCGATCGAGTCGTCGTCCGTTTCCACGTCGATGCGCTTGCCGTTGTGGCTGTAGTGGTACCAGTACAGCAGCATCGAGCCGAACGACGCCATCAGGCGGTCGGCGATGTCGCGCGCGCCCGCGATGTTGTGGTCGTCCTTCTCCGGCAGTGCGCAGCCCAGCGCCGACACGCCCGTGCGCATCACGTCCATCGGATGGGCGCCGGCCGGCAGCGCTTCCAGCGCAGCCTTGACGGACTGCGGCAGGCCGCGCAACGAGCGCAGCTTGGCCTTGTATCCCCGCAGTTCCGCGTTGTTCGGCAGCTTGCCGTGCACCAGCAGGTAGGCGATCTCCTCGAACTCGCAGCTGTCGGCCACGTCCAGGATGTCGTAGCCGCGGTAGTGCAGGTCGTTGCCCGTCTTGCCGACGCTGCACAGGGCCGTGTTGCCGGCGGCGACGCCGGACAGGGCGACGGATTTCTTGGGCTTGAAGGTGGTGGTTTCGGTCATTGATGGTCTCCGCTTCTGTTTCGGTGTTCTTGCTCTGTCGGTTGGTGACGCTTACTTCTTGTTTGCCTGGAACAGCGCGTCCAGTTTCCGCTCGAATGCGTGGTAGTCGATGCGTTCGTACAGCTCCTCGCGGGTCTGCATCGTATCCAGCACGGCTTTCTGGCTGCCGTCGCGGCGGATCGCGCCGTAGACGTTCTCCGCGGCCTTGTTCATCGCGCGGAACGCGGACAGCGGGTACAGCACCAGTCCCACGTCCGCCGTCTTCAGTTCCTCGACCGTGAACAAGGGGGTCGAGCCGAACTCCGTGATGTTGGCCAGGATCGGCACCTTGACGGCGTTGGCGAACTGCTTGTACATCGACAGCTCCGTCATCGCCTCTGGGAAGATCATGTCGGCGCCCGCCTCGACGCAGGCCAGCGCGCGGTCGATCGCCGCATCCAGGCCTTCCACCGCCAGCGCGTCGGTGCGCGCCATGATGACGAACTTGTCGTCCGTGCGGGCATCGACGGCCGCCTTGATGCGGTCCACCATCTCGGCCTTGCTGACGATCTCCTTGCCCGGGCGGTGGCCGCAGCGCTTGGCGCCCACCTGGTCCTCGATGTGCATGGCGCCCGCGCCGGCCTTGATCAGCGACCTTACCGTACGCGCCACGTTGAAGGCGGAAGCGCCGAAGCCCGTGTCGACATCGACCAGCAGCGGCAGGTCGCACACGTCGGTGATGCGGCGCACGTCCACCAGCACGTCCTCCAGGCCGGAAATGCCCAGGTCGGGCAGACCCAGCGAGCCGGCCGCGACGCCGCCGCCGGACAAGTAGATGGCACGGAATCCGGCGCGCTTGGCCAGCAGCGCATGGTTGGCATTGATGGCGCCGACGACCTGCAGCGGCGACTCTTCCTGGACGGCCTGGCGGAACGCGGCGCCGGCGGAATACTGACTCATGGTGACCTTTCTGGTGAATGAAGAACCGATGCTGCCTTATTGCAAATGCCGTGCCAGGTGGTGGGGCGTGAAAAATCAAGCACTTGCAACGTACAGCCCGCCCGAGAGGCGTTTCAACATGAAACACTGAAACGCAGCTTGCAATATAATTTGCAACATGGCCCACTCTCCCCTTCCCCTCGAACAGGACAAGCCCGTCATCTGGACGGTCTCCGTCTCGCGCCTGGCCGCGCTGTTTCGCGACATCACGCTGGAATACGACGCGCTGGCCACCATCGAACCCATCAACCTGGGCTTCGACGACGCCGTGCGCCATATCCGCGAACGGCTGGCCACGGAACGCTGCGACGCCGTCATCTCGGCCGGCTCCAATGCGGCCTGGCTGAAAAGCCGGCTGTCCGTGCCCGTCATCGTGGCCAAGGCCAGCGGCTACGACATGCTGCAGGCGTTGGCGCGGGCGCGGCGGGCGGTGGAAACGCTGGGTCCCAAACCCGGGGGGACAGGCACCGATCCTGCGGATCGGAGCCTGTCCCCGGCGATTGGCGTAGTGACTTACCAGGCGCCGGTGCCCGAGCTGGCGCAGTTCGCCGACACCTTCGGCGTCCCCATCGTTCAGCGCACGTATGCCACCGAACAGGATGCGCGCGCGCAGATCGCCGACCTGAAGGCGGCCGGCGTGCGGGCCGTCGTCGGCGCGGGCCTGATCACCGACCTGGCCGAGGAAGCGGGACTGGCGGGCGTCTTCGTGTATTCGGCGGCCTCGATCCGCCAGGCGTTCGACGACGCGCTGGAGATCGCGCGCCTGGGCCAGCTGGAGACGCAGCGCCACCGCACGCGCGGCGGCACGGTGCCGGACACGCTGCGGGCCCGCCACGGCGTGGCCGACCTGCGCGGCGCGTCGCCGGCGATGGAGAAGGTGCGGCAGGCTGCCGTGCTGTATGCACGCTCGTCCGCCACGGTGCTGATCCAGGGCGAGACGGGCAGCGGCAAGGAGCTCGTGGCCCAGGCCATCCACCGCGAGAGTCCGCGCCACTCGAAGGCCAATGCCCCGTTCGTGGCCGTAAACTGCGGCGCGCTGGCCGAGTCGCTGCTGGAATCGGAGCTGTTCGGCCACGAGGAAGGCGCGTTCACGGGCGCGCGCCGGGGCGGCCACGCGGGCCTGTTCGAGGCGGCCAACCACGGCACCTTGTTCCTCGACGAGATCGGCGAGATGCCGCTGGCCCTGCAGACGCGCCTGCTCCGCGTGCTGGAGGAGCGCGAGGTGGTACGCGTCGGCGGCACCCGGCCCGTGCCCGTCAACGTGCGCATCGTCAGCGCCACGCATTGCGACCTGGAACAACGGGTGCGCGACGGCCGCTTCCGCGCCGACCTGTTCTACCGCCTGGCCGTGCTGCGCCTGACGCTGCCGCCGCTGCGGCAACGGCAGGAAGACATCGTGCCGCTGGTCGAATGGTCGCTGCGCAATGCGCTGGCCGCGCTGGGAACGCGCGCATCCCCCAACCTCGGCGCCGAGCTGGCGGCCTGCGCGCCCCTGCTGTGTGCCCACGCGTGGCCCGGCAACGTGCGCGAGCTGCGCAACCTGGCCGAGCGGCTGGCCTTGTTCCTGACGGCCGAGCCACTGCAGGCCCTGACGCCGGCCTTCGTGCTGGACGTGGCGCCCGAACTGGCCGGCAGCGCGCCGGCGCCGGCCAGCGCTGCGCTGCCCGTGCGCGAAAGCACGGCGGCCGTGCTGCGCCGCTTCGGCGGCCGCCGCGACGCGGCCGCGCATTACCTCGGCATCAGCCGGACCACGCTGTGGCGCCGGTTGCGCGAGGAAGGCATCGAAGGGTGAACTGCGGCGCGCCGGCCACGTGCGCCCCTCGCTACAATGTGGGCGAGAGAAGGCGCGACAGCTGGTAGACGAGCGCGCCGGAAAGAGCCCATGGACACGGAAGAACAAGAACCGCCGGCGCAGTACAACTCGCTGAAGGACCAGATGGGCCACCTGATCGACGAGGCCCGCATGGTGCTGCCGGGTATCCAGGCCCTGTTCGGCTTCCAGACGGTGGCCGTCTTCAACGAGCGCTTTGCCGAGCTGCCATTCGGCGTCCAGGCCTGCCACATGGTGGCCCTGGCGCTGGTCATCGTCGCCATCGCGCTGGTCATGATGCCGACCGCCTACCACCGGCTGGCCACGCCGGACAAGGTCACGCTGCACACGATCAAGGTCTGCTCGCGCGCGATCTGCTACGCGCTGGCGCCGCTGGCGGCGGGCCTGGCGCTGGACCTGTTCGTTGTCCTGTACGCGATCACCGCCCACACGGTGTTCAGCAGCGCCAGCGCGGCGGTCTCGTTCGTGCTGCTGATCGGGCTGTGGTTCGTGTATCCGCTGCACCGGCGGCGGGTACATGGGTATGGCGCGACCGACGCCGGCGCATGAGGTCTGGGATCTTCAACCAGCACTCCGCCAATGCATCGGGATCGGGGTCTGTCCCTGCAAGGGACCGACCCTGGTTTTCATCGCAACGCCGGCACTGCGAATAAAACCGGGGTCAGTCCCTATGCAGGGACAGACCCCAAACCTTGACGCTGTACCACTCATCCCGCGATCGAACCGCTCATCCCATTTCGCTGAAACGGCGGCTCCCTCCATGTGACGATACGTCTTAGGAGGAACCACCATGACCAAGACCCTGATGCACAAGGCGGCCCTGTTCGCCGCAACCGTTACCGTATCGCTCAGCGCCCACGCCGCCGCCTTCAAGGCCGAAGTGACGGGGCAAGGCGCCCCCGTCATCCTGATTCCCGGCCTGGCCACGTCCGGCGAGGTGTGGCACGACACCGTCAAGCACCTGTGCGGGCCGCGCCAGTGCCACGTGCTGACCCTGGCGGGCTTTGCCGGCCAGCCGGCCGTCGACGGCCCGCTGCTGCCGCAAGTCGGGCGGGAACTGTCCGACTACATCGCCGCCAAGCAGCTGGCGAAACCCGTCATCGTCGGCCACAGCCTGGGCGGCTTCGTTGCGCTGCGATTCGCCATCGACCACCCCGACCAGGTGGGCCGCCTCGTGATCGTCGATGCGCTGCCGGCGCTGGGCGCCACGCAGGCGCCCGATGCGACACCGGAGCAGTTGCGGGCGCTGGCGGCCAGCACCCGCGAGCGCATGCTGGGCCAGGACGAGGCCGGCCGCGCCCAGTCGCTGCGACTTGCCGTGGCGTCGATGGCGACGAAGCCGGAAGATGTCGAGCGCATCGTCGGATGGGGCAAGCGTTCCGACCGCACGACGGTGGCCAACGCGGTGGCCGAGCTGCTGGCAACGGACCTGCGCCAGGACGTGGCCCGCATCCAGGCCCCCACCCTGGTGCTGGGCACCTGGGTGGCGTACAAGGCGTTCGCGCCGCGCGAGGCCATCGAGCGCAACTTCGCGTCGCAATATGCCCGCCTGCCCGGCGTGCGCATCGAGATGGCCGATACGGCGCGCCATTTCATCATGGTCGACGATCCGGCCTGGCTGTATGATCGCATCGACCGATTCCTCAAGTGATTTCGCAATGACCCCAGCACTGCCGGCACGGCGCAGCTTCGACTGGTACTGGCTTTGCCAGTTGGCCGGTTGGGGCAGTGTCGTGCTGTTCAACCTCTCCTTTGTGTTCTTCCGCCAGCCGGGCGCCGCCATCGTGGCGGTCTGTGCGGGCGGCGGCTGTGCGGGCATCGCGTTGTCGCACCGGTGGCGCCGCGTGCTGCGACGGCGGCGTGCCGCGGGCCGGGCGCTGCACTGGCCGTCCCTTGCCGGCGGTGTCGCCGTACTGGCCGCGCTGCAGACCGCGGCGATGTGGGCGCTGTTCGTCCTGTTCCAGCCGTTCGGGCAGCCGCGCGGTTTTGCCTGGCTGCCGAACGCGCTGATCTTCTGGATCGGCACCTTCCTGGCGTGGACGATCTTTTATCACGCGGTGCAGGCGCTGCGGCGCGCACGCCATGCCGAAGCCACTGCGTTGCGCCTCGCCCTGGACGCCAAGGAAGCGGAGCTGCGCGCGCTGCAGGCGCAGGTCAACCCGCACTTCTTCTTCAACAGCCTGAACAGCGTGCGGGCGCTGC
Source organism: Pseudoduganella chitinolytica (assembly GCF_029028125.1). Lineage (GTDB taxonomy): Bacteria > Pseudomonadota > Gammaproteobacteria > Burkholderiales > Burkholderiaceae_D > Rugamonas > Rugamonas chitinolytica. Next base: position 2,939,158 of record NZ_CP119083.1, read on the forward strand.
TCTACGAAGATGCCGATGCGGCCGCGCGCATGATCGACCAGTTGGCGGACCTGATGCGCTACGCCCTGCAGTCGGGCCAGGCGCAGACCGTGCCGCTGGCCGACGAGCTGGCGGCCGTGCAGGCCTACCTCGCCATCGAACAGATCCGTTTCGAGGAACGGCTGCGAGTCGCCACCGAGATCGAACCGGGGCTGGAGCGCGTGGCCGTGCCGCCGATGGCGCTGCAGACGCTGGTGGAGAACGCCGTCAAATATGGCGTCGAGGCCAATGCCCGCGGCAGCGACATCCGCATTCGCGCCTGGCGCGGCGGTACCGGCACGCACATCGAAGTTGCCAACACGGGCGCGCTGGCGCATCCGGGCGGTTCGACGCAGGTGGGCCTGGCCAATGCCCGCAAGCGCCTTGCGCTGGCGTTGGGCGAGCAGGCCGCGCTGGAGCTGCGGGCCGAAGGCGGCTGGGTACGCGCGACGTTGTCGCTGCCGGGAGTGGCCTGATGCGGGTACTGATCGTCGACGACGAACGCCTTGCGCGCGCCGAACTGCGCCGGCTGCTGGCGGCGCATCCGGACGTGACGATCGCGGGCGAGGCGGCCAATGCGCCCGATGCCATCGACCAGGTGGCGCAACTGCGCCCCGACGTGCTGCTGCTGGACGTGCAGATGCCGGGCGCCAGCGGCTTCGACTTGCTGCTGGCACTGGACGATCCGCCCGAAGTCATCTTCACTACCGCGTTCGACCGCTACGCCATGCAGGCCTTCGAGGTCAACGCGCTGGACTACCTGCAAAAGCCCATCCAGGCAGCGCGCCTGGCGGGCGCATTGCAGCGTGCGGCGCAGCGGCTGGCCGTACACCAGCCGGCACCGGCACTGGCGCCGCGCCAACTGTTCATCAGGGATGGAGAGCGCTGCTGGTTCGTCGACGTGGGGCGGATCCGCCTGTTCGAATCGGAAGGCAATTATGCGCGCGTCTACTTCGACGGCGAGCGGCCTTTGCTGCTGCGTTCCCTGAACCAGCTGGAAGAACGCCTGGGCCCGCGCTTCGTGCGGGCCAGCCGGCAGCATCTCGTCAACCTGGAACACGTGCGGGCCATGACGCCGGGCGACGGCGGCACGCTGGTGCTGGAACTCTCGTGCGGCACGCAGGTGGAGGTGTCGCGGCGGCGGGCGGCGGCGTTGCGGGCCGCCGGTTTATGAAACAGTGGTGACCGCGGATCGGCGAGGGTCTGTCCCCAACGGGGACTGACCCTGAAGTTTGACGCCGGTGCCAGCGGCACGCGAGCAAACTTCAGGGTCTGTCCCGGCAGGGACAGACCCTGAGCCTTCCCCTCATTTTTAATAGATGAGTACTAGATTAGCCAGCTCCTGCATAGCTTCGCGGAGCTGGCTGTGCGTCAGCCTTCGATACCTGACGTCGGCGAGCCATTGGCGAGCTAAGGAAACGATAGACACAGTTTTCGCGGATTTGGGTTTGCTGCCGTAGCGCATACGATAGCCCCGACTTTGCGCAACGATGCCGATGATCCATAGGGCGAAGCTGAGCAAGGTGCCGATAAGAAGTAATGCGGCGAGACGCTTGGGTTGGCGTGTTTGACTGTGGCGAATCCCCATCCCCCACCGCGGGTTTTTGAGGTCGCGGAAAGTCTGTTCGATTTGCATGCGACAGCTGTATAAGGCGACGATCTGTTTTGCACGCAGCTTCGATAGCCCTGGTGAGACGGACAACAGCCAGGGTTCGGATTGTCCCTTACGCTGTTTGTTGCTGTGATGGCTGCCGGCGTCATTGCCGAAGACGGTCAATTTCTTTCGTCCTTGGGGCGACTTCTTCACCAAAGTCAGACGGCATTTCACCAAGCGCGATTGGGTATGTTCGAACCGGCCCAAATCGCGTGGGACCTTAGTGGCGTGAGGGTAAAGCTCTTTGCAAGGCTGCCACTTCGTGGTGCCTTCTGCGCGAACCGTGTCGAGATTACGAATTCTACCGATCCAATCGTAGCCGAGCTCGCCGAGCATCTGGAACCAAGTCCCCGAAAGCCCGCGTCGGTGATGATCACTGGACTGCGGTGTGGAGGCAGTACCGTCCGTAGAGTCTCCAGGAAACGATGATGGACTTGTCTGCTGCCATACGACTTGGTCGGATGCAGCTCCTCATAAATCGTGATCGCACGCCCCTCCACCACCACGGCGGCGCGCAGCAAATGCTGACTTACATCCGGCAGCAAATCAGACCAATCGACGATTACTGCAATGCGCTCCTGATGCGGCAGGAGGTGGTGCGCCAAGGCCTTGAAGATGCTTACCCGCTCCTTGGCCAAGTGAGCGTTACTTAGAAGGCGGTCGATGCGCTTGATCCGATAGCGTAGGCTTACTTCACTTTCTAGCGCCTTGCTCATTCCCATCATTGCCAGCCCGCCGCTGCGGGCCGCTTCGACAGCATCGGCCAAACATCTCCGCCGTTTGGCGTGCATCGCGGAGCACTGATCGGCCAAAAACTTCTGTATGATTTGCTGTGCATGCATGGTCTGTGCCTTTCATTCGCAGTTTAGTCGCTACGAATAAAAGGGCTAACACAGCCATGCATGCGCCGTTTTTGGGATTGAAAGTTAACAGCTTCCGCTTCCGTTTACAACAGAAATTTGTGGGGAAGGCTCAGGGACAGACCCCAGCGACATCCCCGGCTAGTAGTTCAGCGAAGGAATCGGCTGCGCCTGGTAACGCTTGACGGGTGACTCCGCGATCTTCTTCTTCAGCATGGCCAACGCCGTTTCCAGCTGCTTGTCCTGGCCGCTGAACGTGGCGTTGGGCAGGTTGTCCACTTCCACGTCCGGCACCACGCCCACGCCCTCGATCAGCCAGACGCCCTTGTCGCTGTCGAACTGGCCCGTCTCGGCCACGCGCACCATGCCGTTGTCGGCCAGGCGGTTGCGGTCGGACAGCCAGACGCCGGCACCGGCCGTGCGCTTGCCCACCAGCGGTCCCAGGCCCAGGGCCTTGACGCCGGCGGCGAATGTCTCGCCGTCGGAGTATGTCAGCTCGTCCACCAGCACGACCAGGTGGCCGCGGAACGTGTTCTGCATGTTCGGCGACGTCTGGCCCACCGGCGTGGACCAGAACGCCCAGGCCTTGCGCAGCAGCTTCTCGATGATCCAGCTGTCGATATTGCCGCCGCGGTTGCGGCGCACGTCGATGATCAGGCCGTCGCGGTTGACGTTGGCGTAGAAGTCGCGTGCGAACGCGGCGATGTCGTCGGCGCCCATCGCGCGCAGGTGCAGGTAGCCGATGCGGCCCTGCGACGCCTGCTCGACCTGCTCGGCCCGGCCCTGCTCCCAGTCGCTGTACTGCAGCGCCGCCTGCTTCGCCATCGACACGGGCACGACGATGGCCGCACGGCTCTTGCCGCCTCGGGCAGGCTGGACGTGCAGCAGCACCTGGCGGTCGGCCTGGTTCAGCAGCAGGTCCGAGATGTCGCGCGCCTCCAGCACGGACTTGCCGTTGACGGCCGTGATGACGTCGCCCTCGCGCACGTCCACGTCTGCCTGCGCCAGCGGTGCGCGCTGCCCCGGCAGCTCGCTTTCGCTGCGGTAGACGCGGTCGACCCGGTAGCCCGTGCCCGTGCGCGTCAGCACGGCGCCCAGCCCGGCCGGCGTGCCTTCCGGGGCGCTCTTGCGGATGTCGCCGGGCGCCACCTGCGAGTGCAGCGCCCCCACTTCCGCCACCATCATGCCGAGGATGTCGTTCAGCTCCGCCCGGTCCGTGACGCGCTCCACCAGCGGCGCGTACTTGTCGCGCACGCCGACCCAGTTCACGCCGCGCATCTTGACGTCGTACAGGAAGTCGCGGTGCATGCGCCAGGCGTCATTGAACATCTGCTTCCATTCCTGGCGCGGGTTCGAGACGATGCTCCAGTCGTCCACCTTGACCCGGGCCTTGCTGGTGTCGGGCGGCGCCTTCGCGCCCGCGTCCACGATGAGCATCTCGCCCGGATTGCCGGTCGCGGTGCGGTAGTACAGGTGCTTGCGGTCGGCCGCCAGGTCGAAGTCGCGCACGCCGGCGGCAAACGTTTCCGGCTTCGGTTCCGTGCGCGCGATCGCCAGCGTCTTCAGCGCGGGCTTGCCCTCGGTACCGTCCTGGTCGATGAAATACAGGCGCTTGTCGTCCACTGCCAGCTTGCGGTAGTTGCCCGGCGCGAGCGGCACCTCGAACAGGCGCTGCGCCAGGCCGGCATACACGACGGCGGGCAGCGCGGGCTTGGGCGGCGGCGCCGGCTTCGCGTCCTTGGCCTGGCGCCCGTCCTTGTCCTTGGCTTCCTTGTCCTTGCTGGCGGCCTTCTCCAGCGCCTTCTCGGCCGCCGTTTCCTCGGGGCTCTCGGCCGGCTTGACGGCGGCGCGGCTCAGCTCATCGTCCGGCTTGAACGGGAAGCGGTTGCCGGGCTGCAGCGCCAGCGCGAAGATGCCCGTGCGCTTGTCGAACACGGGACCCATGTTGCGGTCGCCCCACGGCGAGCCGTTGCCCAGCTTGAAGTGGCGCGCCGACAGGAAGTACAGCCAGCGCCCGTCCGGCGAAAAGGCCGGGTCGCCGGACGTATAGCGGTCGCTCGTCACGAATGCCACTTCCCGCTTCGCGACGTTGACCATGCCGATCTGCTCGCGCTGGGCGTCGCTGGCGCTGCGCACGAACGCGATGTTCATGCTGTCGGGCGACCACACCACGTTGTCGTGCTGGTCGATGCCGGCCTTGCCCGCGTCGTCGACCAGCGTGTTCTGCCTGGTGGCGAGGTCCAGCAGCCAGAAGCGGCCCTTCTTGTCGGTATGCCCCAGCCAGCGCCCGTCCGGCGACGGATACAGCGCCCAGCGGTGGTTGTTGCCGTCGCGGGTCAGCTGCTCGCCGTGGCCCGAGCCGTCGCTGGCGAAGCGCCAGATTTCGTTCTCGCCCGTCGTGTCGACGATCGCATAGACCCACTTCTCGTCCGCCGAGAAAATGGCGTCGCGTGCACGGGCCCCTTCCGGCACGGCGATCTCCACGCGGCGCTGGCTGCCCGTGCCGGCGATGCTGACGCGCCCGCGGGCCGTCAGCACGATGCGTTCCTCCTTGCCGGACAGCTGGACGTTGGTCAGGGCCTCCAGCGGCGAACGGATCAGGCGCGTGCGCTGCTGGTCGAAGTCGGAGACCAGGCTGACCGGCAGCCGGGCCGCGCTGCCCGCCGCGATGTCGTACACGTGCAGGTCGGCACCCAGCTGGAACGCGATGCGCCCGTCCCCCAGCGCCGCGTTGCGCACGTCCCAGTCCTTGTAGGTCGTCAGCTGGCGCGGCGCGCCGCCGTCCGCGTTGGCGCTCCACAGGTTGTCGGTGCCGGCGCGGTCGCTGACGAAATACAGGCGGCCCTGCCACCACATGGGGCGCTTGTTGTTGCCCGCATCGCCCGGGAAGACCGGACGCGCCTCGCCCTTGCCGTCCAGGTCGTAGCGCCACAGCTGGGCATGGGCACCGCCCCGGTAGTGGCGCACGTTGTCGTTGGTCATGACCAGGCCGTAGCGGGTGAAGTACAGCGTCTTGCCGGCGTCGTCGAGGACGGCGTCGTTGGCGTCCGCCACGGGGAACACCCGCCGGGCGCCGGAGGCAGGCGTCACGGCCGCCACGATGCGGTGCGCGCCCGGTCCCACCGAGTTCTGCGTGCTGACCAGGACTTCGCCCTGCGCCGTCCAGCCCAGCACGGTGACGCTGCCGTTCTCGAACGTCAGCCGGCGCGGCAGGCCGCCCGCCAGCGGCATCACGTAGGCCTCCTGCGCACCTTCGTAGCTGCCGGCAAACGCGACCCAGCGGCCATCCGGCGAGATCGCCGCATGCGTCTCGGCGGCCGCGTGCGTGGTCAGGCGTTGGGCGGCGCCACCGGTACTTGCCACCCGCCACAGGTCGCCTTCCGCCGTAAAGACGACGCTGTCGCCGCGCACGGCCGGGTAACGCAGGTAGGGATCGAACGCGGCGGCGCCGGTCGCGGTGGACAGCAGGCCGGCGGCGCAAAGAAGCGAGGACAGACGGTGAAATCGCATGAGCAATGTAAGGCGAAGAGAAAAAAGCGATTCTGGCATAGATTTCCGAGCCGGAAATAACCATTACCCTGCCGCCGTTGTAACGGCACACGCCTGTCGGAATTTTTTACAGCGTCCCATGCAAAGAAGACCCGTTGCCCGGGAAGCGGATGGTTTCACCGGCGGCACGGAATATGCATGGCTTTTGTTCCCGTTCAATTCATCGTGGAGGAATCATCATGCAATCGCTACTTTATCGCCTGCCGGCAGGCGTGGCGCTTTGCGCCGCGCTGGCGCAACCGGCCGCCGCGCAGATCTTCGATGGCGGCCTGCCGCCGCTGTGGGAATGCCAGGGCAATTGCGGCACCGCCGAGGCGGATGGCGACGTCCTGCTGGCGCCCGGCGGGGGCAACCGCTATGGCTGGATTTCCAACCACGACGGGGCGGCCGGCGTGCGGCTGGCCGGCGTGGGCAGTCCGCGCGATTCGTTCAACGGCAGCGTGCTGCGCTCGCACGTGTTCAGCGCCAACGCCGGGCAGGAATTGAGCTTGCAGCTCAACTATGTCACGACGGATGGGGGCGACTTCAGCGACTACGGCTGGGTACGCTTGCTGGACGCGGGCGGCAACCAGGTCGCCATGCTGGTTACGGCGCGCACGTCGCCCGGGGGCGGCGCCGTGCCGGGCTTCGGCATGCCGGCCGGCCTGGCCACGCTGGACCCGCCCTACAACAACGTGCTGGGCCCAGCCCCCGCGTGGAGCCCGCTGGGCACCGATTCGGGCACGTGCTACGTGGAGCCATGCGGCATCACGGACTGGATCGGCGCCCGCTACACGATCGCGGGCGCCGGCCAGTATCGGCTCGAGTTCGGTGTCGTCAACTGGGTGGACGCCTCCGCCGACACGGGCATGGCCTTCGATGCCATCGCGCTGGACGGCACGCCGCTGCCGGCCGTTCCGGAGCCGGCCAGCATCGCGCTGTTCGGCGCTGGCGCGCTGGTGCTGGCACTGCGCCGGTGGCGGCGTGGCGATTAGTTGTAAATGCATAAAAGTTCGCCGCAACGGGACAGAATTGTTGCCAGGAGAATAAGCACGCGCTAAGTTGCTCAGCGTTAATTATCATTTCGACATCATGGGTTCTCATATCACCATCGTGCGGTCGCACGCCGGCACGCCGCAGCCGATCGGCGCCAATGAAGTCGGGGCGGCGCTGCAGCGGTTGCACAGCCCTTACGTGCTCGCGCCGGATGCGCGGGCGGACGCCCGGTTGCAGGACCCGTCGCGCGGGAACGAGGCCGACGTCCTGTTCCTGCAAGTGGGCGAGCTGTGGGCCAGCAATCCCAGCCGCCAGTTGCTCGGCATGATGATCGATCTGGCGCGCGAGCTGGGCGCCCGGGTCCGCAACGACTATTTCGAAACCTACCGCACGGTGTTCGAGACGTACGTGCATCCGGACGACGCCGCGCTGGTGGCGCAGGCCCGTGCCGGCCGGCGCCGGCACGTCGTCGGCGCTGCCGTGCCGTTCGGCGTGGGGATGCTGCTGGGGGTGTTGGTGCTGTTCTTGCGTAAGCAGGGGTAGGCGAATCCAAGTGCCTGGCACCGGTGTGTCGCGGCACCCCAAGCGTGGTCTGCCTGATGAGTAAGACTGCTGCCGCGCTGGGAAGTTCATTACGGCCGGGGCACAGCGCCCAAAAAAGGCGCTGTGCCCCGGTCATAGTGAAGTAGCCCATCGGTACTTAAATGACGCTGAGCATCAGCGCTACGCGAAGGAAATGCTGCGGCAGCGCAACCCGGCTGACATCCAGCACGTGCCGCCAGCCCAGGTAATTGGGCAGGTAGTGGCTGGCGACACCCAGGAAGTGCCGCAGCCAGCCCTTGAAGCGGCCGTGCAGGTTGTTGACGGTCTGCACGTGGATAAGCCCGTTCACACGGATGCCGGCATGCGGGTTCACTGTTTCATGTGCGATGCCCGCCGCGGTGGCGAATGCCCGATAGGCGACTGCGCTGTCGATCGCCAGCAGGATGCCTGGCGCTAGCACGGGTGGCAGGCAATCATGCAACTGCTGCGCCGTTACCGGCCCGCGCCCGGGAACGAAATCGCACGCCTTGCCGCTACGGTTACAGGCGACCAGGATGCAATCATGTTCCTTGCCCGGCCCCCGATGGCTGGCGCTGCCGCCTCGCCGCCTCGCAGGACGGGTCAGATGGCGCGAACCTTTTTGCGATTCCAATAAATACGTTTCGTCCGCCTCGACGATGCCATCGAGCGGCAGTGCCCGCGCGTCCTTGGCCATCGCCAGGAAGCGGTGGCGCCAGCGGAAGCTGGTGTTGCGGTGAATGCCGATGGCCTTGGCTGCGCCGCGCACCGTCATCGAGTGCAGCATGCACGGCAGGAACGGCAGCCATTTTTCGCGCAGGCGGATGAACGCCAGGGGCGTTTTCGTCAGCACATTGAAACTGGCGCCGCATTGCCGGCAACGGTAGCGCTGCAGCCCTCGGTAGACGCCGTGGCGATAGAGCCGGTCCCCCTCGCAATGGGGACAGTGGCGCAGTTTACTGCCGGCTTCCGCAAGGATCGCCAGGCAATCGGCCAGCGACGAGCAGCGATCGAAGATGCCTCGGAGTTCATCGGCCTGCTTGCCGGTCAGCTGCGTCAGCCATTGCGATACCTGGACCTGTGCCGCTTCGAATTGCTGCGCTTCCATGGTTCCTCCCCAAGCGTGGTCTGCCTGATGAGTAAGACTGCTGCCGCGCTGGGAAGTTCATTACGGCCGGGGCACAGCGCCCCAAAAAAAACCCGCTCCGAGGAGCGGGTTTCTGCGTTCGGGCCGATTACTCGACTTCGACGGTTTCCGGCGGTGGCAGCGGCGCGGCGTCCGGTTCCGGGAAGTCCAGCTTGATCTGGTCCTTCTCGTCCAGGTCGACCGTGACCTTGCCGCCGGCGACGAGGCGGCCGAACAGCAGTTCGTCGGCCAGCGCCTTGCGGATCATGTCCTGGATCAGGCGCGACATCGGCCGCGCGCCCATCAGCGGATCGAAGCCCTTCTTCGCGAGGAACTTGCGCAGGTGCTCCGTGAAGATCGCCTCCACCTTCTTCTCGTGCAGCTGCTCTTCCAGCTGCATCAGGAACTTGTCCACGACGCGCAGGATGATCTCCTCGTCCAGCGCGCGGAAGCTGATGATCGCGTCGATCCGGTTGCGGAACTCCGGCGTGAACATCCGTTTCAGGTCGGCCATCTCGTCGCCGGTTTCCTTGGTGTTCGTGAAACCGATCGGCGCCTTCTGCAGCGCTTCCGCGCCCGCGTTGGTCGTCATGATGATGATCACGTTGCGGAAATCGGCCTTGCGACCGTTGTTGTCCGTCAGCGTGCCATGGTCCATCACCTGCAGCAGGATGTTGAAGATGTCCGGATGGGCCTTCTCGATCTCGTCCAGCAGCAGCACGGCATGCGGCTTCTTCGTGATCGCTTCCGTCAGCAGGCCGCCCTGGTCGAAACCGACGTAACCCGGCGGCGCGCCGATCAGGCGCGACACGGCATGGCGTTCCATGTACTCGGACATGTCGAACCGGATCAGTTCGATGCCGAGGATGAAGGCCAGCTGCTTCGCCACTTCCGTCTTGCCGACACCGGTCGGACCGGAGAACAGGAACGAGCCGATGGGTTTGTCCTGCTTGCCCAGGCCCGCGCGCGACATCTTGATGGCCGAGGCCAGCGCCTCGATGGCGGGGTCCTGGCCGAACACGACGTTGCGCAGGTCGCGGTCGATCGTCTGCAGCTTGCTGCGGTCGTCCTGGTTGACGGTCTGCGGCGGGATGCGTGCGATCTTCGAGATGATTTCCTCGATCTCCGTCTTGCCGATGGTCTTCTTCTGCTTCGACTTCGGCAGGATGCGTTGCGCCGCGCCCGCTTCGTCGATCACGTCGATGGCCTTGTCCGGCAGGTGCCGGTCGTTGATGAAGCGGGCCGCCAGCTCGGCCGCCGTCGACAGCGCCGTCGACGAATACTTGACGCCGTGGTGCTCCTCGAAGCGCGACTTCAGGCCGCGCAGGATCTGCACCGTCTGCTCGACGGTCGGCTCGTTGACATCGACCTTCTGGAACCGGCGCGACAGCGCGTGGTCCTTCTCGAACACGCCACGGAATTCCGTGAACGTGGTCGCGCCGATGCACTTGAGCTGGCCGTTGGCCAGGGCCGGCTTCAGCAGGTTCGATGCGTCCAGCGTGCCGCCCGACGCGGAACCGGCACCGATGATGGTGTGGATCTCGTCGATGAACAGGATGCCGTTCGGGTTGTCCTTCAACTGCTTGAGCACGGCCTTCAGGCGTTGCTCGAAGTCGCCGCGGTACTTGGTGCCCGCCAGCAGCGCGCCCATGTCCAGCGAGTAGACGACGGCGTTGGCCAGCACTTCCGGCACGTCGCCCTGCGTGATGCGATAAGCGAGGCCTTCCGCGATGGCGGTCTTGCCCACGCCCGCTTCGCCCACCAGCAGCGGATTGTTCTTGCGGCGGCGGCACAGGATCTGGATCACGCGGTCGACCTCGTCCTCGCGGCCGATCAGCGGATCGATCTTGCCTTCGGCGGCGGACTTGTTCAGGTTCTGCGTGAACTGGTCGAGCGGGCTTTCCTTCGTCTGGCCTTCGGCCTGCGTGCCCTCCTCGACGCCCTCGGACGCCTTGGCCGTATCGCCCGACTGGTCCTTGCGCACGCCGTGCGAGATGAAGTTCACCACGTCCAGCCGGGTCACGCCCTGCTGGTGCAGATAGTAAACAGCGTGCGAGTCCTTCTCGCCGAAGATGGCGACCAGCACGTTCGCTCCCGTCACTTCCTTCTTGCCGTTGGAAGCGGACTGGACGTGCATGATGGCACGCTGGATCACGCGCTGGAACCCCAGCGTGGGCTGGGTGTCCACCTCGCCGGTGCCGGGGACCGTGGGCGTGTTGTCGCCGATGAAGTTGGTGAGTGTCTTGCGCAGGTCCTCGATGTTGACCGCGCAGGCACGCAACACTTCCGCCGCCGACGGATTGTCCAGCAGCGCCAGCAACAGATGCTCAACCGTGATGAATTCATGCCGTGCCTGCCGAGCCTCGACAAACGCCATGTGCAAACTTACTTCCAATTCCTGCGCGATCATACTTCCTCCATCACGCACTGCAGGGGGTGCCCCGCCTTGCGCGCATGCGTTAAAACGAACTCCACTTTTGTCGATGCAATATCTTTCGAGAACACACCGCACACGCCTTTGCCGTAGCGGTGGACGCTCAGCATAATTTGTGTCGCCGTTTCACGGTCCTTGTTGAAATACTCCTGGATGATGGCGACCACGAACTCCATCGGAGTGTAGTCGTCATTCAACAACGCCACCTGGTACATGGGTGGCGGCTTCAGCGCTTGTCGCTCCAGGACGGTCTCAGTGTCATGCTTGGTTGCCATACGCTTATATTCTAATGCTTTCGTGACCGATGCATCGCCCGTTTAGGCGTGCCTTTCCGTATGTTCTCAATCTTACGCGCTTTCCCGACTTGGCGCAGATGGCGCTGTCTTCCGTGAAATCAAGAGTTCGGGGCGTTTTTGATGTTGCAAAAATCTTACTAAGCAGGGTACAAAGCGCTTGACATTAAAAATTGTTGCGCCAACAATGCCATATCGACTCGTGCAGAAATGTACATGTTGGTAAGAAGTGAGTTGTCGAGGAGGGGGCAGGAAGCTTCTTGCTTTTATGGCTCGTGTGATTCGTTAATATTTGAAAGTTCTTTTTATGGCAACAGGTACCGTTAAGTGGTTCAATGACTCCAAAGGTTTTGGCTTCATCACTCCTGATGATGGCGGCGAGGATTTGTTCGCACACTTCTCCGCAATCAACATGAACGGCTTCAAGACCCTGAAAGAAGGTCAGAAAGTGCAGTTCGAAGTCACGCAAGGCCCTAAAGGCAAGCAAGCTTCCAACATCCAGGCGAGCTGATCTGCTCCCCCAGACGTGAAAGAACCCCGCGACTGCGGGGTTTTTTTTCGCCTGGTCATCCCGCCTGCTGCCGCGCCAGCGCCAGCGCGGCGGCCACCTCGTCCGGCGCGGCCGGCTTGAGCAGGTGGCGGTCGAACCCCGCCGCACGGGCGCGCATGCGGTCCTCCTCGGCGCCCCAGCCTGTCAAAGCTACCAGTGCCAGATTTGCCATATGCGGCAGCGCGCGCAGCCGCCGCGCCGTCTCGTAGCCATCCAGCAGCGGCATGCCCAGGTCCAGGAACGCCAGCTGGGGACGGAAGCTTTCCGCCAGCGCCAGCGCCGCCGCGCCATCGTAGGCGATGCGCGTGTCGTGGCCGGCCTGGCGCAGCAGGGCCTCCAGCGTGTTGGCGGCGTCCGCATTGTCGTCCGCGATCAGCACGCGCAGGGATGTATCCGCCAGCCCCTGCGCACGCGCCGGCATGACGTCCTCTGGCGGGGTGACGGCGCGCGGCTGCCGCGCCACCGGCAGGCGCAGCGTGAAGGTGCTGCCCTGCCCTTCGCCGGCACTGGCCGCGTCGACACTGCCGCCGTGCAGCGCCATCAGCCGGCGCACCAGCGACAGGCCGATACCCAGGCCGCCCTTCGACCGCTCGACGCTGCGCCCGACCTGCGTAAACATCTCGAACACCGCTTCCAGCGCGTCGTGGGCGATGCCCATGCCATTGTCGCCGACCGTGACAACGACCTCGAGCTCCTCGCGCCGCGCCGCCACGACGATGCGCCCGCCCGGCGGCGTATACTTGGCCGCGTTCGACAGCAGGTTGCCCAGCACCTGGCTCATGCGTACCACGTCGACATCGACCAGCAGGGGCTCGTCCGGCAGGTCCACCGTCAGCAAATGACCGGGTGCTTGCAAGGCCGGCAGGTTGGTCTCGACGGCGGAGGCGACGACGTCCTTCAAATCCGCCACCTGGCGCCGCAGCACGATCTTGCCGCTGGAGACGCGGGCGATGTCGAGCAGGTCGTTGATCAGGTGGACCATGTGGTTGACCTGGCGCGTCATCATCTCCCGCACATGGCCCATCGCGGCGCCGCTTTCCGCGCCGAGGCGCAGCAGCTCCAGCCCGTTGCTGATCGGCGCCAGCGGGTTGCGCAGCTCGTGCGCCAGGGTGGCCAGGAATTCGGACTTGTGGCGGTCGGCCTTGTGCAGCGCTTCCGTCGAGCGGACCCGTTCGATGTGCGCCCAGCAGCGCTCGACGACCGCTTCCACCAGCGCGATCTCGTCCGCCGTCCACATGCGCGGCCGCTGCTGGTGCACCGCCATCATCGCCACCAGCGCGCCGCCCTTGACCAGCGGACAGCAGATGATGGCCTTGATGCCGATGGCGTTGAACATGCCGTCGCCATCGCCGGGCGCGAGTTCGCGATCGACGTCGTTGATCAGCAAGGTGCGCCCCACCCGCAGGTTGGACGTGGCGCGCGAGCCGAACAGGTCGAGCGAGTAGACGCCTACCGTGCTGAGCGCGCCGGGCACGGTCCAGTCGTGGCGGATCGTGAAGCGGTCGTTGTCCGGCTCCAGGTCGGCATACGCCACGCGCGTCACGCCCAGGTGTTCGCCCAGCAGGCGCGTGGCCTCGGCCATGATGGCGCGCGCATCGGTGGCGACGCGGGTGGCCTCGCCGATGGCATCGAGCAGGCGCAGGCGCGCCTCGACCTGGCGCCGCTCCGTGATGTCCGCGCCGGTCGCCGCGATGTACTGCACCGTGCCGGCCGTGTCGGTCACGGGTGCGAACACGATGTCGGTCCAGCACTCGCGCGCGTCGTCGCGGTAGTAGCGCAGTTCGCGCCGCACCGTCGCGCCACCGGCCGCCAGGCGGGTGCAGGCGCGTACCTCGTCCGCCAGCGCCGGCGACGGCGACCACCAGCCGCACTCCCAGAAGTAGCGGCCGACCACGTCCTCGCGGCGGCGCCGGCCCGCCTCCAGCGAACGGCGGTTGACATCGACCAGCATGCCGTCCGGCGTCATCAGGCCGGCAAAGTGCGTAGCCTGGTCGAAGAAGGTGCGGTAGACGGCATCGGTTGGGGCAAACGGTGGTGCGGAATCGGGCATGGTGGGGCCTGGCGGATGGACGGGAGCGGCTCGCGGCAGCGGCACTATCGCACAATACCAGCAGTCGCGCCGGACACCCCGTCCGTCAGGCCCGCCGCCCCGGCTCTACAGGGGCGGATGTCCCGCGAACACGGCCATCTGCGCCGCCAGCGCACGGCCGAACGCGGGACGCGCCTCGCAGCGGCGCACATACGCATCGAGCACCGGCATGCGCGTCACCAGGTCCGTGTCGCGCAGGATGCGCAGCACCGTCGTCATCATCAGGTCGCCCGCTGTGAAGCACTCCTCCAGCCATTCGCGCGGCCCCAGCCAGGCGGCAAGTTCGTCCAGCCGGCCCTGGACGGCGGCAACGGCCCCGGGCCGCCGCAGCGGCGCCCACGGCTCCTCCCGATGGAAGAGGTCGAGCTCGGCCAGGTTGGCGACCGGCGGCTCCACCGTATTGAGGGCCGCGAACAGCCACGTGATGGCGCGCGCCCGCGCCCTTGGCTCGACCGGCAGCAGCGCGTCGCAGCGTTCGGCGATGTGCAGCACGATGGCGCCCGACTCGAACATGCGGACGTCCTTGTCGTCGTACGCGGGCACCTGGCCGAACGGCTGGCGCGCGCGATAGGCCGGCAAGTGATTCTCGCCAACGGCCAGCAGTTCCTGGTCGTACGGCAGGCCCGCCTCTTCCAGCGCCCAGCGCACCCGCAGGTCGCGCACCACGCCCTGCGCGAAGGGCGGCACCTGGCGGAACGCCGTGAGGGCGGAACGGCCAGTGGGGACGGCAGCGACGGTGCTCACGATGCCTCCCGTGCCAGCCGCTCGACATAGCCGCCGGTGCGTTCGACCACGCTGGTCCAGCCCTGGGTATGGCTGTCGCGCCGGGCGACCGTGTCGAATGGCGCCTGGTGGAAGCGCTGCACGGTGCCGTTGCCTTCGTCGGCGAAGGTGACCGTGATGCGGTTCTCCGGCATGTGCGTGTCGCTGCCTTCGTCCGGATCCCAGCGGAAGGTCGTGACGATGCGCTCGTCCGCCACGATCTCGACGAAGCGGCCGTTCATCCAGTGCTCGTTCTTGGCCGAGCGGATACACGCGCGCCAGCTGCCGCCGGGACGGAAGTCCCACTCCAGGCTGGCGCACTTGAAGTCGCCCGGCGCCAGCCATTGGCGCACGTGCTCCGCTTCGCGCCAGACGTGGAACACGAGCGCACGCGGCGCGTCGAACGTGCGCACGATCAGCAGTTCGTCGTCGCGCAACTCATGGCTTGCCGCGCCTGGGTCTTGCGTTGTCCGGCCCTGCGCTGCCTGGGTCTGCGCTGCTTGGTCCTGATTTGCTGCCTTGCTTGCCGTTGCTTCCATTGCCGTCTCCTTGCATCAGTTTCAGGTAAGCGTCCATCTTGTCGAAGCTGCCCTCCCACAGGCGGCGGTAGCTGTCCAGCCAGCCATCGAGCCCCTGCAGCGGTGCAGCTTCGAGTCGGCAAGGGCGCCACTGGGCGGCGCGCCCCCGGGAGATCAGGCCGGCCGCTTCCAGCACCTTGAGGTGGCGCGAGATGGCGGGCAGGCTGATGTCAAAAGGAGCCGCCAGTTCGTTGACTGTCGCCTCCCCTTCGGCCAGGCGCGCCAGGATCGCGCGCCGGGTGGGGTCCGCCAGCGCTGCGAATGTCTGGCTGAGCGGGTCTTCCATGCTTGACTCCTCGATTCACTTCTCGATTAACTTATCGATTAACCCCATGGTTAATTAACACCAACGTTAAATAGTAAACGCGCCGCTGTCAAGCGGCATTCGCGCTGGCGGCCATCAGGCCGCGCCGATGGCGTGCAGCGCGGCGTGGCGGGCGTGGATGGCGGTGGTGTCGAACAGCGGTACCGGCGCGTCGTAGGCGTTGACGAGCAACGTGATCTCCGTGCAGCCCAGGATGATCGCCTGGGCGCCGCGCGCCGCCAGGTCCTCCATGATGCGGCGGTAGGCCGCGCGCGATTCGGGCTCGATGCGGCCCAGGCACAGCTCTTCGTAGATGACGCGGTGGACGATGTCGCGGTCGGCCTGTTCCGGCGTCACCACTTCCAAGCCCAGCTCGCCTAGCCGTTCGCGGTAGAACGCCTGCTCCATCGTGAAGCGCGTGCCCAGCAGGCCCACTGTCGTGCAGCCGGCGGCACGGATGGCCGCCGCCGTGGGATCGGCGATGTGCAGCAGCGGGATGTCGACGGCGGCCTGCATGGCCGGCGCCACCTTGTGCATTGTGTTCGTGCACAGCACGATGAAATCGGCGCCGCCGGCGGCCACGCTGCGCGCGGCTTGCGCCAGCAGCACGCCGGACGCTTCCCAGTCGCCCGCACGCTGCAGCGCCTCGACCTCGTGGAAGTCCACGCTGACAAGGACGATCTTGGCCGAATGCAGGCCGCCCAGCTGCTCGCGCACGGTCTCGTTGATCTGACGGTAATAAGGCACCGTCGATTCCCAGCTCATTCCGCCGATCAGTCCGATGGTTTTCATGACAGCTCTCCTGTTTAGATGCGGCGGACACAAAAAAGCCCTGCGGCGACGGCGCAGGGCTGCTGCTACGGGTCTGGCCCAGCCTTGCGATTACATCTGTTCGATCATCACGTCGCCGAAGCCGGAGCAGGATACCTGCGTGGCGCCTTCCATCAGGCGGGCGAAGTCGTACGTGACCTTCTTCGATGTGATGGCTTTTTCCATCGACGCGATGATCAGGTCGGCCGCTTCCGTCCAGCCCATGTGGCGCAGCATCATCTCGGCCGACAGGATCAGCGAACCCGGGTTGACGTAGTCCTTGCCGGCGTATTTCGGCGCGGTGCCGTGGGTGGCTTCGAACATCGCCACCGAGTCGGACATGTTGGCGCCCGGCGCGATGCCGATGCCGCCGACCTGCGCGGCCAGCGCGTCGGAGATGTAATCGCCGTTCAGGTTCAGCGTGGCGATGACGCTGTACTCGGCCGGACGCAGCAGGATCTGCTGCAGGAACGCGTCGGCGATCGAATCCTTGACGACGATGTCCTTGCCCGTCTTCGGATTCTTGAACTTGCACCATGGGCCGCCGTCGACCAGCTCGGCGCCGAATTCCTTTTGCGCCAGCGCGTAGGCCCAGTCGCGGAAGCCGCCTTCCGTGTACTTCATGATGTTGCCCTTGTGGACAATGGTCACGGACGGCTTGTCGTTGTCGATCGCGTACTGGAGCGCCTTGCGCACCAGGCGCTCGGTGCCTTCGCGCGACACGGGCTTGATGCCGATGCCGGACGTTTCCGGGAAGCGGATCTTCTTGACGCCCATTTCCTCGGTGAGGAACTTGATCAGCTTCTTGACGTTGTCCGAGCCTTCCTGGTATTCGATGCCGGCGTAGATGTCTTCCGAGTTCTCGCGGAAGATCACCATGTCGGTCTTGTGCGGTTCCTTGACGGGCGACGGCACGCCGGCGAAATAACGCACGGGGCGCAGGCAGACGTACAGGTCGAGCTCCTGGCGCAGCGCCACGTTGAGCGAACGGATGCCGCCGCCCACGGGCGTCGTCAGCGGACCCTTGATCGACACCACGTAGTCCTTCAGCACCTGCAGCGTTTCCTCCGGCAGCCACACGTCCGGGCCATATACGGTCGTCGATTTCTCGCCGGCGTAGATTTCCATCCAGCTGATCTTCTTCTGGCCGCCGTAGGCCTTGGCCACGGCCGCGTCCACCACCTTGATCATCACCGGGGTGATGTCGATACCCGTGCCGTCGCCTTCGATGAACGGAATGATCGGCTGGTCCGGCACGACCAGCGAGTAATCGGCGTTGACGGTGATCTTCTGGCCGTCGGCGGGGACTTTGATATGTTGGTACATCGTGTTCTCCATTAGTCAGGGCTTGGTGCGGCTCACGGCCTCCTGCCCGGCTGCGCGGCGGTCTGGATTACAATGCGCGCAGCAGCACGAGTCGCGGGCCGGTGCTCGATGGGCTGAGCAGGCATGTCTTGCATTATGCACCACTATGCGGCAGACAGCCATGGGACCCGCGTCCGCGTCTTTTCATTCGCTTTTTCCACGCGCTTCATGCCACTGATCCTTTTCAATAAACCGTTCCAGGTCCTGTGCCAGTTTTCGCGCCAGGACGGCCGCGCGACGCTTGCCGACTACCTGTCGATTCCGAACATCTACCCGGCCGGCCGCCTGGACGCCGACAGCGAAGGCCTGATGCTGCTGACCGACGACGGCAAGCTGCAGCACCGCATCGCCCACCCCGACCACAAGGAAGCCAAGACCTACCTGGTGCAGGTGGACGGCGTACCCGATGCGGCCGCGCTGGCGCGGCTGCAGGCGCCGCTGGACCTGGGCGACTTCGTCACCCAGCCGTGCCGCGCGGTGCGCATCGCCGAGCCGGACTGGCTGTGGCCGCGCAACCCGCCCATCCGCGCGCGCGCCGACAAGCCCACCAGCTGGCTGGCCATCACGCTCGCCGAGGGCAAGAACCGGCAGGTGCGGCGCATGACGGCCGCCGTCGGGCTGCCGACCTTGCGGCTGGTGCGCAGCAGTATCGGGCCGTTCTCGCTGGCGACGCATCCGTTGATGCCGGGGGAATTCGTGGAGGTTCCGGCCGGCGGTTGATGGCATGGGGTCTGTCCCTGAAGGGACAGACCCCAAAAAAAACCCGCGCACCTCACGGCCGCGGGTTTTTGCTTACTGCCTGCCGAGCATCAAGCCAGCGAAGCGATCGCCTGGTTGAACGTGGCGCTCGGACGCATCACGGCCTTCACCTTGGCGTCGTCGGCCTTGTAGTAACCGCCGATGTCGACCGGCTTGCCCTGCACTTCCAGCAGCTCGGCGACGATCTTCGCCTCGTTGTCGGTCAGCTGCTTGGCCAGCGGCGCGAAGGCGGCGGCCAGTTCGGCATCGTCGGTCTGCGCGGCCAGTTCCTGCGCCCAGTACATCGACAGGTAGAACTGGCTGCCGCGGTTGTCCAGCTCACCGGTCTTCGGCGATGGCGACTTGCGGTTGTCCAGCAGCTTGCCGGTGGCAGCGTCCAGCGTCCTGGCCAGGATCTTGGCCTTGGCGTTGCCCGTCTTCAGGCCCAGGTCTTCCAGGCTGACCGCCAGCGCCAGGAACTCGCCCAGCGAATCCCAGCGCAGGTGGTTTTCCTCGACCAGCTGCTGCACGTGCTTCGGTGCCGAACCGCCGGCGCCCGTTTCGTACATGCCGCCGCCGGCCATCAGCGGGACGATCGACAGCATCTTGGCGCTGGTGCCCAGTTCCATGATCGGGAACAGGTCGGTCAGGTAGTCGCGCAGGATGTTGCCGGTCACGGAGATCGTGTCCAGGCCGCGGGCGACGCGTTCCAGCGTGTAGCGCATGGCGCGCACTTGCGACATGATCTTGATGTCCAGGCCCGTCGTGTCGTGGTCCTTCAGGTACGTGGTGACCTTCTTGATCAGCTCATTCTCGTGCGGACGGTACGGGTCCAGCCAGAACACGGCCGGCATGCCCGAGTTGCGCGCGCGCGTCACGGCCAGCTTGACCCAGTCGCGGATCGGCGCGTCCTTGACCTGGCACATGCGCCAGATGTCGCCCTTCTCCACGGTCTGGCTCATCAGCACTTCGCCGGTGGCGAGGTCGGTGATGTTGGCCACGCCGTCCGCCGCCACCTCGAAGGTCTTGTCGTGCGAACCGTATTCCTCGGCCTGCTGGGCCATCAGGCCCACGTTCGGCACCGTGCCCATCGTGCGCGGGTCGAAGGCGCCGTGCCATTTGCAGAAGTTGATGATCTCCTGGTAGATACGGGCGAACGTGCTTTCCGGGATCACGGCCTTGACTTCCTTCAGGCGGCCGTCGGCGCCGTACATCTTGCCGCCGGAGCGGATCATGGCCGGCATCGACGCATCGACGATCACGTCGTTCGGCGAATGGAAGTTGGTGATGCCCTTGGCCGAGTCGACCATCGCCAGTTCCGGACGGTGTTCCTGGCAGGCGTGCAGGTCGCGCACGATCTCGTCGCGCTGCGAGGCCGGCAAGGTGGCGATCTTGTTGTACAGGTCGGCCATGCCGTTGTTGACGTTGATGCCCAGGCTGTCGAACAGCGCGCCGTGCTTTTCGAACGCTTCCTTGTAGAACATGCGCACGCAGTGGCCGAACACGATCGGGTGCGACACCTTCATCATCGTCGCCTTGACGTGCAGCGAGAACAGCATGCCGGTCTGGTGTGCGTCTTCGATCTGCGCTTCGTAGAATTCCAGCAGGGCCTTGCGGCTCATGAACATGGAGTCGATGATCTCGCCGTCCTGCAGCGCGACCTTTGGCTTGAGCA
The DNA here is from genome assembly GCF_029028125.1 of Pseudoduganella chitinolytica. Classification (GTDB taxonomy): domain Bacteria; phylum Pseudomonadota; class Gammaproteobacteria; order Burkholderiales; family Burkholderiaceae_D; genus Rugamonas; species Rugamonas chitinolytica. The sequence goes on from NZ_CP119083.1 coordinate 2,959,499, forward strand.
CGATGCTCTGGCCGTCCTTGGTGATCAGTTCCATCTTGACTTCGCGCGCGCGGTCGAGCGTCATCGACTTCTCGCCGTGGTAGAAGTCGCCACCCGTCATGTGCGACACGTGCGTGCGCGAAGCCTGCGACCATGGCTGCATCGAGTGCGGGTTCTTGCGGGCGTATTCCTTGACGGCGCGCGGTGCGCGGCGGTCGGAGTTACCTTCGCGCAGGACCGGATTCACGGCCGAGCCGATGCACTTGCCGTAGCGGGCCTTGATGGCCTTTTCCTCGTCGGTCTTCGGGTCCGATGGGTAGTCGGGGATGTTGTAGCCCTTTTCCTGCAGTTCCTTGATGGCGTTCTGCAGCTGGCTGACGGAGGCGCTGATGTTCGGCAGCTTGATGATGTTGGCGTCCGGCTCCAGCGTTTTCTTGCCCAGTTCGGCCAGGGCGTCCGGGACGCGCTGGTCAGGCGTCAGGTTTTCCGGGAACGCTGCCAGGATGCGGGCGGCGACAGAGATGTCGCTCTGCTCGACGCGGATGCCGGCCGGCTTGGTGAAAGCGCTGACGACGGGCAGGAAGGCGTGGGTCGCCAGCAGCGGCGCCTCGTCGGTCAGGGTGTAGATGATGGTCGGTTCACTGCTCATGCATTTTTCCTCAGTTTGCGCGAAGGTATCGCGACTTGTCAGACAAATTAATAACCGCCGGTCTACGCTTGTGGCGCACCCCAACACCCCGCTCATTTTACTCCGCCCCGCGCGGCGATGACAGCCACGCGGTCCGCCGGGCGCGTCACCCAGGCTGCCGAAGTCTTCTATAAGACATAAGACGGCGCGTATTATGCCCCAGCTTTGCAATCGTTGCCAGCGCAGCCCGCCCGCGGCAGCGCGGGCGGGCCTCGCAGCGCAATCGGGGACAGCCTCCGATTGGCGGCGGGCGATTCGGAGGCTGTCCCCGATGCAGAGCGAAGTGCCGGCGGAATCGGGGCGAGCAGGAAGCGGAAATTGGGAACCGGGGCCGGAATTGGGGACCGGAATCGGGGACAGCCTCCGATTCGGGCGGAATTGGGGACAGCCTCCGATTCGCGCGATTCGCGCAATAGGAGGCTGTCCCCAATTTGGTGATTTTTGTCCGATCCGCGCGCGATCTGGAGGCTGTCCCCGATTTTGGGGATGACCGGTGCGCGGGAGAGATGGTTCCGGCGAAGCAAAGCGAAAAGCCCGCACTGGCTATGCCAGGCGGGCTCTTCTCAGCACCTGTATGGCGGCTATTGCCGCCGCACGCGAACTTAGGCGGACAGTGCCTTCAGGGCAGCTGCCAGACGGCTCTTGTGGCGAGCGGCCTTGTTCTTGTGGATGATCTTTTTGTCGGCGATCGAGTCGATCGTCGAGACGGAGGTCTGGAAGACCTGGGTTGCAGCAGCCTTGTCGCCAGCCTGGATCGCCTTGCGGACAGCCTTGATGGCGGTGCGCAGCGTCGAACGCTGAGCCGAGTTGTGTGCGTTTTGCTTGACTGCTTGACGAGCGCGTTTGCGCGCTTGTGCGGTATTTGCCATGGAATTTCCTAAATCGTTGTCAAAGTTCGTTTGCAAACAATAGCGTTTGCCAAACCGGTGCGTTCAGCTGTCTGACCATGCAGGCCACTCAGTACAGACCACCTGAGTCGGGTGCCTGCGAACCGGCGATCAATCTGCCGCGTTCGCTGTGTCTGCGTCACTGAATTCTGTACAGCCTTAAATTATATCCAGCTTTTGATGTCAGGGCAATTCAAAAAACAGGAAACTTGCCGCTTTCATACGGACGCGGCATCTGCGTGCGCTGCATTTAATGGCAATCTCAGCAATTCTTCCAGGCCGCGCGGCTATAATCGCGCACCATGAATCTACTTCGAACCCTTGCCGCCGTCTCCAGCATGACCATGCTGTCGCGGGTGACCGGCCTGCTGCGCGAGACGCTGTTTGCCCGAGCCTTCGGCGCCGGCGCCTACACCGATGCGTTCAACGTCGCCTTCCGCATCCCCAACCTGCTGCGCCGCCTGTTTGCCGAAGGCGCGTTCTCGCAGGCCTTCGTGCCCATCCTGGCGGAATACAAGAGCCAGCACGGCCACGAAGCGAGCAAGACGCTGTCGGATCACGTGGCCAACTGCCTGGTCTGGGCCACGCTGATCGTCAGCGCCATCGGTATCGTCGGCGCGCCGCTGTTCGTGCTGCTGATCGCCGGCGGCCTGAAGCAGGACGCCGGCGCCTTCGACGCCGCCGTCTGGATGACGCGGCTGATGTTCCCCTATATCGCCTGCATGTCGTTCGTTGCCATGTCCGGCGGCATCCTGAATACGTGGCGCCAGTTCAAGATCCCCGCGTTCACGCCTGTGCTGCTGAACCTGTCGCTGATCGCCGGCGCCCTGTTCCTGGCGCCGTACCTGGAGCAGCCCGTGTACGCACAGGCCATTGCCGTGTTTGTCGGCGGCCTGCTGCAGGTGGCGATCCAGGTGCCCGCGCTGGTCAAGATCGGCATGCTGCCGCGGCTGTCGATCAATCCGGCCGCAGGGCTGTCCGATCCCGGCGTGCGGCGCGTGCTGAAGAAGATGGGCCCGGCCGTGTTTGCCGTGTCCGCCGCGCAGATCAGCCTGATGATCAATACCAGCATCGCGTCGCGCCTCGAGCAGGGCAGCATCTCATGGCTGACCTATGCGGACCGGCTGATGGAGTTCCCGACCGCGCTGCTGGGCGTGGCACTGGGCACGATCCTGCTGCCCAGCCTGTCCAAAGCGAACGTCGACGGCGACCGCGAGGAATACTCGGCCCTGCTGGACTGGGGCCTGCGCCTGACCTTGCTGCTGGCCATCCCTGCCGCCATCGGGCTGTGCGTGCTGGCCCTGCCGCTGGTCGCCACGCTGTTCCATTACGGCGCGTTCACTGACCGTGCCGCCGAGATGTCGGCGCGTCCCTTGATCGCGTACGCGGCCGGCCTGGTCGGCATCATCCTCGTCAAGACGCTCGCCCCGGCCTTCTACGCGCGCCAGGACATCCGCACCCCGGTGCGCATCGCGCTGGGCGTGCTGGTGGCGACCCAGCTGATGAACCTGGTCTTCGTGCCCTACATCCAGGTGGCCGGCCTGGCGCTGTCGATCGGCCTGGCGGCCTGCCTGAACGCGCTGTTCCTGTTCATCGGCCTGCGCAAGCGCGGCATCTACGTCCCCTCCCCCGGCTGGGGCAAGTTCTTCATCAAGCTGGTCGTGGCCGTGGCGGCGATGGGCGTGACGGGCTGGTTCGCCGCCGACCAGTTCGACTGGCTGGCCCTGCGGGCGACGCCGCTGCTGCGCGCCGGTGCGCTGGCGGGCGTGATTGCCGTGTGCGGCCTCGTCTACTTCGGGCTGCTGCTGCTGCTGGGCTTCCGGGTACGCGACTTCCGCCGTACCGGCAAGTGACGCACTGCTTTCGATACGATCAGGCCGAGGCCGTGTCCATGTCGGGGTGTGACCCCATGGTGGACACGGCCTCGGCGGTCGCGGACGAAAAAAAACCCGCTGCCGTGGCAGCGGGTTTTTTTCGCATGAAACTGAAGCTTACGCTTGCTTGGACTTGCGACGAGCCAGGAAGGCCATGATGCCCAGGCCGCCCAGCAGCATGCCGTAGGTGGTTGGTTCCGGTACGGCGGACACCGACACTTCGCCGCTGTACTTCGCGCCGAATTCGGTCGTGCCGAACAGGGTCAGCGTGAATGGGCTCGTGCCGGTGGCTTCGACGCCGTAGAAGCGGTACTTGCCGTCTTCCGTATACGAGCCGGTCACGCCGTTCAGGTTCGACAATGCGGCATCGAAGGTCAGCTTCTGGCCGCTGATGCTCACCACCAGGTTGTACACGCCAGCATCCAGGCCGCCAAACGTGATCACATCGACGCCACCGGACAGCACGCCATCACCGCCAGGTACAGCGGAGTTGAAGAAATTGTCGCCGCCCACGGTCAGTTTGACGGTCTGGTCGGATGCCAGGGCGGAGAAGGAAGCTGCGGCCAGCAGGCCTGCTACGGCGAATTTCAGTTTCATGAGTAGTTATCCTTGTGAGAGTAGTGTGGTCGCTGTGTCGGTGATCAACTGCTGATAGAAGCATAACACAATTAAAATTTCAGCAACGTCACGCACGTTATATAAATCGTATCGTTACTGATCTCTTTACAACACCTGCGTTACGTCTTCCCTACCTCTCATCCAGGCTCTGTCCTACTTGCTGTTCGGTGGTTCGGCGGGCTCCGCCGGCGGAGGCGGCGGTTCCTGCGGCTCCGGCGCCGGCTCGGGCGGTGGCTCGGGCGCCGGCTCCGGCTCCGGCTCCGGCGGCGGTTCCGGCTCGGCCGGCGGCTCCGGTGGCGGTGTGGCGGGCTGGCCCGTCAGTGGCGATGGCGGCGGCGCGGTCGGTGTGCCGGGGCCCGTGTTCGTTGGCGTGTTCGTCGGCGTGCCGGCGGGCTTGCCCGGCACGGTGGCGCCCGTCGCCGGATTGCCAGTCATCGGGTTGCCGGTCATCGGATTGCCGGCACCGGGCTTGGCCGGCAGTTGCCCCGGCGGCGGCGGTTCCTGGCCGTTGAACGTGAACACCCAGTCGGAGATCTTCTGCTTGCCTTCGAACGCCTGGAAGCGCATCGGGAAATTGCCCACCTTGATCGGCATCGCCGTGGACAGGCTGTAGACGCCCAGCACGCCCAGCTTGTCGCCCATGTAGATGACACCCCACTCGGCCTTGCCCGTCATCGGATCGATGAAGATCTTGCGCAGGTGGCGGCGGGTGCCGGGGAAGCGCGGATCGCGCAGCAGTTCCTTGAGGGTGGGCGGCTGCTGCGGCTGGCCCTGCGGCGTGGCGTTGGCATAGCTCTTCAGCGCGTCGCTGAACTGTTCGCCGATGTACAGCAGTTCGCGCTCGGCCTGGGCGCGCTGCATGGTGGCGCCGACGCGCACCGTGGTGGCCGCGACCAGGCCGATGATCGCCACCAGGATGATGACGCTGACGTAGGTGAACCCGCGCGCTGCCCGCACCGGGCCGCGCACGCCGTTACCAGTCCGAATACGGCCTGCCGCTGCGGTCATTGCCGGGCGCTCCACTCTTCAGGTCGGCCACGCCGCCCTTGCCGGGGTCCTCGGGCGGCACCAGCTGCCAGCTGTCGGTGCGCTCCGTGATGGGATCGACGGGCAGCGCGCGCAGGTAGCGCTTTTCCACCAGCTGCTCCAGCGAGTCGGGATAGCGGCCGGTGTCGCCATAGAACTGGTCGATGACGGCGCGCGTATTGCGCAGGTTATCGGCCAGGATCGTTTCCTTGGTCTTGTCGACACTGGGGAAGTAGCGCGGCACCGCCAGGGTCAGCAACAAGGCGATAATGCCCAGCACGACCAGCAGCTCGATCAGCGTGAAGCCCTTGGCGTCCGGTTTGTTCATCCTTGCTTGCTCATCTTTCGATTCACCATTTGCGGTATGGTATGCCGTTCAGGCCCACCTGGTCGGACGTCGAGTAGACGTCGTAGACATCCTCGCCTTCGCGCGGGTCTTCGGCCTCGCTGGCGTAGCTGCGCTTGCCCCACGTCTGCGCGGCCGTCAGCTCGCTGTCGCTGTTCATCGGGTCGCGCGGCAGGCGGCGCAGGAAGTACACCTTGGTGCGCTTCGGGTTGCGCAGGTCGGGCACCCCTTCCACCAGCGTCTCCAGCGTGCGCGGGTAGCCGTTGCTGCCGATCGTCTTGGCGATGCGACCGTCGTCGTAGGCCTGCTTGTAGTCGTCCAGCGCCTTGCGGATCAGGTGCAGCGACGCGCGCAGTTCCTGTTCGTTGCGGCGCTGGATCGTCACCTGCGCCGTCGGGATCACGAGCGCGCCCAGGAGCCCCATGATCGCCAAGGTCACGAGCAGCTCGATCAGCGTGAAGCCGCGCCGGCGCGCCAGGACTGCCGTGTTCATCACTGGTTCTGCGCTGGCGGGGTCGGCACCGTGGCCGACGGCTGCTGCTGTTGCTGCTGCAATTGTTGCTGCTGCAATTGTTGCTGCTGCAGTTGCTGCTGCTGGATCAGCGACTGCGGCTGCGCTTCCGGCTGCGTGGTCGGCTGCGCAGTCGGCTGCGTAGTCGGCTGAACGATCGGCTGCACGTTCGGCTGGGTGACGCTGGACGCAGGCCCCGGCTGCGACGTCGACAGCGGAACGCCGGTCGGCGTTCCCGTCTCTTGCGGCGTCGGCTGCTGCGGTGCCTGCGGCTGCTCGAGCGCCGGCGTGCCGCCGCTGCGGCCCGGCATCAGCACGGGCGCGCGCACCGTGATGTCGGGCTTGCGGCGGAAGTTCGCTTCCGTGCCGGCCGAGAACTCGGAGGCGTCGGCGTGCGGCCGCTGCACGTTGCGGATCAGGCGTGGAGTGATCGACAGCACGAGCTCCGTCTTCTGGTTGTCGTCAACCTGGCTGCCGAACAGGCGACCCAGGATCGGCACGTCGCCGAAGCCCGGCACCTTCGTCCCCGTCTTGCGGTCCTCGCTGTTGATCAGGCCCGCCAGCACCTGGTTCTCGCCGTCCTTCAGCTGCAGCACCGTGGTGGCCTGGCGCGTGCCGATCTGGTAGGCCGTCGTCCCCGTCTTCGTCTCGATGCGGTTGACGATGTTCGACACCTCCAGCGACACGTTGATGGCGATCTCGTTGTTCAGGTAGATCGTGGGTTCGGCGTTCAGGGTCAGGCCCACGTCGACGTAGCTGACGCTTTCCTGCGCGAAGCCGGCCGTGCCGGGCGAGACGGTGGTGGTGATGACGGGCACCTTGTCGCCGATCAGGATCTTGGCCTTCTGCTTGTTGCGCACGCGGATGCGCGGGTTGGCCAGCAGGTTCGAGTCGCCGTCCGTCTTGTTGGCCGTCACCTTCGCGCTCAGCGACGACACGCCGATGCTGCGCGAATTGAGCGTATCGAGGTCGTTGACGGTCAGGGTCGAGCCGCCGCTGGAGATCAGCGGCGAGAACGTGGCGCTGGTCGGCCAGGACACGCCCAGCTCCAGCAGGCGCGAACGCTTGACCTCGAGGATCTCCACTTCCAGCATCACTTCCGGTTCCGCCATGTCCTGCAGCGCGACGATCTTCTCGGCCAGCTTGATGGCATCCGCGTTGTCGCGCATGATGACGAGGTTCAGCTTCTCGTCCGCCACCACGTCGCGCGACTTCAGGATCGTCTTCAAGGTGTTGGCCACCAGCTTGGCTTCCGCGTTGGCCAGGTAGAACGTCTTGATGACGGTTTCCTGGTATTCCTTCAGCTTCGCCGCGATGTTCGGGTAGATCAGGATGGTGTTCGCATCCATCACCTGCTGCTCCAGCTGGTTCGTCATCAGCAGGTAGTAGACCGCCGATTCCACCGTGCTGTTCTTCAGGGCGATGGTGGTGCGGGCATCGGCCTTGACGTCCTTGTCGAACACGAAGTTAAGGCCCGAGCGGCGCGAGATCACGTCGAACACCTGCTTCAGCGGGGCGTCGCGGAACTCGATGGTGATGGGCTGCTTGAACGTCTTCGCCAGCTGGTTCTCGGCGCCGCCCGGCGGGTTCTTCTCGGCGATCTCGCGCTGCAGCGCGCGGGCGCGGGGCTGCTCCGGCTTTTCCGTCAGCACCACCTCCACCTTGGCGCGCGCCTGGTCGAATTCCTTGCGCGCGATCAGCTCGGTCGCCTCGGCCAGCAGGCGGTCGTGGCGCTCGGCCATGTCCAGCGCGCGCAGCGCGATGCGGGCCCGTTCGTTCTGCGGATTCAGGGCCAGCACGCGCTGGACGTTCTGCAGCGCCAGCTCGCGCTGGCCCTCCGTCGTCTGGCGTTCGGCCTGGTCCAGGTAGCGCATGATGGCGCGGTCGCGCGCCTGCAGGTAGGTGGCGCGGTACTGCGCGTTGCCCGGGTCGGCGCTGATCGCTTCCTGCAGCTTCAAGAGGCCCGCCTCGACCTGGTCCTTCTCGATCAGGGTGCGGGCGTCGCGGTAGGCCATCTGGGCGGCGCAGCCGGACAGCGCCAGGACCATGGTGGACAAGGTGAGCGTGCGGCGCAGGCGGCCCGCTGCGGTTGGCTGGTGGCGAGACATCAATCCATGACTCCAATATTAAGCTGCTGCACCTGTTTCAGGGGCAGATAGGTAAGCGTCAGCGTCGGTGGCGCGATGGCGTCGACGCGGTACATGCCGTCGATGACCGTGTTCGTGCGCACCACGTACGTGCGCTCGCCCTGGGCCAGGTAGACTTCGTACGCGCCGTCCGCCACCGCCTTGCCGAGCACCGTGTACGGCAGCGGCGGCGCGGTCGGCGCGGGCGGTGGCGGCGGGCCGGACGGCTCGCTGGGCGGCGGTGGCGGCGGGTTCAGGTTCTGGCCCGCGAACAGGTCGTTGCCTTCGAATGCCGCCTCGCCCGCTTCCCCGATCAGCTCCGAGCGGGGCACCAGGCGCAGGATCGTGCCGGCATCCGCCGCCTGCGCGGCGCGCACCGCGACCGGCAGCGGGGTGGCGGCCGGTGCGGGACGCTGCGCGCGTTCGACGGGCTCGGCCACTTCCGTTTCCGGAGTCGTCTCGCCGAACAGTACCAGGCCGGCGGTGGCCACCAGCGCGGCACCCATCAGCAGGTGGCGCGGCTTCATGGCGCCTCCTTCAGGTACAGCGTGAAGCGCAGGCGCGCATCCACCGTCGGATCGGCGATCGTGTCGCGCCGGAAGCTCACTTCATCGAGCCCCGCGTACGGCAGCGCGGCCAGCGCGCGCAGCGCGAAGCGCCAGATGTTGCGGTATGGCCCCTTGACGGGCAGGATGACCTGGTACGTACTGACCTGGGCGGCCTTGTCGTAGCCGAACTTGTATTCGCCGTGGTTCAGCACCAGTTGCGACTTGGCCGCCAGGTCGAACAGCACCTTGACCTGCTGCTCCGCATGGCGTTTCTCGCCCAGCGCGGCATAGAACGCGGCCAGGTTTTCGTTGGCGGTGGGCGGCGGCGGCGCCTGCACCAGCGTGGACGGCGCCGGCAGCGGGCGCGCCAGCTCCTCCTGCAGCGCGGCCTGCTGCGGCAGCAGCCAGGCCCACAGCACGGCGCCCGCCAGCAGCAGTGCGCCGCACAGGCAGGCGGTCGGGCCCGCGTGCAGCACCCGCAGGCGCACGGCCAGCAGCAGCGCGGCCAGGTTATACGACGGCATCGCCTTCATCGGCCCCTCCACTGCACTTCGACCTGGAACCGGAGCGGCTTGGCCGGGTCCTGTTCCTCGATTTCATGGCGCACCAGGGCGGCCCCGCTGAAGAACTCCTGCTGCTTGAGCACCTGCACGTAGCCCACCATGTCGTCGCTGTTCCTCGCTTCCGCGGTGATCTTGAGCGTGTGCTTGCGCGCATCCGGATCGAACGCCAGCAGCGCGATATTGGCCGGCGTGGCGGCCGCCAGCGCATCCTCCAGTTCGCGCCACGGCACGTTCAGTTGCAGGATGGCGCCGTTGACGGCGGTGGCCTGCGCCTCCGGAATCGCCGCCTGCGGCACCGCCTTGGGCGCCTTCGACAGCACCCGGGCGCGCTCCTGCAATTGCTCGATCTGCGCGGCGCGGGCGGCGCGCCGTTCCGCCAGGTCCATGGCCAGCCAGGTCCCGCCCAGGCACAGCAGCAAGCCGGCGACGCCGGCGGCGGCCATGGCCGGATGCAGGCGGTGCAGCGTGCGGCGCCAGCCGCTTGGCGCGAAATCGATGCGGATCGGACGCAGTCGGCTCATGCGGCACTCCCCGCGCAGGCCAGCTGGCCGGCAGCCGACATGCCAGTGCCCTGCCCCGCGCCCAGCTGGCTGCAAGCCACCTGCCCTGGCTGCGCGGGCCGCGCCAGCGCGGGCGGCAACGCGCCGGCAAGCTGCACCTGGGCCGGCGGCTCCAGGCCCAGCAGCAGCGCTTCGCGCTGGACGACCTGGGTCAGCCAGTAATGATCGGCACCGGGCGGCACCGGCACGGCGCGAATCGCGCGCAGGCCCTGCCCGTCGATGGCCGCCAGGGTCAGCATGCGGTCGTGCCACTGGCCGAACCAGGACCCGGCGCGCAGCGCGCGCTGCCAGCGATTCCAGCCCGTGACGAAGTGCGGCACGATCTCCACCAGGTGGAAGCCCTTGTCGTCCGCCAGCGCCTGCAACACGGCCAGCAGCGCCCGCGGCAACGCGGCGGCATGGAACGGCTGCTTGGCATCCCAGTCGGCCGACAGCGCCCACGCGGCCGGCGCCTCGCCGTACAGGGCGTGGAAGCGCAGCGCGGCGGCGGCCTCGATGTCGGCCAGCCGCGCCGCGCCCGGCGGCGGGCTGACCTGCCATACGCGGCACAGCTCGTCGCCGAGCACGACCGCGACGGGCCAGCCCGCCACGTCCTGCCCTTCCAGCAACGTGCGCAGCGCTTGCGCCAGCAGCGTGGCGCCGGCGGCGGAAGCGAAGTCCGGCTCGCCTTCCGGCAGCGTGTAGTCGGCCAGCACGGCCACCTTGTCGCCGCGCCACCGGCTGGTACGCAGCAGGCTGACGGCGCTGGCGGCGATGCCGATGCGCAGGGCTTGTCCGGGGAATCTACGCATGCAAGGTCACCCGCTTGATTTCGGTCAGCGTGGTGCCGCCCCGCTTGACCAGTTCCAGTGCCGCCTGGCGCAGGCTGCGCGTGCCGTTCGCATACGCGGCCTGCTTGACCTGGCGGATCGGCCGCTTTTCCACGATCAGCTCGCGGATCTCGTCGTTCAGCGTCAGGATCTCGGCGATCGAGCGGCGCCCCTTGTAGCCCGTGCCGCGGCAGTCGCCGCAGCCCTTGCCTTCCTTGAAGTCGTAATCGAACACGTCGGCGCGCGACAGGCCCACGCTGGCCAGCTCGTCGTCGCTCGGGGTGTACTCGGCGGCGCAGTGCGGACAGTTGATGCGCACCAGGCGCTGGGCCCAGATGCCGTTCAGCGCCGACACGAACGCATACGGGTCGATGCCCATGTGGGTGAAGCGGCCGAACACGTCGAACACGTTGTTGGCGTGCACGGTGGTGAGCACCAGGTGGCCCGTCAGCGCGGACTGCACGGCGATCTCCGCCGTCTCGCGGTCGCGGATCTCGCCCACCATGATCTTGTCCGGATCGTGCCGCAGGATCGAGCGCAGGCCCTTGGCGAACGTCAGCCCCTTCTTCTCGTTGACGGGAATCTGCAGGATGCCCGGCAGCTGGTATTCGACGGGGTCCTCGATCGTGATGATCTTCTCGCGGCCATTGTGGATCTCCGTCAGCGCCGCGTACAGCGTGGTGGTCTTGCCGGACCCGGTGGGACCTGTGACCAGCAGCATGCCGTAGGCCTCCTGCGCCAAGGTGCGCAGCGATACCAGCGACGGCGCGTCGAAGCCCAGCGACTCCAGCGACAGCGAGCCGTACGACTCGATCATGGCGCGCTTGTCCAGGATACGGATGACGGCATCCTCGCCGTGGATGGACGGCATGATCGACACGCGCAGGTCGATCTCGCGCCCGCCCGATTCGACGCGGAAGCTGCCGTCCTGCGGCACCCGCCGCTCGGCGATGTCCAGCTCGGCCAGCACCTTCAGGCGCGAGATGATCTGCTCGGCCACGTCGATGCCGTTGACGGAGGTCGCATGATCGAGCACGCCGTCGACGCGGTATTTCACCGCCAGGCCGCCGGACGTGCTTTCCAGGTGGATGTCGGAGGCGCCGGCCTTCAGCGCATCGTACAAGGTGGAGTTGACGAGCCGCACGGCCGGGCTGGCCGCTTCCGACACGGAGGCGAACGACAGCACGGCGGCCGTCTTGCCGTCGCGCCGGGAATTGTCGCCGCCGGGCAGCAGCGAATCGGTCGCGCGCGCCGACTCCTCCTGCTTGGACAGGTAGGCGGCGATATCGGATTGCAGGGCCAGGCGCATCTGCAGCGGCGCATGGGCGCTGGCGCGGGCCTGCGTGCCCAGCCACGTCTGCAGGTCGAGGTCGAACGGGTCGGAGATGACGCCGACGACGAGCCCGTCATGGCCGCGCAGCAGCACGCATTTCTTCGCCATCGCCTGGCCCAGCGGCAGCAGTTCGAACGCGGGCGTGAACGCCAGCATTTCCACCGTCTCCAGCACGGCCAGGCCGAACGGCAGGGCCAGCGCGCGCACGACGTCGCGCGGCTCCATGCCGGTCAGGCTTTCGAGTTCTTCCACCAGCGTGCGCTTCGAGTGCGCCTGCTGGACCCGGGCCCGTGCCAACAACGCATGGTCCAATGCGGGCTCGATGGCCGGGGCGGGATGGATGACCGGATCGTTCAAGACATTTCTCCAGCCAGGTCAAAAATAGGCATATACAGCAATACCACGATGGCGCCCACGATCAGGCCGATGCCGGCCATCAGCAACGGCTCGAAGGTGCGCGTAAAACGGTCGATCCAACGGCTGATCTCGCCGTCGTAGAAGGCGGCCGACTGCGTCAGCATCGGCCCCATGTCGCCGGTGCGCTCGCCCACGCGCAGCATGCGCAGCGAGATCGGCGTCGTCAGGGCGTTGGCCTCGAACGCGGTGGACAGCGGCAGGCCGGCCTCCACCGCCTGGCGCGCCAGCTGCAGGCCGCTCTTGACGTTGGCCGACACCATGCCCTGCACCGTCTCGATGGCCTGCACGATGGTGATGCCGCCCTCGGTCAGCATGCCCAGTGTCAGGTACAGGCGCGACAATTCATAGATGCGCACGCGCTCGCCGATGGCGGGCACCCGCCCCAGCAGCCGGACGAAGCCGCCGCTGGCCATCAGCCGGCGCACGGTGTAGACGATCCCGGCCAGCATCAGCACCAGGCCGCCCACGAGCGCGCCCGTGTGGTTGCCGGCAAACTGGCCCCACGACAGCATCACCTGCGACATCCACGGCAGGTTGCGCCCGGCGCCCTGGTACACCTCGGCAAACCGGGGTACCACGTAGCCGATCAGGAACATCGACACGCCGCCGCCGACCAGCAGCAGGATGCACGGATAGATGGCGGCGCTGACGATCTTGGCCCGCACCGTGTCGATGCGCTGCTGGTAGTCGATGTAGCGGGCCAGCGCGCGCGGCAGGTCGCTGGTCCCTTCGGCCGCCTTGACGATGCCCACGTACAGCGGCGGGAACAGCTGCGGCTGGTCGGCCAGCACGGTGGAGAAGCGCTGGCCCTCGCGCAGCCCGGCCAGCAGCCGCTCCAGCACGCCGCGCGTGGCGGGCGACGCTTCCTTTTCCAGCAGGGCTTCGAGTGCCTCGACGACGCCCAGGCCCGCGTTCAGCAGCGCCAGCAGCTCCTGGCTGAACAGCACGAGCGACAGCGCTTTCGCCTTGCCCGCCTTGAAGCCGGCGCGCACGGGACGGATGCTGCTGACGAACAGTCCGCGCGCCTCCACCTGCCGGCGCGCATCGGCTTCGTCACGGCCATCGACCACCATGTGGCCGATCGCCATGTCGGGCGACAAGGTACGAACATCGAACTGCATGGGATGGGGTCAGTGAATCGCGAAAACGGCAGGCAGGGCTTACTGCGAGGTGATGTCGGCGTTGTCGCCGGTACCGCCGGGCTGGCCGTCCTTGCCGAGCGACGTGATTTCGTAGTCGCCCTTGCTGCCGGGCGCCTTGTACTGGTAAGGACGGCCCCATGGATCAACCGGCACACCTTTCTTCAGGTACGGGCCGTTCCACTTCGCGCCCGCGGTCGGCGGCGCCGTCATCAGCGCGCCCATGCCCTCTTCCGTGGTGGGATAACGTCCCACGTCGAGGCGGTAGGTGTCGAGCGATTTCTCAAACGCTTCGATCTGGGCCTTCGCCACCGTCACTTCCGACTTGCCCAGCTGCGAAAAATACTTCGGGCCGACGTAGGCCGCCAGCAAGCCGATGATGACGATCACGACGAGCAATTCCAGCAGCGTGAAGCCGCGCGCGGCGCGGAACTGCTTACGGTAAAACTTTGCTGCTTGCATCCGAACAAACCTCCGAGTCACGACTACCGGGAAGCATTGCAACCTTCGCCATCGGCTTGTGGCCGGGACGGGCCGCCCTACGGAAACCACGGCAGATCCCGGGCACATCCATACGGCGTGACGTTTCAATGCCCTACAAACGGGTGAGAGAACACCGAAGGCTACCACGTCATTTAAGGTTTAGACAATTTTTAAATGACAGCGTTGCAATGGCAACTACTGTCGAGTTTTTGATTGACACGACCGTTAACGGTTGAGCAATTACTAATCACTTGGTTGCAGCAAGTTTTGCAACCATTAGTTACGTCCAGATTTGGAAATAGATTGAATGGCGGTAGCCGGCAGCGCCAGCGTCTCGCTGCGCGCCACCGCATGCGCGCGATTGCTGACGCCCAGGAGCTTATAGAGTCGTTGCAGGTGGTTCTTGACGGTCAGGCCGCTGATGCCGAGGATCTGGCCGATCTCGTCGTTGCTCTTGCCCTCGCGCAGCCAATGCAGCACTTCGGCCTCGCGCGGGGACAGGGCCCGCAGCGCCGGGCCGCGCCGGGCCCCGGCCACGCAGATGCGCTGCAACGCCAGGTGCAGCGCCGGCAACAGCACGCGCAGATACTGCGCGTCGCGCGGCCCCGGCCGGCCCGGCAGTCCGCACAGCAGGAAGAACGTGCTGCCGCCGGGCAGTGTCGGGGTGCCGTGCGCCAGCACGTCGTACAGCCCCAGCGCGGCCAGGCGGCGCAGCAGCTGGCCTGCTTCGTAGTGGTGATCGACGCCGCCCTGGTGCAGCAGCAGCGGCGCTTCGCCGTGGCGGCGCCACAGCCGCTGCGCATCCATCGCGATGCCCTGGGCGGGATCGCACAGCGCGGCCGTCATGGCCGCCGGTGACGCCCCGCCGTGCAGGCATTCGATGCGCAAGGGTTCGCCGTCCGAGCCCAGCCGGATACAGGCGAGCACCGCGTGGGGCAGTACGGCCTGCAGGGGTCCCTGCGCCCAGCGCCGCAGCTGGTGCAGCTCGCGCAGGTCCAGGGCATCTGCCAGCGCACTCAGCAGGCTTGCCTGCTGAGCTTGGAGTTGCTGCAGGCTTGCCTGCTGAGCTTGGTCTTCCTGCAGGCGTGCCTGCTGCGCTTGCGCCGCCTGCTGGTGGGCGGGATGGTCGACGATCTGGGCTGGCATGGTATCCGCTCGGGGACGCTGGTGGCATCCGTGACAAATTGAAGGGCGGATTTAACTATGCACGATGCCCGGCTGTCCATACCAATATCATTTTGCTCGGCCATTCAGACGTTGCGCGACTATATTTTGCAACATGACCGGCGCAAGCACTGACCTGAAAAACACCGGGCACTGAAGTTGGCGCAGGCCGCCGAAATGTCGGCAAACTTCGGGGTCAGTCCCCTGCGGGGACTGACCCCAGCCATCAAGCGCGGCGCGAGCGGCGGGCTGCGCCCGCGACCAGCATCGCGCCGATGCCCATCATCAACCACGACGACGGTTCCGGCACGGGCGAGATGGCGATGGCATCGGCGTTCAGCGCGAACGACGTGCTGCCGGCGCCACCGACGACCGTTGCCGGCGTCCACGCGATCGTGCCCAGGCTGCCGTCCAGCGCGGACGAGCCGCCCAGCAGCGTGGCCTGGTCCGCCGCGTAGGCCGAGACGCTGAAGATCGACTGGCCGATGTCGCCCGACAAGTCGGCGTCGCCCGCGAACGTCACCTTGAAGCTCAGCACGCTGCCGTAGTTGACGGCATGGAACAGGCTGTTCAGGAAGTCGCCGTTGCCGATCGTGTAGCCGGCCGCCGGCGAACCGCCGACCTGCCCTTCCGTGATGACTTCGGCGCCTGGCTCGAAGCCGACGAAGTCCGTCAGCGTGACGGTGGCGGCCGGCGCCAGGCCGACGCCCGGGCCGTTGAACTGCAGGTCCAGCCAGCCGGACGATGCGGCGAAACCGTCGGTCCGGATCGACACGTTCAGCGTCGTGTCGGCGCTCGCGTGGGCGCCGGCCAGGGCCAGGGCCAGCGCGGCAACGACGCGGGCCAGGGGAAGGTGTTTGCTCATGATGTGATTCCTTGAAGTTGCCGGTACGTGAATTAGAAGTTGCCGCTGTAGACCTTGGCCGTGTAGGTCAGGCCCGCTTTCGCCGGGTTGCGGAAGCTGACCGGCACCGTCACCTGCGCGCCGGCCGCCAGGCCGCCGTTCACCGTGATATACGGCGCGCCATCCTTGCTGCCGGTGGCGTTGACCAAGGTCACGCCGGCGGTCAGGCCGGTCAGCGCCAGCTGCAGCGGGCCGTTCAGCGCGGCGCCCGATTTGTTGACCAGCGTGACCGTGCCGGTGAACAGCTGGGTGGCACGGTTGAACACGAGGCCGGAGCTGACCTTCTGCACGCCGGCCGTCACGTCGACGTAGGACGGCGCCAGGTTCAGGCTGATGACGACCGGGTCGTGGTCGGAGGCGCGGTACGGCAGCGCGTTGTACAGGTCCTGCGGCTTGCCGTCCAGGTTGTAGTCGATCGCTTCCGGCTCGTCCGCGTTGACGTGCCACTCGGCGGCGCCCACCACCTGCGGGCTCAGCGCGGCACTGGCCAGCGCGTGGTCCAGGTAGCCTGCCTCATGGCCGAACACGTACGAGTACGGCAGGCCGACCGGACGCACGAAGCGCTCCAGCTGGTTGACGTAACCGGCCGCCGTGATCGTGCGGATCGGGTCTTCCATGCCGTACGCGTTCATGTCGCCGATGACCAGCACGTCCGGATCGTTGGCCGCTGCCACGACCTGCGGCAGGAACGCGTTGACCAGGCGCTGCGCCTGCAGCACGCGGGCGCCGTTCCAGCACGACTGGCCGTCGCCGTTGTCGGCATTCACACCGCCGCCGCCCGGGCAGCCGCCCTTCGACTTCAGGTGGTTGACGACCAAGGAGAACTTCTCGCCATTGGCGGCGACGAAGCTTTGCGCCATCGGCGGCCGGTTGTTGACGCCGTCCGCGTCCGACAGCGCCGGCCCCGCCAGCGTCAGCTTGCCCGGCTTGTAGATCATGGCGACGCGGATCGCATCCGTACCCGTCGCCGGCGGCTTCGGCACCACGGCATACACCTGGGCGCCGTAGGCGGCGTTCAGGCTGTCGACCAGCACGCCGGCCGAGTAGTCGCCGTCGTTCTGGATCTCCATCAGGCCGAACACGTCGGCATCGATGCCCTTCAGTTCGGCGACGATCTTGTCGCGCTGGCGCACGTATTCAGCCAGGCTGTCGGCGCCGCGGCAGTTGCTGCGGCTGGTCGAGCCGCCGATCGTGCAGCCGGCCGTCGCCTGGCCCAGGTGGTTGACGCCGTTGGTAAACGTCGTGAAGAAGTTCAGCACGTTGGCGCTGGCCACTTTCACGTTACCGCTTGGCAGCAGCGGTGCGCCTTCGCGCGGGTTGGCCCGCGCGATGACGGGCGCCACTGTCGGCTGCAGCTTGAAGCCGGCACCGCCGCCGCCCAGTGCGCCGAAGTCCACCACGCCCGTCAGGTCGCTGATGGTATCGCCGGCACGCACGGTCGGGCCCTCGCCGATGTACGGGATCGTCGTCGGCGCCGTGAACAGGCCGTCGTCCAGCACGATCCGGTTGTCGGCATTGGCCGCGGCCAGCGCCAGCGCTTCGGCCGAACCCGGCACGTAGCGGTTGGTCGGGATTTCCAGGCGACCGGAGGACAGGGTCAGTTCGCCGCGGCTGCCGACGTACGCCGTCTGCGAGATCGTCAACGGCGTCGTGAAGCGCACCAGCATGCCTTCGACCTGGTCCAGGCGCGCATTCGGCAGCGCGATGTTGGTGGGGGCGACGCCGTGGCCGCCCGAGAGGGCCACGGCTGCCGTCACGTCCTTCATCTCGGTGTACGAACGGTTGGCGCCGTTCGGGGTGAATTCGACCACCGTGCCCGTCACGCGCACCAGCTGGCCCACCGACACGTTGTCGGCGGCCGTGCTGCTGTAGACGAACAGGCCGTCCGAGGTGGCCGGATCGCCGTCCCCCGCCGCGTCCTGCAGGAAGAAGCCGCCCGCCACCTTGGCCGTGACGACGCCCTGCGTCGTCTGGGTCGTGTTGGCCACCGGGCTGGCCGCACCGGGACCCTGGATCTGGGGAATCGTGCGCGTCACGGCGGCCAGCGCCTGCACTGCCACGTTGACGGTGCACGACGCTTCCTGGGCCTGGTCGTTGACGAAGCGGATCGTGACCGGGTAGCTGCCCAGCGGCACGTTGGCCGCCACTTCCAGACGCGCGCTGGCGCTGGCGCCCGCCTCGCCGGCGGACGTGAAGCCGACCAGGGCGATGCCCGGCACGGGGCTGGACGTGATGGTGGCGCCGTTGACGATGCCATCCACGTCGCTGGCCGCCAGCAGCGCGACGCCGGCATAGGCCTGGGCCACGCCCAGGCTGGCCGGGCAGTTCGGCACGATCGGCTTGATGACGGGGGCGCCGCAGACGTTGGCCGGCGTGGCCTGGTTGCGCGGCGTCGGCGTGGCGATGGTGAAGTCGGCGGCGTTGTTGTCGGTGTCGACGCAGCCTGCCTCGTTGCGCACGGCGGCCGTGGCATTGGCGGTGCCGCCCGCGGCGCCGCTGCCTTCATAGCCGTTGGCGGAACCGCCCCAGCCGACCAGGTCGGCCACGTTGGCACCACTCGGATTGGCGCCGGCCAGCGCCGTGGTGGCGCGCACGAGCGCCACCTTGCCGCCGCTGCCGCCCATCGGGATCGTGCCGGTCAGGTCGGGCGCCAGGGCAACGGAACCGCCGCTGCCGGAGGCTTGCTGGATCAGGAAGTACTGGCCCGGCTGCAGGGTGACCGTGGGAATCGTCGTGACCTGCCACGCGGTGCCGGCGGCGCTGGCGTATTGCACGCTCCAGTTCGTGAGCGTGACGGGCGCGGTGCCGCGGTTGAACAGCTCGACGAAGTCCGATTTCAGCGTGGCGCCGCTGTTGCCGCCGCCGCCATAGGCCTGGCTGATGACGATGTCGGATGCGGCAAATGCCGGAGCGGCCGACGTGGCCATTGCGGCCAGCAGCGCTGCCAGGACGGTCAGGCGGCCAGGCACGGCGCGCGACGAAACGTGGAAGGTCATGTAAATCCCTGCAATATGAAAAGCCCCGGTCGGTCGCGCGCGGCAGTCCGGGACTCCTGTTGATGGAAAGGAGGCGTCAAGTGTGCCTCCCATGTTGCATCTTACATATTATCGGGATGTTATGACCCATTAATGACAAGGTATTAGTCCGAACGGACTAAGCCCTGCGGCGGCCGCGCAACGGGCCGCCCTGCCGGGTCGCGGGATGCGGTCAGCGCCGGTAGGGCGCCGCCAGCGGTTCGCCGATGAAGACACCCTGCGCGGGCCACGCCACGCTGCGCCAGTAGGTTTCGATGGCGCTGGCGCCGTTCAGGTAATGGCGCAGCAGCAGGTTCGGATTCGGGAATTTCTGCCAGAAGTTGCAGGGTTCGCTGACGGTGCCGTAGCTGGCCGTCGCCCCCGCCTCCAGCCAGCGCAGGCTGCTCATCTGGCCGTCGCCCAGCAGGTCGCCGCCGAACGACGTCAGGTGGTCGGCCAGCGCGCCGGGCAGGAAGCGCAGCGTGTCGAGCTTGTCCACGCGCGCCTTGCCCGTCTGGTAGAACATGACATCGCGCTTGCCCTCGATGGCCTCCTCGCGCAGCGTGTGGATCGTCAGCTTGCGTTGCGGCACGGTGCCGGACGGCGGAAAGAACCGCGCGCGGCTGTTGCGTGCGGTCTCGCTCGTGACAAGAAAATAGGCGCCCGCTGTGGGCACGCGAAAACCGCTGGCCTTGCCGCGCTCGATCAGGCTTCGCGCCTGCTCCACCGAATCCGTCGGCAGCAGCATCGACAGGCGCAGCTGCCGCTCGGACGGCCGTACACCGGGGCCGGCATTGAAGAACGGGCTCTGGTGACCGGGACCGCACGTCTTGCTGCACTGGTCCGGGTCGAAGCCCAGCGTGTAAGCCGCCGTGATGCCGTTGCATTCGACCGCATAAGGCGCCGTCCATACCATCAGCACCGCCTCCACGTCCGCACCCAGCTTGCTGTCGATCTCCTGCTTCAGGCGGGCAAACTGGTCGGCATCGAGCTTGCGCGGGCGGTTCGGGATGCGCACATGGACGACGTTGCGCTCCGGGATACCGCGCGCGGCACGGTACAATTCGCCGATTTCGACACTGTTGGGTTCGTCGTCGTTGATGACGAGCGCCAGCTGGGAAGGCTGCAGCGCGGCCGGCTGGGCCATCGCTGGCACTGGCGCCAACGCTGCCAGGACCAGCAGCCCGCACGCGCCTGGAATGATTCGCAAAATTCGGTGACTCCACTATGAAGGACAACAGGGGAAGCCGCGGCTTCGGCACGATTATAGCGTGCCGGCCACGCCCTGCTGCCGCACTCGGCAGGGGCAACATTGCGCGACTTGGCTATCAATCAACACACAACTGTTGTAAACTTAACGTTCTTGCTACCCGGCGCGCGGGCTCGCAGGCGCGATAGATGCCAAACTTGCAAGTTTCCCGACGATAGTGTAGTTTAGGGGGCTATTGGCATCGGCACGGCGGCGATCCGGTCGCGGCCCCGCACTCTTCGGCAGAGCACTGCAACACCGGCTTTCTATGTCAGCAATCCCACGCACGGTCACTGTTTCGTCATGCCGCCAGCGGGATTTGATGCTTTTACAAATTCACTCACGACACATCTCCGTTGAGAATCATTCAAAGGTTAATAAATGCAAGACTTCGATGTTAGCTCTGGTTCCGTTATCAGGCGCAATGAGTTGCCAACCCTGCAGCTCGTCGTCCCCTGTTATAACGAAGAGGCTGTATTGGCGGAGTCGTGCCGCCAGTTCGACCAGCTGCTCGGACGGCTGATCGACGCCGGGAAGATCGCCGCGGCCAGCCAGGTCGTGTTCGTCGACGACGGCAGCCGCGACAAGACATGGCTGCTGATCGAGGAAGAAACGAAGCGCCGGCCCCGCGCGGCCGGGATCAAGCTGTCCCGCAACCGCGGCCACCAGAACGCCGTGCTTGCCGGCCTGATGTGGTCGAGCGCCGACGTCGTCATCACGATCGACGCCGACCTGCAGGACGATATCAATGTCATCGAAACGATGATCGACCGGTACGGTGAAGGCAACGAGATCGTCTACGGCGTGCGCAACGACCGCTCCAGCGATTCGGTCTTCAAGCGCAACAGCGCGGAGTTCTTCTACAAGCTGCTGGCGTGGTTCGGGGTTGACCTGATCCATAATCACGCCGACTTCCGGCTGATGAGCCGCAGGATCATCGACGCGCTGCGGGAATACAATGAAGTCAATCTCTACCTGCGCGGCATCATCCCCTGATCGGCTACAAGGCGACCTCGGTCGAGTACGTGCGCAAGGAGCGCTTCGCCGGCGAGACCAAATATCCACTGCGCAAGATGATCAAGCTGGCCACCGAGGCCATCACGTCATTCTCGACCGTGCCACTGGAAATGATCACGCTGCTGGGCTTCCTCGTGTTTGGCTGCTCGTTGCTGGTCGGCGCGTGGGTGCTGTGGGTGGCGATCTTCACGGAGCATGCAGTACCTGGCTGGGCGTCGACCGTATTCCCGTTGACGATGCTGGGCGGTATCCAACTGCTGTGCCTTGGCGTGATGGGTGCCTACCTCGGGAAGATCTACGGCGAGGCAAAATCCCGGCCCCGCTACTTTATCGAGCGGACCCTGACGGGCACGCCGACTGGAAAAGAAGCGTTAACGATCGACGAACCGAAGTCCCGCCTTGCCGACAGCTTGCACCCTGCCGCCACCGCAGGGGTACCAGTCGGCAAGGCGGCATCCGTATAAGTCTCAGCCCGCGCGCAAGGCATCGACCCGGCCGTCCCCTGCGGCCGGCATCCGATCGACGCCCTGCCCGCAGCGCCGGACTCCATGCGCCACCCATCAAGCCTCTTCGACATCGATGAATACTGCCACGTCTTTTCCTAACAAGCTCCTGACGCTCACGCTCGGGAAGTTCCTTACCGTTGGCGTACTCAATACGGCCATTACGATCGCGGTGATCTTTGCCGCCAAGACATGGCTTCGTCTCGAAGACGTTGCCGCCAATGCGTGCGGCTATGTCATCGGCATGCTGTGCAGCTTCCTGCTGAACAAGCACTGGACGTTCTCCCACAAAGGCCAGACGCTGCAGGCATTCTGCCGTTTCCTGGCCGTTTGCGGCGTGGCCTACCTGGCCAACCTGGCGGCCCTGAAGGGTTTCCTCAACCTGGGGCTGAACCCCTACCTGTGCCACATCCTGGCAATGCCGTTCTATACGGTGGTGTTCTTCATCGGCTCGAAAGCCGTCGTGTTCGTGAAGTACAAGGACAGCGAGGAAGGACGGGCGCCGTTTGCGCCCGTGTTCGTCGCCGACGTGCGCGCCGCCGGCCAGCAGGAACAATATGCCACGCTGTTCGTCCTGGCATTCATTGCCGCGGCGACCGTCTTCTTCTACCGCCTGGCCGGAGCACCGATCGAACTGTGGGACGAGTCGCGGCTGGCGAACAATGCCATCGAGATGGCGCGCAATGGCCTGTCCCTGATCACGACCTTCGACTGGGCCCCCGACCATTGGAATACCAAGCCGCCCTTGCTGATATGGCTGATGGCCTCCACCATGAAGGTGGTCGGCATGAACGAGCTTGGCGTGCGCCTGCCCTCGGCCGTGGCGTCGCTCGCGACGGCGATGCTGGTCTACTGGTTCGTCGGTCACTGCTTCCGCCGCCCCGTGCTCGCTTTCGTGGCGGTGCTGGTGATGCTGGCCAGCCCGGGCTACATCCTGTTCCATGGCGCCCGTTCCGGCGACTACGACGCACTGCTGACGCTGCTGACGACCATCTACATCCTGTTCGCGTTTGCCTTCCTGGAGGGCGATGCCCGCCACAAGCGCAGCTTCTTCCTCATCACCACGGTGGCCATCGTGCTGGCGTTCTACACGAAGGCCATCCAGGGGATGATCTTCCTGCCTGCCCTGTTCATCTATGCGCTGGTGACACGGCAGATCGGCATGGTGCTGAGCAAGCGGTACTTCTACGTTTGCTGCGTGCTGGCGGCCGTTGCCTGCATCAGCTATTACTGGTTCAGGAACGAGATCGATCCCGGCTATTTCGCCGCCGTCCAGGCCAACGATCTCGGCGGGCGTTATTCCGTGTCCCTCGAGGGACACCGCGGCGGTCCGCTGTGGTACGTGGAGCAGTATCCAAGCTTCCCCTGGCTGATCCCGGGCATACTGATGGCGGCCTACCTGGCGCTGCGCGGCTCGCGTGAAGTCAGGCGGCTGGCGCTGTACCTGGGCATCGTGTCGGTGTTCTACCTGGCAATCCTGTCCAGCGCCAGCACGAAAATCGTCTGGTACGCCACGCCGCTGGTGCCCCTGTCGGCCATCCTGTGCGCACTGGGCGTCGGCGACATTGCCGGCAAGCTGAACGCGGCGCGGCCGGCGGGCTGGAAACTGTCTCCCGTCGTGCTGCTCGGCATTGCCGGCGCGGCACCCGTGGTCGTGATCAATATGCTGGCCATCAACCAGCGCATCGCCCTCAAGGAAGCCAGCCCCTACGAACAGCAGAGCCTGGCGTTGCGTTCCCTCATCGACAGCGGCGAGCGGCACGACGAGTTGCTGGTCCTGCACCGGGGCTACCCGACCGGACCCAGGGGCAGCTTCTATGTTGCACCCGCCATGTTCTACGCCACTGCATTGAGCGCGAAAGGGACGCCCACCCGGGTCGTCCAGGAAGTGCCCGCCCAGGCGGCGCAGACCACTCTACTCGTCTGTAATGGGGAAGTCACGCTCGCGGGCAGCGCGCACCAGAGCGTACTGGGCAAGGATGCCCGCTGCGCGCTGCACACCCTTGCGCCTCATACCGCGATGCTGCCGAACGGCATGCAACCCCACCCAGCCGACAAGCCCCAGCAGCATTGACCGCTGTTGCCGGCAGCGCCGCCCTGTCGCGCTGCTGCCGGCCACGGTGGCTCCTCTCCCCTCCTCGCCAGCGGCAACTGGCGCGAGATCGCCTCCCGCACAGCCCTCCTGCGCCTTGGGCCGCCCCCTCCCTGTACCGATCCCGCGCCCGGCACCGCATTCCTGCATGGCGGGATGAACCTGTGACGGCATCTGTATCGATGGGCTCTTCCACCTGCCGATCGTCGACAGCCATCACAGCCGCTGCAACGGACGGCTGCGGCGGTGCCGGCGTGGCGTGCCGCTGCGTCCCCCTCCCTTGCCGACCAGGCTACTGCGCGGGGACGACGGGGACGGCAGGTATTCTTTGCGAAAAGCGCAATGGGTGGACGCCGGCGGCGTCAAGCGAGGAAGGATGCCGGCGGGATGACGTCGGCGGGTGACGCGAAAGAGTGGTGCCAGCGGGACGACGCGGCGGGTGACGCAAGGGATGAAGCCGGCCAGACGATGCCGGCGGGACGATGGCTGCAGCCCCGGCCGTGGGGGCTGCCAACCGTGCGACCCGGGAGAGCTTACGGTGCGGGCGCGCTGCTTTCCTTGCTCCGTTTAGGCCAGCGTGCGTTCAGCCAGCGCCGCAGGGGAATGTCGACACGCTGCTCGAGCTGGACGGACAGGAACACCAGGCCGACCACCATCAGGACGCCCGCCGGGAAGACGAACTCCGGGCCAAGGCGGCGCGCGCATTGCCAGGTCAGGTAGATGATCGGGCTGTGCAGCACATACAACGGGTAGCTGGCTGCGCCCAGGACGAACATCGAGCGCTCCGTCCGGCCGCCAGGCGGCGCGGCAAACGCCGCTCCGGCAACGGCGATGGGCAGCAGGACGACGATGCAGGCAAGGTCGATCCAGCCGTCCGCCAGCGGGATCGAGGGGCTGCACAGCACGACAGCCACGACAGCAAAACTCAGCCATGGCGTCACCCGGCCGCGCACGAGCGCCGCCACCTGCGTACGCCGCCTGTAGAGCAAGATCCCGAGCGCAAAACCGAACGTCGCGCGGGCGAGCCCGATGATGACGGACTCGGCCGAGAATGCCCAGCCACGATCCAGCGACCCGGTCTTCAGCGCACCTGCGGCACAGACGATCGCAGCAGCCAGCGCGATCAGCTTCAGCACGCGGTCGGAGAGCTTCGAACGCAGCGCACCATACGCGAAATTAACGATCAGTTCAAAGAACAGGGACCAGCACACCGGATTGAGGGGGAACAGGTAGTTGCTCCAACTTACCGGGAATGGCAGGAACAGCAGCGTCATGGCCGTGGCCATCGACAGCTGGGTCAGCATGTTGGCGTTCAGTTTGCCGCCAACGACAAACGCCAGTACCGTGACGGCCGCCGCCAGGACGATCGACAACGCATAGACCGGGTACAGGCGAATCACACGGATGCGCACGAACTCGCCAAAACCGATGACGCCGTCGCGCAGCCGCCCATCGTAGGCATGGGCAATAACAAAACCGCTCAACAGGAAGAACAGGTCGACGGCCAGATAGCTGCGGTAAGTTGCCATGCCCAGCAGGTGATCGGAGTGACGGAGCATGACCAGCAGCGCGGCAATGCCGCGAATGCCGTCCAGGTAGGCGTAGCGAGAGGATTGCATGACGCTTTCGTAAGCTTGAGGTGGTGTCAGGAAAATCGCCGCGGTGGCGGTGCGTGCGCCGGGGCGCGATCGGCGCGCGAAAAGTGTTGAAATTTTATCATATCGGGTGCGGCACGAGGATCGCGGCGCGCCCCTCGCCCGCGCCAGCACTGCGTGCCGGTCGCGGCCTGAAAAAGCAAAGGCCGCCCAGCATCTGCACGCTGCGCGGCCTTCGCCCGTTGCGCCTCGATCAAGCGCGCTGGTAGACGTCCTCGAAGCGGACGATGTCATCCTCGCCCAGGTAGCTGCCGGACTGGACCTCGATCAGGTGCAGCGGCAGCTTGCCGGGATTTTCCAGGCGGTGGTTCATGCCGATCGGGATGTACGTGGATTCGTTCTCCGTCAGCAGCTGGACCTTGTCGCCGCACGTAACCTTCGCGGTACCGGACACCACGATCCAGTGCTCGGCACGGTGATGGTGCATCTGCAGCGACAGCTTGCCGCCCGGATTGACCGTGATGCGCTTGACCTGGAAGCGATCGCCGATGTCGATGCCTTCGTAGCAGCCCCACGGACGGTAGACCTTGGTATGGTGCAGGTGTTCGGTGCGGTCCTGGCACTTCAGGTGTTCGACCACGTGCTTGACGCGCTGGACCTGATCCTTGTGGGTCACGAGGACGGCATCGTTGGTTTCCACGATGACGACATCCTCCACGCCGATCACGGCCACGCAGCGGCTTTCCGCGCGCACCAGCGAGTTCTTGACGCCGTCCAGGTAGACGTCGCCGCGGCAGGCGTTGCCATCCTCGTTACGTTCCTGCACTTCCCACAGCGCGGACCAGGACCCTACGTCGCTCCAGCCGATCGAAGCGGGGACGACGACGGCATGGCGGGTGTGCTCCATGACGGCATAGTCGATCGAATCGGATGGGCTGGCGGCGAACGCGGTCTCGTCCAGGCGGCAGAAGTCCAGGTCGCGATAGCCCTTGGTGACCGCTTCCGCGCTGGCGCTGGCAATCGCCGGCTGGAACTGCTCCAGTTCGTTCAGGTAGCTGGACGCCTGGAACAGGAACATGCCACTGTTCCAGTAATAATTGCCGGCGGCCACGAAGCCCTCGGCGGTGGCGCGGTCGGGCTTCTCGACGAAACGCTCGACCTTGTAGCCGCGGTCTTCCGTCGGCAGCGGCTCGCCGCTCTTGATGTAGCCATAGCCCGTCTCCGGCCCCGTCGGCACGATGCCGAACGTCGCCAGCGCACCGTTCTGCACCAGGTTCGCGGCACGCGCGATGGCGGCGTGGAAAGCCTCGGTATCGGCGATCACGTGATCGGCCGGCAGTACCAGCATGACCGCTTCCGGATCGATCCCTTTCAGGAAGTGCGCGGCGGCGGCCACCGCGGGTGCGGTATTGCGGCCTTCCGGCTCCAGCAGGATACCCAGGGGCTTGACGTTGATTTCGCGCAGCTGCTCGGCAACGAGGAAACGGTGTTCGTTGCCGCAGATGATCAGCGGCTGCATCAGCTGCGCCGCGCCGCTCGGCCGGCCAGTCACGCGCAGCGCCGTGTCCTGCAACATGGTCTTGTCGTTGACCAGGGGCAGCAACTGCTTCGGCAGGGCCGCACGCGACAGGGGCCACAAGCGGGTGCCGGCGCCGCCGGACAGGATGACGGGATATATCTTCATGCTTTTTTCTGTTGTAATTGATGTAATTCTGCGGTCGGTTCTTCCCGGCGCCGCGCGGCACGGCGGTCGCGTGCGTTGGCCCACTCACCCGACTCGTATTGCGAAATATGCTTCATTTCACCAGCGCGGTCCACACTATAATCCTTGAAGACGATCAATTCGTCGAGCGTAACATCCGGTAACACTCGGGTGTACTCGAATAGCACGCTGCGCGTCACGGTGGCGCCAGCGCAGATGTGGCTGCCGTGGCCGATCCAGGTGGGCCCGATAATCGTGGCGCCCGCGTCGACCTTGACGCCCGAGCCGATGTAGACAGGCCCATCGATCTTCGTGCCTTCGCTCCAGTCGATGCTCGTATTCAGGCCGACCCACAGGCCCTCGTCGACCTGGATGCCCGGCACCGCCATGTTGGTCACTTCACCCAGCAAGACACCTTGCAGTACTTCCCAGTAATCCTTGACGGAACCGATGTCGATCCAGTTGAACTTGCGCGTCTGGCTGTAGAATGGCATGCCCTTCTCCGCCAAGAGCGGGAACAGCTCGGAGCCGATGTCGAATGGCCGGTCGGCGGGAATCAGGTCGATCACTTCCGGTTCGAAGATGTAGATGCCCGTGCTGGCGCAGTTCGACTTGGCCTCTTCCGGCGACGGCTTCTCCTGGAATTCTGTGATGCGGCCATCCTTGTCGCTGACGACGACGCCATAGCTGGACACCTTGTCCAGGGGCACTTCGCGCGTGATGACGGTGGCCAGCGCGCCCTTGCGACGGTGTTCGAACAGCGCGGACTTCAGGTCCAGGTCGATCAGCGCGTCGCCGCACAGGACGATCGTGGTCTCGTCGAAGAAACCGCCGAATTCCTGGATCTTCTTCATGCCGCCGGCCGAACCCAGCGGCTCGGGCACGACTTCGCCATCGTCATTCGTGTAGCCCTCGAACGAGTAGCCGATCTGCACACCGAACTGGTGGCCTTCGCCGAAATACTCTTCGATCTTTTCGTGCAGGTAGCTGACGTTGACCATGATTTCGGTCACGCCGTAGCGGGCCAGGTGCTCCACCAGGTACGCCATGACCGGCTTGCCCAGGATCGGAATCATCGGCTTGGGCAGTTCGTAGGTCAGTGGGCGGACGCGCGTGCCTTTGCCGGCAGCGAGGATCATTGCTTTCATCTGTAACCCCTTCGGAAGTTATTTCGGTGAGGATTGCCAGCGCCATGCATCGGTGCACATGCGCGCGATGTCATATTGTGCTTTCCAACCCAGCTCGCTTTCGGCGCGGGCCGTATCGGCATAGCACGACGCAATGTCTCCGGGTCGTCTGTCGACGATCTTGTATGGAACCTTCCGGCCGCTGGCGGCCTCGAAGGCGCGGACCATTTCCAGGACACTGTTACCCCGGCCCGTTCCAAGATTGTAGGTATAAATGCCAGACCCTGTCGCCAGTTTGTCCAGTGTCTTGACGTGGCCAATGGCCAGGTCGACGACGTGGATGTAGTCGCGCACGCCCGTGCCGTCCGGCGTCGGATAATCGCCGCCATAGACCGACAGGAACTCGCGCCGGCCCTCGGCCACCTGTGCCACGTAGGGCAGCAGGTTGTTCGGGATGCCGCTCGGCTCCTCGCCG
The DNA here is from genome assembly GCF_029028125.1 of Pseudoduganella chitinolytica. Taxonomy (GTDB): domain Bacteria; phylum Pseudomonadota; class Gammaproteobacteria; order Burkholderiales; family Burkholderiaceae_D; genus Rugamonas; species Rugamonas chitinolytica. The sequence continues at coordinate 2,988,248 of NZ_CP119083.1, forward strand.
ATCAGGCCACTCTCGTGCGCGCCGACCGGATTGAAGTAGCGCAGCAATGCGATCGACCAGGAGCTGTCGGCCTTGTACAGGTCGCGCAGGATCTCTTCGATCATCAGCTTGCTGCGGCCGTACGGGTTCGTCGCCGACAGCGGGAAGTCTTCCGTGATGGGTACCGTGGCCGGGTCGCCGTACACGGTCGCCGAGGAACTGAACACGAGCGACTTGACGTTGAACTTGGCCATCGTTTCGAACAGCACGACGCTGCCCGAGACGTTGTTGTCGTAGTAGCGCAGCGGTTGCGCCACCGACTCGCCCACGGCCTTCAGGCCGGCGAAGTGGATCACCGCATCAACCTTGTGGGCCGCGAAAGCCGCCTCCATGGCGGCGCGGTCGCGGATGTCCGCTTCGACGAACTCGAACGACTTGCCCGTGATCTTCGCGACGCGCTCGCGCACGGACGCATCCGCGTTCGACAGGTTATCGACCACCACGACGTCATGTCCGGCCTGCGCCAGCTCCACGACCGTATGCGAGCCGATATAGCCCATGCCTCCGGTAACCAGGATTTTCATTCAGCTTCCTTTATAAGATGGCGGTACCGCACCGGGCAGCGGAGCATTGGCCGAGAACAGCCGCTCGTAGGCCGCCAGCAGCTTCGGTGCCTCGTATTCCCATTCCAGTTCGTTGACCACGCGGTGGCGGCCGTAGGCGCCCATGCGTTCGCGCCGCGCCGGATCGTCCAGCAGTTCGGCGATCTTCCTGGCCATGTCCACGGGGTCGTTCTTCAACGCATACAGGGACGCTTCCTGGGCCGAGACCTTGCCTTCGACCAGGTCGAACTGCACGATCGGCTTGCCCAGCGCCATGTACTCCATGATCTTGTTCATGGTGGACTTGTCGTTCATGTCGTTGGCCACGTCCGGGTTGACGCAGACGTCGGCCGTGTTGAGCATCTCCAGCAGGTCCTGGTCGGGCACGCGGCCCGTGAACGTGACGTGATCGGCGATGCCCATCTTCACGGCCAGCTGCTTCATCTGCTCCAGCGACGTGCCGCCGCCCACCAGGCCGAAGTGCACGTCCTTGCGTCCCATGTCGACGATCAGGTGGCGGGCCGCTTCCAGCAGCAGGTCGATGCCTTCCTGCGCGCCCATCACGCCCACGTAGCCGACCAGGAAGCGCTTGCCCTTCTTCAGGCTTGCCACCGGCGGCAGCACCCGCAGGCGATCGAGCTTCGGACCGCTGCGCACGACGTACACCTTGTCCGGGTCCATGCCACCGCGCTCGATGGCGATGCGCTTGTACGATTCGTTGGTGGCGATCGACACGTCGGACGTCTTGAACGACCAGCGCTCGAACAGCACCATCAGCTTGTAGAAGAAATCGCGCCGGCCGAACTTCGCCTCGTACAGCTCCGGATTGATGTCGTGGTGGTCGAACACGAACTTCTTGCCCATGAAGAGCTTGAAGAAGCCGCCGATCAGGAACAACAGGTCGGGCGGATTGCACGCATGGATGATGTCGAAGCCGCGCTCGCGCTTGACCTTCCACGCCAGGCGGAAGGTGTGGAACAGCGCAGCCGAATACTCGATCGCGTACCCCTTCGCGCCTTCCGCTTCCAGCGGCAGCTTGTAGCGGTAGATATGAATGCCGTCGATTTCCTCGTAGCGGCTTTCATGGCCCTTGCCGGTCGGGCAGATGATCGACACCTGGTAGCCGTGCGCATACAGCGTCGTGGCTTCCTGCCACACGCGGCGGTCGAACGGCGACGGCAGGTTCTCGACCAGGATCAGGACCCGGCGGCCGTGGCCGCCGCGCTGGACCGGTTTACCAGCAGATGCCATCGTACTGACCTCCGCTCTGCTCCTTGCTGATGCGCACGAGGTCGACGATGACCTGGCCGTCCTTCAGGAGCGCCGGCACTTCCTTGAATTCGGCGGCGCCGTTGCCGATGACGACCGTGTCGGCAAACGCCAGCACTTCGGCCATCGAGTTCACCATCAGCTTCGAGATGTGCGGAATGTGGTTCAGGATGTAGTCCTGGTTGGCGCCGGTCAGGGCGGCCAGGTTGACGTTCTTGTCGTACAGCTTCAATTCGTAGCCCTTGCCCAGCAGGTGTTCGATCACGTCCACCAGCGGCGATTCGCGCAGGTCGTCGGTACCGGCCTTGAACGAGAAGCCCAGGATGCCGACCTTCCGGTTGCCCTTGTCGACGATCATGTTGACGCCCTTCTCCACCTGCTTGCGGTTCGATGGCAGGATCGAGTCCAGCAGCGGCAGTTCCAGGTCCAGCGAACGGGCCTTGTAGGTCAGCGCGCGGACGTCCTTCGGCAGGCACGAACCACCGAACGCGAAGCCCGGCTTCATGTAGTACGGCGACAGGTTCAGCTTGGTGTCCTGGCAGAAGATCTCCATGACCTTGTGGCCGTCGATGCCCACGGCCTTGCAGATATTGCCGATCTCGTTGGCGAAGGCGACCTTGACGGCGTGCCACGTGTTGTCGGTGTACTTGACCATTTCGGCGGTCTCGACGTCGGTGCGCACCAGCGGCGCTTCCATTTTCTCGTACAGCTTGACCAGCATTTCGCCGGCGCGCTCGTCGGTCTCGCCCACGACGGTCTTGGGCGGATGGTAGTAGTCATACACCGCCGTGCCTTCGCGCAGGAACTCCGGGTTGTTGCAAACGCCGAAGTCGACGCCGGCCTTCTTGCCCGAGGCCGCTTCCAGGGTCGGGATGACGACGGCGCGCATGGAACCTGGCAGCATCGTGCTGCGGGCCACGACGACGTGGAAGCTGTCCTTTTCCTTGATCGCTTCGCCGATCTGCTCGCAGACCTTGCGCACGTGCGACAGGTCCAGGTTGCCGTTCAGCTGGGACGGGGTACCCACGCAGATCAGCGACATGTCGGTGTTCAGCACGGCATCGCGAACATCGGTGGTGGCGCGCAGCATACCGTCCTTGACGGTCTTGGAAATCATCTCGCCGATGTCTTTCTCGATGATGGGGGTGGTGCCCTGGTTGATCAGGTCCACCTTGGTGCGGTTCGGGTCCACACCGATCACATCATGTCCGTCCGTTGCCAGGCAACCGGCCGACACTGCCCCCACATAGCCCAAGCCAAAGATACTGATTTTCAAGATACTGCTCCTTAAATGTTTGGTGTTTCGCCGCCGGCGCACCGCCGCGCGGACATCCGCCTGTCGGCAGCCAGCCCTAGTTCCAGCCGCCGCAAGCGCTTCGCTGCAACGCAACAATTCTTGCGACCCCGAGCCCGGCCTTGCCCTGTGCGTGGGTTGGCTCGTGCCGCCACGGCCTGCCGGGCCTCGCCATACCGTATTACTGTCCCCGTCGGTACCGCAGAGTGCCGGCCGCATCCGCTATTCTAATATATGTTTTACAACAACAGCGTGACAATTGAAACAGAACGCAACTTTTGCGGCAGCGCAAAAAATACGCACGTGGCCGCGGCAGCGCCCTCGCTGCCCACGACCCTTGCCGTGACAATGTAACAACCGCAAGGGTAGCGCCAGTGATATAAAAATGTCAATTACATTCTGCTGGTCAATAAGGGAGAGCCCGGTCCGTGCGCGACCGGCCGGCTCAGGCCAGCGACAATGCGATCGTCGTCTCGATCCGCGTCGTCCCCTGGATGCGACCGCGCCAGACGGCGGTGGTGATGCCTTCCTTTTCGTCGAAGCGGCGCGAGATCCAGCCGCCCATCGGCGCTTCGCTGCTGCGCAGCAATTCCGGACCGTCACCGAACGAGCACTGCATGTCGAGGCGGGACCGGTGCCCCAGGGCGAACAGCGCCTGGGCCCGGCCTTCCACACGGCATGTCTCCGCAAAATGCCAGTGCAGTGCGACCTCGTGCGCGCCCCGGCACTCCAGCGTATCGAGGACCACCAGGACGTTGCGGGCAGGATCGAAATCGATCCGGCGCCGATGCAGCACGGGGTCGGCCAGGCGGCGGTAGCCATCCTGCTCGCCCTCGAACACCTGCACGGCCTCCTGCGGAGCATGGCCCAGCAATTTGGCGTTGGCTTTGCGCAACCACATGAAATTGCCGCCGATCTCGGACTGGTCCTGGCCATCCACCTGCACCGTGTTGTGTGCGGCGGTGCTGCGGAAATAGTCGCGCCACGCCTTCTGCGTGTGATACGCGTACGTGCCCGGGTCGGTCAGCAATTCCTCGCCGGCGGCCGACAACGTAAACGCCAGCGCGTCGGCATGGCCGTGCGCGGCAATCGACAGGTAGCCCAGCGGTGCGCAATCGACAACGATGCGCACCTCCCGTTCGGTGCCGAAGTGGCTGCCCAGCAGGTAGTAACCGCCTTGCGGGAACGCCAGCACGGGCTTTTCCTCGCCTGCCGCCGCCAGCGCCTCCCAGCGGGCGGCGCCGTCGGCACCGGACAGCCAGCGGTTCTTGTCGTCCAGCCGGCCCGCCTTGCGCTTGAAGTCGCCGCGTTGGAACAGCAGCGCACAGCTGGCCAGCAACGAGCGGTACGGACTCCAGCCCGGCTCGTACGCCAGCCGCACCATCTGGGCATCGTCGGCATCGCCCGTCATCGGCACGTTGCCGCCTGCATCCATCAGCGCGGCGACAAACTCGGCCAGGCGTTCGAGCCGCTCCAGGTATGCGGCCGAGAAGCCGGCGCCGTTGGCCTGGCCGATGTGATGGCACAGCAGCATCATGTCCATTACCTCGTGCTGGTAATAGATGGCCTGCTCCTTGTTGACGCCGTCTTCCGTATTCTGCTTCAGCGCTTCCGCTTCCAGGCCACGGCGCGCCAGCGCCTGCCAGCGCGCGCTTTCCGGCCAGCACGGCCATTGCACGCTGGCGACAAACAAGCCCATGTACTCACCGAACAGATGGTTGTTGGCCGACGAGTGGCGGGAGAAATAGCCGCGGATGAAGTGGCAATGCTGGTAGATGTTGTCGAGCCAGCGGCGCTGGAACCGGGTGCCCTCCGCGCCCTTGAACAGTGCGCTGTCGGCACCGCCCAGCAACTGCCACGCAAACGCCCAGTTCAGCAAGCGCACGGCCAGCTCGAGCGAACTGGTCCAATGCACACCGTTCGGGTAGGGACACTGGTCGAACCATGACTCCAGCAGCAGGCGTGCGCCGGCGGCATAGCGCTGCTCGCCACTGGCGCGCCAGGCCAGCGCCAGCGTCACCAGCTCCAGGTGGCGGCTGGGCTCCCACAGGTACTTGATGTCGCCAACGACGGCTTCGCGCCGGTAGTCGATGGCCTTGCCCAGCTTCATGGGCGCGACCGTGCCCGTCTTCGGGTCGCGGTTCCATTGCGGCGGGAAACCCAGGTTCAGGCCGCGCATGGCGAACACGTTCCAGCGGCCGGCCAGGATGGCGTCCGCCGCTTGCCGCAACGCGGCAATATCAACGTTGGCGGCGGCGTCGGCGATGAACGTCGCGCCAGTGGAGGCGAGGTCAGGCGCTGGCGCCTTGGCGACGAGTCCGATCCCGACCTTGCTGGCTTTCTTCTGTACCAGCTGACGCACGCGCCATGCAATCTCGGGGGCACCCATCAGTTTCAGGCGATTGATCTTCCAAGCCAACGATGACATACGTGCTGTGTCCTTTCACGATCGTGACATATTGCGTTAACAACCAGACAACAATCATACCATATCCGCCTGCCGCCAATCGGGCCGTACTGGACAGTAACGAAATTGACGCACCGCCACATGTAGAGCTATAGTGTGGTCGATTTATTGATATTTAACCAACCCTCACAACATTCCGCGGCATCCTGCGGAGCGAAATCGTATGCCGTCGACTCTTGCGAAGAACCTGTCACTCCTTACGCGTCACCTCGTCCGGCGCAACCCCGCCGCGCTCAACCGTGCAAAGCAACTGATCGACCGCGAGAAACTGCCGCGCGATGCCATGCTGGCACGGCAGGACCAGCTGCTGCGGCAAACGCTGGAAACGGCCCGCCGGCGCCTGCCTCGCTATGCCACCGTGCCCGCATGTCCGCCGGACGCGGACCCGCGCGCCTGGCTCAGCCAGCACTATCCCGTGGTGGCGAAGGCCGACCTGGTGGCGCACCGCGCACAGTACTATCCCAACGGCGGCAAGGCGCGGCCATGGTGGCCGCTCGGCAAGACCAGCGGTACGTCGGGCACGCCGCTGGAAGTGTTCCGCAGCCTCGATTCCGTCATTTGGGAAGAAGCGTTCCACCTGCAGTTCTGGGCATGGAACGGTTATCGCAACGGCAGCGCCCAGGTCGTGCTGCGCGGCGACCAGATACCGGTAACGGCGGACGGCAAGCCGCCCTTCTGGCTGTGGGACCGTTACGGCAAGCAGTTGTTCGTGTCCACGCGGCACCTGACGTCGAAGAACGCCGGTGTCATGCTGGACCGGATCGCCGCGCTGGGCCCGGCGCAGTTGCGGGCCTACCCGTCGTCGGCCTACGAGCTGGCGCGGGCCGCCGAGCAGCTGGGCCACCCGCTGCGCCTGCGTGCCGTCGTGACGGGTTCCGAGCCGGTGTATCCAACCCAGCGGGAACAGATCGAGCGCGCGTTCGGCTGCCGCATCTTCGACTTCTATGGCATGGCCGAGCGCATCGCGTTTGCCGCCCAGTGCGAACACGGCCACTATCACCTGAATACGGAATACTCGTACGTCGAGATCCTTGACGAGCGCAACAACCCGACGGACGATTTCGGTTATGTCGTGGGCACCACCCTGCTCAACCATGTGATGCCACTGCTGCGCTACCGCATTTCCGACAAGGCCCGCTGGGTGGCCGGCACCTGCCCATGCGGCCGGCACTATCCCCGCATCGAACTCTCGTCCGGCAAGGTGGAAGACCAGTTGTACGACAGCGAAAACAATCCCATCAGCGCCTCCATCATCACCTTCGCGCTGAAGTCGATGGAGCGCATCAGCAAGACGCAGATGGCGCAGGTCGGCCCGGGCACCTGGGAAGTCCGGATCGTCGCCGAGCCTGGCTTCAGCACGGCCGACGAGCAGAAGCTTCTGCACAACGTGCAGACGCTGGTCACCGACAAGGTGCGCACGACCGTGCGCGTCGTCGACGACATCCCGCTGCAGCCAAGCGGCAAGTTCAAGTGGGTCGCCCAGGAGTGGCCAGGCGCCAAGGCGCTGCGTTCGGGCCAGAACTGACCGCCTTGCGCGCGGCGGGCAGGCGCTGTGCCCAGGCCGCTGAAGTAGCCCATCGGCACGGCATGACAAAGGGCACGACCGCTGCGCGCGGCACAGCTGCGGCGTGATTATTCTGCCGTCGAGCGCATGCCGCCGGCAACACGCGGCCAAGCTCGATCCCAAACAAAAAGCCCGCGTGGCGCCACCAGGCGCCGCGCGGGCTTTTGACCTTGCCGGCCTGCCCCGTCAGTTCGGCGCAGCGCCCTTGCCTGCCAGCGTGCCCGCCTGCGCGGCCGGGCCGCTGGGCGCGGCGCCGAGCTGTAAGTACAGCCGTTCGACGCGCGGCATGATCGTCGAGCTGAGGAACAGCTGCTCCACCTTGCGGCGCCCCGCCTCGCCCATGCGCTGCGCCAGCGCCCGATCGCTCAACAGCAGTTGCAGCCGGTCGCGCAGCGCGGTGACGTCGCCCGGCTCGACCAGGAAGCCCTCGACGCCATCCGTCACGGCTTCCGGAATCCCGCCCACGGGCGTGGTCACGACCGGCAGGCCCGCCGCCATCGCTTCCAGCACACTCATCGGCAAACCTTCGTGGTAGGACGGCAGCGCGTACACGGTGGCCGTATTGAGCAGCGCGGGCTTGTCGGCGGGACCGACCCATCCCAGCAGGTCGACCCGGTCCTGCAGGCCCAGCTCGCGCACCGCCGCGCCGGCTTGCTCGATTTCGCCATCGCCACCGAGGCGCAGGCGTGCGTGCGCCAGCTCGGCCGGCAGCTGCGCCGCCGCCTGCAGCAGGTCGTACGTGCCCTTGGCGCGGTTGAGGCGTCCGAGCACGAGCACGGTGCCGGCATCGCGTGCGGACCAGGGTACGGTGGTCGGCTCCGCAATGACCGGATTGTACAGCGCCTGGACATTCGGATTGCGCGTCATCGACCGCACCCAGCGCTCCCACTGGCCCGACAGCACCAGCACGTGGGTTGCGTTGTCGTAGACGTTGCGCACCATCCACTTGCGCAGCTTGCCGCATTCTTCTTCATAGAACTTCATGAATCCGCCACCGTGCAGGTGCAGGATCGTGGGGACACCGAACAGGCGGCCCAACAGGAAGATGGGGTATTTGCGCCAGAAGCTGGCCCGCGACGCCAGATGCACGTGCAGCAATGCCACCTGGCCGCGCAGCAGCATTCCCAGCAACGTCACATAGGCACACAGCATCGCCCGCACCTTGCCCAGCGCGCCACCGTCGCGGTGGGTGGCGATATAGCGAATCGGGAAGCGGCCGAACAGGCCCGCGTCCTCGTACACCTGGACCACGGAGGCGATACCGCCCTTCGTGCCCCGGCTCGTGCCCATCATTACAATTTTCTTCATGGTCTTTCCAAATGTCCGGTCAGCGGGTCGCCAGCAGCGCCGCGTAACGTCGTGCCACCCCTTCGGCCAGCACGCGATAGCTTCGTTTCGATTCGATGTAGGGCGGGCCCGCGGCGGCACGCCGGGCCGCGCCCTGCGGATCGGCCAGCACGCCGCACGCCGCCTCGGCCAATCCCTCCGGCGTGCTGGGCGTGAGCCAGCCGGCTTGCGATTCCAGCATCACCATCTGCTGGTCGGGATTGTCGTTGCCCAGGCTCGGAATGCCGAGCGCCATGTACTCGAGGATCTTGGTGGGCGAATTCGTATCCAGCACGGTACCGCGCGGGAAATACGAGACGGCCACGTCCGCCCCGGCCAGCAACTGCCATGCTTCCGCCGACGGCAGCCAGCCCGTGACATGCACGGCATCGCCAACGCCCGACGCCGCGGCGTGGGCCAGCAGGCGCTCGACATCGACCTTGTGCGGGGCGTCCCCGACCAGCAGCAGGCGCGCGGTCGGGTAGTTGCGGCGGATCAGCACCAGCGCGTCGATGACCATGTGGATGTCGCGCATCGGGTCCAGCGTGCCCAGGTACGCCAGCAGCGGCACCCCTTCCCAGCCCGGCAGGCGGCGCGGTTGTGGCCGCGTCGACAGCACTTCCATATCGACGCCCATCGGCACGGCGCTCATCTTCTCGCGCGGCACGCCCTGGCTGGCCAGCAGTTCCAGCATGGCGTCGCTCTGCACGAAGACATGGTCCGCATGGCGCAGCACTACCTTGTGCAACAGCGCATATTCGGCCAGTCCCTTCAGCAGCACGAGGCGGTCGCGCAATCCGCCACCGGCGCGCAGGCGGGCGCGAGCCCGGTCGATGCGGGCCTCGCACATCAGGAATGACATCCAGTAGGCGAACCGGATTCCACGCAGCCTTGCGATGAGCAGGCCGGCGGTACCGAGGCTGACCATGTCGCGCGCCTGGATCACGTCGCACTGGCCGCGCCGTGCCGACAGCATCGTACGCAGGCAGAGCCAGGCGAACGACAACTCGGTTTTCCAGCGGGCACCCAGCGGCGCGCGGCGCACGGACGCAAAGCCCTGCTCCTGCACGGCCGCCTTGCTGCCCTTGCCCACCACGTCGCACTCGACGCCATAGCGGGGCAGGTATTTACCGAACAGCACGGCCACATCCGCACGGAATGTCGGCAATGCCTCGGGCACGAGCTGGAGGATCCTGACGGGCCGGCCGCGGCCCGTGCTTGCTTCATTTGTATTGCTCATATTGCTCAGGCCAACAGGAAACGCTCGATGTCGGCACCGGGTTCCCCCTGCTTGTCGAGTTGGCGCGCGGCCGCCTCGATACTGGTGGACAGTTGCGCCCGCCACGCGGCGTCCGTCAATGCACGCGACAGCGCGGCGCGCATCGCCTCGACGTCGCCAGGCGGCACGAAACCGGGGTAGTCGCGGCCCAGGTAGGCCTCGATCGATTCGTGGCGGGTCGCGATCATGGGCTTGCCGTTCCGCAGCACGCGCAGCAGCACGCTCTGGCCGCAGGCTTCGCCCTGGCTGCGCAGCGGCATCGCCACCACGCGGCAGCGCGCCAGCAGCGCCTCGAATTCGGGCTCGGACAGGTCGAGGTAAAGCTTGGTCCGCTCGCTGGCCGGCTGCGCCAGGCCATTGCGCATCGAGGCGACGATGACCAGCGGGGCCGGCAGGTCGGCGGCCGCCACCTGCAGCAGTTCATAGTCGCGATTGGAGTAGCCGCCGGCGAAGATGGAGCCGTCGTCCGTGCGCGCGTCGTCCTGCGCGCGGCCGTCGAGATCCTGGCGCCACAGGTGGAAATGGACGTTTTCCGGCGCGATACCGCACTGTTCGATCAGGTTGCGGCTCTCGCCTTGGGAGAACGTGACGAAGCCCAGGCCGGGACCGCGCACCAGGCGCCACAACCGGTTGATGATCTTGCGCAGCCGCGCATTGTGCACGAAACAGGCAAGCACCAGGAATTTCGCCGGGCGCGGCAGTACGCCAAGCTTGATCAGCATCTGCAGCGACAGCGCCTGCCAGCCGATCGCCAGCACGGTATCGTGCCGCGTCCACAGGCCGCGCGCCTTGAGCAGGTGCGGCGACAGCATGGCGCGCAGGATCGCGCTCTTGCCATGAAACCGTACCGCCGCCTGGTCTTCCCCACCCAGCACCGTCACCTTTGCGCCGCGCGCCACCAGGTACTGGGTGATGTCGCGATACCCCCCCGATGGCGTTTGCAGGATATGAATCATCGTTGGCCTCCGGCAGCGCCCTGCACGAGCTTGCGTGCGCAGTAAATCATCGTTCTGTTCTCCAAACGGCGTTGGCAAAAATTGCATTAACGATAATTGTAGCACACGGTAAATCTCGTGCAGCCGTTCCGTCCCGGCGGCAACCCGGCCATCACCCCATGAAGCCGAGATTGCGGGTGCTGAAGTTCTTCAGGTTGGGGAATACGTCGTCGAGGTGTCCGGGCGGCACGCCGAACCAGCGCGCCAGCGTGGCGCCATATTGATCCACAGAAATGTTTGGCAGCAGTGCCCCATTCCCGACGTCCTGGCCGTGCTGCAGGCCGATCTGCGGGAAGTAACCATAGACATCGTGTCCGCGCACGGCGCCGCCGACCACGAAATGGTGCCCGCCCCAGCCGTGATCGGTACCGTCGCCGTTCGAGACCAGGGTGCGGCCGAAGTCGGAGGCGGTGAAAGCGGTGACCTGTTCGCGCATGTTGACACCCATCAGGTTGCCCGTGATCTGGTCGAAATACGCCAGCGCATGGGCCAGCTTGCCCATCAGTTCGCTGTGACGGGTCTTCTGGTTCGCATGCGTATCGAAGCCGCTCAGGCTGACGTAGAACACCTGGCGCTTGACGCCCAGGGTGCGGCGGCCCGCGATGACCCTGGCTACCGTCTGCAACTGCACGGCCAGCGGATTGACGCTGCGCGCACCGGTGATGGGACTGATATACAGGGAGGGCGCGGGGATGCCGCCGGCACCGTCGGCGGCCATCGCCGCCGCCAGCACGCTCTGCGTTTCCAGGGCCCGCCGGGTGACGGCGCTGTACTCGTTCTCGATCAGGTTACGACTGCTCGGCGCGATGACGGCCGCGAGCGGATGGTTGTGGGCGCCGAACAGCGTGCCGTTCATCGACAGCACGCTGGGTACGCCGGCGGGGCTGAGCTGGTATTGCGTCATCGTCCTGCCGCTGACAAATACCGCGTTCTCCGCCGTGGAAATACACGTGAACGTGTTTTTGCTGTTGCCCGCAGCGACCAGGTCGCCGATGCGCCCACCCCATCCGTACGACGCACCTTCCGGCTGCGACGACTGCCAGACGGACTGCTGGTCGTTATGGGAGAACAGCTCGCGCGGCAGCAGCGCGGTGCCATTGCGGTATTCGGCGATCGAGGTGGGCTGCACGAGCGTGCCCACGTTCGCCACCACCGCGGCACGGCCGACGTCGAACATCAGGCGCAGTGGACCCAGCGCCGGATGCAGGCCGAAGTTGCGGCCATTCTGGATCGTGGTGGGGTAGATGCGCTGCACCCCGCCGTTGCTGGTCGCGGCCGGCAGCGAGATCGACGCGGTGTTCGACGTCGAGCGATAGCGCTGGTACTGGCTCCAGGAGTCGGGATCGGTGGCCAGGACCGTGTTGTAGGCGTCATTGCCGCCATTCATGAACACACAGACCAGCGCCTTGTAGTCGCTGGCGGCATTCGCGTTGGCGGAAGCGCCGAGGCCGGCCAGCAGGGGCATGGCGCTGCCGCCTGCCAGCGAAAGGGCGGAGCCGAGGAAGCGGCGACGGGAAGAATTCAGTTCCATAGCAAAACCTTATTTCTGCACAAGATATTCTGGGGATGCCAGCGTCAGGTAGACCGCCAGGTAAACACGGTTGGCCTTGACCTGCTCGAGCGCGGCGCCCTGGCTGGCGGGCACGCGCAGCGACTCGATCGCCTGCACGATCTGGGTGCGCAAGGCGCGCGACATGCTGCCGTTCAGCAAGAGCAGGTCCACGCGGTCGACGAGTGCCTCGGGTTGCAGCGCCAGCGACAGCTCCGCGCCGTAGCCCGGCTTGACGTCATAGTTCTGGCCGATGCCGCGCGGCACTGCCATCTGCATGAAATTCAGGTAGCCGATCACGGAGGTCTCACCCGTCAGCTGCATTTCCGGTGCCGTCAGGCCGGCGTCGGCAATACTGGTACGGGGCGGCGTGTAGTTCGGCCGGTAGAAGTTGAACACGGATGGCGAGCGCATCGGATTTTGCGCGACGCCCGTCAGCGGGTCTTCCAGCGACCAGATCGGATAGGTGCCCGACGTGGAGCGGGCATTGAACGCGCGCAGCCAATGCGCGACACGCAAGATCGGCTCGCGCAGCTTGCCGGCGCCGGCATTGACGCCCGGCTGGGCTTCGGCGTCCAGCAGGATTGCCGTCAGGACGGCCTGCATGTCGCCCCGTTCGCCGCTGCCGTTGTTGGCGAAGGCCGCAGCCACGCGTGCGATATAGCCCGGGCTCGGGTTGCTCGTCACGAGACGCTGGATCAGCTGGCGTGCGATGAACGGCCCCACGTTCGGGTGATTGAACAACGTGTCGAGGGCAATCTTCAGGTCGTCCTCGCCCGAACCGCCGGCCGGGACGGTCTTGCCGAGGAAGCGCTTCTCCGACGTCGAGTGGAATTCCGCGTAGTTTTGCATCGGCAGGCAGTCGCGGTTGGGGCTGGACGACGTAAGAATGCCCGTAAAGCCCTTCTCGTCGGGCTTGCCGCCACCCCAGCTCCAGCCGGTAAACACCTTGGCCAGGCCGACCACGTCATTATGGGTGTAGGTGGGAATCGGTTGCCCGCCGCTCAGCTTTTTCGAACCGTCCTGGTTCAGTTGATGCAAGCCGATCGTCATCAGCTGCATGATCTCCCGCGCGAAATTCTCGTCGGGCGTCGTGGAGTCCGTTTCCGGCCGGTTCTGCATATGGGACAGGTAGATCCCCATGACCGGGCTGCGCGCCACCCCTTCCAGCAGCTCGCGGAAGTTGCCAAATGCGTTCTCGCTCAGCATGTCGTAATAGCACGCCACGCCGCGGGGATACTGGGCCACGGCGCCGTCCTGGAACGAGACAACGAAAATTTGCGACAACGCAAAGGCGACGCGTTCGCGCAAGTGGTCGCTGCCGACCAGCGCATTGCGCCAGAAGCTCTGGAAGAAATGGCTCTCGGTGAGCGAATAGCCGCTGATCAGCTTGCTCGCGGCGTGGTCCATGTAGGCACGGTGCTGGAAGCCTTTGACACCGAACTGTTCCTTCATCCATGCGCGCCGCCCCATCTTGACCACGCGGTCGATCTCATACGCGGTAGGGCCAAAGGTTGCCTGGCTCAGGAACGCCGACGCCTGGGCGGGCGTCACGGCCGACGTGGCGCTGTCGTCGCCGTCGACCGTGGCGTCGGCTGCGCTGACGCCGCCGGCGCGCTTGGGCGATACGGTATTGCTCGCCGGTCCCGCTTCGCCGCCAGCGACAGTGGCGCCGGCATGCGTGACGGTCGGGGCGGTCTGGTCGGCACTGTCGCCCGCGCCACAGGCCGTCAGGGCCAGGATTGCGGCGCAGCTCAGTGACAATCGGAATTTCGTCTGAAACATAGATCCCTCATCTATTTATTGACGACCGGATTCTAGATTCAGACATCGAGTTTTGGTTTGGAAACTATAAGTTCCTATTAAAAATATTGATCATAGTATATTTATTTACGGACAGTTGACGGCATTTTGCGCGAAATTACGGCAATACTTCTCGCATGAAAGTATGGTTAAAAGTTTGATAGGCAAAAAAAGATAGGCGATGTCGCATATGCGCAACATTATTTGATTCAATCTCTATATAACATTGGCTCTGTAAGTGGTTTCGAGAATTACCGGCACAAATTGATTGGCTACCGGAATTTTTATCAGTTTTCTGTGGAAAGTATTATTGAGTGTCGCCATATCACGACACTCCGTTTTGGCGTTGCCGTTTTCTCGCAGACCCGCAGCCAGTGCGGCTTGGCGGCTTATCTATTCATATTCATATGGTTTTCGGGACCTGAATTAGCCCTATTCATACAGTAGCAGCGCGTTCCTACAGCACGGCACCTGTGGCCTTGACCGACCAGAAAAGCTCTGATCAATAGTGTCGCTAATCCCAGACACTTTACCGCGGCATTCGATCTTTTCCGGTGAGCAAGGAACGGCGCCAGCAAAGGCCGGCGGGCGCCGCCCGCCCAGCGGCGGTTTCTGCCGAAATCGCCGGTCGAACCCGGCGGTAGCTGTGCAGCCGTCACCGTCAGCCATTGCGCGGCGCTGCCCGCACGGCGGTTGCCAGCGCCAGCGCCATCCCGGCAGTACACGGAGCGCTGGGCACGCGCCGCGCCCGCTCCGCGCGCGACCGCCTCCGCGCGAACTAACTCATCCATACGCGGTCCGGTAGCCAGGACCACTGTCCCTCCCGGGGTTGCCTGCACCGCTGCACGGCGTGACCAACCCAAGTACGGTGGGGGCTGCGTGACGACGGCGCGGGCGCAGCGCCCACATCGTCATGGCCGGGGTACTTCGTGCCGGGGCGCGGTCTGGTAACGGCGCAGCAGTTGCATGATTGCCTGCTGCCCGGGCAAAAAAAAACCAGCCCCGCAGGGCTGGTTTTCGTGGGTTGCCGGCGCGGCTCAGCGTGGCAGGGCCAGGACGTCGCGACCGACGGTCAGGGTACGGCCGCTGGCGGTTTCCGTGATGCTGTACGGCGTGTTCTTGCATCCGACGTCCAGCAGAACCACGAACTCGGCCTTGGTAGCTGCCGTCGTCCGGACATACGTACCGTGTTCCTCCATCGTCCCGGCCTTGACCAGGCCACCGCTGCGCTTTTCGAAACGGGTGCCGCTGGTCAGCGAACGCAGGCACACCGTCTTGCCCTGGTACGTGACCTGCGTCGTGCCGTTGGTGTTGGCGACGATCGGTGCCAGCGTGTGGAAGTTCCACTCATACGTGCGTGGCACGTTGGCCGCCAGCGTGTCGTGCACGACGACGGTATCCGTGTTGCGCATGTACCAGACGCGCCGCGTGTTCTGCGTCAGCGCCCCGCCAAAGGCCGGCGCGGCATTGCCCGCGACGAAATACGTGTTGCCATAGTCGCCGTAGCTGGTGATGCTGCCGTTGTACTTGCGGGGCTCGCGCCAGCCGGTGATGTACTGGCCAATACCACCGTCATAGGTGACCGCGTTGTGGGCCTTCGTCTGGCGGTACCAGTTGTTCCAGTTGGGCGAATCGTACCAGTCGTAATAGCCGGACTCGGTGATCAGCGGGATGCCGCCCTTCTTCAGCACGAAACTGTTCTGGTCGCCGTGGCTGTGGTTGAACGAGCCGTACGGGCTGGACTTGAAATATACCGACGTCCGGTTAGCATCCGCCATATTGCTGTGGAAGGCAGCCCAGCCGATCGACGGGAACAGCACGGCGTTGGCCGGCGGCGTTGGCGTCGCCACCGTATTTGCCGGCATCGGATACGGACCTTGCAGATAGCTCAGCGGGTCCTCGATACCCGGCAGGTTGCGGGCGTACCATGCCGCTTCCGGCGTCTTGAACCGCAGGGCCAGGGCTTTCATGTAGCGCATGTCAGGGGCCGTCTCATGGGCGTCGCCGAACAGGTGGTTCTTGGAGCCTGGAGGCATCATCTGCATGAAGAAGTTCAGGAAACCTTTCGTCCACGGCTTGTCCAGCAGGTTGACACCCGTTGCCTGGGCCAGCGGTTGCCAGATCACCAGCGACAGGTCGATCGTGTATTCACCATAGGCCGTGCCGTTGGCGAAGCCGCCCTCCGGGCCGCTCCATGGGCTGAGCGAGCTCACATACGCGCGGTAGGAGAAATTGAACCACGTCTTCGCCTCGGCGAACTCGCCGATCGCCAACGTGGCCGTCAGGGCCAGGAAACCGATGTTCGTGCCGCTGTGCGAGTCGAGCGGATACTGGTCCATGTCGCCTTTGCTCAGCGCGAGCGCCCCGTAGATGGCATTGCCGCGCACGCGCACGTTCTCCACCCAGCGGGCGCGGCGCGTCGAATCGAGCGCGCCGGCCAGCATGTCGACCGTCTTCATCAGGCTGAGCGAAATCGCCCGCGTTGCCTGGTCCTGGTTTTCGTAGCTCGTCGGGCCGGTAGGGCTCAACGAGGCCAGGTTGTCGCCGCGGCGGATCGCTTCGGTAAGATAGCGTGTCTCGCCGGTCAGGCGGTACAGCAGGCCTGCCTGTTCCATCTGGCGGGTGATCGCGGAGATGGCGTTGCGGATCGACGCGTTCTGTGCGGCATTCTCGGCGGTCTGCAGCTTGCCCGTGACCAGCGGCCACTGGGCATCGCTGACGTCGGCCAGGGTCGTGACGGCGTTGAGCGTGCCGTTGATCATGCGCGTCATGTAGGTGCCGCGTTCGGCTCGCATCTCGGCAGGCCAGTCCTTGTACAGCGGCAGGCCGGCCTGCAGGCCGCGCGGGCGCGCCCGGGCCTGGATGCGCTGCACCAGCACGTCGTCTTCCGGCACTTCGAACTTGAGCGATTCCGTCCCGATGACGAACGTTCGATCGGACGACCAGTCAGTCAGCGTGGACGGGCGCACGCGCCAGGTGTACGTGCCGTTCTGCAGTGCCAGGGCGGGCAGATACCAGTTGCGGAAGGCCGTGAACGTCTTGACCACCGTCGTGCCGGAACGGATCTCGAGCACGTACGAAGCCGGGTTCGTCGAGTGGCGCGGCCACGCGAACGTCGGCGGATTCTGTACTTGGGTGCGCATGTTCGATGGCGTGGCAACGACCACCAGCGGATCACTTGACACCGCCCAGTCAGCCCGGGCAGCACTGGCCACCCCAAGGCTTAGTGCGAGCACGGCGCAAGTGAAACGAAGTGTAGGGAATTTCATCAAGTGGTTCTCCAGGGAACAAGGGGGGAGCGCCGATGGGCCTGCGTCTTCTGTCGGGGCTCGAATGATGGGCGAAGTACGAAAGACCGCGCTCGAATGATTGTCCATTATACGGAGTTATTGCCGCAGGACAAGCCGGGAGCCATGCTTCCCCACGCGAATTTTACTGTCGAGTGCGGATTTGCCTCGCCATAAGTGCAACTAACTTTACGGCTTGCTAATTGAGGTGCTAACGAGGAAACGGAAACGATTAACCGTCGGTAATCGCCGTTTAATTACCGCCAGAGAATGCCATGCGAAAAGGGGCCTGGATGCGGATATCGCCCGGCCTTGCCAGCACAGGCTGGCCGGCGGCAAAAGGGTAAGCGGACTGGACGAGCGATAACCGGGGGGCCTCGCTCGCCATTATGTCAGGTTGACGTGCTCTTATTGACGGTGATCAGTTCCGGTGTGCGCGATTTGCGCCACGCATTCCACCGCCGTGCCATGGCGGGCGAGAACGCAACCGTCATCATCACGGCCGCAATCCAATGGCGCGACCAGGCCCGCCGTCCCCGCCACAGTTCCGCCAGTGCCCTGCCCCGCTCGCCGGCTTCCATATGCTGGCGCGCGATGCCGACGCGGGCGTGGGCCACCAGGCGCAATGCGGCCCGGCCCTCGCTGCCACGGATGTGCCCGGCCAGCGCACGCTGTTCCAGCCGCTCGTACACAGGGGTCAGCTTGCGCCGAGCCTGCGTGATCACCAGGCTGCCTGCCACGTCCATGCGGTAGGCAACCAGCGGTAACGGGCAGTACACCAACGGATACCGCTCACCCACGCGGAACCACAGATCCTGGTCTTCGCCGAGCGATTCGCCGACCGGGAAGCAGGGCTGCATGGCCTGCAGCACGGAGCGCCGGATGGCGATGGAGTTGGTGTGCCACATCTTGCCGTCGTGGCTGCGGCGCTCGAAGAAATTCGTCACCAGCTCGACCGGCAAGGGCTGCGGTGGCGCAACATTCCACTCCGCCGCCACATAATCGCGCACCCAGCGGAAACAGGTGGCGAAATACTGCTGGTCGGGATGGCGCGTCGCCATTTCCGCATGGGCGGCCAGATAATGCGGGCCGTACCAGTCATCGGCATCGAGAAAACAGACGAGCTCGCCTTTGGCGGCATCAATGCCGCGATTGCGCGCCCGGGAAACACCGCCATTCGGTTGCTGCACCAGCCGAATGCGTGGATCGGTGAAGCGCCGGATCACCTCGACACTGTTGTCGGTGGAACCGTCATCGACCAGGATAAGTTCCCAATCCTGATGGGTCTGCTTTAATACCGAAGTAATCGCAAGTTCGAGATATGCGGCCTTGTTATAAACCGGGACCACCACAGAACACAGCATCAAGCCACTCCTCGCTCAGTCATTCCCATGCCGGGCGCAACCATCTGGCGCCGGGACGCCGCTTTGGCCACGGCCGGCGCATGATAATAGCCCGTCAACACGATCAGTAACAACAGGTGGCCGATGGTATCGAGGCCAAAGCCCGTCATCAACAAGGGCACTTCGCTGACGCTGCGCATCAGCAGGGTCAGGAACAGCGCCAGCGTGAGGCCGCCACTGACACGTGTCGTCTTGATCACGAGATACATCAGGATCAGCGCATAGACGACGAGGCCGATCAGGCCGACGGTGCCCGCGCTCGACACGGTCTGGAAGAACTGCCCGTGGGCGTGGACCGCGAACGGCATGCGGATACTCATCTGGAAGGCCGTGTTCCAGATCGTCAGGCCATACCCGAACACGGGATTGCGCCGCCATTCCTCCAGCGCGACCTCCCAGATCTGGTCGCGGCCGCTGAAACTGCTCAGCTGGGCACCCTCCTTCGAGTTCGCGATGGTGGCAAGCTTGGCCCCCACGTCGCCGAACATCAGTACCAGCACGATCGCCGTCAACAGCAGCATCGCGCCGCCCACGACCGCCACCGGCAGCAACGGCCGCCGATGGTCGGCAATGCGGTGCACGATCAGGTCGCGGTAGCTGTAGTAGCTGATACATCCGACGGTCAGCAGGAACGCGATCCAGCTGGTCTTCGACTGGGTCAGCAGCAGTGCCAGCAGCCCGAAGCCCGCCGCGGCATAGGTCAGCCAGCGCCGCTTGAACGGGAAGCGCCACAGGCAGATCAGGAAGATGACGGACAGCGGCCCGAGGATGTTGGCGTGTGGCGCCAGGCCCATGAAGCGCAGGTGCAGTCCGGGGATCAGGCCCACGTAGTCCAGGTCCGCCACTTTCGACGGCTTAACTACGAGAAACATGAAACTGGCGACAATGAATGCGAACAGGGAATTACGCAGCGTGACCAGCGTCGTTTCGACGTCGCGGATCGAGAACAGCAGCACGGCGGTCCCGAAGATCCCCACGTACAGGTAGTCGTGGGAAACGCTCGGATAGCGGCCGAACAATGCCGGGCTGACGATATTGGTGGCAAAGAACAACAGGAAGCCGACCAGCAGCAAGGTCGGCAGCGGTGTCGCCGGCCGCGTCGAAACGAGCCGGTTGATGATTCGTTCGCCGCAGGCCAGCAGCACGAACGCCGAACTCAAGCGGCCAATCCAGATTGCGATCGGACTGCGCGCCACGTTGGCAACCGGTCCGGCGAGCGAGGTATCGCGTGCGATCATCGCAATGAACAGCGCCCCCGCGAAAATTGACATATAGAACACATAAGGCACCAGGCCGTGTTCGCGTTTGTGACCCCAGTGCATCGCCAGCGCCAGCGCAAACAGCGCCGCGAGCGCGAGCATCGCAACAATGAGGACGATCAGTATTTCGGTCATGTTAGTTTCTCATCCAATACTGCATTTGGAGCGCAGGTACACGCCCAGCCGCGCCGGCACGGGCGGGCTGAAGCGGCCGAGCATATCGATCACCCGCCGTCCCATCAGGGCCGGCCAGGCCAGAACGGCGACGAGCGGGAGCAGGACCCCGCCGACGAGTCCCGCCGCCAGCTGGACAATGGCAAGCTGCTGCAGCGGCGCCAGCGCCTGGCCCGCATAGGCACCGGCCGCGGTCGCCGCCATCAACAGCGCCGAGCGCCAGGCGATCGCGCCGATGCTGGCCGGGTCGACTTTCAGTCGCACGCAGGCGGCCGTGGCGATGACCAGCGCGCGGGCGATCAGCGTACCCGCCGCAACCAGGGCGGCCATCAGGGGACCCTGCGCCGCGAACAGCCACAACGCCACGGCGGCGCCGGCCAGCACGGGTACCTGCAGGATGCTTTCCAGGTGCTTGCCGCCGGTATTCCACAATACAGGGGTGGACAGGCCCCAGCAGACATAGGCCGGCATCGCCAGTGCCAATGTCGCCAGCACCGGGCCCGACGGTTCCCAGCCCGGGCCGTACAACACGGCGATCAGTTGCGGTGCCACGCAGGACAGCAGCACGAACACAGGCGCCACCAGGATCCAGACACTGGCCTGGATGGCGACATAGGCCTCGCGCAACCGGGCCGGATCGTCCTGCAGTTTCGTGCCGGCCGCCAGGAACGCCGGTTGCAATGCCGTCAGGAACAGCGAATTGGGCGTGTTCGCAAGGTTGTAGCCGATCGTGTAGATACCGACCGCGTGCGCGTTCAGGAACCGTCCCAGCAGCAGGCGGTCGATATTGTTCAGCAACCAGTTGCACAGATTGGTGAAGAACACGGTGACACCGACCGACGTCGAACGCCCTCCCCCGGGTACCACAGCAATGGCTTGATCGAATGGGGCGACCGGATATAGGTCATCACAAGCCCCGCGGCAGCCTGCGACAGCCAGGCCCCCACGAGTGCCCAGACGCCAGCACCCAGCCAGGCCAGCGTAATGCCCACCAGCAGGTAACCCACGACGTAGCTGACGATCTGGATGATGTTGATCATGCGGAAGTCGAGCTTGCGGCGCAACAGGTTGGTGCCGGGCGTCGTGACCGCGTTGAGCACGCAGGTCAGGCTGAGCCAGCGGACGATGTCGACGATGCGCGGTTCCTTGAAGTACTCCGCCACGAGCGGGGCGCACAAGAAGAGCACGACCGATGCCAGGCCGCCGGACAACAGCTGCCACGTGAACGCAAAACGAATGTCCTGCTCCGTCAGGGTCTGGTTCTGCACGAGCCCCCAGGAGAACCCGAAGTCGGCAACGAAGTTGCTGAGCGTGAGCACGATCAGCCCCATCGCGAACAGGCCGTAGGTTTCCGGCCCCAGCAGCCGCGCCAGGACGACCTGGGTCAGCAACTGCAATACGAACCGGATGACCGTGCCGACCGCTGCCCATTTGACCGCGCTGACGCTCTTCTGCTTGATATCACTGCTCATGTTTCACCGCCGCCAGGCAGGCCCGTTTCAGCTGTTGGGTGCGAGGTTGGCCGAGGCACCGATCAGGCGCGCCCGGTCCGGTGCGGGCAGGTTGCCCACCAGCGCGCGGATGAATTCGCCTTGCAGCGCGTAGGCGCGCGAGGCGTCGGTATCGATCGACGAGACGCGCACCAGCATGCCGTCGGGCACCTGGCCCGTCAGGCCGATCTTGAGCTCCTGCAGCCGCTGGTCGAAGCCAGGGCGTGTGATCGTGTCGCCGATCGTGATCCAGTAGGTGATGGGCTCGCTGCGCGCACCCGCCACCGCGAGCAGCTGGCGCACCGGCAGCGCGCCCTGGTCGGTCGCCACTTCGGCGGACTTCACGTCGCGGATCCCGAATCCCTGGGCGGCGTAGCACACTTCCGGCTTGTGCACGCCCATGTTGTCGCTCTGGTCGCCGCCATACGCGATCGACAGCATCACGCGCTCGCCGCGCGAGTTCATGTAGGTCCGCGACAGCGTCTGGTTATAGATACGGTTCAGGCGCGTCTGGGTGTCCGGATCCACTTGCAGCGGCACGACCATCGGGTCGACTTTCCAGTCGCCGAAGTTGCGTGGCACGCCCGTGTCGAGATCGAACTTCGCGCGCTTGTCGGCCATCTTGGCCGTCGGCGCCACCGCGTAGGTGATGGCCGCCGTCGACGCCATCAGTGCGAACAGCACGGTACCGAGGGTCTTGTTCTTCATGCGTGTACTCCACGACGTTCACGGCGTCGGACGACCCACTGCAGCAGCGAATCCATCGACAGGATCAGTATCAGCGCCGTCACGAACAGCACCATCCCGGCAAAACCGTGCAGGAAGCCCTGCCCCGCCGCATCGCCCAGGTAGAAAGTCACGAGCGTCAGCACGATCACGCGGATCACGTTGGCCGTAAACGAGATCGGAACGATCAGCACCGCCAGTGCCAGGTTGCGGAACGCCGACGTATGGCGCACGACGTTCAGGTAGAACAGGCCCAGCGCTTCGAGCGTCAGCAACGTCTGCAGCCCCGCGCACGCGTCGGCCACCAGCAACTGGTACTGGCCGATCTGCAGGATCACGCCACTGCGTGCGATCGGCAAGCCGGCGGCGTACAGGATATGTTCGGTGACATACGATACGGCCATCTTCATCGGCATCGTCAGCATGCTGACGATCGGTCCCGGCAGCGGTACCAGGAACAGCATGAAGAAGAACGGGAACCACTGGACGCGCAGGCTCGGCGTCCCGCGCTGCAGCAGCACGAGCGCGATCGCCACGAACTGCAGCGACAGGATCTCGAACGAGAGGATCTGCTGCGAACGTCCGAGAATGTACATCAGCAGGCCGAGACCCAGCAGGCCCCAGCCGGCGCGCGACGGCTGCACGGGCTGCGCCATCATCGTTGGCAGGTTACGCCACATCAACCACAGCGACAGCGCCAGGATGATCGGGCCGTGGGCCTGCTCCTCGCCCATCCATGCCCCGGTCGGCGACAACAGGCGGTACAGCGTCGGGACCAGCAGCAGGACAAAACCGGCGGCGATGGGCAGCCAGTCGGGAGCGGACCGGCGCAGGGCGGTCATGCCGTCCTGCGCGGCTAATTTCTCGGCCATGTCCATCAGAAGCTCACGAGCACGGAACCGACGATCTTGACGCCGGTTTGCGTCAGCTGGTCGCTCAGCGCGCTGACGGCGCTGACCGGCGTGGAATCCTTGCGAGCCACCAGCAGTACGCCACCGGCGCGGGCGGCGACGGCGACCGCATCTGCGGCCGTCGCCGGCACGTCGTACAGCACCACGTCATAGCGGCTTTCCAGCTGCGTGTTGAGGGCCGTGAAGCTCTCACGGCTGAGCAACTCCTGCGGGTTCGGCGGCAACGTGCCGGCCCCCAGCACCGACAGGTCGACGAACGACTCGATGCGGGTGATCGCACCGAGGTCGGCACGACCGGCCAGCGTATCCGACAGGCCCTGGCGCTGCGTCAGGTTGAAGATCTCGTGCTGGCGCGGCTTGCGCAGGTTGGCATCGACCAGCAGCGTCTGTTCGCCCAGTTGGGAAAACACGACCGCCAGGTTGGCCGCAAACAGGCTGGCGCCGTCACCTGGCCGGGCGCTCATCACGACCAGCGATTTGTGTCCGCGCGCGAACCAGCGCAGCATCAGCTGGCTGCGCACGGCGCGCAACGTTTCCACCTGTGGCGTGAACGGCTGGTAGGCCGCCACCAGTTGCGAAGAATACTTGCCTTCGCCAGCCTGCAGGTATGGATAGTCGAACTGGCGCGCCAGGACCTGCTGGATGTCCGCTTCGGTAATCAACCCGAGGCGCTGGGCCGCTTCGCCGAAGCGAATCCCCAGTTCCTTCTGCATCCGCAGCACGCGTTCAGCTCCCTCTGGCGTGATCTTGCCCGATTCCAGCAGCAGGCCACCGATACTGGAGCCGGCATTGCGGGACGGCGTTGCCGCGGCCAGGGGAATGGTTGCTTGGTTCATCACTATCTCCAACAAATCAGGTTAAACGCAGGCGGCGCGGCATCAGCGAACCCAGCACGCCAGTGCGACGGTGGGCCGACTGCTTCCAGTCGATCGTGCCCAGCATCGGAATCTCCAGCCCTTCGCTCAGGTCGTTCGCCGAACGGACACGGCGATCGAGCAGTTCGATGACGAGCGCGGCGCCGAAGCCCAGCATGATGCCCAGGAAGACGGACAGCAGCAGGTTGCGGAACACCTTCGGACCGTCCGGCTCGGTCGGCACCGTGGCCGGATTCAGGATCGCCACGTCGGACTGCTCGGCCTGGCCTTCGATCCGGGTCTGCGAACCGCGCTGCGACGTCGCGTCGAAGGCGCGCTGCGCGCTTTCCACGTCCTTCAGCAGCACGCCCATCTCGTCGCGAGTACGGTTCAGTTCCAGCACCTTGGCCTTCTGTTCGGCCAGCGCGGCGCGGATCTGGGATTCACGCTGCGACAGCACGGTTGCGTTGTTGCCCACGCTTTGCGACGTCAGGCTGATCTGTTCGTTCAGGTCGCGGCGCAGCTTGGCCACTTCGGCCTGGGCGCTCTGGTATTGCGGGTGGTTACGACCCAGGCGCTGGCCGACTTCGGCCAGTTTCGCTTCGGCGTTGCCGAGGCCGACGCGCAGGTTCTGGATCAGCGGGTTGGCGTTGACATCGGGGGACGCGCCGGAGCTGCCCTGCGCCATGCGCTGGCGCGACGTCGCTTCCATCAGCTGGGCCTGCGCGGCGACGAGCTGTGCGGACAGGTCGTTCAACCGGTTCGACTCGACATCCAGGCGGTTGTCGACGCTGACGATACCGTGTTCCTGCTGGTACTTGGACAGGCGGCTCTGCGCCTTTTCCAGGTTGTCGCGCAGCAGCTTGGTCTGCTGGTCGAAGTAGTTCGATGCGCGCCGCATCGGATCGACCTTCAGTTGTACCGCGGCGTGCATGTATTCTTCGGCGAAGGCGTTGGCGACCGCGGCAACGAACTGCGGATCCGAACCGCTGAAGCCGATCTCGACCACACTGCTCTCTCGCGACGGCGCCACGTCCAGCTTGCGCAGCAGCAGGTTGGCCAGCCAGTCACGCACCGTGCCCTGGCCTTTGGTCGCCTCGTTGAACTGCTCGATGACGGCCGGGCTGTTCGCCAGCTGCATACGGTCGATGACGCGCAACGCAACATTCTTGCTGCCGATGATGTCGATCTGCGTGGCCATGTAGCCGGGCAGCAGGTTGCCCGGCATCGTCATGCCGGTCAGCGGGTCGACACCTTTGTAGTTCAGCAGCACCGTGCTGTTCGCTTTGTACGTCTTCGGCATCAGCAGGCTGAGGACCGTGGTGGCGAGCACCACGGCCAGCAGCGTACCCAGCACGATTTTCTTGCGCGCCCGGAGAATCAGCAGGAGTTGAGAGAGATTCATGAATACACCTTACACTTGAGGAAACGCGAAAGCCGCGTTAGAACAGGCTTTCCTTGACGTACACGATATCGTCCGTCTGCAGCAGGTCATCATGCTTGGCGTCGAGGACCTGGATCTTGCCCTGGGCATCGCGGCGCTTGATGCGCATGCCGCGTTCGGTGCCGCGCTGGGTCAGGCCACCGCCGACGGCCAGCGCCTGCAGTACCGTCATCGAACGCTCCAGCTTGAACGCGCCAGGGCGCTGCACTTCACCGTAGATGTAGAAGCGCGGTGCGCGCTCGACGTAGATGATGTCGTCCGCGGACAGCTCGACGTCGCGCTGCAGTTCGCCGCTGCGCATCATCTCGACGATGTCCAGCGACTCCTTCGTGACGGCGCCGTTGCGCTTGCGGATCAGCGTGATCGAGTCGGCACCGTCGGCGCTCATGCCACCGGCCAGCGCCAGCATGTCCAGCACGGTACGCTTGCCTTCGATGGGGAAGCGGCCCGGGCGGTTGACCTGGCCCAGCACGGAGACTTGCTGGCTGGAGATGCCCGTGACCAGGATCGTCACCTGCGGCTTCTTGATGAAGCCGCCGCTGTCCAGCAGGCTGGCGATCTTGCGCTCGGCGGCCGGGATTTCCAGCCCGCCGACCTTGACCTGCCCGACCAGCGGGAAGGTGATGTTGCCGCTCTGGCTGATCCGCGTTTCCGTGGCCAGGTCAGGGCTGCCGTATACGGAGATCTTGACGACGTCGCCGGCGCCCAGCGTTGCATCGGCGGCGTTGGCCCACCCCATGGCCAGCGTCATCAGGCTTGCCAGCATCCACATTACCAAACGTTTCATGTTCTTTCCTTCTTTTTTACGAGATTCGATCGATACGGCCGGCTTACTTCAGCCCGGCGACGCCGCGCGCGGTGGCATCTTCCGACGCGCCGGCCTTGTCCGCGGCAGGTGCCGCCGGTGTCGTTGCCGCTGCCGCCGGTGCCGCGGCCGCCGCAGGCTGGTTCATATATTCGATCTTCGCGGTCGAACGCAGCTGCTTGACGGCCGCTTCCGCCGCTTCCTTGTTCTTCTTATTGAACAGGAACTGCTCGATCTGGCCGCTGGCCTGTTCCAGCGTCACGGGTGCATCCTTGATCTCGTTGATCGAGATCAGCATGCTGCGCGCGCCTTCGCGAATGATGAACAACTGGCCCTTCGGCATCGCCTGCAGGCGAGCGCTCAGTTCAGGCGGCAACTCGGTGGTGCTGCGCGACAGCTGGGCCCGGCCGTACTTGACCTTGTGCTCGTCCAGCCAGGCAGCCACTTCCTCCAGCGACTTGGCGGAATCGATCGCACGCTTGACTTCCTCGGTCACGTCGGCCGTCGCCAGCACCAGCTGACGCATGTCGAGCTGCTTGCGGTTCGAGAAGAACTGCGGATTCTGGTTGTAATACGCTTCCACTTCCGCCTTGGTCGGGCGCGCCACGGTGCCGATCCGCTTCTGCAGATAGGCCTGGGCGACGATCGTGGCCTTGGCACGTTCGATCGCCTGGACCACTTTCGGGTCACGGTCAATCTTTTCCTTGGCCGCTTCGCTTTGCAGCAGCTGGCGGTCGATCAGCGCTTCAAGCAGCTGCTTGCGCGCCGCTTCCTGTTGCGCCATCTGGGGATTCACACGCGTCAGCTCTTCATTGAGCTGCAGTACCGTGATCTCTTCGCCGTTGACGCTTGCCAGGGCCTGGCCCTGCTTTTTCTCGGCCTTCTCGCCGCAAGCGGACAGGACAGCGGCAGCCAGCACCAGCAGGCCGGCGCTCAGCACCCGACGGTGGCTATATTGCCCCTGGCGCGTTGCCAGGCTGTGTTGTTCAGAATGTTTCAAAAGACTCCTCCGGTTCCATGTTTTAGCGCCGTGGCGGATTGCCGGTTCAGCGGTTCAAATATTTGCAAAAATATCAGACTAGAGATTACAAGACAACTTTTTCGCACTGCCGCGGCGACCGTGCAACTGGACAAATTTACAACTTAATCGCCGTATTGTAATGCGGGAATGCCGTCGCACGATACAATTCAATTCGGAAACAACAACATTTAAGTCTCGCTTCAGTGTGCATTCTGGCGGGCCAGGACGACTTTGATCGTCCTCAAGATAATCCACAGGTCGAGCCACAGCGACCAGCTGCGCAGGTAATCGAGGTCGTAGCGGATGCGCGCTTCCATCTTGTCCAGTGTCTCGGTCTCGCCACGGAAACCGTTCACCTGGGCCCAGCCGGTAATTCCCGGCTTGGCCTTGTGGCGCAGCATGTAACCCTTGATCAGCTTGCGGTATTGCTCGTTGTGCGCCACGGCGTGCGGACGGGGCCCGACGATGCTCATGCGGCCTTGCAGCACGTTGATGAACTGCGGCAGTTCGTCCAGCGACGTCTTGCGCAGGAATGCACCGACCCGCGTGATGCGCTGGTCGTTCTTCTTCGCCTGGACGACGTTGGTGCCGTCCTCCGTCACCGTCATCGAACGGAACTTGTATACGTAGATCTGTTCGCCATACAGGCCATAGCGGCGCTGGCGGAAGATGATCGGGCCGGGCGAGCTGAGCTTCACGGCTATGGCAATCGCCAGCATGATCGGCAGCAGCAGCAACTGGATGATCAGCGCCAGCACGATATCGCTGGCCCGCTTGACCAGGCTGTTGAAGCCGGTGAACGGCGTCTCGCAGATGGCGATCACGGGCATGCCGCCCACGTTGTCGAAGCGTGCCTGCATCAGGTCGAAGACGTAGATGTCCGGCAGGAAATATACGGAAGCGGTCGTGTCCTGCAGGTCGTCGAGCAGCTTGCGGATGCGCGGCTGCGCCGAGATCGGCTGGCTGATGAAGATCATCTTGATGTTGTTTTCGCGCACGAATGCGGCGACGTCGCACATCTTGCCCAGGATCGGGTGCTGCAGGTCGGGCGGCCGGCGGTCTTCCGTCCGGTCGTCGAAGAAGCCGCGCACGTGCATGAACAGGTTCGGGTAACGCTCGATCGTGCGCGCGAACTTGATGCCCACGTCGTTGGCGCCGACGATCAGCACGGAGCGCATCTCGCTGGCCTTGGACGGATCGGAACCCACCTTGCGCGCCGCCAGGTGACTGGCCAGCAGCACGAAGGGCGTCGCCACGAACCAGCTCACCACCACGCTTTCCTCGTAGTGGTACGCCAGGCCGCTGACCGAGCCGAGCAGCACCAGGATCAGCGCCGTCACGAGCCAGCCGCCGAAGATGTCGCGCGAATAGGCCAGCATGCGGCCGCTGCGCCACGTGCGGTACGGGTCGATGTGCTGGTACACGGCCGACGAGATGAAGAACGCGAGGATCATCAGCACGAGGGAGTAGCCCGTGAAGGGCTCGCCGTACAGCATCGAGGTAGCGTAGAGCGTACCCATGATGATCAGTGGATCGAGGACGCGCTGGAAGAACGAAATCAGGGGAATATCATTGATGGTCATTGCAACACTTCTTCAGAACTGCACGCTGGCGTTGATCGACACACCGTTGGACCGGTAGTCATTGGTACCGGCGATCCGGCTGCCGTTGCGTTTTTCCCGGAAGGCCGACAGGCCGATCTGGGTACCGATCGTGGGCGCATAGACGAGTCCCACCTGGGCGCTGTTGGCGCTGTCGCGCCCGTCGTCGTTCAGGTTGGCCGTCGTGAGCTGCTCGAACTTGCGCTTTTCGGTGCGCAGGCTGGCATTGGCCTGGACCTTCGCCGTGGCCAGCCAGGTGGCACCGATGCTGGCACCCTTGTTCAGGCTATTGCTGACGATGAAGCTTTCCACCGCCGCGAATTCGCGCCACACCTCGGCCTGGAAGCGGACCTTGCCAAGCGGCGCCCAGGTCACCGATGCGCGACCGTTGGCGCCGCTGGAATCGCGACCGGTAAAGAAATCGTGCTTGCGACGGGCGTAACCGGCCAGCACCTCGATATGGGTGATGCCGCTGAAACGCCAATTGATGGCAGCCTTCAGCTCATCCTGCGTGTAGTTGTCGTCCAGCGCCACGCCGTTGATGCGGCGCGGGTTCAGGTACGTTCCCTTCAGCTGGCGCGCGACCAGGCCGACCTTGCTGCCGCTGGGCGCCAGGTAGTCGGCACCGACCTCGGCCAGGTCTTCCTTGCGATTGTTGACCCGCTGGGCCAACAGTTCGTATTCGTTCTTGTTGCGAGTGAAGCCCGTGCGCACTTGCCAGCTGGGATGGAAGCGCCACGCGCCACTGACGTACTGCCGGCGCGACGTGCGCAGGTTGCGCTCGTTCGTGCTGTAGTCCGAGAACGGCGTCAGCGTCTCGACGTACGTGCCGCCGATATTGCCGTACAGGCGATTGCCGAGCTGCCAAGCCAGGTCGGCCTTGAAATCCTTGCCGTTGTAGTCGAACTGGCTGTAGTGGTCGAACGTGACGCGCGAGACCTTGGCCGTGCCGGTCAGGCGCTGGCGGCCGATGGGCCGGTCGACGATCAGGCCTGCCTGGGCCTGGGTCGAGCGGTCGGAGCGCTGCGCTCCCACGGCCACGTTTTCCGGCAGGCGCAGCAGGTTATCGTCATAGGTATAGCCGACCGAGACGAACGGATGGACGGTGTCGCTGATTTCTGCCGCTGCTCCACCGCAGAACAGCATGGCAGCGCAGGCCAGCGGCAGCATGTGGAGGCGGCGGGGTGAATGGGAACTCAACATTATTATGTGTCTTCTTAAATATTAGCGAACATACAATCTTACCAGTAAGTCCAGCTGGCAGTGGCTACCACCCAGACCCCGAGCAACCCATTGGTCGTGGCATGCGCCAGGATCGCCGACCACAGATTTCCGCTGCGCATATACACAACGCTGTAGGCGATCCCTGCCACGATACCGGCCAGCCAGAGGTTATGCTCGATCCCGAACAATATCGATGTGACGGCGAGCGCCTTGATGCCGACGCTGGCGGGATAGACGTGCAGGAAATCGTGGCGCTCGAGCCAGCGCATCAGGAAGGAGCGCCAGAACAGCTCCTCCATGACAGGCACCACGAGCGCCGCGCCGGCAATGCGGCATGCCACCAGCAGCCAGTCGATGCGGCCGTCCGCTCCGGTCGGGTTGTACCCGGCGGACACGCCGACCTGCATCCAGGAAGCGCCGAGGTTCAGCCACAGCACGAGCACGACAATACCGACCAGCACGGCCTGCACGATGTGCCGCGCACGCAGCGTACGCCAGCCGAGCTCCGAATAGTGGCGCCGGTAAGCCAGCAGCACAGCCACCACGGCGATGGTCTTGACCGGATACAACCAGCGCAACTGCTCGGCCGTCACGCCCAGCCGCTCGAGCAGGTCGGCAATGGCGATAAACGCCATATAGGTGGCAAAGGGCAGAATGCGGGCCGTCGAGGGCCGGGAAAAGAATCCCGGCGTATCCGCTTCTGTCGACCCCGCGCGGTGAGGCGTGGGAGGTTGATCCTGCTGGGCTGTCATTGAAGTCTGCCTTCGTGTGCGTTACAGGGCCACTCCCACGGGCCCAAGGTTTGCAGATTTTACAATAACAATCACCGGCCGTAGCGCACGAGTTGTGCATAAAGGCAATTTAATCGCCCGGGTATGGAAATCCACGCTGCCAATGCTGCGGCGCCGCAATGATACAACATTTACACTGCCAGAAGTGGCAGAGTTACAACACCGCAACCCGGTCAGTTGCGCGACTCGATCTGCTCCCAGCGCTCCAGTGCATTCATCAGTTCGGTCTCGATGGCGGCGATGCGCTCCTGCACGCGGCGTGCCTCCGCCGGTGTCTTCTTGTAGAAATCGGGGTCGGACAGCGTTACCGTCAAGGCGCTCTGCTCGTCCTCCAGGCTGGCGATCAGCTTCGGCAACTCGTCCAGCTCGCGCTGCTCCTTGAAGCTGAGCTTCTTCTTCGCCGCGGCCGGCGGCGCGGCAACCACGGGGTCGGCCTTCTTCCCCTCGGCCTTTGCCTCGGGTTTCCTGGCGGCCGTTGCCGCCGTGGCACGCACGCGCTCCCAGTCGCTGTAGCCACCGATGTAGTCGCGCCAGGTTCCGCCGCCTTCGGCGACGATCACCTGCGTGACGACGTTGTCGAGGAACATGCGGTCGTGGCTGACGAGGAATACGGTGCCGGGATAGTCTTCCAGCAGCTCCTCGAGCAGTTCGAGCGTGTCGATATCGAGGTCGTTGGTGGGTTCGTCCAGCACCAGCACGTTGGCCGGCTTGGCGAACAGGCGCGCCAGCAGCAGGCGATTGCGCTCGCCGCCAGACAAGGTGCGCACCGGCGAACGGGCCCGCTCCGGCGCGAACAGGAAGTCGCCCAGGTAGCTCATCACGTGCTTCTTCTGGCCGTTGACCTCGACCCAGTCGCTGCCGGGCGAGATGGTGTCGGCCAGGCTGGCCTCTTCGTTGAGCTGGGTGCGCATCTGGTCGAAGTACGCCACCTGCAGCTTGGTGCCCTGCTTGACGGTGCCGCTGTCGGGCTGGTCCTCGCCCAGGATCAGCTTCAGCAGCGTCGTCTTGCCGGCGCCGTTGGTACCGATCAGCCCGACTTTGTCGCCGCGCAGGATGGTCGTGCTGTAGTCGCGCACGATCACCTTCTCGCCAAAGGCCTTGTTGACGTTGTCCAGCTCGGCCACGATCTTGCCCGAGCGCTCGCCGGACGTCACTTCCAGGCGCACCTGGCCCTGCTGGTCGCGGCGCACGGCGCGCTGCTCGCGCAGCCGCTCCAGGCGGCGCACGCGCCCCTCGTCGCGGGTGCGGCGCGCCTGCACGCCCTTGCGGATCCACACTTCCTCCTGCGCCAGGAACTTGTCGAACTTGGCGTTCTCGATCTCCTCGATCGCCAGTTGCTCGGCCTTGCGTGTCTGGTAGGTGCTGAAATTGCCCGGATAGGACATCAGCCGGCCGCGGTCCAGCTCGACGATGCGGGTCGCCACGTTGTCGAGGAAGGAGCGGTCGTGGGTAATGAACAGCACGCTGCCCTTGAAGTCGCGCAGCAGCCCCTCCAGCCACTGGATCGACGTGAAGTCCAGGTGGTTGGTCGGCTCGTCGAGCAGCAGCACGTCAGGCGCCGCCACCAGCGCACGGGCCAGCGCCACGCGCTTCTGCATGCCGCCCGACAGCGTCTTCATCAGCGCGTCAGGACCAAGGTTCAGCCGGTCCAGCGTCTGCTCGACCTTGTTGTTGATGCTCCAGGCATCGGCGGCATCGAGTTTGACCTGGATCTCGTGCATGCGTTCCATCAGGGCTTCGTCGTCGCCCTGGCCGAACTGGCCCGTCAGCCGGTCGTATTCCTTGACGAGCCCGGGCAGCTCACCCAGGCCGGACGCGACCGCGTCGAACACGCTCATCTCCGGTTCGAACTGGGGCTCCTGTTCGACATACGCGATGCGCACGCCCTGCTGCATGACGAGCAGGCCGTCGTCGAGTTTCTGGCGACCGGAAATGATCTTCAACAGGGAAGACTTGCCGGTACCGTTGCGGCCGATCAGGCCCACCCGTTCGCCTGTTTCCAGGGAAAAATCGGCGTGATCGAGGAGTGCGTGGTGGCCGAACGCCAGCTGCGCTTGAGAGAGGGAAATGACTGCCATGGTGACTTATCCGATGCGTGAAGCCGGCATTGTACCGACAGACGGCGGCCAACACTAACATTTGCCGGCCGGTCGGCTATAATTGCGCTCGCTTTGCGTCCTCCCCGTAGCACAATGGATAGTGCACATGCCTCCTAAGCGTGGGATACTGGTTCGATTCCAGTCGGGGGACCACCGGCATGCCGGTCCCGACCGCGCCTGATGCCCATCACCCGCTCCCTTGCCGCTCCCTTGCCGCTCCCTTGCCGCTCCCTCGTCCCCCGTTACCGCTCGCAAGCCTGCAAGCCGGTCGGCCGCTGCCCGCGCGCGCTCTGGCGCCTCAGCGCGTAACCAGCGGCAGCACGCGTGCGGCCGCCAATGCGTGGGCGACGCGATTCCAGTGCCCGTCCATCGGCAGGAAGTCCAGGCGCTCCCGGTAGGTCCGCCAATGCTGCTCGAACACGGGCTGCATGTCGACGACGTCGTATCCGGCCGCTCGCACGCGCTCGATCAGGGTCGCACGATCGTTGCCCACCCAGACGCTGCTCCGCCCATCCGAATAGATGGCGTCCCGGTCGCCGTCGACGAGGAAGATGAAGCGGGTGCCGAAGCGGCGCTGCAGCGGTGCCAGTCCGGCCAGGAAGTAATCGAGTGCGGCATCGCGCCGGCGCTGCCGCAGGTCACCGTCGGCGCCGCTGTCACCGCCCTGCCGCGCCCGCCTCCGCAGGCCCTCCATCCAGCCCGGCACCTTGAGGTTGTAGTAGGCGTAGCGCAGCAACGCCGAGCGCAGCACCTGCTCCTTCAGCACGGACTCGACGTAAGGATTGTGCGCGACCGATATCTCGCCGCCCGTGAACGCGAAGTAGTTGTGGCCGCGGCCCGCCGGGCTGTCGATCGTCCGCAAGTCGAATGGCTCGACGAATATCACCATCGCCTTCGCCCCGGTGCGCGGCACGAACTGCCGCGCGAGCACGAGCGCATCGGCCAGTCCGTTGCCGGAGGATGCGACGGCGTACACCTTGCCCAGCGCCGCGTCGAGCAGGCCCTGCACCGTGTCGCCGTACGCCAGCATGTAGCTTTCGATGAAGCTGTCGCCGGTGACGAGGACGTTGGCGCCGCCACCGATGTCCCGTGAATGCACGAACCCGTCCCGGCTGGTCGTGCCGTGCTGCGCGTTCGCCATCGCCCAACCGTGCGAATAGGTGTACGGCTGGCCGGGGCGGTTGTGCGGGTATGGCACCGCCGCGCTGGTATGCGCCATGCGGACACCGGAATTGACGGGCAGGTATTGCAGGGCGAGCTCCAGCGCCAGCGCCGCCAGGAGGATGCCGCCAGGTACCGAGAGAAGGAAGCGCATGGTGTCAGAAATTGAAGTAGAGGAATTCGGAGACGCCGCGCGTCTCGCTGATGGCCAGCAGCAACGCGCTGGCCGTCACGAGAGCACCCAGCAACAAACCGCCGCGCGCGCCGCGCAGCCGCGCTTCCAATGCCGGCAGCAGGCCCTTCCCCAGCAGTTGGTAAGCATTCGGCAACAACAGCGCGATGCCGGCGCAGGCCGCCAGCCACCACAGGCATTCCGTCATCGGCATGATGCGGCTGCTGCCCAGCATCGCCTGGTGGACCGCCGCGGGCGCCGTGTCGCCTGCCATCGCCCGCAGGATCGACCAGGCGACCTCCATGGAGCTGGCACGGAAGACCACCCACGCAACGATGACGGCAAGCCACGTCGCCACGAGTCCGAATGCAGCCCGCGGCAGGCCGCCCCCATCGCCGGCGATGGCGCGGAACGCGTGGTTGACGATCAGGTAGAAGCCATGCAGCGCCCCCAGGCGATGAACGTCCAGGCGGCGCCGTGCCACAGCCCGCCCAGCAGCATCGTGATGACGAGATTCACGTAGCGCTGCGCCTTGCCCCTGCGGTTGCCGCCCAGCGGGATGTACAGGTAGTCGCGCAGGAACGTCGACAACGTGATGTGCCAGCGGCGCCAGAATTCGATGATCGACGTCGCCTTGTAGGGCGAGAAGAAGTTGATCGGCAGGATGATGCCGAACATGTACGACAGGCCGTAGGCCATGTCCGAGTAGGCGGAAAAGTCGAAGTACAGTTGGAACGTGTAGGCCAGCGCCCCCGCCCAGGCTTCGAGCTGCGTCAGGCTTGCATGGTGCATGTTGAAGACAGGCCCCACGAAACGCGCGACTCCGTCGGCAATGACCACCTTCTTGAACAGCCCGATGGCAAAGAAGATCATGCCGACGGTCAGCCGGCCCGTGTTGAAACGATGCGTTTGCGGCGTATCGAACTGCGGGATCATTTCCTTGTGATGCAGGATCGGCCCCGCGATCAGGTGCGGGAAGTAGGTGACGAACAAGCCGTAGCTCTCCGGCCGCGTCTCCTTTACCTTGCCCTGGTAGCAGTCGACCAGGTACGCGATCTGCGTAAATGTAAAGAAAGAGATGCCGATGGGCAGAGAGATACCCGGCGAGGGAATGTCGTAGCCGGTCGCCGCCGCGAAGTTCTCCACGATGAAATTGGCGTACTTGAAGAACGTCAGCAGCGCCAGGTTGCCGGCAACGCCGACGACCAGCCAGCGGCGCGACGCCGCCGAGCCGGCCTCACCGGCTCCCACGATCGCGCGGCCGACCAGGAAATTGCCGACGATGGAACCCGCCAGCAGCGGCAGGTAGCGCACGTCCCAATAGCTGTAGAAGATGACGGACGCTACCAGCAGCAGCACGACCGAGCCACGCAGCGAGATACGGGACAGCAGGAAGTAGCCCAGCAGTGCAAGCGGCAGGAAGACTGCGCAGAAGGCGAAGGTATTAAACAGCACGGACCACCTCGCGCTCGTCACCGGCGTGGCATGCAACGGACGGGCGGCACGCCCGGCACGAAACGAAGCGGATCATAGTTGGAATGGCTGAGTTCCAGGTATTAGCAATATAGCATGCACTTTAGATAATTGTGCATGGTTGTTTGCCAGCAGCCTGCTTGCCGCCCCCCCGGGGCGAGCGCCGTTCAGGCGCGTCGGTCTTGCTCTGGTACCACGGCCGTTACCTCGATCTCGACCCTGGCGCGCGCCTCCATCAGCGCCGTCACGGCCACGGCGGTCATCGCAGGATAGTGCCGGCCGATGATGTCGCGGTAGGCGGCGCCGATCTCGCGCTGCGCGCCCAGGTATTCGGCGCGGTCGACCACGTACCACGTCATGCGCACGATGTGTTCGGGCCGCGCGCCCGCCTCCGCCAGCACCTGCACGATGTTGACGAGCGCCTGGCGCGTCTGCGCCGCGAAGTCGTCGCTGTGGAACACGCCTTGCGCGTCCCAGCCGATCATGCCGCTGACGAAGACCAGCCTGCCGCTGGCGGCGATCCCGTTGGCGTAGCCCTTGGGCCGGGCCCAGCCCGGCGGCTGCAGGATCTCCATTACGCCGGCTCCCTGGCGCCGCGCAGCAGCTCGCGCGCGATGATCAGTTGCTGCACTTCCGTCGCGCCCTCGTAGATGCGCAGGGCGCGGATCTCGCGGTACAGGCGTTCGACCGGATGTTCGGACACCACGCCCAGGCCGCCGAACAGCTGCACGGCCGCGTCGATCACCTGCTGCGCCGTTTCCGTCGCCGTCATCTTGGCCATCGCCGCTTCCTTCGTCACGGCGCGGCCCCGGTCGCGCTGCCAGGCCGCGCGGTAGGTCAGGAGCGCGGCCGCGTCGATGCCGGTCGCCATCTGTGCCAGCTTGGCCTGCGTCAGCTGGAAATCGGCCAGCACCTGGCCGAACATCGGCCGCGCCGTCGCATGGGCCAGGGCCTCGTCCAGCGCGCGGCGGGCAAAGCCCAGCGCTGCCGCCGCCACCGACGTGCGGAAAACGTCCAGCGTCGCCATCGCCACCTTGAAGCCCTGGCCGGCCGCGCCGATGCGGCGCGTGGCCGGGATGCGGCAGTTGTCGAAGCGCAGGCGTGCGAGCGGGTGCGGCGCGATGACGGCGATGCGTTCGGCGATCGTCAGGCCCGGCGTATTGCCATCGACGACGAACGCGCTGATGCCGCGCGCGCCCGGCGCCTCGCCCGTGCGCGCGAACACCACGTAGAAGTCGGCGATGCCGCCGTTCGAGATCCACGTCTTCTCGCCATCGAGCACGTAGCTGTCGCCGTCCATGGTGGCGGTACAGGCCAGTGCCGCGACGTCGGAACCGGCCTGCGGTTCGGACAGCGCGAAGGCGGCAATCGCCTCGCCCCGTGCCACGCGCGGCAGGTAGTCCTCGCGCTGCCCGGGCGTGCCGAACAGGCTGATGGCGCCGGACCCGAGGCCCTGCATCGCGAACGCGAAGTCGGCCAGGCCTTCGTGGCGCGCCAGCGTCTCGCGGATCAGGCACAACGCGCGCGTGTCGATCGCGTCGGCCGCGCCGCCGTAGGCAGTGCCGCCG
This sequence comes from Pseudoduganella chitinolytica, assembly GCF_029028125.1. Classification (GTDB taxonomy): domain Bacteria; phylum Pseudomonadota; class Gammaproteobacteria; order Burkholderiales; family Burkholderiaceae_D; genus Rugamonas; species Rugamonas chitinolytica. The sequence goes on from NZ_CP119083.1 coordinate 3,025,838, forward strand.
ACGGCATGGCGCAGCCAGCCGCCCTCGCCCAGCCGGCGCACGATCTCGCGGCAGGCGCCGTCCACGTCCTTGCCGAACTGGCCATGCACGTGCGCCAGTTCACGCCCGGCCCAGTCGTCCAGCGCGCGTTCCAGTGCCGCGTGGTGCTCCGCGAAGAACGGCCAGTCCAGGTAGCTCTTGTCCGCCATGTCAGTCTCCCTCGAACGCCGGCTTCTGTTTGGCCACGAAGGCGTGATACGCCCGGTGGAAGTCGTTGGTGGCCATACAGATCGCCTGCGCCTGCGCTTCCGCTTCGATCGCTTCGTCCACCCCCATGTTCCACTCCTGCTGCAGCATCTTCTTCGTCATGCCGTGCGCGAAGGTGGGTCCGCGCGCCAGATCGGCGGCAAAGGCGTGCGCCGCCGCGAGCACGCCTGCCGGCGCGTGCAGGCTGTTGAAGAAGCCCCAACGCTCGCCCTCGCCGCCGGACATCGAGCGGCCCGTGTACAGCAGCTCGGCGGCGCGGCCCTGGCCGATCACGCGCGGCAGCAGCGCGCAGGCGCCCATGTCGCACCCGGCCAGGCCCACCCGGGTGAACAGGAATGCCGTCTTGCTGCGCTCCGTGCCGAGGCGGATGTCGGACGCCAGCGCCAGCATCGCGCCGGCGCCGGCGCAGATGCCGTCGATGGCGGCCACGATCGGCTGCGGGCACGCGCGCATCGCCTTGACGACGTCGCCCGTCATGCGCGTAAACGCCAGCAGGCCCGGCATGTCCAGCTGCGTCAGCGGGCCGATGATCTCGTGCACGTCGCCGCCGGAACAGAAGTTCTCGCCGGCGCCGGCGATGACGATCGCCTTCACGTCCTCGCTCGTGGCCAGCGCGCGGAACAGGTCGCGCAGTTCGGCATAGGAGTCGAACGTCAGCGGATTCTTGCGCTCCGGCCGGTTCAGGGTCAACGTCGCCACGCCCGCTTCCACCGCGAACAGGAAGTGGCGTGCTTCGTAGGCGGCCAGGCGCTGGCCATGGCCCGGCAGCGCATGCGGCTGCCCGTGCAGGTATTTCATCGTCGGTCCTCGTTTTTTTCTTCGCGGGCGTACAGGTGCCCCTTCATCTGCGACAGCAGTTCGATCAGCCGGCCCTTGTCGGATGCCGGCATGTCCTGCAGCAGTTCCGTGATCCAGCCTTCGTGCACGGCGGCCATGCGGCCGAAGGCACGCCGTCCCGCCGGCGTCAGCTTCACCGTGAAAGCACGGCCGTCGCGTGGATCGGGCACCCGCACGACCAGGTTCTCCTGCTCCAGCTGGTCGGTGATGCCCGTGACGTTGCCGCCCGTGACCATCATCCGCTTCGACAGCTCGCCCATGCGCAAGCCCTCGGGATGGCGCTCCAGCTGCGCCATCAGGTCGAAGCGGGGCAGCGTGATGCCGAACTGCGCGCGCAGGCGCGAGCGGATCTCGTTCTCGATCTTGACGGTGCACGACAGCATGCGCAGCCACAGTTTCAGTGACTGGTGGTGGTCGTCCGTCAGGCGGCTCGCCAGGTCCAGTGCTTCGTCGTCGCGTTCTTCGTTGGGCTCGTTCAGCTGCATGATCTTCCTCGTCTAACCTTCCAGCAGCTTCGCCGCCACCTGCTGCGGTGTCAAGCCCGCCCCCAGGGCGGCCAGTTGGCGTTCGCGCTCCAGGTTGCGTTCCAGCTGCTGCTTGCCCGGCAGGTACTGGCGCGGCCACGGCACCGGGCGGTAGCCGATCCGCGCCGCCTCGGCCAAGGTCCATGCCGGGTTGGCCAGGTGCGGCCGGCCCACGGCGCACAGGTCGGCCCGGCCCGCCGCGACGATGCCGTTGGCATGGTCGGCCTCGAAGATCGACCCCACCGCCATCGTCGCGATGGCGGCCTCGTTGCGCACCCGGTCCGCGAACGGCGCCTGGAACATGCGGCCGAACACGGGCTTCTCGCGCTTGCTGACCTGGCCGGACGAACAGTCGATCACGTCCGCCCCCGCCTGGCGGAACAGGCGCGCGACCTGCACCGCGTCATCGGGCGTGATGCCGCCCTCGACCCAGTCGTGCGCGGAGATGCGCACGCTCATCGGCTTGTGCATCGGCCAGGCCGCGCGCATCGCCGCGAACACCCGCAGCGGGAAACGGCAGCGGTTTTCAAGACTGCCGCCGTACTCGTCGCCGCGGCGGTTGGTCAGCGGCGAAATGAACGACGACAGCAGGTAGCCGTGCGCGCAGTGCAGCTCCAGCCAGTCGAAGCCGGCCTGCTCCGCCGCCAACGTGGCGCGCACGAAATCGGCCTCGACGCGGCGCAGGTCGTCCGCATCCGCCGCGCGTGCCTCTTGCGACACGCCTTCCAGATACCGCTGCGGCGAGGCCGACACCAGCGGCCAGTTGCCCTTCTCCAGCGGCTGGTCGATGCCGTCCCACATCGCGCGGGTCGAACCCTTGGCCCCCGCATGGCCCAGTTGCACGCCGATCTTCGCATCCGACAGCGCGTGGATGCTGTCGACGATGCGCCGCCAAGCCTGCGTGTGTTCCGCCGTATACAGGCCCGGGCAGGACGGCGTGATGCGGGCGTCGGCCGAGACGCATGTCATCTCCGCCATCACCAGCGCGGCGCCGCCCAATGCGCGGGCGCCCAGGTGCACCAGGTGCCAGTCGCCCACGGTGCCGTCGACGGCGCTGTATTGCGCCATCGGCGAGACGACGATGCGGTTCTTCAGCACCAGGTCGCGTACCTTGAACGGCGTGAACATTGGCGGGATGCGCAGGTCGTTCGGGGCCGGCAGGCCGGCCTGGGCAAACGCGCGCCGGGCAAACCATGCTTCGTACCCGGCCACGTAATCGGGGTCGCGCAGGCGCAGGTTCTCGTGCGACAGGCGCTGGCTGCGCGTCAGCATCGAGTAGGCGAACTGCGGCGCCTGCAGCGCAGTGTAGCGGCGCACGTTCTCGAACCATTCCATCGAGTTGCGCGCGGCGCTTTGCAGCTTGATCACCTCGACGGCGCGTACCTCCTCGTAACGCGCCAGCGCGGCACGCAGGTCGTCGCCATCGTCCAGGCAGCGCGCCAGCTCGATCGCATCCTCCAGCGCCAGCTTGGTGCCCGAGCCGATCGAGAAGTGCGCCGTGTGGGCCGCGTCGCCCATCAGCACGACAGGCACGGCGCCGTGCCAGTGCACCCAGCGCTCGCAGGCGATGCGGGGAAAGCGGATCCACATGGCCGAGCCGCGCAGGTGCGAAGCGTTCGACATCAGGGGGTGGCCGTCGAGCCGGTCGGCGAACAGCCGCTCGCACCATGCGATCGCCTCCTCCTGCGACATGGCTTCCAGCCCGGCCGCGCGCCACACCTCCTCCGGCGTCTCGATGATGAACGTGGACGTGGCGCCGTCGAACTGGTAGATGTGGGCCTGGAACCAGCCGTGCTCGGTCTGGCGGAAGTCGAACGTGAACGCGTCGAACTTCTTCGTCGTACCCAGCCATACGAAGCGGCACTGGCGTGCTTCGACCTGCGGCCGGTAGGTGTCGGCATAGCGCGTGCGGATGCGGCTGTTCAGGCCATCGGCGGCGATCACCAGGTCGGCTTCGTAACGGGCCGCCAGCACCTGGTCGTCCGTGACGTCCGTCTCGAACACCAGCTCCACGCCCAGTTCCCCGCAGCGCTCCTGCAGGATATTGAGCAGCCGCTTGCGGCCGATGCCGCAGAAGCCATGGCCGCCCGAGCGCACCACCTCGCCCTTGAAGCACACCTCGATGTCGTCCCAGTGGTTGAACGACTGCAGGATGCGGCGCGCGGTCGGTTCGTCCGCCTGCGACAGGTTGCCCAGCGTCTGGTCGGAAAACACGACGCCCCAGCCGAACGTGTCGTGCGGGCGGTTGCGCTCGACGACGACGACGCGGTGCGATGGCTGCTGGCGTTTCATCAGCAGCGCAAAATACAATCCGGCGGGACCGCCGCCGATGCAGACGATGTTCATGCGGTTTCCTTGGCGCGCAGGCGGAAGCGCTGCAGCTTGCCCGTTTCGGTGCGGGGCAGCGCCTCGGCATACACGATCGAACGGGGGTATTTGTAAGGGGCGATCTGGTTCTTGACGAAGTCCTGCAGCTGCGCGGTCAATTGCGCCGACGGTGCGTGGCCGGGGCGCAGCACCACGTGCGCCTCGACCAGCTGGCCGCGCTCGGGGTCGGGCCGGCCGATCACGCCGCATTCGGCCACCGCCGGGTGGCGCAACAGCGCATCCTCCACTTCCGGGCCGGCGATGTTGTAGCCGGCCGAGATGATCATGTCGTCCGTGCGCGAGCGGTAGATGAAGTAGCCGTCCGCGTCCATCTCGTAGGCGTCGCCCGTCAGGTTCCAGCCGTCCCGCACGTAGTCGCGCTGGCGCTCGTCGGCGAGGTAGCGGCAGCCCGTCGGGCCCTTGACGGCCAGCCGGCCGACGATCCCGGGTCCGAGCGGGCGGCCCGCTTCATCCAGCACACAGGCGCGGTAGCCCGGCACCGGCTTGCCCGTGGCGCCGGGGCGGATCTCGTCGCCGGCGGCCGAGATGAAGATGTGCAGCATCTCGGTGGCGCCGATGCCGTCGATCATGGCAAGTCCCGTGGCCTGCTGCCAGGCCTGGCGCGTGGCGATGGGCAGTGCTTCGCCGGCCGATACGGTCTTGGCCAGGCAGGCCAGGTCGTAGCGGGACGCCAGCGCGGCCATCTGGCGGTAGAACGTGGGAGCGGTGAAACAGACCGTGGCGCGATGGCGCTCGATGGCCTGCAGCAGCGTTTCCGGCGTCAGCTTCTCCAGCAGCACGGATGCGGCGCCGATCCGCAGCGGGAACAGCAGCAGCCCGCCCAGGCCGAACGTGAACGCCAGCGGCGGCGTGCCGATGAACAGGTCCGCCGGTTGCGCGCGCAGCGTGTGGCGCGCGAACGTGTCGCAGATCGCCAGCAGGTCGCGGTGGAAGTGCATCGTCCCTTTCGGCACGCCCGTCGTGCCGGAGGTGAAGCCGATCAGGCAGACGTCGTCCGCCGCGGTGTCGCAGGCCGCGAACGTGGCCGGCTGCGCCGCCATCAGCGCTTCCAGTTGCGTGTCCGTGCCGCCGAAATGCATCGCCGGCGGGCAGGCCGGCAGCTGCTCCAGTTCCGCGCACAGGTCGGCCGCGCACAGCACGGCGTTGACCTCGGCCTTGGCGACGATGGTCGCCAGCTCGCGCGCGCGCAGCAGCGGCATCGTGGGCACGGCGATGCAGCCGGCCTTGAACACGGCCAGGAGCGCCGCCGCCATCATCGGCGTATTGGCGCCGCGCAGCAGCACGCGGTTGCCGGGCACCAGGCCCAGCGGGCCGCGCAGCACGTGCGCAATGCGGTCCACCCGCTCCAGCAGCTGCGCATAGGTCCAGCTGCCGTGGACACCGTGCAGCGCGACGCGCTCGCCATGGGCCCGTGCCGTATCGTCCAGCAGCGCGGCGGTGCAGTTCAGGCGGTCGGGATAGTGCAGCTCGGGCAGCTCGAACAGCAGCTCGGGCCACTCTTCGCGGGGCGGCAGGTGCGCCCTAGCGAACGGATCGACATGGCCGCTGGCGCTTCTTGCATCTGTGCTCATGGTCACCCCTGTCAGGTCAACGCTGCCGTGGTTGTCGGCGATGCACTTACTTTAAACTTAAACTATTTTGCTGGCAAGGGTCAGGGTCTGTCCCCGCAGGGGACTGACCCTGGTTTTTACCGATACCTTCGCGCCGCAGAGGAAAACCGGGGTCAGTCCCTTTGAGGGACAGACCCCAACCATCAAGCGCTGGCGATGAAATACAGGATAGTGAATTACAGGATAGCGACCAGCCCGGCCTGCCGCTGCACGGCTGCCGCAACATCGGCCAGCACCTGCTGCAGCCGGGCCGGCGCCGGTGCCGTGCCCTGCAGGCCGCGCAGCGCGGCCAGGGCGCCGTGCAGGCCGAGGGTGGCGCAGCCGGCGGCCAGGCGCTCCAGCCGCGCCTGTGCGCCCTGGTGGTCGCCCCGCTCCAGCAGCGCGCCGATGTCGGCGGGGGCGGCGGTGAGCTGCTGTTCGAAGCCGGCCAGGTAGGCCTGCAGGCGGCGCGCGTCGATGCCGAGCCGGGCCTGGGTCACGGCGGGATCCTCGGCCGGCAGCGCCTGTCCCGCCCCACCCAGAAGCCGCGCCAGGTGCGCGCGAACGTGCTCGGCCTCGAACGGCTTGACGATGTAGCCGGACGCACCGGCCTGCGTGGCCTGCTGGACGGTGGCGCGGTCGCCGGCGGAGGACACCAGCACGAATGGCAGGTCGGCCAACGCCGGATCGGCACGCACGTGCTGCAGCAGGTCCATGCCGGACAGGCGCGGCATGCGCAGGTCGCAGAAGCAGATCGCCGGACGCAGCCCCGCGCTCAACTGGCGCCAGGCATCGGCACCATCCTCCGCCTCCGTGATATCGAAACTGCCGCTGCTGTCGATCAGGTGCATCAGCATCATGCGCGACACCACGTCGTCGTCTACTACCAGAACTTTCATTGACTCTTATTCGGCTGTGCCGTTGATGGACGATTCGACATGATGCCCGCATCGGGCCCGGCTGTAAATGCGCGCACGGCTGCGTGCGCGCACGTCGGCACCGTCAGCCGGTGCGGGCCGGCGACACGATCCGGCCCAGCATCTGGTGCAGGCGCGGCAGCTTGTGCCGGATGGCGGGCCACAGCGCGCGGTCGGCCGCCCGCTCCAGCTCGGAGCACAGGGCGTGCAGCTCCATGTCCTGCAGGTAGGCGGCGCTGCCTTTCATGCCGTGGAACAGCCGGCCCGCCGCATCCGCGTCGGCGGCTGCCAGGGCCGCATCCAGTTCGTCCAGCCGGCCCGGCAGGTCGGCAATGAACGCGTCGCGCAGGCGCAGGCGCAGTGCCTCGGCGGCGGCCTTCTCCGCCGCCAGGCGCTCCGCTTCCGCCGCCGCGTCGGCGTCCGGCGGGCTGTCCTGCGCCACCGGCTCGACCGCCGCCAGCGCGGTATCGACACCGAACATCGCATCCAGTTCCGCCACGCTGGGTCGCTCCGGCGCCGCCTGGCCCGGCATCGGCGCCAGCGCGAGGCCACGCTGCAGCTGGCGTTCGATGGCGCGCGACAGCTGGAAATGCAGCGCGCCCTCGTCGATCGGCTTGGTCAGGAAGTCGTCCATGCCGGCCGCCAGGTAGCGGCTGCGGTCCTCCTCGCTGGCGTTGGCCGTCAGCGCGATGATCATCAGCCCCTGGTCGCGCACCGGCGCGTCCGGCGGACCGCCTGCGCGGATCAGGCGCGTGGCCGTGGGACCATCCATTTCCGGCATGCGCCCGTCCATCAGGATCAGGTCGTAGCGCGTGTGCGCGCACGCGGCCACGGCCAACGCACCGTTGCCCGCGATATCGACCTTGTGGCCCAGGTCCTCCAGCATCATGCGCACGATGATCTGGTTGGTGGGAAAGTCCTCCGCGCACAACACGCGCAGCTGGTGGCTGTGCGGCGCGCGCGGTTCATGCGGCACCATCGGCGGCGCGATGCCGCGCGCCAGCGGCAGCGTGAAGCTGAACACGCTGCCCACGTTCGGCGTGCTGACGGCGCCGATTTCGCCGCCCATCAGTTCGACCAGCTGGCGGCAGATGGCCAGCCCCAGTCCCGTGCCGCCGTAGCGGCGCGTCGTCGTCGCGTCGGCCTGCTCGAACTTCTCGAACAGGCGCGGCAGCTCGGACTCCGGAATGCCGATGCCGGTATCCTCCACCGTGAAGCGGATCGGCGTGCACACGTCGCCGCCCCGCTCCCCTCCGCCGCCGATCCGCTCGACGCGCAGCGTGACCTGGCCCCGCTGCGTGAACTTGAACGCGTTGCCCACCAGGTTGACGAGCACCTGGCGCAGCCGGGTCGGATCGCCCACCACGAACGGCGGCAGGTCGTGGCCGAACTCGACGCGGAATTCGATGTTGTGCGCGGCCGCCTGTTCCTCGAACAAGCTGACCACGTTCTCCACCGTGGCGGCAAGTGCGAAGTCGATCTTCTCGATCGTCAGCTTGCCCGCCTCGATCTTGGAAAAGTCGAGCAGGTCGTTGATGATCGACAGCAGCGACTGCGCGTTGGCCTGGCCCCGTTCGATCTGCTCGCGCGTGGTGCTGGCCAGCGTCTCGTCGCGCAGCGCGAAGCCCAGCATGCCGATCACGCCCGCCAGCGGCGTGCGCATCTCGTGGCTCATGTTGGCCAGGAACTCGGACTTCTGCCGGGTGGCGTCTTCCGCCTTCTGCTTGGCCTGGCTGAGGCGTTCGTCGCGCTGTTCCAGCTCGCGCTTCTGCTCCAGCAGCATGCGGTTCTTCAGTTCCACTTCGGCGGTGCGCAGGCCGACCTGCTGCTCCAGCCGGGTGCGCTGGTGGCGCAGCACGCGCACGCGCGCCCGGTACAGCACGAAGCCCGCACCCAACGCCAGCAGCACGGCCAGGGTGCGGAACCACCAGGTCTTCCACACCGGCGGCAGGATCGTGATCGTCAGCGTGGCCGGTTCGCTCCAGACACCGTCCTTGTTGGCCGCCTTGACGCGGAACACGTACTGGCCCGGATCGAGGTTAGTATAGGTGGCGAAGCGCTTGTCCGCGTCGGTGCTGACCCAGTTGCGATCGAAGCCGATCAGCTGGTAGGCGAAGCGGTTGCGCTGCGGCGCGGCGTAGTGCAGCGCCGCGAACTCCAGCGCAAACACGGAATCGTCCTGCTGCAGCGTCAGCGCGCGCGTGTATTCGATTGCCTGCTTCAGCACCACGTGGCCATCGGGGCCGCTCTCGCCGGGTCGCTGCGAGCGGTTGAAGATCTGGAAATCGGTGATGACCACGGGCGGCGCCACCGTGTTGGAACGGATCTCGCGCGGGTCGAACGCCGTCACGCCGTTGAAGCCGCCGAAGTACAGCGTGCCGTCGGCGGCCGACAAGGCCGAGCCGTCGAAATAGGCGCCCTCGATGGTGCCGTCCACGCCGGAGTAGTTGTTGATCCGTCCGGACGCGGGGTCGAGGCTGGCCACGCCCGTATTGGTCGACACCCACAGCTTGCCCGCGCGGTCGGCCAGGATGGCCGCGATGGCGTCGTCGGCCAGGCCGTCCTGGCGCAGGTAGCGGCGGAAGCTCGCGCTGCCGTCGGCATGCCGTTCCATGCGGTTCAGGCCCGACGCCGTGCCCACCCACAGCGTGCCGCGGGCGTCCTCGTACAGGTAATGCACCTCGTTGTGCGACAGGCTGGCCGGATCCTCCGGATCGTGGCGGAAGTGGCGGAAATGGCCGGTCTTGCGGTCCAGCAGGTCCAGCCCGTTGAACGTGCCGACCCACAGGTTGCCGTAGCGGTCCTCCAGCAGCGGGCGCACGATATTGTCGGACAGGCTGTGCGGATCGGCCGGGTCGTGGCGGAACAGCAGCACGCCGCCGCTGCCCGGATCGAGCCGCACCAGGCCCGCCTTGCTGGCCACCCACAGCATGCCGCCACGGTCCTTGTGCAGGTAGCGCACCACGTCCGTTTCCGGATCGCCGCGCGCCAGCAGCGCCGGCCCGAACGTGCGCGCGACAGGATCGAACTGGCGCACGCCGGAACGCGAACCCACCCACAACAGGCCGCCGTCGCCCGGCCACAACGCCGTCACCGCGCCTTCGTTGCGCGCATGCTCGCCCAGCGGCAGCGGGAACAGCGTGTTCTCGCCCGTCAGCGGGTCGTGCAGGCTGAGGCCGTCGTTATTGCCGATCCACAGCTTGCCGCTGCCCGCGTCGGCCATCGTAAACACCCGGTTGTCGCTGAGGGACCGGGGCTGGTCCGGGTCCTTGACGATGCGCGCGAAGCCGCCGCTGGCCAGGTCGACCCGGCTCAAGCCGTTGTACCACGTGCCCACCCACAGCGTGCCGACGCGGTCGCGGAACAGCGAGGACACGTAGTCGTCGGCCAGGCTGTGCGGGTCGCCCACCTGGTGGCGGTACTGCACGAAGCGGCCCGCGGCCGGGATCCAGCGCAGCAGCCCCTGGTTGCGCATGCCGACCCAGACGGTGCCGTCGCTGTCCTGGTACAGCGTGGCGACGGTGCCGCCCTGCAGCCCATGCGACGCATCGAGCCGCTGGCGGCGCGGCTCGCCGCCGCCCGGCCCCATCTGCCAGCGCTCCACGCCTTCATGGGTGCCCAGCCACAGCGTCTGCTCGCTGTCCATCAAGAGCGCCTGCACGGCGACGGGACGCCCGCTCGCGGAGCGCACGGCAAAGTGGCGGAATGCCTGTGCGCCCGGCAGCAGCAGGTCGACGCCGGCCGGCGTGCCGATCCACAGCCGGCCGGCGCGGTCGCGCGCCAGCGCGTTGATCTGGTCGTGCGCCAGGCTGCGCGCGTTGGCCACTTCGTTGTGCCACACGGTAAAGCGGCCCGTCACGGGATCGAAACGCTGCAGGCCGTCGGCCGTGCCCACCCACAGGCCGCCGGCGCCATCGTCGATGATCGCGCGCACGTGGCGGTTGCCGCTGCCGCGCTGCTCCGGCTCGTCCGGCCGGTAGTGCGTGAAGCGCTGTGTCAGCGGATCGAAGCGATCCAGGCCGTTGTCCGTGCCCACCCACATGCGGCCCACGGCATCGATGTGCACCACGCGCACCCAGTTCTCGGCCAGGCTGTGCGGATCGGACAAGGCGTGGCGATACACCACCGTGCGATAGCCGTCGAACCGCGACAGGCCACCCTGGCTGCCGAACCACATGAAGCCCTGGCGGTCCTGGGCGATGGCCAGCACGGATTCCTGCGCCAGTCCGTCGGCCACGCCCAGCTGTTCGAACCGCAGCGAGCGGGCCGGCGCCGCCATGGCGGCGGCGCACAGGGCCAGCAGCAGTGCGGCCAGCAAGGAACGGAGGAAGCGTGCCGTCATCGTCATCGTTATCGTCATCACGATCCGAAAAAGGCCAGCACGTCGGCGCGGCGCGCCTGGGTGTCGTGCTGGCCCAGCCGGATCAGTTCATTGGTATAGCTGGCCTCGAACAGCAGGTAGGACGCCAGCGCGGCGCCGCGTGCCTCGGTGGCGCCGATCCCCGACAGCAGCGTGCGCACGGGTGCCGGCAGGCTGCCGATATGGCGCAGCGCCAGTTCGTCCAGGCGTTCGGACGGCGCGATGACCAGCAGTTGCACCGGCCGCAGCGGGGTTTTCTCCAGCAGGTCGGGCGGCAGCACCGACAGGGTCTGGTTGATGCGGTTCAGGCGCTCGATGTCCACCGCCAGGCTGTCCAGGAAGATCGACGACATCGCATGGCCGGCGATCTGCGCCAGGCTGGGATAGCGGGCCGACTCGGTCGCGGTGCGGGCCGGCTCCGTCAGCCGGCCCGCACCCACCACCAGCACCTTGGCGGCCCCCAGGTGGATCGCCGGCGAGATCGGCGCCAGCTGGCGCATCGAGCCGTCGCCGCAGTACTCGCGGTGGCCGCCCAGGAACAGCGGCGTGGCGGGAAAGATGAACGGGATCGCCGACGACGCCAGCAGGTGTTCCACGCCGATCTGGTCCTGCAGCGCCACGCGCTGCATGCGCACCCAGGGGGCGATCTCGGCCGCCGTCTGGTAGAAGGTCAGGTGCTGGCCGCCCGTGTACGACGATGCCGTCACGGCCAGCGCGTGCAGCAGGCCTTCCTGCAGCACGGTGTCCAGGCGCGGCAGGTCCAGCATCCGGTGCAGCAGGTCGGCCAGCGGTGTGTTGTCCAGCAGGGAGCTCGGCGGCGCCGCATGCCATTTGCGCAGCAGCCAGCCGAACGACAGCAGCGACAGCCAGCGCGCGCCCGAGCGCAGCACGCCCAGCGAATCGGCGCGGTAGACCTGAGCGACGGCGATGTGCGACCACACGTCCAGCAGGCGTGCGACGCTCTCGCCGAAGTTGTCGGCGCGGCAAGCCAGCGCCGTCGCGTTGATCGCGCCGGCGGACGTGCCGCAGATGATCTGAAACGGATTCCTGGCCGGCGGCCAGCCGGCTTCCAGCAAGATCTCGGAGATCGCCTGCAGCACCCCGACCTGGTAGGCGGCGCGCGCGCCGCCCCCGGTCAGTATCAGGCCGGTCTTCTTTTTCATTCCCATTTACCAAGGGTAACACGAGGGGCCCTGGGCCGGTCAGGGGGTGGCGGGTCGCTGGGGCTGCATTGCAACACCGGGACGTATATGAAGATCCAGGGTGCCAGGCACTTGTTTGCGGATCGCACACCCGCAAACAAGTGCCTGGCACGGTGGGTTACCTTGCCTACTCGCCCCGCACGATCCCCTCGCGGCGCGGATCGGCGCCACCGAACCACGCATCGCGGCCGTCGCGGGTGACACGCTGGATGCCCTGCAGTCCGGAGTTCTGCTCGAACAGGCGCACTTCGTGGCCGCGCGCCTTCAATTGCTGCACGGTGGCGTCCGGGAAGCGCCCCGCTTCCAGTTCCGTGGGCCCGTTGCGACTGCCGAAGTTGGGCAGGCTGATGGCCTGCTGCACGTCCAGGTGCCAGTCCAGCGTCCCCACCAGCACCTTGGCGACATAGTTGATGATCGCCGAGCCGCCCGGGGAACCCGTGGCCAGCACCAGTTTCTTCGTCGCCTTGTCGAACACCAGCGTGGGCGACATCGCACTGCGCGGGCGCTTGCCCGGCTGCACGCGGTTGGCGATCGGGCCGTTCTCGTCCACCGCATCGAACGAGAAATCCGTCAGCTGGTTGTTCAGCATGAAGCCGTCCACCATCTGGCGCGAGCCGAACGCATCCTCCACCGACGTCGTCATCGACAGGCCGTTGCCGTACCGGTCGACGGCGACCAGGTGCGACGTGGACGGCTTGTCCAGCGCCGTATCCGTGCCCCACGCCACTTGCATGCCCTGCGGCGTGCCGGCACGGGCGCTGCCCATCGACTGCGTGCCGATCAGTGCGGCACGCCGGGCCAGGTAGCGCTTGTCCAGCAGCGCCGCGACGCCGTTGCCGGGCAGCGGGACGAAGTCGGTATCGGCCACGTAGCGGTTGCGGTCCGCGTAGGCCAGCCGGCCCGCCTCGGTGAACAGGTGCAGTGCGTGGGCATCCGGCACGCCGTTCACCGGCGGGTGCGCGGCGATGTCGGTCGACTCCAGGATGCCCAGCATCTCGGCGACGGCAATGCCGCCGGACGACGGCGGTGGCGCGCCGCACACCGTCCACTTGCGGTAATCGCTGCAGACCGGGTCACGCTCCCTGGCGCGGTAGTCGGCGATATCCTTGGCGGTCAGCAGGCCCGGATTGGTCGGATGGTTTTTCACCTTCGCCGCGATGTCGCGGGCGATACGGCCGTGGTAGAACGCGTGCGCTCCGCCCTTCGCCACCTCGCGCAGCGTTTGCGCCAGCTCGGGGTTCTTCAGCAGGTAACCGACGGGGCGCGGCTGGCCGGCACTGTCGTAGAAATAGGCCGCCGCCACCGGGTCGCGCGTGAGGCGCTTCTGGTCGTAGCGCAGCAGCGCGTGCAGGCGCGGGCTCACGTTGAAACCCTTGTCGGCCAGCTCGATGGCCGGCTGGAACAGCGTGGCCCACGACAGCTTGCCGTGCTGCTTGTGCGCCAGCTCCAGCATGCGCAGCACGCCCGGTGCACCCGTCGAGCGGCCGCCCACGATGCCGGTCTCGCGCGATACGGGCTTGCCGTCCTTGTCCAGGAACAGCCGTTCGGTGGCGGCCATCGGCGCCGTTTCGCGGCCATCGTACGAACGGACCTTGCTGCCGTCGAAGTGCACGAGGAAGGCGCCGCCACCGATGCCGGAAGACTGCGGCTCGACCAGGGTCAGCACCATCTGCGTGGCGATCGCCGCGTCGAGCGCGGTGCCGCCTTGCTTGAGCATGCGGTAGCCGGCCTCGGTGGCCAGCGGGTTGGCGGCGGCCACCATGTAGTGCGACGCGGTCCAACCGGTCTTGGTGGTGTAGCCGGTGGCGATTTCGGGCGCCGCCTGCGTCGCATCCTGGGCATGCAGCGCGGGCGCCGCGCACAGCAGCGCGGCGGCCCAGGCCAGATTCTTGAAACGATTCATCGACTCTCTCGCAAAACAAAACGCGCAGGCGGTCCCGCGCGCTCGTGATTGCGGCAATGCTACCTTATTTCGGCTGCATCCGGATGGCACCGTCCAGGCGGATCGTCTCGCCGTTCAGCATGACGTTCTCGATGATCGCCTTGGCCAGGTGCGCGTATTCGTCCGGCTTGCCCAGGCGCGGCGGGAACGGCACCATCTTGCCCAGCGCGTCCTGCACCTCGGCCGGCATCCCCAGCAGCATCGGCGTCTCGAAGATGCCCGGGGCAATCGTCATCACGCGGATGCCGCTGCGCGACAGGTCGCGCGCCATCGGCAGCGTCATGCCGGCCACCGCGGCCTTCGAGGCGGCGTAGGCGGCCTGGCCGATCTGGCCGTCGAACGCGGCAACCGACGCGGTGTTGACGATCACGCCGCGCTCGTTCTGCGCGGCCGGTTCGGTCTTGCCCATCGCATCGGCCGCCAGCCGGCACATGTTGAAGGTGCCGACCAGGTTGATGTTGACGGCGCGCTGGAACACGTCCAGCGGATGCGGGCCGTCCTTGCCGACGGTTTTCACCGCGGGCGCGATGCCGGCGCAGTTGACCAGGCCGCGCAACGTGCCGAATGCGGTCGCGGCCGCGACAACGGCCTGGCCGTCCGCCTCGGACGTCACGTCGCAACGCACGAAGCGGGCCGTGTCGGCGCCCAGCTCGCGCGCCAGCGCCTCGCCCGCCTCGGCCTGCACGTCGGCCAGCACGACCTTGCCGCCCGCCTGCGCCAGCATGCGCGCCGTCGCGGCGCCCAGGCCGGACGCGCCGCCCGTGATGATGAATACGTTACCCTCGATCTGCATTATCCGTGTCTCCTTCATGGTGGGTGACGTTTACGTTAACGTCAACCGCTATTGTAGCGCGCTTGCAAGGGTCTGTCCCTGCACAGGGACTGACCCTGAAGTTCGCCAGGTCCGGGAGAACGCCAGCGGGCCAGACGCCGGCGACCGCTGTCCTACATGCAGGTAATGACCCCGGCGGCGCTGCTGCACAAGCGCCCGCTGGGACTCGTCAGCACGGGGCCGTTGTACTGCGTGCCGGCCGCGTCGCGGCAGCCGGCCGGGCCGCACGTGGCGGGCACCGGCTGGCTGACACCGGGCGGCGGCACGGCAAAGGCGCCGGGCGCATGGTTGACGTAGGGCGACGGCGGCGGCGTGGCCGACGTGGCGGGCGGCGGCATGGCCTGGCCCGTGCGCGGCGTCAGCTGGAACAGCGTCGCCGGCGTATCGCCTGCCGGTGCCGCGGGTGCGGCGCTGACAGGGCTGGGATCGGGGACGGGCGCGGGCGCGGGCGCGGGATAGTCCTGCCGCGGCACCGGCCGGCGCGGCAGCGGGCGTTTCGTCGGCGCCGTGCGGCAGGGTTCGACGGCCAGGCCGCGCCCGTCCGGCCGCAGCTTGCAGACCGGCAGGCGGGCGTAGGCCGCGCGCTCGGCGGGGGTGGCGGCAGGGGCGGCGTACAGCAGGCATGGCAGCGCCGCCAGCATGGCGGTGACGATGCCGTGGCGGATCGTGGGGGTCATCGGGCACTCCGGGTCGTTGGCCGATGATACGCCCGTGGCACGGGCTGGCGCCGCACTGTTGGCCGATGAGCAGCGAGAAGCAACCCGTGGTGTCAGCCGCCCATCTGCGGATCGGAGACCCGCAGATGGGCGGCTGACACCGTGCTTGCTTGTGACACCGGCATCAGCGCTGCGCCTTTACCTCTGGCAGCGGGCGCGCCGGCGCCGCTTCGGCCGCCACCTGCGCCTTGGCCGGCCCATGGGCCAGCAGGGGCTCGGCCGTCACGGCCAGCCAGCCCGTCGTCGGCAGCAGCGGCACCAGCAGCAGCGCGACGATGTTGATGATCTTGATCAGGGGATTGACGGCCGGGCCGGCCGTGTCCTTGTACGGGTCGCCCACCGTGTCGCCCGTGACGGCCGCCTTGTGCGCGTCCGAACCCTTGCCGCCGTGGTGGCCGTCCTCGATGAACTTCTTGGCGTTATCCCAGGCGCCACCGCCGGTGGTCATCGAGATCGCCACGAACAGCCCGGTGATGATGGTCCCCATCAGCATGCCGCCCAGCGCGGCGGGCCCCAGCAGCATGCCCACCAGGATCGGCACGACGACCGGCAGCAGCGATGGCACGATCATCTCGCGGATGGCGGACGCCGTCAGCATGTCCACCGCCTTGTCGTATTCGGGGCGGCCGGTGCCGTCCATGATGCCCTTGATGTCGCGGAACTGGCGCCGCACCTCGACGACGACCGCGCCCGCCGCACGCCCTACCGCCTCCATCGCCATGGCGCCGAACAGGTAGGGAATCAGGCCGCCGATGAACAGGCCCACGATGACCATGGGGTTGGACAGGTCGAACGTCATCGACTTGCCGACCGACTCCAGCGCGTGCGTGTAGTCGGCGAACAGCACCAGCGCGGCCAGGCCCGCCGAGCCGATCGCGTAGCCTTTCGTGACGGCCTTGGTGGTGTTGCCCACCGCGTCCAGCGGGTCCGTGATCGCGCGCACCGAGTCGGGCATGCCGGCCATCTCGGCAATGCCGCCGGCGTTGTCGGTGATGGGCCCATAGGCGTCCAGCGCGACGATGATGCCGGCCATCGACAGCATCGCCGTGGCGGCCACGGCGATGCCGTACAGGCCGGCCAGCTTGAACGACACGAGGATGGCCACGCACACGGCCAGCACGGGCCACGCGGTGGACTTCATCGACACGCCCAGGCCCGCGATGATGTTGGTGCCGTGGCCGGTCGTGGAAGCGTCGGCGATGTGGCGCACCGGCGTGAAGTCGGTCCCCGTGTAGAACTCGGTGATGTACACCATCAGCCCGGTCAGCACGATGCCGACGAACGTGGCCCCCATCATCTTCCAGCGCATCGTGTCGTCGGTCCACAGCAGCCACGTGACGATGGCAAAGCCGATCAGCGACAGGATCGCGGCCCACCACAGTCCCGTGTACAGCGCGGACATGATCTTCTTGCCCGGCTTCGCCTTGACGAACAGGCAGCCGACGATCGACGCCAGGATCGACACCCCGCCCAGCAGCAGCGGGTACAGCATGGCGTCGTGCGGCGCATCCGTGATCACCAGCGCGCCCAGCAGCATCGTCGCGATCAGCGTGACGACATAGGTCTCGAACAGGTCGGCCGCCATGCCGGCGCAGTCGCCCACGTTGTCGCCCACGTTGTCGGCGATGACGGCAGGGTTGCGCGGATCGTCCTCGGGAATGCCCGCCTCGACCTTGCCGACCAGGTCGGCGCCCACGTCGGCGCCCTTGGTGAAGATGCCGCCGCCCAGGCGCGCGAAGATGGAGATCAGCGAGGCACCGAAGGCCAGCCCGATCAGCGGCTTGACGACGTCGTGCGCCGACAGGGCAGGCGCCGGATAGGCGGTGGCGGAGAACGTCGTCAGCATCCAGTAGAACAGCGCGACACCCAGAAGGCCCAGGCCGACCACCAGGAGTCCCGTGATGGCGCCGCCGCGGAAGGCGATGTTCAGGGCCTCGTTCATGCCGACGGACGCGGCCTGCGCCGTGCGCACGTTGGCCCGGACGGACACGTTCATGCCGATGAAGCCGCAGGCGCCGGACAGCACCGCGCCGATCAGGAAGCCCAGTGCCGTATGGGCGCCCAGCAGGAAGTAGATGGCAACGAGGAGGATGACGCCGACGATGCCGATCGTGCGGTACTGGCGGGCCAGGTAGGCACCCGCGCCCTGCTGGATCGCCATGGCGATTTCCTGCATGCGGGCGTTGCCCGCGTCCTGCCCCAGGATCCAGCTGCGTGAAACCAGCCCGTACACGACGGCGACGATGCCGCACGCCACGGCAAACCACAAACTAGCTGCCATAAGTCCCCCTTTGTTATCGGATCTTCAGTGAACAACGCCTTTTCAGAAAACCGTCCAGCGGACGGCCTGCCAAACCACGTGCTGCAAAAATCGCGATACCGCCGATCGGAGGACCGGCGCGTACTAGCCAGCAAACCCAGCCATAAAAAAAAAGCGGACCCGCAGGTCCGCCTTGTCGCGTTACTCCGCCAGCGCGGCAAACGCCCGGTCGCGGATTTCCTCCACCGGACCCACGCCTTCGATGCGGCGGTATTTCGGCGCGATCGGATCGCCCGACTTGGCCCATTCGTTGTAGTAGCCCAGCAGGACTTCGGTCTGGTTGTGGTACACGTCCAGGCGCTTCTTCACGGTCTCGGCGCGGTCGTCGTCGCGCTGCACCAGCGGCTCGCCCGTGACGTCGTCGAGGCCATCCACTTTCGGCGGATTGAACTTGACGTGGTACACGCGGCCCGAACCCTGGTGGCAGCGGCGGCCGTCGATGCGCTCGATGATCGATTCGTCGGGCACGGCGATTTCCAGCACGTAATCGATCTTCACGCCGGCATCCTTCATCGCATCGGCCTGCGCGATGGTGCGCGGGAAGCCGTCGAACAGGTAGCCATTGGCGCAGTCCGCTTCCTTCAGGCGGTTCTTCACCAGGCCGATGATGATATCGTCCGACACCAGCTGGCCAGCGTCCATGACCTTCTTGGCGGCGATGCCCAGTTCGCTGCCGGCCGCGATGGCGGCACGCAGCATGTCGCCAGTCGAAATCTGAGGAATATTGTATTTTTCCTTGATGAAGTTGGCCTGGGTGCCCTTGCCGGCGCCGGGAGCTCCTAACAGAATGAGACGCATGAAAATTCCTAGAACGTTTTTAATAATATGGTAAGTGTGTCAGGGTTGTGACGAAACTTACCACAAAACGCCGCCGCAACGCCACCTTGGGAGCGTTTTAGCCACGTAATTTGATCGGACTTTTTTCAGTCGAAGTGACGGCGCACGCGCTCCAGGTCGTCAAGCGTATCGACCCCGGGTGCCGGCGCGGCGTCGGTGACGTGCACGGCAATCGGGTAGCCGTGCCACAGGACGCGCAATTGCTCGAGCGCCTCGATGGCCTCCAGCGGCGATTGCTCCAGCGCCGGGTAGGCCTGCAGGAAATCGTTGCGGTAGGCGTACAGGCCGATATGGCGCAGCGGCGCATAGCCGGCCGGCAGGCTGGCACGGCTGGCCGCAAACGCGTCGCGCGCCCATGGAATCGTCGCGCGGCTGAAATACAGCGCGCGGCCGGCCTTGTCCAGCACCACCTTCACCACGTTCGGATTGAATGCGTCGGCCGCGCCGTCGATCGGATGGGCGCAAGTGGCCATCGGCACGTCGGCGCCGATGCGCGTGGCGCACGCGGCCAGCAAGGCCGGGTCGATCAGGGGTTCGTCGCCCTGCAGGTTGACGACGACGGCATCGGGCGCCAGGTCCAGCGCGCGCGCCACCTCGGCGATGCGGTCGGTGCCGGACGGGTGGTCGGCACGCGTCATGCAAGCCTCGATGCCATGCTCGGCGCAAACGGCGCGGATCGATTCATGGTCGGTGGCGACGATGATGCGCGCCGCGCCGGACAGGCGGGCACGCTCGGTCACGCGCACGATCATGGGCTTGCCGCCGATGTCGGCCAGCGGCTTGTTCGGCAGGCGCGTGGACGCCAGGCGGGCCGGGATGATGACGACGAACGACACCGCTTACTCGACCGTGTCCTGCAGGGTGCGGGCCTCGTCGGCCCACATGATGGGGATCCCGTCCCGGACGGGGAACGCCAGGCGGTCGCCGCGGCAGATCAGTTCCTGGGCCTTCTTGTCGTGCACCAGCGGGCCCTTGCAGACAGGGCAGACCAGGATATCAAGCAAACGTGCGTCCACGGCATTTCTCCACAATGTGTTCGGCCAGCGCGGCATCGATGCGCGCCGTGACCGGAACGACCCACAGCCGGGGATCGTTTCTCAGTTCTTCAATGTGCGCACATTTTACTGCATCCTTCTCCGTCATCAAGATCAGGTCCGCGTCCAGCGCCCGCAGCGGATTGTCGAGGAAGTCGTGGTGGTCGGGCAGCGCCAGCTCGGTGCAGGAGAGGCCGGCGCCGGCCAGCATGCCGAAGAAGCGCGCCGGGTTGCCGATCCCCGCGACCGCGGCCAGCTTGCTCCCGCGCGCGGCCAGGGCCGCCAGCGGCACCCGCTCGCGCCGGTCGGCCAGGCGCTCGGCCACGTCGCCCGTCAACGTCATCTGGAACAGCGGGCCGCCATTGGCCAGCGTGCGCGCCAGGCGGGGTGTCAGTTCCGGGGTGTTGACGACGGTGACGTCGCGCCGCCGGCCCGGCGGCTCGCGCAGCGGCCCGGCCGGCAAGGTCCAGCCGTTGCCGGTGCCGCGCCCGTCGAACAGCACCACCTCGACGTCGCGCCGCAGCGCGTAATGCTGCAGGCCGTCGTCGGTGACGATGACGTCCACGGCCGGATGCGCGGCCAGCAGTGCCCGCCCCGCCGCCACGCGGTCGCGCCCGACGACGACGGGACAGCCGGTGCGGGTTGCGATCAGCACGGGCTCGTCGCCCACCTGGGCCGGCGTGGACGACGCGGTGACGGGCCTGGGCAGGCTGTCCTTGGCGCCGAAGCCGCGCGACACGACGCCCGGCGTCAACCCGGCGGCGCGCAGCTGCTCCACGAGCCAGATCGTCAATGGCGTCTTGCCGGTGCCGCCGATGAAGATATTGCCGACCACGACGACCGGCACGGGCAGCCCCGCCGAGCGCAGCAGCCTGGTGCGAAACAGCAGCCGGCGCAGCGCGGCCAGGGTGCGGAACAATAGCGACAGGGGATACAGCGCGCAGGCCAGCGGGCCGCGCCGCAGCCACGCGCGCGTGAGGGTGGATTCCAGCGACATCGTCAGGAAACGGCGAACGCGGCGCGCACTATTTGCCGCCGCCCGTCTGGGCCGCGAACGTCAGCCGGTCGAAGCCGGCGATGCGCGCCGCCTCCATTACGTTGACGACCATCTGGTGCATCGCGAACTGGTCGGCATTGACGACGACGACCGGGTTGGCGCCCGGCTTGGCGGCGCTTCGCAAAGACTGCGCCAGCGCGGCCACGTCGCGGAACGACACGGGCGCGCCGTTGACGGTGTAATTGCCTTTCGCATCGACGGTCACGTCGATCTGGTTCGGCTGTTCGACGGCCTTCTCGGCATCGGCCGTCGGCAGCGTGATCTGCAGCTCGGTGAACTTGCTGTAGGTGGTCGTCACCATCAGGAAGATCAGGATCACGAGCAGCACGTCGATGAACGGAATCAGGTTGATTTCCGGGTCCTCGCGGCGTTGGCCCTTGCGGAAGTTCACGGCGGGTCGCTCCGGTTATTTGCGCGAGTTGTGCACGACGTCGACGAAGCGCACGGCCTGCTGCTCCATCTGGATGACGAAGCTGTCCACCAGCGCGCGGAAGTGGCGGTAGAACACCAGCGTCGGCATCGCGATGGCGAGGCCGAAGCCCGTGTTGTACAGCGCGACCGAGATGCCGTGAGCCAGCTGGGCGGGATTGGCGCCGCTGGGGTTCTGCGCGCCGAAGATCTCGATCATGCCGACCACGGTGCCGAACAGGCCCATCAGCGGTGCCAGGGTGGCGATCGTGCCCAGCGTCGTCAGGAAGCGCTCCAGCGTGTGCGCAACCCCACTGCCCGCCTCTTCGATCGATTCCTTCATCACTTCGCGCGGCGCGTCGACGTTCTTCAGCGCGGCCGACAGCACGACACCCAGCGGCGAACTCGATTCCAGCTTGGCGATGATGTCCGGCGTGACATTGCCGCTCTTGTAGATGCGCACGACCTCGTCCAGCGTGCTGGGTGGCAGGATGCGGGCGCGCCGCAGCGACATCAGCCGCTCCACGATCAGGGCGGTGGCGACGATGGAAGCGATCAGCAGCAGCCAGATCGGCCAGCCGGCGGCTTGAAAGATGGCGAGCAAAACGAACTCCTCGATGAATGGGCAGGCAGTAGCCAGACGCGCAATGTAGCGTGTTGGCGGGCGCTCGGCAAGTACGGCCGCGCTGCCGTGCACCCGTCGGCCGGACCTTTGCACAGCGTGGCGCGCTTCTTCACATTTTCTGTGGAAAACATTGTGAGGAACGCCAACAACAGTCGCCAACGCGTTGATTCTAAAGGACAAAAACGCAGTGCACAAAGTTTGCGCAGCACGGCGAAGCAGCACCGTCTGTGCGCTTCTTCACATTTTCTGTGGACAATATTGTTAGCAATGGCAGGGCGCTAGACGCAAGTCATTGATATTGCTGTGTTTTTACACGGTGCGCAATTTAGTTGCAGCGCTGCCCCAAGCAGTACCGGAGCGAATGTTCGGTTCTGCACATAAACTGTTGATAAGACTGTTGGCAATGGCAACTACTGCTGAGTAAGTCATTGATTGCTATACTTTAATTGGTGCTGCACTAAAATTATGCAGTAACGGAAAACTGCCGAGTTTTCCCGTCATGCAAGGATCGCGCCCCCCTTCTGCACAAAAACTGTGGACAATATTGTGCGCAAGCGCTGTAGCTATCGGTAAGCGTATGATTTCATTGGACTTTCTGCCTATGCTCATTTTTAAGGCAAAGGGAGGAGAGCGAAACCACCAGCCAGCCGCCACGGCAAGGGCGACAGGGGCCGCCCATGCTTCTGCACAGTTTCTGTGGACAATATTGTGGGGAAGACCAACGTGTTCCCGCCAAGTGGTTGATAGGAAAGGGAAAAATGTCTCTGCGGCATTTTTTGGCACGGGTGCCGACGTTATCCCCGTTTGCTCACAGATTCTGTGGATATCTTTGTGCGTAACAACCGTCGCCTTCGCCAAAGTCCTTGATATGTAAGAGAATTCTTACGCTGCACGCGAATGCGGCATTTCGGTTTACGTTTACAAATCAAGCGTTTACAAAAAGGCCTTGCAGCAAAATGCGAGATATGACATAAGCATGACCGCTCGATGACAGTGTGGATAGCCTCCCAGGACACCATGAACCAGACCCCCAATTCGCCCGACCCCGCTTTTGAACAACCTGCCGTTATCACGGTCAGTGCGTTGAACCAGGCCGTCGGCCGGCTGCTGGAGCGCTCGTTCCCCCTGACGTGGATCGCGGGCGAGATTTCCAACTTCACGCGGGCCAGCTCCGGCCACTGGTATTTCACGTTGAAGGACGATGCGGCCCAGGTGCGCGCGGTCATGTTCCGCGGCCGCGCCCAGTATGCCGGCTTCGTGCCGCGCGAGGGCGACAAGGTGGAAGTGCGCGCCCTCGTCACGCTGTACGGCCCGCGCGGCGACTACCAGATCAACGTGGAGGCCATCCGCCGCGCCGGCGTGGGCGCCCTGTTCGAAGCGTTCATGCGGCTGAAGGAAAAGCTGGCGGCGGCCGGCCTGTTCGACGAAGGTCGCAAACGTCCCCTGCCCCTGTTCCCGCGCACCATCGGCATCGTCACGAGCCCCCAGGCTGCGGCGCTGCGCGACGTGCTGACGGCCTTGCGCCGGCGTGCACCGCACGTGCGGGTGATCCTGTATCCCACCCTCGTGCAGGGCCAGCTGGCGGCCGCGCGCATCGCCGAGGCCATCGACACGGCGTCGAACCGGGCCGAGTGCGACGTGCTGCTGGTTTGCCGGGGCGGCGGCAGCATCGAGGACCTGTGGTGCTTCAATGAAGAAGTGGTGGCGTACGCCATCGCCAATTGCCACATGCCGGTAATTTCCGGCGTCGGCCACGAGACCGACTTCACCATCGCCGACTTTGCCGCCGACCTGCGCGCGGCAACTCCCACGGCGGCAGCGGAACTGGCCGCGACGCCGCGCGGCGACTGGCTGGCCTCGCTGCGCGCGGACGCAACCGACCTGCGCCGCGCCCTGCGCCGCACGCTGGACGACGCCGCGCAGACCTTGGACAACCATGCCCGCCGCCTGCAAAGTCCGTCGGCGCGGATCCGCCAGCAGCGCCTGCAGTTGCTGGCGCTGTCGACGGCCATGATGCATGCCAACCGGGCGCCACTGAATACGGCCCGCCACACAGTGGAACGGCTGGGCGGCCGCCTGGCCGCGCGCCGCCCCGACACGCGCCCGGTGCGCGCCCACCTGGCCGCGCTGCAGCACCGCTGCACCGTCAATATCGGCAACGGCCTGGCGCAGCGCCGCAAGGCGCTGCAGGCGCTGGCCGCCCAGCTGGAGCTGCTCAATCCCCAGCGCACGCTGGAGCGGGGCTATGCGATCGTCACCAGCGACAAAGGCGCCATCCTGCGCTCGCCCGGCCAGATCCAGCCGCGCGCCACGCTGACGCTGCGCCTGGCCGAGGGCAGCGCGCAGGTGCAGGTGGCTGCCGTGCAGGCGTCGCTGGAGTAAACCCGCACGCCTCAGGCTTGGGGACTGTCCCTCCGGGACTGTCCCCGGTTTTCATCGCTGACGCCTGAATAGCCCAGGCTCCTCACGGCCTGCGATAAAAACCGGGGTCAGTCCCCTCGATCCGACGCCGACCGGGGCAGGCGCCACCACTTACCGGGGACAGACCCCTGCGGCTCAGCGGCCGCAGGCGATCTCACGCCCTTAGCCGCACGTTTTGCAGGGGTTTTCAACAACGCCCCAGCCAACGCATTACAATAGTGGTCGATCTGGCAAACTGATTGTTGTCTCAACCAAAAGGAAACAAATATGGAACATACCCTGCCGCCACTGCCGTATGCGATGGATGCCCTGCAGCCGCACATCTCCAAGGAAACGCTGGAATACCACTATGGCAAGCACCACCAGGCCTACGTGACGAACTTGAACAACCTGATCAAGGGCACCGAGTTCGAAAACCTGTCCCTGGAAGAGATCATCAAGAAATCGTCCGGCGGCGTGTTCAACAACTCCGCGCAGGTGTGGAACCACACGTTCTACTGGAACTGCATGGCCCCGAACGCGGGCGGCGCAGCCACCGGTGCGGTCGCCGACGCGATCAACGCCAAGTGGGGTTCGTTCGACAAGTTCAAGGAAGAGTTCAGCAAGTCCTGCGTGGGCAACTTCGGCTCCGGCTGGACCTGGCTGGTGAAGAAGGCCGACGGCACCGTCGACATCGTCAACACGTCCAACGCGCAGACCCCGCTGACGACGGCCGACAAGCCACTGCTGACCTGCGACGTGTGGGAACACGCGTACTACGTCGACTACCGCAACGCCCGTCCGAAATACGTCGAGACGTTCTGGAACCTGGTCAACTGGAACTTCGTGAACGAGCAGTTCGCCTGAGCGTTCGCCAGCTGATAAAAAAAACCCGCCGCGGCGGGTTTTTTTTTGGACTTCGACGATTACAGCGTCAGGCTGCCCTCGCCCCGATTGATCTCGATGACGCCCTCCGGTGCTTTCGTCCCCGCCGCATCGCGCACCAGCTTGACGCGGGTCGCGCCGTCCGGCACCAGTTTGTAGGCCGCGTTCTTGTCCAGGCCAACCACCAGCGTTGGCGTGCCCTTGCCGACCGCCGCCGTCCAGCTGATCTCGGCGATGCCGGGCGCGCCGCCATGGAACACGATGACCTGGCCGTCGGCCATTGCCACGGCGACGGCATTGCCGTCGGCCGACAGCAGCCGCGCCGTGTCGGAGACCGCAGCTGCGACGTTGCCGCCGTTGTCGATGTCGTCGACGTGCAGTACGTTAAGGAAGTATTGTGTCGCCCCCTTGCGTGGCGCGGTCTTCGGCGAGATTTCGACACGCCATGCGCCCATGTCCGTGGTTGGCGAATCGCCCTCCATTGTAATATTGTCGGATTTTTCCAGCTTTGCATAGTTCTGCCATTCCAGCTTGTCGCCGATTCTCGTACGCACCAGGAAACGACAGTCTGTTCGGTCCTGAGGTTTCGTTCCCAGGATCTTGTCTTCTGCCGGGGTGCAGTCGTCGCCTTCACCCTTGCCGCCCGAAAGCACTACATTGGCGGTTGCGGGCAACAGCGTCTGAACCGTGACCATGCCCTCGCCGTTTCGAATCGTCAGCGGACCAGGGACGTCGTCCTTGAAACCGAACACGTACCTTCCTGTGCGGTTCCCGGTCGCCGCGATCGTGCTGGTCGGCTTGTTCACGCTGTGCAGCAACGTCGTGATCTCGAGGTTGTCCTTAGCCGGGCGCACGCTGTCGAACACCAGCACCTTCGGTTTCTGGCGCTCGTTCGCGGGGTGCAAGTAGACCATGCTGCGCAGGAAACCCGCCACCGGGTCGAGCTTGTTGTTGACGTACGCCTTGCTGGCATTGCCCGTGACGTACGAGTAGTCGCGACCGTTCTTGCACGTGACGACGCCGTCCAGCGCGTTCTTGCCACCTGGTTGGATATCGCGCAGTTGCGGCCTTTCTTCGCGGTTACCCAGCCACTGGCCGCCATCCACTGACAGGTTGCTGACGGTGCTGAGGGAGAACGTCTCCTCGGGATCGAGCACCGTGATCGTGTTGTGGGCGATCGAGCGGATATAGTAGTTGTGCCAGTGATTGCTGCCGTACTTGTCGTAGTGGCCCGAATCCAGCAGCAGCGGCGCCTTGTAGTACAGCGAATAGCTGTTCTGGTCCATATGCTGGTGGTTCATCGAAATGAACGAGGCGGACTTGAATTCCAGCAGCGTCGCCTTGGCGAAGTCCCACGTGTCACGCATCATCACATTGCCCGCGTTGCGGAAGTGGCGCGACAATTTCAGATCGTCGAAACGCTCACGCTGTACGTTCGAAGGGTACAGCAGACGCTCCCAGAACATGCCGCTGTTCGCTCGTTTTACCAAATCCTTGCTGTTTCGGTTCGGTACGACGTAGTTGTCGTAGAAGAAGGCAGACCGCTTGTCGGCTGCCACGGCCATTGCCGCGGCTGCCATCTCGCCGGGCGTGCCAGCCTCGACACGGAAGTAATCTCCGCGTGCCGGATAGCTGCCATCGCTACGCAGGCCGTAGATGTAGGGATAGATCAGCGCTGGCAGCGCCGCGAGGGTTGGGGTCCCGGCCGGCTCCGGGGGTGCACCCGGCAGTCGCGGCGCGAGATCTGGCAGGTTCAGCGCCCGCCGCCACACGACGAGCCGCTCGGCGGTATCGCCGCCGCCTGAATGGGAATAGGCAAACAGCGCGTGGCTGCCGCCATCGGCCGAGTAGAAATCGCGCGCTGGCCAGAAGCCCTTGGCGAAATGGTCGTAAATCGTGTTGAGCATGGCGCGCACGTCCGCGTTGCCGTCTGCCTCGGTACCGATGGCCAGCAGGCCGAGCGCGACGCCGGCGTTGGCGCTTTGCGTATGCCCGCTGACGTAAGTGGAAGCGATCGTGGGTTTCCAGCCGTCGACGACCAGTACAGGTTTTTTTGCACAGTCGAATCCATTCGGCCCCGTTACTACTGTCTGGGAATAGCCGCATATGGAGTGCACGAGATCGTCAGCGCCATTTTTTGGAGCCGGCGCTGCGATCGTGTCGCGGATCGCCTTGGCCAGTTTCGCGCGCTCGTCCGTCGTGAGCCGGTCATACAACCAGTCATAATACAGGCCCATCGCACCTACGCGCGCGGCCATGTCCCACTCGCCGCCCTTGGTACGATCAACGCCCTCGCCGTCGTTGGTAACGCGCAGTAAAAAATCGATGTGCTTTTTGGCAGCAGCAAACAAATCGGGGTGTTCCGTCATGCGAAACGCGGTCGTCAGCCGTTGCGCGGCCTCGATGATGGTGGCTCGACCGCCCTCATTGCGGTCGCAGCCGCCCTTCTCCCCGAGTTTGCCACCTGTCGGGATGTCGCAAGGTTTCAGGACACTTTCCGTCACCCACGCATTAGCAAGAAAGCCGCGCCATGACCGGTGCAATTCAAGGTCGATCTCGTCGCTATGCCATGTTTGCACGCCGTTGTCCGAGAGCGTCAGGTTCGTGATGCGGTCGCCCAGGTGGCCGAAGAACGAGAATTGCTGCCCCGCCGGCGACCAGGAGACCGTGCTGGGCCACGACTTGACAATCTGCCCTCCACCGACCACCCGTGCCGCTACCTGCCGCAAGTCGACGTTATAGTCGAATTCAACCTGGTTGTCGGCGTTCAGCTTGAGATACAGCTTGTCGCGCATCACATCAGCACCGCCTGCAATGACCGCGACCTCCAGCGCGATCGTACCGGCGGGCGCGGACGCATTCGAATAGCGGAAATAGAATCGGTTACCCTTACCTGAATGCTGACCGAAGACCTCGGTGTCGGCCAGGTCGTGCGTACCGCGCGGCTTGGGATTGAGCGTAAAGACTAGCTTGCCCTTCTTGGCCGGCAGCGACAGCGGCCCGACCGCCGCTTCCTGGCGGACCCGATCCAGGTCGGCCTGCGTAGCCAGCAACCGCGGGTGGCCGGTGCGGACTTCGCGGGGCATGTCCGCATACGCCGAGCTCACCCACAGCAGTGCGATCGCCGCGGCAATCCGGGTTTTTCCGTGCAGAGTACGAGTCATCTCTTTTCCATTCGATTAGTTGCAAAATATACATGCTAGCCGACGGAACCCCGCGCATTATTCACCAATTGTCACTTGCGGTGACTACTTTTTACAGCTGCCTCACTAGACGATCCCCCCATTCACCCGCACCGTCTGCCCGTTCACCCACCCGCCCGGCTGCGCCAGGAACGCCACCGCATCGGCGATATCGTCCGGCTGCTAAAGCCGCTGCAGCGGCGCCATCTGCGCCAGGCACTGCACCTGCTCGTCGCTCTTCCCGTCCAGGAACAGCTCGGTGGCCGTCGGCCCTGGCGCCACGGCGTTGACGCGGATTTCGCGGCCCCGCAACTCCTTGGCCAGGATGTTCGTCATCGTCTCCACTGCCGCCTTGGTGGCCGCGTACACGGCGTAACCGGGCATGGCCAGGCCGACCAGGCTGGTGGACAGGTTGACGATGCGGCCGCCCTGCGCCAGCCGCGTGGTGGCGGCGCGCAGCGTGTTGAACGTTCCCTTCAGGTTGACGCCGACCATCCAGTCGAACGCGGCGTCGTCCGTGTCCGCAACGTGCGGCAGTTGTGCCGGCATCACGCCGGCATTGTTGACGAGGACGTCCACGCGGCCGAAGCGTTCGATGGCCGCATCGAACAGGCGCGCGACGGCGGCGCTGTCCGCCACGTCCGCCTGCACCGCGCTGGCGTTGCCGCCGCCGGCTGCGATGGCGGCAACGACCTGTTCGGCATCCGCCGCGCGGCCGGCATAGTTGACGACGATGGCATAACCATCGCGGGCGAGGCGCTGCGCGATAGCGGCGCCAATGCCGCGCGAGGCGCCGGTGACGATGGCAACTGGCTGCTGGTGATTCATGATGCGCTCCCGTGGGTTGTCGATGGAGCCAGTATGGCCGTGTACGCCGATTGAATAAAGACGGGCTACTTGGCTACACTATGCAATCAACGACAATAATCACGCACCATGGACCGCTTTGATGCAATGCGCCTGTTCACCCGGATCGTCGAGCTGGGCAATTTCAGCCGGGCCGCCGACGACCTCAAGCTGCCGGCCGCGACGGCGACGCACACCATCCGCCAGCTCGAGGCGCGCCTGGGCGTGCAACTGCTGCACCGGACCACGCGCAAGGTCGCTCCCACTTCGGACGGCCAGGCGTACTACCAGCGCTGCCTGCGCATCCTGGCGGACGTCGAGGAAACCGAAGCGGGCTTTGGCCACAGCGGCGTGGCGCCGAAAGGCAGGCTGCGCATCGACCTGTCCACCCTGGGCCGTGTGTTCGTGCTGCCCCGGCTGGCGGAATTCTTTGCCCGCTATCCGGACATCGAACTGGAAGTCGGCCTGGGCGACCGCCGCGTCGATCTCGTCGGCGACGGCGTCGATTGCGTGCTGCGCGTGGGCGAATTACCCGATTCGACGATGGTCGGACGACGCGTCGCCACCCTGCCGCAAGTGACGTGCGCCAGCGCGGCGTATCTCGAGGCCCACGGCGCGCCCGCCACGCTGGACGACCTGCGCGCCCACCTGGCGGTGAACTGGTATTCCGCCGCGAGCGGAAAGATGCTGCCGTTCGAGTTCGACGTGGACGGCGTGCCGCGCAGCGTGACCTTGCCCGGCAAGGTCAGCGTCAGCGAAGGCGAGGCGTATGTCGCCTGCTGCCTGGGCGGCATGGGGCTGGCGCAGTTGCCGCGCTACCGGGTGGAAGTGCTGCTGGCGGACGGCACCTTGCGCGAGGTACTGCCGCAGTGGCGTCCGCCCTCCCTGCCCGTCACCGTGCTGTACCCGTACCAGCGGCAGCTGTCGCCGCGGGTCCGGGTGTTTGCGGATTGGGTGGCGGAGGTGATGGCGGGGGTGGACAGCGCCTCGCCCCGGGTTTATTAACCGGAAGTACCGTACGCCGCCGCCTGCCTCTTGCTAGTACGATAACCCGCACATTCAGCCAACCAGACAAGGAAGAAGGAGTCCAGCATGCGTTTGAAAAAACTGTCGGACCAGGTCATCGTGATCACGGGGGCCACCAGCGGCATCGGCCTGACGACCGCCCGCATGGCGGCGGCCCAGGGCGCGAAGCTCGTCCTGGCGGCGCGCGCCGAGGATGCGTTGCACCAGCTCGAGAAGGAACTGCAGACGTTCGGCACCGAAGCCCTGGTCGTCCCCACCGACGTGGGCGACAAGGCCGACGTGGCGGCACTGGCCAAGGCGGCCGTCGCCCGCTTCGGCCGCATCGATACGTGGGTCAACAATGCGGGCGTGTCGATCTTCGGGCGCCTGCAGGAAGTGTCGGACGACGACAGCCACCGCCTGTTCCAGACCAATTTCTGGGGCGTCGTCAACGGCTCGATGGAAGCGGTGAAGCACATGAAGAAGCACGGCGGCGCGCTGATCAACCTGGGCAGCGAACTGTCCGACGTGTCGGTGCCGCTGCAGGGCATGTACGCCGCGTCCAAGCACGCGGTCAAGGGCTACACGGACAGCCTGCGCATGGAACTGGAAAAGGACAGCGTACCGATTTCCGTCACCCTGATCAAGCCGGCCGCCATCGACACGATGTTTGCCGTGCATGCAAAGAACTACATGGACGTGGAACCGAAGCTGCCCAGCCCGATCTACGCGCCCGAGCTGGTGGCCGAAGCGATCCTGTATGCGGCCCAGCATCCAAAGCGCGACGTGCACGTGGGCGGCGCGTCGAAGATGAATTCGGTCGGTGGCTTCCACCTGCCGCGCCTGTTCGACAAGATGGGCGAGACGATGATGTGGAGCGGGCAGCGCAGCAACCGTGCCTCCCGCTCAGGGCGCCAGGATGCGCTGCACTCGCCGGACACCAGCCATGAACTGCGCCAGCGCGAAGGCATGGGCGACGTGGCGGAGTCGTCGCCGTACACCCAGGCCGCGCTGCGCTACAAGCCCCTGAAGCTGGCCCTGCTGGGTGGGGGCGCGCTGGTGGCCGCGTGGATGCTGTCGCGCTCGGGCACCACGCGGGTGTCGGGCGACGGGATCAACCCGCCGCATTGATCGGCCCATGGTGTCAGGCACCGATCCGCAGGTTTGCAACCTGCGGATCGGTGCCTGACACCCAAGGGTTTACTTCTTCAAGCCCCCCGCTCCACATCCTCGTCATCGCCGTCCTCGCCCGGGAACGGCATCGTCTCGATATGGTCGACATTGATGTCGGCGCCGTCCGGCGACGTCGTGTCGCGGCCTACCGTGGCGCGCTCGCCCGTGCCGCCCGCATCCGAGTCGCTGTCCAGGTCCGCATCGCCCACGTCCGGACCGGCCGTGCCGCCCGCCGTGCCCAGGTCGTCATCCTCGTTGGTGCCCCGGTCGAGCCGGTTCTCCTCGACTTGCTGGGCCAGGCCGGAGCCGCCCTGCACGTCGCTGCCGGAATCGGACGTGTCGCTGGGACCCAGCGCGCCGGTGCCGTGGCCACGGCCCAGGACGCGGTCGGGCGCCTGGGGGAAGTTGTCGGGATCGAGTGTGCTGGTACCGCTCATGATTGCCTCCTTCATTGCTGGTCGCCGCAAGCGCGGCATTGCAATTACTCTAACAAAGCCGGCGATCCCGCGTCGCACCCCACGTTCGCCGCACGGACATAGAGTTTCTTTATCGCACTAATTGAAACTACCTATTTCACAAATGTACTATTCATCGATATACTTCCTGCATACTCGACATTCCAGGAGGTCATCATGAAAACCGCTTACTACCTTGTTGCCGCCCTCACCCTTGCCGTTGCCGGTGCCGCCTTCGGCGCCGATGACACGCAAGGCGCCGCCGCTGCCGCGCCGGTCGCTGCCGCCGTCGCCACGGCCCGCACGCCGCAGGTCAACGTGCCGGCAGTCCGTGCGCTGACGCGTGCCGAAGTCCGCGCACAAGCCGTCGAAGCGCGCCGCAATGGCACGCTGGTCGAAAGCGAGGCGGACATGGACGTTGCGCAGACCAAGCGCCACTACGCCAGGTAATCCATGCGGTCGCTGCGCCTTTCCCTGGCCGCCATGGCAGCCACGCTGGTTGTGGCGGGCTGCGCCGACATGGGCGACGTCAAGCCGCAAGCCCATGCGCTGCACCCTGCCGGCCTGGCCGCCGGCAGCGCTATCGCGGCGGCGGCCGACCCGGTGGCCGGCTGGCCCCGCGAGGAATGGTGGAAGGCGTTCGGCGATCCGCAGCTGGACCGGCTGATGGCGGCAGCGCTGGCCGGCAACCCGACACTGAAAGTGGCACAGGCCCGTGTGCGCCAGGCCGAGGCGCTGGCCGGCGTCGCCCGGTCGGGCACCCTGCCGCGCGTCGATGCCTCGGCCTCGACAACGCGCGAGCTGTTTGCCAGCCACGGTTCGGCGCCGGCCGCGATTGCCGGCAGCTGGCAGTGGTACAACGCGGCCACCTTGACGGGCTCGTACGATCTCGACCTCTGGGGCCGCCAGCACGACCTGCTGGCGGCAGCCGTCGATGCGACGCACGTGGCCGCGGCGGAAGCGCAAATGGCGCGGCTGGCCCTGCAGACGGCAATCGTGCATGACTATATCCAGCTGTGGTACCGCCACGCGTTGCAGGACAGCGTGGCCGAGAGCCTGGCGCAGCGCCAGCGCATCCTGGCGATCGCCCGCAAGCGCCGCGAGGCCGGCCTGACGGGCGAGCTGGACGTGGCAGCCATCGAAACGACACTGCCGGCGGGCCGGCGCGAGCACGAGGAGATCGGTGCATCGATCGCCGTGCTGCGCCACCGGCTGGCGGCACTGATCGGCAAGGGACCGGGCGACGGCGACGCGATCGCCCGGCCAACGCCGGCCCTGCTGGACAGCGGCCGCCGCCTGGGCGGGCTGCCCAGCGCGCTGCCGGCCGAGCTGGTGGGGCGCCGGCCCGACATCGCCGCGCAGCGCTGGCGCGTCGAAGCCGCCGCCAGTGAGATCGAGGCGGCCAGGGCGGCGTTCTACCCGAACATCAATATCGCCGCGTTTGCCGGGCTGCAATCGTTCGGCTTCGCGCGGCTGCTGGAAAGCTCGGCCCGCACGATGGGCGTGGCGCCGGCTGTGAGCCTGCCCATTTTCGAGGGCGGCCGGCTGCGCGGCCAGTTGGGCGAGCGCACCGCGGCCTACGACGCGGCCGTCGAACAGTACAACGCAACGCTCGTGCAGGCGCTGGCCGATGTTGCCAATGTGGTAGCAAAGATACACTCTGCGCAACAACAGGAACAGCTGGCGCAGCGTGCATTGGCGTCCGCGCGGCGGGCCGAAACGCTGGCCGAACAGGCCTACAAGGCCGGAATGACGGACTATCTCGGGGTATTGCAGGCAAAACTGACGTTGCTGGCCGAACAGGAGCAGCTGCTCCGGGTGACCGGCGAGCGCCTGGACAACTACGCCAGCCTGATGACGGCACTGGGGGGAGGGATGGAAATTCATTTCCCCTAGTGCAACCCCCTTGTACAATCAGGGTTTTCGATATCCCTGCACAGGAGTGCGTAGATGAGCAGTTTCGATGCCACCAACAAGCGCCTACAAAACATCCGTGGCCGCATCCCGGCCTTCCCGGAAGATCACATGCGCCTGCTGCGCATGACGTATCACGTGCAGAAGCGGATGAAGGACTTGTCGAACGCCGTACTGCGCAAGTACGACCTGGTGGACGCGAGCTACATGGTGCTGGCCGTGCTGTACGGATCGGAAAACGAAACGTCGACGGCCTCCGCGCTGGGCGAAGCCTGCATGGAAAAGCCGGCCAACCTGACG
Source organism: Pseudoduganella chitinolytica (assembly GCF_029028125.1). GTDB lineage: Bacteria > Pseudomonadota > Gammaproteobacteria > Burkholderiales > Burkholderiaceae_D > Rugamonas > Rugamonas chitinolytica. The sequence continues at coordinate 3,059,832 of NZ_CP119083.1, forward strand.
CGGGTCTGCAACGACCTGGAAACGCAAGGCCTGGTCACGCGCGGCAATCGCCCGGGCGACCGCCGCTGCGTGATGATCTCGCTGACCGATGCGGGGCGCCGCCTGATCGAACAGGTGATGCCGGAAGTCTGGCAACGCACCACGCGTGCCTACGACGGTTACACCGCCGAGGAGATCCGGCTGCAGGAGAAGCTGTTCCTGCGCCAGCTGGACAATCTGGACAACCTTTAAGGCCCGAGCGGGCCATGAAAGCAAAATGGCCCAAGGCAGTACCTCCTTTCCCGACCTACCGGCCTGGCTGGCAGCGCAGCTGCGCGGCTGGGCCGCCAGCGACGGCGAACGCCTGATCTTCGTCGCCCGCAGCGCCTTCGCCGCCTTTCTCGCGCTGTGGATCGCGTTCCGGCTCGGCCTCGATTCGCCCGGCACGGCGATGACGACCACCTTCATCCTGGCCCTGCCCTCCTCCGGCATGGTGCTGGAAAAAGCCTTCTACCGCCTGCTCGGCACCATGGTCGGCTGCGCCGCCGCGCTGCTGCTGATCGCGCTGTTCCCGCAGCAGGCCCCGCTGTTGCTGGCCGGGCTTTCCCTGTGGGTCGGCCTGTGCACGGCCGGCGCCGCGCTGCACCGCAACCAGCAATCGTACAGCTTCGTGCTGGCCGGCTACACGGCATGCATGATCGCGGTGCCCGCGCTGGAGCACCCGGCCGGCGTGTTTGCCGCCGCCGTCACCCGCGCCACCGAGGTCGGGCTGGGCGTCATCGTGGCCGCGGTCGTGCATGACGTGCTGTTCCCGCGCGCCCACGGACGCCAGGTGCAGCGCACCGTGCAGGCCCGCTACGACAGCTTCCTGGCCTTCTGCCGCCAGCTGCTGGACGGCCAGCTGACGCCCGCGCAGGCCGAACTGGCGCACCTGCGCTTTGCCGCCGACATCGCCGCGCTGGAGTCGGGCCGTGCCGCCGCCTTCTTCGAAACAGGCCACGCGCGCGGCCACACGCGCCAGCTGCATGCCTTCAACGGCGCCTTCATGGCCGCGCTGACCACGTTCTACACGTTGCACCGGCTGCGGCACCGGGCCGATCCCGTCTCCCCTGTGCCCGCTCTGGCCGCGCCCCTCCATGCCGTGCTGGCCGATGCCCTCGATGGCCGCAACGCCGCGGCGCTCGAACAGCTTCCCGCACAGCTGGCGCCCGCCGCCGCGGCAGCGCGCGCGGCCTTGGCAGCGCACACCGGGCTTGCGCCAGGCACGGTCATCGACGCCGAAACGGCCATCGAGCTGGCCGAACGCTGCGCCACCCAGCTGGCGGCCTTCGCAACCGTCTACGGCGGCCTGGCGCGCAACGAACGCCAGCAGGTCAGCGAGCCGCAGGCCTACGCACCGAAGACGCCGCCCGGCATCGTGCTGGCCAGCGGCGCCCGTGCCGCGTTCGCGCTGCTGGCTTCCGCCACGCTGTGGTACTGGCTGGCCTGGGGCCAGCTGGCGACGTCGCTGGTCATGACGACCGTGTTCTGCGCGCTGGCATCGAGTTCGCCCCGCCCCACCGCCATGGTGAAACAGGTGATGACGGGCTTCCTGCTGGCCACGCCGCTGACGTTCGCCACCGAGTTCCTGCTGGTGATCCGCGCCAGCGACTTTGCCATGCTGGTGCTGGCGGCCCTGCCGCTGTTCGCGCTGGCGCTGTGGCTGATGACGGACCCGAAGCGGGCCGGCATCGGCATCGGCATGGCGATGTTTTCCAGCCAGTTCGTCGCCCCCGTCAACCTGATGCGCTACGACGCCATGGGCATGGTCAACGGCATGCTGGCGCAGATCGCCGGCGTGCTGCTGGCCTGGGTGATCTTTGCCGTGCTGCTGCCCGGGCACACGATGGGCAACCGCGCGCACGTGCGCGCCGCGCTGTGGCGCGAAGCGTCCGCCACATGCCGCCGGCGCCTCGGACACCAGGGCGGCGCCCGGCTGCGGCACCGCTTCGACAACCGTGTGCGCGACCTCCTCAGCCAACTCAATGCCGCCGCGGGCCCCACGCCGCCGGCCGCTACCCGCGCCGTCGTGCGCGAAGGCCTGACCTTGCTGGAGCTGGGCCATGCCGTCATCGAACTGCGCGTGCTGCTGGCCGCCCCGACGGACGGTCCCGTGCCGGCTGCGCTGCGGACGGCCCTGGCGCGACTGGCAGCGTACCTGCGCGCGCCCGTCGCTGGAACGAATGCCGCCGCCGCGGCCGCCACCGTGACTGCGCTGCTCGATGCCGGCACGGCCATCCGTACGGCGCTGGCCGACGGTCGCTGCGAGCCTGCCCGCGCCGCCCGACTGCGCACGGCGCTGGCGGACCTGCACGCCATCTACACGTCCCTGCTCGACCAGGCCGACGACACCCTTGACCCGACCGGAGCACATCATGCCGCGTGAACTGTCCATCGTGGGCATCCTGATTCCCACCATCCTGCCCGTGTTCCTGGGCTGCCTGTTGCTGCAGGGCGTGCTGGACCGCGTGCTGACCCATGCCGGCGTCTACCGCCGCCTGTGGCACCCGGCGCTCGCGCGCCTGTGCCTGCTGGTCTGCATCGTGGGCGGCGCGACCGCCTGGCTGTACCGATAATCCTTAACCTGACGACGACCATGAACGCTGCCGCCAAGCTCTTTCGACTGACATTGACCCTGTTGTTGCTGGGTGCCGCCCTGTGGGCCGGCAAGACCGGCTGGGACCACTACATGGAATCGCCCTGGACGCGCGACGGCCGCGTCAAGGCCGACGTCGTGACGATCGGCGCCGACGTCGCCGGTGTCGTCACCAGCGTGCGCGTGCACGACAACCAGCTGGTACATCAAGGCGACGTGCTGTTCGTCGTCGACGACGCACGCTATCGCAATGCGCTGGCCAGCGCCGCAGCGGCGCTGGCGGCCCAGGGCGTCGAGAAGGGCCGCCGCAGCAGCGAGGCGAAGCGCCGCGCCGCGCTGGACGACGACGTCGTCTCGGCCGAAAGCCGCGAGACGGCCCGGTACGCGGTCGGCACCGCCACCGCGCAGTACCGCGCCGCCCAGGCCGCACTGCAGCTCGCACAGCTCAACGTGGAACGGACGGTCGTGCGTGCGCCGGTGACGGGCTACGTGACAAACCTGAACGTGCATGCGGGCGACTTCGCCGCCGTCGGCGCCGCCAAGCTGGCGCTGATCGACAACGCGTCGTTCTACGTGATGGGCTATTTCGAGGAGACCCGGCTGCCGCTGCTGAAACCGGGCGCGCCGGTCGACGTGCGGCTGATGGATGGCGTGGCGCTGCGCGGCCACGTCGAAAGCATCGCGCGCGGCATCACGGACCGCGACGCCACGACGGGACGCGAACTGCTGGCGGACGTCAACCCGACCTTCAACTGGGTGCGGCTGGCCCAGCGCATTCCCGTGCGCGTGCGCCTCGATGCCGTGCCGGCGGGAGTGCCGCTGGTGGCGGGGACGACTTGTACCGTGACGGTTGTCTCAAGCAAAGCGGCTTAGCCGCCAGCGTATCGGGCCTGGGGTCTGTCCCTGCACAGGGACAGACCCCGAAGTTAGCCAGCGTTTCGACGAATCCGGCAAAACTTCGGGGTCAGTCCCGCAGGGACAGACCCCAACCCGTGCCAACGGTGCTAGTGCTTCGGCCGCCGCCGCGGCGCGGCATCCGACTGCCGCCGGATCAGCGTGAAGTCCATCACCACGTGCTGCGGTCCTTCGTCGGCGCCCTCGCGCCGGGCGCGGATGTGGCGCACCAGGAACTGCACTGCCGTCTCCGCCATCTGCGCAATCGGCTGGCGCACCGTCGTCAGCTCCGGCCAGATCGTCGTCGCCAGCGCCGTGTCGTCGAAGCCCGCCACCGTCAGGTCGCCCGGCACGTCCAGGCCCAGGCGGTGGGCAATGGCGACGGTGGCGGCCGCCATGTCGTCGTTGCTGGCGAAGATCGCCGTGGGACGTTGCGCCAGTCCCAGCAGGATCTCGGCCGCGTCCAGGCCGGAGCGGTACGTGAACATTCCCTGCACCAGCAGCTCGGGTGCGCCGTCGGCGCCCTTCGCCGCGATGGCGGCCTGGAAGCCGGCCAGGCGCTGTCCGCTTGCCGTCTGGTTCGGATGGCCCAGGATGAAGCCGATGCGGTGGTGGCCCAGCGCAATCAGGTGGCACGTCATGTCGTAGGCGGCCTGGTAGTCGTCGATGCTGACGGCGCCCACGCGCTCGTCCGGCTGGCCGCAGGCGACCGTCACGGCCGGCATGCCGGCGCCGTCGATCAGGTCGATCAAACCCGGCGTATCGCACAGCGGCGGCGGCAGGATGATGCCGTCCACGCCGTTGTCGATCAGGCGCCGGGTCTGCGCCTCCCACGCGCGCTCGCCCTCGCAATTCTCGACGATCAGCTGGACGTTGTGGATGCTGGCCTGGTTCAGCAGGCCGACCAGGAACTCGGACAGGTAGCCGGCACTGGGGTTACTGTACAAGAAGCCCACGCGGATGGGCCGGGCGCCGGCCAGGCGGCGCGCGGCCTGGTTCGGCACGTAGTTCAACGCGGCGACGGCCTCGTCGACCTTGCGACGGGTGCTCTGGCGTACTTTCGGATCGCCGTTCATCACGCGCGACACCGTCATCGGCGAGACCCCCGCAAGGCGCGCCACATCCGACATCGTGGGCACGCCCGGCTTGTCGCCGACCTCCCCGCCTGTGCTGCGCACCTTGGCGGGCTTGGGCGGCGCTGCGGTGTCCGTTTTCGCCTTGGTTCTCGTCATCTGCTTTGCAACGCTTCGTTATTGGCTTCGGTTGTAGTCCGGGTGCGGCTCATTGTGCCATCGGACGGCCGGACTTTACCACAGCGCCCGTGCGGCAGCTCAACCATGCCCCGGTGCGTAGGGGAAGCGCAGCGCCTTGTAGTACTCCAGCGGCTGCGCCGGCGGCCGCACGCCCGGCGGCAGCGGCAGTCCCGACACGGACTGGAAATACGCCAGGCATGCATCGCGCCACCATTGGGCCTCCGCGGCCTGCACGTCCAGGCGCGCCGCGACTTCCGCATGGCGGCGCACATCGACGAAGGGCGCCAGCGCGGCCCAGCGCGTGCGCAAGCCACGCGCCTGCGTCACGCCCAGGTCGTAGCGCGCGGCCAGCTCGGCCCACAGCGTGCGTCCGGACGGCATCGGGTGGTCCCACGGCAGGCGATGGAACCACAGCAGCAGCGTCTCCGGCGTCGTGCGCGGGTCGGCATAGCGCTGCGCGACGCCCGGCGCATACTGCGCCAGCGCGTTGCTGCCGGTCGAAGTGCGGTCGAAGCCGATGCCGCCCCGATCGGCCTTGTGGTAGTAGACGGGATTCCATTCGGGCCGCGCCAGGTCGGCCACCCACGGCGCCGGGCCGTGGTGGTGGCCGGTGCCCATAATGTGGTGCAGGCCCAGCGGCGTCATGTAGTTCACCACCGCCTCGCGCGAGTCCATCATCAGGGCCACGATGTCGTCCAGCGCACGCGGCACCCGGGTGAATGTCTGCGCCGCCCACTCGCGTGCGATGGCGCGGCTGGAGGCCTGGGGGTCCCATGCCAGCCGGCCGAACGCATACCAGTTGGCCTGGTCGAAGTGCGAGCCGCTCCACGTGCGGGCGCTGCCGATATTGGCCACGCCGGCCATGCCGGTAAGCGGTCCGGGCACTTGCGCGCCCTCGATCACCTGCGCCACCGTCAGGCCGGCGGCTGCCTGCGCGGCTTTACGTCCTGTCTCGCTTCGTAACGTCTCCTCGAACAGCGGGCCCAGATACGCCAGGTGCGTCGCATAGCCCAGGTACTCCTTGGTGATCTGGAACTCCAGCATCAGGGGCGTCTTCGGCATCGCGCCGAACAGCGGATGGAACGGCTCCCGCGGCTGGAAGTCGATGGGACCGTTCTTGACCTGCACCAGCACGTTCGGCGCGAACTTGCCATCGAGCGGCTGGAACTCGTCGTAGGCTTGCCTGGCCCGGTCGACGGGATTCTCGGCCGCATACACGAAGGCGCGCCACATGACGACGCCGCCATGGGGCGCCACGGCCGCCGCCAGCATGTTGGCGCCGTCGGCATGGCTGCGCCGGTAATCCTGCGGCCCGGGCTGCCCTTCCGAGTTGGCCTTGACGAGAAAGCCGCCGAAGTCGGGAATCGCGCGGTAGATCTCGTCCGCCTTGCGGCGCCACCATGCCGCCACTTCCGGTGCCAGCGGGTCCGCCGTGTCCGTCTCCTGCAGTTCCAGCGGCGTCGAGAAACGGGCCGACAGGTAGACCCGGATCCCATAGGGGCGCAGCACGTCGGCCAGCGCGGCCGTCTTGGCGATCCACGGCGCGGTCAGGATCTCGGGCTTGGCGTTGACGTTGTTCAGCACCGCGCCATTGATGCCCAGCGATGCATTGGCGCGCGCATAGTCGACGTAGCGGCGTTCGCGCACGTCCGGCAGCGCCCACCAGTCCCAGATCGACTCGCCCGCGTAGCCCCGCTCGACCGTGCGATCCAGGTTGTCCCAGTGGTTCAGCACACGCAACTGCAGCTTCGGCACGGCGCGCTCGTCGATCCGGTCCGGCGCCACGCCCGTGCCAACGGCGCGCAGCCACGCAAACGCACCGTACAGCAGCCCCGTATCCGTATTGGCCGCGATGACCGTCACGCCGGGCGCCATGCGCCGGATGACGTAGCCCTCGCGGCCCAGTGCTGCCAGAGCGCTTGGGCGCAGCGCAGCCGGCAGGCTGGCCGGGGTACCCAGCACGATCGCGCCAGCCGCTGCGCGCCCGGCCGCCGTGGGTGCGCGGCCCGTCATGCCCTGCACGCCCCGGCGCAGCTCGTCCAGGGCTGCCTGCACGGTGGGCGATGGCGCGGCCGGCGCGACCAGCGTCCGCGCGTGCCGCAGCACGGCGGCGCGCTCGGCCCCGGCCAGCGGCCGGTAGCGCAGCCACAGGTCGTAGCCGTCTTCCTCCTGCGCCCACGCGGGCGCCAGCAGGGCCAGCGCCAGCACGGCGCCCAGCAGTTTGCTCCAACTCTTCATGTGTTCTCCTCGGGCTTACGGCAGGCGGGGGCTTTCGGGCGGTCCCAGGTAGCTGGGGCGCTGGCCGCCCAGGTCCAGCACGAGCCGGTGCAGCACGACGCCGGGATCGATGGCCCAGAACTTCAGCACGTGCGCGCCCGCGCGCGGCAACGTGTGGCGCGTGCTGAACGTGGCGGCGCCGTCGGCGACGCGGCGCTCCCATGTGGCCAGGGACTTGTCCGCATGCAGCTCGACGACCTGCGGCGCCTCGTCGTCGATCGATATCGCGTAGCGCAGGCCGCGGCCCGGCTGGAAGTCCAGCGTGGGCGCCAGCGTGACGTGGACGGTGGCCGGCCCCGCCGTGTAAGTGTGCACGTCATATTCAAGCCGGATGCCGTCGGCCGGCGCCAGCGCGGGCGCGTCCGCCGGCAAGGTCGTCATGCCGGACAACGTGCGGCCGTGGTCCGGCAGCGCCAGCCACTGCCGCCCGGCCGGTGCGATCGCTCGCGCATGGTGCGGCGCTTCGATGGCCACCACCCCATGCGCCTCGACAAAGCCCGGTCCAGGCGCCGGCCCGGACGGCTTGTGCACGGGCACGCGGATGGTCACGTGACCGCCGGGCCCCGACACCACCAGCGTGCCTTGCGTGGTCCCCTCGGGCACGTCATCCCAGCGCGCATCGACGGTCACGCGCTGGCTGTCGCGCACCGTGCCGCGCGCCATGCTCGTGACGAGCCAGGGTTCGACCGCCCGCACGGTGAAGCCGAACGGCTGCTTACCGCGGTTGAAGATGTCGAGGTAGCGCGCGCGCCGCTCGTGCACGTCCAGCGCCGGCAGGGCGAACGGCTCGCTGTCGGGCCAGGCGCGTTCGCTGCCTTCCACCGCGATGCCCATGTCGGCGCCCGCCTTGGCCTGCACCTCGCTGACCGGTGGCATCACGTTGACGGGCGGCTGGTTCCAGTAGGTATAGCCCAGGTGCGTCTGCGCCATCATGTGGTTCCACTTGCCGCCGCCCAGCGCGTGATAACGCCGGGTCAGCGCGGCATCCTGCGCGAACAGCTCGCGTGCGTGCGCGGCCAGCGCGTTCGCCTGCACCCTGCCCTGCCGGGCGTACAGCGCGTTCAGCGCCGCCGTCGCATACAGTTCGTTGACGACGGCGCTGGCCAGCACCGGATGCTGCACCAGCTGATAGAACGCGTCGCGGCGCTCGCGCGGCAGCGCCAGCGCGATGCGCCCGGCCTGTGCCGCCAGCGCGTTGTAGTCCGCCACCACGCGCGCCCACTCGTCGTAGTGCACGGTGCTGTAGGTGCCCGGCTCCAGCATCTCGGGCCGGCGCCGGCCGTTGTACTTGGCATAGCGGGCGACGATGTCGGCGATCTCGCCGGCATGGCGCGCGCCGAACTCGCGCGTGGCCCACTGGCGCAGCCAGTCCTGCAGCCTGTCCGCCGGCCAGCGTGCCGGGTTCCAGGCGTAGTCCAGGAAGAACCCGGTCGGCACCTCCATCGGCTTCAGGTCGCCCACGTTGACGATCCACATGCGCGTCGCCTCGTAGCGCCAGGCCAGGTGCAGTTGCTCCCAGATCTTCGGCAGCGGCGTCACGTTCAGCCATTTATAGGAACGCGGTCCGCCCACGTAGTCGAAGTGGTAGTAGATGCCGGCGCCGCCGGCGCGCCGGCGTTCCTCGAGCGTGGGCAGGCGGCGCAGGTTGCCCCAGTTGTCGTCGCACCACAGCAGCAGCACGTCGTCGGGCACCCGCATGCCCTGCTCGTAATACTCCTGTACTTCCTTGTACAGCGCCCAGGCCTGCGGCACCCGCGTCACGTCGGCGGCGATCTCCTCGCCGATCAACGCGCGCTGGTCGGCCACGATTTTTTCGAGCAATGCCACGTTGGCCTCGCGCGACATCGGTTCGTCGCCGTCGCCGCGCATGCCCAGCGTGATCACCTTTTCATAGTCGCGCGTGGCGCGCAGGCCACCGCGCCAGAACTCGCGCAGCACGCCCTCGTTGCGACTGTAGTCCCATGGCCCCTGCCCGCCGCGCTGCCATTCCTTGTGCGCCCGCATCATCGGTTCGTGGTGCGACGTGCCCATGACGATGCCGTATTCGTCCGCCAGCCGGCCGTTGGCCGGATCGTCGGCGAAGAACGCCGCGTCCCACATGGCCGGCCACAGGTAATTGCCGCGCAGGCGCAGCAGCAGCTCGAACAGCTTCTCGTAGAAGCGGTGGTTGTAGCCGCCGAACTTCTCCTTGGCCCAGCCGGTCAGCGCCGGCGCCTCGTCGTTCAGGAAGATGCCCCGGTAGCGCACCACCGGCGCGTCGCTGATGGCCTGCGCCGCCGTGGCCGACAGGGCCGCATGCCGCGTGGCCGGCACGTCGGCCCACCAGTACCACGGCGATACGCCGATCTGCTCGGACAGCGCGTAGATGCCGTAGATGGTGCCGCGCTTGTCGCTGCCCGCGATGACGAGCGCGCGCTCGACGCCGGGTAGCGGCCGCACCAGCGTCTGCACCTGCCAGCCTTCCCACTTGCCCCGGATGGCCGCCACGTCGAGCTTGCCGGCGGCGACCAGGGCGTCGATGACGGCGCTGCGACCCAGCGTGCCGACGATGACGACGTCGCGTCCTGCCGGCGTGGCATCCCGGCGCAGGGCAGGCGCGATGCCGGTCACGCGCCGCACGTCTGCCCGCAGGTCGCCGGCGGCGCGCAACACGCCCGCGTGATCGCCGCTGTCCACGTACAGCGGCGCCGCCTGGCCGTTCGCCGCCAGCGTGACGGCGCCCTGCGCGTCGAACGAGACGAACGGCTGCGTGCCGAGCGCCCTCGCCGGCACGGCCAGCGTCAACAGGAGTACCGCCAGGACGGCCCTCACGGCCGCCCCCGCCCGGCATGGCGGCAGCCGCGCAGCGCATCCAGCGGCACGACTGCCGCCAGCGCGCGCAGGCCCGCGGCGGAGGGGTGCAGGCCGTCGCCCTTGTCCAGGTCCTTGCGCAGCAGGTGCGGGGCGGCCGGATCGCGCAGTGCCGCATCGAAATCGGCCACCGCGTCGAACGTGCCGGATGTACGAATCCATTCGTTCAGCTGGCGCCGGTCCGCCTCGTTGACGGGGCCCGGCTTGTAGTAGTCGCTGCCGCCGTACGGCGCGATGGTGCCGCCGATGACGCAGACGCCGCGTCCATGCGCGCGCTCGACCAGCTGGCGGAAGGCCAGGCGCAGGTCCGCCAGCAATTGCGCGCGCACCGCCGGGTCGTCGCTGACGTTGCGGTGCAGGTTGCCCAGGTCGTTCACGCCGATCAGCACGATGGCGTGCGAGACGCCGGCACGGCCCAGCACGTCGCGCTCGAAGCGCGCCGCCAGGTTCGGCCCCAGGCCGTCGCGCAGCATCCGTCCGCCGCCGATGCCGGCGTTGACGACGCCCATCGGCCGCCCGGCCGCGCGCAGGCGCCGCGCCAGCAGGTCGGGCCACCGGTCGTTACCGTCCGTGGTCGCGCCGTTGCCGTCCGTGATCGAGTCGCCCACCGCCACCACCGCACGCATGGCGCTTGGGGCGGCGACCTCCACGTCCGCCAGCGCGTACCAATGCTCCACACTGGTGGCGTCGTCCCACGTCGCTGCGCCCACGCGATTGCCCCCGCCGACGAAACTGGTGGCGCGCGAGCCGGGGTGTCCGGTCTGGCGCGCGGGCGGCGCCTTGAAGTACAGCGAGATGGCGAGGTCGGCGCCCGGCGCATGGGCCATCGTCACGGGATCGCTGTAGTACTCCGCGCCGGCGGGAATCGTGACGGCGGCGCGGCCGTCGAAGGTCAGCGGCCGCGCCGATGTCGCATCCACAGCGGGGTCGCCGGCTGCCCGTGCCAGGGCGATCCCGGCGGCGTCGACAGCCAGCGGTTCCGTGCCGAAGGCATTGCTGATGCGGACCCGCAGCCGCTCGCCGCCCAGCGACGTGTGCACGAGCTGGCGCAGCGTCGCGTCCTGCCAAGACTGCGGTGGGAGTTCATTGTGCGGCTCGGGTACCTGCTGCGCCGCGCCCCAGGAGGCGACCCAGTGCGTGGGCGCTGGCGCCGGCGCGCCGGCCGCAAGGCCAGTGGCCAAGGCGAGGCCCAGCCAGACGGCCAGCATTCTGCTGAAATTGTTCACCTGTTGTCTCCGTTATGGCCGGCCGACATCTGCGTTCGGTCCGGCGCGTCATTGCCAGGATTTCTGCTTCGTGATGACACCACACATCTCGGGCCGCGCCGGCAAACGCCCTGCCGGCCCATGGCTTTTTTTGCATCGGCACGTGTTGACTTGACCCGCCAATTGCCGCACACTGCAAAAATGTTAGCGCTATTCATTTTAGGTTAAGCCGATGGTACACGCAACAAAACATAACGGAGACACGGTCGGCTCCCCCACGGTCACCGCGATGCGGGTGATTCCCGTCGCGGGCCGCGACTGCATGCTGCTCAACCTGTGCGGCGCCCATGCGCCGTACTTCACGCGCACGGTCGTCCTGCTGCAGGACAGTGCCGGCCGCACGGGCATCGGCGAGGTACCGGGCGGCGCGGGCATCCTGCGCGCACTGGAACGTGCAGTGCCACTGGTGGTCGGCACGCCGACGGGCCGCTGGAACCGGACGCTGAACGCGGTGCGCGCGGCGCTGGCGGTCCACGAAGGCCCCGGCGTGATCCGGCACCAGGTCACGTCCGCCGCCGAGGAGGCGGTGCTGCGCCAGCCGCACGAGATCAACCTGCGGCTGGAGAACGTCGTGACGGCCATCGAGGCGGCGCTGCTGGACCTGCTGGGCCAGCAGCTGGGCGTGCCCGTCTGCGAACTGCTGGGCGGCGGCCAGCAGCGCGACAGCGTGCCCATGCTGGCCTACCTGTTCTATATCGGCGACCGCAACCGCACCGACCTGCCCTACCTGGCCGGCAGTGGCGACGACTGGTACCGCATCCGCCACGAAGAGGCCCTGACGCCGCATGCCATCGTGCGCCAGGCCGAAGCGGCCGTGGCGCGCTACGGGTTCACGGACTTCAAACTGAAGGGCGGCGTCATGCACGGCGCGGACGAGATGGCGGCGGTGGCCGCCATCAAGGCGCGCTTCCCCGCCGCCCGCGTGACGCTCGACCCGAACGGCGCCTGGTCGCTGGACCAGGCCATCGCGCTGTGCCGCGGCCAGGGCCACCTGCTGGCCTACGCGGAAGACCCCTGCGGTTCCGAACACGGTTACTCGGGCCGCGAGACCATGGCCGAGTTCCGTCGCGCCACCGGCATCCCCACCGCCACCAACATGGTGGCGACGGACTGGCGCCAGATGGCGCATTCGCACCTGCTGGGTGCCGTCGACATCCCGCTGGCCGACCCGCATTTCTGGACCATGCAGGGCTCCGTGCGGCTGGCGCAGCTGTGCCACGACTGGGGGCTGACGTGGGGTTCGCATTCGAACAACCACTTCGACGTGTCGCTGGCGATGTTCACCCACGCCGCGGCCGCCGCGCCGGGCCGCATCACGGCCATCGACACGCACTGGATCTGGCAGGAAGGCCAGGAACGCCTGACGCACGAGCCGCTGCAAATCGCCGGCGGCGCCGTGGCCGTGCCGGACCGGCCGGGCCTGGGCATCGAGCCGGACATGGAGCGCATCGAGGCCGCGCACGCGCTGTTCAAGGAAGTGGGCGGGACCGCGCGCGACGACGCGATGGCGATGCGGCACCTGGTGCCCGGCTGGACCTATTCGCCCAGGCGACCCAGCCTGGCGCAGTGACGGTTTATACATACACTCAAGGAGACAATCATGAAGGAAGCATCAGCACAGTCGCTGCTGCCGGCCGACCTGGCCGATGCCCTGCTGGTGGGCCGGGTCTGGCGCGGCGGCGCCATCGACGGCCCCTGCGTCGTCGCGGTGCGCGCCGGCGAGGTGTATGACATCACGGCCCACGCGGCCACCGTGGCCGACCTGCTGGAGCGCGACGATGCCGTCGCCATCGCCCGCACCGCGCCCGGAGAGCACCTGGGCAGCGCCGCGCAACTGATCCAGGCGGCGCTGGCCGGCACCCAGGAGGGCGCGCGCCTGCTGGCCCCGTGCGACCTGCAGGCCATCAAGGCGTGCGGCGTCACGTTTGCCGTCAGCCTGCTCGAACGCGTCATCGAGGAGCAGGCCGGCGGCGACGCGGCGCGGGCCGACAAGCTGCGTGCCGACCTGCTGGCCACGATCGGCGCCGACCTGTCCAGCATCAAGCCCGGTTCGCCCGATGCGGACAAGCTGAAACAGGAGTTCATCAGTCGCGGCGCCTGGTCGCAGTACATGGAAGTGGGCATCGGCCCGTATGCGGAAGTGTTCTCGAAGTCGCAGCCCATGTCGGCGGTCGGCTTCGGCGCCGACGTGGGCCTGCACCCGGATTCGAAATGGAACAACCCGGAACCGGAGATCGTGCTGGCGGTGAACAGCCGCGGCACCGTCGTCGGCGCCGCCCTGGGCAACGACGTCAACCTGCGCGACATCGAGGGCCGCAGCGCCCTCCTCCTTGGCAAGGCCAAGGACAACAACGGCTCCTGCGCCATCGGCCCGTTCATCCGCCTGTTCGACGAGCGATTCACCCTCGACACGGTGCGCAACGCCGAAGTGCGCCTGACCATCGAAGGCGCCGACGACGACTTCGTGCTGGAAGGCGCCAGCATGATGCGCCAGATCAGCCGCGATCCGCTCGACCTGGTCGCCCAGACCTGCGGCAAGCACCACCAGTACCCGGACGGCTTCATGCTGTTCCTGGGGACGATGTTCTCGCCGATCAAGGACCGCGACAGCGCGGGCGGCGGCTTTACCCACCACCTGGGCGACCGCGTCACGATCGCGACGCCGGCCCTGGGAGGCCTTGTCAACCACGTCCAGCGCAGCGACCGGATCGCGCCCTGGACGTTCGGCGTGCGCGCGCTGTACGGCAACCTGGCCCGGCGCGGCGTACTGCAACCATCAACGGAGACCAAGTAATGACTGAAGCAGCAACGACGCGCGCACCGCTGGTGTACGCGACCTATCCCGACCTCGCCGGCAAGCGCGTCGTCGTCACGGGCGGCGGCACCGGCATCGGCGCGGCCATCGTGGACGCATTCGCGCGCCAGGGCGCCCAGGTCGTGTTCCTCGACATCGCCGAGGAAGCCTCGCATGCGCTGGCGGCGCAGGTGGCGGCCCGCACGGACGTGCCGCATCCGCCCCGCTTCATCCGCTGCGACCTGACGGACCTCGATGCCGTGGCCAGCGTGTTCGCGCAGATCGCGCGCGAAGTCGGTCCCGTCGAAATCCTCGTCAACAACGCGGCCAACGACCATCGCCACCAGGTGCACGAGGTCACGCCGCAATACTGGAACGACAGCCTGGCCGTCAACCTGCGCCACCAGTTCTTCTGCGCGCAAGCCGTGGCAGGGGGCATGAAGGCGGCCGGCCGCGGCGTCATCCTGAACTTCGGTTCGATCTCGTGGCACCTGGCGCTGGACAGCCTGACCTTGTACATGACGGCAAAGGCGGCCATCGAAGGCCTGACGCGCGGCCTGGCGCGCGACCTGGGCAACGACGGCATCCGCGTCAACACGATCATCCCCGGCTCGGTCAAGACGCCACGCCAGATGGCGCTGTGGCATTCGCCGGAAGACGAGGCCAACATCCTGGCGGCGCAGTGCCTGCACGAGCGCGTGGAACCGGAGGACGTGGCGGCGCTGACGCTGTTCCTGGCATCGGACAACGCGGGTCGCTGCTCGGGCCGCGACTACTTCGTCGACGCGGGATGGTACGGCGCATGAACGCCCAGCCCATCACGCCACGCTGCATCTGGCCCGTGGGCGCGAAACTGGGCGAAGGCCCGGTCTGGCACGCGGGCGAACAGCTGCTCTACTTCGTCGACATCAAGGGTCGCAAGCTGCACCGCTGCGACGCCGCCGGCGACGCGCGCGACAGCTTCGAGCTGCCGGACGAAACGGGCTTCGCCCTGCCGGCCAAGGAGGGCGGCCTGGTGTGCGGCCTGCCCGGCCAGCTGGTGCATTACGATCCGTCCCGCGGCACCTTCAAGCCGCTGCTGTCGCTCGAACACGACCGGCCCGGCAATCGCATGAACGACGGCGCCATCGGCCCGGACGGCGCCCTGTGGTTCGGCTCCATGGACAACGGCGAAACCGCCGCCACGGGCGCGCTGTACCGCTACGACGGCACCCTGCAGCGGCACGACGACGGCTACGTCATCACCAACGGCCCCGCGTTCAGTCCGGACGGGCGTACCTTCTACCATACCGACACGCTGGGCAAGCGGGTCCATGCATTCGACGTGGACGCGCGCGGCAGGCTGTCGAACAAGCGCACCTTCGTCGAGATCGCCGGGGCCGGCCATCCGGACGGCACGGCGGTGGATGCCGACGGCTGCGTCTGGATCGCGCTGTTCGGCGGCGGGCGCGTCGAGCGCTACGCGCCGAGCGGCGAACTGCTGGACTTCGTCGCCTTCCCCTGCCCCAACGTGACCAAGATCGCCTTCGGCGGCCCGGACCTGCGCACGGCGTTCGCCACGACGGCCTGGAAAGGCATGAGCGACGAAGCCCGTGCACGCCACCCGCTGGCCGGCGCCGTGTTCGCGTTCGACGTGCCCGTGCCGGGCCTGCCCGCGCACCACTACCACCTCGACCAACCGGAAAGACCCGCAGCATGAGCTCCGCCACGCATCCCCGCCGCTACCGGTCGCAGGACTGGTTCGACAACCCGGACCATATCGACATGACCGCGCTGTACCTGGAGCGCTTCATGAACTACGGGATCACGCCGGAGGAACTGCGCTCCGGCAGGCCGATCATCGGTATCGCCCAGTCGGGCAGCGACATCAGCCCGTGCAACCGCATCCACCTGGAGCTGGCCAAGCGGGTGCGCGACGGCATCCGCGACGCCGGCGGCATCCCGATGGAGTTCCCGCTGCATCCGATCTTCGAGAACTGCCGCCGGCCCACGGCCGCCATCGACCGCAACCTGGCCTACCTGGGGCTCGTCGAGATCCTGCACGGCTATCCGATCGATGCGGTCGTGCTGACGACGGGCTGCGACAAGACCACGCCGGCGCAGCTGATGGCGGCCGCCACCGTGGACATCCCCGCCATCGTGCTGTCCGGCGGCCCCATGCTGGACGGCTGGCTGGACGGCGAACTGGTCGGCTCGGGAGCCGCCATCTGGAAGGGCCGCCGCCGGCTCGCGGCCGGCGAGATCGACAACGAGAAATTCCTGCAGATCGCCGCCGCGTCGGCGCCGTCGGCCGGCCACTGCAACACGATGGGCACCGCGTCCACGATGAACGCGATCGCCGAGGCGCTGGGCATGTCGCTGACGGGCTGCGCCGCCATCCCCGCGCCCTACCGGGAACGCGGCCAGATGGCCTACGAGACGGGCCGGCGCATCGTCGCGCTGGCCGAGCAGGACATCAAGCCTTCCGATATCCTGTCGCGTGATGCGTTCCTGGACGCGATCGTCGTCAATGCGGCCATCGGCGGCTCCACCAACGCCCAGCAGCACATCATCGCGATGGCGCGCCACGCCGGCGTGGAACTCAAGCTGTCCGACTGGATGGAGTACGGCCATGACGTGCCGCTGCTGCTGAACATGCAGCCCTCCGGCAAATACCTGGGCGAGCGCTTCCACCGCGCCGGCGGCGTGCCCGCCGTGATGTGGGAGCTGCACCAGGCCGGCAAGCTGCGCGCCGACCGGCCCACCGTCACGGGCCAGTCGATGGCGGCGAACCTGCAGGGCAGGCAAAGCGTGGACCGCGAGATGATCACGCCGTTCGCCGCGCCCCTGAAGACCCAGGCCGGCTTCTTCGTCCTCAAGGGCAACCTGTTCGACTTCGCCATCATGAAGACCTCCGTCATCTCGCCCGAGTTTCGCGCGCGCTACCTGTCGCAGCCGGGCAGCGAGGGCGTGTTCGAGTGCCGCGCCATCGTGTTCGACGGCTCCGGCGACTACCATGCCCGCATCAACGACCCGAGCCTGGACATCGACGAGGACTGCATCCTCGTCATCCGCGGCGCCGGCCCGATCGGCTGGCCCGGCTCCGCCGAAGTGGTCAACATGCAGCCACCGGATGCCCTCATCAAGCGTGGCGTCAAGAACCTGCCCACCCTGGGCGACGGCCGCCAGTCCGGCACCTCGGACAGCCCGTCGATCCTGAACGCGTCGCCGGAATCGGCCGTGGGTGGCGGCCTGGCGTACGTGCGCACGGGCGACACCATCCGCATCGACCTGAACGCGGGTACGTGCGACATGCTGGTGGACGACGCCGAACTGGCACGGCGCAAGGAGGAAGGCATCCCGCCGGTACCGCCCAGCCAGACGCCGTGGCAGGAACTGTATCGCGCCACCGTGGGCCAGATGCACACGGGGGCCTGCATGGAGCTGGCGGTGGAGTATCGCGGCGTGGCCGCCACGCTGCCGCGCCATAATCACTGACGCGTCATCAAACAACCCAAGAACAAGAGGCCGCAAAGGCCCGTTTTCTGGAGACATGCATGAACGAGTACCTTCTTGAGATGCGTGGCATCGTCAAGCAGTTCGGCGGCGTGCGCGCGCTGGACGGCATCGACATCAAGGTGCGCGCCGGCGAGTGCGTCGGCCTGTGCGGCGAGAACGGCGCCGGCAAGTCCACCCTGATGAAAGTACTGTCCGGGGTCTACCCGCACGGCACCTACGACGGCGACATCCTGTGGCAAGGAGAACCGCTGCGCGCCACGTCGATCCGCGAAACGGAGGCGGCCGGCATCGTCATCATCCACCAGGAGCTGATGCTGGTGCCGGAATTGTCCGTCACGGAGAACCTGTTCCTCGGAAACGAGATCCGCCTGCCGGGCGGACGGATGGACTACGACGCGATGAACCGCCGCGCCGTGGAGCTGCTGGCCGAACTCAATATCAACGATGTCAACGTGGTGCTGCCCGTGAAGCAGTACGGCGGCGGCCACCAGCAGCTGATCGAGATCGCCAAGGCCCTGAACAAGAACGCGCGCCTGCTGATCCTGGACGAGCCCTCGTCCTCCCTGACCTCCTCCGAGATCGCCATCCTGCTCGACATCATCCGCTCGCTCAAGGCCAAGGGCGTGACGTGCATCTACATCTCGCACAAGCTGGACGAGATCGAGGCGATCTGCGACACCATCGTGACGATCCGCGACGGCCGCCACATCGCCACCACGCCCATGCGCGACATGAGCGTGGAACGCATCATCGCCCAGATGGTGGGACGCGAGATGAACCAGCTCTACCCGCAGCGCCAGCACACGCCCGGGAACATCGTGTTCGAGGCGCGCCACGTCACGTGTCGCGACCCCGACAACCCGCGCCGCAAGCGTGTCGACGACGTCTCGTTCACCCTGCGCCGCGGCGAGATCCTCGGCATCGCGGGCCTGGTGGGCGCCGGCCGCACGGAGCTGGTGTCGGCCGTCTTCGGCGCCTATGAGGGGCCATTCGAGGCCGAGGTGCTGCTCGAAGGCCGGCCGATCGATACGTCGTCGCCGCTGAAGTCCATCCGTGCCGGCCTGGCGATGGTGCCGGAGGACCGCAAGCACCACGGCATCGTGCCCGACCTGTCGGTGGGACAGAACATGACGCTGGCGGTGCTGCACCAGTTCGCGCACGCCAGCCGCATCGATGGCGAGGCGGAGCTGCGCACGGTGAACGAGGAAATCGCCCGGCTGAAGCTGAAGACGGCCAGCCCGTTCCTGCCGATCACAAGCCTGTCCGGCGGCAACCAGCAGAAAGCCGTGCTGGCCAAGATGCTGCTGACGCGGCCGAAGATCCTGATCCTGGACGAGCCCACCCGCGGCGTCGACGTGGGCGCCAAGTTCGAGATCTACCAATTGATGCTGGACCTGGCACGGCAGGGCATGGCGATCGTCATGGTCTCCTCCGAGCTGCAGGAAGTGCTGGGCATCTCCGACCGCGTGCTGGTCATCGGCGAAGGCCGCCTGCGCGGCGATTTCGTCAACGACAACCTGACGCAGGAAACGCTGCTGACCGCGGCCATCACTCATTGAACCGATCGATTCCATGAAAAGCAACCAACTGAAAAAGCTGTTCACCCAATACAAGATGCTGGCTCTCCTGATCGCCATTGCGCTGATCTGGAGTTTCTTCACGTGGCACACGGAAGGCGGCTTCATCACGCCGCGCAATATGTCGAACCTGATGCGGCAGATGGCCATCACCGGCATCGTCGCCTGCGGCATGTCGCTCGTCATCATCGCCGGCGAGATCGACCTGTCGGTCGGCTCGCTGCTGGGCCTCCTGGGCGGCATCGCGGCCGTGCTGGACGTCACGCACGGCCAGCCGCTGCCCGTCACCGTGCTGGCGGTACTGGCCGTCGGCCTGTTCATCGGCCTGTTCAACGGCTACCTGACGGCCTACCTGCACATCCCGTCGTTCATCGTCGGCCTGGGCGGCATGCTGGCCTACCGCGGCATCGTGCTGGGCGTGACCGATGGCATCACGGTCGCGCCGGTCTCGCCGGAGCTGGTGCACCTGGGCCAGGGCTACCTGGCGCCGCAACTGGGCCTGTTGCTGGGCGTGCTGCTGTTCGCGGTCGCCGTGTTCCTGACCTACCGCCAGCGCGCCAGCCGCGCCAGGCACCAGCTGGCGCAGGCACCGCTGTGGCGCGACGGCCTGCGCCTGGTGCTGATCGCCGCCGTGCTGGCCGGCTTCGTCACGACATTGAACAGCTACGAGGGCATCCCCCTGCCCGTGCTGCTGCTGCTCGCGCTGCTGGCGGTGTTCACCTACATGACGACGCAGACGGTGTTCGGCCGCCGCATCTACGCCGTGGGCAGCAATATGGAAGCGACGCGCCTGTCGGGCATCAACGTCAAGGCCGTCAAGCTGTGGATCTTCGGGATCATGGGGCTGATGTGCGCGCTGGCCGGCGTCATCAACACGGCGCGGCTGGCGGCCGGTTCGCCATCGGCCGGCACGTCCGGCGAACTCGATGCGATCGCCGCGTGCTTCATCGGCGGCACGTCGATGCGCGGCGGCTCCGGCACCGTGTACGGCGCGCTGATCGGCGCGCTGGTGATGGCGAGCCTCGACAACGGCATGTCGATGCTGGACGTCGACACCTACTGGCAGATGATCGTCAAGGGCCTGATCCTGACCCTGGCCGTGTGGGTCGACGTGGCGACGCGAGCCGGCAAGCGGTAATCCCGAAGTACCGGGGTCGGACCCGCCGGGTCCGACCCCGGCTGTTGGCACGTGCACATAAAAACAGATGGAGACACGATGAATAGCAAACCTACCCCGCCACGGCGCCAGTTCCTGGCGTCCGTATCCAGCCTGGCCGCCCTGGCCTCGGCCCCCACCGTGGTGCTGGCCGCCACGCGCCCGCTGTACAAGGATCCCAACGCCCCGGTACCCCGGCGCGTCGACGACCTCCTCAAGCGCATGACGCTGGAAGAGAAGATCGCGCAGATGGACTGCGTGTGGCAGGAGAAGAACCTGATCGAGGAAGCCAACGGCGATTTCTCGCCCGCCAAGGCGGGGCAGGTCTACCCGCATGGGCTGGGCATGATGGCACGGCCGTCCGATCGCCAGGGCCAGGCCAGCGCCGACAGCGCCAAGCCTGGGGGCGCCGGCGACAGCGGCGCGCGCGCCAACCGAACCGCGCTGGAGACGGCGACCTACGTCAACGCGGTGCAGAAGTGGGCGGTGGAGCAGACCCGCCTCGGTATTCCGCTCTTCATGCACGAGGAGGCGCTGCACGGCTACGTGGCCAAGGACGCGACCTCGTTCCCGCAGGCGATCGCGCTGGCTTCCACGTTCGATCCGCCGTTGGCGCAGAAGGTATTTGCCGTCGCGGCGCGCGAGATGCGCGCGCGCGGCGCCAACTTCGCGCTGGCGCCCGTGGTGGACGTGGCGCGCGAGCCGCGCTGGGGCCGTATCGAGGAGACCTACGGCGAGGATCCGTTCCTGTGCGGCGAGATGGGCAAGGCGGCCGTGCTGGGGTTTTCCGGCACCGGGCGCAAGCTGGCCAGGGACAAGGTGCTGGCCACGCTCAAGCACATGACGGGCCATGGCCAGCCAGAATCGGGCACCAACATCGGTCCGGCCGAGGTATCGGAACGCACTTTGCGCGAAGAGTTCTTCCCGCCGTTCGAGAAGCTGGTGCGCGAGACGCCCGTCGCCGCCATCATGCCGTCCTATAACGAGATCGGCGGCGTGCCGTCGCATGCCAACCGCTGGCTGCTGCACAAGGTCTGCCGCGAGGAGTGGGGTTTCAAGGGCGTGATGGTGTCGGACTATTTCGGCATCAAGGAACTCGTCACGCGCCACAAGCTGGCGGCCACGCCGCGCGACGCGGCGCTGTATGCGGTCAAGGCCGGCGTGGACATCGAGACGCCGGACGGCCATGGCTACCGCGCGCTGGCGCAACTGGTGCGCGAGAACAAGGTCAAGATGGCCGAGATCGACACGATCGTGCGCCGCATCCTGGAACTGAAATTCAACGCCGGCCTGTTCGAGCAGCCCTACGTGGACGCGCAGGCGGCCGACCGCCTGACGGCCACGCCGGATGCCGTGGCCCTGGCGCGCGAGGCCGCCGTGCGCTCGGCAGTGCTGCTGAAGAACGACAAGGGCCTGCTGCCGCTGGACGGGAAAAAGGTGGGGCGCCTGCTGCTGCTGGGCACCCATGCGAAGGACACGCCCATCGGCGGTTACTCGGACGTGCCGCGCCATGTGGTCTCGATCCACGAGGCGCTGCAGGCCGAGGCCAGGGCGCAGGGCTTCGCCTTCGACTACCGCGAAGGCGTGCGCATCACGGAGGAGCGCATCTGGGGCAAGGACGAGATCCGCTTTACGCCCGCGGAAGTCAACGCCCGGCTGATCGCCGAGGCGGTCGCTGCGGCGAAGAACGCCGACACCATCGTCATGGTCCTGGGCGACAACGAGCAGACCAGCCGCGAGGCATGGGCCGACAACCACCTGGGCGACCGCAACAGCCTGGACCTGATGGGCCAGCAGAACGACCTGGCGCGGGCCATCCTCGACCTGGGCAAGCCCACCGTCGTGTTCCTGCTGAACGGCCGGCCGCTGTCCGTCAACCTGCTGGCCCAGCGCGCCGATGCGCTGGTCGAGGGCTGGTACCTGGGCCAGGAGACGGGCCATGCCGCGGCCGACCTGCTGTTCGGCCGCGCCAACCCGGGCGGAAAATTGCCCGTGTCGATCGCGCGCGACGTGGGGCAACTGCCGATCTTCTACAACCACAAGCCGTCGGCACGGCGCGGCTACATCGACGGCAGCACGAAGCCGCTGTACCCGTTCGGCTTTGGCTTGAGTTATACGAAGTTCGACGTCTCGGCGCCGCGGCTGAAGCGCTCCTCGATCAAGGCGGGCGGATCGACGCAGGTGGAAGTGGACGTGGCGAACGTGGGCCGGGCGCGGGGCGACGAGGTGGTGCAGCTGTACATCCGCGACGACATCTCGTCCGTCACCCGCCCGGTGCTGGAGTTGAAGGGGTTCCAGCGCGTGACGCTGGAACCCGGCGAGCAGCGCACGCTGGTGTTCGACATCCGGCCCGAACACCTGTGGTTCTACAACGTGGACATGCAACGGGTCGTCGAGCCGGGCAGCTTCACGCTCCACGTGGGCCCCAGCAGCGCGCAGCTGCAGTCAGTGCAGCTGATGGTTACCTAATGCCGCCAAGCTAAGGCGTTTCGGTCAGCGAGCCGCTGGCTTTTCTTGCAACCCAGGACCAGGAACTGGGGTCAGACCCGCCGGGTCTGACCCCGGCCCTCCGCCGTAGGGGTTGCTTAAGGTTCTTAGCTTAGCGGCATTACCGTCTGACCCCGGCCCTCCGCTGCGGGGGTGCTATATCGGTGGCGCGCTGGGATGATCCTTAACTTAGCGGCACCGCGGGTTTTGCGGAACCGAGCCCGGCGGTTATGATGCGCTTTTCATTCACGGGCCAACCCTATGTCCCACCGCCAGGTTCCCGGCATCGGGCGTGCCAGCGTACACGGCATCGCCATCGGCATCGGCGAGGTCGTCGCGGCATGCGCGCTGGTGCTGCTGTTCGACCTCCTCGGTCCAACACCGTCGGGCTATGCCGGTGCGGCGTTGGGCCAGGCGCTGGCGCTGCTGCTGCCCTTCCTGCTGGGCGGCGCGGCGCTGGCGGGCTACCTGGCCGGCGGTATCGCCGCCGGCTACGTGCGTTCCTATCGGCTCTGGCTGGCCATTACCGCCAGCGCACCCATGCTCTGCGCCGCACTGGCGTTTGCGTATCTCGCCCACGAAGGCCGGTAACGCCTTGACGCCCTGACCGGGATGGCGCCTTACGCCAGCCGGAACGTGCTGACGACCGCCGCCAGGTTCTTGGCCTGCGCGGCCATCGAGTCGGCGGCCGCCGTCACCTCCTCGACCAGCGCGGCATTGCGCTGGGTGGCCTCGTCCATCTGGCCGACGGCCTCGTTGACCTGGCCGATGCCGCGGCTTTGCTCCTCGCCGGCCATGGCGATCTCGCCCATGATGCCGGTGACGCGACGTACGCTGGCGACCACTTCCTCCATGGTCGCGCCGGCGCTGCCGACCAGGCGCGTGCCGACGTCGACGCGCTGCACGGAGTCGTCGATCAGCCCCTTGATCTCCTTGGCCGCCGACGCGCTGCGTTGGGCCAGGTTGCGCACTTCCGACGCGACGACCGCAAAGCCGCGCCCCTGCTCGCCGGCGCGCGCCGCTTCCACCGCCGCGTTCAGCGCCAGGATATTGGTCTGGAACGCGATGCCGTCGATGACGCCGATGATGTTGACGATGCGGCGCGCGGCATCGCTGATCGAATCCATGCAGCCGACCACTTCGGCCACCACCTGGCCGCCCTTGACGGCCACTTCGGAAGCCGTATTGGCCAGCGCGTTCGCCTGGCGCACGTTCTCCGTGTTCAGGCCCACGGTGGACGTCAACTCCTCCATCGCCGCCGCCGTTTCTTCCAGCGAGCTGGCCTGCTCCTCCGTGCGGGTCGACAGGTCCATGTTGCCTGCCGCGATTTCCGCCGATGCCGTCTCGATGACGTCTGTGCCCGAGCGCACCTGCTGCACGAGGCCCGACAGGCTGTCGCGCATCGACGCCATCGCAGCCAGCAGGCTGTCGTCGTCGGCCCGCTCCCGCGCGATCTGCACGGACAGGTCGCCCGCGGCGATCGATGCGGCGATGGACGCCGCATAGGCCGGCTCGCCGCCCAGCTGGCGCATGATCGACCGGGTGATCGCCAGCGCCACGCCGACGGCGATCAGCACGGCCGTCGTCGCGAAAGCGATGCTGTACGTCTCGATGGCGCCCGTGCGCGCGGCCAGGTCGGCCTTGGCATTGGCGACATTGGCCTCCTTCGACTTGCGCAGCTCCAGGATGGTGCCGCGGATCTTGCGCCATATCGGCGTTTCCTTCGCATTCAAGGTGGCGATGGCGTTGGGCTGGTCAGGCACGGCCAGCTTGACGATCGCGTCCTGCAGCTCGCTCTGGCGCGCATGCAGGTCCTTGATGTCGGCCAGGGCCTTGGCCGCCGCCGCGTCGCCCACCGACAGCTGCTCGGCCTTCTCCAGCGCCGCGCGGAAGTCCTTGCGCGCCGTCGCCAGGTTCTTGTAGCCCTGCTCGTTCTGCGGCGACAGGATGATGTTGCGCAGCGCCTGTCCCATCTGCAGGCCCTGGGCATACAAGGCATCGCTGACGCTGAGGAAGGCCTGGTCGCGGTCGATGAAGGTGTTGAAGCTGTCCTTGGCGCTGCGCATGCCGACCAGCGCGGTCGAGATGGCGACGATGAATACCACTAGCACGGCGCCGAAGGCTGCCAGCATTTTTGTTCGTAATTTCACGATTTACCCCGCGTTTGTTCGTTCAGTGTGAGAATGCGTGAGTATTGCTCACAGGAATTTAACAAGGCGAGGGAAATTTCGAATTGATGAGCAAGTGGACAAGCTTACGATGCGCCTGAGCAACACCGTTAATTGCCTGGCATGCCTGCGTTGAAACAGCCGGCCGTGGCCGCGAGCACCATGAAAAAAGCCCGCATCGCTGCGGGCTTTTCGTTGGGGCCGGCCGGCTTACCGGGACGGCGAAAGGTGACTCAACGCATACGACACGTGCTGCCACCAGTGCTCGCGCGAGCGCACGTTCAAGAGGCACGTCTTGTCGACTTCCTCCTTGAACACGCGATCCTGGCACTGCCTGGTCATGAGGGCATGACGCTGGTTCTCCGCGTTGACGAGGGCCGCTGCGAACCAGCCCAAGAGCAGCACCAGCACGATCACGAGGCTCCACGCCAGGTGATTGACGTTGCTGACGCTGAACAGCTTCTTCTCGTCCGGCGCCAGCGCGTCGTACGCTTGCATGATGTTTTTTTCGCGGTCGGTCATGCTGGAGCTCCTGCCTTATTTCTTCTCGGCCGCGGCCTTGGCCACCAGCTGGTCCAGCACGGCCAGCGTCTGCTTGCCCGCCTGCAGTTCCGGCATGCCGGGCGCGCCCGCCAGGCTTGGCGACGTCACGTAGCGGCCGTCCACGACGATCGTCGGCGCCGACTCGATCTTGTAGCTGCCGATCGTGGCCGGCAGGCGTTTCAGTTTCGTCTGCACGGCAAACGAATTGAAGAACTGCTGGTACTTGGCCTTGTCGATGCCGTTCTTGACGAGGAAGTCGGTGACCTGCTCGTCGCTGCGGTAGATGCGGTCACGCTGCACGTGGATGGCGTTGAAGAATTTCGTGTGGAACTGCTCTACCTGGCCCATGGCCTCCAGCGTGATGTAGGCATGCGCCAGCGGGTCCTTGTCGCCGCCGGCCGGGAAGTGCAGGCGGCGGAACGAGATCTTGTCGCCCTGCTTCTTGACCCACTCCGACAGCATCGGATCGAGCACGTTGCAATGCGGGCAGGTGTACATGAAGAACTCGATGACTTCGACCTTCTTGCCGCTGTCGGTGCGGACAGGCTGGGCCAGCGTCGTGTAGCCGGGTTCGGCGGCATGGGACGTGGCGGTAAAGGCCAGCAGTGCGGTGGCGGCAAGCATGAGGCGCAGAAAACGCATGATCTTCCTTCTTGTCTGGTTGCGTGAACAGGGCCGGTGGCCCGGGTGTAAACGCCGCGAGATTACCATCTTTTGCGCTTGCGGTTCACCCCTGGCGCGAAATTAAGCCCGCCCTAAGCCCGTGCCGCGCCTTCCCCTGCCGACCCGGTCCACAAATGCGTTGCGAATCCGGCACGGCTGTCGTTATAGTTCCTGCATCCCTTTCCCGACAGGAGCATCATGCCGTTCCGTCGTCTGCCCCTCCTAGCCGTGGCCGCATTGGCCGTCCTTGCCACGTCGCTCGGGCTGGCCCAGGTCGTCCCCGTGGCCGCACCGACCGTCCCCGAGATCCCGTTTGCCCCCGCCCACGCGGCCGCCGTGCGCACGCCCAGCGCGCCGACAGCCTGGGGCGGGCCACGCACGGGCGCCGAGCCGACCTTGTCGGACCGGGTCGCCAACTACCGCATCGAGGCCACGCTGGACCCGGTGCGCCACACGATCGAGGCGCGCCAGCAGCTCACGTGGCGCAACCGCAGCGCTCTGCCCATCCGCAGCGTCTACCTGCACCTGTACCTGAACGCGCACCGCAACGAGGACAGCACGTTCTATACGGAGGAACGCAACGGCGGCGAGTCGTTCCGCTCCGGCCTGGATGCCGGCGCGGAAAAATACGGGTACACGGAGCTGCGCTCGGTGCGCCAGGGTGCTCGCGCGGTGCCATGGCGCTACGTGCAGCCCGATGGCGGCCCCGCCACCGACCGCACCGTCGTGCGCTTCGACCTGCCCGAGCCGGTCGCGCCGGGCGGCACGACGACGCTCGACATCGCCTTCTTCGACCAGCTGCCGCGCGTGACGGTGCGCACCGGCTACTTCGACACGTTCCACCTGGTGGCGCAGTGGTTCCCCAAGATCGGCGTGCTGGAGCTGCCGGGCGAACGGGGCGCCACGACCGTGCGCTGGAACGTGCACGAGTACCACGCCGAATCGGAGTACTACGCCGACTTCGGCCATTACGACGTGCGCCTGACCGTCCCCAAGGGCTACACAGTGGGCGCGACGGGGCAGTTGCAAGGCAAGCCGGTCGAGAAGGACGGCCTCGTCACGCATCGCTACGTGCAGGGCGACGTGCACGATTTCGCCTGGACGGCAGACAGGCGCACGGCGCCGCCGCTGCGCGCCACCTGGCGCGGCGGCCCGCACCCCGTCGAGGTCACCGTGCTGTTCCCGCCCGAATACCGCTCGAATGCGGCGCCGGTACTGCGGGCCATGCTCGATGGGCTGGACTTTTTCAGTCGCACGCTGGGCCCCTACCCCTACCGCACCGTGACGGCCGTGATCCCGCCGTACAACGGCCGCGAGGCCAGCGGCATGGAGTACCCCACGTTCTTCACGGCCGACAGCGTGGCCGACCCGGCGCCCGGCACGCTGGGCGCAATGGAGCTGGACTTCGTCACGATCCACGAATTCGGTCACGGTTACTTCCAGGGCATCCTCGCCAGCAACGAGTTCGAGGAACCGATGCTGGACGAAGGCCTGAACGAGTTCTGGGGCCAGCGCATGCTGCACGAGCGCGGCCAGAAGCTGCATGCGACGACATCGCTGCTGCGCCGCCTGGGCTTCGCCCCGGCGTTCGACGTGTTCGAGAACGAGCGGGCCAGCCTGGCGCTGGACGAGCCGGCCGACCCGCTGGGCGAGAACGCGTGGGCGCGGCTGGAAGGCGTCGGTCCCGTATACGGCCGCACGGCCGTGATGCTGCGTGACCTGGAGGCACAACTGGGCAAGGACGTGATGGAACGCGCCATGCGCACGTATTACCAGCGCTGGAAGTTCCGCCATCCCAGCATCGCCGACCTGCATGCCACGCTGGCCGAGGCCAGCGGCCAGGCCGCGCTGGTGGACGCGGTGTTCGAGCTGCAGGTCTACGGGGCACAGCCGGTGGACGACCGCATCGCCGACTTCACCAGCGACGAGATGCTGCCGCAGCCGGGCTACGGCAGCGTGGGCGGCAGGGAAGTCAACATCACGCTCGAGGCGGCGGACGAAGCGGCCGAGGCGGCGCGCGCGCGCTGGCGCAAGGCCCATCCGGACGCTCGTCCCGGCACCGGCCCCTTCCCCTATCGTACGGCAGTGGTGCTGCGCCGGCGCGGCGCCGCCGTGCCGCAGACGCTCGTCGTCACGTTTGCCGACGGCAGCCGCGAGACGGTGCGCTGGCAGGGGCAGGAACGCTGGCAGCGCTTCGAATGGGTCAAGCCGGTGCAGGCCGTGTCGGCGCAGCTGGACCCGGCGCGCCAGCACCTGCTCGATGCGAACAAGCTCGATGACGGCCGCACGCTGCAGGCCGACGCCAGCGCCACGCGGCGCTGGACCTTCGATTTCGGCACGATCGTGCAAACCCTCCTGGCGCTGCTGGCAACCGTATGATGACGATGATCCTCTCTCCTGCCCGCGCCGCGCTGCAATGGCGCCTGCTGCTGCTGTGGGCCGCGTGCGTACTGCTGCCCACGCTGCTGCTGGCGCTGCCCGTCTACAGCCTGCTGGCGGGCCAGCTCGACTACTCGACCCAGGCACCGGCACTGGCCCGCGCACTGGACATGGTGGCCCTGGGCGACCTGGCCACCGTGCTGGGACGCCAGGGCGCGGCGATCGGCACGGCGGGACTGGGCGCACTGCTGCTGATGCTGGCGCTGTCGCCGCTGTTCTCGGGTGCCGTCGTGACGGCCGCGCGCGCGCCCGGGCGCCTGCTCACGAAGCCCTTGCTGGCGGGCGCGCTGGCGGAGTATCCGCGCATGCTGCGCATGCTGTGCTGGGCCGCCCTGCCGCTGGGCGCGGCCGTTGTCGCCGGCACTGCCCTGCTGGACTGGGCGCAGGAATACAGCCGCACCGTCATCCTGTACGAGGATGCGCGGCTGGCAACCGTGGCGGCCGGCCTGGCGTGCGCGCTGCTGGTGCTGTTCGTCAACCTGACGCTCGATGCCGGCCGCGCCGCCCTGGCGATCGATCGCCGCCGCACCTCGGCGGTGGCGGGATGGTGGCGCGGCCTGCAACTGCTGGCACGGCGTCCGGGCGCGGTGCTGGGCTGCTACGCCGTGCTGACGGTGGCCGGCCTGCTGCTGGCCGCCCTGCTGGCGCTGGCGCGGCTGCAGGTGACGCCCGCCAGCGCGGTGCCTTTCCTGGGAGCGTTGCTGCTGACGGAGCTGATCGCCCTGGTCATCGGCTGGATGCGGGCGGCGCGCCTGTTCGCGCTGGTGCGGGTGGCCGCTCAGGGTTGATGCATCGATCAATCAGGTCGAACGTCAGTATCGAGATTTTGGCCGTTGCGGCAGGCGCCGCCCGGCCCTATAGTCGGTGGTGACCCTGACTGCATTGGAGCACCGCATGGACCTGTTGCCCACTTATTTCCTGTCGCACGGCGGCGGCCCGTGGCCGTGGCTGCGCGACCAGTTCGGCACCGCCTACGACGCGCTCGACGCCTCGCTGCGCGACATCCCGCGCCAGATCGCCGGCAAGCCGCGCGCCGTGCTGGCCGTCACCGCGCACTGGGAGGGCCGCGACTTCATGATCTCGTCCGGCGCGCGCCCGCCGATGATCTACGACTACGGCGGCTTCCCGCCGCACACGTACGAGATCCGTTACGACGCGCCGGGCGCCCCCGCGCTGGCTGCGCGTGCGCGCGCATTGCTGCAGGCGGCCGACCTGCCGGCCGTGCTGGACGATGCGCGCGGCTTCGACCACGGCACCTTTTCCGCGCTGTATCCCGTGTTCCCGCAGGCGGACGTGCCAATCGTGCAACTGTCGCTGCGCCATGGCCTTGATCCCGCATCGCACCTGGCGGCCGGACGTGCGCTGGCAGCGCTGCGCAAGGAAGGGGTACTGATCGTCGGCAGCGGCCTCAGTTACCACAACCTGCGCGCGTTCAACGCTGCCGGCGCGGCCGCTTCGCATGCGTTCGACCGCTGGTTGCGCGCGGCGATGGCGTTGCCGCCGGCGCAGCGCACGCAGGCGCTGCTGGACTGGGAGCGCGCCCCGGCGGCGCGCCAGGCCCACCCGCGCGAGGAGCACCTGTTGCCGCTGATGGTGGCGCTGGGCGCGGCGGAAGAAGATGCCGCCACCGAGGTGTATCACGAGGAAGCGTTTTTCGGGGCGCTGGCGGTGTCCAGCTTCAAGTTCGGGTAGCAGGGGGTCTGTCCCCGGTAAGTGGTCGCGCCAGCGCTCGCCTGGGGCTTCACCAGGGGACTGACCCCGGTTTTAATTGCCCCGGTCGAGAGCAAGGATAACGTCCGTTCGAAGCCGCCGATAAAAACCGGGGTCAGTCCCCTCGACGCGTCAACGGCAAGCGCGATGGCTGCCACTTACCGGGGACAGACCCCAGCGGAGCACAGACCCCAGCGGATCACGTCCCCCGCTTGCCGCGCATCCGCTCCGCTTCCTTCTCGGCCCTGGGGTCTGTCCCCGGTAAGCGTTCGCGCCAGCGCTCGCCTGGGGCTTCGCCAGGGGACTGACCCCGGTTTTTATCGCTCCGGTCGAGAGCACGGATAACGTCCGTTCGAAGCCGCCGATAAAACCCGGGGTCAGTCCCCTCGACAAGTCAACGGCAAGCGCGATGGCCGCCACTTACCGGGGACAGACCCCAGCGGAGCACAGACCCAGCGGATCACGTCCCCCGTTTGCCCCGCATCCGCTCCGCTTTGGGGTCTGTCCCCGGTAAGTGGTCGCACCGGATCTGGCCTGCGGCTGCATCAGGGGACTGACCCCGGTTTTT
This sequence comes from Pseudoduganella chitinolytica, assembly GCF_029028125.1. Lineage (GTDB taxonomy): Bacteria > Pseudomonadota > Gammaproteobacteria > Burkholderiales > Burkholderiaceae_D > Rugamonas > Rugamonas chitinolytica. The sequence continues at coordinate 3,090,588 of NZ_CP119083.1, forward strand.
ATCGCTCCGGTCAAGAGCACGGATAACGTCCGTTCGAAGCCGCCGATAAAAACCGGGGTCAGTCCCCTCGACAAGTCAACGGCAAGCGCGATGGCCGCCACTTACCGGGGACAGACCCCAGCGGAGCACAGACCCAGCGGATCACGTCCCCCGTTTGCCCCGCATCCGCTCCGCTTCCTTCTCGGCGGCCTTCTGCGCCGTCTTTTCCGCCTTCAGCCGTTCCTGTTCCTGGAACAGCGCCAGCGCGGCGGCGCGCGTTTCCGGTGTCTCCAGCGAGATGCGGCCCAGTGCGCCGCTGCGGTAGTCCTGCAGCAGCATGTGCGACGCCTTTTCGAAATCCCAGTCGCCGCCGCGGATGCGGTAGCCGCGCTTCTGCGCCAGCCCTTCCACGACGGCGATGCCGTCCATGCTGGCCACGTCCTTGTAGCCGTAGCGCGCCTGCAGCAGCTGCGGGTAGCGGCGCAGCAGTTCTTCCGCCAGCCACGTCGCCACCTCTTCCTCGATCAGCGCATTGGCCCCGATGGCGTGGCTGGCCGCCAGCGCCAGCCCGTCGCTGGGCATCTCGATCTTCGGCCACAGCAGGCCCGGCGTGTCGATGATGGCCGTGTTCATGTCGAGGTAGATCTTCTGCTGCGTCTTGGTGACGGCCGGTTCGTCGCCCACCTTGGCGACGCGGCGCTTGAGCAGCGCGTTCATCAGGGTGGACTTGCCGACGTTCGGGATCCCCATGATCATCATGCGCAAGGGCTTGGTGGCCACGCCCCGGTGCGGCGCCAGCGCGCGCGCCTTGTCGATGACCTTGGCCACGTCCGCCGGTTTCTTGGTCGTCATCGCGTAGGCCGTGACGCTGCTGTCCTGCTCGAAGTGGCGCACCCACGCCGCCGTCGCCTCCGGGTCGGCCAGGTCGATCTTGTTGAGGATCTTCAGGCATGGCTTGGAGCGGAACTTGCGCAGCTCCTCCACCAGCGGGTTGCAGCTGGCCGCGGGCAGGCGGGCATCGACCACCTCGATGACGACGTCGACGTCCGCCATCTGTTCCGCCGCCTTTTTCTTGGCGGCGTTCATATGCCCGGGGAACCATTGGATAGCCATGCTCTTGCCTTCAGAATCGTTGGAACAATCCGCTATTTTACCGGGACTGTGGCGTGCCGCCTATTTTCTTGGCAGCAAGTCGCTGGTACCATAGCCGCTTGCCCGTCATCATCCCTGCCATGAAATTCGCCCTTGCCCTGCTTGCCGTCCATGTCTTCGCCGCCGCTTCTCCCGTTGTCGAAGTGGCAGGTATCCGCGACCCGGAGCTGAAAGCCTACCGCACGATGGTCAAGGGCCTGGATGCCTTTGACCGGGAACGGGCGCATGCCCCGCAGGCCGGGCTACGCTTCCTGTTGCGCCCCGCCGCGCCGGGCGAATCGCTGGAGGGACTGACCCTGACGATCAGCGGCGACACCGTCAGCCTGCCCGTCGCGCTGGCGGCCGACGGCGGCTTCGTGCTGCCGCGCAGCCAGGCCGCGCTGGCGGACCGCGCCGAACTGGTGCTGAACAAGAAACGCGATTCGTACCGCTGGCGGCCGGACGTACGCAGCCCTGGCGTGCCGGCCAACGCACGGCGGCTGGGCGACCTGCGCCTGCAATGCGCGGTGCAGTGGGCGATCGACCGCGAGGCGCTGACGCCGCAGGCGCGCGGCGCGTTGGAAGCTTCCGGCGGCCCGTGCCATTCGCCGCTGGCGCATACGGGCTTCGAGGCGCCGCAGCCGCTGCGGGCGGCCTGGCTGCGCGAAGGGGCGCGGCGCGAGGCGCTGCCCGTCAACCGCCAGCGTAACCGCCGCTTCACGCCGCCGCTGGCCGATGGCGGCTGGAGCGACGATGCGGTGGTCGAATTCGACTACGCTAGCTAGCCGGTGCCAGACATTCAAATTTCGGCCAGCGCCTTGACGTGCGCCACCACGCTGCGCCCCAGCGCCGACAGATTGTAGCCACCCTCCAGGCAGCTGACGATGCGTCCCTTCGCATGCTTCCTCGCTACCGCCATCAGCTGCTCCGTCATCCACGCATAATCCGCTTCCACCAATCCCATGCCGCCCAGGTCGTCCTCGCGGTGGGCATCGAAGCCGGCCGAGATGAACAGCATCTCCGGCTTGAACGCGTGCAGCGCCGGCAGCCATTTGTCCAGCACCAGCTGGCGCACCACGTCGCCCTTCGTGTATGCCGGCACCGGCACGTTGATGCGGTTGGGCGTCACCGGCAACGCGTCCACGTATGGGTAGTAAGGGTGCTGGAAGAAGCTGGCCATCAGCACGCGGCGCTCGTCGCGGAACGCTTCCTCGGTGCCGTTGCCATGGTGGACATCGAAGTCGACGATGGCCACGCGCTTCAGGCCGCGCCCATCGAGCGCATGGCGGGCCGCGATGGCGACGTTGTTGAACAGGCAAAAACCCATCGGCGCCGACGGCCGCGCGTGATGGCCGGGCGGACGCACGGAACAGAACGCGTTGTCGATTTCGCCATCGATGACGGCATCGGTGGCGGCCACCGCCGCGCCGGCGGCGCGCAACGCGGCCTGCCAGCTGTGCCGGTTCAGCGACGTGTCGCCGTCGATCGGGTAGTACTCGTCGCCCTCGTGCGGCGCGGTCCTGACGATGGCGATGGCGTTCGGGGAGTGGTTGCGGGCGATGGCGGCCAGGTCGGCCAGCGGCGCCTCGCGGTGCTCCAGCAGGTCGTCGATGTGGGAGTTGATCAGCTGGTCGGCGATGGCCTGCAGCCGCGCGGGCGATTCGGGATGCCACTGCCCCATTTCGTGACGCTGGCAATCGGGATGGCTGTAGATGGCTGTGGTCATGTGTGCTGTGGTCTGTTCCCGCTCGTTTCCATACCGCATGGTCAATCGCGCAGGGTAGAATCCCCTGCATCACAGGCACCACTATATCAGACACCATGTATGCAAAATTGCACGCCGTCGCGCGCCAGGTGGGTACCGTCATCGTCGGCAAGGACCTGCAGATCCGCCAGGCCCTGACCTGCCTGCTGGCCGGCGGCCACCTGCTGCTGGAGGACGTGCCGGGTGTCGGCAAGACCACGCTGTCGCATGCGCTGGCCATCGCGCTGGGGCTGCGCTTCAACCGCATCCAGTTCACCAGCGACCTGCTGCCGGCGGACGTGGCGGGCATCTCGATCTACGAGCGCGAGAAGAACGGCTTCGTGTTCCACCCGGGCCCCATCTTCACGCAGGTGCTGCTGGCCGACGAGATCAACCGCGCCACGCCGAAGACGCAATCGGGCCTGCTGGAAGCCATGGAGGAACGCCAGGTCAGCGCCGACGGCGTCACGCGGCCGCTGCCCGAGCCGTTCTTCGTCATCGCCACGCAGAACCCCACGCACCAGGTGGGCACGTTCCCGCTGCCCGAATCGCAGCTGGACCGCTTCCTGATGTGCCTCTCGCTGGGCTACCCCGACCCGGCCGCCGAACGCGCCCTGCTGCTGGGCGAGGACCGCCGTGCGCTGCTGAAAACCCTGCCGGCCGCCATGACGCCTGCCGAGCTGGCGGCGGCGCAGCAGGGCCTGCGCCGGATCCACACGTCGGCCGCGCTGATCGACTACGTGCAGGCGCTGGCGCAGGCGTCGCGCCAGAACGGCGCGTTTGCCGAAGGGCTGTCGCCGCGCGCCGCGCTGGCGCTGGTGCAGGCCGCGCGCGCCTGGGCCGCGCTGGAGGGGCGCGACCACGTGCTGCCCGAGGACGTACAGGCGGTCCTGGTGCCGGTCTGCGCGCACCGGTTGCGGCCAGTGAAATCGGCGCATGGCGTCGCCCTGGCCAGCCGCGACCTGGTGCTGCAATTGCAGCAGTCCGTGCCGCTGTAGCCATGGCACGGCCGGCCCTGCGCAAGCCGGAACGCAGCGCCGCGACCGTGCTGACGATGCGGCGCGTCTACGTGCTGCCCAGCCGCGCGGGCGTGGCCTACACGGCGCTTCTCGTGCTGATGCTGATCGGCGCCATCAACTACACGCTGGGCCTGGGCTTCGCGCTGACGTTCTTTGCCGGCTCCTGCGCGGTCGTCGACATGGTGCTGACGGTGCGCAACCTGGCCGGCCTGCGCCTGGCCACCGGCCGCGCGCAGCCCGTGTATGCGGGCGAGGAAGCGCAGTTCGAACTGCACCTGCACAACGACGGCAAGGCGGACCGCTGCGCCCTCCGCGTCGGCTTCCATCCGCCCGGCACGCCGTGGCGCACGCAACCGCCGCACGTGGTGGACGTAACGGCCGGCGCCAGCACGGCCGTCGTGCTGTCCGTGCCGGCGGTGCGGCGCGGCTGGCTGGCGGCGCCGCCCGTGCGGCTGACGACCCGCTTTCCGCTCGGCCTGTTCGGGGCGTGGAGCAACTGGCAGCCGGACCTGCGCGTGCTGGTCTACCCGTTCCCCGAGCGGGACGCCCCACCGCTGCCCTCGCGCGGGGACGCCAGCGCCGAGGGCCATGGCGCCGTCGGGCTGGACAACTTTGCCGGCATCCGCAGCTACCAGCCGGGCGACCCGATGCGCCACCTGGCCTGGCGCCAGATCGCGCGGCTGCACCCGCAGGACGGCGGCCAGCTCGTCACCAAGCATTTCGACGGCGGCGCCGTGGCAGAACTGCTGCTGGACTTCGCCGAACTGCCGCCGCGGCTGGACCTGGAGGCCCGGCTGGCGCGCATGACGCGCTGGGTGCTTGAGGCGGAAGCGCGCGCGCTGCCGTATGCTTTCCGGCTGGGCCACCACCACTACCCGGCCGCACTGGGCGATGCGCACCGCGCCGCCTGCCTGCGCGCGCTGGCGCTGTATGGCGACGAGGTGTCCTGATGTTGGGTTCAATGATGCGCCAGCCCGTCCTCACGCGCGACAAGGCCGATACGCTGCTGCTGGTCGTGGCCGCCCTGCTCGTGATCGCGCCGCATTTCGCCCACCTGCCGCTGTGGACCAGCGCCACCGTATGCGTCACGCTGTTCTGGCGCGCACTGCTGACGTTGCGCGGGCGCCGCCTGCCGCCCGTCTGGCTGCTGCTGCCGATTGCGTTGCTGGCGATGGCCGGCGTATGGTACTCGTACCGCACCCTGCTGGGCCGCGATCCCGGCGTTGCCATGCTGGCACTGCTGCTGGCGTTCAAGCTGCTGGAGATGCACGCGCGGCGCGACCTGTTTGTCGTGCTGTTCCTCAGCTTCTTCCTGCTGCTGACGAATTTCTTCTATTCGCAGACGATGCTCACCGCCTTCGGCATGGCCATCACGCTGGTGGTGCTGCTGACGGCGCAGCTGACGTTCCAGTACACGGGTGCCGTACCGCCGCTGACCCGGCGCGTGCGGATGGCGGGCAAGATCGCCCTGCTGGCCACGCCGCTGGCGGCGCTGCTGTTCATCGGCTTCCCACGCATCCAGGGGCCGCTGTGGGGCCTGCCGGGCGACGCGCGCTCGGCGCGCACGGGCATCTCGGACACGATGGCGCCGGGGTCGATGACAAATCTGGCGCTGTCCGAGGAAGTGGCGTTCCGCGTCCGCTTCCTCGACCCCGCGCCGGCGCAGAACCGGCTGTACTGGCGTGGCGTCGTGCTCAGCAACTACGACGGCCGCACGTGGAGCCGGATCGGCGGCACGCCGTTCCGCACGCCGGACCAGACCCGCGACGGCCTGACGATGCGCCTGGGCGGGCAGGCGATCCGCCACGAGGTCACGATGGAACCCAGCGAGCGGCGCTACCTCTTCACCCTGGAGCTGACCCGGCCGGACCTGGCGTTGGCGGGCCAGCGCGTGGCCACGTCCGACGAGCTGGAAACCTACACGCTGCGCCCGCTGCAGCAACGCGTCCGTTATCGTGCCACCGCCCACAGCGAGTACACGCTGCAGGCCGACCTGGACCCGGCCCTGACAGGCAAGTGGCTGCAACTGCCGCCCGGGTTCAACCCGTTGACGCTGGAGCTGGGCGCCCGGCTGCGCGCGGCGGCGGCGGCGGACCGCGGCGGCACGCTGGAGATCGTGCATGCCGTCCTGCAGGCGCTGCGGGCGCGGCGCTTCGAATACACGCTGGAACCGGCGCTGCTGGGCCGCGACAGCGTCGACGAGTTCCTGTTCCGCACCCGCCAGGGCTTCTGCGAACACTTTGCCGGCTCGTTCGTCTTCCTGATGCGCGCGGCCGGTGTACCGGCGCGGGTCGTCACGGGCTACCAGGGCGGCGAATTCAATCCCGTCGACGGTTACGTCACGGTACGCCAGTCGGACGCCCATGCCTGGGCCGAGGTCTGGATCGCCGGCCAGGGCTGGCGCCGCATCGACCCGACGGCCGCGGTGGCGCCCGAGCGCGTCAATGGCAGCCTGGCGCGCGCCTTGCCGCAGCAGGCGCCGTTCGGCTTCTCCGGCCTGATCGCTTTGCAGAACGATAAGGATTCGTGGCTTTCGCGCCTGCGTTTTCAATTCAATGCGATGAATAATGCTTGGAACCAATGGGTCCTGGATTACAATCCCGAACGGCAGCAAACTTTCCTTGCGGAACTATGGGACAAGGTCGGCACCTGGCGCACGCCCGCAGCGGCGGCGCTGCTGGGTGTGCTGGCCTGGGGCTGGTGGCGCCTGCGTCAGGCACGCCGGGCCGATCCCGTGCAGGCGGCATATGGCCGACTGTGCCGTCAGCTGGCGGACTTCGGTATCGTGCCCGTCCCTGGCGAAGGCCCGCACAGCCTGGCATCGAGGGTGCGGGCGCTGCCGCTGCCGGAAGAGCGGAAGGCCGCGTACGCGGAATTTCTGGAACTCTATAGTGCGCTCCGTTATCGCGCACTCGACGACGATGAACGAACCCGGTCGGCCGCCAGGCTGGCCTCACTATTGCGCTGATCCCGATTTTCCAATGACATTTCCCAAGCGATCCCCTACCAAGCCCCTCGTTACCCTGCTGTTGTCAGCCCTCGTGGCCGCCACGAGCCTGTGCCCGCCCGAGGTGTTTGCGGCCCCCCACAAGCCAGTCAAGAAAGCCAAGGCCAAGCCGGCGAAAAAGGCTGCCGCGGCAGTGGCCAGCGACTACTACACGGGCGAATTCGTCAACTTCGGCCAGTGGAAGGAGGTCCAGGCGTTTGTCGACGAGCTGGTCACCAAGCATGGCTTCAGCCGCACCGAACTGGCATCGCTGCTGTCGAACGTGCGCTACCTCGATTCCGTCGTGCAGCTCGTCAAGCCGGCACCGCCGGGCAAGCCGAAGAACTGGACGGTGTACAGCAGCCGCTTCATCGAACCGATCCGCATCAACGCGGGCGTGCGCTTCTGGAACGACAACGCGGAAACGCTGGCCCGCGCGGAAGCGTTGTACGGCGTGCCGGCCGAGATTTTGGTTGGCATTATCGGCGTGGAAACCATCTACGGCCGCGATACGGGCCGGTTCCGCGTGGTCGACACGTTGACGACCTTGGCATTCGCCTACCCTGTCGCACCGAACCGGGATGCCCGCATGGCGTTCTTCCGCGACGAGCTGGTAGCCACGCTGCTGTACGCGCGCCAGACCGGCATCGATCCGCTCTCGCTGCAGGGCTCGTTTGCGGGCGCCGTCGGCATGCCTCAGTTTATGCCCAGCAATATCGTTAAGTACGGCGTCGATTTCGACGGCGACGGCCGTATCGACCTCAGGAACTCGGCGGCCGATGCGATCGGCAGCGTAGCCGCCTTCCTCGTCGGGCATGGCTGGAACCGCGACCAGCCGGGCCCCATCGTGCATCACGCCACCGTGTCGCCCAGCCGGGCCTGGGAGCAATACCTGAACCTTGGCCTGGAAGCAAAAGTGCGCCCGGAAGACTTGACGGGGGCAGGAGTCGTCACCACATCGACCTTACCGCCAGGCATGCTTTATGGATTGGTGGACCTTCAGAACGGCTCGGAGCCGACTGAATACTGGGTCGCAAGCAACAATTTCTTCTCAATCACGCAGTACAACCGCAGCTACTTCTATGCGATGTCCGTGGTAGAACTGGGCCGCGCCGTCCGTATCACCCGCACCGGGTCGTGACGTTCGCAAACGTAACGAAGCGTAAATACCTGACGATGTTGCTTGCAAGAATGTAATGTTTGTGGGAAACTGCACGACTGTTGCATTTAGTGCAGCAGTAGTGGTAAGTTTTATATTACACTTAAAATTGTACGATTGACAAAGCCGCGTACGCTCTAGAGCCCTATTGTGCGTTTATCTACCACAAAAATTCAGGTAGAATTCTCACACATTGTTGCGATAGGACAACGGCGAGCTGGAGAATGGATAATTTTCTATTGCTCGTGAGTAAAATATTGCGGAATGTTGTACAATTGTGTATATATTATGAAACCTTGTTATCCCGGAATCCGCGTATCGTTCCTCAGTGAAGGGAGAACATAGGGGTCCTGGACACGCCGCGCGCAGCCTTGCGTACGGCCTGGACGTGGCCCTGAAGCGCAGCTTGAGCTCCGAGTGTTTCACTTTGCAGAACAACTTTACAGAAGGAACAGACGTATCATGACAAATCAAGTCGGTATTGATATGAACAACGATTCGGAAGGCGACGATCTGCTGCAGTACAACCCCAATCGCCTGCTGGACACGCTGATCGAAAACCTGCGCCTGAAGAACGACGCGGCCCTGTCGCGCGCGCTGGAAGTGGCGCCACCGGTCATCAGCAAGATTCGCCACCACCGCCTGCCGGTCGGCGCTTCGCTGCTGATCCGCATGCACGAAGTCAGCGACCTGTCGATCCGCGACCTGCGTTACCTGATGGGCGACCGCCGCAACAAGTTCCGCATCAGCGACAAGCAGTTCAAGCCAAAAGAAGGCGAAACGCCACAGAGCAGCACCAATAACAGCAACAACAACGGCTGATGCCGCGCCAGCGCTGGCGTCTTCCCCATGCGGGCAGGCGTTGCGCGGTGCGTTTGCCGTCGTGAACAGCGCGCCATGGGCGCGCTTTTTTATTGCCCGCGGCATCCGCGACGATGGGCTTTTGGAGGCTGTCCCCGATTGTTCGGCTGTTTCTTAGCCGAAAAATTGGGGACAGCCTCCGATTTCCGGCAGCGCGGGAATTGGAGGCTGTCCCCGATTGTTCGATTGTTCGATTGTTGGGAGGCTGTCCCCGATTGTTCGCTTCGATCAACCGGTGAATGGAGACCGCTTTCTGCCCCAACGCTTACGCGGGGAAGACCCCCGTCGACAGATACCGGTCACCCCGGTCGCACACGATGAACACGATCGTGGCGTTCTCCACGGTCTGGGAGATGCGCAGCGCGATCTCGCAGGCGCCTGCCGCCGAGATGCCGCAGAAGATGCCCTCTTCCGCCGCCAGCCGGCGTGCCATGCGTTCCGCCGCGGCCTGCGACACGGATTCGATCTGGTCCACGCGGGCCTTGTCGAAGATCTTCGGCAGGTACGCTTCCGGCCACTTGCGGATGCCGGGAATCGAGGAGCCCTCTTCCGGCTGCGCGCCGATGATGCGGATGCCCTCGTTCTGTTCCTTCAGGTACTGCGAGACGCCCATGATGGTGCCGGTCGTGCCCATCGCGCTGACGAAGTGCGTGATGCGGCCTGCCGTGTCGCGCCAGATCTCCGGTCCCGTGCTCTCGTAATGCGCGCGCGGGTTGTCGGCGTTGGCGAACTGGTCGAGGATGATGCCCTTGCCGTCCTTCTGCATCTGCTCGGCCAGGTCGCGCGCGTATTCCATGCCGCCCGTCTTCGGCGTCAGCACGATCTGCGCGCCATAGGCCGCCATGCTCTGGCGCCGCTCCTCGGACAGGTTTTCCGGCATCAGCAGCACCATCTTGTAGCCGCGGATGGCGGCGGCCATCGCCAGCGCGATGCCCGTGTTGCCGCTGGTGGCTTCGATCAGCGTGTCGCCCGGCTTGATGTCGCCGCGCTCCTCGGCGCGGCGCAGCATCGACATCGCGGCGCGGTCCTTGACGGAGCCGGCCGGATTGTCGCCCTCCAGCTTGCCCAGGATGACGTTGTTGCGCGCGGCCGCGTCGGCGCCCGGCAGGCGCACCAGTTGCACCAGCGGGGTGTTGCCGATCGTGTCGGCGATGGTCTTGTAAGTCATGCGCTCAGCTTTTTTCTGTACCAAAACAACCATTCTAATCCGACTGGACGCCGGATGCTTGCGGCCGCAATGCCAGCGACATGTACGCATAGCCGTGCTGTTCGCCGTCGATGCGCAGCAGATCGGCGATTTCGCCGGTCTGCACGAAGCCGCGCTTGCGGTACAGGGCACGCGCCGGCGCGTTCACGCTCAGCACCTCCAGGTCGATCCAGTCCAGCGGCCCGTGCGCGACGGCCCAGTCGATCGCGGTGTCCAGCAGCGCCATGCCCAGGCCCAGGCGGCGGGCGTCGCGGTGCACGCCCATGCCCAGCAGCGCACGGTGGGCCGACTCGGCCTCGGCGCGCGCGCGCAGGTCGATGTGGCCGCGGATGGCGGCGCCGTCGAAGGCCAGCCACAGGCGGCGCCAGCCCGGCGCCGTCAGCGGTGTCGCCAGGCCGTTGGTGAAGGCTTCGATACGGCCGGGCGGCACGCTGCACTGGCCACGCGGCATCGGCTGGAACAACGGCATGCCGTCGACGCCGTTCTCGGTCAGTTGGTCGGCAAGGTAGGGAAAGAAAGCAGTCAGGTCGGCGGCCGTGGCGGCGCGGAGGGTCAGTGTGGTCATCCAGGCATTGTGCGGCATTGCCTGCCTACTGTCGAGCTCGTGTCCCACCGCGGTGCCTGACCCCAAGGTGGGACACGGGCCCGGCTGTTGATACGGTCGAGTTCGTGTCTTTGTCGGGGTGTAACCCCAAGGTGGACACGGGCTCAGCGATTGGGGCGGCGGGCGTTGCCGTCGGCGTCGAAGACGTGCCAGCGGCTGGCGTCGGCCGTGATCGTGGCGCGCTGGCCCGGTTGCCAGTTGGCGTCGGCGTCCGCGCGGGCGACCAGCTGGTCGCCGCCATGGTCCGGCTGCAGGTAGACGTAGCTGAAGTCGCCCAGCAGCTCGGTGGCCTGGACGCGCACGGGAATGCCATCGCCGCTTTCCGCGGCGCCGAGCCGCACGTGCTCGGCGCGCAGGCCCAGCGTGACGGGCGCGCCGTCGGCCAGGCCAGTCACGTCGGCCACGGCCAGGTGCACGCCCGCCGCCTCGACGCCGGCGCCGCGCACGGTGCCGGCCACGAAATTCATCGCCGGCGAGCCCATGAAGCCGGCGACGAACAGGTTGCCGGGCCGGTTGTACAGCTCCAGCGGCGCGCCCACCTGCTCCACTTTCCCGCCGCGCAGCACCACGATGCGGTCCGCCAGCGTCATCGCCTCGACCTGGTCGTGCGTCACGTAGATCATCGTGCTTTGCAGGCTGCGGTGCAGGTTCTTCAGTTCGATGCGCATTTGCACCCGCAGCGCGGCGTCCAGGTTCGACAGGGGCTCGTCGAACAGGAACACCTGCGGCTGGCGCACGATGGCACGGCCGATCGCCACGCGCTGGCGCTGGCCGCCGGACAGCTCCTTCGGCTTCCGCTGCAGCAGCGCTTCGATGCGCAGGCTCGCGGCGGCCTGCTGCACCTTCTCGCGGATCTGCGCGGCCGGCATGCCGGCCAGCTTCAACCCGAACGCCATATTGTCGTAGACGGTCATGTGGGGATACAGCGCGTAGCTCTGGAACACCATCGCGATGCCGCGCTTGGCCGGTTCCACGTGCGTCATGTCGCGCCCGCCGATGGCGACGGTGCCGGCGTCCGGTTCCTCCAGCCCGCAGATCGTGCGCAGCAACGTCGACTTGCCGCAGCCGGACGGGCCGACAAACACGATGAATTCGCCGTCGGCGATATCGAGGTCGATCCCATGCAGGATCTGCTGCTCGCCGAACCGTTTCTGCACGCCCCTGATTGCCAGTCCCGCCATGTCGTCTCCTCGTTGTCTCCTTGTCGTGCTGGCACGAGGATAGCGTATTCGCCGCCCGCTGGCACGCGCGGGGCCAGTCGTGCATCTGCCTTGCGGGAGAGCGGCGCGCCGATTCGCCCAGGCGGCACCGACCATCGGGTAGACTTGCAGTGCGCACGCACCCCTTTCACGGACCCGCAATGGCCAACATGACGCTCACGCCCACCCAGTTCGTTCCCGAAGCCAGCAAGGAAGACGAAGTCCCCGCCATCGGCGCCACCATCGAAACGCGTCGCCACCAGATCTTCCCGCGCCTGACGGAGGCGGAGATCCGGCGCCTGCACCGCTTCGGCAGCGTGCGCACGTACCACAACGGCGTGCGCATCCTGGAAGCGGGCCACACGACGTTCGGCATGGTCGTCGTGCTTGCAGGCCGGATCGCCATCAACCGCTACGATGGCCTGGGCAATTCAGCGTTCATCACGGAGCACGGCCCGGGCGAATTCACGGCGGAGGTGTCGCAGCTGGCGGGCCGGCCATCGCTGGTCAATGCCACCGCCGTGGGCGAAGTGGAGGCCCTCGTGATCGCGCCGGAGAACCTGCGTGCGCTCGTCATTGCCGAGGCCGAGCTGGGCGAACGCATCGTGCGCGCGCTGATCCTGCGCCGCGTGAACCTGCTGGAGGTAGGCTCCGGCGGTCCCGTGCTGGTCGCCCCGCACGGCCATCCCCGGCTGTTCCAGCTGCAGAGTTTCCTGACCGGTAACGCGCACCCGCACACGATCCTCGACCCGCAGGAGGACGCCCAGGCGCGCACCCTGTGCGACTACTACCAGCCCACGGCCGACGACTGGCCGCTGGTGGTCTGCCCCGACGGCAGCGTCAGGAAAAACCCGTCCAACGCCGACATCGGCCGCTGCCTGGGCATGCTGCCGGAGCTGGACCCGGCCAGGGTGTGGGACGTCATCGTCGTGGGTGCCGGCCCGGCCGGCCTGGCGACCTCCGTGTACGCAGGCTCGGAAGGCCTGTCGGTGCTGGCGCTGGAGCAGCGTGCCTACGGCGGCCAGGCGGCCGCCAGTGCCCGCATCGAGAACTACCTGGGCTTCCCGACCGGGATCTCGGGCGGCGCGCTGGCCGGCCGCGCCTACGTGCAGGCGCAGAAGTTCGGCGTCGAGGTGGCGATTCCCGCCGTGGCGGCACGGCTGGTGTGCGACACGTATCCGCTGCGGGTGCAACTGGCGGACGGCAGCTGCGTGCAGGGCCGCACCGTCGTGCTGTCATGCGGCGCGCGCTACCGTCGCCCGTCGCTGGCGAACATCCGGCAGTTCGAGGGCCGCGGCATCTACTACTGGGCTTCGCGCATCGAGGCCAACCTGTGCCGCAGCGAGGAGATCATCCTGATCGGCGGCGGCAATTCGGCGGGCCAGGCGGCCGTGTTCCTGTCCGGACACGCGAAGAAAGTCCACGTGGTGATCCGCGGCGCAGGCCTGAAGGCGACCATGTCGACCTACCTGATCGAGCGCATCAAGGCGACACCGAACATCGAGCTGCACACCCACACGGAGATCGTGGCGCTGGAGGGGGATGACGACGGCCTGAAGCAGGTCCGCCTGCGCGACAACCAGACCCACGAGGAAAAAGACCGCGACGTCTGCCGCGTGTTCCTGTTTATCGGCGCCGATCCGAACACGGACTGGCTGGGCGACTGCGGCGTGGACGTCGACGCGCAGGGTTTCATCCGCACCGGTCACGACGTGACGAAGGCGCAGTGCCGCGCCAGCTTCGAACAGGGCACCACCCAGGACGACCGGCCGGTGCGCGCGGCGCTGGAGACGAGCGTGCCGGGCGTGTTCGCCATTGGCGACGTGCGCGCCGGCTCCACCAAGCGGGTCGCGGCCGGCGTCGGCGAAGGCGCCCAGGTGGTGTCGCAGATCCACGCGTTTCTCGCGAACCTGCCGGTGGAACGCTGAAAGTCTTTACTCGGGATGCCGGCGGCGCAGGAACAGCACGCCGGTGCCCACCGCCAGCATGACCCACGTGGACGGCTCCGGCACCGCGCTGACGCCATTGACGGCGTTGAACACCACCCGGTTCGACCAGTCCGACGACAGCGGCGATGCGTCCGACGTCGTCAGGTGCACGTCGAAGCCGACCACCAGGCCGGCGCCGTAGCGACGGTAGCCCAGCAGCGCAGTGCCGTCTTCCCACGCCAGTACCGGCGTCGCGCCTTCCACGAACTCGTTACCCACTTCGCGGCCGATCGTCTGCGTGCCTGCGGCAGGCAACGTCACGCCCTGCAGCAGCCAGTCGTCCGTCGCCAGCACGTCGATGGCGGGATTGGCCTCGCGCATGGTGCCGCTCCAGCGCGGCCCGAACACGGCGGTATTCTCCGTGAAGGACACGTGGGTGAAGCTCCACGGCAGCTGGATCAGCGTGCCGCCGTTGTAGACGAAGCGGTCCAGCGCGGCCGCATTGGCGTACGAGCTGCCGTCCTGGATGTACACGTCATAGCCCGACAGCACGTGGTCGTTGTACCAGTCCACCGTAGAGACATGGTTGCCGTGCGCCGTCAGGGCCGTGGCCAGCGCTGGCGTATAGAAAGCGCCGGCGCTGATGCCGACGTTTTCCGCGTGCGCGCCGGCGCTGGCCGTCAGCACGGCGGCGATGGCGGATTTGCCGAACAGTGTACGCATCACGATGGTCCCCCGAAAAATAATTCCGAAAGGATACATGGATAATTCCAGGAAATAAAGATTTATGTACAACAATTATTTGCGTTACGTCAAGTAGCGTCTTGTTGTGTGCCCGCCGCCACAACGCCATACCGGCGCCCAGCAAAAAGCCCGGGACGGCGCCCGGGCTTCCTGTTGGCAGCGATACCGCTTACTTCTTCGCCGGGTCTTTCTTCGCTTCGGCGACCTTGGCACCGTCCGCACTCTTGGCCGGCGCGCCTTGCAGCGACTTGCCGTTGACCTGCAGCCCCGCTTCGGACAGCCTGGCGGCATTCTTGTCGCCGATCCCCTTCACGCGCTTCTGGAAGTCGGCCCAGTCCTTGAACTCGCCCTTGCCGCGCTCCTCCAGGATGGCTTTCGACTTGGCGGGGCCGATGCCCTTGACCGTGTCCAGCGCGGCCTGGTCGGCCTTGTTCACGTCGACCTGCGCGAATGCCATGCCCATGGCTGCGACGAACGTGGCGGCTGCCAGCATCAATTTCTTCAACATGTGATCCTCCGGTGTATGGAATGCAGGGCCCGGCGTGCGCCCAGGATTCCTGTAACGCCCCGTCACGGCCCGGGTTGACAAGCGGTCACGCACGCGAACGGGCTTTTGCGCCCGCGCAAACCGTCACGCGCCGAACAGCTCCGTGCGCGTGACGGTGGCCGTGCCCAGCTTGCCGACGACGATACCGCCGGCGCGATTGGCCGTCTGCACCGCCTCGTTCCAGCCCGCCCCGGCGCCCAGCATCGCGGCCATCGTGGCAATCACCGTGTCGCCGGCACCGGAGACGTCGAACACCTCGCGCGCATCGGCCGGGATGTGGAAGCGGTCGGTGCGCGTGTACAGCGTCATACCCTCTTCGGAGCGCGTCAGCAGCAGTGCTTCCAGCAGCAGCGACTCGCGCAGGTTCTGCACTTTTTCCGTCAGCTGCTCCTCGCTGCTCCAGCTGCCCACGATGCGTTTGAGTTCGCCCTTGTTCGGCGTCAGCATGGTTGCGCCCGTGTAGCGCGTGAAGTCGTCGCCCTTCGGATCGACCATGACGATCTTGTTCTCGGCGCGCGCGTACATGATCATGTCGGACACGTTCACCAGGCTGCCCTTGGCGTAGTCGGACAGCACGATCACGTCGTAGTCCGGCAGCAGCGCGCGGTACTGCGTCAGCTTGTTGCGCAGCACGACGTCGCTGGGCGGCTCCTCGAAGTCGATGCGCAGCATCTGCTGCTGGCGGCCGATCACGCGCAGCTTGATGATGGTGGAGATGGCTTCGTCGCGCTTGAGGAAGCTGTGGATGCCGCCGGCATGCAGCATCTGCTCCACTTCGCTGCCCGCTTCGTCGGCACCGACGACGCCCAGGAGGCCCGCATGCGCGCCCAGCGCGGCGGCGTTGCGCGCGACGTTGGCGGCGCCGCCCAGGCGCGCCTCGCGCCGTTCGATGCGGACGATGGGCACCGGGGCTTCCGGCGAGATGCGGCCGACGTCGCCGAACCAGTAGCGGTCCAGCATGACGTCGCCGACGACGAGGACGCGGACTTTGTCGAGGGCGGGGGCGGTGTAGGTGGCAATTTGGGTCACTGGGTGGTCTTTCTTTCGGACTTCGGGGGCGTACCGGTGAGAACCGGGGACAGTCCCGCAGGGACAGTCCCCGATGCATCGAGCGGTATCAGTTCATGACATTCAGTTCTTCGGTGCGGCGCGGCGGGTAGGTCTCCCAGCGGCTGCAGCCGGGGCAGTGCCAATAGAACTGGCGGGCCTTGAAGCCGCAGTGGCTGCACTGGTAGCGCGCCAGCTTTTGCGTGTAGCCGTGCACCAGGTTCTTCACCAGCGACAGCTCGCCCAGCACGGCGGGCGGCGCATCGAGCATGCGCGCTTCCAGGAACTTGTCGAGACCCAGCAGGGTCGGGGTGCGGCGCAGTTCGTCGCCCACCAGCTGCTTGGCCGCGTCCACGCCTTCCAGCTCCAGCACGGCCTTGAACACGACCTCCAGCAGGTCGATCGAGGACGCCTGCTGCAGGTAGGACTTGAGCAGGCTGACGCCCTCTTCCGGCCGGCCTACTTTCCTGTAGCCGTCCATCAGGCGCTGGGCGACAAGCGCCACGTGCGGTACGCTTTGCTGCTCGACGCGGCGCCACGTCGCCAGCGCGGCCTCCGTCTCGCCCTTGGCCTGCTGCACGTCGCCGACCAGGATCGTCCCACGCACGCTGGTGCGGTCGGCGTGCAATGCCTTGTCCAGCAGCGGCAGTGCGTCGTCCGGGTGCATGTGCACCAGTGCGTCCTGCGCCAGTTCGCAGTAGAACTGGGCGATCTCCTTCTGGCGTGAGCCGGCGCCCGCCTCCTGCAGCGCGATGGCCGCCTCGATGGCGCGCACCCACTCCTTCTCGCGCTGGAAGATCTCCAGCAGCGCGCGGCGCGCCTGCACCGCGTAGCTCGTGTCCAGCAGGCGCTGGTAGGTTTCCTCGGCGCGGTCCAGCAGGCCCGCCTTCAGGTAATCCTGGCCCAGCTCGTACTCCGCGTGGGCGCGTTCGTCGGCCGGCAGGTCCGGCCGCGACAGCAGGTTCTGGTGCACGCGGATCGCCCGCTCCGTCTCGCCACGGCGGCGGAACAGGTTACCGAGCGCGAAGTGCATCTCCGCCGCTTCGGGGTCCTGCCGCACGATCTCGACGAACGAGTCGATGGCCTTGTCCGGCTGGTCGTTCAGCAAGTGGTTCAGGCCCTTGAAGTAACCGCGCGGCAGCGTGCGCGATTCCGAGACGAGCTGGCGGATATCCACGCGTGCGGCGATCCATCCCAGGCCGAAGAAGGCGGGAATACCCAGCAACCACCAGAGTTCAAATTCCATGTGTTGTATTTATCTTGTAGACGGAGGGCTTGCGGCGGGAGCTTATTGCTGCGCGTTGACGTTGTCCGGTGCGCGGTTGACCTGCAGCGCGGACGTTTGCAGCGACTGGATCGCCGCCTTTTGCCGCGTCGTCTCGCGCCGGTAGCGGAAGACGGTGGGGGTCAGTGCCAGCACGCCGAGGGCGGCGCCGGCCACGAAGAAGGCCAGCAGCATCAGCACCAGGGGGCCGCGCAATTCGTAATTGAGGAACAGGTGCAGGTCCACTTCCTGCGTGTTTTTGAGGGCAAAACCAAAGAACAGGATAAACAGTATGACGCCAACTACCGTGGAGATTATCTTCATCGTTGTACTTCCCTGTTGCTTGCAAAACCCGATCATACCGCGAGTGGGCCAGGCGCGAATACCGCGGCGCGCTTTTCATCGGCCCGAAAAAAAGGGGCAGGCTCGCGCCCGCCCCTCCTGACTGCATGCTACGGCAGAATCTTCAGTCCTCGATGATCGGTTGCCCGACCATCGCATCCACCCGCTCGCGCAACTGCTTGCCCGGTTTGAAGTGCGGCACCCGTTTTTCGGGCACCATCACCTTGTCGCCGGACTTCGGATTGCGGCCGATACGGGGTGGCCGGCTGTTCAGCGCAAAGCTGCCGAAGCCCCGGATCTCGATGCGCTGGCCGCTCGCCAGGGCGCCGGTCATCGCATCGAGAATGGTCTTCACGGCATACTCCGCGTCCTTGGCCACCAGCTGCGAATAACGCTCGGCCAGGCGGTTGATCAGTTCGGACTTGGTCATCTGCTGTTCGCGTTCGTCTTGGTTCTAGCTCAGTTCTTATTATCGAACTTGGCCTTCAGCAGTGCGCCCAGGCTGGTGGTGCCCGATGCGGCGCTGCTGTCAGATGCCATCTTCTGCATGGCTTCGGCGGTTTCCGCGTTGTCCTTGGCCTTGATGGACAGCTGGATGCTGCGTGCCTTGCGGTCGATGTTGATGACCAGGGCTTCCACGCTGTCGCCGACCTTCAGGTGCGTACCGGCATCTTCCACGCGATCGCGCGAGATTTCGGAAGCGCGCAGGTAGCCTTCGACTTCTTCGGACAGAGCGATGACGGCGCCTTTTGGCTCAACGGACTTGACGGTACCGGTGACCAGCGAGCCCTTGTCGTTCATGGCTGCGAAGTTGTTGAATGGGTCGCCTTCCAGCTGCTTCACGCCCAGGGAGACGCGCTCGCGCTCGACGTCGATGGCCAGAACAACGGCTTCCAGCTCGTCGCCCTTCTTGAACTTGCGCACGGCTTCTTCGCCAGGCTCGGTCCAGGACAGGTCGGACAGGTGCACCAGGCCGTCGATGTTGCCAGCCAGGCCGATGAACACGCCGAAGTCGGTGATCGACTTGATCGCGCCCTTGACCTTGTCGCCCTTCTTGTGGGTGACACCGAAGTCGTCCCAAGGGTTGGCCTTGCACTGCTTCATGCCCAGCGAGATACGGCGACGCTCTTCGTCGATCTCCAGGACCATGACTTCGACTTCGTCGCCCAGCTGCACGACTTTGTTCGGAGCGACGTTCTTGTTGGTCCAGTCCATTTCGGACACGTGGACCAGGCCTTCGATGCCTTGCTCGACTTCGACGAACGCGCCGTAGTCGGTCAGGTTCGTGAC
Source organism: Pseudoduganella chitinolytica (assembly GCF_029028125.1). Classification (GTDB taxonomy): domain Bacteria; phylum Pseudomonadota; class Gammaproteobacteria; order Burkholderiales; family Burkholderiaceae_D; genus Rugamonas; species Rugamonas chitinolytica. Next base: position 3,109,639 of record NZ_CP119083.1, read on the forward strand.
TTTACCGAACAGGCGGGTGCCTTGCGGGTAACGACGGGACAGACCGGTCCAAGGATCGTCGCCCAGCTGCTTCACGCCCAGCGAAACGCGGTTCTTTTCCTGATCGTACTTCAGGACCTTGGCGGTGATTTCCTGGCCAACCGACAGCACTTCCGACGGGTGACGCACGCGACGCCATGCCAGGTCGGTGATGTGCAGCAGGCCGTCGATGCCACCCAGGTCCACGAACGCGCCGTAGTCGGTGATGTTCTTGACGACGCCGGTCACGACCGTGCCTTCCTTCAGCGTTTCCATCAGCTTCTGGCGCTCTTCGCCCATCGAAGCTTCGATGACGGCGCGGCGGGACAGAACGACGTTGTTACGCTTGCGGTCCAGCTTGATGACCTTGAATTCCAGCGTCTTGCCTTCGAACGGGGTCGTGTCCTTGACAGGACGGGTGTCGACCAGCGAACCCGGCAGGAATGCGCGGATGCCGTTGGTCAGGACGGTCAGGCCGCCCTTGACTTTGCCATTGACGGTACCGGTGACGATCTCGCCGGATTCCATTGCTTTTTCCAGTGCCAGCCACGAAGCCAGACGCTTGGCTTTGTCGCGCGACAGGATGGTATCGCCGAAACCATTTTCCAGCGATTCGATGGCCACGGAAACGAAGTCACCAACTTTGACTTCCAGTTCGCCCTGGTCATTCTTGAATTCTTCAACAGGGATGAAAGCTTCCGATTTCAGGCCGGCGTTGACGATCACGAAATTGTGATCCAGACGCACGACTTCAGCGGAGATCACTTCGCCGGAGCGCATGTCCTGACGGGACAGGGACTCTTCGAAGAGGGCTGCGAAACTTTCCATATTAGACATAAAACTTCCATGTTAACCAGCAAGGCTCGCACGATGCGACTTCAACTGGGTTGAGGGTTAAAGGATCACGAAGACCACACGGTCCGCGCTTCCCCATACAACACCGCAAGCGGACAGGGCGCGCCTGCGGCACCAAACTATTTCCCGACGGCCGCATACCAGTTCAGCACCTGGGCAACGGCCGCTTCGACCGTCATGTCCGAGGTATCGAGCACATGCGCCCCCTCTGCAGGGACGAGAGGTGCGATGGCCCGTTGAGTATCACGGTCGTCGCGCGCTTTCAAATCCATCAGGAGGTCGTCCATGTTAGCAGAAATTCCCTTGCCGATCAATTGCTTGTATCGGCGTTCCGCGCGCGCCTCGACACTTGCGGTCAGGAACACTTTTAGTTGCGCGTTTGGAAAGATCACGGTACCCATGTCGCGCCCGTCGGCCACCAGTCCGGGCGCCTTGCGAAAGCCCAGCTGCAGGCCGAACAGCGCCTGCCGGACGGCGGGCAGCGCGGCGATCTTCGATGCCGTATTGCCAACCTCCTCCGCCCGGATCGCATCCGTGACGTTCTCGCTGGACAGGAAGATCGCCTCGCCCGTGAAGCCGATATGCAGATGCTCGGCAAGTTTCGCCAGCGCATGTTCATCGTTCAGCGGGGTCTGGCGGCGCAGCGCCTGCAGCGCGGTCAGGCGGTACAGCGCGCCGGAATCGAGGAGGTGGAAGCCGAGCTGGTCGGCAACCTTGTGGGCAACGGTCCCCTTGCCGGAAGCGGTGGGGCCGTCGATCGTGATGACGGGAATGTTCGAAGTAGGCATTGGCGGATTTTACTCCGCCGTCGAGCCGCGGGATAGTTGCCGGGCCGTCAAAAAGCCGGGACAGCGCATAGGTCTGCAAGCCCCTGGCCTGTCCTCGAACCCAAGACCAGGAACTGGGGTCAGACCCGTCGGGTCTGACCCCGGCTCTTCGCCGTAGGGGTGAAAAACGGCGACTGTCACCATTTTTCCTGTCCCGCGTTTTAGTATTTGGCTTCGTGGGCGATGCCGGCGAAGGCCGTGAAATAGTCGGGGAACGTCTTGGCGACGCACTTCGGGTCGTTGATGCGCACCTGCGCACCACTGCGGGCCACGCTGTCCAGCGACGCCAGCGAGAAGCACATCGCCATGCGGTGGTCGTCGTAGGTGTCGATCGTGGCGGCCGACAGCACCTTCGGCGGCGTCACCTTCAGGTAGTCCGGCCCCTCTTCCACCTCGGCACCCAGCTTGCGCAGCTCCGTGGCCATCGCGGCGATGCGGTCGGTTTCCTTGACGCGCCACGACGCAATGTTGCGCAGCGTGCTGGTGCCGTCGGCGTACAGCGCCGCAATCGCAATCGTCATCGCCGCGTCCGGGATGTGGTTGAAGTCCGCGTCGATGGCCTTCAACGGCCCCTTCGACTTGGCCTCGATCCAGTTGTCGCCCATCGTGATGTGGGCGCCCATCTGCTCGAGCGCGTGAACGAAGCGGACGTCGCCCTGGATCGAGTCGCGGCCCACGCCTTCCACCCGCACCGGGCCGCCGGCGATCGCGCCGGCCGCCATGAAGTACGACGCCGACGACGCATCGCCCTCGACGTGGATATTGCCCGGGCTCTGGTAGCGCTGGCCCGACGCGATCGTGAACGACTGCCACTCGTCCTGCTCGACGGTGACGCCGAAGCGGCGCATCAGGTTCAGCGTGATCTCGATATACGGCTTGGAGATCAGTTCGCCCTCGACGGCGATCGTGACGGCATGCGTGTGCGCCATCAATGGCGCCACCATCAGCAAGGCGGTCAGGAACTGGCTCGACACGTTGCCGCGCACCGACAGCCGGTTGGTGTTGAAGGCGCCCGTGCGGATGCGCAGCGGCGGGTAGCCCGGGTTGCCCGTGTATTCGATGGCGGCGCCGACCGCATTCAGCGCATCCACCAGGTCGCCGATGGGGCGCTCGTGCATGCGCGCCACGCCAGACACCTTGTAGTCGCCGCCGATCACGGCCAGCGCCGCCGTCAGCGGCCGGATCGCCGTGCCGGCATTGCCCATGAAGAGATCGGCCTCCTGGTTCGGGAAGCTGCCGTTGGTGCCGCGCACGCGGTGGATCGTCTGCGCCGTGCCGTTGACGGCATGCGGCGGCTCCTCGGTCCACTCGACGCCCAGCGCGCGCAGCGCGCCCAGCATCACCTGCGTGTCGTCCGAATCGAGCAGGTCGACGATCTTGGTTTCGCCCTCGGCCAAGGCGGCCAGCAGCAGGATTCTATTGGAAATGCTTTTCGAGCCGGGCAGGCGCACGACGCCTTCCACGTGCATGACCGGTTGCAGGTCGATATACGGCGGGTGTTCGGTAGATTCGGTCATGATGCTCTCTCTCGTTATTCTGCGGTGTCGGCGGGTGGCGGCGCCTCGGCCGCCTCGATCGCCTCGATCCACTGGCGGCGCGCCCGTTGCGCGTTGCCGTAGACGGTTTCAAGGGTGGCGCCGTCGCCGGCGGCCAGGCACGCCCGCAGGTGCGCCAGCTGCGCCATGTAGCCGTCCAGCTCGGCCAGCAGCGCGGCCTGGTTGGCCAGGCTGATGTCGCGCCACATCTCCGGCGAGCTGCCGGCGATGCGGGTAAAGTCGCGGAAGCCGCTGGCGGCATACTGGAACAGCAGGTCGGCGTGGGGCTTGTTGGCGATGTCGTCCACCAGCGCGTACGCCAACAAGTGCGGCAAGTGGCTGACGGCGGCGAACACCTTGTCGTGCTCCTCCGGCGTCAGGCGGTGGATGATGGCGCCGCACGCGCGCCAGGCGGCAGCGACCTTGTCGATGTCAAGCGCGGCGTTTTCCACCAGCGGCGTCAGCACGAACTTCTTGCCGATGTACAGGTCGTCGATGGCGGCATCGGGGCCGTTGGTCTCGCGTCCCGCGATCGGGTGGCCCGGCACGAACTGCGCGACCTTGTCGCCCAGCGCGGCACGGGCGGCCGCCACGACGTCGGCCTTGGTGCTGCCGGCATCGGTGACGATCGTCCCCGGCGCCAGGTGCGGCGCCAGCGCGGCCAGGATGCGCCCCGTCTGCGCGACGGGCGCCGCCAGCAGCACCAGGTCGGCACCTGCGACCGCCGTGAAATCCGTGGCGACGGCATCGACGATGCCCAGCGCCAGCGCGCGCCCGGCGTAGGCGGCCGAGCGCTCGATGCCGACGACGTGGCGCACGGCGCCGGCCTTCCTCAGCGCCCGCGCGAACGAGCCGCCGATCAGGCCGACGCCAACGATGACGACTTTATCCACGGTCCTCCGCCAGTGCCTTCTGCAAGGCCGTGATCAGCACCGCGTTCTCCTGCGGCAGGCCGATGGAGATCCGCAGCCACTCCGGCAGGCCGTAGTTGCCGACCGGGCGCACGATGACGCCTTGCTTGAGCAACGCCAGGTTGACGCGCGCGCCCGCGGCCAGGTCGTTGCCGACCTTGACGAGGATGAAGTTGCCGTGCGACGGCACGTATTCGAGACCCATCTGCTCGAACGCCTCGACGAACTGGCGGTAGCCGGCCGCATTGTTGGCGGCGCTCTTCTCCAGGAACGCGCTGTCGTTCAGCGCCGCGATTGCCGCCGCCTGGGCCAGCGAGTTGACGTTGAACGGCTGGCGGATGCGGTTCATCAGGTCCGTCAGCGCCGGCTGCGCCAGGCCGAAGCCCACGCGCAGGCCCGCCAGGCCGTAGGCCTTCGAGAACGTGCGCGATACCAGCAGGTTCGGATACTTGCGCACCCACTCGGCGGACTCGTACTGGTCCTCGTGCGACAGGAACTCGTTGTAGGCCTCATCCAGCACGACAACGACGTTGGCCGGCACTTTCGCCAGGAACGCCTCGATTTCCGGCCCGGACACGAAGGTGCCGGTCGGGTTGTTCGGGTTGGCGATGAAGACCAGGCGCGTTTCCGCATCGATGGCGGCGGCCATCGCGTCCAGGTCATGGCCGTGGTTCTTGGCCGGCACGACGATGTGGCGGGCACCCACGCCCTGCGTCGCCAGCGCGTACACGGCAAACGAATACTGCGAATAGACGATGGCCTGGTTGCGCTCGACGAAGGCGTGCGCGGCGATTTCCAGGATGTCGTTCGAGCCGTTGCCCAGCGTGATCCACTCCATCGGCACGTCGTAGCGCTTGGCCAGGGCCTGCTTCAGGTCGAAGCCGTTGGCGTCGGGATAGCGGCCCAGCTCCGCGGCGGCTTTCGCCATCGCCTGCTGCGCCGATTCCGGCACGCCGAACGGGTTCTCGTTGGAGGCCAGCTTGACGATCGATGCCTCGTCGAGGCCGAACTCGCGCGCGACTTCGGAAATGGGCTTGCCGGCCTGGTAGGGAGCGATGGCACGAACGTAGGTTGGACCGAAATGCGTAGGACCGGATTGCTTGGACATGGGTTCTCTCTTTATATTAGGTCAGGTCAGGCTGGTCGGGTAGGAGCCCAGCACTTTGAAAAAGGCGGCGTTGCTCTTGAGTTCGGCAAGCGCGTTCGTCACGGACGGGTTCTGTACGTGGCCTTCGATGTCGACATAAAAATAGTACTCCCACGTGCCGACGCGCGCGGGACGGGATTCGAAACGGGTCATCGACACGCCGTGCCTGGCCAGCGGCGCCAGCAACTGGTACACGGCGCCGGCCTTGTTCGGCACGGCCAGCACCAGCGACGTGTGGTCACTGCCGGACGGCCCCGGCTGCAGCTTGCCGACGATGGCGAAGCGGGTACGGTTGTGCGGGTCGTCCTGGATGTGGCCCTTGACGACGCCCAGGCTGTACTGCGTGCCCGCGATCTCGCTGGCGATCGCCGCGATGGTCGGGTCCAGGCTGGCCATGCGCGCCGCCTCGGCGTTCGACGCCACCGCACGCCGCTCGATGTGCGGATAGTTCAGGTTCAGCCACACCTGGCATTGCGCCAGCGCCTGCGAATGGGCGCAGATGGCGGTGACGCCGTCCATCGTGCCCGTCTTCGACATCAGGCTGTGGTGCACGGCGATCGCCACTTCGCCGCTGATGATCAGGGGCGTCTGCAGCAAGAGGTCCAGGGTGCGGTTGATGGCGCCCTCGGACGAGTTCTCGACCGGCACGACGCCGAATTCGGCGGTGCCGGCCTCGGTGGCGCGGAACACCTCGTCGATCGACGCGCACGGCAGCCCCTCGACGGCGCGGCCGAACTGCTGGTAGACAGCCTGCTCGGAGAACGTGCCGGCCGGGCCGAGATACGCGACGGTGACGCGCTTTTCCAGCGCGCGGCAGGCCGACATGATCTCGCGGAAAATGGTCTGGACCTCGGTGCCGCCCAGTGGGCCGGGATTGCGTTCGGCCACGCCGCGCAGCACCTGCGCTTCGCGTTCGGGACGGAATACGGGCGCGTTGGTCTCGGCCTTGACGTGGCCCACTTCCTGGGCCACCCGGGCGCGCTCGGAAAGGAGCGCCAGGATCTGCGCGTCGATCGAGTCGATTTTTTCGCGCAGGGGTTTCAGTTTGTCTGTCATGGTTGGCTTGTGATCTGTAAGCGGGCCGGCGGCGCACGCTTCAACCCGGGGCCAGGAACTGGGGTCGGACCCGCCGGCTCCGACCCCGGCCTTTGCTGTCGGGTCGAATCGCGCTCGGGGTTATCGCTCGGCGAATTCGTTCAGGTAATCGACCAGCGCCTGTACGCCTTCGATCGGCATCGCATTGTAGATGGATGCGCGCATGCCACCGACGGACTTGTGGCCCTTCAGTTGCAGCAGGCCGCGCGCCTTCGCGCCGGCCAGGAATGCTTCGTTCCTGCTCTCGTCGCGCAGGTAGAACGGTATGTTCATGCGCGAACGGTAGGCGGGCGCCACCCGATTCTGGTAGAAGTCGTCGGCGTCCAGGGCGGCATACAGCAGCCGGGCCTTTTCAATATTCTTGCGTTCCATCGCCGCGATGCCACCCTGCTCCTTGAGCCAGCGGAACACGAGGCCGGCGATATAGATGCCGTAGGTGGGCGGCGTGTTGTACATCGATTCGTTCTCGGCCACGTTCTTGAAATCGAACGCGGACGGGCAGATCGGCAACGCATGCCCGATCAGGTCCTCGCGCACGATGACGACCGTGACGCCTGCCGGGCCGATGTTCTTCTGCGCGCCGCCGAAGATCAGGCCGTACTTCGAGACGTCCACGGCGCGCGACAGGATGTGCGACGACATGTCCGCCACGATCGGCACGTCGCCCGGCACCTCCGGCACGAAGTCGATCTCGACGCCGTCGATGGTCTCGTTGGTGCACAGGTGCAGGTAGGCCGCGCCGGGCGTCAGGTTCCACTCGGATTGCGGCGGCACGGCGGTAAAGCCGCTGGCCTCGGCCGACGCGGCCACGTTGACGTTGGCATAGCGGGCCGCTTCCTTGATCGACTTGCCCGACCAGGAACCGGTGCGGACGAAGTCGATGGTGGCCGGCTGGCCAGCGGCCTGCACACGTCCGACGAGGTTCAGCGGGATCACGGCATTCTGCGACAGCCCGCCGCCCTGCATGAACAGGATGCGGTAATTGTCCGGCACGCCCAGGAGCTCGCGCAGGTCGCGCTCGGCCGCGCGGTAGATCGAGATGAACTCGGGACCGCGGTGGCTCATCTCCATCACGGACATGCCACTGCCCTGCCAGTCCAGCATTTCGGCGGCGGCCTGTTGCAGCACTGCCTTCGGCAGCACGGCGGGGCCGGCGGAGAAGTTGTAGATGGTTGTCACGACTGTCCTTTTCAGTTGGGCTGCCTCGGTTGGGCTGCCTCAGTTCGGCTGGAGTTCGCGCATCAGCTTCTGCACGCGCGGCTCGACGACCTTCTGGCCGATCTTCATGCCCTCGCCCATCAGCTGCGGCATCTTCTCCAGTGCCTTGGCGCCCACGGGCGTGCGGTAGAAATCGGCCAGCTGGCGCATCTCGTCCGCCGTGAAGTGGCGCGCGTACAGCGGCACGATTTCCTCGATCATCTCATCGACCAGCGTGGGGTCGTTGAACAGCTGCGTCATCATGGGGCCGACATTGGCCAGGCGCTTGTCCACTGCCGCCAGGCGCTTGGCGCGCTCCGCGTCGCTCAGGTTGGGCGTGCCGCGCACCGCCGCTTCGGCCCCCGAGCGCATCATCTGCGGCATCTGCGCCGCCATCTTGCTGAACGCATCGTTAACCAGCTTGCGGTAGTTCATCGAGTCGAGCAGCTCGCGCACGGCCTTGGCCGTTGCCGGGTCCGGGGCGGTGGCGGCCGCGGGCGCCACTTCGGGCGTGACAGCCAACGCCGGCGCGGCCGCCAGGGCAAAGGCCAGGGAACAGGAGAACGACAGGACAGCGGCGATTTTTTTCATATGGTTATCTGTTTTTCGTTGAGTTGAAACACCGCGGGCCCGGTTCGATCGCTCGAACGGGCCCGCGTGGATTACTCGGCCACGGTGTCGTCGCCTGCCGGGGTATCGGGCTCGGCCGCCGGCGTGGCGGCAGCGGCCGCGCCGCCTTCCGGCTCGAACTCCACCTCGTCCGCATCCGCCTCGACGATACGCTGCAGGCCGGACAGCTTGGTGCCGTCCTCCACCGCGATCAACGTGACACCTTGCGTGGCGCGGCCCATCTCGCGGATCTCGGAGACGCGCGTGCGGATCAGCACACCGCCCGTCGTGATCAGCATGATCTCGTCGGTGGTGTCGACCAGCGTGGCCGCGACGACCTTGCCGTTACGCTCGGACGTCTGGATCGCGATCATGCCCTTGGTGCCGCGGCCGTGACGGGTGTATTCCGTGATCGGCGTGCGCTTGCCGTAGCCGTTCTCGGTTGCCGTCAGCACCGACTGCTGCTCGTTCTCCGCGACCAGCAGCGCGATGACGTTCTGGCCTTCTTCCAGGTTCATGCCGCGTACGCCGCGGGCCGTGCGGCCCATCGGACGCACGTCGTTCTCGTCGAAGCGCACCGCCTTGCCGGAGTCGGAGAACAGCATCACGTCGTGCTTGCCGTCGGTCAGCGCCGCGCCGATCAGGAAGTCGCCCTCGTCCAGGTCCACGGCGATGATGCCGGCCTTGCGCGGGTTGCTGAAGTCCTTCAGCGGCGTCTTCTTGACGGTGCCCAGGCTGGTGGACATGAACACGTAATGGTCTTCCGGGAACGTGCGGTTCTCGCCCGACAGCGGCAGCACGACGGTGATCTTCTCGTTGTCCTGCAACGGGAACATGTTGACGATCGGCTTGCCGCGCGAGTTGCGCGAGCCCTGCGGCACTTCCCACACCTTCAGCCAGTACATCCGGCCGCGGTTGGAGAAGCACAGGATGTAGTCGTGCGTGTTGGCGATGAAGAGCTGGTCGATCCAGTCCTCGTCCTTCGTGGCCATGGCCTGCTTGCCGCGGCCGCCGCGCTTCTGCGCGCGGTATTCGGAGATCGGCTGCGCCTTCATGTAGCCCATGTGCGACAACGTCACGACCATGTCCTGCGGCGTGATCAGGTCTTCCGTTTCCAGGTCGGTCGCGTTGTGCTCGATGGTCGAGCGGCGCTCGTCCTTCGCGCCGTATTCCAGCTTGGCTGCATTGAGTTCGTCGCTGATGATGGCGGTGACGCGTGCCGGCTTGGACAGGATGTCCAGCAGGTCGGCGATCTGCGCCATCACGTCCTTGTATTCGTTGACGATCTTGTCCTGCTCCAGGCCCGTCAGGCGCTGCAGGCGCATCTGCAGGATTTCCTGGGCCTGGTCGTCGGACAGCTTGTACATGCCGTCCGGCTGCATGCCGTAGTGCTTCGGCAGGTGCTCGGGGCGGAACGCCTCGATGCCCGCCTGGCCTTCGTCGCCAGTGCGGGCCAGCATCTCGCGCACGAGCGACGAATCCCATGCGCGCGCCATCAGTTCGGACTTCGCCAGCGGCGGTGTCGGCGCCGCCTTGATGATGGCGATGAAGTCGTCGATGTTCGCCAGCGCGACCGCCAGGCCTTCCAGCACGTGGCCCCGTTCGCGCGCCTTGCGCAGTTCGAACACGGTGCGGCGCGTGACCACTTCGCGGCGGTGCGACAGGAACGTGGCCAGCAGTTCCTTCAGGTTCATCAGCTTCGGCTGGCCGTCGACCAGCGCGACCATGTTCATGCCGAAGGTGTCCTGCAACTGGGTCTGCTTGTACAGGTTGTTCAGCACCACTTCCGGCACTTCGCCCCGTTTCAGCTCGATGACGACGCGCATGCCCGATTTGTCGGACTCGTCACGGATGTCGGAAATGCCTTCCAGCTTCTTGTCGCGCACGTTCTCGGCGATGCGCTCCAGCAGCGACTTCTTGTTGACCTGGTAAGGCAGCTCGTCGACGATGATCGCCGTGCGGCCCCCTTCCTTGCCGAATTCCTCGAAGTGGGTCTTGGCGCGCATGACGACGCGGCCACGGCCCGTGCGGTAGCCGTCGCGCACGCCGGACACGCCATAAATGATGCCGCCGGTCGGGAAGTCCGGCGCGGGGATCAGTTCGATCAGTTCGTCCACCGAGCAGGCCGGGTTGGCCAGCACGTGCAGCGCGCCGTTGATGACTTCAGACAGGTTGTGCGGGGCGATGTTGGTCGCCATGCCGACCGCGATACCGGAAGAACCGTTGATCAGCAGGTTCGGCACGCGCGTGGGCAGCACGGTCGGCTCTTTTTCCTTGCCGTCGTAGTTCGGCTGGAAGTCGACCGTTTCCTTGTCGATGTCGGCCAGCAGCTCGCCCGCGATCTTGTCCAGGCGGCACTCTGTGTAACGCATGGCCGCCGCGGCATCGCCGTCGATGGAACCGAAGTTGCCCTGGCCGGCGACCAGCGTGTAGCGCAGCGAGAAATCCTGGGCCATCCGCACCAGCGTGTCGTAGATCGACGAGTCGCCGTGCGGGTGGTATTTACCCATCGTGTCGCCGACGACGCGGGCGCACTTGACGTATGGACGGTTGTGCACGTAGTTACTCTCGTGCATGGAGAACAACACCCGGCGGTGCACCGGCTTCAAGCCGTCGCGCGCATCCGGCAAGGCGCGGCCCACGATCACGCTCATCGCATAATCGAGGTAGCTCTTGCGCATCTCTTCTTCGAGGGAAATTGGGATTGTTTCTTTTGCGAATTGATCCATTGGCGGGTCGATGTTCTCTGACGTTGGTTCCAGGGCGGTTATTACGGCGCCGCGCGCATGTGCCGCGCGGTCCCCGGTAGCCCTTCACGCTGCTGCAGGTGCAGGCAGACAATCGCACGATTTTAACATGCTGGCATGCCCGTCGGCTTAATTGCCCGCATTGCAGCATTTCCCCAAGGCGAGGTGGCGCCACCTGGCACGCGAATGGGGCACACTGCCGACCGACCCGGCATGTAATCGTGCCGACATATTTACTGATTATCATCGCCGGGCGCCGGCAAAACAGGTTGCATGGAAACAACATTTTGGTCGAATGTCCCCTGGCGCCCGGTTGGAACGCGCTCATGCGTTTTTCTCGCGTATGGCAAAATGACCGTAAATACAAACTTGGCTGTTTCGCAATCGGTAGTGTCCACATCAGGTGCGCCCCGTATCGCTCCATGGTAGTGCATGGGGTGCGCGTGTTAGTATTCGCACCACGCAACGCACTACATCAACCAAGCAATGCAGTGTGTTCTGCCGATATCACCCCCGAAAGGAAAGAAAAACATGAAAAAATTGATCGCATCCCTCTTTGCAGCGTCGGCAGTACTGGCTGGCACCGTGGCCGCCCAGGACAAGCCAACCGCGCCGCCTTTCGCGCCCGTGACCCAGGACATCCCCGCTCCAACCCCGAAGAGCGCGTATGTGCAGGACCAGCGCGGTGTCATCGCCCGTAACCCGTTCGGCCTGTGCTGGCGCACCGGCTACTGGACGCCGGCCGATGCGGTGCCAGGTTGCGACCTGCCGATCTGCGTCGAGCCCGAGCGCCTGGAAAACGGCAAGTGCGTAGCACCGCCGGCACCTGCCACCCCGGTTCCGACCGCGCCGACGCCGACGCCAGTGCCGACCGCACCGGTACCGACCTCGGAAAAAGTCAGCTACAACGCCGATGCGTTCTTCGATTTCGACAAGGCCGTGCTGAAGCCTGAAGGCAAGCAGGCCCTGGACGAGCTGCACTCGAAACTGGGCGGCATGAACGTCGAAGTCGTGATCGCCGTTGGCCACACCGACTCCGTCGGCACCGATGCGTACAACGACAAGCTGGCAATCCGCCGCGCCGAATCCGTCAAGGCATACCTGCTGAGCAAAGGCGTGGAATCGAACCGCGTGTACACCGAAGGCAAGGGCGAGAAACAGCCGGTCGCCGACAACAAGACCGCCGAAGGCCGTGCGAAGAACCGTCGCGTGGAAATCGAAGTCGTCGGTACCCGCAGCAAGTAATCACCGACCTGCGACCTGACACGTCAGGCAGCATCGAAACCCCGCCTTCGTGGCGGGGTTTTCATTTCACCCGCCGCTTGCCGTGCAAGCGTGCTTTGGAACCCGCCAGATTACCGCTATGATGCCGATCATGAATGCGAATGCCGACCCTCTCGAAATCCAGAAATTCAGCGAACTGGCCCACCGCTGGTGGGATCCCACGTCCGAATTCCGTCCCCTGCACGACATTAACCCCCTGCGCCTGGAATGGATCAACGCGCGCGCGCCGTTGGCGGGCAAGCACGTGATCGATATCGGCTGCGGCGGCGGCATCCTGTCCGAATCGATGGCGCGCAAGGGCGCCACGGTGACGGGCATCGACCTGTCGAAAAAGGCCCTGCGCGTGGCCGACCTGCACAGCCTCGAGTCGGGCGTGCCGGTGCGTTATAAACTGATTGCCGCCGAGGACATGGCCGCCGAGGAGGCGGGCCAGTTCGACGTCGTCACCTGCATGGAAATGCTGGAGCACGTCCCCGATCCGGGCGCCATCGTGCGCGCAGCGGCGACCCTGGTGAAACCGGGCGGCCACGTGTTCTTTTCGACGCTGAACCGCAATGCCAAGTCGTATGTCCACGCCGTCATCGGCGCGGAATACATCCTGCGCATGCTGCCGCGCGGCACGCACGACTACGACAAGTTCATTACGCCGGCGGAACTGTCGCAATATGTCCGCAGTGCGGGCTTGCAGGTGGACAGCCTGAAAGGCCTGGGGTATAACCCCCTGACCCGGCTCTATTCCCTGAACAACGACACGAGCGTCAATTACCTGATGGCGTGCACGCGCCCTGCATAAGCAGTATTTTTTCGGCAATCCAGGCGGCCACGGCCGCCGCTTTACCTTTGACCTGACCATGAGCTTTACCGCCCCGCGCGCCATTCTCTTCGACCTCGACGGCACCCTTGCCGATACCGCCCCGGACCTGGCCGCGGCCGTCAACCTGCTGCGCACCGCACGGGGCCTGGCGCCCACGCCGTATGAAGTGCTGCGACCGACCGCATCGGCCGGCGCACGCGGCATGATCGGCGCTTCGTTCGGGTTGACCCCGGCGGACGAAGGCTACGAGGAACTGCGCCAGGGCTTCTTCGACAACTACCAGGCCGCGATGATGGTGCACAGCCGCCTGTTCGACGGCGTGCGCGAGCTGCTGGACGGCATCGAAGCTGCCGGCCTCGTGTGGGGCATCGTCACCAACAAGCCGGCTCGCTTCACCGATCCGCTGATGCCGCTGATCGGCCTGGACCATGCCAGCTGTGTCGTCTCGGGCGATACGACAGCGCACGCCAAGCCCCACCCCGCTCCGCTGCTGGAAGCGGCGCGGCGCCTGGACCTGGCACCGGAGCAGTGCTGGTACGCCGGCGACGACCTGCGCGACATCCAGGCCGGCCGCGCGGCAGGCATGCCGACGATCGCTTGCCAGTGGGGCTACTGCGGCGCCGTCGAGCCCGAGAGCTGGCAAGCGGACCACCTGCTGGCGACGCCGGCCGACCTGCTGGACCTGCTGCGCACGACGTTGAAAGATGGCGCCCTGGCCGCGTAAGCGTTGTAGCGGGGCATGTTAGTGTGAATGCTCTGGCAATTTTCATTGCTCAGTTCCAACGATGGGCTTACCATGGATGGCAATTAGAATAATAACCTAGCAATTTCCCCGAGGGAGACAGGAATGCCTGGTGAAGAAACAACCGAACTGTCCCTCATGCCGCGCAGCACCGCCCCGCAGACCTGGACGGCCACGGTAGCAGAGAGCAAGTTCTATTGGTACGACCTGCTGGCCGACGGCACGCAGCTGCCCGATTTCCGCGACCCCGTCGGCCGCTACCTGCGCCGCATGCAGTTCGCGCTGGACGGCACGATGGAAAAGCGGCTGATCTATTTCCTGGTCGCCCGTCCGCGCGTGCGGATCGACCCGCAGCGCAGCGTCAGCTGGGGCTTTTTTTCGCTGAAGCTGACCGTTCCCGTACTGATCGGCGCGGAACAGCGCAAAAGCACGATCGCAATCGACCTGGACGTCCCGTTCGAAGCGACGCTGAAGAAACCCACGGTACAGCTGCAGGACAAATACCTGCTGCTGAACTGGGGCGCGCTGATGGAAACGTTCAGCATCCACGACCTGTTGCAACGTCACGACACCGGCCTGCCCGCCGCGGGCAAGATCCTGTACGTGGGCCAGACCCACGATCCGTCCGGCAAGCTGGCCAAGGGCATGGTGACGGCCGTGAACCGCCTGCGCGAAGCCACCGAGAACGAGTACGACAGCTTCCTGCTGGTGCAGCGCTACGACGTGCAGGTGGCGACAACGTCGACGGAACTAGCGGAAGAGCCGTCGGTCCGCACCCGCACCGACGTGGTCGAGGGCGCACTCATCCGCTACTTCGAAGGCCCTGCTCCGGGCAAGCGCCGGGACGCGGAAGTCAACACCCGCCGGGCCCACCTGCACGAGCTGCAGCAGACGTACTGGCTGGAACGGCTGACGGTCGACACCGGCTTCAAGGACGCGGACGCATTCTATGACCTGGGTTCGGACGCCGTGCCGACGGCCCGCCGCCACGTGTTCGACTGCACGTTCGAGCAAGGCCAGGCCCAGGTGACGCCGCTGGAAGCAGCGGGACGACCGCTCGCCGAGCTGAAGGCTTGACGCGGCGCTTAAAAACGGCTTAAAGGCTGTGCGCCGACGTGGGTTTGGAGTACAATAGCCTTTCCTTCTGTGGGGACGACCTGGTTTCGACGTGGGTTGCAAAGCAGAACAGGGCATACCGAGGGCTGGTCACCTCGTAAATACATCCAGAAACAAACTAACTGCAAACGATAACTCGTACGCACTGGCAGCCTAAGGGCTGTTAGCTCCACAACACCTCGCCTCTGGGGTGGGCCGTTAAAAGCTGTGGAGTCATTTACAGAGGCTAGGAATCAACCGGGTTACTTGGTTGCTTCCGAAATTTAAGGTAACTCGCTTGACTGAAGGGTGCTCGTCCCCGTCAGTCCGGTTAAATTAATTGGCAGAGCTAAGTATGTAGAACTGTCTGTGGAGTGCTTGCGGACGCGGGTTCGATTCCCGCCGTCTCCACCACCGAACACTTTAGAATCAATTAGTTAGCTGTAAGAGGCTGTCATTCTGTGGGGTATTCTGGGGCTGATTGAGCACCGGAATGCCAACAGAATGACAGCCTTCTTTTCGTCTGGAGGCGGCGATGACAAAGATTGGTACTCGAGGTGCAACTGTGTCTGTTTACGCGTTTAAACTCTACGATATCGCCAGCGACGAGTTCGTCTTGTCAAAGCGCTACGCGCGTATGCAGACGATCGAACGTATAGGCGCTGTCGTTGTCGGGCCGGCGATCGAAGTCCCTGCCGACAAGGTTGATCTCGAAGGCCTAACCCTTCCTGGCTACTCACCCGCGTGATCCAGCAGTGTGTTCCCCCAGGGAACCTGGCTTAATCAAGCAAAAGCTACGCCAAAAGCTACGCCCAGCGAGAACAAACTTGCAGGGGCGTTTGAATAGGCACGGACGACGCGCAGATGGCGTCGCCGACGAGCACGACTGGCGCCAATCATCTTTGAGCCGACAATGCGAAGCGGGGTTCGAACCAGACGACGCCGAAGCAGGAGAGCAAAACGCTTGTGAGGCCGCGCGGCCCAGGAACAGTTAGAATGGTTCCGCTTGAACCGCTCGGACGTGAATGGCGCCACTCAGGCTTGACATTCGCGAACGGCTACACTGGAACTATCGCCTAAGGCTCGGCCAACCCTTCCACCGCTTGGCAGACAGCGATACGAGCGCAAATCTGAGCTACCGCTCGACTAAGGCCCTGGCCGAACCAAAAATGCCCGTAAATGCAAGGCTATACCGGACTGTCAACAATGACAGTTTGATGTCAATTGTGTTCATATTCTGCTAAGCTAGCACGAAAACGATGGTCTCTCTTCCATGACTAGATTACTAGCTGGAGCCTCAACCGCATTTCGCCCCTACGACTTCGCGTGTGAACGACGGCCGAATCTTCACGGCCTCAGATATAATGCAAAAGGCTGCATTACGGCTACCATTTTCAAGCGATACACTAATGAACTTAACACCCTCCCTGGAGAATACATGCAACTTGATTTAGTCGTCGCACGGGACTGCGAGGCCACGACCCCCGAAGGAAATATTATTACCACGACCGTTGGGGTGAGTAGGCCGGTCTTTGTGAAGAAATGGACATGGTCTATTACCGTATCGTTGGGAGCTATTGATCAACCTCAGCTCTCATTTAATGGCGTCGATAGCTGGCATGCATTACAAATGGGCATGCAGAACGTTTTTAGCCATTTAAGGACTATGGAGCAGAACGGATGGAAATTCCGTTGGCTAGAGGGGTCCGAAGATAACCTTAAAAGCTTGCTACCTGAGATTGGACGACGGCTAGATTAGGCAGGCTTGGCTCGGATTAGAGGCGCCACCTGCCGCCCCCGTCCACATCAATCCGGAATAGATCTGCAATATTCCAGTTCGTTAACATAATACCGCATTTGAACTTCCCGACACTCCAACGCATCCCGCATAGTTGGGGCATCATCACAGACCTTATCCATCAGCGACCAAGCCCTATAGGCCGCAGCCATGCAAATCTTGCGATTTGGCGGGTCCATATGACTTGTACCGGGAATGTTAGGCGGTTCGGAGCCGCCCGCCGCCGCACCACCACCTTCTTCTGGATACCAGTCTGTCGCCCCGCCGTCAGGAAGCGGCTCCAACGGATCTTGATCTGGATATCCCGGAACCTCAACAACATTACCATCAGGAATATCATCCGTTGCACCATCAATACCATCGCAGCTAATTTCTGCTCCGCCACACCCGCGCCCAAAAGTCTGAACTGGCACACTCGTCGGAACCTTGAGATAGGTAGCGAGCCGGCTACTGCTCTTCAAAACAGCACCGGAAAATGCTGTTTTTATACTAAAAAGGTAGCTTGATCCCTTTCGATCCTTTCCAATCTCTCTGAAGTAAAAGCCTCCACCTCCCTTGCCATCGATGAGATCAATCGAAACGCCAGAAGGGGTGACGAATGGAATCTTAACACAGATAGCTTGAGCCTCATTGTCGCGTACCCCGCACACATGATTCGCCCTTCCAACTTCCATGAACCAAGTTGCCTGTTTCGTCTCAATAAGTTTTATCGCCAGCACTCTACTTTTACTCGAGCCCAAAAACATGTTTGGAAGCACCACTCTTCGGCATGCAGCCTCCCCTATATCGACCGCAGAGCAAACCCGAACCGAGTTATCTTGATCTAGCGCCACCGAGATGTGACGGCTATCCGAATTCATCGCGTAAGCCGAGACGCTAAAAAGCCCCATTAAGGAGATGCCAGTAAGAATTTCTTTGTACATATTAATCTCCAATTGTTATCAGAGATTTAACCGTACCATGATTCTTGGGGATATTTCTGATGAATGACAATCGCGTATCGAATTTTTCACTGTCAATAATTACAGATATAACCACTTGAAAATTTAGCTATCCCATATTTTTATTTGTCCAAAACAACAACGCCACCTTTCCAGAGCCAAAGCGGCGGGATATCTTCTTGTAACACTATTGTTAACACCACGCACTGTCGCGGGGTCGGTTCCCTGCTTGCTCAGTAGATTGAGGCCCGGCCACGCTGTTAGCGCAGCGCGTCCAGGCGCTCTGTCTTTTGTGCAGACGTCTGCACGTCTATTTCGTTACAGCCTTGAGTCCTTTGTAATGTTCACGGAGTCCGATGCGAGCTCGCGCCATGCGCGGCATGCGGTGGCGTTGTGGGCGTCGACTTCCGCGACTTCAGATAGCGGAATGCCGGCGGCGTCTCGGTCAGACTCGGCGGCAGGTCCGGCAGGCTCACCTGCCCAGGCGGCGTTGTAGCTGCGCACGAAGCCAGCATTGACGCCATAGCGATCATCGTCAGCGCGCGTGACGTAGACAGGCACCAGCTTTTCAATTTCGTCCCCTTTCACGTAGACCGTTTTGATTCGGTCCCGATATTGATTTCGGTTTGCATGACTACACGTGTCTGCGCCTGGGCTATCGCGCCGGTGTGGGCGGCTTCGGCAACGAGGTAGTCGATGTGCCGCTGGCCCGCGATGCGTTCGCCATGCAGCACCCCGAGGACGTAGACGGTCACCCCAGCCGCGGCGAAGATCAGCCAGCGAGCCCAGGCCGGCAGCACGAAGTCGAGCAGTGATGCGCCCGCCCTCCGCAGCCCCTCACGCAAAATGCCGCGATTCATTGCGCCTCCACGCACTGGGCGTGCTTCGTCAGCCGATCGGCCCAGAGGCCGGCGCAGCGCTTATTGCCAGGTGTCGAGCAGTCGAACCCGGCGGCGTATTTGAACAGCCGGATGCCGTCACACGCAGCGCGGTCGCTACCAGCGTTAAGGCGGCGCACGATCGTCGAGCTGCAGAACGCTTTCGGGCCGATGTTGTACGACAGATCGACGTACAGGTCGTACTCGGCCTGGTACAGCGGCACCTCGACGCACTGCTTCAGCGTCCCCTCGAACTGCTGGGCATCCACGAGCGCACGCTGTGCCGCCTTTACCGGCGTCGTAGCGTCGCCCATGCGCACGCCGCCAGTCGTGCCGAAGCCGACCGTTGGGACGTCGCCCTTGGTCGGAATGATCGCGTTGCTGGTGTAGCCCTCCCGGGCCAAGATGCCGACGAAGGCGGCCGCGCTCAAGGCAAGCCCAGATACGGCCAGGCGTGTTCTACTCATTGTGCTCCTCCAGGTGTTTCAATTTCGCCGCGGTTTCGGTTTCCTCGCGGCGGTCCTTCCGGTACATGTAGACCGCGTTCAGGGCAGAAGTCAGCAGCGCGGTCGCGATACCGATGATCACCCCCAATCGGTCAGCGTGAGGGAGGATGCGATGGACACGCCGGCTCCGGCATAGCTGATCGCTTCAGGGGTGGCGGGTCGACTCATGTCGGACGTCCTCTCAAAAAAAAGCCCGCCGAAGCGGGTTTGTCATTCGTGCAGCGGCCGTGATCAGTTGGCTACCGCTTGGCCGCGGGTTGGTCCGGATCTGGCTCCGGCGCACGTTCCGGTTCCGGTTCCGATTCAGGCGTTGCCGGCCATACCTCACCGTCCGGCGCCCACGTGGGGCTAACTGCCCAGGAGCTGAAGAACTCCGGCAGCATCTCGCGCATCAGCTTCGCCATATCGACGGAGCAGACGATGCAGTTGAAGACAAATCCATCGCCGTCCAGTTGGTACACCGTGCGCGGCTCGCTGTCCGGATGGCCCGGGTAAATCTCCAGGTCGCGCCAGTCGTTCGGCACGCCCAGCTCTCGCTGTCGTTCGATCGTCATTGATTCCCTCTGTTACCATTCGATCGACACGGTGCCGGGCTGGCCTGCTGGTGCCGACACGGTGAACGGGCCTGGACTAGCACTGTTTGTCGCCACAACTGCCGCCCCACCGACACCTCCACCGTGCCCTCCGCCAGCGGTTGCAGCGACGCCGCTGGCGCCAGCGTTGACCACGCCCCCAGAGCCAGCGAACAGCCCTGCAATTGTCTGCGTGGACGTCGAAAGCCCACCCGCGCCGCCGCCGCCCTCCATGTAGGCAGCCGGAAGCAGATCCAAACGCCGGCGATAAGGCACACGAAAAACTCGGGAATGACGGCAGAATGACAGCATACCGCCTGAGAACCGCATGAATGCTAGAGATAACGCGGGTTCGATTCCCGCCGTCTCCACCACCGAACAAATAAAAGGGCTCCAAGCTTCGCTTGGGGCCCTTTTTATTTGTTCTTTGGTTCCGACCGCGGGAATCGGTTCCGCGTCCGTCTCCGACGGACGCGGGGGATTTGCGGGGTTTCGGCGAGCATGCTCGCCGCCGCAAATCCGACCCGGGCCTAACGGCCCGGGGCTCTCCGATTCGCCCATGCACGACATCGCCCCGCGATGTCGCTGCCGCCTGGAGGGCTTGTCCGCGCTTCGCTGCAATGTCCGATAGCCAGACTCGCCTCGGAGACCTTAGCCCTTAGCCCTTGGCCCGTGCCCGCCGCCGCCAAACCCCAACCACCAGCACTCCAGCCCCAAGCAACGCAATGGAAGAAGGCTCCGGCACTGGCGCCGGATTGATCCAGAACGTGGTTCGATCGGTCCAGAGATAAGTCGATTCCGACCACTCGCCGCTGCCGTTCTCCCCTACGACCGACGAGAACTGACCGGCCTTGATTCTGCCAACGCTGTAATTGAAGTCATCCGAGTAGGTCCAGGAGGATGCGAAGTCCAGTTTTCCTGATCGTATTCCATAGCTGAAATCGGACAGGCTGCAGGACGTCATGACGCAACCGTCGGGATTATTGACGTACTCCATCGTATCGACCACGAAACTCGTCAGTTCCTGGCGTTGCAGGATCCCGTCGCCATTGACATCGGTGCCTTCGAAGCTGCCGTCGATCCTCGCAGATGGCAGGAAGATGTCCAGTTCCTGGTAGTGAAATCCCGAGTACGCGAAATCCCAGCGGGTTTGCGCCGAAGCGCTGGCAGCAGTGAAAACCATCAGTGCAGCGGGAAGCAACTTGTCGAGCATGGGTGACTCCTGTGTTGGTAGTCACCGGGAGGCAAAGTGCTCCTGTGACCAGAGGTTAGCATATCACCAATGCCACCAATACAGGTCGAGAATCGGCGGTCGCAACGCGGCATGTTCAGCGAAGCGCGAAACGACTCGAGGTCGAAGTTGTCGTCGTGCGCTGGAGTGGCGCAACTCGACACATTGCCCCATCCTCCAGTGCGCCGACGTTGGCGATCGATGTCCACGCAAACAGCGCTCGCTTCAGCCTCCCGTCGTCGTCGCCTGCACGGGCAAGGCCTCGCTCCACAATTCCGGCGTGCAATTCGACCAGGCAATGTCCGGCATGTAGAACAGGGCGGGCTTGGCACGTACCAGTTGCAGGAACGATGGTTGCTGCAGCGCCTGGATCCGGCCCTCGCTGACGACGAAGTCGAGCGAATGCTTTGGGTAAGCCAGCACCAGGCCCCGCTCGACGAACGCCACGTCCTGCGGCGGCGCCACCTCGGCCAGGCGCTTCTCGCTGTCACCCGGCACCAGCTTGCCCAGCTCGCGCCCCAGGTGTTCGTCGGCCTCGCGCTGCCGTTGCGCACGGTGCGCCTTCGACAGCGCCCGTACCACTTTCAGTGGATTCGTGCCCATCTCGACCAGCGCCTGGACCTGGCCGATGGCGGGGTTATCGAAGACCGCCCGGAGGCTGCGGCTGGTCGACGTCCCGCTGAAGACCAGGTCCACCGTCGACGCCGGCTGCGCGACCCGCAGCAGTGACTCGACCCACAGGCTGGCATCCTGCGCCCAGTAATGCCAGCGCGCCGTCGTATAGCCGCGGCAGGCGTAGAAAGCGTCGGCCTGTGCCCGGTTCAGCGTGCCGGCAAGACGACCGTCCTGGAAGACGACGCCGCCAACGTCCCCGTCTGCCAGTCCCACATAGGCCACCACCGCGCCGCTCGACGGCAGCGCTTCGAAGCGTTCCGTGACGGCTTCCTCGGGCAGGCCGCGCATGACGGTGCGGGCGTCGCTGGCGCTGGTGATCGTGAACGGCGGGGTGGCATTGCCGCGTTCGTCCGCCAAGGCGGACAGGGTAGGCAGGGACAGGGTGGCGGCAACGACTGCATAGATGGCCTGGCGCATGGCGGCGCTCCTCGGAAGCAATGCTGGTGGGGGACTCTCGCACGGTAGAGAGAACGAATCGACCCATCGCGTTATTCCGCGGCCGCCGCAGCGGGGACGCAGGAAGAATGGACAGGCCTGAGCATCTTGCATGCCCGGCCTGACGTTCAAATTGATGAATTGCAAGTTAACGGCGCGCTCGGCGCCGCCACGGCGTCATGCCGGCCCGGTCACCCCATCGATATTGGTGTAGTAGAAGTCATGGTCGATCTGGTGGAAGCGGCGCATGCCATAGCTTTCCAGGATCGGCAGTACGCCAGCCATCTGCGGCTCGTAGATCTCCACCTGCATGATCACCCGGTTGTTGCGCAGCGTCGCTTCCATGCCCAGCAGCACGTCACGCTCGTGCCCTTCGACGTCGATCTTGACGAGGATGTCGCGGTCCTGCAGATGCAGGAACTTGTCCACGGTGACGCACTCCACTTCGCTGATCGGGAAATGCACGCCACGCGCGGCAATGCCGACGCCGCCGCGATTGCCGTCCGGATGGCCCAGGCTGTCCCAAACGTCGATCATGCCCTCGCGCAAGCTGACGGCCTTGTTCAACGCCCGGATGTCGCGCGACGCCCGGTTCAGGAACAGGTTGGCCTGCAACTGGCCGAAGTTGAACGCATCCGCTTCGAACGTGTGGATCTCCTGGAAGATCTTCGTCTTGGCCATCAGCAGCGAGTACAAACCCCAATACGCGCCGATATCCAGGAACACGGGTTTGTCCAGGCTGCGGTAGCGCTGCGCCAGCCCCGTCATATAGGCGACCTGGCCAGGCTCCCAGCTGCCTGTCTCGATGACGGTCCGGTCCACCAGCGAGCTGCGATCCAGCAGCAGTTGCAATCCCAGCTTCACATGGATGTCGACTTGCTGTGTCCCGCCGATCCGCTCGGCTGGTTGCGCTACCGGTGCCGGGGCCAGGATGCCGCCGTGCTGTTCGCGAGCGACCGCCGCGAGCACGCCCAGGGACCCTTTCATCGATTGCGCGGCGTCGGCCAGCGAAAGCAGGCTGCCATAGGCACGGGTGAGTTGACGCAGGATAGGGAGTTCGGCGTAGGCGGCCATGGATCTGTCAACAATGAAGAGAAAGTAATGGTAGTGCAATGCTCCCTTGTTGAATAGCATACTTGCAACATGCTAGCGTGTCGTGTCACGCGCGCAGGCATGCGGATACCAGGTTTCAGCCCGACAATAACCGTGCCGGAACCTGTCCATGGCCAGCGTCGACGTCGATGGCACCCAGGTCAGCCTGGCGCCTGGCATGGTCGTGACGGTGGACGTGAAGACTGGGCAGCGGCGCTTGATCGATTATTCCCGGTCGTCATTGATCATCCACACGAGCGAAACCCGCGAAGGCTGACGATTGGCGGCAGCGCGATACCACAACTTTCATGGCAAGGGAAGCAATTTACGTTTTCACAACACCAGCCGGCTTCTCTGCGGGCAGTGAATATTTTGCAGAAATATCATGCAATACTTGTAAGACCTGATGAGATATCAGGACCCTCCCACTATCAGAAAGTGAGCCACCCATGAACATCACCAAGTTCTTCCGTGCAGCGCTCGTGATCGGCGCCCTGTTCGCCGGCCTGACTCAATCCGCGCAGGCGGATATCTACACGCATACCGGCGATACGACCGGCGGCCCGACCTACAACCGGCCGCTCGAGGGCTTGTCCGACCTGTCGGCGATCGGCACCGACGTGGCATACCGGACTTTCAATTTCAACCTGAGCGCGATGGGCGAGTACACCTTCCTGCTGACTTCGGATTATGACGGCTTCATGTTCATCTACCAGGACTCCTTCGATGCTGCCGACCCGCTGACGAACGCCCTGGGCGGCTCCGACGACCTGTTCGGCGGCACCACCTCCGGCTTCTACGGCGACCTGGATGCCGGCAATTACGTCCTCGTTTTCACGGGCTACGCCAACAACGACGCAGGCAAGTTCAGCGTGACGATCGGCGGCCCCGGCGTCATCACGGCCGTGCCGGAACCGGCGACGTACATGATGCTGGCACTGGGCCTGGCAGCGGTCGGCTACGCACAGCGCCGCAAGATGCAGCGTTGATCGCTGCAGTGGGGCACTGGAACGGCGGAGCTTGCTCCGCCGTTTTTCATTCGGCAGCCCGGCGTAGTCCTACACCACGCCAACCCGCGCACCTATTCCATGCGTAGCGCGCCCCCTCTACGATGGTCGGGTATTTCAACTTCGTAAGGGAGACGATCATGCAGAACGAAGGAAAAGAAAAAGGCCGCGACCTGTACCAGAAGACCCATGACGGCACCACCAGCGCGGGCTCGATGGGCACCGGCGCCACGGGCCACGTCGGCACGAAGGAAGGTTATGACGAGGCAGCGCACTCGGGTGGCAACCAGCAATCCGGCGGGCGTACGGACGACCTGCTTTCCGACGGCTCGGATGCGCAACTGGATGACCGTGGCTTCGCCAGCGGCAATCGCACGGGCGACCTGCAGACGGGCATGGGCGACATGGGCAGTCTCAGCCGGGGCGGCAACCGCCAGCAGGAAAGTGACGCCCAACCGGGCGGCCTGGGCGGTGCGATGCGGCCTTCCGACCCGGACGGCCTGCAAAACCAGGGCGGCGGCGCCGGCAACATGGGTTCGGTCAACGTGCCGGAATCGGGCGGACAGCGCATCGAGGATGGCAGCTCTGGCGACCTGATCGGCCACGGCAATGCGTCCGGCGGCGCCCAGCAGAACCGCCAGAGCGGCGAGCAGGGCCACGGCAGCCCATCGGGCGCCGGCAGCACGGCCGCGGATCAACGCGACTTGCACAACAAAAAGTAGTCCCGTCGAGCGTTCGCTGGACAGACGGTGTCATGCCCGGGAAAGCGGGGACAGAAATCGGGGACAGCCTCCGATTCGCGCTCTTGGCGAATCGGAGGCTGTCCCCGATTTTCGATTTCGGAGGCTGTCCCCGATTTCGAATCGGAGGCTGTCCCAAATGCCGCTAAGTTAAGAGATTCTGATATCCGTACAACAGCCTCAAGGCTTGGGGTCTGTCCCGTTTTTTGGGCGGTCCGGCGATCCGGCTGACCCCGGTTTTTCTCACGGAAGTTCATGCTTCTGCGATTAAAACCAGGGTCAGTCCCCTGCGGGGCGATACGGCGACCCGGCAGACCCTAACCCGGCGACCGTGCGCTTAACTTAGCGGCATCAGAGGCTGTCCCGGATTGAATTTTATGCTGGGAGGCTTCAGACTTGCGGCGATCCCCGCTTTTCAGGCGATACAGCACATGCCGCGCCAACCGGTGCGCAGACGGCAACGCCGGGTGATCGAAGTCGCCGTCCAGGTCCCGCACCATGCCCAGCCGCTCCATCACGCGGCGTGAGCGCACGTTCGCAGGCACCGTGAACGACACGATTTCGTCCAACCCCAGCGTATCGAAGCCATGCCGCAACGCGGCGCGCGCGCCTTCGGTCGCCAGGCCGCAGCCCCACCATGCCGATCCCAGCCGCCAGCCCACCTCGAAGCACGGCGCGAACGGCAAGCCCCCATCGACATACTTGACGCCGACGAACCCCACCAATTCTGCCGTCCCCTTCAGTTGCGCGGCAAAGTAGCAAGTGCCGTGCTGCGCGTACAGCGCGTTCTGCCGGGCGAACAGCGCGCGCGCCGCGTCGGCCGAGACCGGCCCGGGCAGGAATTCGGTGACGGCCGGATCGGCGTTGATGGCGACGAAAGGGTCCACGTCGTCGGCGCGCCAGGGGCGCAGCAGCAGTCGTTCGGTTTCCAACATACTGCCCTCCCCGGCAGTGCTTCACGATCAAGCGCCCCATCGGGACGCCATCCTTGCTATTTTTACAGCACAATGGTGCCAAACCCACAGAGGAGGAAGCACCATGCCCGATACGATCCACCGCAACTTCAAACAGGTGGCGGACGCCGAGAGCGCCCGCGCCGCCCTGCTCCAGGCCGGCTTCGACGGCTCGGCCGTGCAACTGAACCTGCACGACGCCCGCGCCCAGGACACGACGACGAACGCCGTCGAGAACATCATGGACTCGATGACGCCGGACGACGCCGACGACACGGATCACGCCACGCCGCGCGCGGCGGCACTGCTCAGCGTCGACGTCGACACGGAGCAGGAGCGCGAACAGGCCAATACTATCATGCTGCGCTTTGGCGCAGTGGAAGCGTAAGAAGACCCTTGGCGACAGGCTCCTGCCGCTGCGCGGCAGGAGCCTGTCGCCGACGTTATTGCTCGATCTCGAACACCTGCCGCAGGTAAGCGAGGAACGTCTCGTCCTTGGACATCGTCTTGCCCGGCGAGTCCGACAGCTTGGCCACCGACTGGCCGTTGCAGCGCACCAGCTTCATGACGATATTAAGCGGCTGGACACCCAGGTCGTTGGTCAGCCACGTACCGATGCCGAAGCCCGTCGTGATGCGGTCCGCGAAGTGGCGGTACAGCGCGATCGCCTTGTCCAGGTCCAGCCCGTCCGAGAACACCAGGCGCTTCGTGTTCGGGTCGATGCGCAGCTTGACGTAGTGCGCGATCGCTTTCTCGCCCCACACCACCGGATCGCCCGAATCGTGCCGCAGGCCGTCGAACAGCTTGGCGAAGTAGAGGTCGAAGTCGCGCAGGAAGGCGTCCATGCCGACGACGTCCGTCAGGGCGGTGCCCAGGTCGCCGCGGAATTCCTGCACCCAGTCCTCCAGCGCCGCCTTCTGGAAATCGCGCAGGCGCACGCCGAAGGCCTGGAACGACTGCATGTACTCGTGCGCCATCGTGCCGATCGGGTGGATCTTGCAGCGCATCGCCAGGTAGACGTTGGACGTGCCCTTGAAGAATTCCGGCACTTCGGCCGCCAGCCGCTGCACCACCTCGTCGTGCCAGGCGGCCGAGAAGCGCCGGCGCACGCCGAAGTCGGAAAACTCGAACGGGTTGCGCTGCATCGGCTGCTTGCCGAATTCCTTCAGGGCCGCGATCTTCGCATCCAGGCGGCGGCGCCCTTCCGCCAGCGCGGCGGCCTGGTCGAAGCGGCGGAAATACAGCTCGTTGACGATGTACAGCACGAAGATCTCGAAGCCCATCACGTGCACCTGCGGGCCGATCGCGTGGATCGCCAGCTCGTCACCCACGGTCGTCACCGTGATGAACTTGCGCTGGAAGCGGAACACCGTCAGGAAGTCGACGAAGTCGCTCTTGATGTAGCGCAGCGAACGCAGGTAGGCCAACTCCTCTTCCGTGAACGACAGGGTGCACAGATGGTCGAGCTGGCGTTCCACCTCGTCCTTCAGTTCGGCCAGCGGATAGGCGGGCCTGTTACGGCAGCGGAATTCGTACTCCGTCTGCGCGCCCGGGTGCCAGTGCAGCAGCGCCTGCCACATGGAGAATTTGTACAGGTCCGTCTCGAGCAGGCTGCGCACGACGGGCACGAACGGGACAGCGGTCATGGTCGTCATCTCAGCGCCCCGCATTGACCAGGAGCTCCTGCAGCACGTCGGCCGACTGTGCCATCTGCAAGCCTTTCGCGCGCATGCGCTCGAGGAAGTCGTGCTGCTGCGCCTCGAAGCCCGTCACGGGACTCATGCAATCCGTGACCAGCACCAGCTTGGCCAGTGCCGCCGGGCCTTCCCGCTCGAACGCTTCGACGATATGTTCGGTGGTGGCCTTGACGCAGTGGCTGCCCGCCTCGCCGGCGATATACACGCGGTCCGATTGCAGCAGGCTGTCGATCAGGGTGCGGTTCAGCTGCGTGTCCGGGTCGGCGCCGTCCGGCACTTCCGCCATCACGGCGGAATAGTGCTCGGTCCACGGATTGGAGCCCTTGGCGATCTTCTTCACGACGCCCAGCGCGGCATCCTCCCAGCGGTTGTAGGCGGCGCGCACGTCATCGTGCACGTTGTGGCCCCACGAACCGATCTCGCAATGGACAGGCCAGACGATCAGGCGATAGCGTCCGTTCGCTTCCAGCGCATCCAGGTAGGCCTGCGCCCGGGCTCGCGCTTGCGGGTGGCGCGGCAGGAAGCGCGTGGCGCGCAGGTCCTCGGCCGAGATCTGCGTGAACGGTGCAACGGGGCCGCCGTCCGCCGCCAGCCAGAACGTCGGATGGGCAATGTCGTAGCGGTGGTGCGAATCGAGGGTGACGCTGATGGCGCCGATGCCATTGCGACCCCGCTCGATGACTTCGGCCAGGCGGCGCATGTCGGCATGGGCACCCGGCACCGGCAGCGCCGGCATGACGGTGGTGCCGGTAACGGGATTGACGGGCAGGTAGGGCGGCGGCAGGTCGCAGAAGTCGTTCTGCGGGTCGATGATCAGCAAATGCAGGTGATGTTTCATTCAGGACTCCGAGGCAAGCGTGCCGATATGATAACGGCTGCAACGAATTCCTTCAGGGCGGCAACCGAAAAAAGCTGCCGCCCCTGGCGCATGCTTACGCGGCTGCCAGCTCGTCGATGGCGCTGCGGCTCTTTGCCAGCGTCTCGGCGACAGCCTGCTCGCCCAGCGCCACGCCCTCGGCGCGGATGAACGTGATGTCCGTCAGGCCCAGGAAGCCCAGCACGGCGCGCAAATAGGTCGCCAGGAAATCGTAGCCGGCGCCCGGCCCTTCGCTGTACACGCCACCACTGGCGGTGACGACGTAGACCTTCTTGCCGGTCAGTAGGCCGACGGGGCCCGTTTCCGTATACTTGAAGGTGCGACCGGCACGGGCGATCTGGTCGATATAGGCCTTCAGGCCGGACGGCACCGAGAAGTTGTACATCGGCGCACCGATGACGATGACATCGGCGGCGCCGATCTCGTCGACCAGTCGGTCCGACAACCGGACGGCAAAGGCCTGCTCGGCGTTGCGCTTGTCGGCCGGCGTGAAGAACGCGCCCAGCGTTTGCTCGTCCAGGTGCGGCACGGGATTGGCGGCCAGGTCGCGCTCGACGATGACGTCGTTCGGGTGGGCCTGCTGCCATTTGCCGATGAACTCCGCCGTCAGCTGGCGCGACAACGAACCGGTGGTGCGGACACTGCTGTTGATGTTGAGAACGGTTGCCATGATGGACTCCTTCGAATGTTGGGTGATTGCAGCCATCATAGAACGGGTTTAGTATCGAGGAAATCCGCTTTATACCGATAGATTTAATCGAAATTTCCGATATGCGTGACCCCGGCCTTCCCTCGCTCGACCAATTGCGCGTGTTCATCGCCGTCATCGACCACGGCGGTTTCGCGCACGCGGCGCGCGCGCTGCACCGCACCCAGTCCGTCATCAGCTACACCATCGCCAACCTGGAGGAGCAGCTCAACATCGAACTGCTCGACCGCAGCCGCCGCAAGCCCACGCTGACGGAAGCCGGCAAGGCGCTGCTGGCCGATGCCCGCGCCGTGTCGGCCAAGGTGGACGACATGCGGGCGCGCGCCAAGGCGCTGGGCGCGGGCCTGGAAGCGGAGGTCTGCCTGGTGGTCGACGTGATGTTCCCCATGTGCCGCCTCGTCACGGTGCTGGAGGCGTTCCGGCACGAGTACCCGACCGTCTCGTTGCGGCTGCACACGGAAGCGCTGGGCGCCGTCACGCAGATGGTGCTGGACGGCGCCTGCCAGCTGGGCGTGTCCGGCATGCCGGTGGCGATGCCCGACACCATCGAGCGCCAGCTGGCCGGCCACGTGGCGATGATGCCCGTGTGCGCGCCGCACCACCCGCTGGCCGCGATCGAGGGGGTCGTACCGACGGCCTTGTTGCGCGAGCACCTGCAACTGGTCGTGACGGACCGCAGCCCGCTGACGCAAGGCCAGGACTTCGGCGTGCTGGGGCGCAGCGACTGGCGCCTGGCCGACCTGCACTCCAAGCACGCGCTGCTGCGCGGGGGGCTGGGCTGGGGCAGCATGCCGGAGGCCATGATCGCGGACGACCTGGCGCAAGGCCGCCTGGTGCGCCTGCGCGGCCAGGACGGCGACTCGCTGCAGTATCCCCTGTTCGTCATCCACCGGACCGATGACCCGCTGGGTCCGGCGGGCCGCTGGCTCAAGCACCAGTTCCTCGAGCTCGACTACTCCCTCCCTCACGGCGCTTATTGATCCTTGTCGGATTCCACTTCTTCCTACACCGGCACGCGGCGTGCGCCTACTCCGGCGGGCCCGGTCGCGGCCTAGCATGGACCTCTGCCGGGGTGCAGGCACCCCGCAACGACCATGCATGAAAAAAGGAGATGACATGACGAACAATCTGGACAAGGTCGGCGGCAACTATCATTCAGGAAAAGCGGCGGATGCAGGCTACAAGACCGAGAGCGGCAACCACGCCGCCGGCATCGAAGCCAACGACAACCCCGCGGTGAATCGCGAACCGAACATCAACAGTGCCAACAACGCCGGCAACCTGCAGAGCAGCGCCGCCGGCAGCTCGGGAGGAATGGACATGGGAACGGACCAATCGATCGGTGGTGAAGGCGCACAGGACGGCATCCGCGGCACGCCGTCCGGCACGCAGGGGGCCAGGCAGGCCAGGGCATCGACCAGGGCGGCGCCAGCCAGCAGAGCGCCCAGGGCGGCCAGCGCCAGTCGGGCCAGTCGGATTACCTGGGCGGCTCGCCGCAGGGGCAAGGCGGCGTGGGCAGCCAGCCGTCGGGCAACCAGATGTCGACGAACAAATCGGGCAGCCAGTCCGGCAGCCTGGACCAGGACGCCACGGGCGGCCAGCAGATGCAGCCAGCCGATGCGCACCGCAGCGACGACGGTTCCGCCCCGGGCGCCGGTACCAGCCAGCGCGGCACGGGCGGCAGCCAGCAATCGACCGGTGGCCAGGTCTCCAGCTCGCCCGGGGGCTCCGGCGACATCGCCGACAAGCTGCAGGGCGGCCCGGAAAACCAGCAGGGCTCCGGCCAGGGCCTGCAGGGCGGTCCCGGCAGCCATGATGCGTTGAGCCGCATGCAGGACCAGAAAGGCGGCCCGGGCAGCCGGCAATCGCAGGACCCGTCGCAAAGCCAGCAGTCGCAGCCGCATGCGGAAAAGAACCATCATGGCCACGGCCATGGCGGCCAGCATTCGGGCGGCATGGGCGGTGAGCGCGGCGGCGACCTGCACAATGCCGGCACGGGCCAGAGCGGCATGACGGGACGCGGCGGCATGGGCGGCAACGAAGGCTCGATGCAGTCCGACACGCAAAGCCGCAACGGCGACGCCAGCGGCAACCTGCGGGCATCGGATGACGACCTGGGCCTGGACGCGGGCACGCAGATGGGCGGCGAACGCACGGGCATGGGCAACCGCGGCAGCAACCAGCAGTCCGACAAGTCGGCCAACACGCAGGGCGGCAGCGGCAACCAGACCACGCCGAACAACCGTACCGACAACGAGCAGGCCGACCGTCAGCTGGGCATGCAGGGCCAGGGCGGGGAGCCGGGGCATGACGTCGACGACGTCGGCAGCGGGCAGTCGGGCGCCAGCGGTTCGCGCGGCGGGGATGTCGACGACCAGCGTTGAGCACCGGGGTCTGTCCCCGCCGGGGACTGACCCCGAAGTTCGTCAGCGGTACCGCGACGTCGAACCAGCCCCGAAAGCTCAAGCAACTTCGGGGTCAGTCCGCTGTGGGACAGACCCCGACACCCCCACCATCCCGCGCAGGCGCCGGATCTCCTCGCTCAAGTCCACCACCAGCGCCGCCACCTCCTCGTTCGCATCGAAATCGCGCTCGACCTGCAGCAGCCGGCGTGCCCGCACCAGGTCGACACTGGTGAAGCGCCACGCTTGCGGCGCCGCGTCGCTGCCGCCCAGCAGGATGCCCGTGCGCACGCGCTGCACGATCCAGTCCGGCTCGACGGCGCAGGCACGCGCGATCTCTTCCAGCGTCAACGCGGCGTCTTCCAGCAGCACGCCGCGGAGCAGATGTTCCCTTTCCATGGCTTACTCTCCCAACCGGGCGCGCGGATCGAACTTCAGCTCGCGCGCCATCTGTTCGTACAGCGCCCGCGCGCCGGCCGTATCGGCGGGCGGCAGCGCCACCTCCAGCACCAGGTACAGGTCGCCCGCCGGTGCCGAGCCGGCGGGCGGAATGCCGCGCCCTTTCAGGCGCAGCTTGCGGCCCGTCTGCGAGCCGGGCGGCACCGTCACCGAGACGCGGCCGGACGGCGTGGGCACGTCGATCTGCGCACCCAGCATCGCTTCCCACGGCGCCACCGGCACCGTCTCGTGCACATCGCGCCCGTCGATGCGGTAGCGCGCATCCGGCGCGAACTCGATTTCCAGGTACAGGTCGCCCGCGCCACCGCCGCCCGTGCCCGGCTGGCCCTGCCCGGCCAGGCGCAATTGCTGGCCGGCCGTGACGCCCTTGGGGACCGTGACGTTGAGCGTGCGCTCGCGCGTGATGACCCGGCCCTGGCGGTCGTGCTCGGGCACGCGCAGCGTCACGGTCCGCGTGGCGCCGTGGTAGCTGTCCTGCAGCGTGATGCGGATGGTGGCGTGGCTGTCTTCGCCGCGCGCCTGGAACGGCTGGCGGCGGCGCCCGCCCACGTGGGCGAACAGGTCCTTGAAGAAATCGCTGTCGTTGCCGGAACTCGATTCGAAGCCGGCCCCCCAGCCGGGCGGCGGCCGGAAGCCCTGGCCCGCAGGGCCCGCAGGGCCCGCGCGCGGCGCCTTGCCCAGCTCGTCGTAGGCGGCCCGCTTTTCCGGGTCGCCCAGCACGCCGTAGGCTTCGTTCAGTTCCTTTGTCCTGGCGTCGGCATTGGCCTCGCGGCTCACGTCCGGATGGTACTTGCGCACCAGCTTGCGGTAGGCCTTCTTGATGTCGTCGTCGCTGGCCGTCTTTGGCACGCCCAGCGTCGCGTAGTAGTCCTTGTATTCCACGATATGCTCTCCAGGTCAGGCTCCTGAAGAGCATAGGTTACAACAAATCGCTCGGTCTTTCAGCGCACCCGGCGCAGGGACGACAGGCGGTTGTTCAGGCCCTCCAGGTAGTCATAGCGACCCGGCCCGAACACCAGGCATTGGCCGCGGAAGTCGGCGTGTTCGCACAGCTGCCAGATGCCCTCGCGGATGATGAGCGAACCGGCGCGGTCGTTGAAGCTGGCGTCCGTCAGGGTGCGCACATCGCCGTTGATGCCGACCGCCCGGCCCTCGAAGCCGGAGCCAGCGTACAGCGTGACGGCTTCGCGCCTTGTATCGTCGCGGCGGCCGCCGCGGTCCCCGCCGTGGTCCCCATTATCCCAGCCGCCGCGGCCGTCGCGTTCCCCATCGCGCCAGCCGTCGCGACGCTCATTACGCTCATCGTGGTCGTTGCGGCCGTCGCCGTCGCGGTCGCGCCAGCCGCCGCGCATCTGCACTTCCCGCGCGGACGAGATGCTGTTGTTGAAGCCTTCCAGGCGCGCGTATTCGCCGCGGCGGAACACGGCGCAGTGGCCGCCGAAGTTCTTGTGCTCGCACACTTCCCACGTACCGGAACGCACCACGACGCTGGAGACGCGGTCGTTGAAGCCGAAGTCGCGGAAGTCCGAGGCGTCATTGCGCAACGTAACCTCGTTGCCGCGGAAGCCATGGCGCTCGAACAGGGTCAGCTCGCCGGCATGGGCAACGTGGGACAGCAGCGTGGTGGCGGCGAGCGCGGCAAACAGGCGTTTCATCAGGAACTCCATCGATATTGTTATGGGTGACAAGCACAGAACGCGGCAGTAGTGGCGCGCGTGGACCCGGCGTTGTAACAAATTCCTACGGCTGCGGCAAGGGTCCTGCCGACGATGATGCCCGCCCGCCCCCATAGTTCGCGCCGAATGGGTAAAATCCCCTCCCTGTCCCGTCATCGAAATACCCATGCCCTACTCGTTCACGCTCTCCAATATCCGCCGCGAAGCCGCCAGCCTGTGGCAGCTTGCCTGGCCCGTGCTGGTCGGCCAGCTGGCCACTGTCGGCATGGCGGCGGCCGACGTGGCGATGACGGGCCACACCAGCGCGGCCGAACTGGCCGCCGTGTCGCTGGGCGCGTCGGTCTGGTCGATCATCCTGTTGACCGTCAGCGGCACCATGATGGCCATCAACACGGTCGTCGCGCACGAGGTGGGCGCCGGCGCGTTCGACCGGATTCCCCATTCCGTGCGCCAGGCACTGTGGAAGGCGGCCGGCGTCGGCCTGGTCGCCGCGCTGCTGGCCAATGTCGCCACGCTGCTGTTCGATTACCTGTACCTGGAGCCGGCGGTCAACGAACGCGCGTCGATGTTCGTGCACATCATCAGCATCGGCCTGGTCCCGTTTGCCGCCTACCGCGCGCTGTACGGCTACAGCGCCAGCATCAACCACACCAAGCCCGTGATGGTCATCGCCATCCTGGGCCTCGTCGTCAACGTGGCGATGAACTGGGTCCTCGTGTTCGGCCACTTCGGCATGCCCAGGATGGGCGCGCTGGGCTGCGCCGTCTCGACGGCCGCCGTGGTCTGGCTCGACCTGCTGGCCATGCTGGTGTGGGTGCGCATCGCGCCGGCCTACCGCCAGACGTATCCGTTCACGCGCTGGGAATGGCCGCACTGGCCGGAGATCTGGAGCATGCTGAAACTGGGCGTGCCGATCGGCGTGACGTACTTTGCCGAGGTCTCCGTGTTCGGCGCCGTCAGCCTCCTGATCGCGCGCTTCGGCGTCGTCACCGTGTCGGCGCACCAGATCGCGCTGAACTTCTCGTCGCTGACGTTCATGGTGCCGCTCTCGTTCGGCATTGGCATGATCGCGCGCGTGGGCCAGGCGCTGGGCGAAGGCAATCCGCAGCGGGCCCGCTTCGCGTCGCTGGTGGGGCTGTCGATGTCGGTGGGCTTCGCCGTGCTGTCGGCCGCGTTCATCGCCCTGTTCCGCCACCAGATCGCCGCCGTCTACACGTCCGACCCGGCCGTGCGCGAGCTGTGCGCGCACCTGCTGCTGTTCGCGGCGCTGTTCCAGCTGTCGGACGCGGCGCAGGTGGCGGCATCGTGCGCCATCCGCGGCTACAAGGTGACGCGCGGGCCGATGGTGATCCAGCTGATCGCGTTCTGGGGCGTGGCCCTGCCGCTGGGCTGCGTGCTGGGCCTGGCGCCCGACTGGATCCCGTTCGCGCCGGCCACGCCGATGTCGGCGACCGGCTTCTGGATCGGCCTCGTGCTTGGCCTGACGGTGGCGGCCGTGCTGCTGTCGACCTACCTGCTGCGGCTGTCCAGGCAGCGCGCGCTGGTCGCGGCCGAACAATAGTCGGCCGCCAGGGCCGTAATACGAACGTTAGCGCGTGGTCAGCGGGGGCCGAGTCTGGTATCGTCTCGCGGTCCTCACTCTTCCATATTTTGTTCATGCGCTTCATTCTCAGCTTCCTGGCCCTGCTGGCCGCGGGCTCGGCATCGGCCGAGCGTCTCACCCTCGACCGCATCTATGACGATCCGGCGCTGGCCGGCCCCGGTGTGCGCGCGCTGAAGGTCGCGCCGAACGGCGAACGCGTGACGTTCCTGCGCGGCCGCGAGGACAACCAGTTCCAGCTGGACCTGTGGGAATTCAACATGAAGGATAAGTCGACCCGCCGCCTGGTGGACTCGAAGACGCTGGTCCCCAGCGAGAACCTGTCCGACGCCGAAAAGGCCCGTCGCGAGCGCGAACGCACGGCCAGCCTGAAAGGCATCATCAGCTACAGCTGGTCGCCGGACGGCAAGCGCCTCCTGGTGCCGATCGCGGGCAACCTGTACCTGATCGACGTCGCCAAGCCCGACGCCGCGCGCCTGGTCGCTTCGGGCAACGTGACGGACCCGAAGATTTCGCCGAAAGGCAAATACGTGTCGTTCGTGCGCGACCAGAACCTGTACGTGATCGACCTCGCCACCGGCAAGGAAAAGGCGCTGACGACGGATGGCAAGGGCACGCTGCACAACGGCGAAGCCGAATTCGTCGCGCAGGAGGAGATGCACCAGTTCACCGGCTACTACTGGGCGCCGGACGATTCCGCCATCGCCTACCGCCGTTATGACGAGGCGCAGGTGCCGGTGGCGCGCCGCTTCGAGATCTATGCCGACCGCACCGACGTCGTCGAGCAGCGCTACCCGGCCGCGGGCGACAAGAATGCCATCGTCGGCCTGCGCATCGTCTCCCCGGTCTCCGGCGCGACGCGCGACGTCGACCTGGGCCCGGAGCAGGATATCTACCTGGTGCGCGCCGACTGGACGGCGGACAGCCGCCAGCTGGTGTTCCAGCGCCAGACGCGCGACCAGAAGAAGCTGAAGCTGATCGCGGTGGACGCGACCACGCTGGCCCAGCGCGTGCTGGTGACGGAGACAGCGAAGACCTGGACCAAGATCAACGACGACCTGCGCTTCCTGGCCGACGGCTCGGGCTTCATCTGGGCCTCGGAACGCAGCGGGCGCAATCACCTGTACCTGTTCGACATGAACGGCAAGGTGAAGCACGCACTGACGCAGGGCGACTGGCGCGTGGACAACCTGCTGGCCGTCGACGAAAAAGCCGGCAAGGTCTACTTCGCCTCGAACAAGGATGCCGTCCCGGACAAGCAGGCCTACGTCGTCGCGCTGAACGGCAGCACGGCCGCCAGGCCCAAGCGCGTGACGCAGGCGGACGGCTGGCACGAGACCAGCTTCGCCCGCAACGGCGAGGTGTTCGTGGACACGTGGTCCGATCCGGCCAACCCGCCGCAGGTGTCGATCAGGAAGCCCGACGGCACGATGGTGACGTGGCTGCAGCAGAACGAAGTCACGCCTGCCCACCCCTACTACAAGTTCAAGCCGGACCACCTGCCGACGCTGTACGGCACGCTGCAGGCGAAGGATGGCCAGACGCTGTACTGGTCGATGATCAAGCCGTACCGCTTCGACCCGACCAGGAAGTACCCGGTCTACCTGTCCACCTACGGCGGCCCGGGCGCGCAGCACGTGACGCGCCGCTGGGGCGACACGTTCGACCAGTACATGGCGCAGCAGGGCTATGTCGTGTTCCGCCTCGATAACCGCGGCTCGTCGCGGCGCGAGCGCGTCTTCACGGACGCGATCTACCGCAACCTGGGCAAGGTGGAGGTGGAAGACCAGCTCACCGGCATCGAGTGGCTGGGCAAGCAAGGCTTCGTCGACGCGAAGCGTATCGGCGTGTACGGCTGGAGCTACGGCGGCTTCATGACGCTGCGCCTGCTGTCGCAGGCTTCCGACAAGATCGCCGCCGGCGTGTCGGGCGCACCGGTGACGGACTGGAAGCTGTACGACACGCACTACACGGAACGCTTCATGGACCGCCCGGCCGACAATCCGGAAGGCTACAAGGACAGCACCGTGTTTGCCCACGTGGACGGCCTGAAGTCGAAGCTGCTGCTGATCCATGGCATGGCCGACGACAACGTCCTGTTCACCAACAGCACGAAGATGATCGACGCGCTGGTCAACTGCGGCGTGCAGTTCGAGCTGATGACCTACCCGGGCGCCAAGCATGGGGTGTCGAATCCCGTCCAGCGCCGGCATGTGCAGAAGTATATCGATGCGTTCTTCCGCAAGAACTTGCGGCCGGCGTCGGAGTAATGTCGGTGGTTTCCGGGCGTGGGGTCTGTCCCCGGTAAGCAGCGGCTGGCGCGCTGGCCGTTGACGCCACGAGGGGACTGCCCCCGGTTTTTATCGCTGGCGTGGGTTCCGCTTCACTCTGCCGGGAGTCAAGCACCTCGACATGCAGCCGTCGCCGTTTAAAACCGGGGTCAGTCCCCTTATGGCGCCGGCAACTTTCGTCATGGCCGACACTTACCGGGGACAGACCCCCACTCATTCAAACAAAAACAGCCGCAGAAGCGGCTGTTTTTGTTGGCGCTGGGCCAGTATTACATGCGGTTGCCGCGGTCGATCGTCGAATCGTCGTCCAGCGCGTCATCCACCGCTTCGCGGGCATCGCCCACCTTCTTCTGCAGCTTGCCTTCGGCCTGGTTTGCCACGCCCTTGACCTGCTGCTTCGAGCTGCCTACCAGCTCGCCGGCCTCTTCCTGGATCTTGCCGCCGATTTCCTTTGCCTTGCCTTTGATCTGATCGCTGTTCATGGTCAAACTCCTCATTGTTGCGGCCTGCGGACCACGGCGGTCCGCGCCTTTCCGGCTTGCGCTCTGTTGCGCGAGTCGTTAGGGAAATCATACGGACAGGAAGTATTTCCGTCCGTACGCTTCCTCACATTGTCAAACAATTATTCTTAAGGCCGGGTTACCAGACCCGTACACGTTGCCCGGGCGGCAGGTAGAGTGCCTGGCCAGGCTGGACATCGAAGGCGCGGTACCACGCGTCCAGGTTGCGCACCGTGTATGTGCGCCACTGCGGCGGGGCGTGGCTGTCGGTGGCGATTTCGTTGCGCAGCGCCGCCTCGCGCGTCTTGCTGCGCCAGCTGTGCGCGTAGCCCAGGAAGAATTCGCGGTCGGCGCCGGGCGTTGCACCGCCCTCTCCTTGCGACGCGTGGAACCCGTCCAATGCGGCGGCCAGCCCGGCCAGGTCGGCCAGGTTTTCCGACAACGTCAGCTGGCCGTTCAGCTTCAGGTCGGGAAAGGCCTGGTAGCGGTCGTACTGCGCGACGAGCCTTGCCGACGCCGCCTTGAAGTGGGCCGCATCGGCCGGCGTCCACCAGTCGCGCAGGCGCCCCTTGGCGTCGAACTGCGCGCCCTGGTCGTCGAAGCTGTGGCTGATCTCGTGGCCGATGGTGGCACCGATGCCGCCATAGTTGCGTGCTTCCGGTGCCGCGGGATCGAAATATGGCGGCTGCAGGATCGCGGCGGGGAAGTTCAACGCATTCTGCATCGGCATGTTGACGGCATTCACCAGCTGCGGCGGCATCGACCACTCGGTCTTGTCCACCGGCGTGCCCAGCTTGGTGAGCTGGCGCCGGTAATGGAACAGTTCGGCGCGCCCGGCATTGCCGAAGGCATCGTCCGGGCGGATCTCGAGGCCGTCGTAGCCCAGCCACTTGTCCGGATAGCCGACGCCCACGTACAAGGTGTCCAGCTTGGCCTTCGCCTCGCGTTTGGTCGACGGGGCCATCCAGTCCAGGTTGTCGATGCGGCGGCCGAATGCGGCCACGATATTGCCCACCATGCGCTGCACCCGGGCCTTGGCCTCGGGCGGGAAATAGGTCTCGACATACATCTTGCCGACCGCTTCCGGCAACGCGGCGTTGACGGCGGCCAGGCCGCGCCGCTTGCGCTCGGACAGTTGCGGCGTGCCGATCAGCGTCCGCCCGTAGAACGCGAAGCGCTGCTCGACAAACGCACGCGGCAATGCCCCGGCCTTTTGGTTGACCGTGTGGAACGCCAGCCAGTCGCGCCAGGCCTGCAGCGGCGCCCGCGCCACCAGCGCGGCGGCGCCCTTGACGGCACCCGGGTGGTAGACAATGAAGCGCTCCTGCCGTGCCAATCCGGCGGCGGCGAAAAAGGCAGGCCAGTCCATTCCCGGCGCCTTGGCCGCGAAGTCCCTGGCACGCCACGGATTGTTGGCGCGCTGCACGTCCGCGGAGGCTTCGCGGGTGGCATGCGCGCGCGCCAGCTGGCGCTCCAGCTCGACGACGCGGCCGGCACGCGCATCGGCGTCGCCATAGCCCGCCAGGCGCAGCATCGCTGCCACATGGGCCCGGTACATGGCGCGCAGCTTTTTCATCCGGGCCGTCTGGTCCAGATAGTAAGCGCGATCCGGCAGGCCCAGGCCGCCCTGCAGCAGGTAGGGCACATAGTTGTCCGGATCGGTCAGCCCCTGCGCGATCCAGACGCCGAACAGGTTTTCGGTCTCGAAGCTGGTCGCGTTGAGCGGATCGACGTCCGCCCGCAGGCTTGCGCCCAGGGCCGCGGCGAGCTGCCGACGATCGCGGATCGCCTCGATCTCCGCCAGCAGCGGGCGCAGCGGTGCGCTGCCGCGGGCTTCGATCCCGGCCTCGTCCATGAATGCCCGGTAGTAATCGACCACGCGGCGCACGTCACCCGTCGCGTCGCGCGCGCTGGCCGCTTCGATCAGGCCGGCGATGCGCCGGTCCGTTTCTTCGCTGACCGCATAGTCAGCGCCCCAGCCCTGGCGATCCGGCGGGATGGTCGTCGCGGCCAGCCAGGCGCCGTTGGCATAGGTGTAGAAGTCGTCGCCGGGCAGGACTTGCGCCAGAACGGGAGCAGCGTGCAGCGCCAGCACGGCAAGCGACAGGCGCGCCACCCGGCGTGCGGAAGGGGGAAATACGGACATCGGACTTTCCAGAAAAGAGAAACGCAAGGCGCAGGGGACCAGTCTGCACTCTAACGCATGCACTGCTCCGCCGTGAGCACGGTGCGACAGGCTGCGCCACCGGGCGACAGTCTGCTGTAAAGTGGCACTGCGCCGCGGCGTCGACTGCGCGACCGGCCACAAACCGCTTCTGCCGCGCCCGGATTCCCTATATAGTTCACCTAAGTATTCACGTACGGCAACATTGCACACAGGAGACGCGCGATGACACTGCAGGAATTGTTCGATAACCCGACCGCGTTGCCGACGGCGCCCAAGGTGGTGCAAGACCTGATCCAGAGCTTCGACAAGGCATCGGTATCGACGGAGGACGTGGCAAAGAAGGTCGCGCTCGATCCGGTCCTGAGCGCCAAGCTGCTGCGGCTGGCGAACTCCGCCTACTACAACGTCTCGCGCAGCATCGGCACCGTCGAGGATGCCGTGCTGATGCTGGGCTTCGTTGCGGTGCGCACGCTTGTCATCAGTTCCGGCCTCGTCAACGGCTTCAAGGCCGTCACGGGGCTGGACCTGCAGCAGTTCTGGCGCTACAGCATGCACACGGCCGTGGCCGCGAAGTGGATCGCCCGCAAGACGCGCAACAACCAGGAGCTGGCCTTCACGATCGGCATGATGCACGCCATCGGCGAGCTGCTGATCCATTCGGCGATGCCGGCCGAGGCCCAGGCCCTGGACCGCGACACCGCACCACTGGACGCCCGCCGCCTGGACGTGGAGAAGGCGGCCTTCGGCTTCGGCTACGCGGACGTGGGCGCCGAACTGGCGCGCCGCTGGCAGTTCCCGGCCGCGTTCTCCGACGCCATCGAAGTCATCCCCGCGCCGCTGGCGCACGGCGCGGTCGATCGCCTGGCCGCGGTCGTGCACCTGGGCGCCTGGCGTGCCCGCGCGCTGCTGGAAAACCAGGACGACAAGCAACTGGCCAGCACGCTGCCGCGCGACGTGGCGCAGGCCATCGGCCTCGACCCGGACCTGCTGCTGGACGAGATGCCGCCGCTGGATGAACTGAGCGCGGGGCTGGAAGAAATGTTCCGCTGACGCTGTTGGCGTCCGTCCTATTGCCCTTTGTATAATGCCGGGATGACTCCGGCATCCCGTCCCAACAACAAGCGCACAGCATGGTGCGCAGTCCTGATCGGGCTGGCCCTGATCCCGCTGGGCCTGGCATGGTCTGCCATGGAAGCGACCGCGCCCGGCCCGGGCGGCGCCCGCTGGGCCCCATTCCTGGCATTCGTTGCTTCCTATGCGCTGACAATCGTCGTCGATGTGGCCTGCATCGGCTTCCTGTGGTATTCGGCATGGAAGGGCCGGGTCGGCAGGCCCGCGCTGGCCCGCTGGACCATCGGCGTCGCCGTCGTGCTGCTGGTGCCGCCGCTGCTGTACCTGGCTGGCGGCGCCTGAAGGGCGGCGCGAATATTGTCGCGATGGCAAGCCCAAAAATAATTCAAAAAAAATTTCAGAAAACCCTAAAGTTCCGCCCCG
Source organism: Pseudoduganella chitinolytica (assembly GCF_029028125.1). GTDB lineage: Bacteria > Pseudomonadota > Gammaproteobacteria > Burkholderiales > Burkholderiaceae_D > Rugamonas > Rugamonas chitinolytica. The sequence continues at coordinate 3,151,215 of NZ_CP119083.1, forward strand.
GCCTGACGTTAATCCAGACAAGCGGTACTCCATTGACGTTTTTTGAAGGCTGGCCATGACATCCACCGAAGTTCTCTCCATGTACGAAAACATTGCCGGCTTGACGGGCAAGATGGCGGTGGCAGCCCAGATGGGCGACTGGGATGGCCTGGACAAGCTGGAAAACCAGTGTGCCGCGGCAGCCGTGCCCGCGATCGGCGGCGTGACGAAGCTGGAAGGCGCTGCCCGCCAGCGCAAGATCGACCTGCTCAAGCAGATCCTGGCCAACGACCGCGCCGTGCGCGACGTGACGGAACCCTGGATGGGCCAGCTGAACGGCTGAATTGCCGGCTGCGTTGCAGCCCTCTCAAAGAAAAAGCGCCCGCGAGGCGCTTTTTTTGTTTCCGCCCTGCCGGGCGTCAGGCCGCTGCCGCTTTTTCCTCTGCAGCTTCGTCCGCCTCGGGTTCGCCCGTCGCCGCCTCGGCAATGGCCTTCTTGCGCCAGCTCTGCCACACCTGGATCTGGGCCTTGGCATGCTTGGCGTTGCGGCGCCGCACGAAGTAGACGATCCCCCCCACCACGGCCAGCAGCGCCACGGTGGCGCCAGCGATCATCGTCAGCACTTTCGGGCGCGACATCTTTTTCTCCTTGACGGGTTCCTCGACGGGCGCCGCCGCCTTGGGCGCCGCGGGCTTCGGTGCCGGCGCCTTGGCTTGCGGGGCCGGCTCCTGGGCTGCCGCCGCCTTGTCCGGCTGCGGTGACGCCGGTTGCGCCGGCGATTTATCCCGTGCGTCCGTGATCTTCCCTGCCGCGGTACGGCCGGGCGGCTCGGCTGCCGGGGCCGGAATCGGAGCCTGCGCCGGCGCTGGCTCCTCGGGCTTGCCCCCAATTGATACGGCCGGGACGCCGGCGGCCGCCGGCCGCGGCACAGCAGCCACTGCGCCGTTGCCGACCATCTTCTGCAGCGTCTTCAGCTTGGCTTCCAGCTCGGCCAGCTTCTTCAGCATGGCCTTGTCTTCCGCAGGCGGTGCCTTGGCGGGCTCGGGCCTGGTTACCACTGGCTTTTCCTTTGCCGTCTTTTCGACCGGCTGTGCTGCCGGCTTATCGGCACGTTTCGCTGCGGGGACCGGGACGTTCTGCGCGCCCATTTCAGGCTGTATGACCAGCTGCTTCCGGGGCTGCTTTTCGGGCTGCTTTTCGGGCAGCGTTGCGGTTTTCTTCTCTGCGACCTGTACTGTCGGCACTTCGCCCTGCCTTGCCTTCTCCCCCTTCAACGCGGGCCTGGCCTGCGCCGTCTGCGTGTCGACGACCGGCAGCGCCGGCTTGCCCCGCGCGGCAAAGGCACGCTCGACAGCGCCCAGCAGTTCCGCATCGGCACGGGTCGGCTGCTTACCCGGCACAGTGGCCGCCGCCAGCTGGATACTGACGCCTGCACGGGCTGGTGCTCGCTTCGGCTCCGGCGCTCGCACCACAGCGGGCGACGGCTCCACCGGCGCCGCCACGATGCGGGTCGGTTGGGGTACGGGTGCCGGTGGAGCCGGTGGCGCGGGGGGTGCCGGCGTCAGCCAGAGTGTCACGCCGCGCACGCTCTGGCGTCCACCGCTCGACAGCTCGAAATACAGATGCAGCAGTTCCGACGGCACAGGCGAAGCGGTGGTCAGGTGCAGGATGCGGCGCCCGTCGCGCTTGACCACGGTGGCGTTCAGTCCCGCCAGCGCCGGGCTGATGGTGACGTTGGCACCTTGGAAAACGTTGCGGCTGGCCAGCCGGACCTGCAGGTCCGCCAGGTCCTGGGGCGTCAGGTCGACCAGTTCCACGTCCGCCACCAGTTGCTGGCCGATGTGCGAGCGCACCGTCGCCTCGCCCAGTTCGGCGGCGTGGACGCCGGTGGCAAACAACAGGGCGGCAAGGGTCAAGGGCTTGAACGTGTACATGAGCGGCATGGCAATCGGGTGTTTCCTGCGAGTAAGGCCTAACCCTTTTACGGCGCAATTCCCGTTTTATGTAGTGCTCCGCCCGAATTTCTTCGCTGCGCTACACTGGGGAACAAGTAAAACGCCAACATTGATAAAGGAACAGCATGGACAGCAGAATCGAACGCGACAGTTTCGGCCCCATCGACGTGCCGGCCGACCGCTTGTGGGGTGCGCAGACGCAGCGCTCGCTGCAGCACTTCCGCATCTCCACCGAACGCATGCCGCCGGAACTGATCGCCGCGCTGGCGCAGGTGAAACGGGCGGCGGCGCGCGTCAACGTCGACCTGGGCGTGCTGGACGCGGTGAAGGCGGATGCGATCGCTCGCGCGGCGGACGAGGTACTGGCCGGCAAGCATGCGCAGGAATTTCCCTTGGCCGTGTGGCAGACGGGTTCGGGCACGCAATCGAACATGAACATGAACGAGGTGCTGGCCAACCGCGCCTCCGAGCTGCTGGGCGGCGTGCGCGGCGAGGAGCGCAAGCTGCATCCGAACGACGACGTCAACAAGAGCCAGTCGTCGAATGACATCTTCCCGACCGCCATCCACGTCGCGGCCGCCACCGCCGTCGCCACCGACGTGCTGCCGGCCCTGCGCCAGCTGCGCGCCACGCTCGACAGCAAGGCACAGGCGTTTGCCGACATCGTCAAGATCGGCCGCACGCATTTGCAGGACGCCACGCCGCTGACGCTGGGCCAGGAATTCTCCGGCTACGTCGCCCAGCTGGACCATGCGGAGCGGGCACTTACCAACGCCCTGCCCGCCGTGCTGGAGCTGGCGGCCGGCGGCACGGCTGTCGGCACGGGCCTGAATGCCCATCCGGAATACGCGACCCGGATCGCCGCCGAGCTGGCTGAACGGCTGGAGCTGCCGTTCCGCAGCGCCGACAACAAGTTCGCGGCGCTGGCTGGCCACGAGGCGCTGGTGGCGGCACATGGCGCATTGAAGACGCTGGCCGCCGCGCTGTTCAAGATCGCCAACGACGTGCGCTGGATGGCTTCCGGTCCCCGCTCCGGCCTGGGCGAGATCACGATTCCGGAGAACGAGCCGGGCAGCTCCATCATGCCGGGCAAGGTCAACCCGACGCAGTGCGAGGCCGTCACGATGCTGTGCTGCCAGGTGTTCGGCAACGACGTGGCGATCACCATGGGCGGCGCTTCCGGCAATTTCGAGCTGAACGTCTACAAACCGCTGCTGGCCCACAACTTCCTGCAGAGCGCGCGCCTGCTGGCGGACGGCATGCGCAGTTTCGACGAGCACTGCGCCCACGGCATCGAGCCGAACCGGGAGCGCATCGGCGAACTGATGGAACGCTCGCTGATGCTGGTGACCGCGCTGGCGCCGCACATCGGGTATGATCGCGCCGCCCAGATCGCCAAGAAAGCCCAGCACGAAGGCACGACCTTGCGCGATGCCGCGCTGGCGCTGGGCTATGTGACGGCCGAGCAGTTCGAACAGTGGATCGTTCCCTTGGCCATGACGCAGCCGGGCGCCAGCGGCTGACTCGCGCCGCCGCGCACGGTTCTTCGTAACATATTTACAACATTCCGCTGCTAAACATTACGTGCGCGGCATCAGTTTCAACGAGGATAGAATGCAAAAAGTAGAATTTGAATTAACATCGGAATTTATCGAGCTGAACCAGCTGCTGAAGGTGGTCGGCTTGTGCGACAGCGGCGGCGCGGGCAAGCAGATCGTCGCCAGCGGCCAGGTGCGCGTGGACGGCAAGCAGGAGTTGCGCAAGACCGCAAAGATCCGCGCGGGCCAGCAAGTCACGCTGGGCGACGTGCGCATCGTCGTCCTCGGCGAAAGCGGTACCGACGGGGCTTGATTTGCCGCAACCCCTGCTGCCTGGCCGACGCTATATTCACGATTCAGCATCAGCTAACACAGGGAAACATCATGAACGGCTCCGACACGAAAATCGTCACGCAGCAGCGCCTGATCGGCGACCTGCGGCAGGTCATCGAGAACGCGGAAGACCTGCTGAAGCACACGGGACATTACGATCACGGCCTGTACCAGACAGCCCGCAACAAGCTGGCCCAGGCGCTGGCCGTCGCCAACGAGGAACTGGAACGCTGCGAGGAAGCCCAGCTGGCACGGATGCTCGACGCGACCGAACAGGCCTGCCGGCAGCATGGCGACCGCACCGGCGAGCAGAAGGTGTTGCGGGCGTTTCACTGAGGAAGCGCCGGCAGCGTCGGCATCAGGGCGGCGCGCTAGCGCGCGTGGCCGTAGGTTTCCATCCGTACATACAGAAGGTCGTTGACAAAGTCGTTCACCACCGGTCCATCGAGGTCGTCGACCATTCCATCGTTGCCGGATACAGGTTGGCGGTACCTTGGTATGAAAACATTGGTCAAGTAAATTTCTTCCAGACCTCTGCGCGGCGGTAGTTGGCTAGCCGTCCAGTCCAGCAAAGGCGCCCACTGCCAGCCAACGCTGCAGCGCAGCGCCACTCTCGAACGCGACGTCGATCGCCAGCGCGGCATCCAGCGCAGCAGCGACTGTCTCTCCCCTCATCAACCGCGCCAGCATGGCGTATCCCGCCTCGCCTTCGGCCAACACGGTTGCGCGCCAGCCCGGCCGGCACACCAGGCCATGACTGGGCACGTCGATCGATGGAAACGCTACCCCGCTGCCGGGCTGGTGGGCCAGCCAGAGCGGCCCGACGGCCCAGCGGGACGCGAAAGCCTCTGCGGTCGGGTGCGGCGTCAGCCGGGTGGCGGCGAACTGCCCCGGTGTCAGCGCCGCGAACGCGGTGGCGTCGAGCGCAGCGACGTCGGGCGCGTAATGGGCGCGATGCAGCAGCCATTCGAGCCGCGCCATGTCAGGTAGATAAGGCATCTCCGCCACGTGCGGGAAAGTCTGCAGGAACGCTGCGAAATGCGCGCCGAAGGCGTTCAGGTCGCCGTCCGCCGACGGATGCGCGGCGCCGTACTCGGCCGCCAGCGCGGCCAGGAACTCGTCGCCTACCAGTTGCCGGATGACGGGGTAGGCGTTGGTCAAGGCCTTGTGCCAGCTGCCCAGCAGGTTGCCCCGGTAGATGGCCATGCGGGCCGGCACGTCCGCCGCACGCAGGTCGGCAGCGACCTCGGCAATTTGCGCCGGTGCCAGCACGGCCGCCGCGAAGCGCTGCTGGAGTTCGCCTGGAACAGCCGCCGGCAAGAGCGGGGTCGGCCGCCAGGGCCGCGGGGTGGCCGCTAAGCAGCCGGCAGCCAGGTTGTCCGCCCGCTGCGCCTGCGCCAGCAGTACGGGCAGCGGCGGCACGTCGCTGTCCCACTCGACCAAGGTCGGCACGGCGCCAAACCGGCGCAGCGCCGCCTCGTACAGTTGCCAGACGGGCTCGGCCACGGCACTGCCATGGTCGTCGATCACGGCGCCTGGCGTGACGCGGTGGCCGCCCAGGTGGATTTCGCCGACCAGCCCCGGATCGATGGCGGCCAGTGCCGCCAGCGCATCCTCGCCATGGTTGCACTGGTTGACGTACAGGTTGTTAATGTCGAGCAGCAGGCCGCAGCCGGTGCGGCGCGCCAGCGCGTTCAGGAATGCGGCCTCGCCCATCGTGTCGGCCTGGAAGCGCACGTAGCTCGACACGTTCTCGACGAGGATCTGGCGGCCCAGCGCATCCTGCACGCGCGCCACCCGTTCGCTCAGCAGGTCGAGCATGGCGTCGTCCAGCGCCAGCGGCAGCAGGTCGTGCAAGTGCCGCCCCGCGATGGCGGCCCAGCTGAGGTGTTCGGAAACCAGCATCGGCTCGATGCGGCGCACCAGCTCGCGAACACGCGTCAGGTGCGCCATGTCGATGCCGTGGGCGCTGCCCAGGCCCAGCGCGACGCCGTGCAGGCTGACCGGATAGTCGCGCCGCAGCCGGGACAGCACGTGCGCATCCCAGCCGCCGAGGGCAAGGTAGTTTTCGGTATGGACTTCCAGCCAGCCGGCGGCCGGGCGGCCATCCAGGAAGTCGCGGTAATGGGGCACGCGCAGGCCGACGCCGGCCCGCGCGGGCGGGACGGTCATGCTTATTGCGCTGGCGGTGGCGTGGTCTTGCCGCCGAGTTTCTCGCAGGTGCCCTTGGCTACCCACTTCCACTCGGTTGGCGCGTTGTCGGTCTTGGCCAGCGACGCGCAGCCGTGCGCGCCGTCGGACGAGCCGCAATCGTTCTGGCCGGCCTTGGCGACGCCGTAGCAGCGTTCCTTTTCGGCCCCGGCGCTGTCCGGGCCGGCAGGATGGGCGTTCGCGGCAGCGCAAACGGTTGCCAGCGCGGCGGCCAGCATGGCGTGCTTGTTCATCGTTTTCCTTTGGTGACGGGCGGCGGCGTGCCGCCCTGGAAAAGCGATTCTAATGAAAAGTCAGGCCGTCGTGTTGACGTGATTGCCCAGGTGCGGCGGCAGGCTGGGAGCCGGCTGCGGCAGCGCGGCGATCAGCGCGGCGGCACTGGCGGCCTGGGCTTCCTGCGCCTTCTTCAGCATCGTGATGCCGACTTCCTGCTTGACGCCCGTGTCGGCGATCGTCGTCGCCAGCTTTGCAATACCCATTACGTCCATTGTCGCCTCCGTTTTGCCTTGTGGCCTGTTTCGGTTACGGCACGTCGGCGGGAAACTTGAGGGCCAGTTCGCGCTCGATCCAGGCCAGCACGGTGAGCGGCGCGTTCAGGTCCAGCCACGCCAGCTCAGGGCGCGCATCGGCCGGCCGTGGCTCATCGGAAGCCACCGCGGCAATCAGCGGGTCGTGCGGATACAGCGGCGGCTGGCCGACAGCGGCGCGGTAGACCTCCAGCTTCGGCAGCGGCCACGATTTGAACCCTTCCACCAGCGTCAGGTCGGCGGGGGCCAGGCGGGCCAGTTGCTCGTCCAGGCCCGGCTCCGGTGCGCCGCGCAGCTCGTGCACGATGGCAAAGCGGTAGGGCGACGCCACCATCACCTCGGCCGCGCCGGCCAGGCGCATGCGCGCGCTGTCCTTGCGCGGTGGCTCCAGCTCCAGGTCATGATGGCTGTGCTTGATGACGTTGACCTTCAGTCCCCGCCCCGCCAGCGCGGCGACGACGACTTCCAGCAGCGTGGTCTTGCCGCTGCCGGAGCGCCCGACGACGCCGATGACGCGCCGTGGCGACGCTTGTTCCCGATACATCTGCCCTCCCATGGTTGCGGCCGTTCATTATAACCACCGCGGGAGACGGCGCCGGGCTGGCGCTTACTCGGGACGGAACGGACCGTCCTTGCCGCCCCCGGTCGCCAGGCAGATCAGCACGACAATGGCCAGCAGCACGATCAGGCTGCCGGGTTCCGTGACGGCCTGGTCGGGCGAGATGGCGGCCGCGTGGGCGGGCAGCACGGCGGTGACCAGCAGGGACAACATGTTCAGCTTCATTAATTTACTCCTGTCGTATTTGCCAATACGACAAGCATGACCGACGCTTGTTACGTCACGATGACGGGCGCTGTCGTGCGCGTCGTCAGAACGCCACGCGGTAGCGATAGCCGCGGAAACTGAACACGGCGCCTTTCGGCAGCAGTTTTTCCAGCACCAGCCCGGGCGCCACCTCGTCGCCTTCGCGGCGCAGCACCTTGTCGATCAGGATCAGGCGGTCGGCCGGGTTGGCCGAGTACATATAGCCGTCCATCGAGAATGGCGGGATCGCGCGGCGAATCGGTTCGGGCAGGTCGGCCAGCGCCTGGACCGGTTCCTCAGCCGGCTTCGACGGCAGCTTCGACAGCGGCTTCGACAGCGGCTTCGGTGCGGGCGTGTCGGGCGCCGGCTCGGCGGCTGCCGGTGCCGGCTGTGCCGCGGCCACGACCGGTGGCGGTACCGGGGCGGGCCCGGCCACTGCCACGACCGGTGGCGGCGGCGCGACGGCCGGCACGGCTGCCGGCTTCACCACGGGCGCGGGCACCGCGGCAACCGGCTGCGGTGGCGCAACCACCGCAGCCGGCGCTGCCGCTGCCACGCTTGCCGTGCGCTGCCACAGCACCGCGGCCAGCACGCCGATCGCGACAGCGAGCGCGCCGACGGCAACGACCAACGGCCTGCGCAGCATGGCGGTACGGGGCACGGCGGTGTCCAGCACGGGTGCATGGATCGTGGGCGCCGCGCCCAGCTGTCGTTCCGCTTCGGCCTTCTTCAGCGCTTCCAGGATATAGGACATCTATTTTCCTCCCCCGGCCAGGCGCGGCTCGCGCACGCCGGCCAGCTGGCTCAGGCGGATGAATGTCTTCGGACCGGCCACACCATCCGCCTTCAGGTGTTGCGCGGCCTGGAACTCGCGCAGCCAGCGCAGCACGGGGCCATCCAGCGCCAGCCCTTCGCGCGGCACCGGCTCGCCCCGCAGTTCGGCCAGCCGGCGCGCCAGCCAGTCGACGTCCGGTCCGCGCGCGCCGGCGCCGACCTCGTCGCGCCAGGTGCGCGGGGCGCGCCAGTATGTCGTGTAGTTGCCTTCATAGCGGCGCTCCAGTTCCGCCAACGCGAGGCGCTGGCGCTGGCCGGCCAGTTCCAGGGTGGCCTGGGTGCCGTCAAGCGCCGTCAGCAGTGCATACGTGGGCGCCTTGCCGCCGGCGAGGCGCAGCACGGCCGGCCGATCCAGGCGGCGCAGTTCATCCAGGCTGGCCTTGCCTTGCAGGCAGCGCAGGTCCTCGCGCGCCGCCGTCGCGCACGGGTCGCCATGACCGGGCGTGACGCCCCACATGCCGGCCAGCCGGTGCAGGTGGGCATCGTAGTCGTCCGGCGCCAGGGCCGGCAAGCGGGGTGCCGCGGCCGTGGCCGGCGTCTTCTGTACCGGCGCCGGGGCCAGTTGCCATGCGGCGGCGGCCGTCAGCACGGCGCCGGCCAGCACGCCGGCCGCTCCGACCAGCCAGGGCCGGCGCCAGGTGGCGGTGGCTTCGCCGGCAAACACCTCGGCGGCGGCGCGGCGCAGGATGCGGCGCGTGACCTGGCGCCGGTTTTCCACGTAGGCACCCAGCAGCGCGCGGTCGCACAGCAGGTTGATCCGGCGCGGTACGCCTTTCGTCAGCTGGTGCACCAGGCCTGTCAGGCCGGCCGGGAACGGCAATGGCCCGGTCGCGCCCGCCACGGCAAGCCGGTGCGCGATGTAGTGGCCCGTTTCGTCCGCCGTCAGCGAACCCAGGTGGTAGCGCGCGATGACGCGCTGCGCCAGTTGTTCCAGCTCCGGCCGGGCCAGTATCGTGCGCAGCTCCGGCTGGCCGATCAGGATGATCTGCAGCAGCTTGCGCTCGCTCGTCTCCAGGTTCGTCAGCAGGCGCAGCTGCTCGAGCACGGCGGCCGACAGGTTCTGCGCCTCGTCGATGACGAGCACGTTGTTCAGCCCCTGCGCATGGTTGGCCAGCAGGTGGCGGTTGATCGCGTCGACGTAGCCCTTGACGGTGACCTTGTCGCCGCCGTCGGCCGGCAACTCGATGCGCAGCTCGTCGCAGATCGACAGCAGCAACTCCTCCACCGACAGCTTCGGATTGAAGATGTACGCCAACCGGCAATTGGCCGGGATCTGCTCCATGAAGCAGCGGCACACGGTGGTCTTGCCGGCACCGATCTCGCCCGTCAGCAGGACGAAGCCGCCGCCGCTGCCCACGCCGTACAGCAGGTGCGCCAGCGCTTCGCGATGGCGCTCGCTCATGAACAGGTAGCGCGGATCGGGCGCGATGGAAAACGGGGATTGTTTCAGCTGAAAATGTTGCGTGTACATGCACACCCTGTCGTTGGCGGATCCCGGCAAATGCGCTAGCGCAGCGCTGGCGGCAACGGTAGCGGCTTGAACTTGGCGCAGTAGATCTTTGCCTGGCGATTCGCATAGACGATGCGGCCGCCCGTCCGCGTTTCGCGCACCGGGTACCTGGAACGGTCGATTTTCGCATAGCGCACGCCATCCTGGGCGGTAATCGCCGCTTCCAGCTTTTCCGGGGTGGCATCGGCCAGCGCGCCGACGAAGCTGTACGGCCAGCTTTCGTCGCTCACCATCACCTCGCGGATGGGAAAGCCCCACAGGGTGGCCTCGGGCGTGCGGAACCAGTAGGCGCCGCCCTCGCGCTTGTAGGGCTGGCCGAAGAAACGCACCATGTAGTCGAAATAGTAGCGGTTGGAGGTCTGGTCGCGGCACAGCAGGCCGTTGCCCAGCACCGTGCCGAAATGGGTGGGGACGGCCGCGCCAGCCGTGCCGCAGACCGGCAGCACGGCAGCAAGCACCAGCCATGCGCGCAAGCAAGCGCGGGCTACAGCTTTTGCAGCCATGCCCGGTTGGCGCCGATCTTGGCCTTGGCGGAAGCGGGCAACGCCTCATAGCAGCCCGGATACTGCTTCAGGGCGCTTTCGCGAATCTGCTTCTCCGCACCGTTGATCAGGAAAACGTAGAGCGTCGCGCCTTCCGCGGTTTTCCTCGTCCCTAAGTACTTGATCATGTTCTCGATTCTCCAGCGGGCATTATGACACCTCCCGGCGCGCCCGACAGCCCGGCACGGCCGTCTGTTACTTCTCGACGCAACAATTTTCACGATTTGATTATCATCATTACACCATCTGTGTCATAATGGAAATATCTTTCCCCTTTTGGCCCCCATGAAATCCCTGTTCGCCTCTCTCAGCCTGGCCATGGCCTGCGTTACCGCCCATGGCGCCGAACCCGTGCCCGTCCTCGAGCTGCCCGGGTTGACGCGGGAATGGGACGCGCCGGCCGTGGACCCTGTCGGCGTGGCCGTTTCCACGCCGGCGCAGCCCGTGCCCGAACCGGGCGTGCTGCCGATGCTGGCCGTCGGTGCCGTCCTTGTCGCGCTCCGTCTCGGCCGCAAGCGTCGCAACGACACCTTCAAGTAAGAACCGCCTGGACGCGTTCTTACACCGTCCACGCCCCGTTTTCGGTGGTTCGTCTCGCCGCCGGCGCTGCAACGCCCCGTTTGCCCTATCGTATTGACATCACTCATCAATCGACCATGGCCAACCTCATGACCAAGCTGCTTGCCACCGCCCTGCCCGTCACCGCTCTGCTCCTGCTGGCCACGCCGGCCGCCGCGGAGCCCGCCCGCACCGCCACCGAAACCCGCCAGACCGGCGCATTCGGCGCCATCGAGCTGTCCGGCCCCTTCGACGTCACGATCGATGCACAGGCACCGCGCGGCGTGCGCCTGACGGGGCCTGCGGCGGACCTGGCCGACGTCGAAACCATTACGGAACGCGGCACCCTCATCGTCCGGCCGCGCCAGCGCAACGGCTGGCACTTCAGCTTCGGCAAGCGCAACGAGCCGATCCGGCTCGTCATCGGTGCGCCCCAGCTGCACAGCCTGAAGAACGGCGGCAGCGGCGACGTCCAGCTGACCCGTTTCCAGGGGGAGCGCCTGGTGCTGGCTGCCACCGGCCCCGGCGACATTCACGCGTCCGGCATCGTCGGCGAACTGACGTTGCGCGTGGCCGGCAGCGGCGACGTCGACTTGCGCCAACTGCGCCCCGCCACCTTGCGCGCCGAGCTGAGCGGCCCCGGCAACGTGGAAGCGGCGGGCATCACTCGCGAGCTGGCCGTGGAGCTGACGGGCTCGGGCGACCTGGACGCAACCGACCTGCGCACGGATCTGGTGACGGCCACCATGCGTGGGCCCGGCGACGTCAAGCTGCACGGACGCAGCAAGGCAATCCGCGCGACGGTGCAAGGCTCAGGCGACCTGGAAGCGTGCGCCCTTGCGGTCGAAGTCGCCAGCGCGGCGTTGTCGGGCCCCGGCAATGCCTGCGTCAGCGGCACGATCCGGCAAATGCAAGCCGAAGTGCATGGCTCGGGCGACCTGGAGGCGCGCGGCTTGCAGACGCAGCGCTTGCGCGTGACGCTGAGCGGCCCCGGCAACGCCACGCTGGCGGGCAGCACGGGCAGCCTGGAAGCCAACGTCAGTGGCTCGGGCGACCTGGACGGACAAGACCTGCAGGTCGGCCGCGCCGTGCTGCATGCCACCGGCCCCGGCTCGATCGAGCTGAACCGCGTCAGCGACAGCCTGGAAGGCGAACTGAACGGCTCGGGCGGCCTGACCACGCGGCTGGAGACGCGCAGCGCCAAGCTGCGCATGAACGGCCCGGCCGGCGTCACGCTGCACGGCCGTACCGGCGCACTGGCCGCGGAACTGTCGGGTTCGGGCAGCCTGGACGGCCGGGCCCTGCAGGCCGACCAGGCCAACGTGACGGCACGCGGCCCCGGCAGCGCCACCGTCAACGTGCGCGGCAAGGTCGAGACGCAGTCGCGCCAGGCCACAGCGACCCGCCAGCCCGGCCAGTCCCGCCTGGTGCTGGTGGACCGGCGCGGCGTCCACGAGGACGGCGTGGCCGACTAAAGTGCGCCGTCGCCCTGCCAGCGCAACGCCCGGCCGTGCCGGGCGTTTTCATTGGTGTGCCCGCTGGTATTATCCCAACCGGTTTCCTCGCATACCAACTTCAATACCATTCCATTCCCTGCTAATCCATTCAATATCAATGACTTACCTCGACGTTTCGGCGCAGGCGTTAATCGTCTTAACAACACATTTCAATACCAGTTAAATACCTGTTGACAAGCTGGTTTGCGCGCCCGTATAGTGCCCCACAGCTCCTCACAACCTCAGTCAACATGATCGAATATCTCATCGGTGTCGATGGCGGCGGCAGCGGCACGCGGGTGCGGCTGGCGCGCCCGGACGGCAAGCTGCTGGCCGAAGGCAGCGCCGGCCCGTCCGGCCTGCTGCACGGCATCCAGAACGCCTGGAAGTCCGTCGAAGAAGCGATCGCGGTCGCCTTCACTGCCGCCGCGCTGGCCATGCCCGAGCGCAGCGCCATGGCCGTCGGCCTGGGCCTCGCCGGCGTGCACAACCCGCAATGGGCCGCCAACTTCATCGCTGCCAATCCCGGCTATGCCGCCGTGGCGCTGGAGACCGACGCCTACACGACCGTGCTGGGCGCGCATGCGGGCCAGCCGGGCGCGATCATTGCGCTGGGCACCGGCAGCGTGGGCGAGATCCTGTGCACCGACGGCAGCCGCCGCGAAGTGGGCGGCTGGGGCTTCCCCGCCGGCGACGAGGCGGGCGGCGCGTGGATCGGCCTGAGAGCCGTCAATCACATCCAGCAGGTCGTGGACGGGCGCGTGCCCGGCAACCCGTTCGCCGATGCCGTCATCGCCGCATGCGGCGGCAGCCGCGACCGCATCCAGGTGTGGCTTGCCAACGCCAGCCAGACCCAGTATGCCCAGCTGGCGCGCATCGTGCTGCAGTTCGCCGACCGCGAGGACGCGGCGCGCGCCATCATGCTCGACGCGGGCCGCCAGGTCGCACTGATCGCCCGCGCGCTGGACGACACGGGCACCCTGCCGATCGCCCTGTGCGGCGGCCTGGGCGAACCGATGCGCCCCTTCCTGCCGCCCGAACTGCTGGCCGCCATCGTGCCGGCCCACGGCGATTCGGCCGAGGGTGCGCTGCGCCTGATCCAACAACAACTGAAGGAGTAAGCCGTGCTAGTCCAGTTGCGCGATTTCCGTCCCGATGCCTCCAGCGACACCCCCCTCTACATGCAACTGGCGAACAAGCTGTCCGACGGCATCGCCAGCGGCGACTGGCGCGCCAACGAGGCGTTGCCGTCCGAGCGCGTGCTGTCGGACATGCTGCAGATCTCGCGCGTGACGGCCCGCAAGGCCATCGACATGCTGTGCGACCGCGGCATGCTGACGCGCCGGCGCGGCTCGGGGACCTACATCACGCCGAAGCTGGAACAGCCGCTGTCGCGCCTGACCAGCTTCTCCGAGGAGCTGCGCCAGCGCGGCTTCACGGCCGGCTCGCGCTGGCTGCAGCGCGAGGTCGGCATCGCCGCGCCGCTGGAACTGTTGTCGCTGGGGCTGTCGCCGAACATGCCGGTGGCGCGCCTGAAGCGCCTGCGCACGGCCGACGACGTCGTCATGGCCATCGAGACGTCGACGATCCCGGCCAGCTACATGCCGAATCCGCACAACGTGACGGACTCGCTGTACGGCTACCTGGAAGCGAACGGCACCATCCCGATGCGCGCGCTGCAGCACATCCGCGCCATCAATGCCAATACCGAACAGGCCAGGCTGGCCAATATCGCCCCTGGTACCGCCATGCTGCACATCACGCGCGTGAGCTATCTGGACAGCGGGGCCGCGGTGGAACTGACCCACTCGTGGTGCCGCAGTGATTACTATGAATTCGTAGCGGAGTCGCGTCGATGAACGATGCCATCAAAGGTAACATCCTCACACCGGGCGGCTGGATCCACGGCGCCGTCACCTTCGGCACGCGGGTAGCCGACATCCAGGGCGCGGCGGCCGACCCGAAGGGCAATGCCGACGACTACATCCTGCCCGGCTTCATCGACCTGCACGTGCATGGCGGCGCGGGCAAGGACGTGATGGAAGGCGGTGACGCCATCCACCGGATCGCCGCGATCCATGCGCGCCACGGCACCACGAGCCTGCTGGCGACGACGATGACGGCGCCGCCGGAAGACATCGACGTGGCGCTGGCCGCCATCGGCAAGGCCGTCAAGGAGCGCGGCAGGAACGAGGCGCGCGTGCTGGGCGCGCACCTGGAAGGCCCGTACATCAATGCCGGCAAGCTGGGAGCGCAACCAAACTACGCGCGCGCCGCCACGCTGGCCGAGGTGCAGCGCCTGGAGACGCTGGCGCCATTGCGCGTCATCACCGTGGCGCCGGAGATCGCCGGCCACCTGGGCCTCGTGCGCGAACTGGCCAACGAAGGCATGCGCGTGCAGATCGGCCATACGCTGGGCTCCTACGACGACGGCGTGGCGGCGCTGGAACACGGCGCTTCCGGCTTCACGCACCTGTTCAACGCAATGAGCGGCCTGCACCACCGCGAACCCGGCATGGTGGGCGCGGCGCTGGCGCACGCCCAGTTCGCCGAACTGATTCCCGACCTGCTGCACGTACATCCGGGCGCCATCAAGACGGCGCTGCGGGCGATCCCGCGCCTGTACTGCGTGACCGATTCCACGGCGGCCACCGGCATGCCGGACGGCGAATACATGCTGGGGCGCCACACGGTCCACAAATGCATGGGCGGCGTGCGCCTGCCGGACGGCACCTTGGCCGGCAGCACGCTGACGCTGGACCAGGCGCTGCGCAACCTCGTCGGGCTGGGCCTGGACCTGGCCGACGCCTCCGCGCGCGTCTCCACGCACGCCGCCGATTATCTAGGCCTGGAAGACCGGGGCCGCATCTCGCCGGGCGCGTGGTCCGATTTCGTCGTACTGGACCGCGAACTCAAACTCAAAGCCGTCTATATCGAAGGAGAACGTTGTGACCTCAATGATGCTTAAGGAAGCCTTGTCCGCGTCCGAATGCGTAGCGCTGCAGCTGGCGCACGACACGGACCGCTACGCGGAGCTGGGCCGCAAACTGAGGAGCACGGCGTTCAACACGGCGCTGACGGTCGCGCGCGGCAGCTCGGACCATGCGTCGAACTACATCGCCTACCTGATCATGGCGCGCCTGGGCCGCATCGTCGCCTCGCTGCCGATGTCGCTCGTCACCTTGCACAAGTCGCCGCTGATGACGCGCGACACGTTGACGATCGCCGTGTCGCAGTCGGGCCAGAGCCCGGACGTGGTGGAACCGATCCGCTACTTCCGCGACGGCGGCGCGACCACCGTCGCCCTCGTCAACGACATCGACTCGCCGCTGGCGCAGGCCGCCGAATGGGCGATGCCGCTGCGCGCCGGCAAGGAGCAGAGCGTGGCGGCGACCAAGAGCTTCATCACGTCGCTGGTGGCGGGCGCGCGCATGGTGGCGCAGTGGCAGAACGATCCGGAACTGCAGGACGGCCTGGCGGCGCTGCCGGAAGCGCTGCACGCGGCCGGCCAGGCCGACTGGTCGGCCGCGCTGGAGGTGCTGACGCCGGCCCGCAACATCATGGTCGTCGGCCGCGGCATCAGCTTCCCCGTCGCGCTGGAGTCGGCGCTGAAGTTCAAGGAGACGTCCGCGCTGCAGGCCGAGGCGTTCTCCGGCGCCGAGATCAAGCACGGCCCGATGGCGCTGATCGACGAAGGCTATCCGCTGCTGATCTTCGCCACCCGTGGCCCCACGCAGGCCGGCCTCCTGGCGCTGGCCGACGAGATGCGCGGCCGTGGCGCGCGCGTGCTGCTGGCCGCGCCCGCCGACGTGGCACAACGGGACCTGACGCTGCCGGTGGCGGCCACGCCGGACCTCGATCCGATCGTCGCGATCCAGGCGTTCTACGTGATGGCGGCGCAGCTGTCGGCCGCGCGCGGGCTGGACCCGGACCGGCCGCGGCACCTGTCGAAAGTCACCAAGACCAACTGACCGATGAAGCGCATGCTGACCGTCTTCGCGGGCGTGGCGCTCGCGGTCCACGCCGCCGCCGCACCCGTGCAGAAGCTTGAATTCTGGACGTTCAGCATGAAGCCGAAGTTCACGCCGTATTTCAACGGCATCGTCAGGAACTACGAAGCGGCCAATCCGGGTGTCAAGGTCGAATGGGTCGACTTCCCGTGGGACATCATCCAGACGAAGCTCGTCACCCGCATCGTCGCCGGCACGCCGCCCGCCCTCGTCAACCTGAACGTGCCATGGGCGGACGAATTCGCCCGCGACGGCCTGCTGCAGCCCGTCGATGCGCTGCTGGGACCGGACCGCAACCGCTATCTCGCCAGCACGCTGCAGGACCTGACGTTCGGCGGCAGGACGTACGGCTTCCCGCTGTACAGCAACGTGGCCGTCATCGCCTACAACAAGCGGATATTCCAGGCCGCGGGCATTCCCCATCCGCCGCGCAGCCTGGACGAACAGCTGGCGTTCGCCCGCCAGATCGCCCAGCGTACGGGCAAGGCGGGCCTGTGCCCGGCGCTGGCCAAGATCGACGGCCTGATGATGCAGCAAGGGCTGGCCGTGATTCGCAATGGCCGTGCCGTGTTCAATTCCCCGGCCCACGTGGCGCTGGTCCGCAAGCTGGCCGATACCTACAAGGTGGGCGGCCTGCTGAAGGACAGCCTGTTCGCGGAGGATAACTTCCCCGCCGCGATCGACGCCTACAAGGGCGGCCGCCTCGGCATGCTGCTGGCGCCGCCGACGGCCGTGGGCCGCATCGCGCTGGACGCCAAGGACATCTACGCCGTCACGGACGTCGCCCCGGCCCCGCTGGGCCCCACGGGCATCGCGGACGGCGGCTGGCTGATCCACTTCGGCGTGCCGGCCGGCGTCGACAAGGCGCTCCTGCCCGCAGTGGGCAAGTTCGCCCGCTACCTGACCAGCGACGCCAACCAGCTGGCCTTTGCCAAGGCCGCCAGCGTGTTCCCCGCTGCTGCGGGCGCGGCCGCCGACCCGTTCTTCACGACGGTACCGCCAGGCGCCGGCGCCGCGGAGAAAGCGGTTGCCGCCGGTGCCGTCTCCATGCCCCACTCGCGCACGCTGTACGTGGCCGGCGTTACCGACTACGACGAGCTGCGACGCTCGCTGGTGAAGGCGGTCGAAGCAGGCGTCACGGGGCGGCAGGATATCCAGGGGGCGCTGGATGAAGCGGTCGTTATCTGGAACCGCAAGCTGGCAAAGCAGTTTCCACCCAACGGCTTGAAGCCGGGGTCAGACCCGTCGGGTCTGACCCCGGTTCTTGGTCTTGGGTTGAAGCCTGACATGGTGGCGCCTTGATGTCCCGCACCACCCTCACCGCCTGGCTGTTCCTGGCCCCGGCCCTCGTGCTGCTGGCCGTGTTCTCGTTCTGGCCCGTGGGCTTCGGCTCGTATCTCGCCTTTACCGACTACAGCCTGATCCGTCCCACGCACTGGGTCGGGCTGGACAATTTCCGCTACCTCTTCGCCAACGAGATGTTCGTCACGGGCCTCGTCAACTCCGTGCTGTTCCTGCTGATGGTGCCGTGCGTGCAGGTCGGTGCGCTGGCGCTGGCGGTCCTCGTCAATAACCAGTTGCCCGGCATCCGGCTGTTCCGCGCCGCGTTCTACGTGCCGGTCGTGACGACGGTGTCGGTGGTCGGCATCATGTGGGGCTTCATGTTCCATGAACAGGGCACGCTGAACTATGTGCTGCTGCTGTTCCGCCTCGTCGACGCCCCGGTGGGCTGGCTGTCGCACGACGGCATCGCGCTGTTCGCCATCATGTTCGTCACGATGTGGCGGGGACTTGGCTGGTACATGGTGATGTACCTGGCGGCCCTGCAGGCGGTACCGGCCGACATGCAGGAGGCGGCCATCCTGGACGGCGCCAACCGCTGGCAGCGCTTCTGGAAGATCACCGTGCCGATGCTGCGCCCCACGATCGCCATCTGCACCATCCTGTCCGTGCTGGCCGCGCTGAAGGCCTACCAGGAAGTGGACGTGCTGACGCAGGGCGGCCCGATGAATTCGACCTTCACGGCGCTGTACTACGCCTACGACCAGGGCCTCAAGCACCTGAAACTGCCGCGCGCGCTGGCCGCCAGCTTCGTCGTCTCGCTGCTGTGCATCGGCGTGGCGCTGTGCTGCCTGCGCTGGCTGAAACCGAAGCACCGATGAAGAAGACGCTCCACTACCTGCTGCTGTCCGCCATCGCGCTGCTGTGCGTGTTCCCATTCTGGTGGACACTCGTCACGGCGCTGTCCACCGAAGGCAACGTGTTCGCGTTTCCGCCCACGTTCTGGCCCAAGGCGCCTTCGCTGGCCAACTTCGCCGAGGTCTTCCGCGTCATTCCGCTGTGGGACTTCTTCCGCAATTCCGTCGTCATCGCGGCCTGCACGGTGCTGTGGAAGCTGATCTTCTGCTCGATGGCGGCCTACCCGCTGGCGCGCATGCATTTCAAGGGCCGCAAGCTGGTGTTCGGCCTGATCCTGGCCACGCTGGTGCTGCCGTCCGAGGTCAACTTCCTCGTCAACTTCATCACGGTGACGAAGCTGTCGCTGGTGGACACCTACACGGGCGTGATCCTGCCCAACGTCGTCACGGCCGTCGCCATCCTGCTGCTGAAGCAGGCCTTCGAGGAAGTGCCGCAGGACCTGATCGACGCGGCCCGGGTGGACGGCGCCTCGGAATGGACGATCTTCACCCGCATCATGCTGCCTTTGATCGCGCCATGGCTGGCGACGGTCGGCATCCTGACGGCGGTGGAGTCGTGGAACGAATACATCTGGCCGTCCATCGTGATGAGCAAACCGGATGAATTCCCGCTGTCGGTCGGCGTACTGTACCTGCGCGGCACGTTCGGCAGCAGCACCCGCGTCGTGGCGGCGGGCACGATCATGACGATCGTGCCGACCCTGGTGGCGTTCCTGTTCGCGCAGCGCTTCTTCATGCGCGGCATGGACGGCGCGGTCAAATGACAAAAACGAGAACATGAGGAGCACATGGACGATTCAAAACGCGCCCGCAGCCCGCTGACGTGGGTCCCCACGATGTACCTGGCCCAGGGCCTGCCGTTCTTTTCGGTGGCGCTGATCGCCAGCATGATGTTCAAGAGCATGGGCGTGCCCAACGAGGACATCGCGCACTGGACAGCGTACATCGGCATGGCCTGGATCTTCAAGCCGCTGTGGAGTCCCTTCCTGGAACTGGCCAGCAGCAAGAAGCTCGTCGTCGTCACGTTCCAGCTGGCCAGCGGGGTGTTCTTCGCCCTGGTGGCGCTGGCGCTGCACCTGCCCTTCTGGCTGGCCGCCAGCGTCGCCATGCTGGCCTGCGTGGGCATCAGCGCGGCGACGCACGACATCGCATGCGACGGCGTCTACATCACCAGCCTGACGCAGAAGCAGCAGGCCCAGTACGCCGGCTGGACCGGCACGTTCTTCAACGCCGGCCGCTTCATCGCGCTGGGCGGCCTCGTGATCCTGGCCGGCCACCTGGAGAAAACCCAAGGCATCGTGCCCGCATGGACGACGATCTTCGTGATCCTCGCCATCACGATGGTGGCGCTGGCCGCGTATCACAGCTGGGTGCTGCCGCTGGCGAAGAATCCCGTCACGGAAGACCGGACCGTCGCCGGCATCGCCAGTACGCTGTGGGAAGTCATCGTGGACTACTTCAAGAAGCCCGGCATCTGGCTGTCGATCCTGTTCATCATCCTGTTCCGCGCCGGCGAGGCGCAGGTGCAGACCATCGGCCCGCTGTTCCTGCGCGATGCGCTGGACCAGGGCGGCCTGGGCCTGTCGACGAGCCAGGTGGGCACCGTCTACGGCACGGGCGGCACGATCGCCTTCATCGTCGGCTCCATCGCCGGCGGCTACTTCACGTCCTGGCTCAGCCTGCGCCGCGCGATGATCTTCCTGATCCTCGCCGTCAACCTGCCGAACCTCGTGTTCTACTTCCTGTCGACGTGGCTGCCGACCGACCTGACGGTGATCGGCGCGGCCCTCAGCCTGGAGATGTTCGGCTACGGCTTCGGCTTCGTCGGCGTGATCCTGTACATGATGCAGGTGGTCGCGCCGGGCAAGTACCAGACCGCCCACTACGCGCTGTCCACCGGTGTCATGCAACTGGGCTTCGTGCTGTTCAAGTACTTCAGCGGCGCGGTCCAGGCCGTGCTGGGCTACCAGCACTTCTTCATCTGGGTGCTGCTGTGCGCTATTCCCGTGACGGTGCTGGCGCTGTTCATCCCGCTGGTGCCGCGCGCACAGCCGGAGCCGTCCGCGGAAGTCGAGGCCAAGCAAGCGGTGGCGGGCTGATGGCGGCCCTCGCGCTGCGCCAGCTCGCCAAGCGCTACGGCGACAATGCCGTCATCCATGGCGTCGACCTGGACATCCGCGACGGCGAATTCGTCGTCTTCGTAGGCCCTTCCGGCTGCGGCAAGTCCACGCTGCTGCGCATGATCGCCGGACTGGAAGAGATCAGCGGCGGCGAGCTGCACATCGGCGGCCGGCTGGCCAACCACGTGCCGCCGGCGCGGCGCGACCTGGCGATGGTGTTCCAGTCGTACGCGCTGTATCCGCACATGACGGTGTACGACAACATGGCGTTCGCGCTGCAGCTGGCGGGCCAGAAGAAAGACGACATCCGCGCCGCCGTGCAGCGCGCCGCCGACGTGCTGCAGATCGGCCACCTGCTGGCGCGGCGGCCCAAGGAACTGTCGGGCGGCCAGCGCCAGCGCGTGGCGATCGGCCGCGCCATCGTGCGCCAGCCTGGCCTGTTCCTGTTCGATGAACCGCTGTCGAACCTGGACGCCAGCCTGCGCGTGCAGATGCGCATGGAACTGGCGCGCCTGCATGCGCAACTAAAGACGACGATGATCTACGTGACGCATGACCAGGTCGAGGCGATGACCCTGGGCGAACGGATCGTCGTCTTCAACGGCGGCCGGATCGAGCAGGTCGGCACGCCCCGGGAGTTGTACAACGCCCCGGCCAACCTGTTCGTGGCGGGCTTCCTGGGTACGCCAAAGATGAACCGGATCGGCGCCACCGTGGCCGGCGCGCAGGGGCCTTTGCAGGTCCGCCTGGCGGACGGCACGCCGCTCGCCACGACCATGGCCGCCGGCGCCGCGCAGGACGGCGCGCTTGTAACCGTCGGTATTCGACCGGAGCACTTGCGGGTGGCAGCGGACGGCGACGCCGGCAACCGCCTGGCGGGGGTCGTCAGCCATGTCGAATACCTCGGCGACCAACTGCTGGTTCATGCCGCGACGCCCGGCACGACAGACCCGATCGCCTTGCGCCACCCGGCCGACAGTCCCGTGCCGCAGCCCGGCCAGGCCATCGAGTTGCACCTGCCGCCAGGGTCGTGCCACGTCTTCGATGCCCAGGGCCGGGCGCTGGTGCGCGGGTGACAGATGAGGCGCAGGCCGGAAGACCGGCGGCGCCTTACCACATACAGAGCTCGAACTTCTCCCTTTTGGTTGGCACCGGCACCACCGCACCGCTCGCGTCCTTGCTCAGGATCTCGCCACGGCAGCGCATGCCACTCAACTGGTACACGACAAAGTACTCCTTGCCGGCCTGCGGTACGAAGCTCATGGGCGCGACACATGTGAAGCCGCCAGGCAGGCCGGCGGAAGAGAACCCCGGTTCAACCCATAATGTGCGGCCGGCGGGAATCACCGTGAATGGCTGTGTCTGATCCATCGGCGCCTTCGGACACTCGTTGGTTTCCGAGATGGTGACGTACGGGATCTTGTCCACGCCGAGCTTCAATACGGCGGTGGGTGCGTCGGCCGGCCCCTTGTAGGCGTAGGGTGCCTTGCACCCAGCCAGCGCGAGTGCGACGGCGCCAACGACAACGACACGCTTCATTTCACACCCCACAGGGACTGGAAGTTGATCTTGCCGATACCGGCCTTCATGCCTTCCTTGAGCTTGGCCAGGTCGTTTTCCTCCAGTTTCTTCAGGTCGCCGCCCAGCTGGAAGATCTCCATATGCGCGAGATTGCTGTTCCAGACGACCTTGTTGGTGGCCAGGTCGATCACGCGCAGGTTCGGTTGTGCGGCGACATTGACCATGCCATAGCCCACCGCATTGCCGTACAGGTCCATGGCTGTCATGTCGACCAGGTAGCGATAGCCCTTCTGCCGGAGTGCCGCAGTCGCCGCATCGAGCGCCGGCGCCTTGGGCCACGTACCGAAATACAGGGGAATCGGCAGCAGCTTCGTGCCAGCGATCTCCGGATGGGGGACGTTGGCGTCAGCCAGCGCCCGGCCGGCCAGTACGCCGTTCGCGGCGCTTACCTGCGCAGGTGCGAGCGCGCCATGGACACTGTCCGCGTTGAAGCCCTGCGCGCGCAGTGCCTCGACGGTATAGCGCGTCATGTCCTCGTCCGCGGACCACAAACCGCCGAAGTCCTGGCGCGATGTCTTGGTCTCGAGCCAGAGTACCCGGTACAGGGTCTCGAGGTAGTTCACCTGTTTCGTCACGACCTTGTAGTTGACCGCGATGCGCTCGGACTTCAGTGCCGAAATATCGGCACCATCGACGGTCGGAACGGCGGACGGAGTAGTCGCGCACCCCGTCAGGATGGCGGACGTGAAAACGATGGTGGCACTAATTCTTTTCATGGTTACTTTCATTGGGGTTGTAGGCTTGCAGCAGCTTGCCGTCGACGTCAAAGACGCAAATCAGGGCGACGCGCTGGTCACCGATGACGTCTTTGCTGCCGAGGTCGGCATAGCTGACCGAACTCGTGCCGGGCGTGTAGGCGGTCGCGGACACCGGTAGCGGAACGAAGTAGCTGGTACTCAGCGCGGTGCCGGTGTAGTACCAGTATTCCCGACTGCCGTCGGCCGACTTCTCCGTCGACCGTGGCAAGCCGATGGCGTTAACCACCTCGGCCTTGACGCTCTTGCCCGGCAGGAGGGTGTGCTGGCGCAACGCCCCGCCGCGTTCGATCGAGGAACATCCGGCCACGAGGACCGTGACCATGACAACTGTTGCGAGGAGAGCGGAACGGCGCATTTTTTGCCTTGGTAAAAGGCGCCAGTATATCGATAATTATTAAAATAAACACTAAAATATTCTCATGGAAATATTTGAGTATTGGTGATAACACCGCACCGACCACATTGGTGTGGTCCTTCGGAACGGCCAGCACGCGGGCCCGGTTTCTGCGGCTGCCATGACTTCATTTACCGCTGCGCTGCAGGGCATCGGCCCCGTCATAGATGCCTGGCATATAGCGAAACAGGCCGTTACAATTCTGTCCATTCGAATCCCGACATTTACCCAATTTATGGGACAATAAGTGTTTGTCTACTTGATTGAAGGATCATTTCATCATGCCTCAGTTCCGTATCGCTCGCATTAGCCTGCTCCTGGCTGCCATCGGCCTGTCCGCCGTCCCCGCGCTGACCCCTGCCGCCCTCGCCCAGGACAAGGCCGCAGCTCCGGCCGCCGAGGCGCCGAAGGATTCCGTGCGCCCGGAGATCTACAAGCTGGTGGAGCCGGCCCAGATCAAGGCCCTGCTGGAGGCGAAGAACCACGCCGAGGTGCAGAGCCGCCTGGATCAGGCCGAGGCACTGCCGAACAAGACGCCTTACGAAAACTTCGTGCTGAACCGCATGCGCATCTCGCTGGGTTCCGCCACCAACAACACGCAGATGACGACGACCGCCCTGGAAGCCGTCATCAACTCGGGCAAGCTGCAGCCGTCCGAGCAGCGCGACTTCATCGCCGCGCTGGGCAATATGTACTACAACGCCAAGGAATACCAGAAGGCCATCACGTGGTTCAACCGCTACCAGACGGAGACCGGCGACAACAAGATGCGCCCCTACATCATCCGCGCCCACTACTTCAGCAATGACTTCGCCACCGCGAAAACCGAGCTGCTGAAGGACCTGGAAGCGGCGCAGAAGGCCAACACCGCGCCGAAGCTGGAAGAGCTGCAGCTGCTGGCCAACACGGGCGCCAAGACCAAGGACCAGGCCACCTACCTGCTGGCCGTGGAAAACCTGGTGCGCTACTACCCGAACGACGACTACTGGATCGACCTGCTGAGCCGCACGCAGGGCAAGGCCACCTACTCGACCCGCTTCGCGCTGGACGTGTACCGCCTGCAGAAGGCCGCCGTGTCGAAGATGTCGGCGGAAGACTATGCCGAGATGGCCGACCTGGCCCTGCTGGCCGGCCAGCCGATCGAGGCGAAGCAGGCGCTGGACGCCGGCTTCACCGCCGGCGTGCTGGGCAAGGGCCCGAACGCCGACAAGCACAAGAAGCTGCGCGCCCAGGCCGACCGCCAGGCCGCCGACGACATGAAGAACATCGGCAGCGGCGAAGCGTCGGCACGCAAGTCGAAGAACGGCACGGGCCTGATCAACCTGGGCTACGCCTACGTGACGATGGGCCAGCACGACAAGGGCATCGCGCTGATCCAGGAAGGCATCGCCAAGGGCGGCCTGCCGAACGCGGAAGACGCCAAGCTGCGCCTGGGCTACTCGTACGCGCTGGCCGGCAAGAAGGACGACGCCATCAAGACGCTGCAGTCCGTGCAGGGCACCGACGGCCGCGGCGACCTGGCACGCTACTGGATCATGTGGGTCAACCGTCCGGCCGGTGGCGCCGCCGCGCCGGCCCAGGCTGCCCAGTAAGCCTTTGCGGCTTTGCAAGCGAGCGGGAACGGCCTTGGCCTGACCCGCTTTTTTTATATGGGGACAGACACTTCCTGCGGGCGTTCGCCCGCAGGAAGTGTCTGTCCCCGGTGCTTATGGAGCCAACATGTCTTCGACCCGCCTCGTCAGCCTCGACGCCTTCCGCGGCTGCGTGATCGCGGCGATGATCTGGGTGAACTACATCGCCGGCATGCCGGGCATCCCCTACTGGCTGGAGCACGCCGGCCCGCGCGCGGACGGCATCGCGCTACCGGACATCGTCTTCCCGGCCTTCCTCTTCATCGTGGGCATCGCGATCCCGCTGGCGCTGCAACGGTCGCTGGGCCAGGTCACGCCGGCGCTGCTGGGGCGCCTGCTGTGGCGTGCGGCCAGCCTGATGGTCGCGGGCGTCGTGCTGGCCAACGCCTACCGCTACGACGCCGACGCGGCGCCGCTGCCGCGTGCCGTGTACTTCCTGCTGTTCTACGTGGCGATGATGCTGCTGTGGCGCCAGCGGGACGGGGGTAAGCGCGATGCGGGGCAGCGCGACTGGACGTTCTGGCTGGGCGCCGCGCTGATGGCGGTCCTGCTGCTGGCGTTCCGCGGCACGCTCAACGAGGAATTCGACAGCGTCTACCTGCAGCACACGTGGTGGGGCATCCTGGGCATGATCGGCTGGAGCTATCTCGTGTGCAGCCTGGTCTACCTGGCTACGCGCGGCGACGGCACGGCCCTGATGGCCGCGCTGGCGGGCCTGCTGGCACTGTACCTGGGTGGCACGGCCGGCGCGCTGGACTGGCTGCCGGCACCGCTGCGGAGTTTCGTCAACGTGCCGCAGCTGCTGGGATCGACGTCCGCCAATGTGCTGGCCGGGACCGTCGTCGGCCGCCTGTTCGTGCGCGGCGCCAATGCCGGCCACCGCGAACGCATCCGTTTTATGGGCTGGTTCGCCGCCGGCCTGTTCCTGTGCGGCCTGCTGCTGCGGCCCTACCACGGCATCAACAAGATCCACGCGACGGCGGCGTACACCCTCGTTTGCGCCGGGATCGTGCTGGCGCTGTTCCTGCTCTGCTATGTGCTGGTGGACGTGTGGCAGTGGCGGCGCTGGACCGTCGTGGTGCTCCCGGCGGGCACCAATGCCCTGTTCGCGTACGTTGCGCCGGACCTGTGGGAGCAACTGGCCGCGGTGCTGCACGTGCCGCGCGTATGGTGGCCGTATCTGGCCAGCGGCGGCGTGGTGGGATTGCTCAATGCCGCCGCGATGACGGTGGCGATGCTGGGGTTGACGGCGCTGGCCAGCCGGACCGGCCTGCGACTGAAGTTCTAGCTGGGGTCTGTCCCCGGTAAGTGTTCGCTCGCGCGCTTGCCGCCAGCGTCACGAGGGGACTGACCCCCGGCGGAGCTGACACCATGGGTCCCTCAAAGCTAAACCTTGATATAGATCCGCCGCCGATCCAGCCACCACCCCACCACCCAGCACCCCAGCATGAACAGCACGGCAAACAGCAGCGAAGCCAACTTCGCGGAAGCCAGTGGCGCAAAGACCGTCGCGTACAGCCAGTCATACACGGTGGCCCCGCCGACGAACGTCCTGACCATGACGATCACCAGGACCTGGGAAAGCAGGTAGATGAACAGCGTGTTCTTGCCGAACACCTCGAAGAAGTACGTGCCGCGACGGATGCCGCGCAGCTCGATCGCATATACCAGCAGCGGCAGGACCAGCAGGTCCAGGCCCACGGTCAGCAGCACGTAGGACCCCGTCCACAGCTTCTTGTTGACAGGCAGGACGCTGCTCCAGCACAACGCCACGGCCACGCAGGCGACGCCTGCCATCGTCAGCTTCGCCAGCGTTTCCCGGTTGGCGCCGCGGGCGAGCAACAGGCGCCCCGCGTAATAGCCGGCGATGACGTTGACGGTGGCCGGCAACGTGCCCAGCAACCCTTCCGGATCGAAGGCGGTGCCTTCGCCGTGGTACAGGTGGCGTTCGCCCAGCAACCACAGGTCCACCTTGGCCGCCGCGTTGCCGGCCAAGGTGTAGTCGCCCCACCGCGCCAGGATCAGCCAATGGCCCGCCAGCGCCAGCACGGCAAAGATGGCGGCGCCGCGCGCTTTCAGGAAGTGCAGCACCAGTGCGGCGATGCCGAAGCACAGGCCGATGCGCTGCAGCACGCCAGGGATGCGCGTGTCCGCCAGCGGCAGCAGCCCGAAGCCCCCGGCGCCGTCGGGACCGAAGAACGGGAACCAGTACAGCAGGAATCCCAGCAGGAAGATCAGCGCACTGCGCCGCGCCACCTTGGCCACGACGGCGCCGTCGCCCATGGCCGCGTACTTCGGCAGCGCGAACGCCAGCGCATTGCCGACCACGAACAGGAAGGTGGGAAAGACCAGGTCCGTCGGCGTGAAGCCGTGCCAGTCGGCGTGCAGCAGCGGCGCGTACACGTGGCTCCAGCTGCCGGGCGTGTTCACGACGATCATCAGCGCGACCGTCAGGCCGCGCAGCACGTCGAGCGACAGGAAGCGTGCCTGCGCGCTCAACGGCGCACCGCCTGCTCAAATGCGCGCCCGAACGTTTGCCAGTAAGCGCCAGCCGGCACGCCCGGCATGGTGCTGCACTGCGCATCCGCGCCGCTGACCGCGCGGGTGCATGGCATGTCGCGGTCGAGCGACCAGTAATGCAGGCCGGCCAGGCCCAGCTCGCGCACGCCGCGCGCGACGGTGGCCGCATCCTCGACCGTGAAGACATTCTCGACGACGTCGTTCACGCCGATCATCGGTGTCAGCTCGATCTGCGCGAACGGCACGCCGTACTTCGCGTGTACGTTGCGCGCCGCCTGCAGCGCGGAGGCGCCCATGTCGCAGCGCTCCCCGCGCAGCACGCAGACCTTGGCACTGGCGGGACCATAGTCCATCGTCATCAGGTTCAGCACGTAATCCTTGACGCCGCTGGCGCGTACGGCCGCCAGCACCCGCTCGGCCATCGGGTTCAGGCTGGCCTGGCTGCCGTCCGATGCCGCGTGGGTGGCGACCGTGAAGCTGAAGCGCAGGCGTGGATGCTTGCGCTGGGCGGCGGCAATGCGGTCCGTCAGCGCGCGGATCTGTGCCGGCGTCTGCTCCGCCTCGATGTCGAAGTCGAATCCGAGCAGCCGTGGCGAATCGTAGCGGGCGATGAACTTTTCCATGCCCGCATCGCTGGCGCACGTGAAGACGCCGCCCTGCCCGCCGGTGGAGACGATGTACTCGATCCCGGCGCGCGCGAAGGCCTTCGCGTTGGCGTCGGCCACTAGTTGGCCGGGGCGACCGTTCCATGTCTCGCTGCCGCATTCGCCGGTGGCAAACGCCCACGTCAGCGCGGCGGGGCGCTGTGCCTGCGCGACCAAGGCGCCCGAGGCAAGCGTGATGACGGCGTTGTCCGGCCAGTGCTGCGGCAGGTGCTTGTACGGACTGACGACGACGGCCGGCGCCGCGTGGACGGCGCCCGCCATCATTGCAGCGCCGAGGAAGGAAAGAATGTGACGCATACTCGCTCCAAAAGGAAAAAAGGCAGGGCCGGCGAAACCGGCCCTGCCCTGTCGACGCAAAGGCTGCTTACATCTTGCCGCGGATGCCGAAGAAGATCTGCTTGCCGTTCTTGTAGAAAGCGCGTGGCTGGTCTTTCGACGAGGCGTAGGATTTCAGCAGCGGATCGTTCAGGTCCTTGCCTTCCAGCGACAGCGTCAGGTTTTCCGTCAGGTTGTAGTTGACGGAGGCCGACACGGTCCCGACGTCGTCCTGGTAGATGGCGCTGTTGCGATCCAGGCCGTTCAGGAACGCCGAGCGGAAGCTGTAGTTCACGCGTGCGCTGAAGCGGTCGTTTTCATAGAACACGCTGGCGTTGTAAGAGTTCTTCGACGTGCCGATCATGTTGCAGTCGCCCAGGTCGGCGCAGGCCGATTTCGGCGCCTTGGCGCGTTCCTCGCCGTCCGCATACGTGTAGTTGACGTTGAAGCCGAAGCCGTTGCCCAGGTCCTGCACGTACTGCAGCTCGACGCCGCGCACGCGGGCCTTGGTGTTCAGCGCCGCGCTCATGTTGTACGTGGTGACGGCCTTCACGGAGTTGTTGTAGAACTGCGCCGTGGACGCGCCGTACGTGACGTACGAGCCGATGTTCATGTTGTAGACGTTCACGCCCAGCAGCGACTTCGGCATGAAGTACCACTCGGCACCCACGTCGACGTTGTTCGACATGATGGGTTTGAGGTTCGGATTGCCGCCCGAGCCGGAGTACGTCAGGTCGTTCAGCGACAGCGCGCCCAACGCGCCGAAGTCCGGCCGTGCCAGCGTGCGGCTGGCGGCCGCGCGCACCACCACGTTGTCCGTCACGTTCGTCTTCAGGTTGATACTCGGCAGGAAGTCGTTGTACGTGTTCGACGAGCGCACCGGATTCCACACGTTGTTCGGCGAGCCGTTGGCCACGTCGATCTCGGTGCGCACGAAGCGCACGCCCACGTTACCCGTGAAGCGGCCCAGTTCCAGGTCGCCCATCACGTAGGCCGCCGTCGCCTTCTCGCGGATCTGGAATTCGCTCTGGTAGGCGTGCTGGTTGAACGACACGTACGTGTCGCCCCACTCCTTCATCGAATCGCCGGTGAACGTCCACGGGCCCTGCAGCACGTTGGCCAGGGGGCTGTTCGGGTAGTTCGTCAGGCCCTTCGGACGGTTGGCCAGCAGGCCGCCGGCCGGGGCGATCGTGCCCTGCAGCCAGGTCAGGTCGCGGTCGTGCTTGGCCGCGCGCAGGCCGAAGCGCACGGTCGGCACGGCACTCCACGGCGCTTGCCACGTGCCGTCCACCTGGCCGTAGGTTTCCTTGTCCTTGGCGGTCGTGTCCGAAGCCCAGCCGCCGAAGAAATCGGCGCCCGTGCGCGGATTGAACGTGCCGGCGTTGTCGACGGTGACGGTGGCCGGCGCGCCCAGGCCGTGCATCGTCAGGCTGGTGCCGGCGTAGGCCAGCCAGGCTTCGTAGCCGTAGTCGCGTGCATAGCCGGTGCCGCGGGTCGTGCCCACCTGGCCGGAGAAGCGCAGCGAATCGCTGGCGCGCCATTGCCAGTCGAAGTTGACGAACTTCGAGTCGGAGTACGAACCCGGACGGGCGATGATGTCCTGCACGGACGGGCCCATGTTGGCGCAGTTGAGGCCTGCCGGGCAGGCAGACGGGAACGTGATCGAGGTGATCTGGTTGCCGGTGACGGTGTAGCTGGACGGCACCACGCCGCCCACGCCGGACCAGTTGTTCGACAGTGGCTGGTACGGCGCCAGCATGAAGTTGGCGTTGACGTTGTCGGCATCGAGGCGGGTATAGAAGCCGTTGATGTCGAAGCTGAAGTCCTTGTTGACCTTGAACTGCACGTCGATCATGCCGCCCTTGCGCTCGCGCTCCTGCTGGAACAGCGAGGAACCGGTCAGCAGCGACAGCCACTTGCCTTCGACTTCAGGGTGCGCCTTGATCCAGTCCGGCGCGATGCCCGGCGTGACCTTGTCCCACCACAGGAATTCCTGGCCCATGCGGCGCAGCGTGCGCTTCTCGTCGAACAACTGGACCAGCACGCCCATGTTGTTCGCTTCGTTCTTCCAGTTCGCCAGGGCGGAGAACTGGGCGTTCTTTTTCTTCGAGCCTTCGCTGTACACGCCCTCGATGGAGCCCATCAGGGTGAACGGCTTCTTGAAGCTCAAGGGCTTGCGCGTTTCGATGTCGACGTTGCCGGAGGCGCCGCCTTCGATCAGGTTGGCCTGCGAGCTTTTATGGACGGTGACGCGGCCGATCAGTTCGGACGGGAACATCGAGTAGCTGACGGAGCGGCCGCCGCTGGTGATGTTCGAGATGTACCAGTCGCCGCTGGAGACGGTATGGCCGTTCAGCGTCGTCAGCGCCAGGTTCGAGGGAGTGCCCTTCAGGCTGACGCGGTCGTTCTCGCCGAAACCGCCTTCGGTACCGCCGGCGGTGGCAACGGAAACGCCCGGCACGCGCTGCAGCGAGTCGGCGACGCTCTTGTCGGGCATCTTGCCCACGTCTTCGGCCGTGATCACTTCGACCAGCGAGTCGGCGTTGCGCTTCTGGTTCAGCGACTGTTCCAGCGCCGCGCGCACGCCCGTCACGGTGACGACGGTCATATCCTTGTTCTGGTCGCTGGCTTGCTGGGCATAGGCCATACCGCTGCCGGTGATGAGGATCGCGACAGCGGTCGCGATCGGTGTCAAATTGCGCTTCATGTACTCCCCCTAGAGATGAGCCCCGCGATGGAAGGGCTCGTGCCGATTTTTACCTACGAAAGACCAAACCCGGTATGTGCCTGCCCAGGCTGGAGTTGGTCTCGTCATGCCACTTACAAAACCAATTGAGCGCCAATATACCCCAACCAATACCAGAACACTACCAATTTTCGTAATTTTTTCGCATGTTGTATTGAAAATACAGTCCACTTTGACTATCGATGACGGGAGATAGCGCTACCTCAGAGGGAGGATGTGGGAACGGTCGAGGTGGACCGGTGGCGTATGGTCTTTTTTTGGTATTATCGACGCCGCCTTTTCACGCTGCATCCACATCAACGACAGGCGCGCACCGACGCGGCCGGCCCCGGGAGAAAGAATGAATTCGCTTGCAGAGATCATGCGCGGCATGGGGCAGACCAGTTTGCCCCTGTACCAGCAATTACAGCGGGCACTGCGCGAGGCGATCGACAAGCGTATCTTCGGTCCTGACGAGGCCTTGCCGGCGGAGCGCCAGCTGGCGGCCGACCTGTCGATCTCCCGCATTACGGTGCGCAAGGCCATCGACGGCCTGGTCGACGAAGGGCTGCTGGTGCGCCGCCCCGGCTCCGGCAATTTCATCAACACGCGCATCGAGAAGAACTTCGCCAAGCTGACGTCGTTTTCGGAGGACATGCGCGCGCGCGGCCGCACGCCGAGAAGCGTGTGGCTGAAGCGTTCGGAAGGCACCGTGACGCCGGAAGAAGCGCTGCGCCTGCGACTGTCGCCGGGCGCGCCCGTGTACCGCTTCAACCGCATCCGCTATGCGGACGACATGCCGATGTGCCTGGAGTACGCGACGATCGCCGCCGGTGCCCTGCCCTCGCTGGAGGCGGTGGACGTGTCGATGTACGAGGCGCTGGAGAAGTCCGGCAACCGCCCGGTGCGCGCGCTGCAGCGGCTCTCGGCCCTGCTGCTGAACGCGGAGCAGGCGCAGCTGCTGCAGGCGCAGCAGGGGGACGCGGGCCTGGCGGTCGAGCGCCTGGGTTTCCTGCGCGACGGCCGGGCGGTGGAGTTCTGCCGCTCGATCTTCCGGGGGGATATGTATGACTTTGTGGCGGAGTTGAGTACGCCGTGATGGCTAGGGTCTGTCCCCGCAGGGGACTGACCCTGGTTTTTATCCGTGGCGCAAGCGATGCGATGAAAACCGGGGTCAGTCCCTGAAGGGACAGACCCCAAGCCCGGTAGCGCCGCAGGCCGCTGGTAGAAGCAGCGGCGTCACTTGCCCTTGCTGTCCCCGGCCACTTTCGCGTGCGCGTGAGATCGGCAGCGTCGCGGTGAAGTATTGGCTCAGGGTCCGTCCCTTCGGGACTGACCCTGGTTTTTATCGGTGGCGCAAGCGATGTGATGGAAACCGGGGTCAGTCCCTGAAGGGACAGACCCCAAGCCCGATACGCCGGTGGCGGCGTCACTTGCCCTTGCTGTCCCCGGCCACGACGACAGACAGCTTGGCCGGGTCCACATGCCGCCGGAACGCGGCATTGACCTGCTCCACCGTCAGCCGCTGCAGCTTCTGCTCGTGCTGCTTGCTCCACTCCCACGTGCGGTCCAGGTACAGGTAGTTGGTCCAGCCGCCCGCCACCACGCTGTCCTGCGAGCGGTTCTGGATGCGCTGCTGCAGCAGGCCCGATTTGGCGCCCGCCACCTCGGCGGCCGTGAAGCCCTGCTTGACGGCGCGCGCCAGCTCCTCGCGCACGGCCGCTTCCAGCTTCGCCAGGTTCTGCGGCGCCGCGATGGCGCTGATCGAGAAGTGCGCGGCGCGGTCGATGTCGGTCACGTACAGCGACGAGCCGCCGCCGTACGACAGGCCGTCCTTCTGGCGGATGCGGTCCATCAGGCGCGACTTGAGGCCGCCGTCGCCGAAGATGAAGTTGGCCAGCTCCAGCGCCGGGTAGTCCGGGTCGTCGCGGCCCAGGTCCAGGTTCAGGCGCGCCGTGTAGAAGCCGTTTTCCTTGTCCGGCGTGACGATGGCCTTGCGCACCGCGGGCTTGTCCACGTTGGCGTCGAGGATACGCGCGTAGCTTGCCTTGCTGTCCCAGCCGCCCAGCGCCTCGCCTACCGTCTTCGCTGCCGCTTCCTTGTCGAAGTCGCCCACGATGGCCAGCTCGGCATGCGAGGCGCCGTAGAACTCGCGGTGGTAGGCCTTGATGTCGTCCAGGGTCAGCGCCTTGATGCCGGCCAGTTGCTCGTCGACCGTCATGACGGCGCGCGGATCGCCCTTCGGCCAATGGTCGAAGTACTCCTCCAACGCCTGGTTGGCGAGCGCAGGCGGCTCGTTGCGGTTCGCCTCGATGGCGACGATCCACTGCTGGCGCATCTGCTCGAACTCCGCCTGCGGGAAGCTGGGTTCGCGCAGCACGTGGGCGACCAGGCGCAGCGCTTCGTCCAGGTGCTCGCGCGTCGTGTCGAAGCCGTACAGGCTGCCCGAAATCTTCAGCTTCGACATCGCATCGGCCAGCTGTGCGCGCGTGTACTTGCTGGTGCCGCGCGTCAGCATCTCGCCCGTGGCGGCGGCGATCAGCGACTTGCCGAACTGGTTCTTCTCGTCGCCCCAGTGCAGGCGCAGGTTGACGGACACCGCTTCGCCGCGGTTCTTCTTCGGCAGCAGCGCCACCTTGATCGGGCCGATCTTGCGCACTTCGGTGCGCGCCATGATGTTGTCCTGGCTGGGCTCGAAGTTCTCCGACGTCAGCGTGGTGTCCTTCGGCTTGTACTCCTTCAGCACCTCGGCAGCTTCGGGTGCCGGCGCGATGACGGCGCGCTGCGGGGCGTCTTCCGGCAGGAACAGGCCGACGGTGCGGTTGTCGCGCTTCAGGTAGCGTCCCGCCGCCTCCGCAACCTGCTGCGCCGTGATGCCGGCCAGCGCATCGCGGCCCTGGAACAGCAGGCGCCAGTCGCCCAGCGCGATGTGCTCGGACAGCGCCACGCCCACCTGCTGCGGATCGTTGAGCGACTTCTCGATCGCGTTGGTGTACGTGCGCTGCGTACGCTCCATCTCCTCGGCCGTCGGCGGCGCCTTGGCGAAGCCTTCCACCGCTTCGATCAGCGCGTCGCGCACGGGTTCGACCGGCTGGCCCGCCTTGACGACGGCGCCGAACAGCTGCAGGCCGGGCGCGTAGCCCGTCAGGCCGTAGCTGAACACCTGCGCCGCCTTGCCCGTCTCCACCAGCAGCTTGTGCAGGCGCCCGTTCGGCGTATCGCTCTGGATCTGGCTCATGAACGCCAGGCGGTCGGCATCCGGGTGCAGGCCGGACGGCACCTTGTAGCCCACCAGGACGATCTGCACGTCGCCCTTGCGGCGCACCACGTACTGGCGCTCGCCGTCCTGGGTCGGCTCGACCGTCCAGAACGGCGGCAGCTTGCGCTTGGGCTTGGGGATGGCGCCGAAGGTCTTGCCGATCCATGCCAGCGTCTGGGCGGGGTCGAACTTGCCGGCGACCAGCAGCACGGCGTTATCGGGCTGGTACCAGGTGCGGTAGAACGCCTGCAGGTTCTCGATGCGCACGTTCTCGATGTCGCTGCGGTTGCCGATCGTCGAGCGGCCGTAGCTGTGCCAGTCGTAGGCCACGCTCTCCATGCGCTTCATGAGCACGTCGAACGGGCTGTTCTCGCCGTTCTCGTATTCATTGCGCACCACCGTCATCTCGGAGGCCAGGTCCTTCTGCGCGATGAAGGACTTCGTCATGCGCTCCGCTTCCATCTCCAGCGCCCACTTCAGGTTGTCGCCGCTGGCCGGAAACACCTCATAGTAGTTGGTGCGGTCCGTCGACGTGGTGCCGTTGAACTCCATGCCCCGCTCGGCGAACTGCTGCGGGATGTTGCGGTTCTTCGGCGCACCCTTGAACATCAGGTGCTCCAGCAGGTGCGCCATGCCCGTCTCGCCGTAGTTCTCGTGGCGCGAGCCGACCAGGTACGTGACGTTGACGGTGACGGTGGGCTTGGAGGCATCCGGGAACAGCAGCACCTTCAGGCCATTGGCCAGGCGGTATTCCGTGATGCCTTCGATCGACGGTCCCTTGACGACACCGGCCGGCAGCGCGACGGCCGTGCTTTTTTCAGCTGCGTACGCGGGAACGAAGGTGATGGAACAGGAGAGGGAAAAACAGGACAGCAGCAGGACTGCCTTGGTACCGGAAAAGCGTGGGGTCATTTGGTCTCGCAACGAGCGTTGGCAAAACCGTATCGTACGCCTTTCGGGCGAAGCGGGAAACCGCTAGCCCTTGTCGCCCGGCAGCGGCACGTGGCAGGCGTCCACCATCTGCAGCTTGTTATCGGTCGCGAACTGGCGCACGAAGTGATAGGCCATCGGCTCGATGTCCTTCAACGTCTCGTTGACGACGACCGCCTTGACCCCGTTCGTCATCGTCGGCCGCACCAGCGGGGAGTACTGCAGATGGGCATTGCGGCCACCGGTTCCGGCGGGCCGGAAGCACGACATCACGCCGCACAGGCGCTCCGCCCAGTCGCTGGGACGGAACTGCTTGCCGTCGGTGGTAAGCCCAAGAATAAAGAACTCGCTGGCCATAGGCTTGAACAAAGATACGTGGAGGAACCCCAGGTATTATATCTTATAGAAGACCTGGGCGCCGGAGTACCTGACTGCTGCTGAAGGAATACTACGTGCTGCCGGCGTGCATAGGCCGCATTGTAAACGGGTCCGCAGCCCCGTGCCGCCAGATTCCGGGCACGGGCCTGAGGCAAGTGGTCAGCCCAGGTACACGGCACCCGAGAGCAGCAGCAGGAGCAGCATCCACAGCAGCAAGGCGCGCCATACCAGGCCTACCGTGCTTTGCAGGGCGCGCACCGACGGCTCGTCGCCCGGCAGCGTCTCCACTTCCACGTCGCTGATGTCCACCGTGCCCGCATCGGCCGGCACCACCTTGGCGGCGTTTTCCAGCGGCGTGCCGAGGCGCACGCCCATCGCGCCGCCGCCGGCGGCCAGGATGATCCCGATGGCTTCGTCGCGCCAGCGGTAGGCGAAATTGCGCCAGGCGTAGATCGCGTCCTCGAAGTTGCCGACGATGGCGAAGGCCACGGCCGTCAGGCGCGCGGGGATCCAGTCGATCCAGTAGAACGCACGCGCGGCGAACAGCCCGAAGGCCTCGTTGCGCATGTGTTCCGGCTCGTTCCATGCGCGCGCCAGGTATTCGGCCACGCGGTACATGACGGCGGCCGCAGGGCCCAGCGGCATCAGGAACCAGAAGAACACGCCGAACACGCTGCGGTGCGTCGTGATGAGGGCCTTCTCGACGGCGATGCGGGAGATCTCGTTCACTTCCATGCCGACCGTGTCCTGCTTGGTCCATTCGGCCAGCAGCGCGCGCGCGGCGGCTTCGTCGCCCGCGTTCAGGGCCAGCTGGATCGACGTGAAGTAGTGGCTGTAATGACGAAAGCCCAGGGTCAGGTAGACGATCAGGACGTTCCAGGCAAAGGCCGCGAGGATCAGGTCATAGCGCAGCAGCACCCAGTAGATCAGCCCTGTCGGCACGATCAGGGCGGCCATCATCACGAACCAGCCCAGCCGGCCATGGCTGGGGTCACCGGCGTTGAACCACGTTTCCATGCGCACTGCGAGGCGTTTGATCTCGGCGTAGATCGGATTGTCCGCGCGCAGTGGCTTCATCTGCTCGAGCAGCAATGCGCAGAGAATGGAAAGAAATGTCATCGAAGTCCTTTGAAGTGCAATACCGCAATGTGCGCTACGATAGCCTAAGCGCGCAAGAAATGAAACAGATTGCGCAGCATGCCGGCGGTGGCGCCCCAGATGAAATACCGCTCGTACGGCATCGCATAAAACGTCCGGCTCGCGCCCTCCAGCGCCAGTGCGCGGCGCTCGTGGTGGGCCCCGTCCATCAGGAAGGCCAGGGGCACTTCGAAGATCTCGGCCACCTCGAACGGGTCCGCCCTCAGCTCGAACGGCGGCGCCACCAGGGCCACCACCGGCGTCACGCTGTAGCCCGTGCCCGTCTGGTACAGCGGCAGCGTGCCCAGGACCTCGATATGGCGCCGGTGCAGGCCGATCTCCTCTTCCGTCTCGCGCAGCGCCGTGTCGACGGCGTCGGCATCGAAATGCTCGGCGCGCCCGCCGGGAAAGGCGACCTGGCCGGCATGGTCGTTCAGGTGCGCCGTGCGCAGCGTCAGCAGCAGCGACAAGCCATACTCTCGTTCCACCAACGGCACCAACACCGAGGCGGGCGTGGGCGAGGCCGCGCGCTTGCCCCAGCTTTCGTTGGACGGCTCCGGGTTCCAGGACGGCGGCGCGGCGAATCGTTCGCGCAGCCAGGCGGACGTGAGCCGGTGGGCCGGCACGGCGGCTTCGCCGGCAATGGCTTCGACGGGAAGCCCGGTGGGATCGAACAGTGGTCTGGCCAAGGGATTCCTCCATGGATGGTCTGGCGAAACGGTCTGGCGAAATGGTCTGGCGAAACCATAGCACGTGCCATGTCCGGCAGGGGATCGTGACGAGGTGGGGGCGAAGGGTGGCGATTAAAGGCGGATACAAAAAAGGGCACCTTGCGGTGCCCTTTTCCAATGCCGGGAAAACGCGATTACGCGGATTCTTTCGCCGCGTTGGTGCGACGGTTCGGCAGCTTTTCCTTGATACGTGCGGACTTGCCCGAACGCTCGCGCAGGTAGTACAGCTTGGCGCGACGGACGTCACCGCGACGCTTCACTTCGATCGAAGCGATCAGCGGGGAGTACAGCTGGAAGGTACGCTCGACGCCTTCGCCGGACGAGATCTTGCGAACGATGAAGTTCGAGTTCAGGCCACGGTTACGACGGGAGATCACGACGCCTTCGTAAGCCTGGGCGCGCTTGCGCGTGCCTTCGACCACGTTCACGTTCACGACCACGGTATCGCCAGGCGCGAAATCAGGGATGTTCTTGCCCAGGCGAGCGATTTCTTCTTGCTCGAGTTGCTGAATCAGGTTCATTTTGAATGACTCCAATAACCATCTTGCCGGCGCCATGCGTGTTGCCACTGTGCCCGGTAGAGGATGGGGTTAAACACGCGAACACGATTGTTCGCACGGTGTTGCAGGGCCGCCAGCAGCTTGCGCCGCTTGCCACCCGACGGATTTTACAAACCCGCCAAAAACTGTTCGTCCCGCTTCGACAGCAGGCCCGCCGCGCGGGCCTTGTCCAGCAGGTCGGGGCGCTTGTTCGCGGTTGCTTCCAGCATCCGCTCGCGGCGCCACTTGTCGATCTCGGCGTGGTTGCCGCCCATCAGGACAGGCGGCACCGCGACGCCTTCGTAGACTTCCGGCCGCGTGTAATGCGGCGAATCGAGCAGGCCGTTGACGAAGCTGTCCTCGACCGCCGACGCATCCGTATTGAGCACGCCCGGCAATTGCCGCACCACCGCATCCATCAGCGCCATCGCGGGCAGTTCGCCGCCCGACAGCACGAAGTCGCCGAGGCTGATTTCCTCGTCGACGCAGCGGTCCAGCAAGCGCTGGTCCACCGCTTCGTAGCGGCCGCACAGGATCACCAGGCCCGGTTCTTCCTTCAGCGCCATCACGCGTTCGTGCGTCAGCTGCCGGCCTTGCGGCGACATGAACACGACGCGCGGCGCCGGCAAGCCGGCCACCACCTGGCGCTGTTTCGCCGCGGCGATCGTCGCTTCCAGCGGCTTGGCCAGCATGACCATGCCAGGCCCGCCGCCATACGGCCGGTCATCGACGGTGCGATGGTTGTCGGTCGTGAAATCGCGCGGATTCCACAACGACAAACCCCACCGGCGCTGCTCGAACGCACGGCGGGTCACGCCGGACTGCGTCAGCGCGGCGAACATCTCGGGGAACAGGGTAACGACGTCGAACTGCATCGGGAACTTTATCGAAGGCCTAGTAATCCAGGCCCCAGTCCACGACGATCTTCTTCGCGTCCTTGTCCACCTTGATGACGAACTGGTCGACGAACGGGATCAGGCGCTCGGCGGCAGCCTCTTCCGGATCGTCCGTAGCGGCCGCGGACGCGATGCGCAGGATCGACTGCGGTCCGTTGCTCATCATGTCGTGCACGACGCCCAGGCGTTCGCCCTGCAGATTCTCTACTTCCAGCCCGATCAGGTCGGACCAGTAAAACTCGTCTTCATCCAGCTGCGGGAACTGGCTGCGCGGTACGAACACCGCGGCGCCCTTGAGCGCTTCCGCCACGTCCCGGTCGGTCACGCCGACCAGCTGGGCGACGACATCGCCGCCATGCAACCTGGCCCGCTTGACGTCGACGTCGCGCAGGCCCGGCTTGTCCAGCCACCAGGTTGTCACGTGCAGCAGCGCATCGGCGTCGTCGGAAAACGGGCGCACCCGGATTCCGCCAACCACGCCATAGGCACCGGAGACAAAGCCTACCTGTACCAGATCGTCGGGGATTTGCACCCCGGATGCTGCGTTGCCGGACAAACTGAAAACTTAGGCTGCTTTTTGACCAGCGACCAGACGGGCAACAGCTGGGGACAGCTGTGCGCCAACGCCTTGCCAGTAAGCCAGACGGTCTTCAGCGACGCGGAAAGGCACTTCCTGGCCCGATGCCATCGGGTTGTAGAAACCGATGCGCTCGACGAAGCGGCCGTCACGACGATTGCGGGAATCGGTTGCAACGATGTTGTAGAAAGGGCGCTTCTTGGCGCCACCACGAGCTAAACGAATAACGACCATAATATTTCCAAAAAGTGTGCTGAGTCGGAAAAAGCCGCAAATTATAGCGTGCTTCCTGCCGACTGCAAAGCATTAAAGATAATGGGGTGAGTGTTGGGGCAATCCGGCATTATCCCCTACTCCGGCTCCCGCCGCAATTGCTAATTCTTCTCCGACACCCGCCCACGGGACGCCGATTATGCAAGATACTGTGATTCCCATGAAATCTTGCACAATCGGTATGTTGCAAACAAAACACAAAAACAAGACCGTCGCCACGCTGCTGGCCTTTGTCCTGGGCGGTATCGGGATGCACCGCTTCTACTTGCGCGGCATGGCGGACCGCTGGGGCTGGCTGCACGCTGCGGCCCTGCCCGCCTGCGGCATGGTCATGTCGGCCGCGCCCGGCGCGGACTGGTATTTCTGGTACCTGCCGCTGACGCTGTCGATGCTGGCAGGCTTCCTGCAAGCGCTGGTGCTGGGGCTGACGCCGGACGACAAGTGGGATGCGCGCCATAACGCCGGCTCGGGCCGGGCATCGTCCTCGCGCTGGCCGCTGGCCATCGTCCTGGTCGCCACGTTGATGGTGGGGGCCGGCACGCTGATCGCCACCATCGCCCGCCTGTTCGACCTGCTGTACACGGGCGGCGCGTACGGCTGACGGGGCACTGTCACAAGCAATTACAATTTGCTCAGCCATGGCGCCGGGCCGCATCCTATACTGCGGCCATCGTTACCCATCGTCACCACTGGAGCAGAACATGAAGAACATCCACGCCGCCCTCCTCGCCATCGCCCTGACCGCCAGCGCCGCCGGCGCGCAGGCCGACCCGCACCACAAGCATCGCGCCTGCAAGGCGTGCGGCAAGGTCACCAATGTCTACGTAACGGAGAAGAACGGCGACGGTGGCGCCACCGGCGTCATCGTGGGCGGCCTGGCCGGCGGCCTGCTGGGCAACCAGGTCGGCAGCGGCACCGGTAAATCGCTGGCGACCGTGGCCGGCGCCGTGGGCGGCGCCTATGCCGGCAAACACATCGAAGGCCGCATGAACAAGGTGCGCACGTGGAACGTCAAGGTCCGTTTCGACGACGGCAAGACGGGCACCTACCACTTCCGCAAGGACCCGCACCTGCGCACCGGCGAACGCGTGCGCCGCAACGACGGCACCATCGTGCGCTCCTGATTTCCCGTCAGGCGTTGGCCCGGCAGCGGCCGATGTCGCCGAAGTCCACGCAAAAAAGCCCCGCCGGTAGAGACTTGCCGGCGGGGTAAAGGCAAGAAGACGATGCCTCGGGCGAGGCTCCCTTCAACGCTCCCGTGACCACATGAGTGAGCGTACTCCTCCCTGCGGCCTGTGTGAGCGCCCCCTTACAAATGCGCTGAACACGCTGACAGTTTTCCGACAATTGTGCAGCCGAAGCGCGACGCGGCGGCTCGGCGCTCCTAGCAAATGAAGAACTGTGGTGGGGGATCGGGACGAAAACGCGGCGGCGTGCGGCGGCGCTCCTGCCGCACGGCGGCCTTTACTTCGCGCTCGATGCGTTGCCAGAAGCGGGGGCCGTAACGCTGGCGCAGCCAGGCATCGACCACCTTGTTGTAGGCCTGCTGGTATTCCATGGGGAATCCCGGCGAGGGGCACGTCAGCCACCATTCCCTGATACCGTAGCGTGCCAGCACCTCGGCCCGCACCCCATCGCTGATGCCGCCGCTGTTGTCGATCAGCGTCGGCCGAGAGTCGAACCAGTACATGCGGCCGGAAGCGACGGCCCGGCGCGCGTCATCAGCGCCCCGGCGCAGCATTTCCTGCCGTTTTTCTTCCGTGACGTCCGGGTGCACCCAGGGCCGGTGCAGGTAGACGATGCCCGGCTCGGCGCAGGCGACAGGAGAGAGCAGAACCGCCAACAACAGGATCGTCGTCCGCATCGTCCCGCCCTCCCCTTACATCACGGTGCTCGTCAGAACTGGTCTTCGGCCAGTGCCAGCACGCCGGCGTGGCCGTCGACGATGGCGCTCTTCAGGCCCGCCGACTGGGTCAGGATGTGGTCGGCGAAGAAGCGCGCCGTCACGATCTTGGCCTGGTAGAACGAAGCGTCGCCCGCGCCGTCGGCCAGCTTCTTGTGCGCCGCGATGGCGGCACGTCCCATCTGCCAGCCGCCCAGCACGACGCCGGCCAGCTTCAGGTACAGGACGCTGCCCGCGAACACCGCCTTGACGTCGCTCTTGACGTTGGCCAGCACGAACGCGACGACCGCCTCCAGGTCGGCCGCGCCCTTTTCCAGCTGCGTGCGGATCGCGCCGAAGTGCTCGCCTTCCAGCTCGCCCAGCTGCGTGGCCGTCGCGCGCAC
This sequence comes from Pseudoduganella chitinolytica, assembly GCF_029028125.1. Lineage (GTDB taxonomy): Bacteria > Pseudomonadota > Gammaproteobacteria > Burkholderiales > Burkholderiaceae_D > Rugamonas > Rugamonas chitinolytica. The sequence goes on from NZ_CP119083.1 coordinate 3,193,426, forward strand.
CTGCGCGATCAGGTGCTGCGCCACCTTGCCGCCGTCGCGCACCGTCTTGCGGCCCACCAGGTCGTTGGCCTGGATCGCCGTCGTGCCTTCGTAGATCGGCAGGATCTTGGCGTCGCGGTAGTGCTGGGCGGCGCCCGTCTCCTCGATGAAGCCCATGCCGCCGTGCACCTGCACGCCGTCGCGCGTGACGTTCTCGCTCATCTCCGTCGACCAGCCCTTGATGATGGGGACCAGGTATTCGTAGATGGCCATGTGGGCGGCGCGCTCGTCGGCGTCCGCATGGTAGTGGGCGATGTCGGAATAGCCCGCGCCCACGTAGGCCAGCGCGCGCGCCGCCTCCGTCTGGGCGCGCATCGACATCAGCATGCGGCGCACGTCCGGATGGTGGATGATCGAGACCGGGCCGCTCGACCCGGCCAGGTCGCGCGACTGCACGCGGTCCTTGGCGAATGTGACCGCCTGCTGGTAGGCGCGTTCGGCCAGGCCGATACCCTGGATGCCGACGCCGAAGCGGGCCGCGTTCATCATGATGAACATGTATTCCAGGCCGCGGTTCTCCTCGCCCACCAGCGTGCCGATGGCGCCGCCGTTGTCGCCGAACTGCAGCACGGCCGTCGGGCTGGCCTTGATGCCCAGCTTGTGCTCGATCGACACGCAGTGCGCGTCGTTGCGCGCGCCCAGCGTGCCGTCGGCATTGACCATGAACTTCGGCACGATGAACAGCGAGATGCCCTTCACGCCCGGGGGCGCGTCCGGCGTGCGCGCCAGCACCAGGTGGACGATGTTCTCCGTCATGTCATGCTCGCCCCACGTGATGAAGATCTTGGTGCCGAAGATCTTGTACGTGCCGTCGCCCTGTGGCACGGCGCGCGTGCGCACGGCGGCCAGGTCGGAGCCGGCCTGCGGTTCCGTCAGGTTCATCGTGCCGGTCCACTTGCCGGTGACCAGCGGCTCCAGGTAGGTCGCCTTCTGCTCGTCGCTGCCGGCCGTCAGCAGCGCTTCGATGGCACCGTCCGACAGCAGTGCGACCAGGCCGTACGACATGTTCGCGCCCTGCAGCATCTCCACGCACGGCGTGCCCACCAGCTTCGGCAGGCCCTGTCCGCCGAATTCCTGCGGGTGCTGCAGGCCCTGCCAGCCCGCCTCGGCGAACTGGCGGAAGGCTTCCTTGAAGCCCTTGCTCGTGGTGACCTGGCCGTCATGCCAGAAGCTCGGCTCCTTGTCGCCCGGATGGTTCAGCGGGGCGATCACGCCGCTGACGAATTTCGCGTTCTCTTCCAGCACCGCTTCGGCGGTTTCCGCGGTCGCGTCCTCGCAGCCAGGCAGCGCGCTGACGGCTTGCAGGTTGGCCAGTTCGTTCATCACGAACAGCATGTCCTTCAGTGGGGCGGTGTAGCTCATCTTTGTCTCTCCAAGAAAAAAGCCACGGTGGCCGGCGTCACATGCCTGGCCAGCGTGGCTCGATAGTTCAGTCCCGCGGTCCTGCGATCAGCCCAGTTCCTTGACCAGTTGCGGCACGATCTCGAACAGGTCGCCCACGATGCCGTAGTCGGCCACGGAGAAGATCGGCGCTTCCGGGTCCTTGTTGATGGCGACGATCGTCTTCGAATCCTTCATGCCGGCCAGGTGCTGGATCGCGCCGGAGATGCCGACGGCGATGTACAGCGATGGCGCGACGATCTTGCCGGTCTGGCCGACCTGCCAGTCGTTCGGCACGAAGCCCGCGTCCACGGCGGCGCGCGAGGCGCCCATGGCCGCGCCCAGCTTGTCGGCCAGGGGTTCCAGCAGCTTGAAGTTGTCGGCCGAGCCGATCCCGCGGCCGCCCGAGACGATGATCTTGGCGGCGGTCAGTTCCGGACGGTCCGACTTGGCCAGCTCGCGGCCGACGAACGACGACTTGCCGACGTCGCCGACTGCCGTGACGGTTTCGACGGCAGCCGAGCCGCCGGTGGCGGCAGCAGCGTCGAAGCCGGTGGTACGGACGGTGATGACTTTGACCTTGTCGGCCGACTGCACGGTGGCGATGGCGTTACCGGCGTAGATCGGGCGCTCGAACGTGTCGGGCGAATCGACCTTGGTGATCTCGGAGATCTGGGCGACGTCCAGCTTGGCGGCCACGCGTGGCAGGATGTTCTTGCCGTAGGCGGTGGCCGGCGCCAGGATGTGGGAGTACGAACCGGCGATCGCAAGGATCTGCTCGGCGACGTTCTCGGCCAGGCCGTCGGCGAAGTGCGGCGCGTCGGCGACCAGCACCTTGGTGACGCCGGCGATCTGCGCGGCCTGCTCCGCCGCGGCACCGGCGTTGGCGCCGGCGACGAGGACGTGGACTTCACCGCCGGCTTGCGCAGCCGCGGTGACGGTGTGGTGGGTGCTGCCTTTCAGGCTGGCGTTGTCGTGTTCTGCGATGACGAGTGCGACCATGATTTCTATCCTTGTCTGTTACCCCCAGGAGCAGCGGCCGGGGTCGGACCCGGCGGGTCCGACCCCAGGGTTTGCCCCTGGGGTAAATGTATGCGTTAAGGGCTGGCCTTAGATGACCTTGGCTTCGGTGCGCAGCTTCGCCACCAGCGTTGCGACGTCCGGTACCTTGATGCCGGCGGAGCGCTTGGCCGGCTCGACGACTTTCAGCGTCTTCAGGCGCGGCGCCACGTCCACGCCCAGGTCTTCCGGCTTGACGGTTTCCAGCGGCTTCTTCTTCGCCTTCATGATGTTCGGCAGCGTCACGTAGCGCGGCTCGTTCAGGCGCAGGTCGGTCGTGACGATGGCCGGCAGGCTCAAGGCCACCGTCTCCAGGCCGCCGTCCACTTCGCGGGTCACGGTTGCCTTGCCGTCTTCCAGCACCACTTTCGACGCGAACGTCGCCTGCGGCCAACCCAGCAGCGCCGCCAGCATCTGGCCGGTCTGGTTGGAGTCGTCGTCGATGGCCTGCTTGCCCAGGATGATCAGCTGTGGCTGTTCCTTGTCGGCCAGGGCCTTCAGCAGCTTGGCGACAGCCAGCGGCTCCAGGTCGGCGCTGGTTTCCACCAGGATGCCGCGGTCGGCACCGATCGCCATGCCGGTGCGCAGGGTTTCCTGGCACTGCGTCACGCCGCAGGACACGGCCACCACTTCGGTCACCTTGCCGGCTTCCTTCAGGCGGGTCGCTTCTTCCATTGCGATCTCGTCGAACGGATTCATCGACATTTTGACGTTGGCGATATCGACGCCAGTGCCGTCGGACTTGACGCGCACCTTGACGTTGTAGTCGACCACGCGTTTGACAGGTACCAGGACTTTCATGGGATGCCTTTGGAAAAGTGATAGTGGTAGTGAAAATGTGGGCTAGATTATATGAGTATTTCTAGCCTGGTACAGAATTAAAGCACGATCGTGCGATTTTTTGTTAGTGGTAGCGCTCTAAAACGACAAAGGACAGTCCTGCACGGGAACTGTCCTTGATTTTACCTGCTGCTGGGGGAGAAACTGCGTTGTCGATGCAGCGGCGGTCCGCACCGATCCGCCCCACCCCGGGATGTCGGACCGACCGTGCCCGCAAGCACCAGCCCGGTCCATGCCGCCTTATTTGCGTTGCATCAGGAACGTGAATTCCGCGCCGTGCTGGACATGCGACAGCAGCGGGTTGCCCGTCTGCTTGGCGAAGGCCTGGAAGTCGCGCACGGAACCTGGATCGGTTGCCATGATGCGCAGCACCTGTCCGCTTTCGAGCTCGGCCAGGGCCTTCTTCGCCTTCAGGATCGGCAGCGGGCAGTTCAGGCCGCGCGCATCGAGTTCCTTGTGAAATTCCATGATTTCAGTTTCGAGTAAAGTTTCGCTCATCAGATTCCCGCCAATTTGTGTGCAGTGTCGGCACAGTCTACTCCAAAAAACCCGCCGTGACGCACTGCACCAAAATTGTTCATTAGTCGTTGCAAAGTTGCAACGCCAGTATCAAGTAAGACAACGACACCCCGATCTGACGCGCAAGGTGCGGAGTATAGACCAAAAACGGCCGCTGACGCACTGCGTCATCGCGGTGCGCCGCCGCACCGGGGTGGTGCCGACGGCGCGCGACCCACCGGTGTCAAGCACCTGTCTCAGGGCGTTACCGCCCCGGGACAGGTGCCTGACACCAGGGGTTGCGTCGGCCAACAAAAAAGGCGCCCGAAGCGGCCTTCCGATGCGCCGCAGAGGCACTCCGAAAATTGGGGACAGCCTCCGAAGCAGTCCCAATTTTTTTGCGATGCGCCGCCGCAGCGGGGCGGTGCCAACGGGCTTGAACCCACGACGCAATTGGACCGAAATTGGGGACAGCCTCCGATTTCCCGCCGGGACGGAAATTGGACCGAAATTAACAAAAAAGGCGCCCGAAGCTGCCTTGCGATGCGTTGGGAAATCGGAAATCGGGGACAGCCTCCGATTTCCCAACGCGCTTGACGGCGAAATTGGAGGCTGTCCCCTATTTTCCGCAATTGGAGGCTGTCCCCGATTTTTCGGTGCGCTGCGGCAGCGGGCTTGGGCGCCTGAACCCACTGGCGCCAGCCGACAGACCTGGCGACCGAATAGCCGAAATCGGGGACAGCCTCCGATTCCCAGGCGAAATTGGGGACAGCCTCCGAATGTCCCGTCACGTTTGACGACGTAATTGGAGGCTGTCCCCGATTTTTGACGAGGCAATCGGAGGCTGTCCCCAATTTTTTGCGGTGCGCCGCGGCGGGGCGCGGCGTTGGGCCCACCGGTTTCGCTGGCCAACAAAAAAGGCGGCCGAAGCCGCCTTTCGATGCGCCGCAGCGGGCTTTACAGCTTGCCCTCGACCCAGCCGGCCACGCCTGCCAGCGCTTCCGGCAGCGCGGCCGGGTTGGTGCCGCCGGCTTGCGCCATGTCGGGACGGCCGCCGCCCTTGCCGCCCACCTGCTGGGCGACGAAGTTGACCAGCTCGCCTGCCTTCACCTTGCCGATGGAGTCGGCGGTGACGCCGGCGATCAGGCTGACCTTGCCGTCGGCCACGCTGGCCAGCACGATGGCGGCGGTCTTCAGCTTGTCCTTCAGCTTGTCCATCGTCTCGCGCAGCGCGGCCACGTCGGCGCCTTCCATCGTGGCGGCCAGCACCTTGATGCCCTTGACGTCGACCGCCTTGGTCGCCAGCTCGTCGCCCTGGCCCGACGCCAGCTTCGACTTCAGCGCGTTCAGTTCCTTCTCCAGCGACTTGACCTGGTCCTGCACCTGGCCGATGCGGCTCGTGATCTCTTCCGGCGTTGCCTTCAGCGCGGCCGCGGCTTCGTTCAGGCGGCGCGTCATCGCCTGCACCAGCGCCAGCGCGCCCTCGCCCGTCACGGCTTCGATGCGGCGGATGCCGGCCGCGACGCCGCCTTCGGAGACGATCTTGAACAGGCCAATGTCACCCGTGCGGTTGACGTGCACGCCGCCGCACAGCTCCTTCGAGGAGCCGATGTCCAGCACGCGCACCTGGTCGCCGTACTTCTCGCCGAACAGTGCCATCGCGCCATGCTTGACGGCGTCGTCGAACGACATGTGCTGGGCCTTGGTCGGATGATTCTCCAGGATCTCGCGGTTGACGATCGCCTCGACCTGCGCGATCTGCTCGGCCGTCACGGGCGCGTTGTGGCTGAAGTCGAAACGGGTCTTGTCCGGATCGACCAGCGAGCCCTTCTGCGCCACGTGGCCGCCCAGCACTTCGCGCAGCGCCTTGTGCATCAGGTGCGTCGCGGAGTGGTTGCGGATCGTGCGGTTGCGTTTGTCCGTGTCGACCAGCGCCGATACTTTATCGCCCACCTTCAGCGTGCCGTTCTCCAGCACGCCGTGCTGGCCGAACACGTCCGCCTGGATCTTCAGCGTGTCTTCCACGCTGAACTTGGCGCTCGTGCTCTGGATCACGCCCTGGTCGCCCACCTGGCCGCCCGATTCGGCGTAGAACGGCGTGGTATCCAGCACGACGATGCCCTGCTCACCCGCCTTCAGTTCCTGCACCGGCGAACCGTTGCTGTACAGCGCGATGACGGTGGAATCGAACATCAGCTGCTCGTAGCCGACGAAGTTCGTCTTGGCGCCGCTGTACTCGACGTTGGCGGCCATCTTGAACTTGCCGGCCGCGCGCGCCGTCTTCTTCTGGTTTTCCATCGCCTCGGCAAAGCCGGCTTCGTCCAGCGTGATGCCGCGCTCGCGGCAGATGTCGGCCGTCAGGTCCAGCGGGAAGCCATACGTGTCGTACAGCGTGAAGGCGGTGGCGCCGTCCAGCTTCTGGGCATCCTTGGCCAGCTGCGCTTCCAGGATCTTCATGCCGTTTTCCAGCGTCTCGCCGAAGCGCTCTTCTTCCGTTTTCAGCACTTGCTGGACATAGGCCAGCTTGTCCGTCAGTTCCGGATAGGCCGAGCCCATTTCCGTGTTCAGGTCAGCGGCCAGCTTGTAGAAGAACGGCTTCGTTTGACCCAGCTTGTGGCCGTGGCGCAGCGCGCGGCGGATGATGCGGCGCAGCACGTAGCCGTGCCCTTCCGAGCTCGGGATGATGCCGTCGACGATCAGGAACGACGCGGCGCGGATGTGGTCCGCGATGACGCGCAGCGACTTGCTTTCCAGGTCTTCCACGCCGGTTTCGCGGGCGGCGGCCTTGATCAGGGCCTGGAACAGGTCGATCTCGTAGTTGCTGTGCACGTGCTGCAGCACGGCGGCCAGGCGCTCCATGCCCATACCGGTATCCACGCACGGCTTCGGCAGCTTCGTCATGTTGCCTTGTTCATCGCGGTTGAACTGCATGAACACGAGGTTCCAGATCTCGATGAAGCGGTCGCCATCCTCGTCCGGCGAGCCGGGGGGGCCGCCGAAGATCTCGGCGCCGTGGTCGTAGAAGATCTCCGTGCACGGACCGCAGGGGCCCGTGTCGGCCATCTGCCAGAAGTTGTCCGACGCATAGCGGGCGCCCTTGTTGTCGCCGATGCGGATGATGCGCTCGCGCGGCACGCCGATCTCGTTGGCCCAGATGTCGTAGGCTTCGTCGTCTTCCTGGTACACCGTCACGGTCAGCTTCTCGGCCGGCAGCATGTACACTTTTGTGAGCAGCTCCCAGGCGTAGGCGATGGCATCGCGCTTGAAGTAGTCGCCGAAGCTGAAGTTGCCCAGCATCTCGAAGAACGTGTGGTGGCGCGCCGTGTAGCCGACGTTTTCCAGGTCGTTGTGCTTGCCGCCGGCGCGCACGCAGCGCTGCACGGACGTGGCACGGGAATACGGGCGGCTGTCCAGGCCAAGGAACACGTCCTTGAACTGCACCATGCCCGAGTTCGTCAGCAGCATGGTCGGATCGTTGCCTGGTACCAGCGGGCTGGAACGGACGATCGTATGGCCCTTGGACTCGAAGAATTTGAGGAACTTCTCGCGGATTTCAGATGATTTCATGTCGTGTTGGCGGTAGAACCAGGCGAATTTGGCAAAAGATTGATTATACGGTATACCAATGCGCCGCCGGTGGGCGGCAGCGCCGGGCACGGCTCAGCGGAAATCGGCCGGCAGCAGGTCGATCCGGTCGGTGCAGAGGGCATCCACGCCCCAGCCCAGCAGCTGGCGTGCGCGTACGGGATCGTTGACGGTATAGCAGAACAGGCCGAAGCCGGCCGCCTTGACGGCCTGGGCCAGCGCGGGGGTCAGCTCGTTGTGGTCGACGTGCACGGACAGCACGCCCAGTTCGCGCGCCTGCCCTTCCCAGTCCGGCGGCAGGGCGCCAAACGCCAGCGCGCGCGGCAATCCCGGCGCGGCGGCGCGGGCAGCACGCAACGCGGCCGCGCTGAAGGACGACAGCAGTGGCAGCCGGGCCAGGTCGCTTTCGTCCGGGAACAACTGGCGGACGGTCTCGGCCACCCAGCGGCCGGTGGCCACGTCATGGCCGGGCGCCGGCTTGATCTCCACGTTCATCCAGATATCGTGGCCCTTGCAGTACTCGGCAAACGGCACGAACAGGGGCACCGGCTCACCCGCGTGCGCCGGGCCGAACCAGCTGCCCGCATCGAGCGCCGCGATGGCGGCGGCATCCGTGCCGGCCACACTGCCGGGCCCGGGCACCGTCCGGCCGAACTCGGGATCGTGCATGACCACGCCGACACCGTCGCGTGCCAGCATCACGTCGAACTCGACGGCATGGTAGCCATGGCGCAGGCCGGCCGCCAGCGCCGCGAACGTGTTTTCCGGCGCCGTGGTACCGCCGCCCCGGTGGGCGATCATAGTCGGATAGGGCCACATGGCCATAACAGTAGCATGAGTGGATGCCGGGGTACAGATAGGCTAAGCTGTGGCCCTTCGAACAACAACGAGACCATCGATGCAAACCTCTTCCACTCCGGCACCCACGCCAAAAGCCTTGGGCCACATCCGCGTGCTCGACCTGTCGCGCGTGCTGGCCGGGCCCTGGTGCTCGCAGAACCTGGCGGACCTGGGCGCCGACGTCATCAAGATCGAACGCCCCGGCGCCGGCGATGACACGCGCGCCTGGGGCCCGCCCTACGCCAAGGACGCCGACGGCCGCGATACCCGCGAGGCCGCCTACTACCTGGCTGCGAACCGCGGCAAGCGCTCCGTCACCGTCGACATCTCGACCGGGCAGGGCCAGGCACTGATCCGCGCGCTGGCCGCGCAGTCCGACGTGGTGCTGGAGAACTACAAGGTGGGCCAGCTCAAGCGCTACGGCCTCGACTACGCGTCGCTGAAAGCCGTCAAGCCGGACCTCGTCTATTGTTCCGTGACGGGCTTCGGCCAGGACGGGCCCTACGCCCACCGCGCCGGCTACGACTTCCTGATCCAGGGCATGGGCGGCCTGATGAGCGTGACGGGCGAACGCGACGACCTGCCCGGCGGTGGCCCGCAAAAGGCCGGCGTGGCGCTGTGCGACCTGATGACGGGCATGTACGCCACCATCGCCATCCAGGCCGCGCTGATCCACCGCGACCGCACCGGCGAGGGCCAATACATCGACATGGCCCTCTTGGACGTGCAGGTGGCCATGCTGGCCAATATGGGCAGCAATTACCTCAACAGCGGCAAGGCGCCCAAGCGCTGGGGCAATGCGCACCCGAACATCGTGCCGTACCAGACGTTCGCCTGCGCGGACGGCCACATCATCGTCGCCACCGGCAACGACGGCCAGTACGTCAAGTTCGTCGAGGCGGGCGGGCGCCCCGAGCTGGCGACGGACCCGCGCTTCACGACCAATCCGCTGCGCGTGCAGAACCGCGACATCCTCGTGCCGATCCTGGCCGGGATGGTGGCAACCAAGACGCGCGACGAGTGGATCGCGCTGCTGGAAGCCGTCAACGTCCCGTGCGGACCTATCAACGACCTGGACGACGTCTACAAGAATCCGCAAGTGCTGGCGCGCGGCATGGTCGTGGATGTGCCTCACCCGACGGCGGGCAGCACCAAGCTCGTGCGCAGCCCGATGCGCCTGTCCGCCTCCCCGGCCGACGTGCGCACGGCGCCGCCCACCTTGGGCCAGCATACCGACGAGGTGCTGGGCGAACTGCTGGGCCACACGGCCGACGACATCGCGGCATTGCGGGCCGCCGGGGTGCTGTAAAAGACTGCCGCAGGCGCTCCGACCGCGGCCCTGGCGTCGCCTGCGCCAAACCTGCACCTGCGCTTGCCTCGAGCGCCCGCTCCGCAAGGGTCTGTCCCTGCACAGGGACTGACCCTGAAGTTTCGCAAAATGAGTCGGAACGCCGCAAACTTCAGGGTCAGTCCCGCGAGGGGACAGACCCTTGCTGTCAATGCATGCGCTGCTTGAAATCGATCAGCTCATTGTGCATATGGTTGACGGCCGACTTCATCTGCCCCGACAGCGGCAACCCGCTGCTGCACACGCGCCGTGCCCGTGCGCCCAGCAATTCCATGTCCGCGATCAGCTTGGCGATGCGCCGCGTGTCGTGCAGCGCCAGGATCTCGGCAATGCGGTCCGAGTGGTGGTCCAGCTTCTGGATATAGTCGCGCAGCTCCCCCGGCAGGTGGCGCTCGGCGGACAAAGCCTGGGCCGCATGGCCCACGGCAAGCTGCAGACTGCTGAGACGATTGCGGATTTCCTGTTCCGGCAACATGATTCCTCCTCTGTCCGATGTCATCTGGCACGGCACCCCTTGCGCCGCTGAACATTGGAGGAGCGCGGACGCCGGTGGTTGCGTCAGCGTTGCCGTCGTTTGCGCCCGCTCAAACGCAGTCAACCGGCCGGCGCCAGGGCCCGCGCCGGCTCGAGCGGCGCCAGGCCCCGCAGCCGGCGCGCGATCAGCAACGCGGCTCCCAGCAGCGTCCCCAGCAGCCCGACCACGCCATGCCAGCCGCCCCACGCCCACAGGATCCCCGCCAGCCAGCCGACGACGCTGGAGCCCAGGTAGTAGAAGAACAGGTACAGTGCCGAAGCCAGCGCTTGGGGCGGCCGCGCGCGCCGCCCCACCCAGCTGCTGGTGATCGAGTGCGACGCGAAGAAGCCGAAGGTGGTGAGCGCCATGCCCAGCACGATGACGATCAGCGAGCCGGACAGCGTCAGCAGCAGGCCGGCCGCCATCACCGACATGACCAGCCACAACACGCCGCGCCGCCCCAGCCGGTCGGCCAGCTTGCCGGCCCAGACGGAGCTGAAAATGCCCAGCAGGTAAAGGAACGAAATGGCGCCGACCACGCCCTGGCGTAGGCCGAACGGCGCGCCCAGCAGCCGGAAGCCGATGAAGTTGTAGGCGCTGACGAAGCAGCCCATCAGCAGGAACGCCAGGGCGAACAGCCAGGGCAATCCAGCGTCGGTAAAGTGCTGGCGCAGCCCGGCACCCAGCGCGCGCAACCCGCCGGCACCGGGACGAAAATGGCGCGAAGCGGGCAGGCTGCGCCAGAACTCGCAGGCGGCCAGCATGCCGGCCGCGCCGATGACGGCCATCGCCACGCGCCAGGAGAGGAAATCGGACAGTGTGGATGCCAGCAGCCGGCCGAACATGCCGCCGAATGCGCTGCCGCTGATGTACAGGCCCATCGACAGGCCCAGCGACGCCGGCTCGATCTCCTCGCCCAGGTAGGCCATCGCAATAGCGGGCATGCCGCCCAGCGCCAGGCCCAGCAGCGCACGCAAAGCCAGCAGTTGGCCGTAGCCATCGGCAAAGGCGCAGGCCAGCGTCATCAGCGCCGCCACGGCCATTGCCGCCACCATGATGGGCTTGCGGCCGAACCGGTCCGACACCACCGAGGACACCAGCAGCGACAGCGCCAGCGCCCCCGTCGAGATGGACAACGACAGGCTGCTCTGCGCCGGCGTCAGCGCGAACTCGTGCGCCAGCAGCGGCATCAGCGGCTGCACGCAGTACAGCAGGGCGAAGCAGGAAAAGCCGCCGAAGAACATGGCGCGGTTGGTGCGTTTAAAATCGGGCGTGCCGACGGCGATGCGGGACATGGAAACCTCGTGGGACAGTGGACCCATGGTAGGTTTGCACCCGATTAGAGTCCAATATATATTTGAGGCGTCATTAATACTTTAAAGCGATAACATGGAGCTGCGTCACCTGCGTTATTTCGTCGCCGTCGCGGAAGAGCTGAGCTTTACGCGGGCGGCCGAGCGCCTGCACATCGGCCAGCCGCCGCTAAGCCAGCAGATCCAGGCGCTGGAGGCGGAAGTGGGCGCCCTGCTGCTGGAGCGCAGCAAGCGCTGGGTCCGGCTGACGGAAGCGGGCAAGCTGTTCCTGGCGGATGCGCGCCGCATGCTGGCGCTGGCCGAGCAGTCCAAGGACACCGCCCGCCGCGCCGCGCGCGGCGAAGCGGGCGAGCTGCGCGTGGGCTTCACGTTCTCGACACCGTTCACGCCGCTGTTCGCCACCGTCATCCGCCAGTACCGCCAGCAGTTTCCCGGCGTCGCGCTGACGTTGCACGAGATGGCCACGTTACCCCAGTTGGCGGCCCTGGAGGCGCGCGAACTGGACCTGGGCTTTGTCCGCGCCGTGTCGGTCGCGGTGCCGGACACGATCCGGCTGACCACACTGCAGCATGTCCCGCTGCGCCTGGTACTGCCGGCCGACTCGCCGCTGGCGGCACAGGACACGGTGGCCATCAAGGACCTGGCAGGCCTGCCGTTCGTGATGTATCCGAAGAATGCGGGCACGGGGATTTATCCGCAGATCTTCCGGTTGTGCCGCGCGGCCGGCTTCGTGCCGCAGATCGCCATGGAAGCAGGCGAGGCCTCGACGATCATCGGGCTGGTCGCGGCCGGCATCGGCATCTCGGTGCTGCCCAGCTCATTCGACCGGATCCGGATGGAAGGCGTCGTCTACCGGCCGCTGGCCGATCCGGCGGCGACCACCACCATGATGCTGGCGCAACGGGGGGAGGACGGGAATCCGCGCGTGGCGGCGTTCGTGGCGTTGGCGGAGGCGGCCGCGCAGGGCCTGGCGCCCGCTTAGCCCAGATACCGGATCGGCCTGGTATAAGTCGCGTAGAACCGCGGATCGTCGATCTGCCGTTCCAGCCAGCGCCAGAAATCGACATCCTCCGGGCAGTTGTTGTACGGGTGCAGGCCGATCCCGCTCCTGGCCGTCCTGTGCTGGCCGAACAGGTGACGGCCCTCGTGCCGCACCTGCACATACGATGACCCGACGTGGATCAGGGTCTGGCCGGGCGCCGGCCGGCATCGCACGCTGCCCAGCAACAGCAGCGGGCCGTCCGGTGTCGCCAGGAAGGCAACGGGCTGCGTGGGCCGCTCCAGGGTCTCGCGCTCGAACATGCCGAATGCGAGTTGGGCCACGTCCACAGTGTCCGCCGCCACGACCTCCATGGCACCGCTGCACAGATCGATCCTCAACAGTTCCGTGGCACCGTCGAACTGGGGCACGACAACATACTTATCGACCATACGTTCCCTCCAGCTGCTGCAGGGCAGCGTCCAGGTAGGCCGCATCCTGTTGCAGCAGCCACGTGGCGAAGTCCGACAGCAACCGCTCGTCCCGCACTGGCGGCCGCAGGGACAGCGCCAGCACCGTCTGGCACGCATCTGGCGTCTTGCGCGCGGCGGACACCATCAGGCCCTCGAAAGTGGGACCGTACGGATCGAGGTACCGGGCCAGGTTGTGCTGGCGGATGTAGTCGCGCAGTGGCACCGGCATGAGGGCGTGAAGCTTGACATCGACCTCGCGGCGAACTGTCCATGCTTGCCGCGCCAGCACTTCGGGGGCCGTACCGGATGCTGCCAGGACGTCCAGCCGGCGCGTAGTCCGCCAGGTCGGCAACATAGTGTTGCCGCTCCGGGTTGTTGTCGATGGCGGCCGCGACGGCGCCGACCAGTGTTTGCCGCTTGTGCCACAGCGCTTCGTAGGGTGCCAGCTGCGCCAGCGCGGCAAGCCTGGCGGCCGCTTCCGGCTGGCGGAAGCCATCCAGGATGCGGTGGTAGACGTGCCGTTCGGGTTCGGTCGAGCCGGGGACGCCGAGCACGGACAGCAACGCCCAGCCGGCACGGAACACCGCATCGTGCTGCACCTCGGTTGTCACGAGCTGCTTGAAGAATGCGATGGTGTCCCTGTTCGCAGGCGTCGCCGCGAGCGAGTCGATGACCTGCGCCCGGTTCCGGTCCGTGTAGTTGGGATAGTCCTCCATCATATGGCGCTGGTAGCGCAGGTCGCCGGCGTAGCGCACGATCTGCTGCTGCAGCCAGTGGGCGCCGGAGCGACCGCGCAACCCGGGCTCTATGCGCTGTGCCACGACCAGGGCCCGGGCGGGATCGAGCGCGAAGAACCAGTCGGACGCCCACGGCAGTTCCTGCTCCAGCATGTCGAAGACGACGGGCTTTTCGTCGTCGGCCAGGCCGGCAAACGCCGTCCAGTCGTAGCCATCGGCCTTCTCGCGACCGGTCAGGTGATATTGCCGGGTGAATTCCGCGAATGCCGGCGTCATGCGGCCGTCCGCGCCATCGCCCTCGCCTGCCCGCTGTCGATCCAGCCCTGCATCTCGACGGCGGTGGCAAGCCTTGCGCGCACTGCTTCGGCCTGGACCGGATCCAAGGCAAGGTCGAACCGGGCGCTTTCGCCGGTTTGCCCGGCATGCACCCATCGCCTGACGACGCGAAGCGCCGCGCCATGCAACTCGACGTCGAGCAGGTTCGCCTCGAGAATGCCCTCCCGTTCGAACTGGTACTCGCTCGCCGCAGCCCGCGCGATCGCCCGCTGCCACGCGCCGTGCTGCTGCACCGTGCCCGGCACCAGCCTGATCGTCAACGCCTCGCGCAGCTGGCGGCATTGCAGCCAGATCTCGTGGCACCAGAAGTGGACTTCGTCCTCGGCGCCATCGCGCAGTTCCTTCGAGTTCGCGGCATAGCACAGGGCCGAGGCCACGTCATGAAACTGCCTGGCCGTCGTGGCTTCCTCCAGCTGTCGCAGGTAGCCGATCGGGCAGGCCTCGTGCAGCGCCCTGGCCTGCGCCATCAGGTCCGACAGCAGTCGGGAAATCGTGGGGTTGGTTTGCATGGTACAAATGATAAGGGACCGGCACCGTTGTACGGAAGGATTCCTGTACAACGGTGCCGGTCCCCGGCGTGCCAGTCAGCGCCGGCAATCAGTCGTAATCGGCTTCCAGCTCCGACCCCGCATAATTCTCCAGCTCCGCAAACAGCGTCTTCATGGCCGTGCGGCCGGGGATGTGCTGCAGCACCGTGCAGGTGCGGCGGTACAGGTCGATGCGGTGCAGCAGTACCGGATGGTGCTGCGCCGGCACCGCGGCCACCAGCGCCGTCCAGCCCTCTTCGTAGTCGGGCTTGTTCTTGCGGACCGACTTGACGAAGCGCTCGAATTCCTTCTGGCCCGTGCGCGCGACGATGCGCCCGCCCCCTTCGACAGCGAAGATGATCGCCAGCGCGATCACGCCTTCCGCGTTCAGGTCCGTGTCCGTGACGGGGCCTTCGCTGTTGTGGCGGCGCAGCCAGTTGGCCAGCCGCACCACGCCCTGCACTTCCTGGCGCTGCTTGAGCTGCTGCTGGTAGCGCGCGGGCCCGTCCCAGTTCTGGTTCGGGTCCGTCAGGCAGATGTCGAAGAAGATGTCGCGCAGGCGGCGCTGGGCGTACACCGGGTCCTGGTCGTATTCGCCCACCAGCGTATCTTCCGGCAGCGCGGCCAGGTCACGCAACTGGCGGAAGCCCACCTGGAACGCGGCCTCGGCGCCGTTGTCGACGAGGTAGTCCAGCGCCTGCGCATCGCTGTCGAGCGTCAGCACGTTCTCGAGGCCCAGCGAGACGCCGCCCACCGTCAGGTTGACGGCCTTCTGGATGCCTTCGGACGTGCGGTTGTTGGTGAATTTCTCCGCCACCATGGCCGTGATGCCGGACAGCTCGTCGGCCAGCACCACCGCGGCATCCGGGCGTGTGTCGCCGACCAGGAGCTTGATCGCGCGCGTCAGGCGCGGCAGGTTTTCCCCTACGAGTGCCGGCAGCATCAGTTGAAGATCCCCGTGCCCAGGCTGCGGCGGCCGGTACGGCCGCTGGCGTTGCGGGTGCTCGGCACCTGCTTGCGCATGCGGTACAACAGTTCCTTGGTGGAGCGCTGCAGGAAGGCCGGTTCCTCGTCCGGATCGTCCGAGAATTCCGCGTCCGCCAGGTCCGCGCTGTGGCGGAACTCCGGGAACAGCTCGAACAGCGCGCGGTCCCAGCCATCCTCGCTGGCCTTGGCCAGCGCCACCGCCAGCGGCGCGATGTCGTTGTCGGACGCCGTCTGCGCCGTGATGTACTGGCCCTTCGAGATGATCTCGCCGGCCAGTTCCAGCACTTCCTTCGGCGCCAGCGAGAACACGGTGGCGAACGCCGTGCAGCCCCAGTCGGTGGCCGACGCTTCCTGCAGCAGTTCGTTGCGGCGCTCCTCGTCGTCGGTGGCGAACACCACGCCGTGGATGTGCGCGAACAGCGACTCGGCGATGCGCTCGGGATCGTCCTCGATCATGTCCTCGTTCCACGTCGCGGCGATGTAGGCCAGGCTGTCGGCCCAGGCCTTGGGCGGCACCAGCAGGGTCGCCAGCGACATCTTGCCGCCGTCGAAGCCGGCCATGTGCAGCGCCGTCACGTGCGGCGGGATCGTCTCCAGCACCTCGGCCACGGCCAGGTCGCCATGCTGCTCGGCCGCCTCGGCAAAGGCCTGCTCGGCGTGGCTCAGCGAGCCCGCCAGCACCAGCTCCGTCACCTGCTTGCTGATGGCGGGGAGGTTCTTGTCGTTATCAGCCATTCTGCTCTCCTTCCTGATCGAACATCTGGGCGAAATCGTCGCTCACCATGTTGTCGTCTTCATCGTCGTCGCCTTCGTCGCCTTCGGCCAGCTGGTCGAGCGACGTGTCGTCGTCGTCCCACAGGCGCGGATGCTTGTGCAGGAACGCCGTGATGATGGCCTGGCGCCCCAGGTCCGGGTGGTTCTCTTCCAGCGCGGCCAGCATCTGTGCCGGCTTGCCTTCCGGGCAGGACGCGGCCGCGAACACGCGCGCCGGGTCGCCGTACTCATAGTCGCCGGCATCGGCCAGGATGGCCTTCGGATCGCTGAACTGGATCACGTCGACCAGCGCGAACGCCATCATGTTCAGGTCCTCGATGCCGCCGCCGTTGGCGTATTCGTCGACCAGCGCGTCCAGCATCAGCTTGTAGTTCTTGCGGTCGGGCGGGTCGCCCAGGATGCCGTCGATCTGGGCGGCCAGCTCGCGCGACTGGTAGGCGAACTCGGGGTGTACTTTTCTCATTGCGAACTTTCTTGAATTTTCTGTCACTCGGCCGGCAACGTCACGCCGTGCAGTCCGAACACGGAGCGCCACAACTGGTACGCCTCGCTTTCCGGATCGATGATGATGCGGTGGTTCAGGCTCTGGTTGTACTCGTCGCGCTTGACGGGGTCGGACAGCACCTCGTAAGCCTTGGCGATGGCCTGGAAGCGCGCGGCGGCGCCCGGCTCCGGATTACGGTCCGGGTGGAAGCGCATGGCCAGCGACCGGTAAACCTTCTTGATGTCCTCTTCCGAGGCATTGGGCGCGACACCGAGCACGTTGTACAAATTGTCCATAAATCTCCTGGGTCGTCTTGGTGCGGGAGCGCGCGCGCCGCATGGACGGGTGCGCGCGCTCCGGGCGAAGGACGAATTATCCTATATAAATGCGCGCGCCGTCCCGACGCCTGCGCGCGCGTACGGTAAAATGCGCCCAATTCGACTCTAATTTCTGCCTTTTTACATGAGCAACGACAAAACTGCCGCTACTGCCGCTCCCGCACCGAATTTTCTGCGCAACATCGTCGAACAGGACCTGGCCACGGGCGCGCACCGGCGCGACGGCCTGCCGTCCGTCATCACCCGCTTCCCGCCGGAGCCGAACGGCTACCTGCACATCGGCCACGCGAAATCGATCTGCCTGAACTTCGGCCTGGCACGCGACTACGACGGCCGCTGCCACCTGCGCTTCGACGACACCAATCCGGCCAAGGAAGAACAGGAATACGTCGACTCCATCATCGACAGCGTCAAGTGGCTGGGCTTCGACTGGGAACACAAAGGCCCGGTCGGCGCCGGCACGCACCTGTACTACGCCAGCGATTACTTCGACAAGCTGTACGACATGGCCGAGTACCTGATCAAGGCCGGCTACGCCTACGTGGACAGCCAGAGCGCCGACGAGATGGCGGCCAACCGCGGCAATTTCAATACGCCGGGCACCAACTCGCCGTTCCGCAACCGCCCCGCCGAGGAATCGCTGCAGCTGTTCCGCGACATGAAGGCCGGCAAATACAAGGACGGCGAACACATCCTGCGCGCCAAGATCAGCGAGGACGCGATGGCGTCCCCCAACATGAACCTGCGCGACCCGGCCATCTACCGCATCCGCCACGCGCATCACCACCGCACGGGCGACAAGTGGTGCATCTACCCGATGTACGACTACACGCACCCGATCTCGGACGCGCTGGAAAACATCACGCACTCGATCTGCACGCTGGAGTTCCAGGACCACCGGCCGTTCTACGACTGGCTGCTCGCCACCCTGGCCCAAGGCGGCTTCTTCCAGCAACCGGTACCGAAGCAGTATGAATTCGCGCGCCTGAACCTGACCTACATCGTCACCTCCAAGCGCAAGCTGCGCCAGATGGTGGAGGAAGGCATCGTCGACGGCTGGGACGACCCGCGCCTGCCGACCCTGGTGGGCATGCGCCGCCGCGGCTTCACGCCGGAAGGCATCCAGCTGATGGCCGAGCGCACCGGCGTGACCAAGTCCGACGGCTGGATCGACTACGGCGTGCTGGAAGGCGCCGTGCGCGAGGACCTCGACCCGAAAGCGCCGCGCGCGATCGCCGTGCTGCGTCCGCTGAAACTGATCGTCGACAACTTCGACGCCAACGACAGCGTCGAGTGCAGCTCGCCCGTCCACCCGCACCACCCCGAGCTGGGCAACCGTACGTTCCCGTTCAC
This sequence comes from Pseudoduganella chitinolytica, assembly GCF_029028125.1. Lineage (GTDB taxonomy): Bacteria > Pseudomonadota > Gammaproteobacteria > Burkholderiales > Burkholderiaceae_D > Rugamonas > Rugamonas chitinolytica. The sequence goes on from NZ_CP119083.1 coordinate 3,211,830, forward strand.
CCGCGAGCTGTGGATCGAGGAGGAAGACTTCATGGAAGTGCCGAGCAAGGGCTACTTCCGCTTCTATCCACCGATCGACGGCCAGCCCGGTGCGCGCGTGCGCCTGAAGTACGGTTTCGTGGCCGAATGCACGGGCTACGACAAGGACGAGAACGGCAAGGTCACGGCCGTGCACGTCAACTACTTCCCGGACAGCAAATCGGGCACGGAAGGCGCCAACAACTACAAGGTCAAGGGCACCATCACCTGGGTCAGCGCGGCCGCCGCGCTGGAAGCGGAGGTACGCCTGTACGACCGCCTGTTCACGGACGCGCAGCCGGACTCCGGCGGCAAGGACTTCAAGCAGTTCCTCAACCCCCACTCGAAGGAAGTCATCACGGCCTACCTGGAGCCGGGGCTGAAGGACGCGCAGGCCGAGCAGCGCTTCCAGTTCGAACGGCACGGCTACTTTGTCGCCGACCGCGTCGATTCGCAGCCGGGCAAGCCCGTCTTCAACCGCATCGTCACGCTGAAAGACAGCTGGGCCGCAAAATAAAGCCTATTCATATGCGATTAAAAAACCGCCGTCACGGCGGTTTTTTTTCGCCTTGTTCAGGACAATGCGTGAATGAAGGCGTATTTACTGGCAACCCGATATTTACGAAAAACTAACGTCGATCACATTATCTCTGCCGTGCGATCACATCCCCGGACGGTTGCGGCAATGCCTGTTCACCTGCGGAAATGCTCAGCTGGCAGTCTTCCCAGCTGGTCAGTTACAGCGAATTCTGGTAGCGGCATGCAAGCATTGCCGATAACCGGACAATTATCGTGTCGCGATTATGTATCGGTTACGTTCTATGAATAACTTCGGGTTGCATTTGGTCAGAAGGGGCTTGACGAAGTTATACTTTAGTTCATATATTTAAGACAGCACAATACACACCGGGCCATATCGATCATGCATGCATTATTTCGACCCATCGGGCATGCACTCCCGGCAAACCCGCAATGGTGGCCGGGCCTGTTGCTGTCGCTGGGCGCCGGCGTGCTGTTCTATGGTGCCGCGGCCCGCTCGATCGAAACGGACGCCCGCCAACGCTTCAGCAACCATGCCCGTACGGCCCAGTTCAGCATCGCCTCGCGCATCAAGACGTATTCGGACGTGCTACGCGCCGCCGCCAGCTTCTTCCAGGCCAGCGATTACACGTCGCGCACCAGTTTCCAGCGCTTCGTGCGCGGCCTCGACCTTGGCCACAATTTCCCCGCCATCGACAACATCAATTTCGCCCAGCACGTGCGCGACGGCGAGCGCGACGGCTTCGAGCGAGCCATGCGCGACAGCGACGCGCGGCTGGAAGGGTATCCGGACTTCACGCTGCTGCCGGCTGGACGGCGGCCCAGCTACGAGATCCTGACGCTGCTCGAGCCCATCGCCGGCTTCGGCGAAAAGTACGGCAACGACATCGCGGCCAAGCCGCACGTTGCCACCGTCCTGGCGCACTCGCGCGATACGGGCGAGATCGCCTCGTCGGGCCGGCCCATCGGCATCCTGGCGCGGCCCACCGGGGCCGACCTGGGAATGCGCCTGCCCGTGTACCAGCGCGACATGCCGATTGGCACCGTGGCGCAGCGGCGCGCGGCCTACATCGGCTCGGTGGGGATCGGGTTCTCCGTGCCGCGCCTGCTGCAGGGCGCGCTGGACGAAATGCCTGTCCCCAACGTCCGCCTGCAACTGTACGACGTCGGTCGCCGGGCGGCGGACGGCACCACGACCTTGGGTGACACCCGGCAGCTGCTGTTCGACAGCGTGGCAACGGGCCGCGTGGACGCGCCCGCCGACACGTTCCAGCACATGCTGCCGATCGACTTCAACGGCCGCATCTGGACCGCCTACTTCAGCGCCCCCAAGGCCGCGCTGTACTCGCGCTTCGACGCCTACCTGCCATGGCTGGCCGGACTGGCCGGTTCGGTCAGCTGCCTGCTGCTCTACGCGCTGTTCCATACGCTGGCTTCCTCGCGCAAGCGGGCGCTCAAGATCGCCCACGCGATGACGCGCGAGCTGCGCGACAGCCAGGCCAAGCTGCAACTGTCGCACCAGCGCTTGCGCCGGCTGGCCGCGCATGCCGACCAGATCAAGGAAGAGGAACGCAAGCGCATCGCCCGCGAGATCCACGACGACCTGGGCCAGAACCTGCTGGCGCTGCGGATCGAGGCGGACATCCTGGCCACCCGCACGGCCAAGCGCCATCCATACCTGCACGCGCGCGCCAAGTACACGCTGAACCAGATCGACAACACGATCAAGAGCGTGCGCCACATCATCAACGACCTGCGGCCGAACGTGCTGGACCTGGGCCTGAATGCCGCCGTCGAGTGGCAGGTGGCGCAGTTCCGCAAGCGCTCCGGCATCGACTGCGAGCTGATCGAGCATGGCGGCGACGTCGACATCGACGACCGCTGCGCCACCGCCTTCTTCCGGGTGCTGCAGGAGTCGCTCAGCAATATCTGCCAGCACGCCCGCGCCACGCAGGTAAAGGTCGAACTGCACCAGCAGCAAGGGCTGCTGCAGATGAGCATTACCGACAACGGCGTGGGACTGCAGGCTGCCAGCCGCAACAAGAACGGCTCGTTCGGCCTCGTCGGCATCGAGGAGCGCATCAACCTGCTGGGTGGCACCTGTGCCATCAGCAGCGTGCCCGACGGCGGCACGACCATTACCGTTTCCGTCCCCGTATCTTACAAAGGAGCACTGATGCCGTTTATCGGGCAGTTCGCTGAACACTAGGAGTTTTCCCCCAAGCGTTGTGCAGTACCAGGTGTATCGATGGATGGTGACAATCATCCGGTCCGCTGTTCTCAACCAAGAAAGGAAACAACCATGGACACAGGCGATTTCAAGGTTATTGCCGAGTTGGATCTGGAACCCATCAAGGTCAAGCTGATGCATGCCGAATCGGGCGAAGGCTGGACCCTCGAGCGCGCCAACGCCGTCGAGTTCGAGTACCGACGGTTCCTCTACCTGATGAAGAAATTCCCGCATGAACAAACCGCGCCGCTCCAGGACGTGGATACGTTCTGGCATTACCACATCCTCGACACGCTGAAGTATGCGACCGATTGCGAGGCCGTGTTCGGCTACTTCCTGCATCACTTCCCATATATCGGCCTGCGCGGCAAGGACGACGAAGAGGCCCATGAGCGGGTGGGTGCGCGCATGAAGGAGCTGTACGAGGACACGTTCGGCGAACCGTACGGCGCCGCCGGCGTTGCCTTCTCGGGCGCGCCGGCCAGGGAAGCGGCACGGAAAGCGTTCTCTGGCGCCCCTGTTCGAACGGCGTTCTCCGGCGCGCCCGTGCGCACCGCGTTCTCGGGCGCGCCACAGGTCGCGTTTTCGGGTGCTCCCGTACGCACGGCGTTTTCGGGTTCTCCGGTGCGAACCGCATTTTCCGGCAGCCCGACCCATGCGCCAACGCACTTCTACGCCGAGCGCCCGCGCCTGAGCGCCAGCGCCGACGCCTGAGCGTCCGGGGACTGTCCCTCCGGGGTTGTCCCCGGTTTCGATCCGCAAGGCATGCAAGACCCCAGCTGCCAGGCGCCTTCAGGTGCCTGGGACGCGGGTTTCAAGCCGTCCTGGCAAGCCCACCCGACTACACTGTACCCCTGCCGCAACACCCTCCCCGCCGCGTTCCCTCTGCGCCAATTGTGTTGCCCGCGCACGATTGAACTTGCCGCTTGTAATCGGAGTGACTAGCTCTATACTAGTCGCTGTTGATCTACATCAACACTCGTTCCAGCTCTCGAACGTGTCTTCGGCGTCCGCCGCCCGGCTGTTCCGACGCCTCCTGTTCCTATCACGCAGAAGGGATTCACCCATGATTTCATCCGAACACTTCAACGCCATTGCCGCCCTGGACCTGGAACCGATCAAGGTCAAGCTGATGCACGTGGAATCCGGCGAAGGCTGGTCGCTGGAGAAGGTCAATGCCGTCGAATTCGAATACCGCCGTTTCCTGTACCTGATGAAGATGTTCCCGCAAGAGCAGACGGCGCCGCTGACGGACGTCGACATCTTCTGGCACTACCACATCCTCGACACGATGAAATACGCCATCGATTGCGAGGCCGTGTTCGGCTACTTCCTGCACCACTTCCCGTACATCGGCCTGCGCGGCGAGGATGACGAAGCGGCGCATCGCCGCGTCGGCGACCGCATGAAGGAACTGTACGAGGAGACCTTCGGTGAGCCGTACGGCATCGGCGCGCGCGGCACGGAACCGGCTGCGACGGCCTACTCCGGCCGCGTGAGCGACCAGGCCGCCTATTCGGGCCGGGTGGCCGACCAGACCGCATACTCGGGGCGCATCAGTGCCGCCACCGCCTATTCCGGCCGCGTGGCCGAGCCGACGATCGGCGCCGCCGTGGCCTACTCGGGCCGCGTCAGCGAACCGAACGTCAGCGCGACGGCGTATTCCGGCCGCGTCGCCACGGCCTACTCCGGCCGCGTGGCGGACCAGACGGCGTATTCGGGCCGCGTCGCCGACCAGACCGCCTATTCGGGCCGTGTAGCCAGCGCCACCGCCTACTCCGGTCGCGTTGCCGCCCAGACGGCGACAGCGTACTCCGGCCGCGTAGCGGACCAGACCGCCTACTCGGGCCGCGTCGCCGACCAGACCGCCTATTCGGGCCGTGTAGCCAGCGCCACCGCCTACTCCGGTCGCGTTGCCGCCCAGACGGCGACAGCGTACTCCGGCCGCGTAGCGGACCAGACCGCCTACTCGGGCCGCGTCGCCGACCAGACCGCCTACTCCGGCCGGGTCGCCGCCAAGACCGCCTACTCGGGCCGGATCGGCACCGAGACCGCGTATTCCGGCCGCATACAAGCCGCCGCGCCGGCGCAGGGCGCCTTCTACAACGAACGGCCACGCCTGGCTGCCGACTAAGCAGTATCGGCGCTGCCACGGCGCCACGCAAAACGGCCGGCTCCCGCGAGGGACCGGCCGTTTTTGTTCGTGGCGCCCGGTGCGACCGGGCCATCCATCGAGTATCAGTGCGCCATCAGGTCGCGCAGTTCGCGAATGGAGAAATCGCTGATCTCGTGCATGCGGATCAGGATCGTCGCACCGATCGGCAGCGTGTTGTGGCGAATCTTGCTGATGACGGGCGGTGCCACTTCCAGCGCGCGCGACAACGCGGCGTCGTTCTTCAGCTGCAGCTTTTCAATGATGGCGTCCAGGACGCGGTTCGGGTTATATGTCGGCGAGGCCGTGACTTCTTTCAGTAGCATGATCAATCTTACGTTAGCGGTCGCGTTGGCGAAAATACGACATTGCGGACAAATTATCGACGGCTGCACCCTTCATCCACGGCGTCGGCGATGGCTGCCGGGCACGCTTCGATGAAAAACCGTCGCATTCGTTGCCTTAAAACAATATATGGCGACGTTTGTGAGAATGTGTGAGATTCTAACCCGTTTTCTTGTGCTAGGAAATTCCCCGATCATTTTTATTTGACAACGGGGGTGGGTATCCTGGACAGATTACCGACCAACACCAGGCTGCCAGCGTCAACGCTGCCAGGCTGGTCAGGGCAAGCGGCAGCGGCAGCGCCGCTGGGGTGGTGGGGCCGGCCAGCGCGGGCTGTGCCACGTGCCAGCCAAGCTCGCGCCGGATGGTGGCGGGCGGCGGTGGCGGCAACCGGTCGCGCAGGCGCCGCGCCAACCAGGCACGCACGGCTTCCTTGCTGGGATGCAGGTAACGGGACCGGATAAAGTCCTGCTGCAAGTCCTGTTGTGGCGGCTGCTGCGGGTCCGGATGCGGGTAGGCGTCCATATGACCTCCTGATGGTGTCCGCCTACGTTAGCCGCACGCAGCGGCAACGCGATTGTGCTGCCGCAAAGGGAGGTACCCGTGTGGATCCGCCGCCACGCTATGGCTTGGCGTGCTCCAGCATGGCCGCGCGCAGGCCGTCCGCCACCGTCGGATAGGCCAGCCGCAGGCCCAGCTCGCGCTTCAGGCGGCCATTGGCCAGCCGGCGCGACTCGGACATGAACGACAGCAGCGCGGGCGAGACGGCCGAAACCAGTTGCGCGCGCGGCAGCCGCGGCGGCCGGGGCAACGCGAACGCATCGGCCACCGCGTCGAAGTAGTCGGCCATGCGCATTTCGGAATCGTCGACGGCGTGATACACGCGGCTTGGCTGGCCGCGCCGCAATGCCCGCAGCACGATGGCCGCCAGGTCGTCGGCGTGGATATGGTTGGTGTAGACATCGTCCTGCGGCGCCAGCGCCGGCGTGCCCGCGTGCAGGCGTGCCAGCGGCAGGCGGTCGGCCGCGTAGATGCCCGGCACGCGCACGATCGCCAGGCGGCCCTGCGCGCGCCGCGCCCAGGCCCGCAGCACCCGTTCCGCATCGACGCGGCGCTGGGCGCGCGCATTGCGGGGCGCGACCGGCCGCGTCTCGTCCACCAGCGCGCCCTGCAGGTCGCCGTAGACCCCCGTAGTACTGACATAAACGACCCGCGCGCCCTCGGGTAGAATGGCGGTCACATGACGGGTGCGGCGGTCCAGCGCGCCTTCCGGCTGCGGCGGCGCCAGGTGGATCACCGTGTGCGCCAGGCCGGCCAGGCGGCGCAGGGTGCGCGGCTGGTCCAGGTCGGCCAGCACCGGCACGGCCCCGGCCGCGCGCAACTCCTCGAAGCGGGCCGGCTGGCTGGTGACGGCAAACACGCGATAGCGCGCCCGCAACAGCGGCAACAGGCGCATGCCGACATCGCCGCAGCCGAGGATCAACAGGCGCGGCCTGCCGCTCTTTTGTTCTTTTGGAATTTTCATCATAAGGATTGTATGACGTTTCAGATCACTGTTCAGCCCAGCGGCCACCAGTTTGCATGCGACGACGACGAAACCGTGCTGGCGGCCGCGATGCGGGCCGGCGTCGGCCTGCCGTACGGCTGCAAGAATGGCGCCTGCAGTTCCTGCAAGGGCAAGGTCGTGTCCGGTTCGATCACGCACAAGCCGCACCAGCGCCGCGCGCTGACGGAGGAAGAGGAAAGCGCCGGCATGTCGCTGTTCTGCTGCGCGCTGCCGCACTCCGACCTCGTGATCGAAGCGCGCGAAGTGGCCGGCAGCGGCGACTTCCCGCTGAAGAAGATGCCGTCGCGCGTGGCGACGCTGGAGCGGCTGGCACCGGACGTCATCGTCATTTCGCTGCAGCTCCCGGCCAACGAAGTGCTGGACTACCGCGCCGGCCAGTACATCGAATTCCTGCTGCCGGGCGGCAAGCGGCGCAGCTACAGCATGGCCACGGCGCCCGGCCAGGGTCCCATCAGCCTGCACATCCGCCACATGCCGGGCGGCCTGTTTACCGACCAGGTCTTCGGCACGATGAAGGAGCGCGACATCCTGCGCTTCGAGGGTCCGCTGGGCACGTTCTTCGTGCGCGAGGACTCCGACAAGCCGATGGTGCTGCTGGCCTCCGGCACGGGCTTCGCGCCGATCAAGGCGATCGTCGAGCAGATGCAGGCAACGCAGTCGCAGCGCAAGATGGTGCTGTACTGGGGCGGGCGCCGCCCGCAGGACCTGTACATGGACGCGCTGTGCCGCCAGTGGGCCGAGGAGCTGCCGAACTTCAGCTACGTGCCGGTGGTCTCGAACGCGCTGCCCGAGGACGACTGGAGCGGCCGCACCGGCTATGTGCACCAGGCCGTCGTGGCCGACCTGCCCGACCTGTCCGGCTGGCAGGTGTACGCGTGCGGCGCGCCCATCGTCGTCGAATCGGCCAAGCGCGACTTCACGGCGCAGTGCCGGCTGCCGGCCGACGAGTTCTATGCCGACTCGTTCACCACCGAAGCCGACCTCGCCAAGCCCTGATCCGTCGTTCCCCGGCGGCTGGCGCCGCCGGGCTTGCCCCCTGCCGCCATGCCCCCTTCCTCGAACGGTTTTTCCGTCCTGCGTCACCGCAATTTTTCGTTCTACCTGAGTGCCCGCATCCTCGGCACGCTGGCCGTGCAGATGCAGAACGTGGCCATCGGCTGGCAAGTCTATTCGATGACGCACAACCTGTTCTACCTGGGCATGATCGGCCTGGCCCAGTTCGCTCCGTTCCTGCTGCTGATCCTGCTGGCCGGCCACGCCGCCGACCGCTACAACCGCCGCGTCATCATCACCATCTGCCTCGGCCTGCAGTTGCTGGTCGGGCTGACCCTGCTGGTGTTTACCCTCAGCGGCATGCAGGCCATCTGGCCCGTGTTTGCCGTGCTGGTGCTGTTCGGCAGCGCCCGTGCGTTCATGGGGCCGGCCACGCAGGCGATCCTCGTCAACCTGGTGCCCCAGCAGGACTTCAGCAAGGCGGTGGCCCTGTCCAGCTCCAGCTTCCACGTTGCCGTGATCCTCGGCCCCACGCTGGGCGGGCTGTTGTACCTGTACGGCCCGACCGTCGTGTACGCGGTGGCGGCCGCGCTGCTGCTGGCCTCGACGATCCTGATGACCTTGACCAAGTCGCCGCCGCAGGCCACGCACCGCGACCCGCCCACGTGGCACAGCGTGCTGGAAGGCCTGCGTTTCGTGTTTTCGCGCCCGGTGGTGCTGGGTGCCATGTCGCTGGACCTGTTTGCCGTGCTGTTCGGCGGCGCCACGGCGCTGCTGCCGGCGCTGGCCCATGACGTGCTCCATATCGGCCCCACCGGCCTGGGCCTGCTGCGCACGGCGCCGGGCGCGGGCGCGGCGCTGTGCTCGGTCGCGCTGGCTTTCTTCCCCATCACCCGCCGGGTCGGCCTGTGGATGTTCGGCGGCGTTGCCCTGTTCGGCCTGGGCACCGTGATCCTGGGCGCGACGGACAGTTTTGCCATCGCCCTCGCCTGCCTGCTCGTGATGGGCGCGGGCGACATGGTCAGCGTCTACGTGCGCCACCTGCTGGTGCAGTTCGAGACGCCCGACGCGATCCGCGGCCGGGTCAGTGCCGTCAACTCCGTCTTCATCGGCGCGTCCAACGAGCTGGGCGAGTTCGAGTCGGGCGTGACAGCCGGCTGGTTCGGCCTGCAGCGGGCCGTCGTCTTCGGCGGCGCCGTCACCCTGGCCGTGACGGCCGGCTGGATCCGGCTGTTCCCCGTACTGGCGCGGATGGACCGCTTCCCCCACCATGAGAAAGAGCTGGCGGCGGCACAAAAGTAATCTGCATCAAGGTTTTCGGACTTATTCCTGAGCAATGTGCTGCACTTAACGGCCATGTGGGCGGGGACGGCGTAAGATGGGGCCATACCGATAACGAAAAGGAGCTCACCATGCAGATTCAAGTCAACACCGATAAAAGCATCGACCACACCGCCGCGCTGGACGACCACGTCGCCGAGGTGGTGCAGGCCGCGATCGGCCGTTTTGGCGAGCAGATCGGCCGCGTCGAAGTCCACTTGAGCGACAATGTGGCGCAGAAGTCCGCCGATGGCGACAACCGCTGCATGATGGAAGCGCGCGTCAACGGCTACCAGCCAGTCGTCGTGACGGATCACGCCGAATCGCTGCACCAGGCCATCAACCGCGCCGCGGACAAGCTCAAGCGCGCGCTCGACAGCGCCCTGGGCAAGCTGCACGACAAGCAGAAGGCCGTGCCGGTGGCCGACCTCGTCGAGCCGACCGAAGAGTAATCCCCTCAGCGGCCCGCTAGCGCGGGCAGCCCCGCCAGGTACCGCACGCCGTGCAGCGCACGGCTGCCGTACCACGACATCATTTCCCCGTCGACCAGCAGCACCGGCTTGCCGATCTGGCGTTCCAGCGCGTCCACGTGCGCTTCCGTGAAGCGGTACGGCTCGGACGACAGCAGCACCAGGTCGACCTGCGCCAGCAACGCGTCGTTCCACTCGAAGCGGGGATAGCGCACGTCGCCCAGCGCGGGCACCGTCCAGCCCAGCTCGGCCAGCATGGCGGCGATGTACGTGTCCTGCGATACCGTCATCCATGGGTCTTGCCAGATGCAGTACAGCACGCATTGCGGTGGGCCTTTGGGCGCTGCGCGCAAGGCGGCCAGCGCCGCTTCGAACTCGCGGCACCACGCATCGGCACGTTCGTCCGCGTTGAAGATTCCGCCCAGCAGCCGTGCCAGCGGCAGGTTGTCTTCCGGTAGCAGCGGGTGCGTGACAACGATATGGGGCACGAATTCGGCCAGCCGGTCGACGGTGGGCTTTTCGTTCTCGTCGATGTTGACGACGAGGTGGGTGGGCGCCAGCTTGCGGATCTTGTCGAGATTGACGTCCTTCGTACCACCAATTTTCGGGATCTCCCGCACGACGTCGGCCGGGTGGATACAGAACCCGGTGCGCCCGACAAGCTGCTTGGCCAGGCCCAGGTCGCACAGCAACTCAGTGATCGAGGGCACCAGCGAAACGATGCGGGCATGCGGAGCGGCAGCGTGCTGCTGGCCGAGGGCGTCGGTAAATGACATGGTGTTGTAAAGATCCGTGAGAAATGCTGCGATTGAAGCATATCCGGGACCGGTTGCGCTATGATGGCGCCAGTCTTGCCGAAAGCCAACGATGAAGCTCCTGAGCAATTTTGCCGCGTCCTCCCACCGCCCCGCCGACCTGCACTTGCTGCGCGACGCCGACATCCGCTCGGCCGGCGCCTTGCTGGCGGCATGCCCCGTGATGCTGGCCGAGGCCGGCGAGGTCGTCTCGGATGCCCATCGGCCCCGCCTGACGATCGTCTTGCGCGGCGCGCTGGCGCTGCAGACGGATGCCGACGAACCGGGCCGCCCGGCCAGCGTCAGGACCAAGATCCTGGTGGGCGAAAGCGTGGGCGAGCAATCCGTGCTGGACGACGAGCCCGACCCGGCCATCCTGACGGCCCTGGAACCCACCGAACTGCTGCTGGTCGGGGCCGACGTCGCGTGGCGGCTGATCGAAGAGTCCGACGGCGTGGCACGCAACCTGTTGCGCTTGCTGTCGTTCCGCGTGCGCGCGGCCAATGTGCAGTTGCGCAAGCGCCAGAAGCTGGGCGAGTTCTACCGCCAGCTGTCGATGAACGACGGCCTGACGGGCCTGCACAACCGCGCCTGGCTCAACGACATGCTGCCGCGGCTGGTGGCGACGGCGGCGCAGAGTGGCCGGCCACTGTCGGTTGTCATGCTCGATATCGACCATTTCAAGCGGTTCAACGACCGTTACGGCCATCCGCAGGGCGACCAGGCATTGCGCACGGCCGCCCAGGTGCTGGCTGGCGCGTTGCGTCCCACCGACTGTGCGGTGCGCTACGGCGGCGAGGAGCTGATGGTTCTGCTGCCGGACACGTGCGGCAGCGTTGCCGCCACCGTGGCGCAGCGCCTGTGCGAACGGGTGCGCCAGGCGGCCGTGTTCGCGGATGACACCGCCCTGCCCCACATCACGGCCTCGTTCGGCGTGGCCAGCCTCGTGCCCGGCCAGGACGAACAGGGTCTGGTCGCCACCGCCGACGCCGCGCTGTACCGGGCCAAGGCGGCCGGGCGCAACCGCGTCGAGGTCGACCCCAGCGCCGTGGCCTCCCGGCCTGCCGGCGCTGCCGCGGCGTAGCGTCAGGCGTTCTCTGCCTGCGGCTGCGCCGTCTTTGCGGCGAACTCGTCCAGGCCCTTCATCACCAGCTCGTACGTCTTGTCGACATTGCCCGCAATGTCGCCGCCCAGTACATCCAGCCCTTTCAGGATGCCGCGCGCCTCCTTGAAGCCCTGTTCGATGCCGTCCTTGATCGTTGCGATGAACTTTTCCAGCGCGGCCGAGTCTTCCATATCGGGGTGCTGCTTCTTGTAGCTGTCGAGGAAGCCCGTGGACAACGCGAGGATGCGATCCGCCGTGCCCTGCGGCGAGTTGTCCTGGGAAGCCGCGTTCTGGACGGCATTCTCGCCCAGTTCCGCTTGCAGGGCCTCGTTGATGCTGGTGATGGCCGTCTTGTACAGCAAGGCCTGCGGGTCGTCGGCGGCGCCGATGGAGATCGACGCCGATGCCTGCACGATGGAGGCGTTCAGTGCCATTTTGGCGCGCTGGGTCGGGGTCACCTCACCCTGGTTGGCGACCCGCGCGTCGGCGGGGACGGATTTTGCGTTGAGAGAAACAGAGTTTGCCACGATAATCCTCCTGGAGGGCACTCCCCGAAAGGGGCCCGATGATGACGACCTGCGCTTTGGATTTCGATTCGAATTGCGCTACCACCTGCGAACCATGAGCAACCACACCTTCCTTTGGCACGACTATGAAACCTTCGGCGCCGTGCCGCGCCGCGACCGCCCCGCCCAGTTCGCCGCCATCCGTACCGATGCGGAGCTGAACGAGATCGGCGAGCCAATCATGCTGTTCTGCCAGCCGGCCAGCGACTACCTGCCCGACCCGCAGTCCTGCCTGATCACGGGCATCACCCCGCAGCAGTGCCTGCAGCAAGGCGTGCCCGAGTACCAGTTCGCCAAAGTCATCGAGGCGGCGTTTGCCGAGCCCGGCACGATCGGCGTCGGCTACAACACGATCCGCTTCGACGACGAAGTGACGCGCTTCCTGTTCTGGCGCAACCTGATCGATCCGTACGCGCGCGAATGGCAGAACGGCTGCGGCCGCTGGGACCTGCTGGACGTCGTGCGCATGTGCTACGCCCTGCGGCCGGACGGTATCAACTGGCCTGTGGGAGATAACGGCAAGCCCAGCTTCAAACTTGAATTATTGACAGCGGCCAACGGTTTGCAGCACGAGGCGGCCCACGATGCGCTGTCGGACGTGCGCGCGACGATCGGCCTGGCCCGCCTGATCCGCGCCAGGCAGCCGCGCCTGTTCGACTTCTGCCTGGCCCTGCACAAGAAGGACCGCGTGGCGCAGGAGGTCGGCATGCACCTGGCGCACGAGCTGCGCCAGCCGTTCCTGCACGTGTCGGGCATGTTCCCGGCCGAACGGGGCTGCATGGCGCTGGTATGGCCGCTGGGACCGCACCCCACCAACAAGAACGAGCTGATCGTGTGGGATTGCCACCATGACCCGCGCGAACTGTTCGAGCTCGATGTCGATACGATCCGCCAGCGCATGTTTACCCGCAGCGCCGACCTGCCCGAGGGCATGACGCGCCTGCCGATCAAGACGATCCACCTGAACAAATCGCCGATGCTGGTGTCGAACCTGAAGACCTTGACGGCGCAGATGGCCGACCGCTGGGGCATGGACCTGGAGCGCGCCCAGGCGCACGCGGCCTTCGCCAAGGCGGGGCCGGACATGTCGTCCACCTGGGCGCAGGTGTTCCACCGCCCGGCGAGCGAACCGGGCGACGTGGACGAAGACCTGTACGGCGGCTTCGTCGGCTCCACCGACCGGCGCCTGCTGGATACGCTGCGGCGCGAAAACCCGCAGCGCCTGGCAACGATGGCGCCGCACTTCGAAGACGAGCGCCTGGGGGAACTCGTGTTCCGCTACCGCGCCCGCAACTTCCCCGAGACGCTGACGGAGCATGAACTGGAGCACTGGGAGCAGCACCGCGCGGCCCGCCTGCTGGAAGGCGCCGATGGTGCGCGCAGCATCGACCAGCTGTTCGGCGAGATCGATCACCTGTCGGCCGAAGCGGACGAGCGTGCCGAGCAGATTCTGGGGGCGTTGTACGAGTATGCCGAGATGATCGTGCCGCAACCGTATTGACGCAGCAGCCGGCTGGGGTCTGTCCCTGCGGGACTGACCCCTAAGTTCATCAGCCCCCTTGGTCGCCGGGCCGGCACTTGTTCGGCGGGACGCTGGCGTGAATAAAACCCGCGCCGGAAAGCCGGGGTCAGTCTGAGGTAGCCCGGATTCTGTAGCCAGTTCAATTAAGAATTAAGAACTCTTTTTCGACCTCAACGGGGCTGAGATATTTCAGCGTTTGGTGAGGTCGCCGTGCATTGTAGTACAGCTCGATGTAGTCCGATATCGCGGCGATTGCCTCAGCCCTTGTTGGATAGATCTCATGGCGTGTCAGCTCGTTCTTGAGCGTGGAAAACCAGCTCTCTGCTACGGCATTGTCATGACAGTTGCCCCGGCGGCTCATGCTGGCCTTGAGGCCACGCTCGTCAAGCACGCGCCGATAGGGTTTGGAGCCGTACACCGAACCCTGATCTGTATGGCAGACGAGGCCTGGCCCTGGCTGACGCTGGGCGTAAGCCATCCGTAATGCGCCGATTGGCAGCGAGGCATCCTGGCACTGGTTCATGGCCCATCCAACGATCCGACGTGCAAACAGATCGAGAACGATGGCCAAGTGCAGCCAGCCTTCACGGGTATGGATGGTCGTGATGTCGCTGACCCAGACCTTGTTCGGTGCCTTCACGGTAAAGCATCGCTTGAGCAAATCAGGTGCTGGCGGTTCCGTGTGTTGATGGGCGTGCATGACGCGAAATTTGGCCTTGCGTTTGGCCTCGATCGATTCAAGCTTACGCAGTCGAGCCACCTGATGCTTGCTGCAATTGACGCCTTTGGCGTTCAGCACGCGCCACGTCTTGACAGCCCCGAGAGCATGACGATGCGAGTCATGCAGGCTCCGGATCTGTTCCCGCAATGCCAGGTCTTCCTGGCTGGGCATGACGGTGCCGCGACGTCGACGGAAAGCATAGTAGCTGCCGCACTTAACCCCTAGCACACGACAAAGCGAACGCACAGGAAAGTGCTCGCGCTGCTCTTCAATACAGGCGTACTTCAACGCTTTAGCCGCGTGAAGGACGCCTGCAACTTTTTTAGGATTTCAAAATCCTCCTTCAGTCTACTGAGTTCGCGCTTAACCAGTACGAGCTCGCTTTCCTCGCTGGCAGGCTTGCGCCCCCGGCTGCCGAAATTCGCTTCTGGTCCATTTTGCTCGATCGCCTTAGCCCATTTGTAGAGCTGATTGCGACGTATGCCAAGTTCGATAGCGAGCGCTTCCGCAGTCTGGCCGCCGCTCTTCAGGCGCGCCACCGCAGCAAGTTTGAACTCTTTAGTGTAGACAGAACGATGCTTCGGCTGGGCGTCAGCATCCTTCACAGGGGTTTTTTCTGGTTTCGTAGTCATAGGGCCTCTGGAACGTATTGTCCCTTATTTAGCCTGACTACAAAACCCGGGATACCTCAGACCTGGCGGGTCCGACCCCACTTCCTGGTTCCGGGTTCAAGCATGGCCAGCGGCTCGCCGACCTATACGTCTCGACCGAGCCTGTCACCGGCCTCGACTACTCCCCTCAGCGCGCCGCGTTGATCGCGTCGCGCGTCTCCAGCGCCACCCGGCGCGCGGCCGCGGCGAAATCTTCCCCACCCTGCGGCGCCGCATACAGGATCGCGCGCGACGAGTTGATCATCATGCCGGCGCCCGCCGTGGTCTTGCCGGCCGTGACGGTAGCGACGATATCGCCGCCCTGCGCGCCGATACCCGGCACCAGCAACGGCATCTCGCCCACGATGGCACGTACCTGCGCCAGTTCTTCCGGGAACGTGGCGCCTACCACGAGGGCGCATTGGCCGTTGTGGTTCCATTTGTCCGCCACCAGCTGCGCCACGTGCTGGTACAGGGGGCGCCCGTTCACTTCCAGGAACTGCAGGTCCGAACCGCCCGGGTTGGACGTGCGGCACAGCACGATCACGCCGCGGTCGCGCCACTCCATGTACGGTTCCACCGAATCGCCGCCCATGTATGGGCTGACGGTCACGGCATCGGCACCGTAGCGGTCGTAGGCCTCGCGCGCGTACTGCTTCGCCGTCGCGCCGATGTCGCCGCGCTTGGAATCGAGGATCAGCGGGATGTGCGGGTGCTTGTCGCGCAGGTAGGCGCAGATGCGCTCGAGCTGCTGTTCCGCGCCCAGCGCCGCGAAGTACGCGATCTGCGGCTTGAAGGCGCAGGCCAGGTCGGCCGTCGCATCGATGATCTCGGTGCAGAAGCGGTAGATACCGTCCGGCGCGGACTGGAACTGCGCCGGCAGCCGGGCCATGTCCGGATCGAGGCCCACGCACAGCAGGGAGTCGTTGGCTGCCCAGGCAGCATTCAATTTGTTAATGAAAGTCACGACGGCCCCTTTAATCTGTTCGTTGCAAACCCGATATTATAAAGGACCGCCCGAGGGCCCCGCCGCGATACGCTGTCGCCGGCGGCGCTGTGTGCTGAACCGAACAAAGCGGCTCTTGCAATGCGGGTATAGTTGTATCCACCCATGGCGGGCAGCCGCCGTAGGTCCAGGCAAACAATAAGGAGAAATCATGCGCAACAGGTTTGAACGATGGATTGCACTGGTATTGATGGCGGTCGCCCTGTCCGGCTGCGGCTACAACGATTTCCAGAGCAAGGATGAAGCCGTGAAGGCCGCTTGGGGCGAGGTGGTCAACCAGTACCAGCGCCGCGCCGACCTGATCCCCAACCTCGTCAATACCGTCAAGGGCTATGCATCCCATGAGCGCGAGACGCTGGAGGCCGTGACGAAGGCACGGGCCCAGGCCACCAGCATGCAGGTGACGCCGGAAACGCTGAACAATCCGGCCGCCTTCCAGAAATTCCAGCAGGCGCAGGGCGAGCTGTCGTCCGCGCTGTCGCGACTGATGGTCGTGTCCGAAAAGTACCCGGACCTGAAGGCGGACACGAGCTTCCGTGACCTGCAGTCGCAACTGGAAGGCACGGAAAACCGCATCACCGTGGCACGCCAGCGCTATATCGCCTCGGTGCAGGACTACAACGTCCTGGCCCGCCGCTTCCCGACCAACCTGACGGCGAAGATGTTCGGCTACGAAGTGCGGCCAAGCTTCCAGGTGGAGAACGAAAAAGCCATCTCGTCCGCCCCTACGGTCGACTTCAACAAGAAATAAGGAATGCTCATGGCGTCCGGCCCTTCGGATCACGTGACACCGCCTGCCGCTCCCGGACGGCGGCGCACCAGCGACCATCCCGCCGAGGGCAAGTACCTGGGCACCGCGGAGGTGACGAACGAGCGTGACGTGCGCGGCCGGGGCCGGCGCCGGGGACTGCGCGGCTGGGTAGCGCGCGGACCGTCCGGTGGCTGGCTGCATCATTGGCTGGTGCGCTATACCATCGTTGTCCTGCTGGTGTGCTTCGCGCTGCTGGTCGTCGAGGCGGCACGCGCACAGGGCACGGCGCAGCCGCAAGGCTTCGTGCCCGTACCGGAACTGAAGGCGCGCGTGACGGACCAGGTCAACCTGCTGACGCCGCAGCAGCGCGCGTCGCTGGAAGCGGTGCTGGCCGATTACGAAACGAAGACGGGCAGCCAGATCGCCGTGCTGCTGATGTCCAGCACGGCCCCGAGGCGATCGAGCAGTACAGCATCCGCGTGACGGATGCCTGGAAGCTGGGTCGCAAGGGCGTGGACGACGGCGTGCTGCTGGTCGTGGCCAAGGACAACCCGGCGTCGCTGCGGCGCATGCGCATCGAAGCGGGCCGCGGCGTGCAGGGCTCGCTGACGGATGCCCAGTCGAAGCGCGTACTGCAGGACGTGATCGCCCCTCACTTTCGCAACAACGACTACTACGGCGGCCTTGCCGCTGGCGTGAGCGCCATCGCCACCTTGCTGGACAAGGAGCAGTTCCCTGCGCCGGCACAGCAGGCGCCCGCGCCGCGCCAGGCCGGGCAGGACGGCGGCATCCCCTGGTGGCCCATCCTGCTGTTCGGCGTGTTCGTCGTCTTGCCGATGCTGCGCGGCGGCAGCCGCCGGCGCGGCCTGCATCGGTCCGGCTGGGGCTCGGACGCCGCCGGCATCCTGATCGGCAGCGCCATCGGCAGCGCCATCGGCAGCGCGCTCGGCAACGCCGGCCGCGGCGGCAGCTTTGGTGGTGGTGGATTTGGTGGCGGCGGTGGCTTTGGCGGCGGCGGTGGCGGCACGTTCGATGGCGGCGGCGCCTCGGGAGACTGGTGATGAGCACTTTACCGACAAGCTTCATGGGCCGCTGCAAACGCGCCCTGCGCCATCTGTTCACGGGCGCGTCGCAAGGCCGGCGCTGCTTCCCGCAACGTACGCTCGATGCGATCGCGGCCGCGATCGCCGAGGGCGAGCAGCGCCATCGCGCGGAAGTGCGGTTGATTGTCGAACCGGCCCTGCCGGTGGGCGCCGCGTTCGACAACGTCAGCAACCGCGCCCGGGCACGGGCCCTGTTCGCGCAGTACGGCGTGTGGGACACGGAAGAAAACTGCGGCGTGCTGATCTACGTGAACCTGGCCGCGCGCGAGGTCGACATCGTGGCCGACCGCAATGTCGGCCGGCTGATCGGCGACAGCGACTGGCAGGCGGTATGCCACACGATGACGGCCGGCTTTGCCCGCGGCGACTTCCACGACAGCACGCTGGCCGCCCTGCACCAGCTCTCGGCGCTGCTGCAACGGCACTTCCCGGCCGACGGCACGCGCCCCAACCAGTTGCCCAACGAGGCCGTCATCCTGTAGCCGCGCCCTGCTATGATGCGCGTCTTTGACAGCATGGAAGAAGCGCTCATGAGACTGACCAACAAGACCGCCATCGTGACCGGCGCCACCCGCGGCATCGGCCTCGCCTGCGCGCAACGCCTGATCGCCGAGGGCGCACGCGTGATGCTGGCCGATATCCGGCCCGAAGGGGCCCAGGCCGCCGAGGCGCTGGGCGACGGCGCGCGCTTCTTCCAGGCCGACGTGGGCAACAAGGCCGACGTCGACGCCCTGGTGGCCGCCACGCTGGCGGCGTTCGGCCGCATCGATATCCTCGTCAACAACGCCGGCGTGACGCATGCCGCCGATTTCCTCGACCTGACGGAAGAGGACTTCGACCGCGTGCTGCGGGTGAACCTGAAATCGATGTTCCTGTGCGGCCAGGCGGTCGCGAAAGTCATGGTGAGGCAGCAGTCCGGCTGCATCGTCAACATGTCGAGTGTCAACGCGGAACTGGCCATCCCGAACCAGGTGCCGTACGTGGTATCGAAAGGCGGTATCAACCAGCTGACGAAGGTGATGGCGCTGAACCTGGCGCCGTACGGCATCCGCGTCAACGGTATCGGCCCCGGCACGATCCTGACGGAGCTGGCCAAGGAAGCGGTGCTGGGCAGCCCGCAGGCCCGCCACACCATCCTGTCCCGCACGCCGCTGGGCCGCTGCGGCGAGCCGGAGGAAGTCGCGTCCATCGCCGCCTTCCTCGCCAGCGACGACGCCAGCTACATGACGGGACAGACGCTGTACGTCGACGGCGGACGCATGGCGCTGAACTATACGGTGCCGGTCAGGGAGTAACGGCTGCGTTATATGACTTTCTTATAACGCTTATCGAAAACGAAAATTGGACGAATATGTGGCGACGCAGCATAATCTCACCTGTCTCCACTATTCTCCTCCAAGATAATAGTTTAGGGCCCGCCTTCTGAGCGGGCTTTTTTTTTGCGCGCTTTCACTCCGGCGTGAGGAAATTCCCGAATGCATCCGCAGGCGCGCCCCCCACCACTGCGCAGGCGGGGGCGGCACCGGGCTTGCCGCACTACCATTTCACGACCCCGAGGTGATTGCGCATTTTTGCCCGCGCCCGATGCCGCTGCACTGCCGGGCCCATGGCAGCATTCATGCCCGCCCCGGAGGTCGCAGCGGGCTGAGCCGCAGGCGCTGCTGAGTTATTAGCATTCTCTATAACGATTATCGAAAAGCGCAATTGGACGAATATCGGGCGACGCAGCATAATTGCACCTGTCTCCACTATTCTCCTCCAAGATAATAGTTTCAAGCCCGCCTCGAGCGGGCTTTTTTTTGTTCGCACGCCAATGAAAAAAGCCGCCGCACCTCACAGTGCGGCGGCCTCGCTCGTTGCGCGCTTTAGCCTATCAGAAGGTGTAGGTTGCGCCTACGCGGAAGTAACGGCCCTTGCCATTGTGCAGCTGGTCGTTGTAGCCAACGATCTTGTTGGCAGTACCGTAGTCCGGGTCGTACGGGGCCTTGCGGTCGAAGATGTTCTTCACGTTGAACGTCAGCACCAGGTTCTTGATGCCTGAGTAGCTGTAGTTCAGGTCGAACGTCGTCCACGCCGCCACCGAGCAGTTGTTGCCGAGGTAGTCCGTGAATTTCGGCAGGCCGCCCAGTGCATACGCGCTCTTCGGCTGGCCCGAGCCGAAGTGACAGTAAGGCTGGTCGTAGGTCACGTCGTTGTCGTAACGGCGCAGCAGCGAAACGCCACCGACGTAGTTGCCGGTCGCGGTGACCGAGTGGTCGCCACGCAGCCAGTTGACCGACAGAGAGCCGCGGTTGCGCGGATTATCGCCAACGGACGTGTTCCAGTCGGACAGGCCGCCGCGGGTGCCGGCCAGGTTGTGCGTCACGTCGCCGTAGTGCTCGGCGCGACGGTACTCAGCCAGGTAGGCCCAGTTCAGCGACGTCGTCAGCTTGCCCATCTCGCCCAGCGCCAGGCGATGGGTGATTTCCAGGTCGATACCGGAAACTTCGGTGCTGCCCTGGTTGACGTAGGAACGGTTCACCTGGGTGATGGCGCCCGAATTCGGGATCACGTTGCCATTGGCATCCGTGACCCAGTTGTTCGGGTTGGTATCGCGCACGACAAGGCCAGGGTAATCGGCGGCGTGGTCGATGACCGTTTGCGCACCCAGCAGGGCAGTCTCGTCGACCTTCTTGATGCGATACCAGTCGATCAGGATGTCCAGGTTCTTCGTCGGCGTAACGATCATGCCGAACGACAGGCTGCGCGAGCGCTCGTTTGCCAGGTTCGGATTGGCGGCGGACAGGCTGGAAACGCCTTTAGAGCAATCGGCCTGGTCGGCGCCTGGCAGCGGGCTCACACCGTCCGGGCAGCGCAGCGTGTCGGTCACGGTGGTAAACGACTGTACACCGCCAGGCGAGACTTGCGTCAGCGCCGGAGCGCGGAAGCCTTCGGCGAACGTGCCGCGGAACGTGAAGTGTTCGTTGGCCGTCCACTTGGCGCCGACTTTCGGCACGAAGCTAGTGGCGGTCGGGTATTTGTCCCAACGGCCGGCGAAGTCCATCTCGAAGCTCTCGAAGAACGGCGTGCGCAGTTCGACGAACGCGGACTTGACCACGCGGGAACCGTCGGCCGTGGAGTTGGCCAGGCCGACGATGTCGCCGCGCTGGACTGCCAGGTCAGGGGTCAGGCCGATCTGTTCCTGGCGGATCTCGCCGCCCAGTGCCAGGCCGATTTCGCCGCCTGGCAGCTTGCCGAACGACGTCGACGCTTTCGCATCGATCTGCTTGACCTGTGCGAAGCCTCGGTTTTCGATGTCACGCGTAGCGGACGGGTCGGCGATCGTCTGGGCGATCGTGCGATTTTCCGTCATGATGCGGCGCATCGTCGGCAGGTACTGGTAGCCGTAGCCGCGCTCGGTACGCTCGCCGCGGTTCCACAGCAGGGCCGTTTCCCAATCCCAGCCCTTGGCGCTGCCCTGCAGGCCAGCCACCAGGCGGTACGCTTCGTTGATGTTTTCCGAAGCATTGGTGGAGTTTACCAGGCGGAAACCAACGGCCGAACGGGCATCCGTGAACGGATTGTCCGGGTGGCCCACCGGCAGCACGATCTGGAACTGCGACGGGATGCCGCCGTTGGTGAACACCGTCGTCGGTGCTGTCGAACGGATCGCGCGCGGAGCGGCCGTGAAGTAGCGCTCGGTACGGCTGTAGGATGCTTCGGCAAACGCCGTGATGTCGTTGTTGAGCTTGAACGTGAACTTGGACAGCACGTTCGCATCCTCGCCCTTGCCCTGGGCTTCCTGATAGTCGTTGATGTTGAAGTTACAGAACGTGCGGCCGATCAGCGTATCGGTAGCCGTCAGGTTGTGCAGGGCGCGGTCGCCCGTCAGCTGTTGCGACTTGTCGCAGTTGACCTGGTTGAGGACGTTCGCACGGCTGTTGTAGCTGTTCGAGAACGCCATGCTGCCCGGCTTGGTTTCCTTGTAGAAGAACGGCGAGGCCGACAGGGCACTCGAGTAAGGGTTCAGGCGGCCCTGGATGTTGCGGTACAGGTCGTTCTCGACGTCTTTCTGGTCCGCGATCGCCGTACGGTGGCGCTTGGACGCATCGAACGCGACGAAGCCGCTCCAGCCCTTCTGCTCCAGGTCGCCGAAGCCCCACACGCCGTTGACGTTCTCGCGCTTAAATTCGCCGTCGTCGTTGGCGCTGATATTGGCCGACAGTTGCAGGCCGCGTACGTCGGTCTTCGTGATGAAGTTGATGACGCCGGCGATGGCGTCGGAACCGTACACGGCCGATGCGCCATCCTTGAAGATCTCGACGCGCTCGATGGCGGAGATAGGAATCGTGTTCAGGTCATAGACGGCCGACTTGCCCTGGTTCGGGTCGGCGTAGGCCGATGCCGTGATGCGGCGGCCGTTCAGCAGGATCAGCGTGGACGACGAGCCCAGGCCGCGCAGCGATGCGGTGGCCGCGCCGTTGGAAAACCCGCCGTCGGTGCTGTCGACGGACGAGCCGGAACCGAAGGCCGGGATCGAGCGCAGCAGTTCGGATACGGTGTTGGCACCGGTCGCGGCGATCTGCTTGGCCGACACGGTCTGCACGGGCGACGAACCTTCCTTGTCGGCGCGCTTGATATTGGAACCGGTCACGAAGACCTTCTGGATCGGGGCTTGTGCCTCCTGGGCGAACGCTGCCTGGGCGGCGACGGCCATCGCGACAGCGATCACGCTGCGCTTCAAAACCAACTTCTGATTCAAGACTCTCTCCTGCTAGTGGTCACTCAATGTGATTTGCCCACGCCGCGTGCCGCGTGCGACGCAAACAGCCCTTTTAAGGGCCGGTATCAGACCATTTCCAGATAGTAAAGTCAGTTAAGGACACTTGTTGTTGCAAGACAACAACAGGCAATGAAATACGTAGCCAACAAGACAACTTATTAGAAGGAAATTATTTATGACAAGCAAATTACAAAATGTAATTTTGCGGTAATGTTTATTTCTGTAATTCCCCGTCCGAACAATTGTTGAGCTTTGTAACTATCAGTCACAATCAAACGCTTACCGAGCAAAAAAAGATTGTTCGAAAGGCAGGATCGTGTTGTTGTGCGGTGTCACAACGCCGTCACAAAGCCGCCTTATACTGGTCTCATCTGCTGCACACGCAACCGATATGCGTGGCGGCAGAACAGGTGTGCCGTTCGGCACACCGCTCCGGATTCGCAGCACTCGATCTCTTGGCCCGAACAGGGTTTGCGCCCGCCCCATCGGCGGGCGTTTTTTCAAGCGGCCGTGTTATCGTTGCGCTTTCATGAACCGCCCAGAACCGCCGTGCCGACCCTGCTGACTACCCTGCTGACCACCGTCTTGCTGCAACCTTCCCATGCTCGCCTGCGCTACTGGGGTGCGTGGGCGATCTTCGCCATGATCGTGATTGTCGGCTCGATCCCCGGTGCGCGCGCCGATGCCGCCGAGGTTGCCTCCGGGGTCGTCCTGCATTCCTGCGCCTACGCCGTGCTGGCGTTCCTGATCTTTACCGGCAGCCACGGCACGCCCGCCCAACGCGCCGGCAAGGCCGTGCTGACCATCGCCGCCATGGGCGCCATCGACGAGTGCGTGCAGAGCTTCCTGCCCTATCGCCACGGCGCATTGCGGGACTGGTACGTGGACGTGACGGCCGCGGCGATCATGTCGGGCGCGATGTGGGTGCTGTGGCGTAGCCGCAAGGCCAACGCCTGAACTCGCTTTTAGTTGGCACGTGACGTTTGATCCATATCAATAGCCCGTCGCCGCCCCGGAACGATCCTTGTCGATAGTCCGTCCTACCGAGACGGGCAAATCGCTCGATTCCGGAGACTCATCATGACATCGAAAACAGGCAACAGAGGCATCCTTGCGCTGTGTGGATTCGCGCTGCTCTGCGCAACGGCCGCAGGGTGCGGCACCATGGCAGACCAGGCCGGCAGCTCCGGCACATCCACCAGCGGCAGTTCGGGCAACAATATGGAAGGCAACGGTGGCCGCACCCACGATCCGCAGGCAATGGACCGCGACAAGGCCGGCGACAGGTGGCAGGACCGGCGCCAGGACCAGCGCCAGCAGAAAGACGACATGAATCCGACCAGCGGCAACAGTGCGAGTACAGGCACGAGCACGGGCGCGACGGGTGCCGCGGCAGCGCAACGCATGCCCGGCGGCGCCCAGGGTGACACCCAGCTGAGCTGGCGCGGCACGGTACTGGCCATCGAGCCGCTGTCGCGCCAGGAAGCGCAGACGGGCATCGGTCTCAGCGGTGCGCCAGGCGCGGCCGCCGTGGGTGGCGTCGTACCCGGCACAGGTGCCGCGATGGGCACGGTATATCGGGTTACGTTGCGCACGGAAGATGGCGGCAGCCAGGCGGTACTCGTCGAAGCTGCGCCCAGCTACCGCGTTGGCGACAGTGTCACGTACAGCAACGGCGTCATTCAGCGTCGATAGCCGACCACCGTGTCACGGCGGAGCGTTCAATAGACTTTCTCGACATCATAGCCGCGCTGGCGCAGCAGCGCGGGAATGCCGTTGTCGCCCACGAGGTGCAGCAGGCCGATGCCAACGAAAGCCACCTGGTCGCTCTGCATGATGCGCTCGATGTGCGCGGCCATCTCAGGATTGCGCTTGCCCAGCAACGTGCGGTCCATGAAGGTCGCGGAAACACTGTCGCCGGAGGTCAGCTCGCGGGCCATCACGTCGATGCGGGCGGCGTCGGCATTGCTCCAGGCATCGATGAGCCCAGCGGACTTTTGCACCGCCCGGCCGTTTTCGAGGTCCTCGAGGTTTTCCACCAGGTAGCGTTCCTGCTGGGCGTCATCCAGCGAAGCAAACAGGCTGAGTTGATAATCGGCCGACTCCAGCTCGTGCACCTGCTTCTTCTGTTGCGCCGCAGCGGTCAGCAGGAAGCCTTCTACGCCGTTGCTGCGGTGGTAGCCATGCTTTTCGATCTCGGTGCCGACGAGGATATTTGCTACCAGCCAGGGCCGGTACATGGCGACGTTCTGCAGGGCAAGGCCGGCCTTGTCCAGCGCCTTGGTCAGCTGCGCGAGCGCGCCCGGCGACAGGTGCCGGGTGATGGAATCTCCAGCCGGATAGCTGCCGTATTTTGCCAGGGCTTGCTCGAACGGCTTGTGGATGCGCGTGTCGAGCTCCAGGACGAGAGCGCTGGAATCGGCCAGTGCACGGGTAACTTCGGGCTCAAGCGGGAAGAAACCCTGCTTGCCGACGTGGATGGTGCCGAACAGGTAACTGGTTTTGCCATCGTGGCGGACTTTGTAGAGAGCGCCGCGCTTCGGCACGGCCGGCGATTGCAACGGCATGGCGGCGCTGGCGGGCACCGCGGAAGCTACCGTCGAGGTAACCTCCTTGGGTATGCTCATTTCCATACTATTGGCCGACCATGAAATGAATAAAGCGATAACGAAAGTCAAATAACGCGGCATGCAGATTCCCTTACCAATCTTTTAATCGATTGGTGTTTTCGTTAATGAAAACCGAAGGTGAATGCCCGTGAACGACAGCCGGGCATGGGCTGGAAGCCGCTTGCAGCGCGACTTGTTGCCCATGGTAAATGATTTAAGGCGGGGAGAAAACCGGTTTTCGCGCTTTCGGACGATTATCCTTGCGCGTTACAACAAATAATTGTCAACCTGTCTCGATATTATGTTTTTATTATCTTGTTAATATTACAGCGGCCGTGATTAATCGATAACGGTATGCGTCGCCGGGTATGTAATGGGATCAGCCTGGTTGTGGAAGCACTTTGCCTGGCGGAGCCGCACAATGCGCTCGACAATGGCCCCGACAGCTGCGGCAGCGGTGTCGCGGCGGTGTCGCACTGTAGCTCAACAAGCGGCTCGACAAGCGGCTCGACAAGCGGCCCAGCAGGCAGCTCAGCACGCGGCCCAGCCGCTGTCTCGACCAGCAGCTCGACAGGCCCCGACAGCTGCAAACCCGGGCTTATCGATCCCGACGTCGCTAACGCGCCAGTTCGACCAGCACGGCCGTGTACATCTGCAGGTTCAGCAACAACTGCTTTTCGCTGATGAATTCGTGTTCGGAATGACCCGTGTAGACCGCGCCCGGCATACCTGGACCGAAGCTGACGGCATTCGGGAACAGCCGCGAGTTGGTGCCGCCGCCGATCGATACCGGCTTTGGGTCGACCGCGCCAGTGTAGTGTGCAAACACGTCGAGCAGGATGGGCAACTGCGGCGCGTTCTCCTGTACCCATGGTTCGCCCAACTGCGCCACCAGTGTCGCCGCCGCGGCAGCCTCGCCCTTGCGCCCCTTCCAGGCATCGAAGGCAGCCTTGAACTGCCGCTCCAGCACGGGAGCGGCCTTGCCGCGCGGACGGCGCAGGTTGATATTCAGTTGCGAGGCACCGTCGGCCTCCTTCAACAGGACGGGCGCGACCGTCATCGGGCCCATGAAGTCGTCGCGGTAGGCGGCATCGCCGAATTTCTCGCCGTGCAGGCCAGTGCCCACCAGGTCATTCAGGAAAGTCACCATGGCGGCGGCCGGCGTACCGCGCCAGTTCTGCCCTGACAGGGCATCGGCGAGCATGGCGATGGCGTTGACGCCGTCTTCCGGTTTGGACGAATGGGCCGACACGCCCTTGGCCCGCACCGTCAGGCGCTGGCCCGAACGCTCGAAGGTGTAGCGCATCCCCCGCTGTGCAGCGGCCCGCGCGCGGATGGATTGCTCCAGTTCCCCGCTGGCGCCGTCGATGACGGCAACCGCATCTTCGGGGATCTGGCTGTCGAAGAAGCCGCCCGTGAAACTCGCCAATACGGGTTGGCCGGCCGGCACGCCGGTCGCCGCCGGCGTCGTGGCCGGCATCGTCACGCTGAGCAGGCCCCAGCCCTTCTCCGCCGTCACGGCCGGGTACTCCGCATCGAGCGTGATGTTGACCTGCGGCGGCGCGTGCTTCTTCAGGTAGGCCTCGAGCGGTGCCCAATCCGATTCTTCCGCCATATAGATGTACAGCTCGATGCGCTTCTTCAGCGCCACCTTGCGGTCCTTGATGGCCTTCATGGCGTACAGGGCCGTGGCGATGGGTCCTTTGTCGTCTTCCGTGCCACGTCCCAGCAGCAGGCCGGGCTCGCTTGTGCGGTCGAGCCGGAACGGCGACTGGCGCCATTTCGCCGGATCGGCCGGCTGCACGTCGCCATGGGTGATGACGCCGACCCGGTCACGCCCGCGGCCATGTCCGATCACGACGACATAGCCATCGTCGCGGTAGTCGAATCCCAGGCGCAGCGCCTCCTTCTTCAAGTAGGCCTTGAAGCCGAGGTGGGCGGGATTGCGCTCGAACGGCACCTGCGGGTCCGCCACCGTATTGAATGCCACCAGGCCAGCGAGCGTATCCACGACCTTGCCCGCATAGGCGCTGCGGGCATGCTCGGCGGTCGACACGGCCAGCGCACTGGGCGCCCCCTGGGCACCAGGCGCCAGCGCACACCACAGGGGCAGCAGGGACAACAACATGGTTTTCTTCAGCATGGCATACCTGTCTCGATAACGGATTGGAAGGGAACGCGCGACCGGCAGGCGCACGGCGCCGTCAACGCGCAGGTTCGCCATCGCAAGCTGCTGCTTCCGAACAACAGCGGACCTGTCGCGGCGCAGGTCGCATCGGCGCACCGGCCATCGGCAGCGAAGCTATGGTAACGTGTTACAACAATTACCAGTTTACATCTTTTCCCTACGACAGCGATCACCAGTGGAGCCCACCCCTCTCTCCTCCGGCCCGCATGGCCCGGCGCGCCACAGCGCGGCCGCACGCCTGCCGACGATCCGGTTCAGGCTGGCGCTGCTGGTGCTCAGCTGCGTGCTGCCGGCTGCCGTCGTGTCCGGCTTCCTGATCTATGACCATTACCGGGTCGAACGGTCCAGCCTGTTGACGGAAGCGATGTCGACGGCGCGCTCGATGGTATCGGTGGTGGACCGCGACTTCGACACGGTCGTCACGGCATTGCGCACCTTGTCCGTGTCCGACGACATCGACATGCCGGACCGCACCGAGTTCCGCCGCCAGGCATCGAACGTGCATGCGATCCTGCCCATCACGGAAATCGTGCTGTATGAACCGGCCAGCGGACGGGACTTGATGAACACGGCCGCCGCCGGCCAGGGCATGGGTCCGGCGGGCCTGCTGCGCCAGGTCGTGCGCACGCGCCAGCCGGGCGTATCCGGCCTGTACCGGGGCGCCAACGGGGCAATGACGATCACGGTTGCCGTGCCGATCCTGCGCGAGGGCGCGGTGCGCTACGTGCTGGCCGCGCAGGTCATGCCATCGGCCCTGAACGGCATCCTGACCGACCAGAAGATCCCGGACAGCTGGCGTGCCGCGATCCTCGACGGCGACGCGTTCATCGTCGCGCGCAACCTGCAGATCGAACAGTTCCAGGGCCGCCAGCCCCGCCCCGAGGTGGTGGCGCGCGTACGCCAGCAGCTCGAGGACACGTTCGATTCGCTGACGGTCGACGACGTCGAGGTGGTGACCCTGTACAGCCGTTCGCCCAAGTCCGGCTGGACGGTGATGCTGGGCGTTCCGCACAAGAACCTGACAGCGGGCCTGTTGCGTACGCTGGAGTCGCTGATCGTCGCGACCGTCGTCCTGCTGGCGATGGGGTTCGCGATGGCCTGGCTGGTGGGCGGGCGCATCGCCCAATCCGTGCATGCGTTGATCGATCCGGCCACCGCGCTGGGCGCGGGCGAGCCCGTGCAGCCGCCCCGCGTTGATTTTCGCGAGGCCCAGCAGGTGGCCGACTCGCTGGAACGCGCGGCGCAGGCCCTGGACGAGGCACGCGACCGGGCGGCCAAGGAACTGCGTGACCGCCGCGCCGCCCAGGAAGCGCTGCAAGCGGCCGACGTGCGCAAGGATGAGTTCCTCGCCACGCTGGCGCACGAGCTGCGCAATCCGATGGCACCGCTGGTCAACGCGCTGCAGATCCTGCGCCTGCCGGGGCGCGCCGCGGTCCCTGCAGCCAATGTGCTGGACATCATGGAGCGCCAGCTCAAGCAGATGGTGCGGCTGGTCGACGACCTGCTGGATGTCTCGCGCATCACCACCAACAAACTGGGCATCCGCCATGAACCGCTGGTGCTGCAGGACGTGGTCCAGCACGCGCTGGAAACCTCCGCTCCGTTGCTGCAGCAGCGCCGCCACGCGCTGTCCGTGCACCAGCCGGAAGAACCGATGCTGCTGACAGGCGATGCCACCCGGCTGGCCCAGGTGTTCTCGAACCTCCTGAACAACGCGGCCAAGTACACGCCCAACGGCGGCCGCATCGCGCTGGACGTGTTCGTGCGGCGCCCCAAGGCCGGCGACGGGGCGCACCAGGGCCAGGTGCGCATCGAGATCAGCGACAACGGCATCGGCATCGGCGCCGCGGCGCTGCCGCAAGTGTTCGACATCTTCTTCCAGGCCGACCGCTCGCTGGGGCGCTCGCAGGCGGGACTGGGCATCGGCCTGTCGCTGGCGCGTCGCCTGGTCGAGCTGCATGGCGGTACGCTGACCGCCGCCAGCCCTGGCGAAGGCCTGGGCAGCACGTTTGCCATCGAGCTTCCCGTGGCGGCCATCGGCGCACAGGTCAGGGTGCCGGACGAGCGCGCCGCGATGCCGATCGCGCCGCTGCGCGTGCTGGTCGCGGACGACAATGTCGACCATGCCAACACCTTGCGCACCCTGCTGCTGGCGGCCGGACAGCAGGTGCAGGTGTGCTACGACGGCCTGTCCGCGCTGCGCTGCGCCGAAGCGTTCGAGCCGCAGATCGCCTTCCTCGACATCGGCATGCCGCGCCTGGATGGCTACGAGCTGGCGCGCCGGCTGCGCGCCGATCCCCAGCTGCGCGACTGCACGCTGGTGGCCGTGACCGGCTGGGGCCAGCAGCAGGACCAGCAACGCTCGCGTGCCGCCGGCTTCGACCACCATATCGTGAAGCCGCTGCAACTGGCCCAGCTCAACGAGCTGCTGCGTGCTCGCGCGCTGGCAACGGTGGCCACGCCGGAAACCCAGTAAGCGCGGCGGTAAACCCATGGCGGCGGCAGGGCCTTGCTTGAAACCGCCAGGCTCGTCCCGACATGTCACGCCATGATTCCATTTTCCATACTCGACCTTTCCCCGATCGCCCAGGGCAGCGATGCCGGCGCGTCGCTGCGCAACACGCTGGACCTGGCCCAGCATGGCGAGCGGTGGGGCTACCACCGCTACTGGCTGGCGGAGCACCATGGCATGCCAGGCATCGCCAGCGCGGCGACGGCTGTCGTCATCGCCCACGTGGCGGGCGGCACCTCGACGATCCGCGTCGGTGCCGGCGGCATCATGTTGCCGAACCACTCACCGCTCGTCATCGCCGAACAATTCGGCACGCTGGAGGCGCTGTTCCCCGGCCGGATCGACCTGGGCCTGGGCCGCGCGCCCGGCTCCGACCAGACCACGGCGCGCGCCCTGCGGCGCAACCTGGGCTCCGACGCCGAGGAATTCCCGCAGGACGTCGTCGAACTGCAGGATTACCTGTCCGACGAACCGCGCCAGCGCGTGCTGGCCGTGCCCGGCCAAGGTGCCAAGGTGCCGCTGTGGATCCTCGGTTCCAGCCTGTTCGGCGCCCAGCTGGCGGCCCACCTGGGCCTGCCGTTCGCCTTCGCGTCGCACTTTGCGCCGCAGATGATGATGCAGGCAGTTGCCCTGTATCGTGCCAATTTCAAGCCGTCCGCGCAACTGGACAAGCCCTACGTCATGCTGGGCTATAACGTGTTCGCGGCGGACACCGACGAGGAAGCCCAATGGCGCGCCACGTCGATGGAGCAAGCCTTCGTCAACCTGCGCACGGGCCGCCCCGGCAAGCTGCCGCCGCCCGTGACGAACTACCGCGATGCCCTCGGCCCGCAGGAAAACGCGATGCTCGACTCGGTGCTGTCCTGCTCCGCCATCGGTTCGCCCGAGACGGTTGCCGCGCAGATGAAAGCCTTCATCGCCAGCACCGGGCCGGACGAGCTGATGATCACGTCGCAGATCTTCGAGCACGGCGCGCGGCTGCGCTCCTACGAGATCCTGGCGGACGTGCACCGCCGTCTCTAGTTACCCCGGGGACAGGCTCTAATGCCGCTAAGTTAAGGCGTATAGGTCAGCGAGCCGCTGGCTTTTCCTGAAACCCAAGACCAGGAACTGGGGTCAGGCGGGGACGCCGAGTCCCGCCGGGTCTGCCCCCGACCCTTCGCCGTAGGGGTTGCTTATGGTTCTTAACTTGGCGGCATTGGAGCCTGTCCCCTCGGGTCTCGCCTGCGCTCCAGCACGATCCCCCGAACCTGCGTACAATGTCCGGCTTTTTTGCAACAGGAGCCGCCGTGCGCTCACACGAACAACAACAACAAGATATTTCGCCCGCGATGGTGTGGCTGATGGCCGCGGCCACCGGCCTCATTGTCGCCAACCTGTACTACGCCCAGCCACTGGTCGGGCCGATCAGCCGCGCAACAGGCCTCGACGCGGGCGCCGCCGGGCTGATCGTCACGCTGACGCAGATGGGCTACTGCCTCGGCATGCTGTTCATCGTGCCGCTGGGCGACCTGGTGGAAAACCGCCGCCTGATCGTCACCGCGCTGGCCGCCACCGCCTGCGCACTGGGCGCCGCCGCCTTTGCCACCCATGCCGCCGTGTTCCTGGCGGCCGCCTTCTGCATCGGCCTGGGTTCCGTCGCCGCCCAGATCATCGTGCCGTTCGCGGCGCACCTGTCCCTGCCCGAAACGCGCGGCCGGACGGTCGGCAACGTCGTCAGCGGTCTGCTGTTGGGGATCATGCTGGCGCGGCCCGTGTCCAGCCTCGTCACGGATGCCCTGGGCTGGCACGCCATCTTCGTGCTGTCCGCCTTCGGCACGGCGGCGCTGGCCCTGGTCCTGAACAGCCGCCTGCCGCGGCGCGAGCCCGATCACACCAGCACCTATGCCGCGCTGCTGGGCTCCATGTGGCACCTGCTGAAGACGACGCCGATCCTGCGCCGCCGCGCCGGCTACCAGTTCTGCATGTTCGGCGCCTTCAGCCTGTTCTGGACTTCGGTGCCGCTGGTGCTGGCCAGCGACACGTTCGGCCTGTCGCAGACGGGCATCGCCCTGTTCGCGCTGGCCGGCGTGGCCGGTGCCATCGTCTCGCCGATCGCGGGACGCCGCGCCGACCAGGGCAAGTCGCGCTCCACCACGGCCATCGCACTCACGGCCGGCCTGCTGTCGTTCGCGCTGCCGCTCTTGTTGCACGGCGGCCGCACGTTCGACCTGTGCCTGCTGGTGGCGGCATCGATCGTGCTCGATGCGGGCGTGTCGGGCAGCCTCGTCGTCGGCCAGCGTGCCATCTACTCGCTGAGCGCGGACGTGCGCAGCCGCCTCAATGGGCTGTACATGGCCATCTTCTTCCTGGGCGGCGCGCTGGGCTCGATGCTGGGCGGCTGGATGTACGCGCACCACGGCTGGCAGGGCGTGCTGCTGACGGGTCTCGCGTTCCCCGCGCTGGGCCTCACGCTGTTCGCGACCGAACGGCGCCACTGACGATCAATGCGCCCACAGGCGCAGTTGCCCCGTCATGTGGACGGAGCCCGTGATGTCGAGACTCCCCATGCTGGCCGTCACGGGCTCCAGCGGATCGTTCTGCACACTCATCGACTCGAAGCCGAAGCGTTCGAACTTTACCGTGTTCGGCAGCGTGAGCGCCAGGTAGTCCGGGCCGTCCGCCCGCGCGTGCACGTCGATGGCGATCGTCGACATGTCGATCGTGCCGCGCACGTTGCGCAGCACCAGGTAGCGGCGGTTGCCGTCGGCGCCCGCGAACCCCAGCGACAGGCGGCTGTCGCTGACGGCGCCCACCAGCGTCGGGTCGTTGATGACGATGTGGGCGGCGAAGCTGACGCCGTCCTGGCCTGCCACCTTGGCCATCTCCTCGTCCGCCAGCGCGCGCAGCGGGGCCGCGGCGGCGCGCACCGTGCAGCAAGCGAGCACCAGCGCCAGCACCGCCTTCATGGCCGGAACTTCACGTCGAGGTACTGGATCTGGATCGAGCCGATGCGCGAGGAGCCCAGGTCGGTCGTGGTGCCGCCCGGGTTCGTGAACGTCACCTTGTCGATCTGCAGGCCACCCGTGGCCGCGCTGCCGCCGCCGTGCTCGCTGTCCGGCCAGCCGATGCCGACGTGCAGGTGCGCGCCCGACTCGTCGGCCAGTGCGTTGACGACGGCCGGCTGCGCCGCCACGTCGGCGATGGCCCACGGCTTGCCGGTGAAGTTACCGTCCGCGTCGACAGCACCCAGGCGCAGGCCTTGCAACGCCAGCTGGCCCGTCGTTGCGGCGCGGCCGTTGGCGCGCCACGCCAGCTCGCCGACATGCATGTCCAGCCCGAGGCCGAACGCGACGCCGTCCTCCAGGCGCGGCGTCGAGAACTGCAGGCCGCCGCCGCGATACACCACGTCCGTCAGCACGACGCTGCCGCCGTCGCGCACGATGCCGTCGGCATCGACGCCCCAGTCATACGCGAATTGCCAGCGCTGTTCGCCATCCTGGTTGGCGGGAAAGGCGAAGCTGACGATGTCCGCCAGCCCGCCCGGACCGTTGCCGATGTCGAGGCGATAGGGATCGGCGAACGGCACCGCGTTGTCGCTGCGCGCGGCCGACAGGTTGCCGATCCATGCGCTGCGGCCGGCCTGCGGCGTGTACGTGATGCGCACGTCGCCATTCATCGAGAAGCCGGACAGGTCGAAGCTGACGCCGTCGCCGCCTCGTACCGAGGACAGCGCGGCATCGCTCAGTGGCTGCATCGGCTGCAACGGCGCGGCAAATACCGTCGCCGTGGCGCCGGCAGCGAGCAGCGCGCAGGCGCGCCGCATCAGTGCTTCCCGCCCAGTGTCAGCGCGGCCGCCGGCGGCAGGTTCGGCGGCGCCGCGCCATTGGTGGCGATGGCGGCCAGCTTGTCGCGCCAGTTCAGCCACACGCCAGCCTGCGCCATGTCCGGCAACTGCGTCGTGCCGGACGGCGCCGGAAACTGCACGCCCGTCTTCAGGAGCGACACCCAGAAGTCGCGGCTCGGTCCCGTGGCGTCGCCGGCCCGCACCCCGCCCAGCTGTGCCAGCGAGAGACAGGGCGCCGTGCAGGCGCCGTCCCAGCGCTTGCCGCCCAGCGGATCGGTGCGGGAATCGAGCACCAGCGCACTGCCGTCGGGCGCGCTGG
The DNA here is from genome assembly GCF_029028125.1 of Pseudoduganella chitinolytica. Taxonomy (GTDB): domain Bacteria; phylum Pseudomonadota; class Gammaproteobacteria; order Burkholderiales; family Burkholderiaceae_D; genus Rugamonas; species Rugamonas chitinolytica. The sequence continues at coordinate 3,245,899 of NZ_CP119083.1, forward strand.
CCGTCACGCGCATCGAGCCGGACAGGCTGTTGATGCGCAGGCCGACGTCGCCGCTGATGGCATCGAAGCCCACGCGCATGCCGATCACCTCGCGCGGTGTGGCCGCGTCGCCGGTGGCCCGGTAGACGAATTCGAAGTATGGATTGGCGATCTGCACGGTGCGCTGCGCCGCCGTGCCATCGCTGCGGCCGAACTGCAGCAGCGGCATGTCGATGTCCGCGCCCAGGCCCTCGCGGGCCGCGTAACGGTAGTCGCCCAGGCGCAGGTTGCGCAGGTTGGCCGACAGCGTCACGTCCGCGTCCAGCGCGATACGGGTGAAGTCGAACTCGCCCAGGCGGCTGTTGCTGACGGCGATCAGGCCCTGCCCGCGCGTCTGCGCGAGGTCGTCGTCGGACATCGCGCGCAACTGCGCATGGGCGTCGCAGGCAAAAAGCGCGGCCGGCAAGGCGGCCGCAAAAAGGAGCACGTTCTGGAGCACATTCTGGAGCACGTCTTTCATGGCGAAGAAGAACAACGTGAGAGCCCGGCAGGCCGGATGAAGGCCGGCAAACCGGGTAAAGCAGACTGCTTTCGTAGGTGTCAGGCTGGCGCCGGCAGACGTGCCTGCACACAAGGGGTACCGGCGTTGCGCGGCGGGCGCCGCGCAACGCGTGCCGGTTTTAGTGCGCCCAGATCCACACCTGCGTGCCGCGCATGTCGAGCTGGTTCATCGCCATCGAGCCGTACGACGCGGTGCTGTTGCCCATCTTGATCGCGTCCACGGAGATGTTCAGGAACTTGCCGGCCGCGACCTGCACGTCGGCAGGGATCGCGATCTGCACGACATCGCCGCCGTTGGTCGCATCGTAGAAGGTGCCCGGGTTCGTCACGCCGGCGGCGCCGGCGGCGGCCAGGAACGAGTTCTTCGACAGGATGTCGATGCTGGCGGCGATCAGGCCGTTCACCTTGATGCCGTTGAAGCTGACGGAACCGCCACCCAGGCCGGTGGTGGTGTCGACCGCGTCCGTATCGGTGTAGACGAACGAGTCGAGCTTGATGTTCAGGTTGGCGGCGATGGACACGCCGTCCTGGCCGGTGACGGCGGACAGGTCGGCGTCCTTGATCGGGGTCATGGCCGATGCGGACAGGGCCAGGGAGGACAGGGCTGCTGCGACTGCGGTGGTGATGAATTTCATGGTGATCTCCGTTCGTTATGGTGGTTGGGCTTCCCTCTGGGAAGCGGCCATGCCGCTGTCCCTTGCGCACCGTGCCTTGCTGCTTCCTGGGCAGGCCGGCCCGGCTGCTCTTAATATTTTTTCAATATTAATTAAATTTATGATCGCGTCCCCGGTGACCGCCGGTCCAGCCTGGCGCGCTGACCGGTCGGGCCAAACGCATGGCCGTGCAGGCCATCCCCGGGCGTAGCGCCTGCTATGTCGCGGTTTTTGCACATTGGCGGATTTACGACATCCTTTCGCGCGATATCACAGAACTTTGCGCAGGGATTAGAACTGCACATCTAATTTTTCCGCTTCCCGCGCACGAACAAAGCGTGCGTTAATAAATTACAAAAAAGCAAGGGACAACCGCACAGCGAAAAAGCACGGTCGTTCAAATAAACGAATTTACGGCATCGCTTGCCGTGGAATCGATAAAAAAGGAGACGTCATGGGCACGTTGACAATGGGGCGCAAGACGCCCCCGGGCGAAGCTTTGCCTGCCGCTTTCCCCTCTTCCTTGCTGCACGCGCGCCCGCCGCGACGGAGGCCGCCATGCTGATGCTCCTGATGAGCGTATTGGCGGTGGCCATCGGGGGCGCCGGACTGCTGTCGCGCCACGAGGTGCAGGAACGCCCCCGCGGCCAGTTCGAGATGCCGCAGACGATGCTGGGCGGCGGCAGCTACACGCAGGACGTCCGCCTGGAACCGTTCTCGGAACTGAAGTACCGCCACATCGTGCGCCAGGCCTACGACTACAGCTGCGGGTCCGCGGCGTTGGTGACGATCCTGACGTACCACCTGGGGCTGTCCGTCACCGAGCAGCAGGCGATGGAAGGCATGCTGGAGAAGGGCGAGAAGGAAAAGATCGTCGAGCGCCGCGGCTTCTCGCTGCTGGACATGAAGCGCTATGTCGCCTCCCTCGGTGTCAACGGCGCCGGCTATCGCGCGGAGGTAAAGGATCTCCTGACCTTGACGGAACCGGCCATCGTGCCGATCGACTACGCGGGCGCCAAGCACTTCGTCGTCCTGCGCGGCATCCGCGACGGCGTCGTCTACATCGCCGATCCATCCGCCGGCAACATCGCCTTCTCCGTCGAACAATTCGCCGACCTGTGGGACAAGAACACCTTGTTCATCCTCTCCCCCCAAGCGGGCAAGCAGGTCCCGGCCCGACTGGCCTTGAGCGACAACGAATTGGGCGTCGTCGACATGGACCGCGTCACCAACGGTGGCCGGCTCGACGCCCTGAACCACGCCGCGCACCTGCTGCAGCGTGCCGTCAACTCGGGCGCCTCCGGCACCTGGATGCACAGCCGCTAGCCGAGCCCTCCGCCCCACCGTTTTCCGTCCCGTCCCGCAAAGGAAAGTCCATGATCCTGAAGACCGTGCCTGCTGCCGCCCTTGCCGCAGCCTCCGCCATCGCCCTGCTGGCCGCCATGCCCGCCGGCGCAAAGCAAACTACCCAGGTCCCCGCCAGCAGCGACGCCGCGCGCGAAGCGCTGGCCAAGAAAGAAGGCGAAGGCGACCAGACCGCGCTGCTGAAGGAAACGCTGACGGCCGTCGACAAGCAGTACTCGCTGATCCGCAAGGGCCGCTCGCAGTTCACCTACGACGCGACCTATACCTACATCGGCCAGGAACGCATCGTCACCGACTACACGGCCGACGGCCTGACATTGTTCGACATCGAGAACACCAACTCGCACTCGATCACCAACACGCTGTCGGCCGACTACGGCGTGCTGAACAACCTGACCGCCAACGTGACCTTCCCCGTGATCTCGAAGTACACGGATTCGCCCAAGCACTCGGGCCTGTCCAACTCCCTGGGCGACATCAATGTGGGCGCGCGCTGGCAGCCGCTGGAAGCGCGTCGCGACCGCCCGAACTTCACCGTCACCGGCAACGTGCGGCTGCCGTCCGGACGCAGCCCGTTCAAGGTGATCGCCGGCAGCGGCGAGGCGACCGGCAGCGGCGTGACCGCCATCAGCGCCGGCCTGAACGTGAATCGCATCGTCGACCCGGTCGCACTGTTCGGCTCCGTCAACATGACGGTCAGCGCCGCCGCCAACGACCTGCACCAGATCAACGGCACGCGCGTGCTGACGCGCGTGAAGCCCGGCACGTCGTTCGGCTTCGGCATCGGCTTCGCCTATGCACTGTCGTACGGGATCTCGACGACGCTGTCGTTCCAGGAAGCGATTTCGGCCGGCTCGAAACTGCGCTTCGAGGACGGCCTGGAAGTAAAGACCAGCACGCAGACGTCGGCCATCGTCAACCTGGGCCTGGGCTACCGCGTGTCGCCGAAGACCACCGTCAACCTGTCGGTGGGCATTGGCCTGACGAACGACTCGCCGAACCTGTCGGTGGGCCTGAACCTGCCGCTGGCGTTCTGACGGGACCACCATGCAGCCGACCGTCCGCCTCCTCGTCGCCGCGCTGGCGACCGCCCTGCCGGCGCAGTCCGCACTGGCCGCGCTGGTGGAAAACCTGACGACCAGCGTCACCGCGATGGCGCTGGGGAATGCCGTCACCGCCGATCCGCCGGGCATCGATTCGATCCACTTCAATCCCGCCGGCCTGGCGCGGCTGACGGGCGACAGCAAGATCTACTCGGCGTTCGGCGCCTCCATCCGCACCGGCGCCGCGTTCCACAAGCCGGCCGGTTTCGAGGTGGGCGGCTGGACCGATGACCCCGTCGCCGGCCAGCGCACGGGTCCCGTACGCCAGGCGATGTACGTGCCCGGCTACGGCATGCCCGGCTGGCGCCTGCCCGGCGTCATCATCCCCGGCCTCGGCATGGCGTTCAACAAGCCGGGCTCGAATTTCACGTTCGCCACCAACAGCTACATGTCGCAGGCGATCAGCATCGACCGCACCACCGACCCGAACGATCCGGCCCGCTTCGACGGCCGCCAGATCCAGCTGCAGCGCCTCGTCTATGCGGCGCCGTCGATCGGCTGGAAGTACTCGGACACGCTGCGGTTCGGCGTCTCCGTGCCGATCGCGCATTCCGCCTTCATCGTCGACACGCACATGCGCTTCCCCAACGAGCTGCTGGGCGTGTTCGGCAAGCTGCAGGAGGGCTGGTGCCCGGAGAGCGGCGGCAACGTCATCGACACGTTCGGCTTCGGCCTGTGCGGCGGCGGCAGGGAGGGCATGGTCACGCCGTTCAAGCACGCGGCCTCGATGCGGCTGCAGATGACCGCGCCGTTCGACCCCACCCTGAACGTGGGCGTGCTGTGGGAGCCGCGGCCGTGGTTCGCGCTGGGCGCCGTCTACCAGGGCGGCTCGAAGACACGCTACACCGGCAGGTACGAGTTCAACACGCAGCCGATGCTGCGCAACTTCGTCAAGGGGCTGAACTCCAGCCTGTTCGGTCCCGTGGCCGGCGCGGTATTGGGCCTGCCCCAGTCCATCCCCGAGGTCCAGAAGGGCAACCTGTCCGCCACGATCCCGTTTCCGGCCCACCTGCAGGTGGGCATCAAGCTGCGCCCCATTCGCTACGTCCAGCTCAACGTGGATGCGAGCATCGCCAAGTGGGACGACTGGAACGCGCTGACTTTCGAGTTCGACCAGAGCGTCAAGCTGCTCGAGGTGGCGCGGCTGTACGGTATCGCCGATTCGACGAAGCTGAAGATCCCGCGCGGCTACAAGAGCCTCGTCAACTACGGCTTCGGGCTGCAGCTGTTTCCCACCGAGAAGCTGGCGCTGCGCCTGGGCTACGAGCCACGCAAGAGCTCCATCCCGGCCGACAAGATCGACCTGATCGCGCCGCTGCCGGACACGAAGCTGTACAGCGTTGGCCTGAACTACAAGTTTTCGCCGCACAGCGACATCAGCCTGACCGCGTCGTACATGGCCGGCAAGTTCGAGACGCCCGCGAATACCGACTGCAATATGAACTGCAACAAGTTCCTGAACGTGATCTACAACCCCTATGCGGGACTGGACGTGGCAGGCGACATCAAGGTCCGCTACGCCGGTCTCAGCTTCACCCACCGATTCTGAGGAGACTTCATGAAACGATTCGCCGTCACCATCATGGTCGCAAGCACGCTCGTTGCCGGCGCCGCGCATGCGGCCGACGCCATCCCGCCGGCCAAGCAGGCCCTCGTCAACCGCGTGCTGCAGCTGTGGCAGATCGACACCATCGGCCAGTCGATGCTGCAGGCGCCCGTCGGCGACGCCGTGCAGCAGGCTAGAGCGATGCTGCAAGGCCGCGCCGCGCCGGAGAAGCGCGACGCGGCGATGGCCGATATCGTGGGCGAAGCGCGCAAGTTCATGGAGGAGACGACGCCGATCGCCCGCGCCAGCGCCGACAAGCTCATTCCCACCACGGTGGCGCCGCTGCTGGCCGAGCGCTTCACCGAGGAAGAGCTGAAGCAGATGGTGGCGATCCTGGAGTCGCCCGTGAAGAAGAAGTTCGAGGCGATGGTGCCGGAATTGCAGAAGAAGCTGGGCGAGAGCGTGGCGGCCGACACCCGCGCCGTCATCGATCCGAAGCTCAAGGGCCTGCAGGAGCGCATCGGCCTGCGCCTGCGTGCGGCGGTGACGCCCTGAGCGGCGAGGCTGCCATGCCCTATTCCTCCGCCCTGCATCTGGTGCGCGGCGTGAAGTCGCGCCTCACGCACTCCGGCGTCGCGGCCGACGCCTTGTTCGAACAGGCCGGCCTGACCGAAGAAGGTCTCGCCTGCGACGCACTGACCCTGTCCGACCGCCTCAGCCACCTGTGGGAGCTGGTCGTGGCGCAGTCGGGCGACCCGCTGATCGGCCTGAAGGTCTCGACGCCACACCGGCTCGGCTGGCTGGGCGTCATGGGCCACATCATGCTGGTCTCGCCCACGGTGCAAAGCACGATCGAGCGCTGCCACGGCCATACCCGCGTAGGTATCCTGCTGCCCGGCGCGCGCCGCGCGGTGCCGCTGCAGCGCTACGACTTCGTCTGGTGCGTGCTGCTGCGTACCCTGCGCAGCGCGGCCGGGCGCGACGACGCCACCCCCGTGCAGGTCGAATATGCGTTCCCGGAACCGGCCAACGCCTGCTATTACGAGGAGACATTCGGCTGCCCCGTGCATTTCAACCGTCCCTACAACGTGATGGAATTCGCCGATGCCGACCTGGTGGCCGCGCTGCCGGAAGCGCGCATGCCGGCCGCCGGCGACGCCCGGCCAGTGCTGGCCAGCCTGGCGCGCGCCCAGCTGCCGCGCTTCAGCGCACGCGTGCAGGACATCGTCGCGACCATGCTGCCCAAGGGCCCGCCGCATCGCGATGCAGTCGCCGCCCGGCTGATGATGAGCGAGCGCACCCTGCAACGCCGCCTGGCCGAGGAAGGCACCAGCTTTTCGGCCCTGGTGGACGAGACCCGCCGCGAACTGGCGCGCCGCTCGCTCGAAAGCGGCGACCAATCACTCAAGATGCTCAGCTTCCAGCTGGGGTTTTCCGAACCCAGCGCGTTCTACCGGGCCTGCAAGCGCTGGTTCGGCACCACGCCATCGGACCTGGCCCACCATGGCGAACGGCACGCGCCAGTCAAGGGAGACAGCTGCGATGGCACCTGAACGACACCAGGGCGGTCCACGGGCGCTGTTCGGCGAGCTGCTGGTCCGCCAGCGCCTGATCACCGAGGAGCAGCTGGCACGCGCCATCGCGCACCAGCGCGGCACGGGCGAGCTGCTGGGCGAGATCCTGGCCGAATGGAACCTGATCACGCACCAGCACGTGCAGGAGGTGCTGCACCGCCAGCGCCGGTTGCGCACGACGGCCGCGTTCATCGGCGCACTGCTGGCACCTCTGCAGGCGCTGGCGACGCCGCCTGTCGCCACGGCAGCCGCGGTGGCGTCGACGCCCGCGCTGCGTCCCCTCGACGACAAGGAGCTGGACGACGTCGGCGGCCAGGGCCTGCAGGAAGACCTGGTGCGCCACATCCGCCAGCAACTGCGCGGCCATGGCGCCGACGTCATCGTCGACATGGCCAGGCTGGTCAATCCGCTGCTGGGTTTCCTGGAATCGGACCTGGCGTTGCGTGGAGTGGCGTTCGACCCGGCCAACGCCGTCACGAAGATGAATGCGGACGGTTCCATCACGCTGGCCCTGCCCACGACGATCGGTGAACTGCGCCTGTCGAACATTCGTATCCGCGCTGCCGACCCGGCCGGCCCCAGCTTCGGCAGCATCACGATGAAGGGCCTCGACCTGACCGGCACGACGATCACGCTGGCCCTGCGACCCTGAGGAGTATCCATGCGACACGCCTGCATCCTGGCGGGGTGGCTGTGCGCCACGCGCGCCCTGGCCGCACCCATCGACGTCATCGAGGAACCGGACCGCGCGCCGGGACGCACGTTCACGGCGACGACGACGATCGACGCGCCGCCCGAGCGGCTGTGCCGCGTCGTGCAGGATTACGCCAGCTATGGCGCATTCATGCCGAACACACGCAGCGCGGTGCCCGTGGGCGCCGGCCCCGGCTACGTCCTGGTGGACATGACGCTGGACCTGCCGCTGGGCCAGGTCAAGCAGTACCGGCTGCGGCTGGAGCCGGCCAGCAGCGCCGACAGCTGCCGGCTCGCCTGGCAGCTGGTGCCGCGCGCGGACCTGCAACCGGGGCAAACGATCGCCGACACCACGGGCTACTGGGAATTTTCCGCGCTGGCGGACGGCGACGGCTCGCTGGTGCGCTACCGCGTGTACGCCGACCCGGGTCCGGTGCCATTCGGCTTCGGCTGGATCGTCGAGATGATGAGCAAGCGCAGCTTGCCGAAGGCGGTGGCAGCGGTGCGGGAGCGGGCGCTGGGCCTACGCTAGCCCCCATGGTGTATGGCAGCGGCGGCGAGGGTCTGTCCCTGCATAGGGACAGACCCTGGAGTTCGGTGCAGTCCGCCGAAACGCTGGCCAACTTCAGGGTCAGTCCCCGTGCGGGGACTGACCCTTGCCGACCTCGGGCAAGGCCTGGCTGCCAGCCTTGTTTGCCAGCCCTATTTGCGCGCCTTGCCGAACGGATCGCCGGCCCGCCATGCCGGCATCTTCGGCGCATCGGCCACCATGCGGCCCAGGTTCAGCGTGAACTGCGCCTGCTGCGTCATGCCGGCCAGGTCCCACTTCGGGTCGTACTCGTCGCCCACCTGGTGGTAGCGCGCGCCGTAGGCCTTGCGCTCGGCCGCCGCCGCTTCCTTGTCGCCCACATAGTCGCGCCCGCCCTCGATCGAGAACGCGGGCACGCCGGCCTTGGCAAAGCTGAAGTGATCGCTGCGGAAGTAGCCGCCGGCCAGGTCGGGCCGGGCGTCGGCGATGCGCAGGTTCATGGCCTTGGCGGTCGCCGCGGCCATGCGGCCCAGGTCCGTGCGCTCGCTGCCCTGCGTGCCGATGTCGCGCGCCGTGCCGATCCAGTTCAGGCTGTCCAGGTTCAGGTTGGCGGCGGTCTTCGCCAACGGCCACAAGGGGTCCGTGGCATATGCGGCGCTGCCCAGCAGGCCCTGCTCTTCCGCCGCTACCCACAGGAACATCTGGCTGCGCTTGGCCGGTGCCTTGACGGCTTCCTGCGCCATCGCCAGCAGCGCGGCGGTGCCCGATGCGTTGTCGACGGCGCCGTTGTAGATGGTGTCCTTGCCGTCCTTGTCGTCGCCCTGCTTGCCCAGGTGGTCCCAGTGCGCGCTGTAGATGACGACTTCGTCCTTCAGTTTCGGATCGGTCCCGGGCACGATGCCGGCCACGTTGTACTGGTCCACGGTGCGCACGGCCGCCTGCAGCGTGCCGGCCAGCTTCGCCTGCAGCGCGACCGGCCGGAAGTCCTTGCGCTCGGCGGCCGCGCGCAGCGCGTCCAGGTCCTGGCCCGCGGCCTTGAACAGTGCCACGGCCGCGTCGTTGCCGATCCAGCCCTGCATCGGCGTCCCTGGCGCGCCCTGCGCCAACTGGAAGCGCTCCACCCCGCTCCAGCTGTTCTGGATCACGCTCCAGCCATAGGATGCCGAGGCGTCCGTGTGGATCAGCAAGGCGCCGGCTGCGCCCCGCCGCCGCGCTTCCTCGAACTTGTACGTCCAGCGGCCGTAGTACGTCAGCGCCTTGCCGCCGAAGCGTTCCGGTGCTTCGGCGCTCGGGGCGGGATCGTTGACCATCATGACGACGATCTTGCCCTTCACGTCCTGGTCCTTGTAGTCGTCCCAGCCCTCTTCCGGCGCGGCGATGCCGTAGCCGACGAACACCAGCGGTGCATCCAGCTCGTGGCGCGCCTGCGCGTCGCCGGTGCCCCACACCCAGTCCTTGCCGAAGGCCAGCGGCTGCTTCGCGCCGTTGACGGCGACATGCAGCGTCGAGGTATCAGGCAGCGCCTTGACACCGGCGATCTTCACCAGCTGGCGGTAGCTGCCGTCGCGCACCGGCTTCAGGCCGGCCGCCATGGCCTGGTTCTCCAGGTAGGCGACGGTCAGGTCGCCGCCGCGCTGGCCGGTACCGCGTCCTTCCAGCAGGTCGCTGGACAGGAACGCCAGGTGGGCGCGCAGCGGCGCTTCCTGCACCTGCGGCAGGGATTTCGGGGCTGCGAAAGCAGGCAATGCCAGCGCCAGCGCCAGGCTCATGGCCAGCGTGCGCGCGGTCGGGATCGGGTTGTGCATGATGTTGTTGTCCGTGTGCGGTTGTCTCGGGAGCGGCGGGTTGGCCGCGCGGGCATTGTATAGTGTGTCGACGACACGCACTACGCTGCCGCAAGAATTGGCGCTGAAGGTCCAGCCAGCGATGCAGGCCTTGCTCGACGCAATGCTGCTCACGCCCCGTTGCGATGTTGACGCGCCGGCGCCCGCTCGCCCATACTCTCGCGCATGACAGCGCCAGCTTCCTACATCGGCCGTTTCGCCCCCTCCCCACCGGCCCCCTGCACCTGGGCTCCCTCGTCGCGGCCATGGCCAGCTACCTGGACGCCAAGGCCCACGGGGGCCAGTGGCTGGTGCGCATCGAGGACGTGGATGGCGACCGCAACGTGGCCGGCGCGGACCGGCACATCCTCGCCTCGCTGCAGCGTTGCGGGATGCAGTGGGATGGCGACGTCACGTGGCAGACCCAGCGCACCGCGTTGTACGACGCGGCGCTCGCGCAACTGGCCGACAGCGTTTACCCGTGCGGCTGTTCGCGCCGCGAGATCGCCGATTCGCAGACCCGGCTCGCCGCGCAGCACGGCGCCAACGCCAGCCTCGTCTACCCTGGCACATGCCGCGCCGGCCTCGCACCGGGCAAGGTGGCGCGCGCGCTGCGGCTGCGCACGCCCGTCGAGCCGGCGCACGTGGTCGGTTTCCAGGACCGCTGGCATGGCCGGGTCGAACAGGACATCACGCACGAGGTGGGCGATTTCGTCGTGCGCCGCGCCGACGGCTTCTGGGCCTATCAACTGGCCGTCGTCGTCGACGATGGCGCCCAGGGCATCACCGACATCGTCCGCGGCGCCGACCTGCTCGACTCCACGCCACGCCAGCTGTATTTGCAGGAGCTGCTGGGATTGCCCCATCCGCGCTACCTGCACGTGCCCGTCGTGCTGAACGACGACGGCGAGAAGCTGTCGAAACAGACCGGCGCACAGGCCTTCGACAACGGCGCCGGCACGGCCGACCTGCTGGCGCACGCGCTGCTGCCGGCGGCCCGCTTCCTCGGCCTGGCGGTGACTGCCGATTCGCTGCCCGCGTTCTGGCAGGCCGCGATCCCGGCCTGGAAGCGGTTGCTGCGCGAGCGCGACGCATTCTGAGCGCCGCGCCGGCGGCGGCAGCGGTAGCATGGGCGCCCCTGTGCTACTGGAGGTACCATGCAAAAAACGACCCTGACTCGCATCGTCGGCGCCACACTGCTGTGCGCCGCCATCCCTGTCCTGGCCCAGCGCGACTCGCCACCTTCGGTCGGCCCGGCCGGCGCGCCCAAGTCCACCAAGACCCAGGTACTCGAAGTGGGTGCCAAGGTGCTGCAAGGCGCGGCGCCGATGCGCGGCTTCGACATCTACCTCGTCGGCTTCCATCCGATGAAGGATGCACCCGAGCTGCAAATGGAAGCGCACCACTACTGCCACCAGCGCAACGAGGATTTCGCGCAGTGCATCCTGTTCGACGGCAACACCGCCGACGCCAATATGAACGGCATCGAATACATCATTTCGGAGAAGGCCTTCGCGCTGCTGCCCGAGGCCGAGCGCAAGTTCTGGCATCCGCACAATGGTGAAATCCTGTCCGGCCAGCTGGTCGCGCCGGGCATCCCCGAGGCGGCCGAGAAGTCGCTGATGAAGTCGAAGATGAACAGCTACGGCAAGACCTGGCATACGTGGAACACGGGCCACGAGGGCCATACGGGCGAAGCGCTGCCGCTGGGTGAAGCGAAACTGGCCTGGTCGTTCAACCGCGACGGCGAAGCGTTGCCGGGACTGGAGCAGAAGCGCGACCGCAAGCTGGGCACCGACACGGCGGCCAAGCGGCGCGACCGCGCCGACCTGCGTGCGCTGGCGAAACCGCAGTCGGGCGTGGACGACCTGAAGGGCAAGTTCGCGCGCCCCACGCTGCCGATCCCGGGCGTGGCGGACGTCAAGGCGACGCTGCCGGGTAAATAGCCGACCGCGCTGTAGGACTGGTCCTCCGCCCGATCGTGAGATGCCGAACAGACCCGGACATGGCGGGCGCGCACACTGGCGCCATCGTTTCAAAGAGGAGGTGCATCATGCTACGCTCAGCCATTTCCGCCACCCTGTGCCTGGCCGCGCTGGCCGGCTCGGGGGCGTTCGCCAACGATCAACTCTACAAGTGCGTCGACAGCAACGGTACCTTGCTGCTGTCGGATAAACCGTGCGCCGTGGTGCAGAGCGTGGCGGCCGACACGGCGCCCCCTGCCGCACCGGCCGACTTGACGAGCGTGCCGACCGACATCGAGGCCGCGCCTGCGGACGAGGCACCGCGCCGCGTCGTCGTCAAGGAGTACTATACGCTGCCGCCGGCCGAGTTCGACCGCAGCCAATGGAACCGCAAGCCGCCCGCAAGCGTGGCACCGAAAATCGACGTCGCCACGTTGAAAGCCGCCAAGCTCAACCTCGAACTGAGCGAGCGAACGGCTTCGCTGCGCTGAGGTGTCGCTCGGCAGCGACAACGCCCCGCCAAACAAAGTCTGTACAGCGAGTCCACCCGCCGGCATGGCAGTGCCGGCGCCATGCGGCTCGCACGCCGAGTGTGCGCGCACATTGCTCCGCGCAGCCGTTTCAGCTCATCCATGGTCCTTCCGCTCATGCTGGTAGCGGGGCTGGCCGGCATTGCCGCGCTGGCCCGGCGCCGCCGCGCAGTTAGCGCTACCTGACATCGATCCGGCCCGGCCGGTCGGGCCGGCGCAATATTTGACCAATCCCCGACAAAAGCGCGACAGTTCCTGACGCCTTTCGTATGGATGAGACCGTTATAATTGCGCCTTTCCTTACCGAGCCCAGCCATGATCGATACCTCTTCCGCACCTGTCGGGCGCCCTGCCTGTGTCCTCCTGCACAGTTCGATGAGTTCGCGCAGCCAGTGGCATGCGCTGGCTGCGGGGCCGGACACGGGGCTGCGCTGCATCGCTCTCGACCTGCTGGGCTATGGCAAGGCGCCGTTCCCCGACGCCGCCGCGCAGCAGGCCTTTTCGCTCGAGCATGAAGTCGCTGCCGTGCTGACGGCGCTGGAAGATCAGCTGGACGCCGGCGAACCGTTCCACCTGGTCGGCCATTCGTACGGCGGCGCCACCGCGCTGCGCCTGGCGCGCCGGCTGGCCGACAGCGGTCGCGTGCTGTCGCTGACATTGTTCGAGCCGGTCGCGTTCCACCTGCTGCCGGCCGATAACCTGGCCCGCGTCGACATCGCCGACGTGATCGCCCGCATCGACGCGGCCGCGACGCCGCGCGACGCCACCCGCGTCTTCATCGATTACTGGAACGGTGCCGGTGCCTTCGATGCGCTGCCGGCGCCGGTACAGGAACGCTTCATCGCGCAGATCGCCAAGGTGAAGCTAGATTTCGTCGCGCTGCTGGCCGAGCCGACCACCTTGGCCGACCTGGCCACGCTCGACATCCCGACCCTGGTGCTGTTCGGCGCGCACGGCCCGATGTCCACCCGCACGGTGGCCGAGGAGCTGGCCGCCGCCCTGCCGCGCGCCGCGATCCGCCGTACGCCAGGCGGGCACATGGCGCCGATCACGCACGCGGACGACGTCAACCGCGCCATCGCCGCGTTCATCGGCGCTGCTGGATAAAAGCGGAAAACACCGGGGACAGGCACCCATCTCAGGGCGGTAACGCCCTGGGATGGGTGCCTGTCCCAGCAGCTTCCTGAGACACGTGCCTGCCCCCAGGGGCAGCCACCGTAAAGATACTCACCGCCCGCACCAGCGCGGTGGCCTGTTCCTCCAGGCTGGCCGACGCGGCCGCCGTCTGCTCCACCAGTGCCGCGTTGTGCTGCGTGGCGTCGTCCATCTGCGTCACGGCCTGGTTGACCTGTTCGATGCCGGCGCTCTGTTCACTCGACGCCAGCGCGATGTCCTGCATCAGGCCCGCCACGCGGCGCACGCTGTCGAGGATCTGCGCCATGGCCGTGCCGGCGCCACCGGCCAGCTCGTTGCCCTGGCTGACCTTGGCCACGCTGTGGTCGATCAACTCCTTGATTTCCCTGGCCGCCGTGGCGGAACGCTGCGCCAGCGTACGCACCTCGCTGGCGACGACGGCGAAGCCGCGCCCCTGCTCGCCCGCGCGCGCCGCCTCGACGGCGGCGTTGAGCGCCAGGATATTGGTCTGGAACGCGATGGCGTCGATGACGGAAATGATGTCCACGATGCGGCGCGAGCTGGCGTCGATCTCGCGCATCGTCGTCACGACACGCTGCACCACCTCGCTGCCGCTGCCGGCCGCCGTGGTGGCCTCCTGCACCAGCGCGTTGGCGCGCCGCGCATGCTCCACGTTCTGCCGCACGGTGGCCGTCAGCTGTTCCATCGACGATGCCGTCTCTTCCAGGCTGGAGGCTTGCGATTCGATGCGCGACGACAGGTCCGCGTTGCCGGTGGCGATATCGTGCGTGGCGGCGCTGATCGTATCGACGCTGCCGCGCACTTCGCCGACGATGCGCCCCAGGCTTTCGCTCATCTCGCGCAATGCCCGCAACAGCTGCCCCACCTCGGTCGGCGGGCCCACGTCGAAATCGTTGACCAGGTTGCCGCCGGCAACGCGCTGCGCCACGTCCACCGCCAGGTACATCGGCCGCGTCACCGAGCGGGCCACCAGCACGCCGGTCCAGGCGGCACCGGCCAGCAGCGCGCCCTGCGTCAGCAGCATGAGGATGCGGTCACGCTGGAACGCGTCGACCCGTTCGCCCAACTGGTCGCCCGCGAACTTGCTGGCCGCCTCGTTCAACGCGTACAGGGCGTCGATGGTTTGCGTGGCCGCGCCGAAAAACTCGTCGGGCGATGCCGCCAGCTCGGCCGCCTTTACGATCTCCTGCTGCGCGCGCTGGGTCAGCGCCTGCGTTGCGCCGGCCGCCGCCTGCATCAGCGGCGCCAGGTCGCGCGCCACGTCCGGATTGGCACGCGCCGACTTCTCGAAGGCGTTGCGCATCTGCCCCAGCCGGTCCTCGGCGCGGGCCACCAGCTGGGCTACGACGAAGCGCTCGTCCTGGCTGCCTTCCTTGCGGGTCAACAGCACGGCGCCGCGGGCACGCAGCTTGCCCAGCTCCTCCGTCAACGCGGGCATCTGGAAATACATCGCCTGCAGCAGCTGGTAGGAATCGGCGTGCGGGTCGAGGCTCAGCCCGTAATGGTCGCCCACCAGTTCCTGGATGCGCAGCAGGCGGCCGATGACGGCCGTGTGGGTGGCGAAACTGTCGGCGGCGCCGATGCGCCGCGCGGCCACGGCGTCGCGCACGGTCTCCCAGTCGCGCCGGGCGTCGCGCCACAGCACCGTCACATCGGCATCGTCCGCCGCCCCGACGACGGCATCGAGCTCGCCGAACGCGGCGTCCACTTCCTGCCGCGCCGCGCGGGTGGCTTCCGTGCCGCCGCCATTCAACGCGATGGCGGATAATCCGCGGTGCTGCTGCGTCAGCTTGACGGTCTGCAGGACCCGCACCACGGCCGGCAGGCCGCGCTGTTCGGCCTCGTACGTCGTCATGGCCTGGTTGGCTTCGCGCAGGTAGAGCCAGGTGGGGATCGCGATCATCACTAGCGCAATGGCGCCGAGCAGCAGGAACTTCTGGGGCAGCGTGAGGCGGGCAAGCATCGTGTTCTCCGGAGAAGGCCGAGTTTCGATTCTAGCCCCGCGAGCAGGGCGCGCCGCACGAATGAGCGCACAAGGCGCGCACAAGGGGCCCAGCCCGGCAGTTTGTTGGTTTTGTCAGACAGGAGTCATTATCGCCATTGCAACGCGGCCGCTGACGGGCGGCGAAATCCACTGGTGCCGCCGCCTGTTCGGCGCGTCGATCGACTATGAGCGCGTGCGCGTGCACGGCGGCAGCTATTTCTGGTTCGGCCTGCAGCGGCGCCATATGGCCGTCGCGCCGAACGGCGAGATCTGGTTCGACCGCGCCGACTTCAGCCCGGACTTCGCGCGCGAGCACGCCTGGCGCCTGCTGTGGTTCATGCACGAGATGACGCACGTGTGGCAGCACCAGCTGGGCTATCCGGTCAAGTGGCGCGGGGCGCTGCGCATCGGCCTGCCGTATGCCTACGAGCTGGCGCCGCACAAGCGCCTGTGCGACTTCAACATGGAGGCGCAGGGCGACCTGCTGGCCGACTACTTCGCGCTGCGCTTCCTGCTGGCGCCGCAAGCGATGCGCCAGCGCCGCTACGGCGATGCGCTGGCCCTGTACGACACGGTGCTGCAGGACTTCCTGCGCGCGCCGCACGCACGCACCAACCTGCCGCGCGGCGCCATCAGCCGCTGGTGCGGTGCGTGGCGAGCCAGGTGAGCAAGGCGTCCGACGTCAGCGGCTTGCTGTACAGGTAGCCCTGCCCCTTGTCGCAACGCAGCGCGCGCACCACCTCGGCCTGCGCGGTCGTCTCGATGCCTTCCGCGACGGTGCTCATGCCCAGGCTCTGCGCCACCTTGACGGCGGCTTCGATCAGCACGCGGTGATGCTCGCTGCTTTCGCTCTGGCTGACGAACGAGCGGTCGATCTTGACGGTATCGACCGGCAGCAGGTGCAGGCTGGCCAGCGACGAATAGCCGGTGCCGAAATCATCCAGCGCCAGCGTGATGCCGAGGGCCTTCAGTTCGTGCAGGCGCTGCTGGATCTGGGCATCCTGGGCGGCCAGGCTTTCCGTCACCTCCAGCTGCAGCTGGCGCGCGTCGACACCCGTCTCCGCCAGGATGCGGGCGACGGTTTCGCTCCAGCCGGCCTGGCCCAGCTGGGCACGCGACAGGTTCACGGCCAGCAAGCGCGGCGCCGCCTCGCCCAGCGCCCGGCGCCACGCCTGGAAGTCGGTGCAGGCGCGCTGCAGCACGAAGTCGCCCAGCGCGCCGATCAGGCCGCACTCCTCCGCGATGCCGATGAATTCGAACGGCGGCACCACGCCCCGCACCGGATGCTGCCAGCGCACCAGGGCCTCGACACCGGCCGCATAATCGGTCGAGCCATCGGCACGCAGTGCCACCACGGGCTGGTACACCACGAACAGCTGCTCCTCCTGCAGCGCCAGGCGCAGGTCCGCCTCGATATCGCTGCGCCGCGCCGCACGCTCGCGCATGGCCTGGGCAAAGCGCACGTGACGGCTGCCGCCGGCGCGCTTGGCTTCCACCATGGCTATGCTGGCATCGCGCAGCAGTTCGTCGGGCTCCTGCGGCGGTGCGCCGCCCCACGCGATGCCGACGCTGACGCTGCACACCACGTCGTGTCCCTGCACCGTGTAGCCGCGGCCGACCGCGTTGATCAGGCGGGCTGCCACGCTCTCCGCGTCCTCCGGCCGGCGCAGGCCGTCCAGCACGACGATGAACTCGTCGCCGCCGACCCGGGCCGCCAGCTGGCCGCCGTGCGCCCCGATCCGGTCCGTGGGCGGCCGCAGTACGTTGCGGATGCGGTCCGCGATCATGACCAGCAACTGGTCGCCGGCCCGCTGGCCCAGCGCGTCGTTGACCTGGCGGAAGCGGTCGCAGTTCATGAACAGCACGGCGAAGCCGTTGCCGTCGTCGCCGCCCTGCTCGCGGCCCTGGATCAGGCGCAACTGCTCCAGCACGGCGCTGCGATTGGGCATGCGCGTGAGCGCATCCGTGCGCGCCGCGCTGGAGAGCCGGTTCGCCAGCCGCTCCTGCTCGCGCTGCGTCTCCAGCGTGATATCCGAGACCGCCGCCATCAGCCGCGCCTCGTCGACCTTCAGGATGTTGAGCGACAGTACCTGGGCGCCCCCGCTGCCGTCCACGTCCAGGCGCAGGCCTTCGCAAACCACGCCGGAGGGGTGCGCGAAGGTGGCCACCATCGCGCGCAATTGCGGCGCGACGCGCTCGAGCACCGTGAACAGGTTCTCCAGCATGCCGTCCTGTGCCAGCGGCATCAGGAGCTGCGACGACATCGGATTGAGCATCTCGATCGTGCCGTCCAGCGTCGTCTGCACCAGCCCGATGGGCGTTCGGTACAGGAACTGCATCAAGGCTTCATATGCGCTGTCGTCAACGGCCATCGGCATCCCCTCCCGCAACCCTTTCCGGATTTTCTCCCGAGTTCCCGCCCATGACCACGCGGTTGCGGCCCTGGGCGATGGCGTACTCCAGCGCCGCCTCGGCACGGGCCACCACTTGTTCGATGCCGCCGGCGCGCCCGTCCAGCGCGGTTACCCCGGCACTGACGGTATAGCGCATCGTGCGGCCGTCCACTTCGACGGCCTCCTGCTGCACCGTGGCGCGCAGCCGCTCGGCGACCTGGCCCGCGGTGGCGGCGTCCGTGTCCGGCAACAGCACGGCGAAGCGATCCCCCTGGATGCGGGCAACGACGTCGACGTGGCGGAACGCCGTGCGCAGCGCCTGCGCCAGCGCGCACAACACGGCATCGCCCGCGGCCGCGCCGTAGCGTTGGGCCACTTCGGCGCAGTGGTCCGCAACCAGCAGGACGATCGCCGCCGGGTGCGACGCCTGTCCCTGCCGCCCCAGCTCCAGCCGCGCCGCCTCGAAAAACGCGCGGCGGTTGCCGACGCCCGTCAACGGGTCGGTCAGCAGCGCGACGTGCGCCGCCGTGGCGCTTTCGCGGCAGGCGCTCAGGTCGCGCAGCACCAGGCAGTAGGCGCCTGCGCCGTCGCCGCTGTCCTCGCCCGGCGGCAAGGGCGCGACGATCGAGCTGCCCGGGAACGTGCTGCCGTCGGCGCGCCGGCATGGTCCCTCGGCGCTGCTCCAGCCGGTACTGTCGGCCTCGCGCAGGCGCGCCTCCCCATGGCCCGCCGCATCGGCTGGCAGGAGCAGCGTGAACGGCTGGCCCACCACGCCTTGTGTGTGGCCCGTGACGCGGCCGATGCTGTCGTGCCAGCGCTCGATGCGGCCCTGTTCGTCCAGGCTGGCCAGGGCGTAGTCGCTGCTGCCGGCCAGGAGTGTGTTGAGCCACGTGTCGCTGGTGCGCAGCTGGCGCTCGCGCTGCACCTGCAGCGTGATGTCGCTCAGCACCGCCATCAGGCGGCTGCCGTCCAGCTTGACGAGCGAGAGCGCCAGGATCTGCGGTCCCGTGCCGCCGCCCCCGTGCAGGTGGACATGGCGGCCGTCGCAAATCACGCCGCTGGGCGCCGTGAACTGCGCCGCCAGCGTGCGCAGCTCCGGTGCCACGTCCTGCAGCGCGGTGAACAGGTTGCCCAGCCCGCCATCGCGCGACAGCGGCATCAGCAACTGCGCGGAGACCGGGTTGATCATGGCGATCTCCCCATCGGGGTCGGCCTGCACGAGGCCCACCGGGGCCAGGTACAGGAACTGCATCAGTGCCTCGTGTTCGCCGGCGAGGCTGCCTGCCGGATCGCTCACAGGCGGCGCTGCACGAGCACGTAGCGCATGGGGGCGCCCGGCAGCGCCAGCAGGCGCAGCAGGACCTTGACGGGCTTCATGCGCAGCGTCAGCACGTAGCCGATGGTGTCGTCGAGCGCACTGCCGTCGGCCGCCGCGTCCTCGAAGCGCTGGGCCACCATGTAGTTGTTCATGCAGGGCGCCACCGTCGTAAACAGCGGCAGGCTCAGCACGCTCGCTGGCGACAGCCCCGCGGCCTGCGATTCGAAGCGGTTGTACTGGCGTACGACGGTATCGGCGTCGAACCCGATAATGCCGAACTCGGCGGCGTCGAGTTCTTCGGCGCCGGCGGCTGCCAGGCGCTGCGCCAGGTCGGGCTGGTCAAAGCTGAGTGCACTCATAGCATGCTCCACGGTGAGCGTCTGTTGTTTTCAAGAAACTAATGCTGACATGCGGAAAAGACACTGTCAATGTTCGCACGATTAAGTGGTCTCATGGTACACGGGCTCGCGGCGGCACGACGCCCGCTCGGCGGGCGCCGTTGCATGCCATTGGGAGACGTTGAGCGATGTTGCGTTTTTGCGGCAGAAAGCTTGTCAAATTCCAATCGCGCGCCGGGCTGTTGCGATTTTCTATACGATCGCCGCTCTGGCTTTATCGTTTCAACCCGCTTACAAAAGGAAAATATCATGGCAATTCTGAAGACGATGTTCGCCGCCGCGTTCTGCGTGGCTCTGGCAGCCTGCAGCACCACCGACACCACGAGCGGCAGCAGCGACACCTCCACGATGGGCTCGAGCGCAACGAGCGGCTCGACCACTTCGAGCAGCGGCGCCACCGGCACTTCCGGCACCACGGGCCAGAGCGGCACCTCGTCGTCGTCCTCGACGACCGGCACCCCAGGCTCGACGCCAAGCAACCCAAGCAATGCCGACGACAGCTCCGTCAAGCGCTGATCGGCGCCTGCCGTGACCGTGGCCCGCTTCGGCGGGCTTTTTTATGGTTCTTCACGGATTTCCGGGAAGGTGCGCCGAAAAACAGGAAAGCGGTAGAGAAGAGTTAGACTTGTTGTGCGACCAACAGTACTGAACTCAACTTACCGCTTTCATGCAAGATAATAATCTCGGCCTTCCATTCTGGGAAGGTTTTCTCGCGTCTGACCTCGAGCGCAAGAATGGTGCAACGTGGATCACGTTGGTTCCTGACCCAAGGGCCCCACTAGTGTGCTCGGGCTGCGATTCAAACTGCTGGCAGATTCATGAAACAGGCTGGCGTGTAGTGCGTGATATGCCAATGCTGGGCGACCCGGTCTGGTTGCGGGTGCGTCTGCGGCGTGTTCGCTGTAGTGAATGTGGGACTCGAGCTGAGCGCGTGAAGTGGCTAGACCGTCATGCACGGGTGACACAACGGCTGGCCGAGTTCGTGGGCCTATGGTGCCAAAAACTGCCAGTGGCCCATGTTTGCAAGCTCTCTGGCTTGCACTGGGACACAGTACGACGCATCGAGCGTACCAACTTGGCAGCGCAGATTGGGGTACCCTGACTTTTTCGGATACTCCTGTTTGGTAGACTTCACCAACTGGAGAAACTTATGGCACGCTCAAAATCATACACCCCGGAGCTTCGTGAAGAAGCGGTAAAACTGGTCCTGACACAGGGTCTGACGCTGGAGGACGCGGCGTTACGGCTCATGATTCCCAAGGGAACCTTGGCCAATTGGGTAGCTGCAGCGAGGGGTGGCACCTCATCCAAAGTGGCTCCCGGCAGCCGCTCCGTGCCCGAACTTGAGGCCGAAGTTACCAAGCTGCGCAAGGAGCTTGCTGAGGCCCGCATGGAGCGCGATATCGTAAAAAAGGCGGCAGCGTACTTTGCGCGGGAGTCGCTGCCAAGTACGCGGTCATGAAGACATTGCGACTCGAATATTCACTAAGCGCGCTCTGCCGCGTCTTCGACGTGTCGCGCAGCGGGTTCTATGCTTGGACTCACGGGCAGCCGTCGAAACGTGCGCAGGAGGACGCGCGCCTGAAGGTCGCCATCGAGGCGGTTCATACGCAGAGCCGGCAGACATATGGGCCACTTCGGATGCAGCCGGAACTGGCCGCACAAGGCTTTCCTGCTGGCCGTGACCGCATCGTCCGGCTACGACGTGAGCTTGCCCTGCGCTGTAAGCAGAAGCGAAAATTCAAGGCCACCACCAACTCGAACCATGAGCTGCCGGTGGCCGAGAATCTGTTGAATCAGACCTTCGCACCAACCCGCCCGAACGAAGCCTGGGTAACCGACATCACGTATGTCGCCACAGGCGAAGGCTGGCTCTACCTGGCCGGCATCAAAGACGTCTTTACATGCGAACTGGTGGGCTATTCGATGGGTGCGCGCATGACGCAAACGCTGACCGCACAGGCCCTTTGGAAAGCCGTGCGCAACAAGCGCCCGGCGCCGGGATTGATTCACCACTCCGACCGTGGGAGCCAGTATTGCGCTCACGACTATCAAAAGCTCGTCAAGCAGTTTGGCATGCAACCGTCCATGTCGCGCAGGGGGAACTGCTACGACAACGCGCCTATGGAAAGCTTCTGGGGCAGTCTGAAAAATGAGCTGGTGCACCATCAACGATATGCAACCCGCGCCGATGCGAAGGCCGCGATACAGGAGTACATCGAAAGCTTTTATAACCGCCAGCGACGCCACTCGCGTCTTGGCAATGTAGCGCCAGCGTTGTTTGCCGAGGAATTCAGCAAACGGCTGCAGGCGGTTTGAAACAAGAGTGTCCGCTATTGACAGTACACCTCAGATTGCGGCCTTGCCAGATGCCCAGCCTACCCGCTTGGTCATGGATGAATTCGCTCTGTATAAAGGGCACCGCTATGCCACGGTAGTGCTCGACGCTGACACTCGGCGTGTTTTATGGGTTGGCGAGGGACGCAGCCGCGAAGCGTTGCGTCCTTTCTTTGAGTGGTTAGGACCAGAACGCTGCCGCGCAATCGAAGCTGTTGCGATGGACATGAACACGGCGTTCGATCTCGAAGTAAAGGAACACTGTCCGCAGGCTCACGTCGTCTACGACCTATTCCACGTGGTTGCGAAATATGGCCGAGAGGTGATTGATCGAGTCCGTGTAGATGAGGCAAATCGGCTCAAGCATGATCTGCCAATGCGTAAAGTCGTCAAGCGCGCTCGCTGGCTCCTGTTAAGAAACAGAGCCAACATCCCGGCCGAAAAGCTGGCAAGCCTTGACGAGCTACTGGCAGCAAATCAGACACTGAGCACCGTCTACATCATGAAGGCTGCGTTGAAGGAACTATGGTCGGCGCAGGGCGCTTGGCAGTGGCGAACTGCTTGGCAAACATGGCTGCGCATGGCAAACGAAAGCGGCGTCGAGCCGCTGCAAAAATTCGCCAGGAAGCTTAAACCCTACTGGCGCGGCATCGTGGCGCGGGTACGCTGGCCGATGCATACCGGCCAGCTAGAAGGAATCAACAACAGAATCAAGGTCATGAAGCGCATGGCCTACGGCTACCGCGACAGCGAATTTTTCTTCCTAAAGATCAAAGCTGCCTTCCCCGGAAATCCGTGAAGAACCTTTTTTATTGGCGCCAGCGCCGGGTGCATTTGTTCGGCTCCTCTCGAAAGACATCGTACAACCTACGGCTTGTGCCCGCCTCATCCGCATATCCGCCACCGCTTGGACCATATCGCATAACTTTCGACAGCAAAGCGTTGCGTCCGCGCGTCATGTATGTAATGTACATTTGACCAAGTAACTAACGGAAAGCTACCTTCGAATTTGCGAGCAGTGCATAGACATTGCCGCCGCGTAAGCCCGGCAGTTCGCCTGGCGGCGCGATCTTGCTGCGCCACCGGCATGGCGGCGTGGAGAATTCGGAGACAATCTTGAAGCACAAGTTAGTACTGAAGCAATGCTCGCTGGCCGTCGCGCTGGCGCTCGGCACCTCGCCCCTGTTGGCGCAGGATGCCGCTACCGATCCGCAGGCGCCGCAGCGCGTCATCATCACGGGCTCCAACCTGAAGCGCATCGACAGCGAAACGGCAACCCCCGTGCAGGTCGTCAAGAAAGAAGAGATCACCCGCATGGGCGTGAACACCGTCAAGGAATTGATGGACACGCTGACGTCCGCGGACCGCAACGCGCTGTCGGACGTCGGCGGCAGTAATTCCTTCGCCAGCGGCGCGTCGTCCGTCTCGCTGCGCGGGCTGGGCAAGCAGTCCACGCTGGTGCTGCTCAACTCCCGCCGCGTGGCGCCGTATGCGCTGGCCGACTACAACGAAGTGTTCACGAACCTCGATACGCTGCCGCTGGATGCCGTCGAGCGGGTCGAGATCCTGCGCAACGGCGGCTCCGCGATCTACGGCTCCGACGCCGTGGCCGGCGTCATCAACATCATCACGCGCTCCGACTACAAGGGGCTGCAGGCACGTGCCTCCCACAACCAATCGACCAGGAACAGCCAGATCCACGAATCGACCGTGGCACTGACGGGCGGCATGGGCGACCTGGCGACGGACCGCTACAACGTGCTGGCCAACGTCGAGGTGTACCGCCGCAATGCCACCAACTGGCGCTCGATGGTGGACGACATCAATCCGGCCTATGGCGAGAAGTTCTCCGCCGTGGCTCCGGGCAGCGGCCAGATGTTCGGCGACCGCGGTGCGCCTTCGACGTTCAGCTATCCGGGCAACATCATCGGCCAGGGCGCGCTGCCGGGCTGCGAGACGAAGAACGCCGCCGGCCTGTGCGTGTACGACCGCTTCTCGCGCTTCCAGGCGCAGCCGTCCGCCAACCGTGTCAACGCGCTGGTGTCGGGCAAGCTGGCGATCAGCGACACGCTGGAAGGCTTTGCCGAGGTGCTGTACTCCCATACGAAGACGGACTATATGTCGGCGTTCGCGACGTACGACTCGACCGGGTCGACGTCGATCTGGGGCGATCCGCGCACCGGCGAACAACGTTCCTTCACCTACCGTCCTCTGCCGGCTACCCACCCGTTGAATACGACAGGGGAAGACGCACCGCTGCGCTACCGCTTCGTCGACGATCCGGGCTATCGCAGCACCAGCAGCGACCAGTACCGCGTGCTGGCCGGCCTGCGCGGGAATCTCGGCAACTACGATTGGGAAACCGCGGCCGGCGTCATGGGCAGCAAGACCAAGGACCGCAGCCGCGGCGGGTTCTTCAGCCTGTCCGGTTTCCAGCAGGTCATCGGCGCCACCGACGAGGACACGGTCGATCCGCTGTTCTTCAACCGCGGCTACCGGATCGGCCAGCCCAACACGGCGGAGGTGCTGAACACGCTGTTTCCTGAAAACGGCTACGACGGCAAGATCACGCAGAGCTTCATCGACGGCAAGATCTCCGGTGAAGTGGGCAAGTTCATGGGCAACCCCGTCAGCGTTGCAGTGGGCGGCGAGATCCGGCACGAGAAATTCGCCATCAATCCGACGGCGAACCTGATGGCCGGCGATATCGTCAGCAATGGCGCCTCGACCGCGAATGCCAGCCGGACGAACAGCTCGGTGTTTGCGGAAGGTAACCTGAAGCCGTTCAACACGCTGGAACTGACGGGCGCCGTGCGGATCGACAAGTTCAAGGACGTCAAGGCCCATGCGTCGCCGAAGCTTTCCGCGCGCTGGGAAGCGACGCCGCAGCTGATGGTGCGCGGCACATGGGAAACGGGATTCCGTGCGCCGAACCTGACGGAAAGCGCACAATCGACCAAGTTCTCGTTCACCAATGGCGAGCCGGATCCGAAACGCTGCGACCAGGCCCAGGCGCTGGCCAAGGACCTGCGGGCCCAGTCCGACGCCTTGCCGACGACAGACCCGAACAAGCAATTCCTGTCGGCCCGTGCCGATACGGTCGAGGGCAACGAATGCACGGCCAGCCTTGCCAATACGGTGCGGAACAACCCCGACCTGAAACCGGAAACATCGCGCAGCGCCACGCTCGGGTTCGTGGTCGAGCCAGTGAAGGGCACCAGCTTCTCGCTGGACGTCTGGCACATCAAGCGCAAGGATGAGATCGGCCTGAAGAGCACTGCCGAACTGCTGGCTTCCGAAGACTCCCTGCCGCCAGGTACGGTCACGCGCCTGCCGGTCGAGCTGGACCGCACGTTCACCGCACAGGAACGGGAAGACTATGGCGTCGCGGCCGGCCCATTGGCCTCCACCTCCGGCATGTTCGAAAACACGGCCCAGACGAAAACCAGCGGTGTGGACCTGTCGCTGACGTCGCGCATCAAGACACCGATCGGCCGCGTCGACGTGGTGGGCAATGCCACCTACCTGCTCGACTACAAGATCTTCGCGCCGAACCGCAACGGCGGCAGCTGGGGCGACGAACTGGCCGGCCAGCATGGCGTGTCGAAGCTGACGGCCAACCTGATGGGCACGCTGGGCCTGGGCGCGTTCAACCACAGCCTGCGCGCGACCCTGCGCAGCCCGCAGAAGCTGCAGTACGACTATTACGACGAGCAGTACACGCCGGCCGGTTGCGCCGACAGCGGCTACGAGCCGAACGAGTGCCGGGTGGCATCGTATGTCCGCTGGGATTACAACCTCAGCTATACGGGCATCCGCAACCTGACGCTGTCGCTGTTCGTCCGCAACCTGCTGAACCATCGTCCCCCGGTCGACCTGCGCCAGTTCGGTGCGGATGGCGGCGGCGTCATCCCGCAGGACCTGGAAGATGTCAGCGGCCGCTCGGTACGCGTAACCGCCGAGTACCGCTTCTGATGTTCTGATGTACGGACGGCATGGCCGGCCGCGTGCCGGCCATGCGACGTCTTGCCTCATGGCCCGCCCCAAGCGGGCCTTTTTTTCTCTCGCCACGCAATTGTGCGAACTTTTCCGGTGCGCCCTGGTCCAACGCTGTGTAACCTGGACAAGGAGCGGAATATGGACCGGAACGCCATCGCCACACGGGCCGCGGCACAGGATCAGCTGCGGTTCTCCGAGCTGTACAGCGAACAACTGCGGGCCCTGCTGGACAGCGACACGCCGCTGGCACAATGCCTGCAAGCGATCGAGGATCGCGGTAAGGGCATGCACCAGTGTCCCCACTGCGGCCACGACCGGCTGTACCGGCACGGCTACGGTGGCGGGCTGCAACGCTACCGCTGCCGGCGCTGCCGCAAGACATGCAATGCGCTGACCAATACGCCGCTGGCGTTCCTGCGCTTGCGCGGCAAATGGCTGCCCTTCCTCGAATGCGCGCTGCGCGCCGAAAGCGTGCGCGGCGCGGCCGCCAACGTGGGTATCCATCGCAATACCAGCTTCCGCTGGCGCAAACGCTTCGGGGCACAGCCCGCACCGGAAGCTGGCGGATAGCGGCGGCGGCCGGCCGCTGAGATGGCCGGTGACTGGCCGGTGACTGGCCGGCGACTGGCCGGCGACTGGCCGGCGACTGGCCGGCGACTGGCACGTCGCTGTGGGCCTCCGGCCCGCAGGGACGTGCCAGTCACCATGGGTTTCTGCCGCCGGGGCATCGTCCTGGCGCGGCACGCTGCTCCGGTGGCAAGCAGCTCGGTTATCACCTCCGGCGTGCACGCTCGCAGGCGTGCGTAACAGAAGGCTCACACGGCTGCCCACCCGCTCAGGGCCGCCGGCCCTACCCTGCGCGCCCACCGATGGCCGCGCCGGAAACCTGTCCGCCCGGCAGCGCGCGCGGCAGCGAGGTGCGCAGGCCGTGCCACTCGAGCAGGGCGAACAGCAGCACGCCAGCGGCCTGCGCGCCGACGTACGCGACGCCCAGCGGCGCGGGCGCCAGCACGCCTGTGACAAGCAGCAGCACGCTGAGGGCGCTCCAGCCCACGTTGCCGGCCACGATGAGCCAGCCGACGGCGCTCCAGATGGCTGCGCTGCGAGCAAGCACGACAAGCAGCAGCGTGTAGCCCGCCAGGAACAGCCCGGTAGCGGACAACAACGGGGCGGGCAGGCCAAGCATGCCGGACAGGCCGGCGCCCGCGCCGTCCGCCAGGACCAGGTGCAGCGCGGCAATGGCACCGCTGGCAGCGGCGTCGGCCAGGAACACGGTGCGCAGCAGGCGGGATGGGACGATCGTCTTCATGGCATTCTCCTTCGATGGGGTTGGTATGGAGACAGTGTCCGCCAGCGCTGGCGGGGCGCCAATTACGCGACAGGTAATCGGCCCGATGCAAGGGCGAGCAAGCGCGCCCCTCGTCACATGACGAGCACCGGCGAAAGATCCCGCTTCCAACTTGCCATGCCACCTCGACACGTGGCGGCAGGGGCCGGGAACCGTTTGCCGGGCCGCGCTTTTTGTGACACACTATTTCCCCAGTAAGTCACATTTACCGTTCCGGCATCCCTTCGTCCCGCCGCCTTTCCTCATGCTTACCCGCTCTTTCGTATTAGCGTCCGCACTGTCCGCCGCGCTCCTGGCCGCCACGCCCGCTGGCGCCGCCAGCCTGGATATCGTCGGCCTCATCAACGCCTACCGGGCCTCGCCGCAGCAGTGCCAGGGCGAACGCCTCGCACCATTGCCGGCACTGGCCGCGCCGGCCGCCCTGGGCCGGGTACGCATCGGGACCGGTACGTTCCTGGAGCAGGCCCTGGAGCGGGCTGGCTATCCGGTCGAGCATGCGGAGGCGGTGTACCTGTCCAACGTAGCCGATGCCGGTGCCGCGATGACCCTGCTGCGCGAGAACTTCTGCGACAAGCTGCTGAGCGCCGACTTTGCCGCAGCTGGAGCCGTGCGCACGGGCGACGACTGGGTCGTCCTGTTCGCGCGGCCACTGCACGAGGTGCCCCTGCCGGCACCGACCGTGCTCGATGCCGAAGTGCTGGCAGCCGTCAATGCGGCGCGCGCCGTGCCGCGCCGTTGCGGCGAGCAGCCGTTCGGCGCGGCACCGCCGCTGCGCTGGAACACGGCGTTGACAGAAGCGGCCCTGGCGCACAGCAGCGACATGGCGGCGCACCGCTACTTCAGCCACGAGCAAAAGAACGGCAGTGTCGTGGACGACCGCGCCACGCGTGCCGGCTATGCCTGGAGCCGGATCGGCGAGAACATCGCCGCCGGCCAGAAATCGGTGGCGGAAGCGGTGGCCGGCTGGCTGGACAGCCCCGGCCATTGCGCGAACATCATGAACGCGGGCTTCGACGAGATGGGGCTCGCCTACGCCGTCAATCCCGAGCGCGGCCGCGTCTACTGGACGCAGGTGCTGGGCCGCCGGCGCTGATGGCCGGCGAGGGCATCGGCAACTGGCCGCCGTCCCCCTTATAATCAGCACCGGGCCGCGCCATACGTGCGGCGGCCGGTTTGCAGCAACCCACAAGGTGCGGTGTGAGAAAACAGAACGATAACGATATGACGGCCGAGGAGACCCCGGCCAGGAAAGCGCCCCGGCGCACGCTGACGCGGCTGGACTGGATCGATGCGGCCACCGAAATCCTTGTCAGCAAGAGCGTCGATGCCATCCATCCGGCCACGCTGGCGCGCGACCTCGGCATCACGATCGGCAGCTTCTATTACCACTTCAAGGATCGCAACGACCTGCTGGCCAGCGTGCTGCGCCAGTGGCACGAACGTACGACGGCGCAGGTAATGGAGGAATACGCCGGCATGCCGATCGACGAGCTGGCGTATGAACTGATGGCGCTGCCCCTGCACGGGCTGACGGCGCGGCACGCGGCAATGGTGGAGTTCGCCATCCGCGCATGGGCCCGGCGCGACGAGATGGCGCGCCAGGCGGTACTGGAAGTGGACCAGCAACGCCTGGGCCTGTACACGGACGCGCTGCGCAACAGCGGCTTTTCGAAGGCCGAAGCCGAGAATCGCGCCTTCCTGATCTACAGCTTCCAGATGTCGCAGGCGCTCTTGTGGGACGTCAACGACGAGAAGGCCCGCAAGCGGCAGCTGAACTTCGCCAGGAAGCTGTTCCTGCAGCCGCTGTCGGGATCTTCCAGTTAGAAGAAGTGCCGCAGGCCGACGCTGACGATGCTCGTGCGCGCGTCGATGTTCTGGCCGGCACCCGAGAACAGCGGCACTTCCTGCGCCCCCAGCGGCACCAGCAGTGCACCGGGACCGCCGGCGATCGGCAGCGGCGTGACGGTGCCGCGCACGATGTCGCCGCGGTCGTCGTCGACGTAGCCGATGCGGCTGTACAGGGCCGTACGCTTCGAGAAGTTGTAGTCCGCGCCCAGCATCACGCCCGTGTCCTTGCCGCGGGTGAAGTTCTTGAAGCGGCTCTGCATGTACTGCACCCCCAGCTCGACCGCTCCCAGCGTCTGCTTGACGCCGATCGATGCCGTGTCCACTTTCGGATCCAGCGCACCCACGTTCTTGTACTGGCCGCGGTGGAAGTTCGCCACCAGCAGCGTGCCGGTCGGGAATGCATACTTCGCACCGATCATCGCGCCCGTGAACGTGTCCGCCGTGTACAGCGGAATGAACGTGCCGCCGCCGGCCGCCGAGGCCACGCCGACCTGGGCGCCGCGGAAGTCGTTGCGGTGGAACGCGGCGATCACGGAGAACGGCTTGCCGTTGTAGGCCAGCAGCGCGCCCTGGGCACGGCCGCGCTCGTCCGGGCTTTCGGCCCCGGCGGTCAGGCCGCCAACGATCTGGCCCGTCGCCGCGTTGGCGGCCGGGGTGGCGCTCGTGGCGCTGGCACGGGCCGCGCTGACGCGGCTGGCGACACCGGCATTGGTGGAATAGGACAGCACGCCCAACCACGGTCCCTGGCGGACGAGGAACGACGCCACGTTGTCCTGGTAGGTCTGCAACGTATTGACGACCAGTCCGGCGCCCATCAGGTCGGTGCTGCCCAGGCGTTCCGTCGTCGCCAGGTAATAGCCGATCAGCATCGGCGAAGCCTGCCGTCCGAGGCGCACTTCGCCGTAGGGCGTCGTCAAGCTGGCGAATGCTTGGCGACCGAACAGGCGGCCGTCGTTGGCCAGCAGGCCGTTGTCGATCTGCAGCCCGCCTTCCAGCGTGAAGCCGGCCTTCCAGCCGCCACCCAGGTCTTCCGTGCCCTTGAAGCCGAAATGGCTCTGGGCCGACAGCGAGGGTGCCATCCGGGTAGTACGCGTTTCCGGCGACGCCATCGCATTCGGCACCGGGGTCGTGCCCGACAGGCCGAACAGGGTGCCTTGCACGTTACCCTGGCCTTTCTTGACGGTGTCCACGCCGGCGTCCAGCAGGCCGTACACGGTGACCGAGGACTGCGCCCACGCACCGCCGCAAGCCAGCGCCATGAGCGTCAGGCCCGCGGCCAGTTGCATGGTTGCCTTCGTTTGTTTCACTGCTTTCTTCATGAATCTCCTCCATTGTTATAAGTGTGGTGATACGTCATGCAAGCGAAATCGTTGAAACCTGCCCTGTTGCCGCGACGCCGGCGGCGCGTCGCGATGTTGTCCTGTCCTGTCGATACGGTCCAGCTGTTCCTTCAAGCGCCGATCAGGGCCTGGCCGCAGACCCGGATCGTGTTGCCCGTGACGCCCACGCTGGCGGGCGACGCGAGGAAGGCGACCAGTTCGGCAACGTCGCGCGGCTGGCCTCCCTGCTTCAAGGAATTCAAGCGGCGGCCCAGCTCGCGCGGCACGAACGGCATGCGCTGCGTCATCGGGGTCTCGATAAACCCCGGCGCGACGGCGTTCACGGTAATACCACGATTCCCCAACTGCGCGGCGCGCGCAGCCACGTAACCGACCAGCGCCGCCTTCGTGGCCGCGTAATTGCTCTGGCCGAAATTGCCGGCGATGCCGCTGATCGAGGACAGGCAGATCGTCCGCCCGCCATCGCGCTGCAGCCGGGCCGCCAGCAAGGCCTCGTCGATGGCGGCGATGGCGCGAAAATTCACGTCGACGACCAGGTCCCAGTCGGCCCTGGCCATCCGCGCGAGCGTACGGTCGCGCGTGATGCCGGCGTTATGGACGACGATGTCGACCCCGCCAAAGCGTTCGCGCAGGAAGTCGAGCAGGCGCGCCGGTGCCTCGGGCCCCGCAATATCGAGCACCAGCGCCGTGGCGCCGAGCGCGCGGCAGGTGTCGTGCAAGGCCTGCGATGCCGCGGGCACATCCACGCATACGACCGTGGCGCCTTCCTCGGCCAGGCGCTGCGCGCAGGCCATGCCGATCCCGCGCGCGCTGCCGGTAACGACGGCCACCTTGCCCTGCAACCGCTCGGCGGCAGCCGCCATCGGCACGGCCGCGGTGGAAAGCCGGACTGATTGGCCGGAAACATAGGTCGAACGGGGACCGCAGAAGAAGCGCACCACCCCGTCCAGGCGGTCGAGCGCCTCCGCTGCCGCGTAGACCAGGTTGACGGTAATGCCTTTCTTGCCCAGCTCCTTGCCCAGGGAGCGGCTGAACCCTTCGATGCCACGGGCAGCCGCGGCCGCGATGGGGTCCGTGGTTGCCTCGGGCGGCGCGGCAACCAGCAGCACGCGACCGTTCGGGGCCACGCGCGGCGCGGCCGGGTGGAATGCTTCATACAGCGCGGCATAGTCGCCAGGCGTGCGGCAACCCGTCGCGTCAAAGATCAGGATGTCGATGGAGGACGCGGCACTGTCGACCGCGGCGCCGGCCATGGTAACGGCAGCGGTCAGTGCCGCGACGGCATAGCCGCCGGCCGCACCGCCGATTACGGCGCGCCTGCCGGCAAGCTCCTGCGCACCGGAAGGCCCGGCCGCCCGCCGTAATTCCACGGGATCGGGCAAGCTGGCGGCGCGGGCCAGCCAGGCGGTGGCCGGATGATGGTGGAGCTTCCTCAACAGGTCTGGCATCGATGGCTGTGCTGGTAATGATGGAAAAACGGCGCCGGCGATGCCCAGCCGACGGCGCGCACCGTGCCGAAACTCAACGGTTGTGACGATCCTAGCACGGGTGCATACTGCCCCTCAATAGCACACCCTATGTTTGGGCATATATACAACTATGCTTGTGCCGGCATGCGTCGGCGCCCTCCGGCGCGGCAGTGCGGCAGCGCCCGATCGAAGCGTGGCGACAAGCCGCCGCGGCGGCCGGCAATAACCGGACGCCGGCGGCGATGGCTCGAGCATATTTCGGTGTGCCATGGCCGAGTAGCGGGCAAGACGCGCCCAATTCCCATCGGGAGCGGAATACTCGAGCCGCGCACGCCAGCTCGAGGCCAGGGCTTCGTCAATGTGCGGATTACCCGGACAACCATTCCTGCTCTGCGGAGAGTCCAGGACTTTCTGCAAACCATGGGATTGGACAGTGGTCTTACTTGGCTTTCCATGGCTGAGTTACATATTCAGCTGCGCTGTACCGGGGGCGCACCCAGCCCGGCACAAAGCCCCTCGAATCTTACAAGCCTCTGATTTATCTGAGGTTTTACGATTACGCAGCGTCCATGCAGTCGCGCTGCCTTTGCGCAATGGATGAGCGTTTTTATTGCTGAGCAGAATACATTGCGGCGACAATTACTTTCAAACGAATACGAACTGCCGATATCAATTGCCACGCTCCCCCCTTAATCTGGAGCCTGATAACCGACGGACGAAAAACAAATCAACAGTAACAAGACGTCGTCGCCAGGTTATCCGGGGAAGAGCATATCGCTGGGCTGCGGCTTAACAGGCTGGGCCGTTCAAATGAATCAGGAGGAAAAGATGTCAAAGATTTTAACGAAAGCTGTATTCGTCGCTTCCGGTATCGCACTGCTGCAATTCAGTGCCGCAGCTACCGCCCAGGTGAAATCCGTGCAGGAGAAAACTGTCGCGGTGAAGGCCGAACAGAATATGGCACGGGGACTGGCTGGCCCCGTCTCGATGACGCGCGAACAGCGCCTTGCAGCGAAACCGCTGGATCCATCCGTGACACGGGGCAAACCGGGCAAGCAGTCCGAATTGTCGGCCGAGGAAAAATCGGCGCTGGCAGCCGCGAAACCGCAACTGACGGACGGCGGTGAGCCGAACAGCAGCGCGGACGACGAGGCTCGCCGCGATTTTTCCGAAGAATGGAAAACCATGGACCAGCAGGACCGCTAATCACACCAAGCAAGGGAGTTCCGAAATGATCACGAAACAAATCCTCGGTCAGCCGCTGTTCCGTACCAGCGTTCTCGCCATCTGTGTCGGCCTGTCGGGCCAGGCCTTTGCCGGCACCCCGGACGTCTACACGCAGTACCAGGAAACCGGCAATTCGAACACGCCACGCGCCATCGGCAAGCTGTTCAGCAACAGCGGTACCTGCTCCGCCTCGGTCATCAGTGGCAACAACATCATCGTCACGGCCGCCCACTGCTGCTACAACCGTTCGTCCAATGCCTGGGTCTATGGCTGGTCGTTCGCTCCCGCCTACAACAGCGGCAGCGCGCCCTACGGCATGTTCCCATGGACCTCGGCACGCGTGCCCGTCAGCTGGATCAACAACGGCGACACCGCGTCCGATATCTGCCTGATCACGCTGGGCAACAACACGGCGGGCCGTCCGGTCACCTACTACACGGGCTGGCTGGGCCGTTCGTGGGATTGGGGCACCATCCAGAACCACCACGCGCTGGGCTATCCAGGCAACATCGGCAGCGGCCAGACGCTGCAGGCCTGCACCTCCGAAAGCTTCGGTGCCAGCTCCGGCTGCGGCGGCGCGGCGATCCTGAACATGGGTTGCAACATGACCTACGGTTCGAGCGGCGGTCCATGGATCCGTCAATATCGCCGCGGCAACTACGTCAACTCCGTGGTGCACGGCTACCAGAGCGCCGCCTGCACGGGCACGTTCGGCCAGACGTTCAACGGCCCACGCTTCACCAGCAGCAACATCGTGCCGCTGTGCACGGCGCAAGGTTGCTGAGCTGGAGATGGTTACACTGGCCTGACGCGTTGGTTGGTTGATATGTCGGGTTGGTGGGAGGCCTCCTTTGGGAGGCCTTTTTTGTAGGTGGCGCGGCGACTCTGCGGTGAAGCCACGTGCAACGCTGGAACGCGTCGCGCGTTGATGTCAGGCGTTCAGAACTTTCTCGCGGGACTTGAGCGGGTGACAGCACGGCCATCGCCGCACCAAAACTGCAAACGGCGTGGATGTAATGAGGACTTCAGTCGCACCGTGTTCAACAAGCTCAACACGTCTCAACGACCAAGCGCGCTTGCATGAACGACATCAACGGGAGGCTGATGCGCCCCAAGGTCAAAGGTGGGGACGGCTCACCTCGTCAATCGATGAGGAATCTTCGCACCGCAAATTCTGTTGCACTGTTCATTTATCCAGTAAAATCCAGCACGGTTTGCTATGCTACAAGGGGCGGCCCGACGACCAGCGCTCCATGACGGTCATCGCCCCAGTTGAACTTTTAGATTTTGTAAGAAGACATTGAATGAACAGTATTGAGCTATTTGCCGGTGCGGGAGGCCTAGCCATGGGCATGGCTAACGCTGGCTTCCACCATTGTGGCCTCGTCGAATGGAATCCGCATGCCTGCCAAACCATTCGTGAGAACCCACAGCGCTATTCCGACGCGCATGGAAAGTGGAAGCTTTACGAAGGCGACGCTCGCGGCCTCGACTATGCGTCCTTTGGCGATGACATCGCAGTTGTGTCCGGAGGCCCCCCGTGCCAGCCTTTCTCCTTGGGCGGAAAGCACGGTGGTAGTCTTGATACGCGTGACATGTTCCCGGAAGCTGTCAGGTCCATCCGTGAGATCAGACCGAAGGCGTTTATCTTCGAGAATGTAAAGGGACTGCTCCGTCAGAACTTTGCAAGTTACCTCGAATACACAATTCTTCAGCTAACCTATCCATTTGTCACTCGGTGTGCAGAGGAAACTTGGGAGAGTCACCTAGCGCGGCTGGAGCGGCATCACACGTCCGTACCTATCCCCGGTGAATTGCGCTATAAAGTCCTCTTTCGACTACTTAATGCCGCCAACTATGGGGTGCCGCAGAAGAGAGAACGTGTGTTCATTGTCGGTTTTCGCGAGGATCTCAATGTCGAGTGGTCCTTTCCCGAGCCTACACACTCCGAGGACGCACTACTGCACAGTATGTGGATCAGCGGCGACTACTGGGAGCGGCACAAGGTACCAAGATCTAAGCGCCCAACTCAATCGACAAAGATGGCAGCTCGTGTTTCTAGGCTTTCAGCCTTGCGCCTGGGCGACGAACTTCTTCCATGGGTTACTGTTCGGGACACAATTAGAGACCTGCCTGATCCGGTTAAGAGCCCGAACAATAAAGTGCTTAATCATGTCTATATTCCCGGAGCACGGAGCTATCCTGGGCACACTGGAAGTCCGCTTGACGAACCTGCCAAAACGTTAAAGGCTGGAGATCACGGGGTACCTGGTGGAGAGAATATGATCGCAATGCCCGACGGTTCTGTCAGGTATTTTACTATCAGGGAAGCTGCAAGGATACAAACATTCCCAGATGACTATGTCTTTCATGGGTCCTGGGGAGAAATCATGCGGCAGCTCGGCAATGCCGTTCCTGTAAAACTTGGTGAGGTCGTCGCCAAACACGTCGCCGCGCACCTTCGAGCCGTTGGAGCTTAAATACCATAACTTCAAGCGCGTTTTTGATGTATTGGGAATCCAATGCTGGTCGGGGAACCGACCGAAGGCTCATCAAGAAACTGCTTTAGGCGGACTAATAGTTCAGAAGGATCCTGTAACTCACACTCCCATACCGTCAGCACGCCCCACCCGAGCGCCTGTAAGGCCTCGACGTTCCTCGCGTCACGCTGCCTATTACGCTCGAGCTTCTCAGTCCAGAACTCGACTCGCGACTTAGGTAGTCTAGCTAGTGAGCAGCCGCGATGGCGATGCCAAAAACACCCGTTTATGAGAATGACTTTACTACGTCCGGGAAAGACCAAGTCGGGCTTTCCCGGCAGCTTACCTACGTGAAGGCGGTACCGGTAGCCTGCAGCATGCAGCATGCGCCGCACACTTAATTCCGGGCTAGTATGCTTCCCTTTAACCCGCGCCATAATCTCACTACGGCGCTGGACGCTAACGCTATCAGCCATGACATGTTTCCTCCAAACTTCCCGCGCCCGAACGTTCTCTATTTCCAGGCTTGTCGAGCCCGCCTAGAATAACGAGCCGCTTGAAACCTCTAGCGTAACGGAAACGTTTTCCGCAGAATGGAAATGATCAGTGTTCAGCTGCCTCATGTCGTGCATGAACTTAGTAAAAATCTCATGTACATCATGGTATGGCTTATGCTCATTGAAATGTGCGCTTAGCTGTGTAATGATCTGGGCCGCAGGCTTCTGATCAGCAGACGTCGAGTCAGCCCATGCGCGACCTGGATGCATCGTATCCCATGGGGACCGTTTGTTTACACGTGTCAGTGAATTATCTCCGTGCTTACCGAGACCAAAACAGATCCTTGTTTCCGAATTCCATACTGGGCGAAACGCATTGATGAGATAGTCCTCAGCAGACTTTTGGAAGCCCGACTGCACGATCAAGAATCTGCAGTCGAAGTCCTCGATTTTCAAGGTCGTCTCCGCTTTGCGGATGCTCTTCGCATGCTCCAAT
The DNA here is from genome assembly GCF_029028125.1 of Pseudoduganella chitinolytica. Lineage (GTDB taxonomy): Bacteria > Pseudomonadota > Gammaproteobacteria > Burkholderiales > Burkholderiaceae_D > Rugamonas > Rugamonas chitinolytica. The sequence continues at coordinate 3,282,508 of NZ_CP119083.1, forward strand.
AGACGAGCCGAAAGCTTAACTCCTTGAGTTATCGCATCTTTGGCAGAAGGCCCAGAGGGGTCCGCCTTTCCTACATATATTGGATGATCGGTTCCTGATAACGGTGCATAGTGCTCAAAATCACCCTTGTAATAGATGGCATAAACCCCAGCCCCATAAAACTCAGGAATATCAGAGAGCGGATGCCTCTGCTGAGCCATTAGTGTAAGCGCGACCACGCGCCCTGCTGTGGATGGATCTGTTGGATCGAAGATCGAATCAGGCCTTAGTATTGGATCCAGCTTGGCGGCGGTGGCGTGTAATCGGGCAGTCACCTCTTCGAGCTCTTCGCGCATACGTCTAATCGCCCGCTTATCGTCGCCTGCATCAGCGGCATCAATCATGGCGGTTAGCGATCGCAATTCAGCGATGACGGTCTTTAATTGTGCTGACTTCTGGGTTGGGGTCACTACAAGCTCTCTGGGTCGAAGGCAAGAGATTGAGTGGCTCGATTGTTGCCAAGCCGATCTCGTCGGGTCGATAGCAAGCGAGGCGTTGCTAGAGACTGTAGTCATTTTAACCCACCTACCGTCGAGGCCGGTGCAAGTGGCGTCGCAAACTACAGAATCTCCCCACTCCCCTGTCGACGCGACAGTACTACGAGGTAACAAGCGCCGATTTGGTACACACAGTGGTTGTAACTTCAGCGAGTGCCAGGCTGGTGAGCGGGTATCTTGTAATCCGGACGCAAAGAACTGCACCGGCTCTGCTTAAAACTGCCTCTAGTATCGGATCGAATGCTGTACTCAGCGGCAGTGGCCCGGCAACATCGCTTTGCTGGTTGCGGGGGTTTTAGGGCGCGGGAGCGCGGCGGTTTTGACAAATGGTTGACGAGCGCGCGCCCTTGGCGCGCGGCGCCGTTGAGTGAGCTTTGCCCGCGCGCGGACAAAGCTCACTCAACGACAAATGGGCGATTCGGAGAGCCCCGCGCTGGTAAGCGCGTGTCTTCGAATCCCCCGCGGAGAGCCCGCAGGGGCTCTCCTTCTCTCTGCCAGGAATAAAAAAGGCCACCCGAGGGTGGCCTTTTTTTGTATTCCTGGCGGAGAGAGGGGGATTCGAACCCCCGTTAGGCTATGAACCTAAACACGCTTTCCAGGCGTGCGACTTAAACCACTCATCCATCTCTCCTGCATCTCCCGCATCGCGAGAGGCGCAGATTATAGCAAGGATAGCCGTTGAGTACCAAGTTTTTTTGGCGTAAGACTTCTTGAAGCCTCACACCGCCCGCGCACGGCGCCGTGCCACCAGCGCCAGCACACCGAAACCGCCCAGCAGCAACGCCAGCGCCGATGGCTCCGGCACGGCCTGCACATTGGTATAGACGCCATCGAAGCTGTACGTCACCGCCATGTGATCCACCGTCGTCACGCGCATCAGGTCGGCGAACGTGGCGTTGCCGGCGTAGTCGCCCAGGAAGCGCAGCGTGCCGCCGCCGTCCAGCACCGTCAGCGCGGCGCCTTCGGCCACGCCGGCCAGGCCGTTGAACGTCAGCACCGACGCGCCCAGCACGAACGTGCCGTCGCCCGCCAGCGCCAGGCTGGCGAACGTTTGCGACGGTGCGGCCGCCAGGTCGAGCGTGCCGCCCTTCAGCACCAGCGTGCTGCCGGCGTCGATGCGGTTGGCGCCGACGAGGGACAGCGTGGCCCCTTCCACGACAGTGTCGCCCTGGTACGTGCTCTGGCCCGACAGCGTGACGGCGCCGCTGCGATACACGACGCTGCCAAAACCGCCGATGGCACCGGCGTACGTGAACGCGTTGCCGGCACCGGCATCCACGATCATCGTGCTGGCCGCGTTGCCGCCGCCGTCGATGTCGCCGCTGACGGTGGCGCTGCCGCCACTGATCGTGACCGTATTGGCCGCGCCGCCCAGCGCAATCGCCCGGCCGCCGACGCCATCGATCGCACCGGCGTTCGTAATGAACGTGGCATCGGCGCCGCCCTGGATTGCGGCCGTGCCAGCGCCACCGCCGACAATCCGGCCGCCGGCCCGATTGTCGATGGTGACGGTGTGGCCGCTGGCCGCGCCCACCGCGACGATGGCCGCACCACCCTGCCCCCGGATCAGGCCATGATTGACGATGGTGGCGTTGCCGTACAGGCCTTCGCGCGTGCCCGCCAATGGACCAGTGTCGATGTCGTTGCCGGCCAGCGTGATGCCGCGCCCGACCGCGTTGCCATTGCCGGTGCCGACGAGCCCCTCGATCGTGCCCGTGTTGACGATCCGGCCGCCGCCGGCCGAGATGCCTTCGCTGAAGGCCAGGCCACTGCCCGCTGCGCTGAAGGCGTTCAGCGAGCGGATCGTGCCCGCGTTGGCGATGTCCACCAGCCCGTCCACGTCGACACCGTCGCCGTCGCCCGTCACGCCATTGCCGAGGATTGCGCCTTCGTTGACGATCGTGACGACCTGGCGGCCGTTGAACCCGTCCACATTGATGCCGGAGCCGGCGGTGCCGCGAATGACGCCGCCTGCGCCGTTCGTCACGTGCAGCGTGAAGGCCGTGCCGGTATCGGCCTGCTCCGCCGTGATGCCATGGCGGCCGCCGGAGACCAGTCCCGTGCCGGTGTTGGTGACGCGGATCCCGGAGTTGTCCTGGCCGTCGATGGCATCGCTGCTGGCGCCCGTTGCGGTCAGCGACTGGATCGTGCCCGCATTGGACAGCACACCGTTGGCGCCCGGGCGCACGGCATCGGCTTCGTGCGCCGTCATCACGGCGCCGAAGTAGTTATTGACGGTGTTCGCGCCCGTCATCGACGAGAAATCGACGGCCTGCGCGCCGCCCGCCGAGGCGTTCAGCGACAGCAACGTGCCGCGGTTGTGCAACGTGGCGCTGCCGTTGCCGGCCACCTGGATCACGTCCGCGTCCGCGGTGCGGATCAGGCCCGTGGCGCCGTTGTCGATGACGAGGCCCGTCGTGCCCTTGTAGTCGCGCACCGCGCGGCCCGTACCGGTTTGTTCGATCGTGCCCAGGTTGTGCAGCACGGCGTCGTTGCCCGTGATCGTGACGGCCACCGTGGAGCCAGACGTCGCCAGCGTCGCGCCAGCCGCCACGGTGCCGCGCTGGCCGGCACCGGCCCCCAGCGTCTGCGCGGTGGACGACGTGCCGGAGATCGTGAACGGTGCGGCGCCGGCATTGGTGGCAAGTGCCAGGACGGCAGTGGCGATCGACGTGCGGATCAGGGTGCGGGACGGGGCTGGAACGGACGGCATGCGGTGGCTCCTCATATTGTGGTTGTGGGGCCTACGTTATATGACAGCCGGATGACGGGGCGATGACAGCGCGAGCCAGAAAGCAAAAAGCCACCCGAGGGTGGCTTCGTGCCGGAGCGGACGCGCTTACGCGCTTTCCTTCAGCTGCTCCAGGATGGCCGGGTTCTCCAGGGTCGAGACGTCCTGCGTGATGTTCTCGCCCTTGGCCAGCACGCGCAGCAGGCGGCGCATGATCTTGCCCGAGCGAGTCTTCGGCAGGTTGTCGCCGAAGCGGATTTCCTTAGGCTTGGCGATCGGACCGATCTCCTTGCCGACCCAGTTGCGCAGTTCCGTCGCCAGCTTCCTCGCATCCTCGCCGGTCGGGCGGGCCTGCTTCAGCACGACGAATGCGCAGATCGATTCGCCCGTCGTGTCGTCCGGCTTGCCGACCACCGCCGCTTCCGCCACCAGCGGATTGGCCACCAGCGCCGACTCGATCTCCATCGTGCCCATGCGGTGGCCCGAGACGTTCAGCACGTCGTCGATGCGGCCCGTGATCGTGAAGTAGCCCGTGTCCTTGTTGCGGATCGCGCCGTCGCCCGCCAGGTAGTACTTGCCGCCCAGTTCATCGGGGAAGTAGCTGGTGCGGAAGCGTTCCGGATTGTTCCAGATGGTGCGGATCATCGACGGCCATGGACGTTTCACCACGAGGATGCCGCCCTGGCCGTTCGGCACGTCCGCACCGGATTCGTCGACGATGGCCGCCATGATGCCCGGCAGCGGCAGCGTGCAGGAACCCGGCACCATCGGCGTCGCGCCCGGCAGCGGCGTGATCATGTGGCCGCCCGTCTCGGTCTGCCAGAAGGTGTCGACGATCGGGCACTTCTCCTGGCCGACATTGCGGTAGTACCACATCCACGCTTCCGGGTTGATCGGTTCGCCCACGGTACCCAGGAGGCGCAGCGACGACAGGTCGAAGTTCTTCGGATGGACCTTCTCGTCCACGTCGGAAGCCTTGATCAGCGAACGGATCGCCGTCGGCGCCGTGTAGAAGATCGAGACCTTGTGCTTGGCGATGTTTTCCCAGAAGCGGCCCGCGTGCGGGAACGTGGGAACGCCCTCGAAGATCAGCTGCGTGGCGCCCACCGCCGTCGGCCCGTAGGCGATGTACGTGTGGCCGGTGACCCAGCCGATATCGGCCGTGCACCAGTAGACGTCGTCGGGCTTGATGTCGAAGGTCCACTTCATCGTCAGCGCGGCCCACAGCAGGTAGCCGCCGGTGGAGTGCTGCACGCCCTTCGGCGTGCCGGTCGAGCCGGACGTGTACAGGATGAACAGCGGGTGTTCCGCATCGACCCACTCCGGCTCGCACTCGGCGCTCTGGCCATCGACGAGGTCGGACAGCCAGACGTCGCGGCCTTGCGCGAAGGCGACGTTGCCGCCGGTGCGCCGGTAGACGACGACGTTCCTGATGGTGTCGCAGCCACCCATGCCCAGCGCCTCGTCGACGATGGCTTTCAACGGCAGCTGCTTGCCGCCGCGCAGTTGCTCGTCGGCCGTGATGACGGCCACGGCGCCCGCGTCGATGATGCGCTCCTGCAGGCTCTTGGCCGAGAAGCCGCCGAACACGACGGAGTGCGTGGCGCCGATGCGCGCGCAGGCCTGCATGGCCACCACGCCTTCCACCGACATCGACATGTAGATGACGACCCGGTCGCCCTTCTTGATGCCGAGCGACTTCAGGCCGTTGGCGAACTTGCCGACCTTTTCGTGCAGCTCTTTATAGGTGACGCGCGTGACGGCACCATCGTCGGCCTCGAACACGATCGCGGTCTTGTCGGCGTTGCCATTGGCGAGGTTGCGGTCCAGGCAGTTGTACGACGCATTGAGCTTGCCGTCGTCGAACCACTTGTAGAACGGCGCTTCGGTTTCGTTCAGCGTGCGGGTGAAGGGCGTCTGCCATTCGATGTGCTCGCGCGCCTGGCGCGCCCAGAAGCCTTCGTAGTCGCGCGCGGCCTCGTCGCACAGGGCCTGGTAGGCCTCCATGCCGGCCACGCTGGCCTGGGCCGTGAACGGTGCCGGCGGCGCGAACACGCGCGACTCGGCCGGGCCCTGTTGTTCGGTACCTTGCTTGGTGTCCTGGGTTGCAGCGGTAGCGGTCATGCTTGTCTCCATCGTAGTATTGGTTTGCCAAGACAGTAAGGGGCCGCGCTTACAGCGTCCTTACAGCCGGGTGCCCGCCCCGGACGGCAAAGGGCAATCCTGTCATTCTACTCACAATCCAGGCGGGCGCCCGGCGCCATCCCCCACCCAGCCCGGCAGGCCGCCGCGCCAGGTGTTGCAACGGGCGGCGGAAGTGCCGACGGCCCGCTGCGGCAGCGATGGGACCGGTGTAGAATGTCGGGTGTTTTTGTCCGCATCATTCAAGAGGAGACGCAACACGATGACCGACCCGAAGCAGCCGCACCGCCTCAGGCCCCTGCCCGCCTTCATCTTCATGTCGCGCTGGCTGCAGCTGCCGCTGTACCTTGGCCTGATCCTGGCGCAATGCGTCTACGTGTTCCATTTCTGGGTCGAGCTGAAGGACCTGATCGGCGCCGCGCTGGGCAACGAGGCCGCGCTGCAGCACATCTTCCAGGCCGTCGCCGTGCCGAACGCCCCCGTGCCGACCAAGTTGAACGAAACGACGATCATGCTGGTGGTGCTGGGCCTGATCGACGTCGTCATGATCTCGAACCTGTTGATCATGGTGATCGTCGGCGGCTACGAGACGTTCGTGTCGCGCATGAACCTGGAGAGCCACCCGGACCAGCCGGAATGGCTGTCGCACGTGAATGCCTCCGTGCTGAAGACCAAGCTGGCCACCGCGATCATCGGCATCTCGTCGATCCACCTGCTGAAGACCTTCATCAACGCCCAGTCGTACACCGAGAAGGTACTGATCGCGCAGACCTGCATCCATATCGCATTCCTGCTGTCCGCCATCGCGATCGCCTATACCGACCGGTTGATGTCGACCACGCACAACGCATCCAAGCAACACTAATCCAGCCAATCGCTAGTGAGTTTTTAACATGACCATCATCCAGCAAGACGACCTGATCGAATCCGTGGCGGCAGCGCTGCAGTACATCAGCTACTACCACCCGGCCGACTACATCCAGCACCTGGCCCGCGCCTACGAGGCGGAACAGAGCCCGGCCGCCAAGGATGCGATCGCGCAGATCCTGACCAACTCGCGCATGTGCGCGGAAGGCAAGCGCCCGATCTGCCAGGACACCGGCATGGTCAACGTCTTCCTGAAGATCGGCATGGGCGTGCGCTTCGAAGGCTTCAAGGGCACCGTGACGGACGCCGTCAACGAAGGCGTGCGCCGCGCGTACAACTTCGCCGACAACAAGCTGCGCGCGTCGATCGTCGCGGACCCGCACTTCGAGCGCAAGAACACCAAGGACAACACGCCGGCCGTCGTGCACATGGAGCTCGTCGAAGGCAATACCGTCGAAGTGGCTGTCGCAGCCAAGGGCGGCGGCTCCGAGAACAAGACCAAGTTCGTCATGCTGAACCCGTCCGACTCGCTGGTGGACTGGGTCCTGAAGACCGTGCCGCTGATGGGCGCCGGCTGGTGCCCGCCGGGCATGCTGGGCATCGGCATCGGCGGCAGCGCCGAGAAGGCCATGCTGCTGGCCAAGGAGTCGCTGATGGAAGACATCGACATGTATGAGCTCAAGCAGCGCGGCCCCCGGAACAAGCTGGAAGAACTGCGCATCGAACTGTGCGACAAGATCAACGCGCTGGGCATCGGTGCGCAAGGCCTGGGCGGCCTGACGACGGTGCTGGACGTGAAGATCAACATGTACCCGACCCACGCGGCCTCGAAGCCGGTCGCGATGATCCCGAACTGCGCCGCCACGCGCCACGCGCACTTCGTGCTGGACGGCTCCGGCCCGGCCTACATCGAGCCGCCGAAGCTGTCCGACTGGCCAAGCGTCAGCTGGGCGCCGGATACGGAAAAATCCAAGCGCGTCGACCTGAACACGCTGACGAAGGAAGAAGTCGCAGCGTGGACGCCGGGCCAGACCCTGCTCCTGAACGGCAAGATGCTGACGGGCCGCGACGCCGCGCACAAGCGCATCCAGGACATGCTGGCCAAGGGCGAGCCGCTGCCGGTGGACTTCACCAACCGCGTCATCTACTACGTCGGCCCGGTCGATCCGGTGGGCGACGAAGTGGTGGGTCCGGCCGGTCCGACGACGGCCACGCGCATGGACAAGTTCACCGACATGATGCTCGAAAAAACGGGCCTGATCTCGATGGTGGGCAAGGCCGAGCGCGGCCCGACCGCGATCGAATCGATCCAGAAGCACAAGTCGGCCTACCTGATGGCCGTCGGCGGCGCCGCCTACCTGGTGTCGAAGGCGATCAAGCACGCCAAGGTCGTCGGCTTCGAGGACCTGGGCATGGAAGCGATCTATGAGTTCGACGTCGTCGACATGCCGGTCACGGTGGCCGTCGATTCGACCGGTACGTCGGTGCACCAGACGGGCCCGAAGGAATGGTCCGTCAAGATCGAGTCGCTGAAGAACGCCGTTCCAGCCTGAGGCCAGCCATGACCGAGCCCGTCGCCAACGCCCCCTTCGACGCACCGATCGGCATCTTCGATTCCGGCGTCGGCGGGCTGTCGGTCCTGCGCCATATCCACGCGCAGCTGCCGCACGAGCACCTGCTGTACTTTGCCGATTCCGGCTATGCGCCGTACGGCGGCCGCAGCGAGGAATGGCTCATCGAGCGCTCGCTGGCCGTGGCCGGCTTCCTGTTCGGCCAGGGCGCCAAGGCCCTGGTCGTGGCCTGCAACACGGCGACGGTAGCGGCCATCAAGGCCGTCCGCGCGCAGTGGCCGGGCATGCCGATCGTCGGCGTCGAACCGGGCCTGAAGCCCGGCGCGGCTGCCACGCAGTCCGGCAAGGTGGGCGTACTGGCGACGGACCGTACGCTGCGCGGCGACAAGTTCCTGCAGCTACGCGACCAGGTTGCCGCCGCCACGGGCACCGAGTTCCTGCTGCAGCCCTGCGTGGGCCTGGTCGACCAGATCGAGCTGGGCGAGCTGGGCTCCGCGGCGACGTCCGCCATGCTGGAGAAGTATGTCGTGCCGCTGCTGGAACAAGGTGCCGACACGCTGGTGCTGGGCTGCACGCACTACCCGTTCGTCGAGGATGTCATTCGCCAGATCGTCGCCGCGCACGCCGGCGGGCCTGTCACGCTGGTGGACACGGGCGACGCTGTCGCACGCCAACTGGCCCGCCTGCTGGAAGGCGCGGGCCTGCTGCGCCCCGCTGGCGTGGCGCACCTGCGTGGCTACACGACGGCCGACGCCGCTGTCCTGGCCGCCGCCTTCCAGGGGCTGCTGGGCCTCGCACCGCAAGTCGAAGCGGTGCAAGTTGCCTGAAAATCGGTGACTGTCACCGTTTTTCTGTCCTCGAAAAGGTGACTGTCACCGGTTTTGAAGAAACTTCCTTTTTAGATTTGCCAGAAGCAAATCGGCTATGTATAATGCGGCCTCTGTCATGCAGAAGGTTGCAGAAACAGTGAAGTAGTTCAGTGGTGGCTGTAGCTCAGTTGGTAGAGTCCAGGATTGTGATTCCTGTTGTCGTGGGTTCGAGCCCCATCAGCCACCCCACCGAATTCGATGAAGAGCCCCGTGTCCGCACGGGGCTTTTTGTTTTGGGACAGCGAACCGTGCCGGCCCGTCGCATCTTTGCCATGAGGTTGCGACATGTCCACAGCAGCGAAATTAAACCGACGATAGTTTCCACTAGGAACTAATTTAGCGCTAAAATAAGCCATCGCTCTTTGCAAACGACCCCCATCATGGCAGAAGATAATCCAGTCAAGGAACTCAGCACCTACAGCAAGGACACCCCGGTCGGCCACCCGAGCTTCGGCGGGCGCGCCGGCGTGTTCGTCCCTACCGAAGCGTTCGACCTGGGCGCTTCGACCACGATCCGCAAGGGCGCCGGCATCGTCGGCTTCGGCAATCCGGACGGCTCGCTGACCGTCTATTTCGAAGCCAACCGGTTCGACGAGACCAGCTTGCACAAGTGGGAAAACAAGATCCGCAAGGCGTACGACCGCCTGATCGCGCTGGCCCCGACCGTGTCGAAGGCGAAGATGGATGCGCGCTCACTTGAGCTGATCGGCTATATCGACGGCGTCGGCATCACGCTGCGCCACCCCGAACGGCTGACGCATTGGCTGACGATCTCCAACGCGCTGGACACGGCGCCCGAAACGGCCGTCATCACGTTCGGCCGCAAGTAACGGCGGCAACCGGGTCCCGCAACCCAGCAGGGCTGCGCAGATCGATATGGCCGGGCCGTGCGCACGGCCTGTTCTTTTCATCGGACGAAAAAAAGCGCAGGCCAGGAAGCCTGCGCATGGCAGCGAGCGTTATTCCTACAATCGCTCGGACCTTTTGCCGATGACCGCGCCTTAAGGGTTGCTTAAGATGACTCCATCGAGAAACCAACCGCGCCGGCCAAGGAGCACATCATGTTACGCCATCTTCCACTTACGCTGAGCTCAATCGTGCTGGGATTCGTCGGTACGTCGACCTACCTGCTGTGCTCTGCCGACATGCTGACCGAGGCGACCTTCTTCCTGCTGCATTGACACGGCCGGGGCCGGGCGGCTCAGCGCCGCCCGCGCCCCCAGCCGCGACCACCCCAGCCATGCCGGTGGTGGTTGCTGAACATGAAGTCCAATCCGATCGAAATAGGCGGCCAGTAATACGCTGGCGGTGCCGCGTACACTGGCGACGGTGCATACACCGGTGCGGGCGTATAGACGGGCTGCGGCACGTAGACAGGCTGTTGCACATACGTCGTGGTCGTGACCGGACGCGACGTGTAGTCGCCGCCGGCTGGCGCCCGCGCGCCCGTACCCAGCGGCACCGGCGTCACCGACACAGTGCGCCACTGATACGGATCGGCTGGCTGCGCGGCATAGTACGGACCCGGTGCGGCGCACCCCGCCAGCAAGACAGCAATCACAGGCACTACAAATAAGGTCTTCATCGCAAATCTCCTCCCGATCGAACATCATAGGGAAAATTGCGTGGGGCTGCCGCGGTTTTACACCTCGTTACAGCGGGGAACAACAGCATACAAAACGATAGGCCGGGCAAGCCCGGCCGTGCGCCCCTCAATGGTGACGCGCCTGCTTCTTGCCGCCGCCCGCACCCTTGTCGGTACCGGCCTTGGTATGGCTGGCCGCTTCCTTGCCGCTCTTGGCTTTCTTGTTGGAAGGGGTCGACTCCTGCTCCGCCTGCGTGGCCGACTGCTTGTTCTGACTGCCCGACGATTTCGACTGCGCCATCTGAACTCTCCCGTTTGCTCTCGGAGACCCACGTCTCCCTGCACGTCAAATATACGGGATATCGCACCGATCGAGCGCACGGCCGCCAGCATCCACGCGCTGCGCGCAGATCTCGTAGCGCAGGCCGTGCTCCATCTCGACCCGGTAGACCTTCCCGTAGGGCAGCACGACGCCCTCTTTCGCGGTTTTGCGGTACGTCAGCGCCGGCACGTCGCCGGGAATCGCCATCGATGTGTGGAAGTTGCGGCGGCGGTCCTGCTGGCGCCGGTGTACATCGACCAGCAGGCCCAGGTCGAGCGTCACGGCGCCGGCAATGTATTCGTAGCGCGTGATGCTGCGCGAGGCGCTGAGCACGCCCCAGCGGCACGGCAGTTGCGCGCCGTCGCACTGCTTGATCTGCGCCAGCGGGAAGATCTCTTCGTGGTTGGCCAGCTGTGCCAGCGGCCAGGCCGTCCGCACGCCGTCGCGCTTGCCGGACAGCGGGTTCGTCCAGGTCATCGCATTGACGACGGTGACCGTCTGCTTGTCGCGCGCGGGATCATGGGCATTGCGCATCATGGCGCAGCCGGACAGCAGCACCAGGGAGGACAGCGCGGACAACGACAGCGGTAAGGAATGCAGGTATTTCATGAGTGGAAACGATGCAAGCGATACCAGCAGATTAACAGATGTCCGCGACGGCAAACAGGGATCGGCTCCAGGCCGGCGCCGCCCATGAAAAAACCGGCCCAAGGGAGCCGGTTTTTTGCGGGGGAGGACGTCGATCAGTCCAGTTTCCAGGCGTAGTCGACCTTGGTCCACGTTTCCGCCGGCGCGCCGTCCTTCGAGCCCGGCTTGAACTTGCAGGCCGACAGGGACTTGATGGCTGCCTTGTCCAGGTTCTTGAAGCCGCTCGACTTCTCGACTTTCGAATCCTTGACGTCGCCCGAGGCGGACACCAGGAACGCCATCGACACGGTACCCTGCTCTTCGTTCATCAGCGAAGCCTTCGGATACTCGGCCTTGCAGTTCTTGGCATCGAACGAAGCCGGTACTTCGGCACCCAATGCAGCACCCGACACCAGCACCGCAGCCACAACACTCAACACACGCATATTCTTGGACATCAGATTCTCCCAGTAAATGATTAATCGATTGATTACAGAGACCACACGTAGTCGACCTTGGTCCAGGTCTGCGCCACGACGCCGTCTTTCGTACCCGGCTTGAACTTGCACGCGGCCAGGGCCTTGAGGGCCGCCTTGTCCAGGTTCTTGTAGCCGCTCGATTTTTCGACCTTCGAATCCAGCACGTCACCGCCGGGCGAGACGAGGAAGGCCATCGAGACGGCGCCTTGCTCTTCGTTCAGCAGGGAAGCTTTCGGGTAGTCCGCCTTGCATTTGCGGGCATCCACGGACGCTGGAACTTCGGCCGCCACGACGGCGCCGGAGACGAGGGTTGCTGCGATAAAACCGATGAAACGCTTGTTCATTTTTATTTCCGACTTGTCTTGATCAGGTTTGGTCGGCCGCGCCGCGGCCGGTCAGGCTCAGAACTCTTCCCACTCGTCCGCACCGGACGAGGCGGTGGCCACGACCTTCCTGGACTTGGCAGGCGCTTCCGGTGCGGCGACGGCCTTGCGCGGCGCCTTGGCCGCGGGCTTCACCAGCGCCGTCTGCTTGCTTGGCACCGCCGCGGTGGCGGCCAGCACGGCGCGCTCCTCGCCCGCTTCGAGCTTGAAGATGCTGACCACGCGCGCCAGTTCGGACGCCTGGTCCTGCAGGCTTTGCGCGGCGGCGGCCGCTTCCTCGACCAGCGCGGCGTTCTGCTGGGTCATGCTGTCCATCTCGATGATCGACTGGTTGACCTGCTCGATGCCGGCGCTCTGTTCCTGGCTGGCGTTGGCGATCTCGCTCATGATGTCGGTGACGCGGCGCACGGAGGCCACCACTTCGTCCATCGTCACGCCGGCCTGGCCGACCAGTTTCGAACCGCGCTCGACCTTCTCCACGGAGTCGCCGATCAGGGCCTTGATTTCCTTCGCGGCGCCGGCGGAACGCTGGGCCAGGTTGCGCACTTCGGACGCCACCACGGCGAAGCCGCGGCCTTGTTCGCCGGCACGGGCGGCCTCGACGGCAGCGTTCAGCGCCAGGATGTTGGTCTGGAACGCGATGCCGTCGATGACGCCGATGATGTCGACGATCTTGTTGGCGGACTCGTTGATCGAGCTCATCGTATCGACCACCTGCGACACCACCGCGCCACCCTTGCGAGCGACGTCCGAGGCGCTGGCGGCCAGCTGGTTTGCTTCACGGGCGTTGTCGGCATTCTGCTTGACGGTCGACGTCAGTTCTTCCATTGCCGAGGCGGTCTTCTCCAGCGAGGAGGCCTGCATTTCGGTACGGGACGACAGGTCGATATTGCCGGCCGCGATTTCACGCGAGGCGGTGCCGATCGTTTCGGTACCCACGCGGACCTGGCCGACGATGCCGACCAGGCTGTCGCGCATTTCCTTCATCTCGACCAGCAGGCTGCCCTTGTCGGTGGACGACGTGTCGATGGCGATGGACAGGTCGCCGTTGGCGATGCTGCCGGCGATCGATGCGGTGTATTCCGGTTCGCCGCCCAGCTGCTTGAGCAGGCCGCGGGTGATGGCCCAGGCCGCCGACAGGGAAATCAGCACGGCCATCACGCCCATGCCGATCATGAACGTGCGGGCGCTGTTGAAGCCGTCCGCCGCGTCGATCTTGACCTGGTTGTTCAGCTTGTCTTCGAAAGCCGTGAGCTGGTCCAGTGCGTCCAGCCATTTCTTCTGCGCCGGCTTGATCTCCTTGATCAGGATCTTGGTGGCGCCCATGGCGTCATTGGCCAGCCACAGCGCGGAAGCGCGCTCGATGGCCGGCATCGCGACGGCTTCATGTTCCTTGATCTGCGCCAGCAGCTTCTTCTCTTCCGGCAGCGCTTCGATGGCGAACTGGGCTTCCAGTTTCTTCAGCGTGGCGTCGTACTTGGCGGTCTGCTCTTTCAGGCGGACGAATTCCGGTTCCATGTCGGCCGGATCGGACATCAACGTCAGCACGCGCAGGTAGCCGATACGATCCTGCACGTTGTGACGCATGTCGACGACCAGGCGGGTCACGACGTTGTTGACGCTGACCACGTGATCGAGGCGGTCCTGGATCTGTGCCATGCGGAAGATGCCGACCACGGTGACGACGATCAGGAACAGCAGCACCAGTGCGAACCCGAGACCGAGGCGGGTCCCTACTTTCATTTTGCTTAAATTCATTTCGGCTCTTCGTATAAAAGACAGTTGTTATCGGCTGACCAAGAGTACTTGGCGTTGATGTAACACACTACTAATTGCCATCACGCAAGTAAGGACAGTAACAAACATTGACTGCGAATGCAAAACAAGGGGAGCGAATTGTCGAAAAGCTGTCGTTTTTCGTCCCTTTTCACCATATTACCAACAGTGAAAGATGTGTCTATGAGGAAATTATAGTTGGCTACATTGCCGAGCAGCAAGGAAATATTGCCTAGGAGCTAAGCAATTTTGATTTCTTTGTGGAAAATGAGACACTCCGCGCAAAGGGGCGGACGGGGGGACATGCCGGGGATAAGCGCCGGACCCGAGCGGCCCGGATCCGCGCGCTCCCGGTTTTAACGCGGGCGGGGAATTGCCGCGAGCAGCAGGGCTGGATCGCCGGCGGAGAGTTTTTTGGAATCGGACAACGTCTGGCGGAAGTTCTTCGCGCCGGGCAGACCCTGCATCAGCCCGAGCATATGGCGCGTGATCGTGTTCAGCTTCAGGCCACGCCCGCCCTCCTGCGCCAGCTGGGCCGCAATATACGGCATCATCGCGTGCAACACTTCCTCGCGCGACTTCACCGGCGTCTCGTCGCCGTAGTAGCGCGCATCGAACGTCGCCATCAGGTAGGGGTTGTGGTATGCCTCACGGCCCAGCATCACGCCATCGACGTGGCGCAGGTGCTCGTCGATCTCTGCTTCGGTCTTGATGCCCCCATTGATCAGGATTTCAAATGCCGGGAAGTCGCGCTTCAGGCGGTAGGCGTACTCGTACTTCAGCGGCGGGATCTCGCGATTTTCCTTGGGCGACAAGCCCTTCAGGATGGCATTGCGGGCATGGACGATGAACGTGCTGCAACCGGCGTCGGCGACCTGGCCCACGAAATCGCGCACGAAGTCGTAGCTTTCGGTGTCGTTGATGCCGATGCGGTGCTTGACGGTGACGTCGATGCTGACGGCATCGCGCATCGCCTTGACGCAGTCGCGCACCAGTTCCGGCTCGGCCATCAGGCAGGCGCCGAACGCGCCCTTCTGGACCCGCTCGGACGGGCAACCGCAATTGAGGTTGATTTCGTCGTAGCCCCACTTTTCGCCCAGCTTCGCGCTGACGGCCAGGTCCTGCGGGTCGCTGCCGCCCAACTGCAGCGCCACCGGATGCTCCTCGTCATTGAAGCGCAGGTGGCGCTCGACATCGCCATACACCAGCGCGCCCGTCGTCACCATCTCCGTGTAGAGCCACGTGTGCTTGGTGATCTGGCGGTGGAACACACGGCAGTGGCGGTCGGTCCAGTCCATCATGGGGGCGACGCTGATGCGGCGGCCGCGCGGCGCGGTGGCAGGGGTATCGGGGATGACGGTCATGATGGAACGGCTGGAATACGGGGCCGCACATTATACAGGCAGATGCGCCGGCTTCCCGCGACGGCCACACTGGTACCGCAGCGGGCTGGCCGCGCTGCCGGCGCTACTGCTGGCGGGCTGGATTGCCGGGGGCCACCGGCACCGGCACCTGCCGCCCGGACGGCGGAGCGGGCGCAGCATGTTCGGTGCCGAACAGCGCGTCGACATTGTACTTCCAGAGGCCGGTCGCCGAATCGATGGCGCTGACGCCTGCGACCACGCCTGCGATCAGCAGGATCGTCACGAAGTTGACGGCCAGATTGCCCAGCGAATCGGCCACCCAGCCGCGCCAGGTGCGTTTCTCGTCCTGCTTGGCACGGATTGCCTTCAACGTTTCCGCCGTGGCCGTGGCGGCAAACTGCGACTCCAGTTCGACGGCACGCTGCTCGAGGGTCTCGGTCAGGAAGGCGTTGATCAACGCCTCGGCCCGCTGAAAATACATATCGGTGCTGGCCGGGGTGCTCGTCATCTTGAAAAACGATTCATAGTCGGCCTGGGTCGGCGGCTGCCCGGTGTCGTGTTCGATTTTGGTCATCACCTCGTCCTGGTGACGCTTGTAGGCCGTATAGGCGAGCGCTCCCAGCACATCGTCCGGGTCCTCCACCAGCACCCGGTACATGGATTCCCGGGCAGGCATTGCTACTCTCTGCTGATTTTCTTCGAGGCCGAGCGCAATGTCTCGCGCATGTCGGCCCGGCTCAGCGCCAGGACGCGGGGATTCTCAGCAAATGCGCGGTTGATGCTCTGGCGCACATCCTCGGCGGACCGGTCGCCCGAGAAATAGGTGCGGATGGTGTCGAGGCCGGGCAGCGTGGAGCCCGGCTTGGCCGGCTCATGCTCCGCTGCCTTGCGCAGCGTTTCCTGGGCACGCAGGCGCTGCACGGTACGCTGCTTGATTTCCGCCAGATCGCTCAAGGTAAAGTTATCGAACTTCATTACTGCCTCCAGGGAAACGACCGTACAAAAATCATTCTACAACGTGAATCAACCCCCGGACTGCTCGTCCACCAACATAAGGCGAAAAACAACGAGTCCCGTCGGCGGGCAGTGTCAGCAGGCGCGGCTGCTCATTGTACAGGCACCATACCGGCACATGCCGCACTGCGGCGATGAGGTAGACAATGGACGGAACGGGACTGGCGGCACTCGAGTACTCGCGTCAGCGGCGAAAAGGACCCGGCCGTAGCGGAGTCACGCGGCAGCGCCCCAATCAGGCCTCGACCAGCTCCGGCGCCGGCCTGCGCTTGGCCGATCCCAGCACCCGTGCCGTGATCCAGACCGGGACGCCGGCATCGCGCAGGTACTGAGCGGCGGCATCCGTCCCCAGTATCGCCTGGAAGACCAATGCCACGTCGATGCGCTGGGAGGTCAGCTCGTCGGAACGGCCCTCGGCAGGGACGCGCTTCCGATTGGGTTGCCGATTGCCGGCACCGTGCGCGGCGTAACGACGGTCCTTGCGCCGCACCGCCCCGTTCTTTCCCTTCAGGATCCGTTCGATGACGGGGGCGGGGACTTTTTCGCGGATCAGTATCCAGTACGCCCGGTCGGAACCGAACATGGCGTTGACGCGGATCGCCGCTTCGACATAGGCCGCACGCACGCAATTACTGCGACGGCAGGCCCTGAACTGGTCATCGGTAGCCACTTGACACCCTTTCGCTATCGCTCCAACTTGCAAGCCACTTCGCAATGTCACCGCACCTACAGTCCTGCTTCTACAGTCTCGTTCGGACCGGACAGCCGTCGCCCGACCCGCCGATTGTCGCACAAGGGCGCGCCTTGATAGCCTGCGCACGGTTAGCCGATGCGAGAAAGACGCAGGCGCGCTACAGCCCCCGGCCTCGCTGTCGGCAACACCCGTTGCACATGTCGCCGCGCCGCTCATCAACGTGATTACATGCGGCCGCTCCGTTGACACTGCGAGGCGCCCTGCCGATACTCGTTTTCCTCCCTCCACGACCTGGTGAACCCATGACTCGAGCCATCACGCCTGCCCTGCGCCTGACGCCTATCGCCCTCCTTGCCCTGACGCTGCAGCAGAGCGCCGCGGCCGATACCGGCAAGCAGGTGGAAAAACTCGATCGCGGCGTCGTCGCCGTCGCCACCGGCAGCGGCGTGTTTGTCGGCTGGCGCGTGCTGGGCACGGATGCCGCCGACACGCGCTTCAATATGTACCGCGACGGCGTGCTCCTCAACGCGGCGCCGCTCGAGGCCAGCAACTTCGTCGATCCAACCGGTACCGCGGCGGCACAGTACGTGGTACGCACGGTGGTCAAGGGCAGCGAGAAGGACAAGGACAACGCGGGCACCGTATGGCCGCAAGCCGTGCTGCGCATCCCTGTGGAGGCCCCGGCCGGGGCATCACGCCCGATGGCGTGGCCTATAGCTACGAGCTGAACGACGGCTCGGCCGCCGACCTCGATGGCGACGGCAAGTACGAGCTGGTCGTGAAGTGGCAGCCCACCAACGCCAAGGACAATTCGCAGTCCGGCTACACGGGTCATACCTACGTCGACGCCTACGCATTGAGCGGCAAGCGCCTGTGGCGCATCGACCTGGGCCGCAATATCCGCGCGGGCGCGCACTACACGACGTTCCTGGCCTACGACTTGGACGGCAACGGCCGCGCGGAAGTGATGATGAAGACGGCCGACGGCACCGTTGACGGGCGCGGCACCGTCATCGGCGACGCGGCGGCCGATTACCGCAACAGCGCCGGCTACGTGCTGGCCGGACCGGAGTTCCTGACGGTGTTCGACGGCCGCACCGGCAAGGCGCTGGCGACCACGAACTACCTGCCGGCGCGCGGCGACGTGGCCGCCTGGGGCGACAAGTACGGCAACCGCGTCGACCGCTTCCTGGGCGGCGTGGCCTACCTGGACGGCTCGCGTCCCAGCGCCGTGTTCGCACGCGGCTATTACACGCGGGCCGTCGTCGCGGCATGGGACTGGCGCGACGGCGTCTTGAGCAGCCGCTGGGTGTTCGACACGGATGTCGAAGGCGCCGCCGCACGGGGCCAGGGCGCGCACTGGTTCTCGGTGGCGGACGTGGACGGCGACAGCCGCGACGACATCGTCTACGGCGCCGCGACCATCGGCAGCGACGGTCACCTGCTGTACAGCACCAACCTGTGCCACGGCGACGCGCTCCATGTCGGCAAGCTCGATCCGGCACGCGACGGCCAGCAGGTCTTCATGGTGCACGAGAGCCCGGCCTGCTACGGCACTGCCGGCGCCGGGATGCACGACGCCGCCACCGGCAAGCTGCTGTGGAGCGTGCCGGGCAACGGCCGCGACGTAGGGCGCGGCGTCTGCATGGACATCGATCCCGCCTGGCCCGGCGCGGAATGCTGGGCCTCCGCCGGCGGCCTGATGAGCGCGGGCGGCCAGCAGATCTCCGCCACCCGGCCGAACCGCATGAATTTCGCGTCCTGGTGGGACGGCGACCTGCTGCGCGAATCGCTGGACGGCACCGGCATCGACAAGTGGGACCCCGCCACCAGCTCGTTCAACCGCGTCCTGGAAGGCGCCACGTATGGCGCGGCGTCGAACAACGGCACCAAGGCCACGCCGGTGCTGTCGGCCGACCTGCTGGGCGACTGGCGCGAGGAAGCCGTGCTGCGCACGGCCGACAACGCAGCCCTGCTGGTGTTCGCGACGACCGCCCCGACGCCCTACCGCATTCCCACGCTGATGCACGATCCCCAGTACCGCGTGCAGGTGGCGGGCCAGAACGCCGGCTACAACCAGCCGCCGCACCCCAGCTTCCACCTGGGCGAAGGCATGAAGCCGGTCGTGCCGGCACCCATCCGTCCGCGCTGAAAAACGGTGACAGTCACCCTTTTTTCCCTCGCGGCCCTGCTCGCGCTGGCCGGCCACGCCGCGGCCGCGCCGCGCGACGCGTGGCGCTTCGACTTCAGCGCCGTGGCGGCCGCCGGCGCCATTGCCGTGCGATCGGATATGCCCTACAGCGCTGCTCGCGGTTTCGGTTTCGAGCCATCCCCCGCACCGGGCGCGAAACCTTTTTTATTCTCCGCCGATGTCCCCGAAGGCAACCATGCCGTGACGATTACCTTTGGCGGGACGCGCGAGCCAGCCAGCGCGACCGTCAAGGCGGAGCTGCGCCGGCTGATGCTCGAGCGCGTGCCGGTCGCCGCCGGCGCCACCGTCACGCGCACCTTCATCGTCAACACCCGCACGCCGCGTATCGCCGGCGGCGGTGCCGTCGACCTGAAGGCGCCGCGCGAGACGGTGCAGGAGGCGTGGAACTGGGATGGCCGACTGACGCTGGAGCTGCACGGTCCCGTGCGCACGATCGAGATCCGGCCCGCGCGCGTTCCCACGTTGTTCCTGCTGGGCGACTCCACCGTGTGCGACCAGCCGCAGGAGCCGTATGCCAGCTGGGGCCAGATGCTGCCGCGCTTCTTCCGGCCCACGATCGCGGTGGCCAATCATGGCGAGTCGGGCGAGACCTACCGCGACTCGCTGGCGCGGCGCCGGCTCGACAAGATCGCCAGCCTGCTGCGTCCCGGCGACACCGTGCTGCTGCAGTTCGGCCACAACGACCAGAAGCAGCTCAAGCAAGGCAACGGCAGTCCCGCCACCTACAAGGCGGAGCTGCGCGCCCACGTCGAGGCGATCCGCGCGCGCGGCGGCGAGGCCGTGGTGCTGTCGCCGATGGAGCGGCGCGCGTTCGACGCGGACGGCAAGGTGATCGGTTCGCTATCGGACTACGCCGCGGCGGCCCGGGAGGCCGCACACGAGTTGCACGTCCCCTTCATCGACCTGAACGCGGCCAGCAAGCCGATGTACGAGGCGCTCGGCGTGGAAGGGTCGAAAGCCGCCTTCGCCCAGCCCGCACCGGGCAAGGTCGACAACACGCACCACAACAACTACGGCGCCTACCAGTTGGCGAAGGCCGTGGTGGCGGGCCTGCGCGCCGCCGGTGTCTCCGCCGCCGCACACGTGGTCGATGGTTTTGCGTTCGACCCGGCCCGGCCCGATTCGGTGGCCGCCTTCGCCGTGCCGGCCAGCCCGAACCACACGAATGAACGCCCGCTGGGCGACGAGGCCCATCCATGATGCGCCACCGCGCCGCCCTGCTGGCGCTGGCGCTGTGCGGCCCCTGCACGGCCGCCAATGCCTGGCTGTTTGCCTACTTCACCGGCAACGGCGCCGATGGCCTGCACCTGGCCGCCAGCACGGATGCCTACCGCTGGGAGAAGCTGGGCGACGGCCGCAGCTTCCTTGCGCCGCAAGTCGGCCAGGCCCGCCTGATGCGCGACCCGTGCATCGCGCGCGGACCGGACGGCACCTACCACATGGTCTGGACCACCGGCTGGAACGAGAACCATATCGGCTACGCCAGTTCGACGGACCTGGTGCACTGGTCGGCGCAACGGGCGCTGCCCGTGATGGCGCACGAGCCGTCGGTCCGCAATGCCTGGGCGCCGGAAATCGTCCACGACGAGCAGCGCGGTGAGTTCCTGATCTTGTGGGCGTCCACGGTACCGGGCAAATTCACGCAGACCGCCGACGCTTCGGAGGACGGCTACAACCACCGCATCTACTACACGAGCACAAAGGATTTCGCCACGTTCGCGCCCACCCGGCTGTTGTACGACCCCGGCTTCTCCGTCATCGACGCGACCTTCCTGCGCGCGCACGGCAAGTCATACCTGCTGGTAAAGGACGAAACCCGCGACCCGCCACGCAAGCACCTGCGGGTGGCCCCCGCACCGCACCTGCGCGGGCCGTTCGAGCCCCTGGGCGCACCCATCACGCCGGCCGGACTATGGGTGGAAGGACCCACGGCCATCCAGGCCGGCGACGACGTCATCGTCTACTACGACGCCTACATCGGCAAGCGCTACGGCGCGCTGCGCTCGCGCGACCTGCGCACGTGGGAGGACGTCACGGCGCGGATGCACTTCCCCGACGAAGGCACGCCGCTGCGCATGCGGCACGGCACGGTATTCGCCGTGCCTGCCGAACTGCTCACGCAGCTGCGCAAGCGGTAGCGGGCGGCAGCGCTCCGATCAACAATGCGAGCGATACGCGAAGCGGCCGCGCAGCGCATTGCAGAGCGCAAGCGGATGGGCTACTGTGGCCGTGGCCAGCATGCGGCCGTAACCATGGAGACGCGTAGTGGAGATGAGTCAATCACCGAACACCCGGAACACGAACCTGGCAGCCATCGCCGGCACGTTGCTGGCAACGCTGCTGTCCTGCCTGGCCCCGCAGGCACTGGCGCAGGAAGCCCCGCCGCCGCAGGAAAAGGGGCCGGCGCCCAAGGACGCGATGCTGCATGCGCTGGCCGTCCAATACCCCAACCCGTACCGGGCGATGGAAGCCGCCGAAGTGAAGGCGGTGCTGGACCGCGTGCTGGGCTACCTGGAAGCGAGCACCCCGGCCGAAGTGATCGACAAGCGCACCGGCGCGTCGCTCGCGCGGCTGGACAAGGCCGATCCGGACGCCGTCCTGAAACCGGGCGACTTCCGCCTGACCAGCTACGAGTGGGGCGTCACCTACGCCGGCATGCTGGCCGCCGGGGCCGCCACCGGCGACACCCGCTACACCGACTACACCGTACGCCGGCACCGGCTGCTGTCCGACCTGACGCGCGTGTACTACCCGGCGGTCAAGGCCGATCCCGTCAACGCGCAGGCACCGATCAAGAGCTTCCTGAACCCGCACGCGCTGGACGACGCGGGCGCCCTGTGCATGAGTTTCCTGAAAGCGAAGCAGGCCGGCACGAAGGTCGACTACGGCCAGATGGTGGACATCTGCGGCACCTTCGTCACGCAGAAGGAATACCGCCTGAAGGACGGCACCCTGGCCCGCGGCGGCCCGGACGGCAAGGGCGGCGTCAAGATGCGGCCCCTGCCCGACACGCTGTGGCTGGACGACATGTTCATGGGCGTGCCCACCATCGCGTTGCTGGGCAAGGACACGGGCAACGCCAAATACCACGATGACGCCGTGCGGCAGGTGCTGCAGTTCTCGCAGCGCATGTTCAATCCGAAGCTGGGCATCTACATGCACGGCTACGTGGAAGGGATGCAGGACCATCCCGAACTGCACTGGGCGCGCGCCAATGGCTGGGCCATCATGGCGATGGTCGAGGTGCTGGAGGTGCTGCCGACAACGCACAAGGGCTACCCGGCCGTCGTGCGGCAGCTGCGCGCCCATGCGCGCGGGCTGGCCAGCTTCCAGGACAAGGACGGCCTGTGGCACCAGCTGATCGACCGCCCCGACTCGTACCTGGAGACGTCCGCCAGCGCGATCTACACGTATGCCATCGCCCGCGCCGTCAACCGCGGTTACCTGGACAAGGAGATGTACGGCCCGATGGCCAACCTGGCCTGGAACGCGGTGGCCACCAAGGTCAATGCGAAGGGCGAGGTCGAAGGCACGTGCGTGGGCACGGGCATGGCGTTCGACCCGGCGTTCTACTACTACCGCCCCGTCAGCGTGCGCGCCGCGCACGGCTACGGTCCCGTGCTGCTGGCCGGTGCCGAGATCATCGAGATGAACCGCAAGTACAAGTTCGGCGTCAACGACAGCGGCTTCATGTACCAGGGCCAGCGCTAGGAGAAAGCGATGCACCGTTCCTTCACCCGTCATGCCCTCGCCGCGGCCGCCCTGCTGCTCGCTGGCACGGCCGCGCAAGGCGCCATGCAACTGGAGCGGCTCGATCGCGGCGCCGTCGCCGTGCGCGGCCCCGCCGGAGTGCTGGTCAGCTGGCGCGCGCTGGCCACCGACCCGGCCGGCCTCGCGTTCGACGTCTACCGCGACGGCCGCAAGCTCAATGCCGAACCGATCGCGCAGGCGACCAATTACCTCGACAGCGCCAAGGGGACGGGCACGTACGAAGTGCGCGAGCACCGCCCGGGCGGCCCGGCCAGCCGTGCGCTGGCGTTCGACGGCTTCCTGACCGTCCCGCTGCAGCGCCCGCCCGGCGGGACCACGGCGGATGGCAAGCCGTACACGTACACGGCCAACGACGCGTCGGTGGGCGACCTCGATGGCGACGGCACCTACGAGATCGTGCTGAAGTGGGAACCGACCGCCGCGCAGGACAACTGCTGCGCGGGCCACACCGGCGCCGTGCTGCTGGATGCCTACAAGCTCGATGGCACGCGGCTGTGGCGCATCGACCTGGGCCGCAACATCCGCGCCGGTGCCCATTACACGCAATTCCAGGTGGCCGACTACGACGGCGACGGCAAGGCGGAACTGATCGTCAAGACGGCCGACGGCACGCGCGACGGCGGCGGCACCGCGATCGGCGACGCCAGCGCCAACTGGGTCACGGACGGCGGCGAGATCGAACAGGGCGACCGCACGGGCGCGCGCCGCACGCCCGAGGGCAAGCTGATGGCCGGCCTGGCAGGGCGCATCCTGCGCGGCCCGGAGTACCTGAGCGTCTTCGATGGCGCCAGCGGCCGCGTGCTGGACACGATCCGCTATCCGTCACCGCGCGGCGCCAGCGGCGACAACCCGACGCAGGATGAGCTGAAGGCACGCTGGGGCGACGGCTACGCCAATCGCTCCGACCGTTTCCTGGCCGGCACCGCGTGGCTGGACGGCCGCCTGCCCAGCGCCATCTTCGCACGCGGCTACTATGCCCGCACGACCGTCGCCGCCATCGACTACCGCAACGGCAAGCTGGCGCGGCGCTGGTACTTCGACTCCGAGGCGCCGGGCGTCCCGCCAGGGTATTCGGGCCAGGGCAATCACCAGCTCAGCGTGGCGGACGTGGATGGCGACGGCCGCCATGAAATCCTGTACGGCGCGATGGCGCTGGACGACGACGGCAAGCCGTTGTGGACGACCGGCATGGGCCACGGCGACACGCTGCACGTGGGGGACTTCGATCCGCGCCGGCCCGGGCTGGAGAAGTTCGGCGTCCACGAGAACATGACCATGTCGGCCAATACCGGCGCGGCCATGGTCGATGCCCGTTCGGGCGAGGTGTTGTGGCGCACCGCGGCGGACAAGGACACGGGTCGCGGCGTAGCGGGCGACATCGATCCCCGCCATCCGGGCGCGGAAGCGTGGGCGTCGAACTCGCCCAACCTGTACGACGCGCGCGGCAACGTCATTGCCGCCACCCGACCGCGCCAGGTGAACTTCATGGCCTGGTGGGATGGCGACCTGCTGCGCGAACTGGTGGACGGCACGGCCATCTACAAGTGGGACTGGCAGAAAGGCGAGTCGGCGCTGCTGCTCGATGCCGCCGGTACCGCGTCCAACAACGGCACCAAGGCGACGCCGGCACTGCAGGCCGACCTGTTCGGCGACTGGCGCGAGGAGATCGTGTGGCGCACGGCCGACAGCAGCGCGCTGCGCATCTACTCGACGGCGATCCCGACCCGGCACCGCTTCATCACGCTGATGCACGACCCGCAGTACCGGGCGGCTGTCGCCTGGCAGAACACGGCATATAACCAGCCGCCTTGGCCGTCGTTTCCTATCGGGGAATGATGGCTGGGGTCTGTCCCTGCAAGGGACAGACCCCGAAGTTTGCCGGCGTTTCGATGGATCGAGCAAAACTTCAGGGTCAGTCCCTATACAGGGACAGACCCAGGCGAATCGATCACTGGACAAATTGGGGACAGCCTCCAATTTTCACCAAAGTTGCCGAGCACTCCCGGCGCGCCGCAACAGCTTTCCAAACCCAAGAACGAAGGGCTGGGGTCAGACCCGCCGGGTCTGACCCCGGTCTCCGGTTCTGGGTTGGGACTACTTACCTTGGCGCAGCCAGCGCTCGAACGGTCGCCCCGGCAACCCCTGCAACGCGGCCACCACGCAGCGGGCATTGAACGCGGCGCCGGCGTCGTTGGTATGCGTGCGGGCATCGGCAAAGAAACCGTCCACCGCCGCGGCGCCGATGCTGCGGTAGCCCGCCGTCACCACCAGCGTCAGGTCGGCAAACAGCGCCCCGCCCTGCTGCGCCACTTCCTTGCCCCATGCGGCGAACCCGGCGAAGTCGCGCTCCTGCTGCCAGCGGTCGCGGTGCGGCACGGGCGACAGCAGCACGACCGTCGCACCGCGCGCGCGCGCATCGGCCACGTAGCGCGCCATGTACCAGCCGAACGTGTGTACCTCCTCGGCGCTGCCGTCGCTCTTGCGGTCCGTGACCGTCTCCGGTCCCGTGCCGGGACCGGACGCGCGCCCTTTCATCGCCGGGTCGCCGATGCGGCCGCCGTCGTTGTGACCGAACTGGATCAGCACCGCATCCCCGGGCCGCAGCTGCTCCAGCACCTTCGCCCAGCGGCCCTCGGTCAGGAACGTGCGGCTGCTGCGCCCGCCGATGGCATGGTTGACGACGTTGACCTTGCCCGCGTCGAAGTAAGGTGCGATGCGTTCGCCCCAGCCCACCATGCCGTCCTTGCCGCCGCTCTTCACCGTGGAATCGCCGACCAGGAAGATCGTCGGCAGGCCGTTGGCGGGCCGCTGCGCCGCGGCACTGCCCTCCACCACCGGGCGGGCATCCTCCAGCGGCGCGATGGCCCGGCCCCTGTCGTTCAGCGCGCCTACCAGCACGGGCACGCCCAGCGCGCCGATGCCGGCCACTACCACCTCGGCATTCAGGCGGGCGCCGGCCAGGTTCGTGTGCACCGTCTCCTCAGGCGTCACCTGCGGGAACAGCTGCATGACGGCGTCGCGCCCCAGCGCATCGTAGCGCGTGGCCGCCGCTTCGTTCAGGTCGATGAAGCCTGCCTTCTCCTGCCGCGCCACCTGGGCGGCCCAGCCGCCGTAGTCGGCCCTGGCGCGGCCTACCTTGCCGTCCGCATCCCAGCGCTTGAACGGCACCGGCGAGCAGACGATCGCGCTGGCGCCGCGCGCGCGGATCTCGGCGATGAAGCGGCGCAGGTACCAGCCATAGGTGTAGACCGTCTCACGTTGGCCGGTCAGCAGGTTATCGATGGTTTCGCTCTCATCGCCCACGCCACGCAAGGTACCGCGCGCACGGCGCTCGTCGTTGACGGGACTCGCATCGTTGTGGCCGAACTGCAGGATGACGACGTCGCCCGGCTTGACCAGCGCCAGCGTGCGCTGCCAGTGCCCGCTGGTCAGGTAGGTGCGGCTGGACAGTCCCCCCACGGCGCGGTTGACGACATTGATGCGCCGGGTATCGAAATACTCCTCGATGGGCCGGCCCCAGCCCCATTGTCCCGCCGGGCCCTGGCCCTGGCCGTCGTCCTTGCCGTTGCGGACGGTGGAGTCGCCCACCAGGATCAGCGAAGGCAGTGCCGGGTTGGCCGGGTCGGGCAAGGTGACGACGGCCCTGGCGGGATCGGTGTTGACGGCGGCGGGCAGCGTCTGGCCGGACGCTATGCACAGGAACAACCAGAATATGGCGCCGGCCAGCGCCTGCAGGAGTCGGTTCATGCCGTCCATTCTAAGGCCGCAAGGCCCCGGCAAAGAATCAGGAAGATGAGTGAACGAAGGCCACGTTCGACCGCACAATGAGCCGTCATTCACTTCACATCCGCACCATGCTCCTGCCCTCCCGCGCCGCCCTGTGCCTGCTGCTGTGTGCCGCGACCGCCCATGCGGGCATCGGCCAGCGCTTCCCTTCCGAACGCAAGGTCGTCAAGGACCCCGTCACCGGTACGCCGCTGACCTTTCTCACCACCCGGGCGCATGGCGACTCGAAGATCTATCCCACCCACCCGCAATGGACGGCCGACGGCAAGTGGCTCGTGTTCCGCTCGCAGCTGGCCGGCAATGAAGCACTGGCCGTCAACGAAGATAGCGGCGCCATCGTGCAGGTGACGGAAGGCGGTTATACGGGCATGCTGAACCTGGCGCGCAAGGCGATGAAGCTGTACTTCATGCGCCAGGACCGCGAACCCGGCCGGCTGCAGGTGGTCGAAGTGGACGTCGCTGCCGTACTGGCCGACAGCGCCGCGGGCAAGCTGCGCGCCGCCGACGCCTACCAGCGCATCTGCGGCGTGACGCCGGCGGCACTGGGAGCGGGCGGGGACATGGCCCTCGACGCGGACGAGGAATGGGTCTACTTCCGCGTCGGCAAGGACGAAGCGGCGCGCCACCTGGCACCCGGCACGAAGATCGAACCGAACTTCGGGCCGCGCAATATGGGTGCTGGCCCGAACGGCATCGCGCGCATGCACGTGCGCACGGGCGAGATCCGGCACGTGGTGTCGGTGCCATTCCAGGTCGGCCATATCCAGGCCAACCTGTGGCGCCCCGGCGAGCTGGTGTTCAGCTGGGAGACGGGCGGCAAGTCGCCGCAGCGCACGTGGACCGTGCAGGCGGACGGCAGCGGCCTGCGCCCCCTCTACCCGGAAGCGCCCTACGAATGGGTCACGCATGAAGCCGTCATCTCGCCGGACGAAGTGGCCCTCGCCATCATGGGCCACCGCCCCATCCCCGGCGGCGCGACGGCGGTCGGCGGCCCGGCCACCGACGTGGGCGGCGCCAATCCAGGCCAGGATGCCGCCTGGGGTCCCGCCGGCACACGCGAAAAACCCAGCGGCGTGGGGATCGTCAACCTGCGTACCCGCGAGATGACCATCGCAGGCCAGACGCCAACCGGCAGCGGCTTGTGGCACGTGCATGGCTCGGCCGACGGCCGCTGGGCTGTGGGCGACGATTTCTCCCGCAGCGTGTGGCTGATCGACCGCCGCACGCGCGAGATGAAGCTGCTGACGACGGGCCACAAGACCACCGCCGCCGATCATCCTCATCCGACCTTCAACGCGGAGGGCACGAAGATCGAGATCCAGTCCGCCATGCTGACGGCCGACGGCCGCTCGATGAACATCGTCGTGGTGCCGGTGCCGGAGGACTGGCTGGCCCGCAAATGAGCCGGTGCCGCGCACGGCTGCGCGTGCGCTGGCTCCCATGTTCTTATCCGCTACACTCCCCATCATGAGAACTCTTGCCAAGGCGCTTGTCGCCACCTTGTTGATGACCGCAACCACCAGCTGCGCCCTGGCGCAAACCGTCCTGGCGCTGTGGCCCGAAGGCGTGCCCGGCGGACGCGCGATCGGCCTCGAACGCATCGACGGCGGCCACGTCGCCAATGTCAGCGAACCCTCCCTGATGCGCGTCGGTCCGGCCGTCGACCGGCCCAACGGCACCGCCGTCATCGTCGCGCCGGGCGGCGGCTACGTGCGCCTCGCCTACGAGCGGGAAGGCACGCAGTATGCCGCATGGCTCAGCACCCTGGGCGTGACGACGTTCGTGCTGAAGTACCGCATGCAGGAGTTCGGCCACCCGGCGCCGCTGCAGGACGTGCTGCGTGCCGTGCGCCTGCTGCGCTCGCGCGCCGCCGAGTTCCGCATCGACCCGGATCGCATCGGCGTGATGGGCAGCTCCGCCGGGGGCCACCTGGCGGCCAGCGCCGGCACGCTGTTCGACCATCCGCTGGGCCGCACCGGCCACGCGCTGGACCAGGTCAACGGCCGGCCCGACTTCCTGATGCTGATGTACCCGGTCATCGCGATGGATGGTCCCGCCGCGCATGCCGGTTCGCGCAAGGCACTCCTGGGCGCCAGCCCCGCGCCGGACCTGGTGCGGCTGATGTCCCTGCAATACCAGGTGACGCCGCGCACGCCGCCGACCCTCCTGATCCACACCCAGGCCGACGAGGCGGTGCCGGTCGAGAACAGCATCCTGTTCTACCAGGCGCTGACGCGGGCCAAGGTGCCGGCCGAGATGTACCTGTTCGAACAGGGCGGCCACGGCATGGGCATGCGCGACGGCCTGGCCAACGCATCGCAGTGGCCGCGCCGCGCCGAGGAGTGGCTGCGCAGCCGCGGCCTGTTGACGCCAGCCGCCGGCGGTCAAGCGAAGTAGAACATCGGCTGCAGGGGCCACTGGCGCGGCCGGTTGCCCGGCTCGACTTCCATGATGTCGGCCATATGGTCCCACCAGCGCCGCATCACGGGCAGCTGCGGCAAGTCGTCGGCCGTGTGGCCTTCACGCAGCTTCAGCACCGCGAACAGGATCAGCGTTTCCTCGTCCAGGAAGATCGAATAGTCGTGAATGCCGGCCGCCTTGAGCGCCTCGGCCAGGTCCGGCCACAACGCGTCGTGGCGGCGCTTGTATTCCTCCGCCATGCCGGGTTTGAGCCGCATCTTGAAACCGCGCTGGTTCATCCTTGTTCCTTCATGATTTGTCCTGTTCCTCGTAGCTCTTCTTCGACGGGTCGGCCTTCGGCTGGCGCGGCCGCACGATGGCCGTGCCGGCCGACAGGCCCTGCACCGCGGCGCCGTCCTCCAGGTCGACCGGCGTGCCCAGCGCCAGCCGCGCCGCATCGAAGCGCCAGTTGGCGATGTCGTACAGCCAGCCGCCTTCACGCGCCTGCACCTCGACATTCTTCAAACTGAAACGCTGCAGCGGCGCTTCGCGGTAGCCGTCCACCTCGAATGCCCGGGTGGCGCCCGTCGCCTTGATGTTCCACAGGCTGACGTCACGGAAGCGCGCCCTGCCCTGCTCCGGCGGCACCCGCGTCGCCAGCACCCGCCATACGGGCGGCACCTCCTGCACGTCCGGCGGGATCGCGGCATAGCTGTAGCTGGGATTCCAGTTCATCGTGATGCGCAGCACGACCGGGACATCGGTCATCGTGATGTCGTGCAGGCGCAGGTTTTCGCCGAAGCCGCCGCGCGTGTGCGCCGACTTGAACAGGATGCCGACCGGTACCTTGCCCAGCACCCGGATGTTGTATACCTCGATATTGCGGAAGCCGCCGGAGGTCTCGCTGCCGAACGTGACGCCGGCCGCGCCCGCGCGCACGATCGAGTCGCGGATGATCACGTCCTCGGTGGGACGCGCCACCCGCAGGCCGTCCGCGTCACGCCCGGCCTTCAGGCACAGGGCGTCGTCGTTGACGTCGATGTCGGCGTGCTGCACGAGTACCTGGCGCGAGGAGTCGATGTCGATGCCGTCCGTCGACGGCCCCAGGCCGTCCGAGTTGTTGCGGATGACGACGCCGTCCACGGTCACGTCGGTGGAATAGCAGATGTGCAGCGTCCAGAAGCCGGAGCGGCGCAACAGCAGGCCGCCGCCGACCTTGACGCGGCTGGAATCGAACACCTGGATCAGGCGCGGCCGCTGCGCGTCGTAGTCGGAAGCCCAGCGCAAGCCGCGCGGCTCGTAGGACTTGCGCAGCGTCCAGTAGCTGTCCCAGAACACCTTGCCGTCGCCGTCGATCGTGCCCTCGCCCTCGATGGCAGCGCCCTGCTGGCGGTAGACGTTGACCAGCGCGGCCGGCCATGCCATCTCGATGCCGGCGATCCGTGTCGGCATGACGGGATAGTCGCGGATGTCCTGCGATCCCAGCAGGGTCACGCCCTTGTCGAGGCGCAGCGTGACACCGCTCTTGACGAAGATCGATCCCGTCAGGTACGTCCCGGCCGGGAACACGACGGTGCCGCCGTGCGCGGCTGCCGCGTCGATGGCGGCCTGGATGGCGCGCGTGTTCAGCGTGGTGCCATCCGCCCGTGCACCGTAGCGTTCAACGCTGAACGTGGCCGCGCCGGCGTGCGACGCCAGCGCCAGCGCCAGCAGCGCGAACAGGACCTGCAGCCAGCGCCGCACGGATCAGACGATGCCGCTGCTGGAAGCGCCGGCGCGGGCCGGGCGCTGCTCGGCCGCCGTGGCACGGTAGCCGCTGGCGCGGTAGGCCGCCACCGGATCGGCGGCGCCGCCGGCCCGCAGCCTTGCCATCGCCAGGATCGGGCCCACGTCGGTGCGGTAGGCGGCCTTGAGCGTTTGCGCGGCCTGCAGCACGTCGTTGCCTTCCTGGTGCGCGCGCAGCGCGTTGCGGTCGACCAGCGCGGCCTGGATGAAGGCGCGCTGCACCTCGACGGCGGAAGACATCAGGCTTTCGATGGGGTCCGTCACGTTGTGCGACTGGTCCAGCATATAGGCCGGGCGGAAGGACGGCTCGCGCCCACCGGCATCGGCCAGCTCGTTAAACACGAGGAACAGCTGGAACGGGTTGATGCTGCCCGAGTCCAGGTCGTCGTCGCCGTATTTGCTGTCGTTGAAGTGGAAGCCGCCCAGCTTGCCGAACTGCGCCAGGCGCGCGACGATCATCTCGATGTTCGTGTTGGGCGCATGGTGGCCCAGGTCGACCAGGCACTTCGCCTTCGGGCCCAGCGCCGTCGCGCACGCGAAGCTGGTGCCCCAGTCGGCGATCGTGGTGGCATAGAACGCCGGCTCGAACAGCTTGTGCTCGATGAAGAGCTGCCAGTCGGCCGGCAGCGCGCCGTAGATGTCGCGCATGCTGTCCAGGTAGCGTTCCAGCGCGCCGCGCAGGTTGTGCTGGCCCGGGAAATTGGCGCCATCGCCCACCCATACCGTCAGCGCCTTCGAGCCCAGCTTCCTGCCCAATTCGATGCATTCGATATTGTGCGCGACGGCCTGCGCGCGCACCGCGCCGCTGTGCGCCGTCAGGCTGCCGTACTTGTACGTCTGTTCCTGGCCCTGCTGGTCCTGGAAGGTGTTGGAGTTGACGGCGTCGAAGCCCAGGCCATAGCCCTCGGCGAGCTCGCGCAGCGCCGCGGGATCGTTGGTGCGATCCCATGGGAAGTGCAGCGAGACGGTCGGCGTCGCCCGCGTCAGCTGGTGGATGACGGCGCAATCGGCCATCTTCTCGAACACGTCGCGCGGCTCGCCCTGGCCGGGAAAGCGCGCGAAGCGGGTGCCGCCCGTGCCCACTCCCCAGCTGGGCACGGCCACGGCGAACGTTTGCGCCAGCGCGGTCATGGCTTCGATGTCGATGCCGCGGCGCGCCAGCATGCCGCCCAGCGCCTCGTAGTCGGCCTGCACGCCGGCCTCGGCCTGCGCATTGTGCTCGGCCACGCGGCCACTGTCGATCGGGGCGTTCACTGCACTGTCGTTCATGTTGCTGTCTCCTTGGATACCTGTTCTGCGGGCAGCCATGGCTGCCCTGTTCTGGTTTTATTCTAGCGCGTGAAGGCCGCGGCATTGCCGGCATCGACGTTCAGCACATTGCCGGTGCTCTTGGCCGCCTTGTCGCTGGCCAGGAAGTACACCGCCTCGGCGATATCCTCCGGCAGCACGGAGAGCTTGAGCATGCTGCGCTCGCGGTAGAACTTCTCGACGTCGTCGGCGTCGATCTTGTTCGACTGGGCGCGCTCCTGCTTCCACTTGCCGTCCCAGATGCGCGAACCGCGGATGACGGCGTCCGGATTGACGACGTTGACGCGGATGCCGTGCGG
Source organism: Pseudoduganella chitinolytica (assembly GCF_029028125.1). GTDB lineage: Bacteria > Pseudomonadota > Gammaproteobacteria > Burkholderiales > Burkholderiaceae_D > Rugamonas > Rugamonas chitinolytica. The sequence goes on from NZ_CP119083.1 coordinate 3,315,029, forward strand.
TGCGCCTTCCAGCGCGATGCAGCGGGCCAGGTGGATCTCGGCCGCCTTGGCCGTGCAGTAGGCCGCCGCGCCGGCGGAGGCCACCAGGCCGTTCTTGCTGGCCACGAACACCATGCTGCCGCCCAGCCCCTGCACCTTCATCATGCGGAACGCACTGCGGCTGGCCAGGAAGTAGCCCTTGACGAGGATGTCCTGGTTGCGGTTCCACACTTCCAGGGTCGTGTCTTCCAGGGGGCTCGACGAGGCGATGCCCGCATTCGACACCAGCAGGTCGATGCCGCCGAAGCGCAGCGCACAGGCCGACAGGATCTGCTCGACCGCCTCCTCGCTGGTGATGTCGGCCACGACGCCGGCGACGCTGTCCTTGCCTGCCACCTTGGCCAGCGCATCGCGCGCGCCTTCGAGTGCCTCAGCATCGATATCGGTCAGCATCACGCACGCGCCCTCGGCCAGCAGCTGCCGTGCCACGGCCTGGCCGATGCCGCCGGCACCGCCCGTGACCAGCGCGATGCGACCCGCCATGCTCTTCGGCTTGGGCATGCGCTGCAGCTTGGCCTCTTCCAGCAGCCAGTATTCGATGTCGAACGCTTCCTGCTCCGGCAGGCCGACATAGCTGTCGACGCCGTTCGCACCGCGCATCACGTTGATCGCGTTGACGTAGAACTCGCCGGCGATGCGGGCCGTGGCCTTGTCCTTGGCGAAGGACAGCATGCCCACTCCCGGGATCAGGTAGATGATCGGGTTGGCGTCGCGCACCGCAGGGCTGTTGTCGTGCTTGCAGCGCTCGTAATACGCCACATAGTCGTCGCGATAGCGCGCCAGGCCTTCATCCAGGCTGGCGGCGACGGCGTCGAAGTCCGGGTTGGCCGGGTCGAACGCGATCACGTACGGCCGGATCTTGGTCCGCAGGAAGTGATCGGGGCAGGACGTGCCCAGCGCCGCCAGCGGCTGCAGGTCGCGGCTGCAGACGAATTCCAGCACGGCCGGCGAATCGTCGAAATGTCCCAGCTTGAGGTCGGCCTTGCCCGCCCCTTTACTGATCTTGCCGCGCAGGAGCGGCATCAGGCGCGCAGCCAGTGCTGAACGTTGGCCGGCAGGCAGCGGCGCCACGGCGGCGCCGCCAAACACGGGTTGCTTCACGTTCGCGGCCAGCCACTCCTCGGCGCGCTGGATCATCGCCAGCGTCGTCTCGTAGCACGACTTGGCGGTATCGCCCCACGTGAACAGGCCGTGCCCTTCCAGGATGATGCCCTTCAGGTTCGGCTGCGTGCGCGACACCTCCTCCAGCTTCAGCCCCAGGTCGTAGCCGGGACGCTGCCATGGCAGCCAGCCCAGTTCTCCCTCGAAGATGCGCTGGGTCAGCGTCTTGCTGTTGGCGCAGGCGGCGATCGCGATCACCGCATCCGGGTGCATGTGGTCGACGTGCTTGCGGTCGATGTAGGCATGCAGCGGCGTATCGATGCTGGCCGCGCGCGGGTTCAGGTTGAACGTGCAGTGCGGCAGGTAGGCCACCATCTCGTCCTCGTGGGCGAGGCCGCGGTAGCGCTGCTTCAGGGCGCGCAGCTTGTCCATGTACAGCGTGGAGAAGCCATCGAGCTTGATGCTGCCCAGGTCACCGCCCGAGCCCTTCACCCACAGCACCTCGACCGGCTCGCCACTGAGCGGGTCCGCCATCGTCACCTTGGCCGACGTGTTGCCGCCGCCAAAATTGGTGATGCGCAGGTCCGATCCCAGCAGGTTGGAGCGGTACAGCAACAGCTCCGGCTCGCTCATCGTGGCGGCCCGCGCATCGTCCCACAGAGATGCGATGGGTTGCCGCGCCGGGCTGTCGGTTGGCTGGTTCGATTCGTGCGATGCCGTCATGTGTTCTCCGTCGTTGAGTTTTGGTCTGCTGCGTTGTGTTGTGCCGGCGTGGCGTGGTCCACCCGGCAAGCGCGACCAGTAGAAAACAGCGCCCCTCGGGGTGTCAATGCGCCGCCGCTCAACATCGTGACCAAGAACGAATTAATCATAAGGATGATCGAAACGCGCAGCGCGCGGTGGCGCGCCCTGGAAATAATCACGGTTTTGAGCACATGGTGATTGACGACGGAAATTGAAGTGTTTAGCCTCTACCGTTAACAAACAGACCACGCCGGGTCACGCCCGCGCAGTAGGTTCACAACAAGGAGACGACAATGGTCAATCACAAGCGCCGTAAACGTTTGCTGAAGCTCTTGGCCGAGCACCAGAGCGCCAGCGTTCCGCAACTGGTCGAATGGCTCAGCGCTTCACCCGCCACCGTACGCCGCGACATCAGCTGGCTGGCGGCCCGCAACCTCTTGACCCGCACCCGCGGCGGCGCCGCCAACCTGGCCCAGAAGAAGCGCAACTTCACCCTCACGAGCGAGACGTTCGATCACAATATCCAGTGCTTCGCCGAGCGCAAGCGCGCCATCGCCCGCTACGCCGCCGGCATGTGCGCGGAAGGCGAGACCATCGTCATCAACGGCGGCACCACCACCTTCATGATGGCCGAGTTCCTGGTCGACAAGCACCTGAAGATCCTGACCAACTCCTTCCTGATGGCCGAGCGCCTGCTGGTCTCCAGCGAGAACGAGATCATCCTCCCCGGCGGCAAGGTGTACCGCGAGCAGAACGTGATCCTGTCGCCGTTCGATAACGACATCACGCAGCACCACTACGCGGCCAAGATGTTCATGAGCGTGTATGGCCTGTCCCTCCTTGGCCTGATGGAAGCCGACCCGCTGCTGATCCAGGCCGAGAAGCGCCTGATCGGCCAGGCCGAGGAACTGATCGTGCTGGCCGACAGCTCCAAGTTCGCCAAGAAGGCGGGCCTGATCCTGTGCGGCCTCGATCGCGTCGCCACCGTGATCACCGACACCAATGCTTCCGACGCGGCCGTGCAGCTGCTGGAGCAGTCCGGCGTGAAGGTCGTGACCGTGGCGCCGGAAGCGCTGCCCGCCCCCCAGCCGCCGCTGTCGTTCCCGTACGGCTTCGAATTTCAGTCGCAAGGCATGTTCCAGACGGAGGTATCGCATTGAACCCGCATGCAAGCAAGCGCAGGACGCTGGTGGCGTCGCTGTCCCTCCTGGCACTGAGCGTCCTGGCAGGTTGCGGCGAGAAGCCGGCCGCCGACGGTAGTCCCAAGGCCAAGGCCGACAAGGTCCGCATCGCGATGGTCGTCAAGAGCCTGGGCAACGGCTTCTTCGATGCCGCCCACATCGGCGCGCAGGAAGCGGCGGCCCAGCTGAAGGACGTCGAGATCATCTATACCGGTCCCACCACGCCCAGCGCCGAAGGCCAGATCGAGATCGTCAACTCGCTGATCAGCCAGAAGGTCGATGCGATCGTCATCTCCGCCAACGATCCGAACGCGCTCGTGCCGATCGCAAAGAAGGCCATGCAGCGCGGGATCAAGGTGGTGTCGTTCGACAGCGGCCTGGCGCAGGATGGCCGACTGATGCAGCTGAATCCTTCCAACGCGCAGCTGATCGGGCGCAGGCAGCTGGAGATGGCGCGCGATGCCATCGGCGGGGCCGGCGAGATCGCCATCCTGTCGGCGTCCGCCCAGGCCACCAACCAGAACCTGTGGATCGACGTCATGAAGGCCGAACTGGCCAAGCCGGAGTTCGCGCAACTGAAACTGGTCGCCACCGTATATGGCGACGACCAGTCCGACAAGAGCTACCGCGAGGCGCAGGGCCTGCTGCGCAGCCATCCGAACCTGAAGGCCATCATCGCCCCGACCACCGTGGGCATCAACGCGGCCGGCAAGGCGGTCGTCGACGAGAAGCTGGTCGGCAAGGTGTACGTCACGGGACTGGGCCTGCCGTCCGAGATGGCCGGGCATGTGAAGAGCGGCGCCGTCAAGGAGTTCGCCATCTGGAACCCGATCGACCTGGGCTACGCCGCCACCTACGCGGCCTACGACTTCGTCAAGGGCCGTCCCGATGCGAAGGCCGGCGGCAAGGTGGACGCGGGCCGCATGGGCAGCATCGCCATCGACGCCAAGGGCGAGGCGGCGATGGCCGAGCCGTTCACGTACAACGCGGCCAACGTCGACAAGTTCGCAAAGATCTTCTGACATGGCGGCTACTCCTCACCACACGGCGCCCGTCTTGCAGATGACGGGTGTCAGCAAACGCTTCGCCGGCATCGTCGCCCTCAACAAGGTAGCGCTATCCGTGCATGCCGGCGAAGTGCTGGCGCTGATCGGCGAGAACGGCGCCGGCAAGTCCACGCTCGTCAAGACGCTGACGGGCATCTATCGCCCCGACGAGGGCACCATCGCGCTGGGCGGCCAGCCGGTGTCGTTCGCCAATGCGCAGGATGCGATGGCGGCCGGCATCACGGCCGTGCACCAGGAAAGCGTGATGTTCGATGAGCTGACCGTGGCCGAAAACATCTGGGTGGGCCGCCAGCCGCTGCAGCGCGGGCGCATCGACTGGGCCCGTATCGAACGCGAAGCCGAACAGCTGTTCGCGCGGCTGGAAGTGACGCTGCCGGTGCGTGCCAGGGTCAAGGACCTGTCGGTGGCGCAGCGCCACTTCGTCGAGATCGCGCGGGCGCTGTCGCAGCAGGCCCGGGTCGTGATCCTGGACGAGCCCACGGCCGCGCTGTCGCAGCGCGAGATCGTCGAGCTGTACCGCATCGTGCGCCAGTTGCGCGCGGCCGGCACGGCCATCATCTTCATCACCCACAAGTTCGACGAGATCTTTGCCGTGGCCGACCGCTACACGGTGCTGCGCGACGGCCAGTACGTGGCGGCCGGGCGCATCGCCGACGTCACGGAAGCCGAACTGGTGGCGCTGATGGTGGGCCGCTCCGTGCAACAGGCCTACCCGAAGGCGGACGTGACGCCCGGTGAGGTACTGCTGGAGGTGCGCCATTTCTGCCACCCGACCGAGTTCGACGACGTCAGCTTCCAGCTGCGGCGGGGCGAGATCCTCGGTTTCTACGGCCTGGTGGGCGCCGGGCGCTCGGAAGTGATGCAGGCCCTGTTCGGGCTGACGCCACGCGCACGCGGCACCGTCACCCTCGACGGCGCCGAAGTGCGCATCGCCTGCGCAGCCGATGCCATTGCGCACGGCATCGCCTACGTGCCGGAAGACCGCCAGCACCAGGGCGCGCACCTGACGATGCCGATCCTGCACAACATCACGCTGCCGATCCTGGATCGCATCGGCTTCTTCCTGCGCGGCCGGCGCGCCCGCGAGAACGCCGTGGCACGCCACTACAGCGAGCAGCTGGAACTGAAGGCGAACCACCTGTGCCAGCACGTGGCCGAACTCTCCGGTGGCAACCAGCAGAAGGTCGTACTGGGCAAGTGGCTGGCGACCGATCCGAAGGTGATCATCCTGGACGAACCTACCAAGGGCATCGACATCGGCTCCAAGGCGGCCGTGCACCGTTTCATCGGCCAGCTGGTGAGCCAGGGCCTGGCCGTGATCCTCGTGTCGTCCGAGCTGCCCGAGGTGCTGGGCCTGGCCGACCGCATCGTCGTCATGCACCAGGGCCGCGTGCAGCGCGAGTTCGCGCGTTCTGACGCCACGCCGGAAAACGTCGTCGCGGCCGCCTCCGGCTGCGCGCACGCCCTGGAGGCCGCATGAAAGTCCTCAAGCAACGCGAATTCCTGCTGGCCTGTTCCATCGTCGTGCTGGTGCTGCTGGTGGGCCTGCGCTCGCCCGTCTTCGTCAGCCCGGCCAGCCTGGCCAACCTGCTGACCGACAGCACCCTGCTCATCATGCTTGCGCTCACCCAGATGCTCGTCATCGTCACGCGCGGCGTGGACCTGTCCGTCGCATCCAACCTCGCCCTGTCGGGCATGATGGCCGCGCTGCTGGCCGCGCGCCAGCCGGACCTGCCGCTGCCGCTCGTGATGCTGGCCGCGGCCGCGATCGGCTTGCTGCTGGGCCTCGTCAACGGCTGGCTGATCGGCTACCTGGAGCTGCCGCCGATCGTCGTCACGCTCGGCACGATGAGCGTCTACCGGGGGCTCGTGTTCGTGCTGTCCGGCGGCGCGTGGGTGTCCTCGCACCAGATGCCGCAGCACTTCATCGGCTTTCCGCTGGCCCGGCTGCTGGGCATCACGCACCTGGTATGGATCGCCGCCGCCGTCGTGCTGGCGGCGTGGTTCGTGGCGCGCCACAGCCGCTTCGGCCGCGACCTGTACGCCATCGGTAACGCGCCGTCGTGTGCCCGCTACGTCGGCATCCCGACGGCGCGCCGGCTGCTGTGGACTTATGGGCTGTCCGGCTTGATGGCGGGCCTGTGCGGCTACCTGTGGGTGGCGCGCTACGCCGTCGCCTACACGGAAATCGCCTACGGGTTCGAATTCACCGTGATCGCCGCCTGCGTCATCGGCGGCATCAGCATCGCCGGCGGCACCGGCACCGTGACGGGTGCCGTGCTGGGCGCGCTGTTCCTGGCCGTGATCGGCAACGCGCTGCCCGTCGTGCAGGTGTCGCCGTTCTGGCAGAGCGCCCTGACCGGCATCGTCATCCTCGCCGCCGTATCGATCAACGCCCGCGACGGCAAGCATGGCGGACGCCAGATCCTGCCGCTGCACCAGGTCGACCGGAGTGCCGCATGAATACCACCACTGCTGACATGACCGCCACCCACAGCTCGCGCTACACGATCCACGACCGCCCGGGTTTCCGCCTGGGCGCCCTGCTGGGCAAATGGGAAACGCTGCTCGCGCTGCTGTTCGTGGCCGCCTTCCTGGCCAACGGCATCCTCGTGCCGCACTTCCTCGACCCGTACAACCTGGCCGACGGCACCTTCAACTTCAGCGAGAAGGCACTGATCGCGCTGCCGATGGCACTGTTGATCATCTGCCGCGAGATCGACATCTCCGTCTCCGGCATCCTGGCGCTGGCCTCCGTCGCCGTCGGCCTGGCGCACACGCACGGCGTGCCGCCGGCGCTGCTGCTGCCCGTTGCGCTGGCCGCCGGTACCGCGTGCGGGCTGCTGAACGGCGTACTGGTGACGCGCTTCGCGCTGCCGTCCATCGTCGTCACCATCGGCACCGTCTCGCTGTTCCGCGGCCTGGCCAGCGTCGTCCTGGGCGACAAGGCATTTACCGGCTATCCGCAGCTGATGGCCGACTGGGGCCAAGGGTACTTCTTCGACGTGATCCCGCGCGAGTTCGTCGTGCTGCTGGCGTTTGCCGCGCTGTTCGCGGTGGTCCTGCACACGACGCGCTGGGGCCGCCGCATCTACGCCATCGGCAACAACCCGGTCGCGGCGCGCTTTGCCGGCATCGAAGTCAATCGCTACCGCCTGGTGCTGTTCATGCTGACGGGTGCGATGGCCGGCCTGGCGGCGTGGCTGCTGACGGGCCGCATCGGCAGCACGCGGCCGAACATCGCCATGGGCTGGGAGCTGGAAGTGATCACGATGGTGATCCTGGGCGGCGTCAGCATCGCCGGTGGCGCCGGCACCATCGGCGGCGTCATGCTGGCCGTGCTGACCCTTGGCACGGTGACGTACGGCCTGTCGCTGGCGAATGTCCCAGGCATCTACATGACCATCGTCGTCGGCCTGCTGTTGCTCGTGACGATCGCGCTGCCACGCCTGCTGCACGGCCGCAAGGTGGCGAAATGATCGACCCGACGAGCAGCCAGACCAGCGCGACGGCCGTTCTCGACATCGGCAAGACCAATGTCAAGCTGGTCCTGCTGGACGACGTCGGCACGCTGCTGGCCGAACGACGCCGGCCCAACGCGCCGCTGCCGGACGGCCCGTATCCGCACCACGACACGGAAGGCATCTGGCAATGGCTGCTCGCCACGCTGCGCGAGTTCGCCGGCATGGCGCACGTCGCCGCCATCGTCCCCGTCACGCATGGCGCGACGGCGGCGCTGGTGGACGACGCCGGCCTCGTGCTGCCCGTGCCGGACTACGAACACGAGCCCGCACTGCCGCAGGCCGCCTACGACGCCATGCGGCCGGGCTACGCCGAAACCCGTTCCCCCCGCCTGCCCGCGGGCCTGAACCTGGGCCGGCAGCTGGCCTGGCTGGCGCAGGCGCAGCCGGCGGCGTTCGGCCACGCGCGCCATCTCCTCATGTATCCCCAGTACTGGGCGTGGCGGCTGTGCGGCGTGGCGGCCGGCGAAGTGACGGCGCTGGGCTGCCATACCGACCTGTGGCACCCGGGCCGCCAGCAGTATTCGTCGCTGGTCGAGACGATGGGCTGGCAGGACCTGCTGCCGCCGCTGCGCCATGCCTGGGACACGCTGGGACCCGTGCTGCCCGCACTGGCCGCCGCCACCGGCCTGCCCGCGCAGTGCCGGGTCATCTGCGGCATCCACGACAGCAATGCCTCGCTGCTGCGCCACCTCGGTGGCGACCCGCCGCCGGCCGTGCTGTCGACCGGCACCTGGGTGATCGCGGCCGTGCCGGGCGGAAGGCTGGACGGCTTGCGCGAAGAAGCCGACATGCTGGCCAATACCAGCGCCCTGGGCCAGAGCGTGCCCTGCATGCGTTTCATGGGCGGGCGCGAGTTCGCCGAGCTGGCCGGTTCCCGGCCGGGCGCCTGCCATGCATCGTCCCTGCAGCGACTCGTCTGCAGCGGCACCTATGCGCTGCCCGGCTTCGCCGGCGCCGGCGGTCCGTTCGCAGGGCGCCCTGGCCGCATCCTCGGCCCGGCCCCGGTCGACGATGCGGAGCGCCGCGCGCTGGCGACGCTGTACGTTGCGTTGATGAGCGACTACTGCCTTGATGCACTGGGCGCCGGCGACGATGTCGTTGTCGAGGGCAGCTTCACGGCCAATCCGCATTTCGCCCCGCTGCTCGCGGCGCTGCGGCCGGGCCGCCGGGTCGCGGTGACGGACGATGCCAGCGGCACCACGTGCGGGGGCTGGATGCTGGCGCATTGGGGCCGTGCGCCGCGCGTGCAGGCGCATATCGCGCAGCCGCTGGTGCTGGATGGGCTGGCGGCGTATCGGCGCGCCTGGTTGGCGCAGTTGCGCTAGATTGCAACCCTAAGCCTGGGGACTGTCCCTGCACAGGGACAGTCCCTGAAGTTCCGCCAAATCCGCCGCAATGCTGTCGAACTTCAAGGTCGGTCCCCTGCGGGGACAGACCCTCGGATACCATGCCTAGTCCCGCCCCGGCACCCCGAAATCCGGCGTCCCGTCCGCCCGCCAGCGGATGACCTGCGCGCGCGTGTGGCGGTCCGGGTTCCTGAGCGGATCGCCGACGATGTCGCGGTAGTCGCGGGCATGGTAGACAAGGACGTCGGTGGCGCCATCCGGCGTCGTCGTGAACGCATTGTGGCCGGGGCCGTACTGGCCGGTGGCGGCGCTGCTGGCGAAGACCGGCACCGGCGACTTCGTCCACGAGCGCGCGTCCAGCAGGTCCGCATCCTCGCGCGCCGTCAGCATGCCCAGCGCATAGTTCGCATCCGTGGCGCTGGCCGAATACGTCAGGAACACGCGGCCGTTCTTGACCAGCACGGCCGGCGCTTCGTTGACGTCGTGCCTCACCTTTTCCCAGGGGTACTCCGGCTGCGTCAGCAAGGTGGCAGGGCCCACGATCGACAGCGGCGTGTCCATCCGCGCGATGTAGATGGCGGTCAGCTGGCGCGCGCTGGCCGGTGGACGCTGCGTCCACACCAGGTAGCGCTGGCCGCGCAGCGCGAACGTCGTGGCGTCGAGCGCAAAGGATTCCCAGCCTGTCTTCAACTGGCCACGCTCGATCCACTGGCCCTCGAACGGGTCGGCGGCCGCGTTCTCCAGCACGTACAGGCGAATGTCCCAGATCGCATCGGCGCGGCCGGCCGTGAAGTACAGATACCATTTGCCGTTGATGCGGTGCAGTTCCGGCGCCCAGATATGGTGGCTCATCGGCCCGGCCGCATGCTTGCGCCACACCACCCTGGCCTCGGCCTGCCCCAGTGCGTCCAGGCTGCGTGCGCGGCGCAGTTCGATGCGGTCGTACTCCGGCACGGTGGCGGTGAACCAGTAGGTGCCGTCCGGCTGCAAGGTCACGTGCGGATCGGCGCGGTGCGGCACCAGCGGATTGTGGAAAGCCGGCGCGGCGACGGCGTCGAAGCAAAAAAGAGCCGCGGGCACGAGGCCGGCGGCGCAAACCAACGAAGGGAGTCGGCTCATCAGAACTTCAGGGACACGCTGGCGTAGTAGCGGCGGCCGGAGAATGCCAGCTCGTTGACGCGGAACAGGTCGCCCGCGTCCGTGATCTCCTCCTGGTCGGTCAGGTTCTTGCCCTCGATCGAGAAGGTGATGTTGTCGTTGTAGCGGTACTGGAGCTTGGCATCGAGGTAGCCCGTCTTCTCCTGGAAGTTCGGATTGCCCGACACGTCGTTGCCGCCCGTGTAGTAGCGGTCGCGCGCGTTGTAGGCGATGCGGGCGTTGATCGGCCCCCGGTCGTACCACAGCGCCACGTTGTAGCTGTTCTTCGACAGACCCGGGTACGGCAACTCCGTGTTGTCCAGGATGTTCAGGCGCTCGGTGCCGGGAGCGTATTTGTACGTCATGCGGGTGTAGTTGACGTCGCCGCCGAAGCCGGCCAGCCAGCCGGGCAGGAACGTGAACGCCGTGCGGGCCGTGATCTCGATCCCCTTGGTTGTCGCGCCCTTGCCGTTGATCGGCTGCGTGACGTCCCAGCGGCTGCCGTCATGGAACACGTCCACGCCCTTTTGCAACTGCTTCTCCAGGATATAGCTGGAAATCTCCTTCTTGAAGAACGCCACGCTGACCTGCGTGTCCTGCCCGGGATAATATTCCAGCGACAGGTCGGTGTTGGTCGCGCGGAACGGCTTCAGGTCCGGATTGCCGGCCGTGCAGTCATCGGTGCCATCGCCGCCGAACTCGGACCGGCCGCTGTAGAGCGTGCAGGTGGCGTTCGGTGCCAGCAGGTCGATGCGCGGGCGCGACATCACCTTGCCCCAGCCTACCCGCGCCAGGAACACGTCCGGCACCAGCCACATCATCGCGTTCGCGCTGGGCAGCACGTCGTGGTACGAGCTGCTCACGCTGGCGATGCCGTTCGAGACGATGTAGTCGAGATGACCGGTGCTTCCGCCCGGCGTGGCGACGCGCACGCGGTTCTGCGACGAGCCGGTGGCCACGGCACGGGTGTGCGTATAGCGGGCTCCCACGTTGCCGTTGATGGTGTAGCCGAACAACTCGGTGTCGAAGTCCAGGCGGCCATAGGCCGAGCGCACCCGCTCCGACGCACCGTAGACCGGAATCTGCGGATAGACCTTGCCGTCGCTGGCGGGTGCGTTCTGCACGTAGTCGTGATTGAAGTGCGACGTGTCGAAGAACGGCGCGGCCGCCGCATAGCTTGGCGCGATCCAGCCCGACGGCAGGTTGGCAACGCCGCTGTAGCCGCCGAAGAACGTACCGGGCGAGCGGGTCCGGATGGTGTCGACCAGTGCCGCCATCTCGGCCGCTGTCGCGTAACGCGTCGCGTTGCTGATATTGAGCAGCGACTTCGGGTCGGCCGCACGCGGTGTCCCGCTCCACAGCGGATCGTGGATCAGGGTCTGGTTCACGTTGGCGGTGGGGACGATGACGTCGTCGCCCACTCCCGCCAGGTCACCGCCGCTATCGCGCACGAAGCCGCCGCCCTTGTACTGTTTCGCGGTGGACCTGCGGGCCTGGGCGCCGAACCAGATCTTCGTGAAGAAGGGCGTGTCGAGGCGGTACTTCAGGTCCAGCTTGGCCTGGTCCTCCGTATTGAACGCTTCCTCAGGGCGATACTGCAGCTGCACCTGCGTGTAGGAACGGCTGTCCTCGGGCGAGTACGCGGCCGGGAACGTGAAGTGCGGCAGGCCCTGGCTGTCCAGCGCCACCTTCAGTCCCGGCGCATCCATCGTCATCGTGACGTTGTTGCTCTGGCTGATGTACTCGGACTTCGACTTGCCGATCAGGCCTTCCGCTTCCAGCCGGTCGCGCTTGAAATTGAAGCCGGCGGAATAATATTTCGAGCGGATGTCCAGCCCGAAGTCGCGCGCCGACGTGTAGAACGCGCCCTGCCCGCCCTGGCCGGCCACGTAGCGGCAGTCGCCCACCGTGTATTCGGTGACGTAGTGATTCGCCACCGTCACGCCAGGCGGCGTGGCCGTCGTGATCGCAGGGATGCAGGTGCCCGGCGTCGTGCGCAGGCCGTTGGCGTCGTACACTGGCGCGTTGCCGCTGCTGGCCAGGCGATTGACGTCATTGAAGTCGGTACCGAAGTTGCGGTCGTTCAGGCGCTGGTCCTGCTTGTTGTCCTGGTAGCTGGCGAAGGCCGTGAAGTCCTTGGCGAACTCGTACTGCGCCGTCAGTTCGGCGGAGGAACGCTTGTGGTCGCGTGTCCAGATGCCATAGCGGGGAATGCCGGGCGAGTAGTCGTTCCACTGCGCCAGGCAGGCCGTCTTGTCGGCTGCCGCCAGGCCGTCGCAGCCGGCCTTCGTGCCGATCGCCGCCAGTGCCAGGTTCTTGCTGACCACCGTCTTGTCGGCGCTCATGTCCCAATCGCGCAGGAAGCGCCACGACGTGTTGCGCGCATAGTCGTTCTGCGTCAGCACCTTGTCGTAGACCAGGTTGGCCATCAGCCCCAGGCGGTTGCCGAAATAGCGGTCGGCCAGCAGCAGGCTGGCGCGCGGATCGACCCCGCCGCGGCTGGTCGAATGTTCGCCGGAGATCGTGGTGGCGACGGTCCGCTTCTTGAAGTCGAGCGGCTTGCGCGTCTTGATCACGACAGTACCGCCAACGCCGCCTTCCGTCATGTCGGCCGTGGTGCCCTTGTACACGTCGATGGAAGAGATCAGCTCGGACGCCAGCTCGCGCAGCTCGGCGCCGCGGCCGGCGCCGCCACTGGTGCCCAGCACGGACATGCCGTTGATCTCGACGCGGTTCAGGTCCGGCTCGACGCCGCGGATCGCCACCTGCGAGCCTTCGCCGAAGGAGCGCGACAGCTGCACGCCAGTGATGCGCGACAGGGCCTCACCCACGTTCTTGTCGGGGAACTGGTTGATGTCCTCCGCCACCAGCGAATCGGACACGGTGGCATTGCGGATCTTGCGGTCGATGGCGGAGGCGACGGACTTGCGCGTGCCCACGACCATGACGACGGAGCCCTGGTCGCCGCTGCCGGCCTGGCGGCCGGCGCTGCTGGCGCCGGCGCTGGCGGGCCCACTTGAGGCGGGCGCAGTTGCGGCGGGCCCACTGCCCTGCGGGTTGCTGTCCTGCGCGTGTGCGGCCTGCGCGGCCAGCAGCGCGGCGGCCAGCGCCAACGCGGTCATGCGGCAGTTGCGCGGCGTGGCGGCGCGGTTGTTCGGATGCTCAATCACGATCGGTCTCCTCCGGGTATCGGCCTTCGATGGCCTGTGTTCTCGGGCGCTCTGGCCCTGCTGATTGATCAGCTGTTTTTTATTCTAGGGGAGGGATACGCATAAAAAGTCGCGTGATCGGAAAGAATCAGAATGATGATTAGCGGCGGGTTTTGCTCAATTTATTGAGCGGTAGGGGAGGAGGAAACCCGAGGGGTCATCAGGCTGCGGGGGCAAAAAAAAACCGCCGGCTGCAAACGCAGCCGGCGGCTCTGGTCGGTCAAACCGACGCGGTGCTTACGCTTCGCGCGAAGCCTTCTTGCGCTCGTGCTCTTTCAGGAAGCGCTTGCGCAGGCGGATCGACTTCGGCGTGATCTCGACCAGCTCGTCGTCCTCGATGAACTCGACGGCGTATTCCAGCGACATCTGGATCGGCGGCACCAGGCGCACGGCTTCGTCGGTACCGGACGAACGCACGTTGGTCAGCTGCTTGCCCTTGATCGGGTTGACGACCAGATCGTTGTCGCGCGAGTGGATACCGATGATCATGCCTTCATAGACCGGGTCGTTGTGCGACACGAACATGCGGCCGCGATCCTGCAGCTTCCAGATCGCGTAAGCTACGGCGGCGCCGTCGTCCTGCGAGATCAGCACGCCGTTGCGGCGGCCGGCCAGCTCGCCACGGGTGTTGTCGACCGGTGCGTAGGCATCGAACACGTGGCTCATCAGGCCCGTGCCGCGCGTCAGCGTCATGAATTCGCCCTGGAAGCCGATCAGGCCACGCGCCGGGATACGGTACTCCAGGCGCACGCGGCCCTTGCCGTCCGATTCCATGTTCTGCAGGTCGCCACGACGACGGCCCAGTTCTTCCATCACGCCGCCCTGGTTCGCTTCTTCCACGTCCACGGACAGGTTTTCATACGGCTCGTGGCGCACGCCATCGACCATCTTGAACACCACGCGCGGACGCGATACGGCCAGCTCGAAACCTTCGCGGCGCATGTTTTCGATCAGGATCGTCAGGTGCAGTTCGCCACGGCCCGACACTTCGAAGATCGTGTCGTCGTCGGTCGGTGCCACGCGCAGCGCCACGTTGGCCTTCAGTTCCTTGTCCAGGCGGTCGCGCAGCTGGCGCGACGTGACGAACTTGCCTTCGCGGCCCGCCAGCGGCGAGTTGTTGACCATGAAGTTCATCGTCAAGGTCGGCTCGTCGACGGTCAGCATCGGCAGCGGGTCCACGGTGTCCGGCGCGCAGATGGTGGAGCCGATACCGATTTCTTCGATACCGTTGATCAGGACGATGTCGCCGGCGACGGCTTCGTCGACCAGCACGCGCTCCAGGCCCTTGAAGTTCAGCACCTGGTTGATGCGGCCCTTGATCGGGGTTGCGCCCGGACCGTCCACGACGACGACGTCCTGGCCGGCCTTGATGCGGCCGCGCGAGATACGGCCGATGCCGATCTTGCCCACGTACGAAGAGTAGTCCAGCGACGTGACCTGCATCTGCAGCGGGCCATCCGGATTGTCGTCACGGACGGGAACGTGCTGCAGGATCGCTTCGAACAGCGGCTTCATGTCGCCGCCGCGCACGTCTTCGGTCAGGCCGGCGTAGCCGTTCAGGCCCGACGCGTAGACGATCGGGAAGTCCAGCTGCTCGTCGTTGGCGCCCAGCTTGTCGAACAGTTCGAACGTGGCGTTGATCGCCCAGTCGGCGCGGGCGCCCGGACGGTCGATCTTGTTGACGACGACGATCGGCTTCAGGCCCAGCGCCAGCGCCTTGCGCGTGACGAAACGGGTCTGTGGCATCGGGCCTTCCTGCGCATCGACCAGCAGCAGCACGGAGTCGACCATCGACAGCACGCGCTCCACTTCGCCGCCGAAGTCGGCGTGGCCCGGGGTGTCGACGATGTTGATGTGGGTGCCTTCGTACTCGACCGCGCAATTCTTCGACAGAATCGTGATGCCACGCTCTTTTTCGAGGTCGTTCGAGTCCATGACGCGGGTATCGACCTGCTGGTTTTCACGGAAGGTACCGGACTGGCGCAGCAGCTGGTCCACGAGGGTGGTCTTGCCGTGGTCGACGTGGGCGATGATGGCGATGTTACGAATTGCGCGTTTAGTATTAGACATGGTCGTTGTGTTTACAGAAAAACTGCGAGTGCGGCTGCACTGAACCCACTAGTATACCATGGTAGCGCCGCCACTACCAAAGGCGTGCGGAGCACCTTCGATAAACAACAGCCGGCCGGAATTCTGGCATGCTGTGGCAAAGGACCCTATTCACCGCCATGGTCACACCGCATCGCCCCGACAACCGAACTGCCAGTGACCCCGCCGGCACCCGCGTCAGGCGGCGCGCCCGGCACGAGGAGGCCCCTGCCGGCAATACCTGCGCCCCGGACTACCGGCGGGTATTCGAGGCCGGTCCGGCGCCCTACCTGCTGCTGGCGCGCGATTTCACCATCGTCGCCGTCAACGACGCCTACCTGCGCGCCACCTCGACCACGCGTGAAGGCATCGTCGGCCGCAACATCTTCGAAGCCTTCCCGGACAATCCGAACGACCCCACCGCCAACGGCGTGGCCAACCTGCGCGCGTCGCTGATGCGGGTGCGCACGACCCGGCTAGCCGACACGATGCCGATCCAGAAGTACGACATCCCCATCGCCGGCATGCCGGGCGGCTTCGAGCAGCGCCACTGGAGCCCCGTCAACACGCCCGTGCTGAATGATAACGGCGAGCTGACCCACATCATCCACCGGGTGGAGGATGTCACTGCCGTCGTGCAGGCGCGGGCCCATTCGGTGCGCATGGAATCGGAACTGCTGGCACAGGCGCAGCATGTGCGCGAAGGCCAGCAGTTCGCCGACCTGTTCCAGCAGGCCCCCACGTTCATGGCGATGCTGTCGGGGCCCGAGCACCGCGTCGACCTGCTCAACCAGGGCTTCCTGCGCCTGACGGGCTATCGCGACGTGGTGGGCCGCCCCGTGGCGGAGTGCTTCGGCACGGCGGCGGGCCGCGCCTACGTGGCGCTGCTGGACGAGGTGTACCGCAACGGCCGGCCGCTGGCGGCCAGCAGCGCGCTGTATGCGGTACACGCGCCGGGCGGTGACGAGATGGAGGAACGCTACATCGACTTCGTGTTCCAGCCGATCCGTACGGCGCAAGGCAACGTGCGCGGCATCTTTGTCGAGGGCGTCGACGTGACCGACCGGGTCCAGGCCAATGCGCGGCGCGATGCGCTGATCCGCCTGACCGATGCGCTGCGCGACCTGCGTACGCCCGAGGAGATCGCGTATGCCGCCGCCCGCATCCTGGGCGAGGCGCTGGGCGCGAGCCGCGTCGGCTACGGCACGTTCGAGCAGGCCACGGGCCACCTGCAGGTCGACCGCGACTGGACGGCACCGGGCGTGCGTTCGCTGGCGGGCAGCCTGAACTTGGGCGACTTCGGCAACTATGTCGAGGACATGAAGCTGGGCCGCACCGTGATCGTCCACGACGTGGCGCTCGACGAGCGCACCGCGGCGGCGGCCGACGCGGTGCGCTCGTACAGCTCGGCGGCCTTTGTCAACATCCCGCTGACGGAGGGTGGCCGCCTGATGAGCATCCTGTTCGTCAACAACGCCATGCCGCGCGACTGGTCGGCGGAAGACTGCGCGTTGATGCGCGAGGTGGCCGAGCGGGCCCGCACCGCGACGGAGCGCCTGGCGTCCATGCTGGCGCTGCGCGAAAGCGAGGCCAAGTTTCGCACCATCGCCGATGCGATGCCGCAGATGGTCTGGTCCACCCTGCCCGACGGCTACCACGACTACTACAACCAGCAGTGGTACGACTACACGGGCGTGCCGGACGGTTCGACCGACGGCGCGGCGTGGAACGGCGTGTTCCATCCCGACGACCAGGCCCGCGCCTGGACGGCGTGGCGCCACAGCCTGGCCACCGGTGAAACCTATGAAATCCAGTACCGGCTGCGGCACCGCTCCGGCGAGTATCGCTGGGTGCTGGGGCGCGCGCTGCCGATCCGCGACGAGGCCGGCGCCATCGTGCGCTGGATGGGCACCTGTACCGACATCCACACGCAAAAGCTGGCCGAGGACGCGCTGCGCGAGGCCGCCCAGCGCAAGGACGAGTTCCTGGCGATGCTGGCGCACGAGTTGCGTAATCCGCTGGCCCCCATCAGCACGGCCGCCCAACTGCTGCGGGTGCGCCATGCGGACGAGAAGGCCCGCACGATGGCGAGCGAGATCATCGTGCGCCAGGTGCGCCACATGACGGCGCTGGTGGACGACCTGCTGGACGTCTCGCGCGTGACCCGCGGCCTGGTGGAACTGGACATGGCGACCCTGGACTTGAAACAGGTCCTGAACAGCGCCGTGGAGCAGGCATTGCCGCTGATCGATGCACGCCGCCACGCGCTGGAATTGCGCACGTCACCGGCCCGGGCGCACGTGCGGGGCGACCGCACCCGGCTCGTGCAGGTGGTGGCCAACGTGCTCAATAACGCGGCCAAGTACACGCCGCAGAACGGCCGCATCCAGCTGACCCTGGACGTGGACGGCAGCCACGCCCGCATCGCCGTCACCGACAATGGCAACGGCATCGCGCCGGCACTGCTGCCCGACATCTTCGACCTGTTCGTGCAGGGCGAACGCAGCCCGGACCGCGCCCAGGGCGGCTTGGGACTGGGCCTGGCGCTGGTGCGCAGCCTGACCGCGCTGCACGGTGGCAGCGCGACCGCCGACAGCGCCGGCGAAGGCCGGGGCAGCACGTTCACGATCACGCTGCCGCTGGCCGACTGGGACAGCGCCTGCAGCGACACCCCGCCCCAGCCCGTACCGGACGCCGCGCTGCACCACCTGAACGTGATGATCGTCGACGACAACGTGGATGGAGCGCTGTCGCTGGCGGAGCTGCTGCGGGCGCAGGGCCACCGCGTCACGGTGGCCGAGGATGCAGAGATGGCGTTGTACGAACCCGGGCTGGAAAGCGTGCAGGCCTTCATCCTCGACATCGGCCTGCCAGGCATGGACGGCTATACGCTGGCACGCCACCTGCGCTCACGCGCCGCCACGGCCAAGTCGTTGATGATCGCGCTGACGGGGTACGGCCAACCGGCCGACCGGGTACTGTCCACCGCGGCCGGGTTCGACCATCACTTCGTCAAGCCCGTGGATACGCAGGCGCTGGCGCGGGTGCTGGAGGCGTTTGGCGGGGCTTGAGGCAACGGGGGTCTGTCCCGACGGGACTGACCCCGAAGTTTGGCCGCGCCGCTGGCGACGTCATAAGCAAACCAGGATCTCCACCTGTGGCGCACTTGCATTGGCCGCCAAAGGCGCGCTGCCAAACTTCAGGTACAGTCCCCGTGCGGGGACAGTCCCTTGCCGCATCAAGCGAGCGGGTAACGGTCCAGGCACTGCAGCGTGCCGCTCGACATATACCAGTCGTTCTGCACCAGCTCCAGTGCCGTCACATGCATGATGCCCAGCGGTGCCGTGCGCAGGCCCGCAAGCGCCTGCGTGAAACGCTCCGGGTCCGCCAGCGGGCGTGCGAAGCGCAGCAGCGTCGAGTGGGCGGTGACGAGCTTGTAGCGCCCGTCCAGCGAACCGTCCAGTGCCCGTGCGCGCAGTTCGGCGCGCAGGCGCTCGCGTAGCCGCGCCAGCGTGTCGTCGCGCGGAAAACCCTGGGCGACGACGGCGCCACGCGAGGCGGAGACGCCCGTGAATTCGATCGTGAATGGCGGCGTGCCCTGCACCGCCGCCTCGACTGCGGCGCGATACGCGTCGGCGCGGGCCAGTTCCGGCGCGTGGTCCACCGTGGCGGTAAACAGCGACAGCACGGTGACGTGCATGTCGGCGGCGGGATGGCGGTACTGGTGGGGATCGATGGCGGACAAGGTGTCCAGCATTGCGTCGAAGCTCGCGGCCAGTCGGGGCGAAGGCCGCGCAATCAGCGTCAGGCCGCGGCGCGGGTCGTTGCCGGCAGCCAGCTGGGCATCGCACGCCACGTCGCCGCGCGCCAAGGCCGGCATGGCTTCCTGCCACATCGCATCGTAGCGGGACTGCAGTTCGTGATGGTCGGGCATCGTCGGCTCCACTCACATGTCGCAACAGGCACCAATGCACCCCAGGTCAACGGCTGGGGTCAGACCCGCCGGGTCTGACCCCGGTTCCTGGTCTTGGGTGCAGTTCTTGGGTGCAATACGGCCGACAGCCGGTAAGCGTTTTGCTTGAGTTAGCTCTGCGCTGCCGCGATCAGCCGCTCGGGCGCCAGGATGGCCCACTCGCCCAGCACGCCGGTACCCAGCAGCCGCTGGCCTTCGTACACGCGCACGCGGCCTTCGTACGGCGCCGGCGTGACAACCTCGGGCTCCTTCCCCAGCGGCAGGCGCTGGCCTTGCAGGAAGCGCTTCGCCAGTTCCGGCGTCAGGTCGACACCCGGGAACGACGACAGCAGCGCATCGACGGGCGAGAGCAGCGTCAGCGGCGCCGCGTGCGCCACCAGTTGCTCGGCCGTGATCATCTGCTCGGCGCGCAATGCGCCCACGCCAGTGCGGCGCAGCGCGTTCAGGTGCGCGCCGCAGCCCAGCGCGGCGCCGATGTCCTCGCCCAGCACACGGATATACGTGCCCTTGCTGCACGTGACTTCCAGCTGCAGGAACGGCGCCGCGTACTTGACCAGTTCCAGCTTGTGGATGGTGACGTTGCGCGCTTCGCGCTCCAGCACGACGCCCGCACGGGCATATTCATACAGGGGCTTGCCGTCACGCTTCAGCGCCGAGTACATCGGCGGCACCTGCGCGATGGGGCCCCGGAAGCGCGCCAGCACGGCCTCGATCTGCTCCACCGTCACGTCCACCGGCAGCGTCTCGAGCACCTGGCCTTCGGTGTCGCCCGTATCCGTGCGCACGCCCAGGTGGACGGTCGTCACGTAGGTCTTGTCCGCTTCCAGCAGGTCCTGCGAGAACTTGGTGGCTTCGCCGAAGCACAGCGGCAGGAGGCCCGTGGCGAACGGATCGAGCGTGCCCGTATGGCCCGCCTTCTTCGCGTTCAGGATGCGCTTGGCCTTGATCAGCGCATCGTTGGACGACAGCCCCACCGGTTTATCGAGCAGCAGCACGCCGTCGACCAGGTCGCGCACCCGCTTTACTTTCTGCTGCTGCGTCATTCGGCTTTGCCGCCGTCTGCTTGGTCGCCATCTTCCTCGTAGTCGGCCGCGCGCGACGCGTTGGCCTTGTCGATCAGCGCCGACATGGCGATGCCGCGCGACGCCGACGTGTCGTGCACGAAGTGCAGCTGCGGCAAGGTGTGGATGTGCAGGCGCTTGCCCAGCTGGTTGCGCAGGTAGCCGGCGGCGGCCTGCAGGCCGGCCAGCGTGTACTTCACCGTGTCCGGATCGTCTTTGAGCATCGTGAAGTAAATCTTCGCGTGCGCGTAGTCGGGCGTCAGCTGCACTTCGGCCAGCGTCAGCATGCCGACGCGCGGGTCCTTCAGCTCGAAGGCGATCAGCTCGGAGAGGTCTTTCTGGATCTGGTCGGCCACGCGCAAGCCGCGTGCCGGGATGGATTTGCTGTGTTTAGCCATGATGTCCTACCAATAAAAATGTGGCGGGTGGCGCCCACCCCGCTTGCGCGGAGCGGGCGGCACCCGCCACGGATACCGCATTCGTTGCGATTACAGCGTACGCGCCACTTCGGTGACTTCGAACACTTCCAGCACGTCGCCGACGACGATGTCGTTGTAGTTCTTCAGCGACAGGCCGCACTCCAGGCCGGCGCGCACTTCCTTCGCATCGTCCTTGAAACGCTTGAGCGATTCGATCTCGCCCGTCCAGACGACGATGTTGTTGCGCAGCAGGCGTACCGACGACGAGCGCTTGACGACGCCATCGGTGACCAGGCAGCCGGCGATCGCGCCGACTTTCGAGACCAGGATGACCTGGCGAATCTCGACCTGGCCGGTAACGGTTTCGCGTTTTTCCGGTGCCAGCATGCCCGACAGTGCCGCTTTGACCTCTTCGATCGCATCGTAAATGATGTTGTAGTAGCGGATGTCCACGCCGTTGGCTTCGGCCAGCTTGCGCGCCTGGCCGTCGGCCCGGGCGTTGAAGCCGATGATGACCGCTTTCGAGGCCACCGCCAGGTTGACGTCCGATTCCGAGATGCCACCCACGGCGGCGTGCACGATCTGCACACGCACTTCCGACGTCGACAGCTTCTGCAGCGAACCCACCAGCGCCTCCTGCGAACCCTGCACGTCGGTCTTGACGATCAGCGGCAGGTTCTTCACTTCGCCTTCGGCCATCTGGTCGAACATGTTCTCCAGCTTGGCGGCCTGCTGCTTGGCCAGCTTCACGTCGCGGAACTTACCTTGACGGAACAGGCCGATCTCACGTGCCTTGCGCTCGTCGGCCATGACCATGACTTCCTCGCCAGCGGCCGGCACCTCGGTCAAGCCCTGGATTTCGACCGGGATCGATGGGCCGGCTTCGTTCACCGACTTGCCGTTCTCGTCCAGCATCGCACGGACACGGCCGTACGACGAACCCGCCAGCACGACGTCGCCGCGCTTCAGGGTACCCGACTGCACCAGGATCGTCGCGACCGGGCCGCGGCCCTTGTCCAGACGGGCCTCGACCACCAGGCCGCGCGCCGGTGCTTCCACCGGTGCCTTCAGTTCCAGCACTTCGGCCTGCAGCAGCACGTTTTCCAGCAGCGCATCGATGCCCTGGCCCGTTTTCGCGGACACCGGTACGAATGGCGCTTCGCCACCGTATTCTTCCGGCACGACGCCTTCGGCGATCAGCTCCTGCGTCACGCGGTCCACGTTGCCACCCGGTTTGTCGACCTTGTTGATGGCCACGACCAGGGGCACGCCGGCCGCTTTCGCGTGGGCGATCGCTTCCTTCGTCTGCGGCATGACGCCGTCGTCGGCCGCCACCACCAGGATGACGATGTCGGTTGCCTTCGCACCGCGGGCACGCATGGCCGTGAAGGCCTCGTGACCCGGGGTGTCCAGGAACGTGATCATGCCGCGCGGCGTGTCGACGTGGTAAGCGCCGATGTGCTGCGTGATGCCGCCGGCTTCGCCCGACGCGACCTTGGCGCGACGGATGTAGTCCAGCAGCGACGTTTTACCGTGGTCGACGTGACCCATCACCGTCACGACCGGCGCACGCGGGGTCGACTCGAAGTGGGCATGTTCGCCCTGGTCGGCCAGCAGCGCTTCCGGATCGTCCTCGGCAGCCGCGAACGCCTTGTGGCCCATTTCTTCCACGACGATCATCGCGGTTTCCTGGTCCAGCACCTGGTTGATCGTGCACATCTGGCCCAGCTTCATCAGCTGCTTGATCACTTCGGATGCCTTGACGGACATCTTGTGCGCCAGTTCGGCAACGGTGATCGTTTCCGGCACGTGCACTTCCTTGACGATGGCTTCCGTCGGTGCCTGGAAGTTCGATTCGCGGTCGTCGTGCGAGTTGCGGCCACGGCCCTTGCCGCCGGCACGCCAGCCGTCGCGACCCGTCGGCGCGGCGTTGCCGCGACCTTTCAGGCCACCGCCCGGCGCGCCACGCTTCTTGGCGTCGTCCGACCAGGTCGACGACACGTTGGCCGACTTGATCGATTTCTTGTCGCCCTTCTTGTCGTCCTTCTTGTCGGTCGTGGTGGTGGCACCCGCAGCCGGCTTCTTGTCCGCCGGCTTGTGCAGCGTGCCTTCGGCCACTTTCGGCTTGACCGGCGCAGGCGCCGGTTCCGGTGCCTTGATGACGCGGCGCGGCTGACTCATCATCAGCTTGATCTGTGCCACTTCGTCAGCGACGGCCTTGCGGGCACGCTCGGTCGCTTCCGCGCGGGCGGCGGCTTCCTTGGCGGCTTCCTCGGCCTTCTTCTTCGCTTCCTCGGCTTCGACCTGGCGCTTCTTCTCCGCGGCGGCAACGGCTTCGGCCTTCTGCGCATCGGCGGCGCCGGCCTTGTCGGCCTTTTCGGCAGCAGCCTTCTCGGCGGCGGCCTTGACGGCATCCTCCTCGGCGCGGCGCTTGGCTTCCGCCTCGGCGGCAGCCGTGGCCTTGGCCTGGGCTTCCTTCTCCGCATCGAGCTTGGCCAGGCGTTCCTGCTTCTCGCGCAGCTCCGCCTCCTGGCGTGCGATCAGCTCGGACTGACGACGGGCATCCTCTTCGCGGCGGGCGCGTTCGGCTTCGTCGATCACCGGAGCCTGCGCGGCCGGGGCGGCAGCTGCCGCGGCAGCCGTCGTGGTCAGGTCGTCACGCTGGACGAAGGTGCGCTTCTTGCGCACTTCCACCTGGATCGTGCGCGACTTGCCCGTGGCGTCGGCCTGCTTGATCTCGGTGGTTTCCTTGCGGGTCAGCGTGATCTTCTTTTTCTCGGTTCCTTCGGTTGCGCCGTGCGTGCGGCGCAGGTGCTCCAGCAGCTTATCCTTATCATCTTTCGACAATGGGTCTGACGCCGACTGCTTCTCGACGCCCGCGGAACGCAGCTGCGTCAGCAGCAAGTCTGCAGGCATCTTCAGTTCGGTGGCAAATTGGGCTACGTTGTTACTCGCCATTCAGTCCTCTTTTCTATGTGTCGCGGTGATGATAAGAATGCTACTCAAGCTTTGGCCGTTTCTGCCAGTGCCCACGCCTTGGCCTGAAGAGCCTTGGCACGGTCGTCGTACTTGCCGTCGACCAGCTTCATCTCATCGTCGGTCACATCTGCAAATTCAGTATTAATCAGTTCGCGTGCACGGTCGGACGACAGCGCCAGGATGGCACCGAATTCGTCATAGGCCAGTCCGGCGAATTGTTCGACGGTCTTGATGCCTGCCAGGCCCAGCTTGCCCGCGGTGATGCGGTCCATGCCTTCCAGGCCAACCAGTGCTTCCTCCATGCCTTCCAGCCCCTCTTCCGAAGCGATCGCCTCGGTCACCAGAGCGTCACGGGCACGGGTACGCAGTTCGTTCACGGTGTCTTCGTCGAAGGCTTCGATTTCCAGCATCTCGGAGATCGGCACGTAGGCGATCTCTTCCAGGCTGGCGAACCCTTCTTCGACGAGGATGTCGGCCACTTCCTGGTCGACGTCCAGCTTTTCCATGAACAGGGCGCGAATCGCGGCCGTTTCCTGGGCTGCCTTGTCGGCCGATTCCTCGGCCGTCATGATGTTGATCTTCCAGCCGGTCAGCTCGGAAGCCAGACGCACGTTCTGGCCCGAGCGGCCGATGGCGATCGCCAGGTTCTCTTCGTCGACGACGACGTCCATCGCGTGCTTCTCTTCGTCGACCATGATCGACGACACATTGGCCGGGGCCAGCGCGCCGATGACGAACTGCGCCGGGTCTTCCGACCACAGCACGATGTCGACACGTTCGCCGCCCAGTTCGCCGGTGACGGCCTGCACGCGCGAACCGCGCATGCCGACGCAGGTACCGATCGGGTCGATGCGCTTGTCGGCCGTGAAGACGGCGATCTTGGCGCGCACGCCGGCATCGCGGGCGGCCGATTTAATCTCCAGCATGCCCTGTTCGATTTCCGGCACTTCCAGCTCGAACAGCTTCATGATGAATTCCGGCGCCGTGCGCGACAGGATCACCTGCGGGCCGCGCATATTGCGGTCCACGCGCAGGATATAAGCACGCACGCGGTCGCCGATACGCAGGTTTTCCTTCGGGATCATCTGGTCGCGCGGCAGGCGCGCTTCGATCTTGCCCGATTCGACGATCGCGTCGCCACGTTCCATGCGCTTGATGGTGCCCGTCACGAGCGAGTCGCCGCGCTCCAGGAAATCGGCCAGGATCTGTTCGCGCTCGGCATCGCGCACGCGCTGCAGCACGACCTGCTTGGTGTCCTGCGCGAAACGGCGGCCGAATTCGACGGACTCGATCGGTTCTTCGATGTACTCGTCCACTTCGATATCGGGGATCTGTTCCTTGGCTTCGAACAGCAGCACTTCCTGGTCCGGCAGTTGCAGGCCCGCTTCGTCGGGCACGACGTGCCAGCGGCGGAAGGATTCGAACTCGCCCGAATCGCGATCGATCGAAACGCGGATGTCCACTTCGCCTTCATAGCGCTTTTTCGTGGCCTGCGCCAGTGCGAACTCGAGCGCGCCGAATACCACGTCCTTGTCGACGTTCTTCTCGCGCGCCAGCGCATCCACCAATAACAATACTTCGCGACTCATGCTTTGCGGCTCCTAAAATCCACCTGTGGCACCAAGCGTGCCTTATCCATATCCGCGAGCGTGAAATTCAGCACCGCAGGACCATCTTTACTTTCGAATTCAATACCCAGTTGCTCGCCCTCGGGCTGCTGCAGAATGCCCTGGTAGGACTTGCGGTTCGCGGTGCCCGGCAGCGCCATGCGCAGCTTGACGATGGCCTCGTGGCCGGCAAAACGCTCGAAGTCGGACAGCTTGCGCAGCGGCCGGTCCAGGCCGGGCGACGAGATTTCGAGCCGTTCGTAGGGAACGTTCTCGACCGTCAGCACGTGCGACAGCTGATGGCTGACCGTGGCACAGTCTTCCACTGTGATCGGACCTTTTTCTTCTGCGTCCGCGGCAGGGAAGTCGATGTACACGCGCAGCAATCCACGCTCGGCTCGTTCGAAATCGACCAGCTCGTAGCCCAGACCCGTGACGGTCTTCTCAATCAAATCCAGCAGTTGCAAAGAAAAATCTCCAGATCGGGGTCCCGAAGCGAAATTCCAGACCCTCAAAAACGAATCACCAAAAAAAAAATGGGCAACTGCCCATCTTCTTGTCCTGCCAGCCAGATGAAAGCACTCTCAGCAAACCTACCTGCGAAGAACTTTTACTAGGCTGCTCATTATAGCCGCTTATTGATTTCGCTGCAATGCGGCATAATGAATCGGAACGTAGTTACAACAGTGGCAAAGTTGCCTGTTGGGTCTGTCCTGGGGGTCTGTCCTTGGGGTCTGTCCCCGAGGGGACTGACCCCGGTTTCCCGTGGCCCGAGCTGCTCCGATAAAAACCGGGGTCAGTCCCTGAAGGGACAGACCCCAAGCCTCAGCAGCCGCGGCTCAACCCTTGCGCCGGCGCGGCATGCCGTGATCGATCGCACCGCCGCGCGGCGGACCGCTGCGGCGCGGCTGGGCCGCGAAGCCGAACGTCGTCTGCAGCGGATCGGGCTGCTTCGGACCGCGCCCCTTGGCCGGCTGGCCCGGACGGCCGCCACCCTGGTCGCCCAGGCCGGCACGGCCGAAGCCCTGCCCACGCCCGGCGGTACCCGGACGGCCGGAACCGCCGGCGCCGAAATAGCTGCCCTGGCCCTGGCCCTGCCCACCACGCGGACCGCGCGGTGCCTGCGGGAACGGATCGGCGTTCTTGTTGCTGACGTCCAGGCGATTGAAGTTCTGTTCCTTCTCGCCACGTTCGCCGCGACCGCGCCGCTCGTTGCCACGTTCGTTGCCACGATCATTGCCGCGCTCGTTGCCAGCGCGCTCGCCGCGGACGTTGCCGCCCTTGGCCGCACCGTCGCCCGACGGCTTCTTCTCGACACCGACCATCGCCAGCAGGTCGCGCACCGTGTTTTCTTCCATCTCTTCCCAGCGACCGCGCTTCAGGTTGCTCGGCAGGGTCAGCGCACCATAGCGGGTACGGATCAGGCGCGACACCGTCAGGCCGATCGCCTCGAACATGCGGCGCACTTCGCGGTTGCGGCCCTCGCCGATGACCACGCGGTACCACTTGTTGACGCCTTCGCCGCCGCCGTCGGCGATCTTGGAGAACTGCGCCAGGCCATCTTCCAGCTCGACGCCGGCCAGGAGCTTCTGGCGCATGCCCTCTTCCAGCTCGCCCAGCGTGCGCACGGCATATTCGCGGTCGATGTTGTAGCGCGGGTGCATCAGGCGGTTCGCCAGGTCACCGGAGGTGGTGAACAGCAGCAGGCCTTCCGTATTGAAGTCCAGGCGGCCGACGGCCAGCCATTTGCCCACCTTCATCTGCGGCAGGCGGTCGAACACGGACGGACGACCGTCCGGATCGTCGTGCGACACGATTTCGCCGGCCGGCTTGTGGTACACCAGCACGCGTGGCGGCTTCTTGCTGACTTTGCGCTGGATCAGCTTGCCGTTGATGCGCACGGCATCCGTCGGCAGGATGCGCTGGCCGATGTGGGCCGGCTCGCCGTTGACGGACACGCGCCCGGCAATGATCAGGTCTTCCATGTCGCGGCGCGAGCCCAGGCCCGCCTCGGCCAGTACCTTGTGCAGCTTCGGTGCATCGTCCTCGGCCGTCAGGTCGCGGCGCGCGGCTTTTTGCGGCCCCTTGGCGCGAGCCCCCTCGTCGCGGTCGAACGCATCGGACGTGACGAACGAGAACACGGCATCGGCTTCGCTGACCTTGCCGCCGCCATTGCCGCCATTACCGCCCTGGCGGCGCTGGCCTTGCTGACCCGGCTGGGCCTGGCCTTGGCCCTGGCCCTGTGCTTGCTGGCCCGGCTTGCCCTGCTTGCCCTTGCGCTTGCCATTGTTGCGGCCTTCGCCACGGGCTTCGTTGCGTCCTTCGCCACGGGCTTCATTGCGCGCCTCATTGCGGCCGGCACGCTCCGGCGCCGTCGCGCCATCGGCCGCCGCGACCACTTCCTGGACCGGCTCGGCTGCCGGGGCTGCCTCGGCCAGCTCGGCCTTTTCCGCTTCGCGCAGCGCGCGCTGTTCGCGCATCTGGCGCGGACCGCGGGGCTTTTTCTGGCCAGCTGGCGCCGGCTCGGCCGTCGCTTCGGCGGCGACCGGTGCCGCCTGCTGCGGCTCGATCGCGGTCGGCGCGGCCTCGGCCGGCGCGGCGGCCGGCTTGGCGGCGCGCGTGCGCGGTTTCTTCACTGGCGCTGCCTCGGCCGCGACTGGCGAGGCGGCGGCTGCCGGGGTTTCAACGGCCGCGACCGCGGCCGGCGCAGCGGCGCCCTCGGCGCTGACGGCCTTGCGGGTGCGCTTCGGCTTCGGCGTTTCGCCGGCCGCCAGCAGCGCCGCGTTGTCCGCCTCGATCTGGGCCTTGGTACGGCGCTTCGGCTTGACGGCTGCGGCGGCCAGGTCCTGCGCGCCGGTCTCGTTGGTCTTGTCAGTATTGTTCATTCGTTTGTTCTTGCGTGGGGTCAGCGTCAGGCGCTACTTGCGGCACCGCGCCGTGGGCGGGTGCTTCTTCGGGCGCTACATTGTCAGGGACTGCGGCGGCATGGGCCGCCTTCTCGAAATTCTCCTGCAGCGCGGCTTCGAGTACTTCCATCGAATTGGCGTTCTGCACATCGCTGATTTGCTGCAACGGCGGCAGCTGGGACAGCGATTGTAAGCCCAGGTCATCCAGAAACTGTTTTGTCGTGCCCAGCAATGCCGGGCGGCCCAACACGTCGCGATAGCCGACCACGTCGATCCAGCCGCGGTCTTCCAGCATCTTGATCGTCTGCGAGTTCACGGTCACACCGCGGATCTCCTCGATGTCGCCGCGCGTCACGGGCTGGCGGTAGGCGATGATCGCCAGCGTTTCGAGCGTCGCCCGCGAATACTTCTGCGGCTTTTCCGGGTTGAGCCGGTCCAGGTACTGCTTCATCTCCGGCCGGCTCTGGAAGCGCCAGCCCGAGGCCAGGCCCACCACTTCGATACCCCGACCCTGCCACTCCTGCCGCAGCTCTTCCAGCAGTTGCTTGATCGTGTCGGCGCCGACGCCGGCGCCCAGTGGGCGGCCCTGATCGTCGGTTTCGACATATAACTTTTTCAGGCTGTGAATCGATAACGGCTCACGAGCGCAAAGCAGCGCGGTTTCGA
The DNA here is from genome assembly GCF_029028125.1 of Pseudoduganella chitinolytica. Classification (GTDB taxonomy): domain Bacteria; phylum Pseudomonadota; class Gammaproteobacteria; order Burkholderiales; family Burkholderiaceae_D; genus Rugamonas; species Rugamonas chitinolytica. Next base: position 3,344,076 of record NZ_CP119083.1, read on the forward strand.
GGACTTTCTTGGCCTCAGCTGTATCCATAAGCAATCTTGTGGTCGCACATCCATGCAAGAAGCCGCCGGGCCGCTGCGCGCCGGGCGGTGAGTCACAGATGGAGAGATGTGTTTTCGGGGAGAAAACCGGCCGGCAATTCCGGGGAGGCCTGTCGCCCTCGTGCTCCGCGCGCCCTATCCGATCCGATTCAATGCGATCCAACCGAGGCGCTGGTTGCCAGGGGCTTCCCAAGGTTTCTCAGGACCGCGCGCTGCGATCACAAGAATCGCGAACGCACGCTGCCGTTTCATCCAACTTTGGCCATTGTACCCGATAAAATCGGGAAAAGTGCAATTCCACCGTCGCCTCGCGTGCGCGACGGTATCCGCGCGCCGCCTCAGGCCTGTGCCAGCCGCTCCGCCAGGATGGCCGATACACCCAGGAAGGCCGGGTATTCCGCCGTGATGACGAAGGTGGGAATCGCCGCGAGGTAGCTGCGGAAACGGCCCTTGGCTTCGAACCGTGCGCGGAAACCGGAGCGGTCGAAACGCTCGCCCAGGCGCGGCACGATACCGCCACCTATATAGATACCGCCCTGCGCGCCCAGTGTGACGCCCAGGTTGCCGGCAATCGTGCCCAGCATGGTGCAGAACGCCTCGATCGTCGCGTCGCACAGCGGGCAGCTGCCGTCCAGTGCGCGGCGGGCGATCTCGGGCGCGCCCAGCACTTCGGCGTCGATCTTGCGGTAGTCGGCCAGCGCACGGTAGATCAGCTCGATGCCGACGCCCGACAGCAGCCGCTCGGCCGACACGTGCTCGAATTCCTTCCAGGCAAACTGCAGGATCGCTACTTCCGTCTCGTCCATCGGCGCAAAGCTGACGTGGCCACCTTCGGACAGCAGCGCCGTCCAGCCCGACGCCGACGGAATCAAGCCGGAAACGCCCAGGCCCGTGCCGGCACCGATCAGGCCCAGCGGCGCGCCCTCGACCGCAGTGCCACCGCCCACCTGGCGCTTCTGCGCGGCGGGGATGTGCGGCAGCGAGCGGGCCAGTGCCGTGAAGTCGTTGACGACGGCCAGCACCTCGAAATTCACGTCGCGGCGCAGCGCTTCGATGGAGAACTCCCAGTGGTGATTCGTCATCCGCACCACGTCGCCCGTGACCGGATTGGCGATCGCGATGGCGCCGTGACGGATGCCGGGAGCGACTGCCGCCACGTCCGGCAGCGCCAGGTAGGCTCGCATCGCATCGGCCAGGGTGGCGTGATCCGCACAGGCGAGCACATGGATGTGGCCGACCTGGCCGGGCGCCGTCTCCAGCGCGAAGCGGGCATTGGTGCCGCCGACATCGGCCAGCAGGCGCGCGCCGCCAGGGAAAACGGAAGGAGTATTCAGCGACGCGGAATCGGACATGGCATTCATGGGACGGACGAAAAAATTATCGAAGCCTAATCCTATCGGATATCTTAGCTTAGGCGCAAGAGTTGAGTGTAGTTTTGGTACATCTTCAGCAAAACACCCCCAAAACCGCACGAAACCAACCGTAGTATGACTACCAGACAGAAAAACGGTGACAGTCACTGTTTTTCCCGGAAACGTTACCACACCAGGCCGCGTTGAGCTTCCGGAAAACGGTGACTGTCGCCGTTTTTCTTGAATCATTGGCGCGACTGTCCGTGTCAGCTGCCGAAGGCGCTGTTCCAGGCATCCAGCCCGCCATGCAGCGGCCTGGCGAGGGCGTAGCCCTGCTGCTGCAACTGCTTGGCGACGCTGGCGGCGGTCACGTCGTTGGGGCAGCTGCAGTAGACCACGATGTGCCGGTCGCGCGGCAGCGCGGCCAGGATCGTGCGCGCATCGCCATTGAGCAGCAGCGCGCCCGGCACGGGCGGCGCCATCTGCTGCGCGGTCGCACTGCGGGCGTCCACCAGCACGGGCTCGTGGCCGTCGGCCAGCAAGGTCTTCAGCTGCTCGACGCTGATGCGCTCCGTCTGCATGGCGCGCTGGAAGCGCCGCCGCTCGATGTACTTGAACAGTACGAACAGCCCCAGCAGGATACCCAGCACGGTCAGCGCCGTGCTGCCCATCGTGGCGAGCATGTCCAGCACCTGGTCGACGTTGGCATGGAAATAGGCGCCGATCGAAATGCCCGTCAGGCTCCACAGCAGCCCGCCCAGCGCGCTGAAGCTGAAGAACAGCGACGGCCGGGTACCCATCGCGCCAGCCAGCGGCGGCCCGATCGTGTTGAAGCCGGGGATGAATTTGGCGAAGATCAGCGATTTCGGGCCCCATTTGCGGAAGTTGTCCTCCGTCTGGCTGACGCAATAGTCCGGCGACAGCGATATCTTGCACAGCAGTTTCAGGATGCGCTTGCCGTAATGGCGGCCGGCGCGGAACCAGAACAAGTCGGCCAGCATGCACGCCCCCAGGCTGACGCCCAGTACGCCCGCGAGGGACGCTCCGCCCTCGTCCACCGCCAGCGCGCCGGACACGATGAGGATCGGATACGCGGGAAGCGGCAAGCCCATCTGCTCGACCAGCACGACGATAAAAACGATCAGGACGCCATACTCCTGCAGCAGCGAAATCAGGTTTGCCATTATCGCGTCATGTTAGCACCGCTGCCGGGTGCTCGTGGGATCGCTCCCAGCAGCGCCCGGGTGTACGGATGGCGCGGGTTGCGGTACAGCTCGTCCGCATCGGCCATCTCCACCACCTCGCCACGGTGCATCACCATCACGCGGTCGGAGAGATAGCGCACCACCGCCAGGTCGTGCGAAATGAAGATGTACGACAGGCCGTACTCGTCCTGCAGCTCCTGCAGCAAATTCAGCACCTGCGCCTGCACCGACACGTCCAGCGCCGACACCGACTCGTCGCAAACGAGGATTTCCGGCTTCATCGTCAGGCAGCGCGCAATGGCGATGCGCTGGCGCTGGCCGCCCGAGAACTCGTGCGGGTAGCGGTGGTACGCCGCCCCCGGCAGCCCGACCCGCTCCAGCAGCGCCTGCGCCAGCGCGACGCGTTCGCGCTCGTCGGCGCCGATGCCGTGCAGGCGCATCGGCTCCAGCAGGATCTGGCCGACGGTGAAGCGGGGATTGAGCGACGCATACGGGTTCTGGAAGACGATCTGGATGCGCCGCTTGTACGGGTGGTAGTCGCGCTTCGACAGCGCCAGCAGGTCGCGCCCCTCGAACAGCGCGCTGCCGCCACTGGCCTCGTGCAGGCGCAACAGCGTCAGGCCCATCGTGCTTTTTCCCGAGCCCGATTCGCCCACGACGCCCAGCGTCTTGCCGCGCGCCAGCTGGAACGACACGTCCTTGACGGCCTGGAACTCGCGCTTGCCGAACAAGCCCTCCTTGAGCCAGAAGCTTTTCTTCAGGTTGCGCACGTCCAGCACGATGTCGTCGTCCGGGCGATAACCGCGTTCACGTTGGCGCCCTTCCTGCGGCGCCGTCCCTTCCAGATAGTCTGCAATGACGGGCAGGCGCCATGGCCGCGCGTCCAGCGGCGGACGGCAATGCAGCAGCGCCTGCGTGTAGCGGTCGCGTGGCGCGCCGAAGAGTTGGCGCATCGGGCCCGCCTCGCGGATCTCGCCGTGGCGCATGACGATGACCTCGTCCGCGATCTCGCCCACCAGCCCCAGGTCGTGGGTGATGAACAGCACGGACATGCGGTGCTTGCGGCGCAGGCCGGCGATCAGTTCCATGATCTGCTTCTGGATCGTCACGTCCAGCGCCGTCGTGGGCTCGTCCGCGATCAACAGCTTCGGCTCGCAGGCCAGCGCCATGGCGATCATCACGCGCTGCTGCTGGCCGCCGGACATCTGGCCCGGATACGCATCGATCTTCGCGGCCGGATCGGGGATGCCCACCTCTTCCAGCAGCGCCAGCGCGCGGGCTCGGGCCTGGCGCCGGTTCATGCCCATGTGCCGGCGCAACACCTCGCCGATCTGGTAGCCCACCGTGAAGACGGGATTGAGCGACGACATCGGCTCCTGGAAGATCATCGCGATGTCGCGCCCGCACAAGGCACGCCGTTCGCTCTCCGGCAAGTGCAGCACGTCGCGACCGTCGAACAGCACGCGGCTGGCCGGATCGACCAGGGTGGTGTGGCGCGGCAGCAGGCCCATGATGGCCAGCGAGCTGACGGATTTGCCGCTGCCGGACTCCCCCACCAGCGCCACCGTCGCGTCACGCGGCACCGTGAACGAGATACCCTTGACGGCTTCGAAGGTGGTGCGCTTGTCGATGCGAAAGCCGATGCGCAGGTCGCGTACTTCCAGCAGCGCCGTCATGGCTTCACCTTCGGATCGAGCGCGTCGCGCAGCGCGTCCGCCAGCAGGGAAAACGCCGTCACCAGCACGGCCATCGCGACGGCGGCGGCCGTGAGCTGCCACCATTTGCCCAGCAACAGCTCGTTTTGCGCCTCGTTCAGCATGGAACCCCACGATACCACGCCGACCGGCACGCCGAAGCCCAGGAACGACAGGATCACCTCGGCCTTGATGAAGCCTACCGCCAGGATCGACAGCTGCACCAGCGCGACGTGGCTGACGTTGGGGAAGATGTGGGCAAACATCTTGCGCGCGGCGGAGGCGCCGATGGCATCGGCCGCCAGCACGTACTCTCTCGCCTTGTGCCGCAGGTACTCGGCGCGGATCAGCCGGTACGGCCCCGTCCATCCCGTCAGGCCGAGGATCAGCACGATCGTCGTCACGCCCTTGTGCTGCAGCACGGCGGCCACCGTCAGGATCATCAGGATCGATGGGATCGACGTGAACACGTTGTAGAACCAGTTGAACAGGTCGTCGACCAGCCCGCCATAAAAACCGGAGACCGCGCCGAACAGCGTGCCCAGGCCGACCGCCACCAGCGCGGCCACGAGGCCGACGACGATCGACGTCTGGCCGCCCTTGATGGTCTTCTTGACGATGTCGTGGCCCCACTTGTCGGCGCCGAACGGCAAGCTGGCGCGACGCGCGGCCGTCTGCTCGGTGCCCAGCTGGGCGCGCAGCGCCCGGAGGTCCTGCGCCAGCGGGTCGAACGGATTGTCCGGCACGGGCACCGCGGCCGCCGTCGCAGCGGCCGTCGCGGGCCCTGCGCCGACAAACGTGGGCGGCGCGTAATTGACCCCCACTTCCTCTTCCCAGTCCGCCGCGACAAGGCCCGTGGCGGACAGCACCAGCATGACGAGGAACGCGGCGACGATGCCCAGCGCCACCATCGCCACGCGGTCGTCACGCAGGCGGCGCCACGCCAGCATCCACAGCCCTGCGCCGCCGTCGGCCGGCACGGCGCTCATGCCAGCCGCACCCGCGGATCGACGGCCTGGTACAGCAAGTCCGCCAGCAGGTTGAAGACCATGGTGGCGAGGGCCACGCAGACGGTGACGGCCTTGATGACGGGGAAGTCGCTGCGTTCGACCGCCAGGATCACCTCGCGGCCGATGCCGGGAATACCGAAGAAGCGCTCCAGCAGGAACGCGCCGATCAACAGGGCCGGCAGGTTCGCCATCACGTGCGTGATGATGGGAATGGCCGCGTTGCGCAGCACGTGCACCCACATCACGCGCCGCTCCGGCAGGCCCTTGGCGCGGGCCGTGCGCACGTAGTCCTGGTGCACTTCGTCCAGCACGAAGCTGCGGTACAGCCGCAACGTGGGTGCGATCGATACCGCCAGGCCGATCAGGATCGGCAGCGGCGCATAGCGCAGCAGGTTGACGCCCAGGCTGTCGCCCCACCCCTGCACGGGGAACAGGCCCATCTGGTAGGCCAGGCCGTACTGGAACACGATGATGTAGACGAGGATCGACACGGACATGCCGACAGTGCACGCCACCATCACCGCGCGGTCCGTCAGCGAGCCGCGCACGAACGCCACGGCCAGCGCCAGCGCCACGCCGATCAGCGTTTCCAGCACCGTCAGCGGCACCAGCACTGTCAGCGAAGGACCCAGCCGGGAGGCGATGATCTGCCCGACCGGCTCGCCCGTCGCCCAGCTCTGGCCGAAGTCGAACGTGGCGACCTGCTTGACGAAGATCCACAGCTGCACGGGATAGGGCTCGTCCACGCCCAGCTGGCGGCGGATATTGGCGATCGCCTCAGGGCTCGACATCTTGCCGGCCAGGATGTACGCGGGATCGCCGCCGACCCAGTTGAACAGCACGAACACGAGCAGCACGACGCCCAGCATGGTCGGCAGCATCTGCCACAGGCGGCGCAAAACAAAGGCAAGCATCGATCTCCCGATGGCGGCGAAAGCCGTAACGATAACGCATCCGCCCGGGAATGCGCGGCCGCACGGGGATATCGTCGCGCCGCGTGCCAATGTCGTATATTTCCAACAACTTTTCGACTGAAAGGCGATGCAACTATACAAACAGGTACGACCAGTGCTTTCATGCCATGGCGAGAAGCCATCCGCTTCGCGCCCTGGCATGGCACACCAATACACATGGAGGCAGCACATGGTTGAGAAAATGATGTCCCGTTCCGTTCGCCTGCTGTTCGCGGGCGGCCTGGCAGCGTCGGTCGGCGTGGCGCAAGCGCAGGCCCAGGCGCCATCCGACAGTGGCGCGCCGATGCAGCGCGTCGAAATCACCGGTTCCAGCATCAAGCGCGCCAGCGCCGAGACGGCGTCGCCCGTGCAGGTCGTCAGCCGCGACGAGCTGCTGCGCTCCGGCAAGGGCACTGTCGCGGAATACCTGCAGACGCTGGCCGTCGATGGCGCCGGTTCGCTGCCGACGGGCTTCGGCAACGGCTTTGCCGCTGGCTCCACGGCGATCTCGCTGCGCGGCCTGGGCGCCACCTCGACCCTCGTCCTGCTGAATGGCCGCCGCATGGCGCCGTTTGCCCGCGCCGACGACGGCCAGAAGAGCTTTACCGACCTGTCCACGGTGCCGATGCAGATCGTCGAACGCATCGAGATCCTGAAGGACGGCGCCTCCTCCACCTACGGCGCCGATGCGATCGCCGGCGTCGTCAACATCATCCTGCGCCGCGACTTCCAGGGACTCGAAGTCAAGGGCGACACGGGCTGGTCGCGCTATGACGACGGCAAGCAGAACAAGGCCTCGATCACGTACGGCCGCGGCGACCTCGAGGTCGACCGCTACAACTGGGTCGCCAATGCCGAGTACGTCCAGTCGGACAGCATCGCCAACAGCGACCGTGCCGGCCGGCGCCGCCACATCGGCACGGGCGACCTGCGGCCGTGGGGCTTCCCCGTCGGCACCCAGTTCGCGGGCGGCTACATCGCCGGGACCAATAACGCCAACCAGAGCCCCGCCGGCAGCGTGCGCGATCCCGTCACGACCAACTACCTGGGCCTGCCCGGCTGCGCCAGCGTCACCGCCACGACCAACCAGGCCGGCGCCAACGGCGGCTGCCTGTACCACCACAGCCAGTGGCGCGACATGCAGCCGGAGATCGAGTCCGTCAACCTGTACACGCGCGGCACGTTCCAGGTCAACCCGGCCACCCAGGCCTACGTGGAGCTGGGCTACTCGAAGCGCGACACGTCGTTTACGATGATCCCGCCGCACTTCACGCCGACGGTGGCGTTCCCGCCCAATGCGCAAAATCCGCAGGGCTTCATCAACTACGGCAACCTGAACCTCCTGGCTGCTGCGCATCCGCAGAACCCGTTCGGCGCGCCCGCCCGCATCCGCTACCTGGCCGCCGACATCGGCCCCAGCGTGCGCCACGCCAACAACGAATTCAAGCGCTTCGTCACGGGCATCAAGGGCAATGCCTTCGGCTGGGACTGGGATGCCGGCTTCACGTATTCGAAGTCCGAGCTGGAGCTGCGCTACACGAACATGCTGAACATGAACGTCATGCGCGCCGCGCTGGGCGATCCGGCGTCGCAGTACTTCCCGTATTACATGGGCGCCGAAGCCTATCGCAATCCGGCATCGCTGTACGCAGCGCTGGCCGTGGCCGCGACCTCCAATTCGACCAGCAGCCTGTCGGCCTTCGACGTCAAGGCATCGCGCGAGCTGTTCGCCCTCCCCGGCGGCAACCTGGGCGTCGCGGTCGGAGCCGAACACCGCCGCCAGAAGCTCAGCAATCCGTCGTTGTCCGGCTCGGAAAACGGTTCGATCAACTCGAACTACGTGGCCGCGTTCGGCGACTCGAAGGTGTCGGCCGTGTATGCCGAGCTGCTGGCGCCCCTCTTGAAGGGCGTGGAGCTGTCGGCCGCCGTGCGCTACGACAAATACGACAACTTCAATTCCACCACGCCGAAGGCCGGCATCAAGTGGACGCCGACGCGCACCTTCGCCCTGCGCGGCACGTACACGGAGGGCTTCCGCGCGCCCGGCCCGGCCGAAGCGAGCGCACAGTCGCAATCGACGGGCAACTCGACGGTCAGCGATCCGGTGCGCTGCCCGGGCGGCGTGCCGGCACGCGGCGGCGCCACCTCGACCGATTGCGGCTTCTCGGTCGCCGCCGTCAAGGTCGGCAACCCTAACCTGCAGCCGGAAACGTCGAAAGGTTATTCGCTGGGGCTGGTATGGGACCCGTTCGACGGCAGCAGCATCGCCCTGGACGGCTGGAAGATCAAGCGCAGCAACGAGATCAATCCCATGCCGTACAACGAGGCGGCCGCGCTGCCCACCGCCATCCGTTCGGACAACAACCTGGTCGTCGACGGCGTCGTGATCCCGAACTCCGGCACCCTGATCATGACGCAGGCGCCCTACCGCAATTCCAGCTTCACGGAAGTGTCGGGCGTCGACCTGGACGTGCGCCAGCGACTGCGCCTGGGCGACTACGGCCGCCTGAACCTGGGCGTCGTCATCAGCCACACGGCATCGTGGAAACGGCAGGAGTCCGCCACGACGGCCTACCAGTTCGCCGGCACGCACGGCAACTGCGACACGTCGAACTGCGCCGGCACGCCGAAGAACAAGATCAATGCCACGGCCACGTGGGACATCGGCGCCTGGAACGTCAACGCCAACCTGAACTGGCGCGACAAGATGAAGAACATCCTGTTCGAAGGCCGCGAGTGCGGCTCCACGCTGGCCAACGGCCAGCCGGGCACGCCGGACTGCGAGATCGCTTCCTTCACGACCCTGGACCTGTCCACGCGCTTCGCCGTCAGCAAGCAGCTGACCCTGTTCGCCTCCGTCAATAACGTGACGGACAAGGTGGCGCCGCTGGACCCGTTGACGTATGGCGCGCTGAGCTACAACCCGATGGACGCGTCCGGTGCCATCGGGCGGTATTTCAAGGTGGGGGCGCACTACAAGTTCTTCTAAGGCACCCAGGACAGGAACTGGGGACGGACCCGCAGGGTCCGCCCCGGCTTTTGCACTCGGGGTAGCGCGTTGAGCAAGCGGCCTTCGGGCCGCTTGTGCTTTGCTTCATGCTGGTACATTTTATTGATGTATATACCAATTCCACATGGCAACTGAGGAAAACCGCCAACAATATTAGCAATTATTGCTATCTTTTCTTTACACGACCAAACAAAAATTGACAAACCCGCTGCCGCGATGGTTTGATACGGGCCCCGTGATTTTTGGTGAGAATTCACAAGGTCTGACGCGGGCTCGCAGTCACCAAACAATTGTGACTTCGAGTTAAGCAGCATGGGCTGCGTCTGCTCCGCCTACCCGGCGGAGCTGTTTGTTGTTGGCATTTACGAAAGAAGTAGCAATGATTGAGAAAGTACTGTCTCGCTCCCTGCGCGTGATGTTCGCGGGCGGCCTGGCAATGGGCATGCACGCCGCGACCGCACAGGAAGCCGCCGAACAGCCCATGCAGCGTGTTGAAATCACCGGCTCCTCCATCAAGCGCATCGCCGCCGAAGCGTCGCTGCCGGTGCAGTCGTTCAACCAGAAGGACATCAAGAAATCCGGCGTCACCACGGTGACGGACTTCATCCAGCAGATTCCCGCCATGCAGGGCTTCTCCGTGGCGGCCGATTCGGTCGGCGGCGGCGGTGGCGGCGTGACCACGGCATCGATCCACGACATCGGCGAACAGTACACGCTGGTGCTGCTGAACGGCCGCCGCGTGGCGCCCGCGAACTCCGGCACGACGATCGACCTGAACTCGATTCCGCTGTCGGCCGTCGAGCGCGTGGAAGTGCTGACGGACGGTGCGTCCGCCCTGTATGGTGCGGACGCGATCGCCGGCGTCGTCAACTTCATCCTGAAGAAAGGCGCCTCCGACTGGGAGATCAACGCCAAGTACAACCGTCCGCAGGAATCCGGCGGCGCCTCGAACTCGGTCTCGATCTCGAAGGGCTTCGGCGACATCGACGAAGACGGCTACAGCGTGTTCTTCTCGGCCAGCCACGACGGCCAGAAGTCGCTCAAGGCTTCGCAGCGCGACTTCGCGAAGACGGGCATCATCAACTTCACCGACCCGGCCACGGGCCGTGCGCTGCAGTTCATCAACGGCTCGTCGCGGGCGATTCCCGGCAACGCCACCGTCAAGTACCGCAGCGCGACCGGCACGGAGTCGGTCAACCTGAATCCGTACGCGCTGGCGCACGGCGGCTGCGCACCGCTGAACCATGACTTCTATGCGGACGGCAATTGCTGGTTCGACTCCGCGTCGACCATCGAGATCAATCCGGAAACCAGGCGCGACGCGCTGTTCAGTTCGGGCAGCCTGAAGCTGGGCCAGAGCGGCTTCAACGCGTTCTACGATTTCGCCTACACCGACACCAACGTGCGCGCCAGCATCGCGCCGCTGCCGGCCCAGTTCGCGATCGCCCCCGGCTCGTCGCTGTACAACCAGTACATCCTGCCGAACCTGACTGCGGAGCAAGCTGCCGGCGTCGACAGCGTCGTCGCCAACTACCGTGCCACGGGCCTGGGCAACCGCGTCTATGACTACGGCACGAAGGCCACCCACATTGTCGTCGGCATCGACGGCAACGCGTTCGGCTGGGACCTCAATTCGGCCCTGACCTGGTCGCGCAACAAGCAGAAGACGGAGTACGTCAGCGGCACGCCGTGGGCGGACAAGTTCCAGTCGGCCATCGACGCGGGCACGATCGACCCGTTCGCGGGCACCGTGTCGGATGCCACGCGCGCGGCGCTGCGGGGCAGCGATTTCTCCGGCCTGTACAGCACCCAGACCGTGACGATGAAGGGCTGGGATGCGCGCGGGTCGCGTGCGCTGTTCGCGCTGCCGGGCGGCACATCGATGCTGGGCGTGGGCGTGGACTATCGCAACACTGCCTACACGACGGCCAACGAGGACGTGGCGCTGAACGCGTCGCTGCTGGGTGACGGCGGCGCCGTCGACAGCGGCTTCGAGCGCGACAACGCCGGCGCCTATGCCGAACTGATGATGCCGGTGTCGAAGCAGCTGGAACTGACCGCTTCGGCCCGCTACGACCAGATCGGCGGCGTCAAGGACAAGCTGACGGGCCAGAAGGTCAGCGGCTCGGAAAACGCGACGACGTGGAAACTGTCCGGCAAGTACTCGGCCACGAAGAGCCTGATGTTCCGCGCGGCCGCGGGCACCGGCTTCCGCGCCGCGTCGATGCAGGAAATCGCCGGCGTGCTGGAAGACTGGGGCGTCACGGGCGGCAATTACCAGTGCCCTCTGACGGGCACCACGCATCCGCTGGCTTCGTACTGCAACAACGTGGGACGCCAGCAGTTCGAGGCATTCCGCGGCGGTAACCCGAACCTGAAGCCGGAAGAATCGAAGCAGTGGTCGATCGGTACCGTGTGGGAACCGACCGCCAGCATCTCGATGGCCCTGGATCTGTGGAACGTCAAGATCAGCAACCAGGTCACGAGCGTCAACGAAGCGGACATCTTTGCCGACCCGGCCAAGTATGCCGACCTGTACACGACCAAGCACATGAATGCGACAGGCGCGGACGTTCTGGCGGTCAAGCTCTTGCCGATCAATATCGGCCAGCGTGAAAACCGCGGTATCGACTACGACTTCACGCACAAGGTGAACGTGTACGGCGGCAAGCTGACGAGCCGCCTGGCCGGCACCTACCTGCTGCGTTCGCGCTACACGCTGCCGGGCTCGAGCGAGTGGACGACGGACCTGAACCGCTACGGCGAGGACGATGCCGTCAGCTTCCGCCATGTGATCAAGGCCTCGTCGTCGTTCGAGACGAAGCAGTTCACGCACACGCTGACCGCGGCCTACCGCAACGGCTACGTCGACAAGCCGCAAACCCTGGACGACTGCGCGGTGATCGTGGCCGGGGCGCCGGGCGAATGCTACGCCGTCACGCTGCGCGTGCCGAGCTACACGACGTTCGACTACCAGCTGGCCTACCGCCCGATGGCAAAGACGGAAATCACGGCCGGCGTCATCAACCTGTTCGACCGCAATCCGCCGTTCTCGCTGCGCAATGCGGGTCCGCACCAGGTGGGCTACAACCCTTCGTACTCGAGCGCGCTGGGCCGCCAGTTCTACCTGTCCGCGTCGTACAAGTTCTAAGCTTGTCGATCGACTGAAAAAGAAGCGGCGCTTGCGCCGCTTTTTTTCGCCTCATGAAAAACGGTGACAGTCACCCATTTTCACGACACGGGCGGTTTTGCCGGCCCCTACATCGTTCCAACTTCGCCCATTATTACTTCATTTGTGTTGCATCTGTCGCAAGAATGACACGAAGACTCATCGTCGTGACATTTTGTCGAGCTCGCTGCGCAGGCCTTTGCAGCCCCTCGGCACCATTTTGGTGCGTCATCTTGTTGTCACTATCCTGCTGCAACCCAGCTCTATCCGCGTTCAACATGTCGCGATATTGCTGAGTGAGCACATCCTTACCGGCACGGCCACGCACCGTGATTGCGCAATCACGCGCCAGCATCGGGCAACATTGTTGATTGACAGGAAATTCCGCGGAATGGTTTGATGAATAAGCAAGGACACGCTTGGCGTGTTCGCAACGGTAATGGCGTGCGAGCATTCATAAACACTCGGCGATAGGAATCAAACATATGGCGATGGAAAAGATCTTGTCCCGCTCGATCCGCATGATCTGCGCATCGGGCGCGGTACTGGGAATGCAGGCGGCCCATGCGCAACAAGCGCCCGGGGCTGGCGAAGCCCCGATGGTGAAGGTGGAAGTGACGGGTTCGCGCATTCCGACGGCAAACCTGGAAGGCACCAGCCCGGTGACGACGATCACCGCGAAGGACATCAAGACCGACGGCGTGCGCAACGTCGAGAGCTTGCTGAACAACATGCCGCAAGTATTCGCGGACCAGGGCGGCAACGTCGTCAATGGTGCCACCGGCACCGCCACCGTCAACCTGCGCGGCCTGGGTGCCGAGCGTACGCTGGTGCTGGTCAACGGCAAGCGCCTGCCGATGGGCAGCCCGACCAATACCGCAGCCGACCTGAACCAGATTCCAGCGCCGCTGATCAAGCGCGTCGAAGTGCTGACGGGTGGTGCCGGCGCCGTGTACGGTTCCGATGCCGTCGCCGGTGTCGTCAACTTCATCATGCAGAAGGACTTCCAGGGTATCCAGGTCGAGGCCAACGTGAGCGGCTTCAACCACCAGCAGAACGGCGGCGAAGTCGCCAACCTGGTGGCCACCCGCGGCGCCTCCAACCCATCGCAGTTCGCCGTACCCGGCGACAAGGGCTGGGACGGCAAGTCGCGCGACGCCAGCATCCTGATGGGCTCGAACTTCGCCGACAACAAGGGTAACGCCACCCTCTTCTTCAGCTACAAGAAGGAAGACGAGCTGCTGCAGGCCGACCGCGACTTCTCGGCCTGTACCGTCAGCTCCACCGCGAAGGGCTTTGCCTGCGGCGGTTCCGGCACCAACGCCACCGGCCGCATCCAGGCCCTGGACGGCCCGCAAAAGGGCAAGGTCTACACCGTGGACGGCAGCGGCAACGCGCGCATCTTCAACAACGCGCTGGACCAGTACAACTTCGGTCCGCTGAACCACTACCAGCGTCCGTCCGAGCGCTACGGCTTCAATGCCAACATCCACTACGACATCAACGACAAGATGCGGTTGTATTCCGACTTCTCGTTCCACGATGACCGCACCACCGGCCAGATCGCCCCAGGCGGCATCTTCGGCAATTCGGCCACGCTGCGCCACGACAATCCGTTCCTGTCGCAGCAGCTGAAGGACACGCTGGGCATCACGCCGACCAACCCGGTCGAGGTGGTCGTCAACCGCCGCAACGTCGAAGGCGGCGGCCGCCAGTCCGAGTACCGCAACACCTCGTTCCGCGAGCTGTTCGGCATCCAGGGCGAACTGGGCATCTGGTCCTACGACGTGTACGCACAGTCGGCCAAGGTGATCTACTCGCAAAGCGAACAGAACTACTTCTCGTCGCAGCGGATCGACAAGGCGCTGGACGTCATCAACGTCAACGGCAAGGCCGCCTGCGCATCGGGCGACGTGGGCTGCGTGCCCTACAACGTCTACCAGACCGGCGGCGTGACGCCGGAAATGCTGGCCTACCTGCAGATCCCGGGCATGCGCAAGGGTTCGACGGAACAGCAGTTCCAGGGCGCGACCATCGGCGCCGACCTGTCCGAATACGGCTGGAAGCTGCCGACCGCGAAGAGCGGTATCGGCGTGTCGTTCGGCTTCGAGCACCGCCGCGAGAAGCTGGAGCTGATGACGGATGCGGCGACCCAGGCCGGCGACCTGTCCGGTTCGGGCGGCCCGACCGGCGGCGTGTCCGGCCAGTACTCGGTCAAGGACTTCTTCGGCGAAACGAAGATCCCGCTGATGGAGGACATGCCGTTCGCCAAGCAGCTGCAGCTGGAAGGCTCGTACCGCCATTCCAACTACAGCACGGGCAACAAGACCAACACGTTCGGCCTCGGCCTGGTGTGGTCGCCGATCGACCAGGTACGCTTCCGCGGCACCTACCAGAAGGCGGTGCGCGCGCCGAACCTGATCGAACTGTACACGCCGCAGGGCAACAACCTGTTCGACATGGATGCCGACCCGTGCGCGGGCGATACGCCAGCCGCTTCGCTGGCGGCATGCCAGAAGACGGGCGTCACCGCGAGCCAGTACGGCTCGATCTCGGACAGCCCGGCCGGCCAGTACAACTACCTGCAAGGCGGCAGCACGGCGCTGAAGCCGGAGAAGTCCAAGTCGAAGACCTTCGGCGTGGTGCTGACCCCGCTGCGCGACCTGTCCCTGACGGTCGACTACTTCGACATCAAGGTGGACGACAAGATCGACAAGATCGATCCGGCCACCACGCTGTCGAAGTGCCTGGCCACGGGCGACGCGCGCTTCTGCTCGCTGATCACGCGCGACCGTACCGGTTCGCTGTGGCTGTTCGATAACGGCCGCATCATCGGCACCCAGCAGAACATCGGCAGCCAGCACACCCGCGGTGTCGACATCGGCGCGAACTATGCGATGCGTGCCGGCGAATGGGGCCGCTTCGGCATTGCCTTCAACGGCACCTACCTGGACAAGCTGACGACCGAGGAAATCAAGGGCGAAGGCAGCTACGACTGCGTGGGCTACTACGGCGCCAACAAGTGCGAGTCGCCGAACCCGAAATGGCGTCACAAGCTGCGCGGCACCTGGGCGACCCCGTGGAACGTCGACGTGGCGGCCACGTGGCGTCACATCAACGCGGTCAAGCTGCAGAACCTGTCGGACAACCCGCTGCTCAACAACGGCGACCTGTCCGAAGGCCATGGCACCAACCCGGTCGACCGCGAACTGGGCAAGCGCGACTACCTGGACCTGACGGCAACGTACACGTACAAGCGCAACTACACGCTGATGCTGGGCATCAACAATGTGTTCGACCGCGACCCGCCGCTGACGTCGCAGCTGGCCACCGGCCTGGGCAACGGCAACACGTACCCGTCCACGTATGACGCACTGGGCCGCCGCATCTTCCTGAGCGCGACCGCCCGCTTCTAAGCACAGTTTGTTGTGTTGTAACTTTGCCGCCCGGTTCGCCGGGCGGTTTTTTTGAGCTCCGCTTCAGGCCCATGCGGGTTTTGCTTGCCTGGTCCACAGCCCGAAGCAGCCGGCGCTCCTCATCAATCGGCCAACCGAAAATTGGGGACAGCCTCCGATTTTGCAAATTGGGGACAGCCTCCGATTTCGCCTCGCATTGCATATTGGGGACAGGCTCCGATTTCGCCTCGCATTGGGATCCGGGGAATTGGAGGCTGTCCCCATTTCGAGGTAGAGACCCCTGTCACCTGCGAGTTTGCTCGCCTGGACTACAACCGGGAGCCGCCGGCGCTCGCGCCGAACTGCACGAGGCCACGGCCAGCGCGCTGGCCATCGTGCGCTCCGCTTGCGACAGGTGCGGGTGCCAGACGTCGTGCAAATTGCAAATTGGGGACAGCCTCCGATTTCGACTCGCGTTGGGATCCGGGGAATTGGAGGCTGTCCCCAATTCGGGGGAATTGGAGGCTGTCCCCAATTCGCGGTAGAGACCCTGTCACCTGCGGGTTTGCTCGCCTGGACTACAACCGGGAGCCGCCGGCGCTCGCGCCGAACTGCACGAGGCCACGGCCAGCGCGCTGCCCATCGTGCGCTCCGCTTGCGACAGGTGCGGGTGCCAGACGTCGTGAAAAAGGGGGACAGCCTCCGATTTCTACTCGGGTTGGGATCCGGGGAATTGGAGGCTGTCCCCAATTCGCGGAATTGGAGGCTGTCCCCAATTCGCGGTAGAGACCCCTGTCACCTGCGGGTTTGTTCGCCTGGACTACAACTCGAAGCCGCCGGCGCTGGCGCCGAACCGCACGATGCCATCGGCCAGCGCGCTGACCATCGTGCGCTCGGCTTCCGACAGGTGCGGGTGCCACACGTCGAAGATCAGCACCACGCGCAAGCTGTCGCTGTCGTTCCACGCCTCGTGCTCGATCGTGTCATCGAACACCCACGCCTTGCCCATCTCCCACTCGCGCACGTCGTTGCCGACCCGCAGCGCGCACTGCCCCGGCAGGATCAGCGGCAGGTGCGCGACCAGGCGGACGTTGCTGACGCCCGTGTGGGCGGGAATGCGCGTGCGCGGCCGCAGCAGCGAGAACATGGCGCTGGGCGTACGATTGAGCTGGCGCGGCTGCGGCACGCCCGCCAGCGCGGCCATCGTCGCGGGACAACGGGCCGCGTGCTCGTCCACCAGGCGGCCCTGCTCGATCAGGTGGTAGGCGCTCCAGTCCGGCGAGTTGTTCAACTGCGCGAACTGGAAGTGGGGCTGGTCCGGCGGGTAGCTGAGGTAAGGCACGAAACCGTCCTGGCCTTCCAGCACGGCCAGGAACTCGGCGCGGATCGCGTCGGTCTGCGCTTCCAGCGCCGGCATCCAGGGGAACAGCGCGCGGTCGAAGAACGTGACGGGTGCCAGGCCGGGATAATAGAACAGCGCCGGCTGCGGGTCGTAGCGGCGCTTGCGGCCGAACATGATGTCGACGGCGTCGCGGAAACGCCCCAGCGGCTCGCCCTGCAGGTCGCGCAGCAGCGGCGCCAGGTGGGCGTCCATCCAGTCGCCGTAGTCGCGCTGGTAGGCGTCCTGGAACGCCAGCGCGCGTTGCAGCAGGGGCCGCAGCGACGGGTCCAGCTGCTCCAGCGGCGGCGCGGCCATGGCGCCGGCGCCGTAGGCGCGGACGGCCTCGTGGCGCCGGCCCTGGCGCTCGAACAGTTCGCCGCGCAGCAGCTGCGCCAGCATGTCGGTGGGGTCGACGGTCAGCGCGCCTGTCAGGGCCGCGGCTTCGCCCTCGTCGTCGTGCAGGCCGCGGCACACCACGGCCAGGTTGATCCACTGCTGCAGGTCCTGGCCATCGCGCGCGACCAGGCGCTGCAGCAGCTCGCGGGCGCGCTGCAGGTCGCCGGACCGGAACGCCCGCTGGCTCAGCGCGAACAGGGCCTTGGCGTTGCCGGGATCGATGTCCAGCAGCCGCTGCCACAACTGGCCGGCCTCGTTGTCGCGGCCGGCCTGGATGGCCGCGCCGATCTGCCGCTGCAGCGCGGCGATGTCGTCTTGAATCGGTGTGCCCATGATGCCGCCCTCATGCGTTTTCAGTTGTCGTGCCGGCCGGCGAATGGTCGCTCCCCGGCCGGCGCCGGATTATTCGCCGCGCAGGCGGCGCTGGCGCACGGCGGCGGCCAGGTTGTCCAGCACCTGCAGGGTGGTGTCCCAGTCGATGCAGCCGTCCGTGACGGACTGGCCGTAGGTCAGCTCCTTGCCCGGCACCAGGTCCTGGCGGCCGGCGACGAGGTGCGATTCGATCATGACACCGACGATGCGGTCGTCGCCACCGGCTATCTGGCCGGCGATGTCGGCGCACACCGGCACCTGGTTTTCCGGCTTCTTCGAGCTGTTCGCATGTGACGCGTCGATCATCAGGCGCGACGCCAGGCCGTGGCTGGCGATGGCCTTGCAGGCTTCTTCCACGCTGGCGGCATCGTAGTTCGGCGTCTTGCCGCCGCGCAGGATGATATGGCAGTCCTCGTTGCCGTTGGTCGACACAATGGCCGAGTGGCCGCCCTTCGTCACGGACAGGAAGTGGTGCGGCTGCGACGCGGCCTTGATGGCCTCGACGGCGATCTTGGTGTTGCCGTCCGTGCCGTTCTTGAAGCCCACCGGGCACGACAGGCCGGAGGCCAGTTCGCGGTGCACCTGCGATTCCGTGGTGCGCGCGCCGATCGCGCCCCAGGCGATCAGGTCGGCGATGTACTGCGGGCTGATCACGTCGAGGAACTCGGTGCCGGCCGGCAGGCCCAGTTCGTTGATGTCGCGCAGCAGCTCGCGCGCCATGCGCAGGCCGTCGTTGATGCGGAAGCTGTTGTCCATGTACGGATCGTTGATCATGCCCTTCCAGCCCACCGTCGTGCGTGGCTTCTCGAAGTACACGCGCATGACGATTTCCAGGTCGCCCTGCAGGTGCGCGCGCACTTCCGTCAGCTTGCGGGCGTATTCCATCGCCGCCTTCGGATCGTGGATCGAGCAAGGGCCGACGACGACCATCAGGCGGTCGTCCTGGCCGTGCAGGATGCGGTGCAACGCGATGCGTGCGGCGGCCGCCGTCTGCGAAGCCGCTTCGGTGCAGGGGAACTCGCGGATCAGGTGCGATGGGGGCGTCAGTTCCTTCATCTCGCGGATGCGCAGGTCGTCGGTGCGTTGCATGGTGCTCTCCTCAATATTCAAAAATTCGTTCAAAAAATTTGCGTAAAAAAAAACCGCCATCTCTGGCGGTCTTCTGGGCATTTGCTGGAGTCTCGTGATTGTTGCTACGTGAACCGGCCTCTACTCAACCGCCTTGCGGGCAGGGAGCCAAAAATAAAAGAAGCCGGTAAAGAAAACGGAGCAGTGCATGAGATGTCCTGGTAATTGAGAATCACTATAACAACAACGTGCAAGGTTTGGCAAGCACATTGTCGGCAGGAATGCCAACACGTGCAAAACGCAAGCGAACGTGCGTTTTGGCCAGCCCAGTTGCGGTAGATACAACACAAACGGCCTGTTCGCCGCATTTTCTTCGCCGTCTAGTTTGCAAATAATCAATGCCGTGTCAAAGTGTGCGTGCAGCCGGTGTGACCGAACGTTCACCTTGGCTTGTCTCAGCTGCACCATTTTTTCTCAACATCGGGAGAGAGTTTTGGCTAACAAAAGAAATGCACGCATCGGTCGCCTGCGGCCGATTTGCCTCGGCATCGCCGCCCTGTCCGCCTTCGCACCGGCACTCGCGCAAGACACCGGCGAAGGCCAGATGCAGCGCGTGGAGATCACGGGCTCGTCGATCAAGCGCCTCGTCAACGAAACGGCGACGCCGCTGACGGTCTTCAAGGCCGAGGAATTCGTCAAGCAGGGCTTGACTACGGCCCAGGAAGTACTGGACCGCATCCCCGCCAACCAGACCAGCTTCGGTTCGGCCAACGCCGTCGGCGGCAACGCCAGCGGCCTGCCCACCGGCGGCCAGGCCACGGCCGACCTGCGCGGCCTGGGCGGCGACAAGACCCTGGTGCTGCTGAACGGCCGCCGCCTGGCGAGCCATCCTTATGACGGCGCCAGCGTCGACCTGAACCTGATTCCCGTCGCCGCCCTGGAGCGCGTCGAGGTACTGCGCGACGGCGCGTCGGCGATCTACGGTACCGATGCCATCGGCGGCGTCATCAACTTCATCACCCGCCGCGCCGTGCAGCAGACCACGGTGGCCATCGAAACGGTGCTGCCGCAGCATACGGGCGGGCGCGAACGGCGCGGCAACCT
The DNA here is from genome assembly GCF_029028125.1 of Pseudoduganella chitinolytica. Lineage (GTDB taxonomy): Bacteria > Pseudomonadota > Gammaproteobacteria > Burkholderiales > Burkholderiaceae_D > Rugamonas > Rugamonas chitinolytica. The sequence continues at coordinate 3,364,224 of NZ_CP119083.1, forward strand.
GACCACCGGCGGCGGCGACCTGGCGCGCGAGGGCTGGGCCGTGCTGGGCGTGCTGGACTACCACAAGCAGGACGTGCTGACGTCGCAGCAGCGGCCGTTCTCGGAAACCGGCGTGATCCCGTCGCGCGGCCTGTCCGAAACGTCGGGCACCACGTTCCCCGGCAACTACTACGACGCCGTCGCCGACAGGGCCGGCAACCCCTACTTCGCCACCGGCTGCAACGCGCCATTTTCCATTCCGCGCGCCAGCGACGGCACCTGCCGCCAGGACTACACGCGCCAGATCGACAGCCTGCCCGAGCAGGAACGCGCCACCGCGTTCGGCCGCGCCAGCTTCAAGCTGGGCGGCGACCATACGGCCACCTTGGAAGTACTGCACTCGGAAAACCGCGTCAACTCGCGCACGGCGCCACCGCCACAGACGGGCCTGATCCTGCCGGCCACCAGCCCGTTCTATCCGGGTAATTCCGGCGGCGTGCCGGCACAGGCCGGCCTGTCCGGCAGCCCGCTGTCCGTCAACTGGCGTCCCACCGAGGCGGGCCAGCGCCAGATCCTGTCGCGCGGTTCGGGCGACCGCTTCCTGGCCTCGCTGGAAGGCATCGTCGCGGGCTGGGACTATGCCGGCGGCCTGTCGCACTCCGTCAGCCGTTCGTCGGAAGAGTTCACCGGCGGCTACGTGCAGGATGCGTCGTTCGCGGCCGGTGTCGCCAACGGCATCCTGAATCCGTTCGGCCTGCAGAACGAAGCGGGCCGCGCCTACCTGGCCACGACCGCGCTGCGCGGCCGCGTGCAGGACGCGAAAAACGCCACGACCGCCTTCGATCTGAAGGCCAGCCGCGAGCTGATGGACATGGCGGGCGGCAAGCTGGCCGTCGCGCTGGGCACGGAACTGCGCCACGAGAAGGCCGAGTTCAACGTCAACCGCGACATCGCCAGCCAGGCGGCCAGCTCCGGTCTGTCGGGCTCGCTGCCGAAATCGGGCAGCCGCACCATCCAGGCCGTGTTCGGCGAGATCAACCTGCCGTTCATGCAGAACCTGGAAGCGTCGCTGGCGGCCCGCTGGGACCACTACAGCGACGTCGGCAGCACGACCAATCCGAAGGCATCGTTCCGCTGGCAGCCGCACAAGACGTTCGTGCTGCGCGGTTCGGTCAGCACGGGCTTCCGCGCGCCGACCTTGTTCGAGAAGAACGCCCCGCTGTCGCGCAACGACACCAGCAACTCGTACAACGATCCGATCCTGTGCCCGGGCGGCGTGCCGCAGCCAGGCTCGAACCCGCTGCGCGACTGCGACCTGCAGCAGTTCAAGCTGCAAGGCGGCAATCCAGAGCTGCAGCCGGAGAAGTCGCGCACGTTCGCGCTGGGCGCCGTGTTCGAACCCACGGCGGCCGTCACGCTGGCGCTGGACTACTTCAACATCCACCTGCGCGAGAAGATCGGCGCGCTGCCGGAGCAGGCCATCTACGGCAACTACCCCAAGTACGCCGACCGCTTCCTGCGCTTCCCGGACGGCTCGCCCAACGCCATCCTGGACCTGAACGAGAACCTGGGCAAGGTGCGTACGGATGGCGTGGACGTCAGCCTGACGTGGCGCGCGCCGCGTACCGACTTCGGCAACTTCACGTTCACCCTGGACGGCACGTACATCCACAACTACGAGTACCAGAACGAGCGCGATGGCGAATTCGTCCAGAACACGGGCCGCTACGCGGACAACTACGTGGTCTTCCGCTGGCGCCACAACGCGTCGCTGTCGTGGCGTTCGGGCGTGTGGAGCGCCACGCTGGCGCACAACTTCAAGACGGGCTACGACGACCAGAACCTGGTCGACGAGGCGTTCCGCCAGCGCGTGCCGTCGTACAGCCTGGTCAACCTGTCGGGCACCTACACGGGCTTCAAGAACGTCAGCCTGACGGCCGGCGTGAAGAACCTGTTCGACAAGGAACCGCCGTTCAGCAACCAGGGCACGGTGTTCCAGAAGGGTTACGATCCGCGCTACACCGACCCGATCGGCCGCGCGCTGTACCTGCGGGGTTCGTACTCGTTCTAACGAAGCTTCCCGGTGGGCCGCTTGTCCACGCTCCACCCCAGGACCGAAAACTGGGGTCAGACCCGACGGGTCTGACCCCAGCCTTTGCGGTTGGGTTGCTTTGAAAAGAGCGTCGACTGTCCCCGAATTTTGGCAACAGAATTCGGACATTCCGGAAATGTCCCGGAAATCTGGCATTAAAAAAAAGGCGCCCGCGGGCGCCTTTTGCTTTGAAAAAACGGTGACTGTCACCGTTTTTTATGCGGTGCCGCCCACGGTGACGCCGTCGATGCGCAGGGTGGGCTGGCCGACGCCCACCGGCACGCTCTGGCCTTCCTTGCCGCACACGCCCACGCCCGGGTCCAGCTTCATGTCGTTGCCGATCATCGAGACGCGGTTCAGCACGTCCGGGCCGTTGCCGATCAGCGTGGCGCCCTTGACGGGATACGTCACTTTACCGTTTTCGATCATGTAGGCCTCGCTGGCCGAGAACACGAACTTGCCGTTCGTGATGTCGACCTGGCCGCCGCCGAAGTTGACCGCGTACAGGCCGTTCTTGACGGACGCCAGGATCTCGGCCGGGTCCTTGTCGCCCGCCAGCATGTACGTGTTCGTCATGCGCGGCATCGGCAGGTGCGCGAACGATTCGCGGCGCGCGTTGCCCGTCACCGGCATCTTCATCAGGCGCGCGTTCATCGTGTCCTGGATGTAGCCGCGCAGGATGCCGTCCTCGATCAGCGTGGTGCACTGGGTCGGGTTGCCTTCGTCGTCGATATTGAGCGAGCCGCGGCGGTCCGCCAGCGTGCCGTCGTCGACCACCGTGACGCCCTTGGCCGCCACCCGTTCGCCGATGCGGCCGGAGAAGGTCGACGAGCCTTTGCGGTTGAAGTCGCCTTCCAGGCCGTGGCCGATCGCCTCGTGCAGCAGGATGCCGGGCCAGCCCGGGCCCAGCACGACGGTCATCGGGCCGGCCGGGGCCGGACGCGAGTCGAGGTTGACCAGCGCGCCCTTGACGGCGTCTTCCGCGTACTGCTGCAGCAGCTCGTCGGTGAAGTAATTGTAGTCATAGCGCCCGCCGCCGCCGGACGAGCCCATCTCGCGCCGGCCGTCCTGCTCGACGATGACGGTCACCGACACGCGCACCAGCGGGCGGATGTCCGCCGCCAGCACGCCGTCGCTGCGCACCACCAGCACGACATCGTATTCGCCGGCCAGGCCCGCCATCACCTGCACGACGCGCGGGTCCTTGGCGCGGGCGATCTTCTCGACGCGCTCGAGCAGCTTGACCTTGGCCGCCGCGTCCAGCGAGTCGAGCGGATCGTGCGGCAGGTACAGCGAGCGGCCGCCGACGGGCGTCATGCTGCCCGCCACCTTGATCTTGCCGGCGCCGGCGCGCGCGATCGTGCGCGTGGCCGCCGCCGCGTCCAGCAGGGCCGCTTCGGAAATCTCGTCGGAGTACGAGAACGCCGTCTTGTCGCCGGAAATGGCGCGTACGCCCACGCCCTGGTCGATCGAGAAGCTGCCCGTCTTGACGATGCCTTCTTCCAGGCTCCAGCCCTCGTTCTTGGTGAACTGGAAATACAAGTCGGCATAGTCGACCTTGTGGGTGAACATCGTGCCCAGCGTCTTGATCAGCTTGGCTTCGTCCAGCCCGAACGGGGTCAGCAGCACGTCGCGGGCCAGCGCCAGCGACGACAGGTTCGGTTCGAATGGTTTCATGGTGCTCTTTCTACGTTGGCTTTGCCGTCATTGTAGTGGATTGGGACGATCTACATCGTCCGGTGCTTCAGTGCCGGCAGGCTCTCGCGCACGCCGTCCAGGTAAGAAAGGTCGAGCTCGCCATGGATGACGCCCTCCCCCTCGGCCAGCACGGCCTTCACCTCGCCCCACGGATCGACCAGCATGCTGTGGCCCCACGTGCGGCGGCCGTTGACGTGCTCGCCGCCCTGCGCGGCCGCCAGCACGTAGCACTGGTTCTCGATGGCGCGGGCCCGTAGCAGGATTTCCCAGTGCGCCCGCCCGGTCGTGTACGTGAACGCGGCGGGCACGACGATCAGGTTGACGGGGCCCATCGCGCGGAACAGCTCGGGGAAGCGCAGGTCGTAGCAGACCGACATGCCGACCTTGCCCACCGCCGTCTCGACCGTACCGACGGAGCGGCCCGGCACGATCGTGCGCGACTCGTTGTACGACTCGGTGCCCTTGGTGAATCCGAACAGGTGGATCTTGTCGTAGCGGCCCACGTGGCGCCCTTCCGGGTCGTACACGAGCGTCGTATTGATGACTTTCTCGGGATCCTCGCTGGCCAGCGGCAACGTGCCGCCCAGCAGCCAGATGCCGTGTTCGCGCGCCATCGCCGCCATCGCTGCCTGGATGACGCCACTCCCCAGCGGCTCGGCCTTGCCCACCTTGTCGCTGTCGCTGCGGCCCATGATGGGCCAGTATTCCGGCAGCAGCACCAGGCGCGCGCCCGTGGCGGCGGCCTCGGCCACGAGACGGGCCGCAGTGGCCAGGTTGTCCTCCACGACCGGGGTGGAGACCATTTGTACGGCGGCAACGATAGTCATCAATGCTCCTTGTCTGGGCTAACTGCTGAAATCGAACTGCTGGGCTCGAACTACTGGGACCGAACCACCGGCTCGGTATCAAGCTTCGTGATGACAGGCGCCTTCCACGGGCCCGTCACCTGCATCTGGTACGTCAGCGCCTTCATCACGGGCGCGGACAGGAACAGCTGGGCCAGGTAACTGCCCAGCCCGATCACGGGATTCACGGCCAGCGCGTACACCAGCGGCGCCGTGCCCAGGTTCACCTGCGGAATCACGACGACGTGCAGGTTGGTCGATTCGTTGGCGATGTCGGCGCTGCCGGACATCAGCACCGTGGCCTGCACGCCATGCATCCTGAGGTTATCCGTTTTCGCGATGCCCCGCTCGATCTGCGCCGTCGCGCTGATGCCGTCGAATGCCAGCCCTTGGGCAAACACGTCGTGGAAATCGAACTTCAGCAGGCGCGGCAGCGCCTGCAGGCTGAGCACGCCCAGCAGCTTGGCGGCGCCCGGGTCCTGCTTCAGGAACTGGCCCTTCTCCACGCTCATGACGAGCTTGCCGGACAACGTGGGGATGTCCAGCGCATACGGCAAGCCCTTCCAGGAAATGTCGCCGGACAGCTTGCCCTTGCCATTCTTGAGCGTGTCGGCGAAGCCGAAGCGGTCCAGCAGCTTGCCGGCGTCGACGATGTCCAGGCTGAAGTTGAGCGAGGAATCGTGCTGGCCATTGCGGCTGACCCAGCGGCCCGTGCCGTGCAGCGCGCCGTCCGGATTCTCCAGTGTGAGCTTGGACACGCGCCATTCGCGCGAGGATGTGATCAGTGCATTGTAGGCCTGCAGCTCCATGCGGCCCAGCTGGCGGTTGAACAGCTCGAAGCGCTCCGCCACGATGTCCAGCGCGGGAATCGCCGGCGCGCTGGCCGAGGCCGACTTCTCCAGCAGGTCCTTGACGTCGCCGGCGGCCGATTCCGGAATCAGCAGGCTGGACAACCGCGCCGTGACCTTGCCCAGGCCCCGCCCCGTGGGCGACTCGTTCCACGTGATGTAGCCGTTGGCCTGGCGCGAGTCGACGTTGGCCTGCCACGCACCGTTGCGGTGGGTCAGCCCCACCACCACATCGTTGACCTTGCGCCCGGCGATAGTGAGTTCGTCCGCGCGGGCGGCCAGCAGGTCGGCCGCCACGTACTGCGCCAGGCCGGGGCCCTCGCCCGCGCCCGCGGCGTGCGCCGGTCCGGCGGCATCCGTCACCGTGCCCACCAGGCCGATCCAGTCGTCCACGTTGAGGGACTTGACGCTGGCATGCAGCGCCATGCCGCTGTCCGGCTGCGGGGCCGGCACGTTCAGGCCGATACCGCCGCGCACCAGCTGCCATGGCCCCTTGTCCTGGCGCTGGCGCTGGTAGCGCGCCTCGATCGCGTCGCCCAGCGTGATGCGGATGTCGTCATGCGCCTGGCCGGCCTCGTTGGCGGCTCCGCCGTTCAGCACAAAGTGCAGCGGCAGCGCGTCCGCCGCCGCCTTCGCCAGCGGCGCGGGGAAGTCCAGCGCTACGCCCGTCAGCGCCGACTCGACGAATACCTGGTATTGGTGATTGGCGGCCGTGATGACGCCGTGGTAGCGCGTCCCGCCGGCAAAGCGCTCGGCGAGCTTCTGCATGACGGGCGTCGGATAGGTGCGGCGCAGCCCGTCGGCCGTGACGTTGCCGCCGATGCGGACCTGGATCGTGCCGTCGCGCTGGGTGCCGCCCGCCACCGTCAGCTGGCCGCCCAGCAACGTGCCGTTCAGGCCGTTCAGGTTGACGCCGTGCTCGTGGAACTCGATCTTGCCCGTGGCCAGCAGCACGGGCGGCATGTCGTGCCACAGCACCACGTCGTTGCCCTGCAATGCCAGGGTGCCCTGCACCTTGCTTTCGCGCAGGCGTGCCAGCGGCAGGCTCAGCTTCAGGCCCAGCTTTGCGTTGCCCGTGGCCGTGGTCTGGTCGGTAAAGTGGCCGATCCATTCCAGCACGGGGCTGTTGGCCACGTAGCGCAGGTAGTCCTGCATGGCGCCGGCCGCGCTGCCGTCGATCTCCAGCACGCTGTCGTGGTGGATCAGGTCGGCGATGACGGCCTTGACGTTGTGCAACGCCACGTTGCCCGTCCTGGCCGTGTCGGCCTTGATTTCCATGCTGGCCCGGTCGAACGCGAACGTGCCCCGGATCTGCTCGGCCTGCGGCCACAGCGGCGCCTTGCCGTCCTTGCCGAACACGCCGGGCTCATAGTTGAGCTTGGCATCGACGAGGCGGCCCGCGATGCGGAACTCGCCCTTGTCCTCGGCCGGCGTGCCGCTCGCGAACGGGAAATGGGCCAGGTCGCCGCGCAGGCGCAGCGAAGCGTCGGTGGCGGTACCGGCTTCCAGGGCGCCCGTCAGCCAATGGTGCAGGTGTTCCGGCGTGGCCCGCGGCAGGTAGCGGCCGATGCGATTGATGACGAAGCCGTCCAGCGTGCCAGTGAAATCGGCCACGCCGGGACCGCTGCCGTCCAGCACGTGGCGGCCCTTGAGCGCGCCCTTCAGGCCGTCCTGGTCGAACGCGAAGTCATCCATGTCGATGCGGGTGGCCTTGTCGTCGTGCGTCCAGCTGGCTTTCAGCTTGAGCTGCTGGAACGCCATGGCCGGCTCAGCGAACCAGGCTGGCATGCGCAACACCAGGTTCGGCGCATCCAGGCGCACGCTGCCGCCGTCCTCGGCCGCGTCGATGCTGCCGGACAAGTGCTCGAAGCCGGGCAGCGCCGGCAACTTGGCCATGCCGGGCGCGGCGGCGCGCGCCGCCAGCGGATTCATGCCCAGGTCGGCCAGGTCGGCCTTGACTCGCCAGGCCTGCGGCGCGCTGGCCGGGCCCTGCCAGCGGGCATCCAGGTCCAGCACCCGGCCCCGTGGCGCCAGCTCGCCCAGCACCGCGCGCTGGGCGGGCGCCAGCGGCAGCCGGGTGGCCAGCGCGGCCACCATGCCCAGGTCCAGCGAGCGGGCCGTGACTTCGGTGCGGGCCGGCTGCTTGCCGGACGCGGGCACGTAGCGCTCGGACAGGGTGGTGGGCGCCAGCACCATGCCGTCGCGCGTGCGCAACGTGAAGCCCGTCACGCTGGCCCGGTGACCCAGTGCGCCGAACGGCACGGCGGCCAGGTCGCGGCGGCGGTTGCGCGGCGGCTTGTCCTCAGCAAAGGCGATGCGGCCGGACAGCGCCGCCACGTCCAGCGCGGGCAGGTCGCGGCCCAGCGTGGCGCGCACGTCTTCCAGGTTGACGTCCGCCGTCACGCCATACAGGCGGCTGTAGTCGATGTCGAGCCAGGCACGCAAGGTGCCGCGGCCGGACTGCAACCGGGCCGGCTGGCCGTCGCCGTATGGATTGTAGGGTTGCCACGCGGCCAGGTCGTTGCCGCCCACGGCGGCGTAGATCGTGCCATGCCACTGGCGCACGTCGGAGACGCGGCGGGCAAAAGCAGGATGGGAGAAGTCCGCGCGCAGGTCCAGCGTGTCGCGCGCGCCACCCGTGGCGGTGGCGTGGACGGCAAACTGGTGCCGCCGCCACTGGTTGCGCAGCATCAGGCTCATGTTCTGCAGCACCAGCGGCGGCGTGCCACGTTGGGCATCGAGCCACTCCAGCCGGCCCTCGCGGATGACGATCTCGCGCTGCCCCAGTACCCACTCGGAGCCGCGGCCGTCGTCCTTCTTGTTCAGGTCCACGAGGATGCCGGCCACGAGCAGGCGGCCGTCGGCCGTGCGCGCCACCTGCAGGTTCGGGCGGATCAGTTCGATGGATTCGAAACGCACGTCCAGGGTGGCCAGGCTCCACCACGACAAGGTGGCTGAGACGCTGGGCAGGCGCAGCGCCTGGCGGCCGTCGCGGTCGCGCAGCACCACGTCGCCCAGGAACAGGTTGGGGCGCAGGCCGGACCAGGAGGCATAGATGCGGTCGATGGTGACGGGATTGCCGACGGCGCGGCTGGCGAGGCGTTCGATGTCGCCCTTGTAGCTGTCGATCTGGGGCAACACGGCCCAGCGCAGGACGAGGAAGACGATGGCAAAGATAAAGTACAGCAGCAGCGCCAGCTTCAGCGTAAAACCCAGCACGTGATGGCTGGCGCGGTTGCACAGGCGGTAGGCGGCCAGCAGGCGGTGCCAGCGGGCGGCCAGCGGTCCTTCCTCCTGCTGCGGCTCCGGCGGCCGGGGCGCCAACTTGTCTTCTGCCGATTTTTCCGTCAACACTTCATTATCCCGGGCCTGGCCGGATGCCCGGCGTAGAATATTCAACTGCGTATCTCAACTGCGTATCTCAACTGCGAATCTCAACTGCGAATCTCAACTGCTGATCGATTGCGGCGGCCCACGGGCCGGCGGCCACATTCTACCGCAAGGCCCGGCTACACTAAGTTCCGTAACGCATTCTCTTACAGAACGTTACGCTATATTTACGACATTCATAAATCTCAAGAAAACACCCATGCCGAACGCCACTGCCGAGGACTCCCGCTTCTACCAACGCTGGCTGGCCGCGGAACCCGGCCGCCAGGACCGCATCGATGGGCTGGTGCAGTCGTCGCTGGCAACCGTCGATCTGGATGCCCTGCTGGCACGCGAACGGGCCAACGGCGACGCCGCCCCGCTGCCGCTGGCGCGCGGCATGCGGCGCCTGCGCAACCTGCTGATCGCCGGCCTGATCCGGCGCGACCTGGAGGGCCGGGCCGACCTGGACGAGGTGGTCACGGCCGTCACGCGCCTGGCCGACTTCGCCATCCGCGGCCACCTGGCCGAGCTGGACGCCGAGATGCGCGCCGCCCACGGCGTGCCGACCGGGCACGAATCGCACCAGGAACAGCAACTGATCGTGCTGGCGATGGGCAAGCAGGGCGGGTTCGAGCTGAACGTGTCGTCCGACATCGACCTGATCTTCGTCTACCCGGAGGATGGCGACACGGTGCCGACGGCGCCGGGCCAGCGCGTGCTGTCGAACCACGAGTACTTCATCCGCCTGGGCAAGAAGCTGATCGCCGCCATCGCCGAAATCACGGAGGACGGCTTCACGTTCCGCGTCGACATGGCGCTGCGTCCGAACGGCGGCTCGGGACCGCTGGCGGCCAGCCTGGGCATGGTGGAGCAGTACCTGATCGTGCAGGGCCGCGAGTGGGAACGCTACGCGTGGGTCAAGGCGCGCGCGGTAACGGGGGCGCCGGAGGAGATCGCCGCGCTCGAGGCCATCGTGCGGCCGTTCTGCTTCCGTCGCTACCTGGACTTCGGCGTCATCGACGCCATCCGCAACATGCACGCGCAGATCCGCGCCGAGGTCAACCGGCAGGAGCGGCTCCATCCGGACCGCAGCCACAACGTCAAGCTGGGCCGGGGCGGCATCCGCGAGATCGAATTCCTGGCCCAGGTCTTCCAGCTGATCCGGGGCGGGCGCGATCCCAGCCTGCGCGACCGCTCCACCCGCGCCACGTTGCGCCAGCTGCCCGACAAGGGCCTGATGGCGGCCGACCTGGTCGAGCGCCTGCTGGAATCGTACACATTCCTGCGCAACCTGGAGCACCGCCTGCAGTACCTGGAGGATGCGCAGACCCACACGCTGCCGCCGAACGAGGCCGACCGCGCCACCGTCGCGCGCATGATGGGCCTGCCCGACACGGACGCCCTCCTCGCGCAACTGGACACGCACCGCCGCTTCGTGGCCGAACAGTTCGACGCGATGTTTGCCGACAAGGGCGGCGACGATGCCGAGGCCGACACCGACTGCGCCGATCCGGACAACGTGGAAGCCATCGAGGCCCGCTTCACGACGCTGGGCTATGACGATCCGGCCGCCGCCGCCCGGCGCCTCGTCGCCACGTGGCAGGCCCCCCGGCTGCAGTCGATGCCGGAAGCGAGCCGCCAGCGCCTCGTCACGCTGATCAATGCGGCGCTGCCGCTGATTGCCCGCGCGGCCGAGCAGAACGGTGTCGGCAGCCAGCTGGCCACCCTGGGCCGGTTGCTGGACTTCCTGGAAGCGGTGGCGCGGCGCTCGGCCTACCTGTCGCTGCTGACCGAATACCCGCACACGCTGGAGCGCGTCATCGCCATGATGCATGCCAGCGCCTGGGCCGCCACGTTCCTGACCCAGCACCCGATCCTGCTGGACGAGCTGCTGGACGACCGCATCCGCAATGCCGTGTTCGATGCCGTCACGCTGGCGCAGGACCTCGACGCCCAGCTGGCGGTGGCGGCCGGCGACACGGAGCGCCAGCTGGACATCCTGCGCGAAGTCCACCATGCCCAGCTGTTCCACTTGCTGGCGCAGGACCTGGCGGGCGACCTGACGGTGGAGAAGCTGGCCGATCATCTGTCCGCGCTGGCCGACGTCATCGTCGCGGCCGTCGTGCGCACGGCCTGGCTGACGGTGGCCAAGCGGCACCGCGAGGTGCCCCGCTTCGCCGTCATCGCGTACGGCAAGCTCGGCGGCAAGGAGCTGGGCTACGTGTCCGACCTGGACGTCATCTTCCTGTTCGACGACGACGACCAGGAGGCGCCGGGACTGTACGCGAAGCTGGCACAGCGCTTCATCACGTGGATGACGTCGCACACCTCGGCCGGCATCCTGTTCGACATCGACACGGCGCTGCGCCCGGACGGCGCCAGCGGCATGCTGGTCTCGTCCGTGCAGGCGTTCGAACGCTACCAGCAAAATTCGGCCTGGGTGTGGGAACACCAGGCGCTGACCCGGGCCCGCTTCTGCGCGGGCGACGCCGACATCGGCCGCCAGTTCGAGGACATCCGCAGCGTGGTGTTGCGTGCGCCCCGCGTCACGGGCGCAGAGCTCAAGCGCGAGGTGCTGGCGATGCGGCGCAAGATGCACGACGCCTATCCGAGCCGGGCCGGCAGCTTCGACCTGAAACAGGATGCCGGCGGTATGATCGACATCGAGTTCATCGTGCAGTACCTGGTGCTGGAGTACGCAGGACGTTATCCGCAGTTGACGGGCAATGTCGGCAACATCGCCCTGTTGCGCATCGGCGGCGAACTGGGCCTGGTCGATGCCACGCTGGCCGGCAAGGTGGGCGACGCCTACCGGGCGATGCGCAAGCTGCAGCACCAGTTGCGCCTGCAGGGCGAGCCGTCGCGCGTCGATCCGGCCCGGGTGGCGGGTCATGCCGGCCATGCCATCGCCCTGTGGCAGTCGATCTTCGGCAGCGAGTGAGCATTCCCTGCCGCCCATGGGATGACATCTTTTCCCGTCATATTGCCAGGAGATAATTACTTTTCCCACTCATAAATTGCGTGGTAAATAAAAGACAACTACCCGTATTCCTGAAGAATACGGTTTGTATGTTTGCCACGCTTGTCTAACATTCATGGTTTGGTGCTTCGTTACGGAGCGCCCCAAGGCTTTCAACACAACAGGGAGCAACCATGAGAGAAAAAAGCATTTCGCGCGCCGTCCGGCTGATAGGCGTTGGTGGGGCCGTCCTCAGCATGCAAGTCCTGGCGCAGACCGCCGAGGCACCGATGCAGACCGTGCAGGTCACGGGTTCGCGCATTGCTTCGCCGGGCGCCGAATCGCCATCGCCGCTGCAGGTGCTGACATCGGCCGACATCGCCGCGTCGGGCGCGACGAACCTGCAGGAACTGCTGATGAAGAATCCGACGCTGGGCACGCCCACCGTCAGCCGTACCAATTCCAATTTCTCCACGTCGAGCGCCGGCGTCTCGACCGTCAACCTGCGCAACCTGGATACGTCACGCACGCTGGTGCTGCTGAACGGCCGCCGCTTCGTGGCCGGCATCCCGGGTGAGACCGCGGTCGACCTGAACGTGATCCCGACCGATTTCATCGAGCGCGTCGAGCTGCTGACGGGCGGCGCCTCGGCGACCTACGGCTCCGATGCCGTGGCCGGCGTCGTCAACATCATCACCAAGCGCAACTTCACGGGCCTGATCCTGGACGTCCAGGGCGGGCAGAGCACCAAGCACGACGACACCAAGAAGAAATTCTCCGCCACGTGGGGCACCAGCAACGCCGATGCCTCCAGCAACATCATGGTGCACTTCGGCTTCTCCAAGCAGGGCGCCGTTTACTCGAAGGACCGCGAGGCCTCCGCCGTCGACCAGAACTCGGCAGGCGATCCGGAAGACCTGTTCCGCGTCACCCGCCCCTTCTATTCCAGCTTCGCACCGCAGGGCCGCTTCTTCGACGACAACGGCAGCTTCACCTACGACCGCAACGGCAATGTCATCCCGTGGAACACCAACGGCACCAACGGCCAGGCCGCGACCGGCTTCAACCGCTCGGAGTTCCGTTCGATCGCCGTGCCGACCGACCGCTACCTGCTGGCGACGACGGGCACGATGAACCTGAACGACAACCACACGGTGTTCTTCGAGGGTAACTACGCGTCGACCCGCGTGTCGACCATGCTGGAGCCGTTCGCGCTGGGCTCGGACGACATCTACAAAGGCGACACGGGCGGCCAGGTGCCGGCCGAACTGCTGATCAACGGTACGCTGCGCCGCAACCCGCTGGTGCCGGACCGCCTGTTCAACAACATCAGCGACACCAACGGCGACGGCCTGCGCGATTACTTCTTCACGCGCCGCCTGGCGGAGGTGGGCACCCGCGGCAGCAAGGCCAGTCGCGACACGTTCCGCCTGGCCACTGGCCTGAAGGGCAACTTCAACCTGCTGCGCGAGTGGAACTACGAGACCTATGTCGCCTACGGCCAGACCAAGGAATCGCAGAGCTCGAGCGGCCAGGTCAACGTGCTGAACTTCCGCCACGCGCTGGAAGCCATCACCGATATCGACGACCTGAACCAGAACAACAACCGCACCGAGACGATCTGCGCCGACTCCACCGCGCGCGCGCTGGGTTGCGTGCCGATCAATGTGTTCGGCTACGGCAGCATCACGCCGGAAGCGCTGAAATACGTCAACGCACCCGGCAGCCTGGAAACCAAGGTCACGCAGAAACTGGCCGGCGGCTCGATCAACGGCGAAGTGTACGACCTCCCCGCCGGTGCGGTCGGGGTCGCCGTGGGCTTCGAGTGGCGCGGCGAGGAATCGTCCAGCGAGGCCGATGCACTGACGCAAGCCGGCCTGAACGCCGGCAATGCGCTGCCGCCGACCTACGGCAAGTTCAACGTCAAGGAACTGTTCGGCGAAATCCGGGTACCGGTCCTGAAGGACAAGCCGTTCATCAAGGAACTGAACCTGTCCAGCGCCTTCCGTCGCGGCAAGTATTCCACGGTGGGCTACACCACCAGCTGGAACGCCGCCGCCGAATGGTCGCCGATCGCCGACGTGCGCTTCCGCGCGACGCGGGCGCTGTCGACACGCGCGCCGAACATCAACGAGCTCTTCCAGCCGGCACAACAGACTTTCCCGGCCGACATCGTCGACCCATGCGAAGGCATCACGGCGACCGGTGGTGGCGCCCGCGGCGACGCTTGCCGCGCCGCGCCAGGCGTGGCGGCCAACATTGCCGCGAACGGCGCCTTCACGCTGAGCCAGTCGGACATCCAGGGCATCAGCGGCTATGACCGCGGCAATCCGAACCTGCGCGAGGAAAAAGGCTGGTCGACCACCGTCGGCGTGGTATGGACGCCGCGTTCGATCCCTGCCCTGAAGAACGTCACGCTGACGCTGGACTACTTCGACATCAAGATCGCCGACGCGCTCGTGTTCATGCCACGCCAGTACGCGCTGGAGAACTGCTACGGCGGCGACGGTTCGCTGTGCAACGTGATCACCCGCCGCCCGGCCGACGTGGGCCCGAACAGCGCCGGCTCGCTGGAGTACATCGACTCGCTGGTCAGCAATACGGGCAGCAAGGCCACCGAAGGCGTCGACATGACGGCATCGTGGGCCGGCGCCGTTGGCCCGGGCCGCCTGAATGCACGGTTGGCCTGGACCTGGCTGCGCGAAGGCTACGACACGCCAACCCCGGGCGCAAACCGCGACTACTGGGCTGGCGAAGTGGCACAAAGCCCGAAAAACAAGGCGTCGATCAACCTGGCCTACAAGTGGGGCCCGATCGGCATCGCGGCCGCGACGACTTACATCGGCAAGTCCTACCTGGACGACCAGTTCCTCGCGCAGCTCGACTTGCCGCGCAATGCCGTGGGTATCGGTTCGCGCACCTACCAGGACTTCCAGCTGACGTACGAGCTGCGCAAGAAGTGGGAGGTGTACATCGGCCTGGACAACGCGTTCAACACGAAGGCGCCTCCGATCGTGTCCGGCTTGCCTGGCAGCACGACCGGTGCCGAGACCGAAGCGGGCGCCTATGACCCGATCGGCCGCCGCTACTACCTGGGCCTGCGCGCCACGCTGTAAGCGTACGCGCACGGAAAAAAAACCTGCCGGTGGGTTCACGGCAGGTTTTTTTGTTAACTTTTGGAATTTTATTGCAGCAACCTGTCTATACCACAGTTTGGTTGCAATATTGTTGCGCATAACCGACAAATAACATTATGAAATATTTATACGGTTGACCACGATGCAAGTTCCAGTGTCTTATGTCGGGTCGTTCTCTGCCTGAGGTCCTCGCCTCGCACAGGACGCCCTTGTGACGACAACACTGGAGCAACCATGATGAAAGAAACCACCCTGGCGCAATCCGTCAGGCTGATCTGCTCGGCCGGCGCCATCGGCGCCTCGCTGATGGCGGTCCCCGCCTTCGCACAACAGGCCGACGCGCCGATGCAGCGCGTCGAGATCACCGGTTCCGCGATCAAGCGGATCGATGCCGAAACCGCCGTCCCCGTGACCGTGATGAAGATGTCGGACCTGAAGGCCGAAGGCATCAGCACGGTCGAACAGGTCCTGTCGACCGTTGCCGCGATGCAGGCAACGCAGGGCACCAGCCAGGTGGTCGGCCTGTCCACCGGCGGCGCATCGTTTGCGAACATGCGCGGCCTGGGCGCCAACAAGACGCTGGTCCTGCTGAACGGCCGTCGCCTGGCGAACAACGCGTACGACAGCTCGGCACCCGACCTGAACATGATCCCGTTCGCGGCGCTCGAGCGCGTCGAAGTGCTGCGTGACGGCGCTTCCGCCCTGTACGGCTCGGACGCCGTCGGCGGCGTCATCAACTTCATCACCAGGCGCGACTTCACCGGTGGCGTGGTCAGCGTGGGCGGCGAGTCGCCGGAACACAAGGGCGGCACTGGCCTGAACAGCAGCATCGCCTACGGCTACGGCGACGTCGACAAGGACGGCTGGAACTTCTACGCGATGGGCGACTTCCAGAAGCAGCGCGCCATCGGCGGCACCGAGCGCGACTTCAACCGCCGCTTTGCCGGCGGCCTGTCCAGCAGCACGTTCCCGGCCAACTACTACCAGGACGGCGACGTCGGCAACCCGGCCGCGCCGAACTGCACGAGCGCGCCGAACCTGGTGCCGAACGGCACCGGCTGCAAGATGACGACGTCGAGCTTCGTCGACTACGTGCCGCGCTCCGAGCGCGCCACCGGCCTGTTCAAGGGCACGATCAAGCTGCCGAACAACCATGAGCTGAGCCTGGAATACCTGCACAGCCGCAGCAAGGTGGAAAGCCAGATCGCACCCGTGCCATACGGCGGCCTGATCATGAACCGCACGCTGGCCAACGGCGCGTTGAACCCGTACTACCCGGGCAATCCTGGCGCCGTCGCGGCGAACATTCCGCTGGACCCGACCTTCGGTGCGGGCGACCTGCCGGCCGGCGCGCGTCCTGGCTACATCAACGTGATGTGGCGCGACCTGCCGAACGGCGTGCGCGCGGACGAGAACATCAACCGCCAGCAGCGTTTCGTGGCTGAACTGTCCGGCAACATCGCCGGCTGGGACTATCGCACGGGCCTGACGTGGGGCGAGAACAAGGTCTCCGTCAACCTGAAGGGTTACAGCGACGGCGACATGATCACCCAGGGCGTGCTGGACGGCATCATCAATCCGTTTGGCGAACAAAGCGCGGCCAGCATGGCGCTGCTGATGGGTGCGGCACTGGACGGCAACATCCAGAGTGCCAAGGGCACCACCAAGACGTTCGACCTGAACGCCAGCCGCGAGCTGGGTGACTGGCTGGGCGCGGGCCGCAATGCCGCCCTGGCCATCGGTGGCCAGGCCAGCCGCGAGGAATTCCTGTCGGCGGCCAACACGCCGTACGCCGAGAAGGTCGTGGCCAGCACCGGCATCGACCCGAATCTGCACAACGAAGGCTCGCGCACGGTGTACGCCGCGTATGCCGAGCTGAACGTGCCGATCGTGAAGACACTGGACGTCACTGCCGCCGTGCGTTACGACAAGTACAGCGACTTCGGCAACTCGACCAACCCGAAGGTCAGCTTCCGCTGGCAGCCAAGCACCACGACGATGGTGCGCGGCTCCTTCTCGACGGGCTTCCGGGCGCCGTCGCTGTACGAGATCAACGCCGCCAACACGTATACCAACACGTCGACGCTGAACGATCCGATCAACTGCCCGAACGGCGTGGCCGCACCGGGCAAGAGCGCGGCGACGAACTGCGACATGCAGTTCCAGAAAATGCTGGGTGGCAACTCGAGCCTGGATCCGGAAGAATCGAAGAACGCCACGCTGGGTATCGTGTATGAAGGCGTGAAGAACCTGACGTTGACGGCCGACCTGTGGGCGATCCAGCTGGATCACCAGATCGCGAACCTGGCCGAAACCGACGCGTTCGGCGATGCGGCCAAGTATGCGACCCTGTTCCACCGCAACCCGGCCGGCAACCTGTCGATCGACGGTTCCCAGTGCCCCGGCGTGAACTGCGGCTACGTCGACCTGCGCACCCAGAACCTGGGCAGCATCAAGACCAACGGTATCGACCTGGGCGCGCAATACCGCCTGCGCACGGCCGCCTACGGCACGTACAACTTCTCGCTGAACAGCACGTGGGTACATGAGTACAAGTACCAGAACACGCAAGGCGGCGAGTGGCACCAGAACGTGGGTATCTTCTCCGGCGTGGGTCCGGTGTTCCGCTGGCAGAACACCGCCAGCGTGCGCTGGAGCCAGAAGGAGCTGAGCGCCGGCCTGACGGGTCACTTCAAGTCGGGCTACCAGGATGCGGAAAACGACTACGTCGAGAACCACCGCGTCGCGTCGTACACCACGTTCGACAGCTACGTGTCGTACACGCAGCCGAAGGGCGTCGCGCTGACGTTCGGTATCCGCAACATGTTCGACCGCACGCCTCCGCTGTCGTACCAGGAAACGACGTTCCAGGCCGGCTTCGACCCGCGCTTCACGGACGTAACGGGCCGCACTTTCTACGTGCGCGCTTCGTACAGCTTCTAATCCACAGCAGCTGAACAAAAGCCCCGCCGGCTTGCGCCGGCGGGGCTTTTTTTGTTTGGGGTCTGTCCCCGGTAAGTGAGATCGGAGGAAGCACCCGTTGGCGGCGTCAGGGGACTGACCCCGGTTTTCATACGCGACCGATAAAAACCGGGATACCGCAGTCCCCTCGTGACGCCGGCGGTTGCCTCGTCAGTCACCACTTACCGGGGACAGACCCCAACCCCGGCAGCGGCAACAATAAAAAAGGCGCCCGCAGGCGCCTTCGAGCACTACCGCGAAGCGAACGATTACTTCGCGTTCATCAGCGCCACGGTGGTGTCCAGCATGCGGTTGCTGAAGCCCCACTCGTTGTCGTACCACGACGACACCTTGACCAGGCGGCCGGAGACTTTCGTCAGCGTCGCGTCGAAGTTCGACGAGGCCGGGTTGTGGTTGAAGTCGACGGAGACCAGCGGCTCGGTGTTGTACGTCAGGATGCCTTTCAGCGCGCCTTCCGAAGCCTGCTTCATCAGCTGGTTCACTTCATCGACGGTCGTGTCGCGCTTGGCGATGAACGACAGGTCGACGATCGACACGTTGATGGTCGGCACGCGGATCGCGTAGCCGTCCAGCTTGCCATTCAGTTCCGGCAGCACCAGGCCAACCGCGGCAGCGGCGCCGGTCTTGGTCGGGATCATCGACTGCGTGGCCGAACGGGCGCGGCGCAGGTCTTCGTGCATCACGTCGGTCAGCACCTGGTCGTTGGTGTAGGCGTGCACGGTCGTCATCAGGCCGGTTTCCAGGCCGATGGCGTCGTTCAGCGGCTTGACCAGCGGGGCCAGGCAGTTGGTGGTGCACGATGCGTTCGAGATGACGGTGTCGGAGGCCTTCAGCACGTCATGGTTGACGCCGTAGACGATCGTCGCGTCGACATCCTTGCCGCCCGGTGCGGAGATGATGACTTTCTTGGCGCCGCCCTTCAGGTGGGCCGAGGCCTTTTCCTTGGTCGTGAAGAAGCCGGTGCACTCCAGCACGACGTCCACGCCCAGCTCGCCCCATGGAATTTCAGCGGGATTGCGCTGCGCGAACACGCGGATGCTGTCGCCGTTCACGATCATGTTGTCGCCTTCGACTTCGACGGTGCCCGGGAACTTGCCGTGCGCCGTGTCGTAGCGGGTCAGGTGTGCGTTCGATTGCGCATTGCCCAGGTCGTTGATGGCAACGATCTGGATGTCCTGCTTCTTGCCGCCTTCGTAGAAAGCGCGCAGGACATTGCGGCCGATACGGCCATAACCGTTGATTGCTACCTTGATCGTCATACTATGTGCTCCTTTGATTAAGAATCTTTTTTCAGCCGACAGCGAAGCGGGCCGGAGCCCGCTCCAGGAAATGCAAACTTATGCAGCAATGACAGATTTCACCTTGGCCACCACGTTCTCCACCGTGAAGCCGAAGTGCTTGAACAGGACGCCGGCCGGGGCGGATTCACCGAACGTGTCGATGCCCACGACGGCGCCTTCCAGGCCCACGTACTTGTACCAGAAGTCGGACACGCCGGCTTCCACCGCCACGCGCGGCAGGCCCTTGCCCAGCACGCCGGCCTTGTAGGCGGCGTCCTGGCGGTCGAACACGTCGGTGGACGGCATCGACACGACACGTACCGCGATGCCTTCGTTCTTCAGCGCGGCGGCGGCGTTCATGGCCAGTTCCACTTCGGAACCGGTGGCGATGATGACGGCCTTCGCGTCCGCCGCGTCGGCCAGGATGTAGCCGCCCTTGGCGATGTCGGCGATGGCCTGTTCCGTGCGCTCCTGGTACGGCAGGTTCTGGCGCGAGAAGATCAGCGTGGATGGACCGTTCTTGCGCTTCACTGCCGCGCCCCATGCCACCATCGATTCGACGGTGTCGGCCGGACGCCAGTTGTCCAGGTTCGGGATCAGGCGCAGCGACGAGACGTGCTCGACGGACTGGTGGGTCGGACCGTCTTCGCCCAGGCCGATCGAGTCGTGCGTGAACACGAAGATCGAGCGCTGCTTCATCAGGGCGGCCATGCGCAGCGCGTTGCGGGAGTAGTCGGAGAACGTCAGGAATGTGGCGCCGAACGGGATGTAGCCGCCGTGCAGGGCGACGCCGTTCATGATGGCGCTCATGCCGAACTCGCGCACGCCGTAGTTGATGTGGTTGCCAGGCTTGCCCGAACGGACGGCGACGGACTCTTTCCAGTTGGTCAGGTTCGAGCTGGTCAGGTCGGCCGAGCCGCCCAGGAATTCCGGCAGGATCGGGGCCAGCGCCTGGATCGCGTTCTGCGAAGCCTTGCGGGTGGCGATGGTTTCCTTCTTCTCCACGCAGGTGGCGATGGCGGCCTGCAGGGTTGCCTCGAAGTTGCCCGGCAGTTCGCCGTTCATGCGGCGCTTCAGCTCGGCGGCTTCCTGCGGGAAGGCGGCGGCGTAGGCGTCGAACTTGCTGTTCCACTCGGTTTCCAGCGCGGCGCCCTGCGCCTTGAAGGCCCAGGCCGTCGACACGTCGTCCGGCACCAGGAACGGCTCGTGGCCCCAGCTGATGTATTCGCGCACGGCGGCGATTTCCTTGTCGCCCAGCGCGGCGCCGTGGACCTTGTCGCCGCCCTGCAGGTTCGGGGAACCCTTGCCGATGATCGTCTTGCAGCAGATCAGGGTCGGCTTGTCGGCCTGTTTCGCTGCCTCGATGGCGGCGTTGACGGCGGCCACGTCATGGCCGTCCACGTTGGCGATCACGTTCCAGCCGTACGCTTCGAAGCGCTTCGGGGTGTCGTCGGTGAACCAGCCTTCCACCTTGCCGTCGATCGAGATGCCGTTGTCGTCGTACAGGCAGATCAGCTTCTTCAGGCCCAGCGTGCCGGCCAGCGAGCACACTTCGTGCGAAATGCCTTCCATCAGGCAGCCATCACCCAGGAACGCGTACGTATAGTGATCGACGACGTCATGGCCCGGCTTGTTGAACTCGGCGGCCAGCAGGTACTCCGCCAGCGCCATGCCGACGGCATTGGCCAGGCCCTGGCCCAGCGGGCCGGTCGTGGTTTCCACGCCCGGCGTGATGTCCACTTCCGGGTGGCCCGGGGTTTTCGAGTGCAACTGGCGGAAGTTGCGGATGTCGTCCATCGACACGTCGTAGCCGGACAGGTGCAGCAGCGCGTAGTGCAGCATCGAACCGTGACCGTTGGACAGCAGGAAACGGTCGCGGTTGACCCACTTCGGATTGGCCGGGTTGTGGCGGTGATGGCCGCTCCAGAGGGCGACGGCGATCTCGGCCATGCCCATAGGCATGCCGGGGTGGCCGGAGTTGGCCTTCTGGACAGCGTCCATCGCCAGCGCACGGATTGCGTTGGCCATCTGGGTGTGGGGAAGCGTAGATTTCATCGTGGTCTATCGAGGGAGGTGTTGGAGTCTGAGCCGCGACACGGAAATGCTTTGCGAAGCGGTTTCAGAATGGTCGCCGGCGCGGGGGCGCACGGCCATTTTGAAACGACTCCAGACTGCGTAGCCCGTTATTTTACCAGAGCATGAGATGGCAGCTTAAAATTAGTGCATTTCATCTTGTTGGGATTGTCATGCCCCGTTTCTTTATCGCCCAGCCGCTGGCTGTCGGCCACCTGGTCGACCTGCCCGCCGCCGTGGCCCACCATGTCAACGTCGTGCGCCTGGAACCGGGCGCGCCGCTGACCTTGTTCAACGGCACCGGCGGCGAGTATGCGGCGCTGCTGCGCGACGTGGGCAAGAAGCGCGCCACGGCCGAGGTGCAGGCGTTCGACGCGCGCGAGGCCGAGCTGCCCTTCCCCGTCACCCTGGCGCAAGCGCTGCCGGAAGGCACGAAGATGGACTGGATCGTCGAGAAAGCCGTCGAACTGGGCGTCGCCGCCGTACAGCCGCTGGCAGCCCGGCGCTGCGTCGTGCGCCTGTCGGCCGAGCGGGCGGAAAGAAAGCTGGAGCACTGGCAGGGGGTGATCGAGGCCGCGGCCGAGCAGAGCGGACGCAACCGCCTGCCCCGGCTGGCGCAGCCGCTCGACCTGCGCGAGTGGCTGGCGCAGCCGGCGGACGGCCAGCGCATCCTGCTGAGCCCGCGCGCGACGACGTCGCTGGCGGCCTGGACGCGCGCGCAGCCGGCCCAGCCCGTCACGTTGCTGGTGGGACCGGAAGGTGGATTCACGGACGAGGAAGAAGCGCTGGCCGTGCAGCATGGCGCGCTGGCGCTGTCGGCCGGGCCGCGCGTGCTGCGCACGGAGACGGCGGCGCTGGCGGTGCTGGCCGTCCTGGCGGCCGCGTGGGGCGGGATGTAGCGAGGAGACCCCTGGTTTGCGGAAGACGCAAAAAAAACGGGCAGCCGCGGCTGCCCGTTTTCATCTGCCTACCCGATCAGAACGCGTACGAAGCGCCAATCGAGAAGAACCGTCCCACAGCGCCAGCCTGGTGCAGGGTGGCGTTGTAGCTGGTCAGGTTACCCGCGTTGCCGTATGTTGCGACGTCGATCGGCGGCGCGCGGTCGAACGCGTTCAGGATCGATGCGCGCAGCGTCAGGTTCTTCGTCAGCTTGTACGTCGCGTTCAGGTCGGTGGACATGAACGAACGGATCGTGCAGTACTCAGGCGGCGTGATGTTGTTGTTGTTGGCGAAGTACGTACGGCCGCCCACACCGATCGCCACGTCGGCGCAGTCGTTCACGCCGATGGACGGGTCGAGCGCGCTGAACGAGCTGACCCAGTTCAAGGTCGTCGTGAAGTTCAGGGGACCCTTCTCGTAGCCCAGGGTCAGCTGCGCACGGTTTTTCGGGTTGCCGGTGTTGCCGGAAACGACCGAAGGACCGTGGGTGCCGGCCAGTTCGTACTCCTGGTCCAACTGCTCCAGCTTGTAGCTGATCATGTGGTTGAACGTCAGCTGTGCGCGGAAGTTGCCGATGTCGCCGGCGCGGAAGCGGTAAGCCAGGTCCAGTTCGACACCGCGGCTCTGCGTCGAGCCCGAGTTCACATACGACGAGGTGGCGTAGGCGATCGAACCGACCGACGGCGTTGCCGTGATCAGGGTGCCGTTCGGGCCAGCAACGTCGGTCGGAACGGCCGGGTTACGCACGTAGCTCGGCACGTAGTCGGGCAGGCCCGATTCCGTGTTGATCTGGTTCTTCACCTTGATGTTGTAGTAGTCGATGGTGGCCGTCAGGTTCTTCACCGGCTCCACGATCAGGCCCAGCGTGAACGACTTCGACTTTTCCGGTTCCAGGTCGGGATTGGTGATCTGGACGAATGCCGGCGTGAAGCCGCAACCGGCTGGTACGTTGCCCGGGGTGGTACGGTCGCCGTTCGCGCACAGGATCGGATCGTTGATCGCGTGGAACGAGAACGTCGACGAGGCATTGCCCACCTCGGCCGCGTTCGGAGCACGGAAGCCCCTGGCGAACGTACCGCGCAGCGTTGCCATCGGGTGCGCTTTCCACTTGAATTTCGCGCCCGGCGTGAACGAATTGCCGTACGTGTCGTAGTGGTCGTAGCGGGCCGAAGCGCTCAGCTCCAGGTCGCGGATCGGCATCGCGCTCAGTTCGGCGAAGGCCGCGGTGTTGGTTTCTTCACCGAACACATAGGCCGAACCGTTACCGGCGACGCCTTGCGCCAGCAGGTCAGGCGGCGGTGCGTTCAGTTCCTTCTTGTACCAGCTGACGCCGGCGGCCAGGGCCAGCGGACCGCCGGCCAGCTGCATCAGCTCGCGCGAACCGTGGAAGTCGGCGTAGGTCAGCTTCGACTCGGCTTCGTTGTTGAACGTCGGCGCGATCGCGGCCATGTCCGCAGCCGAGTTGCCACCCAGCGGATTGAATGGCGTAGCGCGGTTCAGTGCGCTGTACAGGGCAGCGCGGTTGACGTAGCCGTTGTATTCCGTTTCCGTTTTCACCTTGGCGAAACCGGCGGCGGCGGCGATGTCCCAGCCCATCCAGGAGCCGTTCAGGTCGGCGGCGAAGCGCGTTGCCGTCGAGCTGTTGTCCTGCTGGTTGGCGGTCGGCACGCCCGGGATGTAGCCGTACAGGCGAGCCGGCACGCCCAGCTGGTTCAGCGGGTTGGTCGCGGCCAGCAGCGTGCTTGGCACGCGGTTCACGATGGCCGGGGTCTGGCCCGGCACCAGTGCCGTGTAACCGGCGAACGTGATCGGCGAGAACGCGTTGCCGGCGGTCAGGCCGCGGCTGTTCGTGCTCTGGCGCTTGAACATCGACGCCTTCAGCGCCAGCGTCCAGTCTTCGTTCAGCTTCTTCGTGAAGCCGGCGATGAGGTTGAACTTGTCGGACTCAGGCTGCAGGTTCGACACTTCGTCACGGATCGTGCACTGGCCGGCGCGGTATTTAACGAAGTTGCAGTTCGGGTCCAGGAACTGGTAGCTGGACGCATTGTTGACGCCGCCAGCCGGGTTGTACAGGAACGGGCTGCTGCCGGCGGTCAGGAAGCTGTTGCCCGCGTTCGGCACGCCGCGCGTCAGGTTCAGGCCGCCGCGACGGGTCCAGTCACCGCTGGCCCAGTCTTCGCTGTCGCGCTGGGACAGCTTGATGGCGTCCGCGTGACGATATTCCGCGCTGATGAAGGCGTTGTAGCCGTCGTTTTCCAGGTCGCCGATACCGCCGGTCGCGGCAACCTTGTAGTTCTTGCCGCCGCCGTGCTGGGAATTGCCGGCGTCGGCGTTCAGATTGAAACCGTTGAACTTCTTCTTCAGGATGATGTTGACCACGCCGGCGACGGCATCGGAACCGTACATGGCCGAGGCGCCGTCCTTCAGCACTTCGATACGCTCGACGGCGTCGAACGGGATCGACGACACGTCGACGAACTGGCGCTGGGCATCGTCCGACAGCGGATACGGCGCCATGCGGTGGCCGTCGATCAGGACCAGGGTCAGGCCGACGGAAAGGCCACGCAGCGACACGCCGGAGGCACCGGCGGCAAACGCGCCCGAGAAGCCGGTGCCCAGGGCGCCCTGGCCGTTGGCCGACAGGTTGCTCAGCACTTCGGCGACGGACGTATAGCCGGTCTTGGCGATGTCTTCCGCCGTCAGGACCTGGACCGGGCTCGGCGTTTCTTTGTCGGCACGGCTGATCAGGGAGCCCGTCACCACCACCTTCTGGATCGACTCGGCCGGCGCAGCCTGCTGTGCCATCGCTGGCAGCACGGCCGCGGCACCGAATGCCATGGTCAGCGAACGAACAAGAATAGTTTTTCTCAACATTTTGGTTCCTAAAGTAAGCATGCGTTGGTAGTAAGCTTGGGTAAAGTTACTCACGCCTCTACTGCATTAATCATTTCGTCCCAACTAAACCAAAAAACCTTCAATCGCTTTTTGGGCGACCATAGAACCCGATTGCAACAATCGGGTACAGCGTAAGATAAGACCATAGCGGATATGGCAGTGTCAACGCACGCGAGATTAACTATGAGCAAAAAACAACAATATTTCTAACTAGCACTATCACGGTGCGGCGGCGCACCAAACAGGCTCCATCGCTCGACAAACTGGTGCATTTCAGGCGAACTGTTGCGAACGCTCAAAGGATGCCGACGGGTCGCCGCCGGCACCAATAAATAAATGGAGGGGGATTAACTGAATTGAGAGGCGAAACTGCCATGCCAGGATTACGTCGGCCGGATTAAATACGAAAGCGCGCACAAACTTCTATCCGATATCAATCGAATATCCAGGTGCGGCTATGAATCGGCTATCCGTTCCAATAAAGCCGACTTGCACAATCCAGCGAAGCCCGCTGGATCCAGCGATCGAAGTTGCATTGAAGAAATGCACTTCAAATATCGTCCTAAATAGTGCAGTCCCGACCACGAAATGTACAGCGGTGCATCGTTGAACTTTTGATTTCGTGGCGTAAACGCCGCATTTTGGTGCGTTGCCCGGGTGGGCCGACATAGGGCGTTGCGTTCAAGCCACTCGCGTAAACAGGTAGAATGGCGGATTGGGCCCGTTGCGCGCCCCACCGCTTTCCTGGACACGACGATGCTGCGACTGAACGAACTGAAACTCCCCCTCAACCATACCGAGCCCGAACTGACCCAGGCCATCCTGGAACGTCTGGACATCGCACCCGGCATGCTGCGCGGCTTCACCGTCCACAAGCGCAGCTACGACGCGCGCAAGAAGGCCAACATCATCCTGATCTACTCGCTGGACGTGGAGACGACGGACGACGCCGGGGTGCTCGAACGGCGCAAGCACGACGTGCACCTGATGCCCTCGCCCGACATGGAATACAAGTTCGTCGCCCAGGGCGTCAACCTGGACGGCAGCCAGCCGCGCCCGGTCGTCATCGGCATGGGACCGTGCGGCCTGTTCGCCGCGCTGATCCTGGCGCAGATGGGCCTGAAACCCATCGTGCTGGAGCGCGGCAAGACGGTGCGCGAGCGCACCAAGGACACGTTCGGCTTCTGGCGCAAGCGCGTGCTGAATCCCGAATCGAACGTGCAGTTCGGCGAAGGCGGCGCGGGCACGTTCTCGGACGGCAAGCTGTACAGCCAGATCAAGGACCCGAAATACCTGGGCCGCAAGGTGTTGACGGAGTTCGTCAAGGCGGGCGCGCCGGAGGAAATCCTGTACGTCAGCAAGCCGCACATCGGCACGTTCCGCCTCGTCAAGATGGTCGAGGCGATGCGCGAGGAAATCGTCGCGCTGGGCGGCGAGATCCGCTTCGAGCAGCGCGTGACCGATTTCGACATCGAAGAAAAGGATGGCGTGCGCCAGGTGCGCGGCCTGCTGCTGGCTTCGGGCGAGCGCATCGTCACCGACCACGTGGTGCTGGCCATCGGCCACAGCTCGCGCGACACGTTCGAAGTGCTGTATGAGCGTGGCGTCTATATCGAAGCGAAGCCGTTCTCGATCGGCTTCCGCGTCGAGCATCCGCAGTCGCTGATCGACACGTGCCGCTTCGGGCCGAACGCCGGCCACCCGATCCTGGGCGCGGCCGACTACAAGCTGGTGCACCACGCCAAGAACGGCCGCGCCGTGTACAGCTTCTGCATGTGCCCGGGCGGCACCGTGGTGGCGGCAGCGTCGGAGCCGGGCCGCGTGGTCACGAACGGCATGAGCCAGTATTCGCGCGCAGAGCGCAATGCCAACAGCGCCATCGTCGTCTCGATCGGACCGGAGGACTATCCGGGCCATCCCCTGGCCGGGATCGAATTCCAGCGCAGGCTGGAAGAAAAAGCGTTCGAGCTGGGCGGCGGCAACTACAGCGCGCCGGGCCAGTTGATGGGCGACTTCGTCGCGGGCAAGCCTTCCACCGAGTTCGGCGGCGTGATCCCGTCGTACAAGCCGGCCGTGCACCTGACGGACCTGGCCACGATCCTGCCGGACTACGCGGTGGAAGCGTTGCGCGAGGCGTTCCCCGCGTTCGACAAGCAGGTGCGCGGCTACTTCAAGCACGACGCCGTGCTGACGGGGCTGGAGACGCGCACGTCGTCGCCGATCCGCATCAAGCGCCGCGACGACGACTTCCAGAGCCTGAACACGCGCGGGCTGTTCCCGGCCGGCGAAGGCGCCGGCTATGCGGGCGGCATCCTGTCGGCCGGCGTGGACGGCATCAAGGTGGCCGAGGCCGTCGCGTTGTCGATGGCCGCGAAAAAATAAACGCTACAGCCAGCCGGCGCGCTTGAAGCGCCGGTACAGCAGCAGGCACGTGGTGGCCATCACGGTCAGCGCGACGGGATAGCCGTAGCGCCACTTCAGCTCCGGCATGAATTCGAAGTTCATGCCCCAGATGCCGGCAAAGGCCGTCAGCACGGCAAAGATGGCGGCCCAGGCCGCCAGCCGCTTGTTGACCTCGCCTTCGTCCAGCGCCACCATCGACAGATTGACCTGGATCGCCGTGCCGATCGTGTCGCGCATCGTATCGAGCGTTGCGTTGATGCGGGCCAGGTGGTCGTGCACGTCGCGGAAGTACTCCTGGCTGCTGATGCACATGGCCGGCACCCTGCCGCCGTGCAGCTTGCCGATGGCGTCCAGCAGGGGCGCGACGGCATGGCGCAGCGTCATCACCTTGCGTTTCAGTTCGTACAGCCGCTGGATATTGGCGCGCTGCGCCTCCTGCAGGAAGATGCGCTCCTCGATCTGCTCCAGCTCCTCCTCGAAGGCATCGACGATGGGGAAGTAACGGTCGACGGCCGCGTCCATCAGCGCGTACAGCACGAAGCCGGAGCCGTGCTGCAGCAGGTGCGGCTCGCGTTCCGTCCGCGCCCGCACCCCCATGAAGCTTTGCGCGCTGTTCTGGCGCGACGACAGCACGTAGTTATTGCCGACGAAGATGTCGATCTCGCCAACGACCAGTTCGTCGTCGACCATCTCGACCGTCTTGACGACCACGAACAACGAGTCGCCGTATTCCTCGATCTTCGGCCGCTGGTGGCCGCGCAGGGCATCCTCGACGGCCAGCTCGTGCAGGCCGAACTCCTCCTGCATGACAGCAAGCTCGTCGCCCCGCGCATCCTTCAGCGCGACCCAGACAAAGGTGTCGGGCACGGCGATATGGTCGCTGATGTCGGCCACGGGGATGTCGGCAAGCTTGTGGCCGTGTTGATAGGCGACGCAATTGATCAGCATACAGTTTCCAGATAAGAGCTCAGGCATGAAGCCGAGAGCTTACCCGAAATCCGGCTACTGATGAGCTCGTGGGCGCTAATCCTCCTTCGCCCCGTCGATCCCCAGCTCGGCGATCTTGCGCGTGATGGTGTTGCGGCCGATGCCCAGGCGGACGGCGGCGTCGTTCTTGCGGCCGTGCGTGTACTTCAAGGCCGTGCGGATCAGCGCCGATTCGAACTGGCGACCCAGGACGTCCATGACGTCCTGCTGGCCGTCCGACAGCATCGTCGCGGCTTGCAGTTCCAGCAGCGACAACCAGCCGTCCGGCCCCGGTGCCGCGGGGGCGGCGGCGCTGGCGACGGCGATGTGGTGCTGCGGTACCGCCAGCTCGGGCGCGGCCTGCATGGCGCTCTGCCCTTCCGACAGCTCCAGCGGCAGGTCCTTCACTTCCACCGTCTGGCCCGGCGCCATCACCGTGATCCAGTTGCACAGGTTCTCCAGCTGGCGCACGTTGCCAGGCAGGTCCAGGCTTTGCAGGAACGCCAGGGTGGTGTCGCTCATGCGCTTGGCTTCCACGCCCAGCTGCTTGGCACTTTGCAGCAGGAAGTGGCGCACGAGGAGGGGGATGTCCTCGCGCCGCTCGCGCAGGCTGGGCAGGCGCAAGCGGATGACGTTCAGGCGGTGGTACAAGTCCTCGCGGAACAGGCCGTCGCGCACGCGCTGCTCCAGGTTCTGGTGCGTGGCCGTGATGACGCGCACGTTGGCTTTGAGCGGCTGGTGCCCGCCCACGCGGTAGAAGTGGCCATCGGACAGCACGCGCAGCAGGCGCGTCTGCAGGTCGAACGGCATGTCGCCGATCTCGTCCAGGAACAGGGTGCCGTTCTCGGCCTGCTCGAAGCGGCCGCGCCGCGTCGTCTGCGCGCCCGTGAAGGCGCCGCGCTCGTGGCCGAACAGTTCCGATTCCAGCAGGTCTTTCGGAATGGCGGCCGTGTTCAGCGCGATGAACGGCTGCGCCGCGCGCGGGCTGTGCTTGTGCAGCGCACGGGCGACCAGTTCCTTGCCGGTGCCCGATTCGCCCGTGATCAGTACCGTCACGTTCGATTGCGACAGGCGGCCGATGGCGCGGAAGACCTCCTGCATCGCCGGGGCCTGGCCCAGGATTTCCGGCGTCTCCGCCGGGCCCGATTCGACGCTGGCCTCGCGCAGGCTTTCGTCCAGCGCGCGGCGGATCAGTTCGACGGCCTTGTCGATGTCGAACGGCTTGGCCAGGTATTCGAACGCGCCGCCCTGGAACGCGGCCACGGCCGAATCCAGGTCGGAAAAGGCCGTGATGATGATGACGGGCAGGCCCGGGTGGCGCGTCTTGACGACCTGCAGCAAGTCCAGGCCGGAGTCGCCGGGCATGCGGATGTCCGACACCAGCACCTGCGGCGTCTCGAACTCCAGCGCGGCGATGGCGTCGCGCGCGTTGGCAAAACTTTTCGTTGCGAGATTCTCCCTCGCCAATGCTTTCTCTAAGACCCAGCGGATCGATTCGTCGTCGTCGACTATCCAGATTGGCTTCATGTGTGTTGTCTGCTTCCCGCAATGTGGATCGAGGCTGCTCCAGACTCCCGCCGTCGCCCGGCCCATGGATTCATGGCAGGGGGATCAGGATCCTGAAGTCCGTATATCCGGGCCGGCTCTCGCACTCGATGACGCCCATGTGCTGGTGCACGAAGGTCTGCGCCAACGTCAGGCCGAGGCCGCTTCCTCCGTCCCGGCCCGAGACGAGTGGATAGAAGATGCGGTCGCGGATCTGCGGCGGGATGCCAGGTCCATTGTCGATGATATGCAAATCTAATGCCAGGTTATAACGGACCTTCGCCAGCGTCACCTGCCGTGCCACGCGGGTCTTGAAAACGATCTGAGCGTCGCCCGCATCGATGCGTTCGGCCAGCGCCTGCGCCGCGTTGTGGGCGATGTTCAGCACCGTCTGGATCAGTTGTTCCTTGTCGCCGCGGAACTCGGGCAGCGACGCGTCGTAGTCACGCACGATCGCCAGGCCGGACGGGAACTCCGCCATCATCAGGCTGCGCACCCGTTCCAGCACCTCGTGGATATTGACGTCGCCGACAATGTGCGGGCGCCGGTGCGGTGCCAGCAGCCGGTCGACCAAGGTCTGCAGCCGATCGGCTTCCTTGATGATCACCTGCGTGTACTCGCGCAACTGCTGCAGGTGCAGCGGCGGCAGCTCCATCTCCAGCAGTTGCGCGGCGCCGCGGATGCCGCCCAGCGGGTTCTTGATCTCGTGCGCCAGGTTGCGAATCAGCTCCTTGTTGACCTGGCTCTGGTCCAGCAGGCGCTCCTCGCGGTCCAGCTTCATCTGCTGCACCGTCTCGCGCAGTTCCAGCAGCACGTTGTCGGATGGCTCGTCCAGCGCGCTGGCGATCGTGTGCACGTGCAAGGCCTCGCGCCCGGCCCGCTCCAGAGCCAGCTCCTGGCGCAGGTCGGAGAACTTGTGCGCGCGCGCTTGCGCGATCACGTTGTCCAGTTCGGCCGGGTTGGCAAACAGGCTGCACAGCTTCTGGCGCGACAATGCCTTCAGCGAGCTTTCCAGCAGGTTCTCGGCCGCCGCGTTGGCGTACACGATATGCCCGGTCCCATCGACGATGACGACGGCCGAGGCCAGCAGGTCGAGGCCCGCCAGCGCGGACGGGCGTGGAAAGGCCGCCGCCGCGGCAGCTGCCGCGCGCGCGATATTGGTCACAATTTTCATCGTATGTTGGCGATTTCCCGCTTCAGCGCTTCGACGTTCTGTTCCGAACGGGCGATGGACGTCTTCAGGTTCGCCACCCGTTCCTGGTACTTGGCGTAGTTGCGCTCGTCGCCGCGACGTTCCGGCTCGCCGTTGTTGAATTCGCGGCGCAGCTCGCCAAGCTTGGTCATTTCGGCGTTGAGTTCGTCGGTGAGGATCTGGCGCCGGTCCGCGTCGCGCGCCTTCTGCTCCGCGCTGTCAACGCGGGGGAAGGCCGACGGTGCCGGTGCCGGCGTGGCCGCCGCAGCGCTCGTTGCCGGCCGCGGCCGTGGCTGCCCTTCCCGCTTCGGCGGCGCCGCGATCACGGGGTCCGGCAAGTCCAGCGCCACGCAGTGGCTGCCCTTCTTGCGGTCCGTGTATTCCTTGTGGCCGCTGGCGTCCACGCAGCGGTAGATCTGCGCCTGGGCGGTCGAACCAAGCAGCGTGGACAACA
The DNA here is from genome assembly GCF_029028125.1 of Pseudoduganella chitinolytica. Taxonomy (GTDB): domain Bacteria; phylum Pseudomonadota; class Gammaproteobacteria; order Burkholderiales; family Burkholderiaceae_D; genus Rugamonas; species Rugamonas chitinolytica. The sequence goes on from NZ_CP119083.1 coordinate 3,395,883, forward strand.
AGACAACGGGTACGGAAATGCGGCGGATCTTCATGCCCCGACTATACAACATCCGAAAAAAAACGCGAGGAGGGCTTGCCGCCATCCTCGCGTCTTCGTTACCGGTGTTTCAAGACCGGCATGTCGCTGTTACAGCGAGTAGTACATGTCGAACTCGACCGGGTGCGTCGTCTGGCGCATGCGGGTCACTTCCGTCATCTTCAGTTCGATGTAGGCATCGATCATCGAATCGGTGAACACGCCGCCGCGGGTCAGGAACTCGCGGTCCTTGTTCAGGTGATCCAGCGCTTCCTCCAGCGAGGCGCAGACGGTCGGGATCAGCGCGTCTTCTTCCGGCGGCAGGTGGTACAGGTCCTTCGACGCCGCTTCGCCCGGGTGGATCTTGTTCTGCACGCCGTCCAGGCCGGCCATCATCAGCGCGGCGAAGCACAGGTACGGGTTCGCCAGCGGATCCGGGAAACGGGTCTCGATGCGGCGGCCTTTCGGGTTCGCCACGTGCGGGATGCGGATCGATGCGGAACGGTTGCGGGCCGAGTAAGCCAGCTTGACCGGTGCTTCGTAGCCAGGCACCAGGCGCTTGTACGAGTTCGTGCCAGGGTTGGTGATCGCGTTCAGCGCCTTGGCGTGCTTGATGATGCCGCCGATGTAGTACAGCGCGAAGTCGGACAGGCCTGCATAGCCGTCGCCGGCGAACAGGTTCTTGCCGTCTTTCCAGATCGACTGGTGCACGTGCATGCCCGAGCCGTTGTCGCCCACGACCGGCTTCGGCATGAAGGTGGCGGTCTTGCCGTAGCTGTGCGCCACGTTCCAGATCACGTACTTCATGTTCTGCGTCCAGTCGGCGCGCTCGACCAGCGTCGAGAACTTGGTGCCGATTTCGTTCTGGCCGGCGCCCGCCACTTCGTGGTGGTGCACTTCGACCGGGATGCCCATCGATTCGAGGATCAGGCACATTTCCGAGCGCATGTCCTGGAACGAATCGACCGGTGGCACCGGGAAGTAGCCGCCCTTGACGGTCGGACGGTGGCCGCTGTTGCCGCCTTCGATGTCCTTGTCGGTCGACCACGACGCTTCGTCGGAATCGATCTTGACCATCGCGCCGGACATGTCGATCTTCCACTTGACGGAGTCGAAGATGAAGAATTCCGGTTCCGGACCGAAGTAGGCGGTATCGCCCAGGCCCGAGGACTTCAGGTAGGCTTCGGCGCGCTTGGCGATCGAGCGCGGGTCGCGGTCGTAGCCCTTGCCATCCGACGGTTCGATGACGTCGCACTGCATGAACAGCGTCGTCTCTTCCATGAACGGGTCGATGTTGGCGGTGGTCGGATCCGGCAGCAGGATCATGTCGGATGCTTCAATACCTTTCCAGCCGGCGATGGACGATCCGTCGAAGGCATGGCCGCTTTCGAACTTGTCGATATCGAAGTGCGAAACGGGCACGGTCACGTGCTGTTCCTTGCCACGGGTATCGGCAAAACGGAAATCAACGAATTTGACTTCGTTGTCTTTTACCATCTGCAAAACTTCTTCGGCGGTCATTGCCATGCGTATCTCCTAAGTGAAAGGGCTGCCAACACCGTAGTGCGGCGGAAACTCCAGCTATGTAAAGCAGAAAGCGTGCCAGCAGGAACCGACTAAGCAATAACGAATTGCTTCATTGATCTTGCTGCCTACGGAAACTAAAATCGTTCGAGGCCCGCCCGGGCGTGTTTCTGCACCACGCTGGCGCACCCGGCTGAGCGCACCGCTTTGGTGCGAAGTGGTCATTTTGCACCGGATTTGGGCGAGGCACCCCAAAATGTGGAGAAATTGGTGCAGCGCCAGGTCGCCGACCCGTTCGTACGGACCGGTAGGTAGGGAACGATCAACGAAGATCCAGAGGAATTACCGCCAAATGAGCTCCAACAACGACATCCTGCAGCGCGCCCGCGAACGTGGCGCCGGCCTGCCCTATGCTGGCGCGGTCACGCCCCAGGAAGCGCATCAGTTACTCCTGGAACATGCCAACGTGCGCCTGATCGACGTGCGCACCAACGCCGAGCGCGACTGGGTCGGCCGTGTCGCGATCCCGGAAGCGCAGCACGGGGCCGTGCAGTGGAGCACGTATCCGGGCGGCGCGCCCAATCCGGAGTTCGTCGCGCAGCTGGCTACGCAAGCGGCGCCGGACGACGTACTGCTGTTCCTGTGCCGCTCGGGCGTGCGCTCGCGCCATGCCGCCAGGCTGGCCACCGAGAACGGCTTCGCCAACAGCTTCGATATCCTGGAGGGTTTTGAAGGCGACAAGGATGCCGATGGGCATCGCAAGACGGTGGGGGGATGGTGCAAGGCGGGGTTGCCCTGGGTGGGGCCTAGCGACTGTCCCCGCAGCAGGGGTTTCGAGGAGCGCCGCTCCTCGCCTGCGCAGCGATGCTGGCGTGCATGCCAGCACCATGTCCCTGGTCTTTATCCGCGCCGTCGATGCGTCGCGCAGGCTACCCGGCGGCTCATCGGCCAACCCGGAAAACCGGGGACAGTCCCGCAGGGACAGTCCCCAAGCCCGACATCACAGCGAATAGCTCAAGCGAGCGTAGACGTAGCGCCCCGACCGTCCGAACGGCGAGTAGTTGGTGAACGGCGCATTGCCCGTCGAGTTCAGCACGGCCGGATACGGGTCCGGATACTGGTCGAACAGGTTCTCGGCGCCGATCGCGAACGTCATCGCCTTGGTGATGGCGTAGCGCCCTTCCAGGTCCACCAGCGTGCGGGCCGACATCATGTGATCCGGGAACGGTGCCGAGCTTGGCGTCAGCACCTTGCCGTAGCGCGTCGCCCGCAAGGTGGCGCCCAGCGCACCGCGCGTCCACGTGCCGCTGGCCGTCAGCTTCGTCTTTGGCGTGCCCTGCTCGAACGTCAGCACGTTGACGCGGTCGAACAGCACGGGCGCCGGCGACAGCGCCGCCAGCTCGGCCGTCTGCGGCACCTTCGTCACTTCCGTGTCCGTGTAGTTGCCGGCCACCGTCACGTCCAGCCGGCCGATGTCGCCCAGCGCGAACGGATAGTTCACCACCACGTCGACGCCCTTCGTCGTCGTATCGACGCCATTGATGAAGAAGCGCCCGCCGCCCACGCCGGGGAAGCCGTTGGCCGTCAGGTAGTTGCGCACGTTGGCCTGCGTCAGGTTCTCGGACAACACGATGCGGTTGCGGATGTTGATCTTGTAGCCGTCCACCGTCACGCTGCCGCGGCCGAATTTCGCCACCGCGCCCAGCGAGAAGTTGGTCGACTTCTCCGCGTCCAGCGGCTTGGCGCCCAGCGCCACCGCGGCCGGGTCGGTCGGCTTGAACGTCGTGATGTCGAACGGGATGCCGTTGATGAAATTGGTCGACGTCGACGTGAAGAACTGCTGCTGCATCGACGGCGCGCGGAAGCCATTCTGCACCGAGCCGCGCAGCCCGAACGCGGGGCTGAAGTTGTAGCGTCCCGCCAGCTTGCCGGACCAGTTGTTGCCGAAGTCCGAGTAATGCTCGCCGCGCACCGCGAACGATGCCAGCAGGTCCGGCGTCAGGTTCGCTTCCACGTCGCCGAATACGCTGAACGCGTTGCGGTGGCTGTCCGTCTCGTCGGACGGGCGGAAGCCCGGGAATACCTGCGCGCCCGATGCCGTGGGCAGGCCGGACGGCAGCAATGCGCCGCCGTTGCGGTACGAATCCGGCTCGCCGGCCGTCAGCTCGTAGCCCTCGCGACGCGCCTCGGCGCCCAGCGCCAGGTTCAGCGGCGACGACAGGCCCACGTCGAACTGGCGCACGGCCGACAGGTTGTAGGTCAGCTGCTCGTACGAATAGCCGCCCGCGTCGAAGGTCGTGGGGCTCGCCGCGCCCAGCGAGCGGTTCAGCGTGTTCTCAATGGTGTAGTCCATCTTGTTCTTGCCGTAGCTGAGCGAGCTGTCCATGTCCCAGCCGTCCAGGTTCCACGTGACGCCGCCCGCGATGCTGAAGTCATCCACGTCCGGCGCGATGATCGGCAGGAAGCCGTTCGGATAGATGGCGATGACGTTGTTGTCCTGCAGGGCGCGACGGAAGAAGCCGGCCGAACGGGCCTCGCGCTTCTGGTAGCTGCTCCAGCCATACAGCTTGACGGTGCCGCCCAGGTTCGTGCCCGCGTTGACGAACACGGTGGACTGCTTCATCTCCGGCTCGCCGTACCACGCGTTGAAGCGGTCGATCGTGTTCTCACGCGGATCGAACTGGCCATTGACCAATGGGTACTGCTGGCGCATGTCGTAGCCGCTGCGCTCCGTATGGTCCTGGTCCTTGTATTCGGCCGCGATGGTGACGAAGCCCGTCTCGCCGAAGCCCAGGCCCTTCCACAGGCTGACGGTGGCGACGCCGCCGTCACGACGCGAACGTTCCGTCTCGCTGGTCCACGTCGCCCCGGCCGGCCCCGCGACAGGCGCGAAGCTGTAGTCGGTGATGCGCTTGCCGTAGCTGACGACCGCCTCGCCGCCGCTGCGGTCGTTGCGCAGCCGGATGTTGACGACGCCGGCGATGGCGTCCGAGCCGTACTGCGCGGAGGCGCCGTCGCGCAGCACCTCGATGTTCTTGACGATGCCCGTCGGGATCGTGTTCATGTCCACGGCCGCCGAGCCGCGCCCGATCGTGCCGTTCAGGTTCACCAGCGACGACGTGTGGCGGCGCTTGGAATTGACCAGCACCAGCGTCTGGTCCGGCGCCAGCCCGCGCAACGTGGCGGGCCGGATGGTATCGGTGCCGTCGGCCAGGCCGGGGCGGGGGAAGTTCAGCGACGGCAGCGCCACCGACAAGGCCTGCGTGATTTCCGGCACGCCGGTATTCTTGATGGTGTCGGCCGAGATGATGTCCACCGGGGACGACGTATCGAGCACGGTGCGGTTCGACACGCGCGTGCCCGTCACGATGACGGTGGCGCCGCTGTCCACGACAGGGCTGTCGGCGACCTGGGTTTGGGCGCCGGCCTGGCCGAACAGCGTGGCGATGGCGGCGGCGAGAAGCAGCTTCTGGGGTACGGAATTACGGTGCATCGCGATCCCTTCCTGTTGATGTTGGCCGCTTCATCTTCCTGGCGATGCCGCCTCGCTGTCAAATCTATCAGTGGCAAGAGAGGCAAGTTGTGGCGGTAAACAAACGGTCTATTCCACGATTACCGTATTTTCTTGTGCCAAACCCGGCGTCTGGCTAAGAATGCGTTGCCGCACGAACTGGATGTGGCTGCGCAGGCCATACAGGTCGTCGGCGAACGACAGCGGCACCGAGATCTGGTTGACGCGGTCCTCGATGTCGTTCAGGCGGGCCAGCTGGGCCCGGGCCACCGCCACCCGCTGCGCTTCCGGCGCGTCGCGCGGCGCGTCTTCCAATGCCTGCTCCACCGTGCGGAGTTGGCCGTACCAGCGATAGATGCGCGAGCGGATGCGCCATACATAGAGCGGCGGCACCACTTTCGACAGCGGCAGGATCAGCGCGCCCAGCGCCACCACCAGCACCCACATGCGGTCGAGGAAATTGGCCAGCCAGAAGCTCATGTACCGCTGCAGGAACGGGGCGCCGTCCTTGTAGAACTTGGCCGCCTCGCCCGCCACGGGAATCTCGGTGTAGCGCGCGGACGGGAACTGGCCCTGCTGCGAGAACCACCCTGCCCCGCCATGGATCTTCGCGGCGGCCTGCACGAACAGTTCGATCAGGGCCGGGTGCAGGTCATCGCGCGCCACCAGCGTCGCGGTCGGCGCGATCAGGTGGTAGTCGCGCGCCGGCAGGTCGCGCCCCAGGTCGACGATCCCGCGCGGCAGCGTCACGTGCGTCAGGAACGGCAGCCGGCGCGCGTAGGCTTCCGCCTGCGTGAAGTCGAACAGGTAGATGCCGGGCGTTTGCAGCAGCATCTGGATCAGCTGGTCGTCCGGGGCGGCCGCGAACACGAGGCCGTCGATGCGCCCTTCCAGCAGCTCCACCGTGGCGGGCGTGTTGTCGAGCTGGCTGACCTGCAGCTCGCTTGGGGCGACGCCGTTCAAGTCCAGCACCTGGCGGAACAGGCGGGGCGCGCCGCTGCCCTTCGCGCCGATATTGATCTTCAGGCCACGCAACTGCGTCAGCTGCGTGATGGGCGGCTGGGCCGGCTGGCCGGGCCGCTCGCGCAGGAACAGCCAGACGGGTTCCGTGAACAGGCTGCCGAGCGACACGAGCCCTTCCCGCTCGGCGGCCGCGTCGTCGGTGGTCCCGCTCTGCATGAACGCGATGTCCACCTTGCCCTCCTTCAGCAGGCGCAGGTTCTCGCGCGAGCCGTGCGAGCCCTGCAAGGTGACGGCGATGCCATCCCGCTTCAGCGCGGCCGCATAGCGATTGCCGAAGACGTCGTAGGCGCTGTTGTCCTGGCCCGTGCCCAGCACCACCTTGCGGGGCGGCGCGGGATCGACGATCAGGTAGGCCGCCAGGCAGACGGCGGCGATGACGAGGATGGTGGGGGCGGCGGACGCGACGAGGTCACGGACCGAAAAATTCGTGAACTTGCGGATGCGGTTCATCGTGGAGCGGAGGACGGGTTTCATGGCTGGCTACCTTGCCAACTTTTCGCCTTGTGCGCAAGGGTGACCCTAAGGAACAGGCACCGGACCCGAAATCGAGGCAGCCTCGGAATTGGGGACAGCCTCCGATTCCCACTGCGCGACGGCGCTGGCACGCGAATCGCGAATCGGAGGCTGTCCCCAATTATCCAACTGCGCGGCGGCGCTGGCACCCGAATCGCGAATTGGAGGCTGTCCCCAATTATCCGAATCGGAGGCTGTCCCCAAATATCCTGACCCAAGGGACCAGGCTCCCGTTGCCGCATGAGTCGCGGGTCAGGCCGCGACGGGCCGCAACGTGGCCGGGCGCTCCGCCGCCGGCATCAGGCTGGCGAACGGGATGACCCGGTCCGCGCTGGCCAGCGTATCGGGCCGGTGCGCGATGATGATGCGGGTGATGTTCAGCGCCGAGATGGCTTCGTTGACCTGCTTTTCCTTGTAGACGTCGAGATGGCTGGTCGCTTCGTCCAGCAGCAGCAGCGACGGTCGCTTGTACAACGCGCGTGCCAGCAGGATGCGCTGCTTCTGTCCGCCCGACAGCACGCTGCCCATGTCGCCGATGAACGTGTGGAAGCCCATCGACATGCTGCTGATCTCCTGCTCCACCGCCGCCATGCGCGCGCATTCGCGTACCCAGTCCAGGTCCACGTCGTCGTCGAAGAAGGAGATGTTCTCGGCGATCGTACCGGCAAACAGTTCGTCGTCCTGCATCACGGTGCCGATCATGCGGCGCAGCTGCTGGCGGCCGATCGAGGTGGCGTCCACCCCGCCGATCAGCACGGTGCCCCGGGTAGGCGGGTAGACTCCCAGCATGACCTGCATCAGCGTCGACTTGCCGCAGCCGGACGGCCCGGCCAGCGCGACGAACTCGCCCGCCGCCACCTGCAGGTTCACGTCGGTGAAGATGAACTTCTCATGCTCGCCGTAGCGGAAGGCCAGGCCGCGCAACTCGAGGCTGGGCTCCAGCGGCGCCTGTGCTTCCTCGTTCAGGTCGTCCACGGGCGCCGCTTCCGGCTTTTCCACGATGAAGTCCGAGACCCGGTCCATCTGCAGGCTGAGCATCTTCAGGTCGAAGTACTTGTTGACGAGCGCCGTGACGCGGGAGCCGAACTGCGACTTGTAGGCCATGAACGTCAGCAGCACGCCGGCCGACAGTTCCCCCGCCAGCACGGCGCTGGCCCCCATGTAGACGATCAGGATGTTCTCGATGGAGAAGATGACGCTGTTGGCGCCGCCGTACAGCAGGTGCAGGTATTGCGTGCGCAGGTCGGAGTTGACCTGCCTGACCACGAGGTTGAGCCAGCCGCTGTGGCGCCGTTCGGAGCGGCCGAACAGCTTGATGGCGCGCACGCCGCGCACGGACTCCAGGAAGTGGCTGTTCTGGCGCGCGGCGTTGATGATCTGTTCTTCCGTGGCCGAGTGCAGCGGCCGGTACCACAGCAGGCGCCCGGCGATGTAGACGGCCAGTGCCGCGATGGAGACGACGGCCAGCTTCGGGCTGTACATCAGCATCAGCACCAGCGTGGCCAGCGCCATCAGGCCATCGAGCACCCCTTCGATGAACGAGGTCGTGACGGTGCGCTGGATGACGTCGATGGACGCGAAGCGGGAGGCCACGTCGCCCAGGCTGCGCTTGATGAAAAAGCTCAGCGGCAGCTGCAGCAGGTGATGGAACAGGTTGGAGCGGACCTGCACGCTGAACAGGGTGCTCATGCGCAGCAGCACGGTCGAACGCATCATGCTGATCAGGTTCTGCGTCAGGTACAGCAGGCCGAACGCCACGGCCAGCAGCAGCAGGAGCGGCTGGTCGTGCGCGGGGATCACCTCGTCCAGCACGAACTGCATGAACAGCGGCGACAGCAACGCCGTGATCTCCAGTACCACCGCCAGCAGCAGCACCGTCACGACGGGCGTGCTCCAGCCCACCACCTTGCCCAGTATCAGCGACAGCGGAATGCGCTGGGTCTTCTTGATGGGCGCGAAGCCTTCGTTCGGCCACAGCTCCAGGGCGAATCCGGTGAAACAGCGCGACGCTTCCTCCAGTGTCACCGTGCGGATGCCCAGTGCCGGATCGTGGATCGTCAGGCGCCTGCCGCGGATCTTTTCCAGCACCACGTAGTGATTGAAGTTCCAGTGCAACACGCACGGCAGCTTCAATTGCGTCAGGCCGCCCATCTCCAGGCGCACCGGCCGCGCGGCCAGGTGGATCGCATTGGCGGCGCGCACCATGCCCGCCAGCGGCAGCCCCTTGAGCGATACGGAAAAGCGCCGGCGCAATTCCAGCATGTCGAAATGCGCGCCATGGTACTGCGCCACCATGGCAAGGCAGGCCAGTCCGCATTCCGAGATTTCGCTCTGGTGGATGATCGGCAGGCGGCGGCGCACGCCGAAACGCAGGGCGCCGAGGGCCGCGGCAAGTTGATTCATAAACTCATGCTCCGAGTGAATTTCCCGATCGGGTCGAAGATCCATTGGTACAGCGGCTTGCGGTCGAGGACAATGTCGGCATCGAGCAGGCCGCCGGCCAGCAGGGCGATGGCGCGGCCGTCGGCCTGCACCCGCTGGCTGTCCAGTGCCACGCGCACCCGGTACAGCGGCTCGTTGTTGTTGACCGCCGTCAGCTCCGCCGCCTTGATGCTGTTATCCAGTTCGTCCGGCCGGATGCTGGTCGCGGAAATGTCCACGATGGTACCGGCCGCCTGGCCGAACTTCTGGTACGGGAACGCCCGATAGCGCAGGTAGACGCGGGCGCCCTCGCGCACGAAACCGATGCCGTGGCTGGGCACGTACAGGTTGGCCTGCAGCCGCGCCCCGGCGGGGATCAAGGTCGCCACCAGCTGGCCCGGCGCGACGACGCTGCCCGGCTTGGCCATGATGGCCGTGACCTTGCCCGCCACGGGCGCCACGATCGCGGCGCCCCGGTAGGCCTCCTGCTCGACCAGTTCCTGCCGTACCTCGTCATACGAACGCGCCAGCGCCGAGCGCGTATTGGCGTGCTTCAGCGGCAAGGCCAGCTGCTCCTTGCGCGCGCTGTCGATCTGCTGCTCCAGCTCCTCGAGCTGCGTTTCCAGCGCCACGGCGACCTGCACGTGTTCGAGCAGCGCGCCCTCTTTCTGCAGCAGCTGCTCGCCCGACACGTAGCCCGTCTCGGCCAGCTTTTTGAACTTGTCCAGGGCCTGGCGCGTCAGCTTCTGGCGTTCGATCGCCAGCGCGTGCTGGCGCTGCAAGGTTTCCTTTTGCCGGGCCAGGCCGACGAGGCGCTGCCGCAGCGCCGCGCCTTCGCTGGCCTGGATGGCCTGGGTGGACTGCAGCTCCCGTGCCAGTGCGTCGCGGCGCGCCGTGATCGCCGCCGCCATGCCGACGTTGGCGTCGTCGCCATTGCTGCCGTAACGGGGGTTCGCAAGGCGGAACAGCGTCGCGCCGGCGCCCACCTCGACACCCTCCGCCACCTGCGCGGCGATGACCGTCCCCGTGGCTTGGGCGGACAGGCGGATCACGCCCTGCTCCGGCAGCAGCTGGCCCGGCACGCTGATGCGCCGGCTGTACTGGCCGAACACGAGCAGCAGCAGCAGGCCGATACCGATGGCGGCCCCCGCTACCGCATACAGGCGGTGATGCAGGGGACTGCCCAGGAAGACGTCGCCGAACATGGCGGCGTTTTCCCGCTGGGCCTGGGTGACTTCCTTGCGAAATTGCGGCAGCGCCATGTCAGGCCGGCGTCATCAACTGGACCAGGTCGCGTGCCAGCAGGCCAGCCAGCCCTGTGCGGACGACGTCGCCGGCGACACCGGTGCGGCTCTCCAGCTGGGCGATCGTGACAGGCTGGCCGGCGCACAGCTGCAGCATCAGGTCGTGCTCCACGCCCTGCAGCGTCACGGCGCTGCCGTTGACGATCACCTGGCCGTCCGTGCCGGCACGGGGATAGACCGCGTTGAGCCGCACTTCCGTGTCGGCCGGCATGGTTGCCGGCGCGCCGCTGACGCCTTCGCGCAGGTTAAACGGACTTTGCACGCGGTCGGAATGGTTGATCAGCGCCAGGTACTCGGCCAGGTTGGCCTCGTTGGCCAGCGCGGCGAGCACGTCCTGGCTGGCGGCCTGCACCAGGGCGAGGTTGTCGGCACCGAACCGCATGCTGCGCCGGCAGCTGAGGAACTCGGGCAGCTTGGTGCTGCACAGCCAGTTGATGTACTCGGACACGTACGGCGGGTGCACGCCGATCGCGACGTGGAACGTCTCCTCGCCGATCGGCGTGGCACAGTGCCACCAGCCACGCGGCACGTACAGCACGTCGCCCGCCTCCAGGATGATGTCCAGGTCCGGCTCGGCCGGGCATTCGCTCTTGACGTCGCGGCTGGTCTGGCTGGGCAGCGGCAGTTCCATCGTCGGCCGGAACAGCTGCCAGCGCTTGCGGCCGTGCAGCTGTACGGCGAACACGTCGTGGCAATCCCAGTGCTTGCCGAACGAGGCCTTGTCGCCGAACGCGAGGTAGCCGTTGGCCAGCGTGTGCTGGGACGTGAACTGCGACACCTCCAGGCACAGCGCGCGGATCAGGCGCTGGCGGGCATCGACCCGGTTCAGGATCAACGTCGCCCCGCCCTTCAGCAGCGCATAGAAATTCTGGCGGATGACGCGGCGGCGCATCGTGCCCAGGTCGTTGTACACCTCGACGAACGCTTCCTCGGGCACGAACGTGCCGTTGTTATTAATGCGCATCATCGGGCCGGTGGGCTCGGTGGCGTGCAGCACCTGGTCGATGTCCGCCATCGAGAACGGTGCGTTGCGCAGCGCACCGCGCAGCAGCAGGTAGTTCTTCTCGTGGTATTCGCTGTGGAAGGCCTGGCGCGACAGGCCGAACTGGATATGCATGGGATTCCTGTTAAGTTGTGTGTTCGAAGCGGCGACAGCGTCAGGCTGGAACGATCGGGATCGTCCGGCCGACGGCGGGACGGCTCTTGTGGGCCGGGCATTTCAGCTCGCCCGCATCCATCGAGTCGTAGCCGCGCATCCAGTACGCCATCTTGTCGCGGTCCAGGTTGAGGGCGCCGTTGGCGCGGACCTGGCCCAGGCGATTCTGCTCGTCGGCCATCATTACGGTGCATTTCTGGACGGTGCCATCGGCGCGGATGGCCAGCGAGTTGGGCCGGGCCGCGTAGCAGATCTTGGGCGCGGCGGCCACGCTGGGCGCGCCCGGGAGCGGCGGCAGGGGCACCGGCAGGTCGAACGCCGCGTGGATGCGCGCCATGATCGCTTCCCGCTCCGCAGGCGGGATGGTGAAGCTGTGCGCCGCATCCGGTCCCAGGTTTTCGATCGGTTTGACGAAAACGGAAAAACGGGGATCGCGCAGCAGGCCGTCGCGCAGCGCATGGGCCAGCCGCTCGATCGAGGCCAGGTTGTCGGTGGTCAGGTGCACCCGCAGCACGATGCGAAAGTCCAGGTCGGAGCTTGCTAACGCGTTCAGGTTGCTCCAGATGCGCTGGAAGGTGGGTCCGCCGGACATCAGCTTGCGAGTCGCGTCATGGTCGGCGCCCAGGCCGTCCAGCGAGATCTGGTAGCCGCGCTGGCCGTAGCCGGACAAGGTGGCAACCGTATCGAGGTCGAGAAAATAGCCGTTGGTGGTCACGTGCCCCGACAGATGGACGTCGTGCGCGGCACATTCGCGCTGGGCGTGGTCACAAATGTCATAAATGACGTCTTTTGCCGCAAGCGGCTCGCCGCCGAACCAGCCTATTTGCAGATGATCGATCTTACCGACCCGCGCACTGATCAGGTTCTTTATTCCTGAAATAACAGCCGGCGGCATCTTGCCGAGCAAAAAATCCTCGTAACAATAGGTGCAGCGAAAATTGCACTGCTCCGTCGGATAAATGATCAACTCCATCCTTTTCGGATCGAGCGATGAAATAATTGCCCGCCTCGTATTATCAATCACGTTTGCCCCGATTATTTCAGAATCGTTACATTAAAACCTGCAGATCGGGCGCATCTTATCGATGCGCCCGGCCGGCGGCGGCCCCGGGGCCGCCGCTTTACCGTGGGCGTCAGGCTGGTTCAACAGCCCTCAACCCGCGCCGGGAACTCAGCCTTCGTCGCCGTCCAGCTCCGTTTTCGGTGGTTCAGGCGGCTTCGGAGTCGGGGTCGGCGGCGCCGGCGGTGTTGGCGGCGTCGGGGGCGGACAGTTGTTGGTAGTCGGGCAGTATAAGTTGATGTCCGGGATAGGGATCTTGACCTCTCCTCCTCCGCCAACCGCTTCCAGCAGATCCGCGTCCAGCACTTCCGTCAGCGTGAAGCCGCCGAACTCGTCGAACTCGACCTGAGTCGAGATCGTGCTTTTGTTGATCAATTTGTCGCTCATATCATCCTAAATAAGATTGAACTTCAGTCGTTATCACGTCGCCTTTTAATGGCGCCATGAATGAGAAGCATTCGCGCAAATGCCGGCGGCAGTTTATTTTCAAAAAATTAACTGGTCAAGACTGCCGGTAATTCGCTGTTGCGCACCTGTCATTATTAACAGGCTGCGTAATTCAGCAACAGCGGATAAATAGCTATCATCGTGCAAGTGATATTTATCGCAAATATTCGACCGCGCCGACGCGATTGCCTATAATGCGCGCACGCTATGAAAAAGGACTGGACATGGGAAAAGCGGAATGCGTGGCACTGCTGCGGTGCTGGTAATGGCGGGATGGCCGCTGGCCGGCGCGACAGCGCCACCGGACTGGCACGAATTCGACTATGCCGTCAGCGCGGCGATCGGCCCGGGGGACGAGCGCGTGGCGCTGTTGCTGCGGGCGCAGATCGACGGCAGGAAGTGCTGGCTGCAGCTCGACACCGGGGCGCCGGATGCCGTGCTGTGGCACGGGCCGGCCAGCGACGCAAAGGCGCCCGCCACCGCCGTGCAGGTCAGGATCGGCGACCTGGAGAAAACCGTGCAGGCCCCTGCCGCCGTCCTGGCACAGGTACGCCAGGGCGAATGTGCCGTGGGCTCCGTCGGCAACGGCTTCTTCGAACATGGCACCCTGGCGCTCGACTTCCCCGGCAGCCGCTATGCCTTCGTGCCCGGAGCCACGTTGGGGTCGGACAGGATGGCACAGCCGATGCGCTACCTGCGGGGGCCGGCAGGCGGCGGTTATCCGCTGCTGCCGGCACTACTGTTCGACGGCACGCCGGGCCACTTGCTGTTCGACACCGGCTCGGCGCGTTTCGGGGTGGTCGCCCCGACGCTGGCGCAATGGACCGTGTTGTCGGGCGGGCGCGCGCTGGCGGACACGGCAGCAGTGCGTTCCTACGCAGTCAGCAATGCGATGGATGCGGCGCCGCTGCGCTGCCACGACACCACGGTGGGCGGTACGATCGCGCTGGCGGGCCAGCGGCTGGCGCCGGGCATCGTATCGTATTGCGAAGGGAAGGAATTGCGCTTGGCGGTACCGCTGGCGGGCGTGCTTGGCCTGCGCGCGCTAGCGGGCCATCGGATCACGCTGGATTACGTGTCGCAGCGGTGGAAGCTGGAGAAAGCGGACTGAGGGTGGAAACCCGCGGGGACCGGCACCGATCGAGACCCGAGGGGACAGGCACCGATCTGTCAGCCGCCGCAGGCCTTCAGCGGCGCACCCAGCGCGGCGGCGGCTGCGGCCACCGTCGAATCGCCCGGCACGACGGCCTGCTGGTTCGGTTCGATCAGCGGCATCAGGCTGGGGGCCAGTACCGTCAGCAGCTGCACGGGCAGCGCGCTGGTGAAGTCGTAGTTCTTCGATTCCGGCCCATGCACGTAGGCCGTCATGCTGCCAAAGAAGCGTTCGCCGATATTGAACACGAACGTCGCCGAGCGGTTGACGTAGCGCGACTCGATCAGGCGACCGCCGGCCGCGTAGACGTCGAAGCGCTGGTCGCCCGTGCCGGTCTTGCCGCCCACTGCGATATTGCTGCCGTCGGCCGCCGTGAACGCGGTCTTGGCGCGCTTGGCGGTGCCCTCGGCCACGACGCCGCGGATCTCGTCGGCGACCACCCGGGCCACCTCGGGCGCCAGCACCTGTTCGGCGGCGACCTGCTTGGCGCGTGCCACCTTGGTATCGTACGGCGTGCCGGCCGCGAAGTGCAGCGTGTCGATACGCTGCGTGGGTTTGCGCACGCCGCCATTGACGATGATGCCCATCAGCTCCGCCAGCGCGGCCGGCCGGTCGGCCGATGCGCCCAGCGTCGTCGCATACGACGGCACCAGCGAATCGAACGGGTAGCCCATGCTCTTCCACTGGCGGTGGATGCCCATGAAGGCTTCCATTTCCAGCAGGCCGGCGATGCGCTTGTCCTGCGCGTGCTTGCGGTGCGTCTTGAACAGCCACTGGTAGACCTCCTGGCGCTCCTTCTCGGAAGCGGCCACCACCTGCGACAACGTCGCGCCCTCGTGCTGGCGCAGGTAGGCCACCAGCCACAGTTCCAGCGGGTGCACGTTGGCCAGGTAGCCGCGGTCGGCCAGGTTCCACTTGTCCATCGCGTACTGCTCGTACATCTTCTCCAGGCGCGCCTGCGGCACTTCGTTCTGCGTCGTCAGGTTACCGTTGACGAACATCGCGAACTCGCCCAGCGAGGCATCGGGGAACAAGGTGCGATGGATGTTCGCCAGGCGCAGCGGCGTCGGGCGGATGCTGTCGACGAGGATCTTGTCCAGCTGCGATTTCGGCTTGCCCTTGTACTTGGCATAGAAGCGGTACAGGAACTCCTTGCCTTCCTTGTCGGCGAAGCGGGCCAGGTACTGGACGCGGCGCGGATCGTCCGCGTCGGCCAGCAGGCTCGCCGACGAACCCGGCATCTGGAACGAGTAGTAGCGCACCACGTCGCGCATCAGGCGCACGAACAGCAGGTTGGTCGAGCGGCGCAGGCCTTCGCGCACGGTCAGGATGCGGTGGTCGTCTTCCTTCGAGAAGTTGCCGAAGTAGTGCAGGCCGCCACCGGTGAAGAAGCCCTCGCCAGGATTGCCGGAGTAGGTCCGTTCCATCGCCGCGTTCAGCATCGCCGTCAGGTCGCGCTTGTCGGTCGGCGTCATGGCCAGCCATTCGAGCGCCCACGTGCTGAGGCGGTCCTTCGGATCGACCACCTGCTTCTGCAGTTCGGCCGGGCCCATGCCGCTGTATTTCTTGTGCAGCTGGGCGACGATGTCCAGGTACGTGACCAGCGTGCGCAGCTTCGCCGTGGAGCCCAGGTCCAGCTTGGCGCCTTCGTTGATGTCCAGCGGCTGGTCGTAGTTATCCGTCTGCACGCGCAGGTAGTTGACCTTGTCGCCCTTTTCCAGCAGCGTGAAGCTGTAGACGACGTTGGCCGGATCGCCGTTGCCCAGCATGCCCTTGCCCGTCAGGCCGGCCTGCTGCGCCGCCTCCGCCTCGCGCAACTGGCGCAGCATCGACGTGACGGCCTTCTGCGCGCTGGCGTCCAGCGTGCTAACCACCGACAGGTCCAGCCGGTCCAGGTTGTACATGCGGTTGTCGCCCAGCAGGTTGGCCAGGTGCACGCGCACCGCGTTCGACGCCTTCTTCGTCACGTAGTTCAGCGGCGGCGCCGACTGCAGGCCGTTGCCCTGCGCCGGGTGCAGCTTTTCCTTCAGCGCCGCGTCGCGCAGCGCCGGCGTGATGATGCCCGCTTGCGCCAGCAGGCGCAGGTGGCTGTTGGCCAGGATCTCCAGGTCCTCGCCGCCCGCGCCCAGGTAGTAGCTGGGACGGCGTTGCGCGATCAGCAGCGACAGCGCTTCCTTGAACGCCAGCGCGCTGCCCGGCTTGTCCATGCGGCCCGACAGCAGCTCGGTGACTTCGTTGAAGTCGCGCCCGTACCAGACCCACATGCCGTCGCCGATGCCGTTCACTTCGCCGTAGCCCGGCTTGGCCGACAACGGCACCGTGTTCAGGTAGTCGACCACGATCTGGCGTCGCACGGCCGTCGTGTCCGGACCCTGCTGGTAGGCACGCAACGTGGCCGATACCATCTGCTGCAGCTTGTCCTTCATCGAGCCGGTGCGTCCTTCCGGCGAGTGGCGGTACTTCTCGATCTGCGTGGCGAGCGTGGAACCGCCGGCGGCGCGGCTGCCGGCCAGGCCGACGGCACTGGCCGATTTCTCCAGGATCGCCTTGGACAGGCGGTCCCACTCGACGGCCGGGTTGCGGGTCGGATATTTGGTATCGAGCAGTTCGCGGTTCTCGATGAACAGCAGGCTGTGGATCAATGCCGTCGGGGCCTGCTCGAAGCCCGGATAGATGCGCTCCGGGTAGCTTGCGGTGAACAGCGGCTGTGCGCGGCAGTCGTAGATCGTCAGGCCCGTGCGGGTCTTCTCGCGGAACGTCGTGAACACACCCATGTCGGCCAGTTGCACCATCTTCGGCGAGAAACGCGCCTGCGCGGTGACTTCGTAGTCGCGCTGCTTCAGGCGTGCCAGGTAGTCCGGCATGTTGGCGTAGCCAAGCCGCTCGTCATACGGGCTGTCCTTGGGGAAGCGGATCGACTTGCTGGGTCCCGGCTCGACCTTGTAATGCAATTGCTTGACGATGCCGCTGAAATAGCGCGCCTGCATCGTCGAGGTGCGGACCTCCTGTACGAGCCACCAGATGGCGAGCGACAGCAGCACCAGCATCAGGACGATGAAGGCGTTGCGGGATCGCTTGCTCTTGCGGGGTTCGGAGGGTGGCGGCATCGCCGGCTGATCGTCGTCCAGGCGCTGGCTCTCGTGGTCGGTTTGGGAAGACATGGCTTTCTTGCTACGCGAATTTACTACTCATCATTACTGCTCATCATTTTCGGTTCTTGCGGCGGCCGCGACAGGCACGTCGGCGATTCATGTTGCAGCGCGCTAACGACATTGCACCACATCGGCCCCATGCGCACAGCCCAACCCCGCGAATATTTGACGCGGCTCCGGCTTTTTCGCAAAAAAACAACGGGGCATCGGCCCCGCCGGTTGACGCGCCAACAAGCTGTCACAAGGCGGTCACGGCGTTGTCATACTGCCGGTGGCGGCGGCACCGGCGTGTACTCGGCGTGCAGGGCGTCGAGGCCTGCGCGCAGGCGGGCGAACGCGGCACCGACCTGGTCGGGCGCACCCTTGACGCCCAGTTCGATATGGCGGCGCGTGCGGGCGTCGCCTACGCTCGGCAGGCTGAACACCTTGATGCCGGCAAAGGTGCTTTCCAGCTCCTCCATCAGCGGCGTCAGTGCCGATTCGGCCGCTTCCCATACCAGTACCGCCTGCTCCGCGCGGGCTTCGCGGTTGTGCAGCTCGGCGTGATGCGTATCGAGTACCCATTCGATCATCGGCCAGGCCATCACGGGGAAGCCCGGCACGAAGTAATGCGTCCCCAGCGCGAAGCCGGCCACGTTGTTGTACGGGTTCGGGATCAGGCTGGCGCCCTCGGCAAATTCGGCCATCTTCAGGCGCTGCAGGTTTTCCGGCGCCGCCAGGTCGGTTTCCTTTCCCGCCTCGCGTGCCACCTGCAGGATGCGCTGTTCGATGTTGCGGCGGCCCTCCTCGTGCAGCACCAGCGGCCGGCCCAATGCCGCGGCGGCGGCCTGGCGCGTGTGGTCGTCCGGCGTGGCGCCGATGCCGCCGCAGGAGAACACGATGTCGCTGGTGGCGAACGTGCGCCGCAGCGTGGCCGCGATGCGCTCCGGATCGTCGCCCAGGTACTCCGCCCAGCCCAGTTGCAGGCCGCGCGCGGCCAGCAGTTGCACGACCTTGGGGAAATGCTGGTCGACCCGCTTGCCCGACAGGATTTCGTCGCCGATGACGATCAGTCCAATGGCCATGCCCGCTCCCTCATGCCTGTCCTACGATGTTGGCCTGCTCGCGCGCGCGCAACTGCGCCAGCGCCTCCAGGCAATAGTACTGGAACCACAGCGCCGTGAAAATGAAGATCAGTACGTACAACCACATCATGACGGCCAGCGCCAGCGGCAGCAGCGCCACGAACAGCACGGCACCGGCGGCCATCAGGAGCGGCGGCAGGGCACCCATGGCGCCGGACACCAGGCCCATCGCCAGCAGGTCGCGGCGGCGTTCGCGCTGGATCGTGCGGCGTTCTTCCTCGCTGGCGTGGTCCGCCAGCGCGTCGTACGACATCACGCGGCTGGTCAGCCAGCCCCACAGCAGGGCCGAGGAGATCATGGCCAGCGGCGGCACGATGTACAACGGCAGCGTGGCCAGCCAGATCACGATGAACACCGCGAACGACGACAGCGCCGCGCGCAGGCCGCCCAGCATGCTGCCGCCCTGCTTCTGCTCCAGCTTCGGATAATGGCGCCCGCCCACGTGGCGCACGATGAACGGCATGGCCGCGACGTTCATGAACAGCAGCGCCGACAGGATCATCAGCGGCAGCAGCAACAGCAGCGCGAAAAACGGCACCACGACGGACTTCAGGAAGCCCAGGTGCAGCCGCTCGAGCCAGCTGCTGGTGGTGCGGAAGATCTCGTAGTCGACGAAATTGGTGTGCAGCCAGTCCAGCAGCGGCTGCAGGCCGAAGTACAGCACGAGGCCCCAC
The DNA here is from genome assembly GCF_029028125.1 of Pseudoduganella chitinolytica. Taxonomy (GTDB): domain Bacteria; phylum Pseudomonadota; class Gammaproteobacteria; order Burkholderiales; family Burkholderiaceae_D; genus Rugamonas; species Rugamonas chitinolytica. The sequence goes on from NZ_CP119083.1 coordinate 3,414,963, forward strand.
AGCACCAGCGACAGCACCAGCGGCATGGCCGACAGCACCAGCATGCGCACGTGCAGCTGGGACAGTACGGCGCGGCCGTACGCGTTGGCGACGGCGCGCATCAGCCGGCCCTCCGGCGCGCGAACTCCACCATTCGTCGCACCCCCAGCCACTGCTGGCGCCAGAAACCGCGGCCGTAGTCGCGGCCCGGCACGGGCGAGCCGTCCGGCGCGGTGCGCGGCAGCTGGTCGCGCACGCCCGTGCGGGCAAAGCCCGGCGCGAAGTTGGCGGTGCCGAACACGATGTCCCAGATGGGCAGCAGCACGGCAAAGTTGCAGCCGCCCAGGCTGCCCGTGCCCTTCGACTCATGGCCCTGGCCGACCGCGTGGTGCATGCGGTGGTAGCGCGGCGACACCAGCAGCCGTTCGCCGATGCGGCCGAAGTGGACGCGTACGTTGGCGTGCTGCAGGCTCTGCAGGATGCGCGACAGCGATACCAGCAGCACGTACTGGCCGGGCGGCACGCCGATCGCCAGCGCGACCAGCGCCAGGTAGACGTCGCGCAGCAGGTCGTCCAGCACGTGGTTGCGGTCGTCGCTCCACAGGTTCATGTCCTGCTGGCTGTGGTGCAGGCTGTGCAGCCCCCACCACCAGCGGAACTGGTGCTGGGCCCGGTGGAACCAGTAGTCGAAGAAATCCAGCACGACAAAATAGATGGCGAAGCTCACCAGCGGGCTCATGTCCGGCGCCAGGTTCTCCAGGTTGAAGGGGCGCACGTTCTCCAGGCGCAGCCAACCCGCCACGTGATCCATCAACGGATCGACCGTGAAGAAGACCAGCACGGGGAAGAAGCCCAGCCGGTGCAGCAGCGTGTAGAGGAAGTCGTTCCAGCGCGCGCGCCGGTCGGTGAAGCCATGCACGGGCATGAGCGCTTCCAGCGGGCGCAGCACGAGGAAGACCAGCAGCAGTTCGCACAGGCCGATGAGGAACCATTCGGTGCCTTCGAAGGCATCGTCGAGGAAGTCCGCCAGGCCGGCGTGGAACAAGCCGGGTTCGATCACGGACTGGAACAGCCAGCCCTGCGCCTGTGCGAACCATTCGGTCAGCAGATGGATCATGTTTTTCTTGTTTCGCTATCGTTGGATATGGCCCTTGCCGAAGCCCGGATGCTCGCGCAAGGTGGCAAAGCAAAAGCCCTTCTTTTCCAGCCCGGCGATCAACGGCTCCAGGTTGGCCGGCGCCCACGCGTCCCGGCGCGACCAGATGCCCATGTGCGCCATGAAGATGTCGCCGTCGCGCAGGGTGTCCAGGGACTTCTTCAGCAGCACCGCGTTCGGGTACGCGGTGCTGGAGAGCTCGTCTCCGGAAAACCCCGCCGGGGCCCAGCCGACGTGGGCGTAGCCGCAGCTGTGCGCGGCCGCTATTGTACGCTGTGAAACCTTGCCGCCGGGTGCGCGCCAGAGGGGATCGAGATGGTGACCCGTCAGTTCGGCAAAGCGGGCATCGACCCGCTTGATTTCGGCGCAGTACTGGGCCGCTGTCCACTGCTGGCGCTTGCCGGCGGCTGCGCCGAACTGCGGCCGGACGCCGATGGTGCCGCGCGGCCCGTCGCCCGTGTAGTAGACATGGTCGAACGTGTGCGAGCCGAACGCATGGCCCTCGGCCACGCGCGCCTGCCAGTAGCCGGCCCAGGACGGGTCGAGCGCATGATCGCCCCGCACCGTCTTCTCGTTGGCGAGGAAGAACGTGGCGCGGATGGCATGGCGCTTGAGGGTGGCGGCGATCAGTTCGGCTTGCGACTGGCTGCCGGTGTCGAACGTCAGGTAGATGGTGCCGCCGCACTGCCCCGCCCCTGCGGGCGCGGCGGCCAGGAGCAGGACGGCAGCGCCGCAGAAGGCGGCGTGACGGATGGGCGCGGTCATGCGTCGCGGCGGCCCGTTACATGCGGGCGGACGAGTTGGCGAAGAAGACGCCGTGCGGCGAGCGGCCGACCGGGATGTACTTGACGACCTTGCGGGTCGGCAGGTCGATCACCGCCACCTTCTTGATCCAGCGCAGCGTGACCCACATGGTCTTGCCGTCGGCCGTGATTTCCATGCAATCCGGACCGCCCGGCACATTGATCTGGCCCACGTTCGTCAACGTCTTCTGGTCGATGATATTGATCGAATTGGACACGCGGTTCGACACGTAGGTGTAGCGGCTGTCGCCCTGGGCACGGAAGTTGTGCGTGCCGGCGCCGGCCTTGATGCGCTTGACGGTCTTCTGCGTACGCCAGTCGATCACTTCGACGTAGTCGCTGCCCATGATGCCGACCAGCAGGTATTTATCGTCCGGCGTCATCGCGATCCCGGCCGGCAGCTTGCCGACGGGGATCGTCCACTTGACGGCTTGCGTGGCCAGGTCGATGGCGCTGACCTGGTCGCTGCCCTGCTGCGTGATGAACGCCATCGTGCTGTGCGCGTCGAACGCGATGTGGCTCGGCAGCTTGGCCATCGGCAGGCGCTTGGCCAGCGTGAAATCGCGCCCGTTGTACTTGTACAGGTCGACGCGGTCCAGCCGCAACGCGGTGGCGACAAACCATTTCTGGTCCGGCGTGAAGCCGATCTGGTACGGATCGACGATGTCCTTGATGCGACGCTGCACCTGGCCCGACTTCGGGTCCAGGAACAGCAGTTCGTTGCCGACGGAGCTGGCCACGATCAGCGATTTGTTGTCCGGCGTCGCCATCAGGTGATGCGGCTCCTTGCCGACGGCGAAGGTCTGCAGGCTCTTGTACGAGCCCTGGTCCAGCAGCTGGACGGTGGCGTCGCGCGAGTTCAGCACGACGACGACATTGCCGTTCCCGGATGGCGGGACGTTGGCCTGGGCAGCATGGCAGGCGGCCAGCAGGCTGGCCGAAAGCAAAACGCGACGGAAAATGCGGGACATGGTGGGGGCGCCAATGGGGGAGGAAGCGCTATTTTACGGTTAAACGCGTGAGTAATAGTTACGCAGGACAATCTTTTAGGCGCCGGTTTCAAGCGAAAAACAACGGCCTTTGCAGAACGTCATCGGCTCGCCGCCGCCTGGCGTTGCCGGACTTTTAACGGGCGCGGCCCGCATGGCGCTTTGCCGTTGCTTGCACTACAATCGGCAGCTCACTGACACAACAAAGGAACATCATGTCCATCACCACCACCCCATCCGGCCTGCAGTACGACGACGTCGTCGTGGGCGAAGGCGCCGAGGCGAAAGCGGGCCAGAACGTCACCGTGCACTACACCGGCTGGCTGCGCAACGACGACGGCAGCAAGGGCGCCAAGTTCGATTCCAGCAAGGACCGCAACGACCCGTTCGAGTTCGCCCTGGGCGCCGGCATGGTGATCCGCGGCTGGGACGAAGGCGTGCAAGGCATGAAAGTGGGCGGCACCCGCCAGCTGGTCATCCCGGCCGACCTGGGCTACGGTTCGCGCGGCGCGGGCGGCGTGATCCCGCCGAACGCCACGCTGATCTTCGACGTCGAACTGCTGGGCGTCTGATGCGCGCGCTGGTCGTCCTGCTGATGGCGGCGAGCCTGTCGGGCTGCGCGGTGGTGGCCGTGACGGGTGCCGTCGTGGGTGCCGGCGTGACCGTCGCCTCGACCGCGGTCGACGTCGGCGTGGCGGCCGGCAAGGGTGTCATCTACGTCGGCAAGGCGGCCCTCGGGTCGGATGACGACGAAGACGAGGATGAGGACGACAAGAAGTAATCCAGGCAACGACAGCAAAAAGGCACCGCGCGGTGCCTTTTTTCATGCGCTCAGCGCTGCCAGCCTTTCTGCATGGCGGCCTGCTCCGCCTTGGCATCGAGCGCCTCGCCGGACATGCGCTGCTCGATCGACAACTCCACCTGCGACGGCATCGCTTCGAGTTGCGCCGCCCGCTCGTTGCCGGCGTTGGCCGGCCGCGGGTTCTGCACCAGCACGGGAATGCGCCACTCCTGCCCGGCCTTGCAGGCCAGGCCGTCGATCTGCTGCGTGCCGCTGTTGCCGGCGAAACTGCGGCAATAGCTGCCTTCGGTCGACACGAACGACATGCCGATGCGGACCGGGGCGGGCGCCGCTGTCGTCGCAGCGCCCGTTGGTGCGGACGGCTGCTGCTCCAGCGCCGTCGCCAGGCGTCCCTGGGCGATCAGCATGCCGTCGCGGCTGGCGACAAGGTCGCCCCGCACATCGTCCTCCTGCAGGTAGGACAGGCCGAACTTGCCGGCCAGGACGCCAATGGCCAGCACCCCGACCAATGCGCTCCATTCCTTCCACGACCAGCCGCGCTCGCGGCTGGCCTTGCGCGCCGCCTGCTGCGATGCCTCGCGCCGCGCACGCACGGCATCCAGGCTGACGACGGTGGCCAACCGTTCCGGCCGCAGCGCGCGCAGCCGCTGGCCGCCACCGTCGTCACGTGGCGCGAACCCGGCAGCGACGTTGGTGCGGCGAATCTTGTAGTGTTCGACACGGCGTGCCAGTGCCGCATCGCGGACACAAGCCGCTTCGACGGCGTGCCGGGTAGCTTCGTCCAGTTCCCCGTCGGCGTAGGCCATCAGCGTTTCATCGGAAAAGGTCATGATCGTTCCCCGCCCAGTTGGTATCGCGGCGCCGGCACGAGTCCTACGGGCAAACTTGGCGCACGCCGCTTCATATTAGCACCGCGCCGGCCCGGCACCGCGTCCGTCTCGTCGCGCTGTGCAGTGCAGCATCGGCCGGGACCGTTGCCGGATATGGCCTCCCGCATGCGTATTTCGGCGGAGCCCTGTCGCCATATGGGTTAGTTCCGCGAGAAAGGATTACTTTCGGCAAATATTATGCTAATCTGCGCCCTCTATTAACGAAGGAGGTAGTAATGAAAAAAGGCGAACTGATTGCAGAATTTGCGAAACGTACCGAAATGTCCGGTGCCGCCGCCAACGACGCAGTGAACACCCTGATTGCCATCGTTACCGAACGTCTGAAAAAAGGCGACACGGTCGGCATCACCGGGTTCGGCACGTTCTCCGTCGCCAAGCGTGCCGCTCGCAAAGGCCGCAATCCCGCAACCGGTGAAGCGATCAAGATCGCGGCATCGAAGACGCCGAAGTTCTCGGCTGGCGCCACGCTGAAGGCCGCCGTCAACCCGACCAAGAAGAAGTAAGTCGTACTCTGCCGCCGACGCGGCGGCCGGGACACCGGGGACAGGCACCTGTCTCGGGGCATGATGGCCCCGAGACAGGTGCCTGTCCCCTTTTGGGTTTCCGGGTGCGCGGATTGGAACAAGTCCTCTATGGCACGACCGTGCGGATTTTGTATGATGGCGCATCGCCAACCACAAGAGGACCATAATGAGTCTGCAAGCACAATTCGACCAGGCCATGGCCGATTCGAAGAACCTGCCGGAACGTCCGGACAACATGACCCTGCTGAAGATCTACGCGCTGTACAAGCAGGGTTCGGCGGGCGACGTGACGGGCGAGCGCCCGGGCATGACGGACTTCGCCAACCGCGCCAAGTATGACGCGTGGGCCGGCCTGAAGGGCACGTCGCAGGAAGACGCGCAGCAGCAGTACGTCGACCTGATCGAGGAACTGAAGGGCTGATTTGCCGGGGCCTGTCCCTGCAGGGGACTGGCCCCGAAGTCTGGCAGCGTTGCCGCGGATCCCGCAAGAACTTCAGGGCCAGTCCCTATGGGAGCGCAGCAGGAATTTCATGGTGCACCGCTCCTTGCCGGCACCATGACCCTCACTATCACGCGGCAGCAAACACCTTGCGCATCTTCTCTGCCACCTTGCTCTGGATGGCCGGTGCGAAGGCGCCGTACAACATCCCCAGCTTGATCTGCATCTGCGCCTGTTGCGGCAGCAAGGTCAGCGCCCCCTCCACGCCGCTGCGCTCGAAGCGCAATACGTCACCCTGCCAGTTGCAGACGAGGTCGAATTCGCTGGCCAGCTTTTGCGCCACCTGCTCCGCCGCCGCGCGTGCCGCGGCGGGCTCCAGATTGTGTTCCTGAATGATATGGATCATGCTTGTTGGGTAAAAGGCGCAATGATGCCACAGCCCTACAACAGACGGAAAGCGGCGATCGCCACCAGCGTCGGCGCCAGTGCCGCCAGCAGCAGCCCCAGGGCCGACACCGTCTCCAGCTCGAAGTAGCCCTTCAGGATCGACATGCCGGCCGGATTGGGCGCGTTGGCGATCACCGTCAGCCCGCCGCCCGTCACGGCGCCCGTCACCAGCGCGTACTTGAACTCGTCGCTGAGGCCTTCCACCAGCGAGCCCAGGTACGTCAGCGCGGCGTTGTCCGTGATCGCGGTGAGCGCCGTGGCACCGTAATAGACAGCGTCGCTGCTCATGCTCATCAGCAACTCCTGCAGCCACCATTGCTGCTTGCCGCCCAACACGACCAGGCCGGCCAGGAAGAACGCCACCAGCAATCCCTCGCGCAGGATCAGGCGGTCCTGGAAGCGTTCGTACGCCTGCGCCACGCCCAGGAAGAACAGGAACAGGCCGAGGAACACGGCCGGATGGTGCGAGAACACGACGACGCCGGCCAGGAACGCCACGTGCGCCAGCACCAGCGCCAGCGGCACGCGCTCCTGTGGGGCCGCTGCGGCCGGACGATGCGCCGTCAGCTCGCGCGCGAACAGCAGCGTCACGCCCACGGCGTTGACGAGCACCGCCAGCGCCGCCTTCCAGCCGATATTGGCCAGCATGAACGGCAGGTCCCACTGCCACTTGGCGGCCACCATCAGTACCGGCGGCGCCGCATAGGGCGTCAGCGTGCCGCCGATCGACACGTTGACGAACAGCACGCCGATGATGGCGTACTTCAAGCGCTCGGAGATACCGCCCGCATACAGCCGCTCGGCCAGGATCAGCGCGCCCAGTGTCATCGCGGCCGGCTCCGTGATGAACGAACCCAGCAACGGCACGACCGACAGCACCACGAACACGAAGCCCATGCTGCCCGGCGGCGGCAACGCCCTGGCGGTCAACGCGACGGCGGCCTTGGTCGTCTGCAGGATGGGCCGCGTGGCGGCGATCACCATGATGACGAACACGAACAGGGGCTCGGTGAAGTTGCGGCTGTCCAGGTAGGCGATGGCCTCCACCCGTCCCGCGGCCGCGCCGATGAACATCACCAGCACCAGCGCCCAGAAGCCGAACACGACCTCCACTTCGCCCAGCAGGTGCCAGATGCCCGCGTGGGCGGGGAAGCGGTGGGCCACCCGCTCGAACACCTTGGCGCTGAAGGTGTGCAGGATGGCGATGGCAAACAGGACGGCGCCGGCAAGGTCGATGGTGCTGGGGTTCACGAGGGTCTCCATGATCGTTGAGTGCATTGTACGACGGCAATGCAAGGACAAAAGCTTGTGCCACATCAAACATTGTGATTGCGCCCAGCGTGACCATGGCCCCAGGCGCGCCACTCCGGCGCCGGCCGAGGAGACCATCATGGAACAGCCAGTCATCATTCCCGTCGCGGCGCCGCCGCCCCGGACACCAACGTTGCCGGTCGGGTTCGTGCCGACGCCATCCGCCGCCTACCGCCTGCACCGCAAGACCGTCGCGCAGGCGGGGCAGCCCGGCCTGCCGCACCTGAAGGCCACGCCGCCCCCGCCCGGGGCCCGCGTGCTGATGTGGAAGCAGGACCCGTCCGTGCCGGATATCGGCACGCGCAAGGCCTTCCTGCCCGGCGTCCTGATGGAGGGCCCAAGCGACGCCCGCATCGCTTCCGGCCAGCCCGGCATCGCGCCGGTGGCGCCGAACGCGTTCGGCGACTTCGTCGTGCCACCCGACACCGACCAGTTCGATGCCGTGCACACGTTCGCCGTCGTGCGCCAGACCTTGACGATGTTCCAGCGCGTGCTGGCCGCGCACGACGGCGGTCCGGCGCCCTGGGCCTGGAACAGCGCCAGCGACACCGCTCCCCTGCAGGTCTTCCCGCATGGCCTGCCCAACGTGATGAACGCCTACTACAGCCGCACCGAACGCGCGCTGAAGTTCGGCGACTTCGTACCCGCCGGCGCCACGGCCGATGCGGCCTCGCGCGTCTACACCTGCCGCTCGTTCGACATCGTCGCGCACGAGACGGCCCACGCGGTGCTCGATGGCCTGAAGCCGCGCTGGATCCTGGCCTCGGCGCCGCCGCAGACGGGCGGGCTGCACGAGTCGTTCGGCGACCTGGCGGCAATCTTCCTGGCGCTGGCCCAGATGGACCAGGTGGAAGCGATCGTGGCGCAGACCCGCGCCGACCTGCACGACAAGACCTTCCTGGCCGACATGGCCGAGCAGTTCGGCCTGGCGCTGGGCCGGCCGAACGGCCTGCGCAATGCCGACAACGACCTGGCCCTGTCGCAGACCGGCACCGAGGTGCATGCGATCTCGCAGGTATTCACGGGCGCCGTCTACGACATCCTGGCCGACATCTTCGCGTTCGAGCGCCGCCCCGGGCTGAAAGACGATGCGGCCGTGCTGCACCGGGTCGGCGGCTACCTGTGCGGCCTGACGCTGCGCGCGCTGGTCGCGGCGCCGGACCGCAACGCCACCTATGCCGACGTGGCCAACGCGATGCTGCGGCTGGCGCAGGCCGATGGCCGCCCGGCCGACTACCTGGGCTTCATCCGCCACCGCTTCACGCTGCGCGAGGTCGTCGTCAGCGCCGCAGGGGAAGCATTCGCGGCCGCGCTGGCCCCGGCCGTCGTCGACGCGCCCGACGCCATGCAGGACCGGCGCGCCTGCTGCGGCACGATGAACCACCCGGAGTACCGCGACGCTGCCGACGCGCTGGAGCAGGAACGGCAGGCGCTGGCACGCTGGTGCCACGGCTACGCCGCGCGCGGCGGGCGGGAACCGGCCAGCAGCGAGGAACTGGCGGCGGCCGACTACGGCGTCGGCCAGGACGCATCATGAAGATCGTCGCCACCGCCAGCGGCGGCTTTGCCGGGCTCGCGCGGCGTCATGAGGTGGACACTGCCGTCAGCCCGGCAGGCCCGGCGCTGGAAGCGGCGCTGGCGTCGCTCGGCTTCCTTGCGGCCGGCCCGGCAGTGCAGGCGCGGGCGACCGGCGCCGACCTGCTGCGGTGGACCATCGCGGTCGAGGCCGACGGGCGGCGCCACAGCGTCACGTTTGCGCAGGACGGCAGCCCCGCCAGCGCGCCGTGGGAACGGCTGCTGGCCCGCATCCTGGCCGCCTGAACACGGCTGCCGCCCCGCAGTGCGCGCAGCGGCCCGCGCGGCCGCTGCGCGCATTTGCTTATTTGTATTGTGTCTAAGCCTGAATTGTGAGAAAGAGCGAATTGCCCTAAAATACAGTGCTTTTGCTGGAGGGGACGCGGATCGCCATCGCCGCGGGCACAAACCACGGCGCCGGACGCACGGCAGCGCCAGGCACCTTGTCAGATCGTCACTCCAGCGCACCAACATAAATAGGACCGCTATGACCCACGTTGTCACCGAATCTTGCATCAGCTGCCGTTACACGGACTGCGTCGATGTTTGCCCGGTAGATTGTTTCCGTGAAGGCCCGAATTTCCTGGCAATCGATCCGGACGAGTGCATCGACTGCGCCGTCTGCGTGGCGGAATGCCCGGTCAACGCCATCTTCGCCGAAGAAGACGTGCCGTCGGACCAGCAGCAATTCATCAAGATCAACGCGGACCTGTCTCGCAACTGGCCTTCGATCACGAAGACCAAGCCAGCCCTGCCGGAAGCCGAGCAGTTCAAGGACGTCAAGGAAAAAACGCACCTGCTGGTGCGCTGATCCACGTGCCGTGACCGCGCGGCGTCCACTGGCGCCGCGCGTACGGCGTCGGTACGCCGTCCTGCGTGTCGCCCACGGCAGGCAGAGATCGACGTTCCCTTTGCAATCACAGGATAGAAAATCGCTATGAATATCGTCAGCACCCCTCCCGGTGGCAACCACGAAACCGATGCCGTCATCATCGGCGCCGGCCCGGTCGGCCTGTTCCAGGTCTTCGAACTGGGCCTGCTGGAAATCAAGGCCCACGTCATCGACTCCCTGGCAGCCGTCGGCGGCCAGTGCGTGGAACTGTACCCGGACAAGCCGATCTACGATATTCCCGCGATCCCGTCCTGCACGGGCCAAGAACTGACCGACGGCCTGCTCAAGCAGATCGAACCGTTCGGCCCCACGTTCCACCTGGGCCAGGAAGTCACCGTCGTGCACAAGCGCGAGGATGGCCGCTTCGACGTCGAAACGAGCCTGGGCACCAAGTTCATCACGAAAACCATCTTCATCGCCGCCGGCGTCGGGTCGTTCCAGCCGCGCACGATGAAGGTCGATGGCATCGAGGCCTATGAAGGCTCGCAGCTGTTCTACCGCGTCAAGGACCCGGCACAGTTCGAAGGCAAGAACCTCGTCATCTGCGGCGGCGGCGACTCCGCGCTGGACTGGGCGCTGAACTTCGTCGGCAAGGCCGAGTCGGTCGTACTGCTGCACCGTCGCGAGGACTTCCGTGCGGCGCCCGCTTCCGTGGCGAAGATGAAACAGCTGTGCGAAGAGTTCGAGATGCAGCTGATCGTCGGCCAGGTCTCCGGCATCGAGGAAAAGGACGGCAAGCTGTCCGAACTGCGCGTGACGGGTGCCGATGGCGTGACCCGCCGCGTGCCGCTGGACATGCTGCTGGTGTTCTACGGCCTGTCGCCGAAGCTGGGCCCGATCGCCGAGTGGGGCCTGGACATCGAGCGCAAGCAGCTGAAGGTCGTCAGCACGGAAAAGTTCGAAACGAATGTGCCGGGCATCTTCGCCGTGGGCGACATCAACACCTACCCGGGCAAGAAGAAACTGATCCTGTCCGGCTTCCACGAAGCCGCGCTGGCCGCCTTCGGCGCCGCGCCGTACATCTTCCCCGACAAGAAGATCCACATGCAGTACACGACCACGTCGCCGAAGCTGCACAAGGTGCTGGGCGTCGAATCGCCAGTGTTCGACTGATCCGACTTATTGCTCGGACCTGTCCTACAGAAAAGCAGCGGAAACGCTGCTTTTTTTGTTTTCAGGACACGTTTATCGTTTTAAACAGGCGTAATCGTGCGGGTTTCCAGCCGATGTTTTGGCATCGCAAAATGCTTTACGTCAAGAAAAAACGGCCTATAATGGGCTCATGATTTCCCGCCCGCAGCTGTTATTGCGGCGCCTCACGACCCAGGAATACCTATGCTTTACCAACTACACGAGATGCAACGCACCTTCCTCAACCCGCTGATGCAGTGGGCGGAAGCGTCGTCCAAACTGTTCAGCAATCCCGTGTCGCCCTTCGCGCACACGCCGTTTTCGCAACGGATCGCCGCCGGCTATGAATTGCTGTATCGCCTGGGCAAGGATTACGAGAAACCGCCATTCGGCATCGACACGACGACCGTCAACGGCAAGCCCGTCGGCATTCTCGAGCATGCCACCGTCACCAAGCCGTTCTGCCGCCTGATCCACTTCCGCAAGGACGTATCGACGGCCGAAGCGGTGGAACTGGCGCAGCCCGTCGTGCTGCTGGTGGCGCCGCTGTCCGGCCACCACTCCACGCTGCTGCGCGACACCGTGCGCGGCCTGCTGCCGGAGCACGACGTCTACATCACCGACTGGACCGATGCGCGCATGGTGCCGCTGTCCGAAGGCCCGTTCCACCTGGACGACTACATCTACTACGTACAGGACTTCATCCGCCACCTGGGCCCGGACGTGCACGTGATCTCCGTCTGCCAGCCCACCGTGCCGGTGCTGGCCGCGATCTCGCTGATGGCGACCAACAAGGATGCCAAGCTGCCCAAGACGATGACGATGATGGGCGGCCCGATCGACCCGCGCAAGTCGCCGACGGCCGTCAACAACCTGGCCACCGAGAAGCCGTTCTCGTGGTTCGAGAACACGGTGATCTATCCCGTGCCGCCGAACTATCCAGGCTTCGGCCGCAAGGTCTACCCGGGCTTCCTGCAGCACGCCGGCTTCATCGCGATGAACCCGGGCCGCCATGCGCAGTCGCACCGCGAGTTCTACATGCACCTGGTGCGCGGCGACGACGAGCCGGCGGACAGCCACCGCAAGTTCTACGACGAGTACAACGCCGTGCTGGACATGCCGGCCGAGTACTACCTCGACACGATCAAGACGGTGTTCCAGGACTTCAGCCTGCCGAAGGGCACGTGGCAAGTGGGCGGGCAGCTGGTGCGCCCGCAGGACATCACGAACGTCGCGTTGCTGACCATCGAAGGTGAGCTGGACGACATCTCCGGCGCCGGCCAGACGCAAGCCGCGCACGAGCTGTGCTCCGGCATCCCGGCCGACAAGCAGGAAGACTTCGTGGTGCCGCAGGCCGGCCACTACGGCATCTTCTCCGGCCGCCGCTGGCGCGAGATCGTCTGCCCGAAGATCACGGAGTTCATCCGCAAGCACGCTTGAGGCACTGCGGTGCTCGACGCAAGCCGCCTGCGGGCGGCTTTTTTCATGGCGCGGCGCTACCCGTCGTACCCGATCCGTCGCCAGTATTCCTTCTCCAGCTTCGGCAGATCCAGCTCCCGCGCCGCATTGTCGAACGACTGCTGTTGCACCTGGCCCACGGCCGTGCGGCGGAAACACAGGTGCATGGTGCGGTCGGGGAACAGGCCGCCACTGGTGCCGATGCGCTCCCGGTCGGCCGGCGTAAAGCGCTGCGTCGCCAGCAGGTAGCGCAGCACGTGGCGATCGACGATCGTCACGGGGAAGCGCCGCACCAGCAGCTTGCGCAGGTTGGTCTCGTCGTTGACGGCTACCTCCGCATCGATCGTGCCACGCGCCACCATCGCGTCGAACTGCTCGCTGTACGAATAGCCCGACACCGTACCCACCCGCAGTTCGCGCAGGTCGGCCAGGTTGTCGGCCCGGACGGGGCGATCCTTCAGGAACACCAGCACATAGTCGGTCCGTGCCAGCGGCGTGGAGAAATGGCACAGCTTTTCGCGCTCCGCCGTGCGCAGGACCGGCAGGAAGCCCGCATAGCGGGGATCGCGCAGGCCGATCTCGACGGCGCGGCGCCATGGATAGTAATCGACCGTCGCGCTATAGCCCAGCCGGCCCAGCACGGCGCGCATCATGGCCCCTGTCAGCCCGTCCTCGGGCAAGGCCCGGGCCAGGTACGGCGGCCACTCCTCTCCGGCCACGCGAATGGTTTGCGGCTGCGCCCATGCAAACGGCGCGGCACACAGCACAGCCATGGCGACGGCATACCGCCACCATTGTCTTCCATGCAGTTGTTGCCTGGCTTCGTCCATGCAATATGCTCCCACAACGCCTGCCCAAATGCCAGGCACCCCCGGCCGTGTGCAGGTCGGCGCCGTCCTACCGCCCCGCACCCAGCGAGCAACTCGCCGCGGCCGCGCTGAGGGTCTGCCGGGCCACCGTATCGCCCCGCAGGGGACTGACCCTGGTTTTCATCGCCAGCGCTCGCAGGAGCGTCATCCCCGTTCTCGCGCCTGACGCGGATGGGGGATAATGTCGGTCTGTCCTGCTTTTGATACGTGAACCCGTGACCGAACCGACCACCTTAGCCGACCGCATCGAGGACGCGCTGCCGCAGACCCAGTGCACCAAGTGCGGCTATACCGGCTGCCGGCCGTACGCGGAGGCCATCGCGACAGGCGCGGCGCCGATCAACCAGTGTCCGCCCGGCGGCGCCGAAGGCATCCGCCGGCTGTCGCTCGTGACGGGCCATCCCGTCATTCCGCTCAATCCCGTCAATGGACTCGAGCGCCCGCGCGCGGTGGCGTTCATCGATGAGGCGCTGTGCATCGGCTGCACCCTGTGCATCCAGGCCTGCCCCGTCGATGCGATCGCCGGCGCGGCCAAGCAGATGCACGCGATCGTCCCCGAGCTGTGCACGGGCTGCGACTTGTGCGTCAAGCCCTGCCCGGTCGACTGCATCGTCATGTATCCGGTGACGGAGACGACGGGCTGGGAGGCGTGGACGCAACAGGATGCGGACGCCGCGCGCGACCGCCATGACTTCCGCAACGCGCGCCTGCAGCGCGAACGCGAAGAGAACGACGCGCGCCTGGCCGCCAAGGCACAAGCCAAGATGGAGGCGGTCGACCGCCTGAACCCGGAGAATGCCGCCGAGCTGGCGGAGAAGGAACGCAAGCGCGCGATCATCGCCGCCGCGATGGAACGCGCCCGCCTGAAGGCGGCGGCCGCCAAGGACGCCGCCGCCGACAAACCGAAAGACCAATGAACGCCGCCAAACGCCACGAAATCTTTCGCCGCCTGCGCGAAGCCAACCCCCATCCCACCACGGAACTGGAATACACGACGCCGTTCGAGCTGCTGATCGCCGTGCTGCTGTCGGCGCAGGCCACCGACGTGGGCGTCAACAAGGCCACGCGCAAGCTGTACCCGGTGGCCAACACGCCGCAGGCGATCCTCGACCTGGGCATCGACGAACTGACGACCTACATCCAGACCATCGGCCTGTACCGTACCAAGGCGAAGAACGTGATGGCCACGTGCCGCATCCTCGTCGACCAGTACGGCGGCGAGGTGCCGCACGACCGCGCGGCGCTGGAGTCGCTGCCGGGCGTGGGCCGCAAGACGGCGAATGTGGTACTGAACACGGCGTTCGGCGACCCGACGATCGCGGTGGACACGCACATCTTCCGCGTGTCGAACCGCACCGGCATCGCGCCGGGCAAGAACGTGGACATCGTCGAACAGAAGCTGTTGAAGTTCGTGCCGAAGGAGTTCCTGCAGGACGCCCACCACTGGCTGATCCTGCACGGCCGCTACACCTGCGTGGCGCGCAAGCCCCAATGCTGGAACTGCATGATCGCCGACCTGTGCGAATTCAAGCAGAAGACGCCGGCCCCGGCGGTGGTCTGACGCCTACCGCCGCGCCCGTGTCCACTTCGACCAAACTTGGGGTCACACCCCGACATGGACACGAGCTCAGCAATCCGCGCGCATGAGCTCGTGTCTTGTCGGGGTGTGACCCCACGGTGGACGCGAGCCCGGCTTTGAGGAGCGGTTAGAGCAGCACCATATTGTCGCGGTGGATCAGCTCCGGGCCTTCGACGAAGCCGAGGATGCCTTCGATCTCGCCGGACGGCTTGCGCACGATGCGGCGCGCTTCGCCGCTGGTGTAGTTCGACAGCCCGCGCGCGATCGCGACGCCGCCTTCGCTGACGCATGTGATGACGGCGCCGCGGCCGAATTCACCGCGCACTTCGATGACCCCGATCGGCAGCAGCGACTTGCCTTCGCGCGACAGCTTGGCGATCGCGCCCGCGTCGATGACGACCTGGCCGGCCGTGTGCAGGTGATCGGCCATCCACTGCTTGCGCGCCGTCAGGTGCCCCGTCTGCGCCTGCAGCTCCGTGCCGATCGGCTCGCCGCTGGCGAGGCGCGTCAGCACTTCCGGCTCGCGGCCGAACGCGATGACGGTGTGCGCGCCCGACTTGGCGGCGCGCTTGGCGGCCAGGATCTTGGTCAGCATGCCGCCGCGCCCAAGGCTCGAGCCGGCGCCTCCTGCCATGGCTTCCAGCGCCGGGTCGCCGGCGCTGGCCCGTTCGATCAGGTAGGCCGCCGGGTCCTTGCGCGGATCGGCCGAGAACAGGCCGCGCTGGTCGGTCAGGATGATCAGCGCGTCCGCTTCGATCAGGTTGGCCACCAATGCGCCCAGCGTGTCGTTGTCGCCGAACTTGATTTCGTCGGTGACGACCGTGTCGTTCTCGTTGATGATGGGGACGATGCCCAGGCTTAACAGCGTCGTCAAGGTGGAGCGCGCGTTCAGGTAGCGTTCGCGGTCGGCCAGGTCGGCGTGCGTCAGCAGCACCTGCGCGGTGCCGAGGCCATGCGCGCGGAAGCTCGTTTCATAGATCTGCGCGAGGCCCATCTGGCCGACGGCGGCGCAGGCCTGCAATGCATGGATGTCGGTGGGGCGGTGCTCGAAGCCCAGGCGCAGCATGCCTTCGGCGATCGCGCCGGAGCTGACCAGCACGACCTGCTTGCCCAATGCGCGCAAGGCGGCGATCTGCGCGGCCCAGCGCGCGATGGCGGCATGATCGAGCCCGCGGCCGTCGTTGGTCACGAGCGAGGAGCCGACCTTGACGATCAGCCGGTTGGCTTTCTGGATGAGGGAGTTCATGTGCGGCCAATCTCTTGTCGAATGAGGGATCTGGATTCACCCGGCGTGTCGCCCGGCTTTGCCGCGGACGTTGCCGGAACCTGCGTATGGCGGGTCCGGCAAGTCACAGGTACTGCGATTTTAATCGAGAACCTTGAAGCGTGGGTCGTCAGGGTCGATCGACGAGATGCCGCGCGCTTCTTCCGTCATCTGCGTTTCCTCGGCGCGCTGCTCGCTGTGGCGCTTCTGCTCCAGGTACTGGTAGATCGCGTTGACGAGTTCCTGCGTGCCTTCGTGCGACAGCGCGGAGATCTCGAACACGGGTCCCTTCCAGCCGAACTTCTTGACGAAGTCCTTGACGCGCTTGGCGCGTTCTTCCGCCGGGATCACGTCGACCTTGTTCAGCACCAGCCAGCGCGGCTTGTCCAGCAGCTCCTGGTCGTACTTCTCCAGTTCCTTGACGAGCGCCTTGGCTTCCTTGACGGGATCCACGGTGGCCTCGAACGGCGCCAGGTCGACGATGTGCAGCAGCAGGCCGGTGCGCGACAGGTGGCGCAGGAACTGGTGACCCAGGCCGGCACCTTCCGCGGCGCCTTCGATCAGGCCGGGAATGTCGGCGATGACGAAGCTCTTCTCGTGCGACACACGCACCACGCCCAGGTTCGGGTGCAAGGTCGTGAACGGGTAGTCGGCGATCTTCGGACGCGCGTTGGACACGGCCGTGATGAACGTCGACTTGCCGGCGTTCGGCATGCCCAACAGGCCCACGTCGGCCAGCACCTTCAGTTCCAGGCGCAGTTCGCGGCGTTCGCCTTCCTTGCCTTCGGTCTTCTGGCGCGGGGCCCGGTTGGTGGACGTCTTGAAGTGGATGTTGCCCCAGCCGCCCTCGCCGCCCTTGGCCAGCAGTTCGATCTGGCCATGCTCCGTCATGTCGGCGATGATCTCGCCCGACACTTCGTCGATGATCAGGGTGCCGACCGGCACGCGCAGGGTGACGTCGTCCGCGCCCTTGCCGTAGCAGTCGGAGCCGCGGCCCGCTTCGCCATTGCTGGCGCGGTGCATCTTGGAGAAACGATAGTCGACCAGCGTGTTGACGTTACGGTCGGCCACGGCCCAGATGGAGCCGCCCTTGCCGCCGTCGCCGCCGTCCGGGCCGCCGAACGGGCGGAATTTCTCGCGCCGGAAGGAGGCGCAGCCATTGCCGCCGTCGCCGGCAATGACTTCGATACGTGCTTCGTCGATGAACTTCATAATCTACCGCCTGAAAAGTGGGCCCTGCACTCGGTAAGGACTGAAGTCGATCAGCCCTTAACGAGGACAGCGCCAAAACAAAAAAGGCTCCACCGGTGGCAGAGCCCTCTATCCACAAGCTTTCCGCCTGTGAGGCCCGATCCCGTGGCGCGAACGCCAGGAATCAGGGCCTTTCGTAATCCGCTGGATTACTGCGCAGCTGGAACGACGGTGACGAACTTGTGGTTGCCAGCGCCCTTGGTGACGAACTTGACAACGCCGCTCGTCAGAGCGAACAGGGTGTGGTCCTTGCCGGTGCCAACGCCTTCGCCGGCGCGCACTGGGGTGCCGCGCTGACGGATGATGATGCCGCCTGCATTGATCGTCTGACCGCCGTAAACCTTGACGCCCAGGCGTTTTGATTCGGAATCGCGGCCGTTGCGGGTAGTGCCGCCGCCTTTTTTGTGTGCCATTTAATGCTCCTTGAGACTGAAGTCAGATCAGCGATTAGCCGTTGATCGAAACGATTTGGATTTCGGTGTAGTTCTGGCGATGGCCCTGGTGCTTCTGGTAGTGCTTACGACGGCGCATCTTGAAGATCTTGACCTTGTCGTGACGACCTTGGGAAACCACTTTCACCAGAACCTTTGCACCTTCAACCAATGGAGCACCAAACTTGATGCTGTCGCCCGCGCCAACGGCGAGAACTTGATCGATGGTGAGTTCGGAACCAATGTCAGCAGGTATCTGTTCTACTTTGAGTTTTTCGCCAGCGACAACTTTGTATTGCTTGCCACCGGTTTTTATGACCGCGTACATGATTTGAAACCTCATCAAATGTTATTAAAAATCCCTTGCTCGACACCCTGGCGCGGTGAGACTGCGCCCGGGCGGAGGCCGGGGAACCAGTGATTATACATGGATGGGAAAATCGCGTCAAAAAGTATTCACAAAGACATCCGCTCGTGGTATGTCGGCAACGTCAAGCGTGCATGTCGTATAATTCGCACCACCTCAATCCGTCCAACGCAGGTCCGCCTTGTCCACCCAACCAGCCAGCCAGAATAACATCATCAGCACCATTGCCGCCGACATGGACGCCGTCAACGGCGTGATCCGCCAGCGCCTGCATTCGGAGGTCGCGCTGGTCAACCAGATCGCGGAATACATCATCAGCGCTGGCGGCAAGCGGATCCGTCCCGTGCTGGTGCTGCTGGTGGCGAACGCCTATGCCTACAAGGGCACGGCGCACCACGAGCTGGCGGCCGTCGTGGAGTTCATCCACACGGCTACGCTGCTGCACGACGACGTCGTCGACGAGTCCTCGCTGCGCCGCGGCCGCGCCACCGCCAACGCGCTGTTCGGCAATGCGGCCTCGGTGCTGGTGGGCGACTTCCTGTACTCGCGCGCGTTCCAGATGATGGTCTCGCTGGACAACATGCGCATCATGAGCATCCTGTCCGACGCCACCAACGTCATCGCCGAGGGCGAAGTGCTGCAGCTGTTGAACATGCACGACCCGGACGTCAGCCAGGACAGCTACCTGCAGGTGATCCGCTCCAAGACGGCCAAGCTGTTCGAAGCGGCCGCCGAACTGGGCGCACTGGTCGCCGGCGCCAACGACGAACAGATCGCCGCCGCCAGCGAATACGGCCGCTCGCTGGGCACCGCGTTCCAGCTGATCGACGACGTGCTCGATTACGTGGGCGACGCCAGCGAGATCGGCAAGAACGTGGGCGACGACCTGCGCGAAGGCAAGCCGACGATGCCGCTGATCTACCTGATGGAACACGGCACCGAGGAGCAGCGCCAGCTGGTGCGCTCCTGCATCGAGACGGGCGACGAGCAGCACTTCGACACCATCCTGGCCGCCATCACGACCAGCGGCGCGCTCGACTACACGCGCCGCGAAGCGCAGGTGGCCGCGCAGCGCGCCATCGACGCCATCGCCGCGATGCCGGACAGCCGCTACAAGGATTCGCTGCTGCAGCTGGCCCGCTTCGCCGTCGATCGCAATCACTGATACCACCAGGTGGCCATGAAGAAGCCCAGCGGCGACAACGGCGCCCCCGAACCGCGGCTGTACCGCGTCGTCGCGGAGCGCGTGCAACAGCTGATCCAGGAGGAGCAGCTGGCCCCGGGCGCGCGCCTGCCCGCCGAGCGCGAGCTGTCGGCCAAGCTGTCCGTCAGCCGCGCATCGCTGCGCGAGGCATTGATCGCGCTGGAACTGGGCGGCGTGGTGGAAGTGCGCGGTGGCTCCGGCGTCTATGTCTGCGAACAGCCGCTGCCGGCCGAGGTGCCGGAAACGGGCCCGGGCCCGTTCGAGGTGCTGGCCGCACGCCGCCTGATCGAATCGGAAATCGCGGCCATCGCCGCCAAGGTCGCCACCGCCGCGCAGGTCGATGCGATCCTGCGCGCCGTGGAAGACATGGAACGCCACCACGAGGACCGCGCCAGCAACGAACAGGCCGACCGCAACTTCCACCTCGCCATTGCCCGTGCCACCGGCAACACCGCCTTCGTCGGCGTCATCGAATACCTGTGGAACAACCGCGGCTCCTTGTGGCACAAGCTGAAGGAACACTACCAGACCGAGGAGCTGCGCCTGGAAACGCTGCCCGATCACCGCAAGATCCTGGAAGCCATCGCCGCGCGCGACCCCGCCGGTGCCCGCCATGCGATGCGGGCGCACCTGGAGCGGGTGACGCGGACGTTCTCACGGGGCTGACAGCCCCGTTTTTTTTGCCCGGCCGCCGCGCTCGACGAGCGCCTGTGGTCAGCCCACCTTGCGCAACTGGCCGGACCAATCTAGAATGGCCTGACCAATAATCGTAGTTGAAACTGCAAGCGCACGCCCTGCGCAACGGAGACAAGGTGAAACTCAAGACGAACGTGCTGGCCGCGCTGGCCTGCTGCACCCTGCTGGGCGCCGCCCACGCGGAGGGTCCTTTCCGCAATCCCGACAACAAGAACCCGAACGACCCTTCCGAGGGCAGTTATCCGGTACCGTACAAGATGCCGGTGGCGACCGAGATCACCGATGCGCTCAACCGCATCCGGACCTACATGGACAAGGCCACGCCGACCCGTGTCGTCAACCGCAAGACCGGCGCGCCGATCACGGATTTCAGGAATCCGGTGCCCGAGGCGGCCTTCGAGGAAGCGGCCGGCGACTACGGCATCCTGGTCTACGAGATGGGCGTGGTGCATTCCGGCCTGCTGCGTGCGGCCGAAGCGACGGGCGACAAGCACTTTACCGCGATGACGCAGCGGCACCTGCAGTTCTTCGCCGACAAGCTGCCCTACTTCCGCGCCCAGGAACAGAAGTTCCACCTGGAGCGTGCCAACAGCTTCTCGCGCTTCCTCGATCCGCGCGCGCTGGACGACGCCGGCTCGATGTGCGCCGCGCTGATGCGCGCGCGCGCCGCCAAGGTGGGGCCCGACCTGTCCGGGATGATCGCCACCTGCAGCGACTGGGTCGCCAACAAGCAGTTCCGCCTGGCCGACGGCACGATGGCGCGCAAGCGTCCGCAGGCCGTCTCGCTGTGGGGCGACGACATGTACATGAGCATTCCGGCACTGGCCGAGATGGGCCGCATGACGGGCGAGCGCAAGTACTTCGACGATGCAGTCAACAACGTGCTCAATATGAGCAAGTACCTGTTCAACCCGCAGCTGGGTATCTACACTCACGGCTGGCATGCGCACGTGCCGGATTCGCCGCGCTTCTACTGGGCGCGCGCGAACGGCTGGGCCGTGCTGGCGATCAGCGACCTGCTGGACGTGCTGCCGAAGGACCACCCGGGCCGCGACAAGGTGCTGGACCAGCTGCGCGCGGCGCTGAAAGGCATTGCGGAACGCCAGTCCGGCACGGGCCTGTGGCACCAGATGATCGACCGTAACGACTCGTACCTGGAGACGTCGGCCAGCGCCATGTTCGTCTACACGATCGCCCACGCGGTCAACCAGGGCTGGATCAGCCCGACCGTGTACGGCTCGGTGGCGCAGGCCGGCTGGGCGGGGCTGGCGACGAAGATCAACGCACAAGGCCAGGTGGAAGGCACGTGCGTCGGCACGACGCTCGCCTCCGACCAGGTCTATTACTACCATCGCCCCACCAGCGTGCATGCGCTGCACGGCTATGGTCCGATGCTGCTGGCCGGCGCCGAGATGCTGCGCCTGTTGAAGAACCCGAACGTGAACATCGAATACAAGGTCCGCACGTATCACTACCAGCCGAAGGGTGCGGGCAAGACCGACTACAGCGAACATCATTGAAAGGTACGAGATGACATTGAACCGCTCCTGCACCGCCGCGCTGGTCGCTTCCCTGCTGCTGCCGGCCGCCCACGCGGCCAGCCTGCGGGTCACGCTGTCGCACGACCTGGCCACGGCACGCCCATCCGAAACCGTGACGATCCCCTGGCTTGAGGTGAACAAGGCCATGCCCGGCGCGCTGATCCAGCGCATCGCCGTCAAGGACCCGGCCGGCAAGGCCGTGCCGTACCAGGTGACGAACGTGGCGCCGCTGGCGAAGGACCCGCAGAACGTGGGCGCGGCCTATGGCGAGCTGATTTTCCAGCACAGCTTCAAGGCCGGCGAGCAAAGCGTCACCTACACCGTCGAAACCATCGACGGCGTGGCGCCCGTGTTCCCCGTACAGGCCTACGCCCGCTACGTGCAGGAGCGCCTGGACGACTTCGCCTGGGAGAACGACAAGCTGGCGCACCGTACCTACGGTCCCGCGCTGATGGCGCCCGCGGCGCCGGGCAGCGGCAAGGAAGTACTGCAGACCAGTGGGCTGGACCTGTGGTTCAAGCGCGTGCCGTATCCGATCGTCGACCGCTGGTACAACAAGGGCCACGACCACTATCACCACGACGAGGGTGAAGGGATGGACATGTACAACGTCGGCAAGTCGCGCGGCGCCGGCGGCACCGGCATCTGGGACGGCAAGACGCTGTACACGAGCGTCAACTACGCCAGCTGGAAGGTGCTGGCCAACGGACCCGTGCGCGCCATCTTCGAGCTGCGCTACGACGCCTGGGACGCGGCCGGCACGCCCGTCACCGAGGTCAAGCGCTTCACGGTGGACGCGGGCCACTACCTGGACCGGATCGACAGCACGTTCGAGTTCAAGGACAAGGCCACGCTGACGGCGGCCGTGGGCCTGAACAAGACCCCGACGGACAAGGGTGAGCAGCCCGACATCGACGTCCACCGCGACGTCACGGACGGCGTGCTGCTGCAGTGGGTGAAGCAGAAGACCAAGGGAGAATTCGGCACGGCCATCATCCTGCCGGGGGCGACGGAGTTCACGCAGGACACCCTGAACCACCTCGTGCTGGCGCCGGTCAAGGCGGGCCAGCCGCTGCGCTACTACGCCGGCGGCGCCTGGAACCGCGCCGGCGAGATCACCAGCGCCGCGCAGTGGAAAGCCTACGTGGCCGATGCCGCCAAGCGGGCGCGCAGTCCCGTCAAGGTCGCCCTGCAGGCGCAACCATAAAAACCTGGCGCCGTCATTGACGCCGGTGTCAGGCACCTGTCCGAGAGCTTGCCGCTCTCAGACAGGTGCCTGACACCATGGGTCTCCTCTGTAGCAATCCCACAACACCCCGCCACGCCCCTCCCTCTGCGGTCCGGCCAATTAGCAAAAATTCTTTATTGCGGACTGACCAATAATTAAAAATCTGCCCTAAAATGCACCAACCGGCCTGACCAGTTTGGCCGGTGGTCCGCACGACGCCAGATTTTGCGAGCAATAAAAATTATTGGAGATGAGATGCACCCCACCACTTCCCGCCGGGCGCACAAGCGCCGCAGCGCGCGCGCAGCACGCTTCGCCCTTACTTCCGCCACCGTACTGGTCCTTGGCACCGCAGCCGCCCAGACCACCGCACCGCCGGCCAGCGCCGACGAGCCCACCAAGGTCGTCGTCACCGGCCTGCGCGCCTCGCTGGAATCGGCACTGAACAAGAAACGCGAGGACAACGGCATCGTCGACGTCATCAAGGCCGAAGACATGGGCAAGTTCCCCGACACGAACCTGGCCGAGTCGCTGCAACGCGTGCCCGGCGTCGTCATCAACCGCGATGCGGGCGAAGGCCGCAACATCACCGTGCGCGGCCTGGGCCAGGACTTTACGCGCGTGCGCATCAACGGCATCGAAGGCCTGGCGACGACGGGCGCGACCGACTCCTCCGGCGGCGCCAACCGCTCGCGCGGCTTCGACTTCAACGTCTTCGCGTCCGAGCTGTTCAGCTCCCTGACCGTTCGTAAAAGCTCGTCGGCCGACGTGGACGAAGGCTCGCTGGGCGCCACCGTGGACCTGACCACGATGCGCCCGTTCGACCTGAAGGGTTTCAACGCGACGATCACCGCGAAGGGCAAGTACAACGACCTGGCCGAGAAGACCGACCCACGCGTGGCGTTCCTGCTGTCGAACACCTTCATGGACCGCAAGCTGGGCGTGCTGGTCTCCGGGGCCTACTCCAAGCGCCAGGTGCTGGAGGAAGGCTTCTCCACCGTGCGCTGGGATAACGGCCCGTCGTCGGGCGGCTGGTGCGCGCCGCAAGGCGTGCCCGCGAATCCCGCCAACTCCACCGCCACCACGTGCGGCCCGGCCGCGCAGGGCGTGGCGCGCCTGCCGTTCTCGCAAGGCGCGGTGGACGCCTACAACGCGGCCAGCAGCGCGGCCAACTTCACGCCGCGCATTCCGCGCTACGGCCGCCTGACGCACGACCAGGACCGCCTCGGCCTGACGGCTTCCGTGCAATGGCGCCCGATGCGCGGATCGCTGCTGACGTTCGACATGCTGTACTCCAAGCTCGAAGCGTCGCGCCAGGAGGACTACCTGGAAGCGATCTCGTTCTCGCGCGGCGGCACCCAGGGCGGCAAGCCGCAGACCAGCGTCGTCGAGGCGCTGTATGCACCGAACGGCGCGCTGCTGTACGGGAAGTTCAACGGCGTGGACGTGCGTGCCGAGTCGCGCTACGACGAGCTGACGACGACGTTCACGCAGCCGACCCTGACGTGGGAACAGGACCTGGCCGAAGGCTGGCGCCTGAACGCCAAACTGGGCCGCGCCAAGTCCAAGTTCCGCAATCCCGTGCAGACGACGACGACGCTGGATGCCCTCAACGTCAACGGCTACACGATGGACTTCCGCAACAACGACCGCCTGCCGGCGATCGGCTATCCGTTCGATCCGACGCAAGCCGGCGGCGCCCTGACGATCGTCGGCGTGCCGCAGGTGGCGAGCGGCACGCAGCCGTCGTCGATCCCGAACACGACGGCCAGCGAGATCCGCATCCGTCCGCAAGGCACCACCAACACGACCGACGTGGCGGACGTCAACGTGTCGTGGGACGTGCTGCCCGACCGCTTCAGCCTGAAGGCCGGCGCCAGCGCCAAGAAGTACACGTTCGATTCGTATGAGTTCCGTCGCGTGAACCAGGGCGACACCATCTTCGCGCCCGCGGCCGGCACGTCGGTCGCCAGCCTGACGACGATGCTGACAGGCTTCGGCAAGGGCACCGACCTGCCGGCCGGCACACCGACCAGCTGGGCGACGCCGAACCTGGCCGCGATCGCGCAGGCCTACGACATCTACTGCAACTGCATCAAGAGCGGCCCGGCCGGCGGCCCCGGCGACTTCACGCTGTCGTCGATCGAGAACGCGAACGCGCGCGGCAACAACCGCTCGGTGCGGGAAGAGGACAAGGGCGTCTACCTGATGGGCGACTTCAACACCGAGGTGGCCGGCATCCCCGTGCGCGGTAACGTGGGCGTGCGCTACGTGCGCACCGACCTGTCGTCCACCGGCTATGTCGCCACCAACAACGGCACCGCCGTGACGGTGGACAACCGCTACTCGGACACGCTGCCGGCCTTTAACGTGGCGGCCACCCTGCGGCCGGACTTCATCGTGCGCTTCGGCGCCGCCAAGGTCATGACGCGCCCGCAGCTGAACGACCTGTCCCCGGGCGGTACGATCGCGACGACGGGTACCCTGTCGATCACGAGCGGCAACCCGAACCTGAAGCCGTTCCGCGCCAAGACGTTCGATTCCAGCTTCGAGTGGTATTTTGCGAAGAACAGCTTCCTCGGCCTGGGCCTGTTCCAGAAGAACATCGGCACGTATATCCAGAGCCTGCGCACCGACGTGCGCTTCCGCGACACGGGCCTGCCGCTGTCGCTGCTGCCGACCAACTTCACGGGCGACGAGGTGTTCGCGGTGACGGCGCCGGTCAACACGGAGGGCGGCAAGCTGCGCGGCTTCGAGATCAATTACCAGCAACCGTTCACGTTCCTGCCGGGGATCGGCAAGAACTTCGGCAGCCTGCTGAACTACACGTACGTCAAGTCGACGATGGACTACCTGGTGTCGCCGAACGGCGGCGCGACGATCATGGACGACCTCCTGAACCTGTCGCCGAAGTCCTGGAACGCCACCTTCTACTACGACGACGGCCGCTTCAGCGCGCGCGTCTCGACATCGCAGCGCGATGCGTTCCTGACCCGTGTGCCGGGCCAGAACAACAACGACGTGGAAGGCAAGAACAAGTCGCTGAACGTGGACCTGTCGCTGTCGTACAAGGTCAACGACAAGCTCGACCTGACGTTCGAAGGCGTCAACCTGACGAACGAGGAGAACGACCAGTTCACCAGCCGCCAGCGCAACAGCGTGGTGGTGAACCACGTGACGGGGCGCGAGTACCTGCTGGGGTTGCGCTACAAGTTCTGACGTCGACGCATGAAGTGTTGGGGTCTGTCCCTGCGGGACCGACCCCGGTTTTCACCACGGCGCTTACAGGATCTCCTGCACCAGCGCTGGCGGCCGGCACAACCGCACACCCTTTTCGGTAACGACGAACGGGCGGTTGATCAACGCCGGATGCGCGATCATCGCATCGAGCAGCGCGTCATCGGACAGCGTCTTGTCGGCCAATCCCAGTTGATCGTACAAGTCGCCCTTGTCGCGCATCGCGCCGCGCACGGTCAACCCCGCCTGCGCGATCATTCCGGCCAGCCGCGCGCGCGTGGGCGGCTCCTTCAGGTAGTCGATGACGACGGGCTCGATGCCCGCCTCGCGGATCAGCGCCAGCGCGCCGCGCGAATTGCTGCATGCGTTGTTGTGGTAGATGGTGACGGTCATGGTGGGGTTGGCAGAGGTTCAAGTCCGGGCATCATAGTGAGAACACCCCGCCATGACAAGCGCGGCCACACCCTTATTGTCTAGCTAACCCGGCAGAGTTGAAAAAGCCGAAGAGTTCTGGTTTAATAATGCCTCCTACCCAGTCGGGGTGTAGCTTAGCCCGGTAGAGCGCTACGTTCGGGACGTAGAGGCCGGAGGTTCGAATCCTCTCACCCCGACCACAGAATTTCCTTACAAAACAGCGAGTCGAGAACTCGCTGTTTTGCTTTGTGGATGCCTCAGTTCCCAAGCCCTCCCCTGTACAGACCTGCGCAAAGACATGCTGCGTCGCCTGACTCTTCAAGCCTCGGAGGCAGCTCAAAGTCAATGTTCTGAAGATGCAGTACCTTGCTCTTTCGCACTCGACCGGAGGCTGACCCATGTCCGACTTCTACAAGTACTTCAAGGAAAATATGGAGGCGCTTGGGCTTGCGCCACCGCCCGAAACGCTCTTTGGAACGCAGCAGCTTGCGGTTACAACAATAAGTGCGATCCTCGCCTATATTGACAAGTACGGGACCAACGTGACTATGCTTGAGATGGTCGGTGCCGGTTCCCGCCTGGAACAGCTTGCTACGTTGGGCGCATTAGGCGCTGCCTTCTATGTCGGCGCAGCGATCGGTAGCCTTGCCGTTGCGACCGGACGAACGATCAGCGGAGGGGCTTCGATTGCAGATGTTCTGTTCGAGGCTTCCAGGCAGGGGTTCGGGCGCCAGTGGCTTACGACGCTTTTCGTTGAAATGCCAGGAATCTATGATGGACGGATGTCAGCCAGAAAGCTTTACAAGCATAATGGGTACATCCGATGAGAGACTCCCTGCTGCTGTTAGCCACAGGTGCGGCAATCTCATTGGCCGCCTGGGCATTCTGGCATTACCTCGGGAACGATGCGTTTGGCACGCTAACCACCGTCATCCTGGTTGGTGTCGTAGCGGATAACGTGCGGCTTCGCCGTCAGCTGCGTTCGATGCGACGTTAGCCTGTACGTGCCTCCCGCAGTCGCCTGCACTTATGCTTCCACGGATGAAAGCCGGCCGCCTGCGCCAACCTACCCCGCAACAACCACCTTGAGCGATGGCGTCGTCGGTGCCGGGCCGTTGTCCGCAGTGACATCCGATTCATCGAACCGGTACCCGCTCGCCTCGTGAATCTCCCATTTGCCCTCGCCTGTCAGGCGCAGCACGTGCGTATGGTGACGCAGCACGGCGGGGCGGTGCGCGATGCTGATCAGCGTCGCGCCGTTCTCGCGCAGGCGTGCGTACAGCGAGGCCTCGTTGCGGCAATCGAGGGCGCTGGTGGCCTCGTCCAGGATGACGATGCTCGGCTCGTGCACCAGCACGCGGCCGAACGCCAGGCGCTGCTGTTCGCCAACCGACAACAGCTTTTCCCAATCCTGCACGGCATCCAGGCCGCCCACGCGCTCGGCCAGGTGCGGCAGGTGCACTTGGCTCAGGATGTCCAGCAGCTCGTCGTCGCTGAGGCTCGATTCTGCGCTCGGGTAAATGAGCTGGCTGCGCAGCGTGCCTGATTGCAGATAGGGCTGCTGTGGCAGGAAGAAGAACTCTTCCAGCGGCGGATGGTGGATGACGCCGCTGCCCTTGTGCCACAGGCCCGCGATCGCCCGCAGCAGCGAGCTCTTGCCGCAGCCGCTGTCGCCGGTGATGAGCAGTGCGTCGCCGGGCTTGACCGCCAGGGTCAGCTCCTTGATGAGCACTCGCTCCGATTGCGGCGGATGCAGCGTGACGGCTTCCAGCGCCAGGTGCTGTGCCGGCCGCTTTTCGATCCGCGGGTGCTGGTCTTCGCTGCCGCGCTTCGCTCCCGCCTCCGGCAGCATCAGGTTGGCCAATGCCTGCAGGCGGCCGATGCCGGCCACGAAACGGCTCAGGCTCTCGAAGTTGTCGACAATGATGCCGACGGCCGTGAGCACGGCCGTAAAGGCGCCCGCTGCCTGGATGGCGCGCCCCACTTCCAGCTCGCCCGACAGCACGCCCTCGGCCAGGATGACGAACGGCAGCACCAGCGTGAGCTGGCTGAACGTGCGCTGGAAAAAGTTCAGGGAGCGCTGCTTCTTGATCAGCCTGGAAAAATTGTGAATCACCTTGTCGAGCTTGTTGTCGATGTGCGCGCGCTCCTGGGCTTCGCCCCGGTAGAAGGCGATCGACTCGGCATTTTCGCGCAGTCGCATCAGGCTGAAGCGGAAGTCCGCTTCCCGCCGCAGCTGCCAGAAGTTCAGGTGGATCAGCGGGGTGCCGAAGACATACAGGGCAATGACGGTGCCCAGCAGCGCATACACCGCCAGCACGCCGACCAGCACGTGCGAGATCGACCACAGCACGGCGGAAAAGGCCACCAGCTGCATGATCGAGCCCAGGAAGATCAGCAGGAAGTGGATGGATTTGCCGGTGAAGGTATTGACGTCTTCGCTGATGCGCTGGTCGGGGTTGTCGATTTCGGCGTCGGAACCCAGTTCGTAATACTTGCGCCCTTTCAGGTAGCCGTCGAGGAAGCGGCCCGTCAGCCATTGCCGCCACTGGTTGGCGAAGAGGTCGCGCATATAGTAATAGAACGCATAGACGGGAATCGCGAACGCCAGGATGACCAGGCATTGACGCACCGAGTTCCAGAAGCGGTCGCCATCCTTGCCCGCCAGCGCCGAGGTCATTTCGCCAGCCTGGTCGTTCAGCATGACGGCCAACTTGGTCTCGACCAGCATCAACGCAATCAACAGCAGTAACAAGAACCAGGCTTTCTTCTTCTGGTCCTCGAGCCAGTAAGGTTTGGCCACATCGACGAACTGCTTCCAGGCGGCGAGGGAGAGCGGCGCGGCCCGCAGTCTTTTCTTGGGAGGCGCCGGGGTGTCGTCATGGGCACCGGCAGCGGCGGAGGTAGGCTTGTTCATTTTCGGTGCTTCCATAGATCGACCGGGTTTCGCACTCCGGGGCCGGATCGGTCCGGCTCTTCGAGGCGTACAGCAATGGCGATGAGTGCGATAACCTCAGCCATGACGCCAGCATATGGCCGGGAATGGAAACGTTCAGTGCGGAAACGGACATAGCAGCTCATCGGTAAGCTTGTGTCATTTGCGCAACATGGTCGCCGCCACGGCGATCGACCACCGGGCGGCGCCTTGGCAAAAAAAAACCGAACGATTGCGTCGTTCGGTTTTTCCCATGGCGCCCCTCCGGCCGCCCCCGCGGTAGGACCGCGCCCGCCTCCTTGCATCAGTCCAGCGAGAACACGTACTCCAGCCTGGCCCAGACGGGCTCGGCATCCTTGTCGTCGCTCGGCATCTTGAAGCGGCACTGCGAGAAGGCCTTGCGGGCCGCCTTGTCGAGTTCAGCGGAGCCGCTCGACTTCTGTACCTTCGATTCGACGACCCGGCCGTCGCCGGCGACCAGCAGTGCCACCTGCACCGTGCCGGTCTCGTTGGCGGCATGGGCTTTTGGCGGGTACGTTGGCGGCGCGCACGTGCGCATGTCGGCAATAGGGGCCTGGCGCACTGCCGCGCCGGCATTCGCGCTGGCACTCACGCTGGCGGCCGACGCCACGCTCGCCCGGCTGGCTTCGACCGGCGGCTTCGCATCGGCGCGCGCTGCGTCGGACGCAGACGGCCGCTCCGCCTCGGTCACGGCAACCGTCCTGGCGGGCTGCGCGGGTGCCGGTGCGGGGGCCGCCGCACTGGCAGCCGTGCTGGCTTTTACCGCGGGGACGGCTTTCTCCGGCTCCACCGCTTTCGGCGCTGCTTCCTTGGCCTTGGGCGCGGTCGTCGGCAAGTCCAGCTTGTGCAGACCCAGGCCCATGCTCTTCAACATGGCGCTCAGGCGCTCGAAATCGGATGCCTTGGCGGCCGCCGGTGACTCCGTCCTCGCCGCCACGCCGGATTGCGCGGGGTCCTCCTGCGCGGCACGCGGGCCGGTCGCGGCCGGCTCCTGGGTGGCGCCTTTGCCCACCAGTTCCATCTCGCCCTGCTCGCGCGACGCCACGGCAGCCCCCGCATGCGGCGCCGACGCCGCGCCTGGCGTATAGTTGGCCGCCTGCTCGAGCATGCGCATGGAGCGCTGTTCCTGCCAGCTCGAGCGACCGATGACCGCCACAACGATAGCGGCCGATCCGAGCAGCACCGCGGCGATCCGTCCATGCCGGCCGGCGACGTAGTCGCGCACCCGGTTCAGCAAGGAATTGCGTGGTTCCCCGTTCCGCCCGGCTGCCTCGCTGGCTCGCCCCGGCGCGCCATTGAAGTCGCTCGAGTTGGCGGACTCGTGGTATTCGTACTGATGGGAGCCGCGTCCATGCAGGATCTGGTAGTCATACAGTTCGCGCTGCTCCGCGTCGGACAGCACGCTGTAGGCGGTGTTCAGTCGTGCCATCACGCGCGCGGCGTCCGGATTACCCACGTTCTTGTCCGGATGGTGCTTCTGCGATAGCGAACGATAGGCGGCGCGGATCACCTCCGCTGGGGCATCGCGCGTGACTTTGAGGACTTCGTAGTGGCATTGAAATTTTGTCATCGGTCCGACTATTACTAGGTTCCAGGCATCGCAACGACAGGTCATTGCTAATTTGTTCAGCAATCCGAAATACTATATTGAATTGCCAATGCTGAATGGCATTCGAAGCTGCCACCTTGCAAAATATGGCTGAAAAACAACAAATTGTCGGCATGCAAATGTGCGTTCGCGAAAATGGACGAAAAAAAACAGCGGTCGAGCCGCTGTTTTTCCGCTGAGCAACGAAGGATCAGAACTCGACCTTCAACTGCGCGCCGGCAAACGCCGCCTGACCGTACAGGCTGATGTACATATAACCCGCGGGCGGATAGTTGACGACGATGCTCTCGCCGTTCCCGCCGTTGAACGAACCATAGTTATAGGCATTGCGCGTCGCCCACTGGCCCAGCGTGTTCGCATACATGTCCGCGTTGCCCGTACCGCCGGAGCTGGTCAAGCGGATCTGCTTCGTGCCCGCCGGGACCAGCAGGTACATATAGGCGTAGTTGCCGGCCGTCGCCGAGAGATTCGAGCGCACGCAATTGCGGCCAAGCTGCTGCGCCGAGCCGGGGCATTCTGGCAAGGTCGCGCCGCCGGATACCGTGACCGCGCGCGACTTGACGGCCGATTTCGCTCCCTTGTCGTCGGTGACCGTCAGCTTCACCGTGTACGTGCCTGCCGCGGCGTAGGTCTTCGCCGGATTCGCGGCCGTGGACGTGGTGCCATCGCCAAAATTCCACGCCCAGCCGGCGACGGAGCCATCGCTGTCGGTGGCGGTACTGGTGAACTTCGCCGTTAGTCCCGCGACGGTGGCCGTGAAGTCGGCCACGGGCGCCGCGTTCGCCGTACCGCCCGCGCATTGCGGCAGGGCCGCGTTGTTCACGCACGGCAGCCAGTTCCTGAAGTCGGCGTCCATGCTCGATCCCATGCCGGCGCCGGTCATGTAGGCCGCATAGCCCGTGTAGTTCCCGGGCCGGAAGTAGCCCAGCACGTTCGACACCTTGGCGCGCTGCTTCTCGAACAGGTAGCGCACGGCCAGGTAGCCCCAGTTGTAGACGCGCGTCTGGCCCGAGTTGTAGTCGTTGCGGAAGATGGTGCTGAGGGCATACGTGCCCGCCGCCGCCTGGGCCTTGGCCGCATCGTACGACAGGTTGCGGTAGCCGTACGACATGTACTCGGCAAAGCCTTCCACCCACCACACCGAGTTGACGCTCATGGCGGCATTGAAGTCGCCGTACATGTCGAAGCGGCCGTCCAGGTAGTGGATGTATTCGTGCGTCAGGTTCCAGATCTCGAACTTCGGCAGCAACCACTCGGCCTGGTAGGCGATGAAGCGGGGCTGGTTGCCCGCCGCGCTGGGGTTCCCCTCCAGGTACATGCCGCCGTTGTTGGTGTCGATGCCGTAGATGGCGCCCGCGTAGGTGCCGTAGTCCTGGCTGCTCGCGAACACCACCATCTCCAGCTGCGCGTTGTTGTCGTTGGCGACGGGGACCGCGCCCGAGGCCACCGCCTTGTGGAAGTAGGATTCCTGGCCGCCCACGATCGTGCAGGCCTCGTTCAGCTGGGCCCGCGTCAGCGCCTGCGCGCGCAGCCGCAGGGTCGGGCTGCAGCTATGGCTGATGGGCAGGACCTCCGTCGCCAGGCGCGTGCTGAAATTGCACATGTTGTAGTAGGCGCAGTTGGCCTTGTCGTAGTAGTCGACCTGTTCGCCCAGGCCCACCCACAGCGCGGCGCTGGCACCGGTGATGCTGCTGCGCTCCACCAGCGTCTTGGCGCGCGACCGCGCCAGCACCTTGGGCGCCGTGTTGTCGGCATACTGCAGGAAGCGCCCCAGCTCGCGGCCGGCGTTGGCGACGAGGTAGCCGTCGTCGGTACCGAGCAGGTCGAAATGCGCGTTGGCGAAGTTGTGCAGCGTGTCGACGATCGATGCATCCGCCTTCACCAGCGCCTGGAAGTCGGCATTCTGGTGGCCACGGAACAGCACCGTGAAGGCATTGTTGGTGGCGGACGTCATCCACCAGGAACCGGCGGCGCTGGCATTGAATCCATCGAGCAGGCGCTTGACGACGGAGTTGAGGTAGCGCGCGTTCTCCGAGGCGCTGTCGACCAGCGTGACGAATTCGGCCAGCGTCTCGCCGTGGGCATCGTTGACGAGGCCGAAATTGCGGTTGTTGACGAAGGCGTCGAGCGCGGTGCGGATGGCCGCCTTCAATGTCGCGCCATACGGCCCGGTGGAGGCGCCGTCGTAGTAATTGACGTAGTAGCCGGCGCGCAGGAACATCACCATCTGCAGCGTGCTGGCGCCGTTGGTGCCGTCGTACGAGGCGGCGGCGCTGGCGAAGGCGTTGGCGATCGTGACCATCTTGCTCTCGCTGAAGATGGCGCCCGCCGTCGTGCCGGTCACGCCGAACAGCGTATTGATGCAGTCGCTCGTGCTGGACTTCACGGCGTTCACCAGCGCCGTGCCGCTGGCTCCGGCGAACAGGGCGGTATCGCAGGCCGCCAGCGCCGCGTTGGCGCTGACACCGGTCACGCCGCGCGCCAGCTCCTTGGAGGGCCGCACCAGCGCCCGGCTGTCGGCCTGCTGGCCGGGATCGTCGCCATACTTCAGGTAGGCATTGGTGCTGGGCGCGACACTGGGCTTGCGTTCGCTCGCGTCCAGCGCCCGCTTCTGGTGATGGCCGCCCCGGTACAGGTCCTCGATCTTCGCGACCTTGGGGTTGCGCTCCTTGCGTTCCGCCCTGGCCTGTTCCTGTCGCAGGTCGTCGCTCGTATCGGGGGCCGGTGCCGCCAGCGCGGAAAAACTGGCCAGCCCCGCCGCCATCAGGGCGGCCGCCAATCGTCCGTGCCGCTGCCTTGCCGCTGTCTTTGCAAAGTACATAGTGTCTCCGATGATGTTTTTGAAGTCCCGGCGCATTGCGGCCGGGTCAGCAGATGGTAGCCAAACGGGTCGGCGCGGCTTGTGCCAGTTTCGCCAGGGACGACGGATAAATCGGCATGGCCCCCGCACATTGGCGCCAACTGTGCCGATTTCGCCGTCTACCGTCCCCCAAACCGCCAAGACCCCGGCCGGTGCCGACTGTAGCCTTGGCACCACACCACAACATCATCGAGCCCATGACCAAGACGCTGACCATCATCGATTCCCACACGGGTGGCGAACCCACCCGCCTGATCGTGGACGGCGGCCCCGACCTCGGCACCGGCCCGCTGGCCGGAAGGCTGGCGCGCCTGCGGGACGAACACGACTACCTGCGCACCGGCACCGTGTGCGAGCCGCGCGGGTCCGACGTCCTGGTCGGCGCCCTGCTGTGCGAACCGCACGCAGACGATTGCGCGGCGGGCGTCATCTTCTTCAACAACGTGGGCTATCTCGGCATGTGCGGCCACGGCACCATCGGCCTGGTGAAATCGCTGGCGCACCTGGGCCGGCTGGGGACGGGCCGCCATCGTATCGACACGCCAGTGGGCGTGGTGGTGGCGGAGCTGCATGCGGATGGCAGCGTCAGCGTCGACAACGTGCCGTCCTGGCGCTACCGTAAGCAACAGGCCGTAACCGTGCCGGGCATCGGTACCGTCACAGGCGACATTGCCTGGGGCGGCAATTGGTTTTACCTCGTCGAACAGCATGGGCTCGCGGTGGAACCGGCCAATATCGACGCGTTGTCGGCCTTCGCCCAGGCCGTGATGCAGGCGCTGCACGAGCAGGGCATCGCAGGGGTTGACGGTGCGCCGATCGATCACGTGGAGTTGTTCGGCCCTTCGCTCGTGGCCGACAGCCGCAACTTCGTGCTGTGCCCGGGCAAGGCCTACGACCGCTCGCCCTGCGGTACCGGCACCAGCGCCAAGCTGGCCTGCCTGGCGGCGGACGGCAAGCTCGCGCCCGGCCAGGTGTGGCGCCAGGAAAGCATCATCGGCAGCGTGTTCGAAGCCAGCTACCGCCCGGCCGGCGAGCGCATCGCCCCCACCATCCGCGGGCGCGCATGGATCGGCGGCGAAGCGTGGCTCGTGTTCGAGGACGACGATCCGTTCGCCTGGGGCATCCGCAGCCCTGGCTGACCTACATCACCCCGCGCTCGACCTGCCGGCCGTAGTCGGTAGGACTCATGCCGACATATGCCTTGAACTGGCGGCTGAACGCGCTGTGGTCCGTGTAGCCGCACTCGTACGCGACTTGCGCGATTCGGATGCCCGGGTTGCCGGCGATGATCTCGCGCGCCGCGGACAGCCGGCATTGCAGCAGCATTTGCCGTGGCGAGTGGTGAAACACCTTCTGGAACAGGCGTTCGACGCGCGACAGCGACAGCCCGGCCTGCGCGGCCAGCGCCTGCAGGCAGACGTTGTCCTGGTAGTGATCGCGAATGTGCTGGGCGATCTGGGCGATCTGCCGGTAGGCGGGATGCAGGTCGTCGGGCAGGCCCAGGTCGCGCGACGTGCCGATCAGGCCGATCACTGTGCCGTCCTGGTCGCGCAGGGGCATCTTGCGCGTGATGCACCAGCCCCGGCTGCGGCCGGGATAGATGTGCAGTTCCAGGTGCTTGTCGATGGGCGCACCGCTGTCCATGACCTTGCGGTCCTGGGCGAAATACGATTCGGCCAGCGCGCGCGGGAACAGCTCCAGCGCGGTCTTGCCGATCACCTCGTGCTTGTGGCGCGCGCCGCAACGCCGCACCATCGTGCGGTTGATGCTGAGGTAGCGCCCTTCCGTGTCCTTGATGAAGAACGCGATATCGTTCAATCCGTCGAACATCGTTTCGACGGTGCCGATGCCGACCGTCCCGAGATCCGCCAAGCCTGCTGTATCGATCATCTGTCCCCTCCTGCTGGCGAATATAGTGGCTTTGCCGCGCGCTGGCAAACCTCGCGGCATGGCTTGCGACCTGCACGCCACGCTTGTGCTGCGCTTGTGCTGATTTCGGCGCGCCACGCGCGCGCTGCACGCAAGACCGCGGCCGCCGCACGCCGTAGCATGGATGCTTTCAACGGAGAGAGACAGTCATGTGGAACGGAGTTCTTCCAGCGGTCACGACGAAATTCAAGGACGACGGCACGCTCGACAGGGATGAGATGCTGCGCTGCTTCCAGCTGCAGATGGATGCGGGCGTGGACGGGCTGATCGCCTGCGGCTCGCTGGGCGAAGGGCCGATGCTGTCGCACGACGAGCGCATCGAGGTCCTGCGCCTGTGCAAGGAGGTGGCGGGGACGAAGCCGGCCTTGCTGACAATTGCCGAAGCGGCCACGCAGGACGCGTGCGCGCTGGCCCGCAAGGCCGCGCGCGCCGGCGCCGACGGCCTGATGGTGGTGCCCAGCACGATCTACCATACCGACCCGCGCGAGACGGTCGCGACGCTGACGGCGATTGCCGGCGCCAGCGAACTGCCCATCATGATCTATTCGAACCGGCTGGCCTACCGGGTGGACGTGACGATTCCCATCATGGAGGAGTTGGCCAAGTTCGAGCAGTTCGTCGCCGTGAAGGAGTCCTCCGACGACATCCGCCGCAGTACCGACATCATCAACCACTTCGGCGATCGCTATGCCCTGCTGACGGGCGTGGACAACCTGGCCTTCGAGGCGCTGGCGGTGGGCGCCACCGGCTGGGTCGCGGGCCTGTGCCTCGCGTTCCCGGCCGAGACGGTGGCGATCTACCGCCTGATGCGGGCGGGCCGCCAGGCCGAGGCGCTGGCCATCTACCGCTGGTTCCGGCCGTTGCTGGACCTGGACGTGTCGACCTACCTGGTGCAGAACATCAAGCTGGCGGAGCAACTGGCCATCGACTCGAACGACCGCGTGCGCGCACCGCGCCTGCCGTTGACGGGCGAACGGCGCGCGCAGGCGGAGCAGGTCGTCCGCACCGCGATCGCGTGCCGGCCTACCCTGCCCGCGCTGGCGTGACAAGTCCGGACGTCATCGTCGTCGGCGCCGGCATCGTCGGTGCCGCCTGCGCCGTCGCGTTGCAGGCGCGCGGGCGCAATGTGCTGCTGCTCGACCGCAGCCATCCCGGCGCCGGTACCACGGCCGCCGGCATGGGCCACCTGGTCGCGCTGGACGAATCGGACGATGAACTCGACCTGTGCCTGCTGTCGCTGCGGCACTGGGACCGCTACCTGGCCGAACACGGCAAGGACGTGGACCACGCCCGCTGCGGCACGCTGTGGGTGGCGGAGGACGAGGAGCAGCTGGCCAACGCGGCATCCCGCGCCGAACGCCTGGCGCGGCGCGGCTGGCAGGCGGAACTGCTGTCGGGGGCGCTACTGGCCGAGGCCGAACCGGCGCTGCGGCCCGGCCTGGCCGGCGGCGTGCGGGTGTTGGCCGACAGCGTCGTCTATCCGCCCGCCGTCGCGCGCGACCTCGCCAAGCGGCTCACGGCCCTGGGTGGCGCGACGCTGTTCGATGCGGCGGTCGGCGCCATCGGCACGGGCTTCGTGCAACTGCATTCAGGCCGCCGCATCGAGGCGCATGACGTCGTCGTCGCCAGCGGTTGCGCCGTTCCCGCGTTGCTGCCAGCCATGCCCGTCTTCCCGCGCAAGGGTCACCTGGCCATCACCGACCGCTATCCGGGCCGGCTGCGCCACCAGGTCGTCAGCATGGGCTATGGCCAGACCGCGGCCGGTGCCGACGGCCTGGCGGTGGCTGCCAACGTGCAGCCGCGTCCCACGGGCCAATGGCTGGTCGGCTCCTGCCGCCAGGACGGCATCGCCGACACGCACGTGGACCCGCGCGTGCTGGGTGCGCTGCTGCGCAGTGCCATCGCGCTGCTGCCCTGCCTGGCGCAGATGCGCATCGTGCGCAGCTGGACCGGCATGCGCCCCGCCACGCCGGATGGCCGGCCGCTGATCGGCCGCCATCCCGGCCTGCCGCGCACCTGGCTGGCGGCCGGCCACGAAGGCCTGGGCGTGACGACCGCGTTCGGCACCGCCGAGATATTGGCGGACCTGGTGTGCGGCCACCGTCCTCCCATCGATCCCATTCCCTATTCCCCAGCGAGGTTTTGCCATGACTGACCGCACCTGCGAACTAACGATCGACGGCGTGACCGTCACGGTGCCCGTGGGCGCCAGCATCGTCGCGGCCATCGTCACGGCCGGCACGCTGTGCACGCGCCGCTCCGTGACGGGCCAGCGCCGCTTCGCCCTGTGCGGCATGGGCCGCTGCCAGGAATGCCGCGTGACCGTGGACGGCCGCCAGCACGTGCTGGCCTGCCGCACCGCCTGCGCGGAGGGCATGCAGGTGCTGACGGGAGCGCAGCCGTGAACCGCACCGTGCATATCGTCGGCAGCGGCCCCGCCGGACTGGCCGCCGCCCAGGCGGCCGTCGCGGCGGGCGCACGCGTCGTCCTGATCGACGACAATCGCAGTCCGGGCGGCCAGGTCTGGCGCGGCGGTCCCGGCGCGTGGAATGCACCCGCCGCGGATAGCTTGTGGCATGGCCTGCAGAACCATCCGCTGTTCACGCACGTGCGCAACGCGCAGGTGGTCGGCAGTGTCGACGCGCATACGCTGCTGCTCGAGACGGACGCCGGCGGCAGCCGTATCGGCTTCGAGCGCCTGATCCTGTGCACCGGCGCGCGCGAGGTCTTCGTGCCGTTCCCCGGCTGGACGCTACCGGGCGTGACGGGCGCGGGCGGCCTGCAGGCGCTGGTCAAGGAAGGCATGCCGGTCCGCGGCCGCCGCGTCGTCGTCGCCGGCTCCGGCCCCCTGCTGCTGGCCAGCGCGGCGACGGCGCTGGCGGCCGGCGCGCAAGTGGTCGCCATCGTCGAGCACCAGCCCCGTGCGGCGCTGGCCCGCTTCGGCCTTGGGCTCGCGCTGCGCCACCGCGGCAAGCTGCGCCAGGCGACCGGCCTGCTTGCCCGGCTGCGCCGAGTGCCCTACCTGACGGATGCGCTGGTGGTCGAAGCGAAGGGTGACGATGCAATACGCAGCGTCATCGTCGCCACGGGGCGCGGCCGTACCGAATACGAGTGCGACTTCCTCGGCACCGGCTTTGGCCTGGCCGCCAACACGGAACTGGGTCAGTCGTTCGGCTGCGCCGTCGAGCATGGCGCGCTGCGGGTCGACAAGCGCCAGCAAACCAGCGTGCCGCACATCCATGCCGCCGGCGAGTGTACCGGCATCGGCGGCGTGGACAAGGCGCTGGCCGAAGGCCGCGTCGCCGCGCTGGCCGCGCTCGACCAGGCCCCGTCGCGCCACGATTTGCGCGCATTGCGACAGGCACGCCAATTCGCCCATCTGTTGGCACGTCATTTCGCGCCCCGCCCGGCATTGCAGGCACTCTGCCAGCCCGGCACGATCGTGTGCCGCTGCGAGGACGTGACGGCGGCCGAACTGCGGCCCTACGGCACCTGGCGTGAAGCCAAGCTGGCCACGCGCGTGGGAATGGGGCCGTGCCAGGGCAGCACGTGCGCCGCAGCGTGCGAACTGCTGTTCGGCTGGGCGCCGCCTCCGGCCCGGATCCCCATCCTGCCGGCGAGCGGCGCTACATTGGCATCCATCGAGTAACGCCGCCGGCATGGCGCGGTGGCGTGCATCACCGTTCCAACCCGCCACTCGCCCGTTTCATCCCGCCGCGCTGGCGCTCCGGCGCGGTGCCCTCCTACACTCGGGTCCTCCCAACTGCGACCCGTCACGATGAAACCCCTGCCCTGCCTGCTGCCTGCACTTACCCTGTCAATGTCCATGCCTTGCGCCGCGCAGGACATGCAAAGCGTCACCGTCAGCGGCAGCACGGCGCTGCGCCAGAACGACACCGCCGGCAAGGTGATCGTGGCGCGCGAAGAACTGCTGCGCTACGGCGATGGCGGACTGGCCGGCGCGCTGGCGCGGCTGCCCGGCCTGTCGGTGGGCGCCGACGGCATCCGCATGCGCGGGCTGGCCGCCGGGTACACGCAGATCCTCGTCAACGGCGAGCCGGTGGCGCCCGGCTTCGCGCTGGACTCGCTGGCCCCCGATCTGGTCGAACGCATCGAGATCCTGCGCACCACGTCGGCCGAGTACAGCGCGCAAGCCATGGCCGGCACCCTCAACATCGTGCTGCGCAAGGCGGTGCGGGGCCCGCAGCGCGACGTCAAGCTGGCCATGGCCCATGACCAGCACGCCTGGAGCCCCGGCATCACGGTCCAACTGGCGGACCGGGACGATGGGCGCGCGTGGATCGTTGCCGCGGCGCTGACCCGCACGCGCTCCGGCGGCATGCCGCTGACGGCTGGGCGCGACACCGGCCCGGACGGCGCCGTGCTGGCGTCGCGCGAGACGGAAGAGGTCTATGCCGGCCGGGCGGACAAAGCCAGCATCGCACCGCGCGTGACCTGGACGCTGGCCAATGGCGACACTCTGGCGTGGCAAGGACTGCTGGACGTGACGCGCACCGTCAACGCCGGCACGGCCAGCGAGTCGGCGATCGCCGGCGCCCCCAGCCGCTCGCCACTGTCGCGCTTCGACGCCAGTGCCACCGAGAGGACCGCACGCGGCGACGTCACGTGGACGCACCGGATGGATGCCGTGCAGTTGACGGCCAAGGCCACCGGCAACAGCAGCCGGCGGCGCGGCGACTACCTGTTCCAGGGCACGGACACCGAACGGCGCCCGTCCCTGAGGCGCCACGTCGCCTCCACCGTACGCGACGACAGCGCCGGCAGCAGCGGCAAGCTGCTCGTGCCGCTGTGGCCGGGGCACGCCGTCGGCTTCGGCTGGGACGGCAGCTATACCCGCCGCGCCGAGACGCGCTTGCAGCACGATACGGTGCCCACCGACGCGCTGCTGGACCAGGCTTATACGGCCGGCGTGTCCCGCGTGGCGCTGTATGCGCAGGACGAATGGGACATCGGCCCGCACTGGCAGGCCTACCTGGGCTTGCGCTGGGAGGGACTCGACACGGCGATCCGCGGCCACGGGATGGCCCGTACCGGCTCCCGCGCAAGCGTCTTCAGTCCCGTGGCGAACCTACTGTGGAAGGTCCCCGGGCGGGGCCAGTGGCGCCTGGCGCTGGCACGCACCTACAAGGCCCCCCTGACCCGCAACCTGGTGCCGCGCCGTTACACCATCAACAACGACAACGGTCCCGCCAACCCGGACGTGGAGGGCAACCCGGCGCTGCGGCCGGAACTGGCATGGGGCGTGGACGCGGGTTGGGAAAGCACCTTCGCGGGCAGGGGCGTGGCCAGCGTGAATGCGTATGGCCGCCGCATCGGCGACGTCACCGTGCAGCGCCTGTTCCGCAGCGGGCCTGCGTGGGTATCGACGCTGGACAACGGCGGCCGCGCCAGCGCGCACGGCATCGAGGCCGACGTGAAGGTGCCGCTGGCCGGGCTGGCCGGGGCCCTGCCCGACGTCGACCTGCGCTTCAGCGCCAACCGCAACTGGTCGCGCGTGGATGCGGTGCCGGGCCCGAACAACCGGCTGGCCGACCAGACTGCGCTGACCGTCAACGCGGGCGTCGACTATCGCGGGCCAGGCGGCTGGAGCGCCGGCATCGACTACCGCTACCAGGGCGGTGCCACGACCCGCACGACAGCCCTGCTGAGTGGCGACACGGGACCCGCGCGCACGCTCGATACGTACCTCGCATGGAACGGCGGCCGGCGCGGCAAGCTGCGCCTGGGGTTGGCCAACCTGCTGCATCGCGACACCCGCGCCGGACGATACTATGCCGGCGCCGATGGCGGCAGCAGCCGAGTCACCGTCACGCCGGCCACGACCGCGCTGCGCATCCAGTTCGACTATCCGCTCGCGCCGCCCGGTTGACCGCGTCCGGTTAAACCTGCGGCTTCGGCAGCCAATGGCCGCGCCGGCGGGCGGCGGCCAGCAGCAACAGCGCGGCGACGCCCCAGCCGATCAGCGTGACGAACGAGCCCTCGACGCCGTAGGTACCGCCGGTGAGCCATGCCGGGCCGCTCGTCGTCACCTGGATCCAGCCGCGGCCCGGGTTACCGGAGACGGGCAGCGAAAACACGGCGTCGAACAGGTAGTTCCACGCGAAGTGCAGGCCGACCGGCAACCACAGGCGGCGCGTCATGAGCCAGGCGCCCGTCAGGGTAACCGAGGCCACGGCCGTCATCACGGCCGCGAACACGCTGAAGCTGTCGTTCGGCACGTGGGCCAGGACGAACAGGACGGACGAGACGACAAGGGCAATCGTCGTGCCCCATGATCTCTCCAGCAGCCGGAAGATCACGGCGCGGAACAGGATCTCCTCCATGAACGCCACCATCACCTGCTCCGGCAGCGGTACCAGTATCACGGTCCAGTGCGCGGTACCGGTAGCCGTCCACGCGCCTGCAGCCAGCAGCACCGCGCTGCAGAACACCACCAGCAGCGCGCCCATGCCGAGGCCCCGGCCCAGCTCATCGCCCGCGCCGGCCAGGCCCAGCTCCGCCACGTCGCGCTGCTCGAAGCGGCGCACGTAGAAGCGGTAGCCGGCCAACATGCCCAGTGTCGCCAGCAGCATCGGCCACGCCGTGCGGTAGGGCTTGGGCACCGCTTCGGCCAGCACCAGCAGGCCGAAGAACGGTACCAGCATGCACAGCACGGCCAGGATGGCACGCACGAGCGGATGCGCAAGCAGCCGGCGCGGCGGGCGCGCCCGGGAAGGAACGGTTGGCGATGTGGTCATGCTGCTTCCTGTCGTTGTTGTCATGGGATGTCACTGCACCGTTCGGCAGTTCGATCACGTGACGCAATCCGGCTCCGAGCGCTAGTTTCAGGCGGACATCATAGCGCGCCGCACCAGTGCCCACACATTGTTTTTGATTCACTGATGAAACAGCTTTTTCATGATGCAGATCATGTGATCTTTTGCTGCATGCTGACGGCGCTGAACGACAGCATCGCCAGAGGCGAATCATTCGAGGCCGATGCCGAGATGGTGGGCCTGCTGCAGTCGGCGGCCCGGCTGTCGGCGCAGTCCGACTACCTGTTCAATCCGGCCGTCGACCCGCGCGGTGCCGGCACGCTCGTGATGGTGCCGCTGCGCGACAACGAGGCGATGGGCACCAGCGGCGACTACGAACGCTACTTCATCAAGGACGGCAAGCGCCGTCCCCACATCGTCGATCCGCGCACGGGTTATCCGATCGACCTGGTGGCCTCCGTCACGATCGTCACGTCCGGCGGCAAGGACGTGGGCCTGCGCTCGGACGGCGCTTCGAAACCGCTGTTCATCGCGGGGCCCGAAGGCTGGCAGGCGATGGCGCGACGGCTGGACCTGCGTGAGGTGCTGCTGGTGGATACGGCGCGGCAGGTGCACGTGTCGCCCGCGTTGCAGGAGCGGCTGGCGGGCGGCGCGCCGGCCCTGCCGTATGATAGGGCGACCGGCGCCAATTCTGGCCCGGTACCGACAGCCCAGGACAAACGATGAACACGCCGGCAGCGAGGGACTGCATCAAACGACGAAAAGCTGATGGTGCTGCTCGCGCCGGACGATGCCCCGGCTAGGGCTTGTACCGGATCGACGAGCCGCGCTCGGTGAAGCCGCACTTCTTCGGTACCGACTTGCGCATCACGGCGTCCTGGAAAGTCATCCAGCCCGGCTTGCCCTTTGCCTGCGCCGGCATGCTGAAGACGACGTCCTCGTCGTTGGCGTACAGGATCAGCATCTGCGGTCCCTCGTTGCCGCTGTCGTCCTGGCCGCTGTAGACCTGCAGCTCGACCTTGCCATCGTTGACGTCGAAGCCGGCGACGGCACGGCCCTCGCGCCGGTAGTCGCAGCCGCCGCCAGTCTGGTTGAAGCGGAAATCGAACGACGGCACGCCGCGCCCGTCGACCTTCCAGTTGCTGACACTAAGGGAACGCGTGACGGCGCCGTCCTGCCGCTTCGTGTCCACGGTGCCGGTAAAGGCCGCGGCCGCCCCGGCGGCGCAGCACAGCAGGAGGGATAGCAATGGTTTTTTCATGAGTAGCCTGGTCAGGAATGGACGAATTGCGGCTACCTGAAATTTTTTATTCAGCATGCCTGCCCATTCGTTACTTCTGGAAGCGTATGGAAGAGCTGCCGCGCTCCGTATATCCGCACTTCTTTGCGACCGCCGTCGACATCCGTTCGTCATCGAACGCAATCCACGTCATCTTGTTCTGCTTAAAAGGCATGGTGAACGCCACTTCATTAGCGTTAGCGTACAGCAGCAGCAGTTGCGGGCCTTCGCGGCCGTGCTCGTCCTGGCCACTGTAGACCTGCAGCTCCACCCTGCCGTCGTTTATGTCGAAACCGGCGATGGCGTGGCCTTCACGCCGATAGTCGCAGCCGCTGCCAGTCTGGCTGAAGCGGAAGTCGAACGAGGGTACACCGCGCGCGTCGACCGTCCAGTTGCTGACCGACAGTGATCGTTGAATGGCTCCGTCGCGCCGGGTCATGTCCAGCGTGCCGGGGAAAGCCGCGGCAACGCCGAAGGTACAGCAAAGAACCAGGGAAAGCAGGGTGTTTTTCATCTTTGATCCGGTCATGAATGGGTGGAGGCTGCCGTCAGCGGGGCGCCATCGGTCGCTATATCTTGCAAGACATAATCGTCATCATAATCGGGATAGTCTGCTGGATAGCGATAGCTGACCACCCATCGTGCCGGCACATGGCTATGCGTCACCGCACTCCGGTCGCTCTGGTTGCCG
Source organism: Pseudoduganella chitinolytica (assembly GCF_029028125.1). GTDB lineage: Bacteria > Pseudomonadota > Gammaproteobacteria > Burkholderiales > Burkholderiaceae_D > Rugamonas > Rugamonas chitinolytica. The sequence continues at coordinate 3,459,540 of NZ_CP119083.1, forward strand.
CCCAGCGTTGCAAGCTGAAGGCGGTCCCTCGACAGACCGGCAACAAATGTCACGTGGTGGGAGCCGCTTTCAAAACGCACGACCGCGACAGCGCCAAAAGCGGGCTTGTTGTTGCGGGTCGGCCGCCCCCACTTCTTGAAATTGGCCGCCCAGGCACTGTTGTCGCCGGCAAATCCGGATTTGACCAGGCACCAGTTGCAAAACGCGGCGCACCATGCCGTCTCGTCGGTAGCGGCATCCCTCTTGTTCAGATCCGTTTCGGTAAAGTATTCGATGATGCGCGGGTGGGCAGCACGGCCGGCCACACGCTTGACTCTGGCCTTGAACTCCTCCTCCGCGAATTTCATCCAGGGTGCCTTCAGCGCCGACGCCACGGCAGTCTTAGGCTTGTCGGCGGCATCGCGCAGGTAGGCCGTGTGCAACTCGGCGTTCAGGTCATCGAACCTGCTGCCCTGCTTGGCCGGTGCCGGTGCCGGTGCCGGTGCCGCAGGTTTGGCCGCTTGCGGATGGGCCGCAAGAGGATGTGCCGCGGGCTGGTGCGCTGCGGGCGGATGCGCTGCGGGTGGCCGAGCTGCCGAGGGATGGGCTGCCGGCGGATGTGCCGTGGGCGGATGCGCCGGCGGGGCGCCGTGGCCGCCGTCGAGAATCGGGATCAGCAGGACCTGGTCGGGCCGGATGATGTACGGCGACTTGATGTTGTTCAGGTCCGCGATGGTCTTGTAGCGCATCTTTTCGACGGCCGCGATCGATCCCAACGTATCGCCCTTCTTCACCTTGTACGTCTTGGTTTTCGGCTTGCCGTGCTGGGCCGGGGCCGCTGCCGCCGGCTTGGCCGCGGCCGGCGCTGCCGGCGGCTTGGCGGCCGCTGGCGGTGCCGGCGGCTTGGGCGGTTTGTCGTGCACGCGCGTGCTCGTCTGGATGCGGATCGTCGGCGCCACCAGCGTCACGGTCAGCGACTTGACGGGATTGGGTACCGCCACCGGGTCCACCGCCACCCAGGCCTTGGTCGTGGCATCGAACACCTTCACCAGGATGTCGCCGGTACTGTTGGGGGCGATGCGCACGGCGATGCTGCCGGCCGAGTCGGTCGCCACTTCGCTGCTGCGGCCCGCATAGGTCACGTTGATCCTGGTATTGGCGATCGCGACCCGGGCGGCATCCTTCAGGAATATCTCCACGACCGGCAGCTGCACGCCGCAACCCTGCTTCTGCGCCTGCGATACGGCAAGGCGCATGGTACGGCCGTTCCAGACCTTTCTCAATTCCCTGACATAGTGCGGGTCAGTTGCGTAACCCGCCTCCTTCAATGCCGCGGCTTCCTTGTCGAAATTGCCGACCACGTCTGGATCGAATAGCCCATTTTTCGCATAGATCGGATTTGTTCTCAAGAAATGCGTCCTGTCCCGTAGGCTGGCAGCTCTGTCGGGATAGACACGGAACGGTGCATTGATCCATATCTTCTGCTTGCGCACAATTTCCCACACACGGAATACGCGCGACTCCCCATGCCAACCAGGGGAAGCCTTGATGTTGAAAACGTTATTGGTACCGGGCAGCACGCGCTCACCCCAACCAGTTTCCAGCGCCGCTTGGGCGAGAATCAACTCCCACGAGCAGCCTGTCTGCGCGGAGACCGCTCGCGCGGGACAGTACAGGCTCCTGATAAATTCAAGCTTATCCTCATATGTATATTCCGGCTTCACTTCACGCTCCCTTGCCGACTACCTGCAACTGCAGACTTCCATCGGATTTTTCCGTCACCACCAGCGCTACGTCACCGACCACAAGTACTTTTACAGGCTCCCCGCTGATGCCCGTGACCACGGTCTCGATACCTGTCTTGCGGTCGATCTGCACGAGCTTCGGCGTATCTTGCGAGCGGGCGCATGACGAGCGGATGGCATATAGGCTATTGTCATTACCGCTCATCGCGCTAGTCATGCAGAACTGACTGCGGACCTCCCGCGTATCGCGAATCTTGCCGTCGGCACCGACGACCGTCAGCGTGGTCGTCTTGCCGGGCGCGCCCAGCGACACAATCTCATGCGCCGCTGTAATGGTCGTGGCTACATCCCGTGGCCTGGCTTTTTGCGGACGGACACTGAATTGGTATTTACCGCCAACGATGCGCGAGACGGCGTAGTCTTGCGGCACGTCGTCTTTTGGTACCGCGGCAGGCGAGAAGCTACCGCCCAACAAAGCGGTATTGCCAGCGAGTCGCACGACGGCGTCGTTGCGGAAGGCACCCGTGGGCAACTGCGTGAACGTGGCCTTCTTCAATCCCCGGTCCAGGCTGGCGAAGAAGATCCCGTTGACATCGCGATCGGCCTTGGTGTCGTTGGCCTTGCCGATGACGCTGACGGCCTTTCCGTCTACATCCAAGTCATACACGAACGAATTGCTTGCGCCCGTCACGAGCTCCTTGCGAGCGGTTATCTTACCTTTTTCGTCAAACTGGTAGACGTAAGCAAGTGACTGGGCCAGGGAGCGCTGAGAGTGCGTATCGACATTGGCCCCGACATAAGTGGTTTTGCCATCCGAGCGGCAAGCGACGAACCGGTTGGCTGCCGAATCGTCCGGTGCATCGACCGTCTGCTGCCACAGTACCTTATTCGTTTTTGTGTTGAACAGAATTGCTGTGCCGCGTGGCTGCAGGTCGCCATCCGGATCGATGACGTGGCCAACGATGCAGAGCAGCCCGTCAGGCCCCATTTGCATTTGCTGAACAAAGGTCGCGCCTGGCTTGGTCAGAACGACCGGAGCACCTCGCGCAAACGACGCCACGCCTGCAGTCAGCAGCGCGGCGCCAATGGCGGTGGACAGGTATTTCATGATGCGTCTTCCAATAATGATGCGTGATCGATCACGCGGTAATGTCGTATTTGCTGAGGTCCGGATCGTCCTCGTCGTCGTCGCTCGCCACAACCGGGTCGTCCTCATGGTCGTCGTAGTCGAACACGATCTCGGCCGTGGTCGGGGCGACGTCGATGTCGTCATGGCGCTCGGTGACGAGCTGCAGCCACTTGCCCATGTTGACGTCGAGTTCGACGATGGCTGCCTGCGCGGTGTCGGTAAACAATCGCGCCGACTTGCCTTCGCCATCGAGCGTGCCGCTGCCCAGCACCGTGTCGGCTTCGGAGATGAACTTGTAGGCGACCTTGCGGGCGCCATCCGGCAACTGCCACAGCGCCGTGTCCACCAGCACCTGCTGGCTGTACTTGCGCGGCACGGCTTCCTCGAAGATCTTCTGCTGCACCACGTCGATGCTTTGCGGGCCAACGGCGGCGTGGCTGGCGGCATGCACGGTGGCCTCGCCGTCGGTGCCGTGCTCGATGCCGGCCGCGGAGAATTTGACATAGCTGCCCGCCCCGCTGATCAGCACCTCTTCCTTGGCGCTGATGACGATCTTGTTGGCGGTCTGCGTGATATTGAGCTTCGCCAGCAGGTTGATGCTGTCGTTCAGCGCCTTGACGTCGATGTCGCCGGCCGCGGCGATCAGCTTCATGCCGGCCTTGTGGACGAACAGGCGGAAGGCCTGGCGCACGTTGGCGAACAGGCTGTGGCCCGCCGACAGCGACAGGCTCTTGCCGGTCGTCAGTGCGGCGTGGTCGGTACTGGCGATATGCGTCGACTTCCCGCTCGTCATGGCGATGCCGGCGGCACCGGCCAGCACCAGCTGCGGTTCGGCCAGCTCGGGGAAGCGGCCGCCGTCTCCCTTGATGGCGCTGTTCTGCGCATGGATGGCCTGGGCAACGTCGCCCTGCAGGCCGGCCTTCTCGTGGGCGCCAAAATGTTCGGCCAGCTCGGCCTGCGCGTCCTGTTCCTCGCTGGCGGCGCTCAAGCGCGCGCTGGCCTGGCTCATCTCCTTGACAGCCTTGCTGCCGCCCTGCCCCGGCTCGGTGGTGATCAGCATGCCCTTGGCGGCGCGCGCGACGCCCCAGGCGTCGGTGGCGATCTCCCAACCCTCGCCGCGCGCTTCCTTGCGGCCGCGCGTATCGTCGATGCGGGCGATATTGCCCAGGGAGACCTGGCTGCAGGCGTGATCGCTCTTCAACTGGGCCTGGATGCCCGCGTTGGTGTCGTCCAGGATCAGGTGGTTGCTGCGACCGCCCGCGGCATTGCCGCCGCCGGGTGCCAACTCGCGGCTGCGCAGGCCCATCAACGCCTGCTGGCCCGGCAGCTCCCACGGCGGCATATGGTGCGCGTTGTGCACGCCGCCCGTGATGATCGGCCGGTCGGGATTCCCGCCCAGCCACTGCACCAGTACTTCCGAGCCCACGCGCGGAATCGAGGCCGCGCCCAGTTCGCCGCCGGCCCACTGCGTTGTCACGCGTACCCACGCCGAGCTGCGCTCGTCGCGTATGCCGACGCGGTCCCAGTGGAACTGCACGCGGACCCGCCCGTATTCGTCGGTATGGATGCTGTCCGGGCCCGCCGGGCCTACCACCGTGGCGGTCTGCGGCGCGAGGATCCGGGTCTCCTTGCTGTTGAAGCCCCGGCCCGGGCGCCATGGCACGTTGCGGCGCGTGCAGGTGAGGCGATTGCGGTAGTGCGGCAGCCCCTCGCCCAGTTGCAGGTAGTTATTGGTCGCCGAATGGTGCACCGACAGGATCAGGAACTGGCTGTCCGTCGCCCCGCCGGCGGCGCCGAACGGATCGTAGGCGAAGTGATCGACCAGCCGGCGATGACGATCTGGTGTCCGCTGGCGGTATGCTCGTACCAATAGTGGTAGCCGGCCGCTTCCCAGCGCCGGCTCAGGTAATTGAAGTCGGTTTCCTCGAACTGGCAGGCGTCAGTCCAGGCCGGGTCCTCGCCCGCCACGCGCCATTCCCAGTTGGCATGCGGCGCATAGTCGCCGAAGATGCTGGCGGTCTGGTCGCGCAGCGTCATGCCGTGGAACAGATAGCTGTCCTTGCGCAGGCTCAGGTAGCGCACCCACGGCCCCAGTCGCGCTTCATAGAACGTGACGGCGCCATCGGAGCGCTTGCAGCGGAAGCCGAACACGTAGCCGCTGAAGTAGCGCAGCGTGCCGTCGCCGCGCACCAGTTCCACGCTGAGCAGCTTGCCCATCATGTCCTTCAACGGCACATTGGGATCGTCCGACAACAGTTCGACCGCATAGTCGAAGTCGCGCGAGACCCCTTCGGTGGCCTCCAGCGCGTTGACGAGGAACCGCGCGGACGGGCCGTCCTGGTTGGGGAACGACAGGCGCAGGATGCGGCGGTGTTGCCGGTCGTCCAGCAGATTGGCAAAGGGGAGGCGGATGGACATACGGGGGTTTGATAGTGCCTGTTCAGCCACGCGTCGCGGCCGGAGGGTTATAAAAATTGCAACTCAGCAAATAGATGAGCAGGGAGTGTAATTCTACCAATATCTTGCAAGCAATTCTATTTATTCGTGAAGTAATGCGACGCCCGGCGCCTCGTTCGTCACGACGTTTCACCGTTGCGTCACGCGCGAAAAAGCTTCGCTAAGATGCCCGTCATGACTTCCCCCGACCACGACCTGCACCCCCGCCCCCAGTGGCGCCGCGATTCCTGGCTGAGCCTGGACGGCACCTGGGAATTCGCCTTCGACGACGCCGACATCGGCAAGCGCGAAGGCTGGCACGATGGCCGCGCCCTGCCGCTGACCATCGAAGTGCCCTTCCCCTACCAGAGCGAACGCTCCGGGCTGGGCACGAAGGACATCCATGAAGTCGTCTGGTACAGCCGGACGTTCGACGCGCCGCCCGGCTGGCGCGAGGACGGGCACGACCTGCTGCTGCACTTCGGCGCCGTCGACTACGTCGCCGAGGTATGGATCAACGGCCGGCTGGCAGGGCGCAACCGGGGCGGCCACGTGCCCTTCTCGTTCAATATCGCGCCCTTCCTGCGCGACGGCGGCAACCGCGTCACCCTGCGCGTGGAAGACCGCCAGGACCCCTGCCAGCCGCGCGGCAAGCAGTCGTCCTCCGGCCAGCCGGTGCGCATCTACTACTACTGCACGACCGGGATCTGGCAGACGGTCTGGCTCGAGCGCGTGCCGGCCATGCGCCTGGACGCGATGCGCATCGTCGGCGCCGATCCGGACGGCACGCTGGCGCTGGAGGTGCAACTGCACGCGCCGGCCGGCGGCTGGACGGTGGAACTGGACGTGCTGGCCTCCCTGGACGAGCATGCGCCCGTCATTGCCCATGCCAGCAGCGCCGCTGCCCGCGCCAGTGCCACGCTGCGTGTGTCCATCGAGGGCGCCCGCCCCTGGTCGACGGACGACCCACACCTGTACGGCCTGCGCCTGCGCCTGGTGCGCGATGGCGTCACGCTCGACACCGTGCTGGCCTATGCGGGCCTGCGCAGCTTCGAGGCGCGCGACGCGCACTTCCACCTGAACGGGCGGAAGACCTTCCTGCTGATGGTGCTGGACCAGGGCTACTGGCCCGATACGCTGCTGGCGCCGCCGTCGGACGAAGCGCTGCGCGCGGACGTCGAGTGGATCAAGCGGCTCGGTTTCAACGGCGTGCGCAAGCACCAGAAGATCGAGGCGCCGCGCTGGCTGTACTGGTGCGACCGCCTGGGCCTCCTGGTGTGGGAGGAGATGCCGAACGCCCGCAACTGGTCGCTCGACGCGGAGGAAGCCCTGCTGGCCGAATGGGAGCGGGCCGTCGCGCGCGACGTCAACCACCCGTCCATCGTGGCCTGGGTGCCCGTGGTCGAGAGCTTCGGCTTCCCGGCCTTGCGGCGCCACGCCAGCCAGCAGGCCTTCCTCGAGCGGCTTGTAATGCGTACCCGCCGGCTCGACCCCACCCGCGACGTCATCGACAACGACGGCTGGGAGCACACCAACCTGACCGACGTCTGCTCGATCCACGACTATTCGCAGCCGGCCGACAAGCTGGTAGCGCGCTACGCCGGCACCCAGCAGACCGGCCAGCCGCCCGCCAAGGGCTGGTACAAGGACAAGCCCCTGTTCCTGCCCGGCGGCAGCTACCGCGGCCAGCCGATCGTGCTGAGCGAAGTGGGCGGCTTCCTGATGCAGCCGGCCGGCGTGCCGGAAGCCGAGCGCGACCGCCTGTTCGACTACTACGGCAACGCCAGCACGACAGCCGAGCTTTGGCTGCGCTACCGCGACCTGATGGAAGGCATCGCCGGCCTGACGGCGCTGGCCGGTATCTGCTACACCCAGCTGATCGACGTCGAGCACGAGCAGAATGGCCTCTTGACCTACGATCGCCAGCCGAAGTTCGACCCGGACGAACTGGCCGCGCTGCACCGCGCGCTGTTCTTCCAACGGCGCGATTGACGCTGCCGCGCCACGGTAGCGTTACCAAAGTACCATCGCTTCTGAATTGAAAGGAAATATTTCCAATCGTCTCTATCGTTGCCATTCCGACCTGATACACTTGCTCGTTCACTGTAAATTTCCCTCTTCGCTGGAGACCGTATGAGCATGGCAATGACCGGCCACCTGGCCAAAATCCTCAACGACAATCAGGAGTCCCTGCTGGAAGAGTGGCTGGGCGGCATGCTGTCGCGCATGGTCCGCCGCGACAAGACGGCCGAAGCCGATATCCGCCAGCATGCGACCCGCTTCATCCCCCTCGTGGTGAAGGCCATCGAAAAAGGCCAGGCCTACGATTTCGACAGCCCCGCCTTTGCCGACGTGCGCGCGCAGCTGGCAGAGATGTCGGCCGCGCGCGTGCGCCAGGGCTTCTCGCCGACCGAGACGGCCACCTTCATCTTCGCGCTGAAGGAGCCCCTGTTTGCGCTGCTGCGCAGCACCCTGGCCGCCGATCCCGCGGCGCTGACCGCCGAACTGACGGACACGGGCCGGCTGTTCGACCGCATGGGCCTGTACACCGTCGAGGAATACCAGCGCAGCCGCGAGAACGTCATCATGCGCCAGCAGCAGGAACTGCTGGAGCTGTCCACGCCCGTCGTGCAGCTGTGGAAGGACGTGCTGGCCCTGCCGCTGATCGGCACCCTGGACAGCGCCCGCACCCAGGTGGTGATGGAAAATCTGCTGCAGAAGATCATCGAGACGGGCGCCTCGATCGCCATCATCGACATCACGGGCGTACCGACCGTCGACACGCTGGTCGCCCAGCACCTGCTGAAAACCGTCGCTGCCGCACGCCTGATGGGCGCGGACTGCATCATCAGCGGCATCCGCCCGCAGATCGCGCAGACCATCGTGCACCTGGGCGTGAACCTGGAAGACGTGACGACCAAGGCCACCCTGGCCGATGCGTTCCTGGTGGCCCTGAAGCGCGTCGGCGCGACGGTCACCCGCACCGACAAGGCAGCCTGAGGCCCGCATGGAACGCATTCCCATTCTGAAGATGGGTGACCTGCTGCTGGTCACCATCCAGGTCGACATGCACGACCGGCTGGCCATGACCTTGCAGGACGACCTGACCGGGCGCATCGTCAAGGACCGCGCCCGCGGCGTGCTGATCGACATCTCGGCGCTGGACATCGTCGACTCGTTCATCGGCCGGATGATCAGCAACACCGCGGCGATGGCGCGCGTGCTCGACGCGCGCACGGTGCTGGTCGGCATGCAGCCTGCCGTCGCCATCACGCTGGTGGAACTGGGCCTGACGCTGCACGGCGTGCAAACGGCACTGAACGTGGAAAAAGGCGTAGCCCTGCTCCAGCGGCAGGCGGACTAACCTCATCGAAAGGCGGCTTCCTTGAGCAATAACGACGTCGACGCACTGGTGCTGCCGATCCGGTCCGACGAGGACGTGGTGCGGCTGCGCCAATCCGTGCGCGAACAGATGATCGCCGCCGGATTCAGCCTGATCGACCAGACCAAGATGATCACGGCGGCCAGCGAGCTGGCCCGCAACACGCTGCGCTACGGCGGCGGCGGCGAAGCACACATGGTGAAGCTGGCGAACGGCATGCGCCAGGGTATCGGCCTGGCCTTCATCGACCAGGGTCCCGGCATCGCGGACCTGAAGCAGGCACTCACCGATGGTTTCACCACCGGCGGCGGCATGGGCCTCGGCCTGTCCGGCGCCAAGCGCCTGGCGGATGAATTCGACATCGAATCGGCTCCCGGCCAGGGCACCACAGTAAAGATCAGCAAGTGGAAACCGTTCTAGCGGCACAGGGCAGGCAAACCTGTCATCCCCTGGCCGATGCCAGCCAGGTCGGCTCGGTGCGCCGCGCGGCGGCCGACCTGTGCATGCGCCTGGGCTTCGACGAGACGGACGCAGGGGAAGTGGCCATCGCCGTCAGCGAAGCGGCCACCAATGTACTGAAGCACGCCGGCGAAGGCGAGATCCTGCTGCGGCCCCTGCGCAGCGGTACGGCCGTCGGCGTCGAGATCCTGGCGCTGGACCGTGGTCCCGGTATCGCCAGCCTGGCTGCCAGCATGGCCGACGGCACGTCCACGGCGGGCAGCTACGGCGTGGGCATGGGTGCCATGCAGCGCCTGGCCTGCGAGTTCGACATCTGGAGCGCACCCGGCAAGGGCACCGTGCTGATGATGACACTGTGGCAGCGCGGGACCGAGCGGGCGCCGCGCGCGCTGCACTGCGGTGTCGTGTGCCTGCCGATGCGGGGCGAGGACGTGCCAGGCGACAGCTGGGCGCTGGCCAGCGACGCCACCAGCGCCACCGTGCTGGTCGCCGACGGCCTGGGCCACGGCCCGCTGGCCGCCGAGGCGGCCGAACTGGCCTGCTCGGTAGCGATGGACGGCGCGCAGCAGCAAGCCGGCACGATCCTGGAGGACACCCATGCCGCGCTGCGCGCGACGCGCGGCGCCGCCGTCGCCGCCGTGCGCATCGACATGCTGCGCGAGGAGCTGCTGTTCGCCGGCATCGGCAATATCAGCGCGCACCTGATCGGCGCCAACGAACGGCGCCAGCTGGTGTCGCACAACGGCATCGTCGGCAGCAATATGCGCAAGGTGCAGGAGTTCCCCGCCCCGTGGGATGCGCATAGCCTCTTGGTGCTGCATTCGGACGGCCTGACGTCGCGCTGGAACCTGGCCGACTACCCGGGCCTGACGAGCCGGCATCCTGCCGTCATCGCCGGCGTGTTGTACCGCGACTTCACGCGCGGCCGCGACGACGTCACGGTGCTGGCCTTGCGCGACCGCCAGGGGTGGACGGCATGAGCCTGCGCATCCTCAGCCTGGCGGTGCAGGAGGAACTGGACGTGGTGGCGTCGCGCCAGCGCGCGCGCCAGATCGCCCAGCTGTGCGGCTTTGCCAACCAGGACCAGGCCCGCATCGCCACCGCCGTCTCGGAACTGGCGCGCAATGTCTACAACTACGCCGCCAGCGGCCGCGTCGAGTTTTCCATCGAAGGCGAAACTGTGCCGCAGCTGCTGGTGATCCGCATCGAGGACCAGGGTCCCGGCATCGCCAACCTCGAGCAGGTGCTGTCCGGCCGCTACCAGTCGCGTACCGGCATGGGCATGGGCATCCTCGGTGCGCGCCGGCTGATGGACCAGTTCGACATTCGCTCCGGTACCGGCGGCACCGTCATCACGCTGAAGAAGCTGCTGCCGCACGACGCGCCCCTGGTCACGTCCGGCGCGGTCGGCGCGATGGGTGCGCAACTGGCCTCCCTCTCGCCCAACGTCACGCTGGCCGAGATGCAGCAGCAGAACAAGGAACTGCTGGCCACGCTGTCCGAGCTGAAGACGCGCCAGGATGAACTGGTGCAGCTGACGCGCGAGCTGGAGGACACCAACCGCGGCGTCGTCGCGCTGTATGCGGAGCTGGACGAAAAGGCCGACCACCTGCGCCGCGCGGACGAGATGAAGACGCGCTTCCTGTCCAACATGAGCCATGAATTCCGCACGCCCCTGAGCTCGATCCGGGCGCTGTCGCGCCTCCTGCTCGAGCGGGTCGACGGCGAGCTCAGTCCCGAGCAGGAAAAGCAGGTCAAATTCATCCTGAAAGGGGCCGAGTCGCTGACGGAACTGGTGGACGACCTGCTGGACCTGGCCAAGATCGAGGCGGGCAAGATCGACGTGCGTCCGGTCGCGTTCGAGGTCGGCGACATGTTCTCGGCGCTGCGCGGCATGCTGCGGCCCCTCCTGGTCAGCACCAAGGTGGAGCTGCTGTTCGACGGGCCCGAGACGCCGATCGCCATGATGACGGACGAGGCCAAGCTGTCGCAGATCCTGCGCAACTTCATCTCCAACGCACTGAAATTCACGGAGAGCGGCTACGTCAAGGTCAGCGCCACCGTGCTGCCGAAAGGCGACGCCGTGCGGTTCGACGTCGAGGACACGGGGATCGGTATCGCGCCCGAGCACCAGCAGATCATCTTCGAGGAATTCTCCCAGGTGGAGAACCGGCTGCAGCACAAGGTCAAGGGGACGGGCCTGGGCCTGCCCCTGTGCCGCCGCCTGGCCGGACTGCTGGGCGGCTCCGTCACGCTGCGCAGCACGCCGGGCCAGGGCTCGACGTTCTCCGCATTGATCCCCGCCGCCTACGACACGATGCCCGATCCGCTGGCGTTCCGCGGCACGCTGGCGCCGGCCGACACGACCGGCATCCCCGTCCTGGTGGTGGAGGACGACCGTTCGACGATGATGTTGTACCGCAGCTTCTTCCGCAACACCCCCTACCGCGCCGTCTGCGCGCGCAGCGTGTGGGAAGCGGAACAGGCGTGGGCCGCGCAAGCGCCGGCCGCCGTCATCCTCGACCTGTACCTGCACGGCGAGGACAGTTGGCGCTGGCTGGCGCAGACGAAGAACGACGAGCGGCGCAAGCACGTGCCCGTCATCATCGCCTCCGAAGTCGCCGACCGCCAGAAGGCGTTCTCGCTGGGAGCCGAAGCCTACCTGGCGAAGCCTGTCGCACGGGAAGAACTGCTGGCACAATTGAACGCACTGTGTCATGTACACTAGAGAAATCATGAAGGTAACCGCGCCCCCACCCCTGATCCTGAACGTCGATGACACCGATGCGGCCCGTTACGCCAAGACGCGCATCCTGCAGCGGGCGGGCTTCCGGGTGACCGAAGCGGGCAGCGGCACGGAGGCGCTGGAAAAGGCGCACACGGAGGCGCCGGACCTGGTGCTGCTGGACACCAAGCTGCCGGACATCAACGGCTTCGAGGTGTGCCGCCAGCTCAAGCAGGACCCGCACACGGCGCCCGTGCTGGTGCTGCAGACGTCGGCGTCGTACCTGTCGTCGCCCGACAAGGTGCGGGCGCTGGACAGCGGTGCCGACAACTACCTGTTCGAGCCCATCGAACCGGAAGAGCTGGTGGCCAACGTGCGGGCGCTGCTGCGCCTGGGCCGGGTCGAACGGGAGCTGCGCGACATGGACCGCCGCAAGGACGAGTTCCTGGCGATCCTCGCGCACGAGCTGCGCAACCCGCTGGGGCCGATCCGCAACGCCGTCGAGCTGCTGCGCAGCCTTGATCCGCATGCCTCCCCCGCCCAGGAAAACGCCCGCCGCGTCATCCTGCGCCAGACCGACCACATGGTCCGGCTGGTGGACGACCTGCTGGACGTGTCGCGCATCTCGCAGGGCAAGATCGCCCTGCGCCGCGCACCGCTGGAACTGTGCGCCCTGCTGCGCACCGCCGTCGAGACGGCCGAGCCGAACATGGCGAGCCGCCAGCACGTGCTGACGGTGCAGCTGCCGGAGCAGGAGATCTGGATCGATGGCGACAGCGTGCGCCTGGCCCAGATCGTGGGCAACCTCCTCAACAACGCGGCCAAGTTCACGCCGCCCGGCGGCCGCGTCGCCCTCAGCGCCGCGCTGGAAGGCGGCCAGGCCGTCATCCGCGTCACCGACAACGGCATCGGCATCGATCCGGCCGAAGCCGGCTCGATCTTCGACCTGTTCGCCCAGGCGGGCCACTCGCCCGACCGCGTGCAGGACGGTCTCGGCATCGGCCTGTCGCTGGTGCGCACGCTCGTCAACCTGCATGGCGGCGAAGTGCATGCCGACAGTCGCGGCCTCGGCGAAGGCGCCACGTTCGAGGTCCGGCTGCCCACGCTGCCGGCCACGGCGCAGGCCGCCGCGCCGGAACAGGTCGCGAACGAACCGGCCAGGCGCGCCGACGTCTACCGCATCCTCGTGGTGGACGACAACCAGGACTCGGCTGAAATCGTCTGCGCGCTGCTGCAGTTCGCCGGTCATGAAGTGCACATGGCGCACGACGGCGCCGGCGCGATCGAGTGCGCGCTGCGCCTGGCGCCGGACGTCATCTTCCTCGATATCGGCCTGCCCGACATGAGCGGCGTGGAAGTGGCGGAAAAGATGCGCGGCTATCCCCAGTTGCAGAAGACCATCCTTGTCGCCCTGACCGGTTACGGCCAGGACAAGGATCGCGCGGGCGCCATGGCGGCCGGCTTCAACCGCCACCTGACCAAGCCCGTCAACATGGAAACGCTGAACGAGACGGTGCGCACGCTGATGCGCCCGTGCTGAAGACGTGGCCGGCGCGCGCCTGACTTCCCTTGCCGCCGCGCTGCTGTGCGGTGCCGCGCAGGCTGCCGCCGCTACCGAAATCCTGCTGGCAAACATCCCGCCTGCCGCGCGGCTGCACACGGCGCTGGCGCCCGAGCGGGCCACTGCCGCGATCCTGGCCGGCGTCGGCCGCCTGCCCCCAGGAACTGCGCTGGCCCGCCGCTATCGCCAGGCCTATGGCATGACCTATCCCCTGTTCCCACCCGATGCCGAGCTGCGCGGCGAAGCGCCGCTGCCGACGCTGTCTGCATGGCTGGCGCTGCCGCCGGCGCAGCGGCGCCACGACCTCGTCATCCTGCCGGCCAGCGACCATTTCTGGCCGCAGGACGGCAACGACTACCGGGCCACGTTCATCGTGCACGTGGCGCCGGCGCCAGGCGGCGGCAGCAACCTGGCCGTGCTGCAGTACGGTGCCCGCACGCTGCACGGCAAGTCGTTCCGCCTGCTGGGCCGAACGGGGCCGGGACGCTACCTGGACATCCGGCCCGCCGCCCCGTCTCCCGCCGCCGCCGCCGACCTGGCGGCGTGGCTGGCCGCGTTACCGGAGCTGGGCGCGCCGGCGCGCGGCCAGCAGCCCTAGCATCCCGATGGCGAACAGCGCCGCCGTGCCGGGCAACGGCACGGCCGTGGCGCCGACCTGCACCGTGAACGGCGTCACGACGGCCTCGCCGGCCTGCAGGAAGATCCCGCCCGCCAGCGGATCGCCGCTCCACCATTCGCCCGCCAGCGTAAACAGGCCGCTCTCGCTCTGCCCCAGCGCCGCCGCGGCATCGATCTCGATACCGTACAGGCCCGCCAGCAGGGCGGCGTCGAACGCGGCGGACTGCGTCGCGCCCGGCGCCAGCACCGGGAAGTCGAAGTAGGCGCCGTCCATCGTGCCGAGGGCGATGGACGATGCCGACAGCTCGGTGGGCACGAACCAGTTGGCGGTGTCGGTATTGGTCAGGCTGTAGCCCCAGCCGACCAGCTGGCCGGCATTGCCCGTCAGGACACCGCCGCCCGGCAGGGTCGAGAACGTGAACGTGAAGGGGGCGGCCTGTACCAGCGGTGCCAGCAGCATCGCCGCCGCGATGCCGGCCGCCGCGATCCCGCCGCGCAGCCGGTTGAAGTAGTGAGTCGGTTTCATTGCTGATTCTCCTTTGATGACGCCACGCTCAGCGGGCGATGAGGGACTGCGCGTGCGACAGGCTGTACGGCGCCCCGTCGATGTCGCTCACGACGCCGCCCTCGGTGATGGAAAAGCGCTGCACGGTGGCGGGCACGTTGAAGGTCAGGCGCACGTTGAAGTAGCCGCCCACGTCCACGTTCGGCGTGACGAACGGCAGCGCCGGCGACAGCGCCGCGTTCAACGTCACGGTGCCCGTGCCGGCCAGCGTGCGCGGCCGGATCGAGCCGATCGTCATGGCGCGCGCCGTGCCGGGACCCGCGTTGGTGAAGCGCAGGTCCACGCCGATCACGCCGGGGGCGAGCGTCTCCTGGCCCAGCACCTGGGCAATGAAGCTCGGCTTGCCCGGTACCGCCACGGCGCCGGTGACGAAATTGGTCACGGAGGCGCTGTTGCGCGAAGCCGGATTGGTGGTGCTCTGTACCGCGGCCGTGATGGTATCGGCGCTGCCCGCGCTGGCGCCGGCCGGCGGCGTCAGGCTGACGATGACGTTGGCGGTCTCGCCGGACCGCAAGGTCAGCGACGACGGCGCCACGCCGGTGATGTAGTGCAGGTCGTCGGTGGCGGTGACGCCGAACGTGTCGTCGACGCCGTCGTTACGCACCTGGAACACCATCGTGGCGGGCACGCCGGGGCGCAGGTCCTGCGCCGGCGGCGCGATGACGGAGACGCCCTGCGGCGTGACGGACATGCTGAACACCCGCTGGTACGGCGCGCCGGTGCTGTCGTTGCCCGTCACGTACAGCAGGAACGGCTGGGTCGGCACGGCGAACTGGCCGAAGTACTTGCCGCCGTCGGTGCCGTCGCGCTCCATCGCGATCGGGGCGATGTCCGCGTAGGCCTTCGTGCGCATGATGAACTGCGCGGTGGCCGCACCCGGCGTCAGGGCCGCCACGCCGTACACGGACTGGTTCGGCGCCGGTTCGCCATCGAGCTTGAACAGGCCCTGGTGCGGCGCCTGGCCGCCGATCTTGGCCAGGTTGAACGATGCCAGCGCCAGCGAGCCGGTGCCGGAGACGTTCACGTACAGCGTCTCGGTCGAACCGGAAACCGTCAGTTTCCAGCGGCCGCGCTGCGGCGCGTCGACCGAGATGATGACGCCGCTCGTCAACGTGAGGTAGGTGGAAGCGTTGGCGGAATTGATGACCGTACCGTCCGGCCGGACCAGCTGCACGGTCGGCACCGCCGGGTTGATGCCGCTGACGGAGACCGTCAGGCGGGTCATCGAGGCGTCCACCGGCAACTCATAGGTCTTCGCCGTGGCGAAGGTATCGGCAACGGACAGCACCTGCAGGGCGTTGTTGCGGGCCACCAGGTCGGCCAGCTGGGTGACGGCAGCCGCCTCGGAGCGGTACAGCAGGAACGGCTGGCCGCCCGTTTCGGCGGCCACGCGCAGGTAGCCCGGTTCGATCGGCGAGCAGCTGCCGAACAGGATCGGGAACACCTTGATCTCCTTCGATTTCGCCAGGCCGATGACGGCGCTGGCCAGGCCCGCGTCCGCCGCCGAGGCATCCGTGTACATGAACAGGTTGCCGCTGGGGTTCGACAGCGACAGGCCGTTGTACATGCCCGTCATCGACAGTTCCGGGCAATCGCCGCCGGCATCGGCATACAGGCCGCTGATCGCGTTCTTGAAGGCGACGGCGTCGTTGGTGGACACGTTCGGGCCCGTGGACGGATCGTTGAACGGCGCCAGCACGTACTGCAGCGGCTCCTCGTCCGTGCCCAGGCGCGAGTTGACGATGTCGATGGCGGACGAACGCACGCCGGCGATGACGCTGCCCATGCTGCCCGTGGTATCGATGGCGAACGCCAGCGTCGGGCCGGCGCCCAGCAGCGCTTTCAGTTGCGGCTCGGTGATCTCGGCCTTGATGTCGCCCACGTACTGCTTCGTCGCGGCGATGGCGGCCGCCGCGGCCGCGTTATGGAAGCCGCTGTGCGGCGAGATGTCGCAGTACAGCGTGTCCTTGTTGATCCCTTCGCGGAAGTAGCCCAGCGGGTCGCTGGACGGCGAGCTCTTGTCCAGCGGGCCGCCGTGGCTGCACTTGAAGGGGCCCGGCTTGACGCGGTCCTCGCCGCCGTAATAGCCGCTGGTCAGGTTGGGCGTGACGATGATGGACGAATTGGCGCAGAAGCTGCCCGTGTCCACGAAGCCCTCGCATGCCGTCTCGGTCGGTCCCGAGAACGGCAGGCTGACGGGCCGGCCCACGCCAGGATGCGCGCCCGTATTGCCGCTCTCGACCCAGTTGCTGTGCGAGTAGAAGTCCTGGATCGTGTGCAGCGCGCTGCCCAGGTTCTCGCGGGCGCCGTGGGCGTTGATCGGATCGCTGCGCAGCGCATCGAGCACGTTCTGCTTCAGTTCCGCCAGGCGCGCCTGCGCGGCGGCCCCGCTTTCGCCGTCGAAGTGCTTGGCCGACGTGGTCTGGTCTTCGTCGACGCGGGCATTGGCCTCGATGATCTCGTCCAGTGCCTTCTGCATCGAGTTGGTCAGCTTGGGCACGCCGAAGTAGGTCTTGTCCAGTTCCTCGATGCCGCGCTGCGTGATGTCCTGGTGGGTCAGCGCGCCGTTGGACTTGGCGGTGACAAGGCACAGCAGCCCGTTCTTCGGACAGAATGCCCAGCTGCTCTGCGCCATCAGCAGGCTCAGCGCGAGCAGCGCCAGCAGGCACAGCAGCTGGCGCTGTAAATGGTTGACTTGCGGTCTCATGGTTTCTCCCCTTATAGACGCCCGGCAAGGGCTGGAATGGCTGCTGCAACCTTCGTGCCAGGCACGTCTTCATAGGGAACGGCCAAGCAGGGTGTAAAAAAATCCGACATCTTGCGGCAAGTCACCGATCCGTTGCCAACATTGCTGCGTTAGAATGCCCCGTTGCTTTCTGTCACCCAGCGGCCGTCACGAGCGGCCGCCCAAGAACCCGATACGCATGCGCCCACCCTACCCATCGCTGCCGGCCGCCCTGCTTGCCGCCGCCCTGTCCTTCCCCACCCTCTGTGCCCACGCCGTCACGCCCGTCACCCTGGACCAGGCCATGGCCCATCCCGACTGGATCGGAACACCCGTCGAAGCAGCCTGGTGGAGCTGGGACAGCAAGAGCGCCTACTACAAGCAGAAGCGCGCCGGTTCGCCGCTGCGCGACACGTTCGTGGCCGGCCCCGCGGCCCGCAAGATCGGCGAGGCGGAGCTGGCCAACGTGGACGCCCCCGCCCTCGTCTACAACCGCGAGCGCACCCGTGCCGTCATGCTGCGCAACGGCGACCTGTTCGAACGCGATCTCAAGTCCGGCGCGCTGACGCAAATCACCCGCAACACGACGGCGGCCGCCGACCCGCAGTATTCCAGCGATGGTCGCAGCGTCCAGTTCCGCGTCGGTCATGACTGGTTCAGCTGGAGCAGGGCCGAGCGCCTGGTGGCGCCACTGGCACTGCCGCGCGCGATGAAGGACCCGGCGGCCGCCCCGGACGACGACTACCTGCGCGCCCTGCAGCTGCGCCTGATCGCAACCCTCAAGCGCCAGAAGGACGAGCGCGACGCCACCCGCGCGCAAACGGAAGCGGAGCGGCGCGCCGACGCCACGCGCGCACCCGCGCCGATCTACCTGGGCGAGAAGATCGTCATCGATGCCAGCGCGCTGTCGCCGGACGGGCGCTGGCTGCTGCTGGCGACGTCGCCCAAGGCCAGCGAGAACGGCCGGGTGGGCAAGCTGCCCCGCTACGTGACGGAGTCGGGCTACGAGGAATTCGACGACCAGCGCGAACGGGTAGGCCGCAACCTGCCGCTGGCGCAGACGCTGAAGCTGGTTGACCTGCGCACCGGCACCCTGCGCGACATCCCGCTCGACGCGTTGCCGGGCATCGCCACCGATCCGCTGGCCGCCATGCGGGCGGCACGCAAGCTGGAACCCGTCAAGGGCAACCGCGCCGCACGGCTGGACGACGACGAGGGCAACGGCATCGCCTGGAGCGGCGACGGCGCCCAGGTGGCGGTCAGCATCCGTGCCGTCGACAACAAGGACCGCTGGATCGCCGCCGTCGACCTGGCCGCCGCGCGCCTGAAACCGCTGCACCGGCTGACGGACAAGGCGTGGATCAACAACAGCTACAACGAGTTCGGCTGGCTGCCGGATCACCGCACCTTGTGGTTCCTGTCGGAAGAGACGGGCTACTCGCACCTGTACACGCTGGGTCCGGACGGGCGCCAGCGCGCGCTCACGAGCGGCCAGTGGGAGGCGACACAGGTGACGTGGAACAGCGACGGCTCGGCCGCCTGGGTCATGTGCAACCGCCGCACGCCGGGCGAATACGAGGTCTGCGCGGTGTCGCCGAAGGATGGCGGCGTACGCGAGGTGACGCGCCTCGACGGCGGCGTGGAGGAGTTCGCGCTGTCGCCCGACCAGCGCCGCCTGCTGGTGCGCTGGTCGGCGTCCTATGTACCGGCGCAGGTGGCGATCGTGCCCGCTGCCGGCGGCGAGGCCGTCAAGCTGACCGATACCCGCAGCGCCGAATTCAAGGCGCGCGAGTGGATCGCCCCGCAGATCGTCGCGGTGCCCTCCACCCATGGCGCGGCACCGGTGTGGGCCAAGCTGTACCGCCCCGCCACGCTGGAGCCGGGCCGCAAGTACCCGGTCGTCATGTTCGTGCATGGCGCGGGCTACCTGCAGAACGTCAGCAAGCGCTACCCGGTCTACTTCCGCGAGCAGATGTTCCACAATCTGCTGGTCGAGAAGGGCTACATCGTGCTGGACATGGACTACCGCGCCTCGAAGGGCTACGGGCGCGACTGGCGCACGGCGATCTACCGCCAGATGGGCCATCCGGAACTGGAGGATTACGTCGACGGCGCGCGCTGGCTGGCGGCCAACCACCAGGGCGACATCGACAAGGTGGGCATCTACGGCGGCAGCTACGGCGGCTTCCTGACGTTCATGGCGCTGATGCGCGAGCCGGAGCTCTTCAAGGCCGGCGCCGCGCTGCGGCCCGTGACGGACTGGACGTCGTATAACCACGGCTACACGGCCAATATCCTGAACACGCCGGACCTCGATCCGGAAGCCTACAAGGTGTCGTCGCCGATCGAGTACGCCGACCGCCTCAAGGGCCACCTGCTGATCGCCCACGGCATGGTGGACGACAACGTGTTCTACCAGGACTCGGTACGCATGGCGCAGCGCCTGATCGAACTGAAGAAGGACCACTGGGAACTGGCCAGCTACCCGCTGGAGCGCCATGCCTACGTGCAGCCGGAGAGCTGGTATGACCAGTATCGGCGGATCTACCAGCTGTTCGAGCGGACGTTGAAGTAAGCGAAACCCTGGAGGGTCTGTCCCCGCAGGGGACTGACCCTGGTTTTCATCGTGAACGCCAGCTGCCGTGAAAGAAACCGGGGTCAGTCCCTGTGCAGGGACAGACCCCAGCGTTACGCCAGCAAATCGGCCAAGGTAAACGCCACCACCTTCGTCGCCCGCCGCAAGTCCTCCAGCAGCAACCGTTCATCCGCCTTCTTCGCATTCGACTCCGGCACCGTGCGCGGGCCGGCGCCGTACAGCACCGCCGGGATGCCGTGTTCGCCGTACAGGCGCGCGTCGGCGTATAGCGGCGTGCCGACGGCCGGAATCGCCTCGCCCAGCACCGCCTCGGCATTGTGCTGCAACGCGCCCACGAGCGCCTCCGAGCCCGGCAGCGGCCGCAGCGCGTGCGACAGCAGCAGGCGCCGGATCTCCAGCCGGATGCCCGGCACGTCGCGCACCGCTTCCTCGATCATGGCGCGTACCTGCGCCTCCACGGCAACCGGGTCCTCCTCCGGGATCATGCGCCGGTCCATCTTCATGACCACCTTGCCCGGCACCACGTTGGTATTGGTGCCGCCGTCGATGCGCCCGACCAGCATCGTGGGCGAGTCGATACCGGCGACGTTCGACTTGATCTTCTTCAGCTCGGGCAACTGGCCGTAGATCGCATTCAGGATCTTCGTCGCGGCCTGCAGCGCATCGACACCCGTCTCCGGCATGGCGCCATGGCCGGACTTGCCGTGCACGGTGATCTCCAGCTGCAGGCAGGCGTTGTGGGCGGTGACGATCTGGTACGAGAAGCCGGCCGCGATGACGAGGTCCGGCTTCGTCACCTTCTGCTCCAGCAGCCAGCCGGGGCCCAGCAGGCCGCCGAACTCCTCGTCGTACGTGAAGTGCAGTTCGATGCCGCCCCGCAAAGGCACGCCCAGCGCTTCCAGCGCGCGGGTGGCGAAGATGTAGGTGGCGAAGTCGCTTTTCGAGACAGCAGCGGCACGGCCATAGAGGTAGCCGTCCTCGATCACGCCGCCATACGGCGGATAGGTCCAGTTATCGCCCGGCGGCACGACGTCGCCGTGCGCATTCAGCGCCACCGTCGGCCCACCGGCGCCGTATGGCCGGCGCACCACCAGGTTGGTGATGCTTTCCATGCCGTAGTCGCGCACCGTTGTCTCCGGCACCGCGTGCTTCTCGGCGTGCCAGCCGTACTGCTTGACGAGTTCGGCCACCGTGTCCGCATGCGGCGCGTTATTGCCCGGCGGGGTATCGGTCGGCACGCGCAGCACCTGCTGCAGCAGGGCTACCTGCTCGTCGAAGTGGGCGTCGATCCAGTCGGCGAGCTGCAGTTTTTGCTGGTCTTGCTGTGGGCGATTCATTTACTTGGCTCCTGCCGCGATCCACGCGGCGATCTGGTCGCGTTCCGCGTCCGTCATATTGGTGAGATTCCCGATCGGCATGGCCTTCAGCTCGACGACCTGCTTGTGGATCTGCGTGGCGCGCTGGCGAACCTGCTCGGGCGTATCGAACGCCACGCCGGCCGGCGCGGTCGCGAAACCGGGCTGCGTGGGTTGCGCCGCATGGCAGGACAGGCAGCGCCGGTCCATGATGGCCTTGACCTGGGCGAACTGCGCGGCCGGATCGGCGGCGGCCGCGCTGGCGGCGGGACGCGGCGGCGCAATGGCCACGGCCACCGCCAGCAGCAGCGCGACGCCGATGGCCGGATAGCGCCACTCGACGCGGCCCTTGTGCCGCAGGTTGAAGAAGTGGCGGATGAACACGCCCGCGGCCATGATGAACGCCAGCACCAGCCAGGCATGGGCATGCTGGTAGGTCATCGCATAGTGGTTGCTGATCATGATGAACAGCACCGGCAGCGTGAAATAGTTGTTGTGGACACTGCGCTGCTTGGCGCGGATGCCGTGGATCGGATCGGGCTTGCCGCCTGCCTGCATCGCGCTGACCATCTTGCGCTGGCCCGGGATGATCAGCATCGCCACATTGGCCACCATGATGGTGCCGATCATCGCGCCCACGTGGATATAGGCGGCGCGGCCGGACAACAGGTGCGTCAGGCCATAGGTCGCCGCCACCAGCAGCGCGAAGATGACGATGCCGAACCACAGGTCGTGCTTGCCCAGCGGCGAGCGGCACAGCAGGTCGTACACGACCCAGCCGGCGACGAGGAAGCCCAGGCCCACGCCCACGGCCTGCCATGAGGTCAGGTCGGCCACCGACTTGTCGATCATCATGGCCTGGGCGTTGAAGTAGTAGGCGATGGTCAGGAGGGCAAAGCCGGACAGCCACGTCGAATACGCCTCCCACTTGAACCAGTGCAGTTCCTTGGGCAGCTCGGCCGGCGCGACCAGGTATTTCTGCGGGTTGTAGAAGCCGCCGCCGTGCACCGCCCACAGCTCGCCCATCACGCCTTTTTTCGCCAGGTCGGAACCGGGCGCGGGCGGGCGGATCGAATTGTCCAGCCAGACGAAGTAGAACGACGCGCCGATCCAGGCGATGCCCGTGATGATGTGCAGCCAGCGCACGAGGAGGTTGAGCCATTCGAGGCCGTACGGGATCAGGTAGCCGAAAACTTCCATGTAAATCCTTTGTTTGGTGGGCGCGGCAACGGCCATGGGTAAGGTTGTAGCAGTGTACAGAAGATAAACTCGAACGGTATCGCGCTCATGACTTTTCGCGTATATTCGACATATTCACAGCCATATAGCCACGCCGATGTCCAGCCTGCCGCAACACCTCGACCTGCACCTGATCCGCATCCTGTACCTGCTGCTGGTCGAGAAGAACGTGTCGCGCGTGGCGCTCAAACTGAACCAGCCGCAGCCCTCGATCTCGGCTTCGCTGCGCAAGCTGCGCGAGCTGACGGGCGATCCCCTGCTGGTGCGGGGCGCGCGCGGCATGGTGCCCACGCAGCATGGCCAGAGCCTGCTGAAACCCGCCAAGCGCATCCTGGACGAGACGGAGAGCCTGTTCGTCAAGAAGACACCGTTCGTGCCGCAGGAGGAAGCGCGCACCTTCCATATCGCCGCGCCGGACTACCTGGACAGCCAGTTCCTGCCGAACGTTGTCGCGCTGCTGCGGCGCGGCTCGCCGAAAAGCCACGTCGTCATCCACAACCTGGGGCCCGGCATCGACTACATCCGCATGCTGTCGGACGGCGACATGGACCTCGTCATCGCCAACTGGGACGAGCCGCCGCAGCACCTGCACATCTCCAAGCTGTTCGAAGACCCGATCATCTGCGCCATGCACGCTGCCAGCCCATACGCGAAACGCACGGCCAGCGACGGCATGACCTTGCAGGACTACCTGACCTTGCCGCACGTGGCGCCGTCGCAGATGTTGCCCGGCTATGGCGGCGTGATCGACTCGTTCCTGGAACGGCAGAACCTGCGCCGCAACGTGGTGGTGGAATCGGCCTACTTCGGCCTGATCCCGTACATGCTGACGCAGACGGATCTCGTCCTGACGACGGGCCGCCAGTTCCTGCGCTTCTATGAAAAGACGCTGCCGCTGAAGACGTTCACGGTGCCCGTCAAGTTCCCGCCGATGCGCTTCTACCAGCTGTGGCACGAGCGCGTGCACCAGGCGCCCGAGCACAAATGGCTGCGCGACCAGGTCACGGCCGCGGCGAAGGCGCTGGCGCCGAAGTAATCGGCGCTCATCAGCGCAAGCGGATAGGATCTATACGGCACTGGGCACCTGGCGCGGCCCTAGTGGCGCTATCATCGCCATTCACCATGGGACCCCTGCGATGACGATCACCCTCTCCGAACTGAACACCCTTTCCCTGCCCGCCTTTGTCGACACGCTGCGCGGCATCTACGAACATTCGCCGTGGATTCCGGAGCGTGCCGCAACGCGGCGGCCGTTCGCGACGGTGACCGCATTGAAGCAGGCCTTGCAGGCCGTGGTAACGCAGGCATCGACGGACGAGCAACTGGGCCTGATCCGCGCGCACCCGGAACTGGCCGGCAAGGCGGCCGTGCGCGGCGAGCTGACGGCCGAATCGACGGGCGAGCAGGCCGCCTCGGGCTGAACCTGTGCAGCCAGGAGGAGTTCGCCACGCTGCAGCGGCTGAACGCGGACTACAACCGCAAGTTCGGCTTCCCGTTCATCCTGGCGGTAAAGGGCCCGACCGGCAAGGGGTTGACGCGCCAGGCCGTCATCGCAACGTTCGCGCGCCGGCTGAGGAACCAGCCGGCGGCCGAGATGGCCGAATGCCTGCGCCAGATCCACCGCATCGCCGAAATCCGCCTGAACGACCTGCTGGCCGTGCCGCTGCCGTACGGTCCCCGCATCATGCAGTGGGCCGAGGAACTGGCGCAATGGAGCGACGACACGGAGGGCCTGACCTGCGCCTACCTGACGGATGCGCACCGGCGCACGGCCGTGCAACTGGCGGACTGGATGCGCGCGGCGGGGATGGAGGTGACGATCGACGCCGTCGGCAACGTCGTCGGCCGCTACCGGTCCGATGCACCGGACGCGCGCATGCTGATCACCGGCTCGCACTACGACACGGTGCGCAATGGCGGCAAGTACGACGGCCGCCTGGGCATCCTGCTGCCGCTGGCCATCGTGCACGACCTGCACGCACGCGGCGAGAAGCTGCCCTACCATCTGGAAGTGATCGGCTTCGCGGAAGAGGAAGGCGTGCGTTTTCGCAGCACCTTCCTGGGCAGTAACGCCGTCACGGGCCGCTTCGACATGGGCCTGCTCACTGCCACCGACGCGGACGGCGTGACGATGCGCGACGCGCTCATCGCCGCCGGCCACGATCCGGCCGCGATTCCCGCCATCGCGCGCGACCCGGCCGACGTGCTGGCGTATGTGGAGGTGCACATCGAGCAGGGCCCCGTGCTGCTGGAGCGCGGCCTGCCGCTCGGTATCGTCACGGCGATCGCCGGCAGCTCACGCTACCTGGTCGAGTTGACGGGCCTTGCCAGCCATGCGGGCACGACGCCGATGACAATGCGCCAGGATGCGGCCGCGGCGGCCGCCGAGATCGTGCTGCTGGTGGAGGGACGCTGCCAGCGCGCACCGGCGCTGGTCGGCACGGTCGGCCAGTTGCAGGTGCCGAACGGTTCCGTCAACGTCATCCCCGGCGCCTGTCGCCTGTCGCTCGACATCCGTGCGGCCGACGATGCCGTGCGCCTGGCCGCCGTCGACGACATCCTGCGCGGCATCGAGGAGATCTGCACGCGCCGCCGCATCGAGTTCGCCGTCGAACCGATCGTGCAGGCCAACGCCGCGCCCTGCGCGCCATGGCTGATGGACCAGCTGGGCGATGCCGTCGAGCGCCAGGGCCTGGCACGGTTCGACCTGCTGTCGGGCGCCGGCCACGATGCGATGGCGATGGCGGCATTGACCGACGTCGCCATGCTGTTTACCCGCTGCGGCAACGGCGGCATCAGCCACAACCCGCTGGAGACGATGACCGCGGACGATGCCGACCTGGCGGCGCAGGTGCTGCTGGACTTCCTGCGCGGCTTCCACCGCCCCTGACCTCAAGCGTCGGCCAGCACCAGGTGCACACCGACCAGCAGCAGCGTGATGAACAAGCAGCGCCGGAACACCTGCGGTTGCAGGCGGCCGCGCAGCCGCTGCCCCAGCAGCAGGCCGGCCAGCGCCGGCAACTGCGCCAGGAACGACGCGCCCGCCGCAGCGGGCTGCCACGCGTCATGCGCCGCCAGCACGACGGCCAGCGCCAGCGTCGATACCGTGAACGACAAGCCCATCGCCTGCACCAGCTCGTCCTTGTCCAGCCGCAGCGCCTGCAGGTAGGGCACGGCGGGGAGCACGAACACGCCGGTCGCCGCCGTCATCAGGCCTGTTGCCGCACCGGCCAGCGGCGCCAGCCAGGGCTCCCAGCGTTCCGGCACCGCCCAGGTGCGCTCCCCCAGCCCGAGCAAGCCATACAGCACCAACGCCAGGCCCAGCACCCGGCCGCCGCCCTGTGCCTGCAGCAGCAGCGTGCCGCCCGCCAGCGTGCCCAGGCAGATGCCGGTCATCATGCCGCGCAGGCGCAGCCATAACGGGTACAGCGGGCGGCCGGACAGCACCTGCCAGCCGTTCGTCAACAACGAAGGCACCACCAGCAGCGCGGCCGCCTCCATGGGTGCCATCACGAGCCCGAGCAGGCCCATCGCCACCGTGGGCAGGCCCATGCCGGTGGCACCTTTGACCATGCCAGCCAGCAGGAATACCGTGGCAATGTAGATGATGTGTGTCTCCATGGCTGCAGTGTGCCAGCCAGGCAGCGCCACGAAAATGTGGAATATACTGGCGCTGCCTTCGCCCCAGCCGAAGGCTGAGGAACCCAATGCGCTTCGACCTGACCGACCTGAAACTGTTCCTGCGCGTGGCGGAAAGCGGCAGCATCACCGCCGGCGCCACGCATGCCCACCTGGCCCTGGCGTCGGCCAGCGCCCGCATCCGCGGCATGGAGGATGCCCTGGGCGTGCCGCTGCTGGTGCGCAACCGACGCGGCGTCGAGCCGACCGAGGCCGGGCGCACGCTGCTGCACCATGCGCGCCTGATTGCGCAACAGATGGAACGCATGCGCGCCGACCTGGGCGAGTACGCCACCGGCTTGAAAGGACACATCCGGCTGTTGTCGAACACATCGGCGCTGACGGAGTTCCTGCCCGATATGCTGGCCGCTTTCATGGCCGCGCATCCGCACGTGAACGTCGACCTGGAGGAACACCTCAGCACCGACATCGTCGAGGCCATGCGCGACCGGCTGGCCGACATCGGCATCGTCACCGACGCCGTGGACAGCAGTGGCCTGGAGACGCGGCTGTTCAAGGAGGACCGGCTGGTGCTGGCGCTGGGGCCGGGCCATCCGTTGGCGCAGGGTTTGCGGCGCAACGCGTCACTGCCGTTCGCCCGCTGCGTCGAGCACGATTTCATCGGCCTGGCTGGCGACAGCGCGCTGACGCAGTACATCGGCGAACAGGGCCAGAAGCTGGGCCACCGGCTGCGCTACCGGGTGCGCCTGCGCAGCTTCGACGCCATCTGCCGCATGGTCGCCAGCGGCGCCGGGCTGGCCGTGCTGCCCGAGTCGGCCGCCGTGCGCTCGCGCGACGCGGCCAATCTCAAGATCGTGCGACTGACGGACGCCTGGGCGCGGCGGCGGCTGTTGCTGTGCATGCGCAGCTACGATGAGCTGCCCGGCTACGCGCGGGAGCTGGTGGATGGCTTGGCTGCGCGGGCTTGAACCCCTGGCACCAGGAACTACACCACCCCGGCCCGCTCCAGCATCGCATGCAGCAGCACGTTGCACCCCGCCTCCAGGTGATCCGGCTTGGCGTCCTCGATCTCGTTGTGGCTGATGCCGTCCTTGCAGGGCACGAAGATCATGCCCGATGGCGCCAGCCGGGCCGCATAGATCGCATCGTGGCCGGCGCCAGAGACCACGTCCATCGTCGAGTAGCCCAGCTTCGCGGTGGCGTTGCGCACGGCGCCGACGACGTCCGGATGGAACGGGCATGGCGGATAGTACGACACCCGTTCCAGCTTGATCTCCAGTCCCGACTCGGCGGCGGTGCGCTCGACAAAGGCCACCATCTCCTCGTGCATCGTGTTCAGCAGCTCGTCGCTGACGTTGCGCAGGTCGATGCTGAACTTGACCTGGCCGGGAATCACGTTGCGGCTGTTCGGGAACACCTGCATCATGCCGACCGTGCCGCGCCCGTACGGCGGGTAGCGGTTGGCGATGGCGACGACCTCCGGAATGATGCGGGCCGCCACCTGCATGGCGTCGCGGCGCAGGTGCATCGGCGTCGGCCCGGCATGCGCCTCCATGCCCGTCACCGTGCAGTCGTACCACGACAACCCCATCACGGCGGGCACCACGCCGATCACCTTGTCGGCATCCTCCAGCACGGGTCCCTGCTCGATGTGCGTCTCGAAGTAGGCGCCGATCGGATGGTCGCCCGGCACCTGCGTGCCCTTGTAGCCGATCCGCTCCAGTTCCTCGCCGACGCTCTTGCCTTCGGTGTCGCGCGCCGCATACGCGTGCTCCAGCGTGAACGCGCCGCAGAACACGCCGGAACCCATCATCACGGGCACGAAGCGCGAGCCTTCCTCGTTGGTCCAGAACGCCACCTCGATGGGGGCCTCCGTGCGGATGCCCCGGTCGTTCAGCGTGCGCACCACCTCCAGCCCGGCCAGCACGCCGTAGTTGCCGTCGAACTTGCCGCCCGTGGGCTGGGTGTCGATGTGGCTGCCCGTCACCACGGGCGGCAGCGCGTTGTTGGTGCCGTCGCGCCGCATGAACACGTTGCCGATCTGGTCGACGGTAACGCTCATGCCGGCCGCCTTGCCCCAGCCGACCACGAGGTCGCGGCCCTGCCGGTCCAGGTCCGTCAGCGCCAGGCGCTTGACGCCGCCCTTCTCGGTGGCGCCGATCCGCGCCAGTTCCATCAGCGCGTCCCACAGCCGCTGGCCATTCACGCGCAGGTCCGCCAGCGCTTCGCCCTTCCAGATATCGTTCATGTGTCTCTCCCTGTTATCCTGCGCAAACGGGGACGAACGCCGGACGGTCGATGTGGCGTCCCGCGCCCTCCACCGCCATCAGCTCGCCACGGTGGAATACCAGCTTGCCGGCGGCGACCGTCGTGCTGGGGATGCCCTTGACGGTGCGCCCTTCGAAGACATTGAAGCCGCCCTTCGCATGCTGCGTCGCCTGCGAGATCGTGCGCGTGCCGGCCGGGTCCCACACGACGATGTCGGCATCCGAGCCGGCCGCGATGAGGCCCTTGCGCGGGTAGATATTGAAGATCTGCGCGGCATTGGCGGACGTGACGCGGACGAATTCGGACGGCGTCAGCAGGCCCTTGTTGACGCCCTCGTCCCAGATCACCGCCATGCGGTCCTCGACGCCACCGCAGCCGTTCGGGATCTTCGTGAAGTCGTTGCGCCCCGCCCCCTTCTGCTCCGCGCAGAAGGTGCAGTGGTCCGTGGCCGTCGTGTGCAGGTTACCGCCCTGCAGGCCCTGCCACAGGGCGCGCTGGTGCTCCTTGCTGCGAAACGGTGGGCTCATCACGTGGCCCGCCGCGAAATCGAAATCCGGGTGCTGGTAGACGCTGTCGTCGATCAACAGGTGCCCCGCCAGCGCTTCACCGTAGACGCGCTGGCCCATCGCGCGGGCACGCGTGATGGCGTCCAGCGACTCCTTGCACGACACGTGCACGATGTACAGCGGCGTATGCAGCACGCTGGCGATGGCGATGGCCCGGTTGGCCGCTTCCGCCTCCACCGCCGGGGGTCGCGACAGCGGATGCGACGACGGTCCCGTCAGCCCCTGCTTCAACAGGTCCTGCTGCAGCTGGTACACCAGCTCTCCGTTCTCCGCATGGACCGTGGGAATCGCGCCCAGCTCCAGCGAACGCCTGAAGCTTTTTACCAGGGTCTCGTCGTCGGCCATGATGGCGTTCTTGTACGCCATGAAGTGCTTGAAGCTGTTGACGCCGTGCTTCCTGACCAGCTCTCCCATCTCTTCGTGCACGAGGTCCGACCACCAGGTGATCGCCACGTGGAAGGTGTAGTCGCCGGCCGCCCGGGCGGCCCAGCCGCGCCACTGGTGATACGCCTCCAGCAGCGATTGCTGCGGGTTCGGGATGACGAAATCGATGATCGTCGTGGTGCCGCCCGCCAGGCCGGCCGCCGTGCCGGTGAAAAAGTCATCCGCCGTCACCGTGCCCATGAACGGCAGGTTCATGTGCGTGTGCGGGTCGATCCCGCCCGGCAGCACGTACTGGCCACCCGCGTCGATCACCTGCGCGCCGGGCGGTGCCTCCAGCTGCTCGCCGACCGCCACGATCTTGTCGCCGTCGCACAGCACGTCGGCCCGGAAGGCGCGGTCCGCGTTGACCACGGTACCGCCGCGAATGAATACTGTCATGGTGTCTCCATTATCAGAAGTTACGACTGCGTTGCCGGTGCCAGCACCGTGACGGCCCTGCCGCGCATCAGGGCGCCGTACACGACGGCCGAGATGGCGATGCCGACGAACCAGGCGTACGTGTAGATCGTCTTGAACGCGTCGCCCACGTCGGGGAACGATTGCGGGAACGCCGCATTCAGGAAGCCGGGAATATTGGGCAGCACGCCCAGCACGAAGGCGGCGATGGCCGCCATGTTCCAGCCAGTGCCGTACGAGTACACGCCGTCGTCGCGGTACAGCTGGGCCACGTCGAGCTCCGTGCGGCGCACCAGGTAGTAGTCGACGATCAGCACGCCGGCGATGGGGCCCAGCAGCGCCGAGTAGCCGATCAGCCACGTGAAGATGTAGCCTTCCGTCGTCTCCAGGAGCTTCCACGGCATCATCGCCAGGGCGATCGCCGCCGTGATGTAGCCGCCGGTGCGGTACGAGATGCGCTTCGGCGCCAGCGCCGAGAAGTCATAGGCCGGACCGACCAGGTTCGCGGCCAGGTTGACGCTGACCGTGTCGATCAGCAGGATCACCAGCGCCACCAGCACGGCCACGCCCGTCATGCGGCTGGCCAGGTCGACCGGGTCCCAGATGGCCTTGCCGTACAGGACCACCGTGGCCGACGTGACGATGACGGCCAGCGCCGCCAGGAGGCCCATCGGCACCGGCAGGCCGACGGACTGGCCGACCAGCTGGTCCTTCTGCGACCTGGCGAAGCGGGTGAAGTCGGGAATGTTCAGCGCGAGCGTGGCCCAGAAACCCACCATCGCCGTCAGCGAAGGCCAGAACGCGGACCAGAACTGGCCGGCCTTGGCGCCGCCCTCGACGAATTGCGACGGCTTGTCCAGCAGCGGGCCGAAGCCGCCGGCCTTGTCGTACACCCACCACAGCAGCACGAAGCAGATCAGGATCTTCAGCGGCGCCGTGTAGGTCTCCAGCTTGCGGATCGCCTCCATGCCGTGCACGATGTACCAGAACTGGATCGTCCAGAAGGCCAGGAAACACGCCAGCTGCGCCAGGTTGATGCCCAGCCCCGGCAGCTTGTCGCCGCCGATCGGCGCGCCCATCAGGGCGCCCAGCAGCGTATAGATCATCTGGCCGCCGAACCAGGTCTGGATGCCGTACCAGCCGCAGGCGACGACCGCCCGCATCAGCGCGGGCAGCTTGGCACCGGCGGTGCCGAACGACGCCCGCGCCAGCACGGCGTAAGGGATGCCGTACTTGGTGCCGGCGTGGCCGATGGCCAGCATCGGCAGCAGCACGATGGCATTGGCCAGGAACACCGTCAGCACGGCCTGGTAAGCGGACATGCCGCCTTCGATCAGGCTGGCCGACAGCGTGTAGGCCGGGATGCACATCACCATGCCCACCCACAGCGCGGCGAAGTGATACCAGCGCCAGGTGCGCTGGGCGGCGCTGGTGGGGGCGAGGTCTTCGTTCCACAAGTCGTTGTTGGTCATCTGGTCGTCCTTGTCAATGGGCCAGTGGTGAAAACCGGGGACAGTCCCCAAACCTCATGCCGCGGTGGGCACCTTCTCCGCGCGCGGATTGCGCGGGTCCTGCGTCCAGTTCATGTACGGCATGCCGGTCTGCTGCGGCACCATCGTGATGCAGCTCTGCACGGGGCACGTGATCTCGCACAGGTTGCAGCCCACGCATTCGGCGTCGATGACCTCGTAGCGGCGCGCGCCGCTGGCCGGATCGACCAGCTTGGCGATGGCCTGGTGCGACGTGTCCTCGCAGGCGATATGGCATTTGCCGCAGCCGATGCAGGCTTCCTGGTCGATCCGGGCAATCACCTTGTAGTTCATGTCCAGGTACTTCCAGTCCGTCGTGTTCGGCACGGCCTTGCCGGAAAAGTCGGCCAGGGTTCGGTAGCCCTTCGATTCCATCCAGCGCGCCAGGCCGTCCTTCATCTGCTCGACGATGCTGAACCCGTGCAGCATCGCGGCCGTGCACACCTGCACGCAGCCGGCGCCCAGCGCGATGAACTCGGCCGCGTCGCGCCAGTTGTTGATGCCGCCGATGCCGGAGATCGGCAGGCCGCGCGTCGCCGGGTCGCGTGCGATCTCGGCCACCATGTTCAGCGCGATCGGCTTGACGGCCGTGCCGCAGTAGCCGCCGTGCGTGCTGGCCGTGCCGACGGTGGGCAGCGCCACCATCCGGTCCAGGTCGATGGCCGTGATCGAGTTGATCGTGTTGATCAGCGAGACGGCGTCCGCGCCGCCGGCCTTGGCCGCGCGGGCCGGCTGGCGGATGTCGGTGATGTTCGGCGTCAGCTTGACGATGACGGGGAGCCGGCTGTGCTTCTTGCACCAGCTCGTGACCAGCTGCACGTACTCCGGCACCTGCCCCACGGCCGCGCCCATGCCCCGCTCCGGCATGCCGTGCGGGCAGCCGAAATTGAGCTCGATGCCGTCCGCGCCGGTCGCCTCGACCTTCGGCAGGATGTCGGCCCAGTAGTGTTCCTCGCACGGCAGCATCAACGAGACCACGATGGCCCGGTCGGGCCACGCTTCCTTGACGGCCGTGATCTCGCGCAGGTTGATGTCCAGCGAACGGTCGGTGATCAGCTCGATGTTGTTGAAGCCCAGGACCTCGCGGTTCTTGCCATAGATGGCGGAATAGCGCGAGGAGACGTTGACGGCGGGCGGGTCCTCGCCCAGCGTCTTCCACACCACGCCGCCCCAGCCGGCCTCGAAGGCGCGGATCACGTTGTAGGCCTTGTCGGTCGGCGGCGCGGAGGCCAGCCAGAACGGGTTCGGTGCCTTGATGCCGCAGAAGTCGACCGACAGGTCGGCCCTGAAATGCGTGTCGATGGTGCCCATTACAAACCCTCCGCTTTTGCCTGCATGTCCGCATGAATCGCCAGCGCGGCCAGCTTGCCGTGCTGGACGGCCTGCACCGTCAGGTCCTGCCCCGGCGCCACGCAATCGCCGCCCGCGTAGATGCCCGGCAGCGCCGTACGGAACTGGCTGTCGACGTCGATCTTGTCGCCGCTGCGCTTCAACAGCGTGGCCAGCGGATCGGCCAGCGACGCTTCCGCCATGCCCTGCCCGATCGCCTTGAAGACGGCGTCGGCGACGATCTCGAACGTCTCGCCGGTGCCGGCCAGGCGGCCCGCTTCGTCCAGCGCCGTCTTCTCGAAGCGCATGCCGCGCACGCGGCCATAGCCGTCCAGCAGCACCTCGCGCGGCTGCGCCCACGTCACCATGCGCACCAGGTTGGCCTTGGCGATGTCCTGCTCGTGATGGGTCGCGCTCATCGCGTCGAAGCCGCGCCGGTACACCAGCGTGACCTCTTCGGCACCCAGGCGCTGGATCTGCACGGCCATGTCGATGGCCGTGTTGCCGGCACCGATGACGACGGCGCGGCGCGGCACCGGCAGCGCCGCCAGGTCGTCGGCCTGGCGCAGCGCCGCGATGTAGTCCACCGCCGCCACCAGGCCTGGCGCGTCCTCGCCCGTCAGGCCCAGCTGGCGGCTGGCGCCCAGCCCCAGGCCCAGGAAGACGGCATCGTAGTTGGCGTGCAGGTCTTTCAAATGCAGGTTGTCGCCCAGCTTCTGGCCATAACGGACCTCGATGCCGCCGATCCCCAGCAGGAACTCCACTTCGCGCTGGGCGAACTGGTCGGTCAACTTGTACCTGGCGATGCCGTATTCATTGAGGCCGCCGGCCTTCCGCTGCGCCTCGAACACGACGACGTCGTGGCCCAGCATCGCCAGCCGGTGCGCACACGACAGGCCCGCCGGCCCCGCGCCGACGACCGCAACGGTCTTGCCGGTCGAAGGCGCGCGCTGGAAAGGGTGCTCCACGAACGACATGTTGTCGGTGGCGTAGCGCTGCAGCAGCCCGATCTTGACGGGCTGGCCTTCGGCATCGTGGTTGCGCACGCAGGCGTCCTCGCACAGGATCTCGGTCGGACAGACCCGCGCACAACTGCCGCCGAAGATGTTCTGCTTCAGGATGCCGGCGGCGGCGCCGTCGATGTTGCGGTCGTGGATATTGCGGATGAAGCTCGCCACGTCGATCTCGGAGGGGCAGATGCGGGTGCAGGGCGCGTCGTGGCAGTACAGGCAGCGGGCCGCTTCGATGGCGGCCTGGCGTGCGTTCAGCGGCGGCGCCAGGTCGGTGAAGTGGGTGGCCAGTTCGCCGTTGCTGGCGTTGGGCTGCGGGATGTAGTTTAGTGAGTCGAGCATGGTTTGGTTCCTGGCTGTATGGCTAAAACCCCGACATCAAACGGTAGTGGTGAAAACCGGGGACAGTCCCGGAGGGACAGTCCCCACCACCGCGGGCTTACTTCATCTGCGGGAATGCAAATTCCGCGCCAGCGCTTGCCGCGCCTGGGCCGGAGGCGGGCCAGCGCTGCATCACGGCCTTGTGGCGCGTGTAGAAGCGCACGCCTTCCGGCCCGTACGCGTGATGGTCGCCGAACAGGCTGCGCTTCCAGCCGCCGAAGCTGTTGAAGGCCATCGGTACCGGCAGCGGCACGTTGACGCCCACCATGCCCACCTGGATCTGGCGCACGAACTCGCGCGCCACGCCGCCGTCGCGCGTGAAGATCGCCACGCCGTTGCCGTATTCGTTGCGGTTGATGAGTTCCACCGCGCTGCCCACGTCCGGCAGCCGCACGATGCACAGCACGGGGCCGAAGATCTCTTCCTTGTAGATCGACATCTCCGGCGTGACGTGGTCGAACAACGTGCCGCCGACAAAGAAGCCGTTGGGCCGCTCCGCCACCTTGAAGTTGCGGCCATCGACGACCAGCGTGGCGCCCTGCTCGACGCCTTCGCCGATCAGTTTTTCGATGCGCTGCCGTGCCGCATTCGTGACGACAGGCCCCATTTCGGCGTCTGGCGCCGTGCCGTCGCCAATCTTCAGTGCGGCGGTGCGCCGTTCCAGTGCGCCGACCAGGCGGTCGGCCGCGTCGCCCACCGCCGCGACGACGGAGATCGCCATGCAGCGCTCGCCCGCGGAGCCGTAGGCCGCGCCCATCAGCGCATCCACCGCCATCTCCATGTCCGCATCGGGCATGACGACGGCGTGGTTCTTCGCGCCGCCCAGCGCCTGCACGCGCTTGCCGTGGGCGGAGCCCTTCGCGTAGATGTACTCCGCGATCGGCGTCGAGCCCACGAAGCTGATGGCCTGCACGACCGGGTGTTCGAGCAGTGCGTCCACGGTGACCTTGTCGCCCTGGACGACATTGAACACGCCATCCGGCAGGCCTGCATCCTTGAGCAGGTGCGCATGCAGCAGCGACGGCGACGGATCGCGCTCGGAAGGCTTCAGCACGAACGTGTTGCCGCACGCGAGCGCCACCGGGAACATCCACATCGGCACCATGACGGGGAAGTTGAACGGCGTGATGCCGGCCACCACGCCCAGCGGCTGGCGCATCGACCACGCATCGATGCCGCGCGCGATCTGGTCGGTGAATTCGCCCTTCAGCAGTTGCGGGATGCCGAGCGCGAACTCCACCACCTCGATGCCGCGCGCCACTTCGCCACGCGCATCGGCCAGCGTCTTGCCGTGTTCGCGCGTCAGCATTGCGGCGAAGTCCTCCGTGTGCGACTGGCACAGCTGGAGGTACTTCGCCAGGATGCGGGCACGTGCCAGCGGCGGCGTATCCGCCCATGCGGGGAATGCCGCGTGGGCCGCCTGCACGGCCGCATCGACCTCTCCGGCCGTGCCCAGCGCCACGCGCGCAATGGGCTCGCCCAGCGCGGGGTTGAAGACGTCCGCATATCGGCCGCTGGCGGTATCGACGGTACTGCCGCCGATGTAATGGGTAATGGTGTCCATGGTCTCTTTCGGGTTAGGCCAACAACGTGTCGGCCGGTACGTAGTCATAGCCCAGCGCATGCGCCACCGCTTCATAGGTGACCTTGCCCTGGCAGACGTTCAAGCCGTTCTTCAGGTGAGGATTGGCGGCCAGCGCCTTTGCCCAGCCCTTGTCCGCCAGCGCCACCGCGTGGCCGATGGTGGCGTTGTTCAGGGCGAACGTGGACGTGCGCGCGACGGCGCCCGGCATGTTCGCCACGCAGTAGTGCACCACGCCGTCCACGACGAACGTGGGCGCCTCGTGCGTGGTCGGATGCGACGTTTCAAAGCAGCCGCCCTGGTCGATCGCCACGTCGACGACGACGGCGCCCTGCTTCATCCTGGCTACCATCTCGCGCGTGACGAGCTTCGGCGCCGCGGCGCCCGGCACCAGCACGCCGCCGATGACGAGGTCCGCATCCAGCACGGCTTCCTCGATGGTGTGGGCGTTCGAATACATCGTCTGCACCCGGTTGCCGAACACGAGATCGAGCTGGCGCAGCCGGTCCACGCTCTTGTCCAGCACCGTCACGCGTGCTCCCATGCCGACGGCGATCTGCAGCGCATTGGTACCGACGACGCCGGCACCGATGATGGCGACATGGCCCGGCGCCACACCCGGCACGCCGCCCAGCAGCAGGCCCATGCCGCCCTTGGATTTCTCCAGGTGCGCGGCGCCGGCCTGGACCGCCATGCGCCCCGCCACTTCGCTCATCGGCGCCAGCAGCGGCAGGCCGCCGCCGGGACCCGTGATGGTTTCATACGCGATGCAGACGGCGCCCGAGGCGACCAGGGCTTTCGTCTGTTCCGGATCGGGCGCCAGGTGCAGGTAGGTGTACAGGATCTGGCCGGGCCGCAGCATCGCGCACTCGCCCGGCTGCGGTTCCTTGACCTTGACGATCATGTCGGCGCGCTCGAAGATCTCCGCGGGCGTCGCGACGATCGTGGCGCCGGACGCCGTGTACATCTCGTCCGCCAGGCCGATGGCCGCGCCGGCGTTCTGCTGCACCAGGACCTGGTGGCCGCGCAGCGTCAGTTCCTTGACGCTGGCCGGGGTCAGGCCGACGCGCGATTCCTGGTTCTTGATTTCCTTGGGTACGCCTACCAGCATGGTTGTCTCCTTGTGGGTGACCGCTATGCGGCCTGCCGATTGTGTCGGCGCGCCGCCGCAGTGGGTTTTAGTCCAGCTCCTTCAGAATCTTCGCGAGCTTGCCGAACAGCTCGTCGATGTGCGTCTTCTCGAACACCAGCGGCGGCGACAGCGCGATGATGTCGCCGGTGACGCGGATCAGCACGCCGTCCGCGAACGCTTTCTTGAACGCGGCATAGGCGCGCGCGCCCGGCTTGCCCGCGATGGGCGCAAGCTCGATGCCGGCGATCAGGCCGATGCAGCGCAGGTCGATCACATGGGGCAGGCCTTTCAGCGAATACACCGCGTCGGCCCAGTAGTCCTGCAGGCCCTTGGCGTGGCCCAGGATGTCCTGCTCCTCGAACACCTGCAAGGTGGCCAGCGACGCGGCGCAGGCCAGCGGGTGGCCGGAATACGTATAGCCGTGGAACAGCTCGATACCGGCCGGCGCGTCCATCAACGCGTCGTGCACGAACGCTTTCGAGAACACGGCGCCCATCGGCACCGTGCCGTTGGTCAGGCCCTTCGCCGTCGTCATCATGTCCGGTTCGACGTCGAAGTAGTCGGAGGCGAACGGCGTGGTCATGCGCCCGAAGCCCGTGATGACTTCATCGAAGATGAGGAGGATGCCGTGCTTGGTGCACAGCTCGCGCAGGCGCTTCAGGTAGCCCTTGGGCGGAATCAGCACGCCGGTGGAGCCGGCCACCGGTTCGACGATCACGGCGGCGATGGTGGAAGCGTCGTGCAGCGCGACGATGCGTTCCAGTTCGTCCGCCAGGTGCGCGCCGTATTCCGGCTCGCCGCGCGTGAAGGCGTTCTTCTCCAGGTTGTGCGTGTGCGGCAGGTGGTCCACGCCGGGCAGCAAGGTGGCATACGGCTTGCGATTGGCGGCGATGCCGCCGACCGAGATGCCGCCAAAGCCCACGCCGTGGTAGCCCCGTTCGCGGCCGATGAAGCGGGTCCGGCTCGCGTCGCCGCGCGCCTTGTGGTAGGCCAGCGCCATCTTCAGCGCCGTATCGACGGCTTCGGAACCGGAGTTGGTGTAGAACACGTGGCCGTAGCGGTGGTTGGTGTAGGCCATCAGCTTGTCGGCCAGTTCGAATGCGGCCGGGTGCCCCATCTGGAAGGTGGGCGCGAAGTCCAGCTGGCCCACCATCTCGCGCACCGCCGCGACGATCTTCGGCTGCGCATGGCCGCACGGCACGCACCACAGGCCGGCGGTGCCGTCCAGGATATCGTTGCCGTCCACGTCCTTGTAGTGGACACCGGCGGCGGACACCAGCAGGCGCGGGCTGGCCTTGAAATCCCGGTTGTTCGTGAAGGGCATCCAGAAGGCTGCCAGCGATTCCGGGCGGGACTCGTTCATGCGTTTCTCCTTGGTGAGAATCTGTCGCGGGGCCGTTTTACGACCCGTAAAAAAATTTACCAGTTGGCAAAATGATGATGCAATAATAGTCACGCCGTTCACTATGGCACATATACACAATCGGCAAAACCTTCCAACCGTACAGGTAGCCAAAACAACACAGTTTGGCCACGCCCCGACGACGGAGTCAACGATGGCAAATCATGCTCTGGTGACAGATCAAAGTGCTTACGCGGCAGTGCAACACCCGGGGTGGCCCGTGCTGCCGCTGCAGGGGGCCAAGAAGGGCAGCCTGGTCGACAAGATCGTCACGGCCGTCACGGAAATGGTGTCCAGCAAGGAACTGCGGATCGGCACCAAGATGCCGTCCGTGCGTCAGTTCGCCAAGTGTAATGGCATCAGTACCTTTACAGTTGTCGAAGCCTACGACCGCCTCGTCACCCTGGGACTGTTGTGTTCACGCCGCGGCTCCGGCTACTTTGTCGCGCGCCAGGGCCTGCCCGCCGTGCTGGCGCCGCTCCCCTTCACGGCGGCACCGGCAGCGGTCGATGCCCTCACGCCGGAGCTGTACACGGGTGTCACGGACGCGCTGCCTGTCGGTGCCGGCTGGCTGCCGCCCGAGTGGTACGGCGAGGACACGATCCTCGACGCCGTGCGCCAGGCCATGCGCATCCCGGCCAACCGGCTGCGCGGCTACGGGCACCCGCTGGGCTTCCCTTCGCTGCGCCAGCACCTGGCCACGACACTGTCGGACGAGCTGTTCCCCGTCGATCCCGACCAGGTGCTGC
The DNA here is from genome assembly GCF_029028125.1 of Pseudoduganella chitinolytica. Taxonomy (GTDB): domain Bacteria; phylum Pseudomonadota; class Gammaproteobacteria; order Burkholderiales; family Burkholderiaceae_D; genus Rugamonas; species Rugamonas chitinolytica. Next base: position 3,498,481 of record NZ_CP119083.1, read on the forward strand.
TGACGCACGGCGCCACCCACGCGTTCGACCTGATCCTGCGCACCCTGACGCGCCCCGGCGACACGGTGTTCGTCGAGGACCCCGGCTACAGCAACCTGCTGTCGCTGATCCGCCACCACGGCTGCAACGTCGTCGGCATCGCGCGCGACGAGCGCGGGCTGGACCTGGAAGCGCTGGCCGAACAGGCCCGCCTGGCGCAGCCCAAGCTCATGTTCGTCAACACGGTGCTGCAGAATCCCCTCGGCACCTCGCTGTCGCCGGCGCAGGCGCACCGGCTGCTGGCGCTGGCCGAGCAGTTCGACTTCTGGCTGGTGGAGGACGACATCTACCGCGAACTGGCGGCGCGCGGCGAGGCCTCGCTGGCCGCGCTGGATGGCCTGCGCCGCGTGATCCGGGTGGGCAGCTTCTCCAAGACGCTGTCGCCGGTGCTGCGGGTGGGTTCGATCTGCGCGTCGGCCTCGCTGCTGCCGGAACTGGTGCGCGTCAAGATGCTGACGGGACTGACGACGTCGGAAGTGAACGAGCGCGCGGTGCACCACGCCGTCACGGCGCGGCCATACCGGCGCATGGTGGAAAAGCTGGTTGCGCAGCTCGAAGCGGGCCGCGCGCGCAGCGAGGAGGCATTGCGCGAGGCCGGCATGACACCGGTGGCGCGGCCCCGTGGCGGCATGTTCGTCAGCGCCGGCTGGGACATCGCGCCGACGCCTGCCTGCAACGGCCGCGTCATCGCCGACCAGGCCCTGCGCGCCGGCATCCTGCTGGCACCGAACGAGTTCTTCATGCTGCGCGCCAGCGAAACGATCTGGTTCCGCTTCAACGTGGCCTATACCGACCAGCCGCAATTGCGCACCTTCCTGCAATCGATCCGGGGTTCGCATGGATAAGCCCCGCTTCACCAGTGCCGCCCGGCGCCTGCAGAACCGCGACCGGCTGGAGGCGGACATCGTGGCCGAAGCCGTGCGCCTGTTCGCCGAATGCGGCTACGAGGGCACGTCCATCGCCACCATCGCCGAGCGCGCCGGGCTGTCCAAGCAGAACCTGATGTACTACTTCCCCACCAAGCAGGCGCTGTACCGGCGCGTGCTGGACGACGTGCTGGACGAGTGGCTGGAGCGCATGGCGCACCTGGCCGACGATGGCGCGCCGGCCGACGTGCTGCGCGCCTATATCCAGGCCAAGCTGAGGTTCTCGCGCGAGCAGCCGCATGCCTCGCGGGTGTACGCGCTGGAGGTCATCGGCGGGGCCAAGCTGTATGGGGAGCAGATCCGCGCGCGCGTGGTACCGGTGCTGCGGCGCGATATCGAGGTGTTCGAGGGGTGGATCGCGGCCGGGCGCATCGCCCCCGTCAACGCCACGCACCTGCTGTTCGCGATCTGGGCGATGACGCAGTCGTATGCCGACTTCGCGCCGCAGATGGCGCTGGTGCTGGACCGGCGCCTGGCGAAGAAGGACTACGACGAGGCCGAGCAGACCATCGCGCGGATGGTGCTGGCGGCCGTGGCCGTGCCCTGATCAGGCGCGCCGGCGGCGTGCCACCAGCACCGCCAGGCCACCCAGCAGCAGCGTGACGGTGGCCGGTTCCGGCACGGGGGAAACGGTGCCGAGGGTGCCGGTGAACGGCTGCAGGTGGATCTCGCCGCGCTGCACGAGGTTGTCGACATACACGCCGCCTTCGATGTTCTGCCAGTTCGTCAGCGTCGCGCCGGTCGCCAGCACGGCGCCGCCGAACTGGCTGCCCAAGGTCAGGCTGGTGGCGTTGTAGAAGTTCCAGACCGCCTTGGCGCCGATGACCTGCGCCGAGCCGCCCAGGAAGTTGGCGCCGATGGACGCGGTCTTGACGTCGGTGTTGAAGACCACGGTGCTGGCGCCGTTCAGGTGAAACTCGAACTCGCCCAGGCTGAACAAGCCCTCGTCGATCGTTTCGAGATCGAACACCGCGACGCCGTCGGCGCCGGCCTTGGCATCGAAGACGGCCTTGTTGCCGCTGACGGTCACCTTGCCGCCGGTGTCCGACAGGCCGTTCAGCGACGTCGCCAGGTTCGTCAGCACCTGCCTGAAGTCGGTCGAGGATGCGGCGCTGTCGGCGGCCTGCATCGCTGCGGTCGGCGTCGTCACCAGGCCGCCGTTGTAGTTGTTCCAGGCCGCGGCGCCGGCCACGTAGGCGGGGCCGTTGAAGTTGGTGCCGGTGGCGCCGCCCTTGACGACGGCACTGCCGCTGTTGATCATCGCATTCGACAGCGAACCGTTGACGACGGCACCGCCGCCGTTGACGTGCAGGTTGCTGGCAGAGCCGCCCGCGCTCAAGCCGGCATAGGCCGACGCGGGCGCCTGCGCCAAGTGCTGGCCGTAGTCGCCCCCATTGACGCTGCCGCCGGCCCAGGTGCGGCCGTCCACGTGCGACGTCGAGTCGATGGCGTTCAGTGACACGACGTTCAGCTGGTTCAGTACCTGGGTGGCCGTCAGCGGCGCGGCGGTGACAGCGGTGGTGGCAATCATGGCGAAAAGCGCAAGAAGCAAGCGGGACATGAAATGACTTTTAGCAATTGATATTACTCAAAGGGTATCATAGTTTTCAGAATTACTACCGACAGTCGATGGATTCACCACAACAACCGAGAGGAACAGATGACGTGCTTCGAACCCTTTACCTTGCCCTGCGCGCGCCTGCGCCTGCGCTTCCTGGACCACGCCGATGCGTCCGCGCTGTACCGCATCTTCGCGGACGTCGAAGCCATGCGCTACTGGAGCTCGTCGGCCTGGACCAGCACGGCGCCCGCGGAGGCGATGGTCGAGGAAAGCCTGGCCGGTTACGCCAGCGGGTCGCTGCTGCGGCTGGGGCTGGAAGTGGACGGCAGCATTGCGGGCGTCATCACGCTGCGCAAGTTCGATGCGGCCAATCGCCGCTGCGAGATCGGCTACATGCTGGCCCGCCCGCACTGGGGCAAGGGCCTGATGCAGGAAGCCATGCCGGCGCTGCTCGACCATGCGTTCGACGCGCTGCACATGCACCGGATCGAGGCCGACGTCGATCCCCGCAACGAGGCATCGTCCCGGCTGCTGGAACGGCTGGGCTTCCGGCACGAGGGCCGGCTGCGCGAGCGCTGGTTCGTCAACGGCGAGGTCTGCGACAGCAACTACTACGGCCTGCTGCGGCACGAGTGGCACGACCGGCGGCGCGGCGGTTGACGCGGGCGTTCCATTCATCCCCGCGCCATGCAGGTCAACCCGTGAAAATCACGATTCGTCGGATGCCGCTTCCGGGTGGGCCGGGCGGCAGCTAAAGTCCAGCCATCGCCACCCTACTGGAGCCAACCGACATGAAAACCATCAACAAGACCTTTGCCGAAACCCTGCGCGAGGCCAGCGACTTCGTCGTCAGCGTGGTGCGCCACGGCATGCGCCGGCTGGGCCGCATGTCGTGGCAGTCGCTGCTGGCGTTGTGCGTGATGCTGGCGCTGCTGCTGACGGTCCTGCCGCTGGCGCTGACGTTGTTCGTGATCTTCCTGCTGGCCAAGCTCGTCATCGGCGCGTTCGGCGGGCAGCACGTCCATCGACACCGCATGGCGGAGCCGCAGGACACCATGCACGGCGGCGCGCAATGAGACTGGCCGCCGGCCGCGCGGGTGCCATCGGCTTCCTGCGCGAACTGGGCGAAACCGCCAGCGCGCTGTGGTGGCAGTTCTTCGACTGGCTGGCGCAGGTGCCGTTCCGCCAGCTGGTCGTCACGTGGGTGCTGGCCGTGCTGCTGGCCTGCACGCCGGTCATCCTGCCGAAGCAGGCTTTCGCATTCATCCTGATCTCGTGCGGCTTGAAAGTGCTGGCCGGCGGCAAGCGCAAGGCCGAGATCGAGGCGCGCACCGCCGCGGCCCATGCAGGCGTGGAGAGCATGGAACGGCGCGTCGTGGAGGCGCAGATGGCCGCGCTGCAGGCGCAGGTCGAGCCGCACTTCCTGTTCAATACCCTGGCGCTGATCGGCCAGCTGATCGAGACCGATCCGCCCCAGGCCGCGCGCATCCACGAACACCTGATCGACTACCTGCGTTCCACGCTGCCGCAGATGCGGGCGCGCGGCGGCGGCACCTTGGGCCGGCAGGTCGTGCTGTCGCGCTCCTATCTCGCCATCATGCAGGCGCGGATGAAGCAAAGGCTCGCCGTGTCGTTCGACATCCCGCCCGAGCTGGAAAGCGCCGCATTCCCGCCGATGATGCTGCAGACGCTGATCGAGAACGCCATCAAGCACGGCCTGGAGCCGAAGATCGAGGGCGGCCGCATCGACATCCGCGCGCACGTGGACGACGCCGTGATGCAGGTCGAGGTGCAGGACGATGGCGTCGGCTTCTCGCGCTACGCCGCCGATGGCGTGGGCCTGACCAATATCCGCGAGCGCCTGGCGCTGCTGTACGGCAGCCGCGCCGGGCTGCTGATCGAGGCGCCGCCCGAAGGCGGTTGCCGCGCCTGCATCCGCGTGCCGTTCGCCCCCGACATCTTCACCAAGAGGGAACCATGAGCAGCCAGGCACCGACGGCCCTGATCGCCGACGACGAGGAACCGATGCGCGACATGCTGAGGAAGCGCCTGCACGACTGCTGGCCGGAACTGACCATCGTCGCCGAGGCGGCCAATGGCATCGAGGCCATCGCGCTGGCCGGACAGCATCGGCCCGACATCGTGTTCCTCGACATCCGCATGCCGGGCCTGTCCGGGATCGAGGCGGCGCGCATGCTGTTCAACCGCTGCCACGTCGTGTTCGTGACGGCCTACGACCAGTACGCCATCGAAGCGTTCGAGCAGGGCGCGCTGGACTACCTGCTGAAACCCGTGGGCGGCGAGCGGCTGAAGACCACCTGCGCGCGCCTGAAGCAACGGGTGGGCCGCGCCCCGGACGACATCGCGCAGCAGCTGGGCCGCCTGCTGGCGCAAGGTGCGCAGCCGGCACAGCCACCGCGCACCTACCTGCACTGGATCCAGGCGCAAGTGGGCAGCAGCCTGCGCATGATCAGCACGCGCGAGATCCTGTTCTTCCGCGCCGACGAAAAGTACACGCGGGTGCAGACGGCGCAGGGCGAGGTGCTGATCCGCAAGACGCTCAAGGAGCTGGCCGACGAATTGGACCCGGACGAGTTCTGGCGCATCCACCGCTCCACGCTCGTGCGCGTGGACGCCATCGCGGAAGTCACGCGCGACCTGCGCGGCCGCCAGATGGTGCGCGTCAAACAGTCGGGCGAGGAGCTCGAGGTCAGCCGCGGCAATACCCATCTGTTCCAGCAGATGTAGCACGGCCCCGTTGTTTTTCGCGCGCCTGACTTCGCTTGCCCCGCCTGGGGTGCTGGTCTATATTGGTGATTCCGCCCCTTGCGGGCCCTGGCCAGAACAAGGAGAAGCAGATGACGACGATACCGAAGCACACGCGCGCCACCATCATGCCCTGCCTGCGTTACCGCGATGCCCCGGCCGCCATCGACTGGCTTTGCAACACGCTGGGTTTCGAGGCTGCGCTGGTGATCCGCAACGAGGACGATACCGTGGCGCACGCCCAGCTCACGTATGGCAACGGCATGATCATGCTGGCATCGGTCGTCGACAGCGAGTATGGCCGCCTGCTGAAGCAGCCCGTGGAGATCGGCACGTTCGTCACGCAAAGCGCCTATCTTGTCGTCAACGATGCGGACCAGGTGCATGAGCGGGTCGTGCAGGGCGGCGGCACCATCGTGCTGGCGCTGCAGGACGAGGACTACGGCGGCCGCGGCTTCACCTGCCGCGACCCCGAAGGGCACGTGTGGAGCATCGGCACCTACGATCCGTGGGCCGAGGCCGAACGGCCACACTGACGGCTCAGGCCGGGGCGAGCGCCGTCGTCAACGCCGCCGTCAACGCGGCATCCTGCACCTGCGCCGGCCGGATGCCGATCAGGTCGCGGTACAGGGGTGGCAAGGCGGCGCACAGCCGCGCCAGCGCGGCCTCGTCGGCGGGCAGCACGTATTGCAGCTGCGCCGCTTCGGTGGCCGGCAACGGGCCCTCCAGCGTCGAGCCATAGGCGCCCAGGTCCATGAAGCTGGCCGCGCTCTCGTCGGGCGCGCGGGCAAACACGAACGTGCCGTCTTTCGGGTGGCCCAGGTAGCGCCGCACTTCCTCCTGCATGGCAGGATCGGCACCGTGCATCAGCTTGTAGCGCAGCTGGGCATAGGCCCGGGTGCATTCCATGAACGCGGTACGGATGGCGGACTTGTCGCGCCGGCCGTGGCAGCACAGCAGCAGGTTGCCGAACCCATCGAGCAGCACGACCGCGTCGCCGGCGCCACCGTGGGTGCGGTCGCGCTTGATCGCATGTTCGAGGTAGGGCGCCAGTCCCGCATCCGGCTGCCGGGGCGTGCAGCGGTACGTCAGCGCATCGGGACAGGCGCGCTTCAACGCCCGCACGACCGGATGGTCGGCCGGCAGTGTGGCCGGGTCGGCCAGGCTGGCCCGGGGCGGATCGACATTGAACAGGCCCACGACGCTGTCGGTCGTCGCCTCGAACACCAGCGAGCACAAGGCCTGCGTGGGTTCCGCGATGGTCTTGCCGATGAAGAAAGGCGGTGGCGTCGCGCCCCGTGGCGGGCGTGCATACGAGGATGCCCCCAGCACGGCGGGATAGGCAAAGCTGGCCTGCGCCTGGGCGCGCAACGGGGTTGGCAGCGCGGAGAACGTCGCGTCGCCCTGGTAATTCACGCCCGCATTGCGGTCGTTGGCCGCCACCACCACGTTGAAGCCGCCGGCCAGCAGCGCGCCGGCGCACATGCAGCAGGGATCGAGCGACGTGACGACGGTGATCTCGTGCGGCGGCGGCAGCGCCCTGCCCTTGCCCACCTCGGCGTAGTACCAGTCGACCAGCTGGCGCTCGCCATGGGCCGTGGGATCGTAGATCAGGCCGTGGCGGATGACGTTGTTGTGGACAGCCTGCAGCACGGTGCCGAAGCTGTCCAGCATGACGCCGCCCACCCCGAACGTGCCTTGCGTCTTGGCAGCGATGGCTTCCAGCGACGCGATGGCGACGGCCGCCTGCACGTCGATGGCTTTTTTCATGCTTATTTTTTCTTCAGGTCCTGGCCGCCGAACGCATTCGGCAGCTGCGCGGCCGCCGTGGTCTCGAACACGTCGCCGTGCAGGTTCGTCAGCACGACGGGCAGCTCGTTGCCGCCCAGCTCCAGGATGACCTGGCGGCAGGCGCCGCACGGCGCGATGGGACCATCGGTCTCGCCAACCACGGCCAGCCTGGCGAAGTCGCCCTGTTTGTAGCCGTGCGCGAAGGCGGAAAAGAACGCGGTACGCTCGGCGCAGTTGCACAGGCCATACGCCGCGTTTTCCACGTTACAGCCATGGAAGACCTTGCCGTCGTTGCACAGCAGCGCCGCGCCCACCTTGAAGTTGGAGTACGGCGTGTAGGCCTTCAGGCGCGCGGCCTTGGCTTCTTCGATCAGTTGTTGGGTGTTCATCGTAGGCTCGTTAATCGGTGACAGTCACCTATTTACTGGAAAAGGGTGACTGTCACCGTTTTTCTCATGGACGGATCGTGCGGTAGACGATCGGATTCGCGGCAGGCGCCGCGTCGGCGATCGTGTACGCCGCCTGCACCTCGGCCACGGCCTGCTTGGCCGCTTCCTCGCTACGCGCGTGCACGATGGCCAGCGGCTGGCCCGCATCGACCTTCTGGCCCAGCTCCGCCAGGTTGGTCAGGCCGACGGCGAAGTCGATCGCATCCTGCGGGCGACGGCGACCGCCGCCCAGGCTGACCACGGCCAGGCCCAGGCCGCGGCAGTTCGTTGCCGTGGCATAGCCCGAGTGGAGTGCCGGCACTTCGACGATGACCGGCGCCTGCTCCAGGTGCTGGTCCATGTTTTCCAGCAGGTCAGCCGGGCCGCCCAGCGCCGTCACCATCTTCGCAAAGCGTTCCGCCGCGGCGCCCGAGTCCAGCGATGCCTGCAGCTTGGCGCGCGCTTCGGTTTCGTTGGCGGCCAGCTTGCCCAGCACGAGCATCTCGGCGCACAGCGCCATCGTCACTTCGTGCAGGCGGGCCGGACGCGACTTGCCCGTCAGGTAGTCGATCGCGCAGCGCACTTCGACGGCGTTGCCGGCGGCCGGGGCCAGCGATTCGTTCATGTCCGTCAGCAGCGCGGACGTCATCATGCCGGCGCCATTGCCCACCTTGACGATGGACTCGGCCAGTTCGACGGACTTGTCGTAGGTCGGCATGAACGCGCCGCTGCCCACCTTGACGTCCATCGCCAGCACGTCCAGGCCTGCCGACAGCTTCTTCGACAGGATGGAGCCGGTGATCATCGCCACCGATTCCACGGTCGCGGTGACGTCGCGGATGCTGTAGAACTTCTTGTCGGAAGGCGCCAGCGATGCGGTCTGGCCGATGATGGCGACGCCGACATCCTTGACGACCTTGCGGAACAGTTCATTGTCCGGCACCGTGCAGTAGCCCGGGATCGAGTCGAACTTGTCCAGCGTGCCGCCGGTGTGGCCCAGGCCACGGCCGGAGATCATCGGCACGAAGCCGCCGCAGGCGGCGATCATGGGGCCCAACAGCAGCGAGACGACGTCGCCGACGCCGCCGGTGGAGTGCTTGTCCATGACGGGACCGGGCAGGTTCAGCGATTTCCATTCCAGCACGTCGCCGGAGTCGCGCATGGCGAGGGTGAACGCAACGCGCTCGTCCATCGTCATGTCGTTGAAGAAGACGGCCATCGCCAGCGCGGCGATCTGGCCTTCGGTGGTGTCGCCGCTCGTGATGCCGCGCACGAAGAAGCGGATTTCCTCGGCGGAGAGGACGCCGCCGTCACGCTTCTTGCGGATGATTTCTTGGGGAGGTACATGATATTTTCTTTCTTAAAACCTGGTCAGGGGTCTGTCCCCGGTAAGTGTCGGCTCCAGCGCTTGCCAGCGGCTTCGTCAGGGGACTGACCCCGGTTTTGATCGCGGGACGCCGAGCAAACACCGGGGTCAGTCCCCTCGATAAGCTAACGATAGTCTCTACAGCTACCACCTACCGGGGACAGACCCCAGCGGATCAACCGCCAACTCAAACGCCGTAAGGAATCCAGATGTTCTTCACCTGCGTCGCATGCGCCAGCACCGTCCGGCCTGCGGCCTGCTGCGTGCTGAACCAGTCGCGGCCCTTGGCGCCGCCCGTCCAGGTACGCTTGAGCGAACCGGCCGACAGCTTCTCCACTTCGGCGCAGCCGGCGGCCGAGCCGTCGTGGCGCCAGAGCGCGTCGATGTCGCTGTGCGACGCCAGCGTGCGCGCCAGCTCGTCGGCACTGCCCGTGACGATGTTGACGACGCCGCCCGGCAGGTCCGACGTGTCGAACACCTGGTACAGGTCGGTGGCCGTCAGCGGATGCGCTTCCGACGGCACGACGACGACGCGGTTGCCCACGGCGATCGCCGGTGCCACCAGCGAGATAAAGCCCAGCAGCGGATTCTCGTTCGGGCAGACGATGCCGATCACGCCGATCGCCTCGTTCAGCGCCACCGTGATGCCGTGCATCGGCGGCTGGTGCGCGGCGCCGTCGTACTTGTCGGCCCACGCGGCCCAGTAGAACAGGCGCTCGATCGATGCCTGCACTTCTTTTTCGGCCGTCTTGCTGCCGGTCTGCGCGGCGATGCGGTCGGCGAATTCCTGGCCGCGCGCGGCCAGGTTCTCGGCGATGTAGTACAGCACTTGCGCGCGGTTGTGCGCCGTGGCTTTCGTCCAGCCGGTGGCCTTGTGCGCCGCTTCGACGGCGTTGCGGATGTCCTTGCGGTTGCCTTCGCCGATCTCGCCGAGGAACGTGCCGTCCGCGCCATGGATCGCGCGGCTGTAGGCGCCGTCCGGGCGGGCCTGCTTGCCGCCGATGTACAGCTTGGCGGTACGGTCGATGGCGAACGGGTCGCTCGACGCGGCGGCCGGCTTCGCGGCAGCGGACTTCGCCACCGCCGGCAGGGCCGGACGCGCGTCTTCGCTGACCGGTACCAGATACTCGAACATGCCTTCGCGGCCGCCTTCACGGCCGTAGCCCGATTCCTTGTAGCCGCCGAAGCCGCACGCGGCGTCGAACTGGTTCGCGGTGTTGATCCACACGACGCCGGCCTTGATCTGCGGCGCCACGTCCAGCGCCAGGCTGATGTTCTCGCTCCACACGCACGCGGCCAGGCCGTACACCGTGTTGTTGGCCAGTTGTACCGCTTCGGCCGGGGTGCGGAAGCTCATCGCCACCAGCACGGGGCCGAAGATCTCGGCCTGCGCCACGGCGGCCGACGTCGACGCGCCCGTGATCAGGGTCGGCGGGAACCACGAGCCTTCGGCCGGGATCTCGCAGGCGGACGGCTGGTAGATCTCGCAGCCTTCCGCGCGTGCCGCTTCCACCAGGCCGTGGATGCGCTGGCGCTGGATCGGATCGACCAGTGCGCCGATGTCCATCGATTTGTCGAGCGGCGAACCGAGGCGCAGGTTGTCCATGCGCGCCTTCAGCTTTTTCAGGAAGCGCTCCTCGACGGATTCCTGCACCAGGAGGCGCGAGCCGGCGCAGCAGACCTGCCCCTGGTTGAACCAGATCGAATCGACCAGGCCTTCGACGGCCGCATCGATGTCCGCGTCCTCGAACACGATGTACGGCGACTTGCCGCCCAGTTCCAGCGACAGCTTCTTGCCGCTGCCGGCGGTGGCTTCGCGGATCAGGCGGCCCACTTCGGTGGAGCCTGTGAACGCCAGCTTGTCGATCCCTTCGTGCTTGACGATGGCTTCGCCCGTGCGGCCGTCGCCCGTGACGATGTTGACGACACCGGCCGGCACGCCGGCCTGCACGCAGATCTCGGCGAACAGCAGCGCGGTCAGCGGCGTGAACTCGGCCGGCTTGAACACGATCGTGTTACCGGCGGCCAGCGCCGGCGCGATCTTCCACGCCAGCATCAGAAGAGGAAAATTCCATGGGACGATCTGGCCGACGACGCCCACGGCGCGGTGGCCCGGGAACTCTTCGTCCAGCAGTTGCGCCCAGCCGGCGTGGTGGTAGAAGTGACGGGCCACCAGCGGCAGGTCGGCGTCGCGCGTTTCGCGGATCGTCTTGCCGTTGTCCAGCGTCTCCAGCACGGCGAACAGGCGCGCATGCTTCTGCATCAGGCGCGCGATCGCGTACATGATGCGGGCGCGAGCGGGACCGCCCAGCGCGGCCCAAGCCGGCTGCGCGCGGCGCGCGGCCTGCACGGCGCGATCCACGTCTTCAGCAGTGGCTTGCGTCAGCTGCGCCAGTTCCTTGCCGTCGGCCGGGTTGGTCGAGGCGAACGTCTCGCCCGCTTCCGTCCATGCATTGTCGATGAACAGGCCGAACTTGCGGCCGCGCTGGTCCAGCCACGCTTGCGCTTCTTTCTGGCTCTCGGGAGCGGGGCCGTATTCCATGGTATTCAAGATTTCAGTGATAGTTGGCATGGCGTGATCTTTAAGGTTGCGCGTGGCGGTGGGCGGCGGAGTAGTTGCCGGTCACGTAGTGCTCCAGCTGGCGCTCGATGTCGGTCAGCAGGCTGGAAGCGCCGATGCGGAACAGGTGCGGTTCCAGCCATTCGTTGCCCAGCTCTTCCTTCATGACGGTCATGTACTGCAGCGCGGCCTTGGCGGTGGAGACCCCGCCGGCCGGCTTGTAGCCGACCTGGAAGCCGGTGCGCTCGTGGTATTCGCGGATCGCCCGCACCATCGTCAGCGACACGGGAATCGTCGCGTTGACGCCTTCCTTGCCGGTGGAGGTCTTGATGAAGTCCGCGCCGGCCATCATGCAGACCCACGACGCCTTGGCCACGTTTTCCAGGGTGACCAGGTCGCCCGTCGCCAGGATCGCCTTGACGTGCGCTTCACCGCACGCCTGGCGGTAAGCCACCATCTCGTCGTACAGCGCCTGCCAGTTGCCCGTCAGGACGTGCTGGCGCGTGATGACGATGTCGATCTCCTGCGCCCCGTCGGCCACCGACAGTTCGATCTCGCGCACCTTCGTCTCCATGCTCGTCAGGCCGGCCGGGAAGCCGGTCGACACGGCGGCGATGGGCAGGCGGCCCTTCAGCACCTTGTCCGCGTGGCGGATCATCTCATGGTAGACGCACACGGCGCCCGTCATCAGGTTACGGTCCTGCAGGCCCAAGGCTTCCACCAGGTCCGTGCGCAGCGGGCGCATGGCCTTCATGCACAGGCGCTCCACGCGGCCCGGAGTATCGTCGCCCGACAGCGTCGTCAGGTCGATCAGCTCGATGGCCTTCACCAGCCAGGCGGCCTGGTATTCCTTCTTGACCGTGCGGCGGTTCGCCAGCGACGCGGCGCGGCGGTCGGCCGCTGCCTTGTTGACGTGGATGTGGTTCAGCCAGCCCAGGTCGAGGCCAGTGGCCTCGTTGCGCTTGAAGTTCGCGGGGATGCTCATAACAGGTTGGTTCCGTTGGAAAGAGGTTTCACGCCCAGGTGATGGGCCAGCGTCTGGCCGATGTCGGAGAACGTCTCCGAGATGCCCAGCTGGCGCGGCGCGACGGCCGGGCCGAAGAAGATCATCGGAATGTGCTCGCGGGTGTGGTCCGAGCCGGGCGACGTGGGGTCGCAGCCATGGTCGGCCGTGATGACGACCATGTCGCCGTCCTTCAGCTTGGCGATGAATTCCGGCAGGCGCGCATCCAGCTCGTGCAGCGCCTGGGAGTAACCCTGCACGTCGCGGCGGTGGCCGAACAGCATGTCGAAGTCGACGAAGTTCACGAACGTCAGCGACTTGTCGCCCGCCTCGTCCTGCACCTTCAGCAACGCGTCGAACAGCGCCATGTTGTCCGGGCCTTTCACCACGCGCGAGACGCCCTTGGCGGCGTAGATGTCGCTGATCTTGCCCAGCGCGATGACTTCGCCGCCCGCGTCCTTGACGTGGTCCAGCAAGGTCGGTGCCGGCGGCGGCACCGCGTAGTCGTGACGGTTTGCCGTGCGCTTGTAGTTGCCGTTGGCGCCCGTGAACGGGCGGGCGATGACGCGGCCGATGTTGTACGGCTTGACCAGCTCGTAGGCGATCTCGCAGATCTCGTACAGGCGCTCCAGGCCGAAGTGTTCTTCGTGCGCGGCGATCTGCAGCACGGAGTCGGCCGACGTGTACAGGATCGGCTTGCCGGTGGCGACGTGCTGGTCGCCCAGCTCGTTGATGATCGTCGTGCCGGAAGCGTGGCAGTTGCCCAGGAAACCGGGCAGCTTGCCCAGTTCCTGCAACTGGTCCGTCAGCTCCTGCGGGAACGACGGTACCGTCTTCGGGAAGTAGCCCCAGTCGAACAGCACGGGCACGCCGGCGATTTCCCAGTGGCCGCTCTGCGTGTCCTTGCCGGTCGACTGCTCGCGTGCGACACCGTAGGCGCCAGTAAAACCGTCGCGGACGTCGAAGCCTGCGGCCCACTGGCCGGTCGCGGTATGCGCGGCGGCGGCGAGGCCCAGCTTTTCCAGGTTCGGCAGCTGCATCGGCTTGCCCTCGCGGGCGGCCCAGGCGGCAATGCTGCCGAAGGTGTTGGCGGCGGCATCGCCGTATTTGTCGGCATCCGGCGTGGCGCCGAGGCCGAAGGAATCGAGCAGGAGGATGAATGCGCGTGACATGATGTGTCCCGTATAAAAATGAAGGGCGGCCGCAGCCGCCCGTTGAACCCTTGCTTAAGCCTGTGCTGCAGGCGTCTTGGCGATGTTCGCCATGAACGCCTGGATCAGCTTCACCAGGCTCTCCGCGCCGATGGCGGCGTACTTCAAGGTCTGCTCGTGCGACAGCGGGAACGGCGACAGGCCCTCGGCCAGGTTGGTGATGACGGACACGCCCACGACCTTCAGGCCGCAGTGGCGCGCCGGCACGACTTCCGGCACGACGGACATGCCGACGACGTCGGCGCCCAGGCGGCCGAACGCACGGATCTCGGCCGGCGTTTCGAAGTTCGGGCCGGCGTAGGCGATGTAGACGCCTTCGTGCAGCGTGATGTCCTGGGCGGCGGCGGTGTCCTGCAGCAGCTTGCGCAGGTCGGCGTCATACGCGTTGGCCATGCTGAAGAAACGCGGGCCGAAGCGTTCGTCGTTCGGGCCGATCATCGGCGTGCCGGGCAGGAAGTTGATATGGTCGTTCAGTGCCACCAGCGAGCCGGCGTCCACTTCCGGACGCAGCGAGCCGGCGGCATTGGTGACGAAGACGAATTCGCAGCCGAGCAGCTTGAGGGTGCGCACGGCGCTCGTCATCACGCCCAGGCCGTAGCCCTCGTAGAAGTGACCGCGCCCCTTCAGGCACACGACCTGCACACCGGACAGCGTGCCCAGGACCATCTGGCCCGCGTGGCCGTGCACGGTGCTGATCGGGAAGCCGGGCAGCTCGTCGAAGCCGATGGACACCGCGTCCGTCATTTGCTCGGCCAGCACGCCGAGGCCGGAGCCCAGGATCAGTGCGCAGCGCGGCTGGAAGTTCGCCGGCATGCGCGAGCGGACGATGGCGGCTGCCTGGAAGGGGGAATTGTTCAACATGGGGTCCTCGAAATGTCGGAATCTGGTCGGTGACGATGCAGTGGCGCCATTCGAACTGAGCGATCCTTGTACTGAGCGATCCTTGTACTGAGCGATCCTTGTACTGAGCGATCCTTGTACTGAGCGATCTTTGTTCGGTGGCACCCGTGACAAGGCGACACTATGCATCATCCCTGATATGTATGGCAAATACCATTTTTCTTTGCCATTTATATGCAGGATATATAAATAGTCGACTATTATAACGGAGCGCGGCCGTTTGACACGAGGTCAACAGTTGTTTACGATGACGGACAGTTGTTGGAACCGTTGCTTGTACTGTAGTTCGACCTGTAGTCTGACCCGTAGTTTGCCAGAAGGCCCCCGTGAGCGACCTCCCCAAGAAAGAACAGCTGTTCCAGCTGATCCGGTCCAACCCGTTCATCTCCCAGCAGCAGATGGCGGACCAGCTCGGCCTGTCGCGCTCGGCCGTGGCCGGCCACGTCGCCAGCCTGATCCGCGAGCGCCGCCTGCTGGGCCGCGCCTACGTGCTGCCGGCCGCCCGCGCCGTGCTGTGCATCGGTGCCGCCAACCTGGACCGCAAGCTGCGCACCCTGGGCGCGCTGCGGATGGGCACGTCGAACCCCGCCAGCGCCGAGGAAGCCTATGGCGGCGTGGCCCGCAACATCGCCGAAAACCTGGCCCGGCTGGGCAGCTCGTGCGCGCTGCTGACGGCGCTGGGCGACGATGCCGCCGGCCAGGCGCTGCGCGCCCATGCGGAAGGTGCGGGCATCGACATGACGGGTTCCCTGAAACTGCCCGGCTGCGCCACGGGCACGTACACGGCCGTGCTGGACGGCGCCGGCGAAATGGTCGTCGCGCTGGCCGACATGGCATTGTACGACTATCTGACGCCCGCCTTCCTGGCCGGCCGCCAGCCGCAGCGCAGCGCCGCGTCGCTGGTCGTGGCGGACCTGAACCTGCCTGAAGCCAGCGTCGCGCTGCTGCTTGGCGATGCCCAACGGGGTGGCATGCAGCGCGACGCCGCCCGGCTCGTCATCGTCGCCGTCTCGCAGCCGAAGATGGCGCGGCTGCCGCGCGACCTGCGCGGCCTGCGTCTCCTGATCCTCAACCGCGGCGAACTGGAAGCACGCGCCGGCCGGCCGCTGCCGACCGAGGCGCATGTGCGCGAGGCCTGCCGCACTTTGCAGGCCGAAGGCGCGCAGGACATCGTCGTCACGTGCGGCGCCGCCGGCGTGTACCACACCGTACCGGGCGACCTGCGCTGGCTGCCAGCGCAGGAAGTCCCCAACGTCGTCGACGTCACGGGCGCGGGTGACGCCTTTGCGGCCGCCGTCTGCTGGTCGCTGGCCGAAGGCGACGGCGACCTGACCGCGGCCTGCACGCGCGGCCTGCATGCCGCCGCCCTCACCGTGCAAAGCCCGCACACCGTTTCGCCCGCGCTGACTCCGGACCTGTTCAGCGCGGCCCTCTCCCCAGTACAGGATTGACAGACCATGCAACCGTTCCTCTCCTTTTCGCCCGAAGTGGCCGCGGCGCGCGCTGCCGGCAAACCCGTCGTCGCCCTCGAATCGACGATCATCTCGCACGGCATGCCCTACCCGCAGAACGTGCAGACCGCACGCGAAGTCGAGCAGATCATCCGTGACGGCGGCGCCGTCCCCGCGACCATCGCCGTCATCGGCGGCAAGATCTGCGTGGGCCTGACGGACGAGCAGCTGGAGCTCCTCGGCCAGTCGCCCGAAGCAATGAAGGTCAGCCGGCGCGACCTGGCCTACGTGCTGTCGCAGAACAAGCTGGGCGCCACCACGGTTGCCGCGACGATGATCTGCGCCCAGCTGGCCGGCATCCCCGTGTTCGTCACCGGCGGCATCGGCGGCGTACACCGCGGCGCCGAGACGAGCTTCGACATCTCGGCCGACCTGCAGGAGCTGGCGCAGACCAATGTCGCCGTCGTCTGCGCGGGCGTCAAGTCGATCCTCGACATCGGCCTGACGCTGGAATACCTCGAGACGAAAGGCGTGCCGGTCGTCAGCGTGGGCCAGCCCGGCTTCCCCGCCTTCTTCACGCGCGAAAGCGGCTTCAATGCCGACTTCCAGCTCGACACGCCGGCCGAGCAGGCCGCGTTCATCCAGACCAAGTGGCGCCTGGGCCTGCAGGGCGGCGTCGTGGTCAGCAATCCGGTGCCGGCAGCGGATGCCATGCCGAAGGAGGAGATCGACGCAATCACCGTGCAGGCCTTGCAGGAAGCGGCGCAGAACGGCGTGACGGGCAAGAAGGTCACGCCGTTCCTGCTGGCGCGCATCAAGACGCTGACGCAGGGCCGCAGCCTGGCCACCAATATCGCGCTGGTGAAGAACAATGCCCGCGTGGGCGCCGCGCTGGCACGCGCGATGGTGGAGTATCCGACCGCGTAATTCGAGCAGATAAGCCGAGCAGATAAGCCGAGCACATAAGCTGGCAGGGGCCCCATGTCGATCGACCTGAAACAACTGAAGTACTTCCTCGCCGTCGCCGAAGAGAAAAGCTTCAGCCGCGCCGCCGAACGGCTGCACATCTCGCAGCCGCCACTGTCGCAGCAGATCATGAAGCTGGAGGCGGAACTGGGCGTCAAGCTGTTTGCCCGCACCACCCGCAGCTTCGAGCTGACGGTGGCGGGCCGCGCGCTGATGAACGAGGCGGCCGACCTCTTGGCCAAGATGCGCATGACGATCGATACGGTGCGCCAGATCGACCGCGGCGAAGTGGGCCGGCTGCGCGTGGGCATCGTCGGCTCGGCAATGTGGGGCCCGATCCCCAGCCTGCTGGAGCAGTTCCAGAGCCAGTTCCCGCGCGTGACGTGGACCATTCACGAGTTCGGCCCCACGGTGCAGTACGACGCTCTGCGCGCCAAGCAGATCGACGTGGGCTTCTGGCGCGAGCCGAAGCTGGACGAGAACGACCTGAAAAACGACAACCTGCGCCAGGAGCTGTGCTTCCGCGAGAACGTCTGCGTGGCCGTCAACGAGCACCACCCGCTGGCCAAGCGCGACGCCATCGAGCTGACCGACATCGCGCAGGAGCCGATGCTGACGCTGGCGCTCGACAAGTCGGCGTTCCCGCGCTACCTGATCCAGTGCTGCGTCAACGCCGGCTTCCAGCCGACGATCTTCCAGGAAGCCTCCGAGCCGCAGACGCTGCTGGCGATGGTGGGCGCGGGCCTGGGCGTGACCTTGATGCCGGAAACGACCAGCCGCATCGGCTGGCCGGGCGTGGTGTTCCTGCCGATCCGCACCAACGCGCCGTCGGCCAACCTGTACATCACTTATACGACGCTGGACGATGCGCCGGTGGTGCGGGCGTTTTTGAATATCCTGCGGCCGCCGGGGCGGGAGTAGTCCCGACGGCTCGGGCTTAGGGTCTGTCCCTGCGGGACTGACCCTGGTTTTCATCGCGGCTAATACCGGAATCGGTCCTGCGGAACATGGCACCAACCCCGAAGAGCCGGGGTCGGACCCGGCGGGTCCGACCCCAGTTTCCGGCTCCCGGTCCAGCGTGCCGATGCGGCGCGCTGACTACCGTATCAATGCGTTCCGCCACCGGCCTCGCGCAAATCGCCTTGCACCGCGCAAGCCGTCCGCACCGCGATCCTCAATCCTTCCACCATATCGGCCAGCGCCATGCTGGCCGTGGGCATGGGCTGCCGCGCGGCCTGCTGCGGCAGGAAAGGGATATGGATGAAGCCAGCGCGCGTGCGCGGCTGTGCGCGCAGCGTGTGCATCAACTGATAGAACACGTGGTTGCAGACGAACGTGCCAGCCGTCTGCGACACGGAAGCCGGCAGGCCGGCGGCACGCAGCGCATGCACAATGGCCTTGATCGGCAAGGTGGCGAAGTAGGCGGCCGGGCCGTCCGGCACGATCGGCTCGTCCACCAGCTGGACGGCGCGGTTGTCGGCAATCGGTGCGTCGTCGATATTGATCGCCACGCGCTCGACGGTGATGTCGGCGCGGCCGCCAGCCTGTCCCACCGCGATGACGACGTCGGGCCGCGTCGCGTCGATGGCTTCGCGCAGCACGTCGGCGGCGTCGCCAAATACGCAGGGCAGCTGGCGCACATGGACGGCGATGCCCTCCTCGCGCCAGCCTTCCAGCGCGCGCACCGCCTCCCACGCCGGATTGATCGGTTGTTGGTTGAACGGCTCGAAGCCCGTCAGCAGCACAGTGGTCGTCATCGGTTCATCAGGAAGTACAGCAATAGGATATTCACGCCCAGCAGCGGTAACGCCGTGGGCACTTGCGCCTTGATGACGGCGTGCTTGTCGGGCAGCTCCAGCAGCGCTGCCGGCACGATGTTGAAGTTGGCCGCCATCGGCGTCATCAGGGTGCCGCAGTAGGCGCTGAACATGCCGATCGCCGCCATCACCGCCGGGTTGGCGTGGAACACGCCGACCAGCACGGGGATGCCGACGCCACCCGTCATCACGGGGAACGCGGCAAAGCCGTTGCCCATCACGATGGTGAACAGCGCCATGCCGACACAATACACCGTCACGGCCACCAGCCGCGAATCCATCGGAATATAGGACGTAGCGACGTATGCGACCGCCTTGCCGACGCCCACCTGGGTGAACAGCAGGCCCAGGATCGCCAGCAGGTGCGGCAGGAAGAACGCCCAGCCCAATGCGTCCACCAGGCGGCGGTGCTCGCGCATCGCGCGCAGCGGCGTCGAATGCGTCAGCCGGCACGCCAGCGCGGCCGCGATGATCGAGGCGCAGCCCAGGCCGACGAGCGTCGCCTGCGCCGGATCGATCAGGAACAGCTCTCCCACCTTGACGTCCTTCAGCAGCGTCGACGCCACCACCGTCACCAGCGGGATCGCCAGCGCCGGCAGGAACAGCTTGTGGCCCAGCCGGTGCGCGCTGGCGCGGCGTGCGTCGTCGGGCAGTACGTCGGGCGTGCCGCTGCGCACGCCCCCGCAGCCCGCCAGCAACGCCATCGCGACGACGATGGCGCCCGCCAGCGCGGCCGGCATTGCATCCCCTAGCAGGTACACGGCGGCGTACAGGCCCCAGAACAGCGCTGTCGTGTAGCGGCGTGGGTTGCTGCGGTCGGTAAGCGACATCCATGCGACGATCGCCAGGATCGCTCCCACCACATAATAGAAATGCTCGAGCCGCAGCATCATCGGCGGGCCTCGCGCGTCAGGTAGATGTCGAGCCGGCGCAGGCGCCACGCATGGATGACGAAGGCGGAGATCGCGGTCGGGATGCCCCATAACGCCATGTGCAGCGGATCGACCTCGATGCCCTCGCCGCGCAGGATTGTCTGCATCAGCACGATGGCACCGAAGGCGACGAAGATGTCCTCGCCGAAGAACAGGCCGACATTGTCGGTGGCGGCCGTCATCGCGCGCACCCGCTGGCGCGCCGCATCGGACAGCGTCGCGCCTTGCGCCGCGGCCTGCCGCTCGGCCGCGCCTTCCGCCATCGGCGCCATCAGGGGCCGCACCATGGTCGGGTGGCCGCCGATGGACGTCAGCCCGACGGCGGCGGCGCCCTCGCGGATGGCCAGGTAGACGATCAGCAGCCGGCCCGCCGTGGCCGAGCGCACCCGGCCGATCGCGGCCTGCGCATGCTCGCGCAAGCCGAAGCGCTCGAGCAGCCCGATGGCCGCCAGCGGCAGCAGCAGGATGAGCGGCAGGTTGCGCGTCTTGACAAACGCGCTGCCGAGCGCCGCCAGCAGGTCCAGCGGGGGCATCCACACGGCGACGCCAGTGGCCAGGCAAGCGGCCAGCACGACCAGCACGGGATGAAGCCGCAACAGGAAGCCGGCGACGATGACGGCCACGCCCAGCAGTGGCCACAAATTGACTGCAGACTGCATTCACTCTCCAGAAAAAAACGGTGACAGTCACCCTTTTCCGGGAAAACAGTGACTGTCACCGTTTTCCTGGACATATTGCGAGTTGGTAGCGCAAAAAAAGCCCCGCACTAGGCGGGGCAGGCTTCAAGCTACGTAACCAACAGTATCAGAAATTCATTTTGAACTGCACACCGTACGTGCGCGGCTCGTTCAGGATGCCCGTCATGTTGTTGAAGTCGATCGCGCCCACGGATTGCACCTCGTCCGTGATGTTGCGGCCGTAGAGCGCCAGGTCGTACTTGCCGTCGCCCCACTTGTAGCCCAGGCGCAGGCCGCCTTCCAGCAGGTCCTTGGCCTTGTACTCGACCGCTTCATACAGGAAGAAGTTGTACGACGAACGGTACGACCAGTCGGTGAACGCGTAGAACTCGCCGTTCGCGACCGGGGTGCTGTACTTCAGCGTGAAGTTGTGCTGCCACTTCGGTGCGCGCGGCAGCGGGTTGCCGTTGATGAGGGCGACGCGGGTGCCGTTGACGAACGAGACCGGGTTGGTGACCGTGCAGCCGCCGCCGCATGGCAGCACGTACAGGCTCGCGTCCTTGATCTCGGTGTCGTTGTAGCTGCTGCCGAACGTGGCCGACAGCGAGTCGGACAGGTTGGCCTGGATGTCCAGTTCCACGCCCTGGCCGGTGGCCTTCTCCGCATTGAGCAGCTGGTTCATGTTGACGGTGCCGCTGCCGGCCGTCAGCTGCTTGTCCTTGACGCGGTAGTGGAACGCCGTGGCCGACAGGCGTGCGCGGCGGTCGAACAGGTCCTGCTTGATCCCCGCTTCATACGACAGCACCTTCTCGGCGCCGGCCATCGAAGGACGGCTCGTCAGGTCGTTCAGGCGGCCCTGCATCGACGGTGCGCGGTAGCCGGTGGCGATGCGCGCGAACAGGTTGGTGTCCTTCGTCAGCACGTAGGTGCCGCTGGCATCCCAGCTGATGTTGGTCGAATCGTCCGACAGCTGGTGGTTGGTGCGGCCCGTCGTCTCGATGCGCTGGGCGACGAAGTCCTTCTTGTCGCTGGTGTAGCGCAGGCCGCCGCGTACCTTCAGGCGGTCGTTGATGGCGTAGTTCAGCGAACCGAAGGCCGCCCACGATTTCGCGTTCTGCTCCTGCGTCGCGTAGTTGGCGTTTTGCGGATTGCCCGGTGCCAGCGAATTGAAGGAGATGCTGTCGATCTGGATGTCTTCCTTGAAGTAGAACACGCCGGCGATCCACTGCAGCGGGCCCTTGGTGCTGGACTCGGCGCGCAGCTCCTGCGAGATCTGCTTGTGGTTCGGGATCAGGTCGGCCGTCTCGACGAGGAACGGGATGAAGCCCGGGCCCATCGGCGGCGCGTACGAGGCGCCGTAGCCGCCGTCGACGTCGGCGCGGCTGAAGAAGTCCAGCTTCTCGTAGCCCGTGATCGAGTGCAGCGTGATGCCCGGCAGGTCCCAGCGCAGGCGCAGGCTGCCGCCCTTGTTCTTCAGGTGCTGTTCGTTGATGCCGTCGGTCGGGTAGCTGCCGTAGTCGAAGTTGTCGACCAGGTCGTTGGTGCCCGTTTTCAGGATATTGGCGCGGAACAGCGTCGCGGTGCCGTCCATGTCGCGGCCGTGCACGTTGAACAGCGCGCTGAAGTTGGCCGTCGGCTTGACCAGCACCTGCAGGCGCGCGGCGTTGTCCTTGTAGCCTTCGAAGTCGCGCGTGCCGGTCGGACGGTCGTTGTGCACGCGGTCGCCCCGGTGCTGCGACTGGCCGGAGAAGCGGATCGCCACGGTATCGCTGACGGGGATGTTGTAGGCGCCGTCGATATTGCGGATGCGGTCCTTGCCGAAGCCGACGGACAGGTAGCCCTCCGTCTTGAAGACCGGCTTGGCCGAGTCGAACTTGATGACGCCGGCCGGCGAGTTGCGGCCGAACAGCGTGCCCTGCGGGCCGCGCAGCACCTCGACCTGGTCCACGTCGAAGACGGGGAAGCCCTTCAGCATCGGGTTTTCCTGCACGATGTCGTCCATCACCAGGCCGACCGGCTGCGACGCGTTCAGGTCGAAGTCGGTATTGCCCAGGCCACGGATATAGAAGCGCGGGAAGGTGCGGCCGTAGTCCGATTCGATCGCGACGGACGGCGAGCGTCCGGACAGGAAGCGGATGTCCTGGCCACCGGACGTCAGCACGTCCAGCTTTTCGCCCTTGACGGTGGCGATCGACATCGGCACGTCCTTGATGTTCTCGGCGCGGCGCTGGGCCGTCACGATGACCTGTTCGAGCTGGCCGGGCTGGCGCTTCTCGACGACGACGTCGCTGGCGGTCTCGCTGCCGGTGGCCGGCTGCTGCGCCTCCTGCGCGATGGCCCCGTGCAGGGGAAATGCGGCGGCGATCGCCAGCGCGATCAGCTTACGGGCAGCGTACCGGGTGGGTTCAGACATGGACCAGCTCCTTGTTATTCATTGAATGCGGGGATATAGAGACTGCAAGTGTGCGCAATTTGCATACGAAAACTGCAAGCAAGACGCGATGCTAGCACCAAACACCATGGCCGAAAATCGCAGAAAGCCAAAAGCGATTGATATCAAATTAATATAAATCGGCAAGCAAAAACGTATTTGTCATACATATCACGGGTGTTGCATAGTTGTGAGCTGCCCCGGCGGGCCACTGTGGAGACGGTGGCACCCGGCAACGGCGCGCCGCGCAGAGGGAAACGGGGCAGAATCGCCGGGACGCTGAGCGCACGCGGTTGCGGCCCCGTTCAATACCGAAGACGGAAAAACAACGCTGGAGGGCGGTCTCGGTCGTGTCGGCGGATGTTGCGTCAACGCTACAATGCGACACCGGGTGGGTAGCAATTTGCTAATTAGTGAAAAACTGGCAACGATAGTTTGCAGCAATGCATCGAGCGCCACCTCTAAATCCGGGGCGATTTCAGGCTTCGGCCAATAGTGGCCTACATGTTTTGCTCGCAAAAACTATACAATAACGAACTTCCAGGAGCCTATTCATGCAAATCAAACAACTTACGATGATGATCGCAGCCGTTGCGGTGTCGGCCGGCGCTGCCGCCGCCACGCCGAAACTGGCCATCGTCTACGATGCGGGCGGCAAGTTCGACAAATCGTTCAACCAGTCCGCTTTCGAAGGCGCCTCGCGCTTCAAGAAGGACACGAACATCAACTTCATCGAAGTGCAGGCGTCGTCCGACACGCAGGCCGAGCAGGTGCTGCGCGGCCTGGCCCGCAAGAAGCTGGACATGATCGCGTCGATCGGCTTCGCCCAGACGCAGGCCGTGCAGAAGGTCGCCAAGGAATTCCCGAACGTGCGCTTCGTGCTGATCGACGGCGTGGCACAAGGTGCCAACGTCAACTCGATCACGTTCAAGGAAGAGGAAGGCTCGTACCTGGTCGGCGTGGCCGCCGCCGCGGCCTCGAAGTCGAAGAAGCTGGGCTTCATCGGCGGTATCGACATCCCCCTGATCCGTACCTTCGCCTGCGGCTATGCGCAGGGCGCCAAGGCGACCGACAAGAAAGCGGAAGTCGTGCAGAACATGGTCGGCACCACCGCCGCGGCCTGGAACGATCCGGCCAAGGGCGGCGAACTGGCCCGCTCGCAGTTCGAGCGCGGCGTGGACGTCGTGTTCGCGGTGGCCGGCGGTTCGGGCCTGGGCACGCTGCAGATGGCCAAGGAAAAAGGCAAGCTGGCGATCGGCGTGGACTCCAACCAGAACCACCTGTATCCGGGCACCGTGCTGACCTCGATGGTCAAGCGCGTCGACAACGCCGTCTACGACAGCTTCATGCAGATGAAGAACGGTACCTGGAAAGGCGGCGTCACCGCCAAGGGCCTGAAGGAAAACGGCGTGGACTGGGCACTGGACCAGAGCAACCGCAAGCTGATCACGCCGGAGATCGAAAAGAAGGTGCTGGGTGCCCGCAAGGACATCATCGACGGCAAGATCAAGGTCATCGACATCCGTTCGGGCGCTGCCTGCCCGGCCTGATCCTCCTTTAACGTTCGGGGCTTCCCGTAGAAAACGCGCCGCAGGGGCATTCCCTTGCGGCGCGTTTTTCAGTAAAACCATCCAAAAATCCTATGCAGCCAGCAGTTGAATTTCGCGGCATCTCCAAGCACTTCGGAGCGGTCAAGGCGAATACGGACGTCAGCTTCACGATCGCCAAGGGCGCCATCCATGGCCTCGTGGGCGAGAACGGCGCCGGCAAGTCGACCCTGATGAGCATCCTGTACGGCTACTACCATGCCGACGGCGGCGAGATCCTGCTCGACGGCCGCGCGCAGCAGATCCGTACCAGCCAGGAAGCAATCCGCCTCGGCATCGGCATGGTGCACCAGCACTTCATGCTGGTCGATAACATGACCGTGCTCGATAACGTCATGCTGGGAACCGAGGGCGGCTTCCGCCTGGCGTCCCACCGCGCCGCGACCGAGAAGAAGCTGCGCGAGATCTGCGCGACCTACCGGCTCGACGTGGATCCGCTGGCGACGATCCACGACCTGTCGGTGGGCGCGCAGCAGCGCGTCGAGATCCTCAAGCAGATCTACCGCAGCGCCAACATCCTGATCCTGGACGAGCCGACGGCCGTGCTGACCGCGCAGGAGACGGAGTCGCTGTTCCAGATCCTGCGGCTGTTCAAGGAACAGGGCAAGACCATCATCCTGATCACCCACAAGCTGCAGGAGATCATGGACGTCACCGACAGCGTGACGGTGATGCGCGCCGGCCGCGTGGTCGGCGCGGTGCAGACAGCCCAGACCTCGAAGGAGGAGCTGGCCAACATGATGGTGGGCCGCCCCATCGAGAACAACCTGCCGCGCGCGCCCTACAATCCGGGCAAGCCGGTGCTGGAAGTGCGCGACCTGCAGCTCAAGGACAGTACCGGCGTGGCGCTGCTGGAGGACATCGGCTTCACGCTGCGCGCCGGCGAGATCGTCGCCATCGCCGGGGTTTCCGGCAACGGCCAGAGCGAGCTGATGGAAATCCTGTCGGGCATGCGCCTGCCCACGGCCGGCGGCGCCGACTTCGATGGCAAGCCCCTGCCCTACGACCGCCACGATGCCGACGGCCTGCCGCTGGTGTTCCGCGACCTGGGCATCGCCCACGTGCCGGAAGACCGCCTGCGCGACGGCGTCGTCAAGAGCTTCTCCGTCATGCACAATACGGTGCTGGGCTACCAGGACCACCTGAAGGGCAAGTTCGGCCTGTTCGACTTCAAGCACATCGCCGCGCGCTGCCAGGAACTGCTGAAGGAATTCGACGTGCGCCCGCCCAATCCGGAC
Organism: Pseudoduganella chitinolytica; assembly: GCF_029028125.1. GTDB lineage: Bacteria > Pseudomonadota > Gammaproteobacteria > Burkholderiales > Burkholderiaceae_D > Rugamonas > Rugamonas chitinolytica. Next base: position 3,524,151 of record NZ_CP119083.1, read on the forward strand.
CTGCGTATCGGCCTGCTCTCGGGTGGTAACCAGCAGAAGGTCGTCATCGCCCGCGAGGTGCTGGCGCAGCCCAAGCTGATGCTGGTGGGCCAGCCCACGCGCGGCGTGGACATCGGCACCATCGAGGCGATCCACCGCCAGCTGCTCGCCCTGCGCGACGCCGGCGTGGCGATCCTGCTCGTCTCGGTCGAACTGGAAGAAGTGCGCGCGCTGGCCGACCGCATCCTCGTGATGTGCGGCGGCCGCATCACCGGCGAACTGCCGATCAATGAATTCGACACCACCCGCATCGGTCTCCTGATGGGCGGGATGCACAAATCATGACTACCAACGATATGCCACGCTGGGCAACCGGCATTGTCCTTCCACTCCTGAACCTGCTCTCGGCGCTGCTGGTCGCCGCGCTGGCGATCCACCTGCTGGGCGAAGACCCCGTCGATGCGATGCGCATCCTTGTCAACAGCGCCATCGTCAATCCGGAAGGCCTGTCGTATACGCTGTTCTATGCGTCCACGTTCATCTTCACCGGGCTGGCCGTGTCGCTGGCGATGCAGGCGGGCCTGTTCAACATCGGCGCGGAAGGCCAGATGTACTTCGGTGGCCTGGGCCTGACCCTGGCGATGCTGGCGTTCGACGCTGCGCTGCCGTGGTACCTCCTGATCCCGGTCGGCATGATCGGTGCCGCCCTGTTCGGCGCGCTGTGGGCCTTCATTCCCGGCTACCTGCAGGCGAAGCGGGGCAGCCACATCGTCGTGACGACGATCATGTTCAACTTCATCGCCGCGTCGCTGATGAACTTCGTCATCGTCAAGTACCTGATCCCGCCGGGCGAGCAGAATACCGCCAGCCGCGTGTTCTCCGATGCGGCCACGCTGCCGCCGCTGAACGCCTGGTTCCCCGCGCTGGGCGATACGCCGCTGAACATCAGCTTCTTCGTTTCGATCCTGGCGCTGGTGATCTACGGCGTAGCCGTGTCGCGTTCGGCCTGGGGCTACAAGCTGCGCGCCACGGGTCTGAACAAGCACGCCGCGCACTACGCCGGCGTGAAGATCAGCGCGATGATCATCGTCACGATGCTGATCTCGGGCGCGCTGGCGGGCCTGGGCGCCGTCAACTCGATCATGGGTTCGACGCACTACCTGTCGCTCAACTTCGTCGGCGGCGCCGGTTTCGTCGGCATCGCGATTGCGCTGATGGGCCGCCAGCATCCGGTCGGCATCTTCCTGTCGTCCGTGCTGTTCGGCGCGCTGATCCAGGGCGGCTTCGACCTGTCGCTGGAAAAGCCGAACATCCCGACCGAGACGTTCATCTTCATCCAGGGCCTGATCATCCTGTTCTGCGGCGCGATGGAGAACCTGTACGCGCCCGTGCTCATCAAACTGATCAAAGGTAAAAAGGGCTGAGATCATGACCTTCGAAGATCTTCATCTGGGCAGTATCGTCGTCTCGACCGTGCGCAACGCGCCGGTCCTGATTTTCGCCGCCATGGCCGGCCTGTTCGCGGAACGCTCCGGTGTCATCGACATCGGCCTGGAAGGCAAGATCCTGGCATCGGCCTTCGTCTCCGCCGCCGTGGCCTTCGCCACGCAGAACCCGTGGTACGGCATCCTGGCCGGCATGGCCGTGTCGATTGCGCTGGCGACCCTGCAGGGCTACGTGGCCGTCACGCAGAAGGGCAACCAGCTGGTGGCCGGCATCGCCATCAACATCGCCATGAGCGGCCTGACGTTCGTCGTGGCGCAGTACTTCTTCCAGCAGGGCGGCCGCACGCCGGACCTGGGCGCCGCGCGCCTGCCGTACGTGACCTTGCCGGGCAGCGATGCCGTGGCGGAGGTGCCGGTGCTGGGCTGGATCTGGACGCAGCTGCTGGGCGGCCATTCGATCCTCGTCTACGCCGCGTTCCTGCTGGTGCCGCTGGTGCACTGGCTGCTGTACCACACCCGCTTCGGCCTGCGCCTGCGTGCCTGCGGCGAGAACCCGCACGCGGCCGACGCCGCCGGCGTCTCGGTCGAACGCACGCGCTACACGTCGATGCTGATCGCCGGCACGCTGTGCTCCTTCTCGGGCGCCTACCTGGCCATCGTGCAGAGCGGCTTCTTCCTGCGCGACATGTCGGCCGGCATGGGCTACCTGGCCCTGACAGCGATGGTGTTCGGCAACTGGCGCCCGTTCTACACGTTCCTGGGCTGCCTGATGTTCGGCTTCTTCACCGCCGTGCAGATCCAGCTCGAAGGCGTCGACCTGCCGGTCGTGGGCCGCATCCCGGGCGCGCTGATCCAGATGGTGCCGTACGTGGTGACGGTGATCGCGCTGGCGGGCCTGATGGCCAAGTCGGTGGCGCCGAAGGCGATCGGGGTGCCGTTCGTGAAGTCGCGCTAAGCGGCGCGACCTTCGCAAGAACGCCCGCAATCGCGGGCGTTTTTTTTGGGGGGCTGCTGCTGGGGTCTGTCCCCGGTAAGTGGTGGCAATAAGCCATGTCGCCGGCACGCTTAGGGGACTGACCCCGGTTTTTGATCTTGCCAGTACCTCGGGCAAGAAACCGGGGTCAGTCCCCTGATGGCGATACGGACATGGTCGCAGCTATCGCTTACCGGGGACAGACCCTGAGCCTTCCCCACAAATTTCTGTTGTAAACGGAAGCGGAAGCTGTTAACTTTCAATCCCAAAAACGGCGCATGCATGGCTGTGTTAGCCCTTTTATTCGTAGCGACTAAACTGCGAATGAAAGGCACAGACCATGCATGCACAGCAAATCATACAGAAGTTTTTGGCCGATCAGTGCTCCGCGATGCACGCCAAACGGCGGAGATGCTTGGCCGATGCTGTCGAAGCGGCCCGCAGCGGCGGGCTGGCAATGATGGGAATGAGCAAGGCGCTAGAAAGTGAAGTAAGCCTACGCTATCGGATCAAGCGCATCGACCGCCTTCTAAGTAACGCTCACTTGGCCAAGGAGCGGGTAAGCATCTTCAAGGCCTTGGCGCACCACCTCCTGCCGCATCAGGAGCGCATTGCAGTGATCGTCGATTGGTCTGATTTGCTGCCGGATGTAAGTCAGCATTTGCTGCGCGCCGCCGTGGTAGTGGAGGGGCGTGCGATCACGATTTATGAGGAGCTGCATCCGACCAAGTCGTATGGCAGCAGACAAGTCCATCATCGTTTCCTGGAGACTCTACGGACGGTACTGCCTCCACAAAGCAGTCCAGTGATCATCACCGACGCGGGCTTTCGGGGGACTTGGTTCCAGATGCTCGGCGAGCTCGGCTACGATTGGATCGGTAGAATTCGTAATCTCGACACCGTTCGCGTAGAAGGCACCACGAAGTGGCAGCCTTGCAAAGAGCTTTACCCTCACGCCACTAAGGTCCCACGCGATTTGGGACGGTTCGAACATACCCAATCGCGCTTGGTGAAATGCCGTCTGACTTTGGTGAAGAAGTCGCCCCAAGGGCGAAAGAAATTGACCGTCTTCGGCAATGACGCCGGCAGCCATCACAGCAACAAACAGCGTAAGGGACAATCCGAACCCTGGCTGTTGTCCGTCTCACCAGGGCTATCGAAGCTGCGTGCAAAACAGATCGTCGCCTTATACAGCTGTCGCATGCAAATCGAACAGACTTTCCGCGACCTCAAAAACCCGCGGTGGGGGATGGGGATTCGCCACAGTCAAACACGCCAACCCAAGCGTCTCGCCGCACTACTTCTTATCGGCACCTTGCTCAGCTTCGCCCTATGGATCATCGGCATCGTTGCGCAAAGTCGGGGCTATCGTATGCGCTACGGCAGCAAACCCAAATCCGCGAAAACTGTGTCTATCGTTTCCTTAGCTCGCCAATGGCTCGCCGACGTCAGGTATCGAAGGCTGACGCACAGCCAGCTCCGCGAAGCTATGCAGGAGCTGGCTAATCTAGTACTCATCTATTAAAAATGAGGGGAAGGCTCAGGGACAGACCCCAACCTTCATTTCTGTGCCAGCACCCATTTGACCAGCGTATGCGCCTCGGCATCCGACACGGCATTCGGCGGCATCGGCACCGGGCCCCAGACGCCCGCGCCGCCCTTCATCACCTTCTGTACCAGCTTGCCTTCGGCATCCTTCTGGCCCTTGTACTTCGCGGCCACGTCCTTGTAGGACGGTCCCACCAGCTTGGTGGCGACAGCGTGGCACGCCATGCAGTTCTTCGATTTCGCCAGTTCTTCCGGCGTGGCCGCGTGCGCCGCGGTGGCGGCAATGGCGGCGGACAGCGACAACAGGCCTGCGGCAACGACTTGTTTCATTGGTTCTCTCCTGTGGTGGTATGGCTCGATTCTAGAGCATCCCGCTGCCCGCGGGCGCGCCGCTCCGGTCGCGGAACAACGCCAGCGCGGCGTGCTGCAGCAGCATGATCGTCTTGCCGTCCTCGATGCGCCCATCCGCCACCATCGCCAGCGCAGCGTCGATGTCCAGCTCCACCACCTCGATGTCCTCGCCCTCCTGCTCCACGCCGCCGCCCGTGCCGGCGCGGCTGTGGGCGTCGTACTCGGCCACGAAGAAATACAGCCGCTCCGTCACCGATCCGGGGCTCATGAATGCTTCGAACACCCGCTGCACGTCGTGCACGCGGTAGCCCGTCTCCTCCGCCACTTCGGCGCGGATGCGCTCCTCGGGCGTGGCGGCGTCGAGCAGCCCGGCCGGGGCTTCGAGCAGGAAGCCGTCGTGCGTGCCGCCGTAACCGTAGGCCGGGAAGCGGAACTGGCGCACCAGGATCACCGTGCGGCGTGCCAGGTTGTACAGCAGGATCACGGCACCGTGGCCCCGATCATAGGTCTCGCGCGACATCGTCTGCCACGCGCCATCGCGGCGACGGTAGTCGAACGTGGTCTTCTTCAGTACGTACCAGTCGTCCGACAGCGTTTTCACTTCCTTGATGCGGATCTGCATGATGGCTCCTCCTGTTTGCTCTTTTTTAAAGTATCATGCAATATCGTGAAACCTCAAGAAAATTCGTGCATATGCTGACCAGTCAACGCAAGCAACTGCTGCTCAAGATCCTGAGCGAGGAAGGCCAGGTCGTTGCCCGCACCCTGTCCGACGCCTGGGGGCTGTCGGAGGACACCATCCGGCGCGACCTGCGCGAGCTGGCCAAGGAAGGCCTGCTGCGCCGCGTGCACGGCGGCGCCCTCCCCGCCTCGCCGGCACAAGGCAACTTCGCCGTGCGCGCCACCATTTCGACGGACGCCAAGCCGGCCATCGGCCGCGCGGCGGCCGCGCTGATCAAGCCGGGCCAGGTCGTCTTCATCGACGGCGGCACGACCGCCGTGCAACTGGCGCGCGCCCTGCCGCGCGAGCTGCGTGCCGTCGTCGTCACGCACAGCCCGTCCATCGCGGTGGAGCTGGTGGAGCATCCGCACGTGGAGGTGATCGTGATCGGTGGCCGGCTGTTCAAGCATTCGATCGTGGCGTGTGGCGCGCAGGCGCTGGAAGCCATCGGCCAGATTCGCACCGACGTGTTTTTCATGGGCGTGTGCAGCCTCGATCCGGAAGCCGGCATCACGACGGCGGACTACGACGAGGCGTGCATGAAGCGGGCGATCGGCGCGGCGGCACGCAGCACCGTGGTGCTGGCGTCGCCGGAGAAGCTGGGAACGGCGGCGCCGTTCGCGATCGCGCCGCTGGCGACGGTCGATCGCATCGTCGTCAGCCGGGACACCGACGACGCGCTGCTGGCGCCTTATCGGGAGATGGGAATTGCGGTAACGCTTGGGTAGGAAACCCGCCGGTGACAGGCACCTGCCACCAGGGGGTTCCGGGGGTTCAGGGCCAGATCGCCTGCAGCAGCGCAGCCAGGTGGTAGCCGCCCTTGATCAACTGCTCGCGCGCCAGCGCGGACGAGGGCACCGGGTAGTTCTCCGGCACCGCCAGCGCCCACACCTTGTAGCTCTCGCCGCCCTTGCTGGTCTGCGTCGAGACGGCGCCCACCCTGACATCCTTGTGCGCGACCTTCGACACGGCCAGCGCATCGTTGGCCCACTGGTACGGCCAGCCTTGCACGTCGCCCGTGTTGACGGACACCGCGGGCTTGCTGTCGATCGCGTACTGGGCGAACTGCTCCGGCGTGCGCGTGCTGGAGCGGCGCATTGCGTAGTCCACCACCGTCGTGTCCCAGTACGAATGGAACGGTTTCGTCGGCGACTTCGCCGACGCCGGCGCGCCGCCCTCTTTCGGCGCACCCGGCGGGATCAGCTTGTCGCTGGTGGCCGTCAGCACGGCGTCGTCCAGCAGCAGGTTGTTGCCGCCGCGCGAGTCGAACACGTTCAGCGAATCGACTTCGGCATGCGACTTGGGCACGACGAACTTGCCGTCCTTGCCGACGAAGCCAGCGCCCACGTGCAGCGGCTGGTGGATGTCGCCGGCCAGGTGCGCGACGATCAGCAGCGCCTGGCGCTTCGTGAAGCGGTGCGGGTTGGTCTGCGGCGTGTCCTTGCCCTGCAGGACGGCGATGGCGCTCTTCAGGGTCTGCACGATGTCGTTGTCGAACGTGCCCACGCCGTGGTCGTGGTAGGCGTCCAGCTGGAACGGCACGTCCGTGTAGTGGTACTCCGAATGCTTCGGGTTGGCGCTGACGTAGTCGACCATCTCCGGCGTCTGCGGGCCGCACCAGCTGCCCTTGACGCAGTCGGCCCATGTCGCCACCTTCTCCAGGCTTTCGCCCGGCAGCAGCAGCGCCGCGACCTGCTTCTCGGCGTTGCTGCCCCTGATCAGCTTGTCGGCGATGGCGCCGACGGCGCGGTGGCCGTCGGCGCCCCACGCCAGCGCGCTGGAGGAGACGGTGGCGAAAGCGCCGGCCAGCGCCAGCATGCATGCGAGTTTCTTCATTCGGTGGGTGCCTTTTCGGTTGCCTTGTTCGGTTTCGGGTAGTCCCGGTTGATGTCGAGCTTCTGCGCGTACGACGAGGTCCACGCCTGCTCGTGCAGCGCGGCCACGCGGCGGGCCATCGGCTCGCTGCGCATCACTACTTCCAGGTTGCGCGACAGGTCCAGGTAGCCGCCCGCCCAGTTGCTGGTGCCGACCCATGCCAGCTTGCCGTCGATCGTCATCGTCTTGCTGTGGATGACGCGCGCGAACGGGATGAAGCCGGTGGACGAGCGCGGCAGCGTGACCACGCGCACTTCCACGTTCGGCAGGATCGCCAGGCTTTTCAGGTAAGGCAGCGCGGGCGCTTCCAGGTTCCAGTTCGACACCATCAGCTTGATCTTGACGCCCCGGTTGGCGGCGGCGCGCACGGCGTTGTCGATGACGGCGTAATACGGCCGCGTGCCCTGCGGGCCGTACGACAGCGGCGCGTAGTCGAGCAGCTGGATGCGCACTTCCTCCCTGGCCTCGGCCAGCAGGGCCGGCAGCCCCGTCTCCGAGTCGCGCACGCCGGGCGGGTTGTACGCGGCAGGGCTGGCCAGCAGGTAGGCCGGCCGCGCCAGCTCGGCCTGCGCCGGCAAGGCGGCGGCCTTGGCCTGCAGCGGCGTGACCTTGATGCCCTGCGCCAGCGCCGCCTGGGCGCGCCAGTCCTGTTCGAAAATGGCGGCGACCTGGCCAACGATCACCGGATCGTCGATCCTCAGGCCCGTCTCGTGGATGTGCGAGAACGCCCGCCAGTCGAAGTTCTGGCTGCCGACGAAGGCCGTCTTGCCATCCGCCAGCGCATACTTGGCGTGGATGATGCCGTTGCCCGTCAGCTGGCTGTAGTCGAGGATGCGCAGCTCCAGGTTCGGGATCGCACGCAGCCGGTCCAGCGTGGCGGCATCGGACAGGTTGATGCCCTTCTTGTCGAGCAGGAAGCGGATCTTGACGCCCCGCTTGCCGGCCGCTTCCAGGCGCTCGACCACCCTGTCGAACGGGCTGCCAGGCTTGCCGGCAACGTAGAACTGGCCGATGGCGATGTCGCTGCGGGCATTGTCGAACAGCTCGGACCAGACCGTGACGGCATCGCGCAGATCGGGGTTGGTCAGCGTCGTCTCGACGGGCGTCGTCAGCACCAGCTCGAAGCCGGGAATGCGGAAATCGGCGTGGGCGCTGCCGGCACAAGCCGCCAGCACTGCGGATACAAGGATACGGCGCATGAGGTTCTCCTTACTGGACGCGGCGGATGCGTGGCTGTGCGGCGGCCAGCCCGGCCGGCTTGCGGTCCTGCTCGCGCCGCACCAGGTAGGCCGTCAGCGAGTCGATGTCGCGCACGCCCGTCTCGGCGCGGTTGGTGCCCTTGGCGAACATCGGGAATGCATCGCCACCCTCGGCGATGAAGTTGTTGGCGGCCACGCGGTACGATGCATTGTCGTCCAGCGGCACGCCGTCCAGCGTCACCTCCAGCACGCGCTGGCCCGCCGGCTTGCGCAGGTCGTAGCGGTAGCTGAAGCCTTCGGACACCTGCAGCAGGCCGCGCGATTCGACCTTGTCGCCGACCCATTGCTGCTCCAGCAGCGCGCGGATCTGCGCACCGGTCAGGTTCATCACCGTCAGTGTATTGCCGAACGGGAGCACCGCCAGCGCCTGGCTCTTCGAGACGACGTTGCCGGCCCCGGTTTCCAGGCTGGCACGCAGGCCGCCAGTGTTCATGAAGGCGATCTGGGCACCGTAGGGACGGCCGCTGAACAAGGTGGCGTCGGCCACCAGGTTGCCCAGTGCCCATTCGTCACGGCTGTTCGACTCGCGCGGCACGACCGGCACCGCGATGCGCGCCACGGGCTTGGCCAATTCGGCACTGCCGCGCTGGCGCACCTTGGCCAGGTAGGCCTCGGCGCGCGGATCGGCCGGGTACGCGCCCTGCGTCATGACGACGTTGCGGGCGCTGACGTCCACCAGCCGGTTGGTCTGGCGGTCCACGACCAGCTTGATGCGCGACAGCATATGGCCGCCCATCTGCGCCTGCGTCACCAGCTTGTCGCCCACCTTGCACAGGTAACCCTTGTGCGAGTGGCCGCTGATGACGAGGCGGATCGCCGGGTCCAGCTTCTTGACGACGGGGACGAGCTCACCTTCCAGGTCGTCGCAGTACTGCTTGTCGAATTCGGACGCGGTGCGGCCGCCCTGGTGCAGCAGCACGACGAACACGCCCACGCCTTCCTTGCGCAGTTCCGGCAGCAGGCGGTTGACGGCATCGGCTTCGTCGCCGAACTGCAGGCCGGCGATGCCGGCGGCGGACACCACTTCGGCGGTGTCCTGCAGCACCGCGCCGATAAAGGCGATCTTGACGCCCTTCGATTCGAGGATGCGGTAGGCGGGCAGCAGCGGTTTACGCGTGCTGGCGTCGATGACGTTGGCGGCCAGGTAGGTGAACTTCGCGCCCGCGTAGCTGCCGTCGAACCGGCATGCCTTGTCCGGCCGAGGCGAGGCGCAGCCGCCCTTCTGCTGGCGCAGCAGCTCGACCCGGCCCTGGTCGAATTCATGGTTGCCGACCGACGTCACGGTCAGGCCCAGCAGGTCCAGCGCGCCCAGGGTCGGTTCATCGGCCCACATGGCCGACAGCGCGGGACTGGCGCCGATCATGTCGCCCGCGCCCACCAGCAGCAGTTCGCGGTCTTCCTTGCGCCACGCCTGCAGCGCGCCGGCCAGCGTATCGATACCGCCGGCCATGACCGTGCGCGGCGCTTTCTCGCCCACGCCGGCATAGGTGAACTTGTCGGCCTCCAGGTGGCCGTGCAGGTCGTTCAGGGCGACCAGGTTGATTTCGGCGGTGCCGGGCGCCGTCGTGGCGCAGCCTGCCAAGGCAAGGGTGGCGGCCGCGGCGGCAAGTGTGGACAGGGAGAATTTCATAACGCAGGCAGGGAACGTGAACCGTTTATTGTACAGGCGCGTGCCGTGCCGTTGCACGGCAAATATGCGCTTGAAACCTTGTGTTACAGAGGGCGCGGCGCCCATGAAAAAAGGCCGGCGATCGCTCGCCGGCCCTCCTGTGAAACTAAGTCATGCGGACCTTAGAATTCGTACTTCACGGTCGCCTGCAGGGCCCACTGCGATTCGCCCTTGGCCTGGCGGACGTCGAAGTCTTCCACCTTGTCGCGCACCTGGTAGATGTACTGGCCCGCGGCGTTGATACCGGCGAAGTCCACGAACGAACGGGCTTGCGCGCCGGCGCTCTGGAACGCGGTCTCGTTGATGCGGCCCCACTTCTTGTTCAACAGGTTACCCACGTTGAACAGGTCGAAGGTCACGATACCCTTGTGGCCCTGCCAGAAGCCCGGCACTTCCTGCGAGACACGCAGGTCGAACGTATTGGTCCACGGCGCGAAGCTGGTGTTGCGGCCCACGACCTTGCCGGCCGAGTCGCGCAGCGCACGGTTGCCGTCGACGATCGCCCAGAATTTCTGCTCGTTGGCGCGGTTCGTTGCCGAATCGCCGCGGAACTCGACTTCACCCGAACCGAAGGCCTTCGGGATGTACATCAGGTCGTTGCCGGCCAGGTCGTCGCCGTTCATGTCGTTGTTGAACGTCCAGCTGTACGGCTTGCCCGAACGGCCTTCGTAGAACAGGCCGAACGTCGTGTTGTACGCGCCGAAGAAGCGCTTGCGGAAGTTCAGCACCGCGTTGATGCGGTCCTTGACCAGGTAGCTCGAGTTGGCCACGACTTCTTCGTTCGGATTGAAGACCGAACGGCCGGACCAGTTCGAGTTCGACGTCGACGACGTCAGCGGCGACACTTCCTTCGATTCCGTGTAGGTGTACGACACCGACCAGCCCAGGCCGGAGATCAGCGGACGGCTCAGCGACAGGGTGGCCAGGTTGCTGCCGCCCTGCTTCGTGCCGGTCGCGACCAGCACGTTGGCAAAGCGCTGGTTGGCGCCGGAACGCGCGCGGAAGCCCGTGCAGTTGCCGGTGGTGACGCGGGCGCCGGTCGAGTTCCAGCACTCGGTGTTGTAGCCTTGCGGCGTGTAGTACAGCTCGCGGCCATCGCTGCCGATGCGGGTTGCCTCGCCGATGTTCAGGTTGCGGTAGTAAATCGCGTCACGCACGTCGGTCTTCAGGTATTCCGCGCTGACGACCAGGTTGTACCATGGCAGTTCGTGGTCGACGGCCAGGTTGGCCTTCCACACGGACGGCTGGCGCAGGCCAGGAGCCAGGATGTCGACCGATGCGGCCGGATTGCCGGTCGAAGGGATCGGCTGGTTGTTGATGTCCGAGCTGAACAGGCCGCCCGCGGTGGAGCACGCTGCCAGGCCGCTGGTGCCGCAACCGGCCACGGCCGTCGCCACGCCCGCGTTCTGGAACGGGTTGCTCAGCCAGACGGCCATCGCCGAACCCTGGAACAGGCCGACACCGCCGCGCAGCTGCGTGCGACGAGCCGACTCGAAGTTGTAGTTGAAGCCGAAGCGTGGCTGCCACAATTTCTGGCCGTCGAACGTGTTCGTGTTGTCCAGGCCGAAACCGCCGGTCTGGCGGCCGGTCAGCGTCGTGCGGGCCACGGTCGGCGCAGCCACGGCGGCGTTGACCAGCGGACGGGAACCGACGTCCATGCTGTCCACGCGCACGCCGCCGCTGACGGTCAGCTGCGGGTTGACCGTCCACGTATCCTGCAGGAACAGGCCCGTGTTCTTGGTCGTGAACTTGGCGACAGCGTCCTCGAGCGTGTAGCCGGTGTTGGCGATCGTCGATTGGTACGATACCGGACGGCCACGGCGGAAGTTCTCCAGCACGGCCGCTTCGATCGTCGCGGCCGGCACGGTCGCGCCGCAGGATGCCAGGTTGGCACCGCCCAGGAACTCGTACGCGATGCCCTGCTGGCAGGCGAAGGTGTAGTTGCCGTAGACGTTCTGCACGAACGCGTTGTAGATCTCGTTCTTCTGGAAGTCCGCGCCGAACTTGACTTCGTGCGCGCCCAGCTGCCAGTTGGCGCCGACGTAGTAGTCGTCCGTCTTCGTGCCCAGCACGTTGCGCTGGCGGCTGTTTTCCGTGCCGAAGTTCAGGAAGCGGTCGTTGGTGGACGTGCCCGCAGGCGCGCCGGCCGGCAGTGCGCCGGAGAAGCGCAGGCCGATCAGCGGCAGCTGCGAGTTCAGCTTCGGTACGCTGTCGTAGTCACGCACCGACAGCTTGACTTCGGTCGAGAACGTCGGCGTCCAGTCGGACGTCAGCTGGGCCACTTTGGTTTCGATGACCTTGGCCTGGTTGTACCAGTACGAGTTCAGCGAAATGCCGGTGGCGGACAGGCCCGGGAAGATCGGCTCCGTCTGTTCGGTCTTCGACCAGCGGAACATGGCGCGGTGGTCGTCGTTGATGTTCCAGTCGAGCTTGAGCAGCTTGTCGGTCACGTCCAGCATCGTGCCGCCCGGGACGACATCGCTGCCGACGTCCAGGCCGTACGAATTCTTGGCGATCTGCTGCGCCTGCGCGATGGCATTCGGGGTGATCGCCACGTTCGTCAGCGGGCTGCCGACCGGGCCGAAGGTCGGCGCGGTACGGGTCGATTCCAGCTTCTCGTAGTTGGCGAAGATGAACAGCTTGTCCTTGATCAGGGGGCCGCCGACGGTGGCGCCCTTGGTCGTTTCCTTGAACTTGGCCGGCTCGTAGTATTCGCCGGTGGACTGGTTGAAGCGGTCGCCCACGGTCTTGTCGTTACGGAAGACGTAGTAGACGCTGCCCTTGACCTTGTTCGTGCCGGACTTCGTGACGGCGTTGATGTTGCCGCCGGTGTAGCCCTTCTGGGTCACGTCGTAGTTGGCCACGTTGACCTGCACCGACTGGATCGCTTCGATCGAGATCGGCTGCTTCGACGTCGGCGAGCCGGAGGCTTCCAGGCCGAACGTGTCGCTGACGGACACGCCGTCGATGGTCAGGGTGTTGTAGCGGCTGTTCTGGCCGGCCACGGACAGTTCGCCGCGTTCCTTGTCGGTCTGCGACACGCGCGGGTCGGTGCGGGCGTAGTCCTGCAGGTTGCGGTTGATCGAGCCCTGGATCGCCAGTTCGGTCGCGCTGATGTTGGTACCGGCGCCCATCGTGGTCTTCGAGAAGCGGTCGTTGCGCACACTGCTGCCGGCCACGACGACGGTCTGCATCGGCTGGCCCAGCTGCGCATCCACGCTGGCCGTCTCGGCCAGGTTGACGAAGACGTTCTCGCGCTTCTCGGTGATGCCGTTCTTCTCGATCGTGATCGTGTACGGACCGCCGACGCGCAGGCCACGCGCGACGTAGCGACCCTGGGCATCCGCCGTCACGTTGCTGACGGAACCGGATTCGACGTGCGTGATGGTGACGGTTGCGCCCGCGGCAGGATTACCGTCCGCGCCCAGCACACGGCCGCCGATGGCGGAAGTCGTGTTCTGCGCGACGGTCGGCAGCGACGCCAGCGCGATGGACAGGCTGAGCGCGATCTGCGTAAGCCGGAGCCGTTTTTGATTCATCATTATCTAACCCCAAAAAGGACTGTTTTCTAGGCATTTTCGATGCAGTTATTGCATGTTGCATCGACTACACCACTCTTTACTTGTGTTGCAATCTGCTTGGCCGACCCGGGATTCTAGCGGCGCCGGATGTCACGGACATGACATCTTTATGACAGTTTCGTGACAACTGCGGCGCACCTTCAGGCCTAGAATGCATAGCTGTCAGCCAACTATGCATGAGGGCTAAAGTCGTGACAAATTCGATTTAGGTAGCGTATTTATATGCGCAAACAATAAATCGACGTAAAAATGACACGGGAAAGAGTACGTTACCGGGGGTAGGCTGACGGCGGCATTATAAATGACCGTCTTCTAAGTGAAATTGTTTCATTTAGAAATTATAAAAACGGTGGCAGGCGTACCACAATCTGTAGCGCCAAGACCACACAGTTGCCAAACCAAGTAGAAGAGCAGGCAAGATTTCGGTTTGGGATGGCCGAAAGAGATGCCAGGAAGGGGATATCCCGGCGGCGGGGGCTGCCGGGATATTTTTTTAGGGTCTGTCCCTTCAGGGACTGACCCTGAAGTTGGTTGCGGACTTCCACGAAAGGCGAGCAAACTTCGGGGTCAGTCCCGCAGGGACAGACCCCAACCGCGGTTTACTGTTTTGCCACTGAACGAGCAATCTCCGCCTCGAACTTCGCAAACCGGCTGTCGAGCTGCTTGAGCAGCCGCTGCTTGTCGCCCTCCGCCAGGAAGGCGTAACGGATGCTGTCGTGCGACAGCTTCTTCACTTCCGCGTAATCGGTCTTGTAGCGGGTGGCGAACAGCACGTATTCGTTCGACAGGTTATGGCGGGTCACGCCCGCGTCGTCTGTCGAGATGACGAACGGCACGCCGTATTTACGGTACAGCTCGATCGGATGCTCCGCGCCTTTTATGCCGAGGATGAATTCGTTGCTGGTCAGGTTGACCTCGACGGGGACCTTGCGCGCGCGCATCGTGCGCAGGATGCCCGGCGCGTCCTTTTCATGGGCGATGTCGATGCCGTGGCCGATGCGGTCGGCGCCCGCCACCTGCACCGCTTCGCCGATGTGGAACGTCAGCCCTTCCGGCGGCACGATGCCCAGTTTCAGCTCGCCGGCGTGCAGGGCCGTCTTCACGTCCGGATAGCGCGCTTTCAGGAACTTGAACATGCGCATGTGCAGGCTGTAGTCGCGCATCGAGACGGCCTGGCTTTCCTGCCCGACGATATTGACGCCGACGATGCGCGGGTCCGCCTTGGCCAGCTTGAAGCTCGACAGCATCTGCGAGAACACGACCGACGGCGCCAGGAAGCGCAGCACGTAGGGCTGGTAGCGCATCGTGAACTGCTCGTCGTCGATACCCGCGCTGCTGGCTTGCACGTTGGCCAGGTAATCCTGGACACCCTTGGCGAAGCCGGGGTTGGCTTCCAGCCGGGTAACCAGCGCCGCCAGCGCGGCATCGAGCTGGGCGGCATCGAAGCCAGGCGATTGCACCAGCTTGTCGAAGTCGGCATCCGGCGTGATCGGGGCCAGCTCGAAGATCGTCTCGATATAGGCCAGGTTCTCGGCGATGGCGCGCGCCTTCAGGGTGCGCAGCCCTTCGTTGGTATTGGTCGAGGCGACGGGACCGAAGTAGCCGAACGTGTCGAAGAACGTCTGGTCGGGCGGGGCCTGGTCGGCGCCGTGGTTGTAGAAGTCCAGGGTCGACCACTTCTGCAGCAGCAAGCGGTAGGCGTTGTTGTCCGCCACCAGGTCGCTGCCGGACACGCAGCTGCGCAGCGGCGCGGGCTTGGCCTGCTCTGCCGCGATGGCCGCCTTGTCCGTATTGATGCGGAAGTTGATCTTGCTGACGCAATAGCCCTGCTTGTCGACCCATTCCAGGTACTGTTCGGCGTAGATCGCGCCCGAGTAATGGTGGTGCAGGTCGCCGCCCTTCGGCATCATCGTCAGGAACATCGTCAGTTCGGCCGTCTTCGGCTGCGCGCCCACCAGCGTGGCGAAGTGGCGCTTGACGATATCCTCGTTGCTGGCGGCTTGGGCGCCGAAGGCAATGGCCGCCATGACGGCGGCGGCGATGAGTTTTTTCTGCATGGACGTTCCCGGTTCGGTTGAGGGAGGGTCAGGCCTGCCGCGCGTGCACCAGCCGGCCCGCGGAATACGTCGCCGCGATGGCGCGGTCGTCGCCCAGCAGCGCCAGCGCGAACAGCAGCTCTTCCAGGCTGTCCGTGTTGGCGGTACGGCGCGCCAGCAGCGGCGTGGCCTGCGGGTCGAGGACGACGAAGTCGGCCTCGCACCCGGCGGCGAAGCTGCCGATCGTATCGTCCAGGTGCAGGCTGCGCGCGGCACCCAGCGTGGACAGGTAGAACATGCGCAGCGCCGGCAGGTAGCTGCCCTTCAAGCGCGCTACTTTATAGGCTTCATTCATCGTTTGCAACATCGAGAACGACGTGCCCGCGCCCACGTCGGTCGCCAGCGCCATCAGCATGCCGGCGCGGTCGGCCCGCTCGAAGTCGAACAGGCCGCTGCCCAGGAACAGGTTCGACGTCGGGCAGACGGCGGCGGCGGCGCGCGTTTCGGCCATGCGCGCGCGGTCCGCCTCGTCCAGCCAGATGCAGTGGCCGAACACGGCGCGCGGACGCAGCATGCCGTAGCGGTCGTACACGTCCAGGTAGCTGCGCGCCTCGGGGTAGAGCTGCTTGACCCAGCGGCATTCGTCCTCGTTTTCCGACACGTGCGTCTGCAGGTAGGTGTCCGGGTAGGCGCGCGCGAGCTCGCCCGCCAGCGCCATCTGCGCCTCGGTGGACGTGGGCGCGAAGCGGGGCGTGATCGCATACAGCGAGCGGCCGCGTTTGTGCCAGCGCCGGATCAGCTCTTCCGTCTCGCGCGCGCCCTGCTCCGCCGTGTCGCACAGGAAGTCCGGGCAGTTGCGGTCCATCAGCACCTTCCCCGCGATCATGCGCAGCCCGCGCGCCTCGCTGGCCGTGAAGAACGCATCGACGGACTGCGGGTGCACGGTGGCATACACCAGCGCCGTCGTGGTGCCGCAGCGCAGCAGCTCGTCCAGGAAGAACTCGGCGACACCTGCCGCGTGGGCCGGATCGGCAAACGCGCGCTCGGTGGGGAACGTGTACTGCTCCAGCCAGGGCAAGAGGCCCGGTGCCGGCGAGGCGATCATGTCCGTCTGGGGGTAATGCACGTGCGCGTCGATGAAGCCCGGCGTGATGACCTTGCCCCGGTAGTCCGCCACCGGCGTGCCAGGCGGCAGCGTCGCGGCAAGGTGCGCGTAGTCCCCGGCCGCCACGACCTTGCCGTCCGCGACAACCAGCAGGCCATCCTCATGCCAGGCATGCGCGTGCTCGGCGAAGGCCGGATCGGCGTGGAAGTGCAACAAGCCGGCACGGTAGGCTTGCACGGGTGATGCTGTCTGCATATCAGTTCTCTTGAAGGGGTTGCGGCGCGGCGGCTTGCGCCTGCCACAGGATCAGTAATTGGGCCGCGACGGAGGCGGCGATGACGGGCGGCGCCTTGTCGATGATACCCGGCAGGCCGATCGGGCACACCATCGTGGCGATGCGTGCGGGATCGATGCCGCGCGCCGCCATGCGGTGCTCGAACTGGGCGCGCTTGGTTTTCGAGCCGATCAGGCCGAACCAGCCCACCTGTTCGCTCGCCAGGATCGCTTCGCACAGGCGCTGGTCCAGCGCGTGGCTGTGCGTCATGACGAGGTAGCTGGCGCCCGGCGGTGCGGCCGCCACCAGCGTCTCGGGCGCGTCCGTCGCTTCCACCGTTACGTTGTCCGGCACGGTGGGCGGGAACATGTCGTCGCGCTCGTCCACCCACGTCACGCTGCACGGCAGCTCGGCCAGCGCGCGCACGATGGCGGCGCCGACGTGGCCCGCGCCGAACAGCAGCACGTGCGCGCGCGGCGCCAGCACCGGATCGACGAGCCAGCGGCGCCCGTGCGCATCGGCCTGCAGGCCGGCCTGCGCCGCAGGCACGAAGGCGACTTCCGCGCTGCCGGCGATCCGGCCGCCAGCGGCGTCGAACAGCGCGCATGCGGGCGTGCCATCGACCGCGGCGATGCGGATGCTGTCGTCGCGGCGGCGCGCCCGCAATGCGCTCATCACCGCCGCCAGTTCGGCACCGACCGGCTCGAACGCCAGCCAGACCACGCCGCCGCAGCACTGCCCCAGGCTGGGGCCGAGCGGAAAACGTTCGTACTGGACGGCTGCGTCGCCGCCCGCCAGCATGGCCCGCGCGATCTCGACGGCGCGCAGCTCCAGGTGGCCGCCGCCGATGGTGTCCAGCTGCGTGTGCGCCGTCACCAGCATCTTGGTGCCGGCCGCGCGCGGACTGGACCCTTCCACCCGCGCGACCGTGACCAGCACCGCCGGCCCGGCGGTTGCCGCCAGCCAGTCGTTCATGCGGAAAAACCCGGGACAGATCCCTGCTTCGAGGCAAGAGATGCCTCCTGCACCGCATCGATCGCGCGCAGGATCTCCTCGCACGTCGCCGGCGCATTCAGCGGCGGATTGACGCGGTGCCCGCCCACGCTGGAGATGGCGTCGCGGATGGCGAAGAAAACGGAGAACGGCAGCAGCAGCGGCGGCTCGCCCGTTGCCTTGGACCGATGAATGCTGTCCTCGACGTTGCGGTTGTCGAACAGGCGCACGCGAAAGTCTTCCGGACAGTCGGAAATGCCGGGAATCTTGTAGGTGGACGGCGCATGCGTCATCAGCTTGCCCGCGTCGTTCCACCACAGCTGCTCCGTCGTCAGCCAGCCCATGCCCTGGATGAACGCGCCCTCGACCTGGCCGATGTCGATGGCCGGATTGAGCGAGGCGCCGGCATCGTACAGCGCGTCCGCGCGCAGCAGCTTCCATTCGCCCGTCAGCGTGTCGACGACGACTTCCGACACGGCCGCGCCGTAGGCGTAGTACGAGAACGGATGGCCCGTCATCGTCTTCGGGTCCCAGTGCAGGCCCGGGGTGGCATAGAAACCGTCCGACCACAGCTGCACGCGCGCCAGGTAGGCCTTCTGCACGAGCTCAGGGAACGGCACCTCGTGGCCGTTGACATGGACGACGTCCGCCAGGAAGCGCACCGCCGCGACGTCGCCGCCGTATTGTTTTGCCGCGAACGCGGCCAGGCGCTCGCGGATCTGGCGCGCGGCATCCTGCGCGGCCTTGCCGTTCAGGTCCGCGCCCGTGGAGGCGGCGGTGGCCGACGTGTTGGCGACTTTGCTGGTATCGGTGGCGCTGGCGCGCACGTGGCGCATGTCCACGCCCAGTTCGTGCGCGACGACCTGCATCACCTTGGTGTTGATGCCCTGCCCCATTTCCGTGCCGCCGTGGTTGACCAGCACGGAGCCGTCCACGTAGACGTGCACCAGCGCGCCGGCCTGGTTCAGGTGCGTGACGTTGAACGCGATGCCGAACTTGACGGGCGTGAGCGCCAGCCCCTTCTTCAGCACGGGGCTGCCCGCGTTGAATGCGGCGATGGCTGCACGGCGCGCGCGGTACTCGCTGGTGCGCTCCAGCTCCGCCGTCAGTTCGTCGATGACGTTGTCGACGATGACCTGGCGGTACGGCGTTTCGTTGCGACCGGTCTTGCCGTAGAAATTCAGGCGGCGGATGTCCAGCGCGTCGCGGCCCAGGTTGCGCGCGATCTCGTCGATGATGTATTCGATGGCGATCGCGCCCTGCGGCCCGCCGAAGCCGCGGAATGCGGTGTTCGACTGCGTGTTGGTCTTGCCGCAGCCGGCGCGGATGTCCACGTCCGACAGGTAGTAGGCATTGTCGAAATGGCAGACGGCGCGCGTCGCCACAGGCCCGGACAAGTCGGCCGAGAAGCCCGCGCGCAACGTCATGTCCACTCGCGCGGCGACGATCCGGCCGCTGTCGTCGTAGCCCACTTCGTATTCGTACCAGAAGCAGTGGCGCTTGCCGGTCACCATCATGTCGTCGTCGCGGTCGGCGCGCAGCTTGACGGGACGCTTGGTCCGCGCGGCGGCGATCGCCGCCGCCGCCGCCCACAGCGCCGACTGCGATTCCTTGCCGCCGAAGCCGCCGCCCATGCGCCGGCATTCGACCGTCACGTGGTGCGAGTGCAGGCCCAGCGCGTGCGCCACCACGTGCTGCATCTCGCTGGGGTGCTGGGTGGAGCACTGCACCAGCATGCCGCGATTCTCCTTCGGGATGGCATACGCGATCTGGCCTTCCAGGTAGAACTGCTCCTGGCCGCCGACGAACAGTTCGCCCTTGACGACGTGCGGCGCCCGTTCGAACGCGGCCTGCGCGTCGCCCCGTTGCAGGCGCAGCGGCGGCAGCACGTACGAGCTGGCGGCCTTGGCCTGCTGCGGCGTCAGGATCGCCGGCAGCTCTTCGTACGTGACGACGGCCTTGCGCGCGGCACGGCGCGCGTTGGTGTGCGTGTCCGCCACGACGATGAAGATCGGCTGGCCCACGTACAGCACTTCGCCCATCGCGAAAATGGGATCGTCATGGATGATCGGGCCGCAATCGTTGGTGCCCGGGATGTCGGCGGCCGTGTAGGCGGCGACGACGCCGGGACAGGCCAGCACGGGCGCGAGGTCCAGCGCGACGATCTTCGCATGCGCCTTGGCGGACAGGCCCAGCGCCGCGTGCAGCGTGCCCTGGACTTCCGGGATGTCGTCGGTGTACGTCGCCTGGCCCAGCACGTGCAGCTCGGCCGATTCGTGGGGACGGGCGACGCCGACGGCCTTCCACGCGTCGGTGAGGCCGGGAGTGACGGGATGGTTCATGGCGTCTCCTCAGGCGGAACAGGCAAAGGCATTCACGGCGGCGGCGGGCAGCGGCGCGTCGGGACGCGTCTCCAGCCAGAAGCGGCGCAGCAGGTTCTGCGCGGCGCGCAGGCGGTAGGTGCTGGAAGCGCGCATGTCCGTCAGCGGCGCGTAGTCCTGCGCCAGCGCGGCCATGGCTTCCGCTGCGGCCGCCTCGTCCCAGCGGCGGCCGGCCAGCAGCGCTTCGGCGGTGCGGGCACGCTTGGGCGTGGCAGCCATGCCGCCAAACGCGATGCGGGCGGACGCGATGGTGTCGCCGTCCAAGGTGAACGCGAACGCGGCGCAGACGGCCGAGATGTCCTGGTCGAAGCGCTTGGCCAGTTTATACGTGCGGAACGCCAGGGTCAGATTTGAAGCGGCACGCGGCAGCGGCACCCGCACCGCGCGCACGAATTCGCCCTGCTGCAGGTCCTTCTTCATATAGTCCAGGTAGAAGTCTTCCAGCGCCAGCAAGCGGTCGCCGCCGGCGCCCGCCAGCACGACCTGCGCACCCAGCGCGATCAGCCACGGCATCGAATCGCCGATGGGCGAGCCGTTGGCGACATTGCCGCCCAAGGTGCCCGCATTGCGGATCGGCAGCGAGGCGAAGCGCTGGCGCATTTCGCCCAGCTCCGCCTCGTAGTGGTGGCACAGCGCGCCGTAGGCGGTTTCCAGCGAGACGCCGGCGCCGATTTCCAGCATGCCGTCGCGCTCCGCCAGCGTCTTCAGCGCATCCACGTGGCCCAGGTAGATGATGTCGCCCAGCTCGCGCAACTGCTTGGTGACCCACAGGCCCACGTCGGTACAGCCGGCCAGAAGGGTCGCGTTCGGGTTGGCGGCGCGCAGCTGCACCAGCTCGTCCAGCGTGCGCGGTGCCAGGAAGGTCTGGCCGTGCGCGCTGTAGACGGCAAGCCGGTCGCGCTTCAGGGCGGCCAGTTGCTCCGTCAGCCCGGCCGTGTCGAACGCCACCTGCGGCAGCTCCACCATGCGCCTGGCCGCATCGACGATGGGGCGGTAGCCCGTGCAGCGGCACAGGTTACCGGACAGGCAATCGTCGATCTGCTTGCGCGCCGGGGTGGTCCCCTCCAGTTTCAGGTACATGCCCCACAAGGACATCGCAAAGCCGGGCGTGCAGAAGCCGCATTGCGAACCGTGGCACTCGACCAGCGCCTGCTGCACCGGGTGCAGCGTGCCGTCCGGCTGCTGCAGGTCTTCCACCGTAAACAACGCCTTGCCGTCCAGCGTGGGCGTCAACTGGATGCACGAGTTGACGGCCTTCAGTTCCAGCTTGCCGTCGACGACGCTGCCCAGCACGACGGTGCAGGCGCCGCAGTCGCCTTCGGCGCAGCCTTCCTTGGTGCCGGTGCAGTGCAGGTCCTCGCGCAGGTGCTGCAGCACGGTCTGCGTGGGCGCGGCATCGCGCACTTCGTGCACGGCGCCACGGTAGTAAAAACGGATCGGTTCAGACATCTTGGCCTCGGAGTGGTCCCAGCTTTCCAGAGTAGCACCGGCGGGGTTGCCGATTATATGGGTTTTCTGATGAGCGTTATCAGGCAGCTGCTATAGTAAGGATCACGGGCCGGGCACCACCCCACCCGGAAAGCCGGGGTCGGACCCGGCGTGTCGCCCCCCGGTCTCTGGTGTTGGGTGACAAGCCGTTTCGACGCACTCAGCTCACACCGCCACGAACGCCGTCGAGTAATCGGAGATCGTGTCCCACCCCAGCGACCGGTACAACGCCTGCCCGGCCTTTGTTGCCACCAGTATCTCGACGGCGGCGCGATCGAGCCGCGCCTGGCGCAGCGCATGCATCACCCCGGCACCCAGCCCGCGGCGCCGGTGTGCCGGCGCCGTCTCGATGCGGTCGTAGACGAACACGCCGGCCCACTCGGCCGCATGACCGGTGGCCGCCACGGCACCGTCGGCGCTCATGATGCGGACGGTCGTGACGGCGCCCGCGCGGGTCAGGCGCAGCGTGTACCCCGGCGCCAGCGCCACGGCGGCCGGCCAGTCGCCGGCCACCATCACGTAGCGCGGTTCGTCCAGGCGCCAGCGCGGTGGCAGCAGCGCCAGCAGCTCGGCGCCGCTGCCGCACAGCTTCAGGAACACCTGCGGCATCTCGACGGTCGCGCCCAGCTCGCGCAAGCCGTCACAAGGGGCACCAAAAACGTGGCGCCGCAGCTCGCCCGGCCGCGCCGTATCGAGCCGCCAGCCGCCGCGATCCGGCACAGGCGCCGGCAGGCCGTGGCAGATCGAACGGGCCCGCAGCCAGTTGCCGATCAGCTGCGTGGCGACCGTCACCTCAGGTCACCTCAGGCGCCGCCGAACGGGTGGTGCGTGTGCCAGTGCTCGGCGATGTCGATACGGCGCGCGATCCAGACGTCGGGATGGCCCTGCACGTAATCGAGGAAGCGCGCCAGCGCCGCGGCGCGTGCGGGCCGGCCGACCAGGCGGCAGTGCAGGCCGATCGACAGCATCTTCGGCCGGTTCAAGCCATTCGGGTCGCCCTCCGCGTACAGCACGTCGAACGCGTCCTTCAGGTAGTCGAAGAACTGCGTGCCGCTATTGAAACCCTGCATGGCCGCGAAGCGCATGTCGTTGGTGTCCAGCGTATACGGCACGATCAGCTGCGGCGTCACGGCCGGCTGGCCGTCCGCGCCCGTGTGCTCGACCTGCTGCCAGAACGGCAGGTCGTCGCCGTAGTAGTCGGCGTCGTAGCGGAAGCCGCCGTGTTCGACGACGAGCCGGCGCGTGTTGGGCGAATCGCGCCCCGTGTACCAGCCCAGCGGCGCGCTGCCCGTCAGGTCGCGGAGGATGTCCACCGCTTCCTTCATGTGGGCGCGCTCGGTGGCTTCGTCCATATTCTGGTACGAGATCCAGCGCAGGCCATGGCAGGCGATCTCGTGACCCAGTTCCTGGAACGCGGCCACGGCTTCCGGATGGCGCTGCAGGGCCATCGACACGCCGAATACCGTCAGCGGCAGCCGGCGTTGCTCGAACATGCGCAGCAGGCGCCACAGGCCCGCGCGCGAGCCGTATTCGTAAATCGACTCCATGCTCATGTGGCGTGCCGGGAACGCGGCCGCGCCGATGATCTCGGACAGGAAGGTCTCCGAAGCGGGATCGCCGTGCAGCACATTGTTCTCGCCGCCCTCCTCGTAGTTCAGCACGAACTGCAGCGCGACGCGGGCGCCGTTCGGCCAGTTGGCATGGGGGACGTCGCGGCCGTAGCCGACCAGGTCGCGGGGGTAGTCTTTATTCATGATGCTGGCTGTCCTGGAATTCGAAGCGCTCGCGGTCGCGCGGGTTGAAGGCGCCCGACGTCACGTCGATGCGCATGACGTTCGGCGCGGGGTGGTCGACGGTCGGCCAGTGGGGCAGCCCGGCGCCGTTCGGGTTGCCGGTGCGGATGAAGTTGGCGAAGTAGGCCTGCATCGTCGCGGACGCGCGCCGGTCTTCGTCGGTCCAGCGGTACACCTTGTTGCCGTCCAGGTTGCCCAGCGCGTACTCGATCTCGCCGGAGTGGACGGCGCCGCCGTCCGCGCCGGGCCGCGGCCGCGTGAAGTAATAACGGTAAGTCGGCGCATGGGTGCGATGCAGGTCCATCCACTTCCACGTGCCGTAGACAATCCAGCGGTCGCTGGCGAGGTCGCGGGCGGCCTCCTGCACGTCGTAGTCATACGCCCGGGCCGCCTCGCGCGCCTGCTCGCCGTACAGCTTTTCCAGCACGGCCGCAAAGCTCTCCTTTGTCGCGGGCGCCTGCCCCAGCAGTGCGCCGGCATGCATCTCCTGCGAGTTCCAGCCCGCCAGCAGCGGCACCTTGGCGTGCAGGCGGCGCCGGTAGGATTCGATTGGCGGACGGTCGATGACGACGCCGTCGGCCACGATCGAGAACCAGGGCGTGCCTGGACGTCCGGCTGCCTCCAGCAGTTGTGCCGCGGGCAGCGCGCGCAGTTCCGCCAGCGACGCCGCGCCCGCTGCCGTCGCGAAGGCCATGCCCTGCTGCTCGGCCTCGGCGAGCGTCGGCGTCTTCATGCCCAGCACGGAGCCGCTTTCGCCGATGGCCCGCGCAAACAGTCCGCGCGCCTGGGGGTTGATCATCTGCGCGCTGACGGAATACGAGCCGGCCGATTCGCCGGCGATCGTCACCTGCGCCGGGTCGCCGCCGAACGCGGCGATATTGCGCTGGACCCAGCGCAGCGCGGCCGCCTGGTCCATCAGGCCGTAGTTGCCGGAGGCACGCGTGGGGCCCTCGGCCGAGAGCTCCGGATGCGCCAGGAAGCCGAACACGCCCAGGCGGTAGTTGACGGTCAGCGCGACGATGCCCTGGCGCGCCATCGCGGCACCGTCGTAGCGGGGCTCGGAACCGTCGCCCGCGGCCAGGCCGCCGCCGTGGAAGTAGACCAGCACGGGCAGCTTCTTCCCGTCCATCACGGGCGGGGTCCAGACGTTCAGGTACAGGCAGTCCTCGTCGATGCGCGGCGAGCGGAATACCATGTCGGAAAACAGCGCCAGCTGCATCGGGCGGGCCCCGAAGTCCTTGGCGGGACGCACGCCGTTCCACGGCTGCACCGGCTGCGGCGTCTTCCAGCGCAGGGGGCCCACCGGCGGGGCGGCGAACGGCACGCCCTTGAACGTGCGCACGCCTTCGGCATAGGCGCCTTCGATGGCGCCGCCTTCGACCGTCACGACCGTCGGCGCCGCCAGGGAGGCCGCCGCTGTCGCCGTGGCGGCGCACAGCGCGCCCAGCACTCCCGCAGTCAGTAATCTCGTCATCATGTTTTCTGCTTTATCTCCATAAGCGCAACGATATATTGTCCAGCGCACAACAGTATATGATCCGATGAATAATCACATCCAGGAATCGATATGGGAAAACTGACCACGCACGTCCTCGACACGGCCCATGGCCGCCCCGGCGCCGGCGTCACCGTCCAGCTGTACGCCATCCAGGCCGGCAGCCGCCAGCTGCTGAAGACGGAGGTGACGAACGCCGACGGCCGCTGCGGCACGCCGCTGCTGGAGGGCGACGCGCTGCACCCCGGCCAGTACGAGCTGGCCTTCCATGCGGGCGACTATTTCGCCCAGGCCGGCGTCGAGCTGCCGTCGCCCCGCTTCATCGACGTCGTCACGATCGCCTTCGGTATCGCCCACGCGGACCAGAACTACCACGTGCCGCTGGTCGTTTCGCCCTGGTCCTATGCCACCTACCGGGGCAGCTGAGGGTCCTTGCCGAACTGCCGGATCAGCCGCGCCAGCAGGTAGATGCGGGGTGCGATGCTGTCCACTTCCGCATATTCTTCCGCCGTGTGGATGCCGCCGCCAACGATGCCCAGGCCGTCGATGGTGGGCACGCCCGCCGCGAACACGAGGCTGGAATCGGCCGCGCCGCCCGAGCTTTCCAGGGTCAGCTTGCGGCCCAGCTCCGCGTAGATGGCTGACGCCGTGCGCGCCAGCGCATCCGTCGTCGGGCTGGGCGGCATCGGCGGGAAGCTGCGTTTCAGGGCGATCTCCACCCGCGCTTCCGGTACCAGCTGGCGCGCGGCGAGGCGGCGCATGTCGCGCTCGACGCGGTCGAATTCCTCGGGCTGCATCACCCGCACGTCCGCCTGGGCCGTCGCGCGGTCGGGTATCACGTTGCTGCGCTCCCCGCCCTGGACGACGGTCCAGTTGACGGTGGTCTGTTTCGCCTCGTCGCCCAACTGCGACAGTTGCACCAGCTGGTGCGCCGCTTCCAGCGCCGCGTTGACGCCCTGCTTCGGCGCCACGCCCGCGTGCGAGGCCTTGCCGTGCACGGCCAGCTCGATGTCGCCGCTGCCCTTGCGCGAGACGACCAGGCCGTCCGCCGGCCGGCCCGGCTCCAGGTTGAACACGACGTCGTGCTCCTTCGCCACCCGTTCGATCAGCGCACGCGAGCCGTGCGAGCCCGTTTCCTCGTTGGTGTTCAACAGCACCGTGATGCGCTTGAAGTCGTCGAAGCCCTGCTCGCGCAGCGCGGCCAGGGCGTGGATGCCGATGACGATGCCGCCCTTGTCGTCCATGATGCCGGGGCCGTAGGCGCGCTTGCCGTCGATGCGGAACGGGTGCGCCTTGGCGGTGCCGTCGCCGAACACGGTGTCCATGTGGGCGACAAGCAGGATGCGGCCACGGCCCGTGCCATCGAGGGTGGCGACGATATTGTTGGACAGCGCCGGCGTGGCGGCAAACGTCTGGACGCGAAAGCCCAGCCGCGTCAGCTCGGCCGCAGCCACGGCACCCACGGCATCGAGCCCCTTGGCGCTGAAGGTACCGGAATCGATGTCCACGAGTTTTTGCAGCAGCGCCAGCGCCGGCGCCTTGTGCTGCTCGGCCTTGGCCAGCAACGCGGCATCGGGTGCCGCCGCATGTGCTCCGCCCATGACCACCAACGCCACTCCCGCCAGCCAATTGCGCATGCCATTCCCCCGTCATGTCGATCCGACAATGATAGCGGAACCACAGCCAATTGGGGACAGCCTCCTTTTTAGTCGAAATGGGGACAGCCTCCATTTGCGCGGAAATGGGGACAGCCTCCATTTGGGAAATGGTGACAGCCTCCATTTAAAACCGCGAATTCGGAGGCTGTCCCCAATTTAGGAATTGGAGGCTGTCCTTAATTTGCGCGATTTTGCGATGCGGGAATTGGAGGCTGTCCCCGATTTGGGGGTGGGTGCTTTGCTTGCACCGGGTCGGGCGTTCCCGTAGAATCGGGTGCTCTGCGGCCACCACCGCGTACCTCTTCCCACACTTTGGACAACATTCCCTTATGGGTGCAAATCCTTGCACTCGCCTGCCTGATCTTCCTGTCGGCCTTCTTTGCCATGGCCGAAACCGCCCTGATGGCGGCCAGCCGTTTCCGTTTGCGCCACGAGGCAAAACGCGGCAGTAACCGCGCCATCGCCACCCTGTGGCTGCTGGAGCGTACCGAACAGCTCCTGTCCCTTGTCCTGATCGCCAACACGCTGCTGAACGCGATGGCCATCGCCCTCGTCACGGCCATCGCCATCAATGCGTTCGGCCTGGAGGAGCACGTCATCCTGATCTCGACGGGTGTCGTCGTGTTCACGCTGATCGTGCTGGCGGAGATCTCGCCGAAGGTCATCGGCGCGCGCTATGCGGACCAGATCGTGCTGCCGGCCAGCTTCATCCTGCGCCCGCTGCTGCGCGCCGCGCGCCCGCTGATCTGGTTCGTCAACCTGTTTGTCGCCACCCTGCTGCGGCTGTTCCGCGTCAAGCCGGCGCCCAATCCGCACGAGGCGGGATTGTCGTCGGAAGAGCTGCGTTCCCTGCTGCTGGAAAGCGGCAACTTCATTCCGCAAAAGCACAAGAGCATCCTCCTCAACCTGTTCGACCTGGACACCATTTCCGTCGAGGACGTGATGACGCCCCGGTCCCAGATCGAGGCGCTGAACCTGGCCGTGCCCGTGGAGGAGATCAAGGAGCAGCTGACGACGTGCTATCACAACAAGCTGCCCGTCTACAACGGCGAGATCAACCAGATCGTTGGCATCCTGCACGTGCGCAAGGCCGTCGCCCTGCTGAACGAAGAGGACGAGCTGACGGTCGAGCACTTCCGTGCCCTGCTGGCCGAGCCGTACTTCATTCCGCAGGACACGGCCGTGTTCGCGCAGCTGCAGAACTTCCAGGAGAACCGCGAGCGCCTGGCCATCATCGTCGACGAGTACGGCGAGGTGCAGGGCCTGGTGACGCTGGACGACATCATCGAGGAGATGATCGGCGAATTCACCACGTCCACGCCCAGCGCGGCGCGGGCCGACACCTTCGGCTGGGACAGCCGCGGCGAATGCCTGCTGGAAGGCACGACAGCGCTGCGCGACGTCAACAAGCGACTGGGATTAAACTTCCCTACCGATGGACCGAAAACCCTGAATGGCCTGCTGCTGGAATGGCTGCAGGACATCCCCGATGCGCCGATCAGCGTGCGCATTGGCAATTGCATCATAGAGGTTGTTCAGGTGCAAAATCAGTCGATCAAAGTCGTCAAATTGCGACAGCATTGAGCCGTAAACCGACCGCCAACGCTTTACAAAAATGATGCCACAGGGCATCATCGTTTGATCTGGCGGTCCCTTTCATCAATGTAGTTTCGGCATTAGTGTCCCTATGGCAGCAGTCCAACCCCACACGGCGACAGGCGCTTCCATGTCGGGCCTGGCACGTGCCTTGATGCAGGCAGGGCGGCTCACGCCCCCGCAGGCGGACGCGCTGCAAAAGAAATCCCACGCCGACAAGCTCCCGTTCATCGACGTGCTGCTGGCCAGCGGCATCGTCAACGCGCGCGACCTGGCGCTGTTCTGTGCCGAGACGTTCGCTTATCCGATGCTGGACCTGCAGGCGTTCGCACCGGCCGCGCTGCCCGTCAAGCTGATCGACCAGAAGCTGATGCAGAGCCAGCGCGTGGTGGCGCTGGCCAAGCGCGGCAACAAGATGTCGGTGGCGATCTCCGACCCCACCAACACGCAGGCGCTGGACCAGATCAAGTTCCAGACCGAGTCGTCGGTGGAACCCGTCATCGTGCCGCACGACGCACTGGTGCGCCTGCTGCAGGAACTGGGCAAGAGCAGCGAACAGCTGATGGGCGAGCTGGCCGGCGACGAAGGCGAGATCCAGTTCGCCGAGGAACAGGAATCGACGTCCGTGGCGGAAGCGCCGGCGACCGACGTCGAGGACGCGCCCATCGTGCGCTTCCTGAACAAGATGCTGATGGACGCCGTCAACATGGGCGCCTCCGACCTGCACTTCGAACCGTTCGAGAAGTTCTACCGCATCCGCTTCCGTGTCGACGGCGTACTGATCGAGCATGCGCAGCCGCCCATCGCCATCAAGGACAAGCTGGTCTCGCGCATCAAGGTGCTGGCGCGCCTGGACATCTCGGAAAAACGCGTGCCGCAGGACGGCCGCATGCGCCTGATCGTCTCGCCCACGAAGACCATCGACCTGCGCATCTCGACCCTGCCGACGCTGTTCGGCGAGAAGACCGTGATGCGGATCCTGGACGCGACGCAGGCCCAGATGGGCATCGACGCGCTGGGCTACGATCCGGACCAGAAGGCGCTGCTGCTGGACGCCATCGCCCGGCCCTATGGCATGGTGCTGGTGACGGGGCCGACGGGCTCCGGCAAGACCGTGTCGCTGTACACGTGCCTGAACATCCTCAACAAGCCCGGCATCAATATCTCGACGGCGGAAGACCCGGCCGAGATCAACCTGCCCGGCGTGAACCAGGTCAACGTCAACGACAAGGCGGGGCTGACCTTCCCCGTCGCGCTGAAGTCCTTCCTGCGCCAGGACCCGGACATCATCATGGTGGGCGAGATCCGCGACCTGGAGACGGCCGACATCGCCATCAAGGCGGCGCAGACGGGCCACATGGTGTTCTCTACCTTGCACACGAACGACGCGCCGTCCACCCTCACGCGCCTGATGAACATGGGCGTGGCGCCGTTCAATATCGCATCGTCGATCGTGTTGATCACGGCGCAGCGCCTGGCGCGCCGCCTGTGCACGTGCAAGCAGCCGGTGGACATCTCGAACGACCTGCTGCGGCGGGCCGGCTTCAAGGCGCATGACCTGGACGGCAGCTGGAAGCCGTACGGCCCGGTGGGCTGCGAGCGCTGCAACGGCACCGGCTACAAGGGCCGGGTGGGCATCTACCAGATCATGCCGATCACGCCGGCCATCGAGGCGCTGATCCTGGCGCACGGCAATGCGATGCAGATCGCCGCGCAGTCGGAAAGCGAGGGCGTGAAGTCGCTGCGCCAGTCCGGCCTCGTGAAGGTCAAGGCGGGCCTCACCAGCCTGGAAGAAGTGCTGGGCTGTACCAACGAATAGGAAGCGAATGATGGCACGAGAGATGGCACGCGGCGGCAACCAGGTGAAGGAATCCGTCTTCGCATGGGAAGGCAAGGACAAGACAGGCAAGACGGTGCGGGGCGAGCTGCGCGCCGGCGGCGAGGCCGTCGTCAACGTCACCCTGCGGCGCCAGGGCATCATGGTCACGAAGGTGAAGAAGAAGGTGTACCGGTCCGGCCGCAAGGTGACGGACAAGGACATCACCCTCTTCACCCGCCAGCTGGCGACGATGATGAAGGCCGGCGTGCCGCTGCTGCAGGCGTTCGACATCGTCGGCAAGGGCCACGCCAACCCGTCCGTGTCGAAGCTGATCATGGACCTGCGCGCCGATATCGAGACGGGCACGAGCCTGAACCAGGCCTTCCGCAAGTTCCCGCTGTATTTCGATCCGCTGTTCTGCAACCTGGTGGGCGCCGGCGAACAGGCCGGCATCCTGGAAGACCTGCTGACGCGCCTGGCGATCTACAAGGAAAAGACGCTGGCCATGAAGGCCAAGATCAAGTCGGCGCTGACGTATCCGGTGGCGATCCTGGCGGTGGCGTTCATCGTCACGGCCGTCATCATGATCTGGGTGGTGCCCGCGTTCAAGGAAGTCTTCACCAGCTTCGGCGCCGACCTCCCCGCCCCCACGCTGTTCGTGATGGCGATGTCGGAATTCTTCGTCAGCTACTGGTATGCGATCTTCGGTGGGCTGTCTGCGGCGATCTACTTCTTCTTCCAGTCCTGGAAACGCTCGCTGGCGATGCAGCAGGCGATGGACCGGCTGCTGCTGCGCGTGCCCGTGTTCGGCGACGTGATCCGCAAGGCCACCGTGGCGCGCTGGACCCGCACGCTGTCGACGATGTTCGCGGCCGGCGTGCCGCTGGTGGAAGCGCTCGATTCGGTCGGCGGCGCGGCCGGCAACGCCGTCTACCTGGACGCCACCTTCAGGATCCAGAAGGAAGTCTCGACGGGCACCAGCCTGACGGTGGCCATGCAGAACGCCGAGGTGTTCCCGAACATGGTGACGCAGATGGTGTCGATCGGCGAGGAGTCCGGTGCGCTGGACGCCATGCTGGGCAAGGTCGCCGACTTCTACGAGGACGAAGTGGACGAGGCGGTCGCGTCGCTGTCCTCCTTGATGGAGCCGGCCATCATGGTCATCCTGGGCGTCCTGATCGGCGGCCTGGTGGTGGCGATGTACCTGCCGATCTTCAAGCTGGGCTCTGTGGTGTAAGCTTCGGTTTCGGCAGCGGGCCTTTGGCCTGCGCCAACCCAAAGGCTGAGTGCCGGGGTCAGACCCGACGGGTCGGACCCCAGTCCCTGGTCCTGGGTCAATGCTTGCGCAAGTGGCGCGCGACTTACAGACCAACTACCACCCATGCTCCACGACCTCTACCTCTTCGCCCCACCCGCCACGCCAGGCGCCGCCCTCCTCGCCGCCATCTTCGGCCTCCTGATCGGCAGCTTCCTGAACGTCGTCATCTACCGCATTCCCGTCATGATGAAACGCGAGTCGGACAACTACGTGGCGGCCGAATCGGGCCAGCCGCTGCCGCACACGGACCGCTTCGACCTGGTGCTGCCACGCTCCGCGTGCCCGCACTGCGGCCATCGGATCACGGCCATGGAAAACGTCCCCGTCATCAGCTGGCTGGCGCTGCGCGGCAAGTGCAGCCAGTGCAAGGCCCGCATTTCGGCGCGCTATCCACTGGTCGAGGCCTTCACGGGCGCCTTGTCCGCGCTGCTGGTATGGCAGTTCGGCAGCGGCGCCATGGGCCTGGCCGCCTTGCTGTTTGCCTACCTCCTGATCGCGCTGACGTTCATCGATGCCGACACCCAGCTGCTGCCGGACGACCTCACGTTTCCCCTCCTGTGGGCCGGCCTGCTCGTTAACCTGGACGGCACCTTCGTGCCGCTGCAGGATGCCGTGATCGGCGCGGCGGCGGGCTACCTGGTGCTGTGGACCGTGTACTGGCTGTTCAAGCTGGCCACCGGCAAGGAGGGCATGGGCTATGGCGACTTCAAGCTCCTGGCGGCGCTGGGCGCCTGGCTGGGCTGGACCATGCTGCCGACGATCATCCTGCTGTCGTCCATCGTCGGCGCGCTGGTGGGCATCGGCCTGATCGTGTTCGCGCGGCACGGCCGCGGCAATCCCATTCCGTTCGGCCCCTACCTGGCGGCGGCCGGCATGATCGCGCTGCTGTTCGGCGGCCCGATCGCCGGCGCCACCACCCGCCTCCTGGGCGGTGGCGCGTGAACGCGCGCCTCACCGTCGGCCTCACCGGGGGGATCGGCAGCGGCAAGAGCGTCGTCGCGCGCCTGTTCGCCGAGCGCGGCATCGACATTGTCGACACCGACCAGATCGCGCGCGGCCTGACGGTCGCGGGCGGCGCCGCGATGCCCGCCGTGCTGGCCGCATTCGGCGCCGGGTGCGCCGCTGCGGATGGCGCGCTGGACCGCGCGAAGATGCGCGCGCTGGTGTTTTCCGACCCGGCCGCCAAGGCCCGGCTGGAAGGCATCCTGCACCCGATGATCCGCGACGCCGTCTACGCGGCCAGCCTGCTGGGCACGGCGCCCTACGTCATCTTCGACATTCCCCTGCTGGTCGAGTCGGGCACATGGCAGTCGCGCCTGCAGCGCGTGCTGGTCGTCGATTGCCCGAGGAACTGCAGCTGGCGCGCGTCATGCAGCGCAACGGCCTGCCCGCGACGCAGGTCCAGGCCATCATGGCCGCCCAGGTGCCGCGGCAGGTGCGGCTGGCGGCGGCGGACGACGTTGTCGACAACGGCGGCGAACTGGCCGCGCTGGCGCCCCAAGTGGACCGGCTGCATGCGCAGTACATCGAAATGGCCGCACGGTACGCGAGAAACAATTAACAACGTTTGTATTTTTGCCTCTCATGGTTCAGAATCACGAGAATTCTTTCAGGGAGCTCGGGAACGCTGAAGTGAGCGTCCTCGCCTGTCCGCAGCGCAGCCAGTTGCGCGCCAGTTTCGCGCCGTCCGCACTGCGCCGCCAGGCGCGGCGGGCGCCGTTGCCGAGTTCCCTTTCCAGGTCTACCAACAGAGGGATTCACTTTGATCGTCTATGAATATCCTTTCAACGAGCGTATTCGCACGTTGTTGCGGCTGGAAGATCTGTTCGAAAAATTCAAATTCTTCGTGCATCAGGAACATCCGATGCAGCACCACGTGGCCCTGTCCACGATCTTCGACATGCTCGAGGTGGCGGGCCGGGCCGACCTGAAGTCGGACCTGCTGCAGGAGCTGGAGCGCCAGCGCCAGACCTTGCTGGGCTACCGCTCCAACCCCAACGTGCAGTCGGAAATGCTGGATGCCGTGCTGGGCGAGGTGGATGCCGTCGCCAGCGCCCTCGTCGCGGCGCAGGGCAAGACGGGCCAGAACGTGCGCGACAACGAGTGGCTGATGAGCATCCGCGGCCGCACCATCATCCCTGGCGGCGCCTGCGAATTCGACCTGCCCTCGTATTACGCGTGGCAGAAGCGCCCGTTCGAGGAACGCTTCAACGACATCATGACGTGGTTCACGCCGCTGGCGCCGCTGTTCGACGCGCTGGCACTGGTGCTGCGCCTGCTGCGCGATTCCGGCGGCGCCAAGAAGATGATCGCCAACGCGGGCAGCTACCAGCAGATGTTGCAGGGCAAGGTGTACCAGATGCTGCGCCTGACCGTCGACGGCGCGCTGGGCGCCATCCCCGAGATCTCGGCCAACAAGTACATGCTGTGGGTCCGCTTCACCACCCAGGGCGGCGACCTGAAACCGAAGCCGCTGGAAGAAGACGTGCCTTTTGAACTGACCCTTTGCGCCTTTTAAGATTCAAGAACCATGCCTACCGTTGTTGACTGCCCTACCTGCGGCAAGAAAGTGGAGTGGACGGAGAAGAACAAGTTCCGTCCCTTCTGTTCCGAACGTTGCAAGCAAATCGACCTGGGTGCCTGGGCCGAGGAGAAGTACGCCATCCCGGCGGCCGCGCCCGCCGATCCGCTGGATGACGACAAGCAGTAGGCATCGCGCACCCACGTGCAAATCCACATCATCGGGGCCGGCATCGCCGGGTTGGCGAGTGCGATCGCGCTGACGCAAGCCGGCCACGCCGTCACCGTCCATGAGCGCAACCGCGACCCGTACGGCGGCGGTGGCGGCATGGTGCTGTGGCCCAACGCCAGCTTCGTCCTCGACCAGCTGGGCCTGCTCCCGGCCGTGGCCGCCATTGGTGGCGTGCCGCAGGCCATGCGCCGCCTCGACCGCCAGGGCCAGCTGCTGCAGTCGCTCGACATCGGCATGCTCGACCGGGAGATGGGGTATGCCAGCCATGCCGTGTTCCGGCGCGACCTGATGCGCATCCTGGCCGACTGGCTGGCGCGCCACGCGGTTCCCGTCCACTACGGCGTCGCCGGGATGACGCTGCGCTCAGGTGCCGATGGTCATGCCTGGCTGGAACGCGCCGACGGCAGTACCATCCAGGCCGACTTGCTGCTGGGCGCCGACGGGCGCAAGCACTCGATCAGCCGGCAGTTCGTGCTGGGCGAGAACCAGCCGCGCTTCCAGGGATTCGTCAACTGGGTCGGGGCCGTGGAGCTGGACAGCGACATGGCGAGCGAACCGGGCGTGCAGGATTTCTGGGGCATCGGCGAACGCTTCGGCGCGGTAGCCGTCACGCCGCGCAAGCTCTACTGGGCTGCGGCCGCGGTCGCGCCCGCGCCAGACCGGTTGCCGGCCTTCGACGACCTGTATCAACGCTTTGCCGACTGGCCCGCGCCGATCCCGGCGCTGCTGCGCCAGACGCCGCGCGCGGATATCCGGCTGATTGCCGTGCACGACGTCGACCCGGTGCCATGCTGGCACCGCGCCAATGTGCTGATGCTGGGCGACGCGGCGCACGCGTCGCTGCCGACCTCCGGCCAGGGCGCTGCCCAGGCGCTGGAGGACGCATGGCACCTGCCGCGTTGCCTGGCAGCGCACGCGGGCGACATCGACGGGGCGCTGGCCGCTTTTACCCCGCTGCGTGCGCCCAAGACGCAGGCCCAGGCACTGGGCGCGCGGCAGTTCGCCGCCGACCTGTTCATGACCGATGCAGAAGAATGCGCGCGGCGCGATGCACGCGCGGCCGGGCAGGACATGGGTGCGCTGGTGACCGGGATGGCGCGGGGATGGGCGAGTGGCTTGCCGCTGTGATTCCCGGGGTCCAAACCCGGGAAGACCCCTGGTGTCAGGGACCAGTGTTTTAGCCGTCGCGGCCGATCCACTGCAGCAGCGGAATCGTGGCCGGCAGCAGCGGCTCGACACTGACCTCGCCCTGCCACGCGAAGGCCTGCCCTTCCAGGCTTTGCGGCTCGCCGCGCCAGTCGCGGCTGATGAAGAAGTGCAGCCGTACGTGGGCGTGTTCGTACACGTGTTCGACGCCGCACCATTCCTCGGCCGACAGCACCTCGATGCCCAGCTCTTCCATGAATTCGCGCTTGAGCGCGTCCAGGATCGTCTCGCCCGGATCCACTTTCCCGCCCGGGAACTCCCAATAGCCCGCGTAGGGCTTGCCGGCCGGGCGCTGGCCCAGCAGCACGTCGCCGTTCGGCTTCATCAGGATGCCCACCGCCACATCGACCGGTTTGGCGGGCGCGCTCATGCCAGCTTCCCGGCGTAGTCGCGGGCGAACTGCCATGCCACGCGGCCCGAACGCGAGCCCCGTTGCAGGGCCCAGCGCAGCGCGTCGCCACGCGCTTCATCGACCTGCTGCGGCGTGCAGCCGAACGACGCCAGCCAGTGCGCCACGATGTCCAGGTAGTCGTCCTGCTTGAACGGATAGAACGACAGCCACAGGCCAAAGCGCTCCGACAGCGAGATCTTCTCCTCCACCGTCTCGCCTGGATGCAGGTCGCCGTCCTCATCGTGGCGGTAGCTGGCGTTGTCGGACATCCGTTCCGGCATCAGGTGGCGCCGGTTCGACGTGGCATAGATCAGCACATTGTCCGACTGCGCCGTGATCGAGCCGTCCAGCGCCACCTTCAGCGCCTTGTAGCCGCTCTCGCCTTCCTCGAACGACAGGTCGTCGCAGAACACGACAAACTTCTCCGGCCTGCGGGCCACCAGGTCGATGATATCCGGCAGGTCGGCCAGGTCGGCCTTGTCCACCTCGATCAGGCGCAGGCCGTCGGCCGCGAAGCGGTTCAGGCAGGCCTTGATCAGCGAGGACTTGCCGGTGCCGCGTGCGCCCGTCAGCAGCACGTTGTTGGCGGGCCGGCCCTGCACGAACTGCAGCGTGTTCTGCTCGATCTGGGCCTTCTGGGCAGAGACGTTGTGCAGGTCGTCCAGCGCGATGCGCGAGGCGTGCGCAACGGGCTGGAGCCAGCCGGCCGCGCTGCCCCGCTTGCGCCAGCGGAACGCGCTGGCCGCCTGCCAGTCCGGCGCCGGCACGGCCGGCGGCAGCAGCGCCTCGACCCGCGCCAGCACCTGCTCGGCGCGGGCGAGGAATTGCTCCAGTGACGTCATCAGGATCGGTAGTCGGCGTTGATGGAGACGTAGTCGTGCGACAGGTCGCACGTGTAGACGGTGGCACGGGCGGCGCCACGCGAAAGCTTGACGCGCACGGCGATCTCGCTCTGCTTCATGACGCGCTGGCCGTCTTCTTCCTTGTAGTCGGGGTTGCGGCCGCCGTCCTTGGCCACCCATACGTCGTCCAGCCACAGGTTGATCTTCGAAACGTCCAGTTCCACGCCGGCATAGCCGATGGCGGCCAGGATGCGACCCAGGTTCGGGTCGGAGGCGAAGAACGCCGTCTTGACCAGCGGCGAGTGCGCGATCGAATAGGCGATCTTGCGGCATTCCTCGACCGACTCGCCCTCTTCGACGGTGATGGTGATGAACTTGGTGGCGCCTTCGCCGTCGCGGATGATGGCCTGGGCCAGGAACACGGACAGCTCCGTCACGGCGGCGGCCAGCTCGCGGTACGCCGGCGAGTCGAACGAGTTTACTTCCAGCGTGCCGGCGCCCGTGGCGATCAGCATGAACGAGTCGTTGGTGGACGTGTCGCCGTCGATCGTGATGCAGTTGAACGACTGGTCGGCCGCTTCCTTCACCAGCTGGTCCAGCACGCCCTGCGCGACTTTCGCGTCGAACGCCAGGTAGCCCAGCATCGTTGCCATGTTCGGCTTGATCATGCCGGCGCCCTTGCTGATGCCCGTCAGCGTGACGGCGTGGCCGGCGATCGTCACCGCGCGCGAGCCGGCTTTCGGCTGCGTGTCCGTCGTCATGATGGCTTCGGCGGCGTTGAACCAGTTATCCGCCTGCAGGTTCTGCACGGCCGCCGGCAGGCCGGCCTTGATCTTCTCGACTGGCAGCGGCTCCAGAATGACGCCGGTGGAGAACGGCAGGATCTGCTGCGCGTCCACGCCCAGTTCGCGCGCCAGTGCGTCGCAGGTGGCCTTGGCGTTGGCCAGGCCCGCCTCGCCGGTACCGGCGTTGGCGTTGCCCGTGTTGACCAGCAGCGCGCGGATCGGCTTGCCGCCCGCCTTGACGGCGGCCAGGTTGTCCTTTGAGACCTGCACGGGTGCGGCGCAGAAGCGGTTCAGCGTGAAGACGCCCGCCACCGTGGCGCCTTCGGCCAGTTTCATCACCAACACGTCCTTGCGGTTCGGCTTCTTGATGCCCGCTTGGGCGTAACCGATCTCGATGCCCGCGACGGGCTTCAGGTCGGCGGCGACAGGAATGGGGGAATTGACGGCCATGGTGTTGTTCTCGTGCGAATGAAAGGAAGCGCTATTGTAATCCCTGCAGCATTTCCCGCACGCGGCGACCAGGGCCCGCGGCTTCGCCTGTTTCATGCCATTTCAACCAGGAAAGTTCTCGGAAAACGACACTAAGTTTTCTTATGAATATCGTTTCACCGGATTTGATTGATGCGCCCCCGGCTCTCGCCTATCGTAGAGAAACCGAAGGCGCGCTGCGCCGCCAACCGTGAATTGTCACCGTCAATCGTCACCGTCGTTTCCGCCGGCGCGGACAAAGTCTGAAGGAGTTATCCATGAAAAAATTGCTGTCTACCCTGCTCGTGGCTGCCGTGGCCGCGGCCGCACTGCCCGCCGCCGCCGAGACCGTTGTCATCGTCAGCCCGAGCAATCCCGCCAGCCGGATGTTCTCCGAGCAGGCCGCCCAGTTCTTCCTGGGCAAATCGGCACAGTTCACGCCGATCGACCAGGCCGAAGGTTCGGCGATCCGCACCGAGTTCTACAAGAAAGTGTCGAACATGGAAGCCAGCCAGGTCAAGGCTGCCTGGCTGAAGCTGGTATTCACGGGCAAGGCGACTGCCGAGCCGAAGGAATACAAGTCGGATGCCGACGTCAAGAAGGCCGTTGCCGCCGATCCGAAAGCCATTGGCTACATCAACAAGTCGTCGGTGGACGATACCGTCAAGGTGATCCTGACGCTGCAGTAATGCTGGCAACCATTGCCCCAAAGCCCGGCTCGTGCCGGGCTTTTTCATTATGAGCCCGGGAATCGGGTGCCTGGTGTCAGGCATTCTCTTCGGGTCGCCGCCCCGCAGACAGTGCCCGACGCCGAGGGTGTACTCGAATATCTGATATTTCAGGTTTGAATATTACACACAAATACAACATAAGGGTGTCTATGTTGTATCCTGTGGGAAATAGTTGTTGCAAGGCACCATAATGCTCCGTTAAGGTAGCGTTCTCGCACGACGCCGCGTGCCCTGGCAGCGCGGCAGCGCAACGAACAACCATCGGATATCACATGAAACACACACTGATCGCCGCAGCCGTCCTGGCTGCCACCTGCCTGCCCCATGCCCAAGCTGCCACCCTGGGCGGCGACAACCTGACCATCAGCGGCTTCGGCACGCTGGCGGCGGCACGCAGCAATACGGAAGATGCGCGCTTCACCCGCTCCAATCAGCGCGAAGGCACGGCTGGCACCACGACGATCGGCCTCGATTCCAACCTGGGCCTGCAGGCGACCTATACGTTCAACGACAAGGTCTCGGCCACCACCCAGATCCTGTCGCGCAAGACCACTGGCGACAGCTTCACGACCGAACTGGCGTGGGCGTTCGTCAAGTACCAGGTCAGCGATGAAATCGCCGTGCGCCTGGGCCGCGTCGTGGTGCCGTCGTTCCTGATCTCGGACTACCAGAACGTGGGCTACGCCAATACG
Organism: Pseudoduganella chitinolytica; assembly: GCF_029028125.1. GTDB lineage: Bacteria > Pseudomonadota > Gammaproteobacteria > Burkholderiales > Burkholderiaceae_D > Rugamonas > Rugamonas chitinolytica. Next base: position 3,563,375 of record NZ_CP119083.1, read on the forward strand.
ATGATGCGTCCGCCCGTCGAAATGTACGGCCAGAACATCATCGAGACGGCCGATGGCGCCGACATCAACTGGCAGCACAGCTTCGGCGAAACCAACGTGACCGCGCAAGCCGTGGTCGGCGTGGCACGCGGCAAATCCTGGGTCTCATCGAATCAATCCGAACCGCGTTACCAGGCTGGCACCGCCGGCTTCGCGATCAGCGCCGAACGCGGCCCGATCACGCTGCGCTTCGCACACGTGCAGGCCAAACTGAAGGCCCCGGAAGCCGATCTGATCAACGCCCTGACCAACACCGTGACGGCTGTCGGCTTCGCCCAGCTGGGTCGCGACATTACCGTGGCGGAAGCCAAGCGCATCGCGTTCACGTCCGTGGGCGTGCTGGCTGACTGGAACAATATCGTCGTGCAAGCCGAATACGGCCGCCGCAGCGCCAAGGAGCCTGTCTACCTGACCGACAGCGACGCGTGGTACACGATGGCAGGGTACCGCTTCGGCAAGGTGCTGCCGTACTATGCGCACGCCAAGTGGCACGGCAAGGGCTCCAACGTCGAGACGCCAGCCGCGCTGAGCCGAATTCCCGCGCTGAACGCCGCAGTGCAGGGCCTGCTGGCTGGCGGCGAGCAATCGTCCGATATCGTCGGCGTGCGTTGGGACTTCGCCAAGTCGGCCGCGCTGAAAGTGCAGATCGATCGCGTGAAGTCCGGTGCCAACAATGGCTTCCTGCGCAACGTCAAGAGCGACAACGGCGTGACCGTCGTTGCCGCCGGTGTCGATTTCGTATTCTAAGGACAGGACCGTATGAAAAAAGTACTGATTTCCCTGCTGGCCGTCGCCGCCGTCGCGAGCGCCCCGCCCGCTGCCGCCGAGACCGTCGTCATCGTCAGCGCCAAGAACCCGGCCAGCCGCATGTTCTCGGAACAGGCTGCCCAGTTCTTCCTCGGCAAATCGACGATGTTTACGCCGATCGACCAGGCCGAAGGTTCCGCCATCCGCAACGACTTCTACAAGAAGGTCGCGGACAAGGACGCTGGCCAGGTCAAGGCCATCTGGTCCAAGCTGGTGTTTACCGGCAAGGCCACCGCGGAGCCGAAGGAGTTCAAGTCGAACGCCGAGGTCAAGAAGGCCGTGGCGGACGATCCGAAAGCCATCGGCTACATCGACAAGTCGGCCGTGGACGACACCGTCAAGGTCATCCTGACGCTGCAGTAACCGTCATCGCATCTCCCATGAAAACCCGGCCGCGCGCCGGGTTTTTTCATTGAGGACGATGTCAAAACGACTGCACTCACCCTGTAAAGTTCACAAAAAACGACAGAAGATTTCATTAAATATATCGGTTCCGAATTTTTCATTGATACCCCACAGCAATATCAACTAAGGTAGCACCTGCATGCACGACATCGTGTCGAAACGCTTCCCCACCTCCGCAGCGGCGCCACGACAGCACTACCCCAACACCCAAATACTACGATCGGACACCGAGCATGAAACAAAAACTGTTAGTCGCATCCATCCTGGGCGCCCTGTGCGTCGCGCAAGCCACTGCAGCCTCCCTGGGCGGCGAGAACCTGACGATCAGCGGCTTCGGCACCGTCGCGGCAGCCAAGAGCAATACCGAAGACGCGCGCTTCACCCGCGTCAACCAGCGCGAAGGCACGGCCGGTACCAACACCTTCGGCCTGGACTCGAACCTGGGCCTGCAGGGTACGTACACGTTCAACGACAAGTTCTCCGCCACCACGCAGATCCTGTCGCGCAAGACCACCGGCGAAAGCTTCACGACCGAGCTGGCGTGGGCCTTCGTCAAGTACAAGGTCACCGATGAAGTCGCCGTGCGCGTCGGCCGCGTCGTGGTGCCGGCCTTCCTGATCTCCGACTACCAGAACGTGGGCTACGCCAACACGATGATGCGTCCGCCGATCGAAATGTACGGCCAGAACATCATCGAGAACCTCGATGGCGCCGACGTCAACTGGCAGCACAGCTTCGGCGACACCAACGTGACCGCCCAGGCCGTCGCCGGTATCGCCCGCGGCAAGTCCTATGTGCCGACCGACCGTTCCGAAGTGCGCTTCCAGGCCCCGGCCTTCGCCGTTGCCGTCAGCGCCGAACACGGTCCCGTGACGCTGCGTTTTGCCTATGCCGAAGCCAAGCTGAAGGCACCGGGCGTCAAGCCGATCGTTTCGCTGACCAACACGCTGACGAGCCTGGGCTTCCGCCAGCTGGCCAACGACATCTCGATCGAAGAAGGCAAGCGCATGTCGTTCACGTCCGTCGGCTTGCTGGCTGACTGGAACAACATCGTCGTGCAGAGCGAATACGGCATGCGCCGCGCCAAGGAACCCGTCTACCTGTCCGAGAGCGATGCCTGGTACGTGATGGCCGGCTACCGCTTCGGCAAGATCCTGCCGTACTACACCCATGCCAACTACGAAGGCAAGGGTGCCGCCGTGACGGTGCCTGCCGCGCTGGCACGCATCCCGACCTTGAACGCCGGCGTGCGCAACCTGCTGGCCGGTTCGGAGCAGAAAACCGACACCATCGGCGTGCGCTGGGACTTCGCCAAGTCCGCCGCCGCCAAGTTCCAGATTGACCGCGTCAAGCCGGGCGCCAAGAACGGCTTCCTGACCGACGTGAAGCCCGCCGGCGTGGGCAAGAACGTGACGGTCGTGGCCGCGGGTGTCGATTTCGTCTTCTGAGGATAAACAATGAAAAAAACCATCGTCTCCCTGATCGCTGCCGCCGTGACCGCGGCAGCCCTGCCGGCTGCGGCAGAAACCGTCGTGATCGTCAGTGCCAAGAACCCGGCCAGCCGCATGTTCTCGGAACAGGCTGCTCAATTCTTCCTCGGCAAATCAACGATGTTCACGCCGATCGACCAGGCCGAAGGCTCCGCCATCCGCAACGACTTCTACAAGAAGGTGGCGGACAAGGACGCCGGCCAGGTCAAGGCTGCCTGGTCGAAGCTGGTCTTTACCGGCAAGGCCACCGCGGAACCGAAGGAATACAAGTCGAACGCCGAGGTCAAGAAAGCCGTGGCGGATGATCCGAAAGCCATCGGCTACATCGACAAGTCGGCCGTGGACGACACCGTCAAGGTCATCCTGACGCTGCAGTAAGCCCCGTCCCACGCAGTACCGCAAGCCCGGCCCAGTGCCGGGCTTTTTCATGGGCGGGCGCTGTGCAACGGCCGAGGCCGTGTCCCACCGCGGTGCCTGACCCCGCGGTGGGACACGGGCTCTTCCGCCCGCCAACGGCCGGGTTCGTGTCCCACATTGGTGCCTGACCCCGCGGTGGGACACGGGCTCTTCCGTTAGCGGGGGTCGTCCAGCGCCAGCTGGCGCGCCAGCCGTTCCAGTTGGTCGGCCGCTTCCGGACCGTGGCAATTGCACGCCACCGCCACGGCCCGGTCCTGCGCCGGCACGAGGATGGCGAACAGCGTGTAGCTGCCCACGCTGCCGGCATGGGCGCTGACGCGGCCCTGGCCAGCCCGGTTCACGACACCCCAGCCAAAACCATAGTCCTCTTCTGGCGTGTGCATCAGTTCCCAGGTTTCCTTGCGCAGGAACGTCGAGTTGCCGCGCAGGCCGCGCAGGTGCTCGCGCAGCAGCTTGGCATATTCCGGCATGGCGATCGTCATGCCGCCGGCGGCCGCGCCGATGCGGGTCATGTTGTAGCGGTCGATGGCGGGATAGTCGGCACGGCGCCAGCCGCCTTCGTGCCGCACGTGGCCCGCGATGGGGCTGCCTTCGGCGTCCTCCGGAAAACCGAACGACGCCACGACACCCAGCGGCGCGAACACTTCGCGCTGCATCAGCGTCTCGAATGGGGCGCCGCCGGCCATCTCGGCAACCAGGCCGGCGACCATGTAGCCGGCATTGGAATAGATGAACGTGCCGGGCGTTTGCTGCGGGGCCTGGCGCAGCAGGTAGCGCACCGCGATGGGCCGGTCGGTCACCGGGTCGCCGGTCGCCAGCGGCAGCAGCACGACGCCGTCCGCATCATCCAGGTCGCGCTTGAAGCCGCCCCGGTGCCGCAGCAGCTGCGCCACCGTCACGCTGCGCAGCGCGGGGTGCATCTCGTCACGCCAGGCAGGGAACAGTTCGGCCAGCGTGCTGTCCCAGCGCAGCCGGCCCTGCTCCACCAGCCGCGCCAGCAGCATGGCGGTGACGGCCTTGGTTTGCGAGCCGGCCTGCACGGCATCGGTGGTCCGCAGCGGGTCATCCGCTCCGACGCGGCGCATGCCGCTGCTGGCGATGTCGGCGTGCTCCGCGCCGCCCGCGAGGACCGTCACGCCCGGCAGCCCGGCGCCGGCACGCACCCGCTCGGCCTCGGCTTTCAGGAACGCCTCTTGCGTGATTGGGGAGGGGGTATCGTCGCCGCCGCAGGCAGCCAGCAGCGCCGCCAGGCACAGTGTGCCGGTGGTGTTTCGTATCATGGACTTCCCTTGGTTGAATAGGGCGCCGCCCGCTGCGGCACCAAGGGAAGTGTAGGGAGGGTCGAGGGGGGCCGGCAGTGCCGAAAGTCATGGCCGGCCCGGCCGGATCAGTGCTCCAGCTTGAAGGTGGCCACGACCTGTTCGAGCTTGCCGGCCTGCTCCTGCAGCGAGGCGGCGGCGGCGGCGGCCTGCTCCACCAGCGCGGCGTTCTGCTGGGTGGCGTCGTCCATCTGGGCCACGCTCTGGTTGACCTGGCCGATGCCCTGGCTCTGCTCCTGGCTGGCCACCGCGATCTGCTTCATCAGCGCTTCCGCTTCGCGCACCGACTGCACGATCTCCGTCATGGCCGCGCCGGCGTCGTCGGCCAGCGCACTGCCGGCGTCCACCCGGCTGACGGAATCGAGGATCAGTTCGCGGATCTCCTTTGCCGCCGAGTGCGAGCGCTGCGCCAGCTGGCGCACTTCGCTGGCCACCACCGCAAAGCCGCGCCCCTGCTCGCCCGCGCGCGCCGCTTCCACCGCCGCGTTCAGTGCCAGGATATTGGTCTGGAACGCGATGCCGTCGATGACGGAAATGATGTCGGCGATCTTGTGCGAGCTGGCCGAGATGTCGGCCATTGTCGTGACGACCTGGGCGACCACGTCGCCCCCCTTGCCGGCCGACTGCGCGGTGGCGGCGACCAGGCGGTTGGCCTGCAGGGCGTTGTCGGCGTTCTGGCGCACCGTCGTCGTCAGCTCCTCCATCGCGGCCGCGGTCTGCTGCAGGCTGGAGGCCTGCGCTTCCGTGCGGCCCGACAGGTCCATATTGCCGTTGGCGATCTCGCTGCTGGCCGCCGCGATGACGGCCGTGCTGTCGCGCACCTCGGCGATCGTGCCGCCGAGCGACGACACGAAGCGGTTGAAGGCACGGGCCAGCGCACCGACCTCGTCCTCGCTGGCCACGGGCATCTTGCGGCTGAGGTCGCCTTCGCCGCTGGCGATCTCCTCCAGCAGGCGCGCCGCACCCATGACGGGCGCCGCGATGGTGCGCGCAATGAACCAGATGGCCACGAGGCCGATACCGCCACCGACGAGAGCCGCCGTCAACGCCGACACGGTTGCCGACTTCGCTACGTCGCCCAGCACTTCCGCTTCGGGCACCTCGGCGATCACGTACAGGTTCAACTCCGGAATGAACGACGATGCGACGAACTGGGCGCCAGCCGCGCCGTCATAGCGGGCATGGGCGAACTTCTCGCGCTTGAGCAGTTGCTGCGTCAGCTCCGGCGTGAATCCCGGCTGGTCGCGCAATGGATGCTTGCCGTCGGACAGCGCCGCCGTCTTGTGGATCAGGATATTGCCGTCGGCATTGACGAGGTAGACGAAGCCCGACTGGCCCAGCCGGTACGTGCGAATGCTTTGCGCCAGCGCGTCGGCGGACAGGCCCAGGCCGGCCGCCCCCAGCTTGCCGCCCGCGGTCTGCACGCGGGTATTGATGAACAACATGAAGTTGTCGTTGCCGGGGTTCTTGTTCAGGTCGAGACGGTACGGTACGCCGCTCGCCAGGAAGCCATAGAACCAGCCGTCGTCCGGCGACGTCTGCGACAGTGTGCGGTCATAGCCCGCTTCCGTGAAGTACTTGCCGCTGTCGGCCGCGACCCAGAACACGGTGGCGGCATGCGTGAACGCCTTGATGCGCTGCGCGTAGACATTCCAGCCGGCGATGCCCTCTTCCGGCGTGCCGGCATCCTGCCACGCGTGCAGGAACGTGTCGTTGCCCAAGGTGCGCGAGACGGACAGCGGCTCGGCGATCTGGCGCAGGATGTCGTTGCGGATTTCGCCGACCTGCGCCGGCAGCTCCGTATTGACGACGCGGTCGCGGATGTGCGCGCTGCTCATCATGACGCTGAGCGTGGACGAGATGGCGATGAACAACAGCAGGCACAGGCCCATGCTGAGCATCAGCTTGGTTTTGATCGACAGGTGGCGCAGCAGTGGCATGGTGGCGGTCTGGAATGAGATGAAACCATCTAGTCTAGCGACGCCGGTTCTATTGCGCGATGGAAAAACATCAATGGCGGCCATCGAAAAGGGCCGCGGGGAGGGAAATGCAACAGTTGCGTTGGCTTGGGGCTAACGAGTTGTCAAGCCAAAAACCCAAAAGGACAGGCACCTGGCTCGGGGCGTTTCAGCCCGAGCCAGGTGCCTGTCCCCGGTGCTTGCTTACGACAGCTTGCCGTGGCAGGCCTTGAACTTCTTGCCGCTGCCGCAAGGGCACGGGTCGTTGCGCCCCACCTTCGGTGCGCTGCTGATGCCCACTTCCGGCATGTTCGACGGCGTCGCCAGCGGTGCCAGCAGCTCTTCCGGCGCCGCGTTCGGGTTGAAGTCGGCGTGCTGGTAGTGCACGTTTTCCAGGTGGGCGGCGGCGGCGGCCATCTTCGCTTCGGCGGCCTCCACTTCCTCGCGCGACTGGATACGCACCGTCATGACCATCTTGACCACTTCGTTCTTGATCATGTCCAGCATCTGGCCGAACAGCTCGAACGCTTCGCGCTTGTATTCCTGCTTCGGGTTCTTCTGCGCGTAGCCGCGCAGGTGGATACCCTGGCGCAGGTGATCCAGCGCGGCCAGGTGCTCGCGCCAGTGGCTGTCCACGCTTTGCAGCATGACGCTGCGCTCGAAGCCGCCGAATGCATCCTTGCCGACGATGGCGATCTTGGCGTTGTACTGCTCGTCCGCCGCCGCCAGCACGCGCTCGACGATGTCCTCGTCGGTCAGGTTGGTTTCCTTCTCCAGCATCGCCGTCAGCGGCAGGTCGATCTGCCACTCGGCGGCCAGCGTGGCCTGCAGGGCCGGCACGTCCCACTGTTCCTCGACCGATTCGGCCGGCACGTATTCGCGCACCACGTCCGTGAACACGCCGTGGCGCAGGTTCTGGATCATCTCCGAGATGTCGGTCGCCTCCAGCAGCTCGTTACGCTGCTGGTAGATCACCTTGCGCTGGTCGTTGGCGACGTCGTCGTACTCGAGCAGCTGCTTACGGATGTCGAAGTTGCGTGCCTCGACCTTGCGCTGCGCCGATTCGATGGAACGGGTGACGATGCCCGCCTCGATCGGTTCGCCTTCCGGCATCTTCAGGCGTTCCATGATCGCGCGCACGCGGTCGCCGGCGAAGATGCGCAGGAGCGGATCGTCCAGCGACAGGTAGAAGCGCGACGAGCCCGGGTCGCCCTGGCGGCCGGAACGGCCACGCAGCTGGTTGTCGACGCGGCGCGACTCATGGCGCTCGGTGCCGATGATGTGCAGGCCGCCGGCCGCCACCACCTGCTCGTGCAGCGCCTGCCAGCCGTTGCGCAGCTTGTCGGCCTGCTCGGCCTTCTGCGCGTCCGTCAGCTCGGGATTCGCTTCCAGGAACTTGATCTGGTTCTCGACGTTGCCGCCCAGGACGATGTCGGTACCGCGGCCCGCCATGTTCGTGGCGATCGTGATGGCCTGGGGCGAACCGGCCTGCGCGATGATCTCCGCTTCGCGGGCGTGCTGCTTGGCGTTCAGCACGTTGTGCGGCAGCTTGGCCTTGGTCAGGATCGACGACAGCAGTTCCGAGTTCTCGATCGACGTCGTACCCACCAGCACGGGCTGGCCGCGCTCGTAGCAGTCGCGGATGTCGTTCAGCATCGCGCCGTACTTTTCCTCGGCCGACTTGTAGACCTGGTCCTGCTTGTCCTTGCGCGCAGAGGGGCGGTTCGGCGGGATGACGACCGTCTCCAGGCCGTAGATCTCCTGGAATTCATATGCTTCCGTGTCCGCCGTACCCGTCATGCCGGCCAGCTTGCCGTACATGCGGAAATAGTTCTGGAACGTGATCGACGCCAGCGTCTGGTTCTCGTTCTGGATGCGCACGCCTTCCTTGGCCTCGACCGCCTGGTGCAGGCCGTCCGACCAGCGGCGGCCCGTCATCATGCGGCCCGTGAATTCGTCGACGATGACGACTTCGCCGTTCTGCACCACGTAGTGCTGGTCCTTGTGGTACAGCGCATGCGCGCGCAGCGCCGCATACAGGTGGTGCACCAGCGTGATGTTGGCGGAGTCGTACAGCGACGCGCCTTCCGGCAGCAGGCCCATTTGTGTCAGGATCGCCTCGGCCCGCTCGTGGCCCGCTTCCGTCAGCAGCACCTGGTGCGCCTTCTCGTCCTTCGTGTAGTCGCCCGGTACCTCGACCTTGCCCTTGCCGTCCGGCGTCTCTTCGCCGACCTGCTGCACCAGCTGCGGCGGCACGGTGTTCATCTTGTGGTACAGGTCCGTGTGGTTCTCGGCCTGGCCGGAAATGATCAGCGGCGTACGCGCCTCGTCGATCAGGATCGAGTCCACTTCGTCGACGATGGCGAAGTTCAGGCCGCGCTGCACGCGCTCGCGCACTTCGAACACCATGTTGTCGCGCAGGTAGTCGAAGCCGAATTCGTTGTTGGTGCCGTAGGTGATGTCGGAGGCGTAGGCCGCCTGCTTGACGCCGTGGTCCATCTGCGACAGGTTGACGCCCGTCGTCAGGCCCAGCCAGCGGTACAGCTTGCCCATCGTCTCCGAGTCGCGCTGCGCCAGGTAGTCGTTGACGGTCACGATGTGCACGCCCTTGCCGGACAGCGCGTTCAGGTAGGCCGCCAGCGTTGCCGTCAGCGTCTTGCCCTCACCGGTGCGCATCTCGGCGATCTTTCCGTAGTGCAGCACCATACCGCCGATCAGCTGGACATCGAAGTGGCGCATCTTGAACACGCGCTTCGAGGCCTCGCGGCAGACGGCAAAGGCTTCGGGCAGCAGGTCGTCCAGCGACTCGCCCTTGGCGACGCGCTCCCGGAACTCGGGCGTCTTCGCCTGCAGCTGGGCATCGGTCAGCTTTTCGAATTCGGGTTCGAGTGCGTTGATCGCTTTTACCGTCTTTTGGTACTGCTTGAGCAACCGCTGATTACGGCTGCCGAAAATCTGGGTCAGTAAGGACATGCTTGAATTCTTGTATAAACGCCGTTAAAAAAAGCCCGCTTCAAAGCCCCGCTTTGCGACCTTGCCCAGTGCTACGCTGCCTGTGCCGAAGTTCCGTGGTGCCCGCCGATGACGAAAGACCTGTAATTTTAGCATGCGGGTTCAGGTTGGGATTGCCACCAGTAACACAATAGCGAATCTGGAAATATTCCTGTCGCATGGTGCTGCCGCGCGCGCCGCGCTGCACACGCGCCCCTGGCTGTGATATGTTTGCGCCGATGCGATTCAACTCACCCAACCAGAACCGGAACGCCGTCGAGGCCACCGACTTCCTGCGCCGCGACGGCCGCATGGCGGCGCTGCTGCCGGCCGTGCAACGCATGGCGAAACTGCAACAGGACTGCGCCGCCGTACTGCCGACCGCGTTTTCGTTCTGCGAAATCCTGGCGTTCGAGGACAGCGTACTGGTGCTGTCGACCCCGAACGCGTCGGTCGCCGCCAAGCTTAAACAGCAATTGCCAAAACTGCAAGAAGCGCTTGCGCGCAAGGGGTGGCAGGTCGACAACATCAAACTGAAAGTGCAGATGATGCGGACGATGTCGGTGGCGCCCGTCGAGCCGCGCAAGCTCGTCATTCCGGAAGTGGGGGTGGACTCGTTTGCCGAGCTGTCCGAGACGCTCGAGCCGACCAAGCAGAATGCCGCGCTGATCGAGGCGCTGCGCAAGCTGGTCGCGCACCGGCGCTAGCCGGGCCGTTCCCTAGTTATACGACCATTCCTGTTCCATCTGGCGCGCATACGAGCGCGGTGCCTGGTCGATGGAATCGTAGGAGACGATCTCGTAGGCATCCGGATGGGCCAGCAGCTCGCGCAGCAGCAGGTTGTTCAGCGCATGGCCCGACTTGTGCGCCTCGTAGGCGCAGATCAGCGGGTGGCCGATCACGTACAGGTCGCCGATGGCGTCGAGGATCTTGTGGCGCACGAACTCGTCGTCGTAGCGCAGGCCGTCGGGATTGAGGATGCGGTATTCGTCCATCACGATGGCGTTTTCCAGCGAGCCGCCACGCGCCAGGCCGATCCCGCGCAGCATTTCCACGTCCTGCATGAAGCCGAACGTGCGTGCCCGCGCCACCGCCTGGATGTACGAGTGCTCGCCGAAATCGACCTGCGCGCGCTGCGCGGTGCCGTCCACGGCGGGGTGGTTGAATTCGATGAAGAAGTCCAGCTTGAAGCCTTCGTGCGGCACCAGCCGGGCCCATTTTTCGCGGGCGCCCTCGCCATCGCGCACTTCGACCGGTTTCAGGATGCGGATGAATTTCTTCGGCGCTTCCTGCTCCGCCAGGCCGGCCTGCTGCAGCAGGTAGACGAAGGACGACGCGGAGCCGTCCATGATCGGGATTTCCTCGGCGCTGACGTCGACGTACAGGTTGTCGATCCCCAGGCCCGCGCACGCCGACAGCAGGTGCTCGATGGTCGAGACGCGGGCGCCGTCCTTGATCATCACGGTGGCCATGCGGGTGTCGCCGATCTCCATCGGCCCCACCGGAAAGATCACCGGCGGCTTCAGGTCGACGCGCGCGAAGATGATGCCCGTGTCGGGCGGCGCGGGACGCAGCGTCAGCTCCACCTTGGTTCCCGAGTGCACTCCCACACCGATGGTGCGGACCTGTTCCTTGATCGTACGTTGTTTCAGCATCCGGCGATTATATCGGCTTTCCTTGCCGGGCGTTGCCGGCCGTTGCGCCCCGTTCACGGCTGTGATCCGCGATGAAACACAATAAGACAACACGCCGTCAGGGATGCTCCGCTTCCTTGTGCACGGCCTCGCGGCGGGCCAGGTAGACGCCGCTGGCGATGATGATGGTGGCGCCCACGACCGTCCAGCGGTCCGGCAGCGTGTTCCACAAGGCCCAGTCGATCGCCACGCCCCACGCCAGCGCCGTGTACTCGAACGGCGCGACGACGGACGCCTTGCCCATGCTGAACGCGCGCGTGATCGCCAGCTGGCCCAGGAAGCCGCTGACGGCCAGCGTCGCCAGCACGGGCCAGTCCTCCAGCCGCAGCGGCACCCAGCCGCTCCACGCCAGCGGCAGCGCGCCGCAGCCCATCATGACGAGGATCCAGAACATGATCTGCTCGTTGGTATCGGTACGCGACAGGATGCGGCTGGCGATGGCCGAGACGGCATAGCAGGCCGCCGACCCCAGCACCGCCAGCCCGGCCACGGAGATGAAGCTGGTGCCCTCGGGGCGCAGCACGACAAGCACGCCGACCAGGCCGACGACGATGGCCAGCCACTGCATGCCGTCCACCCGCTCCTTCAGCACCAGCACGGACAGCGCCGTGATCAGCGCGGGCGCGATGAAGAACACGGAATAGGTCTCGGCCAGTGGCATCGATTGCAGGGCATAGGCGAACATCGTCAGCATGCCGATGCCGAGCGCGCCGCGCAGCAGCTGCAGGCGCCAGTGCACGCGCAGCAGCGTGGGGAACTTGCCGCGGTAGCCGACCCACGCACAGACCAGCGGCAGGGAGGAGAACGAGCGCAGTACCGTCACCTGCATGGCCGGGTAGCGGGCTGCCAAGAGCTTCATCGCCGTGTCCATCACGGAGAAGATGGCGACGGCGGTGACCATCGCGTAGATGGCGTGCAGGTTTTCCTTGGCTGGCAGGGGTTTCGTTGCTGAGTACTGCAATGGGACTCCGATCGGTCGGTGGTGGCCCATCCATTCTACGCAAAGACTTGTAACAATGTCAGGCCCCCGCATGGCGCGGCTTGCCTTACACTGGCATTCCCTATCGAGGAGCCGAGATGAGATCCCTGACCCTGGTCGCCCTGTTGCTGGCCGGCGCCGTGCCTGTTGCGGCTCATGCCGCCGATGTTCCCGCCGCCGACGACTGCGCCGGCGCGGCATTGCCGTTGCTGCTGCACGAGCTGCCGGCCGAGATCCAGGGCCTGCTGGGGCGCGGCCGGGCCGGTATCGCCGGCCTGGCCGATACGAACGAACGCTTCAGCGCAACCGACGCGCTCAGCATCAACCCCGCACCGATGACGCGCTTTCGCTGGGCCGGCCAGGGCGTGGACTGCTATGCCGTCACGCTGGAACGGGGCGGCTTCATGCGCCACATCGAGACGGCCGTGCTGCGCCGTGTCGAGGGCGCGTGGCGCGTGATGGGCATGCGTGCGCCGCACCCTGCGGAAATGGGCAAGCCGGGCAACGCGCCGGCACCGGAAGCGGATGCCTGGGACGCCGTGGACATCTCGAAGATCCAGTGGCGCGCGACGACGAAATAATGGGCGGCGCAGCCACAACGAATCGTGCGACGCACCAACGCGCGGTATCATTTCGACATGACCAAGCCAGCCAAAACCCCTACTCCCCTGTTTGAAGTCCACGAGTCCCCGATCCACGGCCGGGGCGTCTTCGCCCGCCGCAAGATCAAGGCCGGCCAGCGCATCGTCGAATACACGGGCGAGATCGTCGACTGGGACGAAACCTGTCGCCGTACCGCCGCGAAGGGCGGCCCGATCAACCACACGTTCTTCTTCACGCTCAACGACGGCATGCTGATCGACGGCGGCGCGGGCGGCAACGAGTCGCGCTTCATCAACCACTCGTGCGAGCCGAACTGCGAAGCGATGGAAGACGAAGGCCGGGTCTACATCCACGCGCTGGTGGACATCGAGAAGGGCGAGGAGCTCAAGTACAACTATGGCCTGATCTACGACGAGCGGCACACGCCGGCCGTCAAGAAGGCGTTCGCTTGCCATTGCGGCGCGCCCACGTGCACCGGCGTGATGCTGGCGCCGAAGAAGCGCAGCCGGAAGAAGGCGGCATGAACCTGGCAGCGCGGCAATAAAGTAATCTCTATTGAATCCAGCTGCGCCCCAACGCCAAGCGTGCCACCACGTTGAAGACCCGCAGTAAGTCCTCAGACCAAGCCGACGGCCGCCGCACTAGACGAAAGGATGTTCCGCGTCAGAGTAAAGCGAACTGACTTGACGCAGAATTGCCTATGGGGCAAAGTGCAGCAGAGACAACTCGTTCTAACAGCCAACAATTTGCAAGCTGATTAGGTGACAGCTCTGCGGACAACTACTTCAAATGCGTCAGAAGCCGCCCCATCGGAATCATTGCTAAACGCGAAGGTCCGATGCGATACTTGGCTACTCTCCAATATGCTGACGGCGGCAAACCATTATATTGAGCTATTATTGGCCGGCGAAAACAGGTGCTTACATCACCTTCACAATTCCACGCGCAAGTGCGGCAACGTGTGTTTGCCAGCGCGCAAAAAACATAGGTATATATATGATCACGACTATCTGGGGCACAACCAAAAAGCCTATTTCGTCGCAGCGCCTTGCCGACTTTTTTCAAGAAAACCCACAACTAACGGGTACGTTATACTTGGGGTATCCCGTAATAGGAACTCCCGAAGGCGCATTTCCCATCGATGCAATATGGATAAATGAAGAGAAAGGAATTATACTCTTTAATCTAGTTGAAGGTCGATCTCTAAATGGCTATGACGAGGTTCAAGATGACAGTGCTAATAAGCTTGAGGCCAAGCTTCGCAATCATCGAACACTGATGCAGGGCAGGAAGCTGCTAGTCAACATTACGCCGATAACATTTGCTCCCTTATCACGCGCTGGCGATGCAATCGACGAATATCACCTATTAGCAAACGAAGAGACCCTGCTAGGCTGCATCGAGAATATCCCAAACAACAGTCGAGCTTATCACGAAGCGGTAGCTGTGATCCAGTCAATCTCGACAATTCGCAAAGGAGTCAGGCGACGTAATCTAACGCAGCCCGACTCCCGCGGCGCCAAACTAAAGCGGCTCGAAGATTCTATTGCGAATTTGGACAATCTCCAGGGTAGGGCCGTTATAGAAACAGTTGAAGGAGTTCAACGGATAAGAGGCCTTGCAGGCTCCGGGAAAACAATTATCTTGGCGCTAAAGGCCGCGTACTTGCACGCGCAGCACCCAGATTGGAAGATTGCGGTAACGTTCCATACGCGCTCCTTAAAAGGTCAGTTCAAACGCTTAATAAACACATTCTTTATTGAGCAAACAAACGAAGAGCCTGATTGGAATAATTTACAGGTAATTAACTCATGGGGTGCGCCCGGCTCCTCAGAGCGAAACGGTGTATATTACACATATTGCAAGGAAACCGGAGCAGAATACTTGGACCTTGCCGGCGCCAAAGAAAAGTTCAATTATGGTAAAGAATTTGAAGGTGCATGTGAACTTGCCCTTACGCAAGCAATATCACTCGAAGAGCAAGTCTACGACGCCATTCTTGTGGATGAAGCCCAAGATCTGTCGGCAGCATTTTTGAAAATATGTTACCAGCTTTTGGGCAAGAAGAAGCGCCTTGTGTATGCGTACGACGAATTGCAGAACCTTGGAAGTAGTTCGCTTCCACCACCGGAGGATATTTTCGGAAACGACGAGAAAGGCAATCCGGTTGTATCGTTCGATGCCCCCGTTCCTGGGAAACCTCAACAAGATATTATTCTTGAAAAGTGCTATCGAAATTCGCGCCCAATTCTGGCCACGGCTCATGCATTAGGCTTTGGAATTTATCGTACGCCGCCTACAGGACTCACGACTGGACTTATTCAAATGTTTGACCAGAAGAATCTTTGGCTGGACGTAGGCTACGTCGCGACAGAAGGTAGGCTTGAAGATGGTCAGAAAGTCAGGTTATCGCGAACTGAAGAAAGCAGCCCCAAATTTCTAGAGGACCATTCGGATGTTAATGACCTAATACAATTTCATGTCTTCAACAATGAGGGCGAGCAGGCTGCTTGGCTAGCAAATGCGGTAAAGCAAAATCTCACCAAAGACGAGCTTACGCCTCACGATATCGTTGTAATTAATCCGGATCCCTTGTCCACTAGAAAAGCGGTCGGCCCGATCAGGAAAATCTTATTTGATGACGGGATTTCCACTCATCTCGCGGGCGTAGATACATCACCCGACGTGTTCTTTGATGACGATGGTGATTCGATCGCATTCACTGGGATATTTCGCGCCAAGGGAAATGAAGCCGGAATGGTGTACATTATTAACGCTCAGGATTGCTATGGATCGTGGGGCAGTCCTGCCCGCGTACGTAATCAACTCTTTACAGCAATAACGCGAAGCAAGGGATGGGTTAGAGTGTTGGGCACCGGACCCAACATGGAAAAATTAAGAAATGAATATGAAGAAACGGTAAGAAACAAATTTGACCTTCAATTCACATATCCGACCGCAGATGAGCGAAAACATCTAAACATCATAAATCGCGACAAGGACGAAAGAATAATCCGGCAGGGAGCCGACAGCTTGAATAATCTTATTAACGATATGCTTTCTGGAAACATGTATATCGAAGATCTCCCCCCAGTACAGGTTGAAACGCTGCGGCGCCTTTTAACTCGTGAAGAGAAGAATAAATGACCTCGTCAGTAAAAGTATATAATCAGATCAAGGACCTGACCGCCTATCTTATCGGTCAAAGTCTGTGTAATGATCAACAATTCCCGACTTTGGCAAACTATGGAAAAGTGACTGAAATTTCCTTCCCTGGAGCCAAAAATCTGGGGAACACTTTGAAAAACGTAGCATATAGCGACATTTATGCAGAAATGCTAAGAACTCATGCGTATAGCGTTCGCATGATAGATGGAGCTCTTCTACAGCTCATGTATCGCTTCCACGATGAGAAATGTTCGGCGCATCGCTTAGCATTTTTTCCATCACCTGATCTAGGCGAGTTTCAGAACAATCCAGACATCTATGAAGCAGATGAAATTTATGCCGATATACTAGCAAAAAACATTGTCACATTCCCGGTTCGATTTGACTACGACGACGATGATGCTTTATTTGTAGAACTTCATCATCCCAAATCGCATTTAACACTTGGACAGTACAAGAATTGCCGAATTCCTGTGAATGGGCCACTTAGTCCTCGAACCTTTTTGGATTTTATATTACGAAGCTTCTATAATACTGCTCATCGCAAGTATTGCGAGGACTTACCGAAACCGGACTTTAGTTTTGACGAGACCATTGTTGGCGCCGAATCTAAAGTGATGCATGTTTTTGCTCCCCGCCATTAGATTTGATAGCGGGTACACGAAGGTGTGTGCCGGAAACCGGGTCAAGCGGACTGGTTTCCTAACGGGCCGGTCTGATATATGAGCGATATCACCCTTTTTCCTTAATTTTATTTAGCGGCTAGGCTCAAGGATATGATGTAAGACTGGGGTAAACAGCTTAACATAGGTAAGGACTCTCACTGCTGGCTTTGAAATTTTTCCAGCTAGCATGAGCCAGCCCAGCAGGATGACCATCAGGGATTTTCGTGTAGTGAAAGGGCGGTAGAACGCGACTGTAGAAAATTCGATGTTTTTTCTGCTGAACATGATTTTCTGCACCACAGTGTTTAAAGCCGCCACGACAACAATTCTCCCTCGGCCACAATTGCAATCGTAGAACGTTAGCGAACGAATTGGGTGCAGCGTAGAACTGCTTAGATATCGAACGCGTTGATCAGTTCAGCGAGCTCAAACCAGTAAGTAGGCATAACATTCGGTCACCTCGGCGGATATGCCTAGGCTAGAAATTTTCGAGCTTTGTATCCAGCTACAGGCAGCGGCACCGATCTCAAGGCGTTACCGCCTTGAGATCGGTGCTTGTTACCACGGGTTACTGCCAGCGCCGGATTACACCTGCGTCAGCATCGTCTCCGCATTCGACACCTCGAACTTGCCGCCCTGCTCCACGTTGAGCTGCTTGACGACGCCGTCCTCGACCAGCATCGAGTAGCGCTGCGAGCGCGTGCCCATGCCGAACTTGGAGAAGTCGGCGTCCAGGCCCAGCGCCTTCGTGAACGCGGCATTGCCGTCGCCGAACATGCGCACGATGCCGGTGGCTTTCAGCTCGCGGCCCCAGGCGCCCATGACGAAGGCGTCGTTGACGGAGATGCACCAGATCTCGTCGATACCCTTGGCCTTCAGTGCGTCGGCGTGGGCGATGTAGCCCGGCACGTGCTGTGCCGAGCAGGTGGGCGTGTAGGCGCCCGGCAGGCCGAAGACGGCGATCTTCTTGCCCTTGGCCAGTTCCTGCACGTTGAACGTGTTCGGGCCCAGCGCGCAGCCTTCGGTTTCGACTTCGATGAATTCGGACAGCGTGCCTTCCGGCAGCTTGTCGCCGATCTTGATGGTCATGGTGACTCCTCGATTGCTACGATAAAAAAAGGCCGCGTCAGGCGCGGCCAGCCTCCGGCAGCAGTATGCCAGAGGGCGAGCAATCTTGCTCAAAGTGCCAGGCCCCTCTCACGTAGGCCCGGCAGCGGGCGTCCCGCAGGACGCCCTGGCTCGACAATCAGTCGGCCTGCTTGCGCAGGAACGCCGGAATGTCGTACGTCTCCATGCCGTTCTTTTCCATCGCGCGCACCTGCTCGGAGGCGGACTCGCGGCGCCATACGGCCGGCGCCTTCATGCCTTCGAACGACTGGCCGGCACCGATGCCCGCGCCCATCGAGACGGACGTGGAACCGACGCCACCGCCCAGCGCGGCCTGCGCGCCCAGGGCACCGTTGGTACCGGTGCGCAGCACCTGCTGGGGCACCAGCTGCACGTGCTTCTTGGCCTTGCCCAGGCCCGTCGCCACGACGGTTACGCGGATGGCGTCACCCATCGAGTCGTCGTACGCGATGCCTTGCGCGATCGACGCGTCCGGTGCGGCGAACGCGCGCACGGCAGCCATGACTTCCTTGATCTCCTTGCCCTTCAGGCCACGGCTGGCCGTGACGTTGACCAGCACGCCGCGCGCGCCGGACAGGTCGATGCCGTCCAGCAGCGGCGACGCGACGGCCTGCTCGGCCGCGATGCGGGCGCGGTCCACGCCGGAAGCCGTGGCGGTTCCCATCATGGCCTTGCCCTGCTCGCCCATGATCGTCTTGACGTCGTTGAAGTCGACGTTGATGTGGCCCGGCACGTTGATGATCTCGGCGATACCGGCGACGGCGTTGTTCAGCACGTCGTCGGCGTGCTGCAGCCACTCGATCAGCGATTCGTCTTCGTAGATTTCTTCCAGCTTCTCGTTCAGGATCACGATCAGCGAGTCGACGTTCTGCGACAACTGCTCCAGGCCCTCGTCGGCGATGTCCATGCACTTCTGGCCTTCGTGCGAGAACGGCTTGGAGACGACGGCGACCGTCAGCGCGCCCAGCGACTTGGCCACTTCGGCCACGATCGGCGCCGCGCCCGTGCCCGTGCCGCCGCCCATGCCGGCCGCGATGAACACCATGTGCGCGCCGCGCAGCGCGTCTTCGATGCGGGCGCGCGATTCCTCGGCCAGCTTGCGGCCGACCTCGGGCTTCATGCCCGCGCCCAGGCCGGTCTCGCCGATCTGGATGATGTTGCCGGCCTTGGAAGCCGACAACGCCTGGGCATCGGTATTGGCGGCGATGAACTCGACGCCGCTCATACCTTTGTTGATCATGTGCTGCACGGCGTTGCCGCCGGCACCACCGACGCCGACGACCTTGATCACCGTTCCCAGTGCTGCGTTATCGACCATATCGAACTCCATGATGTGCTCCTAAAAGAATGCGGTTTCAAGCGCCAGGCCTCATATCGGTAGGAGAACTGGCGACTGAACAGCGCAAAAATATAATTGAATGAGAAAACCCAAATACCTGAGATCCTGTACCGCCCTGGTGAACGCCACCGCAACCGCCGCGACGCCCTCCTCTTTTTAGAAATTACCCAGGAACCACTCCTTCATGCGCTGCCACACCGCCTTCACCGACCCGTCCTGGCGCGTCACGATATGCCCGCGCAGATACTGCTTCTTCGCTTCCAGCAGCAAGCCGAGCACGGTGGCGTAGCGGGGGCTGCGCACCACGTCGGCCAGCTGGCCGCGATAGTCCGGCGTGCCCATGCGCGCCGGTTTCAGGAAGATGTCTTCTGCCATTTCGACCATGCCTGGCATGATCGCCGTGCCCCCGGTCAGCACGATGCCGGACGAGAGCACGCCCTCGTAGCCGGATTCGCGCACGACCTGGTGCACCATGGCGAACAACTCCTCCACGCGCGGCTCGATGACGGCAGCCAACGCCTGGCGGGAGAGGTTGCGGGGGCCGCGGTCGCCCAGGCCCGGCACTTCCAGGTGTTCCCCCGGATCTGCCAGCACCTGCTTGGCCACGCCGTAACGGATCTTGATTTCTTCCGCTTCCGAGGTGGGGGTCCGCAAGGCCATTGCGATGTCGTTGGTGATCTGGTCACCGGCGATAGGGATCACTGCCGTATGGCGGATCGCGCCGTCCGAGAACACTGCAACGTCGGTGGTGCCGCCGCCGATATCGATCAGCACTACACCCAATTCTTTTTCGTCCGGCGTCAGTACGGCATCGGCCGATGCCATTGGCTGCAGGATCAGGTCGGAGACCTCGAGCCCGCAGCGGCGCACGCACTTGACGATATTCTGTACGGCGCTGACGGCGCCGGTCACGATGTGGACTTTCACTTCCAGGCGGATGCCGCTCATGCCGATCGGCTCGCGCACGTCTTCCTGGCTGTCGACGATGAATTCTTGCGGCACGGTGTGGAGCAGCTGCTGGTCGGTCGGGATATTAACCGCCTTCGCCGTTTCGATGACGCGCGCCACGTCCGTTGCCGTGACTTCCTTTTCCTTGATGGCGACCATGCCGCTCGAATTGAAGCTGCGGATATGGCTGCCCGCGATGCCCGCGTAGACGTTGCGGATCTTGCAGTCGGCCATCAGCTCCGCCTCTTCGAGGGCGCGCTGGATGGATTCCACGGTCGCTTCGATGTTCACCACCACGCCTTTTTTCAGGCCCTTCGATTCGTGCTGGCCCAGCCCGATCACTTCGTGGCGTCCATCGCCCATCACCTCGGCCACGACCGCCACCACCTTGGAGGTGCCGATGTCGAGGCCGACGATCAGGTTTTTCGCGTCTTTTGTCATCTGTTTTGCCTGCTGTTCTTTTCGTCTTCGTTGCTGCCGCCGTGCGGCTTGCTGTTTCTCGTGTCTGTTGTCTTACTGTCAGGTCTTACAGCTACCTGTGCGGCTTCTCGGCCGGTATCTTGAGTCCAGTCGCCGACAGCGCCAGACCGTTCTGGTAGCGCATGTCGATGTTCTCGATGTTCTGCACGCGGCTGGCCAGCTGCGGCCAGATGCCGACCAGGCGCTGCACGCGCTCGTGCAAGGTCGTCGGCGTTTGCTCGCGGCCCAGCGCCACGCTCATGCCGTTATCGAGCGTGACCGTCCACGCATAACGGCCCGACAGGGCCAGGCCTTGCGGCGCCAGTTTCACCGGCGCGAACCACTTGCGCAGCTCGCCGTAGCGCGTCAGCACTTCCTTCTCGCTGCCCTCCGGCCCGGAGAACTGCGGCAGCGCATGGTCCTCTTCCGCCTCGGCCAGGTTGGCGGTAAACACGTCGCCCTTGACCGACAGCAGCCGGCCGTCCTCGCCCCACGTGCCCAGCGCCTCGTGCTCTTCCACTTCCACGATCAGCTGATCGGGCCATTCGCGCCGCACGGTGGCGCGCCGCACCCACGGTACCGTCTCGAATACCTGGCGTACCGCATCCAGGTTCGCCGTGAAGAAGTTCCCCACGATGCGGCCCTGGGTGCCGTTCTTCAGCGTCAGGAGGTTCACGTGGCGCAGCTCGGCGCGGTCCATGGACTCAACGCGGATGGTGCGCAAATCGAATACAGGGCGGTGCGCGATCCACCACACGCCCGCGACCACGCAAGCGCCCATCACCACGGCCAGGATGCCGTTGGCGACTGCATTCAGGGCTTTCGCGTCATGCCACATTGCGTCTCTCAGCCTTTGGCGTTCTTCAGGCGCGCCGTGCGCAGGATCGCCACGCACAACTCCTCGTACGACATGCCCACCGCGCGCGCGGCCATCGGCACCAGCGAATGGCTCGTCATGCCGGGCGACGTGTTCACCTCCAGCAGGAACGGCTGGTTATCGTGCGCCCGCAGCAGCACGTCGACGCGGCCCCAGCCCTCGCAGCCCAGCGTGCGGTAGGCCTGCACGGCCAGGCGCTGCATCTCGGCCTGCGTCGCCTCGTCCAGCTGCGGCGGGCAGAAGTACTGCGTCACGTCCGTGAAATACTTGTTCTGGTAGTCGTAGTCGCCTTCCGGTGCCACGATCTCCACCACCGGCAGCGCGCGTGCATCCGCGCCCGTGCCCAGCACGGCCACCGTGAACTCGCGCCCGGCCACGAACGATTCGGCCAGCACCGAGTCGTCCAGCGGCGCGCACTTGTCGTAGGCGGCCTGGAAGTCGGCCAGCGCCTCCACTTTCGAGAAGCCGATCGACGAGCCTTCGTGCGGCGGCTTGACGATCAACGGCAGGCCCAGGTCGGCGGCGGCCGCATTCAGGTCGGAATCCGCATGCAGCACGGCGTAAGCCGGCGTCGGGATGCCTTCCTTCAGCCACAGGATCTTGGTCGTGATCTTGTCCATCGCGATCGCGCTCGTCATCACGCCGCTGCCCGTGTACGGGATGCCCAGCAGCTCCAGGGCGCCCTGCAGCGTGCCATCCTCGCCATAGCGGCCATGCAGCGCGATGAACACGCGGTCGAACTGTTCCGCGGCCAGTTCGGCCAGCGAACGCTGCCCCGTGTCGAACGGGTGGGCGTCGATGCCCTGGCTTTGCAGCGCCTGCAGCACGCCGGTGCCGGACATGATGGAGACGTCGCGTTCGGCCGAGCGGCCGCCCAGCAGGACGCCGACCTTGCCCAGCGCGCGTACTTCGTCTTGAGTGAGAGTCGTCATGGCCGTGCCTTCAGTTCGGTTGATAGTTGACCAGTTTGGCCGGCACGCCGCCGATGGCGCCCGCGCCCATCGTCAGCACGACGTCGCCGTCGCGCACCACGTTCATGAGCGCTTCCGGCAGGTCGGCGATGGTCTCGACGAACACCGGTTCCGTCTTGCCGCGGGCGCGGATGGCGCGCACCAGCGCGCGCCCGTCGGCGCCCACGATCGGCGCTTCGCCGGCCGGGTACACGTCGACCAGCACCAGCATGTCGACCTTCGAGAGCACCTTGACGAAGTCCTCGAACAGGTCACGCGTGCGGCTGTAGCGGTGCGGCTGGAACGCCAGCACGATGCGGCGGCCCGGATACGCGGCGCGGGCCGCGGCCAGCGTCACTTCGGTTTCGACGGGATGGTGGCCGAAGTCGTCCACCAGCGCGAACGTTCCGCCCTGCGGTGCCGCCACGTCGCCATACTTGGTGAAGCGGCGGCCCACGCCGGCGAATTCCGCCAGGCCGGCCTGCGTGTCCTTGTCCTCGATGCCGATCTCGCGGGCGATGGCAATCGCCGAGCAGGCGTTCTGCACGTTGTGCATGCCGGGCTGGTTCAGCACGAACGCCGTGTCCGGATAGCCTTCCTGCCGCACCGTGAAGTGCATCTGCGTGCCGACCGCGCGGGCATCGATGGCGCGCACCTCGGCATCCTCGGCGAAGCCGTACGTCGTCACCGGCTTCGTCACCTGCGGCAGGATGCTGCGCACGTGGGGATCGTCGATGCACAGCATCGCACGGCCGTAGAACGGCAGGCGGTGCGTGAAGTGCACGAACGCGGCCTTGAGCTTCTCGAAATCGTGCTCGTAGGTTTCCATGTGGTCGGCGTCGATGTTGGTGATCACCTCGATCATCGGCGCCAGGTTCAGGAACGATGCATCCGATTCGTCCGCTTCGGCCACCAGGTACTCGCCCGAGCCCAGCTTGGCGTTGGCGCCGGCGGCGGTCAGGCGGCCGCCGATCACGAACGTCGGGTCCAGGCCGCCCTTGTACAGCACGGAAGCGACCAGCGACGTCGTCGTGGTCTTGCCGTGCGTGCCCGCGATGGCGATGCCGCGCTTCAGGCGCATCAGCTCACCCAGCATCACCGCGCGCGGCACGATGGGGATCTTGCGGCGGCGCGCTTCCAGCACCTCCGGGTTATCGGCCTTGACGGCGGTGGACGTGACGACGGCATCGGCCTCGCCCACGTAGGCGGCCGCGTGGCCCTGGTGCACGGTCGCACCCATGTCGGCGAGGCGCTGCGTCACCGCATTGCTGCCCAGGTCCGAGCCGGACACGTTGTAGCCCAGCGTCACCAGCACCTCGGCGATGCCGCTCATGCCGCTGCCGCCGATGCCGACGAAGTGAATGTTTTTGACTTTATGCTTCATTTGTTCTTCTTATGCCAGTTGCTCTAATACGGTTGCGATCGCGTCGTTCGCGTCGCGCTTGCCTGCCGCGTGCGCCGCCACGGCCATGCGCTCGCACTCGGCGCGCGTCAGGCCGCGCAGCAGCTCGGCCACTCTTTGTGCCGACAGCTCCGTCTGCGGCAGGTGGATCGATGCCTGCTGCCGCGCCATCCATTGCGCGTTGTCGCGCTGGTGGCTGGTGGTGGAGGCGACCAGCGGCACCAGCACGCTGGCGACACCCGCCGCCGTCAGTTCCGACACGGTGATCGCGCCGGCGCGGCAGATGACGACGTCCGCTTGTGCATACGCGCCCGCCATGTCGTCGATGAAGTCGACCACGTTGGCCTGCACGGCCGCCTGCGCATACGCCGCACGCAGCGCGTCGATGTTCTTTTTTCCCGACTGGTGCGTGACCAGCGGCCGTTCGCCTTCGGGCAGCAAGGCCAGCGCGGCCGGCAGCGCGTCGTTCAACGCCTTTGCCCCCAGGCTGCCCCCCACGACGAGGATGCGCAGCGGACCGGCGCGGCCGGCAAAACGCTGCGCCGGGGCCGGCAGGTCGAGGATCTCGCGGCGCACCGGATTGCCCGTCACCGTGGCCTTCGCGGCCGCGCTGCCGAAGTCCGCCGGGAAGCCGAAGCACACGCGCGCGGCCACCGGCGCCAGCGTCTTGTTCGACAACAGCAGCGCCGCGTCGGCATTGACCAGCACCAGCGGCACGCCGCGCAGCTTCGCCATCATCCCGCCCGGCACCGTCACGTAGCCGCCCATGCCCAGCACCACGTCGGGCTTCCTGCGGCCGATATAGCCGAAGCAGTCCGCAAAGGCTTTCACCATCTTGAAGGCGCCGGACACCGTGTGGCCGAGGCCCTTGCCGCGCATGCCGCTGAAATGGATCGCGTCCAGCGCCACGCCCTGCTTCGGCACCAGGTCCTGCTCCATGCCGTGCGACGTGCCCAGCCACGTGACTTCCCAGCCGCGCGCGCGCATCGTCTGCGCGATCGCCAGGCCCGGGAAGATGTGGCCGCCGGTGCCGGCCGCCATGATCATCAGCCGCTTCGTCATACCCTGCCTCCCCGCATCAGCACGCGGTTCTCGTAATCGATGCGCAGCAGGATCGCCAGGCCCACGCAGTTGATGACGACACCCGAGCCGCCATAGCTCATCAACGGCAACGTCAGGCCCTTGGTGGGCAACAGGCCCAGGTTGACGCCCATGTTGATGAAGCACTGCACGCCGATCCAGATGCCGATGCCTTTCGCCACCAGGCCCGCGAAGGTCTGGTCGATGGCGATGGCCTGGCGGCCGATGTCGAAGGCGCGCTTGACGATCCAGTAGAACAGCGCGATGACGACCAGCACGCCCACCAGGCCCAGTTCCTCGCCGATGACGGCCAGCAGGAAGTCGGTGTGCGCTTCGGGCAGGTAGTGCAGCTTCTCGACGCTGCCGCCCAGGCCCACGCCGAACAGCTCGCCGCGGCCGAACGCGATCAGCGAGTGGGTCAGCTGGTAGGCCTTGTTCAACGCGTTCTCCTCCTCCCACGGATTGAGGTAGGCGAAGAAGCGGTCGCGCCGGAACTTCGACAGCGCGATGATGGAGACGAAGATCGTCACCAGCATGGCCGCGATGCCGCCGAACCAGATCGCGTTGACGCCGCCCAGGAACAGGATGCCCATGGCGATGCAGACGATCACGCCGAACGCGCCCAGGTCGGGCTCGAGCAGCAGGAGCAGGCCGACGAAACTGACGGCCAGCGCCATCGGCAGGAAGCCCTTGGTCAGCTTGTGCATGTATTCCTGCTTCCTCACCGTATAGTCGGCGGCGTACAGCACCATGATCAGCTTCATCACCTCGGACGGCTGGCCCAGGCCGAACGGCAGCCAGCGGCGGCCACCGTTGACGACGATGCCGATACCGGGAATCAGCACCAGTACCAGCAGCAGCAGCGTGGCGATGAACAGGTAGGGTGCGCCCGCCTGCAGCATGGCGACGGGAACGCGGAACACGAGTGCGCCGATCACGCCCGCGATCAGGATGAACGTGGCCTGGCGCTGCAGGAAATACGTGTTCGAATAAGCGGCGAACTTGGGCGAATCGGGCAGCGCGATCGACGCCGAGTACACCATCACCATCCCCAGCAGCATCAACAGGATCACGACCCACACCAGCGGCTGGTCGTACTCCATCATGCGCGACTGGCGCGCGCGGATGTCGATCGGCGTCGCCGATGCGCCGCCGCCGCTGGCGAATTTGAATGGCAGCTGCATCAGATCTCCTGCCCCGCGTCCAGCGCCAGTTCGCGCACGGTGTCGATGAACACCTGGGCGCGATGGGCGTAGTTCTTGAACATGTCCAGGCTGGCGCACGCCGGCGACAGCAGCACGGCGTCGCCGCCATGCGCCAGCGCGGCGGCGCGCTTCGTGGCTTCTTCCAGGGTGGCGCAGTCCTCCAGGCGCACACCGCTGTCGAGCAACGCGGCGCGGATGGCCGGCGCATCGCGCCCGATCAGCAGCACGGCGCGCACATGGCGCGCCACCGGACCGGCCAGAGGCTCGAACGCCTGGCCCTTGCCGTCGCCGCCGGCGATCAGCACCAGCTTCTGGTTTTCGCCCGTGAAGCTCTTGCCCAGGCCGTCGATGGCGGCCACGGTGGCGCCCACGTTGGTGCCCTTGCTGTCGTCATAGAACTCGACGCCGTCGATGGCCGCGACCAGTTCCACCCGGTGCGGCTGGCCGCGATAGTCGCGCAGCGCGTGCAGCAGCGGCGCGAACGGCAGGCCGATCGCCCGGCACAGCGCCAGCGCGGCCAGCGCGTTGGATGCGTTGTGCGTGCCGCGGATCTGCAGGGCATCCGCCGGCATCAGTTTTTTTAGGTAGGTCTCGACGACGGGCGCGGGCTCGTTCTTGCGGCGCTTCCTCGGCTCGGCGTCGTCCACCGGCTCGCTTGTCGCCAGCCAGTACACGCCGCGCTCGTTGACGAGGCCGAAGCTGCCAGGCGCTTCCGGCGCATCCGTGCCGAACATGACGTTGGTACCGGTCGGATCGGCCATGCGCAGGGTGACCGCATCGTTGCGGTTCAGGACCCGTACCGTGTCCTGGCCGAAGATGCGCGCCTTGTCGTCCGCATAGGCCTGCATCGTGCCGTGCCAGTCCAGGTGGTCCTGCGTGATGTTCAGCACCGTGGCCGCATCGGCCCGCAGGCTGTAGGTCGTGTGCAGCTGGAAGCTGGACAGCTCCAGCACCCACGCCTGCGGCAGGGCGTCGCCTTCGATCGCTTCGCGCAGCACGTCCAGCGCGGCCGGGCTGATGTTGCCGGCCACGCGCACGGACAGGCCGGCGCGCTCGCACAGCTGGCCCGTCAGCGTGGTGACGGTGGTCTTGCCGTTGGTGCCGGTGA
This sequence comes from Pseudoduganella chitinolytica, assembly GCF_029028125.1. Classification (GTDB taxonomy): domain Bacteria; phylum Pseudomonadota; class Gammaproteobacteria; order Burkholderiales; family Burkholderiaceae_D; genus Rugamonas; species Rugamonas chitinolytica. The sequence goes on from NZ_CP119083.1 coordinate 3,590,406, forward strand.
TGGCGATGACCTTGGGTGCATAGGCGCGCTCTTCCTTCAGCCAGGCCAGCGCCTGCGCGAAGATCTCGATCTCGCCCCACACGGGAATATTGGCCGCCTGCGCAGCCGGCATGATGTCGGCCAGCTCGCGGTTCGGCGCGAGACCCGGGCTGACGGCGACGAAGTCCACGCCGTCCAGCAGCTTCGCATCGAACGGACCGGCGACGAACTGCGTGCCCGGCAGCGTCTCGCGCAGCACGGGCAGGCGCTCCGGCACGGCGCGCGTGTCGGCCACGCGCAGCAGCGCGCCGCAGCGGGCCAGCCACTGCGCCATCGCCAGGCCCGATTCCCCGAGCCCCAGTACCAGTGCGATTTTGCCGTTGTAGATCATGGTCGGATCAGCGCAGTTTGAGAGTGGACAGGCCCACCAGCACGAGCATCATCGTGATGATCCAGAAGCGCACGACGACCTGCGTCTCCTTCCAGCCCTTCTGCTCGAAATGGTGGTGCAGCGGCGCCATCAGGAACACGCGGCGGCCCACGCCGTAGCGCTTCTTGGTGTACTTGAACCAGCCCACCTGGATGATCACGGACACGGTTTCGGCGACAAAGATGCCGCCCATGATGAACAGCACGATTTCCTGGCGCACGACGACGGCGATGGTGCCCAGCGCGCCGCCCAGCGCCAGCGCGCCCACGTCGCCCATGAAGACCTGGGCGGGATGCGTGTTGTACCAGAGGAAGGCCAGGCCCGCGCCGGCCATCGCGCCGACAAAGATGATCAACTCGCCGGCACCGGGAATGTGCGGGATGAACAGGTATTTCGAGTAGGTCGCGCTGCCGGTCAGGTAGGCGAACAGGCCCAGGGCGGAGCCCACCATCACGGTCGGCATGATGGCCAGGCCATCCAGGCCGTCGGTGAAGTTGACGGCATTGGACGAACCCACGATGACGCAGTACGTCAGCGCGATGAAGCCCCACACGCCCAGCGGATAGCTGATCGTCTTGAAGAACGGGACGATCAGGTCGGCCTTCGGCGGCAGGTCCATCGAGAAGCCCGACTGCACCCACGCGAAGAACAGGCGGAACACCTCGGCCGGCGTCGGCGCCGACACGGAGAAGGCCAGGTACAGCGCGGCGGCGACGCCGACCAGCGACTGCCAGAAGTATTTCTCGGCCGAGCGCATGCCTTCCGGGTCCTGGCGTACCACTTTCCGGTAGTCGTCCACCCAGCCCACCAGGCCGAAGCCGATCGTCACGACCATCACGGGCCAGATCAGGCGGTTCGACCAGTCGCACCACAACAGCGTCGAGATGCCGATCGCGATCAGCAGCAGCACGCCGCCCATCGTCGGGGTGCCGTGCTTCTTCAGGTGCGTCTGCGGGCCGTCGGTACGGACGGCCTGGCCGTACTTCATCGCCGTCAGCTTGCGGATCACGGCAGGACCGGCCAGGAGGCCGATCAGCAGCGCGGTGATCGTCGCGAACACGGCGCGGAACGTGATGAAGTTGAAGACGCGGAAGGCGCCGATGTCGTCCTGCAGGTATTGTGCGAGCCAGAGCAGCATGATTAGTGTGAGTCCTTGTTAGCTTGTTGCGATCCAATCAAATGCTGCACGACCCGTTCCATCTTCATGAAACGGGAGCCCTTGATCAATACGGTCGTCTCCGGCGTTACCGCCGCGTCCACGGCGGACAGCAGCGCGTCGAATTGTTCGAAATGGCGTGCGTGCGCGCGCATGTGCGCGGCCAGCTCGCCCGTGACGAGCACCTGGTCGATGCCCTTGCCTGCCGCATAGGCGGCAATCTCTTCGTGGTACTCGCGCCCCTGCGTGCCCACTTCGCCCATGTCGCCCAGCACCAGCACGCGCGGCGCGGGGGCACCGGCCAGCACGTCGATGGCGGCGCGCACGGAGTCGGGATTGGCGTTGTACGTGTCGTCGATGACGACGGCGCCGTTGCCCGCCTGCTTCCTTTGCAGGCGGCCGCTGACGGGGGCGAAGTGGTCCAGCCCTTCCTTGATCTTTTCCGGCGCGATGCCGGCCGCGTAGGTGCACGCAATGGCCGCCAGCGCATTGCGGACGTTGTGCTCGCCGGCCGCCTGCAGGCCGACGAAGAACTGCAGCGGCGCCCCGTCGGTACGTATCGTGACGAACATCTGGTTGCCGAAATCGTCGGCGCGGAACGTGCAGCTGACATCCGCGTCCTTGGTCAGGCCGAACGTCAGCACGCGGCGCGTGCCGGCCAGCTCGCGCCAGATGGGCGTGAACTCGTCCTGGTCCGGGAACACGGCGACGCCGTCGGCCGGCAAGGCCGCCAGCACGGAGCCGTTCTCGCGTGCCACCGCTTCCACCGTGTGCATGAATTCCTGGTGCTCGCGCTGGGCGTTGTTCACCAGGCCGATCGTCGGTGCGGCAATCGCGGCCAGCCGGCCGATCTCGCCGGGGTGGTTCATGCCCAGTTCTACGACCGCCGAGCGGTGCGCCTGCGCCAGGCGGAACAGCGTCAGCGGCACGCCGATCTCGTTATTGAGGTTGCCGCGCGTGGCCAGCCGGCCCTCTTCCCCAGCCTGGGCGGCCAGGATCGCGGCGATCATCTCCTTGACCGTCGTCTTGCCGTTGCTGCCCGTGACGCCGATCAGCGGCAGCGCGAAGCGACGGCGCCAGTGGTTGGCGATGCGGCCCAGCGCGACCAGCGTGTCCGGCACGACAATGGCGGGCAGCGTCCAGCCATCCGGCAGCGTGTCGACGACGACAGCGGCCACATTGCGTTGCGCGACCTGCGGCAGGAACGCGTGCGCATCGAATACCTCGCCACGCAGCGCGACGAACAGCGCGCCCGGGGCCGCCGTGCGGCTGTCGGTGGATACGCCGTCGAACGGCAGGTCGCCGGCCGGCCCGACGTAGCGGGCGCCCGGCAGCGCTTTCATGATCTCGGCAATGGTCGCGCGCATCAGCCCGGCCTCATCATCGTCAAGCGGGCCGACAGGGCCAGCTGGGCATGGTCGGCGTCCGAGAACGGCAGCTTCTTGCCCTTGATTTCCTGGTATGGCTCGTGGCCCTTGCCGGCCACGAGGATCACGTCGTTCTTGGCCGCGTGCTTGATGGCCGACAGGATCGCGGCGGCGCGGTCCTCGATCGCCTGCACGGTGGCGGGCAGGCTCTTGTCCATGCCGGCCACGATCTGTTCGATGATGGCCTGCGGCTCCTCGCTGCGCGGGTTGTCGCTGGTGACCAGCACGTGATCCGCGGCCTGCGCGATGCGGCCCATCTGCGGCCGCTTGCCCGGATCGCGGTCGCCGCCGCAGCCGAACACGCACCACAGCTGGCCGTTGCGGTCCTGCGCCACGGCCTTCAGCACGTCGACGGTTTTTTCCAGCGCATCCGGCGTGTGGGCGTAGTCGATGACGACCATCGGCGCCTCGTTGCCGCCGACCAGCTGCATGCGGCCCGGCGCTGGCGTCAACGCTTCGATGGCATCTACCGCCGCGCGCAGCGGCAGCCCTTTCGCCAGCAGCGCGCCCAGCACGCCCAGCGCGTTGCTGACGTTGAAGGAGCCCACCAGCTGGGTGCGCACGTGGGCGCCGCCCAGCGGCGAGTCCAGGTTGAACTCGGTGCCGGCGCTGCGCGTGCGGACCTGCGCGGCGCGCAGCATCGTCACCCCTGGCAGGTCCGGCTGCGTGGCCGCATCCTTGAGCGTATAACCCGTGACGATCGCCTGGCCCTGCGCTGCCACGTGCTGCGCCAGGCGCAGGCCGGCCGCGTCGTCCAGGTTGATCACGGCATGCTTCAGGCCGGGCCACTCGAACAGCCGGCGCTTGGCGGCTTCGTACGCCGCCATCGTGCCGTGAAAATCCAGGTGATCGCGCGTCAGGTTGGTAAACAGCGCCACGTCGAAATGCATGCCGTCCACGCGGCCCTGTTCCAGGCCGATGGACGATACCTCGATCGCCAGCGCGCTGGCGCCGGCGGCGCGGCAGTCGGCCAGCGTGCGGGCAAGCAGCACCTGGTCCGGCGTCGTGTAGCCGGTGGCGTCGAATTCCGGCTCGGCGCGGCCCTGGAACAGCGCCACGCCCAGCGTGCCGATGACGGCGGCGGTGTCGCCGGCGCGGGCCAGCGCATGGCCCAGCCAGACGGCACTCGACGTCTTGCCGTTGGTGCCCGTCACGCCGACCGTGAACATTGCGGCATCGGGCATGTCGTAGAACGCGTGCGCGATGGGGCCGGCCTGGCGTTTCAAGTCCGGCACGGCCAGGCTGGCCACCGTCCATTCGGGTTGCCAGTCGAAGCCGGCGGGGTCGTAGACGACGGCCGCGGCGCCCTGCGCGATCGCGGCGCCGATGAATTGGCGGCCGTCGCCGGTGCCCTCGCCCGGATAGGCGAAGAACACGTCCCCCGCCTTGATTCGGCGCGAGTCGGAAGCCAGTTGCCCGGTGGGCGCGGCCTGCTTGATCCAGTTGCTGATGTCTTTATTGTTCTTCATGTCGCTCATTACATGGCCTCCGGTCCGGTATCGCTCGGCGCGACGATTTCCGTGACCGTGGAGTCGGGTGGCACGTTCATGGCCCGCAGCGCGTTTTCCGCGACCTTGGCGAACGTGGGCGCGGCCACCTGGCCGCCAAAGTGACCACCCTGCGTGGGTTCGTCGATCATCACGGCGATGATGAAGCGCGGCGCCGACATCGGCACGATGCCGACGAACGTACCGATGTACTTGCGCGGTATCGCATAGCGGCCGTTTTCCACCTTATAAGCCGTGCCGGTCTTGCCGCCCACGCGGTAGCCGGGAATCTGTGCCTGCTTGGCCGTGCCGTCCTTGCCGGAGACGACCATCTCCAGCATCTCGCGCATGTCGCGTGCCGTCTGCGGCTTGATGATCTGCTGGCCGACCGGCATCTCGTGCGATTTCTGGAACGTCAGCGGGATCGTGTCGCCGTTGCGGGCGAACATCATGTACGAACGCGCCAGCTGGATCAGCGATACCGCGATGCCGTTACCGTAACTCATCGTGGCCTGCTCGACCGGCCGCCACGATTTGTAAGGCCGCACCCGGCCCGCCACGGCGCCGGGGAAGCCCCACTTCGGCTGCTGGCCGAAGCCGACCTTGGTAAACATCTCCCACATGTCCTGCGCGGGCATCGACAGCGCAATCTTCGACGTACCGATATTGGACGACATCTCGACGATCTGCTGCACGGTAATGACGCCGTGCGGCTTGGTATCGGTAATCGGGCGGTCGAGGATCTGCAGGCGGCCGTTGCCCGTGTCGATCGTCGTGTGCGGCGAGACCTTGCCCTTGTCCAGCGCCAGCGCCACGGTGATGGGTTTCAGCGTGGAGCCGGGTTCGAACGAGTCCGTCATCACGCGGTTGCGCAACTGCGCACCCGTCAGCGCACGGCGGTCGTTCGGGTCGTAGCTGGGGTAGTTCGCCAGCGCCAGCACTTCGCCCGTGTGCACGTCCAGCACGACGGCGGCGCCGGCCTTGGCCCTGAATTTTTCCACCGCGCCCTTCAGCTGCGTGAAGGCGATGTACTGGATCTTCGAATCGACCGACAGCACGAGGTCCTTGCCGTCGTGCGGTTCGTGCTTGGCGCCGATGTCCTCGACGATGTGGCCCAGCCGGTCCTTGATGACGCGGCGCGAACCGGGCGTGCCCACCAGCGTCTTCTGCTGCGCCAGCTCCATCGATTCCTGGCCCACGTCCTCCACGTTGGTGAAGCCGACGACGTGCGTCATCACTTCGCCCTGCGGGTAGAAGCGCTTGTATTCCTTGCGGGTGTCGATGCCGTCGATCTTGAGCTTGGCGATCTTGTCGGCCACGTCCTGCTCCACCTGGCGCTTCAGGTAGACGAAGTTGCGGTCCGAGTCGAGCTTCTTGCGCAGGTCGGCCTCGCTCATGTCCAGCAGGCGCGCCAGTTCGCGCAGCTTCTCCGGCGGCGCCTGCAGCACGTCGTCCGGGATGGCCCAGATGGCCTTCACGGGAATCGACGAGGCCAGCACCTGGCCGTTGCGGTCGATGATCTTGCCGCGCGTGGCGGGCAGCTCGATCGTACGGGCGTAGCGGGCTTCGCCCTGGCGTTGCAGGAACTGGGTGGACAGGCCTTGCAGCCACAGGGCGCGGCCGGCCAGCGCGGCGAATGCGGCGAACAGCACGAACAACACGACGCGCGAGCGCCACGTGGGCAGACGCACGGCCAGCACGGGACTGCGCGAGAACGACACGCCTTTCGACGCGGCCACGCGGGCGCCCGCGGCGGTGCTCGCACGGCTGCTGGCGCGGGTCATTGGCCGCCCTCCGTCAGGTATTGCGTGCGGGCCGGCGTCAGCGGCGTCATCTCGAGGTCGCGCCGGGCGATTTCCTCGATACGGGCGTGCTTGCCCAGGGTGGACTGGTCCAGCTGCAGCTGGGCCCATTCGATGTCGAGTTGGCGGGCCTGCGACTGCGCTCGTTCCAGTTCGATGAACAGATGGCGCGCCTCGTACTGCGAGCGCACCAGCGACAGCGCGCAGATGACCAGCAGCGCGGCCAGCACGGCGTTGATCTTGCCGCTCATGTCGCCGCTCCCGGATGGTTCGTGGCCAGGCGTTGCGCCACGCGCATCACGGCGGAGCGGGCGCGCGGGTTGGCGTCCACTTCGGCGTCCGACGGCTTCATCTTCCCCAGCAGCTTCATCTCGGGCTGCGGCAGGTCGACGGCGCGGATCGGCAGCCGGCGATCCGGCTGCGCCACGTTGACACGCTCGGCGAAGAAGCGCTTGACGATACGGTCTTCCAGCGAATGGAAGCTGATGACGGCCATGATGCCGCCCACCGCCAGCGCGTCGTAGGCCTGCTTCAGACCTGCTTCGAGGTCTTCAAGCTCTTTATTGACGAAAATCCGGATAGCCTGAAAGGTCCTTGTGGCCGGATCCTTGCCCTTCTCCCGGGTTTTGACCGCGCCTGCCACGAGGCCGGCAAGCTGTCGTGTGGTTGAAATTGGCTCGACTGCCCGGCGAGCAACAATCGCCTTTGCAATCTGAAAAGCAAACCGTTCTTCCCCATATTCCCTGATCACCTTTTCCAGTGTCTGTTCGGATTCCGTGGCAAGCCACTGTGCCGCCGAGATGCCGCGCGTGGTGTCCATGCGCATATCGAGCGGGCCGTCATTGCGGAAAGAGAAACCGCGTGCCGCGTCGTCGACCTGGGGCGACGAGATGCCCAGGTCCAGCAGCACGCCGTCCACGTGCGCGATTCCGCGTTCGGCCAGCGCCGCCGCCATCGTGGCGAAGCTGTCGTGGACGATGGTGAAACGCGCGTCGGCGATGCCTTGCGCGGTGGCGATGGCCTGCGGGTCCTTGTCGAACGCGATCAGGCGGCCATTGGCGCCAAGGCGCGACAGCAGCAGGCGGCTGTGGCCACCGCGGCCGAAGGTGCCGTCGATGTAGATGCCGTCCGCGCGCGCGCCGGCAATGGCGAGCGCATCGACCGCTTCATCTAGCAGCACCGTACGATGCTGGAATTCTGGCACCGCTGTGTTGGTCATGTGCGGAGCCTTCAGAAGGAGAAATCGGACAGGGCGTCGGGCATGCCGACATCGATGGTCGCCTGCTCGTTTTCGGCGCGCTTGACCGGATCCCAGATTTCAAAGTGGGTCAACATGCCGGACAGGACGACGTCGCGGCCCAGGCCGACGGCGTCGCGCAGTTCCGGCGCGATCAGGATGCGGCCGGCCGAGTCCATTTCCACGTCGCTGGCGTTGCCCAGCAGGATGCGCTGCCAGCCGCGTGCGGACATGGGCCACGCGGCGATCTGGTCGCGCTTGGCTTCCCACACGGGACGGGGATACATCAGCAGGCAGCCGTCCGGGTGCTTGGTCAGCGTGAGGCGTCCTTCGCACTGAATGCTCAGTGCGTCACGATGCTTGGCTGGAATAGACATCCTGCCCTTCGCATCGAGAGTGATTGCGGACGCGCCCTGGAACACGGCTAAACTTTCTCTTCAGAAACCCTGGTTATTGTTCGGTGATGTTTTGGTGGTGCCCGTTTCGCCAGAAATTCCCACAAAACTACACTTTTTCACACAGATGCCCACTTTAGAGTAAGGCAAGAGGGTGGTCAAGCGATTTCCGGCTAGCAAAAAGCGATTTTTACTAATGAAATTAAGGACTTAGCGCCGATCGTTGAAGCGACCTCAAGTCAAAATAGCTCGAGAAATCAGGCACCTAGAGGGGAATTTGAAAGTGCTACCTCATCTGCACAGCACCGCAAGCGCGTGGATGGGGTCATATAAAATAATTGAGGAAAGACTATGAAGTTACCGAGAGGAAACGAGAGCGTCGCGGGCTGACAACGTCCGGTTTACGCGACGGAAGTACTCACTTCGCAATCGCCGGGGTAACTCATCTTTAGCGCCGGCCGGGGCCTCGCCCGTAGTGGGCACTATCCAGCCAGGCGCCGACCGCTATCCGTGCGCTAACAAAATCTTAACTGGACCGTTACGGGGAACACCAGATTCGGTTCTGCTCAGCAATAACTTGTCTATACAAATTCAACGCGTTTTTCATGTTGCAATGCATGAATTATACGCGTTCCGACGCCCTGGTCCGCCCAATCGCCCGGCCCGCCACCCACGAACAAGTAACGGCACGATGCGGCGCCTGGACGAAGTGACCGCTTCACGCTTACCAGGGTAGCAGCGTGCTTCACTGCCCGTTTCCAAGGCCCGCCAGTAGCGCCGCGCCGGCCCCCGTCCGGCCGTCGCGCCGCTGTCACCCGGCGCCGCCGCAAATGAAGAGGGCCATTAGTATCAGTGAACTGTCCCACGGTGTCGTGGCGAAAGCATGGCCCACCTATAACTCGCGAAAACGTCGATCTTCGTGTTGCCACGTTTGCTGCACGCGCTGTGTTTATAAAGCCGCGTTCGATTTGACCTTGACCAATGAGACGGTGATGCTTCCTTGCCAGCTTGGCGAACGGCCTAGGATATATAACAGGAGCGGACGCTTCTCCGGGAGCCAGCTCGCGCAATGCTCCTTGAACGGCCGAACGTCCGCGGCCCGTGATGCAGTTGTACTGCCATGCTAAAATAACAACCTTTCCCGGCCTGATGCTCGTACGTCTGCGCGCAGATCGACTCTGATCCGCAGCCCTCGCCTGTGAAAAAAACCCTCGTATAACAGCTCCATGACCGAACCCACGCCCAAGCCCATCGGACGCGCCCCGGAAGTCGCCGTCGCACCGCTCAACACGATCGACCAGCGAGACGTCGGTGCCGCCGCCGCCGCCTTCGACAAATGGCTGCGCAAGATCAGCTACGACTACGTGACGCTGGACCGCCTGAGCACGGTCGCGGGCAGCTTGCCGGTGATCGGCAACATCATGGCCTTGATGGACGCCATCATGGACGTGGTGGGGATCATCCAGAAATACGTCGACAAGAAAAAGGAGAAAGTCGATTTCCTGGCCTGGGTCAGCCTGGGCATCAACCTGATCGGCGTGGTGCCGGTGCCGCCGGGGATGGGCGCGGCGCGCATGAGCCTGCGTCCGGCCCTGCACCTGGCCCGGCAAAAGCTGGCGATGGGCGCCAAGGATATCGGCGCCGCATTGGTCGAGGTGCTGGTCCTGCACCTCAACGCCAGGCTTGCCGGCGAACTCGAGACTTTCATCGACGGCGCGATGAGCAGGCTGTCAGGCATCCTGGACGAATGCGCCAAGGTGGCCGACGGCATTGCCGACGACCTGATCAAGATCCTCAACCGCTGCATCGGCAACGAGCCGCTGTTCGAAGTGGCTGCCCCAGCGGAAGTGGAGAGCAAGCTGCACGACCCCAAGGTGCAAAGCAGCTGGCGCCGCATGCTGGGCGCGATTGACCGGCAGTACAAAAGGGCAGCGAACTACGCTGCCGCCACCGCAGCCAGGCAGTTGCCGCAAAGTGCGGTCGCTGGCGTGACGGCCATCATCGGTCACCTGAAGGAGTTCAAGCCGGCGTTTCGCGGCAAGCTCGCGTCCCTGGCCGACGAACAGGCGCAGATGAGCATCAAGTGGATCCTGGTGCGCCTGCGCGACGCGGTCGTCAAGCACAAGAAGCCCCATATGGCGCTGGTGCCGTCCGCCAAGGGCGCCCAGCACAAGAAGGATAAACCCGGGCAGGAGCTCGCCGCCACCAGTCATCAAAGCCCGGCAACGGGCGATGCCAACAACTGCAAGCTGTGCCCCGCCAAAGGCGGCACTGGGCGCTCGATCAGCTTTGCCACCGGCGCTGAAACGTTTACGCATACCGACTTCGTGCTGGACGCGCCGCTTCCCATTGAATGGAGCCGCACCTACCGCAGCCAACTGACCGCCTATGATCGCGGCAATCTCGGCGCGCGTTGGCTCACGCCGTATAGCACGCGCATCGACGTCGTCGGCCAAGGCAAGCCAGCCGGCCTGCTGTATCACGCCGCCGATGGCCGCAGCCACCGCTATCCATGGCTGAATATCGGCCAGCGTCACTACGACCCGGTCGAGCAGGTCATGCTCACCCGCATGAGCGTCACCCTGCTCACGCTGGACTTCGGCAAGCCGCTGCCAGAAGGCGAACCCAGCCAATGGCGCGAAACCTACGAACTGACCGACACCGTCCGCGCCAAAGCGGCGGAAATGGGCAAGCAGCATTTCCGGCTGATCTCGCTGCATGCCAAAGACGGCGCGGCCCTCGGCTTGCGCTACGACCACGTCGTCGCCGGCGAGACGGTACTTAGCGACATCATCAGCAAGCAAGGTGACACCATCATCGCCCATGCCGGCACCCAGGTCGACGCCGACACCGGCTGCATCCGCGCGCTGTGGGAGATCCAGGACGGCAAGCTGGTGCGCCAGCTCGCCGCCTACGACTACGACGAGCACGGCGACCTGCTCCAAGCCCAGGACGAAAACGCCGCCGCCTGGCACTACCAGTACGACCACCACCTGATTACGCGCTACACCGACCGCACCGGGCGCGGCATGAACCTCGCGTACGACGGAACCGAGCCAAGCGCCAAGGCGATCCGGGAATGGGCGGACGATGGCACCCACGACACCCGGCTCGAGTGGGACAAGAACATCCGCCTGACCTACGTCACCGATGCGCTGGGCAACGAGACCCGCTACTACTACGACATCGCCGGCTACACCTACCGCACCGTCTATCCGGACGGGGGCGAAGAATGGTTCTTCCGCGACGATGCGAAGAACGTCGTCCGTCACATCCACGCCGACGGCAGCAGCGAGCATTACCGTTACGACGACCACGGCAACCTGCTCACGCACACCCGCGCCGACGGCAGCCAGGTCCACTTCGAGTACGACGCCCAACACCGCATCACCGGCATCCTCGACGCCGAAGGCGGCACGTGGAAGCGTGACTATAATGCCCAGGGCCACCTGGTCGAGGAAATCGACCCACGCGGCAACAAGACGCAATACGCCTACGACAAGGTCGGCCGGCCCGTCGAAGTCACCGATGCCAAGGGCGGCGTCAAGAAACTCGTCTATAACGAAGACGGCCAGCTCGCCAGCTACACGGACTGCTCCGGGCACAGCAGCCAGTGGGAATATGACGACCGCAAGCGCCTAATTAAAAGCATGATGCCGCGGACAATCTCACCCGTTATCGCTACACCCTGGTCAGTGCCGAGACCCTGGCGCGCAGCCGCGACAGTGGGAATCATCCCGGCCAACTCGAAGCCGTCATCCATCCCGACGGCACCGAAGAACAACTGCGCCACGACGCTGAGGGCCGGCTGCTCGCGCACATCGACGCACTGCAACGCAGGACAGCCTACCGCTACACCGCGGCCGGCCTGATCGCGCAGGGCAGCGATGCGCTGGGCCAAAGCTTGCAGTACCGTTGGGACGCGCTGGGCCGCTTGTCCACACTCGAAAACGAAAACGGCAGCGTCTACTGCTTCCAGTACGATCCGGTCGGCCGCCTGCTGCAGGAACAGGGTTTCGATGGCAAGACCACCGAGTACCGCTACCATGAAGGCACCGGCGTGCTGGCGGAAACCGTCGAAGCTGGCGTCACCACGCGGCTCGACTTCGACCCCATGGGCCGACTGGTGCAACGCCGCGCCGCAGCCCCCGGGCAGGCCGAGCAAATCGAAACGTTCGCCTACAACGCCAACGGCCAACTGGCCGACGCAAGGAACGAGCACGCCCGGCTGCAATGGCTTTACGACGCTGCCGGAAATTTGGTACGCGAGCACCAGCATTACCAAGGTCCATTCCACCCGGACAAGCGCACCGCGGTCTGGCACCACGGCTACGATGAACTCAACCAGCGCATCGGCACCATTCGCCCGGACGGCCACCGCATCGACTGGCTGACTTACGGCGCCGGCCACGTACACGGCTTGCTGCTCGATGGGCAAGAGCTCGTGTCTTTCGAGCGTGACGCGCTGTACCAGGAAACCGGCCGCACGCAGGCCAACGGCCTGCTGCAAACGATGAAGTACGACCCGGCCGGCCGCCTGATCGAACAACAGCTAGGCGCGATCGCACGGACCCAGCAGAACTTCGCTCCCGACCAATATCGCCCCGACGTCCAGGTCGGTATGCAGGCAGCGATCCAGCGGCGCTACTGCTATGACCAGTCCGGCCAACTGACCGGCATCGACGACAACCGGCGCGGCCGCATCGAGTACCGCTACGACCCGGTCGGGCGCCTGCTCGCCGCGAACAGCGCCATGGGCCACGAAACCTTCGCGTTCGACCCGGCAGGCAATATCCAGGCGCCGAATACTGCGCAGCGAGAGGCAACCAGCCAGCGCACCCCGCTACCAAAAGTGCTGGACAACATGCTCAAGGAATATGCCGGCACCAGCTACCGCTACGACGAGCGCGGCAACCTCGTCGAACGGGTGCAGAATGGACAGCGCGACACGTTCGAATGGGATGCGTTCAACTGCATGACCCGTGCTAACACCCGGTATGGTGTCACCACCTTTGCCTACGATCCACTGGGGCGGCGCATTGCCAAGCACAGCCAGGCGGCGGAAGGCACTGCCTTCAGGCAGGCGACCCGAACCACGTACGGCTGGGATGGCGACACGCTGGCGCTTGAGAGCAGCGTCCACCAGGGACATGCGGGGCGCGAACGAACCGTTCACTATGTGTACGAGCGCGGCAGCTTCATACCGCTGGTTCAGGCCACGCGAAACCGGGCCCTTCAGTTGGCGCCGACCACGGATGTGAAAGCGCTGATGGCAGGCAACGACGGAAGGTATGACATTGCTCTTGATCCGCTATGGAATGGGGAACTCGAGCATGGCCCCGAGCCGTTCAGCAAGGATGAGATCGCCTTCTATCAATGCGACCACCTTGGTACGCCGCAGGAGCTGACGGATTGCGATGGCAACGTAGCCTGGTCCGCGCAGTACCAGGCGTGGGGGAAAGCGAAAGATGCAATCAGCGACGCCGCGTACAAGGCGGGGATACGTAACCCGATGCGGTTCCAGGGGCAATACCTCGACGACGAAACCGGGCTGCACTACAACAGATTCCGCTACTATGATCCCGATACAGCGCGGTATCTGACGCGAGATCCAATCGGTCTGTCCGGTGGTCACCACCTTTATCAATATGTGCCAAACTCGACAGGGTGGATTGATCCGTTAGGATTGTCTGGACGGAAAGAGCCAAAGCCATGGATTCCGCCGGGCAATGCCAAAGAAGGCTGGCAACACATTGATGAACGTCATATTAGTGGTACGCATTCCGATGGCCCGGGCGATTTATTCGAACGGGGTTCAACGCAAGCACAAATTCAAATCGCATGCGAATGCCTTGTCAAAAAAGGTACGAGGGTCAGTGACCCTAACCGAAGAATACAAACATACGAGAAAAGAATGAAGATCAACGGCAAAATGGATCGAGTACGTGGCATCTTCGACTCTCAGGATGGCAACCGAACGATTACGGTGTTTCCAGTAAGAAGTGAATGACCATGCTCACGTTTAAGATCTATCGCAACGACAACGAAGAATCGGCAACTGGATTCGACCTGGGGGATGTCGAGTTCTCCTTTGACGGAAAAATAGTGTCATCTCGAGGCCATCCACAATTGTCGCATATGATCTATGTTTCTTTAGTCGATCTAATCGATGGCCTGCTTCAGTTGAAGGGTGGTAAAAAGCGTTACGAATACGTCGGCGCGGACTCTTCCTTTAACCTTCATTTTAACAAGAACAAGTCAGGCGTAGACATATTGCACGAAAAAAGGAAATATGGTCCTATTTCTTTGGAGAAGCTACTCGAAGCCGTTGACTCCGGTATAGATTCTTTTCTCGCTGATCCGCGCAATGAATTATCTACCGATAGCTCAATATATGATGATTTCAATTCGAGCCGGAAGGCGTTGAAAAACTCGTTGTCATAGGGCTACTTCACCACAGCAGGCACGACGGATTACCAAACTCCAAAATCATCGCGAAACTTCGCAGGGCGGCGATATGGCTCAGGGTGTAATTTGGAGAGCGCAATGACAGTTCGTCAAAAGTCTCGGAAGGAGTTGATGCTGCTCGACAGGGGCGCTATTGACCGTGGCGAAGAAGCCCTCGGCAGGTAATCAGCGATTCAAAGACTGAGGGGGATGCAATTGCCTTGGTTAAAGGCTTAGTTTGCCTTGGCGATTTACTGTGTGAGACCGGCTACGACCATAATGCCGAAAGCTGTGCTCGTATTTTGCAAAAAGGTGCGCGCGTCAAAGTCGAGGGCCGCCTCGTCCAGTTTCCTGCTCGGGATGAAGGTGGTAACGAGGTTGATGTTTCTGCAGTTGAAGCTAGCCATGTTTATTTGTCTCTGGCTCGGGTGGGCAATATTGAATTTGCACCACCCAGGGGACGAGCTGCGGGTACTAACGCAGACGATCAGTCTCGCCAACAGCCGGAGTATTACGAACCTGAACCACAATTCTAACTGGCGATCGCCGGCCCTGTTCGTCAGGTCCGGCGAAAGAGAGGAGGTATCATGCGCAGGATTGAAACAATTTTCTCGTCGTGTGTTGCAGCCGGCATGCTTGTTGGCTGCACAACCGTTGATCCAACTCTGGGCGGCATCTTGAAGATCGAATCCGACGGGCAACCAATAAGCAAGAGTGGCGCCAACCAACGTCAACCGGTGGAATACACCTCTACTAGTGGAAAAAAAGCGCAAGAGGCTGGTTGCTATTTCGTTGATGGTTTGAAAAAGTCTGTCGATGTTGATACCTTATATGGACGCGCTATGCGCACGTTCGCTTTCAAGTCTCCGGAACAAGTCGCAATCCATAAGAAAACGATCGACCGCACCTACACGCTCGACAACGGATATAAGCACGAGAAACAAGCGGGATCGTACTACCACCTCGCGCAGACTGTGCGATACGAGCTTTCGCCTGGACAGGCGCGACCTATATGGCTTGAACTTCAGTTCACCAAGAACGGTACCGGTGCCGATGTGGTGGCAGAGTACTGTGTAAATCCGGCAGACTCAACGGTCAATAACACGACGGTTCGGCAACAGATTCAACAGAAAATCAGAAGTGCATTATTCTCTGGCTGATTTTGATGTTCGTCGACGCCACGTTGATCGCGGCGCCGCCGTCGACGAAGAACAAAGACGGAGAGCGCGATCCGGAAATGCACCAGTCGAAGAAGGGCAACGATTGGCACTTCGGGATGAAAGCGCATGTGGGCGTGGACGCTGCGTCGGGCCTCGTGCACACCGTCATCGGCACCGCCGGCAACGTCTCGGACGTCACGCAAGCTGGCGCGCTGTTGCATGGCGACGAGTCTGCTGCGCTGGGCGATGCGGGCTACCAAGGCGTGGAGAAACGCCCGGAGAATCAAGGCAAATCAGTCACATGGCATGTCGCGATGAAGCGTTCCAAGCGCAAGGCGCTGCCGAAGAACAAGCTGGGTCGCATGGTCGAAAAACTGGAGCATCTCAAAGCCAGCGTGCGGGCGAAAGTCGAGCATCCGTTCCACGTCATCAAGAACCTGTTTCGTCACCGGAAGACGCGCTATCGCGGCCTGGCAAAGAACACTGCTCAGCTGTTCACGCTGTTCGGCTTAGCAAATCTGATGCTGGCTGGCCGGCGATTTACGATCACTGAATCCCCACGTGCGTCCTGAGCGCCGAAAGGCGCGAAAAAACCCGACGATTCGCTGTAAATTCGGCTGTCCCGACCACAAAACGCGCATATCAAAATGCCGGGACGGCTTGGCCGTCAAAAGACTGCAGGCACGCTGAAAATCGTCAATTGATCAGCGCTTCCTTAACTGGAGAACCCAGGGTGCTCTAGACGACATCACACACTTGTCAATTGGCGGAGGCCAGCGGAAAATCGCTTGTACCCTTACATCGTCGCCTGTCCTGATGGTAAGGAACCAACGGATGGTAGCCGCTACGACATTGTTTTTCGTATACTTGAAGTGCAATAAGACCGGTAGCGGCCGTGCCAGAAGAACAGTCTGCATGAGCAGGACAGCGCCATGCTACGGCGCCAGCCACGCGGCACCGAAAGACTCGCCAGCGCCCAACCAGCGATGCGAAAGCGCTGAAGGCTGGCGAGGCTGTTGGGGGAAATAAAGTGAAGCAAGCCGATAGGCCGGATTCTGTTACGGCGCGGTCGCCCGCGCTATGACAGCCATTCCTCTAGGCGGTGGATTACTCCACCGCTCAAGCTTTCTACCCGCACGCTCCGCGAGCAGCATCATCGCGTGCCTATTTGAAATTGCACCAGGTGGAGGTTACCGCGTTTCACCGTAACTTAATACGCTCGTCTCTGTGGCCCTGTTCCTCGCCTTATATCCCGAAGGACTTTCAGCGGACGGCCGTTAACCGTCACCCCGCTCTGTGGAGTCCGGACCTTCCTCCCGCCAGCGCATTGCTGCGCCGGCCAGCGGCTGTCTGGCTTGCTTCGGCCGCTATTGTACCGCATGCGGCGCAGCTACCGCGGGTTTTGCCCGGCGCCACGGTTCGCCCTGCCCCGTCACGTAGCGCGCCCACACGTACGACCATGGCAGCGCCAGCGGCACGACGATGCCGACCGCGCAAGCGAACAGCGTGGCGGCGATGCCGTCGTCCATGGTGCCGGCGCGCCAGGCCGGCAACGCCACCAGCAGCACCCACAGCGACTTCCACAGCAGCTCCCACAGGAGCAGCGGCAGCATGCGCAGCGGGTACTTCACGCCGACGAACGCCAGCACGGCAACCACGGCCAGCATGCAGTTGACGAGGCCCTGCATCAGTTCGACGGGCGGACCGGCCAGTTGCGGCCACACGTTCAGCGCCAGCCCGACCCCGATCAGCAGGTACACGGCACGCAGCAGGTTCATTCGGAACAGCGATACGTCGTTCATGACAGCTCCTTCGGGGTTGGATGGGTTGCAGCGGCGGGGATCAGCCGACTTCCTTGAGGACCTTCTCGACGGTGACGAGGCGTGCATGCACCGCGTCCAGCGTGGCCTGCAGCGCCTTCAGCGCGGCCGCGTTGTCGGCCTGGGTGGCAACGGCCCGCTGCGCCAGCTGGCGGTACGCCTCGTCGTTGGCGTCACGGTACTTGGCCTGCGCGATGACGGACAGGTGACGCATGCCGAACACGCCCAGCACGGCAAAGATGAACAGGCTGATGGTGATCAGGTAAATGGGTTCGGACATCGTAAGCCTCTACTTTTCAGGGTTGATCGTCAGCGTCGGCGCCGCCGCGGCGATGGCCGCCGGGGTCAGTGCCACGTCGAACGGGGTGACATCGAAAAAATTCAGGGCCTTGCCATCGGCCGACAGTTCCATCTGGCTGACGACGAGCCCCGCCTCCTCCAGCTTCTGCAGGTGCAGGTGCAACAGCGGGCGGCTGATGCCGATCTCGCGCGCCAGCTGGCTGACGTAGTTGCGCCCGCCCGCGGCCAGCGCGGCCACGATGCGCAGCCGGTGCGGGTTGGACAGCGCGGCCAGCGTCGCCAGCAGGCGGTCGCCGTCTCTTTGTTCAGTTTCGCGTTTCATGTGTAAACATTATCTGACAGGTGTAAGCATGTCAAACGATTTCGCAGGCGTGGCAAAAAATAAATTTGGTGTCGCCATTTCAAAAGCCGCATGCCGGGTGCCACTCTAGAATGCGAAGGATCACATCCTTCGAGGCAGAACATGACGCACCCTTCCCGTTCCGGCGGCCAGATCCTGGTCGATGCACTGAAAATCCACGGCGTCGACACCGCCTTCGGCGTACCGGGCGAAAGCTACCTGGACGTGCTGGACGCGCTGCACGATTCCTCGATCCGCTTCGTCATCAACCGCCAGGAAGGCGGCGCCGCGTTCATGGCCGACGCCTACGGCAAGCTGACGGGCAAACCCGGCATCTGCTTCGTCACGCGCGGTCCCGGCGCCACCAACGCGTCGATCGGCGTGCACACGGCGTTCCAGGATTCGACGCCGATGATCCTCTTCATCGGCCAGGTAGGCAGCGACTTCATGGACCGCGAGGCGTTCCAGGAAGTGGACTACCGCCGCATGTTCGGCCAGATGGCCAAGTGGGTCGCGCAGATCGACCGCGCCGACCGCATCCCCGAATACATCGCGCGCGCGTTCCAGGTCGCCACCAGCGGGCGCCAGGGCCCCGTCGTGCTGGCCCTGCCGGAGGACATGCTGGTCACCCAGGCCGCCGTGGCCGATACCCGCGCCTACCAGCCCGTGCAGGCGTCGCCTTCGCAGCAGCAGATGGACCGGCTGCGCGCCATGTTGGCCGAGGCCAAGCGCCCCCTGCTGCTGCTGGGCGGCAGTGGCTGGACGGACGCGGCCTGTGCCGACATCGTGCGTTTCGCCGAAGCGAACGCGCTGCCCGTCTCGTGCGCGTTCCGCTTCCAGGACCTGGTCGACAACGACCACCCGCACTACATCGGCGACGTCGGCATCGGCATCAATCCGAAGCTGGCCAAGCGCGTCAAGGAGGCGGACCTGCTGATCGCCATCGGCCCGCGCCTGGGCGAGATGACGACCAGCGGCTATTCCATCATCGCCTCCCCGGTGCCGCAGCAGAAGCTGGTGCACATCCACGCCAGCATGGAGGAACTGGGCAGCGTCTACCAGGCCGACCTGATGATCGCCAGCGGCATGCCGCAGGCGGCGCAGATGCTGGCCGCGCTGGCCCCCGTGGACAGCAGCGCCTGGCGCGCCAGCGTGGAAGAAGCCAAGGCCGAGCTGCGGGCGTGGCAGGGCAAGCCCGCCATCTTCCAGGACGGCAGCGCGCCGCTGGACCTGTGGCAGGTGGTGCAGGACATCGACGCGCTGACGCCGCGCGACACCATCATCACGAACGGCGCCGGCAACTACGCCACGTGGGCGCACCGCTTCCACCGCTACGGCGCTATGCGCACGCAGCTGGCCCCGACCAGCGGCGCGATGGGCTACAGCGTGCCTTCCGGCGTGGCCGCCAAGATCGTCGATCCGGCCCGCACCGTCATCACGTTTGCCGGCGATGGCGAATACATGATGAACGGCCAGGAGCTGGCAACGGCGGTGCAGTACCAGGCCGGCGTCATCGTCATCGTGTTCAACAACCAGATGTTCGGCACGATCCGCATGCACCAGGAGCGCGACTATCCCGGCCGTGTGTCCGGCACCACGCTACACAACCCGGACTTCGCGGCACTGGCCGTGGCCTATGGCGCGCAGGGCGAGGTGGTCGAGGCGACGGCCGACTTCGCGCCCGCACTGCAGCGCGCGCTGGCCTTTACCCGCGAGCGCAACCTGCCGGCCGTCATCGAACTGCGCTACGACGGCAACCTGATCACGCCGGGCGCGACGCTGGAGACGATCCGGGCGACCGCGGCTGCCGCGAAAGGAAAATAACGCGTGCAAACCCGGGATCAGGCACCGATTCGCAGGTCTCAGACCTGAAAAAATCGGTGCCTGGCCCAGGGGTTCCGAATCGGCAGGTTTCATCGCACGCCCGTGCGGATTACACATCCGCGCAACACCGCCTGCTGAATATAAACAAACATTCTGCGAAACAAGCATTTCGGGCATTACACTCTGGAACATGCTGCTGAGCAATACAGTTCAGTCCCGTTCCAGAGAGCCGCCCGATGACCAGCCTTGCCATTTTCTTTGACAACGTCAAACTCCCCACGATTTCCGAAGTCGGCCATGAGCTGATCGCCACCCTCGACAACGACGAAGCATCCGCCAAGAGCGTGGCGGCCATCATCGCCCGCGATCCGGCCCTGACCGCCAAGCTGATGCGGCTGGCCAACAGTGCGCGCTTCGGCTCCAGCCGTGGCGTCAGCTCGCTGGACGACGCCATCGCGCTGGCCGGCATGGCCCATATCCGCACGCTGGCCCTGGCGGCGTGCTTTGCCGAGGCGTTCCCGCAACTGCCGGGCCTGGATTCGGACGAGTTCTGGAAGAGCAGCATGGCCTGCGCCGGCTATGCCAAGTGGCTGGCCAGCGGCATTGGCGCCGACGGCGGCGAAGCCTGGCTGGCGGGCATGATGTTGCGCTTGGGCGAACTGCTGATCTACCAGGTGTCGCCCGTGGCGTTCGCCCAGATCGAGCAGCAGCCGCACCTGCCGGGCGGGCGCTGGGAGCGCGAGCAGCGCCTGCTGGGCTTCTCGGAAGGCCATATCACGGCCGAGCTGGGCCGCCGCTGGAACTTCCCCGCCAAGATCGTGCAAGCCCTGGAGTCCTCGTCCGACCCGATGGCCGCCCACCCGTTCTGCCGGCTGGCGGGCATCATCCACCTGGCCAGCCTGCTGGCCGATACTCCCAGCGACGACCCGCAGATCCTCGACACGCTGCCGGCGGACGTGATGGACACGCTGCAGCTGCGCAAGGAATGGCTGAGCAAGCGCTTCCCTTCGCACGATTCGTTCTCCGCGGCGGCGTAACGGGAACCCATGGTGTCGGGCAGCTGTCTTGGGGTCTCCGACCCAAAGACAGCTGCCAGGCACCGCGGCTTTGATGTCGCTGGTCCGGATTCCGACGGGACAACGCGATGCATGTTGTCCCTGGCGCCTGGCCGCCCTTTGTCACAATTTTTCTGTTGTTGATGCCATCGTCTTTCCGGTAGGATAGCGGCTTTGCCCGCCTGAGATACATCGACAGTTTTTGCGTTTGCTGTTGACTTGGCGCGGCATGTATTGGCCGGCACCCGGGCGCGATCCGCGCGGAGGCCTCGACGGAAGACTATGCAGAGTTCCCGATTCGCGCAGCTGGTTGCGCGCCACCGCACGGCACTGGTGTGCCTGCTGGCGGTGGCGACGGTCGTCACGGCCGAAGGCACGCGCTGGGCTCGTGCCAAGCAGTCCGCCGCCACGCCGGCCACGATGATCGTCAAGGACGGCGCCGCCCGCCTGACCGAAATCTCCAATTCCCTGATTCCCATGCCGCGCGACGTGCCGTCCGCCCATGCCAGCGCACTGGCCACGCTGTCGGGCGACCGCATGCTCGCGTTCTGGTGGGCGGGCGACCGTGAGAGCGCTCCCAACGTCAAGGTCTACGCGGCCCGCTGGCAGGAGGGCAAATGGGGCCAGCCCTGGGAAGTGGCCAGCCGCGCCTCGCTGTCGCAGGCGCTGGGCTTCGGCGTGCGCCGCATCGGCAATCCTGTCGCCTGGACGGCACACGACGGCCGCATCCACCTGTACGTCGTCGCCACGGGCCTGGGCGGCTGGGCCGCGTCGCGGCTCGTGCACCTGGTGTCGTCCGACCATGGCGCCAGCTTCGCCGTGCGCCGGTTGCTGCCGATGTCGCCCCTGTTCAATACCAGCGTGCTGGTGCGTACGTCCCCCGTCGGCCTGATCGACGGCGGCTGGTGGCTGCCCGTATATTTCGAGATCGGCATCAAGTACCCGATGCTGATGTCGTTCGATGCCGACGGCGACCCCACGTGGGTGGCCCGTATCGGCCGCAGCACCAGCACGTTGCAACCCACGGTCGTGCCCGTTTCGGCCACCGAAGTGCGCGCCTGGATGCGCGACGCCAGCGACGAGCAGCGCGTCCAGCAGGCCTACAGCCGCGACGGCGGGGCCAGCTGGGAAGACCTGCCGGCGCTGGACCTGCCGAACCACAGCACGTCGCTGGCCGCGATCCGCCTGCGCAACGGCGAATTCCTGATGCTGCACAACCACGTCGTCGAAGGCGGCTCGTCGCGCAGCATGCTGCGCCTGTCGCTGTCGAAAGACGGCCGCGCGTGGCGCCCCCTGGCGGACATCGCCAGCGGCAACGCCGGCGACGAATTTTCGTACCCGACCATGCAGCAGGTCGGCAACGAACTGCACGTCGCCTATACCTACCAGCGGCGCGCCATTGCGCACCACCGTTACCGCATCACTATCGGAGACAAAACCTGATGAGCCTGCCCGATCTCGCCAGCCAGATCGTCTATGGCCGCCTGGCCTGGGCGACTGTCGTCGCCACCGTGTTGCTGGCGCTGCTGGACGTGCTGCCCGTGCGGCGCCTGTCGCAGCGCACGCTGGCCGGCTTGCTGGCCGTCCTGTTCGCGCTGTTCATGCTGCCCGGCGCGGCCTCGCCCGCCTATTGGCTGGCGCTGGCCTTCCAGTACCCCAGCGGCCTGCTGTTCGGTTGCTGCGTGCTGAAGTTGCGCCAGCACTGGGACGGCCAACGCGGTGGCGGCACCGTCATGATGCCCCCGCTAGCCGCCGCCATCGCCGTGTCGGGCGCGATCCTGTACCTCGACGCCATGGGCCTCTTGACCCAGGGCTATTACTATGCGGGCTTCGGCCCTACCGCCGCGCCGCTGGTGGCGCTGTTGGGCGCCGCTGCCTGCGCGGTCGCCATCGTGCGCAACCTGGCCCGGCCCCAGGCCGGTGCGCTGCTGACGGCGATCCTGCTGTTTACGCTGTTGCGCCTGCCGACCGGCAACCTGTGGGATACACTGCTGGACCCGCTGCTGTGGGGCTGGGCCGTCACGTCGCTGGTGACGCTGGCGCTGGCACGCATCGGCCAGCACTCGCGGGTGCCCGGCGCGCGCCTGCCGGAGCCGGTGCGCGCGGCCGACCTGAACACGCTGTCCCCGCTGGCCCCGCTGGGCGCGGCGCAACAATCTACAACAATCAAGGAGCACGTGAGTGGTAACTAAGAAATGGCAAGCGCAACCGGCAATCGCGATGGGCATCGCGGTCAATCTGTTCGTCCTGGTCCTGGCCACGGGCTGGGCCGGCAAGGACCCGCGCGGCTGTGGCGCCTGCTGGTGGAGGACGGCATCGTCGAGTGGATGCAGTTCCTGTGCTTTGCCGCGATTGCCATCATGCTGGGTTACGTCACCGTGCAGCGCTGGTTGCGCCAGCCGGGCATGCGCCTGGAACTGCTGGCGCTGGCCGGCCTGACCGCACTGGTGGCGCTGGCCGCACTGGAGGAAATCAGCTGGTTCCAGCGCATCCTGCAGGTGCAGTCGTCCGAATTCTTCCTGCAGAATAACAAGCAGGGCGAAACCAACCTGCACAACCTGGCGGTCGGCAAGGACAGCCTGCACAAGGCCGTGCTGCTGAAGATCATCGTGCTGGTGGGCCTGACCCACAACCTGATCCTGCCGCTGCTGGCGCGCTCCCGTCCCGCCATCCGGCGCTGGGTCGAGCAACTGGGCCTGTACCTGCCGCCCCTGTGGGCCTCGGTGGTGTACGTGACGCTGGTGGTGCTGTCGCACCTGCTGGTCGATCACCCGCGCAAGGGCGAGCTGGGCGAGATGTTCGGCGCCGTGCACTACCTGGCCACCGTGTTCGCGGCCTACTTTGTCGGTTACGGCTACGAGCGCCAGCCAATGGTCGACCAGGGCGCCGCCGCACGCCAGCTGTCGATCCTGTTCGCGCTGCAGCTGGCATTCCTGCTGCTGGTGGCATGGCTGCTCAGCGCCGGTGCCGGCGCGGCGCCGATGCCCGCGTAACATCGAAGCCGGCTCAGCCCTGCGTGGGCGGGGCCGGTTCCCACACCGGTTCCTTCTTTTGCGCCGGGGCCGGTTCCGGCATTGCCGGCACTTCCTCGCCCTTTCCTTCCCCATCCTGGCGCTGCGGCGCCTCTTCCTTCGGCGGCTTCGGCCAGCCGGCCGGGCAAGGCCGGCACGCGCCCGCCTTGCGGCCGAAATCCGTCACCTTCGCCAGCTTCATCGGCACTGTCTCGTCGCCGCAGTACCCGCCATCGAGCGTCAGCGTGGCACCGTCCGGCGAGAACTTGCCGCTGATCGTGCGTTGGTCGCCCTCGGCCGGCTGCACCGTGAAATACATCATCTTGCCGCGCGGGTCGACGTTGACCTCGCTGGCGACGAGAGGCCACGACAGGCCGCCGGCCGTGTATTCATAGATGACGGTATCGACCTCGGCAAAACGTTGCAACGTGATGCGCTGACCGCCGAACTCGCCGCTGTTCGGGTTCACGCACAAATCGGAATACACGACCATGCCGTAGCGCGGCAGGCCGCCGCTACGGTTCTTGGTGGCACCGGCGGCAATGGCGGCGCAGGAAGCGATCATCAGGACGCAGGCGACAAAGCGTGTTTTCATGGTGGCAGCGGGGTGAAAGACGGATGGATGGGCGCATTCTACCGCGCCGGCAAAAAAAAACCGGCTGCCGAGGCAGCCGGTTCGGTCAAGCGGGTAACCGCTTAGAAGGAGTGACGCAGACCCACGTTGAACGCGCTGTCGCCGGTACCGGCTTCGGAGTTGCCGCCGACGGTGTACGAAGCACCGTTCTTGTTCTCGATCTTGGCGTACGACGCGTATGCGGTCGTGCGCTTCGACAGGTCGTGCATGTAGCCGATGGCCCACTGGTTCGCATCGCGGTTGAAGGCTTCGCGGTCATCCGTGTGGATTGCCGAGATGATGACCTTGCCCACTGCGCCGACTGGCACTTGCGCGCCGATCAGGGCGTTGCGGGTGTCGGTCGATGGGGTGATCGCGGTCGTCGTGTAGGCAGCAGGCGATGGCAGCGTCGAGCTGTTCAGGCCCTTGTTCTGGCCGTAAGCGATGAAGGCCTTGGCGACTTTGAAGTCGTAGTTTACAGCCAGCAGGCTGTTGTGGCCGATATCGCGCTCGAGCGTTGGCGCCGGTGCGGCGGCGACGTCGTTGTTGCGGTTGTTGTAGGCCAGGCGGGCGTTCAGAGGACCGTTCGAGTACGACACGGCAGCGCTGATCTGACGGCCAGCCGACGATTCGGACTGCTCGCCGAAGCCGTAGAACAGTTCGCCGGAGAAGCCGTTGAACACTGGGGTCTGGTACACAACAGCATTGCTGTTACGCAGGTTCGCGCCGTTGGCTGGGAACAGGTTCTTTGCGGAACCGGCCAGGCCAGCAGCGAACGGGTCGGCCACTTGCGCCAGCGCGTTGTACCACGGGGTGTATTGACGACCGATCGTCAGCGTACCGGCGGTCGTGGAACGCAGGCCGATGAAAGCCTGGCGGTTGAACAGGGTGTTCGACGCGTCCAGCTGGCCGTCGTCGACCTTGTAGCCGGATTCCAGGGTGAAGATCGCGGACAGGCCGCCACCCAGGTCTTCCGTACCACGGAAGCCGATACGCGATGCGTTGGCCGTGCCGGAGGACACTTTGGTGACGTTGCCTGCTTTACCGCCGCGCTCGCTCACGATGGAGGCGTCCACGATACCGTAAATCGTTACATTCGACTGTGCAAAAGCGGCGCTGCTCATTGCGCCCAGAACTGCGACGGAGATTAGAGTTTTTTTCATTACAGGTTCCTTCAGTTGTGTTGCATGCAAAAAAAGAAAAGCAACGGCTTAATTCGGTCTTGCGGTACCTCGGCCGGGTTACCGGCTGGCACCGCTTATGGTGAGGGCAAACCCCGATTTGCCACTGTGCCGTCAGACGGCGCTCACTCTTTATTGTCGCGGCCGATTCAATCGCGCCGGCTTCGAATCAGTGCGCGAGGCACTGGAGGCGGCACTATACTGATGGTTTGGCAATCCATCAAGTGTAAAAATACTTACGAGCTGGGCCAGGCTGGCCGCCTGATCCTGCACGCTGTGCGATGCGGCGGTTGCTTCTTCCACCAGCGCCGCGTTCTGCTGCGTTACTGCGTCCATCTGCGCGATGGCTTCGTTGACCTGCACGATGCCTGCACTTTGCTGCTGACCGGCAACGGTAATCTCACCCATGATGTCGGTGACACGCCGTACGCTGACAACCACTTCTTCCATCGTGCTGCCGGCCTGGTTGACCAGTTTCGTGCCCGCTTCGACCTGATCCACGGAGTCGCCGATCAGTTCCTTGATCTCGCGTGCCGCGGATGCCGAACGCTGCGCCAGGTTGCGCACCTCGGATGCCACGACCGCGAAACCGCGGCCCTGCTCGCCGGCCCGTGCCGCTTCCACCGCCGCGTTCAACGCGAGGATGTTGGTCTGGAACGCAATACCGTCGATGACGCCCGTGATGTCGGAAATCTTCTTTGCCGACTCGTTGATCGAGCCCATCTTGTCGACCACCTGCGATACCACCTGGCCGCCCTGCTCCGCGATCGTCGAAGCGGTCACGGCCAGCTGGTTCGCCTGGCGCGCGCTGTCCGAATTGTGCTTCACCGTCGTCGTCAGTTCTTCCATCGACGCCGCGGTCTCTTCCAGCGAGCTGGCTTGCGATTCCGTCCGGCCCGACAGGTCGAGGTTGCCTGCCACCACCTGCTGCGCCGCGCTGGCGATCGTGTCAGTTGCGTGGCGCACCTGGCCAACGATGTTGGCCAGGCTGTCGCGCATCGACTTCATCGCGAACAGCAGGCTGGTCTTGTCACCCGGACGGGTATTCACTTCAACATTCAGCTGACCGGCCGCGATCAGCTTGGCCAGCTTCACTGCATACTGCGGCTCGCCACCCAGCGTGTTGACGAGCCAGCGCGTAATCGCCACGGCACCCAGCGCGCCAAGTGCCACGCCAATCACCAGCAGACCGAAGATCCATGCGCGGGAGGCATTGTATACCTGATCACCAAAATCTGCTGCGCGCTTGCCACCTTCGTCATACAGCTTGACCAGTTTGTCCACTTGGCCGCGCAACGCGACGATCAGTTTGTTCGATTCGCCGCGAATCAATTTCTTCGCCAGCGCACCGTCGCCGGCCCGCACGGCCGCGCGCAATTTCGCGTCCTCGGCCATGTAGCGGTCCCACATCGACAGGAATTCGTCGTACAGCGCCTGCTCTTCCGGCGTCTTGATCAGCTTGACGAACTCATCCTGCATCTTCTTCAGGTCGACCAGGTCGTTGGCGATGACCTTGTCGTACTTGTCCAGGTCGGCCACGTCGTCCGAAATGATGTATTGCAGCTCGCGGGTACGGACGCGGGCGATCTGTGCCTTGATGTCCTGGATGACGCGCATGGCCGGCATCCAGCGCGACGACAGTTCGGTCGCCGTGTTGTTCACTTTGGACAGTTGATTGATCGAAAACATGCCGACGAGTGCCGTCAGCAGCAGGACAGCGGCGAAAGCCAGTCCCAGCTTGGTAGAGAGCTTGCGCTCGGTAAGCCACTTCATTTGGGTTCCTTGGGTCGGTTTGGGCGAGGATATTTCCGCACGGCAAAAATTTCTATCGCATTGTAACAATCGGTGCTGCCGACGACGAGCCGCACGGCACAGTTTCAGCCAATGTGTCGTTTTTCGAGGTAAGCAAATTCACACTTTAGCGGCTTCGTCAAGCCGTGGATGGTTTGACAAAAAACCCCGTGGTTGAGGGCGCTATGCAAAATTTACTTCAGCAATGAATGAAGTTTAGGCAAACTTGTTCATGCTGCAACGCAGCAATCTGTGCTTGAAAGAAATTTTTCTATGGTCCAAAATGCGACCTTTATTGCCGTACGGCAATTCGAACACAGGAGCATCCATGTTTTCCACAATTGAACAAAACGGCAACATCGCCGTCGTCAAGACCAACTTCACCTGGGGCGACGACCTGGCGCAGATCATTGGCATCATCGAGCGCCACTTCGACGACTTCAACGGCAACGGCTTCTACCCGCACCCCGACGAGGAAGCCCTGCAGCGCGAACTGCTGCAAGTGCCGACGCTGCGCGACTTCGCCGCGCAACTGGCCGAGCGCAAGGCCCGCGGCCTGGCCGTCACCGGCCTGGGCCTGGCCGGACTGTCCGAAGCCCATCGCAATGCCGTGCTGTACGCCATCGCGCTGACGCAGGGCTTTCCCACGTCGACCGACCAGAAAACCCACCGGGTGGCGTGGGACGTGCGGGCGCGCCAGGGCGTGCAGTCCAAGTTCGTCACGTTCTCCGAGCGCACCGGCACGGCCGACATGCACACCGACTCGTCGTTCTACCCCATGCCGGAAGAGCAATTCCTGCTGTACGTCGTGGCCTCGGCCCGTTGCAACGGCGGCGAATCGCTGCTGGTCGATGTCGAGGACATCGTCGCCGAACTGGAGCGCACCGACGAAGGCCGCGCCGCCTACGCGTTGCTGCGTACCGCGCAGGTACCGTTCCGGGTCCCTTCCGTCTACGCCGCCCAGGACGAACAGGTCGAGCTATTCTACGCCCCGGTTTTCCACGACGATGGCCATTCGATGCGCTGGCGCTACGATTCGATTGAAAAAGGACTTGCGGCCCGGCCCGATCTGGCCACGCCCGAGCTTATTGCCGCGCTGAAGTTGCTGAACAGCATCATCGAGGAAAACGCGCCCCGCTTCCGCCGCCAGTTGCCGGACGATACGCTGCTGTGGGCGGACAACCATCGCACGCTGCACGGCCGCGCCATGTACACTGATCCGGGCCGGCACCTGATCCGCATCCGGGTGTCCAGCACGCCGAACGCGCGCCGCATCGGTCCTTCGGGTATCTCGGCCGACTGAACGCGGCCCCACTATATATATAAGTAGTACTACCTATGTTTGCCTCGATCATTCCGGTATTCGCCATCATCCTGCTGGGCGTGGCGATCCGCCGCTTCAACTGGATGCCTGCGGACTTCTTCCCTTCCATCGAGAAGTTCTCGTACAACATTGCTTTCCCGGCAATGCTGTTTGCCGGCACCGCCCGGCTCAGCTTCCACGGCAGCCAGGTGGGCGAACTGGCGCTGGCGACCTTGCTGCCGACGTTCCTGATTGTCGCGCTGACCCTGGGGTCTCTGCTGCTGTGGCCGGCACTGCCGGGCGCCAGCCGTTCGTCCGTCATGCAAGGCGCGATGCGGCCGAACACCTATTTCGGCCTGGCGGTGGCTGGCCTGTTCTTCGAGGCAAAGACGGCATCGCTGGTAATGCTGTCGCTGGCGCTGTGCCTGCCGGTCGTGAATGCGCTGTCGGTGATCGCGCTGGCCTGGTGGAGCGGCACCAAGCCGAACCTGGGTACCGTCGGCAAGACGCTGGCCCGCAACCCCATCATCCAGGCCACGCTGGCCGGCGTGCTGGTCAGCCTTGCCGGCGTGCAATTGCCGGCAGCCGCGATGAACACGCTGGACATCCTGGGCAAGGCCGCCACGGCGCTGGGCCTGCTGTGCGTAGGCGGTGGGCTGGTGTTCTCCCTGGAAGGCGCCCGCCCGGGCGCGCTGACCCTGACCTCGGTGTTGAAGCTGGTCGTGATGCCGCTGCTGGCTGCGCAGATCTGCCTCGTGTTTGCCGTGTCGCCCGAGGTGGCGCTGGCGGCCTGCTTCTACTGCGCCCTGCCGACGGCGCCGAACGCCTACATCATGGCCAAGCAGCTGGGAGGCGACACGCGCCTGATGGCTTCGCTGATCACATTGCAAACGCTGCTCGCGCTCGTCACCGTGCCGCTGTCGCGCCAGTTCATGCCCTGGCTGGGCGCCTGAGAGGACGTCGCTGGCGGGTTGCCAGCTATGTACGCTGGCGTACCCCACGGGGCCGATCGGCGGTAGAATGCTCGCCTGATAAAGGACGTGCCTACGATGAACACCTCCGACCTTGCCATGTTGCCTTGCACCATCAGCGATGTGGAGCGCGACACTGGCATTGCCAAGGAGACGTTGCGGGTGTGGGAACGTCGCTATGAGTTTCCCCAGCCGCAACGCGATCCGTTCGGCGAGCGCCTGTATCCGTTCGATCAGGTCCGCCAGCTGCGGCTCGTCAAGCGCCTCATCGACCTTGGCTTCCGTCCCGGCAAGGTGCTGGGGCAGTCGGCCGAGGAACTGCAGCAACTGGCAGAACACGCCGCCAGCAACACCCGCGGCCGCGGCCGCGCGACGGTGTCCGCCACGGATCTGGCGCCCTATGTGGCCTTGTGCCGCAGCCACCAGACCGACGCCCTGCGGCGCAAGCTGTCCCAGGCCCTCTTGATGATGGGCCTGAAAGCGTTCGTGCTGGAGGTAATGGCACCGCTGACGACGCTGGTGGGCGACGCCTGGGCTTGCGGCGACATCGCCGTCCACGAGGAACACCTGATCACGGAAGCGCTGCAGACAGTGATCCGCAGCGCGATCTTCTCGCTGCCGCAGCCGGAGCAACCGGACGGTGCGCCGCAACCGCGCGTCCTCCTGACCACGCCGCCCCAGGAAAAACACGGGTTTGGCCTGTTGATGGCGGAAGCGCTGATGACGGCTGACGGCGCCCATTGCATCGCACTGGGCACGCAGACACCGCTGCCCGATATCGTCGAGGCCGCGCGCAACCAGCAGTGCGACATTGTTGCCTTGTCGTTTTCCAGCACGATGAATCCGCGCCACGTGCTCGATGCACTGAAGGAATTGCGCACCCGCCTGCCCGACGAGATCGTGCTGTGGGCAGGCGGCGCCAACCCCGCATTGCGCCGTCGGGCGCCTGGTTTCGTCACGGTGCTGGCGCTGCAGGAGGTAGCTGCCGCGCTGGCGGGTTGGCGCGCGCGCGGCCTTGCCTGCCTGACGGAACGGCCGATGGCAGTTTGGCAAGCGAATACAGGGCTTGACGGTAGCGCTCTGGTAGAATAGCCGGTGATTCCGGCCAGCACGGCCGCCGCGCCTTCTACCGCACACCCATGTTCAGCTTCTTCAAGAAAAAACCTGTTACGCCCGAGGTGCCCGCGCCTGTCAGCACGCCCGAGCCGGCCGCCGCCACTCCCGTATCCGCTCCCGCCTCCGCTCCTGCTTCGGCGCCCTCCCCCGACAGCTCGCTGCTCGACTTCGAAGTCGAGACGGCCGCCCGGCCCGAGGCGAAGCAGTCGTGGATGAGCCGCCTGAAGGCGGGCCTGTCGAAGACGTCCGCCAACCTGTCCGTGCTGTTTGTCGGCGCCCGTATCGACGACGACCTGTACGACGAACTGGAAGCGGCGCTGCTGATGTCCGATGCCGGCATCGACGCCACCCAGTACCTGCTGGACGCGCTCAAGCGCAAGGTCAAGGAAGACAAGCTGCTGGATGCCGCCGCCGTCAAGGGTGCCCTGAAGGAGCTGCTGATCGACCTGTTGCGCCCGCTTGAAAAATCGTTCGAGCTGGGCCGGCACCAGCCCACCGTGATGATGATTTCCGGCGTCAACGGCGCCGGCAAGACGACGACGATCGGCAAGCTTGCCAAACACATGCAGGCGCACGGGCAGTCAGTGCTGCTGGCCGCAGGCGACACCTTCCGTGCCGCCGCGCGCGAGCAGTTGATGGTCTGGGGCCAGCGCAACAACGTGACCGTCGTGTCGCAGGAGTCCGGTGACCCGGCCGCCGTGTCGTATGACGCGGTCCAGTCCGGCAAGGCACGGGGCACCAACGTCGTCATGATCGACACGGCCGGCCGCCTGCCCACGCAACTGCACCTGATGGAAGAGCTGAAGAAGATCAAGCGCGTGATCGGCAAGGGCCTGGAAGGAGCACCGCACGAGACGCTGCTCGTCATCGACGGCAACACGGGCCAGAACGCGCTGGCGCAAGTCAAAGCGTTCGACGACGCGCTGCAGCTGACCGGCCTAATCATCACGAAGCTGGACGGCACGGCCAAGGGCGGCGTCATTGCCGCGATTGCCCGGGTCCGCCCCGTGCCCGTGTACTTCATCGGCATCGGCGAGAAGATCGAGGACCTGCAGCCGTTCAATGCGGCCGAGTTCGTCGAAGCCCTGCTCGGTTAAGGCCCCATGATCGAATTCCAGAACGTATCGAAGCGGTACGCCGGCGACGCGCTGGCCCTGCGCGACGTCACACTCACCATCGGCAAGGGCGAGCTGGTGTTCCTGGCCGGCCCGTCCGGCGCCGGCAAGTCCACGCTGCTGAAGATGATTGCCGCGATGGAGCGTCCCAGCACCGGCAAGGTCACCGTCAATGGCACCGATATCGGCAAGCTGAAGGCGGCCGGCGTGCCGTTCCTGCGCCGCAACCTGGGCCTGATCTTCCAGCAGCAGCGCCTGCTGACGGACCGTTCCGTGCTGGCCAATGTGATGATGCCGATGCTGGTCACCGGCCTGACCCGGGCGCAAGCGGAAGAACGCGCCCGTGCCGCGCTGGACAAGGTCGGGCTGCTGGCGCGCGCCAATGCCGCGCCGTTGGCCCTGTCCGGCGGCGAGCAGCAGCGCGTGTCGATTGCCCGCGCCATCGTCAACCGGCCCCAGATCATCCTGGCGGACGAGCCTACCGCCAACCTGGACCGCGCCAGTGCCAACAAGGTGTTCGATGCGCTGCGGGCGTTCAACCAGGTCGGCGTCACGTGCCTGATCTCCACCCACGACGACCTGGTACTGGAAAGCGGCGCCCGCGTCATCCGCCTGGCACAAGGCGAACTGCAGGCGGAGGCGACATGATCGGCTGGCTGCGTCAACATGGCTTTGCGCTCGGTTCCGCGCTGGTGCACGTGCGCCGTGCGCCGGGCAGTTTCCTGTTCAATATCCTGGTGGTCGCCATTGCGCTGGCGCTGCCGTTTGCCGGCGTGACCGTGCTGGACAATGTACGGCCGATGTCGGAGCAGTTGTCCGTCGATCCCGAGCTGTCCGTGTTCCTGAAGCAGGACCTGCCGCGCGAGCATGCGCAGGGCATGGCCGGCTCGCTGCGCGCCGTGGCCAAGGAGGCCCGCATCGTGTTCGTGCCGCGCGAGGCCGCGCTGGCCGAGCTGCAGGACAAGAACGGCCTGGCCGGTGTCATCGACACGCTGGGCGACAACCCGCTGCCGGACAGCTACGTCGTCAAGCTGAACGCCTTCCAGAGCGCCGCCCAGAGCGCGCATGTGGACGAGGTGGCCGAACAACTGCGGGCGATTCCCGGCGTGGAGTCGGTACAGGTCGATTCCGCGTGGGTCAAGCGCCTTGCCGCACTGCTGGGTGTGCTGCGCATGGGCCTGTTGTTGCTGGCCGGGACGCTGGGCACGGTCGTCATTGCGGTCGTCTTCAACACGATCCGCCTGCAGGTGCTGACCCAGCGCGAGGAAATTCTCGTGCTGCGCCTGATCGGCGCTACCGATACGTATATCCAGCGCCCCTTCTATTACACGGGCGCGCTGCTGGGCCTGTGTGCAGGCGGCGTCGCGCTGGGTGCCGTCGCGTTGTCGCTGCAGCCGCTGAACATGGCGATCGCCGAGTTTGCCCGTCTGTACGCCTCCGAATTCCAGCTGGCCCCGCTGGAGCCGCTGGCGATGGCGCTGCTGCTGGCCCTGTCCGCCGGCCTGGGGCTGGTCGGTGCGGCGCTGTCGGTGCGCCGTCAGCTGGCCCGGCTGTCGTAACGCGACGGCAGCCGCTCCCGTCATGCTGTCGGAACGTTCCGACAGCCCCTCTGGCCGCGCCATTCCCCCTGGCGGGCGCCCGCACGAGCGTGCGTTCACGCACAGAGCGCGCGACTTTGGCCGCGATAATCTGGCCTCACGCTTTGATTCGCCACAAACATTCCGCAATCGGGAATTGCTTTCCGGTTGCAGCGCCTGCCCTTTCCTGCACGATCAGGCCATAGCGTTTTGCTATCGGGACCATAAAATCGCAGCGATTGGCACTCACCGAGTGAGAGTGCTAATATATGTTCAAACGCAATGTTGGAACCCAAAGTAGCGTCACCAATGGTTAAGACCGCTTTAAGTTCCACACTGCATGCTGTATGCCATGACAGTGCCCTCTGCAATCCCGCACGGCCTATGCACCACCTTCAAGCGAGGAATGAACATGACTATGATGTCCGCACCTACCGCCCTGGTTCCAGCCGGCACGAGTGCTTTGGGCCTCGGGTTTTCTGGCAACCTGGGTAACCTGGATGCCTACATTTCCGCCGTGAATCGCCTGCCAATGCTGACGCACGACGAAGAAGTCCAGCTGGGTCGGCGCCTGAAGGACAACAACGACCTGAAGGCCGCCGAAAAGCTCGTGCTGTCGCACCTGCGCCTGGTGGTTTCGATCGCCCGCGGCTACCTGGGCTACGGCCTGCCGCACGCCGACCTGATCCAGGAAGGCAATATCGGCCTGATGAAGGCAGTCAAGCGCTTCGACCCGGACCAGGGCGTCCGCCTCGTGTCGTATGCAATGCACTGGATCAAGGCCGAGATGCATGAGTACATCCTGAAAAACTGGCGCCTCGTGAAGGTGGCGACGACCAAGGCGCAACGCAAGCTGTTTTTCAACCTGCGCAGCCACAAGCAGGGCCTGGACGCCATGACGCCGGGCCAGATCGACCAGCTTGCCAAGATGCTGGACGTCAAGCGCGAGGAAGTGATCGAGATGGAAACCCGCCTGTCCGGCCGCGACATCGCGCTGGAATCGCCGACGGATGACGAGGACGACAAGTTCGCCCCGATCGCCTACCTGTCGTCGGACCAGAACGAGCCGACCAAGGTGCTGGAAGCGGAACAGGTCACGCGCCTGCAGTCCGAGGGCCTGGAAACGGCGCTGTCGAAGCTGGACCCGCGCTCGCGCCGCATCGTGGAAGCGCGCTGGCTGGCCAACGACGACGGCTCCGGCGCCACGTTGCACACGCTGGCCGACGAGTTCGGCGTCTCCGCCGAGCGCATCCGCCAGATCGAATCGGCCGCGCTGAAGAAGATGAAGGGCGCGCTGGCCGCCTACGTGTAAGCGGCTGCACGCAACACGAAAACCGGGCCCGCGCCCGGTTTTTTATTGCCCCTCCAACAAATCGGGGACAGCCTCCGCATATTGGGGACAGCCTCCAAAGCAGACACCAGGCGCCGAAGCGAATCGCGAATCGGAGGCTGTCCCCGATTTCCCGAACAAATTGGGGACAGCCTCCGAAGCAGCCATCAGGCACCTAAGCGAATTGGAGGCTGTCCCCAATTTCAGAGGCTGTCCCCAATTTCACGATTTCCCGAACAAATTGGGGACAGCCTCCGAAGCAAACATCAGGCACCGAAGCGAATTGGAGGCTGTCCCCGATTTCCGGTTTCGGTTTTTACAACACCCCCGCTGCCAGGCTGGTCATTTGTTGCCAAAATTCGGAGCCTGTCCCTGAATTCTGGCAATATTGCTATTCTTGCATTCAGCCGTGCGGCTGCCGTGATGCTTTTTCGCTAAGATCCTCCCTCGGCCACAGCTGGAGGACCCATGCAACGCAAAGCGATCACTGCTCTCGGTGCCGCGCTGACCGTCGGCATCGTTGCCGCGTGCTCGGCAACGCAAGGAACGGGCAACGCCACTTCGGAGGCAGTCATGACGGAAAAACAGGAAGCACCCCGCACCAGCGCCAGCTATACGTTGCGCCAGGGCGAAGCGGCCACGCTGGCGCCGGGGACGACGCTAAAGCTCGAGCGCGTCAACGACAGCCGTTGCAAGCCCGGTGCCGTGTGCGTCTGGGCCGGCTACATCAGCTATACGTTCACGCTGAGCAATGCCGCGGGCACCCGCGAGTTCGTGCTGGCGGAGAACATGCCCAATGCCGGCCCCAGCGTCACGCAGGAAGGCCTGACGTTCGCGCTGGAAAACCACGAACCGCCGGCGCCCACGGCGCTGCACGCGCCGGCGCCGGACTACCGCGTCAACGTACGCGTCACCATCTCCCCATCCAACTGACGCCACCATGCCGATCCGCCTGACGTTCTGCACCATCGTCCTGACCATCGCCGTCACGGCCCACGCGAAGACGCCGGTCGCGACCGGCACCGGCGGCGCCGTCGCCACCATCAGCGAGCAGGCGTCGCAGTCGGCCATGACGATCCTGAACCAGGGCGGCAACGCCATCGACGCAGCTGTCGCGGCAGCCGCCACGCTGGGCGTGACGGATCCGTTCAGTTGCGGCATCGGCGGCGGCGGCTTCATGGTCGTCTATCTGGCCAAGGAAAAGCGCGTCATCACGATCGACCACCGCGAGACGGCGCCGGCGGCCTACATGCCGACGATCTTCACCGCCAACGGCAAGGAACTCGATTTCGACACCGTCGTGGCCAGCGGCCTGTCGGTCGGCGTGCCCGGCACCGTGCGCGGCTGGCACGAGGCGCTGCAGCGCTATGGCACGATGTCGTTCGGGCAGGTGCTGGCGCCGGCCATCAAGGTGGCGCGCGACGGTTTCGTCGTCAACGACAATTTTTCCCGTCTGGTCGCGGAAAACACGGCCAAGTTCCGTCAGTTCCCCGCCACCGCCGCCCTGTACCTGCGCAACGGCAAGGCCATCCCGGCGGGGACCGTGCTGCGCAATCCGGACCTGGCGCAGACCTACCGCACGCTGGGGAAAAGCGGCGTGCGCGCCTTCTACGAGGGCCCCATCGCGCGCGCCATCGTCGATGCCGTCAACCGGCCGCCCGTTGGCACCGGGCAGTCGGTCCGGGGCGGGAGCATGACCCTGGCCGACCTGGCCAACTACGAGGCGCGGCTGCGCCAGCCCGTGCGCAGCAGCTACCGGGGCTACGACCTGTACGGCATGGGTTTGCCGGGCAGCGGCGGCATCGCCGTGGCCGAAGCCCTGAACATCCTGGAAGGCTTCGACCTGGCCAAGCTGCCGCGCGCGCAGGCCGAGCACATGTACCTGGAAGCCAGCCGGCTGGCCTTTGCCGACCGCAATGCCTACCTGGCAGACCCCGAGTACGTGGAAGCGCCCGTGGCGGGCCTGCTGAGCAAGGAATACGCGGCCAAGCGGCGCGCGCTGATCGACCAGCAGAAGGCAGCGGCCGGTCCCGTCGCGGCCGGCGATCCGTACGCGTTCCAGAGCGACGCCAGCGTGCCGCTGCGGCCCGGCTCCACCAGGCTCCAACGCGAGAGCGCCCACACGACACACCTGACGGTGGCCGACAAGCAGGGCAATATCGTCGCCTACACGTTCACCATCGAGTCGTGGGGCGGCAGCGGCATCGTCGTGCCGGGCCATGGCTTCCTGCTCAATAACGAGCTGACGGACTTCGATTTCTCGGGCCCGCACCCGAACGTGCCCGAAGGCGGCAAGCGCCCGCGCAGCAGCATGGCGCCGACCATCGTCCTGCGCGACGGCAAACCCGCGTTCACGGTGGGCAGCCCGGGCGGCGCGACGATCGTCACGACGGTGCTGCAGACGATCGTCAACCACGTCGACTTCGGCATGCCGATGGATGAAGCCATCGCCGCGCCGCGCCTGTCGCAACGCAACGCGGCCGAGACGGACGTCGAGCCGGGCTTCGCCGGGTCGGCGCAGGCCACCGCCCTGCAAGGGCATGGCCAGCGCTGGAGCGGCAAGCCGGAGGAGATCGGCGCCGCCAATGCCATCGTCTTCAATCCGGATGGGACGGTGACGGCGGTCAGCGAAAAGCGCCGGCACGGCGTGGGCAGCGCGCTGGTGCAGAAGAAGCCGAATTAGACAAAACCCGCGGTGGGTCGCTATCTACAACCACCGCTGGAACGGCGCCGTATCCTGCCCCGACTCGATGTACCACTGCTTGCGCACCGTATCGAACTGCGCCCCGAGCTGGCGCACTTCTTCGCGTTCCTCGTAGCGGGCCGACAGGTACAGCCGGAACGCGCGCTCCTCCGTCACCTTGTTTTCCAGCTGGCGCAGCGCCTGGTCGGCCTTGGGCGCCACGGCGGCGATCTGCATCTGGCGCAGGAACACGCTGCGCCGCTCCGTGTCGGCGGGTGAAATCAGCGTCAGGCGCTGGCGCGTGCGGCTGACACCCACGTAGAACAGGTTGCGCTCCGTCCGTGCCGGCATCAAGGGATTGGGGAACTCGTTCACTTCCAGGTACGGCATGATGACGTGGCCAAATTCCTGGCCCTTGACGTCGGCGACGCAGTCCAGGTGAATAAAATCCTTCTCGCGCTTGCGGCTGGCGAACACCTCGGCCGCATTGATCTTCTTCCAGAACGCGGCCAGGCCCAGGCCCGACTTCCCCGCCATCGCGACGAAGCCGTCGATCGAGCGCGCCGCGACGGAGGCCGCGTACGGGTTGACGTAGACCCGCTTGGCCACCGCCGCCACGTCCATGCGCCGGCATACCTCGGCCAGCACTTCGCCGGCCGGGCTGTCCTGCGGCACCTGCTCCAGGTAGCGCATCACATCGGCAAACGCGGTCTCGGCATCGGCCAGCGCATCGCCGCCCAGGTGCCCCTGGAAGAAGCCCCGCAACAGCGAAGGTTCCTTGGCGATGTCGTGCTTGACCTTCTCGAATCCGGCCGCCGCCTCCAGCCCCGCGAACGCGGCCAGCGCCTCGACGATCGCCGTGCGCACCTCGTAGGACGGCACGGCGCGCAGGTCGCCCAGGCAGATCGCCAGCACGCCGCGCAGGAACAGGATCTCCTCGCGCTGCAGATAGCCTTTCATGACGGGCACGCGGTAGGCGATGCCCGCTTCGATCAGCGCGTTTTCCAGCGCGATCGACTGGTGCCGGTCGCGCATCAGGACGGCGCACTGCTCCAGCCGGCGCTTGTCCTTCTTCCATTCCTTGATGGCCGCGACGACCTGCTGCGCGCAGTCCTCGGCGGTGTCGTAATGCAGTTGGCGGATCTCCGTGTGATCGGGCACGCCCGAGCTGCCCCGGTTGTCCATCAGCGCATCGATCGCGAGCGTCAGGTGCGGGCCGTGGCGGTAGGTCGTCGTCAGGGGGTAGGCGCGCAATGCCGGGAAGGCGTGGCGGAAGCGGAAGTCCAGGTAGTCGTGGCTGGCGCCCAGCTGGTCGTGGATGACCTGGTGCTTGTCGCCCACGCCCGTGAAGAAGGCGCCGGTGGCGCGGATCAGTGCTTCCACGATGACGAAGCTCGCCTCGTTCATGTCGTGCAGCTCGTCGCACACGACCACGCGGTAACGGGGGAACGCCTGGGCGCAACCGGGCTCGCGCCGCAGCCAGCGCGCCAGGTCGTACGTCGGATCGAAGGCGGTGCGGAACACGGCGCGGTCCTCGCCGTCCAGGCGGGCCGTCTCGTAGGCCAGCGCCACCAGGTAATCCGTCAGCGGCGCCTGCGCCACCTCGGCCGCCTCGACCGGGTCATCGTCATCTTCCCCCTGCAGCACCATGCGCGCCTTCAGCCGCAGCAGCGTATCGAGGTAGCCCGACACGGCCGTCTCCGACTTGCGCAAGTCCAGTTCCGCGAAGCGGCTGCCCGGCCGGCCCGCGTACTGTGCCGCCACCGCGTCGACGGCACGCCAGACGTGCGTCTTCAGGCGGCGCGGCTGCAAGGTCAGCCGCAAAGCTTCCCCTTCCAGCTGCGCCAGCGTGCGCATGGCCAGGTCCTCGATCGTCAGGATGTCCAGCTGGTTGACGGTGTCCCACGGCACGCCGATGTCCAGCAGGCGCTGGCGCAGCACGTCGCGCGCTTCCGGCGTGAACGCCAGCGCCAGGATGCGCGCCGGTTCGACGTTGCGGGCGAGCGATTCGGCGATGCGCAGCGCCAGGGTCGTCGTCTTGGCCGCGCCGGCATTGGCCTCCCCAGCACCACGGGCTGGGTGGCCGTCTGCAGGTCGGTCTGCTCGGCCGTCGGGTGGATGCGGCTGGGGATGAAGTACGCGGCCATGTGTTGTGCGGTCCAGAAGGAAGAGGTCAAGCGCGCCATGGTAGCAGGTCCAGCCGGCCCCGCAAGCGCCGCCGCGCCCCCCCCCGCCGCGCAATGGCGCGTGCGCTGGCGCCAGTTCCCTTTCCGTTATACAATGCGAATCATTCTCATTTGCGTTCATAAGGATTTCCATGTCGTCCGCTGCCCATCGCTTCGTCCTTCGCCTGACTCCCCTCGCCTTTGGCGCCGCCCTGCTGTGCGGCGCGGCCCATGCCGCGCCGGTGGAAGCACCGGCGGTCGATGCGCCGGCCGACGCCGCCGAGGCGCCCATGCAGACGGTGGTGGTCAAGGGCGACAACAGCGCCAGCTACACGGCGCGCAGCAGCAGTTCGTCGGCTGGCCTGGATCTGACCCTGCGCGAAACGCCGCAGTCGGTCTCGGTCGTCTCGCGCCAGCAGATGGACGACTTCCGCCTCAACTCCATCAACGACGTGCTGTCCAACACGACCGGCGTGACCGTCGAACGGATCGAAACCGACCGCACCTACTACACGGCGCGCGGCTTCGACATCATCAACTTCCAGTACGACGGCGTCGGCATTCCCTTCGTGTTCGGTAACGTCTACGGCGACCTGGATACGGCGCTGTACGAGCGCATCGACATCGTGCGCGGCTCGAACGGCCTGATGTCCGGCACCGGCAACCCGTCCGCCACCGTCAACTTCATCCGCAAGCGCCCGACCGCGACCTTCCAGGCATCCGCCGCCGTCACGGTGGGTTCGTGGGACCGCCACCGCGTCGACGCGGACGTCTCCGGCGCGCTCAACGAAGCGCGCACGCTGACCGGCCGCGTGATCGCCGCCTACGAAGATGGCGACTCCTACCTGGACCGCTACTCGCCAAAGCGC
The DNA here is from genome assembly GCF_029028125.1 of Pseudoduganella chitinolytica. Classification (GTDB taxonomy): domain Bacteria; phylum Pseudomonadota; class Gammaproteobacteria; order Burkholderiales; family Burkholderiaceae_D; genus Rugamonas; species Rugamonas chitinolytica. Next base: position 3,630,990 of record NZ_CP119083.1, read on the forward strand.
AAGCTGGTCTCGGGCATCCTGGAAGCGAAGCTGGCGAATTCGACGACGCTGACGCTGGGCCACACGGCGCAGATCGGCACGGCCAAGGGCAACATCTGGGGCGCGCTGCCGCTGTACTACAAGGACCTGACGCCGACCGAGTACACCACCGGCACCAGCACGGCAGCCGACTGGACGCGCAACCGCAACGAACACCAGCGCACGTTCGTCGAGCTGGTGCACCGCTTCGACAACGGCTGGCGCGCCCAGGCCACGCTGTCGCACAACGCGTTCAAGAACCGCAGCAAGATGCTGTACGTGTACGGCACGCCGGAACGCGCCACGGGCCTGGGCCTGTTCGCCTACCCGTCGCGCTACGACGCCGACAACAAGCAGACGCTGTTCGACGCTTCCGCCACCGGCCAGTTCGACCTGGGCGGCCGGCAGCACGAGCTGACGTTCGGCGCCAACTGGTCGAAATCGAAGCTGGACGACGTTTCCCACTACGGCCAGGGCATCGGCAATCCGATGCCGTCGCTGACGGGCTGGAACGGCCAGTATCCGGAGCCGGCATTCGACGCCTCGATCGACGGCAGCTCGTACCAGGACAAGCGCAAGGGCGCCTTCGTGGCCGCGCGCTTCAACCTGGCCGATCCGCTCAAGCTGATCACCGGCATCGCCTACACGAAGGCCGACAGCGACGGCCTGCAGTACGGCGTCAGCCACTTCAAGTCGGCCAGCAAGAGCACCCCGTACGTGGGCCTGACCTACGACCTGGCACCGAACGTGACGGCCTACGGCAGCTACACGACGATCTTCAACCCGCAAAGCGAGACCGACGTGACGGGCGCCACGCTGGACCCGATGAAAGGCAAGACGGCGGAGCTGGGCGTCAAGGCCGAATGGTTCGGCGGCAAACTGAATGCGTCCGGCGCCGTCTTCAAGACGCGCCAGGACAACACCGCCGAACAGGCCGGCATGGACGGCACCAAGGCCTACTACCGTGGCATCGACGCGGAGTCGCAAGGCATCGAACTGGACCTGTCCGGCGAGGTGGCACGCGGCCTGCAGGCCAGCGCCGGTTTCACCGTGCTGTCGATCGAGGACCCGGCCGGCAAGACCGTCAAGACCTACCTGCCGCGCCGCACGCTGCGCCTGTCGGCCACCTACAAGGTGCCGGCACTGCCGGCGCTGACGGTCGGCGCCAACGCCAACTGGCAGGACGACGTCTACCGCAACGAAGCCGACAACGCCACCATCCGCCAGGCCTCGTATGCAGTGATCGGCCTGATGGCGCGCTACGACATCAACAAGCAGCTCAGCATCGCCGCCAACGTCAACAACGTCGCCGACAAGAAGTACCTGACGAGCCTGTACTGGAGCCAGGCCTACTACGCGGCGCCGCGCAATGCGAGCGTGTCGCTCAACTGGAAGTACTGAGTCGTCCCCTGATTCAGTCGTGCACGCGGCGGCTGTCGGCCGGGGCCTGCGCCCGCTCGTGCAGGCCGTAGTCGCGCAGTACGCCGGCAATGCGCAGGCGGTAGTCGGCGAACAGTTCGCCCCGGCCCGCCGCCTGCGCCGCTCGGTGCGCCTCCAGCGCGCGCCACTGCAAGATGGCCGCCTCGTCGCGGAAGAACGACAGCGACAGCAGCTTGTCCGGATTGCTCAGGCTCTGGAAACGCTCGATGGACAGGAAGCCGTCCACCTGCTCCAGGAGCGGGCGCAGCGCGGCCGCCATGTCCAGGTAACGCTGGCGCCCGTCCGCGTGCGGCACCACTTCGAAGATCACGGCAATCATCCCTCTCCCCTTTCCATGAATTCGGGCAGCCGCCCGTTTGGCGACGCGCGATAGCGCCATGCCACGCCCGGCAGCGCGCCCTGCTCCTGCAATACCGCCAACGCGTGGACCGCGACAGCGCGCGCCAACGCCTGGCCGGGGCAGGCATGGCGGCCATGGCCGAACGGTTCGCCCGCCGCGGCGAGCACCAGCAGGAGCGTCTGATCCGCTTCGATGCGCACGCCGGCAATGGAAACCGGCGCCGCCGTGAAGCGGCGCGTGTTCTGCACGGGCGGATCGGTGCGCAGCACCGCGTCCACCAGTTCCGCGGTCGGCCGGGCGTCGCCACGCAGGCGCGCCACGATGGCATTGCCCACCAGCCCCGCCGTGGCCTCGTAGGTTTGCGACAGCAGTCCCAGCACGTTGGCGCGCACGGCGGCCGTATCGGTCCAGCCATGTCGCCGTGCCCCGTCCAGCACTGCATCCAGCAGCGGTGCCGGCCCGGCCCCTTGCAGCGCCAGCAGGGCCGTCGTGGCATCGTGGGCGGCCGCGATGGCGGCGGCGTCGGCGCGCGGCGCCAGGCCGGCCACGAAGCGGCGTACCAGACCGGCCACCGGCGCATCGGCGCAGCCCAGCAGGCTGGCGACGGTGCCTACCGGCACGTCGAACGCGAAGGACGTCAGCACCGCGGCATCAACGGGACCGGCCAGCAATGCCGCCGCCGTGCGGAGGGCATGGGCCGCCACCACGTCGCCCGGCAGTGCCGCCAGCCCCTCCAGCAGCACGGCCTTCGGCAGCGCGTGGCGCGCACCATCGTTCATCCGCGCCAGCGCGCCGAACACGTCGCCCGCCGGGCCGGCCAGGGCCGCCGGCACCGGCTCGCGCGGTGGCCGCACGCGGCAATCCGGATTGGCCAGGATGGCACGCACGGTGGCGGGATGCGCGACCACCCACAAGCCGAGGCGCTCGTCATACACGGGCGCTTGGCGTTGCGCCAGCGCGGCGTAGTACGGATAAGGATCGGGATGGGTCACGGCGGCCAGGGCGCCGTCGGGTGGATCGAATGCGGTCAAGTGTGCTCCTTCAAGCGTTGCCTTTGCGAGGACGCCAGTATGCTGGCATGATGACGGCAATACTTCGTTGGAGACCGAATAGTGGATGCAGACAAGATCGACGCAGATGACCGGTTAGCCCGCATTGCGGGCGCGATCGCCGAACCGGCTCGCGCGCGCATGCTGTGCTGCCTGCTGGACGGCCACGCCCGCACCAGCACGGAGCTGTCCGTCGTGGCCGACGTCAGCCCGTCCACCGCCAGCGCCCACCTGGCGCGCCTGAAGGACGACGCGCTGCTCGAGCAACTGGTGCAGGGCCGGCACCGCTACTGGCGCCTGGCCAGCCGTGACGTGGCGGCCGCGCTGGAGGCGCTGCTGGTCGTGGCCGGCGTGCCGCGCGCGCCCTTCGAGCCGTCCACTCCCACACGGCTGCGCCAGGCGCGCACGTGCTACGACCACATGGCCGGCACGCTGGCGGTCGAGCTGCACGAGCACTGCCTGGCCCAGGGCTGGCTGGATGATGCCTCGGCGCCGGGCGAATACGCCTTGACCCCGGACGGCGCGACGCACTTCGTCCGGCTGGGCGTGGACGTGGCGGCGCTGCGCAAGCTGCGCCGGCGCTTCGCCTGTCCCTGCCTCGACTGGAGCGAACGCAAGCCGCACCTGGGCGGGGCGCTGGGCGCGGCCGTGCTGCAACTGGCGCTGGCCAAGGGCTGGGTCGAGCAGGACCTGGACAGCCGCGCGCTGGCCGTACCCGCGCGGGGACGGCGCGCCATGCTGGCGGCCTTCGGCCTGGTAAGTCCGGCTTAAGAAAATCGCCACACACTGCAGTCACCACAACCCCACCGGAGACTGACATGACCTGGCTGCGTGCCAACAAGGGCTTCCTTGCCTTCCTGCTGCTGTTCGGGATTTTCCGCACCGCCGTCGCGGACTGGAATCCCATCCCGTCCGCATCGATGCGGCCCAACCTGCTGGAAGGCGACGTGGTGTTCGTCAACCGCCTCGCGTACGACGCCAAGATCCCGCTGACGAACATCTCGCTGGCCCGGACCGGCGAGCCGCAACGGGGCGACATCGTCACGTTCTCGTCGCCCAGGGATGGCACGCGCCTGATCAAGCGTATCGCCGCGCTGCCCGGCGACACCGTCGAGATGCGGGGCGAGCGCCTGCTGATCAACGGCCAGCAGGCCGACTACACGGTGCTGGGGAACAGTTTCGAGACGGTGGAGCCGCTGGGCGAGCTCGCGGCGCTGCACCTGACGGAGCGCAGCGGCACGGCCAGCTACCGCATCCAGGTGCTGCCGCAAGTGCCGGCGCTGCGCGACTTCGGCCCCGTCACGGTGCCGGCCGACCGCTTCGTGATGCTGGGCGATAACCGCGACAACAGCGGCGACTCGCGCGTGTTCGGCACCGTGCCGCGCGAACTGCTGATCGGCCGGGCCGAGCGCATCCTCGTCTCCGCGGACATCCTGGGCAACTGGGCTCCGCGCGCCGGCCGCATCGGCATGAGCCTGCGCCAGCAATAACGTGGGTTAGAATCGCCGCTTCCCGATACTGGAGGCGGCATGATCGAATTCGACGCGCTGGCCAAGCGCTATGGCGGCCACGACGCCGTGCACCCCCTGACCCTGACGGTGCGCCGTGGCGAAGTGTTCGGCTTCCTGGGCCCCAACGGCGCCGGCAAGACGACGACGATCCGCATGATGACGGGCATCCTCGTGCCCAGCAGCGGGCGCGTGCTGGTGGACGGCCTCGATTGCCACCGCGACGCGGCCGCGGTCAAGCGGCACGTGGGCTACCTGCCCGACAATCCGATTTTCTACGATTACCTGCGCGGCCGCGAGATCCTGCAATTCGTCGGCGAGATGCATGGCATGGCACGTCCCGCCGCGGCGGCGCGCGCGCTGGCGCTGCTCGACGAATTCGGGCTGGACGAAGTGGCCGAGGAATTCGCCGTCAACTACTCGATGGGCATGAAGAAGAAGCTGGGCCTCGCCTGCGCGCTGGTGCACGACCCGGCGGTGCTGATCCTGGACGAACCGATCAACGGCCTCGATCCCCGCGCCGCGCGGGACGTGCAGGCGCTGCTGGTGGGCCGGGCCGCCGCCGGCAAGACCATCTTCGTCTCCACCCACCTGCTCGACATGGCCCAGCGCATGTGCGACCGCGTGGGCATCATCCACCGCGGCAGGCTGGCCGCCACCGGCTCGGTCGATGACCTGCGCGGCGGCGCCGATGCCACGCTGGAGGAAGTCTTCCTGAAGGTCACCGAGCCGGCGGCCGCGCCATGATGCCGCCGGCCGCGCCCCGGGCCGTGTGGCTGCTGGTGCGCCTGCGCCTGGTGCGCTTGCTGAACCTCGGCGGCAGCCTGTATGGCCGCAAGCCCAAGGCCGGCAAAAGTCGCGCGGCCACGGGCGGCAAGCGGCGTGGCCGCTGGATCCTGCCCGTCGTCATGGCGCTCCTGATGGCGGCGGCCTTCACCAATATGTCGCACACGATCCTGCTCAACCTGCATTGCGAGCTGGCACCCGTGACGGCCTGTGCATCCGCTGCAAAGCCGTTCGACGCGCAGCAGGTGGCCGCGCGGGAACTGGCCGGCGGCGGCTTTAGCACGGCACTGATGCAGGGCCTGACCCTGCACCTCGCCTTGCTGTGGCTGGCCAGCCTGCTGGTGCCGCTGGGCAGTCGTGAGCTGGCCCACACGGACTGGGACCTGGAGTGGCTCGTCACGTTGCCCGTACCGCGCACGACCTTGCTGTGGGCCCGGGTGCTGGAGCGCACCGTGACGAATGCGACCGGCCTGCTGATGCTGTGGCCCACCTGCCTCGTCATCGCCTGGCATGGCGGCCTGCGCTGGTGGGCCGTGCCGGCCGCCACGCTGGCCGCGCTGGCGCTGCTGGCGCCCGCCGCCATGGCGCGCACCCTGGTCGATACGGGCCTGCGCCTGGCGCTGCCGCCCTCGCAGCTGCGCAACCTGCAGGCCGCGATCTCGGTCGCCGCGATGCCGTTGATCTACCTGACAATTTCGCTGTCGCTGCCGGGCCGCGGCATTGCGCTGGGCTGGGCCGCCGCCTTCCCTGCCTGGACACTGTGGACACCGCCCGGTCTCGTGGTGCAATGGCTCGATGGCGCCGCATGGCCGGCCTGGCTGCTGGCGGCGCAAGTGGCGGCCCTGCTGGCCGCCGGCGTCGCCCTGCTGGGGCGGCAGCTGGCGGACGGCGTGGTGGCGGCCGGCACGCGCGAAACGGGCCGGCGCGCGGTCGCCGGCAAGCCGCTGCGGGTGCTGCCGGGCAGTCCCCTGCAGCGGCGCGAGCTGCGCCTGCTGGCGCGCGACCGCAACTTCCTCGTGCAAAGCCTGCTGATCCCCGTCATCGTCATCGGCAGCCAGCTGTTCTTCACGGGCGGCCTGCGCGACATGGCACAACTGGGCAGCGAGCCGAAGCTGCTGGCGTCGATCGCCTTCGGCCTGGGCAGCTACGTGCTGGTGCTGTCGGCCTTCCAGACCATCAACACGGAAGGACAGGCGTTGTGGCTGCTGTACACTTTCCCGCACACGCTGGAGCGCATGCTGCGCGAGAAGGCCGTGCTGTGGGCCGCGCTGGCGCTGGCCTATCCCGCCGTAGTCTTCGCGGTCGGTATCGCGGGCGGCGCCAATGTCGATGCGCGCCTGCTGCTGACGATGGCCCAGGTGGCGCTGGGCATCCTCGTGTTCGCGCTGATCGCCGTCGCACTGGGCGTATGGGCGAGCGACCCGTTGGCGCAGGAGGTACATGCGCGCGTGCGCCCGACCTATCTCTACCTCTACATGACGCTGGCCAGCCTGTACGGCTACGGCCTGTACACGGACGCATGGCCGCACCGGCTCGCGGTCGTGGTGCTGGTGGCGGCGTTGGCGCTGGCGCTGTGGCAGAAGGCGCGCGACGAGCTGCCCTTCCTGCTCGATCCGACGGCCGCGCCGCCACGGCAGGTATCGGCGGCGGACGGCATGACGGCGGCCGTCGCGTTCTTTGCCGTGCAGGGCATCGCCTTCTTCATGCTGCGCGCAGGCGACGGCCCGGCGGCCCTGCCCGACCTGGCGCTGGCGTTCGCCATCGCGGGCGCCGTCGTGTATGCGCTGGCACGGCTGGTCTACTGGCGCGCCGGCACGGCCGGCGTGCCCCGGCTGCTGCAAGGGCGCATGCTGCCCGCGCTGGGCTGGGGCTTCGCCTGCGCACTGCCGGCCGTCGGTGTCGGCCTGCTGTGGATGCAGGGCTTGCGCCAGGCCGGCGTCGCTTTCCCCGCCATGAACGTCGCCGGCCACGTCGGCTGGCTGATCGCGCTGGCCAGCATCGCCGCGCCGCTGTTCGAGGAATTCATTTTCCGGGGCCTGATCTTCAACGGCCTGCGCCGCTCGTTGCGGCTGCTGCCCGCACTGGCCGCCAGCGCGGCCATCTTCGCCGTGATCCATCCGCCGCTGTCGATGCTGCCGGTATTCGTGCTGGGCGCCTGCGCCGGCCTGGCGTTCGAGCGGGGCAAGGGCCTGCTGGCGGCGATCGTCACGCATGCGCTGTACAACGGCGCGATGATCGCCGTGCAGCTGTAGGACGGCCGTCAGCGCCAGCCGCGCTGCTGCGCCGCCCGCTCGGCGGCCGCATCGAGCGCCGCGCCAGCGATGCGCTCGTCGATCGCGTCCAGCACCGCGGGCGGCACGGCCGCCGCGGCCTGGCGGTAGGCCGACGGTGCTGCCGGCGCCTGTTCCTGCAGTACCGCGACGCGCCAGCCATTGCCCTCGCGGCACGCCAGCCCGGCTGCCGCGGCCAGCGTGAAGCTGCGGCAGTAGCGCCCATCCTTGCCCTGGAAAGTGACGCCGATGCCGACCGCGGTATCGACCTGGCCGCTGCCGGCCAGCTGGTGCGACAGGGCCTGTGCCAACGCACCCTGCGCCAGCATGCCCTGGCTTGTCGCCGCCACGGTGGCGGACGTGCTGTCCTGGTGCGCCACCTGCCAGCCGCCGATACCCGCCAGCACGCCGACCGCCAGCGACGCGGCCATGCCGCCCCATTGCCACCAGCCGCCACGCCGTGCCTGCTCTTGCTGCGCCCGTTCCTGCCCCACCTGCTCCTGCCGCGCCTTGCGCGCGACGCGGGCGGCGTCCAGGGCCACCACTGCCGGGGCGGCGGCCTGCCGCAGCGGGGCCGGCACCGGTTCGTCCAGCACATCGGCAAACGCCGCGAACACGTCGCCGCGCAATTGGCGATGACGCGCGACGGCCTGCGCCACCGCCGGGTCGTCGCGCATCGCCCGTTCGACGGCGGCGCGCTCGGGGCCGGCCAGTTCGCCGTCCGCATAGGCCATCAATACTTCATCGGAAAACGTCATTTCATCACCTTCGCCTGATCGGACAACAACTGCTGCAATGCTTCCCGTGCGCGCGCCAGCCGGCTGGTCAGCGTTCCCATGGGGATCTCCAGTACCTCGGCCGCTTCCTTGTACGGCATGCCGTCGACCAGCACCAGCGCCACCACGAGGCGATGGTCCTCCGACAGCAGGCCGATCGCCTTCTGGATGGCGAGGCGCTGCTGGTGCGCGGCGGCCGAGTCGTCGCCCACCGTCTCGCCCTCTTCCGCCGGCGCGAACATGCGGTCGCGCCGCATGCGGCTGCGCACCTCGTCGACCCAGGCGTTTTTGATAATGCGGAAGATCCAGCTGTCCAGCCGCGTGCCGGGTTCCCACTGCTGCTGGCGCACCAGCGCGCGCTCGACGGCGACCTGCACCAGGTCATCCGCATCCTCGCGGTGGTAGGTCAGCGCGCGGGCAAAGCGGCGCATGCGCGGCAGCAGGTCGGCAATGTCGGTATCGAGGCTCATCGTGCGTCCAGTACTGGGTAAACGCCGGCGCAGCCGCGTTTATTCCCCACCCATCAAAATAAATCCTGGAACTCGTCCCGGGAAGCAAAGCAGTTTATCATCCGCCCATGAGCTCCTTCCGCCTGTTGTCTGCCGTGCGCATCGCCACGCTGCTGCTGTGTGGCGCCAGCGCCGGCGCCCACGCCCAGTTGCGCCTGCCGTCGCCGAATCTGCCGATGCCCCTGCCGCTGCCGCAGGGACTCGACCCGGAGCTGGTGCGGCGTCCGGCCGCGCGGCTGCTCGACACGAGGATTCCCGGCGACCTGACGGGCCTGCGGCTGGAACAGGTCGCGCAACTGCTGCGCCGCCATGCCGACGTGGTGGAAGCCGATCCTGGTGGCCAGCCCGCGGTACGGCACGAGATCCTTGCCTCTTCGCCGTCCGCTGAAGGACTGGCGCGCGCCGCCGCGCTGGGCCTGAAGGTCCTGCGCGAACAGCGCCTGGAAGAACTGGACCAGAGCATCGTCGTGCTGGCGGTACCGCCCGGCGCCTCCACCGCCGCGCTGCTGGCGGCGTTGCGCGCGGCCGATCCGGACGGCAGCTACGACTTCAATCACCTGTACAGCGGCTCCGGCATGGCGGCCGGCATGCCCGCCGCCATGCCGGCCAGCGGTGCCGCTGTCGGCCTGGTCGACAGCGGCGTCGATACCAGCCATGCCGCGCTGGCCGGTGCCAGCATAAAACGCTGGGGCTGCAGCGGTGCCGCTCGCCCCCACACCCACGGCACGGCCGTCGCCGCCCTGCTGGTGGGCCAGGCCGAGCGCTTTCGCGGCGGCGCGCCGGACACGCCGCTGTACGCCGCCGACATCTATTGCGACAGCCCCACCGGTGGCTCGGCCGAGCAGATCGGGGCGGCGCTGGCGTGGCTGGCGCGGGAACGCGTCGGCGTCATCAATCTCAGCCTGGTGGGCCCCGCCAACGAAACGCTGCGCCGCGTCGTTGCCGCGATGGTCGGGCGCGGCCACTTGCTGGTGGCTGCCGTCGGCAACGACGGCCCGGCCGCGCCGCCGCTGTACCCGGCCAGCTATCCGGGTGTCGTGGGCGTCAGCGCGGTCGATCGCAACGGCCGCCCGCTGCCGGAAGCGGCGCGGGGGCCGCAAGTGATGTTCGCGGCCCCCGGCAGCCAGATGGTCAGCGCGGCACCCGGCGCCCCACCCTACCGGCAGGTGCGCGGCACGTCGTTCGCGGCGCCACTGGTCGCCGCCCTGCTGGCACCGCACCTGGCGCATCCGGACGGCGCCAGCGCCCGTGCCGCCGTCGCGCAACTGGCGCGCCAGGCGGTGCCCGGTCCGGTGCCGGAACGCGAGGCGATCGGGCATGGCATCGTTGGCGCCGGCCTGCGCGTCGACCCGGCTCGCCTGCGCTGAAAAAAAATTTCGATGTCGATGGATTAAATGCCGCACGCCCGGCGTTTTCACTGTAACGGCAGCGCACTTCGCCGCGCCATCTACAGGAGAATCCATCATGCAAACCAAAACCATCGCCCGTCACGTCGCCCTCGTCCTGTCCCTCGGCATCGCCGCTTCCGCCCATGCGCAATTGCTCGGTCGCGGCGCTCCGCTGGGCGGCGCCTCGCTGGGCGGCATGATGTCCGGCAGCGGCAGCTTTGCCGGCCGCGGCGGCATCGACATGGTCACCGAGCGCGGCAGCATCGGCCGCCTGGCGCCTTCGAGCACCACCAGCCGCGGGGCCAGCGGCAGCGGCAGCGGCACGTTGACGGGCGCGCTCACCGGCACGGCGGCGCCCATGCCTGCCGCGACGGCCCAGCCCACGCCATCGGCCGCGAACGTGGCACCCACGCCTGCGCCGCGGCCATTCGCCGGCACCTTGAGCAAGCAGGGCGACCTGGCCGGCAACCTCGGTATCGCATCCGCGCCTGCACGGACGCAGGCCGCCAGCCCGGGCGCCACCCCGGCAGCAGGCACGCCTGCCGCACCGGCGGCGACCGGTGGCGGCAACGGCAGCGGCCAGGGTGCGGCGGCGGCATCGATCGACGGTGGCGCCCTGGCCGGCGCGGTGCGGGGTGCGGGTGCCGGCGCACTGGCGGGCGGCGCCGCGATGGCGGCGCCGGTACGCGACGGCGCGCGCGCACAGGCCGTGGCCACGCGCGACTACGCGGCGGGATCTGCGGCGATGGCGGCATCGACTGCACGCGGCAGCGCGCAGGCGGCCGGCAGCGCCGGTGCCGGCGTGGTAGGGGCGGCCCAGGCAGCCCAGGCACCGTCGGTGCAGGCGCAGGCCGGCGGCAACGCCAGCGCGCAAGCCTCCGTGTCGCGCTGATCGCTGCGGCGGTTCAGCGCCGGCGCATGCGTCGCCACGCGGCCACCAGCATGAGCGCCAGTGCCCCCAGCGCACTGGTGGCCGCGACCACGACCACCAGCAATGCGGCCGGGTTGGCGGCTTCCAGCAGCTCGGCCCCGACCGCCAGGCACAGTACGACGATCAGCTGGGCCGGCAGCACGAAGCGCAGCGCACGCATGGCGCTGTCGTCGCCACGCCGACGCAGCCGGCGGGCGATGACGACGGCCGGTCCCCAGACGATGCAGAGGAAGGCGGCGAGGAGGATGAGGGCGTGCAGGAGTTTCATGGTGCGGCAGCATACCGCAAATACGGAGGCAAACCGCCGGCATCGAGGCCTGGGGTCTGTCCCGCTTTTTGGGACTGACCCCGGTTTTCATCCGCGGCAGAGAAGAACCAAAAAAAAGCGGTGGCCAGTTACCTGGTCCACCGCAAAGGGAAGCGCGCCATGGGGCAGGCGCTGGTGAAACGCTTTACTACAGCAACGCTTTACTACAACAACTCATGGCCGCCGCGCCGGTACGCGGCGGCGGCGTGTTTTACAGGTGGGGCGCGATTTGCGGCATCAGTTCGTCGAACGTACGGCCGGTACCGTTCTCGCCGATTGCGTGCATCTTCCATTCGCCGTTGTGGCGGTACAGCTTGGCCATCAGCTGGGCGCTGTGCTGGCCTTGCACGGACAGGTTGAAGCGCGCCACTTCCTTGCCGTCGGCGGCATTGATCAGGCGGCAGTAGGCGTTTTCCACCTGCGCGAAGCTCTGGCCCGTGAAGCTGTTCACCGTAAACACGATGCTCTTCACGTTGGCAGGCACTTGCTGCAGGTTGACGGTGACCTGCTCGTCGTCGCCGTCGCCGGCACCGGTGCGGTTGTCGCCGGAGTGCGAGATGCTGCCGTCGCGGCTCTTGAGCTGGCGGAACCAGACCACGTCCATTGGCTTGTTGGCGTCATCGAACACGATGCACGACGCGTCCAGGTCGATGTCGGCGCTTTTCGCGCCGAAGCCCAGGAAGCCCTTGCTCTTGACGGCATCCCAGCCCAGGCCCATCACCACGCGGGTCAGCGTGCTGCCGGCTTCCTTGTCCAGAGAGATCTTCTGGCCCTTCGATAAATTCACAGACATGTGGTACTCCTTTATTTATTGCTGCCGGCTCTTGTTGAGCCATGCAACGAACGTTTCGCGATTGCGCGAGCAGACCAGCACCTTGCCGCTGCCCGAGAAGCGCAGCACCATTCCTTCACCGCTCGTCACGCTGTTGACCAGGTTGCCCAGGAAGCCGCCGCTCTGGCTCGTGGCCACCGAGATGTCGTAGCGCAGCGCGCTGTCCCAGCAGACCACGTGGGCATTGTCGATGACGATGTCCTGGCCCGGCTTCACTTCCAGCTGCGACATCGAACCGAAGCCCGACACCACCAGCTGGCCGCTGCCAGTGGTTTCCGTGATGAAGAAACCGCCGCTCTGGCCGAACAGCGCGTTGCCGACGTTCTGGGTGCGCACCTTCAGGTCCACGCCCGACGTGGCCGCGACGAACGCGCCGTCGCTCAGCATGTACTGGCGCTGGCCCACGTCGACCACCTGCATCGCGCCGGGCAAGGTCGGGGACAGCAGGCAGTCGCCGTCGCCCTTCACCGCCTCGATGTGCTGCTGGAAGAACGACTCGCCGTTGGCGAAGGTGCGCATCAGTGCCGCGCCCAGGCCGCCCTGCATGCGTCCCTTCAGTTCCAGCGCGGCCTCCATCATCACCATCGCGTTCGACTCGCAGTAGATCTTTTCGCCGTGGCGCATCGAGACGTGCAGGAAGGGATCGACGTCCCCCGTGACGGTAAAGGTCGGCATGCTTACACCGACACGCCGAACGACGAAGCCAGCGCGCCCAGGCCGCCCTTGTAGCCCTGGCCGACGGCCTTGAACTTCCAGTCGGCGCCATTGCGGTACACCTCGCCGAATACCATCGAGGTTTCCGTCGAGCTGTCCTCGGACAGGTCGTAGCGGGCGATTTCCTGGTTCGTGCCGCCATTCACGCAGCGGATGAAGGCCTTCTGCACCTGGCCGAAGTTCTGGCGGCGGCTTTCCGCTTCGTGGATCGTCACGCAGAACGCGATGCGGTCGACGTCGGCCGGCACCTTGGACAGGTCCAGGCGGACCGTTTCGTCGTCGCCGTCGCCGGCACCGGTGCGGTTGTCGCCCGAGTGCTGCACGGAACCGTCGGCCGATTTCAGGTTGTTGTAGAAGATGAAGTCCAGGTCGTTGCGGACCTTGCCGTCCACTTTCAGCAGGAAGGCCGAGCTGTCGATGTCGAATGCCGCGCCATCGCTGCTGCGGGCATCCCAGCCCAGGCCGACCGTCAGTTGGGACAGGCCAGGTGCTTCCTTGCTCAGGTTGACGTTACCGCCTTTTTGCAGACTGATTGCCATGATTGATTACTCCCTTAGTTTGGTTAAAGAGACACCCACTTGCAGACGCGACAGGCTGGTGTCATGAGCGTGCCGCGCATTCTTTACGGGCGGGGCCGCGGCCCCACCCTGCTTGCCGTCAGGCCGCGACCATCGCGGCCTGCTGCTTGCGATACCGTACCGAAGACCACAGCGAGGCGACGATGAAGGCGACGCCGATCAGGCCCGTGAAGATCTCCGGGATGTGGAACTTCATGCTCGCCAACATGATCACGGCCAGGATACCGATGGCGTAGTGCGCACCGTGCTCCAGGTAGACGTACTGGTCGAGCGTGCCCTTGTGCACCAGGTAGACCGTCATCGAACGCACGAACATCGCACCGATCGCCAGGCCCAGCATGATGATCACGACGTCCTTGGTGATGGCGAACGCGCCGATCACGCCGTCGAAGCTGAACGAAGCATCCAGCACTTCCAGGTACAGGAAGCCGCCGATACCGCCCTTCTTGACCATGTCGCCGACGTTCGTGCCGCCTTCCTCTTCCTTCTCGAGGTAGTTCGAGATCGCATCGACACCGACGTAGATCAGCACACCCCACAGGCCAGACACCAGCACCACGAATTTCTGCGCTTCTTCCACCAGGCTCAGGCTGCCCAGCAGCACGCCCAGCGCCACCATCACGGAGATCGACGAGACCTTGCCCAGCGAACCCAGTTTCTTCTCGACGTTGCCCAGCCAGTGCATTTCCTTCTCATGGTCGAGCAGGAAGTTCAGGAACACCAGCAGCAGGAACATGCCGCCGAATGCCGCCACTTCGGCGTGGTGATTCGTCAGGTGACGCGAATATTCGTCGGGGTTGTTCAATGCCAGCGTCCACACGTCCGTCAGGCCGATGTCCGCCGCCACGGCAACGATCACCAGCGGGAACAGCAGGCGCATGCCGAACACGGCGATGATGATGCCGATGCCCAGGAACAATTTCTGCCAGAACGCATCCCACGTCTTCAGCACGGAGGCGTTCACCACCGCGTTGTCGAACGACAGCGAAACTTCCATCACGCTCAGAATGACCGCGATACCCAATGCCGATAGTGCTCCCGTCAAGCCGCCCTTCTCGTAGCCCCACCAGGCAGCCACCGCAAGACAGACGAAGGAGACCAGGAATGAAATCCTGAAGTGCTTCATCGTTTTTTCCTTTGTTGTTGATCAATGCAGTGCATTGTATAGACCGCACCCTATTTGAAAAATAGAAGATAATCAGAGCCTCACTTCGTAAAAACAGAAACGTCAGCTCAGCCATGAAGACCTCCGGCATCAACTTCCGCCACCTGTATTTCTTCCGTGTCGTCGCTGCCGAGGGCAGCGTCACGCGCGCCGCCGAGCGCCTCGGCCTCGCCATCCAGACCGTCAGCACGCAACTGACCGCGCTGGAACAATCGCTGGGCAAGTCGCTGCTGATGCAGCAGGGCCGCCGCCTCGTGCCCACCGATGCCGGCCGTGTGGCCCTCACTTATGCCGAGCAGATCTTCGAGCTGGGCGACCGCATGCAGGAGGCCCTGAACGAGGCGGACAACGGGCGCGTGCGCCTGACGGTGGGCATCTCGGACTCGCTGCCCAAACTGATCGCCTACCGCCTGCTGCAGGCGGCCTTCGGCATGCAGGCGCCCGTCAAGCTGGTGTGCGTGGAGCGCGAGTTCGAGGACCTGCTGGCCGACCTGGCGCTGCACAAGCTCGATGTGGTGCTGACCGACCGCACGGTGCGGGCGTCGGCCAGCCTGCGTGTGTTCAGCCACCTGCTGGGCGAAAGCGAGATGATGCTGTTCGGTGCGCCGGCGCTGGCACGCCGGCACGGGCGCAACTTCCCGCGCGGCCTGAATGGCGCCCCGCTGCTGCTGCCGACCCGCAACAACGCGCTGCGCGGCCGCATCGACGAATGGCTGCTGCAGCAGGACGTGCGGCCGGACATCGTGGGCGAGTTCGAGGACAACGCGATGCTCAACACGTTCGCACGCGACGGCCTGGGGCTGTTCTTCGCCCCCGCCGGCCTGGAGGCGGACATCCGCGGCCAGTTCAATGCGGTGCCGGTCGGCGCGGCCACGGGGCTGCGCGAGCAGTTCTATGCGCTGTCGAGCGAGCGGCGCATCCGGCATCCGGCGGTGGAGGCGATTCTTACTGCGCAGTCGGGGTTGTTTGCGGCATAGGGTCTGTCCCTGCCAAGGGACTGACCCTGAAGTGTTGGTCGATCCATCGAGGCTATGCGCGGTCCGCCTGGACGCTGCGGAACTTCGGGGACAGTCCCCTGCGGGGACAGTCCCCAGCGGAGGTTTCCCTGGCGAAATCTTGAAATTTGCGCTACCCCCAGCCCGGGTCGGCTAAGATGATGCTTTCCACTACCCGCTTCAGTGCGTTATATGCACAATCTTTTGCTTGTCCTGCTGGCCTTCCTTCTCGTAGCACTCAACGGTTTCTTCGTGGCGGCCGAATTCGGCATCGTCACCCTGCGGCGCACGCGCGTGCGCGCCATCGCCAAGACACAGGGCCTGAAGGGCCGCATCCTGGAAAAGGTGCACGGCCAGCTGGACGCCTACCTGTCCGCCTGCCAGCTGGGCATCACGCTGGCATCGCTGGGCCTGGGCTGGATCGGCGAACCCGCCTTTGCCGGCCTGCTGGAACCCCTGCTGGGCGCCATCGGCATCCAGTCGCAGGAAATCATCCACACGATCGCCTTCATCTTCGCGTTCGTGACCATCTCCTTCCTGCACATCGTCGTGGGCGAACTCGCCCCGAAGTCGCTGGCGATCCGCATCCCCGAAGTGGTCGGCCTGTGGAGCGCCGTGCCGCTGTACGCGTTCTACTGGCTGATGTACCCGGCCATCTGGGTGCTCAACCACAGCGCCAACATGGTGCTCAGGGTGGCGGGCCTGCAGGGCACCGGCGGCCACGATGCCCATTATTCGACGGAAGAGTTGAAGCTCATTCTGCGCACCAGCAAGCCGGGCGAACAGTTCGACAAGGACGAGCGCAACATCCTGGCGCACTCGCTGGACTTCTCGGAGCTGCGCGTGTCCGACCTGATGCGCCCCATCAACGAGGTGATCGCGCTGTACGCCACCCGGCCGCTGGAGGAAAACCTGCAGACCGTGCTGCGCAACCGCTTCTCGCGCTATCCGTACTTCGACGAGGACGGCATCACCGTGCTGGGGGTCGTCCACCTGAAGGACCTGTTCTTCGCGCAGCAGTCGGGCAAGCCGATCACGTCGTTCACGTCGTTCCTGCGTCCCGTCGAGACGATCTCCGCGCGCACCAAGGCGATCGACCTGTTCCGCCGCTTCCGCGAAGGCGCGCCGCACTTCGCGCTGATCGGCGAAAAGGGCAAGCGTCCCGTGGGCTTCCTGACGCTGGACAACCTGCTGGGCGCCATGGTCGGCGAGATCCACGACGAATTCCGCCTGAACGAGAACGACTGGCTGAAGCAGCCGGACGGCGCATTGATCGGCAAGGCCAGCCTGCCGATCTTCTCGCTGGAACGCACGCTGGGCATCGACATCGAGAACGAGGAACTGGGCCTGGACGAGGTGGAGTCGGTGGGTGGCCTGATCATGCTGAAGCTGGGCGACATCCCGAAACAGGGCCAGCGCGTCAGCTTCAACCGTTTCGACCTCGTCGTCAAGAAGATGAACGGGCCCCGCATCCTGCTGGTCAAGGTCATCCCGCGCCTGGCGCCCGAGGACAACGCCGACCACGACTGACGTGCGCTGTGGTCTAATGTGCGCTTCCCGCATATTCGACCAAGGACCACGATGCGCGCAACCCGCCTGTTCTGCTCCACCCTTGCCGCCGTCCTGCTGGCGGGCGCGGCCCACGCCGCGCCCCAGTACGTGGCGGCCGGCACGCCGCTGCCGCGCTTCCACCTGCTGAAGGAAGGCAGCCACCGCTACCTGCGCTACCTGCAGGCCGCCGACAGCAATACCCCGCTCGACATCTGGCAGCGCGACATCCGCTTCGAGGGCAAGCGCGTCACGATCCGCCAGCGCTGGGATGCCGTCGGCAAGTCCCCTTCCGTCAAGTGGCTCGACTCGTCGTTCGAGGCGGGCACCCTGCGTCCGCTGTCGCACACCCGCATCACGCAAAAGGACGGCAGGAAGACGGTGGAAGGGTTCGCGTTCGCCCCCGACAAGGTGACGGGCCTGCCCGACCTGCCTGGCAATACGCAGAAGGCCCTGGCCATCGCGTCGCCCGAACCGGCCTTCAACTTCGAGGCGGACATGGAGCTGCTGCAGGCGTTGCCGCTGGCCGAGGGGTATGAAGCGCAGCTGGTGCTGTACCACCCGGGCGGCCCGGCCGCACCGGCACGCTACACGTTCCGCGTGGCCGGCAGCGAAGCCATCGCGGGACCGGCCGGCCCGGTCGACTGCTGGGTGGTCACGACGGACTACAACCAGCCCGGCACCGTGTCGAAGTTCTGGTTCGCCCGCGCCACGCAGCTGATGGTGCGCCAGGAAAGCCGCATGCCGGACGGGCGCCTGCTGGTCAAGACGCTGATCGACTAGGCGGCGCCACGACCGGCTGCACGCCGGTCCAGTTGCGCAGCAAGCCCAGGGCCACGGCCAGCAACGTGGGGCCGATGAACAGTCCCACGAAGCCGAAGGCGATGACGCCGCCCATCACGCCCAGCAGCACGAGCAGGAACGGCAGGCTGGAGCCGCGGCTGATCAGCATCGGCTTGACGACGTTGTCCACGCCGCTGATCAGGACCACGCCCCACACCAGCATGAAGATGCCCCAGCCCGTGCTGCCCTGGTTGAACAGCCAGATGGCGGCGCCGCCCCAGACCAGCGGCGGTCCGACGGGCACCAACGAGAACAGGAACGTCGCCACCGCCAGCAGCGCGACGGCCGGCACGCCGGCGATCAGGAAGCCGGCGGCAGCCACCGCCGCCTGCGCCAGCGCGGTCCCCAACAGGCCGTACATGACGCCGCGCACCGTGCGGCTGACCGTGTCGGCCACGCCGGCCGCATGCTCGCCCATGATCTTTTCCATGCCTACCGCCAGCGCGCGCAGCAGCGTGGGGCCGTCGCGGTACAGGAAGAAGCTGACGAAGGCCGCCAGGCTGACCTGGGCCACCCCGCTGCCCAGCACCAGGCCACCGCCCAGCAGCAGGTGGCGCGCGGGCTCCATGTATTTTTTCGCCAGCGCCACCAGTTGCTCGCGGCTGCCGATCAGGCCACGCAGGTAGTTGTCGGCCATTTCGCCCACGAGCGGCACCTGGCGCAACCAGTCCGGCGGCGCCAGGTGGCCGGCCTGCAACGCATCGCGCAGGCCGCGATAGAACGCACCGGCGTTGTCGGCGACGTTCCACGTCACGAGCGCCAGCGGCAGGATGATCAGGAGGACCAGGGAAACGGTCATGATGCTGGCCGCCAGCGTGCGTCGGCCGCCCAGGCGCGCCATCAGGCGCAGGTAGAGGGGCCAGCTGGAAATCGTGATCGCGCAGGCGAACAGGATCGCCGCCAGGAACGGTCGCAGCACCCACAGGCAACCGATTACCAGGAAGACGATGGCCGCAAGGCGGCTGTACGGTTGAAAACGCTTTTCCATGCAAAATCCCGTTCATGTGTAGCATCTGATTGTTGGGAGATGATATCTCCCTTGCACATTTGCAAGATCAGAATTCGGAACCCATACGATGACGCCCATACCGCTCGACGAGGCAACACTGGAAGACGCCCGGCAATTCAACCGCCGGCTGGCACGGCTGCCCCGCTTCCGCGTTCGCAACCGCGTAACACCACGCCTGCTGCAGGCCCTGCTGCGGCTGTCCCAGCTGGGGGCCGACCGCAAGCTGGCCCGCGCCGGCATCCGCGTCGAGACGGACGTGGCGCCGGCGGCAAACGGCGTGCGCGTGCCGCTGCGCATCCTGCGCCCCGCCGGTGCCGTACGCGGCGTCGTGCTGCAGTTCCATGGCGGCGGCTGGGTGATCGGCAACGCGCGCATGGACGACCGCCTCAACGCCGCGCTGGTGGAGGCCTGCCACGTGGCGGTGGTGTCGGTGGATTATCGCCTGGCGACGCAAGCGCCGCTGCAGGCGCAGCTGGACGACTGCCTGGCCGCCGCGCGCTGGCTGCTGGAGGACGGCCTGCCCGGCTGCGGCCACTTGCCCGTGATCGTGATCGGCGAGTCGGCCGGCGCCCACCTGGCGGCGGCCACCCTGCTGCGCCTGCGCGACGAACCGGCACTGCTGCGGCGCGTGCACGGCGCGGCGCTGTACTACGGCGTGTACGACCTGGCCGGCACGTCCAGCGTGCAGCAGGCGGACGCGGAAACGCTGGTATTGGACGGCCCCCGCATCGTCGCCGGCCTGCGCCTGTTGACGCCGGACCTGGACGATGCCGCCCGGCGCCGGCCGCCGCTGTCGCCGCTGTATGGAGAACTGGAAGGATTGCCGCCGGCGTTGCTGATTGCCGGCGCGCTGGACCCGCTGCGCGACGATACTACCGGCATGGCCAACCGCTGGCGCGCGGTGGCCGACGTCGAGCTGCACCTGCTGCCGGAAGCGCCACACGGCTTCATCCGCTTCCCCACCGCGATGGCACGGCTGACACAGGCACGCGTGCACGGGTGGATCAGGGAGCGATTGAACCGGATGCCGGCGATCGGCGGGACGCGACGGCAGGTGGCGGCGGGCATGAACACCGGGGACAGGCCCCTGTCGCAGGGTCGGAGACCCTGAGACAGGGGCCCTGGGGCTCCCTCAATCCAGCAGCAGCTTCAGATCATGCACGATCGGCGCCGGCCCCTGGTTATGGCGCAGGAACAGCCGCACCTTGCCCTGCTTGTCGAACACGTAGCTGCCGGCAGTATGGTCGATCGTGTACGTGTCCGGCGTCTTGCCCGGCACCTTCTGGTAGAACACCTTGAACTCCTTGGCCGTCGTCGCGATCTCGGCCGGCGTGCCATGCAGGCCGACGAAGCGCTTGTCGAATGCCGGCGCGTATTGCGCCAGCAGTGCCGGCGTGTCGCGTTCCGGATCGAGCGTGATGAACAGCACCTGCACCTGGTCCGATTGCGGGCCCAGCGCCTTCATCACGGCGGCCATTTCCGACATCGTGGTCGGGCACACGTCCGGGCACTGGGTGAACCCGAAGAAGACCACCACGACCTTGCCCTTGTACGTCTCCAGCGTCACCGGCTTGCCCGTGTGGTCCTTCAGCGAGAACCCCTTGGCGTAGTCCAGGCCCGTGATATCGGTGTTGGTGAACGCGGGACGCTTCTCGGAACAGGCGACGATCGCACACAGCATCAGCAGCGCGGCAAACAGTTTTTTCATGGTCAGAGCGGGATGTAATGGTCCACCAGCAGCGCCACGAACAGCAGCGACAGGTAGACGATGGAATACGTGAAGGCCTTGCGGGCGATCAGGTCCGTGTAGTGCTTGTAGATCTGCCAGCCGTACCACAGGAAGATGGCATCGAGCACGACCGCGCTGGCGAGGTAGATCGCGCCGCTCATGCGCACGGCGAACGGCAGCAAGGTGGTGGCGGCCAGTGCGATCGAATACAGGAACACGTGGAACTGCGTGAACGGCATGCCGTGAGTGACTGGCAGCATCGGCAGGCCCGACTTGGCGTAGTCGTCGCGGCGGTACATGGCCAGCGCCCAGAAGTGCGGCGGCGTCCACAGGAAGATGATCAAGACCAGCAGCCACGCCTGCATCGGCACCTCGTTGGCCACGGCGGCCCAGCCCAGCGCGGGCGGCATCGCGCCGGACAGGCCGCCGATGACGATGTTCTGCGGCGTGGCCGGCTTCAGGATCATCGTGTAGATGACGGCATAGCCGACGAACGTGATGAAGGTCAGCCACATCGTCAACGGATTGACCAGCGTGTAGAGGATCCACATGCCGGCGCCGCCGATGACGGCCGAGAACACGACGGTCTGGCCCACGGTGATGTCGCCCAGCGCCATCGGCCGGCGCGCCGTGCGGGCCATGCGCGCGTCGATCTCGCGCTCGGCCAGGCAGTTGACGGCGAACGCGGCGCCAGCCAGCAGCCAGATGCCGATCGTGGCCGCGACGACGACGCGCCAGTCCGGCAGGCCGTCGGTGGCGAGGAACATCCCGATCACGGCGCAGAACACCGCCAGCTGCGTGACGCGCGGTTTCGTCAGCGCCCAATACTGGGCGATGCGGGGGTTCTGCTTCGAGGCGGCGGTGCGGGTTGTCATCGGTGTGCGGCGGGGGCGTCGTGGAGAAACTTAGCCCGGTAGTTTAGCATGGTCAGGAGCAGCACCAGGGCTGCCGCCCCGGCGTTATGCAGTACCGCCAGCAGCAGCGGATAGTTCAGGTAGATCGTCGCCACGCCCGTCAGCGCCTGCAGCGCCAGCACGGCCGCGATGGCGCGCGCCAGGGGCCGCAACGGCGCGATGGGCCAGGCCCGCACGACCGTCCAGCCCAGCACCAGCACCACCACGGAGGCGAAATTGCGGTGCACCCAGTGGATGGCCGTCAGCGCGGAAAACGGCAGGTAGTGGCCGGCCGCCGTCTTGCCCAGCTCGCGCCACAGGTGGAAGCCGTGCTCGAAGTCCATCTCCGGCACCAGCTTGCCGCCGCACAGGGGGAACTCGGTGCAGGCCAGGGTCGCGTAGTTGGTGCTGACCCAGCCGCCCAGGAACAGCTGCACCAGCAATACGGCGCTTGAGGCCAGCGCCAGCCGGCGCACCGGCACCAGCCGCGCGGGCGGCACCACGGCGCTGGCGGGACGCAGCAGCTGGTCCTGGCGGCCGCCGTACCACGTCAGCAGCGCCAGCAGTCCCATGCCCAGCAGCAGGTGCATCGTGACGATCACGGGCTGCAGCTTCAGGGTCACCGTCCATGCGCCGAAGGCACCCTGCAGGCAGACGAAGAAGAACAGGAACGTCGGATAGCCGGGCCGGTAGGCGGCCTGGCGCCCCTTCTTCCAGCGATACCAGGCGACCGCCATCATCGCGACGATCAGGATGCCGATCGCCATGGCCAGGTAGCGGTGGATCATCTCGATCCAGGCCTTGACCATCGTCACGGGCCCGGTGGGCTGCAGCGCCTCGGCGGCGCGGATCTCCTCGTGCGCCAGGAACGGGTTGGCCAGGCCGTAGCAGCCCGGCCAGTCCGGGCAGCCCAGGCCGGAGTCCGTCAGCCGGGTAAACGCGCCGAACACGATCAGGTCGAACGTCAGGAACACGCCGATCCAGACCAGCTTGCGGTACCTGCTGGCATCCTTCGAGATCCAGGCGATCGACAGCGGCAGCAGCGCGACGATGAGGGCCGTGATGGCCATCTGGGCCAGGGTGGTGTGGTGCATGGTCGATCCCTCAGCCGATCGCCGAAGCCTTGAGCAGCTTGGCGATGTCCTTTTTCATCCTGGTCGGATCGGGGTTCTTCGGGAAGCGCATCATCAGGTTGCCCAGCGGGTCGATCAGGTAGATATGCTCGGCCGCGTCGCCGCCCGGCTCCACCGGCAGCCACCGCGTCACGACATCCTTGGGCGCGCGCAGCATGCGGGTGCCGTCGTTCACGCGCAGCAGCATGGTCTCCAGCGGCTCATCATCCGTGATCAGCCACACTCGTTCGATCCGGTGCATCTCCTTGCCCTGCATCGTGCGCAGCTGGCGCATCGTAAACAGCTGGTCCTGGCAGGCCTGGGCGCAATCGGAGCCGCCCACCTTCAGCATGATCCACTTGCCCTTGTAGGCGTCCAGCGTGGTGGGCTGTTGCGCCAGCGTGCGGCTGGCCATCGGCGGGATCGGGTGGGCGCGCGGGTCGATCAAAGTGCCGTAGTTGGTGCGCCCCGTCGGCTTGACGACGTAGTACGTGAAATACGATGCCAGCAGCGGCGACGCGCACACCAGCAATACGGCGAACAGCTTCCAGCGGCCGCGGGCGCGCTGGCGATCATGGGTTTTGTTTTCGTCCACTGAGGATTCCGGTAATAACAAAGAACAGGAACGCGGTCAGCGCCAGCGCATACCACTGGAACGCATAGCCGCGGTGCTTGTCGACGCCCAGTTCGGGCGCGGGCCAGTCGCGCACCAGGCTGTCGGTACCGCTTGACGTCTGCTGCAGCACGAACGGCATCAGGCGCAGCCCACTGGCCGCGGCGACCTGCGCCACGTCCGCATTCTGCACGATGGCGCCCGGCGCCGGGGGCACCGCATCGCCCAGCTGCAGCACCTGGCCCGCGTCGCGCCGGGCGATGCCTTCGATCGTCACGCGTCCGGGCGGCGTCGCATACGGGCGGATGTGCTGGCGCCGCGCCGCGTCGACCGGCAACCAGCCGCGCAGCACCAGCACGTGGCGGTCGCTGCCGTCGATCCGCAGTGGCATCAGCACGTAGAAGCCGGCCTGGCCGCCGTGCGGGCGATTGTCCAGGTACACCGGCCACTGCGCGACAAAGGTGCCGCTGACGGCAACCCGGCGCCACTCTGCCTGCGCCAGTGTCGGTGCCGTGGCCTCGAGCCGCAGCGGCGCCTGTGCGCCGGCGGCGGCCAGCCTGGATTGCAGCGCCAGCTTCTCTTCGGCGCGGCGGGTCTGCCACTGGCCCAGCGCGATGCCCAGCGCCACCAGCACGACGGTGGCAACGAACGGCACCGCTTTAAAGCGAAACGCAATACGCATTAGAATGAAACCCTACTTCCTTTCGCGCAGCCACATGAAAATCCTCGTCGCCATCGCCTTCATCCTGATCATCGGCAGCCTCGGTTCGGCGCTGTTCTACCTGATGCGCGACCGCGGCGGCAGCAAGCGCACGGTGCGCGCCCTGGCGCTGCGCGTCGGCTTCTCGGTGCTGCTGTTCGTGCTGATCCTCGTCGCCAACCAACTGGGCTACATCCAGCCCACGGGCCTGCGCTGAAAAAGGGTGACAGTCACCGTTTTCCCAACCCCAGGACCAGGAGCCGGGATCGGACCCGCCGGGTCTGACCCCGGATCTCGCCCTTGGGTGAAAAAGGGTGACTGTCACCGTTTTTCCAGCCAAACAAAAAGCCGCAGCGGTTGCCCGCTGCGGCCTCTGCATTGGGAGCGCGCCGATTATAGCGCCGCCTTACAGCCAGTAGACTATGACATAAAGTCCCAGCCACACCACGTCGACGAAGTGCCAGTACCAGGCCGCGCCCTCGAACCCGAAGTGGTGCTCGGCCGTGAAGTGGCCCTTCATCAGGCGGAACAGCACGACGGCCAGCATGATGGCGCCCATCGTCACGTGGAAGCCGTGGAAGCCCGTCAGCATGAAGAACGTGGAGCCGTAGATGCCGGACGTCAGCTTCAGGTTCAGGTCGCTGTAGGCGTGCATGTATTCGTAGACCTGGAAGCCCATGAAGACCGCGCCCAGCAGGATCGTCGCGGCCAGCCAGAAGATCGTCTTCGAACGCTTGCCCGCCTGCAGGGCGTGGTGGGAAATGGTCAACGTCACGCCGGACAGCAGCAGCAGTGCCGTGTTGATCGTGGGGATCGGGAACGGTCCCATCGTATTGAACGTGTCGACGACGCCTGCCGGGCCGGCGTTCCCCCATTGCGGCGAATAATCCGGCCACAGGATCTTGTTGTCCAGGTCGCCCAGCCACGGCATCGTGATCGCGCGGGCATAGAACAGCGCGCCGAAGAAGGCGCCGAAGAACATCACTTCGGAGAAGATGAACCACCCCATCGACCAGCGGTACGAGTAGTCGATGCGCTTGCTGTACAGCCCGCCCTCGGACTCGCGGATGGCGTCGCCGAACCAGCCGAACAGCACCGCGACCATCGCCACGATGCCGGCCAGGCACACGAGACGGCCCCACGCCGCGTCGTTGACCCAGGCGGAGGCACCGACCATCGTGACCAGCATCGAGATCCCGGCCAGCATCGGCCAGCGGGACGGCCCCGGCACGAAGTAATGCGGCGCCGTCGCGTTATTCGAACTCATACTCATCTCCTCGTGAACTCTTATGAAACCACCAATTTGACGACCGTTACCAATATACCGATGAACACCGCGGCGGCCAGCAGGCCCGCCACGATCACGTGGAACGGGTTCAGTTTCACCCCGTCCTTGTCGAAGTCGCTCTTGCGGCGCAGGCCGACGAACGACCACAGCACCGCCTTCAGCGAATACCAGAACGACGGCTTGCCATCGTTCCCGCTCATTGCACGACCTTTGTTCCGCCCTGTGACGTCCCCGCCGCCGCCGTCTTGTCCAGCCCCGCGATCTCGATGAACGTATACGACAGCGTGATGGTCTTGACTTCCTTCGGCAGCGCCGGGTCCAGGTAGAACATGACCGGCATCTGCTTTGCTTCGTTGGCCTGCAAGGTCTGCTGCTGGAAGCAGAAGCATTCCACTTTCTTGAAATGCGGCGTCGCGCTTTGCGGTGCGTAGCTGGGGATCGCCTGCGCCGTCACGGGCCGCGCCTGGGCGTTGACGACCTCGTACACGACCGTCTTCATTTCGCCCGGATGCACCGTCACGCGGCGCTCGGTGGGCCGGAAGCGCAGCGTGCCCTGCACGTTGCTGTCCAGCTCCACCACGATGCTGCGGCTCAGGTCCACCTGCGTGTTCTGCGGCGGCGCCACCGTGCCGTCCTTCTGCGTCAGCACGTTGATGCCCAGGACTTCGCACAGGTGCCGGTAGACGGGGATCAGCGCGTAGCCGAAGCCGAACATCATGACGGCCACGACGACCAGCTTGCCCAGCATCTTCCGGTTCGATTCGCGCTCTTCGCTCATGCTTTGCTCACGCTTCGCTCAACTCAGCCAGATCCGCTTGACGATCACGGCAAGGAAAAACACCAGCGCGATCGACCCGAGGATCAGCGCCAGGCGCAGGTTGTTCGGCTTGTGCTGCTTGTTCTGACCTGACATGCGGCTTCCCATCTACACGACTGCGAACATCGGAACGCGGGCCGGCACCAGGACCGGCCCGCCGGCGCCATCACTTCACCAGCGGCGGCGTCTCGAACGTATGGAACGGTGCCGGCGACGGCACGGTCCACTCCAGGCCTTCGGCGCCTTCCCATGGCTTGTCGGCCGCCTTCTGGCCACCGCGGATCGTCGGCAGCACGACGAAGAACAGGAAGTACACCTGCGACAGGCCGAAACCGAACGCGCCGATCGACACGATCGCGTTGAAGTCGGTGAACTGGGTCGGGTAGTCGGCATAGCGGCGCGGCATGCCGGCCAGGCCCAGGAAGTGCATCGGGAAGAACGTGATGTTGAACGTGATCAGCGAAGCCCAGAAGTGGATCTTGCCGCGCAGCTCAGGGTACATGTGGCCGGTCCACTTCGGTCCCCAGTAGTAGAAGCCGGCGAACAGCGCGAACAGCGAACCCGCCACCAGCACGTAGTGGAAGTGCGCCACCACGTAGTAGGTGTCGTGCACCTGGATGTCGATCGGGGTGACGGCCAGGATCAGGCCCGTGAAGCCGCCCATCGTGAACACGAAGATGAAGCCGACGGCAAACAGCATCGGCGTCTCGAACGTCATCGAGCCTTTCCACATCGTGGCGATCCAGTTGAACACCTTCACGCCCGTCGGCACGGCGATCAGCATCGTCGCGTACATGAAGAACAGCTGCGACGTCACCGGCATGCCGGTGGTGAACATGTGGTGGGCCCAGACGATGAACGACAGGATCGCGATCGACGCGGTGGCATACACCATCGACGCATAGCCGAACAGCGGCTTGCGGGCGAACGCGGGAATGATCTGCGAGACGATGCCGAAGGCCGGCAGGATCATGATGTAGACCTCGGGGTGGCCGAAGAACCAGAAGATGTGCTGGTACATCACGGGATCACCGCCGCCGGCCGCGTTGAAGAACGACGTGCCGAAGTGGCGGTCGGTCAGGGTCATCGTGATGGCGCCGGCCAGCACGGGCATCACGGCGATCAGCAGGTAGGCGGTGATCAGCCAGGTCCAGCAGAACATCGGCATCTTCATCAAGGTCATGCCGGGCGCGCGCATGTTCAGGATCGTGACGATGATGTTGATCGAGCCCATGATCGACGAGGCACCCATGATGTGCATGGCGAAGATGGCCATGTCCATGCCCGGGCCCATCTGGGTGGACAGCGGCGCGTACAGCGTCCAGCCGGCCGCGGTGGCGCCACCCGGTGCGAAGAACGAGCCGGCCAGCAGCAGCGCCGCGGGCGGCAGCAGCCAGAACGAGAAGTTGTTCATGCGCGCGAACGCCATGTCGGAGGCGCCCACCTGCAACGGGATCATCCAGTTGGCGAAGCCGACGAAGGCCGGCATGATCGCGCCGAACACCATCACGAGGCCGTGCATCGTCGTCAGCTGGTTGAAGAACTCCGGCTGGAAGAACTGCAGGCCCGGCTGGAACAGCTCCGTGCGGATCATCAGCGCCAGCACACCGCCCGAGAGCAGCATGATGAACGAGAACCACAGGTACAACGTACCGATGTCCTTGTGGTTGGTGGCGAACAGCCAGCGCCGCAGACCGGTCGGATGGTCGTGGGCGTGATCGTGGTCGTGGTCGTGATCGTGCCCGTGTGCGTGATCGATAGTAGTTGTGCTCATGATGAAGCTCCTGTTACTTACGTGCTGCCACAATTTCGGCCGGTTGGACGATGTTCTGCTCTGGCTTGTTCGACCAGTTGTTGCGGGTGTAGGTGATCACGGCGGCGATGTCGGTGTCCGACAGCTGCTTCCAGCCCGGCATCTCGGCCGGATAGTTGCCGCTCTTCTTGCCGTGCAGGAGCACGTCGATCTGCGGCGCCTTGGGACCGTTGACGACTTCCGAGCCGTCCAGCGGAGCGAACGCGTTCGGCACGCCCTTGCCGTTGGCCTGGTGGCAGACGGCGCAGTTGGCGGCGTATACTTTCTCGCCCTTGGTCTTCAGTTCGTCGATGGTCCAGGTCTTGTTCGGATCGTCCGCCAGCGCGGCCATTTCCTTTTTCTTCTTGTCGACCCAGGCCGTGTACTCGTCGGCGGTGACGACGCGCACGACGATCGGCATGAACGCATGTTCCTTGCCGCACAGCTCCGCGCAGTTGCCGCGGAAGACGCCCGTGTGCTCGGATTTGAACCACGTATCGCGCACGAAGCCCGGGATGGCATCCTGCTTGACGCCGAATGCGGGGATCATCCAGGCGTGGATGACGTCGTTGGCGGTGGTGACGATACGGATCTTCTTGTGGACGGGGACGACGACTTCGTTGTCCACTTCCATCAGGTAGTTCTCGCCGCGCTTTTCCGTCGCCTCGACGCCGGGCGCGCCGATCTGCGCGCGTGGCGTGGCCAGGTTGGAGACGAACGAGATGCCCTCGCCTTCGCCGTTCAGGTAATCGTAGCCCCACTTCCACTGCATGCCGGTGGCCTTGATGGTGATGTCGGCATTCGACGTATCCTTCATGCCGACGACGGTGCGGGTGGCCGGCAGCGCCATGCCGATGACGATCAGGAACGGCACGACGGTCCAGGCGATTTCGACGGCGGTCGATTCGTGGAAGGTGGCGGCCTTGTGGCCCACCGACTTGCGGTGCTTGAAGATGGAGTAGAACATCACGCCGAACACGGCCACGAAGATGACCAGGCAGACGATCATCATCCAGTTGTGCAGGCTGTAGATTTCGGAAGCGATCTGCGTGGCGGCGGGCTGGAGGTCCAGCTGGTGTGGCGTCGGGCCGCCGGTGCCGCCCGTGGCTGCTTGGTACGTACCGGTTGCCGTCGATGCGCTCTGTTGTGCCCATGCCGGTGTTCCGGCCAGGGAGGCGGCCACTGTCGCGGCCAGCCCAAGCATCGACGATTCAAGTCGCTTCGCAAGTTTCATGTTTTCCCCAAACCACCCAAGATATAAGAAAAATTTTTCACTGCGACGACCTGCCGGTTGCCGGTGGGTCGTCGTTGTGCGTAATACACCAAACAGTTACAGACGGAAAATGCCCGGCTGAACCTTGACAATGCCACCGGCAGACACAATATCACCGATGACGCTGACTATTGATGCCTTGCTGTATTCGGACACTTTTTCGTGCCGGATTTTCGTGTATCCGGATGGAAAAATGTAGCCAAATTAGTCAAGGATTATAAGCATTATTACTTAGCCATATCAAGCGTGTGGCTGTGTTTCCACCGCCCTGTGCATTGCTGCAGCGCGCCATTGTGATGCCGGCAAAAACGTGTTATCGCCCGCGTCGCGAAGGGTCGAAACGAATGATGGCTTCGCCGTCCTTCGTCATGCGGGCGGCAGGCCGGAAGGCGTGGCCGTAGATGACCTCGAATGTCAGCGCCAGTTTGCCGTCCGCGCGGCGCCCTTTCTCCAGTCCCGCCAGCAATTGGGCGTGGGCGCCCCGGCCCAGCAGGCCCTTGCGGGCCGTCGTCAGGGGATTGCCGCCCAGCGCGCGCACGTCCGCCAGCAGCTTGGCGGCGCTGTCGTAGGTCACCGTCAGCTTTTCCATGTCCATCACCGGGGTGGCGAACCCTGCTTCGACGAGCTGGTCGCCGAAATCGTGCATGTCGACAAACGGCAAGGTGTGCGGTGCAAGATCGACGTCGGCGAATGCCGCGCGTACTTCCTGGAACGTGTCCGGGCCGAAGCAGGAGAACATCAGCAGGCCGTCCACCCGCAGCACCCGGCGCCACTCGGCAAACACGCGGTCCGGTTGCGGATGCCAGTGCAGCGCCAGGTTGGACCACACCAGGTCGACGGTATTCGGGCCCAGCGGCAGGTCGGCGAAGTCGCCGCACAGCAAGTCGATGCCGCTTTTCGCCGGCAGCAGCTTGCCCAGCAGCTGGTTCAGCGCCGACTGCCGGCCCGGCTGGCCCGGCAGCGAGCGCAGCATCGCCTCGGACGCGTCGATGCCGATCACCTGCGTGGCGGCGTAGGCCTTGTGCAGCAACGCCAGGTCGGCCCCACTGCCGCAGCCGGCGTCCAGCACGCGCTGGGGTGCCAGGCGCACCAGTTGCAGCCGCTCGTACATGCGGTGGGCGATCTCGCGCCGCAGGAAGTCGCCATCCTGCACGCGCGCGGGACGGGAAAACAGCTGGCGCACGCGGTCGACGTCGATGGGCGCGGAAAGTTTCGGTGGCTTGGCGGGGACTTGCATGGGGTTGTTCTTCAGATGAGATAATGTGAGGCGAGGCGACAGTTTACCTGTTTGGAGCAAAACGCGATGGGCAGCCGACTGTGGATGGCAGGACTGGCAACATTGCTGCCGTGCGGCTGCGTGCTGTGCGGCGCGCTGGGGCGCGACCCGCTGTGCCCGCCATGCCGGGCCCAGTTCTGCGGCGCCGCGACGTGCCGCTGCCCCGCCTGCGCGGAACCGCTGGCCGATGCCGCAGGGGCGCAGCCGTGCGGGCGCTGCCTGGCGCGCCGGCCGGCCTATGATGCCACCGTTGCCGCGGTATCGTACGCGATGCCGCTGGACCGGCTGGTGCTGGAGCTGAAATTCGGTGGCCGGCTGGCCCATGCGCGGCTCTTTGCGGGTTTGCTGGCCGATGCGGTCCGGGCGGCGCCCGCATTGGTGGCTCCCGAACTGCTGTGCCCGGTACCGCTGGCGCCGGGGCGCCTGGCCGAGCGCGGGTTCAACCAGGCACTGGAAATGGCCCGTCCGCTGGGCCGCCTGTTGAACATCGCCGTCGCGCCGCGCCTGGCGCAACGGGTGCAGGAAACATCGGCCCAGAGCCGCCTGCGCGGCGGCGCGCGGCAGGCCAATATCGCCCACGTGTTCGCGGTGCCGGAGCGCGCCGCCGTCGCGGGCCGGCACATCGGCATTGTCGACGACGTCATGAGCAGCGGGCAGACGCTGCAGGAACTGGCGGCGGTACTGAAGCGCCACGGCGCCACGCGCGTGACGAACCTCGTGTTCGCCCGCACGCCGCCCCATCGATAACATTAGGAGGGTAAACGTTGTTTCACGTCGTACTGGTCCACCCTGAAATCCCGCCGAACACCGGCAACGTCATCCGCCTCTGCGCCAACACGGGCGCGCAGCTGCACCTGATCGAGCCGCTGGGCTTCCCGCTGGACGACGCCAAGCTGCGCCGCGCCGGCCTCGACTACCACGAATACGCGCGCATGCAGGTGCACAAGGATTGGGACGCCTTCCTGGCCGCCGTCCAGCCCGACACCAAGCGCATGTTCGCACTGACGACGCACGGCTCGACGCCGTTCGGCCAGCTGAGCTTCCAGCCGGGCGACGTCTTCGTCTTCGGCTCGGAGACGCGCGGCCTGGCGCCGGAGTTCCGCGAGAGCTTCCCGACCACGCAACGCATCCGCGTCCCGATGCGTCCAGACAACCGCAGCCTGAACCTCTCCAACACGGTTGCGATCGTCGTCTACGAGGCCTGGCGGCAGCAGGGGTACGACGGCGGGAGCTGAAACAATGCCCACGGCAGGGTTCGTGTCCACCATGGGGTCACACCCCGACATAGACACGAGCCCAGCAGCAATTTGACGCTCGTCAGATTCCTCAGGGGCGCAAATGCTAGTTTGAGGAGATGCCCAGACCTCTTCGCATCTTCTACCCCGGCGCGCTGTATCACGTCACGTCGCGTGGCAACCGCCGTGCGCACATCTACGTGGATGAGCGCGACTATCTCATGTGGCAGGATCGGCTTGCCGCGACGCGTGAACGCTACAATTTCGCGGTGCACGCCTTCTGCCAGATGCCCAATCACTATCACCTTCTCGTGGAAACGGTTGAAGGCAATTTATCCGACGGTATGCACTACCTGAACAGTACTTACGCGCAGAAGTTCAATCATAGGCATTCGCTAAGCGGGCATGTCGTCCAGGGACGGTTTCATGCGGTGCCTGTCCGTAGAGACAGCCAACTCCTTGAAGTAGCACGCTATATTGCCCAGAACCCTGTTCGCGCCGGCCTGGTCCCGGACGCCGAGTCCTGGCGGTGGAGCAGCCACCGCAATGTGTGCGGCCTTACTGCACCGCTGCCTTGGCTGACGACGGAATGGCTGCTGCGCATGTTCGGCACGGCAGACCTGGGGCAGGCCCGCTCTCGCTATCGGGGATTCGTACGACGCGAGTTGGTAACGGTCGATCCACTGCTGCAGCATACCGAGCAAGGTTCGGATGAGGCTGTGAGCCGCAAGCGAACTGCTCAACCCTTGGCTCATTATCAAACGATATACGCCGTGCGTGACGAGGCGATGGCTCGAGCGTATTTCACGACCGCCTATCGAATGCAGGACATCGCCGGCTATTTTCGGGTATCCACGAAAACCGTCAGCCGGGCAGTAGCGCGATATGACGCCGTTATCAAGGCTGAGGCCGTGTCCATGTCGGGGTGTGACCCCATGGTGGACACGGGGTCAGCCGTAGGCGTGGCCAGCAGTGTTGGCATAAATGCACCGAACCCCGTATAAGGGAGCTTTCAGCTCTGGCGGAGGTTGCTATGTTCGACATGGATCTGCCGTGGTGGGAATTCATCGCCCGCGGCACCATCATCTATATCTTCCTGCTGATCATGGTACGGTTGACGGGCAAGCGTACCGTCGGGCAGTTCACCCCGTTCGACCTGCTGGTCGTCATGCTGCTCAGCGAGGCGGTGTCGAATTCACTGAACGGTGGCGAAGAGTCCTTGCAGGGCGGCATGATCAGCGCTGCCACACTCATTGCACTCAACGTCATCATCGCCATTGCCACGTCGCGCAGCCGCAAGGTGGCCGAGATGATCGACGGCACGCCCGTGCTGCTGGGCCGCGACGGCAATATCTTTCACGACGTCGTCAAGAAATGCCGCGTGGCCGAGGGCGACGTCGAGCAGGCCCTGCGCGAGGCCGACTGCCCCCTGCACAAGATGAAGTGCGCCTTCCTCGAGCCGGACGGCAAGATCACGATTTTGCAGAACTGAACGTGCGCACCTTGGCCAACAGCTTCGTGGTCGAGCGGTCGTGCTCGAAATCGATCGCGACGGCCTGGCCGCCGTAAGCCAGCACTGCTTGTCCTTCCGGAATCGCCGTCATGTCGTAGTCGCCGCCCTTGGCGTAAATCTGCGCCTTCGCTTCCAGCACCACCTCCAACGCCGTGTCCTCGTCGAACGGCACCACCAGGCTGACCGATTCCAGCGCCGCCAGCACGGCCAGGCGATCAACGCATGTGTTGAGGGGACGGTCGTCGCCCTTTCCCAGCCGTTTGACGGACGCATCGGTATTGGCCGCGACCACCAGCGAGGCGCCCAGGGCACGTGCCTGCGCCAGGTAGGTGACGTGGCCCCGGTGCAGGATGTCGAACACGCCATTGGTCAGCACGACAGGTTGCGGCAGCGCGGCCACGCGCGCGGCCAGGTCGGCGCGGGTACAGATCTTTTCTTCGAATTGGGGCATGGGCTCTTTCTTGCTAGCGGTATCGCGCCATTATAGCCAAGGCATTCCGTTACAATATCACCGCACCCACTGGTCAATAAGGTCATGACACTCACCGAACTCAAGTACATCGTCGCGGTCGCGCGCGCCAAACACTTCGGGCACGCGGCCGAAGCCTGCTTCGTGGCGCAGCCGACGCTGTCGGTCGCGATCAAAAAGCTGGAAGACGAGCTCGGCGTGACGCTGTTCGAGCGGGGCGGCACGGAGATCTCCGTCACGCCGCTGGGGGCGCAGATCGTCGCGCAGGCCGAGCGGGTGCTGGAACAGACGGCCGCCATCAAGGAGCTGGCCAAGCAGAACAAGGACCCGCTGGCCGGGCCGCTGCGCCTGGGCGTCATCTACACCATCGGGCCCTACCTGCTGCCCCCGCTCGTCAAGGCCATGATCGCGAAGACACCGCAGATGCCGCTGATCCTGCAGGAGAACTTCACCGTCAAGCTGCTGGAACTGCTGCGCCAGGGCGAGCTGGACGCGGCCATCATGGCCCTGCCCCTGCCCGACCACGGCATGGCGATGCAGGACCTGTACGACGAGCCGTTCGTCGTCGCCATGCCGAACCAGCACCCGTGGGTGGCCCGCGAGCGCATTCCCGCCGAGGACCTGAAAAGCGAAACGATGCTATTGCTCGGCAATGGCCATTGCTTCCGCGACCAGGTGCTGGAGGTGTGCCCGGAAATGGCCCGCTACGCCACGCCGGGCAACGGCATGCAGCGCACGTTCGAAGGTTCGTCACTGGAAACGATCCGCCACATGGTCGCCAGCGGCATCGGCTTGACCGTGCTGCCGCGCGCTTCGGTCCCCGACATGAACGCCAGCGGTGGCATGCTGCAGTTCCGCTACTTCGAAGACCCGCAGCCGTCGCGCCGCGTCGTCATCGTGTGGCGCAAGAGCTTTACGCGCAAGGCCGCCATCGACGCCGTCGTCGAGGCCGTCGCCCAGTGCGAACTGCCCGGCGTCACCAGCCTGGCCGCCGACGTCGCCGCCTGATCGCCTTACTTGCCGAACTGCTTACCGAACTCGCTTACGAACTCGCTTACCGAAATGTCCGTGTCCGCCCCCGCCCCCGCCCTCAGCAAACTGGAACTGTATTTCCGCCTGGTGCGGCTCGACAAGCCCATCGGCACCGTACTGCTGCTGTGGCCGACGCTGTCGGCGCTGTGGCTGGCCAGCGGCGGCGTGCCGGCCTGGCACCTGCTCGTCATCTTCAGCCTGGGCACCCTGCTGATGCGCTCGGCCGGCTGCGCCATCAACGACTACGCCGACCGGGACTTCGACCGCCACGTCAAGCGCACGGCCGACCGCCCCATCACGAGCGGGCGCATCAGCGGCAAGGAAGCCGTGGCCATTGCCGCCGGCCTGTCGATCATGGCCTTCCTGTTGATCCTGCCGCTGAACGCCCTCGTCAAGCAGTTGAGCGTCGCCGCCGTCATCATTGCCGGCACCTATCCGTACTTCAAGCGCTTCTTCGCCATCCCCCAGGCCTACCTGGGCATCGCATTCGGCTTCGGCATCCCGATGGCCTTTGCCGCCGTGCAGGACAGCGTACCCGGCTGGGCCTGGCTGCTGTTGCTGGGGAACGTGTTCTGGGCCGTGGCCTACGACACCGAGTACGCCATGGTCGACCGCGACGACGACCTCAAGATCGGCATCAAGACGTCCGCCATCACGTTCGGCCGCTGGGACGTGGCCATCATCATGCTGTGCTACGTCGCGCACCTGGCCATCCTGCTGGCGGCCGGGCGGTATTTCGGCCTTGGCGCATGGTTCCTTGGCGGTATTGCCGTGGCCGCCGGCTGCGTCGTCTATCACTGGTTCCTGATACGCGGCCGGGAGCGTGCGCCGTGCTTTGCCGCATTCCGCCACAATAACTACCTGGGAGCGGCGGTCTTTGCCGGCATCGCGCTGGACTACGCGCTGCGCTGATGCCATCAGGAAAAGTTGCGGCATCACAAGTGGCGCACGCCGCCGCTGTCTAGACTAGACGTTCCAGCTGTTCAATCCAAAAGAAGAGGCGATTATGGACCAGACCAACAATCTCGAAGGGACCGGCGGTACCAAGGGCAATGGCAGCAGCAACGGCAGCACCTACACGCCCGGCGACGTGACGGTGGCACGCGACCGCCTGATGAGCGACCTGAAGAAAACCATCAGCGACGCCGAACAGTGGCTGCGCGGCGCGGCCAGCAGCAATGCCGACGACATCGGCGAAGCCCGCACGAAGATGCAGGAAACCCTGCGCAGCGCGAAGACGAACCTGCTGACGCTGGAGGACTCCGTGGTGGCCCGCGCCAAGCTGGCGGCACAGAGCACCGACACGTACGTGCACGACAATCCATGGAAGGCCGTCATCGTCGGCGGCGTCGTCGGGTTGCTGCTCGGCGTGATCGTGTCGCGCGACTGATAGCAGCCGCCCGATACAAAACGGCCCGCACATGCGGGCCGTTGTTACGTCAGGACGGCGCTTTGCACACGGCCTCGATCCGGTGCCCGTCCGGGTCGACCAGGAACGCGGCATAGTAATGCGGCCCATACTGCGCACGCAGTCCCGCCGCGCCGTTGTCCCCGCCGCCAGTGCGCAGCCCCGCGGCATGGAACGCATCCACGGCCGCGCGTTCCGCCGCCGCGAAGGCCAGGTGAAAGCCGGGGCCCGGCGCCGCAGCGTCCGCTCGCAGCTTCAGGCACAGGATGTCCTCGTCGTCCGCCGTGCCGTAGCCGATCGCGTCATCGTCCTCGAACACGCGACGAAAGCCCAGCGCGCCCAGCACACCGTCATAGAACGCCGCGCTGGCGGCCAGGTCGCGCACGCCCAGCGACAAGTGATGGATCATTGCGCGCCCAATTCGTCGCCCAGTTCCTTGCCGCGCGCCGCCGCCGCCTTGACGGCCGTGACGATGGCAGCCTTGACGCCGCCCTGCTCCATGCTGGTCAACGCCGCATACGTGGTGCCGCCTTTCGAGGTGACCCGTTCGCGCAGCACGGCCACCGGCTCGTCCGAGCGCGCCGCCAGCTGCGCCGCCCCCGTGAACGTGGCCTGCGCCAGCGCGAGGCTCTGCTCCGCCGTCAGGCCCAGCTCCGTGCCAGCTTGCTGCAGCGCTTCGATGAAATAAAACACGTAGGCCGGGCCGCTGCCGGAGACGGCCGTCACCGCGTCGATCTGGGCCTCGTCGTCCAGCCACAAGGTGGTCCCGACGGCCGCCAGCACCTGGTCCGCCAGCGTGCGCTGCCCGGCCGTCACGCCAGCGTGCGCCACCATGCCCGTCACGCCCATGCCGATCAGTGCCGGCGTGTTCGGCATGCAGCGCACGATCGCATCGTAGCCGCCCAGCCAGCGCGCCAGGTCGCGCGCGCGGATGCCGGCCGCGATCGACACGACCAGCGGCTTGTGCGACGCTCCCGCCAGCAGCGGCTGCAGCACCGTCGTCACGTCACGCATGCTCTGCGGCTTCACTGCCAGCACGATCACCTCGCCTTCCGTCACCGCCGCATCGATGGCGGCAGCCGTCGTCACGCCGTGCTCGCGCTGCAGCCGCTCCAGCGCCGCGGCGTTCGGATCGACGACGTGGATATTGGCGCCCGGCGTCACCTTGCCGGCCAGCCCGGCGATCAGTGCGGCGGCCATATTGCCGCCGCCGATGAATGCGATCTTCATGGTTATCCCTTGTTGTAGTGGCGTGCGCCGAAGATGGCGCTGCCGACGCGCACGATGGTGGCGCCTTCCATAATGGCCGCGCGCAGGTCGGCCGACATGCCCATCGACAGCGTGTCGAGCGCGAAGCCCTGCCCGCGCAGGTCTTCGTACAGCACGCGCAATGCGGCAAACGCGGCGCGCTGCGCGGCGAAGTCCTCGGTGGGTTCGGGGATGGCCATCAACCCGCGCAGGCGCAACTTCGGCAGCGCGGCCACGGCGCGCGCCAGCGCCGCCACGTCATCCGGTGCGACGCCGCTCTTGCTGGCTTCGCCGCTGATATTGACCTGCAGGCACACATTCAATGGTCCGCGCGTATCGGGACGCTGCTCGGCCAGGCGCTGGGCGATCTTCTCGCGCTCGACCGTGTGGACCCAGTCGAAATGCTCCGCGATGGGCCGCGTCTTGTTGCTCTGGATCGGGCCGATGAAGTGCCACTCCAGGCCGATGTCGGGCAGCGCGGCGGCGACGGCCGCCACCTTGTCGATGCCTTCCTGTACATAGTTTTCGCCGAAGGCGCGCTGGCCCGCCTGGACCGCTTCGATGACGGCAGCGGGTCCGAAGGTCTTCGACACGGCCAGCAGCCGCACGCTGTCGCGTGGCCGCCGCGCCTCGGCCGTGGCGGCGCCGATGGCGTCGGCCACTGCTTGCAAGTTCTCTGTGATTGTGGACATAATCGTCGACCGGGACCTTCGATACGCGGCCAGCCAGCCGCATGTTGCAGGTCCCGCAATTGTTTTGATTGGCTTAGTTGTCGTTCTATTCACTGGATTATAAATGGACATCTCCGAACTTCTCGCATTCTCCGTCAAGAACAAGGCCTCGGACCTGCACTTGTCCGCCGGCCTGCCGCCGATGATCCGCGTGCACGGCGATGTCCGCCGCATCAACCTGCCGCCGCTGGAGCACAAGGACGTGCACGGGATGATCTATGACATCATGAACGACGGCCAGCGCAAGGCCTACGAGGAGATGCTGGAGATCGACTTCAGCTTCGCCATTCCCGGCCTGGCGCGCTTTCGCGTCAATGCCTACAACCAGGACCGCGGCGCCTCCGCTGTGCTGCGCACGATTCCGTCGAAGATCCTGACCCTGGAAGAACTGAACGCGCCGAAGATCTTCGGCGACTTTGCGCTGAAGCCGCGCGGCCTCGTCCTTGTCACCGGCCCGACCGGGTCCGGCAAATCGACGACCCTGGCGGCGATGGTCAACCATCTCAACGAGCATGAGTATGGCCACATCCTGACGATCGAGGACCCCATCGAATTCGTCCACGAATCGAAGAAGTGCCTGATCAACCAGCGCGAAGTGGGCCCGCACACGCTGTCGTTCAGCAATGCGCTGCGCTCGGCGCTGCGGGAAGACCCGGATGCGATCCTGGTCGGCGAGCTGCGCGACCTGGAGACGATCCGCCTGGCGCTGTCGGCTGCCGAAACGGGCCACCTGGTGTTCGGTACCCTGCACACGTCGTCCGCCGCGAAGACGATCGACCGGATCGTCGACGTCTTCCCGGCCGAGGAGAAGGAGATGGTACGGGCCATGCTGTCCGAATCGCTGCAGGCCGTGATCTCGCAGACGCTGTTGAAGACCAAGGACGGCGCCGGCCGCGTGGCGGCCCATGAGATCATGGTGGGCACGCCCGCCATCCGCAACCTGATCCGCGAAGCCAAGATCGCCCAGATGTACTCGGCGATCCAGACCGGCAGCAATGTCGGCATGCAGACCCTGGACCAGAACCTGACGGACCTCGTGCGCCGCAACGTGATCTCGTCCGCCGCCGCCCGCGCCGCCGCCAAGATCCCCGAGAACTTCCCCGGCTAAAGGAACGTCATGGAACGCGACCAGGCATCCAAATTCATGTTCGACCTCTTGCGCCTGATGGTCAGCAAGAAGGGCTCGGACCTGTTCATCACGGCCGGCTTCCCGCCCGCGATGAAGATCGACGGCAAGCTTACGCCTGTCTCGGCCCAACCGCTCACCGCGGCGCACACGGCCGACCTGGCGCGCTCCATCATGAACGACAAGCAGACCGCGTCGTTCGAGCTGACCAAGGAAGCCAACTTCGCCATCAGCCCGGGCGACCTGGGGCGCTTCCGCGTGTCGGCCTTCGTGCAGATGAGCGCCGTCGGCATGGTGCTGCGCACCATCAACAGCGCCATCCCCAAGCTGGACGACCTGGGCCTGCCGGAAGTGCTGAAGGACGTGATCATGGCCAAGCGCGGCCTCGTCGTCATGGTCGGCGCCACCGGCTCGGGCAAGTCGACCACCCTGGCGGCGATGGTGGGCTACCGCAACGCCAACAGCTACGGCCACATCATCACGATCGAGGACCCGGTGGAGTTCGTGCACCCGCACGGCAACTGCATCGTCACGCAGCGCGAGGTAGGCGTCGACACGGAAGACTGGGAGATCGCGCTGAAGAACACGCTGCGCCAGGCGCCGGACGTGATCCAGATCGGCGAGATCCGCGACCGCCAGACGATGGACCATGCCATCGCCTTTGCCGAGACGGGCCACCTGTGCCTGGCCACCTTGCACGCCAACAGCGCCAACCAGGCGCTGGACCGCATCATCAACTTCTTCCCCGAGGAGCGCCGCCAGCAGCTGCTGATGGACCTGTCGCTGAACCTGAAGGGCATGATCTCGCAGCGCCTGATCCCGCTGAAGGAAGCCAAGGGCCGTGCGGTCGCGATCGAGATCATGCTGAACTCGCCGTTGATCTCGGACCTGATCTTCAAGGGCCAGGTGCACGAGATCAAGGAGCTGATGAAGAAGTCGCGCGAACTGGGCATGCAAACCTTCGACCAGTCGCTGTTCGACCTGTACGAAGCCGACAAGATCAGCTACGAGGACGCGCTGCGCAACGCCGATTCCGTCAACGACCTGCGGTTGGCGATCAAGCTGGAAGGCAAGGCCGCCAAGACGCGCGACCTGTCCGCCGGTACCGAACATCTGGGCCTGATCTGAGGAATACCATGACATCCGTCTTCGACTTTTCCGCCGTCAGCCTGGCCGGCCAGCCGGTCGAGCTGGCGCAGTACCAGGACAAGGTCCTGCTGATCGTCAACACGGCCAGCGCCTGCGGCTTCACGCCGCAGTACGCGGGGCTGGAAAAGCTGCACGAACGCTTCCATGCCCGCGGCTTCGCCGTGCTGGGCTTCCCGTGCAACCAGTTCGGCAAGCAGGAACCGGGCAGCGCCGAGGAGATCGGCGCTTTCTGTGAAACCCGCTTCGCCGTCACGTTCCCCCTGTTCGCCAAGGTCGAAGTCAATGGCCCGGCGGCGCATCCGCTGTGGCAGTTCCTCAAGCAGGGTGCCCCCGGCCTGTTCGGCACCGAATCGATCAAGTGGAATTTTACGAAGTTCCTGATCCGGCGCGACGGCACCGTGGCGCACCGCTACGCACCGACCACCAAGCCGGAGGATATCGCCCGCGATATCGAGGCATTGCTGGCGTCCTGACGCACCTGGTTGCATGCATCATGTTGCGCCGCAGCAGCAGATAAAAAATCATTCTTCTTGGTTGCACACGGGCATTGCATTCTAGGTAATAATGGCGGGC
The DNA here is from genome assembly GCF_029028125.1 of Pseudoduganella chitinolytica. Lineage (GTDB taxonomy): Bacteria > Pseudomonadota > Gammaproteobacteria > Burkholderiales > Burkholderiaceae_D > Rugamonas > Rugamonas chitinolytica. The sequence goes on from NZ_CP119083.1 coordinate 3,671,973, forward strand.
GCATTTTCGCTCACCTGACCAAGCCATGCCCCTAGCCAGAAGTTTCGTCTCCCGTTGGATGAAAATGGGCGCCTATGCGCGCCTGTTCGTGCCGATCTCCGTGCTGATCGTCGCGGTCGTGGCCGTCCGTTATACCTTGCTGGTCGACTCGGAGGCAACGCTGGCACGGCACCAGCTCGTGCTGGAATCGCGCCAGGTGACGCAGGCGCTGACGGAAGCCATGACGCCGCTTGCCGCCGCCAACGACCGTCCTGCCATCCGCGTGCTGCTGCAGCGCGCCGCGGACGTCAACGCATCCGTGGCGCGCATCCGCTGGCTCGACGGCGCCGGCGCCCTGGTGGCCACGCGGCTGCCGCAGGCGCCGGCCTATCCGGACTGGTTTGCCCGCGTCACCGGCCTCGGTCCGCTGACCTACACCGTGCCGATCGGCCAGGCCGGCGCCCGCCTGGAGCTGTGGTTCAGCGCGACCCCGGCATTGAATATCGTCTGGCGCGCGTTGGGGCGGCAAGCCCTCGTCACTTGCCTGAACATCTTCCTCGTCTATTTCCTGCTGGGCCTCCTGATCTACGCCACGCGGCGCATGCTGCGCAGCGTGGGCCGTGCCACGCAGGCGTTCCGCGACGGCCAGTACCACGTGCGCCTGCCCGTACGCGGCTTCCCCGAGGCGCAGGCGGTGGCCACCACCTTCAACGACATGGCCGCGCGCATCCAGGAGCTGATGCAGACACTGCAATCGGAGAAGGAACGCAGCGAAGTCACGCTGGCGTCGATCGGCGATGCCGTCATCGTCACGGACCCGTGGGGCCGCATCGAATCGATGAACGAGACGGCGCAGGTACTGACGGGCTATCGGCAGGCCGAGGCGCGCGGCCTGGAGCTGCATGACGTGTTCGCGCTGGCGAACAACTTCGGCCAGCACACGCTGCTGAAGACGCTGGCCGCCGTGCAGGCGGGCGGCCCGGTCGTGAAAGCCAAGGACCAGAACCTGCGGCATCGCGACGGCCGCCGCTTCAACGTCGAATACACGGCCGCGCCGATCCGCCAGGCCGGCGGCGGCCTGCACGGCACCGTGCTGGTGTTCCGCGACGTCAGCGAGACGCGCCAGCTGATCCAGCAGATGTCGTGGCGCAGCTATCACGACGTGCTGACCGGCCTGCCCAACCGCGCCGCGCTGGCCGGTCGCTTCGACCAGGAGATCGCGCGCGCCCATGCCGGTGGCGCTCTCCTCGCGGTGTGCCTGTTCGACCTCGACCACTTCCGCCAGGTCAACGACAGCGGCGGTCACGCGCTGGGAGATGAAGTCTTGAAGCAGGTCGCCAGCCGCCTGCACGACTTCGCCGGCAACGATCATTACGTGGCGCGCCTGGGAGGCGACGAATTCGTGGTGCTGCTGCGCGACCATGGCGACCGCGCCAGCGTCGAACGCACGCTGGAGCGCCTGATGCTGGCGCTGACGCGCCCCTACCTGGCCGGTTCGCGCACGGTGCCGCTGACGGCAAGCGTGGGCGTGGCCCTGCACCACGGCAGCGAAGTCAGCGCCGACCACCTGCTGCGCCACGCCGACCAGGCCCTGTACCAGGCCAAGGTGCAAGGCCGGCGCAAGGTGCACTTCTTCGACGCCGACCTGGACGAGCAGGTGCGCACCCACCACAACCGCCGCACCGAGGTGCGCGACGCGCTGCTGGCAGGCCAGCTGGTGCCGTTCTACCAGCCCAAGGTCGATATGCGCCAGGGCCACGTCGTCGGCATGGAGGCGCTGCTGCGCTGGCGCCATCCCGTGCGCGGGCTGCTGGGACCGGGCGAGTTCCTGCCGGCCGTCGAACACACGGACCTGATCGCGGACATCGGCGAATGGGTGCTGCGCCAGGCGCTGGAACAACTGGCCGAGTGGTGCGCGGCGGGCCGCATGTGGGGCGTCAGCGTGAATATCGCGGCGCGCCATTTCCAGCGCGCCGACTTCGTCCAGCAACTGCGCGCCATCCTGGACGAATACCCGGCCGTGCCGCCACGGCTGCTGGAGCTGGAGATCCTCGAATCGTCGGCGCTGCATGACGTCAACCACGTGCGCTGCATCATGCAGGAATGCCAGGCGATGGGCATCCGCTTCGCGCTGGACGATTTCGGCACGGGCTACTCGTCGATGGCCTACCTGAAGCGGCTGCCAGCCGATGTGCTGAAGGTGGACCAGAGTTTTGTGCGCAACATGCTGGTGGACCGCGACGACCTGCACCTGGTCAGCGCCGTCGTCGGCCTGGCGCGCGCCTTCAACCGCAGCGTGATCGCCGAAGGTGTCGAGACGGCCGCGCATGGCGCGCTGCTGATCCGCCTCGGGTGCGACCTGGCACAGGGCTACGGCATCGCCCGGCCCATGCCGGCCGAGGACGTGCTGGGATGGGCCGCCGGCTTCGTCAAGGCCCCCGCCTGGGAAGATGCCAGCCTGCTGGGGCCCCTCACCGATATGCGCGGCGACGTGCGCAGCGTCGATCTGGACGTGAACTTGTCCACGCCCGCTTAGACCCGTGGTTCTCGTGACCTAGCCGGCAATCAACCGGTCCACCAGTTCGACCCAATGTTCCACCGGCGCCTCGGTCCCCGACTGCAGGTGGCCGATGCAACCGATATTGGCCGACACCGTGTGCGCCGTCCCCGTCTGCGCCAGTTGCTCCAGCTTGCGGTCGCGCAGCTGCAGCGCCAGGTCCGGGTGCAGCAGAGAGTATGTGCCGGCGGAGCCGCAGCACAGGTGCGCCTCGCCGCACAGGCGCACGTCGACGCCCAGCCCCCGCAGCAGGCCCTCGACCTTGCCGCGGATCTGCTGGCCGTGCTGCAGCGTGCAAGGCGGGTGGTAGGCCACTGGCTCGGACCGTCGCCGCACCAGCGCCGCCAGCTCCTCCTCGAACGCCGGCAATACCTCGGACAGGTCGCGCGTCAGCGCCGAGATCCGTGCCGCCTTCTCCGCGTAGGCGGGATCGTGCGCCAGCAGGTGACCGTACTCGCGCACGGTGGCGCCGCAGCCGGACGCCGTCATGACGATGGCTTCGACCTGGTCGACGTACGGCCACCACGCGTCGATATTGCGGCGCATGTGCTCGCGCCCGCCCTCCTGGTCGTTCAGGTGGAAGCGCAACGCGCCGCAGCAGCCTGCGCGCGGCGCGGCGAACAATTGCACGCCGACCGCATCGAGCACGCGCGCCGCGGCGGCATTGATGTTGGGCGCCATGGCGGGCTGCACGCAGCCGTCCAGCACCAGCATGCGGCGCGCATGGGTGCGCGTCGGCCATGGGGTGGCGCGACGCAGCGGCGGCAGCTTGTCCTGCAGCGCTGGCGACAGCAGCGGCCGCAACGCCTGTCCCAGCCGCAACGCAGGCGTGAACAGGGCGCGCCGCGACAGCCCCTCCTTCAGCACGTAGCGCTTGATCCGGTCCGGCAGCGTGCGCGGCACGCGTCGTTCGACGACGGCGCGGCCGATGTCCGCCAGCCGGCCGTAGCGCACCCCGGAGGGACAGGTGGTTTCGCAGTTGCGGCACGTCAGGCAGCGGTCCAGGTGCAGCTGCGTCCCCGGCCCGGCCGGGGCGCCTTCCAGCACCTGCTTGATCAGGTAGATGCGTCCGCGCGGGCCATCCAGTTCGTCCCCCAGCAGCTGGTAGGTGGGGCACGTGGCGGTGCAGAAGCCGCAGTGCACGCAGGCGCGCAGGATGCTTTCGGCCTCGTCGCCTTCCGGCGTGCCCTTGATGAAATCGGCAAGATTGGTTTGCATGGCAGTCTCAGTACAGCCGGCCGGGATTGAAGATACCGGCCGGGTCGAACGCGGCCTGCAGGCGTGTGTGGATGCGGGCGATGGCCGGCGACTGGGGATGGAAAGCGCCGGCGTGCTTGTCGGCCGCGCGGTACAGCGTTGCATGGCCGCCGGCCGCGGCGACCGCGCGACGGATCGCGCCGGCCTCGGCGCGCGCGCCCTTCAGCCAGCGCTGGCCGCCGCCCCACTCGATCAGTTGTTCGCCGCCGAGGACCTGCGCACTGGCGGCAGGTGACAGGGCCAGGCGCCACAGCACGTCGGTATCGAAGAAAGCGTGCGTCTGGTCGCGCAGCGCATCCCAGAACGGCGCCGCATCGGCAACGACTGCGCCGCCCAGGCGCCGCACCGCTGCCTGCACGGCGGCCTCCGCACCGGACAGCCGCACCGTCAGCGCGCCGGCATGCCAGCAGGTGGCGGACAGCGGCAGCGGCTGGCCGGCCCACTGGTTCATGCGCGCCAGCGCCGCGATCTCGTCCAGCTCGAAGCGCAGCGTGGTCTCCACCAGCGGCAACGGCAGCACCTTCAGCGACACTTGCGTGATCAATCCCAGCACCCCCAGCGACCCGGCCAGCAGACGCGATACGTCGTAGCCGGCCACGTTCTTCATCACCTGGCCGCCGAAGTTCAGCAGCTCGCCCTGGCCGTTCATCAGCTGCGCGCCCAGCACGAAGTCGCGCAGCGCGCCCGCATTGGCGCGCCGCGGCCCGGACAAGCCGCTGGCGACGACGCCGCCGATGGTGGATGCCGCGCCGAAGCGCGGCGGTTCGAACGCCAGCATCTGGCGGTGTTCGCGCAGCAGCGCCTCGACTTCGGCCAGTGGGGTGCCGCAGCGCGCCGTGATCACGAGCTCCGTCGGCTCGTAGTCGACGATGCCGCGATAAGGACGCGTGTCCAGCACCTCGCCCTGCAACGGGCCACCATACCAGTCCTTGGTGGCGCCGCCGGCGATGCGCAGCGGCGCCGCAGCCGCGCTGGCGGCCACGATACGGCCGCGGAAATGGTCGAGATAGTCGTTCATGTCAGAAACGCGGCAGGCCGGCATGCGGCAGTGCCCCACCGCTCACGTGCAGGCGGCCGAATTCGGCGCAGCGGTGCAGTGTCGGGATGGCCTTGTCGGGATTGAGCAGCGCGACAGGGTCGAAGGCGCCCTTGACGGCAAAGAACGCGGCCAGCTCCGCAGGGGCGAACTGCACGCACATCGAATCGATCTTCTCGATGCCGACGCCGTGTTCGCCCGTGATGGTGCCGCCGACCGCCACGCACAGCGCCAGGATCTCGGCACCGAAGGCCTCTGCGCGCTGCAGCTCGTCCGGCTGGTTGGCATCGAACAGGATCAGCGGGTGCAGGTTGCCGTCGCCGGCATGGAACACGTTGGCGCAGCGCAGGCCGTACTTCACTTCCATCTGCGCGATCCCCGTCAGCACCTGCGCCAGGTTTTTTCTCGGGATGGTGCCGTCCATGCAATAGTAGTCGGGCGAGATGCGCCCGGCCGCCGGGAACGCGTTCTTGCGGCCGGACCAGAAGCGCAGCCGCTCCGCCTCGCTGGTCGAGACGGCGATGGCGCCCGCGCCCGCCGCCCGCAGCACGGCCGTCATGCGCGCGATCTCGTCGTCCACTTCGTCCTGCGTGCCGTCCGCCTCGCACAGCAGGATCGCCGCCGCGTCCTGGTCGTAGCCGGCCTTGACGAACGGCTCCACCATCCGTACCGACGTGCGGTCCATCATCTCCAGCCCTGCCGGGATGATGCCCGCCGCGATCACGTGCGCCACCGCGTTGCCCGCCGTGACCACGTCGTCGAACGAGGCCATGATGACGCGCGCGCAGGCCGGCTTGGGCACCAGCTTGACCGTGACTTCGGTGACGATCCCCAGCATGCCTTCGGAGCCGATGAACACGGACAACAGGTCCAGCCCCGGCGCATCCGGTGCCTCGCTGCCAAGCTCGATGACGTCGCCTTCGATCGTGGCGACCCGCACGCGCAGCACGTTGTGCACCGTCAGGCCGTACTTCAGGCAGTGCACGCCGCCGGAGTTCTCGGCCACGTTGCCGCCGATGGTGCAGGCGATCTGCGACGACGGATCGGGCGCGTAGTACAGGCCGTGGGGCGCGGCCGCTTCCGAGATCGCCAGGTTGCGCACGCCCGGCTGCACGACGGCCGTGCGCGAGGTGGCATCGAGGCGCACGATGCGGTTCAGCCTCGCTGTCGACAGCACGACCCCTTCGGCGATCGGCATCGCCCCGCCGGACAGCCCGGTGCCGGCGCCGCGCGGCACGATCGGCACCCCCAGGTCGCGGCAGACCGCCAGCACGGCGAGCACCTGCGCTTCATCCTGCGGCAGCACGACCACCATCGGCACCTGGCGGTAGGCCGACAGGCCGTCACATTCGTATGGTTTGGTGTCCTCCAGCGCGGCCAGCACGCAACCGGCCGGCAGCACCGCCCGCAGCGCCTGCGCGACGGTGTGCTGGCGCTCGGCGGAGTATGGCTGGGCTGCGGTCGGTGCGGAAGTCATCGCGGGTCGGGTCGTTGGGGTATGACGATTGTAGGCCAGATCGGCGCAAATTGTCGTATCCTCGCACCGTTCCAACCAGAGACTGATAGAGGAGACGAGATGGGCAACCGACTGTCAAAGATCGCCACCCGTACGGGCGACAACGGTACCACGGGCCTGGGCGACGGCAGCCGCACGGGCAAGGACAGCGCGCGCGTGCACGCGATGGGCGACGTGGACGAACTCAATTCGCAGATCGGCGTGCTGCTGTGCGAGCCGATGCCGGACGACCTGCACGCCGAACTGGTCGCGATCCAGCACGACCTGTTCGACCTGGGCGGGGAGCTGTGCATTCCCGGCTACCAGCTGATCAAGGAAGAACACGTGGAGCGCCTCGATGCGCTGCTGGAAAAGTACAACGCCACGCTGCCGGCGCTGACGGAATTCATCCTGCCGGCCGGCTCGCGCGCGGCATCGCTGGCGCACGTGTGCCGCACCGTGTGCCGCCGCGCCGAGCGTGCCATCGTCACCCTGGGCAACCAGGAAACGATCCACGACCACCCGCGCCAGTACGTGAATCGCCTGTCCGACCTGATGTTCGTGCTGGCCCGCGTGCTCAATCGCTTTGCCGGTGGTGGCGACGTGTTGTGGAACCACGAGCGCAAGCGAGGCGGATAACACATGAGACACCGGGGCCAGGCACTTCGAGTCTTCGACTCGCAGTGCCTGGCCCCTTGGATTGCGGGTGCCTAGCCCTTGCGCCGGCGCTGCCAGCCCAGCAGGCCCAGGCCCGCCAGCAACATGGCGTAGCTGCCCGGCTCGGGCACGGCGCTGACCTCGCGCAGCGACGTGAACCCGCCGTTGACGATCACCTGGGTATAGCCGGGGCCAACGCCGGTGTCGTAGTGGTACATGAACGTCTGCAGCCCGAACGCGGCGATCGACGCAGGAATGACGGCCTTGGACAGGGCCGTGCCCGATGGATCGGTCAGGTCGATGGCGATGCTTTCGCGCGGACCCGGCCCGTAGGTGCCCTGGCTCAGGTGCAGCACATCGTCGCCGGAATCGACCGGCTGGTCGGTGATCGACAGGTTCGTGTACAGCGGGCCCAGTGCGGCGAAGTCATGGCCGCTGCGGTCGAACGCGATGGAGACCCGGTTGCGGTTCGTGAAGTCCGAGTAGTCGGCGATGACGCCGTCGCCGAACGGTTCGCTGTACGACAAGCCCGTGTTCGTATCGATGCTGAAGCGCCCGCGCACCGTGTCGCCGAGCGCGATGGCGAAGCCGGGCAACGTGGAAACGTTCAGCCACTCGTGGCGGCCGGTGGCCAGTTCGAATTCGTTGATGCTGGCGACGACCGCGGTGTACTCGTACGTGTGGACCTCCGCCTGGGCCGACGCCGCCAGCGCGAGAGCGCCGAGCACTGCGGCTTGCAACACTGCCTTCATGGTGTTCCTTTCGATGGTGAGCGATGGGCAAAAACAAACAAGCCGCAACAATAGCATTGCAAGTTGCTCAACACTCTCTCCAATTGTCACGCGGCCACGGCTGCGCCGCCGACATTACATCTGCCGGAACACGTGCAGGTAGTTGCGGCTGACCGGCAGCGTTGCCGCCCGCCGTTTCAAGTGGATCGTCGCGGTTTCGTTGTCGCCCCGGACCACGTGGCTGACGGCGCCCAGGTTGACGACCACGGCGCGGTGGACCTGGACGAAGCGCGCCGGGTCGAGCTGTGCGAGCAGCTCCTTCAACGGCGTGCGCACCAGCGCCTCGGCCGGCTGGCCGTCGTCGCCGCGCCAGGCCACCGCCGTGTACTTGGTATCCGAGCGCAGGTAGTCGATATCCTCGACGGGGATCAGGCGCAGCGCCGCCCCGACCTGCGCCGTCAGCCACTGGAGTGCCGGCGCGCGCGGGCGCAGTTGGCCCGCCAGGCTGGCCAGCAGCGCGTCGAGGTCCGGGTTGGCGGCCGGGCGGCGCCGCTCTTTCAGCCGCGCGACCGTGTCGCGCAGCCGCTGCGGCTCGACCGGCTTGACGAGGTAGTCCAGGGCGCCCTGGGCGAAGGCCTGCACCGCATAGCGGTCGTAGGCCGTGACGAACACGATCTGGGCACGCCGTGCGATGTGCGTTGCGGCCTCCACGCCGGACATGCCCGGCATGTGCACGTCGAGAAAGCAGATGTCCGGCTGCAGCGCGTCGAATTGCGCGACCGCCTCGCGGCCGTTGCGCACCGACGCCACGATCGCCAGCTCCGGCCAGGCTTCCCGCAGCTGCAGCGCCAGCGCCTCGCGCAGCAGCGGTTCGTCGTCCGCGATCAGGGCAGTGGGACGGACTGGGGTCATGCGGTTTCCTCCAGGGCGGGAAATTCGATCTCGGCCCGCACGCCATGGGGCGCGACGGGATACAGGCGCACGTGCGCAGCGCCGCCGAACTGCAGTGCCAGGCGTTCGCGCAGCGTGGCCAGCCCGGTGCCGCCGCTGCCGGGCCCCATGCCGACGCCCGTGTCGCTGACGCTGGCTATGCAGCGGTCGCCGGTCCGAAATACGGCGATATCGATGCGGCCTCCATCCTCCGCCGGATCGATCCCGTGGCGGACGGCGTTCTCGACAAGCGTCAGCAGCGTCATCGCGGGACAACGCAGCCGATGCAGCGCCGCATCGGCGGTGATGCCGAATTGCAGCCGGTCGGGCATGCGCATCCGCATCAGGTCCAGGTAAGCCCGCACCAGCGCCAGCTCGTGCCCCAGCGTGGCGGCCGGCTCGTGCAGCTGCGGTACCGCCGCGCGCAGGTAGGCTGTCAGGCTGCGCAGCAGCGCCGGTGCCTGAGGGGCCTGCGCATCGACGAGGGCCTGGACATTGGCCAAGGTATTGAACAGGAAATGCGGCGCCACCTGCGCCTGCAGCAGGTGCAGCCGCGCGTCCGACGCCTGGCGCGCCAGCTCGCTGCGTTCCAGGTCGAACGCCAGCGCCTGGTGCCGCGCCAGCGCATCCTTCTGGCGCACCAGCGCCGCCAGCGCAATCCATGGTGCCAGCAGCGTGCCCAGGACCGTCAGCAGTCCAAAGCCCAGGCGCCGTTCTGGAGCCTGCCAGAATGGCACGTCGGACGCCGTCAGGGACAGGTAGATGGCGACGGTCGTCAGCGGCATGGCCAGGGCGACGGCACCCACCTGCAGCGCCCAGCGCGCCAGCCACGCAGGCAGGCGGCGCGGCCAGTGCTCCAGCAGCGAGAAGGCACACACCCCGGCCGTGGCCAGCAGGCCCGCGCGCAGCCAGAGTGCCCATGCCGAATCCCAGATCAGCGCCAGCGGCAGGCTGGCCACGAACGCGCAGGCCAGGGCGCCGCGCAGGCGCAGCAGCAGCCTGCTATGCGGCATGAGCCAACGTCATCGAGGTCTTCCGGCGCAGGCCACGTGCCAGCAGCCAGAGGCCGGTCGCGAGCTGGCACAGCGCGGCCGGCGCGACCAGCGTGAAGTGAAAGGGCTGGCCCGCCAGGTGCAGCAGCACCGCAGCCATCTGCAGCGCCACCGCGGCCATGCCGCAGGCGGCCAGGATGCGCGGCAGCAGCCGGGCATGGAAGAACGTCGTGTACAGCGTCAAACTGGTGGCTCCCGACATCAGCAAGGCAAGGTAATGGACCGCATAACGCGCGCCGGCCGCCATGGCGTAGGCGGGCTGGAACGCCGCCGGGTCGGACGCGGCGGCGTGCGCCTGGCTCAAGGATAACATTGCCAGCAGCAGCCCCTGTTCGACGACGCTGACGGCCAGCGCGGCCACGGCCAGCGCGGTCAATGCCAGGGCCAGTCGCTCGCCATGGCCGCGCAGCAGCGGCCACAGCGCCAGCGCTCCGGCCAGCGGCAGCAGCGCGGACAGCAGCACCAGCAACACACCGGCCCGCACGCGGCCATCATGGACCGCCGCGCCGGCCAGGAAGCCGGGGCCATCGAAGACGGGTGCCAGCAGCACGAAGTAACCGCAGATGGCGCTCGCCATCGCCCCCAGCATCGTCACGCCCAGCCATTGCCCCGTCGTCCGTTCGTCTTTCATCGCGCTCTCCTCGGTTGTGATGCCGCAGTATGGCGGCGGACGGCACGGCGATGGGCAGCGCTGCGACGAGCCACGGTTGCGGCGTGACGAGGTACGGTATGGCGCGACGGGACGAGCGTCAACGGCGCTTCAGCTCGACCGCCTCGTTCGCATCGTGCCCCTGGAACTGGGCAGGCTTGCTGCGCATCTCGGCAAGCGCGTGCTTGATGACGGCTCGCGAAGCCGTCATACCCAACAATCCAATGACGCACGCGACCACAATGTCAGGCCAGCCGGAGCGCGTACCGAACACGCCAAAGGCCGCCAGCATCACGGCGACGTTGCCGATTGCATCGTTGCGAGAGCAGAGCCAGACGGAGCGCATGTCGGCATCGCCGTTTCGATAGGCATACAGCAATAGCGCCACCCCAAGATTCGACACCAGCGCCAGGGCGGCGATGACGCCCATCGTTACCGGCTGTGGCACGGTCCCGTTCACGAAATGCCAACCGGCCGATGCAAGGACGAAGATGCCATATGCCCCCATCATTGCGCCCTTCAGCAGTGCCGTGCGCGAACGCCACAATGATGCCAGCGCCAGCACGAACAGGGAAACGCCGTAATTGGCCGCATCGCCGAAGAAATCGACTGCGTCGGCAAGCAATGACACCGATCCCGAACTGATCCCGCCGTAGAGCTCGATCGCAAACATGATCGCATTGACGAACAAGGCGATCCAGAGGATGCGACGATACTTGCCGTCGACAGGCGGTTTGCCGGAGGAACAACCTCCAGAGCAACAGGCGGACATGGCGATCTCCGTTCGGGTACACTGCATTTGAAACCCTGTAGCAGCTACGGAGTCAAGCGAGCACGAGGAGACGCGGTGAAAATCGGTGAACTGGCGAAGAAGACTGGCTGCGATGTGGAGACGATCCGGTTCTACGAGAAGTCGGGATTGCTGGACGAGCCGGTACGCACAGGTTCCGGATACCGCGATTACCAGGCGTCCCATTTCGAGCGCCTGCAATTCATCCGCCGCTGCCGGTCGCTCCGGATCGGACTGCAGGACATTCGAACCTTACTCGGCCTGCAGGCAAGCCCTACAGCGGGGTGCGAACACGTCAATGCGCTCCTGGATCAGCACATCGCCGCGATTCAATCGCAAATGGCTGCCCTTCGAACACTGGAGGAACAACTTGTAGCCTTGCGCCGTCAGTGCAACGAGCCGCATTCGGTGGAAGAGTGCGCGATACTGCAGAACCTGGCCGATCGCGTCGTGCAAGGTAACCGATAAACCCAGGACCAAGGACCGGGGTCGGACGGGGACGCCGAGTCCCGTCGGGTCTGACCCTGATGCCGCTAAGTTAAGGACCATAAGCAACCCCTACGGCGAAGGGCCGGGGTCAGACCCGGCGGGTCTGACCCCGGTTTCTGGTCTTGGGTTTCAGAAAAGCCAGCGGCTCGCTGAACTATACGCCCTACATTAGCGCCATTTGGACCTGACCCCGACGCTTCGCCGTTGGGTTTATTCACGGCCGGCGCTGGCGCAACGCAACCGAACTTCGGGGTCAGTCCCTTGCAGGGACAGACCCCAGCGGCGAAGGCTTACCTCACCCGTTGTTGACCACCAGCCGCGGCTCGCCGCCCAGGAAGCGCGCCTTGATCGACGCGGCGATGCCGGCGGCGTCCAGGCCCACGCTGGCCAGCAGCTTGGCCGGGTCGCCATGGTCGATGAACTTGTCGGGCAGGCCCAGCATCTGGATCGGCTTGGCGATGCCCGCTTCGGCCAACGCCTCGGCGACCGCCGCGCCGGCGCCGCCCATGATGCAGCCCTCTTCGACCGTGACGAGATAGTCGTGGCTGGCCGCCAGTTGCTTGACCAGTTCCACGTCCAGCGGCTTGATGAAGCGCATGTTGGCTACGGTGGCGTTCAGCGTTTCGGCCGCGGCGAGCGCCGGTGCCACCATCGAGCCGAACGCCAGGATCGCGACGCGCTCGCCCGTGCGCCGGATCTCGCCCTTGCCCAGGTCGATCGTCGTCAGTTCTTTCTGGATCGCCGCGCCGACGCCGGCGCCGCGCGGGTAGCGCACGGCGGCCGGGCCGGGGTAGTGATAGGCCGTGGTCAGCATCTGGCGGCATTCGTTTTCGTCGGATGCGGCCATCACGACCATGTTCGGGATGCAGCGCAGGTAAGCCAGGTCATAGTTGCCCGCATGGGTGGCGCCGTCGGCGCCCACCAGCCCGGCGCGATCCAGCGCGAACGTCACGTCGAGGTTCTGCAGCGCCACGTCGTGGATCAACTGGTCGTAGGCGCGCTGCAGGAACGTCGAGTAGATGGCGACGACGGGCTTCAGGCCCTCGCAGGCCAGGCCGGCGCCGAAGGTGACGGAGTGCTGCTCGGCGATGCCTACGTCGAAGTAGCGGTCCGGGTATTCCGCGTTGAAGCGCACCATGCCGGAGCCTTCGCGCATGGCCGGCGTGATGCCCACCAGGCGCTCGTCGCTTGCGGCCATGTCGCACAGCCAGTTGCCGAAGACTTCCGTGTACGTGATCTTCGACGGCGGTGCCGGCTTGATGCCTTCGGCCGGGTTGAACTTGCCGGTGCCGTGGTACAGGATCGGCTCGGCCTCGGCCAGCTTGTAGCCCTGCCCTTTTTTCGTCACCACGTGCAGGAACTGCGGGCCCTTCAGGTTGCGGATGTTCTGCAACGTCGGGATCAGCGAGTCGAGGTCGTGGCCGTCGATCGGACCGATGTAGTTGAAGCCGAATTCCTCGAACATCGTGGCGGGTACCACCATGCCCTTGGCATGCTCTTCCAGCTTCTTGGCCAGCTCCAGCATCGGCGCCGGCAGCACCGACTTGCCAACGTTCTTCGCGGCGGCGTAGAACTGGCCGGACATCAGGCGTGCCAGGTAGCGGTTCAGCGCGCCGACCGGCGGCGAGATCGACATGTCGTTGTCGTTCAGGATCACCAGCAGGTTCAGGTCTTCCTGCACGCCGGCGTTGTTCAACGCCTCGAAGGCCATGCCGGCCGTCATGGAACCGTCGCCGATGACGGCGATCGCGTGGCGCTGTTCGCCCTTGATCTTCGCGGCCTGCGCCATGCCCAGCGCGGCGGAGATCGACGTGGACGAGTGCGCGGTACCGAACGTGTCGTATTCGCTTTCGACGCGGCGCGGGAAGCCGGAGATGCCATCCAGCTGGCGCAGCGTGTGGAACTGCTGGCGCCGGCCCGTCAGGATCTTGTGCGAGTAGGTCTGGTGGCCCACGTCCCACACGATGCGGTCGGCCGGCGTGTTGAACACGTAATGCAGCGCGACCGTCAGTTCGACGGTACCGAGGTTGGACGACAGGTGGCCGCCCGTCTTCGATACGGAGTCCAGGAGGAAGCCGCGCAGTTCGTCCGCCAGCGGTTTCAGTTGGTGGCGCGCGAGCTTGCGCAGGTCGGCCGGATTTTCAATGTTTTCAAGCAGTTTCATTTATGCCTTCCGCTGCACGATCAGGTCCGCGAGTTCCCGTAAGCGCAGAGCGTTGTCTCCGAATGGGGCCAGCGCCGCGTGGGCGTCCTGGCGCAGTTTTTCCGCCAGGGCGATCGACGGTTCCAGGCCCAGGATGGAGACGTAGGTGGGTTTATTGTCGGCCGCGTCCTTGCCCGCTGTCTTGCCCAGCGTGGCCGAGTCGGCGGTGGCGTCCAGCACGTCGTCGACGACCTGGAAAGCCAGGCCGATGGCACGGCTGTAGTCGTGCAGCGCGCGCAGCTCGGATGCTTCCAGGTCGCGCCCGGCCAGTGCGCCCAGCACGACGGCGGCGCGCAGCAGCGCGCCGGTCTTCAGCTGGTGCATGCGTTCCAGTTGTTCCAGGGTCAGCGCGAGGCCGACCGAATCGAGGTCGATGGCCTGGCCGCCGCACATGCCGGCCGACCCCGCGGCCTCGGCCAGCAGGCGCAGCATCGCCACCTGGCGCGCCGGCGGGAGCGTGTCCGCGTCCGCCAGCACGTTGAAGGCCTGCGCCTGCAGCGCGTCGCCGACCAGCAGCGCGGTCGCTTCGTCGTAGGCCACGTGCACGGTCGGTTTGCCGCGGCGCAGTTCGTCGTCGTCCATGCACGGCATGTCGTCGTGCACCAGCGAATAGGCGTGGATCATTTCGACGGCGGCGGCGGCGCGCGACAGCGTGCGCGCATCGGCACCAGACAACGCGCCGGCCGCATACACCAGCAGCGGGCGCACGCGCTTGCCGCCGCCCAGCAGCGCATAGCGCATAGCGGCGTGCAGCTTGGTCGGGACGACATCGGCGGCAGGCAGGTAGGCCGACATGTCGGCTTCCATGCCAGCCTGGATGCTCTTCATCCAGTCCTGGAACTGCGCGCTCATTGGCCCGCCTCGTCGTCGGCGAAGGGTTTCAGCATGTCGCCTTCGAGGACCTTGACCTGGGCTTCGACCTTGTCGAGCTGGCCGGCGCAGAACTTCACCAGCTCCGAGCCGCGCGCGTACGCGGCCACGGAGGCCTCCAGCGGCAGCTGGCCCGATTCCATCTGCGTGACCAGCTGCGCCAGCTCGGCCATCGCTTCCTCGAAGCTTGCCGGGCTGCCGGCGCTGTCGGCGTTCGTGCTGTCGCCGTTCGTTTTCTTGACCATAGTGCGTGTTTGACCCGACTCGTAATTATGCTGGACGACAATGTGCTGGACGACACAATCGCCCAGTGTAGCCCGTTATTTTAGAACAAATGCTCCTTTACGGTCCAAAAAGGCAACGGGTGCGCGGGACAACGTTGCAATTTCCGCCAGACAAAAGCCGGTGCGCGCCCCCCCCCCAGGATAACGGGCACAATGCGCGTCCGGGCGAAGATTTATCGGCAGAGTTACCGTTACCGCGCTATAATCTCCGGTTCTATCCGAAATACCGTTTTTATACTCTGAATTCAGGTCTTTGCGGATTCTGTCTCTTCTTGGTTGCAGTACTTTAATTAAGGGGGGTTGGGATGTCCGATCTGGGTACCCACGCCAGGCTGGCGCGCTCGAGCGCGCAACTTCCGGTCCACGTCTATTTTGACGAAACGCTCCTGCAGCGGGAAATGCAGCAATTGTTTCAGAACGGCCCACGCTACGTGGGCCACGAACTGATGGTGCCGAATGTCGGCGACTTTACGACCCTTGCCTCGGAAAACGAGGGTCGCATGCTGGTCCGTAATGCCCATGGCATCGAACTGCTGTCCAACGTCTGCCGTCACCGCCAGGCGCTGATGTTCAATGGCCGCGGCAATGCGAACACCATCGTTTGCCCGCTGCACCGCTGGACGTACGACCTGAAGGGCGAGCTGATCGGCGCCCCGCACTTTGCCGAGACGCCGTGTCTGAACCTGCCGAAGGCGCCGCTGCAAAGCTGGAACGGCCTGCTGTTCGAGCAGAACGGCTACAACGTGATGAACAAGCTGAAGAACCTGTCCGTCACGAAGGACCTGGACTTCACCGGCTACATGCTCGATCACGTCGAAGTGCACCACTGCGACTACAACTGGAAGACCTTCATCGAAGTCTACCTGGAGGACTATCACGTCGAGCCGTTCCACCCGGGCCTGGGTGGCTTCGTGACGTGCGACGACCTGCGCTGGGAGTTCGGCGCGGACTACAGCGTGCAGACGGTGGGCGTGAACCGCGGCCTGAAGAAATCGGGCTCGCCGGCCTACCAGCGCTGGCAGGAGCAGGTGCTGAAGTTCCGCAACGGCGAAGCACCGCCGTACGGCGCGATCTGGCTGACCCTGTACCCGAACATCATGGTGGAGTGGTATCCGCACGTGCTGGTCGTCTCGACGTTGTGGCCGGAAGGCCCGAACCGCACCAAGAACGTCGTCGAGTTCTACTACCCCGAGGAGATCGTGCTGTTCGAGCGCGAATTCGTCGAGGCCGAGCGGGCCGCCTACATGGAGACCTGCGTGGAGGACGACGAGATCGCGCTGCGCATGGACGCGGGCCGCCGCATCCTGATGGAGCGCGGCCAGACGGACGCCGGTCCGTACCAGTCGCCGATGGAAGACGGCATGCAGCACTTCCACGAGTGGTACCGCAGCCGCATCGAACCGGGCAATCCCGGTCTCGCCAGCCTGGCACCGTAAAAAGCACCGCACCACTCGAGGGGACAGAATCGGCTACGATCTGTCCCCTCGGTCATTCTAGGAAGTCGTCAATGCAATCGCTCTGGATGTTGTTCGCCAGTTTCATGTTCGCCGCGATGGGCGTGTGCGTGAAGCTCGCTTCGGAAACCTACACCACCTCCGAACTCGTGATGTATCGCGGGATCGTCGGCATCGTGGTGTTGTTCATCATGATCCGCATCCAGGGCGGCACGCTGAAGACGGCCTTCCCGCTGGCGCACCTGTGGCGCGGCTTCATCGGCGTGGTCTCGCTGTGGCTGTGGTTCTACTCGATCGCCAAGCTGCCGCTGGCCACCGCGATGACGCTCAACTACATGGCGCCGATCTGGATCGCCGTGTGGCTGTTCGCGCACGGCTGGTGGCATGCCAAGAACCACGTCGAGTGGCCGCTGATCGTCGCCGTCGGCATGAGCTTCGTCGGCGTCACGCTGCTGCTGCGTCCCGCGTTCGAGGCCAACCAGCTGTTCGACGCGCTGGTCGCGCTGGGGTCATCGGTGCTGTCGGCGATGGCCTATATGCAGGTGCGCAAACTGGGCCTGGCGGGCGAGCCGGAGTACCGCGTGGTGTTCTACTTCGCCGCGACGAACCTGGTCGCGGGCATCGTCGGCCACGTGGCCGAGGCGGGCGGCGGCCCCGTGACGTGGCATCCGCTGAACAGCGTCCACGGCGTGTTCCTGCTGCTGGGGATGGGCCTGTGCGCCACCGCCGCGCAGATGGCGATGACGCGCGCCTACCGCGTCGGCAAGACGCTGGTCGTGGCCAACCTGCAGTACACCGGCATCGTGTTTTCCAGTGCGTGGGGCGTGGCGATGTTCGGCGACGTGTTCAGCTGGCACAGCTGGCTGGGCATCGCCATCATCCTGCTCTCCGGCATGGCCGCGACGTTCTACAATACGAAGAGCACGGAACGCGGCAAGGCCATTGCCGACACCGACCCGATCGCCAGCGAAGTATAAGGACAAGGAGACCCGCATGTTCAAGACCCTGATCGATGCCGCCACCCTGGCGCAGCACGTGAACGACCCGGCCTGGGTCGTGATCGACTGCCGCCACGACCTGATGAATCCCGCCTTCGGCCGCGACGCCTACGCCGCCGGCCACATCCCCGGCGCGCTGTTCGCCGGCATCGACGACGACCTGTCCGGCGCCAAATACGGCCCGGACGGCGTGTTCCGCGGCCGCCATCCACTGCCGGACCGCGCCACGCTGGTGGCGACGCTGCGCCGCTTCGGCATCGGCGACGCCACCCAGGTCGTCGCCTACGATGCCCATGGCGGCATGTTTGCCGCGCGCCTGTGGTGGCTGCTGCGCTGGCTGGGCCACGAGGCTGTCGCCGTGCTCGATGGCGGCCTGCCGGCGTGGCAGGCGGCGGGCCAGGCGCTGGCTACCGACACGCCTGCGCGCGCGGCCGGCACCCTGAGCGACCGCCCTGCCCTGACCCGCACCGTCACCGTCGACGATGTGATGGCCAACCTGACCAGCGCCACCAACGTGGTGATCGACGCGCGCGCCAACGACCGCTTCCGCGGCGAGAACGAGACCATCGACCCCGTCGGCGGCCATATCCCGGGCGCGAAAAACCGCTTCTTCAAGGACAACCTGCAAGCCGACGGCACGTTCAAGCCGGCGGAGCAGCTTTGGCAGGCGTTCACCCCGCTGTTTACCACGCCGGCCACCGCCATCATGCAATGCGGCTCGGGCGTTACCGCCTGCCACAACCTGCTGGCGATGGAAGTGGCCGGCCTGCCCGGCGCCGCCTTGTATCCGGGCTCCTGGTCGGAATGGTGCGCCGATCCGGCGCGGCCGGTGGCGACCGGCACCTGACCTTTTCCACTCGCCTTCCCTCTTCCTTGCTTGCCGCCATGCGCCGTTTACGCGCATGGCCCCCCCCTCCTGACAGCAAGACTCCCTTGCATCTCGCAAGTTCTTTTGCACTGCTGACAATATTTTTTAGACAAGTTAAGATAAGCGCCGCTGCGTTGTGCCGGCGCGCTTTCTTCCGGCACGCTCCCTACCAGGAACGCTTATGCCCATCGGCTTGTCGCGATTCCCGGCCCACGCCCGTCCCAACCGTGGCCTTCGTTTGATCCCCCTGCTGCTGGCGGTCGCCGTCAGCCAGGCCTACGGCGCGCCCATCCGTGGCACGCCTGGCACGCCTGGCACCAACGGCATCGGGCCAGGCGCTGCCGGCACCAATGGCGGCGCGGCGCCCGCGCTGGTGTTGAGCGGCGACTTGACGGTGCCGGACCCCGTCGATCCCCGCGCTTTCGACCTGAGCGGTTTCGGCCGTATTCGTATTTGGCGCCCGCCGACGCAAGGGCTGACGATGCCGGGCCCTGCCCTTTCTGATTCTTGACCAATCTTTTCTGGAAGCGATTCATGCACACCTTACAACCGTCACAAACCAGCCCACGCCGCGCGCGCCGGCTCGTCCCGCTGCTGCTGGCCATGGCCGTCAGCCATGCCTACGCAGGCACGACGATTCCACCCGGCGCCGATGGCCAGAACGGCACACTGCCGGGCGCCCACGGCACGGCCGGCGCGGCCGCATCCGACCTCACGCTGAGCGGCACGCTGGCTGAACTGGCCACCGGCTTGCCGGTAACCGGCGGCCGGGGTGGCCAGGGTGGCAACGGCGCGCCGGGCGGGAATGCCGGCGCGGGCGGTGCCGGCAGCAATGTCCGCGTCGACCTGACCGGTGCCCTGCCCGAAGCCGGCAATCCCGACCTGCGGGTGCTCGGCGGCTCTGGCGGCTACGCCGGGGAAGCTGGAGCGGGCGGCGTGGGTGCCCGTGCCGGCGCCGGGGGCAACGGCATCCTGAACGCCGACCTGACCGCGAGCGGCCGCACCGCCAGCACATCGTTGTCCCTGATCGCCGGCGGTGGCGGCAGCGGCTACAGCCCCCATGGCGGTTCCGAGCTGGCCGGCAGCGGCCAGGCCACGCTGACCTTGCGTGACACCAGCAGCGCCGACCTGGCCGTGCGCGTCGTCGGCGGGGGCGGCTCGGGGCACGTGATAGCGACCGCGTCGCCCGCCAACATGGGGGCCAGCGGCTCGGCGCGGGCGGACGTGAGCGCCGCGGCCGCCCTCACGGTCGAGACCTATTCCCAAGGGGGCAGCGGTTCCGGCAACAGAGCCGGCAACGGCGGCAAGGGGGGCAGCGCGAGCGCCGTCAGCAATGCCGCCTCCACGGGCACGAGCGGCGTGCTGACCAGCATCGCCCGGGCGGACGGCGGCTTCGGCGGCACGACACGCGGGCTCGGCAATACCGCTGGCGAAGGCGGCTCGGCACAAGGCAGCGCCAGCGCCACCAGGACGAGCGGCAACCTGAGCGTCAACCTCTCAGTCGCCGGCGGCGGGGGCGGCAATGGCTCGGCCGGCGCCCATGGCGGCCGCGGCGGTTCCGTCACCGTCGTCGACGCCGTGCGCGGCTCCACCACCTCTGGCACCGTGATCTTGTCGCAGCAAGCCTGGGGCGGCCGCGGTGGCGAGATCGAGGGCCCCAGCGCACGCACGGTGGCCGGCCAGGGCGGCGACGCCACGTCGAAATTGACGACCGTCGACAACACGGCCAGCACCGTCCGGGCCTATGTGGGGGCGACCAGCGGTCGGGGCGGCGACGCCTGGGACGCCGGCAAGGGCGGCGGCAGCGGCGCCGCGCAGGCGGAACTGGTGCTGACGACGACGGCCGCGGGCGCGGCGGCCGTCGGCACCGCCCAGGCGGTCAGCGGCGATGTCGGCGCCGGCGCGTGGCGTTCGGTGCCTGGTGTCACTTCGTATCCGGGCAATGCGACGGCGCGTGCGACGGTACGTGGCGTCAGCAGTGCCGAGGCGAATGCGATCGCCAAGCGCGGCCTCGGGCTCGATCGTCCGGGCGGCGGCTATGCCTCGCAAGCCTACGCCCGGGCCGAGGCCGCCGGCGCCGCTAGCGCCACGGCCGAAGGCGCCCTGGCTCGCGCCGAGGCCATCGGCGGCAGCGGCACGACGCGCGCCGTCGCGAACGGCTTCGGCGACGCCAGTGCCTACTCGAGCGCACAGGGCGCCGCCAGCAATTCGGCCGAAGCGAAAGGCGTCAACGTCGTCACGGCGCGCAGCGTGTCCACGGGCACGGGCGGCATCGTCGTCGCTACCCAAGCCGGCAAGTCGGCCGGCAACCTCGCGGTCGCTACTTCGGCCAACGTCGGCGGGGCCATCCACGGGCACGAACAACCGACGTTCTGGGACCGCAGCTATTCGCACGCCACGGCAACCCCGGGCGCGGATGCCCTGGCAACGGTCCTCGCAGGTTCGCCGGAAGTCGCCGCCGCCCTGGCAAAAGGCGAAACGATCGGCGTCGGCACGACGGGCATGTTCACCACCTTGGACGGGCCGCTGGCCAGCACCACGTCCGCGAACTTCCGGTTCACGACGATGAATGCCGGCTACCTGACCCTGGCCCTGGTGGACGCGCAGTCCTCCGGGGCCAGCTTCAGCGACCTGTTCCTGACCGTCAGCAATCACGGCACCGAGCTGTTCAGCCGCCACTTCGCCAGCCTGACCGACGCCCAGCTCTTCTTCAGCGACAGCGCCCTGGGCCTGGGCCTGCTGGATGCCGGTGCGCAGGACCTGCAGCTGACGACCCGCTTCGGCATGGACAGCGTTGGCGCCTTCAGCTTCCGCTATGCGTTGGGGGTGTCGGCAGTGCCGGAACCGCAGACGTGGATCCTGATGATGCTGGGCATGACGGTTCTCGTGGTCGGCGCCCGCCGTCGCAAGGGCTGACCACCGCGGCATGGGCGCCAGGGCCGATACCGGCCTGGTGCCCTTGCCGGCGCTTCAGTCCTGCAATCTGCAGCCGTCGCTGCACAGTCACGATCCTACCCAGGCACTATCGGGTGGCGGTCCCGTGTACCGGCGCGCTCTTCCGGTATTTTAAGAAAAGGAGAACCATGTCGATCGATCCGATCATTTCTCGCCGCGGCCTGCGCGTCATTCCCCTGCTGCTGGCGGCCGCCTTCGGCCACGCCTATGCCGATCCCGTCGTCGGCCCGCCAGGCACTGCCGGCAGCAACGGCACGTCGCCCGGCGGCGCCGGGACGCCTGGCGGCGCTGCGCCTGCGCTGGCACTGGCAAGCGATGCGACGCTGCCGAACACCGCCGACGGCAAATTCGCACTGCGCGGCTGGGGCGGCAGCGGGGGCGCCGGCGGCAATGGTGCGCCTGGCGGCGCCGCGGGCGCTGGCGGCCGTGGCGGCGATGCCGATTTCCTCGTGCTCGGCAATCCCGCCTGGCGCGGCACGATGGACACGGAGGTGTTCGCAGGAGGCGGCGCTGGCGGCAGCGCTGGCGTGCACGGCAGCGGCGGCCAGCCGGCCGTCGGTGGTGCGGGTGGCAACGGCCGTGCCGTCAGCGATATCGGCACGACCTCGTCGACCGCAGGGCTGCTGACCCGTGCCGGAGCGGGTGGCGGTACCGGTGGCGACGGCGGTGCTGGTGGCGGTGTTGGTGGCAGCGCCGTTACGCAGCTCACGGCCCGCGGCGCCGGCACCGACCTCGAGAGTATCGCGCAGGGCTACGGCGGGTCGGGCGGCTCGGCGCTGCAATTGGGCAATGGCGGCAACGGCGGCGACGCCGCGGTGTCGAACGCGAGCACCGCCGGCAGCGGTGCCAAGGCGGTGCTGACCAGCGATGCCGAGGGCGGCCGGGGTGGTGTTGGCCGCGGTACCGGGTACCGCGGCGGCAATGGCGGCGCGGCCAGCGCCGCGCTGCAGGCGCGTGTCGGCAATTCGGTCACCCAGGCCTCCGTCAGGACTGCTGGCGGCACGGGCGGCGCCGGTCAGGCAGGTGCCGATGGGGGCGCGGGCGGCGACGCGGTATTGCACGCCCCAGTAGACATCGTTACCCATGGCACGCTGCAGTTGACGTATGCCGCCACCGGTGGCTACGCTGGCTCCAGCGACCGTGGCCGCGCTGGCGCGGCAGGCAGGGCGGACGCGAGCCTGACGCTGAGCGACCGGTATGCCAGCCAGGCGACGCTGAAGGTGATCGGGCAAGGCGGCAACGGCGGCAACGCCGGTGCGATTGGCGGCACGTCCAGTGCCGGTGGAGCTGGCACCGCCCGGGCCGACGTGACGACGAACGCGCCGCTGGTGCTCGAAGTGAGCGCCAACGGCGGCCGGGGCGGTAACGCCCGGGATTCCGGCCGGGATGCCCGCACCAACGGAGGGGCCGGCGGCCGGGCGGATGCCACCAGTATCGCGCGCGGCAACGCAGCCGTTACCGTCATGGCACGTGCGACCGGCGGCACCGGCGGCGAAGGCACGTTCAAGGGCCAGCGCGGCGGTGCCGGTGGCGCTGCCTTTGCCAGCGCCGCCGGGCATAGTTCCAGCGGCAACGTCGACGTCATGGCGGAGGCCAGGGGCGGCGACGGAGCCTGGGGCTACAACGACGCCAGCGGTGGCGACGGCGGCGACGTCAACCTGGTCGACAGTGTCGCCGGCACGACCACCGGCGCGTTGACGCTGACGCAGACGGCCACCGCCGGCACGGGCGGCGACGGCAGCCCGGCCTGGCGCTCGACCGAGGCTTACAGGGGCGGCAACGGTGGCACGGCCACGTCCCGCCTCACGGTGATCGACCGCGGCGCGGCCAGCGTCGATGCGGTGGTGAGCGCGCGTGGCGGCAGCGGTGGCTCCGGCAGGACTGTCGGCAATGGCGGCGGTGCCGAGGCGGTCCTGTCGCTGCGAACCACAACCTCAGGGGCCAGGGCCAGCGGCACTGCAACCGCCGTCGCGGGCGGCACCGGCAACTTCGGCGGGCAGGAAGGCGCCATGACGGGCAACGCGGCGGCGCGTGTCACGGTCGAAGCCGAACGGCGGGCCGTCGCCGAGGCCAATGCGCAGGTTTTCAGTGCGGGCAGCATTCGCAACGTTAATGCCGAAGCGATCGCACGCGCGGTTTCCGCTGGCGCAGCGCGGGCCGTCGCGAAAGGCAGCTCGAACTCCGATACGGGCACCACCCGCGTCCGCGCCGAAGCGATCGGCGGCAGCGACACGACGTACGCCGAGGCGCGCGGCCTCGGCAGCACTGTCGACGCCAGCGCATATTCCAGCGCCACTGGCGCTGCCAGCAGCTCGGCCCGCGCCGAGCTCGGTTCGTTCAGTTCCGGCACGGTGCGTTCGGACAGCGTCTCGACAGGCAGCAATGGCATTCTCGTGCACACCGCCGCGCACGGCAGCATGGCCCCGGAGGAAAGCGGCGCCAATGGCGCGAGCGCACGTACCGACGCCAACGTCGGCGGCGCCATCGCGACCAATGAGCTCTGGACCAACGGCCGCGCCAGCTACTCGTACGCGACGGCGGCACCGGACGGCCGCGCATTGGCGACGACACTGACCGGAGCGCCCGAGGTCGCCGCTGCGCTGGCAAAAGGCCAGGTGGTCGGCGTCGGCATGATGGGCGTGCGCGATTCGTGGCCGGATCGCGCGATGGCGACGGCCATCTCGTCCGCCAACTTCCAGTTCAACACGGGCGTGCCGGGCTACCTGACCCTGGGCCTGCTCGATCCGCTCGGGGAGGATGCCCGCACTGCCGACCTCGAACTGACGATCAGCAACCACGGCACGCAGATCTTCAGGCAATGGTTCGGCACCCTGGCGGACGCCCAGCTGTTCTTCAGCGATCGGGCGCTGGGCCTGGGCCAGCTCGGCACGGGCGCGCAGGACTTAATGGTGACGGCGCAATTCTGGGTGAGCGATCCGGGGGCCTTCAGCTTCCGCTATGCACTGGGCGTCTCCGCCGTGCCCGAACCGCAGACGTGGATGTTGATGCTGCTGGGTTCCGTGTTCGTGTTCCGTGCCGGCCGTCGCAAGGGCTGAGCACTTCCGCAATTTCCTGGAAAACCCGGGTCCGTCCCGGGTTTTTCAGTCACCACCACCACCACCGCAACCGCCGCCGCAGC
Source organism: Pseudoduganella chitinolytica (assembly GCF_029028125.1). Classification (GTDB taxonomy): domain Bacteria; phylum Pseudomonadota; class Gammaproteobacteria; order Burkholderiales; family Burkholderiaceae_D; genus Rugamonas; species Rugamonas chitinolytica. The sequence continues at coordinate 3,696,366 of NZ_CP119083.1, forward strand.
TGCTGCCGCCGCCGCCGCCCTCCCCGCCATCGCCACCGCTGTCGCAACTGGCGGAATCGCCACCTGCCGCGCCCCAGTCCCCGCCGGCTGTGGTCGTGGCATGCCGGCTGGCATAGCGCGACCACCAACGTGCCAGGTCATCCTCGCCGATCAGCCCCGCCTCGAACAGGAACCATGGATCGGTACCTGGATGGACGCGCGTTTCGCGTTCCGGCAGTCCGCGTCCGTCCAGGTTCGATACCACCATCGCGCCGTGCCGCGCGACGTAGCCAAAACCGCCCGGCATGCGCAGCTTGCGGTCGGTGGCGAACAGGCGAGGCACGTCCGGGCCGGCCAAGCACTGCCGGTCCAACGTGCGGGCCATCACCAGGCTGCGCGCCAGGGGCAGGTCCATGCCGCCGTCCATGTCGGCCGCTTCCACGTGCGGGATGCGCTGCTCGTAGTGGCGCTCGCAGAATGCGTCCAGCCCGGCCGGATCGTGGCGCAGCCACGCGTGCCACACCGAGTCGGCCGCCTTCGACGGCAGCGCACAAGGCAGCCGGTGGCGTTTCAGGCATGCGAAGAAGGTCAGCAGCGCATCCGCCGCGCGGACATAAAAAAAGGCATCCGTCGGGATGCCTTCAAATTCGGTGGGCGCGCTGCGGGCCCAGTAGTCGTACAGCCCGGGGGGCATGTCGCGCAACGCCTTGCGGTTGCGCGACGCGATGCGGGTCAGCCCGGCGCGGGTGCGGTGGAGGGTGTTTGTCAGCATGGTGCTCCTTTCTTGTTGTTCTTGTTGAGCGCATGCTGGCATGGAATTGTGACGGCATCGTGACATGCCGGGCTACCGGAACGAGTCCTTGATGCCCCTGGTCGACGGGAAATAGGGCCGCTTGATCGCGGCGTCGCGTTTGATCTGTTCCGCCGATGGCGGCGTCACCAGCAGCAGCGTGGCGCCACCGGACTCGCGGCCCGCCATCGACGCCAGTGCTACCGCGACAAAGGGGCTGCCGGCGCCCGCGTCGCCCAGGATGCGCGCCAGGTCGTAGCCGCGCTTGGTTCCAGTGCATCAACTGCCTGGTAAGCGCCGGCAGCGGTTTGAGGTGACGTAGTCAAGTTATCCATCTTGTTGGGCGTATCCTACGGGGCGCCCCGCACCTGTGTGACGGCAAGTAACGCCAGGCTGGCGAGATAGGCAGCCGTGAAACCGAGCAGCGCGAGGATCTGCGCCACCTTGAGCCCGTGCCGGCTCGGCCGATTTCCCATGCTTCAGGCGCCACGCATCAGCAGCATCGCACCCAGCGCCACGCAAACTGTCACGACAGCGCCCACGATGAGTTTTACCGCCAGGCTCGCCCGTTCCGGTGGGGGCGCGATTGCCGGCGTCGCGGCCGGGGCCACGCTGGCCGTGGCCGTTTCGACAGCGGGATGCCGCATCGGCGCCACGTGTTCGGCGCCGGCCGGCACGTTCAGCGTGCCGCCCAGGTCATCCTGCGGATAGTGTTCTGGTTCGATATTCGTCATGGCTGGATTGGATACTTGGCGGACCTAAGCGTCGACGGTGGCGTTGACGTTGCAGATCACCTTGCTGCCGCAGGCGGTCAGGTGACCGTGCAGCGTGAGAGGAATCGATTCGTCCAGCGTGGCACTGTCGCCTTCGATAATGGGATTGACACCGTGGGCCGGGCACGCGACAAGATCCCCCACGCGCGCCACCTGGCGGCCGTCGATGGTGAAGCTGCCGCTGACCTTGATCACCTTGCCGCCGTGGGTGGTCGCGTCGCCCACGCAGCAGATCGGACGGCTCACCGGAACGAATCCTTGACGCCTTCCGTGGAAGGGAAATACGGCCGCTTGATCGCGGCATCGCGCTTGATCTGTTCCGCCGACGGCGGCGTCACTAGCAGCAAGGTCGCGCCGTCATCGCGGCGCAGGTTTGCCACCAATATCGCGCCACCCGACTCGCGTCCCGCCATCGACGCCAGTGCTACCGCGACAAAGGGGCTGCCGGCACCCGTGTCGCCCAGGATGCGCGCCAGGTCGTAGCCGCGCTTGGGGTCGAGCAGGTCGAAATCGTCGTCGATGGCATGCAGGCTTTGCACGAGCGGCACGAAGCGCGCGCCGCTGTTGCGATCGTCGCGCACGCTGCCGTAGTCATAGAAGATCCGTGCAGGCAGCTTGCCGCCCAGGGGCGCCAGGGCCGCTCGGATTGCCTTTTCCATCCGCGCGGTGCGCTCCGCCGCCTTGACCGGCTTGCCGGCATCGTCCAGGTACGATACGACCTGCGGCCGGTGTACCGTGCCCAGGTTTTCCAGGTGATCGAACTGATCGATCTGGAACTGGGTCCAGGGCTGGGCGATGTACGGTGTCGGCACGAACGGTTTGTCGGGCTGCTTTTTCCAGCCGGCGAATTCGGACCAGTTGCGCGAGTACTCGCCGCCACGGTTCTTGACGACCATGGTGTCCTTGACCAGCGGTGCGTATGGGCGTAACCAGTCGATGCGGCCGCGTTTAATCAGCGTTATGATGGTCCAGCTATCACTTAAAATGCGGGCCTGCTTCGGCCGAAAGACCTCATCCTCCGCCAGCTTTTCATAACGTGCGCGATCGCTCTTTTTGAAGCTGAGTGCCCTGTGCATAGCCCCGTCCTTGGCGGCTAACGCGACGGCCGGCAGGTCGTGATGTTCATCCACCGTGGCGAAAATGGACTGCCATAGCGTGTCTGGCTCGTCATTCAGGTAGGAATTGACCACTTGCGCACTCTGCGTCAGGAGCCCACCGAACTCTCCGCGAGCTTTATAGGGTCCCGGCGCACGTGTCGCGACGAAGCTCCGCGCATTGCTCTCTCGAGCCCGCTCCCGTCCGACCTCATCGATAGGCTCGCCAAATGAGGGGCCAACAACGGTCACTGGCAATGGGTATCGGTCCATGAAGTCGCGCATCGCAACCTCCGTGGCGTCGGCAGCTCGTTTGCTGGCCATCATTTTCCACTCTTCGAGTGTCTTTGGATACAGTTTGGAATCCTGAGAAATAGCGTACGCGCCGTTGCTTTCCTTGACCGCATTCCAAAGGTCTGCCTTCGGGTAGCTTGGGTGATTACGCCACGTCTCCACGCTTACACCAACACCAACAATTTCTAGAGATTCGGTGATCGGGTAACTGACGGATACAGTACTTTTCTGCGACATTAGTGGGTCCAAATGGTTGTCTGGAGTAGGGCCTGCACTCAAATGGCCACAAAAAAACATTGCGCCAATAACGCAACCTCGTGAAATCAGGAAATGAAATGAAAACCGCTTGATGCTAGCTCCCATATATCTACTTTTTGCAAGGCTTCGCGTCCCGGTTATGCTCAGGGTCGTTCGTACAAAAATCTCTTTTTATGTTATACACGTAGCAACCACTTGATAGTGCACAGATAAGCAATGCCGTCCCGACATTCCTCAGCCCAACGCATGCTCGGCGTACCAAGCGATGCCGAGGAATTACGTCAGTTCCCATAGGTGCTCTGCAAGGCATTTTTTTCATCATTTCTTTCCCTTACTGTTTCGGAGACCACAAAAGGCGCCAATGAATCGACCGTGCACTTGGTGGTGAGCTCAGGTAGCTGACCAGGATGCGATCCTTGGACGCAGTAGTAATTGTACGTTTCAACGATTACGTTCCGCTCCGCCGGCCCGACTTTCGATGAATCGTTAAGCATACTTACTACCTCCTCCGGCGGGGGTTCAAAAGACGGATCGACGTCCTGCACCTTATCATCTACACTCCCTAACCAATTCGTCCGCCAGTCCGCCACCGCCCTTAGAAAACGCATCAGGTCCTGGTTGTTGTCTTTCATAACGCTACTTATACCGATGCACACATCATACGCTGTAGATTTTTCGGAATGCACGGGGTTACTGACGATACTGGAATGGTATGAGTTTTCCCCGTCACCATTCAGCCACCTGGCCTGCGCCTGCGCTGGCGTTTCAGAAGGCAGGATACCCACCTGTCCCTTCTTCTGGTAACGGTTGGTCACCGCAATGGCAGCGTCAATGGGTCCATTGGGGAGGGTCGCTGGTCCAAGATCAGGACGAAAAGGTATTTCCAGCGCCTCCGCATTGACAAATCTCGTCCGTGGGAACGTAATACCCGCGTTCATTTTGAAGCTAAGTGTGATCTCATATGGTTCGGAACCGATCATTGGTGCATTTGGATTCGCACCGACTGGAGAAGCAAAAAGCCTCTGGTAAAAACCACTACCGAGCTTTTTGCGCATGCCATCATACACGCCCCACCAGCCGACGCCTTGAATGTTTGGCAGTCCCACTGTAGCATCATCTGGGCTGAAGTATAAAAACAACTTTCCACGGTTGTCGCGCTCTTTCCTAGCCGTAGCTCCCCACTTCGGCCCAACAACTCCGTCACCGGCCGTCCGGATTTCGCTGAATACCGGATTACCAGCCGGGTTAGTCGTTATATAATCAGCAATAATCCGCCTTAGCGTTTCTTCGCGCGCATGACCGGTCTGCTGCTCCTTACCAGTCTGGAACTTCTCGATGAACGGTTCTTCTAGGCTATATGGTGGATTATTGAGGATAACGGTATCAGCCTTACAGCCATTTCCTTCCTTGGCCAGCATGGCATGCGCCAACAACGTAACTAGGCAACCTTGACTGTGGGCGATAATGTTTACGGGCTCTTCGGGCGAGTTCTTTCGAACGATCCTTAACAGCGTTGCCAAGCGCTGTGCTGCCAGTACCATATACGTACGCGGGGGCGCTGCCAAAAGTGGATGAGTTCCGTCTTTGGGATCAGCAATCTTGATAGTCAAATTCCTGTCGAAACCTGGACCAAACATATCTGGAATATTTGTGGTCGCATTGGCGAACGGCCCTCCATTTTTTCCATACCGCTTGTCAATGCGGTTCCCGAAACGGTCAACATATTGTTGATGGCGACCGCTCGTATCCGCCTTACCAGACTCTTCCCGGAACCCCCAATAGAAAGGAATTACTGAAGATCTTCCGCCATCCGGTTTGCGCTGGAAATACTGCTTGTCGGGGTCGGGGTGTACGTCCTCCGCAGTATACTTCTCACCCTGCTTCGGTGGCGGCGGCAGCTCCCAATGACCCGAAACAATATCCGTCCGATCCAGCCGCGTATTCAACCCCGCACACAACCCCATCTCCTGGTTGGCAAACGCCTCACCCACATCGTTCACGCCATGCACAAGAATCGTAATGCACGGCATGCCGCGCTTGATCGCTACCGGTGCCACCGATTTACTGGTCAGCAGCCATTGCTCCTCGTTGCCGGGAACGACGAGGTTTTCCTGCTGGCCGCTCATGCCTTGTCCTTCCATACCTTGATCGCGGCAATCCGCATCACATCCTTCTCCGCCAGTTGTGTCAGCCCGTCCGCGCCGGTCTTGCCGGTGATGACCTGGCCGTCGTCGAGCTTGATTTCGTACTGGTGGTCGGCCACCTTGTCCTGTTTGTCGCCGTCACGGTGCAGCATGAACTTGCGGCCCGTGTCGCCGGTCTCGAACTTCGGCATGTCCTGCTTCATGTTGCCGGGTCCGGTGAACGCGCGCGCGGCCGACTTGAACAGCAGGTTGCCGGGGCAGACGATTTCGATGTTGCCGCCCGCCAGCTTGATGTAGGCGCCGCCGCTGGTCAGCGTGATGTGCTTTTCCGCCGCCACCAGCACGTGTTCCTTGGTCGACAGCACCGTCACGCTCTTGTCGGCCGTCAGCTCGATGGTGTTCTGCTGCGCCTGCTGGACGATCTTGCCCTTGTTGGCGATGGTGCGGACGTCGCCATCCAGCGCGAACTGCTCGATGTCCTTGCCCGCCGTCTGCAGGATCGACTTGCCGGCGTAGTGCTGCTGGTTGTGGGCCGCCACCGTGTCCAGGTTCTGGCCGGCGTAGTGGGTCTGGTCACGCGGCGTCGCGCTGGCGATGCCCGCTTCGGCCGTGATGGCGATGACGGGCGTGCCACCGGGAGCGGCGCCGCTGGCGTTTTCCTCGTTGCCGCTGCCGTGGCCGAGCGCCTCGACCGCTTCCGTCAGCGCCTGCTGCGGCTTGGCGTCGCGCGTGGCGCCCTGGTGGCCGGCGGCGGCGTCGCCGAGGCCCTTGGCCAGTTCCAGCGCCTGCTCCAGGCAGCGCACCAGTTCGTCGCGGCTGAGCGTGCCGCCGACCGCGCGGGGACGCCCGTCCGTGCTCAGTAGCAAGCCACGCGCCGCGCGCAGCGCACCGGCACCGTCGGTTTCCAGCGCAAAGCCTTCGCCGCGGCTGTCCTTGCGGCCCATCGTGTCTTCGATGCGCGTGATGTGGCCGAGCGAGAGCTGGCTGTGCTGGTGATCGCTCTTCAGCTGTGCCTGGATCTTTCCTGCCGCGTCGTCCAGCACCAGGTGGTTGCTGCGCCCGCCCGCGGCATTGCCGCCTTCCGGCGTCAGCTCGCGGCTGCGGATGCCCGTCAGCGTCTGCTGGGTTGCCAGCTTCCACGGCGGCTTGTTGTCCTGGTTGTAGACGGAGCCGGTGATGATTGGGCGGTCGGGGTTCCCGTCCAGCCACATGATTACCAGTTCCTGGCCGCGTCGCGGCAGCGCATTCATGCCCAGCTCGGCGCCGGCCCACGGCGTCGCCACGCGCAGCCATGCCGAGCTGCGCTCGTCGTTGCTGCCGACGCGATCCCACTGGAACTGCACCCGCACCCTGCCGTAGTTGTCCGTATGGATGTCCTCGCCCGGAGGCGTCACGACAATGGCCGTCTGCGGCGCCAGGATGCGCGTGTCGGTACTGTTGTAGTTGCGGCCCGGCCGCCACGGGATCGTGCGCCGCACGCACGTCAGCCGGTTCTGGTAATCCTGCGCCGGCGCGTCCTGCATCAGGTAATTGTTGCTGGCCACGTGTTCCACCGCGACGACGAGGCAGCCGTCATCGTCCGCCGGCTCGTGGAAATGATCGGTGAGACGGAACCAGCGGCCCGGCATGACGAAGCGGCTGTTGCCGCGCGCGTCGAAGCGCTGGCCCGTCGCCTCGATCTCCTCCATCCGCACCTTTGCCAGGTCGGCGCCGGCCGCGCCATCGGAGTAGCCATACGCGCCCGTGTATTCGTACTGCTCCATGCTCAGGACGTCGCCCTGGCGGTTCAGCGTCGGCACGTTCGCGTGGGCCGGATGCGGCGCCTTGAAGTCGAAGCTGGCCAGCGCGACGCTGCCCGACACGATGGTACGCACCGGCGTCCAGTCGCCGATCGCATCTTCCTCGACCGAGCCGGCGTGCCGCTGGTAACGCACGTCCGGCTGCGCGCCATCGATGGGGGCGGCCTGCGTCGAGTCGTCGGACAGCACCAGCTTGTGGCCCGTGGCGCTGTGCTCGTACCAGTAATGCCAGCCCGCGGCTTCCCAGCGCCGGTGCAGGTAGTTGTGGTCGTCCTCGTTGAACTGGCACGCCATCGTCATGCGCTGGCCGTCGCCCCGCAGGCGGCAATCCCAGTCCGCGTGGGCGCCGTAGTCGGCGAAGATGTCGGCGGTCTGGTCGCGCAGCGTGGCGTCGTGGAAGATGTAGTTGTCGCGCCGCAGCTTCAGGTATGCCAGCCAGGGTTTCAGCAGCATCGAATAGAACGCGACCGCGCCGTCGGTGCGCACCAGGCTGAATTCGAAGATGTAACCGTTGAAATGGCGCAGCGAGCCGTCGCCGCGCACGAGTTCGATGGCGACCATCTTGCCCTGCACGTCTTCGAGGGCGATGCTGGCGTCGTCCGCCAGCACTTCGACCCGAAACGCGAAGTCGCGCGACAGCTCCTCGCGGGCTTCCAGGCGGTTGGGCAGCAGCACCGCGTCGGGTGCGTCGTTGTTGGGAAAAGCGAGGCGCAGCAGCCGGTTGTTCTGGCGCAGTCCTGCCAGTGCCGCGATAGTCGTTGAAGCACTGGTCATGAAGAAAAGCCGGGCTCAGGGAATTGTCGAGCCGGCCATGATAGCATTAATTTTCTTGCAACACACCTCGCAATCCTGACAGGCACGCCTCAGTGCGCGTGTTTCTCCGCCGTCAGGAACAGCACGATGGCGACGCCCAGCGCGATCAGCAGCACCTGCGGGACCGTCTCCTTCAACGTGGCGCGCCGCTGCATCTGCGGCATCAGGTCGCTCACGGCAATGTAGATGAAACCGGACGACGCGAACACCAGCACGTAGGGAATCAGGTGGCTGGCGCGGTCCAGCGTGAAGTAGCCCAGCAGACCGCCGGCCACGGCCAGCAGGCTGCACAGCAGGTTGTAGACGTAGGCGCGCGTGCGCGAGAAGCCGGCGTTGAGCAGCACGATGAAGTCGCCGATCTCCTGCGGGATTTCATGGGCGATGATGGCGACCCCGGTGACGATGCCCAGGTGCGGGTCGGCCAGGAAGGCGGCCGCGATCAGGATGCCGTCGGTGAAGTTGTGCATGCCGTCGCCCAGCAGGATCATCCAGCCGGCGCGCCCTGCCTCGTGCTTGTCGTGGCCGTGGGCGTGGTGGTGGCCGTCGCCCTCGTGATGGTGCGAGTGGCGCAGGATGGCCAGCTTTTCCAGCATGAAGAAGGCCAGCAGGCCCGCCAGCAGGGTACCGAACAAGGTGCGCGGGTCGGCACCGGACTCGAACGCCTCGGGCAATGCGTGCAGCAGCGACGTGGACAGCATGATGCCGACCGACAGGCTGACCATGCGTTCGACGACCCGGGACAGCAGCGTAAACGAGAAGATCGCCGCAGCCGAAATGCTGACGATGCCGGCAACCGTGGTCGCCAGCAGGATGGAAGTAAGGACGGGGTCGATTTTGAGCCTCTTGTGCGTGCTGCCGCGCGCGCTGCCAGGGGGCCGTGCGCGCGCAAACCGGACATTTTACCGTCCAGTTCGCTCTTTTGCTCGAAAGACGACGAAAAACCGGCCCGCCGGCCCTGCCCTCGTCAGGCCACGCCGTGTTCGCGCAGCCAGTCCAGCGCGCGCTTCCAACCGTCTTTTGCATCGGCTTCGACGAAGCTGGGGCGGTAGTCGGCGTGGAAGGCATGGCCCGCATTCGGGTAGACGACGAAGGTGGATTTGCTGGAGCCCTTGGCCAGCTCCGCCTTCATCCGGTCGATCGTCTCGACGGGGATGCCCTGGTCCTTGGCGCCGTACAGGCCCAGGACCGGCGGCTTCAGAGATGCAGCAACATCGACCGGGTGCCTGGGCGTATTGGGCGTCGCCTCTCCCACCAGCCTTCCGTACCACGCCACGCCGGCCTTGACGCTGGGGTTGTGCGCCGCGTACAGCCACGTGATGCGGCCGCCCCAGCAGAAGCCCGTGATCGCCAGCTTGTCCGCACTACCGCCGTTCTGCTTCGCCCAGGCGACGACGGCATCGAGGTCGCGCATCACCTGCACGTCCGGCGTCTTGCTGATGATGTTCTTCTGCAGCTCGGCGATCGACGTTTCCTTCTGCGGATCGCCCTGGCGCGCGAACAGGTTCGGCGCCAGTGCCAGGTAACCCTGCTTGGCGAAGCGGCGGGCGACGTCGGCGATGTATTCGTGCACGCCGAAGATCTCGGAGATCACGAGAATGACGGGCAGCCCGGTCTTGCCGGCCGGCTGCGCGCGGTACACAGGCACCGGGTAACCATCGACCGTGACGGTGACCGTTTCCGTGGTCAGGCCTTCGCTGTCGGTCTTGACGGCCGTCTGCGCGCTGACGGGCAGCACGGCGGCCGCAAAGCCCGTGCCCAGGGCCGCCTTCAGCATGTCGCGCCGGCTGATGCCTTCGGATTCGCCAATCAGGCTTTTTGCATCGTTGTGCAGGTCGTTCATGGGTTCTCCTGGTGGTTAGCGGGAAAATTGAAACACAACGGTGACAGGAAGACAATCTTTTTGTGGGGGGGGCGGAGCGCGTACCCACTCAACCCAGGAGCAAGGGCCGGGGTCGGACCCGCCGGGTCCGACCCCTGGGTTTGCAGTGGGGTCCTGCGGACGTCTGCGCCGCCTTGGCGCGTTAGACGTCCGGGCTCGGAGGCGCCTGAGCGAGCGGCGCTCGCTTAATGTGCCTCCTCCCAATTCCTCCCGACGCCGACTTCGGCCACCAGCGGTACCTTGAGCTGGGCGACGCCGGCCATCAGCCGCGGCAGCGCGTCGCGCACCAGCTGCAGCTCGTCGTCCGGCACTTCCAGCACCAGCTCGTCGTGCACCTGCATGATCATGCGCGACTTCAGGTTCTCCTTTTCCAGCCAGTCCTGCACGGCCACCATCGCCAGCTTGATCAGGTCGGCCGCCGTGCCCTGCATCGGCGCATTGATCGCGGCCCGCTCGGCCGCCTGGCGGCGCGGGCCGTTCGGCGAATTGATCTCGGGGAGCCACAGGCGGCGGCCGAACACCGTCTTGACGTAGCCGTTCGCCTTCGCTTCCAGGCGCGTCTCGTCCATATACTGCTTGACGCCCGCGAAGCGCTGGAAATAGCGGTCGATGTAGTTCTGCGCGGCGGCGCGGTCGATGCCCAGGTTGGCGGCCAGGCCGAACGCGCTCATGCCGTAGATCAGGCCGAAGTTGATGACCTTGGCGTAGCGGCGCTGTTCGCTGTTCACTTCATCCGGCGGCACCCCGAAGATCTCGGCGGCGGTGGCGCGGTGGATGTCGACGCCTTCCGCGAACGCGCGCAGCATCGCCTCGTCGCCGGAGATGTGCGCCATGATGCGCAGCTCGATCTGCGAATAGTCGGCCGACACCAGGTGGCTGCCCGGCGGCGCGATGAAGGCCTCGCGGATGCGGCGGCCCTCGGCCGTGCGGATCGGGATGTTCTGCAGGTTCGGATCGTTCGACGCCAGCCGGCCCGTGACCGCCACGGCCTGGGCGTAGTTGGTGTGCACGCGACCCGTCTGCGGGTTGATCATCTTCGGCAGTTTGTCCGTGTAGGTGGATTTCAGCTTGGCCATGCCGCGGTAATCCAGCAGGATCTTCGGCAGCGGATAATCCTCGGCCAGCTTTTGCAGCACCTCCTCGTCCGTCGACGGCGCGCCGCTCGGCGTCTTCTTCACCACCGGCAGTTTCAGCTTGTTGAAGAAGATCTCGCCGATCTGCTTGGGCGAACCCAGGTTGAATGGCTGCTCGGCCAGTTCATAGGCTTTCTGTTCCAGTTCGACGATGCGCGTGCCCAGCTCCTCGGACTGCGTGGCCAGGAGGCCCGCGTCGATCAGCACGCCGTTGCGCTCGATCTTCTGCAGCACGACGGCCGTCGGCAGCTCGATCCGGTTGTAGATCGCCGTCAGGCCCTCGTCGCCCGCCACGTGGCCGTGCATCGCCAGGTGCAGGCGCAGCGTGATGTCCGCATCCTCGGCCGCGTAGTCAGTGGCGCGCTGCAGCTCGACCTGGTCGAAGCAGATCATGTTGGCACCCTTGCCGCACACGTCCTCGAACGGAATCGTCTTGTGGTTCAGGTGACGCATCGCCAGGCTGTCCATGTCGTGCGTGCGGTGCGACTCGAACACGTAGGACTGCAGCAGCGTGTCGTGCACGACGCCGCGCAACGTCACACCATGGTTGGCGAAGATGTGCGCATCGTATTTCAGGTTCTGGCCCAGCTTGGCCTTGGATGCATCCTCCAGCCACGGCTTGAGCTTCTCCAGCACCAGTTCGCGCGACAGCTGCTCAGGCACGCCCGCGTAGCGGTGCGCGACCGGGATGTAGCAGGCCAGGCCCGGCTCGGTGGCCAGCGAGATGCCGACCAGTTGCGCCGTCATCGGCTCGAGCGACGTGGTTTCCGTGTCCAGCGCCACCAGCTCCGCTTGCACGATGCGGGCAATCCACTCGTCCAGCTGGGCTTCGGTCAGCACCGTGTCGTACTTCACGTTGGCGGGCGGCTGGGCGAACATGTCGCCCGTGGCGCCTTCCGGTGCCGCCGGCGTGGTCTGGCCCGGCACCTTGGACGACGGCGTCATCGCGCCCAGCTCGCGCAGCAGCGTCTTGAAGCCGTACTTCGTGAAGAAGCTCAGCAGCGACTCATGGTCCTCGTCGCGCGCCACCAGCGATTCGCTGATCGACATCATGTGGCCGGACAGGTCGCAATCGGTCTTCACGGTGATCAGCTCGCGGCCCTTGGGCAGCCACTCCAGCGCCGCCTTCAGGTTGGCGCCCACGGCACCCGTGATCTTGTCCGCGTTGGCGATGACGCCTTCGAGGCTGTCGTACTGCGTCAGCCATTTGACGGCCGTCTTGGGGCCGCACTTCGCCACGCCGGGCACGTTGTCGACCGTGTCGCCGATCAGGGTCAGGTAGTCGATGATGCGGTTCGGCGGCACGCCGAACTTGGCCACCACGCCCGCCTCGTCCAGCTTCTCGTTGCTCATCGTATTGATCAGCGTGACGTGCGGCGTGACCAGCTGGGCCAGGTCCTTGTCGCCCGTGGAGATGATGACGTCCATGCCGTTCTTCTCGGCCGTGACGGCCAGCGTGCCGATCACGTCGTCGGCCTCCACCCCTTCCACCATCAGGATCGGCCAGCCCATCGCGCGCACGGCTTCGTGGATCGGCTCGATCTGCAGCGACAGGTCGGACGGCATCGACGCGCGGGTGGCCTTGTACTCGGGGTACAGGTCGTCGCGGAAGGTCTTGCCCTTGGCGTCGAATACGCAGGCGATGTAGGCGGCCGGGTAGTCGGCGCGCAGGCGGCGCAGCATGTTGACCATGCCGTGCATGGCGCCGGTCGGGTGGCCGTCCGGGCTGCGCAGGTCTGGCAGCGCGTGGAAAGCACGGTAGAGGTAACTGGAACCGTCAACTAGCAGCAGGGTTTTTTGCATGATGTATGTACGTGAAGCGTGGCCGCGCGCCGGGCGGGCGCGGCAAGGGATGCGGATGGATCGGATGTTGGCATTATCGCAGAGTTTGCGGAAGCGTCACGGCACCGCCCCGGGACAAAACAGCGCCGGCCAACACCAGGGCGGGCGCCAGCGGTGTCAGTTTGTTACAATGGTTCATACTCCAACACCACAGGCCACCCCAAGGTTCCCATCATGCGCACTCCCGCCTTCCTGCTGACCCTTTCGGCCGCTTCCGCCCTGCTTGCGCTTGCCCTGCCCGCCGGCGCCCAGACCGAGGCGCAGAAGAAGCTCGAGCAACCGCCCAAGCTGGAACAACTGGACGATACGGATACCCCGATCACGGTGTCGCCGAAGCAGAACCGCGAGACGACGACGAGCGTGCAGCGCCAGAACGGCCGCATCACGCAGGAAACCGTGCAGGCGGGCGGCAGCACCTACACGATCAAGCCGAACAACACCAACAGCACGGCGCAGGCCGGCGATGCGGGCGGCCCGGCAGTGCGCGGTGCCCAGTGGACGGTGATGGAGTTCGATATCGCCAAGAAGCAGAAACAGCGCAGCGCCGATGCCGCCGCGGCAGCGGAAAACGCGGAGGATGCTCCCCCGCCACCGCCGCCGCCGGCCAAGGCCAACCGCTGATGTAAGGTAAGACCAGCTTCTCCCCGCCCCTTTTCGACTCTTTATTTACCGATACTCATGGCAGTGTTTACCTCGGTCAGCCTGGACGACGTCCAGGCCTGGATCGCGCAGTTCCCCCTCGGCGATGCCGTCGCGTTGAAAGGCATCGCGTCCGGCATCGAAAACAGCAACTTCTTCCTGACGACCGAACGGGACGGCCAGCGCACCGACCACGTGCTGACGATCTTCGAGAACCTCGGCTTCGAGCAGTTGCCCTTCTACCTGCAGCTGATGCGCCACCTGGCCTCGCGCGGCGTGCTGGTGCCGGCACCGGTGGCGACCCACGCCGGCGAATTGTGCGTGCCGCTGCACGGCAAGCCCGCCGCCATCGTCTCCAAGCTCGAAGGCAGCTCCCAGATGGCACCCGGTCCCGTGCACTGCGCGGCCGTCGGCGCCATGCTGGCGAAAATGCACCTGGCGGGACAGGACTTCCCCCTGCACCAGCCGAACCTGCGCGGCATCGCGTGGTGGCACGAGGCCACGCCGGCCGTGCTGCCACACTTGTCGGAGCTTGAGACCCGCCTGCTGCGCAGCGAAATCCATTACCAGGAGGCGTTCCACGGTTCCGACCTGCACAAGCGCCTGCCGCACGGCCCCGTGCACGCTGACCTGTTCCGCAACAACGTGATGTTCGACGGCGAACGCCTGACGGGCTTCTTCGACTTCTATTTCGCCGGTTGCGACACATGGCTGTTCGACGTGGCCGTCACCGTCAACGACTGGTGCGTGGACCTGGACACGGGTGTGCTCGATGAAGCGCGCGTGCGTGCCATGCTGGACGCCTACCATGCCGTGCGGCCGTTTACGGCCGACGAGCAGGCCGGTTGGCAATGCTCGCTGCGCGCCGCCGCGCTGCGCTTCTGGCTGTCGCGCCTGTACGACCTGCATCGCCCGCGCGAGGCGGAAATCCTGACGCCGCACGATCCGACCCACTTCGAGCGGATCTTGCGCGAGCGCGTCGCCCACCCCGCACCGAGGCTGTTTGCATGAACAACACACCTGCCAGCGCCGGCTGGGGCTGGGTCAAGCAGGGCTTCGCGCTGTTTCGCAAGCAGCCGGGCGGCCTGTCGACGCTGTTCCTCGCCTATATGATCGTGACCGCCCTGCTGAGCCTCGTGCCCCTGCTGGGGCAGGTGGTCCAGGGCGTGCTGCTGCCCGTCTTCTCCATCGGCTTCATGCGTGCGGCCCAGCACATCCAGCAGGATCGTCCCGTCGTGCCGGCATTGCTGGCCACGGGCTTCCAGAAACCGCTGCTGGGGCGCCTGTGCGTGCTGGGCGCGCTGCACGTGGTCGCCGCCGTGGTGGCCGCGGGCGCCTTGCTGCTGATCGCCAATGGCGAGGTGCTGACGCAGATCGCCATGGGCAAGGCCCAGCCGGACCCGGAACTGCTGCGCGATTCCGGCCTGTTCCCCGGCATGCTGATGGCACTCCTGGTCTACGTGCCGGCCGTGACGGTGCTGAGCTTTGCCGTGCCGCTCGTCTACTGGAGCGCCATGGGCCCGGGCAAGGCGGTGTTCTATGCGTTCTTTGCCGCCAAGCGGGCATTCCTGGCCTTCGTCGTGTTCGCGTTCAGCCTGTTTACCATCATGATGTTCGGCTCCCAGATCGTGCTGCTGGTGTTGGGCTTCAACACGTTCGCGGTGGCGCTGCTGCGGGTGCTGTTCGTGCTGCTGTTCGGCGTGGCCCACTGCGCCCTGTATGCCGCCTATTGCGACATTTTCGGCACGCCGCCGCTGGCGGATGCACCACCGGCCAAGGGTCCAGCGGGCTTCTGAAAACGGCCGCGACGGCATGATGCGGATCGACCCGCGACCCGCTTGGCAACGGCGGTCGCGGGTGGCGCCCGGTATAATGAGGGGATGCAAAATCTCCTCCTGAATCTCAATCCCGAACAACTTGCCGCCGTCACCCTGCCGCCGCAGAACGCCCTGATCCTGGCGGGCGCCGGCTCGGGAAAGACGCGCGTGCTGACCACGCGCATCGCGTGGCTGATCCAGACCGGCCAGGTGTCGCCGGCCGGTATCCTGGCCGTCACGTTTACCAACAAGGCGGCCAAGGAGATGTTGACGCGGTTGTCGGCAATGTTGCCGATTAATACACGCGGCATGTGGATCGGCACGTTCCACGGCCTGTGCAACCGCCTGCTGCGTACCCATTACCGCGATGCGGCGCTGCCGCAGTCGTTCCAGATCCTCGACTCGCAGGACCAGCTGTCGATGATCAAGCGCCTCCTGAAGGCAAACAACGTGGACGACGAAAAGTACCCGCCGAAGACGGTGATGTACTTCATCAACAACCACAAGGACCAGGGCCTGCGTGCCACGCAGATCGAGCCGTACGACGCGATCGAGCGCAAGCTGGTCGAGCTGTACGACCTGTACGACCAGCAGTGCCAGCGCGAAGGCGTCGTCGATTTCGCCGAACTGCTGCTGCGCACCTATGAACTGCTGTCGCGCAACCAGCCGCTGCGCGAACACTACCAGCAGCGCTTCCGCCACATCCTCGTCGACGAGTTCCAGGATACGAACAACCTGCAGTACAACTGGCTCAAGCTGATGGCCGGCCATGGCACGGGCCAGGGCGGCGCGCTGTTTGCCGTGGGCGACGACGACCAGAGCATCTACGCCTTCCGCGGCGCCAACGTGGGCAATATGGCGGCGTTCGAGGGCGAGTTCAACGTGCAGAACCTGATCAAGCTGGAGCAGAACTACCGCTCGCACGGCCACATCCTGGATGCGGCCAATATGCTGATCGCCAACAACAGCCGGCGCCTGGGCAAGAACCTGCGCACGGATGCCGGCCACGGCGAACCGGTGCGCGTGTACGAAGCCAGTTCCGACCTGCAGGAAGCGCAATGGATCATCGAGGAGGCCAAGAACCTGATCGCCGAGGGCGCGTCACGCAGCGAGATCGCCGTGCTGTACCGCTCCAACGCGCAGTCGCGCGTGATCGAGCATGCGCTGTTCTCGGCCGGCATTCCGTACCACGTGTACGGCGGCCTGCGCTACTTCCAGCGCGCCGAGATCAAGCACGCCATCGCCTACCTGCAGCTGATGGACAATCCGCACAACGACTCGGCCTTCCTGCGCGTGGTGAACTTCCCCGCACGCGGCATCGGCGCGCGCACGCTGGAGCAGCTGCAGAATGCTGCCGAGACCTACGGCATCTCGCTGTACGCGGCGGTGCCGTACATGGTGGGCAAGGCCGGCACGTCGCTGGGCGGATTCGTCAAGCTGGTCGAGGGCGTGCGCTTCGAGACGCAGCAGATGGCGCTGCCGGAGCTGGTGCGCGTGACCTTGGAAGCGTCGGGCCTGCTGGCGCATTACGCCACCGAGAAGGAAGGCGCCGACCGCATCGAGAACCTGGAGCAGATGGTCAGCGCGGCCACGCAGTTCGTCTCCGAGGAGGGCTACGGCCAGGGCGCCCCGGCCCACCTGGGCCCGCAAGCCGAAGCGCAGGCCGGTGCCGCGATCGTCAATGCCGACGGCGTCGAGATCCTCGATGCGGATGCGCCGCTGGCGACCGTGATGTCGCCCCTGTCCGCGTTCCTCGCGCACGCGTCGCTGGAGGCGGGCGACAACCAGGCGCAGGCCGGCCAGGAAGCGCTGCAGCTGATGACGGTGCACTCGGCCAAGGGCCTGGAATTCGACAACGTGTTCATCACGGGCCTGGAGGAAGGCCTGTTCCCGCACGAGAGCAGCTCCAAGGAGGAAGGCGGCGTGGAGGAAGAACGCCGGCTGATGTACGTGGCGATCACGCGCGCGCGCAAGCGCCTGTACATGTGCTTCTCGCAGACGCGCATGCTGCACGGCCAGACCCGCTACAACATGAAGTCGCGCTTCTTCGACGAGCTGCCGGAGGAATCCTTGAAGTGGCTCTCGCCGAAGGTGCAGAGCCACTGGTTCGCCAACAAGAAGCCGACGTGGGAGGATGCGCAGCTGTCCACCGGCTCGGACAACGCGCTCGCCCAGCGCATCGCGCAACAGAAGTCCGGCGGCGCCGGCTGGCGCATCGGCGAATCGGTGGCGCATGCCAAGTTCGGCGAAGGCGTCATCGTCAACCTGGAAGGCAGTGGCAGCAACTGCCGCGCGCAGATCAACTTCGGCAGTGCCGGGATGAAGGTACTGGATCTTTCGGTGGCGAAGCTGGAGCGGCTGGGGCGCTGAGCGACGCCGGGAAAGGGCGCATAGGGTCTGTCCCTGAGCCTTCCCCACAAATTTCTGTTGTAAACGGAAGCGGAAGCTGTTAACTTTCAATCCCAAAAACGGCGCATGCATGGCTGTGTTAGCCCTTTTATTCGTAGCGACCAAACTGCGAATGAAAGGCACAGACCATGCATGCACAGCAAATCATACAGAAGTTTTTGGCCGATCAGTGCTCCGCGATGCACGCCAAACGGCGGAGATGTTTGGCCGATGCTGTCGAAGCGGCCCGCAGCGGCGGGCTGGCAATGATGGGAATGAGCAAGGCGCTAGAAAGTGAAGTAAGCCTACGCTATCGGATCAAGCGCATCGACCGCCTTCTAAGTAACGCTCACTTGGCCAAGGAGCGGGTAAGCATCTTCAAGGCCTTGGCGCACCACCTCCTGCCGCATCAGGAGCGCATTGCAGTAATCGTCGATTGGTCTGATTTGCTGCCGGATGTAAGTCAGCATTTGCTGCGCGCCGCCGTGGTAGTGGAGGGGCGTGCGATCACGATTTATGAGGAGCTGCATCCGACCAAGTCGTATGGCAGCAGACAAGTCCATCATCGTTTCCTGGAGACTCTACGGACGGTACTGCCTCCACACCGCAGTCCAGTGATCATCACCGACGCGGGCTTTCGGGGGACTTGGTTCCAGATGCTCGGCGAGCTCGGCTACGATTGGATCGGTAGAATTCGTAATCTCGACACGGTTCGCGCAGAAGGCACCACGAAGTGGCAGCCTTGCAAAGAGCTTTACCCTCACGCCACTAAGGTCCCACGCGATTTGGGACGGTTCGAACATACCCAATCGCGCTTGGTGAAATGCCGTCTGACTTTGGTGAAGAAGTCGCCCCAAGGACGAAAGAAATTGACCGTCTTCGGCAATGACGCCGGCAGCCATCACAGCAACAAACAGCGTAAGGGACAATCCGAACCCTGGCTGTTGTCCGTCTCACCAGGGCTATCGAAGCTGCGTGCAAAACAGATCGTCGCCTTATACAGCTGTCGCATGCAAATCGAACAGACTTTCCGCGACCTCAAAAACCCGCGGTGGGGGATGGGGATTCGCCACAGTCAAACACGCCAACCCAAGCGTCTCGCCGCATTACTTCTTATCGGCACCTTGCTCAGCTTCGCCCTATGGATCATCGGCATCGTTGCGCAAAGTCGGGGCTATCGTATGCGCTACGGCAGCAAACCCAAATCCGCGAAAACTGTGTCTATCGTTTCCTTAGCTCGCCAATGGCTCGCCGACGTCAGGTATCGAAGGCTGACGCACAGCCAGCTCCGCGAAGCTATGCAGGAGCTGGCTAGTCTAGTACTCATCTATTAAAAATGAGGGGAAGGCTCAGGGTCTGTCCCCCTTGCGGGGACAGACCCTGAAGTTTGTCGTCAAGGTCGACGCACAGCAAGCCGAACTTCGGGGTCAGTCCCTGGAGGGACAGACCCCCATGGGTCTAGCCAGCCGGCTGAGCGGTTCCCCGCCGCAGCGCCTCATCCAGCAAGGCGCGCATCGTGCGCTCCGCCGCCTGGCCGGCCAGGCCCTGGTCGCGGCCCAGTTCACCCATCTTGCGGCCCAGCTCTCCCATCGGGCGCTGGATTGCCTGCATCTGCCCGCGCAGGGCCTTGATCCGGGCGTCGTCCGGATGCATCATGCCCTGCTGCGCGGCGATGCTGGCGGCGATGCCGTCCATTTCCGCCTGCAGCGGCACCATGCGGCGCTGCAGCGCCATGCTGCGCGCGACGATCGCCTCACGCTCCTTGGCGTGCTCCGCGTGCCCGACCTCACGACCCAGCTTTTCCATCTGCGCGGCCAGCGGTTCCATCCGGCGTTCCTTCTCGCGCAGCCTGCGCTCGAGCGCACGCAGGACCGACTCCCGCCCTGCTGCCGCATGCTGCTCGCCCAGTTGCGCGCCGACGGCGCCCAGCTTCGCCCCCAGCGCTTCCATTTCCTGGCCGTGCCGTTCCATTTTCTTGCCGAGCTGTTCCACCGGTGCCCAGGCCGCACGTGCCTTGTCCACCACGGCGGGGTCGGTCACCACATAGGCCTTGCCGTCTTTCGTGAACCAGACAAAATCGCCCTGCTGCTTGGCCTTGACGCGCTCCAGCTGGCGCTCGTCGACATTGCGCAGCGAGACAATCTGCCCGGCACCGCCTGTCACGATCGCATAGCCGTCTGCGCGCTCGCCGATGTTGAAGCGCATGCCGGTATCGGCCCGCGCCGGTGGTGCTGGTGGTGCCGGTGGTGCTGGCGGGGCTGGTGGTGCTGGTGGGGCCGGGATCGCGCCTGCCGCCGCCGGTGCCGGTGCTGCCGGTGCTGCGGGCGGGGCCGGTGGGGCCGGTGGGGCCGCTGCTGCCGCTGCTGCGGGTGGGGCCGGCGGTGCCGGCGGCGCGGGCGGCACTTCCCAGGTCGTGCTGGCATGATCGGCGGCCGCGGCCGCGGCGCGCGCGCCGGCGGCGTCGTGTGCCTGCGCTGCCACGTCCTTGGCCTGCGGCACCGTGGCGGCGCGCGGCTCGTCGGCCGGCCGTGCCTGGGCGTACAGCACGACGCAGGCCGCGCACAGGCCCAGCAGCGGGGTCGCCATCTTCCAGCTGAGGGGTTGGGAATCGGGTCGGATCAGGCGTTTGATACGGAACATGAGGTCTCCTCCTTGTGCCGCTGGGGCAAAATGGTTCGTGGAGAACTGGAACTTGTCCAGTTCGGACAGGGCCCGGGCCAGCCGCCGGGGTTCCCCCAGCGCGTGGGCCGCCAGGTCGTCGGCGATCTGTTCGCGTTCGGCGCGGATCCGCTTCGACAGCTGCCAGACGCTGGGGTGGTAGAACAGCAGGACCTCGATGGCACTCTGCACCAGGTTGACGAGGTAGTCGTGACGGCGGATGTGCGCCAGTTCATGCGCCAGCAGCGCCTCCAGCAGGTGCGGCGGCATACCCGTCACCAGCGCGGCCGGCACCAGCACGATGGGACGCCAGCACCCGGCCGTCATCGGCCCTTCCAGGTCGGCAGCGGAGACGCCCAGCAACACGGCACGGCGCAGGCCCATGCGGGAGGCGAGCGCGTCCAGCCGGCGCTGCCATGCCGGATCGGGCGCGAACCGCCCCGCCAGCGTACGCTGCCGGACCCACTGCAGGCCCAGCGACAACCGCAACGTCATCAGCGCGGCGCCAGTCGCCCACAGCAGCACGAGCCAGGGCAACTGCCGGCGCAGCAGGTATTCGAGCGACGTCATACCTTCGCCGTCCAGGAGCGCTGGCACGGGAGCCAGCGCCGCGCTGCCGACTGCCCACAGCAGCGGATCCGTCGTCGCCGGCACCGAGTACCCGGCCGCTTGCGCTTCCAACACGCGCCATACGATGCTTGCCAGCGGCACGACAGCGCACAACAGCAGCGCGCCGCACGCGACGGCATAGCGCGCCTGCGCGGAGCGATTGCGCAACGCATGCAGCGCCAGCGTCGCAGCCCAGCCGACCAGCAGCCCCTGCCAGACAAAGTGCAGCAGCGACCAGCCGAGCGCTGGGATCAGGGTGTCGAACAGGTTCGTCATGGCGGTTCGTCAACGTGGGATGGCGGGTTGTCGAAAATAGAATAGGCGATCTAGAAAAACTTGTCTAGAACTTTTTGTCTAGTTCATGGCGCGACAGCGCGATACCAGGTTACTACGGTGCGGCTGGCGTGGGATGGCGGTTGCGACGGACTGCGCAACGGGCAGGATGGGCGGTGCTGAAACGGGGCGGCGCGGTGCCGCCCCATGCCGCTTAATACATGACGACGGAGCGGATCGATTCGCCCTTCTTCATCAGGTCGAAGCCTTCGTTGATCTGGTCGAGCGACAGCTTGTGGGTGATCAGGTCGTCGATATTGAGCTTGCCGTCCATGTACCAGTCGACGATCTTCGGCACATCGGTGCGGCCGCGCGCGCCGCCGAACGCGGAACCTTTCCATTCGCGGCCCGTGACCAGCTGGAACGGCCGCGTGGCGATTTCCTGGCCTGCGGCGGCCACGCCGATGATGATCGACTTGCCCCAGCCCTTGTGGCAGCACTCCAGCGCCTGGCGCATCAGGGTCGTGTTGCCAACGCATTCGAAGCTGTAGTCGGCGCCGCCGTCCGTCAGCTGGACGATCGTGTCGACGACGTTCTCGACGTCGTTCGGGTTGATGAAGTGCGTCATGCCGAATTTGCGCGCCATCGCCTCCCGGCCCGGGTTGATGTCGACGCCGATGATCTTGTCGGCACCGACCATCCTGGCCGCCTGGATCACGTTCAGGCCGATGCCGCCCAGGCCGAACACGACGACGTTGGCGCCCGCCTCCACCTTGGCGGTAAACAGCACGGCGCCGACGCCGGTGGTGACGCCGCAGCCGATGTAGCAGACCTTGTCGAACGGCGCATCCTCGCGGATCTTCGCCAGCGCGATTTCCGGCACGACGATGTAGTTCGAGAACGTCGAGGTGCCCATGTAGTGGAAGATCGGCTTGCCGTCGAGGGAGAAGCGGCTGGTCGCGTCGGGCATCAGGCCGCGGCCCTGCGTGGAGCGGATCGCCTGGCACAGGTTGGTCTTCTGCGACAGGCAGAATTTGCACTGGCGGCATTCCGGCGTGTACAGCGGGATGACGTGATCGTCCTTCTTGAGGCTCTTCACGCCCGGGCCCACGTCGACGACGACGCCGGCGCCTTCATGGCCGAGAATGGCAGGGAAAATGCCTTCCGGGTCGGCCCCGGACAAGGTGTAGTAATCGGTGTGGCAGATGCCGGTGGCCTTGATCTCGACCAGGACCTCGCCCTCGCGCGGTCCGCCCAGTTCCACTTCCTCGATCGTCAGCGGGGCGCCCGCCTTCCATGCTACTGCTGCCTTGGTCTTCATCGCAAAATCCGGTGATGTGATAAAGCGCCATGATAGCAAATCAAACCCCGGGGGACAGGCACCGATCCCGGGACGGTAACGTCCCGGGATCGGTGCCTGGACCCGCTGTCACCTGGCGATCAGGTCCATCTCCAGCAAGCGGCACGTGGCCTGCCACAGCTGGCGCGGCGACGTCCAGGGCTTCGGCAGGAACGCGTGGGCCTGGTGGTGCAGGCTGGGCTGGCGGGCCGAGTACAGCAGCACCGGCGTATGCACGGCGCGCTCGCGCAGGTCGCGGATCAGGTGCTGGCCGTCGCCGTCCGGCAGGTCCGGGTCCAGCACGATCAGCGCGAAGTCGTGCTGGCGCAGCAGCGCTTGCGCATCCGCCATCGAGGCGGCGCGCGTGACCCGGATCTCCGGGACCAGCAAGGTGGCAAGGATCAGCGCCGTCGCGTCGTCGGCATCGACGTGCAGCAGGTGAGGCGCAGGGGGCAGAGGCTTGCAGGCCTCCAGGGCATCGTTCATGTTCATGGGTGGACTCCGCGAGCCGGTCGATTGCAGTAGCCTGAATGCCATGCGCCGCGCGTGCGGGGTCGAGGGACTTCAGGATGCGGGTCGGCGGAGCTGGGCCGAACTGGTTGATGCGGCCGCGGGGGACGGGGCGGCCGCTGCTCGAAGCGCGCGGCGGAGGGGCCGCGTCGAACGTACCTAGTTTAGCGCACTTTTAATGCAGTATGGAAAGCTTATTTTTTGGACCGTGCGTAAAACGCCGCATGCAGGCTGTTCAACGTTTCCTCCGCGGTCAGCAGCTGGTCGGCCACTTCGTTGACCTTGCGGCGGCTGGAGCGGGCATGGTCGCGCAGCACCTCGAACGCGGTATTGCGGTCCGTCTGGAACTTGCACATCAACAGTCCCACGGCCAGGCTGGTCTCGCGCCCCGCCGCCAGCGCGGCGTTCAGGTTCAGCTCCGTGCGGCGCAGCTGGCGGATTTCGTCCGCCCGCGCCAGGCCCGCCTCGAAGGCGGGCATCAGGTGCTTTTCGTCGACGGGTTTCACGACGAAACCCACCGCGCCGTAGGCAGCGGCCTGCTTGCCCGCATCCGCGTCGCCCCGGCCGGACAGGAACATGAACGGCACCGACGTCTCCCGATTGAGCTGCTTGGCCAGTTCCAGCCCGGACATGCCGGGCATGTGGATGTCCAGCAGCGCCATGTCCGGCTCGCGCTCGGCCACCAGCTTCAGCGCGTGGTCCGCCGAATGGGCCTGCATGGTTTCATAGCCCGCGTTCTGCAGGATCACGCTGAGGAATTCGGCCAGCAGCTGGTCGTCGTCGACGATCAGGATCAGGCGTTTGACAGGCGCTTGTGGAGTCATGGCTGAGCAGTTAGGCATTGGCGATGGGCCGATTATAAGGCGGATCGCCCAGCGCAACAGGCCTATCTGTTGCCGAACAGCCCCGTGAACGCCTGCACGGCCGCCGCCACGTCGCCGCTGCGGTAGTCGGCGCAGTAGACGCTGCTGATCGCCGCCACCATGTCCGCCCCGGCCGCCACCAGCGGCGCCGCGTTCTCCGGCGTCATGCCGCCGATGACGACGGTTGGCAAGGTCAGCCCTGCCCCGCGCGCGTCCCCGATGATGGCGGGCCGCGTCGTCACCGCATATTTCTTCACGCGCGACGGATAGAAGCCGCCGAACGCGACGTAGCTGGCGCCGGCCGCCTGGGCGTCGAGCGCCAGCGGCAACTGGCCGTAGCAGGAGGCGCCGACGATGCGGTCCGGCCCGACAGCCGCGCGCGCCGTGGCAACGCTGGCATCGAGCCCGCCAACGTGCACGCCGTCCGCGCCCAGTTCCAGGCACAGCTCGACGTGGTCGTTGACGATGAACGGCACGCCGTGGCGCCGGCACAGCGCCAGCAGCGCGCTGGCCTGTTCGACGCGCAGCTCCGGCGACGCGAACTTGTGGCGGTACTGCAGCAGCGCGGCACCGGCCGCGAGGGCTTCGGCGCTGGCGGCCAGCAGGCGGTCGGTGTCGTCCCAGTCGGGTGTGACGAGGTACAGGCCGCGAAGTTGGGTGTTCATGATGACTCCTTTGATGTGATTAGCGCAGCGGCATGCGCTGGCCCGGGCCGATCGCATAGGCGTTGGCGAGTGCCG
Source organism: Pseudoduganella chitinolytica (assembly GCF_029028125.1). Lineage (GTDB taxonomy): Bacteria > Pseudomonadota > Gammaproteobacteria > Burkholderiales > Burkholderiaceae_D > Rugamonas > Rugamonas chitinolytica. The sequence goes on from NZ_CP119083.1 coordinate 3,721,000, forward strand.
CATGGGTGTAGGCCTGCGCCCGCGCCAGCGCTTGCGCCATCGGCACCTCCTGCGCCAGCAGGCCCGCCAGCGCGGAGGCCAGTGTGCAGCCGCTGCCGTGGAACTCCCCGGCCAGCCGTGGCCACGACCAGTTCTGCCGCTGCCCCGGGCCCTGCCAGCGGTTGACCACTTCGTCGCCGCCGCCATGGCCGCCCGTCACCAGCACGTGTTCGCAGCCCAGCGCACGCAGCGTGTGCGCATGGTCCGCATCCGGGCTGCCGAGCTGCGTGGCCAGGGCCGCCGCTTCCGGGCCGTTCGGTGTCAGCACGGTCGCCAGCGGCAGCAACGGCGCCAGCGCAGCCACCGCGTTGCCGCGTGCCAGGCTGTCGCCATGGCCGCTGGCCAGCACCGGGTCCAGCACGACGGGCAGCGCCGGCTGCGCCACCCGCAGCGCCAGGATGACCTGGGCGATCGCGTGGGCGTTGTCCGCGCTGCCAGGAATGCCGATCTTGACGGCGCCGATGCGGCACGCGCGCACCAGCGCCTCGGCCTGGCGCAGCACCACGTCCGGCGCCACGGGGATGACCTCGTACACGCGGTTGTGGTCCTGCACCGTCAGCGCCGTCACGACCGCCAGCGGATGCGCGCCAACGGCCGCGATGGCCTGCACGTCGGCGGCAATGCCGGCCCCGGCCGACGGGTCGGAGCCGGCAAACACCAGCACGCAAGGTCGCATGCTCACGCGGCGATGCGCCCGGCCATCGGCGACGACGGCGACGCGGCAAAGCGGCGCGGCATGCGCCCGGCCAGGTAGGCCTCGCGTCCCGCCAGTACCGCCAGCCGCATCGCCCGCGCCATCCGCACCGGATCCTGCGCGGCCGCGATGGCCGTGTTCATCAGGACGCCGTCGCAGCCCAGTTCCATCGCGATGGCCGCGTCCGACGCGGTCCCCACGCCGGCGTCGACCAGCACGGGCACGCGCGCCTGCTCGACGATCAGCGACAGGTTCCACGGATTGACGATGCCCATGCCGGAACCGATCAGCGATGCCAGCGGCATCACGGCCACGCAGCCGATGTCCTCCAGCATGCGCGCCTGGATCGGGTCGTCGCTGCAGTAGACCATCACGTCGAAGCCGTCCTTGACCAGCTCCTTCGCCGCCACCAGGGTCTCGGGCATGTTCGGGAACAGCGTCTTCTCGTCGCCCAGCACTTCGAGCTTGACGAGCTTGTGCCCGTTCAGCAGTTCGCGCGCCAGTTGCAGCGTGTAGACGGCGTCCTTGGCGTTGTAGCAGCCCGCCGTGTTGGGCAGGATGGTGTATTCGGACGGCGGCAGCACATCCAGGAGGCTCGGTGCGTTCGGGTCCTGGCCGATGTTGACGCGGCGGATCGCCACGGTGATGATCTCCGCGCCCGCCGCATCGGTGGCGGCGCGGGTCTGCTCCAGGTCCTTGTACTTGCCGCTGCCCACCAGCAGGCGCGAGTTGTACTGCTTGCCCGCGATGGTCAGGAAGTTATTGTCCTTGTCGTTCATTGTGTTCTCCTTGTTCAGCCGCCGCCGATGGCGCGCACGATGTCCACCCGGTCCGCGCCTTGCAGCGCGACCTCGCGCCAGCGCTGGCGCGGTACCACGGCGCGGTTGACGGCCAGCGCCAGCGCCTGGCCTTCCAGTTGCAGCGCGACGACGAGGTCGTGCAGGGTGTGGCCCGGCTCGACCTGGCGCGGCGCGCCATTGACTTCGATCTCGATCATTCGTTTCAAGCCTTCTTCATGCCTTGCTGTACAGCTGCGCGCCCTTTTTCACGAACTCCACGGCCTTCTCCTGCATGCCCTGGGCCGCGTAGTCGCGCACTTCCTGCGTGATCTTCATCGAGCAGAAATGGGGACCGCACATGGAGCAGAAGTGCGCCACCTTGGCCGAGTCCTTCGGCAGCGTCTCGTCATGGAATGCGCGGGCGCGGTCGGGATCGAGGCCCAGGTTGAACTGGTCTTCCCAACGGAATTCGAAACGAGCCTTGGACAGCGCGTTGTCGCGGATCTGCGCACCCGGGTGCCCCTTCGCCAGGTCGGCCGCGTGGGCGGCGATCTTGTAGGTGATCATGCCTTCCTTGACGTCGTTCTTGTCGGGCAGGCCCAGGTGCTCCTTCGGCGTGACGTAGCACAGCATCGCCGTGCCGTACCAGCCGATCTGCGCGGCGCCGATACCGGAGGTGATGTGGTCGTAGCCCGGTGCGATATCGGTGGTCAACGGGCCCAGCGTGTAGAACGGCGCTTCCGCGCACTGCTCCAGCTGCAGGTCCATGTTCTCCTTGATCAGCTGCATCGGCACGTGGCCCGGGCCTTCGATCATCACCTGCACGTCGTGCTTCCAGGCGACCTGCGTCAGTTCGCCCAGCGTTTTCAGTTCCCCCAGTTGCGCTTCGTCGTTGGCGTCGTAGATCGAGCCGGGGCGCAGGCCGTCGCCCAGGCTGAACGACACGTCGTACGCCTTCATGATCTGGCAGATGTCTTCGAAGTGCGTGTACAGGAAGTTCTCCTGGTGGTGCGCCAGGCACCACTTCGCCATGATGGAACCGCCGCGCGAGACGATGCCCGTCAGGCGCTTGGCCGTCAGCGGCACGTAGCGCAGCAGCACGCCGGCGTGGATCGTGAAGTAGTCGACGCCCTGCTCCGCCTGTTCGATCAGGGTGTCGCGGAAGATCTCCCAGGTCAGGGCCTCGGCCTTGCCATTCACTTTTTCCAGCGCCTGGTAGATCGGCACGGTGCCGATCGGGACGGGGCTGTTGCGCACGATCCATTCACGCGTCTCGTGGATATGCTTGCCGGTGGAGAGGTCCATCACCGTGTCGCCGCCCCAGCGGATCGCCCACGTCATCTTTTCCACTTCCTCGCCGATCGAGGACGTGACGGCGGAATTGCCGATATTGGCGTTGACCTTGACGAGGAAATTGCGGCCGATGATCATCGGCTCCAGTTCCGGGTGGTTGATGTTGGCGGGGATGATGGCGCGGCCGCGCGCGATCTCGTCGCGCACGAACTCGGGCGTGATCAGGTCCGGGATTGATGCGCCGAACGACTGGCCCGGGTGCTGGCGGCCCACCAGGTCGGCCATGCGCTCGCCCAGGGGACCGGACTGGCGCAGCTCGGCCAGGTATTCCTGCCGGCGCAGGTTTTCGCGGATTGCGACGAACTCCATTTCCGGCGTCACGATGCCGCGGCGCGCGTATTGCATCTGCGTGACGCAGGCGCCATCGACCGCGCGGCGCGGCTTGCGGTGCAGGTTGAAACGCAGTTGCGTCAGTGCCGGATCGGCCAGGCGGGCCTGGCCGAACTCGGACGTCGGTCCCGGCAGTTCTTCCGTATCGCCACGCTCCGCGATCCAGCCCGCGCGCAAGGGCGCCAGGCCCGCGCGGATGTCGATCGTGGCGGCAGGATCGGTGTACGGACCGGACGTGTCGTAGACGGAAATCGGCGGATTGGCTTCGTGGCCGAAGGAGGCGGACGTGTCGGACTGCGTGATCTCGCGCATCGGCACGCGGATGTCCGGACGGCTGCCGGTGACGTAGATCTTGCGGGAATTCGGCAGCGGTGCGACGGCTGCGCTGTCCACCTCGGCGGTACTGGCGAGGAAGGGCTGCTGCGGATGGTGGGCGTTCATTTGGCTCCTTGGCGGCTACAGGAGCCAGCAAAGGAGTCGGGATGCGCGCACACGTCGGGTGGCGCGCATCCAAAAGCTTCCCTTCGCTGGCATTATCCAGATCAGGTTCGGAGGGTATTTCTCACCCGCGCACACATCATGTGTATGTGCGCAGGACCCCTAGCGTATGCCGACGGCGTTGGGCCGCCGTCAGCGCCGCCATTATGCGCGAAAGCGCACCATATGAAAAGCGCAACAGCGCCTATAATCTGGCCGGTGCGGCCTGGCCGCGACAGTATGGAGACTCGATGCGCAACAGATGGCTGGCGGTGGCGATGACGATAGTGGCGGCGGGAGCGGTTGCGGCTACTGCTGCCACGGTCACGGACAAGGAACAGGCGTCGTTCTTCGATTACTATGCGGTAGCCCACCCGGGCACGGCTGGCTTGCTGCGGCCGCAGTTTGCCGCGACGGGCGAGCGCCGCAACCGCCGCGTGACGGCCACCCTGGACGGACCGGCCCAGCGCCTCGTGCTGCCGCTGTGCCGGCAGGCGCGCAGCATGTTCGACTACGACACCAGGGCAAAACGCTGGAGCGAGCGACCGGCCGAACAGCTGGTGTGGGTCCACCACGGCCAGCAGTGCGGCACGCAGCCGGAGACGCCGGTGCGGCTGCTGGCCCCACTGGCCGAGATGGACATCCTCGTGCTGATCCAGCAGCACCCCACCCTGCTGAACAATGCGCGCCTGCTGATGGCGGGGAATACGCAATGCGCGCCGGCGCGTTCGCGCGGCTTCCGGTTGACGGGCCTGGACCGCGCCAAGGACGGCTTGCCCGTGCTGGTCTTCGAGAACGATATCGGCGGCGCGGCCCGCATCACGGTGCGCAAGTCGCGCAACGAGCTGGTGGCGTGGAGCGCCCAGTGCAGCGGCGCCGGGTAGTCTGTCGATGGCTGGGGAGGACCGGCGGGACCGCTGGCGGGCGGCTCCCCTTATAATGGTCGTTTTCGCCAAATTACCTTTCCCAGATCATGGAATTAGCCAAGTCTTTCGAGCCTGCCGACATTGAACAGTTCTGGCGCACCGAGTGGGAGAAGCGCGGATACTTCGCCGCTTCGATGGACCTCTCCAAGCCCGCCTTCAGCATCCAGCTGCCGCCGCCGAACGTCACCGGCACGCTGCACATGGGCCACGCCTTCAACCAGACCATCATGGATGGCCTGACGCGCTATCACCGCATGCTGGGCCATAACACGGCCTGGATCCCGGGCACCGACCACGCCGGCATCGCCACGCAGATCGTCGTCGAGCGCCAGCTGGACGCGCAGAAGGTGTCGCGCCATGACCTGGGCCGCGAGAAGTTCGTCGAGAAAGTCTGGGAGTGGAAGGAGAAATCCGGCTCCACGATCACGGGCCAGATGCGCCGCCTGGGCGCCTCGGCCGACTGGGACCGCGAATACTTCACGATGGACGCGCCCCGTTCGAAGACGGTGGCCGAAGTGTTCGTGCGCCTGTACGAGCAGGGCCTGATCTACCGCGGCAAGCGCCTGGTCAACTGGGATCCCGTGCTGGGCACGGCCGTCTCCGACCTGGAAGTGGTGTCGGAAGAAGAAGACGGCTCGATGTGGTACATCAAGTACCCGCTGGCCGACGGCAGCGGCACCTTGACCGTTGCGACGACCCGTCCCGAAACGATGCTGGGCGACGTCGCCGTGGCCGTCGATCCGACCGACGAGCGCTATGAGGCGCTGGTCGGCAAGATGCTGACCCTGCCGCTGGTGGGCCGCGAGATCCCGATCATCGCCGACTCGTACGTGGACAAGGCGTTCGGCACGGGCTGCGTGAAGATCACGCCGGCGCACGACTTCAACGACTACGCCGTGGGCCAGCGCCACAAGCTGGACATGCCGTCGATCCTGACGCTGGACGCGAAGATCAGCGACGAGGCACCGGCAGCCTACCGCGGTCTGGACCGCTTCGCCGCCCGCAAGCAGATCGTGGCCGACCTGGAAGCGCAAGGCCTGCTGGAGCAAGTGAAACCGCACAAGCTGATGGTGCCGCGCGGCGACCGTACCGGCGTCGTCATCGAGCCGATGCTGACGGACCAGTGGTTCGTCGCCATGAGCAAACCGGCGCCGGAAGGCACGTTCAACCCGGGCAAGTCGATCGCCGAAGTGGCGCTGGAAAAAGTGTCGTCGGGCGAGATCAAGTTCGTGCCCGAGAACTGGACCACGACCTACAACCAGTGGCTCAACAACATCCAGGACTGGTGCATCTCGCGCCAGCTGTGGTGGGGCCACCAGATCCCGGCGTGGTACGACGAGCAAGGCAATATCTTCGTCGCGCGCACGGAAGAGGAAGCGCTGGCCAAGCAGCAGGCGGCCGGCAGCACGGGCACGCTGACGCGCGACAACGACGTGCTGGACACGTGGTTCTCGTCCGCGCTGGTGCCCTTCTCCACCCTGGGCTGGCCGGAAGAAACGCCGGACCTGAAGGCGTTCCTGCCGTCGTCCGTGCTGGTGACGGGCTTCGACATCATCTTCTTCTGGGTCGCCCGGATGGTCATGATGACGGCGCACTTCACGGGCAAGGTGCCGTTCGAGACCGTGTACGTGCATGGCCTGGTGCGCGACTCGCAGGGCCAGAAGATGTCGAAGTCGAAGGGCAATACGCTCGACCCGATCGACCTGATCGACGGTATCGGCATCGACGCGCTGGTGGAAAAACGCACCACGGGCCTGATGAACCCGAAGGCGGCCGAGAAGATCGAAAAGGCCACGCGCAAGGAATTCCCGGAAGGAATCGCAGCCTACGGCACGGACGCGGTGCGCTTCACGATGGCCAGCTACGCCTCGCTGGGCCGCAACATCAACTTCGACCTGGGCCGCGCCGAAGGCTACCGCAACTTCTGCAACAAGCTGTGGAACGCCACACGTTTTGTGCTGATGAACACCGAAGGCAAGGACTGCAGCGCCAGCGACGCCGACCTGTCGCCAGCCGACAAGTGGATCGTCTCGCTCCTCAATCGCACCGAACAGGAAGTGGCGAAGGGCTTTGCCGACTACCGCTTCGACAATATCGCCACCGCGATCTACAAGTTCGTGTGGGACGAGTACTGCGACTGGTACCTGGAACTGGCCAAGGTGCAGGTCCAGCAAGGCACGGAAGACCAGCAGCGCGCCACCCGCAACACGCTCTTGCGCGTGCTGGAAGTGGTGCTGCGCCTGGCGCATCCGATCATCCCGTTCGTCACCGAGCAGCTGTGGCAGACCGTCGCGCCGCTGGCTGGCAAGGATGCCGAGGGCAAGTCGATCATGACGCAGCCGTACCCGCTGCCGAACGAAGCGGCCATCGATACGCAAGCGGAAAGCTGGATCGCGGAGCTGAAGGGCCTGACGGATGCGACGCGCAACCTGCGCGGCGAGATGAAGCTGTCGCCATCGGTACGCGTGCCGCTGATCGTCGAAGCCACGGGGCTTGACAAGGACAAGATCGCCGCGTTCGCACCGTACGTGCAACTGCTGGGCAAGCTGTCGGAAGTGCAGATCGTGGACGCGCTGCCGGAATCGCCGGCCGCCGTCTCGGTCGTCGGCACCACGAAGCTGATGCTGAAAGTGGAGATCGACGTCAAGGCCGAACGCGAGCGCCTGTCGAAGGAGATCGCGCGCCTGGAAGGCGAGATCGCCAAGGCATCGGGCAAGCTGTCGTCGGAGAGCTTCGTTGCGCGCGCTCCGGCTGCGGTGGTCGCGCAGGAGAAGGAGCGTGTCGCCACGTTCACCGCCACGCTGGACAAGTTGCGCGAGCAGTTCGCCAAGCTGCCAGCCGCGTAATTTCCGCTGCAGTGTTGTAAAAAACGCCGGACCCGGGTTAACCCGGGCCGGCGTTTTTCATTAGAGCGTGTCCACGAATTTTTCAGCACGACCGTGCGCTACACTGGACTCTCCAACTATAAAAGGAGACATCCATGCGTCCATTCATTTTTGCCGCCCTCGTCGGCGCAGCCTTCGGTGCCCACGCCCTGCCCGCCTTTGCCGACAACACGAGCCCTGTCGGCCTGTGGAAGAACATCGACGACAAGACCGGCAAGCCGAAGGCGGAAATCCGCATCAGCGAAGCGAACGGCGTGCTGCAGGGTCGTATCGAAAAACTGTTCCGTCCGGCGGGCCAGGAGCAGAACCCCGTCTGCGACAAGTGCGAAGGCGCCGACAAAGGCAAGCCGCTGGTCGGCCTGTCCATCATCAACGGCATGAAGAAGGACGGCGGCGAATACAGCGGCGGCACCATCCTCGATCCGGAAAACGGCAAGGTCTACAAGAGCAAGATGAAGCTGGTTGACGACGGCAAGAAGCTCGATGTGCGCGGGTATATCGGCATGCCGATGCTGGGGCGGTCGCAGACTTGGGTGCGGCAGGAGTAACACCCCAGGCGACTCATCAGTAGTTTCATTTTTTTAACGGATGTGTTCAAATGTCATTTCTATATGACAAGTTTGCACACATCCATGCAAAAGCTACTGACCGTCCTGGCAATTGGCCTGACGTTATCCTCTGCCGCTCACGCCGAGCTTTATACGCTGCACTATACGGCGAAGATCTCCAGCATTAGCCAGCTTGGCGCTTTCCCCGAAGAGTTACCCGTGTCAACGGTTACGATTCGAAATCAGGTCATCAATCTAGATGATACCGTCACCGGCAGCTACACGTTTGACACCTCCGCATCGCCAATAGCGCAGTACAACTATGGCAGTGGCATCAAGGCGCATTACGGCAACGATGCGCCTTTTGGTGCCACTGTTCAGTTCAATAGGACGGGGTATAAGGAAGTGTCCAGTATTTATTCGTCGGCGGTGACTGTCGAAGATGCCGCCGTGGACTACGGCGATACGGACTTCGTCCGTTTCGACGGTAACACCTACCGGGAGGATTGGGTCGGATTCGGCCTCAACTTTTTTGACCCTACTGCGACGGCATTGAGTGCGGCAACTATCCCAACAACGGAGCTCGGCCAGTTCAACGGGGCCTTTTACTTTGGATCTGTTTCGTATACTCCAGGGGTTTCATCGTATCGGCTGCGGGGCGAGCTGACATCCATGTCGCTGGTTTCCGCCGTCCCCGAACCCGGCACCTACGCCATGCTCCTCGCCGGCCTCGGCCTGCTGGCCTGGCGCCGCAAGCGCGCCTGACCGGCGCCCCCGGCCGCGCGGGACGCCCTCAGCGTCCCGCCGCCTGTTTCAACTCGATGTGGAACAGCTTCGGCCACATCTTCCCGGTCACGAACAACCGTTTTTTTGCGCTGTCATAGGCGATGCCGTTCAGGACATTGTCCGTGCCCGGCTCCACGCCGGACAGCTTGTCCAGCCCCGCCAGGTCGATCCAGCCCAGCACGCGCCCGGAAAACGGGTCAATGCGGGCGATGCGGTCGGTCTGCCAGATGTTCGCGTAGATCTGCCCTTCCACCCATTCGAGCTCGTTGATCTGCGTGACCGGCATCCCGTCGGCCGTCACGCGGATGCGGCGCGTCACCTTCAGCGTGTTCGGATCGAGCACGCGGATGTACTGGGTGCCGTCGCTCATGTACAGGCGCTCGCCGTCGCTGGTCAGCGCCCAGCCTTCGCCCTGATACGTGAAGCGGTCCTGCGGCTGCAGGGTCTCCAGGTCCCAGATGAAGCCGACCTGGTTGGTCCACGTCAGGCTGATCAGGCGCTTGCCGAACGGCGCGATGCCCTCGCCGAAGTACGTCGACGGAATCTCGCGCGACAGCAGCACCTTGCCCGTCTCCAGTTCGACCTTGCGGATCGACGAGCGGCCGTTCAGGCCCGTGCTCTCGTACAGCAGGCCATCGCGGTAGAACAGCCCTTCGGTGAAGGCTTGCGGGTCGTGCGGGAACGCCTGCTTGACGGTGTAGCCGTAGACGGGAACGGCGGCTTGGGCCAGCGTGGCGATGGCCAGCGCCAGCGCGGCAGATGTGGTTTTGATCAGCATGCGCGCAAGGATACCGCAAGTCGTGCTGTCGGCGTTACGGCCGAGCTGTGTCGAGCTCTCCAGCCCCGGGGAAAGTGGCCACAGGCGCTTGGTCCGGACCTTGTCAAAGTCCGCAGCCACAGTGCAAATTGATTTCAATTTTTCATCATGTGTGTTCTAATTGCATGACACTTCAGGGGGAATTCATGAAAAAAGTATTGTCCGGACTATTGCTCGGCGCCGCCTGCGCCACTTCTGCACAGGCTGCATTGCAGACGTTCCAGTTCACCGCGAACATTAATAGCGTGCGGGATAGCAACACCGAGGCGCTGGTGGAGTCCGGCACGGTAGAGGGAAAAGTTATTGCCCGGGGAGAGAAGGTGGTCGGCACCCTGACGTTCGATCTGGCCACCAATGGCTGGGATCACTTCAGCACGGATGACTCGAAGGCCTTTGAATATGACGGCCTGTCGATTGAAGCACAATTCGTCGATTCCGGCCTTACAACGAAAAACGAGTCGGGGGGCTACGTCCGCGTCACGGATGGCACTGCAGGAATCGAGCATGACGAGCTGCGCGTCGTAGCGCAAAAATACAGCTACGATCCTCACTATATGTCCAGCTTTGTCCTGGTGACGACTGACGAATCGGGCCAGTTGTTGAACAGTACGGACGCGACCACACAACAGTTCATGTTGTTGAAGGGCGCGGCCTTCAACTTCAATGTGTACGCACAAAAGGACACCGGCGAATTCGGATGGACATATTTCAGTGGCGACATTACCTCGATGACGCCACTGTCCGCGGTTCCGGAACCCGGCACCTACGCAATGCTGCTGGGCGGACTGGGACTGATCGGCTGGCGCCGCCGCAAGTCTGTCTGAAGTAGCGACCAGCGCTAGCCCTGGCACCGCCAGCGGCTTATCGAGCCGACCGATGATCTTGCGGTCGCTTCGAACGCGAGGGCGGCATCACCGCGACTGCCGCACCTTCCGCAAATGCCCATCCAACGCATTGGCGAAGCGCTGGCGGTCGGCCTGGCTGAAGGCGGATGGCCCGCCCGTATCGACGCCGCTGCTGCGCAGGTCCTCCATGAAGGCACGCATCGTCAGCTGCTGCTTGATTGTGTCCGGCGTATAGAACTCCCCGCGCGGGTTGAGCGCGTAGCCGCCCTTTGCCAGCACGTCGGAAGCCAATGGGATGTCGCCCGTGACCACCAGGTCGCCCGGCTCGACGAGGCGCACGATCTCGTTGTCGGCCACGTCGAAACCATGCGGCACCTGCAGCGCCCGCACGTACTTCGACGGCGGCACGCGCAGCAGCTGGTTCGCCACCAGCGTCACGTTCATCTGCACGCGCTCGGCCACGCGGTACAGGATCTCCTTGATGACGCCGGGGCAGGCGTCCGCGTCGACCCAGATCTGCATTACCACAGGTCCCCGGTCAGCGACGTGCGCGGCGGCTGCAGGCCGAAATGCTGGTAGGCCGCCGGCGTGGCCACGCGGCCGCGCGGCGTGCGCTGCAGGTAGCCTTGCTGGATCAGGTACGGCTCCAGCACGTCCTCGATCGTGTCCGCCGCTTCGCCAATCGCCGCGGCCAGGTTGCCGATGCCGACCGGGCCGCCGTTGAACTTGTACAGCACCGCTTCCAGCAGCTTGCGGTCCATGACGTCGAAGCCGACCGTGTCCACGTCCAGCATCACCAGCGCCGCATCGGCGACTTCCTTCGTGATGTCGCCGTTGCTCTTCACTTCCGCATAGTCGCGCACGCGGCGCAGCAGGCGGTTGGCGATGCGGGGCGTGCCGCGCGCGCGGCGTGCGATCTCGTGCGCGCCGCTGTCGTCGATATGCGCCTTCAACAGCGCCGCGCTGCGCGTGACGATCTTCGCCAGTTCTTCCGTCGTATAGAACTCGAGGCGGGCGACGATGCCGAAGCGGTCGCGCAGCGGGTTGGTCAGCATGCCGGCGCGCGTGGTGGCCCCACCAGCGTGAAGGGCTGCAGGTCCAGCTTGACCGAACGCGCGGCCGGGCCTTCGCCGATCATGATGTCGATCTGGTAGTCCTCCAGCGCCGGATACAGGATCTCCTCGACGACGGGCGACAGGCGGTGGATCTCGTCGATGAACAGCACATCGTTCGCTTCCAGGTTCGTCAGCAGCGCGGCCAAGTCGCCCGGGCGCTCCAGCACGGGGCCGGACGTCTGGCGCAGGTTCACGCCCATCTCGCGCGCGATGATGTTCGCCAGGGTCGTCTTGCCCAGGCCCGGTGGGCCGAACAGCAAGGTGTGATCAAGCGCCTCGCTGCGCCCGCGCGCGGCGGTGATGAAGATCTCCAGCTGGCTGCGGATCTTTTCCTGGCCGACGTATTCGTCCAGCAGCTTGGGACGCAGCGCGCGTTCGATCGCTTCCTCGTTGGGCGACGACGGGGCCGCGTCGATGACGCGCTGCGGTTGGAAATCGTCGGTCTGGATGCTCATGGCTTAACCCTTGGACAGCGCTTTGAGCGCCTGCTTGATGCCGTCCGAGACGGTGGCCCCGGCCGGGACGGTCTTCAGCGCCTGCAGCGCTTCCTTGTCCGAATACCCCAGCGCGATCAGCGCGTTGAGGATGTCCGTCTGCGCATCCGGCACCGCGTGCATCCCGGCGACGGCGCCCAGATCCGCGCCCAGCTTGCCCTTCAGCTCCAGCAGCAGGCGCTCGGCCGTCTTCTTGCCGATGCCGGGCACCTTGACGAGGCGGCCCGCTTCCTGGCGCGTGACGGCCTGCGACAGGTCGGCGATCGACATGCCGGACAGGATGGACAGCGCCGTGCGCGCGCCCACGCCGGTGATCTTGATCAGCTGGCGGAACACGGCCCGTTCCTCGGCATTGCCGAAGCCGAACAGCAGGTGGGCATCCTCGCGGATCGTCAGGTGCGTAAACAGCGTCACCTTCTCGCCCGTGTGCGGCAGGTTGTAGAAGGTGCTCATCGGCACGTCGACCTCGTAGCCGACGCCTTGCACGTCGACCAGCAGTTGCGGCGGATTTTTTTCAAGCAGGATGCCGGAGAGACGTCCGATCATGGGTGTTTCCGTTTCATGGTGAATGACGGCTAGTTTAGCCGACCAGGCGCCCGCGCTTCATGCGCAGGCCAGCGGTGCCGCGCGCGGCCAGGTCGATCGTCGCGATCGCTGCTACCGTATCGTGCGTATTGGCGTGGCAGATGGCGACACCGAGGGCGTCGGCCGCGTCCGAGCCGGGCAGGCCCGGCAGCGCCAGCAGCCGCGCCACCATTTCCTGTACCTGCTCCTTGGCCGCCTTGCCCGTGCCGGTAACGGCCTGCTTGATCTGCGTCGGCGAATACTCCGCCACGCTGAGCGACGCACTGACGAGACCGCAGATGGCGGCGCCGCGCGCCTGCCCCAGCAGCAAGGTCGATTGCGGATTGACGTTGACGAAGACTTTCTCGATGGCTGCGCAGTCCGGCTGGTAGGTGGCCGTCAGTTGCGCGACGCCGTCCAGGATGACTTTCAACCGCGTCGGCAAATCGCCCTCGCCGCTCTTGATGGTGCCGGAAGCGATGTAGCGCAGCTTCGTACCCTGCTTGTGAATCACGCCAAAGCCGGTGGTACGCAGGCCAGGGTCGATGCCGAGAATAATCATTGGCTGATTGTATGCAGTAAAGAAAGCGCCCGCAAGCAGCGCGGGCGCAAAGGTGCGGCTCGATTGTCGAGCCCGTGTCCCACCGCGGTGACTGACACCGCGGTGGGACACGGGCTGGGCCGTAGTTGGGTCTTGGCGGATGCTTAGTGGCGGAAGTGGCGGGTGCCCGTGTACAGCATGACAACGCCGCGCTCGTCGGCCGCGTCGATGACTTCCTGGTCGCGCATGGAGCCGCCCGGCTGGATCACGCACGTGGCGCCCGCGTCGACCACCACATCCAGGCCGTCGCGGAACGGGAAGAACGCGTCCGACGCCACCACCGAGCCCGCCAGCGTCAGGCCGGCGTTCTGCGCCTTGATCGAGGCGATGCGGGCGGAGTCGATGCGGCTCATCTGGCCGGCGCCCACGCCCAGGGTCATGTTGTTGCCGCAGAAGACGATCGCGTTCGACTTGACGAACTTCGCCACCTTCCATGCGAACATCAGGTCGGCCAGCTGCTGCGGGGTCGGCTGCTTTTTCGTCACGACGCGGGTGTCGGCCAGCAGCACGTTCTTCGCGTCCGCCGACTGCACCAGCAGGCCACCGCCCACGCGCTTGAAGTCCATCGGGTTGACGCCCGTGCCCAGCGGGATTTCCAGCAGGCGCACGTTCTGCTTGGCCGCCATGATCTGCTTGGCTTCATCCGTGAACGACGGGGCGATCAGCACTTCGACGAACAGCTTGACCAGCTCGCTCGCCGCGGCGCCGTCCACCGGCACGTTGAAGGCGATGATGCCGCCGAAGGCCGAGGTCGGGTCGGTCTGCAGCGCGCGCGAGTACGCTTCGACGGCCGAGCCGCCCAGCGCCACGCCGCACGGGTTGGCGTGCTTGACGATGACGCAGGCAGCGCCCTGGTCCATGCCGCCCAGGCTCTTCACGCATTCCCATGCCGCATCGGCGTCGGCGATATTGTTGTACGACAGTTCCTTGCCCTGCAGCTGGCGGTAGTTGGCCAGCGCACCTTCGACAGCGGTCGTGTCGCGGTAGAACGCCGCGCTCTGGTGCGGGTTCTCGCCGTAACGCATGTCCTGCACTTTTTCAAAGTGCACGTTCAGCGTCTGCGGGTAGGCGCCGCGGGTGGCGTGCTGGCGGTCCGGGCCCAGGCTGGACAGGTAGTTCGTGATGGCACCGTCATACGCCGCCGTGTGCGCGTAGACCTTCTTGGCCAGGTTGAAGCGGGTTTCGTAGCTGACGTAGCCGGGCGAGTTGTCCGTCGTCTTCATTTCCGCCAGCACGACGCCGTAGTCCGACGGGTCGCAGATGACGATCACATCCTTGTGGTTCTTGGCCGCCGAACGCAGCATGGCGGGGCCGCCGATGTCGATGTTCTCGATGGCGTCGTCCAGCGTGCACTCGTCCTTGGCGACGGTGGCCTGGAACGGGTACAGGTTGACGACGACCAGGTCGATGGTCGGAATGCCATGTTCATCCAGCTTGGCCATGTGCTCCGGGAAGTCGCGACGGGCCAGGATGCCGCCGTGCACTTTCGGGTGCAGCGTCTTCACGCGGCCATCCAGCATTTCCGGGAAGCCCGTGTAATCCGCCACTTCGGTCACGGCCACGCCGTTGTCGAGCAGCAGCTTGGCGGTACCGCCCGTGGACAGGATATTGACGCCCATCGCCGACAGGGCACGGGCGAAGTCCAGCACGCCGGTCTTGTCGGAAACGGAAATGAGAGCTTGTTTGATCATGGCTATGGTCAAGGTTGTGAAAGAATTCTGGTGGCGGGACCGTGCGTGGCGCAACGGTTCCCAGGACAGACTCACCGGCACAGCGGCCGGTCACAGCCACTTGCCGGGGCCGGATCGAGCGTTACAGCAGGCCGTGTTCCTGCAGTTTCTTGCGCAGCGTATTGCGATTGATACCGAGCATCTGCGCGGCGTGCGACTGGTTGCCGTCGGCGCGCGTCATGACCACTTCGAGGATCGGCTTCTCGACGGTCATGACGACCATGTCGTAGATATTCGATGCCTGTTGCTCGCCCAGGTCGTTGAAATACTCTTCGAGGCTTTTCTGGACGACTTCCTGGATACTTTCTTTGCTCATATTCTTGTGTTCTGCTAAATGTTTGCCGGTCTGGCGCCGGGTCAGGCCGCCAGCATTTCTTCGGCGAGGCGGTATTGTAACCGCTCGCCATACTTCCATTGCGATTCGAAAAAGCCGTCCACGGCCCGCAATTGCTCGACGGTGGACTCGAGGCGGTTCATCTGCTGGCGGAACTCTTCCCCCCGGGCAGGTCGCGCACGTACCAGCCGATGTGCTTGCGCGCCGTGCGCACGCCCAGGTACTCGCCGTAGAACGCGTAATGGGCGCGCAGGTGCTCGTCCATCAGCTGGCGCACCTCGGCCACCAGCGGGGCCGGCAGGTGCTCGCCCGTGCGCAGGAAATGGTCGATCTCGCGGAAGATCCACGGCCGCCCCTGGGCGGCGCGGCCGATCATTACCGCATCCGCGCCGGTTTTATCCAGCACGAAGCGGGCTTTTTCCGGCGTCGTGATGTCGCCGTTGGCCACCACGGGGATGCTGACGGACGCCTTCACGGCCGCGATGGTGTCGTACTCCGCATCGCCGGTATAACCGTCCGCGCGGGTGCGGCCGTGCAGGGTCAGCATCTGGATGCCGGCCTGCTCGGCGATGCGGGCGATACGCAGCGCGTTCTTGTTCTCGCGGTTCCAGCCGGTGCGAAACTTCAGCGTGACGGGCACGTCCACGGCACCGACGACCGCGTGCAGGATGCGCTCGACCAGGTCCTCGAACTGCAGCAGCGCGGAGCCGCACCAGTTGTTGCAGACCTTTTTCACCGGGCAGCCCATGTTGATGTCGATGATCTGGGCACCCTTGTCGACGTTGAACCTGGCGCAGTCGGCCAGCTCCTGCGGATCGGAACCGGCGATCTGCACGGCCTTCGGCTCCATCTCGCCCGCGTGATCGGTGCGCCGCGCACTCTTCTCGGACGCCCACACGCGCGGATTCGCCGCCGCCATTTCCGACACCGCATACCCGGCGCCCAGTTCCTTGCACAGCTGGCGGAACGGGCGATCCGTCACGCCAGCCATGGGGGCGACGAAAACGTTATTGCGCAGGAGATGTGGACCGATTTGCACTTGGGGAATCCGTGGTTGACACCGCGACCGCAGCGGAGGAACCTGCAATTCTAACCGATGGACTGCTCAATTAATAAGCACTATTTTGTATTAAACCAGCAAGCGTGCAGCTTTACGGTTATGAAACAACGAGTTATGTGCGGAAATTTTTGAGACGACCGTGCTGCGAATGAAAAAAACCCGGGACAGTCCCTGGTTTTAAGGCAATCGTTGGTAGCACTAGAAATTCTCCGCGTACCGCGGCTGTTTTTTCACCCAACAGCGAAAGCTGGGGTCGGACCCGCCGGGTCTGACCCCGGTCCTGCGCCTGGGTTGCCAGGAAACAGGGGTCCGTCCCGGGTTTTCAGACGATGTCGTCCAGGCTGAGCGCCAGGTGCTCGACATCGCCCCACTGCGTCAGCGCCAGGCGGCCGTCGGCGTACGTGAAGCGGTTGATGCTGGCGTTGCGCACCTGGAAGTCGCGCGGGCTTTCCAGGGTCATGTTCGTGGCGGCGCGGTAGGCGCATTCCAGCACGCCGCCATGCGCGACCACGGCAATAGTGCGGCCCGCATACCGCTCCGCCCAGTGGCCGATGGCGCCGACGCTGCGGTCGTAGAACGCACGGAAACTCTCCGCGCGGCGCTCGCCGTGCGGCATGACGGCATCCACGTGCCGCTGCTGCCAGGCGTGGAAGTGCGCGGGATAGCGCGCTTCGATCTCGCTGTACAGCAAGCCCTCGAACACGCCATAGCCCCGCTCGCGCAGTTGCGGGTCGGTGTGCAGCGGCACGTCGTGCAACCGCGCCACGGCGCCAGCCGTCTGCATGGCCCGCTGCAGGTCGCTCGATACGATCGCGGCCAGCGGCGCACCAGCCAGTGCGCCGGCCAGCGCCGCGGCCTGGCGGCGGCCTGCGTCGTTCAGTTCGATGTCCAGGTGGCCCTGCAGGCGGCGCACGGCATTCCACGCCGTCTCGCCATGACGGATCAACAACAGCTTCGTCGTCATGCGGCCTTCAGGGTGTAGGTGCCGATCAGCTGCGCCTCGTCGACGATGTGGCCGTGCATGGCCGCCAGCACGTCCTGGGCCGTGAAGCGCCCTTCGACGGGCAGCTTGTCGATGTCCAGCGCATACAGGCGGAAGATGTAGTGGTGCACGCGCTCGTCGTTCCACGGCGGGCAGGGACCGTCGTAGCCGAAGTAGTCGCCCGCCATGTCCGGATCCGCGGCGAACCAGCTCGTATAGTCGTTCAGGCCGTGGCGCATCGGGCTGCCCGCGATGGCGGGGCCCGGCTTGCCGTGCGGCGTGACGCCTTGGGCGTGCGCGCCTTCGGCCAGCGTGGTCACCGTGGGCGGGATGTCCACCAGCGCCCAGTGGTAGAAATCGCCGCGCGGCAGGTCCACCGGCAGCGTGCGCCCTTCCTGGTTGACGTCCGTGCCCACGGTGGGGGCGTCGCCGTCGATGCACAGCAACACCAGCGACGCCGTGCCAGGCGGGATGTCGTCCCACGCCAGGTGCGGATTGCGGTTGCCGGCCAGGCGAACGTGGCTAACCGCATCCGGCACCGCGAACGCGTTGTCGCCCGGGATGGGGGCGCCTTGCTTGAAGTTGTCACTCCAGATTTTCATGCGTGCTTTCTCCTGCTGCCGCTTTGCGCCATGCGGTTGCGCAACCAGCGGCTCGTCTCATGATACCTGCTTTGGTTCCACTTGCAGCCAGAATGTCACGGGACCGTCGTTGGTCAGGGACACCTGCATGTCCGCGCCGAACTGGCCCGTGGCCACGACGCCATGGCGGGCGCGGGCCTGCGCGACGAAATGGTCGAACAGGCGCTTGCCCTCGTCCGGCGGCGCGGCCGGCGTGAACGACGGCCGCGTGCCCGACTTCGTGTCCGCCGCCAATGTAAACTGGGGCACCAGCAGCAGGCCGCCGGCGACGTCGGTCACGCTGCGGTTCATCTTGCCTGCCTCGTCGGAGAAGACGCGATAGGACAGCAGCTTTGCCAGCAGCGCATCCGCCTCCCGTTCGCTGTCGCCCCGTTCCGCGCACACCAGTACCATCAGGCCGGGGTCGATGGCGCCGACGACGGCGCCATCGACGACCACCTGTGCGCCGGTCACCCGTTGCAACAGGGCGATCATGCCAGCGTGACGCGGGCGAACTTGCGCTTGCCCACCTGCAGCACGAACGTGCCGGCCTCGACTTTGAGTGCCTTGTCGCTGATGACGGTGCCGTCGATGCGCACGCCGCCCTGGTCGATCATGCGCATCGCTTCCGACGTCGACGCGCACAGGCCCGTCTGCTTGAGCAGCTGTGCCAGGCCCAGCGGGGCGCCGGTGACGGCCAGCTCGGGGATGTCGTCCGGAATGCCGCCTTTCGAGCGGTTGACGAAGTCGGCCAGCGCATCCTCTGCGGCCTGCTGCGAGTGGAAGCGGGCCACGATTTCCTGTGCGATCGCGACCTTGGCGTCGCGCGGATTGGCACCGCCGGCAATCGCCTGCTTCAACGCGGCAACCTCGTCGAGCGAGCGCCACGACAGCAGCTCATAGTAGCGCCACATCATCGTGTCGGAGATGCTCATCACCTTGGCGAACATGGTGTTGGCCGGTTCCGTGATGCCGATGTAGTTGTTCTTCGACTTGGACATTTTCTCAACGCCGTCCAGGCCTTCCAGCAACGGCATCGTCAGGATGCACTGCGGCTCCTGGTCCCAGTCCTTCTGCAGTTCGCGCCCCACCAGCAGGTTGAATTTCTGGTCGGTGCCACCAAGTTCCAGGTCGGCCTTCAGGGCGACGGAATCGTAGCCCTGCATCAGCGGATACAGGAACTCATGGACCGAGATCGGTGTCCCATTCTTGAAGCGCTTGGAAAAGTCGTCGCGTTCCATCATGCGTGCCACCGTGTAGCGGGAAGCGAGCTGGATCATGCCGCGCGCGCCCAGCTGGTCGCACCATTCGGAGTTGTAGCGGATTTCCGTCTTCGCCGGGTCCAGCACCAGCGAGGCCTGCTTGAAGTAGGTCTGCGCGTTCTGCTCGATCTGTTCGCGCGTCAGCGGCGGGCGGGTGGCGTTGCGGCCGGAAGGATCGCCGATCATCGACGTGAAGTCGCCGATCAGGAAGATCACCTGGTGGCCCAGGTTCTGCAGCTGGCGCATCTTGTTCAGCACCACGGTGTGGCCCAGGTGCAGGTCCGGTGCCGTTGGGTCCAGGCCCAGCTTGATGCGCAGCGGCACGCCGCTCTGTTCGGAACGCGCCAGTTTCTGGGCGAACTCGCTTTCGATCAGCAGCTCGTCGACGCCGCGCTTGGTGATGGCGAGGGCTTCCTGGACGGTGTCGCTGAGGGGCAGCAGTTGAGCAGCGGCGGCTGCGGCAGCCTTCTTCGGCGCCGGGGAGAGTGTATCCATATGTGGGGAAATTTTCTTAAAGTGTTGGCGTAGCGCAGGACTTTGCTATAATTCCCGATCCCATCAATCTTGCCCGATGAAAACGAAACAAATCAATAACTTAGAACAAAATAGCAAAAATCCATCAAGTTCAAGCGGCAAATTTTAACTGATTGCATGAACCCTACAAACAAGTTCACAAGCTCGCGCTTGTCTCATCTGCTAGGTTCGACCCGCAAGGCACGCATCGTTCGCCTTTCCGCGATTGCGTTGACCGTGTGCGCCTTCGGCGCCGCCGGCGTGGCCCCACTGGCCCCGGATGCAAGCGACCTGCCGGTTAAAACCGTCTCGCAGGACGTCGCCCTGCCGAACCTCTCCACGCAGATTGCCGCCATCGACCAGGCGGAAGATTCCCAGACCTACGTGCACGAAGAGCGCATCCGCGCCGGCGATACGCTGGCCACGCTGTTGCAGCGCCTGGGCGTCGAGGACGATGCCGCGGAAAGCTTCATCAAGCAGGACAAGGTCGCGAAGGCCGTGATGCAGCTCAAGACCGGCCGCCGGGTCCAGGCGAAAACGGACGACGAAGGCAACCTGCTGTGGCTGCGCGCCAGCGTGGTGGACAGCAAGGACATGCCCGTCAAGAACATCTCCGTGCTACGCAAGGGCGAAGGTTTCGTCGCGGAAGAAGCGCCCGTCAAGCTGGAGCGCCGCGTGGAAATGCACGCCCGCGACATCACGACGACGCTGTTCGCGGCCACCGACTCCGATGCGGACGGCACCCGCCTGCCCGACTCGATCGTGCACCAGATCGTGGAGATGTTCTCGACGAATATCGACTTCCGTTCCGACCTGAAGCGCGGGGACAAGTTCAACGTGGTCTACGAGACGTTCTGGCAGGATGGCGAATTCGTCAAGGCCGGCCGCATCCTGGCCGGCGAGTTCACCAACCGCGGCACCACGTACCAGTCGGTGTGGTTCGAGGATCCTGCCAGTAAGCAGGGCGGCGGCTACTACAGCTTCGACGGCAAGTCCCTGAAGCGTGGCTTCCTGAAGTCGCCACTGGAGTTCTCGCGGATTTCGTCCGGCTTCTCGATGCGCGTGCACCCGATCTCGGGCAACTGGAAAGCACACAAGGGCATCGATTTCGCGGCACCGACGGGCACGCCGATCCGCGCCGCCGGTGACGGCGTCGTCGATTTCGCGGGCACGCAGAACGGCTACGGCAATGTGGTCGTCCTGAAGCACTGGAACAACTACAGCACCGCCTACGCGCACATGAGCCGGTTTGCTTCCGGCCTGCGCAAGGGTCAGAAAGTCAGCCAGGGCGACCTGATCGGCTATGTAGGCTCGACCGGCTGGTCGACCGGCGCACACCTGCACTACGAGTTCCGCGTGGGCGGCCAATCGCTCGACCCGAACCGCCTCAACGTGACGGCCCAAGCACCCCTGACGGCCGCTGAGATGGCGCGCTTCAAGATGGTGGCAGGCGACATGATCCACCGCTTCGCACTGCTGCGTCCGGAAGAAAACAACCGCGCACTGGCACAGAAATAATCCCGGCCACTGGCTGGAAAAGACGGCGCCCCGAGGGGCGCCGTTTTTCTTTCCCCCTCACTGTGATGCCATCATACGGCGGCGCTCGTCCCTATTCCGTTAGCTGCCTAACACTTGGGCAAACCCGGCACATCGGGCACAATGGACGCTTCATCGTTTTCGTGGAACTCCCATGAGCTTGTTTATCGGACTGATGTCGGGCACCAGCCTGGACGGCGTCGATGGCGTGCTGGTCGACTTCTGGGCGGGTGCCGCGCGCACGCTGGCCTCCAGCCACGTGCCCTACCCGGATGCGCTGCGCGAAGAACTGCTGGCGCTGCAAGCCACCAGCGAAAACGAGCTGGAGCGTGAAGCGCTGGCGGCGAACCGCGTTGCCGCCGTGTACGCGCAGTGCGTGGAACACGTGCTGGCGAAAACGGACATCAAGCCGGCCGACGTGCGGGCCGTGGGCGCCCACGGCCAGACCATCCGGCACCGGCCCGAACTGGGGTTCACGTGGCAGTCGCTGAACGGCGCGCTGCTGGCCGAGCTGTGCGGGATCGACGTCATTGCCGACTTCCGCTCGCGCGACGTCGCCGCGGGCGGCCAGGGTGCGCCGCTGGTGCCGGCGGCGCACCATGCGCTGTTCGGCCAGGAGGGCAAGACGCGCGTGCTGGCCAACCTCGGCGGCATCGCCAACATCAGCGTGCTGCATCCGGACGGGCACGTGACGGGCTTCGACACGGGCCCCGGCAACGTGCTGATGGACGAGTGGATCGGCCGCTACCTGGGACGTCCCTATGACGAGGACGGCGCCTGGGCAGGCGGCGGAACGGTCATCCCGGCGCTGCTGGCCGCCATGCTGTCCGAGCCGTATTTCGCGGCGCCGCCACCGAAAAGCACGGGGCGCGACCTGTTCCACGCCGACTGGCTGCAGCGCCATGTGCTGAACCACCTGAACGCGGCCCCGCAGGACGTGATGGCCACGCTGACGCGGCTGACGGCCGTTACCTTGGCAACCGGTATCCGCCAGCAGGCGCCGGCGACGGAAATCGTCTACCTGTGCGGCGGCGGCGCCCACAACGGCACGCTCATGCGCATGCTGGCGAACGAGCTGGGCAGCCACGTCGAGGTGACGACGACGGATGCGCTGGGCGTGGCGCCCACGCTGGTCGAGGCCCTCTGCTGGGCCTGGCTTGCGTTCCGCTTCGATGCGCGCGAGCCGGGCAACCTGCCGTCCGTGACGGGCGCACAGGGTCCGCGCATCCTCGGCGCCCTGTATCCCCGCTAAGCACCCGCCTGCGCCCCGCTGAGGCCCCTCGATAGCCTCAGCGGCCCTACCCGGCCCGGTGATGGGCCACCAAGGCATTGGCATGGCCGTGGCCCATGCCGTGCTCCTCCTTGAGCCAGGCGACCAGTTCCATATGCCTGGCCTCGCCGCGCGCCGCCAGCAGCGCCAGCCAGTGCTGTACGGGCTGGCCGTACTTTTGCTCGATCGACGGAAAATAGGAAGCGGGGCCCTTGACGGGTGCGGTAGCGCTCATGACGGTCTCCTGTGAATGCGGCAATGCTGCCTGATCCCTCGACGTTATAGGTGTAGTGGAATCGACAGGCAATCGAAAATACTTCTCCGATAGTTATTACCAATCACACCGTTGAGAACAATTAATTTACATATCTGAACGAGAATCGTTATCATTTGCCTCAACGGTATCCACTGAAGAGGCAGCAAGATGATCGTCGCAGCGAAAAAAATGAGCCAGGTCGCCACGCACATGTCGCTGGCGTTCGTCCTGATGTACGTGATGACAGGTTCAGTGGCCTTTGGCGGCCTGGCTGCGGTCATCGAGCCCGTCATCAACGTGGCACTGCTGCCGTTGCACGAGGGCTTCTGGCGCCGCCTGCGCCTGCGCGCGGCGCGCTATGCCACGGCCGTGCTGGCAGCCGAAAAAGTCAGCCAGACGGCCTTTCACATGGTCATCGCGGTTGCCGTGATGTACTGGGCAACGGGCTCGCTGGCCCTGGGCGGCCTCGCCGCGATCCTGGAGCCGATCCTGAACGTCGTCGCCCTGCCCTACCACGACCGGCTGTGGGACCGCTTCGAGGCACGGATGGACGGGCAGCGCCTCGCCGCCGCGTAATCAACCCCTCGTTTGCCGGTTGCTGGCGTATGCCATACCCGAGGCCAGAAACCGGGGTCAGGCCCGGCGGGTCTGACCCCAGCCCTTGCTTGTGGGTGAATATGTCATGCCGCGTAAACGACAAACGGCGGCCAGCTTGCGCTGGCCGCCGTCTTCAATACGCCCTACCGCTTAAACGGAGAACGACGAACCGCAGCCGCAGGTCGAGCTCGCTTGCGGGTTCTTGATGACGAATTGCGCGCCTTCCAGGTCGTCCTTGTAGTCGATCTCGGCGCCCACCAGGTACTGGTAGCTCATCGAGTCGATCAACAGCTGCACGCCGTTCTTGACCATCGTCGTGTCGTCTTCGTTGACGATTTCGTCGAACGTGAAGCCGTACTGGAAACCGGAACAGCCGCCGCCCTGCACGAACACGCGCAGCTTCAGGTCGGGGTTGCCCTCTTCTTCGATCAGCTGGGCCACTTTCTCGGCCGCGCTGTCGGTGAAGATGATCGGTGCCGGGATGACGTCTTGTGCTTCGGCTACTGCATTCATTTGGAACTCCTACTAAAAATCGTTGGCCCATTATAGACCTTTGCACAGACTGCCGCTCAGGCCCACTACGTTTCTGATGGGAATATGCGGCTGCTGCGCCGCATTTAAACCACGAATTAACCTTTACGGCAGCAGGGCTATCGTGTTCAGGCCCAGGTCTTCCTGCAAGCCGAACATCAGGTTCATGCACTGCACGGCCTGGCCCGATGCCCCTTTGACCAGATTGTCCTGCACGACCAGCACAACGACGGTATCGCCGCCGTCGGGGCGGTGCACCGCCAGGCGCAGCATATTGGAACCTTTCGTCGTGCGCGTTTCCGGGTGCGAGCCGAACGGCATCACGTCGACGAACTGCTCGTCCTTGTACGCATCTTCGAACAGCTTTTGCAGTTCCTCGTTGCTGACGTCCTTCGTCAGTTTCGCGTACAACGTCGAGTGCATGCCGCGGATCATCGGCACCAGGTGCGGCGTGAAGATCAGCGACACCTTCTGGTCCGTGAAGCGCTGCAGCTGGGCCGACGTTTCCGGCGTGTGGCGGTGGCCCGACACGCCGTAGGCCTTGAAGTTGTCGCTCGCTTCCGAGAACAGGATGCCGATCTCGGCCTTGCGACCCGCGCCGGACACGCCCGACTTGCAGTCGGCGATCAGGTGGCCAGCATCGATGACGCCGGCTTTCAGCAGCGGCGCGTAGCCGATCTGCATCGTGGTCGGGTAGCAGCCCGGATTGGCGATCAGGTTGGCCTGCTTGATCTCTTCACGGTTCAGCTCGACCAGGCCGTACACGGCCTGCTCCAGCAGCTCCGGCGCCGTGTGGTCGATCTTGTACGTCTTCTCGAACACGGCGCGGTCCTTGATGCGGAAATCCGCCGCCAGGTCGATCACCTTGACGCCCTTGGCCAGGAGCTCCGGCGCCTGCGCCATCGCCACGCCGTGCGGGGTGGCGAAGAACACCACGTCGCACTGGGTCAGGTCGGCCTTGTCCGGCGCCGAGAAGGCGATGTTCACGCGGCCGCGCAGGGACGGATACATGTCGGCCACCGGCAGGCCATCTTCCTTGCGCGACGTGATGGCCGTCAGCTGCACTTCGGGATGGACGGCCAACAATCGCAGCAGTTCCACTCCGGTGTAACCGGTGCCGCCAACGATGCCAACTTTGATCATGTTCTTGTTCCTTGCGAAAGATGGGTGAGTGAGGGGAGATTCTAGCAGCGTCCGATGACGGACGTTTTACCCTATCTGAAAAGCAAAAAGCCGCTGGACGGGCCAGCGGCTTTTTCGAGGCCAGCCCGGCAGAGCCAGGCTGAGCAGGAAACGAATTAACGCTTCGAGAACTGCTTTGCGCGACGTGCTTTGCGCAGACCGACTTTTTTACGCTCGACTTCACGGGCGTCACGGGTAACGAAGCCGGCACGTGCCAGATCGCCCTTCAGTGCCGCGTCGTAGTCGATCAGTGCACGGGTGATACCGTGGCGCACTGCACCTGCCTGGCCGGACTCGCCGCCGCCATGCACGTTGACCTTGATGTCGAAACGCTCGACGTTGCCGGTCAGTTCCAGCGGCTGACGGATGACCATCAGGCCGGTTTCGCGGGAGAAGTACTCCGACGCTGGCTTGCCGTTCACGATGATTTGGCCGGTGCCGACCTTGATGAACACACGAGCCACTGCACTCTTGCGACGGCCGGTGCCGTAGTTGTAGTTACCGATCATGTCAGTTCCTTAGAATTCGAGTGCTTTAGGTTGCTGAGCAGCGTGCGGGTGCGAACCTTCGGCGTACACTTTCAGCTTCTTGATCATTGCGTAGCCCAGCGGGCCTTTTGGCAGCATGCCCTTGACAGCTTTTTCCAGAGCACGGCCTGGGAAACGCTGTTGCATCTTCAGGAAGTTCGTTTCGTAGATGCCGCCTGGGTAGCCCGAGTGACGGTAGTACGTCTTCTCGGTGGCTTTGGTACCGGTCACGCGCAGTTTGCCTGCGTTGATGACGACGATGAAATCGCCCGTGTCGACGTGAGGGGTAAATTCTGGCTTATGCTTGCCGCGCAGTCGGCGTGCCACTTCGCTGGCAACACGGCCGAGGACTTTGTCCGTCGCGTCAATCACGAACCAGTCGCGCTGGACTTCATGGCCCTTAGCGGAAAAAGTTTTCATGTTTGACTTCCTAATGAAGATGAATTTAATTCATCGGTTAAACGCTCAAATGGCGGTTCCGCCCTGGTACTGCAGCGGACGCATCCTTGTTGTTGACTTTTCCTGAGCGAACGGAAAGCTGGCGATTATAGCGCGACCATCCATTGACGGTCAACCCCAGGCTGAGATACCGACAAGGGTGATATCTGTTGCCGCAAAACTAACAGCACGCTAACATTGCCCGATTGCTATTGCCGAGGGCACCGTGAGGAAAATTCGACGTTCGCTGGTCGCCACGTTACTGCTGGCACCGCTGGCCGCGCTGGCCGCGCCGTCTGGCCGCACCTGCCACCTCCCTGGCACAGAGGAGGCGCTGCGCTGCTTTACCGTAACGGTGCCGCTGGACTACCGCCAGCCCGGCAAGACCATTACCGTGCATGCCACCGTGGCGCCGGCGTACCGCGAGGCCGCGCGACCCGATCCCCTGTTCGTGCTGGCGGGCGGACCGGGCCAGGCCGGCAGCGATATCGTGCCCGTGCTGGATGCCGCCCTGCGCCGCGTGCGCGCCACCCGCGACATCGTGCTGATCGACCAGCGCGGCACCGGCCTGTCCGGCAAGCTCGATTGCAAGTCGCCGCCGGACATCGACACGCTGACGGAAGAACAGCTCGACGCCGAAGCCCGCCGCTGCGTCGCCAAGCTGGCCGCGCCCTACAGCCAGTACACCACCGACGCCGCGGCACGCGACATCGAACGGGTCCGCATCGCGCTGGGCTACGGCCAGGTCAACCTGTGGGGCGGCTCGTACGGCACCCGGCTGGCGCAGCACTACGCCCGCCTCTATCCGGCCAGCGTGCGCGCGCTGGTACTGGACGGCGTGGCCTCGCCCGACCAGGTCATTCCCGCCGGCGGGCGCGACGCGCAGGCCGCGCTGGAGACCACCTTCGCCCGCTGCGAGAAGGATGCCGCCTGCGCGCGCGCCTTCCCCGCGCTGCGCAACGAGTTCGCCAGCCTGGCCGGCCGCCTCGCGCAAGGCCCGCTGACGGTGACGATGGCCGATCCGCGCACGACCGTCGTGCGACCCGTGCAGATCGGCAGCCGGCGCTTTGCCACCACC
This sequence comes from Pseudoduganella chitinolytica, assembly GCF_029028125.1. Classification (GTDB taxonomy): domain Bacteria; phylum Pseudomonadota; class Gammaproteobacteria; order Burkholderiales; family Burkholderiaceae_D; genus Rugamonas; species Rugamonas chitinolytica. The sequence continues at coordinate 3,748,169 of NZ_CP119083.1, forward strand.
GTGCACCGCGCGCTGTACTCGCAGTCGGATGCCTACAGCCTGCCCTTCCTGATCCACAGTGCCTACAACGGCCGCTGGGAGCCTTTTGTCGCCCGCAGCAACCGCGACACCGACCTGTCGGCCGACGGCAGCATGTCGGGTCCGTTGTACCTGGCCGTCGTCTGCGCCGAGGACTTCCCGCGCCTGACGCCGCAACTGCTGGACGCCGACACGCGCGGCTCGTTCCTGGGCGCGCCCCAGGTCACGCAGCTGGCGGCGCTGTGCCCGGCCGTCAACGTCAAGCCCGTTGCGCATGCCGCGCCGACGACGATCGCCGCGCCGGTGCTGATGCTGTCCGGCGCGCACGACCCCGTTACGCCACCGCGCCGTGCCGAAGCGGCCGGCAAGTGGATGAAGGCGGCGCAGCACCTGGTCGTGCCGAACGGCGGCCATATCGTCTCGACGCTGGGCTGCATGCCGCGCCTGCTGCGCGAATTCCTCGACCAGCCGGCGCGGCGCGTCGATGGCGCCTGCCTGGCCGAGATCCCCGCCCCCACCTTCCAGCTCGACAGCGCAGGACCGCAGCCATGATCGACATCCAGGACGTCACCAAACACTTCGGCAAGGTGCAGGCGCTGGCCGGCGCCAGCTTTACCGCGCAAGACGGCCAGGTCACGGCGCTGCTGGGACCGAACGGCGCGGGCAAGACGACCTTGCTGCGCCTGCTCGTGGGGCTGCTGCGGCGCGATGCCGGCCGCATCGCCGTCGATGGCGTCGATCCGGACCGCGATCCGATGACGGCCAGGCGCAGCATCGGCTTCCTGACCGACCAGTTCGGGCTGTACGAAAAACTGACCACCCGCGAATACCTGCGCTACTTCGGCGAGCTCAATGGCATGGGCAACGCCGACCTGGGCCGCCGCATCGACGAGGTGACGGAGCTTTTGGCGCTGGACGACATCCTGGAGCGCCGCTCGAAAGGCTTCAGCCAGGGCCAGCGCATCAAGGTGGCGCTGGCGCGCACCTTGCTGCACCGCCCGCGCAACCTGCTGCTGGACGAACCGAGCCGCGGCCTCGACGTCATGAGCACGCGGGCGCTGCGGCGCGCGCTGGCGGCGTTGCGGGCCGACGGCTGCTGCGTCATCATGGCCACCCACGTGATGCAGGAAGTGACCAGTTCCTGCGACGACGTCATCGTCATCGCCAACGGGCGCACGGTAGCGCAAGGCACGCCGCAATCGCTGTGCGACCGCACCGGCATCGCCAACCTGGAGGACGCGTTCGTGAAACTGGTCGGCACCGACGAAGGGATTTCCGCATGAGCGCGCGTCCCTCGTTCCTGGTCGTGTTGCTCAAGGAGCTGCGCGAAACCGTGCGCGACCGCCGCGCCATGGCGATGGTGCTGCTGTTCGTGCTGCTGTATCCGATGCTGGTGGGCGGCGTGCTGCACCAGCAGATCAACCGTGCCACCAAGCCGGAGAAGGAAGGCATCGAGCTGACCGTCATTGGCGCGGCGCGCGCGCCCACCTTGATGGCGCAGCTGAAGCAGAAGAACGTCACCATCCATGCCGTCGAGACCATGACGGAGGACCGCATCGCGGCCCTGCTGCGCACGCAGAAGACGGCGGCCGTGCTGCGCCTGTCCGACAGCTACGGCGACGACTACCGCAACATGCGGCCGGCCCGCGTGGAGCTGTGGTACGACTCCGCTTCCGCCAACGGCCGCAACGTCGCCGACATCGAGCACGTGGTGCGCAGCTATGGCAACACGATCGCCGGTGCGCGCCTGCTGGCGCATGGCGTGTCGCCGGCCACGCTGTATCCGGTGCAGCTGCAGAAGTACGACACGGGCAGCAGCGCGTCGCGCTCCGCTTCCGTCATCGGCACGATGCTGGGCATGTTCTTCATTCCCGCGTTCTTCTTCTGCCTCAGCAGCGCCGTCGACAGCACGGCCGGGGAGCGGGAGCGGCGTTCGCTGGAGGTGCTGCTGGCACAGCCGGCACGTCCGCTCGACCTCGTGGTGGGCAAGTGGCTGGCCGCCGCGCTGCTGTCCATCGTCGGCCTGACCCTGGAGCTGTGCATCGCGCACGGCGTGCTGAAATGGCTGCCGCTGGAGGAGATCGGCATGTCGTGGCGGCTGTCGTGGGCCGACCTTGCCATCGTCTGCGTGACGGCGCTGTCCCTGCCGCTCTTTGCCGCCGCCATCGAGATCGCGCTGGCCATCAATGCCAAGACGTTCAAGGAAGCCCAGACGACGGCCAGCTTCGCCATCATGATCCCGATGGTGCCCGTGATCGTCGTGCCGATGATGAACCTGAACACGGCCAACTGGATGTACCTGGTGCCGGTGCTGTCACACCAGACCCTGCTGCGCGAGCTGGCCAAGGGCCAGAGCGTGGGCCTGCTGCCGTTCGCGCTGACGTTCGGCGCCAGCCTGCTGCTGGCGCTGCTGTGCGTGGCCTTCACGGTGCGGCGGATGAAAAGCGACCGCTACCTGATGGCCATCTGACGGCTGGCATACAATCGACGTTACCAATATCGACTCCCGGAGAAATGCAATGGAAGTAAAAGTCAGCTGGAATGGCCCGTCGGGCATGAGTTTTCGCGCGCAGACGGGCTCCGGCCACATGGTTGCGATGGACGGCGCACCGGAAGGCGGCGGCCACAACCTGGCACCGCGGCCGATGGAGATGGTCCTGCTGGGCACGGGCGGCTGCACCGCGTACGATGTCGTGCTGATCCTGAAGCGGGGCCGGGCCGACGTGCGCGGCTGCGACGTCACGCTGCAGGCCGAACGGGCCGAGACGGAGCCGAAGGTGTTTACGAAGATTAATTTCCACTTCGTCGTCACCGGCCGCGACCTGAAGCCCGAAGCGGTGGAGCGGGCCGTCACGCTGTCGCACGACAAATACTGCTCGGCCAGCATCATGCTGGCCAAGACGGCCGAGATCACGCATACCGTCGAGATCGTCGAAGTGTGATGACGCGGCGGCGGCGCCTCCTGCTGGCGGCGCTCGCCGCGTTGCACGTCGCGCTCGCGCTGTTGATGGCACGCGGCGGCGTTGCGCTGCCGGCTTCCGGGCCTGTCGTCTATGCCGACCTGGTGTTCGTCACCCCGCCACGGCCGCGCGCAGCGGCTGGCGCGCCGGCACCGGTGACCGCACCGGCGCCATCGCGATCCGCATCCAGGGCTGCATCGCCCATCTCACGGTCCACCTCGCCCCGGCCGGCCACGGCCAGCGCGGAAGCGCCGGCACCGGTGCCGGCCGCCGCCGCGCCTGCAGCCGAGGGAACGGCGCCAGCACCGGCACTCGACCTGGTCGCCCTGCGCGCGGCCGCCGGCGAGTACGAGCGCCAGCGCCGCCGCGAACCGCTGGAACGGGTGCAGGACGAGCAGCGCATCCGCGGCAAGGACGACAGCGATGGCGCCCGCGCCATCAAGAAAGCCGGGCGTGAGGACTGCGTCAAGAAATACAGCGGCGGCGCGTCGCTCGACCCGCTCAGGCTGATACCGCTGCTCTACGATACCGTGACCGATACGGGCTGCAAGTGGTGAGCTGGCGCCGGGCCAGGGACTCGGTCTGGCCCTAATGGCGCTAAGTTAAGAATGCCCCAAGCGGGCCGCCGACAGAAACCACCCCTACGGCGGAGGGCCGGGGTCAGACCCGGCGGGTCTGACCCTGAGCCTTCCCCACAAATTTCTGTTGTAAACGGAAGCGGAAGCTGTTAACTTTCAATCCCAAAAACGGCGCATGCATGGCTGTGTTAGCCCTTTTATTCGTAGCGACCAAACTGCGAATGAAAGGCACAGACCATGCATGCACAGCAAATCATACAGAAGTTTTTGGCCGATCAGTGCTCCGCGATGCACGCCAAACGGCGGAGATGTTTGGCCGATGCTGTCGAAGCGGCCCGCAGCGGCGGGCTGGCAATGATGGGAATGAGCAAGGCGCTAGAAAGTGAAGTAAGCCTACGCTATCGGATCAAGCGCATCGACCGCCTTCTAAGTAACGCTCACTTGGCCAAGGAGCGGGTAAGCATCTTCAAGGCCTTGGCGCACCACCTCCTGCCGCATCAGGAGCGCATTGCAGTAATCGTCGATTGGTCTGATTTGCTGCCGGATGTAAGTCAGCATTTGCTGCGCGCCGCCGTGGTGGTGGAGGGGCGTGCGATCACGATTTATGAGGAGCTGCATCCGACCAAGTCGTATGGCAGCAGACAAGTCCATCATCGTTTCCTGGAGACTCTACGGACGGTACTGCCTCCACAAAGCAGTCCAGTGATCATCACCGACGCGGGCTTTCGGGGGACTTGGTTCCAGATGCTCGGCGAGCTCGGCTACGATTGGATCGGTAGAATTCGTAATCTCGACACCGTTCGCGTAGAAGGCACCACGAAGTGGCAGCCTTGCAAAGAGCTTTACCCTCACGCCACTAAGGTCCCACGCGATTTGGGACGGTTCGAACATACCCAATCGCGCTTGGTGAAATGCCGTCTGACTTTGGTGAAGAAGTCGCCCCAAGGGCGAAAGAAATTGACCGTCTTCGGCAATGACGCCGGCAGCCATCACAGCAACAAACAGCGTAAGGGACAATCCGAACCCTGGCTGTTGTCCGTCTCACCAGGGCTATCGAAGCTGCGTGCAAAACAGATCGTCGCCTTATACAGCTGTCGCATGCAAATCGAACAGACTTTCCGCGACCTCAAAAACCCGCGGTGGGGGATGGGGATTCGCCACAGTCAAACACGCCAACCCAAGCGTCTCGCCGCACTACTTCTTATCGGCACCTTGCTCAGCTTCGCCCTATGGATCATCGGCATCGTTGCGCAAAGTCGGGGCTATCGTATGCGCTACGGCAGCAAACCCAAATCCGCGAAAACTGTGTCGATCGTTTCCTTAGCTCGCCAATGGCTCGCCGACGTCAGGTATCGAAGGCTGACGCACAGCCAGCTCCACGAAGCTATGCAGGAGCTGGCTAGTCTAGTGCTCATCTATTAAAAATGAGGGGAAGGCTCAGGGTCTGACCCCAGTCTTTGGTCCTGGGGTGAAGAATAAGCCAGCGGCTCGCTGACCCATACGTCTTGACTTAGCGGCATCAGGGCCTGACCTCGGCTATCCGTCGTAGGGTGAATTGATGTCAGTGGCCCGCCAGGGTTGCTCTTGACTTAGCCATTACAACTGCCGCGCGCTGAAGGTATCACACTGCGCGATTTCGCCGCTGTCGATCCCCTTGCGGAACCAGCGCACGCGCTGTGCGGACGTGCCGTGCGTGAACGAGTCCGGCACGACGTGGCCCTGGGCCTGGCGTTGCAGGGCGTCGTCGCCGATGGCGGTGGCGGCCGACAGCGCCGTCTCGACATCGCCCTGCTCCAGGATCTGGCGCGACCGGTTGGCGTGGAAGGCCCATACGCCGGCAAAGCAGTCCGCCTGCAATTCCAGCCGCACGGACAGCGCGTTGGCCTCGGCTTCGCCCATGCGCTGCTGGGCGTTGTGCACCTTGTCCGACAGGCCCATCAGGTTCTGCACGTGATGGCCGATCTCGTGGGCGATGACGTAGGCCTCGGCAAACTCGCCGCTGACGTGGAAGCGCTGCTGCATCAGCTTGAAGAAGTCGAGGTCGATGTAGACCTTCCGGTCCGGTGGGCAGTAGAACGGCCCGGTCGCGGACTGGCCGGTGCCGCAGGCGGTGGGGGTGCGCCCGGAGAACAGCACGAGGGTCGGCCGCGCATACTCCTCGCCCTGCTGGCGGAACAGGTTGCCCCAGACGTCTTCCGTGTCCGCCAGCACCGTGCGCACGAAGCGCGTGGTTTCGTCGTTGGCCGGCGCGGTGCGCGTTTGCACCTGCTGCTGCGGCGCGCCGCCACCGCTCATCAAGCCGAGGATCGTGCTGGGACTCACGCCCAGCACATAGGACAGCACCAGCGCAACGATGACGCCGCCGATGCCCAGCGAGCCGCCACCGAATCTGAAGCCGCCACCGCCACCGCTGCTGTCACCGCGGCGGTCTTCCACGTTATCGCTTTCCCGATTGCCTTCCCAGCGCATGATGCACTCCTTCTAGTGTTTTTTTGCCACTATAAGGGGTCGGGAGGATTCCATGGCGCTAGTTAGGGCTTGTCACAACTTCAAACCCGAGAGGACAGGTGCTTCAGATGTAGTAGGTGGTGCCGGTCATCAGCTTGGCCATCGCCGTCATCGCCAGCTTGACGGGGACCGGCGTATCGGCCGCGCCCATGTCCTGGGCGGCCTTGCCGTGCGCGATCTCGTCGATGCGCATCTGGTCGACGATGGCGCGCGACTTGGCATCGTTGGCCGGCAGGCTTTGCATGTGCGACGCCAGGTGCTTCTCCACCTGGCGCTCGGTCTCGACGACGAAGCCCAGGCTGTGCGGGTCGCCCATCTTGGCGGCCACGGTGCCCAGCGCGTAGGCGCCGGCATAGAACAGCGGTGCCAGCACGCTGGTCTGCGAGTTCAGCTCCTTCAGGCGCTGCGCCGTCCACGCCAGGTGGTCCTCTTCCTCGCGGCTGGCCTTCTCGAACTGCTCGCGCAGCGTATCGCTCTTGGCGAATCGCGCCTGCGAGTTGTACAACGCCTGCGCCATCACCTCGCCCACGTGGTCCACGCGGATCAGGCCCGCGCTGTGCTTGCGCTCCTCGTCCGTCATGTGGGCATCGTCGACGTGGACGGCCGGCGTCGGACGGGAGGCCGACGCCACGCCCGAGATGACGCGCAAGGCCTTGTCGGCGCTGCAGATGAAACGATCCAGGGGATTGTGATATTTGGAGCTCATGGCATTCTGTCCTGCTTGTTCGGATGGCCACGATTATAAGCGCCGGGTCGTACCCCTGTCGCGCGGCCGGTCAGCCCGTGCCGCCCGCCTGCTCCTCGCGCAGGATACGCTGGCGTTCGATCCAGTCGGCCACCGGGCCGCGCACGTCCAGGCCGGAAAAATCCTTGGCCACGCCCAGGTTCAATCCCAGCAGGAACGGGATCGATTCGAGCGGCACGTGCGGGCAGTAGTCGCCGAACGCGCGCATGAAGCGCTCCGAGTCGAGCACCTTGACGACGCCCTCGCCGCTCATGTACTGCAGGATGCTGGTGATGCTGTGGCCCGGGCCGATCGAGCGGTAGATGAAGCGGTTGAATTCCTTGTCCAGCTTCTTGAAGTCCAGCGCTTCCTTCGTCATCAGGCTGGCCAGGTAGCACAGGCCCAGGGCGACCCGGAAAAAACCCGTGGACTCCTTGACCGTCAGGCCGCAGCGGGTCACCGCCAGGATCTGCTCCTGCAGCGCGGCATCGAGTTTGACGTTTTCCTGGCTCATGGGCAGCACTATAGCGCAAGCCGATCCGTTTGCGGCTTGCCACCCGCTGCCCCGCACGTTACGCTTGACCCTTTTTCAACTCTGCCGTCCCAGGACCCGGATTTCACATTCTGGCACGTGGAAAGCGCACCCTGTCGCAAGGGGGCAACCGATGTGTCGTCCTTTCAATACAATGCCATCATGTGCAAAGGTGCGCACGGTGGCTCCCGGCGGCGCCCCATGCTGCGCCGCAGTCAGTTTTCAGGAGTGAGCATGGAGCTAAGCATCCGCAACCTGTCCAAGACCTACGCCAACGGCGTGGTGGCCCTGGACAATATTTCGCTGACGATTCCGTCCGGCATGTTCGGCCTGCTGGGCCCGAACGGCGCCGGCAAGTCGACGCTGATGCGCATCCTGGCCACCTTGCAGGAATGCGATGCGGGTTCCGTCTTTTTCGGCGAGCTGGACGTGCTCGACGAAAAAGACGAAGTCCGCCGCCAGCTGGGCTACCTGCCACAGGATTTTGGCGTCTATCCGAAGGTCAGCGCCTACGAACTGCTGGATCACTTCGCCGTGCTGAAAGGCCTGTCGCACCGCAACCGGCGGCGCGAGATCGTCGACGGGCTGCTGCAGCAGACCAACCTGTTCGACGTGCGCCACCAGAAGCTGGGCACCTTCTCGGGCGGCATGCGCCAGCGCTTCGGCATCGCCCAGGCGCTGCTGGGCGACCCGAAACTGATCATCGTCGACGAGCCCACGGCCGGCCTCGATCCGCAGGAGCGGGTGCGCTTCCACAACCTGCTGTCCGACATCGGCGACGACCGCACCGTGATCCTGTCCACCCACATCGTCAGCGACGTGGCCGACCTGTGCGCCAACATGGCCATCATCAACAAGGGCGAGCTGCTGGTGACGGGCGCCACGCAGGAGCTGATCGACGACATCAGCTGCAAGATCTGGGCGCGCTTCGTCGACAAGAAGGACCTCCCCTACTTCCAGCAGCGCCACACGATCATCTCCACGCGCCTGCTGTCCGGGCGGACCCTGATCCATGCGTACAGCGACAGCGACCCGGGCGACGGCTTCGAGGAAGCCATCGGCGACCTGGAGGACGTGTACTTCGCCACCATCGCCGGCCGCCACGTGACCGACGCCTGCGACTGACATGGCGGCGCTCCTTTCCATCGCGCTGTTCGAGGCGAAGCAACGCTTCCGCCTGCTGTCGACATGGGTCTACTTCCTGATGTTCCTGGCGCTGGCGCTGCTGTGCGTGGCCGCCGCGGGCGGCGCGATGAAGAACGCCGCCATCGGCTTCGGCGGCCGCGTCCTGATCAACGCGCCGATGCCCGTCATGCTGACGACCAGCGTCCTCGGCTGCCTGGGCGTCATCGTCGTGGCGGCGATGATGGGGCGCGCGGTGCAGCAGGACTTCGAGTACGACATGCACCACTTCTTCTTCACGGCGCCTATCCGCAAGTACCAGTACATGTTCGGCCGCCTGGCCGGCGCCTGGCTGGTGCTGGCCGTGGTGTTCGCCAGCATACCGCTCGGCCTCGTGCTGGGCACCTGGCTGCCCGGCGTCGATCCGGGGCGCCTCGGCCCCATCCGGCCGGAGGCGTACCTGCTGCCCTACCTGCTGGCGCTGCTGCCGAACCTGTTCATCTTCGGTGCGATCTTCTACGTGCTGGCCGCGCTGACGCGGCGCATGCTGCCCGTGTACGTCAGCAGCGTCGTGATGCTGATCGGGTACATCGTCGCACCGACGCTGGCGCGCGACCTCGATTACAAGACGCTGGCCGCGCTGATCGATCCGTTCGGCACGGCCGCCGTGCTGCGCCTGACGGAATACTGGCCGATCGCCGAACGCAACACACGCCTGGTGCTGCCCGAAGGCGTCTACCTGCTCAACCGCGCCATCTGGTGCGTGTTCTCCCTGGTCGTGCTGGTACTGGGCTACTGGCGCTTCCACTTCGTCGGCACGCAGGACGGCGGCAACGCGGCAGCGCGCGGCGAAGGCGACGTCCCGCTGCGCATCACGACGGCCGCCGCGAGCACCGCCGAAGCGCCCGACTTCAAGGCGCGCAACCTGGGGCTGCTGCTGGCGCGCATGACCTGGCTGAACTTGCGCGAAACCACGAAGAACGTCTACTTCTTCGTGATCGTGCTGGCCGGCGTGCTGACGATGTACGCGGGCGCGCTCGACATGGGCTCCATGTGGGGTACGAACACGTATCCGCTGACGTACGTGGTGCTGGAAATGGTCAGCAAGACGTTCGCGCCCTTCCTGCTGGTGGTGACGACGTTCTACGCCGGCGAACTGGTATGGCGCGAACGCGAGCACCGCATGGCGCTGCTGCTGGACACGCTGCCCGTACCGGGCTGGCTGCCGATGCTGTCCAAGCTGGCGGCGCTGGTCGGGCTGCAGGCACTGCTGCTGCTGGTCGTGATGCTGTGCGGGATGTCGATCCAGGTATTCCACGGCTACTTCCACTTCGAGCCTGCGCTGTACCTGAAAGCGCTGTTTTCGATCGACCTGCCATACTACGCGCTGACGGCGGTGCTGGCGATCGCGCTGCAGGTGCTGATCGGCCAGAAATACCTGGCCTACTTCGCCATGGTGCTGTACTACGTGGCGACGATCGCGCTGGCCGGCTTCGGCCTGGAGCATCCGCTGCTGCTGTTCGGCGTCACGCCGGAGATCCGCTACTCGGACATGAACGGCTTCGGCCACTTCCTGCTGCGCGAGCGCTGGTACCAGCTCTACTGGGGCGGCGCGGCGCTGGTGCTGGTCGTGCTGACGCTGGTGTTCTGGCCGCGCGGCGCCAGCGAGGCTTGGACCACGCGCGTGCGCCTGGCGCGTCACGCACTGACGCCCGCGGTGCTGGCCAGCCTGGCCGCCGGCGTGCTGCTGTTCCTCGGCACCGGCGCCGTCCTGTTCTACAACCTGAACGTCGCCAACCGCTTCGAGACGGCCTACCGGCAGGGCGCGGACCGCGCCGATTACGAGAAGCGCTACAAGCGCGTGGCCGCGCTGGCGCAGCCGCGCATCGCGGACGTGAAGCTGACGGTGGACATCGAGCCCGGCGCGCGCCGCCTCGTCGTCAAGGGCCGCTACCTGCTGGAGAACCGGACGGCGCAACCCATCGGCACCGTCTACGTCACGCAGGAGCCCCATGCGCAGCTGGCTCCCATGCGCTTTGGCGTGCCGGCGCGCCGGACGCTGGATGACGCGGAGCTGGGCTTTCATGCCTACGCCCTGGCCACGCCGCTGGCGCCGGGCGCCACGCTGCCGATGGAATTCGAGCTCGTGCACGAACCGAAGGGGATCTTGGGCCTGGGCCGGGACACGCCCGTGGTAGCGAACGGCACGTTCTTCAACAACCAGGTGCTGCCCCACATCGGCTACCAGCGCTTCACCGAGCTGACCGATCCGCGCGACCGCCGTCGTCACGGCCTGCCGGCGCAGGAACGCCAGCTGCCGCGCGACGACGCCAAGGGCCTGGCCGACAACGTGCTGGGCAGCGATGCGGACTGGGTCACGTTCGATGCCGTCATCGGCACGGCATCCGACCAGACCGCGATCGCGCCGGGCACGCTGGTCAAGGAATGGACGGCACGAGGACGGCGCTACTTCCACTACCGCATGGACCGGCCGATCCTGAACTTCTACTCGTTCCAGTCGGCGCGCTACGCAGTCCGGCACGACTGGTGGCAGGACGTCGGCATCGAGCTGTATTACCACCCCGGCCACGAATACAACCTGGACCGCATCATGCGCGGGGTGCGCGACGCGCTGGACTACTACAGCCGCAATTACGGCCCGTACCAGCACAAGGTGCTGCGCGTAGTGGAGTTCCCTGCGTACCAACGCTTTGCGCAGTCCTACCCGAACACGGTGCCCTTCTCGGAAAGCATGGGCTTCATCGCCAAGGTCGACGAGAAGAACCCGAAGGACATCGACTATCCGTACTATGTGACGGCGCACGAGGTGGCGCACCAGTGGTGGGGCCACCAGCTGGTGGGCGGCAATACGCGCGGCACCACGGTGCTGTCGGAAACGCTGGCCGAATACTCGGCGTTGATGGTGATGAAGAGGAGCTTTGGCCCCGAGCGCATGCGCCGCTTCCTGCGCTACGACCTGGACATGTACCTGCGCGGCCGTGCGATGGAGAACGGCAAGGAACTGCCGCTGGCCGACAACGAGAACCAGCGCTACATCCACTATCGCAAGGGCAGCCTGGCGATGTACCAGTTGCAGGACATCGTCGGCGAGGAGCGCATCAACGCGCTGCTGCGCCGGCTGCTGCAACAGCATGCCTTCCGCGGCAGCCCGTATCCGAGCGTGTCCGTGCTGGTCGACGGCCTGCGCGCGGTGGTGCCCGCCGACCAGGCCTACCTCGTCGACGACCTGTTCGACAGCATCGTCCTGTACGACAACCGGGCGCTGTCGGCCACGCTGAAGAAGCGCCGGGAAGGCCGCTACGACGTCACCATCACCGTGCAGGCCGCCAAGCTGCGCGCCGACGGCCTGGGGGCGGAGAAGGAAGTCCCGATGGCCGACCTGGTCGACATCGGCGTCGACGACAAGGACGGCAAGCCCCTGCTGCGCGAGCGCCGCCGCATCGGCAGCGGCACGACCACCTACAAGGTGGTGGTTAGCGGCCGGCCGGCCCGGGCCGGCATCGACCCGGACAACAAGCTGATCGACCGCAAGCCGGACGACAACATGACGGCGGTCGAGTTCCCGCCCTGACCCAGGGTTAAACCGCGAACAGACCCGGACCGGACCCCGTCTTATGCTGACACCTTCGTCAGACAAACACAGGAGTCTAGCAATGGGATTCGATCTCGGTAACTTGCTGCAGCAATACCTGGGCGGGAACGGCGCGGCCGACCCGGCCCGTGCCGAACAGGACTTCGACAACGTGGCGCAGCAGGCGCCCCGTGCCGGCATGGCGCAGGGCGTGACGGAAGCGCTGCGCTCCGACCAGACCCCGCCGTTCGCGACGCTCGTCAGCCAGCTGTTCGGCCGCAGCGATCCGCAACAGCGCGCCGGCATGCTGAACCAGCTGCTGGCCAACGTCAGCCCGGCCATGCTGGCATCGCTGGCGGGCGGCGTCGGCAACCTGTTCAAGGGCGGCGGGCAACCGCAGGTCACGCCGGAACAGGCCGAACAGATCACGCCGCAGCAGGTGCAGGAAATCGCCGCCACGGCGGAACAGCACAACCCCGGCATCGTCGACCGCATGGGCGACTTCTATGCGGAACATCCCACGCTGGTCAAGGCACTGGGCGGCGCCGCGCTGGCCATCGTGCTGGGCAAGCTCGCCCAGTCGAACCAGAACTGAGTCCACCACCAGACCGACAAGGAGTATCCATGGGCATCCTGAGCAATATCTTCCACAAGATCTTCCCGTCCTCGCATCCGGCCGTGCAGCAGAAGCCGGCCGCACCGGCCGCTACGCCACAGACGAGCACCGCCGCCGCTTCGCCTGCGGCACCCGCACCGGCCGCGCCCGCGCCGGCGCCACAGGCGGCACCGACCGCGATGGCCGAGGTGGACGTCGAGGCGATCCTGAACCAGAAGGCGCAATCGGCCGGCCAGCCGCTGAACTGGCGCACGTCGATCGTCGACCTGCTGAAATTGCTGGACCTGGACAGCAGCCTGCAGGCCCGCAAGGAGCTGGCGCAGGAGCTGCACTACACGGGCGATACGGGCGACTCGGCCAAGATGAATATCTGGCTGCACCGGCAAGTGATGAACAAGCTGGCCGCCAATGGCGGCAAGGTGCCGGCGGACCTGAAGGATTGAAGTTGGGGTCTGTCCCCGACGGGGACTGACCCCGAAGTTCCGGCGCCATTTCAAACCCGTTCGGCGGGGCTGTTGCGCTGAACCTCGTGCAGTCGACGGCCTTCACGCGCAAGCAAACTTCGGGGTCGGTCCCTTGCAGGGACAGACCCCAGGCCTGGCACCGGCGGGTCTGTCTATGGCGCCTACGCCAGCTTGAACACGCTGACCACGCCCGCCAGCGCGGCAGCCTGCTCGCGCAGCGAGGCGGCGGCGGCAGCGGCTTCCTCCACCAGCGCGGCGTTCTGCTGCGTGACGCCGTCCATGTCCGAGATGGCGCGGTTGACCTGTTCGATGCCGGAGCTCTGCTCCACGCTTGCCGTCGTGATCTCGCCCATGATGTCCGTCACGCGGTGGATGCTCTGCACCACTTCCGTCATCGTCGTGCCGGCCTGCTCGACCAGCTTGCTGCCGGCGTCGACCTTGTCGACGGAGTCGCCGATCAGCACCTTGATTTCCTTCGCCGCGGCGGCCGAGCGCTGCGCCAGGTTGCGCACTTCGCTGGCGACGACGGCGAAACCACGTCCCTGCTCGCCCGCGCGGGCCGCTTCCACGGCCGCATTCAGGGCCAGGATATTCGTCTGGAACGCGATGCCGTCGATGACCGAGATGATGTCGACGATCTTGCGCGCCGAGGCGTTGATCGAATCCATCGTCTCGACCACGCGGCCCACCACTTCGCCGCCGCGCACGGCCACTTCGGAAGCGCTGGCGGCCAGCTGGTTGGCCTGGCGCGCATTGTCGGCGTTCTGGCGCACGGTGGCCGTCAGTTCCTCCATCGACGAGGCCGTTTCCTCCAGCGCGCTGGCCTGCTGCTCCGTGCGGGTGGACAGGTCCAGGTTGCCGGCGGCGATCTCGCCGGAGGCGCTGGAGATGTGCTCGGTGCCGTTGCGCACCTGGCCGACGATGCGGGCCAGGTTGTCGTTCATTGTCTTCAGGGCACCCAGCAGGCGGCCCGTCTCGTCCTTCGTGCTGCTTTCGATATCGCTGCGCAGGTCGTTGTTCGCCACCGACCACGCCACCTCCACGGCGCGGTGCAGCGGCACGACGATTCCACGCGTCAGCCACCACGAGCAGAACGCGCCCAGGGCCAGCACGGCGCCACCGAACAGGATCATGAAGCGGCGGTCGTCCTGGAACACCTGGTCGATGCGCACGGCTTCGGCGTCAATGAAATTACGCTGCAGCTGCAGCAGGTCGTTCAGCGCGTCCAGGTAGGCCTTGCCGTCCGGCTGGAACGTTTTCACCAGCACGTCGTTGGCCTCGTCGAACTTGCCGTCCTTCTTCAGCGCGACGATGGCGTCGCGCGAGGCCAGGTAGCGCTTGCGAGCCGCGACGATGCGCTCGAACGCGTCCTTTTCAGGACCGGTGACCAGCAGCGGTTCCACCTTCTTCTGCAGGGCGTTGACTTCACGCGTCGAGTTGGCGGTGTCCTCGGCGAAGAACGGGCCGAGCGACGGATCGCTGCTCTTCGAGATCGCCGTCGTGCGGCGCACGCTCGTATGGATGCGCAGGTACCAGTCGGAGACCATGCGCTCTTTCGCCAGCGGGACGTGCGTCAGGTCGCGCGTGGCTTCGGCCACGGATTGCATGTGCAGCACGCCGAAGACCGTCATCACGATGGTCAGCAGGAGAACCAGGCCGAAGCCCAGGCCAAGGCGGGTGCCAATTTTCAGGTTGTTCATATTGGGTAGATTGCCGTACCGCCGGCCGGAGGGCCGCAGCACGGAACAAGGTGCTCAAAAGGGAGGCAAGTCTACCATAAATCTAGTTTCCAAAAGGAAATTACAATGGCTGTGATGCAGAAACGTCGGGCGAGAATGCTTGCTTTAAGACATCGTGGCGACGTACCATCGGGCGATGAATCCGATCTCCATTTCGCGCCGAGGCGCACTTGCTCGGGCGCTGCTGCTGGCGCTGGTTCCAACGCTGCCGGCGCTGGCCGCGGGCCCGACCTACGGCACCCATGGCATGGCGCTGTTCGGCGGCCGCGAGGGGCTCTACGCGTCTCATCTGCCGATGTTCCATGCGCCGCACGACTACCAGGTCATCCTGAAGGTACGCCTGGCCGATGCGAAGCTGGACGCGGCACTGCGCACGCGCCTGGACGGCAGGACGGCGCTGTGGACTATCGAGCCGGACAAGTTCGAGCTGGACCGGCTGGCACCGGGCGCCGCCGCACCGCTGCGCCAGTTCGACGCCAACATCGTGCTGGGGCATTTCGAACAGGGCGGCAAGACCCAGTACCCGCATGCGGCCGTCGTCGTGGAGGAGGTCGTGCTGTTCCGCCGCCTGTCGCCACAGACCATGGAGAACGCCAGCGCACGCTACATGCAGGTCGGATCGGGACGCCAGCGCTTCCTCGTCAAGACCATCGACAGCCGGCCGGACTTCGACCACATCGTGGCCTATCGCGCGGTGCCAGGCGCGGACACGGCCTCCGTGACGGTGCCGAAGGTGGCATTGAAACAGCCGGCCACGCGCGAGCTGGCGGCGGCGCTGGGGGTGGCGCCGTCGGCGGTTGGGGGAACGGTGTATTTTTATACCGACGATTTGCGCTAAGCGGACCGGCGCTCGTATCGGGGCTGAGGGTCTGTCCCCGCATGGGGACTGACCCTGAAGTTTGTCGCCGACTTTGGCAAAACCCAAGCAAACTTCGGGGTCAGTCCCTGTGCCGGGACAGACCCCAAAAAAACGGGACCCGCAGGTCCCGTTGTTTATTCCGCCACCACAGCCTTCTTGGCAGCGGCCTTCTTCGCCGGCGCCTTCCTGGCTGGCGCCTTCTTGGCCGCCACCTTGGTGACGGCCTTCTTCGCCGCGGTCTTCTTCGCCGGCGCGACTGCCGCTTCCTCGCCGCCTTCCGCTGCCGGTTCCGCCGCCGCCTTCGGCTTGGCGCCCGGCTTTTCCTTGCGCGGCTCGAACTCGAAGCTGATCTTGCCGTCCTTGCCGCGCACGAGGAACGCCTTGAACGGACGGCGCGTGCGTTGCGAGACGAAGCCCGGCAGCAGGTCGGTCTTGCCATCGTTGAGCAGCTTGGCCATCTGCTCCGGCAGGATCTCCTGCTGCAGGATGATGCGGCCGCTGCGGAAGTCGCACGTCTTCGGCTTGGCCACGCTGTGCTCGCACACATAGGCCAGGCCCATCTCGTACACGCCGCCAGCGCACTTCGGGCACGGGCCCAGCGCCGTCTGGCCGGTGAAGTCGACGCCTTCGCCGTCCTCGCCTTCCTCGTCGTTCTGGCCGAAGTCGAACTCGAGCTTGAAGTTGTTGATGTCCTCGTCGCGCGCGATGCGCAGGATCGCCGCGAACGGGCGGCCCATCTTCGAGCGGAAGCCCTGCAGCGGACCGATGGTGCGGTTCTTCAAGAGCTCTTCCACTTCGGCGATCTCGAACTGCCGGCTGCCCGGCGTCTTGCTCATCGAGAACTCGCACTTGGTGCACGCGAAGCGGCGGTAGTTTTCCTTGACGACGCCGGCGCAGTTCGGGCACGGGGTCGTCAGCGTGGCGTACTCGCCCGGGATCGTGTCGTTGTCGTATTCCTTGGCGCGCTTGACGATGATCTGCGTCATCTGCGCGATCTCGCGCATGAACTCCTCGCGCGAGATGCGGCCCTTCTCCATCTGCGACAGCTTGTATTCCCACTCGCCCGTCAGCTCCGGCGCCGTCAGTTCGTTGACGCCCAGGCCACGCAGCAGCGTCATCAGCTGCGATGCCTTTGCCGTCGGGATCAGTTCGCGGCCTTCGCGGATCAGGTACTTCTCCGTCAGCAGGCCCTCGATGATCGCCGCCCGCGTGGCCGGCGTGCCGAGGCCCTTGCCGGCCATCGCGTCGCGCAGCTCATCCGAATCGACCAGCTTGCCGGCGCCTTCCATCGCCGACAGCAGCGTCGCTTCCGTGTAGCGCGCGGGCGGCTTCGTCACCAGCCCGTTCGCATTGACCTGGTCCGTCAGGACCTTCTCGCCCTTCGCCACCGGTACCAGGTTGCCGCTGCCTTCCTTGTCGTCGGTCGTGTCCTTGCCGTACACCGCCAGCCAGCCGGGGTTCGTCATGACCTTGCCTTCGGTCTTGAACTGGTGGCCCGACACTTCCGTGTAGCGCGTCGTCACCTGGAATTCAGCGGCCGGGAAGAACACCGCCATGAAGCGGCGCGTCACCAGGTCGTACAGCTTCTGTTCCGGCTCCGACAGGCCCTTCGGCGCGATGCCGGTCGGGATGATCGCGAAGTGGTCCGAGATCTTCGTGTTGTCGAAGATGCGCTTGTTCGGCTTGACCCAGCCCTTGTCCAGGATGGTCTTGGCGAACTGGTGGTAGTTCGGATTCTGCTTGACCACTTCCAGGGTCGACTGCACGGTCGGCAGGTAGTCTTCCGGCAGGTGGCGCGAATCGGTACGCGGATACGTCAGCACCTTGTGCTTCTCGTACAGCGCCTGGGCCAGGCCCAGCGTGTTCTTGGCGGAGAAGCCGAAGCGGCCGTTGGCCTCGCGCTGCAGCGAGGTCAGGTCGAACAGCGCGGGCGCCATCGACGTCGTCGGCTTCGATTCTTCCGTGACGTTGCCCTGCTTGCCGCGGCAGGCCAGCGCGATCGAATCGGCGGCAGCCTTGCTCCACAAGCGCTCGGCGCGCTTCTCCGGATCGTTCTCGTCCTTCTTGAAATTCGTATCGAGCCAGCGGCCTTCGTAGACGCCGGCGGCGCAGACGAATTCGGCCCGCACTTCCCAATAATCGCGCGGCACGAACTTCTTGATCTTGTCTTCGCGCTCGACGACGATCGACAAGGTCGGCGTCTGCACGCGGCCGACGGTGGTCAGGTAGAAGCCGCCCTCTTTCGAATTGAAGGCCGTCATCGCGCGGGTGCCGTTGATGCCGATCAGCCAGTCGGCTTCGGAGCGGCAGCGCGCGGCATCGGCCAGTGGCAGCATCTCGTCGTCCGAACGCAGGCGGGCGAAGCCGTCGCGGATCGCGGCCGGCGTCATCGACTGCAGCCACAGGCGCTTGACGGGCTGCTTCGCTTTCGCATGCTGCGCGATCAGGCGGAAGATCAGTTCTCCTTCGCGGCCCGCGTCACATGCGTTGATCAGGGCGGTAACGTCCTTGCGTTTGATCAGTTTGTTCAGGACCTTGAGCCGGCTTTCCGTCTTGGCGATCGGGTTCAGCGCGAAGTACGGCGGGATCATCGGCAGGTGCGCGAAGCTCCACTTGCCGCGCTTGACGTCGTGCTCTTCCGGCACCGCGATTTCCAGCAGGTGGCCGACGGCGGAGGACAGCACGTATTCGTCGGATTCGAAATACTCATCGTGCTTGGTGAAGCCGCCAAGCGACTTCGCGATATCGTTCGCGACAGAAGGCTTCTCGGCGATGATGAGGGTTTTGCTCATGGTTGTTGTTCTCGGTTGCTTTGCTGTGACGCCTAGTTGCGGGCAGGCGCATCATACATGTTAACGATGACGGTGCTGCCCGCGCCGGCATTTTCCGTGGCCCGCGCGCTACCCGCCGTCTTGCAAAAGGGCCAATCATAAGCGCGTTGCGACACAATTCGCAAGGTTCGCGCAAGGTTCGCGCAAGGCCGGCCCCGTCGTCCCGTAACGATACCGCCGCAACGCCGCCGCCGCACGGACGTGCGTTGTCCCGTGCGCGACAGTTCCGCAGCGTAATGAATAGTTGATTGAAGCATTGCGCCGGCGAGTGCCGGCGGCGCGTTCAGTGCAGCAGGCGGGGAGCCTGCTCTTCGTCCGACCCGAACAGGTCGTCGAACATCAATGCGTCGGGCTCCTTGCCTTGGCTCCACAACAGCATCAGCACGATGATCTTCAGCTTGCCGAGGTTGACGGGCGCCTCCTCCAGCGACAATGCCCGTTCGATGACGATCTCGCGCTGCAGCGGCGTCAGCACGCGCGCGCTTTCCAGGAACGCAATGAAGCCGATGGCTTGCGACCCCAACACATCCTGTTCCTGCTCGACATAAAAACGCATGCCCGTCGACGCGGCCACGGAAGCCTGTTCGTCGCTGGCCATTTCAGTGAGGTCGTTCAGCCAGACCAGCGCCTCGGAAATCTCCACATCGTCGAAACCGACGGCCGAAAGCTTCTTCGCCAACGCTGCCGGTTCGGGGCACGCGTCGGGCCGGTAATAGGTCTCGTAGAGATAAACTAGGATGTCGAACATGGCGCTACTCTATCAGCATCGCTCGTCGCGGCACAAGTCCCACACCATTGCGATCACCTTTTCAGTCGCTGAAAAGCCCCACCTGGCAGCCGTTCCACAACACCTGCGAGCTCCAATGCCAACAAACTTGCTTGCGTAGCAGCGGCATCGAGTTGCAAGCGGGAAGCCAGTTCGTCGATGCCGACAGGATCGTACGTGAGCGCATCCAGCAGGGGCCGCGCAGCGTGCTGCAAGGACGTCAGCATGGCGTCCTCGCAACTGGCATTGCCTTCGTCAACACACGGCATGCGAGCCGCATCGCCGATGCGCAATGCCGCCAGAATATCGTCCGCCGTTTCGACCAGCAACGCGCCTTCGCGAATCAGGCGGTGGCAGCCTTTCGACAGCGTCGCATGGATGGAGCCAGGGATGGCGAACACGTCGCGGCCCTGCTCACCGGCGCAACGTGCCGTGATCAGCGAGCCGGATCGCTCGGCCGCTTCGACCACGAGCACGCCGCGCGTCATGCCGCTGATGGTGCGGTTGCGAATGGGGAAATGCGGCGCGCGTGCGGGCGTGCCCAGCGCGAACTCGCTGACAATGCAACCGCCCTCCTGTGCGATGCGGCGCGCCAGGCCGGCGTTGGTGGCGGGATAGACGACGTCGATGCCCGTGCCGATCACCGCAACCGTGGAGCCCTCGCCTTGCAACGCGCCCGCATGGGCGGCCGCGTCGATGCCCAGCGCCAGCCCGGAGACGATCGTCAGGCCGGCACCGGCCAGGCTGTGTGCAAAGCGTTGCGCGTTGAGCCGGCCCTGCACGGTGGCATTGCGGCTGCCGACGATGCCGAGCGCCGCACGCGCCAGCAATGCGCTGTTGCCGCAAGCGTGCAGCAGCAATGGCGGGTCGGCAATTTCACGCAGCAGCGGCGGATACGCAGTGTCGGCGAAGGTCAGCAACCGGTGGCCTGGCCGCATCGACCATGCCATCGTGGTATCGAGCAGCGCTTGCTGCACGGCCGTCGCCGGCGCCCGCAGCGCGGCGGCCTGGCCGGCGGTAAGGCGTGGCACGTCTTCGTGTGGCCCATCTTCGTGTGACGCAGGTGCGACATGGCTCGCGGCCAGCACGGCCTGGGGCGTGCCGTGATGGCGCAACAGCCGCGCGGCGGCCAGGCGCGAGATGCCTGGCGTGTACGCGAGACGCAACCACGCTGCGATCTCTTCGGCCGCGTGGCTGCTGCTGGGAAGGGAGTCCGTGGCTGGCACGGTGGGGGTTACTCCGGAGTCTTGGCGACGTCGCCCACCACGACCGGTTCCGTCACCTGCATGATCAGGCCATATGCCACATGCCTGAACACGCGGAAGATAAACAAGCTGCCCACTTCCTCATCCGGCAACTTGACCTGCGGATTGCCCAGGTTGTGCCAGCCCTTGCTGGCTCCCGGATCGCGCACCGTCTGCCCTGTATGGTACAGCTGCAGCACGGACCCGACATCGAGTCCGTCAACCCGGCCGCGATTGATCGTGACCACCTGGTTCTGGCCCGCGTGGGTGACACCGTTATAGATGGCCAGCACGCGCGCATCGACCTTGCCCTCGGGCGGATGCGGCACGTAATGCTGCATCGGCGTCGGCGGCGTCTGCATCAGCTGGTCGCCCACGCCCATTTCCTCCTTTGCGCTGGCGACGACGAACGTGTGGACGTCGCTGCCGGGCGCGGCTTCGCGCAGCAACTTCAGCGTGCCGAGATAGAACGCCTCCGTCGCCACCTGCCGTTTCGTGACCGGATCGAGCAGCGGCTTGCCGGGCCGGAATACCTGGAACGACGTCCCGCCGTTCAGCTTGCCGCGCACATAGGCCTTGTCATCCTTGCCGATGAAGACGTGGTTTTCCGGCGTGGCGACGATGCGCGGCGCGTCCTTCAGCTCATCGGCCTCGACGATCAGTGGCTGCGTCAGGAAGGGCTCGATCGCGCTGGCCGGAATCGAGCGCACGGCGTCCTTGCCCAGGCCCTCCGTGCGCAGTTGCGGCGACAGTTTCAACGTGCCGGATGCCGTGCCGTCCACGCCCGCCGCCCCGACCTGGTTGGCCAGGCGCAACCGGCCGGCGACGCGGTCCAGGTAGACCACCTGGCCCGGATAGATCCAGTGCGGATTGGCGATCTCGGCACGGTTCATGCCCCACACCTGCGGCCAGCACCAGGGCTTGTCGAGGAAGCGGCCGGAAATCTCCCACAACGTGTCGCCGGCCGTGACCACGTGACTGTCGGGTGCGTCGGCGCGGAACCCGCATGCGCCTTGGGAGGCCTGGGCGCGTGCCGGCTGAGCCGCCAGCAGCGCCGCGAACAGGATGGCCACCGACAGCCGCCCGCCACCTGTGCTAAAATTTTTCATGAATATGTCCGATACTGACCCAGGCACCCGGAAGACGCCGTCGTTACCTCAAAAGACGCTCCGCGGTGTTCCTTGGAGGTTCTTGGCAAGCCGGGAAGAAGGCCGGGAAAACTTGCCGTAGTGAATCAAATTCTGCCCACTTTACCCTCGACTGGCAAGCTAAACCGCGCTGCGGTACCGGCTGCTCCTGTTGCCCCGCGTTGTATTGTTGCCGGGTGACGCCGCCGCCATTGTCGATGTGGTAAGGCACGGCACGCATTTTCGCCTTGTCCGCCGTTTGTGCTTTTTTGCGCTTTTTGTATACCTGATATCTAGTCACCAATGTCCATACTGAACATCCTCCGCTATCCCGATCCCCGCCTGCACAAGGTGGCCAAGCCTGTCGAAGTCTTCGACGACCGCATTGCCCGCCTCGTGGCCGACATGGCCGAGACCATGTACGACGCGCCCGGCATCGGCCTGGCCGCCACCCAGGTGGACGTGCACGAGCAAGTGATCGTCATCGACATCAGCGAGACGAAGGATCAGCTGACCGTCTTCGTCAACCCGGAAATCGTATGGGCCAGCGACGAGAAGCAAGTGTACGACGAAGGCTGCCTGTCGGTGCCGGGCATCTACGACGACGTGGAACGTCCCGCCAAGGTCAAGGTGCGCGCGCAGGATGCCAAGGGCGAGTTCTTCGAAGTGGACGCGGATGGCCTGCTGGCCGTGTGCATCCAGCACGAGATGGATCACCTTGCCGGCAAGGTCTTCGTCGAGTACCTGTCGCCACTCAAGCGCAACCGCATCAAGACCAAGCTGCAAAAGGAAGAGCGCGGCATGGAACGCGAACGGCAACTGCGCGCGGCCGGCCGCCGCTGATCGGACCCGGCCATGAAAGTCGTCTTTGCCGGCACGCCCGAATTCGCCGCCGTCGCGCTGAAGGCGCTGCACGAGGCCGGCTTCGAAATCCCCCTCGTGCTGACCCAGCCGGACCGGCCCGCCGGGCGTGGCCTGCAGTTGCAGCCGTCAGCGGTCAAGCAGTACGCCGCCGCCCACGGTATTCCCGTCGCGCAGCCGCTGTCGCTGCGCATGGATGCGAAGGACCCGCAGCGCGCACTGGAAGCCAGGCAAGCCCATGAGCTGCTGCTGGCCACCGACTACGACGCCATGGTGGTCGCGGCCTACGGCCTGATCCTGCCGCGCAGCACGCTCGACATCAAGCCCTGCATCAATATCCATGGCTCGCTGCTGCCGCGCTGGCGCGGCGCTGCGCCGATTCACCGCGCCATCGAGGCGGGCGATGCGGAAACGGGCGTCACCATCATGCAGATGGAGGAAGGCCTGGACACGGGTCCGATGCTGCTGATCGAGCGCACTCCCATCGGCCCGCACGACACCACGGCCATCCTGCACGACCGCCTGGCCGCGATGGGGGCGCAGATGGTCGTCAAGGTGCTGCACAAGATGGGGCAAGGCATCGTCGAGGCCATCCCGCAGCCGGAACACGGCGTCACGTATGCGGCCAAGATCGCCAAGGAGGAAGCTGCGCTGGACTTCAGCCGGCCGGCGCGCGAGATCCATCGCAAGATCCGGGCATTCAACCCGTTCCCCGCCGCCCACGGCAGCGTCAACGGCACTGTCATCAAGCTGTGGGGTGCCGAGTTGCTCGACGCGGGCAGCGACGCCCCGCCCGGCCAGGTTCTTGCCGCCGACGCCCAGCACGGCATCGTCGTCGCCTGCGGCAGTGGTGCGCTGCGGCTGACCGAACTGCAAAAGCCGGGCGGCAAGCGCCTGCCAGCCGCCGAGTTCATCAAGGGTTTTGCGCTCGAAGGCCTGCGCTTCACATAACGGTTGGCAAACTCTTGCGTTACGTCGAAGGCCCTCTCGGACGCACAGCGGCCTGGCGCCGGCGTGCGTGGCCGCGCGCTCCGCACCGGGAGCCCGGACACGTTTGATTATTCTCAAAAGAACTTTATTTTCCGTATATAAACTATCGTTTCCTGCGGATTTACAGCGGGTTTTATTGAGGCAGGTTAATACTGTACTGGAACGATAATATAAGCGTTGTATCCGCACACAGCGCCAACATAAAAGTTTCCATGCGGGGAAACCCGCGATACCATGGCGACTCCTCTCCACTTCTGTCCGAGAAGCATCATGTTCAAGAAACTCGCTATCGCCGGCATGCTTGTCGGTTCGCTCGCAGTCAGCGCCGCAGCGAGCGCGGCTAATACCTGGCAATTCTCCTATGTGGGCTTTCTCGACGAGGAGAACTGGATCTTCGCCCAGGACTACACGATTTCTGGTTCTTTTACGGGCAATGATGGCAACAACGACGGCGTGATCGAACTGGGCGAGATTACCCAGTTCGTGCTGAACGGTACGGATTACCTGGCGTGCGCCAGCGGCAGCCCTTTTAATTATTGCGGTACCGATCGCTTCCGTTATGAACTCGGCGGCGCGCTGGACTTCTCCGCGGGAACGGCCATGTCGGATCCCGAGGGCTACCATGGCGGCGGCTATGTGGTACGCGCCGGTATCGAGGAGTACAGCTACCGCAATACGCCGTATTCCCATACGCGCAGCGGCGCTTATCTGTGGACGGAGGATACCAAGTTCTCGATCAGGTCGATGAGCAGCGGCGGTGTGACGCCGGCCGTGCCGGAACCGGGCACGTGGGTCATGATCCTGACCGGCCTGGCACTGGTCGGCGGCGTCGCCCGCCGCCGCAAGTCCGAGCCGCTGCAGCCCTGCCAGCGCTGAATCGGACTGTGCCCGCGACGGCCTGCCCACCGCAAGGTGCGCAGGCCGTTTTCACGCCCAGGAGCGGTGCGACGGGCGCCTGGGGCACGGCAAGCGAAAAGGCTGCTTTGCCGTATAATTTCAGACCGGCCAGCAAGCCGCCCGCCCACTGACGCAGCTTCTCGAAAGTAGCAAAATGACCAAGATCGCGACCCGCCCCGCCTCCCAAACCGAAGCGCAACTGCGCGACATCCTGTCGCGCCGCATCATGTTCCTCGATGGCGCGATGGGCACGATCATCCAGCAGTACAAGCTGGACGAGCAGGCGTACCGGGGCGGTCCGCAAGGGCGCTTCATCGATTTCGCGGCGCCCGCCGGCAGCGGCGCACGCGAGCTGTTCGTGAAGGGGAACAACGAGTTGCTGACCCTGACGCAGCCACACGTGATCCAGGAGATCCACGAGCGCTACCTGGCCGCCGGCGCCGACCTGATCGAAACCAACACGTTCGGCGCCACCAGCATCGCGCAGGACGACTACCACATGGGCCACCTGGCCTACGAGATGAACGTCGAGGCGGCGAAGCTGGCGCGCGCCGCGACGGCCAAGTACAGCAGCGCGGACAAGCCGCGCTTCGTGGCCGGCGCGCTGGGCCCGACGCCGAAGACCGCGTCGATCTCGCCGGACGTGAACGACCCCGCCGCCCGCAACGTCACGTTCGACCAGCTGGTCGCGGCCTACCACGAGCAGGTGCGCGGGCTGGTGGATGGCGGCGTCGACGTGCTGCTGGTCGAAACGATCTTCGACACGCTCAACTGCAAGGCCGCCCTGTTCGCCATCGACCAGTACTTCGACGAGCATCCCCACCTCGAGCGCCTGCCGCTGATGATCTCCGGCACCGTGACCGACGCGTCCGGCCGCATCCTGTCCGGCCAGACGGTGCCGGCGTTCTGGAACTCCGTGCGCCATGCGCGGCCGCTGACCATCGGCCTCAATTGCGCGCTGGGCGCGGCGTTGATGCGCCCGTACGCCGAGGAGCTGTCGCAGATCGCCGATACGTTCGTCTGCATCTATCCGAACGCGGGCCTGCCCAACCCGATGAGCGACACGGGCTTCGACGAACTGCCGGCCGACACCTCCGCGCTGCTGCGCGAATTCGCCGAGGCGGGCTTCATCAACGTGGCCGGGGGCTGCTGCGGCACGACGCCCGAGCACATCGCCGCCATCGCCGCACTGCTCGCGGACGTCAAGCCGCGCGCCATGCCGCACGTGCCAGTCGCGCAGCGCCTGTCCGGCCTGGAGCCGTTCACGATCGACGACGACTCGCTGTTCGTCAACGTGGGCGAACGCACCAACGTGACGGGCTCGAAGGCCTTTGCCCGCATGATCCTCAACGAGCAGTACGACGAGGCGCTGTCGGTGGCGCGCCAGCAGGTGGAAAACGGCGCCCAGGTCATCGACATCAACATGGACGAGGCGATGCTGGACTCGCTGGCGGCGATGACGCGCTTCCTGAACCTGATCGCGTCCGAGCCGGACATCTCGCGCGTGCCGATCATGATCGACTCGTCCAAGTGGTCCGTCATCGAGGCGGGCCTGAAGTGCGTGCAGGGCAAGTCGATCGTCAATTCGATCTCGCTGAAGGAAGGCGAAGAGGAGTTCATCCGCCAGGCACGCCTGTGCCGCCGCTACGGCGCCGCCGTCATCGTCATGGCCTTCGACGAGAAGGGCCAGGCCGACACCTACGAGCGCAAGATCGAGATCTGCGCGCGCGCCTACCAGGTGCTGACCGAAACCGTGGGCTTCCCCGCCGAGGACATCATCTTCGACCCGAACATCTTCGCGATCGCCACCGGCATCGAGGAGCACAACAACTACGCGGTGGACTTCATCAATGCCACGCGCTGGATCAAGGACAACCTGCCGCACGCGAAGATCTCCGGCGGCGTGTCGAACGTGTCGTTCTCGTTCCGCGGCAACGATCCGGCGCGCGAGGCGATCCACACGGTGTTCCTGTACCACGCCATCAAGGCCGGCATGACGATGGGGATCGTCAACGCGGGCATGGTGGGCGTCTACGACGACCTGCCGGCCGAGCTGCGCGAGCGCGTCGAGGACGTGGTGCTGAACCGCCGCGACGACGCCACCGAGCGCATGATCGAAATCGCCGGCACGCTGAAGGCGGGCGGCAAGGCGGAAGCGGCCAACCTGGAGTGGCGCAACGGCACGGTGCAGCAGCGCCTCTCGCACGCGCTGGTGCACGGCATCACGCAGTGGATCGTCGAGGACACGGAAGAGGCGCGACTGGAATTGCTGAACAACGGCGGGCGCCCCATCAACGTCATCGAAGGACCGCTGATGGACGGCATGAACGTCGTCGGCGACCTGTTCGGCCAGGGCAAGATGTTCCTGCCGCAGGTGGTCAAGTCGGCCCGCGTCATGAAGCAGGCCGTGGCCCACCTGATCCCGTACATCGAGGAAGAGAAGGCGGAAGAGGAACGCCGCACCGGCATCGTGGCGAAACCGAAGGGCAAGATCGTCATCGCTACCGTCAAGGGCGACGTGCACGACATCGGCAAGAACATCGTCTCCGTCGTCCTGCAGTGTAACAACTTCGAAGTGGTGAACATGGGCGTGATGGTGCCCGCTTCCGAAATCCTGGCGCGCGCCAAGCTGGAGAACGCCGACATCATCGGCCTGTCCGGCCTCATCACGCCTTCGCTGGAAGAGATGGCGCACGTGGCCAAGGAAATGCAGCGCGACCCGCACTTCCGCATGCTGAAGATCCCGCTGCTGATCGGCGGCGCCACCACCAGCCGCGCCCACACGGCCGTCAAGATCGCCCACAACTACGAAGGTCCCGTCGTCTACGTGCCGGACGCGTCGCGCTCCGTCTCGGTGGCGCAATCGCTGCTGACGCCGGAAGCGCGCGACAAGTACATCGAGGAAGTGGAGCATGACTACGCGCGCATCCGCGAGCAACATGCGAGCAAGAAGGCGCTGCCCACCGTCACGCTGGCCACCGCGCGCGCCAACAAGATGAAGCTCGAGTTCGCGCCGGTGAAGCCGAAGTTCGTCGGCCGCCGCCTGTTCCGCAACGTCGACCTCGCGCTCCTGGCGCAGTACATCGACTGGGGTCCGTTCTTCCAGACCTGGGACCTGGCCGGCCCCTACCCCGCCATCCTGACCGACGACGTGGTGGGCGAAGCGGCGACCAAGGTGTTCGCGGAAGGCCAGGCGCTGCTGAAGCGCATCATCGACGGCCGCTGGCTGACGGCCAACGGCGCCGTCGCGCTGCTGCCCGCCAACAGCGTCAACGACGACGACATCGAGGTCTACACGGACGACACCCGCAGCGAAGTGGCGTTCACCTACTACGGCCTGCGCCAGCAAGGCGTGAAGCCCGTCATCGACGGCGTGCAGCGGCCCAACCAGTGCCTGGCCGACTTCATCGCGCCCAAGTCTTCCGGCGTGAAGGACTATCTCGGCATGTTTGCCGTGACGGCGGGCCTGGGCATCGAGAAGTACGAGAAGCGTTTCGAGGACGCGCACGACGACTACTCGTCGATCATGCTCAAGGCCTTGGCGGACCGCCTGGCCGAGGCGTTCGCCGAGTACCTGCACGAACGCGTGCGCAAGGACTTGTGGGGCTATGCGGCCGACGAGACGCTGTCCAATGCAGCATTGATCAACGAAGAGTACCGCGGCATCCGCCCGGCGCCGGGCTATCCGGCCTGCCCGGAGCACACGGTCAAGGCGGACCTGTTCCGCGTGCTGCAGGCCGAGGAGATCGGCATGGAGCTGACCGAATCGTTTGCGATGTTCCCGGGGGCGGCGGTAGCCGGCTTCTACTTCGCGCACCCGCAGTCGAAGTACTTCACGGTCGGCAAGATCGGCGAGGACCAGCTGAACGACATGGTCGCGCGGCGCGGGGTGGACAAGGTGACGCTGGAGCGTTGGCTGGCGCCGAATTTATAAGGGCCTGCGGCGCCTGATGCATTGCAGGCTTGGGGTCTGTCCCCGCAGGGGACTGACCCCGGTTTTTATCGATTCGCGCGCACGGCCATGGAAAACCAGGGTCAGTCCCGAAGGGACAGACCCTAAGGCCTGTGGCGCCAGCGGGTCACCTGGGGTTACCTCACACGGCGTAGCGCGTTACGGTATCGCTCCACTCGAACGCGGCCATCTCCAGCTCGACCAGCTCCTGCGTCGACATCGCCAGGTCCTGCAGCGCCGGCAGGATCGCTTCCTCGTTGTCCTCGATGCGTTCCAGCGCTTCGGCCAGCTTCAGGAGGTCGCCGAAGAAGCCCGCGCGGTACAGCAGCGCGTCCGACACCTCCTCGCTGACCGCGACCTGCGTCATGATCTCCGTCATCGGCATGCCGAACAACGTGTCCATCAGCGACATGATCCCCACCGTGAATGCGATGTCGGCCACGTGGCGGTGCGCCGGGCGCAGCTTCTGCGCCAACAGTTCCAGCAGGCGGCCGCGGGTGGTGGCCAGCAGCAGCAGCGGCGTCATGTTGTTGCCGCGCTTGCCCGGTTCGGCATACAGCATGATCTGCAGCCAGCGCTGCAGCTGGCGCCGGCCCAGGATGGCCACGGCCTGGCTCAACGAATCGATGCGCTGGCGCGCACCCACCGCCGGTGTGTTGACGAGGCGGATCAGGTTCAATGCCAGCGACACGTCGCGCTTGATCGCCTTCTCGATATCCGGATTGTCCGCGTCGGACGTCACGAGCGCCATCAGATCCAGCAGCGCCAGTTGCGACGGCGTCAGCTTCTTGCCGCTCATGATGGCAGGCCGGGCAAAATAGAAGCCCTGGAAATAGTCGAAGCCCAGGTCCAGGCAGTTCTGGAATTCCTCGCGCGTCTCGACCTTCTCGGCGATCAGCTGCTTGCCGTCGCGCTTCAGGCGCGGCGCCATGCGCGCACGCATGTCCGGCGACGTGTCGCGCATGCTCATCTTGACGAACTCGACCAGCGGCAGCATGGCCTGGACCTGGTCGCTGTCGCCACGCACGTCCACCAGCGCGAAGCGGAAGCCGTGGCTGGCCAGGTCGGCCATGCGCCCCAGTACCGCCGGCGTGGCCGGCATGGTCTCGTCGATCTCCAGCACCGTCTTCTCGCGCGGCAGGAAGCCGAAGATATCGCTGAGGAGCGCATCCGTGTCGATGTTGACGAATGCCAGCGATGTGCCGATCACCCGCTCCACGCCCAGTTGGGATGCGTGGGCGATAACGGCGGCGGTGGCCGACAGCGGCGACGTGTCGATCTGGGCCGGGCCGACGGGAGCATTGCGGAACAGCAGCTCGTACGCCATCAGGCCCTGCTGCCGATCCAGGATCGGTTGCCGTCCCAGGTAGAACTCGCGCACGCGCAGGTTTCGGGAACTATCGTTACTGGAAAGATCAATCATGGCATGCGTCCTGGTTATCCTGCCATTTTGACATTAACAGGCCGGAAACGGTGAGTTTCTGACAAAAAATATATTTTTCCTCTGTAACTACACGGGTGCCGGCTGGGGCAAGCCGTCGACAAAACACAGCAATTCGCCCGTTGCGAAAGCAGTCCAGCGCTCATTGGTCGTCAGCGGCTGGGTGACGATGATGGCGACACGGTCGTCAGGCGTCGTCACTTGGGAGAAATCGACGCGCACGTCCTCGTCGGACAGGATTGCCGTATCGAACGGATGCTGGCGCACCAGGTAATGCAGGCTGGTCGAACAATGCGCGAACAGCGCCGTGCCGTCCGACAGCATCATGTTGAACGTGCCGTGGGCCGCAATCGCCGGCACCAGCTCGGCCAGGGCGGCGTGCAGCGCCGCGCGCTGCGGCCGGGTATCGCCGAAACGCCGCCGCAGTTCCTGCAGCAGGTGGCAGAAGGCCCGTTCGCTGTCGGTCGTGCCGACAGGGCGGAAGGCGCCGTCCAGCACGGGATCGAATTGCTTCAGGTCGCCATTGTGGGCAAACACCCAGTAGCGCCCCCACAGCTCCCGCACGAACGGATGGCAGTTCTCCAGCGCGACCGCGCCTTGCGTGGCCTTGCGGATGTGCGCGACGACATTGCGCGATTTGATGGGATAGGTCTTGATCAGCGTGGCGACCGGCGAGTCGACGGCAGCCTGGTGATCGACGAAATGGCGCACGCCGGCGCCCTCGAAGAAGGCGATACCCCAACCGTCGTGGTGGGTATCGGTCCGGCCGCCGCGCATGGCGAAGCCGGTAAAGCTGAACACAATGTCGGTCGGCACATTGCAGTTCATTCCCAAAAGTTGGCACATAGCATGACGTGAAAAAGGTCTACCCGACCGTCACCTTATCACGGCCGCCCCGGGGCGGCGAGCGGTGCCTGCCTTGCGGCGCCAGGCGCGGCAAAGCCATCCACGATTTAATGCAGCAACACCGGCTGACTCATCAAGGAGTCGTAATTGCCGAGGAACTCGTCGATTTCCTCCATCGTGGGCTCATTGGCGATGAGCTGGTTGACGTCGCGGCGGAAGTTCTGTGCCAGCAACCCGGCAATGAAGATTTCGCGCTTGCCGCCTTTGTCGACGATTTCATAGCCGCCGAAGCGCAGAGCTTCGAGTTCACGGTCGGGTCCGAATTCGACGACGCTGTACTGCTCGCTGTTGTAGATGAGGTTCATATCGCTTCCTTCTCTCCAGGGGCAGAACCGGGCTGGGTTCCGCGTTCAGTTTCGAAGTGGGGCTGTACAAGGTCTTTTCAAGGGGACAAAAACCAGTACAGAACCTTCAGCAATCACGCCGTGATGTCGTCACAGAGGGACAGCAGGCTGTCGTAGGGCGGGGCCGACAGGAACGCGCGCAGCTGTCCGACATGGGTCGCATCGGCCAGGCTGATAAAAAGGCGCGCTGGCGGGCGGCGCAAGAGACGATTCAATGTAACACGCAAAACGAGATTACCGGCGCAGCAAAGGCAGCCCGGCGCGATGCGCACGATCGCGGGCGGGTCCGCCAGCGCGGTATGGTCGACAAGGGGAGAGGTCGGGTCGGCCAGGCCCTCGAGGATGACCGTGGTGTCGGGCCCGTCGATGACGGCCGCGATCGCCCGTTCGCGATCGGCGGCGCGCCGGCCCGTGACGAGCGTCGTCGGCAGGGCCGGCCTGGCTGGCCGAGGTGTCGCTACCGGCAAGCCGTCAGGCCTGCTGGTTCTTTTTCGCCAGCTTGCCGGGCTCGACACCCAGTTGCTTCAGCTTGCGATACAGGTGGGTACGCTCCAGTCCCGTCTTCTCGGCCACGCGCGTCATGCTGCCGCCTTCGCGGCCCAGGTGGTGCTCGAAGTACATGCGCTCGAACGCATCGCGCGCCTCGCGCAGCGGCAGGTCGAACGACAGGTTGAAGGTATGCCCTTCACCGCTGCCGCGCGACATGGCAATGCCATGGGCGCCGGGCGCCGGCGCCGGCTGGGCGCCAAAGGTGGGCGCGGCCGCTTCTTCGACGGGCGGCAGCGCGGCGGGACGCTGCGCCATCACGGGCGCGCGCACCACTTCCTGCGCGCGCGTCAGGCCGGCCTGGACGGCCTTCAGCAGCTTCTGCATGGCGATCGGCTTTTCCAGGAAGTTCAGCGCGCCGATGCGGGTGGCCTCGACCGCCGTGTCGATCGTGGCGTGGCCGGACATCATGATGACGGGCATCGTCAGGAGCCCGTCGCGCTGCCATTCCTTCAGCAGCGTGACGCCGTCCGTATCGGGCATCCAGATGTCGAGCAGGACCAGGTCGGGCGCGCCGGCGGCGCGGGCCTGGCGGGCCTGCTGCGCGTTTTCCGCCAGCGTGACCGCGTGCCCCTCGTCGCCGAGGATTTCCGAGAGCAGTTCCCGGATGCCCATTTCATCATCTACTACCAGAATATTTGCCATCTATCCCTGCCCTCTTCTTATCATTTTGCGACGGCCCGGCCGCGGTGGACGCTGGTGTATTTCACACTGCGTCCGGTAGCGATTCCGCTGCTCCTGCGGGTGCCACAAATTCCTCACGGAATCACGTGCGGCTGGCCGAATTTGATGATGATTTTATTAGTGTTCCGAATATTATGCCAACTGCACCGGTGCCAACTTTAACAGTAAAATCAGCACCGAAGCGCCACTTCCATCGGCATGGTTCTGGATATCGATCCGGCCCCCATGCTCGTCGATGATTTTCTTCACCATTGCCAGTCCCAGCCCCGTGCCGCGCGCCTTCGACGTGACGTACGGCTCGAACGCGCGCGCCAGGATCTTCGGTGCGAAACCGGGACCGTTATCGGCAATCGACAGGCGCACGGCAATACGCGTGCCGCCGTCCGCGCTCTGGTAGTGGATGGCTTCCGTCACCACGTCGATGCGCGGCGCGCGCGCGGGCGCGACCTGGTCGGCCAGCGCATCCTGGGCGTTCTGCAAGAGGTTGTGGATCACCTGGCGCATCTGGGTTTCGTCGCCCATCACCATCGGCAGGAACGGCGCCAGCTGGGCGTGGATGATGTCGTTGCCCTCGTCGCCGATATACAGGTGCAGGATTTCCTCCACCAGTGCGTTCAGGTCGAGCGGCAGCAGCTGGGCCGGCGGCGTGCGCGCGTAGTCGCGGAAATCGTCCACCATGCGCTTCATCGCGCTGACCTGGTTGACGATCGTGCTGGTGCTCTTGTTGAGCAGCTCGACGTCGCGCTGTTCCAGCTTGTCCTCCAGCTTCA
Organism: Pseudoduganella chitinolytica; assembly: GCF_029028125.1. Lineage (GTDB taxonomy): Bacteria > Pseudomonadota > Gammaproteobacteria > Burkholderiales > Burkholderiaceae_D > Rugamonas > Rugamonas chitinolytica. Next base: position 3,781,240 of record NZ_CP119083.1, read on the forward strand.
TCTGCAGCCGCTCGGCCGACAGCTGGATCGGCGTCAGCGGATTCTTGATCTCGTGCGCCAGCCGGCGCGCCACCTCGCCCCAGGCGATCGAGCGCTGGGCGGAAATGACGTCGGTGATGTCGTCGAACACGACGATGTAGCCGCCGCCGCCTTCCTGCGGCAGGCGCGAACCGCGCGTCAGCAGGATCAGCGCGTTCTCGTCCGGCCCGCCGCCGGGCCGCGAGATCTCGATCTGGCGCTGCCAGTGCAGGCGCTGGACGTTGCGTCCGGCCGCCGACTGCGCGCTCTGCGCGGAGAACGCGGCGGTGACGGCGGCGGCGAATTCCTGCATGCCCTCCACGTCCGCCAGCGGCTTGCCCACCAGGGCCGTGCCGGCCTTCTGCAGGATGCGTTCGACCGAATCGTTGCACGTGACGAGGCGGAACTCGGCATCGAGCACCATCACGCCGGCCGACATGTTGGCCAGTACGGATTCCAGGTGGGCCTTGGCGTTCTGCAGCGCGATGCGGTTGCGCTCGACCGCCGTGCGCGCCTCCGACAGCTGGCGTGTCATCGTGTTGAAGCTTTGCGTCAGCGTGCCCAGTTCGTCGGAGCTGGCCACGATCGGGCGCGGCGACAGGTCGCCCTCGGCGACGGCGCGCGTGCCCTCGGCCAGCAGCAGCAGCGGCTGGGCCAGGTCATTGGCGATCAGGAAGGCCGCCGCGATGGCGCCGAACACGGCCAGCAGCAACGTCAACGTCAGCGTCTCGATGTACATGCGGCGCAAGCCGACGCGGGCCACGAAGCGCTCCTTGTACTCGCTGTAGGCGGTGCGCAGCATGTCGCCGTCGCTGGCCAGGCGCGGTGCGGCGGCCTGGATGATCTGCAGGTAGCGCGGCGCCAGGTGCGCGCCCGAGGCCTGCACGGCGCCCGGGATCGGCAGCAGCACGCGCAGGCGCAGCACGTTGTTCGGATCGGGCTGCACCGGCGGCGCACCCACGGTGTCGTCGCGCAGCTCGCTGCCGCCTTCCGCCACCGCATAGGGCGGATCGGCCTGCGCCTTGGCCATCATGGCGGTGGTGGGCAGGTCGGCCGACAGGTTGACGCGGCGTTCGCCCATGGCCGACACGATCAGGCCGCCGTCGGCGTCGACGATGATCGCGCTCTGCGTGCGCGGATGTTCCTTGACGAAGCGCGCCAGCGCGGACGGCGCCGCATAGAACGGCAGCCGCGACAGCTCCTCGGCGGTCTTGTCGGCCTCGGCGCGCAACTCCGTCAGCGAGGCGTCGAGCGCGGAGCGGCCCAGGTCCAGGCCGGCCTCCAGCGCCTCCTCGACACGCACGTTGAACCATGACTCGATCGAATGAGAGACGAACTGCACGGAGACGAGGAAGATGACGAGCCCGGGCAGCACGCCGATGGCCGCGAACAGCATGACGAGCCGCGTCATCAGGCGCGAGCCGAACTTGCCGCTCTTGTAGCGCGAATAGAGCCGGAACAGCGAGACCGCGACGAGGGCCAGCAGCGCGAAGGCCACCGTGGCGTTCATCGCCAGCAGCCAGGAATAGTAACGGTCGAAGAAGCCGGAATTGTCGGACGCCGACGCCAGCAGGAACAGCAAGATGCTGCAGATGGCTCCCGCGACGACGAACAGATACCGCAATGCCTGGGTCACTTACTCGGCCCTGTACTGGAAGGTTTTCTTCTGGGACGCCAGGGTCCACTCGCGGTTGTTGAAGGCGCTCACCTGGATCGGCTTGGGCAGGTAGTTGCGGTCCATGCCCATGCTGACGGTGACGTTGTAGACCTCGCCCACCTTCAGCGCGCCCCGAGGCGCCACCACCCAGCGGGTGGGCCGGCGGATGAAGAACAGCGCGTCCTCGAGCGATTCGAAGTTCTGGGACACGCTGCCGATGATCGTCACGTGGTACTGGCGCGTCAGCACGTCGTACCAGATGCGGTGGGTGCGCTTGTTGGTGACGGCCTTCTCGTCGAACCAGTACCAGCGCGGCCGGGTAAAGGAGATCTCGGTGGTGAAGTACAGCTGGACGCCGTACTGCAGCGCGTCTTCCAGGCCGTGGCTCAAGTCGAACGAATAGGCGGCGGACAGGCGGTAGCCCTCTTCGGCCGCTTCGATGGTCGCACGTGTGATCTCCACGGTCTCCTCGGCAGCCCGGGCCGCCTGCGGCAGCGCGCAGGCCAGCATCAGCAGCAGCTGGCAGGCCAGGAGTCGGACGAATCGTAAGGTCACGTGCGCGCTATCAATCAGAGGTTGCGGTGGTTATTGAGCCAAACAGGCAGAAAATTGGCTGAGTTTTTACACACTCTTCTGGAACAGCGCGTAAAACAAACCATCGTGATCCTGTTCGGCCGCGCCCACGGGCAGCAGCTGACCGGGCGCATCGAGTCGCGTGGCGCGATTGCGCACCGCGAAAGCGGCCGCCTGCGCCTCGGATTCCTGCGGCCACAACGAACATGTCACGAACAGCAATTTACCATTGGGCCGCAGCATCTGCCAAAGATTGTCGAGAATTTCGGCCGAAAGTGTTGCAAGTTGGAGCGCGTCGCCCTTGCGGCGCAGCCAGCGAATATCGGGGTGGCGCCGCACGATGCCGGAGGCCGTGCAAGGCACGTCCGCCAGGATGCGGTCGAACCCTGCGCCGTCCCACCAGCCGCGGCTTTGCGCCTCGGCCGCCTGCAGCGTGGCAGCAAGGCCCAGGCGGTCCAGGTTTTCGCCCACCCGGACCAGGCGGCGCGGGTCGGCATCGAGGGCCGTGACGTGCACGTCGGCCGTCTCCAGGATGTGGCAGGTCTTGCCGCCGGGGGCCGCGCACGCATCGAGCACGCGCATGCCGTCCTGCAGGTCCAGCAGCGGCGCGGCCAGCTGGGCGCCGGCGTCCTGCACCGAGACGAGGCCCGCGTCGAAACCGGGAATGGCATGGACGCCCACCGGCTTGTCCAGCCGCACGGCCCATGGACCGACCTGGCGCGCGCCGATGCCCGCCTCGGCCAGCAAGGCCAGGTAGCCCTCGACGGAACCCTTGCGCGCATTCACGCGCAACGTCAGCGGCGGTGCCGCGTCGCCCGCCGCCAGGATCTGCTGCCAGTCCTGCGGATAGGCGGTAATCGCCGCGTCGATCCACCACTGCGGATAGTTCCAGCGCGCCAACGGCTGCAGCGCCACGTCGGCCAGCAGCGCTTCGCGCTCGCGCAGGAAGCGGCGCAGCAGCGCGTTGACCATGCCCTTGGCACGTACCGTGTCCGGATGCGAGCCGGCCGCCGTGACAGCCTGGTCGACAACGGTAAAGGCCTCGTACGGCGCGACGCCGGCGGCATCGGGCTGCATCAGCGGCAGCGCGCACGCCAGCAGCGCCGCCACCAGCGGATCCGGTGCCTTCGGTGCCATCGCGGCCACCAGCGCGTCGCTGCGCCCCAGCTGGCGCATGGCGCGGTAGGCGATGTCCTGGATCGCGCCACGACCCTGCGCCGTGGCCTCCTGCGTGCCGAACACCCCGGCCAGTGCCTGTGGCAGCGCCGTGCCGCCGCGCACCTGCACGACGGCCGCGGCGGCGCCCAGCAGCGCGAACGCCAGCGAATCGGGCTTCAGCTCGGCCTTGTAGTCGGTCTGCAGGGCTGGTTTCAGGTCGCGGTGGTGGCTGGCGCGCAGGCCGACCGGGTCGGGCGCAGGCGCCGTGCCCATCTTCGGTGCGGGCGGACGGCCCGGGCGCGGCGTGTGCTGGCGGATCGCGTCCTTGTTCCAGGGCGTGGCAGGTGCCGCCGGGGCTGGCGCGGGCTGGGCGGCTGCGGCCTTCGGCTGGGGCGCCGGCTTGGCTGCCGGGCGCGCCGGGCGCTGCGCGGTGGCCTTCCTGGCGGGAGACGGCTTCGCCTTCAGGGACAGCGTCGGACGCTTGTTCATGTGATTCTTTCGTGATGCGGTAATAAAGGCGGGATTGTATCAGTGCCCGCCTGCCCAGCCCGCTCCCAGCGGCGGGGCGCCCCCTCCCAGCTTGTATAATGTCCCCCTATAATGTCCGTCCTATAATGTACGTTCTCTAAAAAGTCACCCAATTGCGCGGCCCAGCCGCCCATACCCTCATGCTCGCCCAACAAAAACAACAGATCGTCGACCTGTTCCAGGCCGCCCTCGCCCCGATCCTGGCCGGATCGGACATTACTCCCAACGTGGTGCTGGAGCGTCCGCGCGATGCCGCCCACGGCGACGTTGCCTGCAATATCGCCATGCAGCTGGCCAAGCAGCTCAAGACCAACCCGCGCGAACTGGCCCAGAAGGTCGTCGCCGCGCTGCTGGAAAACCCGGCCGCCAAGGATGTCATCGCCACCGCCGAGATCGCGGGCCCCGGCTTCATCAACCTGCGCGTGACGGACGCGGCCAAGCAGGCCGTCGTCGCCACCGTGCTGGCACAGCGCGAGGCATTCGGCCGCAGCGATGCGGGCGCGGGCCAGCACGTGATCATCGAATTCGTCTCGGCCAACCCGACCGGCCCGCTGCACGTGGGCCACGGCCGCCAGGCCGCGCTGGGCGACGCACTGTCGTCGCTGTTCGAGGCGCAGGGCTTCGACGTCACGCGCGAGTACTACTACAACGACGCCGGCGTGCAGATCCAGACGCTGGCCACGTCGGTGCAGGCACGCGCGCGCGGCTTCAAGCCGGGCGACACCGAGTGGCCCGAGTCGGCCTACAACGGCGACTACATCGCCGAGATCGCCGCCGACTTCCTCGCCAGGAAAACCGTGGCCGCCAGCGACGGCGTGCCAGTGACGGGTTCCGGCGACGTCGAGGACTTCGAGTCGATCCGGGCATTCGCCGTTGCCTACCTGCGCTGCGAGCAGGACACCGACCTGCAGGCCTTCGGCGTCAAGTTCGACAACTACTACCTGGAATCGTCGCTGTACACCGACGGCAAGGTGGAAGCGGCCGTCGCGGCGCTGGTCGCCAACGGCCACACGTACGAGGAAGGCGACGCCCTGTGGCTGCGCACGACCGACTACGGCGACGACAAGGACCGCGTGATGCGCAAGAAGGACGGCACCTACACGTACTTCGTGCCGGACGTGGCGTACCACATCGTCAAATTCCAGCGCGGCTTCACGCAGGCGATCAACATCCAGGGTTCCGACCACCACGGCACCATCGCGCGCGTGCGCGCCGGCCTGCAGGCCGTTAACCTGGGCATCCCGCAGGGCTATCCCGACTACGTGCTGCACAAGATGGTCACCGTCATGAAGGACGGCGCCGAGGTCAAGATCTCCAAGCGGGCCGGCTCGTACGTCACGGTGCGCGACCTGATCGAATGGTCCGGCGGCGGCGACATCACGAAGGGCCGCGACGCCGTGCGCTTCTTCCTGATCTCCCGTAAAGCGGACACGGAATTCGTGTTCGACGTGGACGTGGCCCTGGCCACCAACGACGAGAATCCGGTCTACTACGTCCAGTATGCGCACGCGCGCATCTGCTCGGCGCTTGCGAATTGGGGCGGCGACGAAGCCACGCTGGCCGGCGTCGACCTGTCGCCGCTGACAACGCCGCACGAAGCCGCTCTGCTGGCCAAGCTGGCCGCCTATCCTGAAGTGCTGCAACGCGCCCAGGCCGAGCTGGGTCCGCACCAGGTCGCGTTCTACTTGCGCGAGCTGGCCGGCGAGCTGCACAGCTATTACTTCGCGCACAAGTGGCTGCTGGACGACGACGAGCCGCTGAAGCTGGCCCGCCTGGCGTTGGCCGTCGCCGTGCGCCAGGTGCTGCGCAACGGCCTGGCCCTGATCGGCGTTTCCGCTCCCAACCAGATGTAAGATTCCATGAACCATCGCTTCCGTTCCATCCCTTCCTCGCCCCTGCGCCGCCAGCAGGGCAGCACGCTGGTCGGCATCGTCATCGGCCTCGTCATCGGTCTGGCGATCGCCGTGGTCGTCGCGCTGATGATCACCAAGGGCCAGTCGCCGTTCACGGAAAAGCCGGCCCGCGCCAAGCCGGCCGAGGCCACGGGCCAGATCTCGGACCCGAACAAGCCGATGTACGGCAACCGCGACGCCACCCGCAGCGCCAACCGCGACTTCGAGAAGGAGGCGCATCCCGCCGCGCCGGCGCCGGCGCCCGCACCGGCGGCGCCGCAACCCGATCCGCTTCAGGCCGTGGTCGACAAGATCCAGGCGCAGCCGAGCGAGCCGAAGGCGCCTGCGCCCGTGAACACGGCCGCGCCACCGTCGCAGTCCGGTGCCCCGGCGCCGTCCGCGCCGGGCGACGACAAGTGGGTCTATTACCTGCAGGCCGGCGCCTACCGCGAGACAGCGGATGCGGAAGCGGTGCGCGCCAAGCTGGCGCTGCTGGGCTTCGAGGCCAGCGTGACCGACCGCAGCACCGATTCGGGCGTGCTGCACCGCGTGCGCGTGGGCCCGTTCACGCAGGTGGAGGCGATGAACAAGGTGCGCGGCAAGCTGTCCGAGAACGGCGTCGACGTGGCCGTCGTACGCAACCAGAAATAACCCTGCCTGGAGAACGATGCATATGCTGAAGAAGATCCTGTCCGTCCTGACGTTGACCGCCTCCCTGTCGCTCGTCGCCTTCGGCGCCGCGGCCTCCCCCACCGCGCCGAAGGAAGGCGCCGACTACCAGGTACTGCCAACCCCGCAGCCGACCGAGAGCGGCAAGAAGGTCGAGGTCATCGAGTTCTTCGCCTACTGGTGCCCGCACTGCAACACGTTCGATCCGCTGCTGTCGGCCTGGGTGAAGAAGCAGGGCGACAATATCGCCTTCAAGCGCGTGCACGTGCCCTACAACGAGCGCCTGGCGCCGCAGCAGAAGCTGTACTACACGCTCGAGTCGATGGGTTTGGCGGACCAGCTTCAATCGAAAGTGCTGAAGGCGCTGCATGAGGAGCGCCAGGAGTTCACGCGCGACGAGGCGGTGTTCGACTGGGTCGCCAGGAACGGCGTCGACCGCACCAAGTTCATCGACACGTACCGCTCGTTCGGCGTGGCCGGCAAGATCCGCCGCGCCGGCGCCATGATGGAGAGCTACAAGGTCGAATACTGGCCGCTGCTGGTCGTGGACGGCCGCTGGCAGGCCTCGCCCAGCCTGACGGGCCAGGCCAACAAGGACCTGGACACGGAAGCCAAGCAGCAGCAGGCCACGCTGCAGGTGCTGGACGCGCTGGTCGCCAAGGCCAAGGCCGCAAAGAAGTAATCCCCGGGCTGCCGTGAAGCGCGTTTTCATCACCGGCGCTTCCAGCGGCATCGGCGCCGCGCTGGCCGCCCACTATGCGGGCGCCGGCGCGGTTGTCGGCCTGCTGGCGCGCCGCCACGACGCGCTGCTGGCGCTGCTCGCCACCCTTCCCCATTCGCCCAATTCCCACCTGCACCGCACGTACGCCGTCGATGTGCGCGACCATGCCGCGCTGTACGCGGCCGCCACCGACTTCCTCGCCCACGCGGGCGGCATCGACATCGTCATCGCCAACGCCGGCATCTCGCACGGCACGCTGACCGAGCGACCGGAAGACCTGCCCGTATTTGCCGACATCGTCGCCACCAACGTCACCGCCACCGTGGCCACCTTCGCACCGTTCATCGCGGCGCTGCGCACCCAGCGTACTGCCGGCCGCTTGGTCGGCATCGGCAGCGTCGCGGGCATCCGCGGACTGCCCGGCGCGGGCGCCTACAGCGCTTCGAAGGCGGCGGTGATGACCTACTGCGAATCGCTGCGCGTCGAGCTGCGCCCGCAGGGCATCCACGTGGTGACGATCGCGCCGGGCTATATCGACACGCCGATGACCCGCCACAATCCGTACCGGATGCCGTTCCTGCTGGCGCCGGAGGTCTTCGCCGCACGCGCCGCACGGGCCATCGATGCAGGCGTCAGCTACCGCGTGATTCCATGGCAGATGGGCATCGTGGCCAAGCTGCTGCGCTTGCTGCCCGATGCGCTGTATGATCTGGCCTTTGCCCGGGCGCCGCGCAAGCCGCGCAAGTCTTCCCCGTCATGAACCATACCGACCACCTGCGGCTGGACGCCGCCGCCATCCATGCCGGCTGCGCCGCCAGCGCTTCCCACATCGCCATCGAAGTCGTGCTGGAAACGGGATCGACCAACGCCGACCTGCTCGCGCGCCTGCCATCGGCCAGCCATGACGGCGGCGGCCTGGCGGGCCCCGTGCTGCGCATCGCCGAACGCCAGACCGCCGGGCGCGGGCGGGCCGGCCGCAGCTGGCTGTCCGCGCCGGGATCGTCGCTGACGTTCTCGCTGGCGTGGCGCTTCCAGGGCCCGCTGCACCGGCTGGCCGGGCTGCCGCTGGCCGTCGGCGTGGCGCTGGCCGAAACGCTGGCGGGCCTGGACGTGCCCGTGCAGCTGAAGTGGCCGAACGACGTCATGAAGGACGGCGCCAAGCTGGCCGGCATCCTCGTCGAGACGCAGGCCGCGCCGGACGGCGCCATCTGGGCCGTCATCGGCTGCGGCATGAACCTGCTGCTGCCGGACGAACTGGAGGCGAGCGTGGGCCGCGCCGTCGCGTCCGCGCCCTGGCTGGCGCAGATGGACCGCAACGTGCTGGTGGCAACTTTGCTGAGCCGCCTGGCGGCCGTGCTGGCCGAGTTCGACGACACGGGCTTCGCGCCGTTCATGGACCGGTGGAATGCGCTGCAGGGCTGGCGCGGCGCGGCCGTCAACATCCTCGACCACGGCGCCGTCGTGCAGCACGGCCGCGCCGCCGGCGTGGACGAGGCGGGCCGGCTCGTTCTCGATACCCCGGGCGGCCGCGTCACCGTGCTGTCCGGCGACGTGTCGCTGAGGCTCGCATCGTGAGCGCCTGGCTGCTGGTCGACGCGGGCAACACGCGCATCAAATGGGCGTTGGTGGACAGTGCCGCCGATGGCTGGCTGGCCGAGGGCGCGGCGCTGCACGCGGATGCCGCCGACCTGGCCGCGCAGTGGGGCACCGCGTTCGGTGCGGCGCCACCGCTGCGCGTGCTGGCCGCGAACGTCGCCGGCACCGCCGTGCGCACGCGGCTGGAGCAGATGCTGGCGGCCGTCGCGCCTGGCGCGGCGGTCGAATGGTTCGCCTCGTCCGCGCAGCGGGCCGGCCTGGTCAACGGCTACCGCAATCCCGCGCAACTGGGGTGCGACCGGTTTGCCGCCGCCATCGGCGCGCGCGCGCTGGCGCCCGGCCGTGCGGTCGTCGTCGCCAACTGCGGCACGGCCACGACGATCGACGCGATCGACGCTGCCGGCCGCTTCGTCGGCGGCATGATCCTGCCGGGCCTCGGGCTGATGGCCAGTTCGCTGGCCCGCAACACGGCGCAGCTGCCGCAGATCCAGCCGGGCGCCCTGCTGCCCTCCCCGTTTGCCGACAACACCGACGACGCCATCCTGGCGGGCTGCCTGTCGGCGCAGGCGGGCGCCATCGAGCGCGCCTTTGCCCGGCATGGCGCCGTAGAATGCATCCTGTCGGGCGGTGCGGCACCGTACATCGCGCCGATGCTGGCGCAAGCGCCGCTGCTGGCCGGCGCGCTGCGCCATGTGGACAATATCGTCATGAAAGGCCTGCACGCGATCGTGCGGGCGGAGGGTGATCCGTGCTGAAGTTCTGTTTTGCCGTGTTGCTGGTCACGAATGCCGCGCTGTTCGCCTATGGCCAGGGCATCCTGGGCAGTTTCCAGGGCGAGGAACACGAGCCCGCGCGCCTGCAGAAGCAGTTGAACGCCAGGCAGCTGACGCTCATTTCGGCAGAGAAGGCCAATGCGGCCAACGGAGCCAACGCTGCGACAGCCCCCGCCGCGCCCGACGCGGCACCGGCGGCACGGGCAGAGGACAAGCCTGTCGTGGCCTGCCTGGAAGTGGGCAACTTCGTGCTGGCCGACGCGCGTCGTTTCGAGGCGCAACTGGCGCCGCTGGCGCTGGGCGACCGCCAGGCGCGCCGCAACGTGCCGGGCCAGGAGATCTCCAGCTACATGGTCATGATCCCGCCCGCGCCCACGCGCGACGTGGCGGAAAAGCGCGCGGCCGAGCTGCGTGCGAAAGGCGTGGCCGACTTCTACATCGTCCCCGATGGCCAGCAGAAGAACGGCATCTCGCTGGGCGTGTTCAAGGCCGAAACGGCCGCGCAGACGGCGCTCGCGAAGCTGGTCAAGCAAGGCGTGACGACGGCGCGCGTGGCGCCGCGCTATTCGGCCAGCAAGCAGATGGTCTTCCAGTTCCGCGACATCACGGCCGCCACCCGCGCAAGCCTGGAGCGGATTGCCGCGAAGTTCCCCGAGCAGCAGGTGCGGGGGTGCAGGTAGGATGGGGGTCTGTCCCCGCAGGGGACTGACCCCGAAGTTTGGCACTGCCGCACTCGCGCAAACAAAGCTGACTGCACGCCGCCGCTACACCTGCATCGGACATGAACTTCGGGGCCAGTCCCTTTTAGGGACAGACCCCAAGCCTGTTACCTGAACGCTCAATTGACCTGCCGCTGCACGATCAAGGGCTTCAAGCGCAGCGCCGGCGGCAGCCGGGCCGCAGCGTTGGCTGCTTCCTCGCGGCTGCCGAACGGCCCGCCGTACAGGCGGTACAGCGTGCCGGCCTGCACCACCTCGTAGTCGCTGCCGCGCGTGGCGCTGGCGAGCCGCTCGCGCATCGTGGCGGCGCTTTCCTCGCGCGAATAGGCGCCCAGCTGCAGGTAGAACCCGCCGGGGCCCGGCGCGGCGCGGTCCGGCGCAGCGTCGCGCGCCAGCAGGAAGTTCTCGATGTCGTCCGGGCCCGTCGTCGCGGACAGCACCGGCACCGTCCCCGGCGGCGCGACCGGCAGGCCTTCGATGGCCGCGATCAACGTGCCCGCCTTGCGCGCCGCCACCATGCGCTCGATCTCGTCCGGCATGATGCGCGTCACTTCCAGCTGGCTGCTGCCGTTGCCCAGCAGGCCCAGTTTCAGCGCGGCCGTGTAGGACACGTCGATGACGCGGCTGGAATGGAACGGGCCACGGTCGTTGACCCGCACGATCACCGTCTTGCCCGTGTTCAGGTTCGTCACCCGCGCATACGACGGGATCGGCAAGGTCGGATGGGCGGCCGACATCTTGTACATATCGTACAGTTCGCCGGACGACGTGCGCTGGCCATGGAACTTCTTGCCGTACCACGTGCCCATGCCGCGCTGCGTAAACGGCTGGTCGTTCGGGATCGGCGTATAGGTCTTGCCGAATACGACGTAGGGCCGGTTCGAACGGGGCAGCGGCGGATCGTTGCGTACTTCCGCATCCGGCGTCTGCATCAGGTTCGGCGGCGGATCGTCGCCGGGGCCGTCGTCCTTGTAGTAGCCGCCGCGGCCGGAACCGGCGGGGGGCAGGTCCGGCACCCCCGGCTCGCGCTTGTGCGGCTTGACCTTCGGTGCGCCCGGCAGCGAGGCGACGATGGGATTGCTGCCGCAGCCGGCCAGCGCCAGCAGGGCCGCCAGCAGGGTGCAGGCGCCGGCGCGATGGAACACGTGCGCCGTCATGTCTGTACCAGCTTGCGGTTGCGCTGGATGCTCATCAGGATGCCGGAGGCGACACCCAGGGTCAGTGCGGCCGTGCCGCCATAGCTCATGAACGGCAGCGGTACGCCCACGACGGGCAGGATACCGCTCACCATCCCCATGTTAACGAATGCATAGGTAAAGAAGATCATCGTGGTGGCGCCCGCCAGCAGGCGGGTAAAGAAATTGGGGGCATTGGCCGTGATCATCAGGCCGCGCCCGATCAGCAGCAGATACAGCAGCATCAGGAACAGGTTGCCGGCCAGCCCGAATTCCTCGGAGTAGACGGCGAAGATGAAGTCGGTGGTGCGCTCCGGGACGAACTCCAGGTGGGCCTGCGTGCCGCGCGTCCAGCCCTTGCCTGTGATGCCGCCCGAGCCGATCGCGATGATCGACTGCAGGATGTGGAAACCCTTGCCCAGCGGGTCCGTGGTAGGGTCGATCAACGTCATCACGCGTTCGCGCTGGTAGTCGTGCAGCATCGACCAGGCCACCGGCATGCTGGCAGCGCCCGCGACCGCCAGGCCCAGCATCGCCTTCCACGGCAGTCCGGCCAGGTAGATCACGGTGAATCCAGCGGCCACGACGAGCAGCGCCGTACCCAGGTCGGGCTGGCGCGCGACCAGGAACACGGGCAGCAACAGCAGCAGCGCGCCGATGGCATAGGTGTGCCAGCGCAAGTGGCCCTGCTGGTGCTGGAAGAACCATGCCAGCATCAGCGGCACGGCCAGCTTGGCGAACTCGGAAGGCTGGATGTCGATCACGCCGATGTGCAGCCAGCGCCGCGCGCCCAGCTTGATCGTGCCGACCAGCGCGACCGCCACCAGCAGCAGCACCGTCACCACGTACGCCGGCAGCGCGATCCGCATCATCTGCTGCGGCGACAGGTTCGCCACCACCCACATGACGAAAAACGACATGGCGATGTTGCGCAGGTGGTCCTCGATCTTGCCGGGAATGCCGATGCTGGCCGAGTACAGGGTGATCAGGCTGGTGGTCAGCAGCACGATCAGCACCGTCGTCAGGGCCGGGTCGAACACCGTCACGTACGGGCGCACGCGGCGCCACAGCGAGCGTCGTTCATTGATGCGCATGCTTACTCTCCCCTATTCCTTGTTCCGCGGCGGCAGCGGCGGCGACGCCTGCTGCACTGGCGCGCGCGCGGCCGGCCGCGCCGGCAGCACGGCCGACGGCGCCGGCTGCTGCGAGGGCGGCGTCACGGGCGCGTTCGGTTGCGATGGTTTCGGTGCCGCCTGGGGCTTGGGCCGCTGCGGGATCAGCCCCGGGCTCGCATTGGCAGCGGGCGCCGCCGGCTTGCGGGGGTTCGTCACGCCAGCCGGCACCGGGGCCGCGGTGGCAGCCACGCCGACGGCGCCGGCGCCTTGCTGCGCGGCGCGCTGCTCCAGCGCCGCCGCGGCCTCCTCCTCCGCCACCGGGCCTTCGACCGGCGCCAGCACCTCGGCATCCTCCTTCGGCACCGGCGTCGTTTCCTTTTCCGTCGGCCGTTTGCCCAGCAGCCAGTAGTCCAGCACCTTCCGGGCGATCGGCGCCGCGACGGCGGCGCCGAAGCCGGCGTTCTCCACCACCATCGCCAGCACGATCTTCGGCTTGTCGGCCGGCGCGAACGCCGTGAACAGCGAGTTGTCGCGCAGGCGTTCGGCCAGCGAGGCCGCATTGTACTTCTCGTTGGCCTTGATGCCGACCACCTGCGCGGTACCGGTCTTGCCGCCCACCGTATAGCCGACGTTCTTGAAGATGCCGTAGGCGGTGCCGCCCGGTTCGCTCGTCACCCCCACCATCGCGTCCTTGATGATGTCGATATTCTTCTGCTGCAGCGGGATGCGGTAGCTTTCCTTGGGCACCGTCAGCGTGCGTGCCCTGGTACCGCCGTCCTCGATGATCTTGACCAGGTGCGGCTTCATGACGATGCCGTTGTTGACCAGGTTGGCCACCGCGTGCGCGATCTGCAGCGGCGTGTACGAGTTGTAGCCGGAGCCGTTGCTGATGGAGATGGTGTCGCCCCCGACCCAGCGCCCGGCGGCGGGATTCTTCTTGTAGCGTGCCCGCTTCCATTCCTGCGACGGCAGCACGCCCGTCTTCTCGTTTTCCAGGTCGATACCCGTCTTCTGGCCGAAGCCGAACGGCTTCATGAAGTCGTGGATCGAATCGATCCCCATCTCCCTGCCCAGCTGGTAATAATAGGTATTGCAGGACACGACGATCGACTTGCGCAGGTCGACCGTGCCGTGGCCGCCCACCTTATCGTCGCGGAACTTGTGATTGCCGAGGTACATGTAGCCTGGATCGGCGATGGCCTGGCTGGGCGTGCGCTTGCCCAGCTCCAGCGCGGCCAGCGCCATGAACGGCTTGAAGGTGGAGCCGGGCGCATAGGTGCCGGACAGCGGCCGGTTCACCATCGGGCGGTCCAGCGACGTATTCAGTTCGTTCCAGCTCTGCGAGTCGATGCCGTCGACGAACAGGTTGGGGTCGTAGCCCGGGCGCGACACGTAGGCCAGCACGTCGCCCGTCTCCGGCTCGATCGCCACCAGCGCACCGCGCCATTCGCCGAACGCTTCCTCGGCGATCTTCTGCAGCTCGACGTCGATCGACAGGATCAGGTTGCTGCCCGGCGTCGGCGCCGTGCGCGACAGCGTGCGGATGGCGCGCCCGCCGGCCGACACTTCGACCTCCTCGTAGCCGGTGACGCCGTGCAGGCGCCGCTCGTAGCTCTTCTCCAGGCCTTCCTTGCCGATGTAGTCGGTGCCGTTGTAGTTGGCCGCATCCTCCGCGGTCTCCAGCACCTTGGCCTCGGCCTGGTTGATGCGACCGATATAGCCGATCACGTGCGAGGCGGTCTCGCCCAGCGGGTAATTGCGGAACAGGCGCGCCTGCACTTCCACGCCGGGGAAGCGGAAGCGGTTCGCCGTGAAGCGCGCCACTTCCTCGTCCGTCAGGCGGGTTCGCAGCGGCACGCTGGCGAAGTTCTTCGACTCCTCCAGGAGCTTCTTGAAACGGCGGCGGTCCTTCGGCGTCACCTCGACGAGCGCGGACAGCTGCCCGATCATCTCCTCGAGCGGAATGCGCAGCTTCGATGGCGTGATCTCCAGCGTGTAGGCCGAGTAGTTGCGTGCCAGGACGACGCCGTTGCGGTCCAGGATCAGCCCGCGGTTCGGCATGATCGGCACGATGGCGATGCGGTTGTCCTCGGCCTGCGCCGCGTAGTCGCTGTGCTTGATCACCTGCAGCCAGACGAAGCGGGCCAGCAGCGCGGAAAAGCACAGGAACACCAACGCGCCCAGCAACGACAACCGTACCTTGAACAGGTACAGTTCGCGTTCGTTGTTCTTCAACTCGGTCATTGCGACGCCGCTCAGATGGGACGGGTGTGGTCTTTATCCACCGAGCGTCGTTGCGGCGCCAGCAGCAGCATCGTGACGACAGGCCACAGGATGGCCGACACGAAGCTTTCGACGAAATAGAACCAGCCGGGGAACTTGCCCGTGACGACAAAGCGCACCAGCAGTTGCACGGCCTGCGCCAGGAGCAGCAGCGGCAGCACGTGCATCGCCTGCGTCATGATGGGGAACCACAGCACGCGGCGGTGCATCATGATGGCGAAGTACGACAGCAGCGTGTAGGCCAGCGCGTTTTCCCCCAGCAGCGTGGCGTCGTGCACGTCCATCAGGAGGCCCAGGCAGAACGCCGTGCCGATGCCCACCTTGCGTGGCTGGTGCACGCCCCAGAACACGAGGCCGAGCGCGACGAAATCGGGCGCGCCGATGAAGCGGCCCCACGGCAGCAGGTTGAGGAGGAATGCGATCAGCAGGCTGAACGCAATGAACAACGGGCTGACGGGCAGCAGGATATATTGGGGACGGTTCATCGTGTCTCCTGGACGGCTGGCATACGGGCGTCCGGCGCGGGCCGGGCCGCGGGCGGGACGGTGACAGCCGCTGCAGGCGCAGGCGCGGCGGGTGTGCCCGTGGCGGGCGCTCGTGCGGCCGGGGCGGCGGCCGGCGCGGCAGCCGCGTCCTTGGCGTCTTTCGCGTCCTTGCCTTCCTTTTTCTTCTTTGCCGGCTTGGCGACTTCCTCTTCGGCCGGTCGCGGCGGCATCTCCGGCAGCGACATCAGGATCAGCAGCTGCGTATTGCGCTGGATGCCGGCCAGGGGCTGGCAGACGATGCGGCCAAAGGCGCCGTTGGCGTTGTTCTCCACCTGCGTCACGCGCGCCACGGCAAGGCCCGCCGGGTAAATGCCGTCGAGGCCGGAGGTGACGAGGATGTCGCCGACGACGACGTCGGCATTCGGTTCCATGAAGCGCAGGTCCAGGTTGCCGGACTGGCCGCGGCCGTAGGCCACGCTGCGCAGGCCGTTGCGCAGTACCTGCACGGGAATGGCCTGCTCCTTGTCGGTCAGCAGCGTGACCTCGGATGTGAACGGGAACACCCGCGTGACCTGGCCGACCACGCCCTGGTTGTCGATCACGGGCAGGCCGGCCTTGACGCCCTGCTGGCTGCCGCGGTCGAGGATCACCTTGCGCGTGAAGACGTCACGGGCGTCGTACAGGATTTCGCCCAGCATCGTCTTGCCGGGCAGTTTCTCGCGCGCTTCCAGCAACTTCCTCAGCTGGTTGTTCTCGGCCTGGGTGCGCTGCGCCTGCTGCAGCGTCTGCGCCATGGCGATCTGCTGCTGCTTCAGGTCGCGCACCTGTTTTTCCAGGGCGGACAGCGAGGAGAAGTAATTGCCCATGCCGATCAGCGCGTCGCGCGGCAGCATGGCCACGACCTGCACCGGATACAGCACCGTCCCGGCCACCTGGCGCGCGACGGTCAGCGCATTGAAGCGGGCGTCGACCAGCAGCAGTGCAATCGAGATGCACGCGAAGACCATCATCTTGGCGCGCGCCGACGCGCCTTGCTTGAAGAGTGGCGGTGGACTGTATTCCATAGACCCTGAAACAAGGGCGGCTTGCGCCGCCCTGTTTGCTAATGCTTACTCGTAGGAGAAGATGGAACCCAGCTGGTCCATGCGCTCCAGCGCCATGCCCGAACCGCGCACGACGCACGTCAGCGGGTCTTCCGCCACCAGCACCGGCAGGCCAGTCTCCTCCATCAGCAGGCGATCCAGGTCGCGCAGCAGCGCGCCGCCACCCGTCAGCATCATGCCCTTCTCGGCGATGTCGGCGCCCAGTTCCGGCGGGGTCTGTTCCAGCGCGTTCTTGACGGCGGAGACGATATTGTTCAGCGGGTCGGTCAGCGCTTCCAGGATCTCGTTCGACGAGATCGTGAACGAACGGGGAATGCCTTCGGACAGGTTGCGGCCCTTGACTTCCATTTCCTTCACTTCGGAACCGGGGAACGCGGAGCCGATGGCCTTCTTGATCGCTTCGGCCGTCTGTTCGCCGATCAGCATGCCGTAGTTGCGGCGGATGTAGTTGACGATCGCTTCGTCGAACTTGTCGCCGCCCACCCGCACGGAACCCTTGTAGACCATGCCGCCCAGCGAAATGATGCCCACTTCGGTCGTGCCACCGCCGATGTCGACGACCATCGAGCCGGTGGCATCCGAGACCGGCAGGCCGGCACCGATCGCGGCGGCCATCGGTTCTTCGATCAGGTAGACCTGGGAGGCACCGGCGCCCAGCGCCGATTCGCGGATCGCGCGGCGCTCGACCTGGGTCGAACCGCACGGCACGCAGATGATGATGCGGGGGGAAGGACGGAAGAACTTGGAGTCGTGCACCATGCGGATGAACTGCTTGAGCATCTGCTCGGTGACGGTGAAGTCGGCGATCACGCCATCCTTCATCGGGCGGATCGCCTCGATGTTGCCGGGCACCTTGCCCAGCATCTGCTTGGCTTCCTTGCCGACTGCCTGGATGGTCTTCTTGCCGTTCGGGCCGCCTTCCTGGCGGATCGCGACGACGGAGGGTTCGTCAAGGACGATGCCGGAGCCGCGCACGTAAATGAGGGTGTTTGCCGTGCCGAGGTCGATGGCCAGATCCGACGAGATGTACCTGCGTAAAAAACCAAACATGAGTATCCTGTAGCGCTATGCCCGCGCGTGGGCAGTTGTTCAAAGTGTCCTGGGAGAGGCGGTGACGCAGCCCTTGGAGCGCCAGCAACGCATCAACCCGCCATTCTACCTTATAATTTAAAGGCTATTTGCCCTAAATCCACCCAAACGTGCGTGCATACAACCGTTGTTTTGCACGTTATTGGCAGGGTTTTAACAGCGAGATAGCCGATTTTATAAAAGCCATATCGATACAACAATCAAACGCGCACTGCGCTCCCAGCCATGTCCCTGACACTCTCCGACGTAAAACGCATTGCCCACCTCGCCCAGCTGGAAATGGACGAGCAGCACTCCGCCGCCATGCTGGACAAGCTGAATGGCATCTTCGCGCTGGCCGAACAGATGCAGGCCGTCGATACGGAAGGCGTCGCCCCCCTGTCGCACCCGCTGGCCGCCCACATGGACGTGGCGCTGCGGCTGCGCGAGGACGTGCCGACCGAGCCGAACCGCCGCGACGACTACCAGCAGGTGGCGCCGAAGACCGAAGACGGCCTGTACCTCGTGCCCAAGGTCATCGACTGACCGCCGCTCACGCCCGCCCGTCAACCCTAGCTTAGCGGGACGCCTGCCACAAGCACGGCTTCCCCACCACACCATGCACAACAAGACCATCAAAGAGCTGTCCACGCTGCTGCAGGCGAAGGAGATTTCCGCCACCGAACTGGCGACGCATTTCCTCGACCGCATCGAAGCTTCCGACCTGAACGCCTTCCTGCACGTCGACCGCGCCCTCACGCTGGCACAGGCGGCCGACGCCGATGCGCGCCTGGCCGCCGGCAATGCCCACCCGCTGACCGGCGTGCCGATCGCCCACAAGGATATCTTCGTCACGCGCAACTGGCGCTCCACCGCGGGCTCGAAGATGCTGGCCAACTACGTCAGCCCGTTCGACGCCACTGTCGTCGAAAAGTTGCATGCGGCCGGCATGGTGCACCTTGGCAAACTCAATTGCGACGAATTCGCGATGGGCTCGTCGAACGAGAATTCCGCGTTCGGCGCCGTCAGGAACCCCTGGGACAAGACGGCCGTGCCGGGCGGTTCCTCGGGCGGCTCCGCGGCTGCCGTGGCCGCGCGCCTGGCCCCGGCCGTGACGGGCACCGACACCGGCGGCTCGATCCGCCAGCCCGCCTCGTTCTGCGGCATCACCGGCATCAAGCCGACGTATGGCCGCGTGTCGCGCTTCGGCATGATCGCGTTCGCCTCCTCCCTGGACCAGGGCGGCCCGATGGCGCAGACCGCCGAGGACTGCGCCCTGCTGCTGTCCGCCATGGCAGGCTACGACGAACGCGACGCGACCAGCCTCGCGCCGGAACAGGGCGGCGTGCACGAGGACTTCAGCCGCAACCTGAACGAACCGTTGACGGGCCTGCGCATCGGCGTGCCCAAGGAATACTTCGGCGAAGGCCTGGCCAAGGACGTCGAGACGGCCGTGCGCGCGGCGCTCGACCAGTTCGTCAAGCTGGGCGCCACGCTGGTGGACATCTCGCTGCCGAACACCGCCCTGTCGATCCCGGCCTACTACATGATCGCGCCGGCCGAGGCATCGTCCAACCTGTCGCGCTTCGACGGCGTGCGCTACGGCTTCCGCGCCGAGGGCTACAAGGACCTGCAGGACATGTACAAGAAGACGCGCGGCCAGGGCTTCGGCCCCGAGGTGCAGCGCCGCATCATGGTCGGTACCTACGTGCTGTGCCACGGCTACTACGATGCCTACTACCTGAAGGCCCAGCGCATCCGCCGCAAGATCGCGCAGGACTTCGCCAACGTGCTGTCCGGGCCGGACGCGGTATGCGACGTCATCATGGGCCCGGTCGCGCCGACGGTGGCATGGGACCTGGGCTCGAAGGCCGACGATCCCGTCGCCAACTACCTGGCCGACATCTTCACGCTCTCCACCAGCCTGGCCGGCCTGCCCGGCATGTCGATCCCGTGCGGCTTCGGACAGGGCGAGAAGAACGGCAAGCGTCCCGTGGGCCTGCAGATCATCGGCAATTACTTCGGCGAAGCGAAGCTCCTGAACGTGGCGCACCAGTTCCAGCAAGCGACCGCATGGCACCAGCAGGCTCCCGCCACCTGACACCCCGCGTATCCGACACCGTTTTTCGCAGGAAAATGGCTGTCTGACACCGGCACTATACCGACACGCTGGAAAACGGTGACTGTCACCGTTTTTCCAGCGGAAGAAAGAGGAAGAATATTATGGAATGGGAAGTCGTCATCGGTCTCGAGAACCACGTGCAGCTCACGACCGACTCCAAGATTTTCAGCGGCTCGCCGACCGCGTTCGGCGCCGAGCCGAACACGCAGGCCAGCCCCGTCGACCTGGCCCTGCCGGGCGTGCTGCCCGTGATGAACAAGCAAGCCGTCGACCGCGCGATCCGCTTCGGCCTGGCCGTGGGCGCGAAGATCGCGCCGCGCTCGATCTTCGCGCGCAAGAACTATTTTTACCCCGACCTGCCGAAGGGCTACCAGATCAGCCAGATGGACGACCCGGTCGTGCAGGGCGGCTCGCTGACGTTCGGCTACGAGAAGGACGGCAAGTTCGTCACGAAGGCCGTCAACCTGACGCGCGCGCACCTGGAAGAGGACGCGGGTAAGTCGCTGCACGAGGACTACCACGGCATGTCCGGCATCGACCTCAATCGGGCCGGCACGCCGTTGCTGGAGATCGTCTCCGAACCGGAAATCCGCAGCGCGCAGGAAGCCGTGGCGTACGCCAAAGCTCTCCACGGCCTCGTCATGTGGCTGGGCGTCTGCGACGGCAACATGCAGGAAGGCTCGTTCCGTTGCGACGTCAACGTCTCCGTGCGGCCGAAGGGCCAGAAGGAATTCGGCACCCGCTGCGAGATCAAGAACCTGAACTCGTTCCGCTTCATCGAGGAAGCCGTCAACGTCGAAGTGCGCCGCCAGATCGAACTGATCGAGGATGGCGGCAAGGTCGTGCAGGCCACCCGCCTGTACGACCCGGATCGCAAGGAAACGCGCGAAATGCGCAGCAAGGAAGACGCCCAGGACTACCGCTACTTCCCCGACCCCGACCTGCCGCCGCTGGCGATCTCGCCGGAGTGGATCGAGCGCGTCAAGGCGGCCATGCCGGAACTGCCGGCCGTCATGCGCGAGCGCTTCGTGGGCGAGTACAAGCTGCCCGAATACGACTCGCTGGTGCTGACGTCGTCCAAGGCGATGGCCAGCTACTTCGAAGCGGTCGTCGCGGCCGCGGGCCAGGAACACGCCAAGGCGGCCGCCAACTGGCTGATGGGCGACGTGTCGTCCACGCTGAACCGCAACGACGTCGACATCGCCGACGCGCCCGTCACGCCGGCGCAACTGGGCGCCATGCTCAAGCGCATCGCCGACGGCACCATCTCCAACGCGGCGGCCAAGAAGGTCTTTGCCGCGCTGTGGGAAGCCGGTTCGGACGACGCCGGCGCGGTCGATGCGATCATCGCCGAGAAGGGCTTGAAGCAGATCTCCGACACGGGCGCGCTGGAAGCGATCGTCAACGACGTCATCGCCAACAACGCCAAGTCGGTCGAGCAGTACCGCGCCGGCAAGGAAGCGGCCATCAACGCGCTGATCGGCCAGGCCATGAAGGCCTCGAAGGGCCAGGCCAATCCGGCCCAGCTGACGGAGCTGCTGAAGGCCAAGCTGGCGGGCTGAGCGCGCCAGGCATCATGAAAAGGACGCGCAGGCGTCCTTTTTTTTTGGCTTTTCTTGTCACAAAAGTGTCATTCGTGACTTTTGGGGAGATTCCGGAACCGGTTTGGTGAGTAAGATGCGGTCCCCGGCGTCTGGCTTGCCGCTTTTGCAACCACGGCACACGCCCGCAGCACTGGTTGAGACATTGATGACATTGACGAACGTATTCTTACGCGGAGGGCGAATGCGCAAGACCCTGATCCCGCTGGCCGCGGCCTGCCTCGCCGGCCCCGCCCAAGCCGCCGAGCCGCCCGACATCGGCTTCAACCACAAGGACTGGGAACTGTCGTGCGATAACACGCGTACGTGCCGCGCCGCCGGCTACCACGTCGAGGACAAGGAGGACGCCGCCGTCTCCGTCCTGCTGACGCGCAAGGCCGGGCCGGGCGAGCCCGTCACGGCGCAGGTACAGCTGGGTTCCTACACCGAGGATGTCGGCGCCAATGCCGCCAAGGCCGGCGTCACGACGATGAAGATCGATGCACGGGCGCTGGGCACCGTGCGCATCGATCCGCGCACCATGACGGCCACGCTGTCGCCGCAGCAGACCGAGGCGCTGATCGAGGCGCTGACGAAAACGGGCACGCCGCGCTGGAGCAACCGGGGCGGCAGCTGGACCTTGTCCGGCGCCGGCGCCACGGCGGTGCTGCTGAAGATGGACGAGTTCCAGGGCCGCGTCGGCACGCCGGGTGCCCTGGTGCGCAAGGGCACCAAGCCGGAAGACAGCGTGCTGCCCGCCCTGCCCCCGACCGTCATCGTCGCCGCGCCCGTACAGAAGGGCAAGGCCGGCCTGCCGCGCGATGCCGTCAAGCCGCTGCTGGCCGAGCTGCGCAAGGGCTTCGAGGACGGCGAGTGCGAGGGTCTCGCCACCCATGGCAAGGCGGAGCTGGAGGTCGAGAAGCTGGCCCCCGGCAAGCTGCTCGTCTCCACGCAGTGCTGGACGGGCGCCTACAACGCGGGCTTCGCCTACTGGGTCATCAACACGCAGCCGCCGTACGCGCCCGAACTGGTGACGGACCAGGCGTCCGGCTACGCCAACGGCACCATCACGGCGGCGCAGAAGGGCCGTGGCCTGGGCGACTGCGGCAGCCGCGAGCAATGGACGTGGGACGGCAGCCGGTTCGTCCAGACACTGGCCGAAACCTCGGGCATGTGCCGGCTCGTCGCGCCGGGCGGGCCGTGGAACCTGCCCACGCTGGTCACCGTCGTGCGCAAGGCGAAATGACCATGCAGCGGCATCGGCTCGTCACCGCGCCAGTGACGCTCGTGGCATGGGGAATCGCAAGCCTGGCCGCCGCGGCGCCCTACCGTCTCAACTTCGAATACCGCGACTGGCAACTGATGTGCGACAACACGCGCACCTGCCGCGCGCTCGGCTACAACGCCCCCGACGGTATCAGCGCGCCCGTCGCCCTGTTCCTGAGCCGCAAGGCGGGCCCCGGCGAGGCCGTGCAGGCGCAGCTGTTCATCAACGAGGCGGAAACGGCCGTGCCGGGGCCGGGGCGGCTGGCCATCGGCGGCCGCGACGCCGGTACCGTCACGCTGGCGGGCGATCCCGCCAGCGCGGCCCTGTCGCGCGCGCAGGCCGATGCGCTGCTGCAGGCGCTGCCCGGCAAGGATGGCAAGGTGACGCTCACCCAAGGCAACCGCACGTGGACCGTGTCGGATGCCGGCGCCGCGGCCATGCTGCTGAAGATGGACGAGGTACAGGGGCGCCTCGGCACACCGGGCGCGGCCAGCCGTAAGGGCGACCGGCCGGAAGCGACCGTGCCGCCGGCCCCTGCCGCGCCGCTCGTGCTGGCGCAACCCCTGCCCCTGCTGCACTTCCCTCCCGCGCCCCAGCTTTTCGCGCTGGCCGCGGCGCTGCGCCGGGACCCGTTTGCCGCGGGCTGCGAGGGACTGGCGCCAGGCACCCGTCCGCAACTGCAGGTGGGTCCACTCGGCCATGGCAAGCTGCTGGCCGAGGCCGTGTGCCACAGCGGGTCGCGCGAGACCATCAGGGCCTACTGGATCGTCAACGCCGCACCGCCTTACGCACCGCGGCTGGTGGCCGACGACGTAACCCAACTGCACGGCGAGAAGCTGCGCAGCATCGCGGCATCGCCGGAGTGCGGCAGCGGTACCGAGCGGGTATGGGACGGCCGCGACTTCGTCGTTACGTACAGCTGGATCACGGGCCAGTGCGGCCGGCTGTTCCCATTCTGGTTGTGGCAACTGCCGACGTTCCAGGCCACGGTGCGCCGGCCGTAGTGCCGCCACCGATCAGGGCTGGATGGTGCCCTCGATGGAATCGTCCAGGGTCACGCCGATCGCCGCGCCGACCATGATCTTCATGCCCGAGACCAGGTTGCCGTGCTTGGTGTCCCAGTAGTAGCCCGCGGTCGGCGCCACTTTGATGACGTCGATGCGGGGGTCGTTCTCCCCTTCCGTGAACCAGGTCTTCAGTTCCGGGCTCCACAGCTCGTGGATCTTGGACGGGTCGCGCGACAGCGAGGCCAGGCCGTCCAGGTACAGGAAATGCGAGTGAGGCGAGCCCTGGAAGTACAAGCGCACGGTCGGGTTGGCGGCGATGTCTTCGTCCTTGTGGCTGTCGTTCGCGCTGAGGAACCACAGGTTGCCGCCGTCGTCGACCTTCTGCACCGACATCGGGCGCACGCCGTGGGCGGTCACGAAAAAGCAGCTCTTGGCGGCGTCGACGATGTCCTTGATCTGGCGGATGGCCTTCGCGCCGGACAGGTCGCGGTGGTTGTCTTCGGGCTGGTTGCGATTGATCGAATCCATGCTGAGCTCCTTCGTTGGCGGTCAATGGGATGCGCCGATGGTAGCGAAGAAGGGACGCACGCAATGTGCTCTGGCTAACCCACGGTTACCACGTGCGGGTCAGCAGCTGGTCAGTGGGTCATTGGCTGCCCAGCCGCGCCTCCAGCCAGGCCACGATGTCGGTAAAGATGGCGTTCCGGTTGGTCTCGTTGAAGTTCTCGTGATAGTTGGCCGGCTCCACGCGGCAGGTCAGCAGGTGCGCCGGCACATCGCCCAGCAGGCGCTGGCTGGCGGCGGTATCGGCCAGCCGGTCGTCGCCCGCCAGCACCACGTACAGCGGATGGGCCCAGCCGGCCAGCGTCAGGCCCCGCTGTGCGCGCTGCAGCGCCTGGCCGAACCGCACCGAGATCTCGCTGGCGCGCACGCCGCTGGCCTCGTCGCGATGGTGGCGCGCCGTGATGGCGGCATCGTGCGTCAGCACGTCGGTCAGCGACGCCAGCGGCACCTTCATCGTCGGTGCCAGCCGTTCCAGCATGGCGCCGGCGGCACGCAGCGGCGCCGCCACGCGGATCGCGTTGACGTAGTACGGCGACGACAGCACGAACCCGGTCACGGCGCCGGGCGGCAGTTGCAGACCCAGCTTCGTCGCGATCAGGCCGCCCATCGAATGGCCGGCGACGAATACCGGCACGCCGGGCCAGGCGCTGCGGACCCAGTCCAGGAACAGCGCCGACTCCTCCAGGAAGATGTCGAAGTCGGGAATGTCGGCACGCACGCCCTGGCCATGGCCGCACAGGTCGTAGGCGGCCGTGGCGAAGCCGTGCGCGCGCCAGTGCAGCGCAGCAGTGACCCAGTCGCCCGCGTGGGCCATGCCGCCGTGCAGCGCCAGCAGCACGGCACGGGGCGGCTGCGCCGGCTCCCAGATGTGGATCGTGCGCATGGCGCCGGCGCGGCCGGCAAACGAGTCGATACGGTCTTCGGAAAATTGCATGGGGCTTCAGTCCTGCGGCAGCGCGTGGATGGGAATGGTCGCCGGCTTGCCGGTCACGCCATGGCGCTGCGCGAACTGCGCCGCGATGCTGGTGCGGATCGTGTCCAGCCTGCGGCTGTCGCGGTACAGCAGGTTGTAGCTCTCGAACGGCACCATCTTGCCATCCGGCTGGGCGAAGTGGATGCACGACTTCTTCAGCGCCCGCACGTCCAGCGAGTAAGCGTCCATGAACTGCACGATCAGCACGCGGAACACGTTATCGTAGCGCAGCGTGTCGGGCGCGCTGACGAGCGGCAGGCAGCACATCAGTTCGGACAGGCAGTTGGCCTGCGACTCCGGCGAGTGATTGGTGGAGAACAGCTTGAACACCTGGTCCTTGACGGCGCCCCGCAGCGCGTCGTCGCGTTCGAACACGATCGTGTTGCCGCTGCCTTCGACCAGCGTCTGCGGGTCGAGCCAGCGCGTCAGCGGCACGGTGCGCTCGGGGGTCTTGATGGCGTAGGCCATCGCCAGCGTATCCGGATTGCAGGGCACCGGCACGACGTCCTGCAAAGTGAACAGGTCGCTCTGCTCGGCGATCTTGCGGCGGATTTCCGACACCGTCAGCCGGTGCAGGCGCGGATCGTAGTCCTGCACCCGGCCGGCATCCTGGATCGGCTGCAGCGTCACGCCACGCACGCACGGCTGCTGCAGCGCGAAGTCGATGATCGTACCGATCTCGTCGTCGTTCAGGCCTTTTTTCAGCGTGACCACCAGCGTCGTCGACAGGCCGGCTTCGTTCAGGTTGTCCAGCGCCTGCCGGCGGATGCGCGACAGGTCGGCCCCGCGCAGTTCGCGGTGCACCTCGGCCCGCAGCGAATCGAACTGCAGGTAGACCTCGATCCCCGGCGCGTAGCCGGCCAGGCGCTGGACGAAGGCCTTGTCCTGCGCCAGCACGATGCCGTTGGTATTGACCATCACGTGCTTGATGGGACGGGCCTTGGCCGCGTCGAGGATCTCCCAGAACTGCGGATGCAGCGTGGGCTCGCCGCCGGACAGCTGCATCACGTCCGCTTCCCCCTCGTTGGCGACGACCGCATCGAGCATGCGCAGCACCTCCTCGAACGGCTTGTGGCGCTCGCGGTGCGTGCCGCTCTCCGCATAGCACACGGGGCAGTTCAGGTTGCAGTTGTCGGTGATCTCGACCACCGACAGGCACGAGTGCTGCATGTGATCGGGACACAGGCCGCAGTCGTAGGGACAGCCGTATTCCATCTTCGTGTTGAACAGCTGCGGCATCTCGGGATGCTTGACGAAGACTTCGCGGCACAGGCGGTAGTATTCGACGTCGTCGCTGACCAGCACGCGCTCGGTGCCGTGGGCGCCGCACCACTTGTCCATGTAGACCTTGTCGTCCTTGAACAGGATCTTCGCTTCGACGGGGTGCAGGCAGGTGGAGCAGACGGAGGTCGTGGTGTCGTAGAACAGGTAGGGGCGGGTTTTGCGGCTCATTCTTTGTTGGTGCGCGGCGGCGCCGGATAGTGTTGTTCGGATGCGGCGACGAGGCGGCGCAGTTCGGCGGCGCCCTGTTCGGCCGCGGCGAAGTCCGACGGCGCGAGTCCCTTGCGGACGTCGGCCACGAGGTTGTCGTCGTTGGCCAGCAGCGCCAGTGCCAGCGCGCGCTGGCGCTGCTCCGGGGTGCCATGGCCATACCGGGCGTTGAAGACTTCGGCATCATTCGGCGCCCTGCAGTGCACGAAAGGACGCGCGCGCCACAGTCTTGCCTGCCCGGCGTCCTTGATGCGCTCGAAATGCTCGACCAATCTGGCGGCGGGATCCACGTTGAACTGGGGCTCATCGGTCCCCTGCGAGCCGAACGTGCAACCCCGGGTCGTCGCCTGCTTCAAGAGCTCCACCCCGCGAGCGATGCGTGCCCCGCCCGGCAACTGGTGATAGACGAAGTACCGTCCCTGCCAGCGGCCGGACAACAGCAACTCGCCCAGCACGGCCTGGGCCGGACCGTAGCCCTTGCCGGCGGCTTGCTCCAAGAGGGCCAGCGGGCGCTCCCAGTCGGGACCGGAAAACCGCTTGTTGTCCATCAGGTCCATTGCCACGTTCGTCATCGCCTGTGGATCGCCGGCCGCAACCCTGCCGGCGGCGGCAGCCACGCGCGCGTCGCGCTCCTGCTGCAGCCTGCGGTCGGTCGCGCGTTCGCGGTTGGCCCGCTGCACGCTGTCGATGGCATGCATCGTCAGGCACCCGGTGCCGCCAATCAGCATCAGGCTGACCAGCAGCACTACGGCACGCGTGTTGCGTCTAGCGGGAATACTGTTCGGCGCCATCGCGGCGGCCCTCCATCAGTTGTCTCGCCAGTCCGGGCAGGTATAGCGCCAGCGCCACGATGCACACGAGCTGGATGCCGGACAGTCCGAACCCATAGTCGTACGGGACCGGCTTGATGCCGTCGACGCACAGCCGCCAGAACAGGTAGCCCGACAGGTAGAGCTTGAACGCCAGGCCGCTGTGGCGCGCCAGCGGCCGGCGCCAGTGCCACAGCGCGGCGCCCAGCGCCAGCACCACCAGCATGTCGTACAGCTGCGTGGGATGGCGCGGCACGCCGTCGCCGAAGTCCAGTCCCCACGGCAGGGCGGTAGGATTGCCGTAGGTGCCGTCATGCAGGCCGGCCAGGAAGCAGCCGATGCGCCCGACGACGGTGCCGGCCACGAGCGGCAGCACGAACTGGTCGCCCGTCGAGCGCGTGATACCCGTCAGTTTTTTCGCCACCTCCACGCCGATCAGGCCACCCAGCAGCCCACCGACGATGGACTGGCCCGAGGCCAGCAGGCGCCAGTCGACGGCAGCGCTGGCCCACAGCTGCGGCATCTCGATCCAGAACACGGCCTTGTTGCCGATGGCGGCGCCCAGGATGCAGCCGATGACGACACCGAACGAGCCCCGCTCCAGCATGGCCGGCTGGCCGGCCTGGCGGCGCTGCCAGCGGTACAGCTGCACCCCGACCGCGATGCCCAGCCATTCGAACAGCAGGTGGGCGAACTGCGCGGCGGCGGGCGCCAGGACCGGTCCCGTCATTGCTCCGGTCCCGCTGGCGGCACTGCCGATGGCGCAGGCTTCTTCCTGCTCCACATGAGCCACAGGATGAACGCGATCACGGCAATGCCCAGCAGCGTGAAGAAGATCAAACCCACGCCCTCGCTCGAGCTGCCGCCGCCCCGGTTCAAGTCCATCACGCCGATGCAGATGCCGCAGACGCCGCCGCCGACCATCACGCAAAACAGCAATACCGTCAGCGCGGCCTTGGCGATCAGCACGATGGCGTTCGCCGCCCCGCTGCCCTGTTCGTTCTTGTGCTTGTCCTGCATGGTCACCTTCTTTCCTTGCGCCGCCACAGCCGCGCGATCCACCAGCCCATCAGCCATGCCAGGCCGGCGCCGACGGCGACGCAGCCCAGCGCGAGCCAGCCGCTGGAGCCGTCCAGCGCGAACAGGCCGGCATACAGCGAATAGAAACCCACCACCAGGATCAGGAACAGCAGCAGCGCCGTCAGCAGCAGGCGGCCCAGCACACTTGCTGCCGTCATCGTCACCGGCTGATGCTGAGCGTGATGCCCATATTGACCAGGAGGTTCAGGTCGGCGATGGAGAAGTCCAGCGTTTCGCCCGGCTGTGCCGTGACGATGGCGATGCGCAGTTCGGCGGCGATCGGCGGCACGTCGAACGTGATGCCGCGCGCCTCGCACTCGTGCAGCCAGGCGCGCAGGTGGCGCAGCAGCGCGTCCGGATTCTCGTCCTGGCCCAGGTCGACGTAGAAGCCGGAGTCGATGCGCACGCGTCCGTCGGGGCGCACGTCGCCCTTGCGCCAGGTGCCTTGCGGCTCGGTGGGCAGGCCGTCGCGCACGTCGTCCAGCGTGTGTTCGTCTCCGTAGACCTTCAGGGATGCGATATTCATGACAGCTCCATGATGACTTTAAGTGTTGGTCATATTAGTTGCTGTCATTTAATCACATTCCGGCCCCGTTGGGCGATCAGGCGACGCCGTAACGGTCGCGGTAGGCCGCCACGGCGTCCTTGTACTGCGCCAGCGCCGGATCGGCGGCCAGGTAGCCGAACAGGTCGGCCAGGCTGCCGATCGAAATGACGGGAATGCCGTAGTTCTGGCTGACTTCCTGCACGGCCGACAGCGCCGACAGCTGGCCGTCCTTGCCGCCCCGTTCCATGCGGTCCAGCGCGATCAGCACGGCGCACGGCTCGGCGCCGGCGGCGCGGATCATCTCGACCGATTCGCGTACCGACGTGCCGGCGGAGATGACGTCGTCGATGATCACGACCTTGCCCTGCAGCTTGGCACCCACCAGGGTGCCGCCTTCGCCGTGGTCCTTGGCTTCCTTGCGGTTATACGCGAACGACGTGTTGCGGCCCTTGCCGGCCAGCGCCATCGACGTGGCCGAGGCCAAGGTGATGCCCTTGTAGGCGGGGCCGAACAGCATGTCGAACGCCACGCCCGAGTCGAGCAGCGTCTGCGCGTAGAAGTCGGCCAGCCGGGCCAGCGTGGCGCCGTCGTGGAACAGGCCCGCATTGAAGAAATAAGGCGACTGGCGGCCGGCCTTGGTGGTGAACTCGCCGAATTTCAGCACTCCCGCCTCGACGGAAAACGCGATAAACTCCTGCCTCAAACTTTTCATATTGCTGGTCCTCGTTCATAAAGTGCCAGTATTTTAATCTATGCCAAAAATCATCTCCGCCAACCTGAATGGCATCCGCTCCGCCGCCAAGAAAGGTTTCTTCAACTGGATGGCCACGCAGTCGGCGGATTTCATCTGCGTGCAGGAGCTGAAGGCGCAGGCGGCCGACATGACGGCGGAGTTCCTCAATCCGCACGGCTACCACGGCCACTTCCACTATGCCGAGAAGAAGGGCTATTCCGGCACGGGCATCTACAGCCGGATCGCGCCCGACGCCGTGAAGATCGGCTTCGGCAGCCCCGAGTTCGACGCCGAGGGCCGCTACGTGCGCGCCGACTTCGGCGACCTGACGATCATTTCCGTCTACTGCCCCTCCGGCTCCTCGTCGCCGGAGCGCCAGGAAGCGAAGTTCCGCTTCATGGACCTGTTCCTGCCGCACCTGGCCGAGCTGCGCGCGGAAGGCCGCGAGGTCGTCATCTGCGGCGACTGGAACATCGCGCACAAGGAAATCGACCTGAAGAACTGGAAGGGCAACGTCAAGAATTCCGGCTTCCTGCCCGAGGAGCGGGCCTGGCTGACGCGCGTGTTCGACGAATGCGGCTACGTGGACGTGCACCGTGGCCTCGACCCGCGCCCCGAGCAGTACACATGGTGGAGCAACCGCGGCCAGGCCTATGCGAAGAACGTGGGCTGGCGCATCGACTACCACGTCGCCACGCCCGGCATCGCCGGCTGCGCCCAGACGGTATCGGTGTACAAGGACGAGAAGTTTTCGGATCATGCGCCGTTGATCATCGATTACGCGCGCTAGGGTCTGGCCCCCCTGAGATGTTGGGGCCTGTCCCTTTGGGACTGACCCCGAAGTTTGCCGCCGGGGTTAGCGACATGCAGGGGAAACTTCGGAGTCTGTCCCCTGCGGGGACAGAACCCAGCTTCTAGAGCTGGCGGCGGCTCTCGAAGTAACGCCACTCCCCCGTCAACGGATCGGGAAAGCCGATCGCCCGCGCCAGCAGCTTCAACGGCTGCGACACGTCGTCCTGCTTGCACGGCAGCGCCACCGGGTAGAACGCGTCGTTGACGATGGGGATGCCCAGCGCCGCCAGGTGCACCCGCAGCTGGTGCTGGCGGCCCGTGTGCGGCCACAGGCGGTACAGCACATGCTCACCGCGCGCCTCGATCACGTCGATCATCGTCTCCGAATTCGGTTCGCCCGGCACTTCCTTCATCGTGAAGAACTTGTCCCCTTCGACCATGCGGCTCGCGTAGCTGAACGGGAACGCCCGCCCCGGCAGCGGGCCGGCCAGCGCCTCGTATTCCTTCTGCACGAGGCGCTTCTGGAACAGCGACTGGTAGGCGCCGCGGCTGGCGGCATTACAGGAAAACACGACGACGCCGGCCGTCTCGCGGTCCAGCCGGTGGATCGGCACCAGGTCCTCGATGCCGAGGCGGCGCCGCAGCCGCACCAGCAGCGTCTCCTTGACGAAGCGCCCGGTCGGGATGGTGGGCAGGAAATGCGGCTTGTCCGCCACGACGATGTGCTCGTCCTGGTACAGCACCTCTTCCTCGAACGGGATCGGCGTCTCGTGCTCCAGCTCGCGGTAGTAGAAGATGCGCAGGTTGCGCTTGTAGGGCGACTCGGGCCGCAGCGGCGTGCCTTTCGCATCGACGACGTCGCCGCGCGCCATGCGGTCGCGCCACTGCGCTTCCGTCACGGCCGGATAGTTCGCCACCATGAAGGTGATCAGGTCGGGCCAGTCGCCCTCGGGCAGCCACAGATAGCTGGGCGTGACGCCGTCGCGCATCGGCAACGGCGCCTTCTCCCACTTCGGACCCGCCATTACGACTTCGGCAGCGGCGTCGTGCGGTAGGCCGGCAATGCGGCGACGGTGGTGCCGCGCGTGCGCGCATATACCGGCAGCACCAGCGGCATGCTCTTGTTCATTTCGGCGATGCGGGTGTCGCCGCTCGGATGCGTCGACAGGAACTCGATCGGTGCGCGTGCGTTGACGGCCCCCATCTTCTGCCACAGGGCGATGCCGGCACGGGGATCGAAGCCGGCGCGGGCCGCCAGGTCGATGCCGACCAGGTCCGCTTCCGTTTCCTCGCCGCGCGAGAACTTCAGCACGGCCGCCTGCGCCGCCATGCGGCCGCCGAAATCGGTCAGGCGCGGATCGATGCCGAACAATGCGGAAGCGGCCACGCCACCCAGCTTGCCGGCGATGGCGGCGACCTGCGATTCGCCCTGGCGCTTGCGGGCATGCTCGCGCAGCGCGTGGGCGATCTCGTGGCCCATCACCATCGCGGCCTCGTCGTCCGTCATGTTCAGCTTTGTCAGGATGCCGGAGTAGAAGGCGATGCGGCCGCCCGGCATGCAGAATGCGTTGACCTGG
Source organism: Pseudoduganella chitinolytica (assembly GCF_029028125.1). Classification (GTDB taxonomy): domain Bacteria; phylum Pseudomonadota; class Gammaproteobacteria; order Burkholderiales; family Burkholderiaceae_D; genus Rugamonas; species Rugamonas chitinolytica. Next base: position 3,813,315 of record NZ_CP119083.1, read on the forward strand.
TCGGAATTGAGCAGGTTGACTTCCCACTTCCAGTTGGCCGCCTCCGGATTCCAGCGTCCCACGTGCGGGATGATGCGCTTGGCGATGGCGCGCAGGCGCCGCACCTGCGCGTGGTCATCGGGGAACAGCGCGTTCTTCTGGTTCGCATCCTGCAACAGCTGGTCGTACTGCAGTTTCGACTGCTGGTTGACCGCCTCCTCATCGCTGAAGAAGCGCAGGCGCGACAGGCGCGTGACGGGAATGCCGTCGGCCGCGGGCGCGGTCGACGGCGCAGGCTGCTGGGCCGGCGCCAGCTGCATGGTGGTCACCAGGAAGAGGAAGGCAACCGCGTGCCGTGTTTTCGTGTTCAAGTAGTTCATCGTAGTCGTCCATGCGGGTTGGTATGATGGCAATGGCCCCGCAGGCGACACGATATCACAGCTTAACGCCCGCCCTTTTTCCGCAGGCGGAACACGGCCAGCTCGCCACGCAGGTTGGGCAGGAAACCGACGATCTTCCCTTCCGCCAGCGCCACGTATTCCAGCACTTCCAGCCCCACCTCGGCGGCCAGTTCGCGGAAATCCTCGATGGTTGCGCAGCGCACGTTCGGCGTGTCGTACCACTGGTACGGCAGCGTCTTCGACACCGGCATGCGCCCGCGCAGCAGGGCCACCCGGTGCGGCCAGTAGGCGAAGTTCGGGAACGACACGATCGCCTCCGTGCCCACCCGCACGATGTCGCGCAAGAGGTTTTCCACGTGCTGCATCATCTGCAGCGAGGACAGGCACAACACCGTGTCGAACGAGTTGTCGCCGAAGATGCCCAGGCCCTTCTCGAAGTCCTGCTGGATCACCCGCACGCCGCGCCGGGTGCTGGCCAGCACCTTGTCGTCCGCCAGTTCCAGGCCGTAGCCGCTGCAGCGCTTGTCGCTCTGCAGGTATTCCATCATCACGCCGTCGCCGCAGCCCACGTCCAGCACGTGCGCGCCCGGGGCGATCCAGTGGGCGATGAACGCCAGGTCGGGCCGCGCCGCCTTCAGGTCGTCGAATGTCATGCGGCCTCCCTTGCCAGCTCGTTCCAGACCTGCTCGTAGTACGCCCGCACCAGGTTCAGGTAGCGCGCATCGTCCAGCAGGAACGCGTCATGGCCGTGCGGCGCGTCGATCTCGGCATACGTGACCTCGCGCCGGTTGCACAGCAGCGCCTGCACGATCTCGCGCGAGCGCTCCGGCGAGAAGCGCCAGTCGGTCGTAAACGACGCCAGGAAGAACTTGGCCTTGGTGACCGCCAGCGCCTTGGCCAGGTCGCCGTCGTGCAGGCGCGCCGGATCGAAGTAGTCCAGCGCCTTCGTGATCAGGAGGTAGGTATTGGCGTCGAAGTACTCGGAAAATTTATCGCCCTGGTAGCGCAGGTAGGATTCGATCTCGAAGTCGATGCCGAAGCCGAACTTGTAGCTGCCCGATTGGGCGATGTCCCTCAACTTGCGGCCGAATTTCTCCGCCATGTCGTCGTCGGACAGGTAGGTGATATGGCCGATCATCCGCGCCACCTTGAGGCCGTTCTTCGGCACCACGCCATGCTCGTAGAAGTCGCCGCCGCGGTAGTCCGGATCGGTCAGGATGGCCTGGCGCGCCACGTCGTTGAACGCGATGTTCTGCGCCGACAGCTTCGGCGTGGAAGCGATGACGACGCAGTGGCGCAGCCGGTCGGGGTACATGATGCTCCACGCGAGCGCCTGCATGCCGCCCAGCGAGCCGCCCATGACGGCGGCGAATCGGGCGATGCCCAGGCGGTCGGCCACGCGCGCCTGGGCATTGACCCAGTCCTCCACCGTGACGACGGGGAAGGCGGCGCCATATGGCTTGCCGGTGGCAGGGTTGACGTGCATCGGCCCGGTCGACCCAAAGCAGGAGCCCAGGTTGTTGACGCCGATGACGAAGAACTTGTCGGTATCGAGCGGCTTGCCGGGACCGACCATATTGTCCCACCAGCCGACGTTCTTCGGGTCGTCGGCGTAGTAGCCGGCGACATGGTGCGAGGCGTTCAGCGCATGGCACACCAGCACGGCGTTGGATTTGTCGGCATTCAAGGTGCCGTAGGTTTCGACCATCAGGTGATAGTCGTGCAGCGTGGCGCCGCTCTGCAACTGCAGGGGTTCCGCAAACGCCATCGTTTGCGGCGAGACGATTCCTATCGAGGACATGGGTGGTTGATCACAGTACTGCGGCCCCACGGGCCAGTCGTCGAAGCGACGCCGCAATGGAGGCGCCACCGGTTCTACGTAACGTAGTCAACTTGTCTGCAGGGCCTGCACGGCATCCGCGATGCCGTCCGGGTCCGTCGAACGAAGTATCTTGCGGGTCAGCGGGGCGATCGCGCCCAGGTCGCTGTTCAGGATTTCCTGCTTCACGGCGAGCAGCTGCGCCGGGTGCATCGAGAACTCGCGCAGCCCCATGCCAAGCAGCAGGCGCGTGAGCTTGGTATCGCCCGCCATCTCGCCACACACTGCAACGTCGATACCGGCCTTCTGGCCGGCGGCTATGGTCATCGAAATCAGTTGCAGTATGGCGGGATGGAGGGGATTGTAAAGGTGCGCCACCTCATAATCAACCCGGTCGATCGCCAGCGTGTACTGGATCAGGTCGTTGGTACCGATCGACAGGAAGTCCATCCTGCGCACGAACATCGGCAGCGCCAGCGCGGCGGCCGGGATCTCGATCATCGCGCCCACCTCGACGCTGGCGTCGTACTTGACATTCGTCTCGCGCAGTTGCGCCTTGGCCTGCTCGATCATCGCCAGCGACTGGTCGATCTCGAACGCGTGCGCCAGCATCGGGATCAGGATGCGCACCTTGCCGAAAGCCGATGCGCGCAGGATCGCCCGCAACTGCGTCAGGAACAGCTGCGGCTCGGACAGGCAGTAGCGGATCGCCCGCAGCCCCAGCGCCGGGTTCAAGGCCGTGTGCTCGGTCGGGTCGAGCGGCTTGTCGGCGCCGATGTCGAGCGTGCGGATCGTCACCGGACGTCCCTTCATCGCGACGACGGCGCGGCGGTACTGCTCGAACTGTTCGTCTTCGGACGGCATGTTGGCCGCGCGGCCCATGAACAGGAACTCGGAGCGGAACAGGCCGACGCCATTGGCGCCCGCTTCCAGCGCCGGGCCGCAGTCGTCCGGCAGCTCGATATTGGCCAGCAGCGTGATCGTCGTGCCGTCCTTCGTCACGGCCGGCGTCTTCTTCAGCTTGGACAGCTTCTTGCGCGCGCGCTGGGCGGCCAGCTGGCGTTCGCGGTACTGCTCCAGCACCAGCGCGCTGGGGCTGACGATGACGACACCGGCATCGCCGTCGATGATGATCCAGTCGTCCTGTTCGATCAAGGTGGACGCCTGCGCCACGCCGACGGCGGCCGGGATGTCCAGGCTGCGCGCGACGATCGCCGTGTGCGAGTTCTGTCCGCCCACGTCGGTGACGAAGCCGATGAAGGAGCGGTCGCGGAACTTCAGCATGTCGGCGGGCGAGATGTCGTGCGCGATGACGACCATCTGCGCCATGAATTCGTCGTCGCCCGGGTTGGCGGCGTTCGGCAGCGTCAGGGGCTCGCTCCCCATCAGCACTTTCAGCACGCGCTCGGCCACCTGCTGGATGTCGACCTTGCGCTCGCGCAGGTAGGCATCCTCGATCTCGTCGAACTGGGCCGACAGTTCCTCGATCTGCGTCACCAGCGCCCATTCCGCGTTGTAGTGGCGGCTGCGGATGATGTCGAGCGGCGCTTCCGAAATCATGGGGTCCGACAGGATCAGCGCATGCACGTCGATGAACGCGCCCAGCTCCGTGGGGGCGTCCTTCGGCAGTTCGTTCCACAGCGTCTGCAGTTCGCGGTGCACCGCCGTCAGCGCCGTCTGCAGTCGCACGACCTCCGCTTCCACGTGTTCTTCCGCGACGAGGTAATGCTTGACGTCCAGCGCGGCCGGCGCCAGCAGGTGGGCACGGCCAATGGCGATGCCGCGCGAGACCGGGATGCCGTGCAGTGTGAACGATGCCATCGATGCTCCTGCTGGGAAGGGGGAACGGCTGCGGTCAAACGGCATTTACTCGCCTTCGCCGAACTTGTCGTTGACGAGCGCGGACAGCGCGCCGATGCACTCGGCTTCGTCGGCGCCATCGGCCTCCAGCGTGACCTTGGCACCCTTGCCGGCGGCCAGCATCATGACGCCCATGATGGATTTCGCGTTGATGCGGCGCCCGTTGCGGGACAGCCAGACATCGCTCTTGAACTTGGCGGCCAGTTGGGTGAACTTGGCGGACGCACGCGCATGCAAACCTAGTTTGTTGATAATCTCGAGTTCTTGCTGAATCATGTTTTATTTGTATATTCCGTGCGCACTGCAATCTCCGCCGCCGGTCTCCCCGGCGGCACGTCAAGCCGTCATTAAAACCGTCAAACTTTAAGATGTCCTTATTGCACGCGAATGCGGTTATCGACCCGCACCGCACCGCTCTGGGCGCCGGCCAGCGCCATTTCCACCACCACGTCCAGCGTATCGGTGCGATACGTGATCGCCCGCAGCAGCATCGGCAGGCTGATGCCCGCGATGATTTCCACGTGGCCCGCATCGGCCAGCTTGTTGCAGCAGTTGGCTGGCGTGCCGCCCTTCACGTCGGTGATCACCAGCACGCCGGAGCCGTCGTCCAGGCGCTTGATGGCCGCCGTCGCCAGCTTCTGCACGTCGGCCAGGTCCTGGTCCGCGACCACGTCGATCGCTTCCAGGTGATCGACCTTGCCGCGAAACACGTGCGACACCGCGGCCAGGAAGGCTTCTCCCAGCGGCGCATGTGTCATAAGCAAAATTCCTACCATAGTCGTCCCTGCATTATCGAGCCGACTGCACGCCCGCTTCCAGCGCGTCGATGAACATCGCCGCGACCGCGAAGCCGGACTGCTGGGTGATCTCCTGGAAGCAGGTCGGGCTGGTGACGTTGACCTCGGTGAGGCAATCGCCGATCACATCCAATCCTACCAGCAATAAGCCGCGGGCGGCCAATACGGGACCGATGGCCTCGGCGATCTCACGGTCGCGCTCGGTCAGCGGTTGCGCCACGCCGACGCCTCCGGCCGCCAGGTTGCCGCGCACTTCGCCACCCTGCGGGATGCGGGCCAGCGAGAACGGCACGGGCTTGCCGCCGATGACGAGGATGCGCTTGTCGCCCTTGACGATGTCCGGGATGTAACGCTGCACCATGATGGTGCGTCGGCCGTTGTCCGTCAGCGTCTCGATGATGGCGCCCAGGTTCAGGCCATCGGCCTTGACGCGGAAGATGCCAGTGCCGCCCATGCCGTCCAGCGGCTTGAAGATGACGTCGCCATGTTCGGCGTGGAAGTCGCGCAGGCGCATCTCGTCGGACGTCACCAGGGTGGGCGCCGTGAATTGCGGGAACTGGGCGATGGCCAGCTTTTCGTTGTGGTCGCGGATGGCCTGCGGGCTGTTGAACACGCGTGCGCCCTGCTGCTCGGCCAGCTGCAGCAGGTAGGTGCCGTAGACGTATTCCATGTCGAACGGCGGGTCCTTGCGCTCCAGGATCGCGTCGAATTCGCCCAGCCGCACGTCCTGCGACGGGGCCGCCGTGTACCACTCTTCCTCGTCCCCCGTCAGCGTGATGCGGCTGGCGTGGGCGCTGACGATGCCGTCGCGCAGCGCCATGTGGCGCTGCTGGAATGCGTACACTTCATGGCCGCGCTTGGCGGCCTCGGCCATCATGGCAAACGTGGAATCCTTGTAGATCTTGAAACTGTCCAGCGGGTCGGCGAGGAAAGCGATTTTCATTGGCGCATCCATTCGAAGTAATGACTGATTTTAGCCGAGTTTCTCCGATGGCATCGCCCGCGCGGCCGGGCTCGCGGGCCGCTGTCAGTACACTTCCGGGTTCGGGTCCGTGCGCTCCATTTCCAGCGACGCGGCCAGCAGCGCCAGCCGCGCCACGACGCCGTACACGTAGAAACGGTTCGGCGCAGCGGTGCCCGGCTTGGCCTTCAGGTCCGGGATCGCATGCTGCTGGGCAAACGCCAGCGGCACGAATTCGGAGCCGGGGCCATACAGGTTCTGGTCCACGCCCCGCTCCGCGTGGATGCGGTAGAAACCGCCGACGACGTAGCGGTCGATCATGTAGACGACGGGCTCCGCCACGGATTCCTTGATGCTCTCGAACGTGGGCACGCCTTCCTGGATGTTCAGGTCGGTCACGGCCTTGCCGTCCTTGACCACCGACATCTTTTCGCGCTGCGCCGGCGACAGGTCCTTCAGCTCGGCCGCGTCGCGGATGCTGATGATGCCCTTGCCGTACGTGCCCGCGTCCGGCTTGACGATGACGAACGGTTTCTCCTTGATGCCGTATTCCTTGTATTTCTTGCGAATCTTGGCCAGCACGGCATCGACGTTGCCGGCCAGGCAATCCTGGCCTTCGCCCGTTTGCAGGTCCACTTCGCCGCACTTGGCGTGGAACGGGTTGACCATCCAGGGGTCCACGCCGATCAGCTTGCCGAACTTCTTGGCCACCTCGTCGTACGCCGTGAAGTGGTTGCTCTTGCGCCGCAGCGCCCAGCCCGCGTGCAGCGGCGGCAGCAGGCTCTGCTCATGGATGTTCTGCAGGATGTCCGGAATGCCGGCGGACAGGTCGTTGTTGAGCAGGATCGTGCACGGATCGAAATCCTTCAGGCCCAGGCGGCGGCCGTTGGCCGAGCGCTCCAGCGGCTCGATGACCAGCATATTGCCGTCCGGCAGCGCCAGCGGCGTCGGCTGCGTGATCTCGGGATTCAGGGTGCCCAATCGCACGTGCAGGCCGGTCTGGCGGAAGATCTGCATCAGCCGGGCGACGTTTTCCAGGTACGTGGGGTGGCGGTTGTGGCTTTCCGGGATCACCAGCAAGTTGCGCGCATCCGGGCAATACTTGTCGATGGCGGCCATGGCGGCCTGCACCGACAGCGGCAGCATTTCCGTGGCCAGGTGGTGGAAACCGCCCGGGAACAGGTTGGTGTCCACCGGCGCCAGCTTGTAGCCCGCATTGCGCAGGTCGACGGAGCAATAGAACGGCGGCGTGTGCTCCTGCCACTCCAGCCGGAACCAGCGCTCGATGGCGGGGGTGGCGGCAATGATTTTCTCTTCGAGGTCGAGCAGCGGTCCGGTCAGGGCCGTGACGAGGTGGGGCACCATGTTACATCCTTGTAGTCGGTCGGGCAGATTGCGAGTTCACCAAATTGGGGCAGAAGCGGCAAATTAAAGGCTCGAAAAGCAAAAAAGCGCCCCGCTGGGGCGCTTTTGGCGAAAAACCGGTCGGACTACAACGCGGATTACGAGTGATACGCCGATTCGCCGTGGCTGGTGATGTCCAGGCCTTCGCGTTCCTGCTCTTCCGGCACACGCAGGCCGATGACGACGTCGACCAGCTTGTAGGCCACCAGCGACACGATGCCGGACCAGACGATCGTGATGCCGACTGCCGTCGCCTGCGTCAGGACCTGGCCGCCGATCGAGTAATCCGCCGAAGCGGCGTTGGCCACGTAGTCCCAGATGCCTTGGCCACCCAGCGACGGTGCCGCGAACACACCCGTCAGGATCGCACCCAGGATACCGCCGACGCCGTGCACGCCGAACACGTCCAGCGAGTCGTCCGCGCCCAGCAGGCGCTTCAGGCCGTTGACGCCCCACAGGCAGACTATACCAGCGAGCAGGCCGATGACCAAGCCACCCATCGGTCCGACGAAGCCGGCTGCCGGCGTGATCGCGACGAGGCCCGCGACGGCACCCGACGCGGCGCCCAGCATCGACGGCTTGCCTTTCAGGACCCACTCGGCAAACAGCCAGGACACGGCGGCGGCGGCGGTTGCCAGCAGCGTGTTGACGAAGGCCAGCGCGGCAATGTCGCCCGCTTCCAGCGCGGAGCCGGCGTTGAAGCCGAACCAGCCCACCCACAGCAGCGAGGCGCCGACCATCGTCAGCGTCAGCGAGTGCGGGGCCATCGATTCGCGGCCCAGGCCGACCCGCTTGCCGATCATGAACGCGCCCACGATGCCGGCCACGGCCGCATTGATGTGCACGACGGTGCCGCCGGCGAAGTCCAGCGCGCCCTTCTGCCAGATGAAGCCGGCCTTGGCCGATTCGGCCGTCAAGGCGGCGGCATCGGTGATCGCGTCCGGGCCCGTCCAGAACCAGACCATGTGGGCGATCGGCAGGTACGAGAACGTGAACCACAGCACGATGAACGCCAGCACGGCGGCGAAGCGCACGCGCTCGGCGAACGCGCCGACGATCAGCGCGCAGGTGATGGCGGCAAACGTGCCCTGGAAGGCCACGAAGATGAATTCAGGGATGACGACGCCCTTGCTGAAGGTGACCGCCATGGCAAAGCCCTTGGCCGGATCGTAGATGCCGTTCAGCAGCACACGGCCGGTGGACCCGATGAAGCTGTTGCCCTCGGTGAAGGCAAAGGAATAGCCGTACAGGCTCCACAGGACGACGATCAGCGAGAAGATCGTAAACACCTGCATCAGCACCGACAGCATGTTCTTCGACCGTACCAGGCCGCCGTAGAACAGGGCCAGGCCGGGAATCGTCATCAGGATCACCAGCAGCGTGGCCACGAACATCCAGGCCGTATCGCCCTTGTTCGGGACGGGCGCCGCGGCCGGGGCCGCAGGTGCCGCGGCAGCTGCGGCTGCTGGTGCCGGCGCGGCTGCCGGTGTCGCCGCAGGCGTGGCGGTCATGGCCGCCGGGGCCGGGGTCGCCACGTCGGCGGCCGGCTTGGCGTCCTGCGCGAACGCCGGCGCGGCCATGCCGAATGCCATCAGGAGCGTCATCCCCGCCAGCCATGTTGTTATCGTTTTTTTCATTCAGTTTTCCCCTTAGAGAGCGTCGTTACCGGTTTCGCCGGTACGGATACGGATAACCTGTTCCAGGTTGTACACGAAAATCTTGCCGTCGCCGATCTTGCCGGTACGGGCGGCGCCCTCGATGGCTTCGATGGCCTGTTCGACGATGGCATCGTCCACCGCCGCTTCGATCTTGGTCTTGGGCAGGAAGTCGACGACATATTCGGCCCCGCGATACAGCTCGGTATGGCCCTTCTGGCGACCGAACCCCTTCACTTCGGTCACGGTGATGCCCTGCACGTTGATGGCGGACAGCGCTTCGCGCACCTCGTCCAGCTTGAAGGGCTTGATGATGGCGGTAATGAGTTTCATTTGCGGGCCTCGTTCAGAAGGTTTTGGAGACGGTCAGCACGACCCCGGACTTGCCGAGATTCTTGCCGTTCGGTGCGAGATAGCTTTCGGTGTTCGTGTCGACGTAGGCCAGCGCGACGGTCGCGACGCCGAAGTCCTTGGTCACGCCCACTTTCCAGTCGGTGTAGTCGGCAAAGCTGTTGCCCTTGACCTTCTGGTGGCCCACGTGCAGGTTCAGGATGAACCCCTGGCCGACGTCCTGGTTGACGGAAGCGTCCAGGTATTGGCTGTTCTTGCTGTCGGCGAAGCCGAACAGGTTCGTCAGCGAATGGGAGTATTTCAGGGTGGCGGGGCCATAGCCCAGTTGGCCGTACAGTTCGAACGTGTTGGCGCTGGTCGGCAGCGAGTTGGACGGGTAGACATAGCCCAGCCCGCCCACGTCGTACGACACGCCGGGCGCGATCTCGCCGCGCTTGCCGGCGTAGATGTCCCATTCGATGCTGCCGTCGCCGCCCCCGTCCTTGACCCACTTGATGGTGGACAGCCAGGTGCCGGCATAGAAACCCGTCGGGTTGTTGACCCAGTCGGCGCCGCCTTGCAGCGCGGGTTTCAGGCGTGTTTGCGAGATCCCGCGGTAACGGTAGTCGCTGGTAACGGCCGCATTGAAGCTGATCTCGTTGTCCGGTTTCGCCTCGGGTGCCGCGGCGGCTTCCTGTGCCCCCGCATGGCCTGCCGCGAAGGTGGCAAACAGGATGGCGGCGAGGGACAGGTGCTTGCTCGGGTGGTTCATGGCGATTTCCTTTTGAGTGAACTTTTATTGCGGTTTAAAATTCAGGTTGATCGTCAAAGCTTTGCGTTTAGCTAAGCAGAATGCGTGCCAGCAATTGTCAGACAAATGTTGCTGCGTCGATAGCTCATGGCAAGCCGCAAAGCCGGCCCTTTCGCACCAAATAATCTCTGGCGCCGCACTACTTCGGTGCGGCCGAGACACCATCACTGGAGCCCACCGTGGACATGAATACCTTTTTCAACGACCTGCAAAACAAGATCAACCATGTGATCCAGAACTCGCCCGCGAAGGACATCGAAAAAAACGTCAAGTCGATGATGACGCAGGGTTTCGCCCGCCTGGACCTCGTCACGCGCGAGGAATTCGACATCCAGGCGCAAGTGCTGGCCAAGACGCGCTCGCGCCTGGAACTGCTGGAAACCCGCCTGGCCGAGCTGGAGGCCAAGCTGGCCGCCGAGAAAACCCCGCTGTAAGCCGTCGTTACCCCTTCCCTGCCGCCGGCACCCGTTGCCGGCACTGCTGGCACCGCTGCATAGCAAAATACTATCGTTCGCCGCAACCACTGCCGCCTGCCGTGGCGTTAGCATCGGCCGTTCACGCCTGTTTTCCCACTGTTGTTTTCTTCAGGAGATCATCATGGTCAAGCATGCACTTGCGCTGGCGGCGGCCGCGCTCTTGCAAGCAGGCACGGCAGTTGCCGCGCCTGCCTACCAGGTCACCCAGCTGTCGCCGGACGGCACCACCCGCTGGACCCATCTGAACAATGCCGGCGCTGCCACGGGTTACCTGGGCGGCCAGGGCTACGTGCGCGCGGCCGACGGCCAGCTCACGGCGATTCCGCAGCTGAGCGGACAGCCGACCGCGATCACGGCATTCGGCGACAATGGCGCGGTTGGCCTCATGCGCATGGAAGAAGGGCCGCCGCAGAACGTGCAGGAAACGGGCCTGTGGCGCAGTGGTCTGGTCGAGGCGCTGCCCACGCTGCGCACCACACCGGATGGCCTGGGGTATGGCGTCGTCAACCGCATCAGCGGGAACGGCCTGCTGGCGGGCACCAGCGCCGTCAATGGTGGCTTCTACGATGAGTACGGCAACCTGATTCCCTACACGCACGCGGCCACGTTCCGCAACGGCCAGGTGCAGGACCTGGGAACCCTGGGCGGCAGCGTCAGCATGGGCTACGGCATCAACGACAGCGGCACGGTGGTCGGCTTCAGTCTCGACGCCAGCGATGCCCGCCGGGCCTTTATCCACCGCGACGGCGCAATGCAGGACCTGGGACTGGCCGACGACTATGTCGCCTTCGATATCAACAACGCCGGCCAGGTCCTTGCCAACAGCGGCACGTCGGCAGCCAGTGCGGTGATCTGGCGGGACGGCGCGACCACGACCTTGTCGCTGTCGGGCTACACCTTCTCGGACGCCAGCGCCATCAACAACCGCGGCGACGTGGTGGGACGGCTGTTCGCCCCGGCCCAGTCGAGCGCGGCGTTCCTGTACAGCGACGGCGAAATGGTGCTGCTGGCGGACCTGCTGACCCAACCCGGCTGGACCATCCGCGAAGTCACCGACATCAACGACAGCGGCACGATCCTGGGCGTAGGTTGCCAGGGCATCGACTGCTCGTGGGTATTGCTGACGCCGGTGCCGGAGCCGGCCACATGGGGCATGCTCGGGGCCGGTCTTGCCCTGCTCGGCCTGGTGGCACGGCGCCGTCATCGACCCGGCTAAGCACCGTCTTGCTTGTGGCGGCGCAAAGGCGCCAGCGCGCGAGCCTTCTACGATCGGAAGGTTCGCAGCCGCAGCGGGGATGCCATGAGCCTTGCCGTCATCAAAAGCCGCGCCCTGGCGGGCATGGAAGCGCCGCAGGTCAGCGTCGAGGTCCATCTTGCCAACGGCCTGCCCGCGTTCCACATCGTGGGACTGGCGGAAACGGAGGTGAAGGAGGCGCGCGACCGCGTCCGCGCCGCCATCCTGACCGCCGGTTTCGACATGCCGCAGCGCCGCATCACCGTCAGCCTGGCGCCGGCCGACCTGCCGAAGGAGTCGGGCCGCTTCGACCTGCCGATCGCGCTGGGCATCCTGGCCGCGTCCGGCCAGATTCCCGGGCCACCGCTGGCACGCTACGAATTCGCCGGCGAACTGTCTCTGACGGGAGAATTGCGTCCCATCCGCGGGGCGCTGGCCATGACTTTTGCCGTGCAGCGCAGCGCCGGCAAGGGCGGCGCATTCGTACTGCCCTGCGCGAACGCCGACGAAGCGGCGTTGGTGAGCGACGTGGCGATCTACCCGGCCGCCAGCCTGCTCGAGGTATGCAATCACTTCCGCGCCGCCGACGACACGCTGCGCCTGCCTCGCCACCGTCCCGATCCTACCCCCGCGGTGACGGCCTATCCCGACTTTGCCGACGTCAAGGGCCAGCAGCACGCGCGCCGGGCGCTGGAAGTGGCGGCGGCCGGCGGCCACAGCGCCCTGCTGCTGGGACCGCCCGGGGCAGGCAAGACAATGCTGGCGTCGCGCTTCACGGGCATCCTGCCGCCGATGACGGACGACGAGGCCCTGGAGGCGGCGGCGGTGCAGTCGCTGACAGGGGTGTTCTCGCTGGCGCGCTGGAAGCAGCGGCCCTTTCGCGCGCCCCATCACACGTCATCCGCGGTGGCGCTGGTCGGCGGCGGCAGCGTGCCCCGTCCCGGCGAGATTTCGCTGGCGCACTGCGGCGTGCTGTTCCTGGACGAACTGCCGGAATTCGAGCGGCGCGTGCTGGAAGTGCTGCGCCAGCCGCTGGAATCGGGCCAGGTGACGATCTCGCGGGCCGCGCGCCAGGCCGATTTCCCGGCCCGCTTCCAGCTGATCGCGGCCATGAATCCCTGCCCGTGCGGCTTCCTTGGCCACCCGGCCGCGCACTGCCGCTGCACGCCGGAAGCCGTGGCGCGCTACCAGTCCCGCATTTCCGGCCCCCTGCTGGACCGTATCGACATCCAGCTCGAGGTGGGCCCCGTCAGCCCGCAGACGCTGCTCGATGGCGCCGAAGGCGAGTCGTCCGCAGCCATCGCCGCGCGCGTCGCGCAAGCACTGCGGCGCCAGCTGGCTCGCCAGCATAAAAGCAACTGCCACCTGAGTGCGCGCGAGATCGACCGCTGGTGCGCCGCCGAGCGGGCCGGGCAGGACTTGCTGCACAAGGCCATGCTGCAGTTTCATTGGTCCGCCCGGGCCTATCACCGTGTGCTGCGGGTGGCCCGGACGATCGCCGACCTGGCGGGCGCCGCGACGATCGGCGAGCGGCACGTGGCCGAAGCCATCCAGTTGCGCCGCTCGTTGCACCAATCGTGAACGCGCCCCGCGCCGGGATGGCGCACGGCGTGACGCGCTGCTACCATCGCATCATGACCTCGCCGATTCCCCTGCTGGCCACGCTGCTGGCCGCCGTCGCGCTGACTGCCTGCAGTCCCCGCCTGGACTGGCGCGACTATCGCGGCAGCCAGGCGCCGTATGCCGTGCTGTTCCCCGGCAAGCCAGCCACGCACACCCGCCAGGTGGACCTGGGCGGGCAGGCGGCAGCGATGACGATGACCGCCACCGACATCGAAGGTACCGTCTTTGCCGTCGGCAGCGTCGAGCTGGCCGACGCCGACCATGCCCAGTTGGCGGTGCAGGCCATGAAGACGGCGATGGTGCGCAACATCGGCGCGATCCAGCCTGCCGAGTCGACGCGCGATGGAGCGTTCGAGATCGAGGCGCATGGCGCGCGCGGCAGCGAACGCGTGACGTTGCGCGGCCGTTTCCTGGCGCGCGGCAAGCGGGCCTACCAGGTAATCGTCGTCGGCCCGGACAACGCCGTCAGTCGCGAAGATGCGGATACGTTCCTGCGCTCCTTCAAGGTCCACTGAGGGTGAACTGAGGGTGAGCTGAGCGTACGTGTGCGCACAATCGGTGCCGAGTAGTCGTAATATCGTCAATCACTACAACAACAAGACAGGAAGCGCCATGTTAATCACGTTCAAATCCAAATCGTCGGCCGGGCTCACCATGTACCAGGAACACGCCCAGCGTATCCTCGACCTGCTGCAGAAGAACCCCAGCCGCGGCGTCATCACGGCGGCCGAAGCCGCCCATGCGGTCCAGCTGCTGGAGCACGAGGTCGAGCTGAGCAAGCTCCATCCGGAAGTGGAAGCGGAACATGCCGCCCACACGCACGCGCACGCCTTGCCGGATGAAGGGGAAACGCCGGAAATCGCCGAACGGAACCATGTCGGCTTCGCGCAACGCGCTTATCCCTTGCTGGAAATGCTGCGTGCCGCGCGCGACCAGGGCGACGACATCATCTGGGGCGTCTGAGCGGTTTGGCCGTCTCTCGTACCGCGACACCGCAACGGCGGTGTCGCGCAACACGTACAACTGCGTAGCGGCGCAATGCCGATTTAGCCAGACTACAAGCGCAGCTGTTCAGTAACCCTGCAATTCCAACTCCCTTCTTGCCAAGGTGCGGCCATATGGTGGCAGAGCGCATCCCTCGCCCAAAATACGACAGCTGTACCTAAACTACGTAAACAATTTGACTTAAGAAAAAGGCAAGCGTAAATTTTGTCGCTCTACTACAGGTTAGCCATACGTTAGCCGCTCTCAGCAAGTAGCACAGGTACGCATTCGACGCAGAAGACCCCGCCCACGGGGCTCCGCAGGAGACGCACGCTTTTTGATTTCCCACTTTGAAGATCCTGGCCATGCCGGGCGGCTGTCGCACGCCGGTACGGGACGCGATCGGCCACTTGCCGGCCTTTGTTCGCAGTACCACCATCGAGGACGACGATGCAACTCAACAAGAAACCGCTGGCCCTGTGCCTCGCGGCCGCCTTCTCCGCCGCTCTGCCTGCGACAGGCAGCGCCGGCACCATTCCGGCCGCCCACGTGTACCACAACCATATGCCGAACTTCTGGCCGTTCTATGCGGTCGACGTGCTGGCCAAGTACAACGCGACGCCCCTCGGCGGGCCGATCCGCTACACATACGATGGCGAAGTGATCAACCTGAAGAACAATCCGCCATCGGGTTATCACTACTATCTGCCCGCCTCGCTGGGCGGCGCGATCATGCCGCACGACGACCTGGTCAGCTACTACTCGCACGATGCCAAGACGGGCGCCTACCAGTACTGGCCCATGCAGGTCGCCAACGAAATGCAGAGCCACTCCGCCGCCAGGGGCCAGGTGCACGTGACGATGTCCGGTGCCGTCATCAACAACGTGCAAAGCCTGACCACGCTGCAGAACGTGCCCGGCTACAGCAACAGCGGCTGGGGGCAGGGCTGGGCGAATACGTTCGGCAGCCTGAAGACGGCCAACAATTTCCCGACGCTGGACACGGTCCACTTTACGGGACATCACAGCATGGGCCCGCTGGTGGGGCCGGAATACTTCCTGAAAGACCTGATCTACCAGAACGTCACGTTGGCGCAGCCCTATTTCCTCGGCGGTAAATTCGTCTCGTCGCGCGGATTTTTCCCGACGGAGCTGGGCTTTTCGGACCGCCTGATTCCCACGCTGGCCAAGCTGGGCATCCAGTGGTCGGTGATCGGCAACAACCATTTCTCGCGCACGCTGAAGGATTACCCCTTCGCCACGTACGACGCGACCGGCGATACGCTGACGTCGCCGCCGAACCGCGCGGACCTGCGCAATACGTCGCCGACCGGCAGCTGGGTCGCCAATCAGATGGCCCACGAGAAGCAGGTGGTCGTGAACAAGTTCCCGTTCGCGTCCACGCCGCACTGGGTGCGGCACGTCGATCCAGCCACCGGGGCGGTCAGCAAGATCGCCGGGATCCCCGTCAGCCAGAACGGTTCCTGGTACGAGGGCTGGGAAGGCTCCGTGACGGTGGACGAGATCGCGCCCTACCAGTCGCTCGAGCCGCGCCAGTTCTTTGTTGTCGCGCACGACGGCGACAACTCCAGCGGCCGTGCCGGTTCATTGGGCACATGGCAGGCCGGCCACGGCACCACCTGCAGCGGCAACGGCTACTGCCTGGGCATCGACGAATACCTGAAGGCCAAGCCGATCCCGGCGGGTGACGTCCAGCACGTGCAGGACGGCTCATGGATCGATACGCGCGACTCCTCGTCCGACCCGACCTGGTACCACTGGCGGCTGCCGTTCCTGATCTGGAAAGGACAGTTTGCCGACTTCAACCGTGTCAACGGCCTGAACCTGGCACCGAAGAACAACCTGTCCGGCCAGCAGGAAGGGGCGACCGTGTCGTTCGAGTACGGCTGGCACTACCTGGAGCGCAACTTCGCGCTGCTGCAGGCGGCCCTGAACTACGCCAAGACCGCCGAGCAGGTGTGGCTGGACGCGCACCCGAGCCACTGGCAGCCCAGCACCGCGCTGGACCGGCAGGTCACCCATGCCGGCAACCAGCTCAATCCGTGGATGCTGTCCTACCCCGTCAAGGGCGATCCGGAGGCCGATTACGCGGGCGGCGCCAACCCGGCCGAGCTGGGCTGGTATTTCCTGCTGCCGGCGATGGACTCCGGCTTCGGTTACTACGACGAAAACAAGGATGACAGCGTGAAGCCGACCCTCGCCTTCAACAACTCGATGGCGTTCACAAAGCCCTACGTCCAGGCCCGCGTGGCACAGGATCGAACAGGACCGTCCGCATGGTGGCCCCAGCGCTATCCGTACAATCCCGGCTCCGTCAACGGCTCCAAGGCCGAGGGCTGGACCGTGCAGCACTACAGCAACGACTTCGCGCTGTACACCTATGCCCATGACGTCTCCGGCATCGTCAGCGCCAAGGCGATGGTGCGGGTACACGCAAGCAAGGACATCAGTGCAACGGACGATACCTACAAGGTGTACGACCCGGCCGCGCTGGCGGGCACGCCGGGCTTGTCGATCACGCCGTCGAACGTCGGGGCCTGGCGCGCCTACGACATGACCGTACGCGACCTGCAGCCCGACATCAACGGTGTCGCGTGGAACGCGGCCACGCGCGACACGCTGGCGGTGCTGCCCGCGCAGGAGATCGGCGACCTCTACTACGTCTACCTGTCCGACTACCGCAACCAGCTGCTCGACTACTACGTCGAGCTGACGGACGCGCGCGGCAACGTGACGAAGACGGAGATCCAGCAGGTCTACGTCGGTGCCGGCAGATACCGGGCCACGCCCGGCGCCGGTTCGGGCTATGTCGAGGACAGCAATGGCACCGTCAATGGTGTCTATCCGTTCCTGGTGGTCGACAAGGCTGCCCCTTCTGTCCCAGGCGTCCCCTCCTCCACCGCGGTGTCGGACCGTTCCGTGACCTTGGCCTGGGCGGCAGCCGCCGACAACGTTGCCGTGACCGGCTACCGGGTCTACCGCAACGGCGCGCAGGTCGGCACGACGGGCGGCACCAGCCTGACGGATAGCGGATTGGCGCCCGCCACCGCGTACACCTATACCGTGCAGGCCTACGATGCCGCCGGCAACCAGTCCGCTCAGAGCAAGGCCCTGGTTGTGACAACCCGCGCCGCCGATACGACCGCGCCGACGGCGCCCGGACAGCCGGCCGCTACCGCCATCACCTCCAGCTCGCTGACGCTAAGCTGGAGCGCGGCCACCGACAACTACGGCGTCAGCGACTATGTCATCAAGCGCAATGGCGTCCAGGTCGGCGTCAGCACCGGCACTGCGTTCAACGACAGCGCGCTTGCGCCGTCCACCGCCTACAGCTACACCGTTCACGCACGTGACGCGGCAGGCAACGTGTCACCCGCGTCGGCAGCGCGCTCCGTGACCACGGCCGCCGGCCATGTCGCGACCGTCTACTACAAGCTCGGCACCAATTGGAGCATCGCCAACCTGCATTACGCCCCGGTCGGCGGCACGTGGACGGCCGTGCCCGGCGCCCCCATGGCTACTGCGTGCAGCGGTTGGGCCATGCTGACGGTAAATCTGGGCAGCGCGACAGGTTTGACGGCCGCATTCAATAATGGTTCCGGCAACTGGGACAATAACGGCGGCAAGAACTATGCGCTGGCCAGCGGCATCTCGGCCGTTTCCGGCGGTATCGTCACGACGGGTGCTAATCCTTGCACCCCGGATACGACGGCGCCCACCGTGCCGGGAGGCTTGACCGCTACCGCCGTCGACGCCGGCACGGTTCGCCTGACGTGGGCAGCCTCGACCGACAACGTCGCGGTGACGGGCTACTACGTGTTCCGCAACGGCACGCAGATCGGCACCATCGCCGCGGGCACGAGTTATACCGACAGCACGGCAGCGGCCGCCACTACGTACAGCTACACCGTAAAGGCATTCGACGCCGTACCCAACGTATCCGCCGCCAGTACGGCGGCCACGGTGACGACGCCTGCGAGCGGCAGCACGTGCCAGGTGAAATTCACGATTGCGAACGCCAATACGGTAACGGGCCAGAACCTGCGGGCCGTGGGCAATCTAGCCGGACTGGGGAATTGGGCGCCGGCCAGTGGCGCGGCGCTGGCCATCCAGGGCAGCGGCGCCAACGTGCCCTGGACCGGTACCGTCGCCCTGCCCGCCAATGCGAGCGTGCAGTACAAGTACGTGAAGTGGAATGGCAGTACGGCTACGTGGGAGAGCAGCCAGGCGACGACGTCGGGGAACCGCGAGCTCACCACGCCGGCAACGTGTTCTGGTGTGATCGACCGTAACGACGGCAGCTTCAAGTTCTGAGGCTGATCGGGTCCCTGTTGCCTGGCGAACCCAGGTCACGGAGCGCAGGTTCTCGCGGTAGGACAGCCTGACGATAACCTGCTTCCATGCAGTACGTCGGTGACCGATAAAAACCAGGGTCAGTCCCGGTGGGACAGACCCCAAGCCTGAAGCGGCGGTCGCGGAACCGAGCAAGGCCCGCCAGTGCCGCGGGCTGAGGGTCTGTCCCCACCGGGGACCGACCCTGGTTTTCATCAGGGTCGAAAATGCTCTGCAAATGAAAAAAGCCCACCAGATCACTGGTGGGCTTTTCTCGGTATAACAGCCTGACGATAACCTACTTTCACACTGGTTGCAGCACTATCATCGGCGCAAAGTCGTTTCACGGTCCTGTTCGGGATGGGAAGGGGTGGGGCCGACTTGCTATGGTCATCAGGCATGACTTGTACGTAGTCTCGTTCCCGACAGGGCAACGCGACTACTAATCTGGAAGAAGTAAGGTTGGGTAGTTCTCGTAAATCTCAAACACAGGCAAATGCTCTGTAACCGTCAAGGTTATAGGGACAAGCCGTACGGGCAATTAGTATCAGTTAGCTTAATGCATTACTGCACTTCCACACCTGACCTATCAACGTCCTGGTCTCGAACGACCCTTCAAGGAGCTCAAGGCTCCGGGAAATCTCATCTTAAGGCAAGTTTCCCGCTTAGATGCTTTCAGCGGTTATCTCTTCCGAACTTAGCTACCCGGCAATGCCACTGGCGTGACAACCGGTACACCAGAGGTTCGTCCACTCCGGTCCTCTCGTACTAGGAGCAGCCCCCTTCAAATTTCCAACGCCCACGGCAGATAGGGACCAAACTGTCTCACGACGTTTTAAACCCAGCTCACGTACCACTTTAAATGGCGAACAGCCATACCCTTGGGACCGGCTACAGCCCCAGGATGTGATGAGCCGACATCGAGGTGCCAAACTCCCCCGTCGATATGAACTCTTGGGAGGAATCAGCCTGTTATCCCCAGAGTACCTTTTATCCGTTGAGCGATGGCCCTTCCATACAGAACCACCGGATCACTATGTCCTACTTTCGTACCTGCTCGACTTGTCGGTCTCGCAGTTAAGCACGCTTATGCCATTGCACTATTAGCACGATGTCCGACCGTACCTAGCGTACCTTCGAACTCCTCCGTTACACTTTAGGAGGAGACCGCCCCAGTCAAACTGCCTACCATGCACTGTCCCCGATCCGGATCACGGACCAAGGTTAGAACCTCAAACAAACCAGGGTGGTATTTCAAGGTTGGCTCCACGAGAACTGGCGTCCCCGCTTCAAAGCCTCCCACCTATCCTACACAGATTGGTTCAAAGTCCAATGCAAAGCTACAGTAAAGGTTCATGGGGTCTTTCCGTCTAGCCGCGGGTAGATTGCATCATCACAAACACTTCAACTTCGCTGAGTCTCGGGAGGAGACAGTGTGGCCATCGTTACGCCATTCGTGCAGGTCGGAACTTACCCGACAAGGAATTTCGCTACCTTAGGACCGTTATAGTTACGGCCGCCGTTTACTGGGACTTCAATCAAGAGCTTGCACCCCATCATTTAATCTTCCAGCACCGGGCAGGCGTCACACCCTATACGTCCACTTTCGTGTTTGCAGAGTGCTGTGTTTTTATTAAACAGTCGCAGCCACCAGTTTATTGCAACCCTTTCGCCCTATCACAGTAAAGTGACCAAGCTACCGGGGCGTACCTTTTCCCGAAGTTACGGTACCAATTTGCCGAGTTCCTTCTCCCGAGTTCTCTCAAGCGCCTTAGAATACTCATCTCGCCCACCTGTGTCGGTTTGCGGTACGGTCTCGTATGACTGAAGCTTAGAGGCTTTTCTTGGAACCACTTCCGATTGCTTCGCGAACAAGTTCGCTCGTCCCGATCCCTTGAATTACGTGCCCGGATTTGCCTAAGCACCTTCTATGAACCAGAAACTGACTATTCCAACAGTCAGACAACCTTCCGCGATCCGTCCCCCCATCGCATCATACGACGGTGCAGGAATATTAACCTGCTTCCCATCAGCTACGCATCTCTGCCTCGCCTTAGGGGCCGACTCACCCTGCTCCGATGAACGTTGAACAGGAAACCTTGGGCTTACGGCGTGCGGGCTTTTCACCCGCATTATCGCTACTCATGTCAGCATTCGCACTTCTGATACCTCCAGCATCCTTTACAAGACACCTTCGCAGGCTTACAGAACGCTCTCCTACCATATGCTTACGCATATCCGCAGCTTCGGTGACTGGCTTAGCCCCGTTACATCTTCCGCGCAGGACGACTCGATCAGTGAGCTATTACGCTTTCTTTAAATGATGGCTGCTTCTAAGCCAACATCCTGACTGTTTTAGCCTTCCCACTTCGTTTTCCACTTAGCCAATCTTTGGGACCTTAGCTGGCGGTCTGGGTTGTTTCCCTCTTGACGCCGGACGTTAGCACCCGACGTCTGTCTCCCAAGCTCGCACTCATCGGTATTCGGAGTTTGCAATGGTTTGGTAAGTCGCGATGACCCCCTAGCCATAACAGTGCTCTACCCCCGATGGTGATACTTGAGGCACTACCTAAATAGTTTTCGGAGAGAACCAGCTATTTCCAAGTTTGTTTAGCCTTTCACCCCTACCCACAGCTCATCCCCTAATTTTTCAACATTAGTGGGTTCGGTCCTCCAGTGCGTGTTACCGCACCTTCAACCTGGCCATGGGTAGATCACTTGGTTTCGGGTCTACACCCAGCAACTAGCGCCCTGTTCGGACTCGATTTCTCTGCGGCTCCCCTATATGGTTAACCTCGCTACTGAATGTAAGTCGCTGACCCATTATACAAAAGGTACGCCGTCACGGAACAAGTCCGCTCCGACTGTTTGTATGCACACGGTTTCAGGATCTATTTCACTCCCCTCCCGGGGTTCTTTTCGCCTTTCCCTCACGGTACTGGTTCACTATCGGTCGATTACGAGTATTTAGCCTTGGAGGATGGTCCCCCCATATTCAGACAGGATTTCTCGTGTCCCGCCCTACTTGTCGTACGCTTAGTACCACCGGTCTGATTTCGTGTACGGGGCTATCACCCGCTATGGCGCCTATTTCCAGAAGCTTCCACTATCAGTCCGACTATCACGTACAGGCTCTTCCCATTTCGCTCGCCACTACTTTGGGAATCTCGGTTGATTTATTTTCCTGCAGCTACTTAGATGTTTCAGTTCGCCGCGTTCGCCTCACACACCTATGTATTCAGTGAGTGATACCCTAAAAGGGTGGGTTTCCCCATTCGGAAATCTACGGATCAAAGCTCGTTTGTCAGCTCCCCGTAGCTTATCGCAGACTACTACGTCCTTCGTCGCCTGTAATCGCCAAGGCATCCACCATGTGCACTTATTCACTTGTCCCTATAACCTTGACGGCTATCGGTTCAAGCATTTACTACTGTGTTTGATGAGTTTTACTACTACCCTAAGTGTGCGATCTCTCGCACGCTTAATAAAACTTTACTTCTTCCAGATTGTTAAAGAGCGAAACAGCAGTAGTCTCTAAAAGACTAAACGTAAATTTCGGAACTTACGTTTAAACTTTTGGTGGAGGATGACGGGATCGAACCGACGACCCCCTGCTTGCAAAGCAGGTGCTCTCCCAGCTGAGCTAATCCCCCATGGGGTGCGATACGATGGTGGGTCTGGTTGGGCTCGAACCAACGACCCCCGCGTTATCAACACGGTGCTCTAACCAGCTGAGCTACAGACCCGCTTAGTTGATACCATATACCAGCGGTGCTACTGTTTCTTCTTCATTCGACAGTCGATAAGTGTGAGCGTTTGATGCACGACCTTGCGATCCGTGCCAACTCTAGAAAGGAGGTGATCCAGCCGCACCTTCCGATACGGCTACCTTGTTACGACTTCACCCCAGTCACGAATCCTACCGTGGTAAGCGCCCTCCTTACGGTTAAGCTACCTACTTCTGGTAAAACCCGCTCCCATGGTGTGACGGGCGGTGTGTACAAGACCCGGGAACGTATTCACCGCGACATGCTGATCCGCGATTACTAGCGATTCCAACTTCATGCAGTCGAGTTGCAGACTACAATCCGGACTACGATACACTTTCTGGGATTAGCTCCCCCTCGCGGGTTGGCGGCCCTCTGTATGTACCATTGTATGACGTGTGAAGCCCTACCCATAAGGGCCATGAGGACTTGACGTCATCCCCACCTTCCTCCGGTTTGTCACCGGCAGTCTCATTAGAGTGCCCTTTCGTAGCAACTAATGACAAGGGTTGCGCTCGTTGCGGGACTTAACCCAACATCTCACGACACGAGCTGACGACAGCCATGCAGCACCTGTGTGCAGGTTCTCTTTCGAGCACTCCCCGATCTCTCGAGGATTCCTGCCATGTCAAGGGTAGGTAAGGTTTTTCGCGTTGCATCGAATTAATCCACATCATCCACCGCTTGTGCGGGTCCCCGTCAATTCCTTTGAGTTTTAATCTTGCGACCGTACTCCCCAGGCGGTCTACTTCACGCGTTAGCTGCGTTACCAAGTCAATTAAGACCCGACAACTAGTAGACATCGTTTAGGGCGTGGACTACCAGGGTATCTAATCCTGTTTGCTCCCCACGCTTTCGTGCATGAGCGTCAGTTTTGACCCAGGGGGCTGCCTTCGCCATCGGTGTTCCTCCACATCTCTACGCATTTCACTGCTACACGTGGAATTCTACCCCCCTCTGCCAAACTCTAGCCTTGCAGTCTCCATCGCCATTCCCAGGTTAAGCCCGGGGATTTCACGACAGACTTACAAAACCGCCTGCGCACGCTTTACGCCCAGTAATTCCGATTAACGCTTGCACCCTACGTATTACCGCGGCTGCTGGCACGTAGTTAGCCGGTGCTTATTCTTCAGGTACCGTCATTAGATGCAGATATTAGCCACACCCGTTTCTTCCCTGACAAAAGAGCTTTACAACCCGAAGGCCTTCTTCACTCACGCGGCATTGCTGGATCAGGCTTGCGCCCATTGTCCAAAATTCCCCACTGCTGCCTCCCGTAGGAGTCTGGACCGTGTCTCAGTTCCAGTGTGGCTGGTCGTCCTCTCAGACCAGCTACTGATCGTCGCCTTGGTGAGCCTTTACCTCACCAACTAGCTAATCAGATATCGGCCGCTCCAGGAGCACAAGGCCTTGCGGTCCCCTGCTTTCATCCATAGATCGTATGCGGTATTAGCGTAACTTTCGCTACGTTATCCCCCACTCTTGGGTACGTTCCGATATATTACTCACCCGTTCGCCACTCGTCAGCGGAGCAAGCTCCCTGTTACCGTTCGACTTGCATGTGTAAAGCATGCCGCCAGCGTTCAATCTGAGCCAGGATCAAACTCTTCAGTTCAATCTCTGTTTTATGTCATTGCTGACATGGTCACTCACTCAAGAATCTGACGTTCCTCTTGCGAGGTCACGTTTAATTACTTGTGTAAGCGTTTGATGCTATATATTTTGAGTATCGGGACCGAAGCCCCGGGCACACTCACATCAAACGCCCACACTTATCGACTGTTGATTGTTAAAGAATTCTGCCCTCAGGCGTTTGCTGCGTTCGGCGACAAAGCGTTGTGTTTGTCAGCAGCAGAGAGATGAGATTATGCTGTGTTTCGTGCAGCTCGTCAACCCCTTCGATGTCGGCGCCGGAGGCGCTTTCACCACTGTCGCATCGTTTCGTTTTCACTACTACGCTGCGGCAGGGACAGAACTATAGCAAGCCGGCAGAGCTCCCGCAAGGGGGGCGGCGCACTTTTCTTTGCCGGGTTATATTCGTTGGCAAATGATCCACTGACCCGTCTCCAATGCCACGATTCCCCTTGCTCTCCCTCGCCGCCGCAGTCGCCGCCGCCTTCCCGCTTTCCGGCCACACGGCCGAAACATCCAGCGACGTCGTCGTCATTACCGCCAGCCGTATCGAACACAACAGCCAGGATATCCCGGCGGCAATCGACGTCGTGGACGCCGCCCGCATCCGCGACGGCCAGTTGCGCGTCAACGCGTCCGAGGCCCTCGTTGCGGTCCCCGGCCTCGTCGTGCAGAACCGGCATAACTACGCGCAGGACCTGCAAATCTCGTCGCGCGGCTTCGGCGCCCGCTCCGCCTTCGGGGTACGCGGGGTGAGGCTGATCGCGGACGGCATTCCGGCCACGATGCCGGACGGCCAAGGCCAGGCCGCCACCTTCAACCTCGATCGCGCGCAGCGCATCGAAGTGCTGCGCGGACCGTTCTCGGCGCTGTACGGCAACCACTCGGGTGGCGTGGTGCAGCTGTTCACACAGGACGGCAAGGCGCCGCCATCCGTCGAGATGTCCGTCATGGGCGGCAGCGACGGCACCCGCAAGGCCGACTTCAGCGCGCAGGGCAGGAGCGGCACGATGGGCTACGTCCTCGATGCTTCGCGTTTCGATACGGACGGCTATCGCGACCACAGTGCCGCCCGGCGCGACCAGGCGTTCGCCAAGCTGACCTTCGAGCCGGACCAG
This sequence comes from Pseudoduganella chitinolytica, assembly GCF_029028125.1. Lineage (GTDB taxonomy): Bacteria > Pseudomonadota > Gammaproteobacteria > Burkholderiales > Burkholderiaceae_D > Rugamonas > Rugamonas chitinolytica. The sequence continues at coordinate 3,838,519 of NZ_CP119083.1, forward strand.
CGCAGCAGGCTGACGGTCGTGGCCAGCGCCCTGCGCCAGGACGACAGCCAGGACCCGCTGGGCGTGCAGTGGTCCACGTTCCAGCGCGATCCCCGTGCGGGTGAGATCGATCCGAACGATACGGCCACGCCGCGCCGCACGTTCGCGCAACGCTACGACACCCGCAAGAGCATCGACCACCAGCAGGCCGGTGCCAGCTACGACATTCATTTCGGCGAGAACCGCCTGCACCTGATGCTCTACGGCGGCAATCGCGAAGTGGTGCAGTACCAGGCCTTCTCCAGGGTTTTCCAGGCGCCGGCCTCGCATTCGGGCGGCGTGATCGACTTCGACCGCGCCTTCCATGGCGCCGCCATCAACTGGCGCGACGTGAGCCGCTTCGACACGGGCGTGCTGCGCACGACCGTCGGCGTCGACTACGACCGCTCCCAGGACGACCGCAAGGGTTTTGAAAACTTCGTCGGCAACCAGCTGGGCGTGCGGGGCGCATTGCGGCGCGACGAGAAGGATGTCGTCTCGAACGTCGATCCCTATATACAGAGCGAATGGCAGGCCGGCCCGTGGCGCCTGACGGGCGGGTTGCGCCACAGCCGCGTGAAGGTAGACGTCGAGGACCGCTTCCTCGCCAACGGCAACGACAGCGGCGCGATGACATTCACGCGCACGACACCGGTGCTGGGCGCCTTGTACAAGGTGACGCCGGCGCTCAGCATCTATGCCAGCGCGGCACGCGGCTTCGAGACGCCCACATTGAACGAGTCCTTCTACTCCGGCAGCGGTGGCGGTTTCAACTTCGGCCTGCGGCCGGCCCGCAGCACGCACGTGGAAGCCGGCGCCAAGCTGCGCCTGGCCGAATCAACCCGCGCCGACGTGGCGCTGTTCCAGGTGCGCACGCGCGACGAGCTGGTGGTGGACACCGCCGGTGGCGGCCGCACCAGCTACCGCAACGCCGGCCGCACGCTGCGCCAGGGTGTCGAGCTGTCGTTCGACACGACGTGGGCCCAGGGCTTGTCCGCCCACGCGGCACTAACGGGGCTGCGCGCGATCTACGACGAGGCGTTCGGCAACGTCACCGAGGGCAATCGCATCCCCGGCGTGGCACGCGTCACCGCCTATGCCGAGCTGGCGTGGAAAGACAGCGCGGACCGCTACGGCGCCGCGCTCGAAATGCTGGCCAGCGGCCGGGTCTACGCGGAGGACACCAATCGCGAACAACCGGCACCCGGCTATGGCGTGCTGAACCTGCGCCTGCAGGCGCAGCAACCGGTCGACGGCTGGCGCTTGCGCGAGTTTGTCCGGCTGGGCAACCTGCTGGACCGGACCTACGTCGGCTCCGTGATCGTCGGCGACACGAACAAGCGCTATTACGAGGCGGCGCCGGGCCGCAACTGGCAGGCCGGCTTCAGCGCACAGTACTTGTTCTAACCGCTTATTGCGCCACGCGGGCGATGGTGCAGAGGCTGCGCCGTTCGCCCGCCTCGAATGTGACCGACACGGGCAGGAACTGCGCGATCACCTCCGCGTTCGTGATGGCGTGCGCCGAGACGTGGTCGATCGTGTATCGCCCGCCGCCGGCCAGCGCCAGCGGCAGCATCAGCTGGTCGCCCAGGTGCTCGCCCACCACCGCGCCGGAAGCCATGTAACGCTGCGCCTCCAGCACCGCGCCGCCCGCCACCGCTTCTGCACGAACCCGCTTCTCGCCGACGGCAGAGAACACCTCCGTCACGTGTTCGCTCTCCAGCGTGAGCAGCAAGGCATTGCCGGGGCCCTGGTCGTTCGACAGCGGATGCGCCCGCAGGACGGCGTCGTCCCATCCCAGTTCGGCGCGCACGCAGTCGAGCTCACGCTGCGCGACCGCCAGCGGCAGCGCCGCCACGTACGCTTCCGCTCCGGCGGCGCGCAACGCGCCCCGTTCGACCAGCTCCAGCTGGCGCAGGCCAGGACAGGGCCAGACCGCGGCGCACAACTCACCGCCGCCGTTGGGATAGAAACCGAAGCGCTTCAGCTCGAACTCGACCTGTGCTCCCATCGCTTGCAGCAGGCGCAGGTAGGCGCGCTCGATGAAGTGCGCGGGTGGCGCCTTGGGATTGTGGGTGCCGCCGCTGATGCGCACCACGGATGGCACGTCGGCATACAGCAGGGCCGGCAGCAACGTCTGCAGCACCAGCGTCGCGCTGCCGGCCGTGCCGATGGCGAATTCGTACACGCCGCCCCGGATGGCGCGCGGCATGAACATCAGTTCGGTCGAGCCGACTTCCGCGTGGGTCATGTCGGCACTGCACACGGCGGCGGCCGCGCGCACGGCCATCAGGTGCTGGCGCATCAGGCCCGGCTTGGGCCGGTTCGCGCGGATATGGCGGATACGGAACGGCAGCCCCGTGATCATCGACAGCGTCAACGCGGAGCGCAGGATCTGGCCGCCGCCCTCGCCCGAGGAGCCGTCCAACTCGATCGTGGGCACCGGTTCCACCGTCAGCCCTTCACGCACACGACCTGCTTGAGCGTGTGCACGACCTCGACCAGGTCGCGCTGCGCGTGCATCACCGCGTCGATATCCTTGTAGGCCATCGGGATCTCGTCCACCACGCCTTCGTCCTTGCGGCATTCGACGCCCACCGTGGCCTTGACCTGGTCCTCACGGGTGAAGCGCCGCTTGGCCTCGCTGCGGCTCATCGTGCGGCCAGCGCCGTGGCTGCAGCTGGTGAAGCTTTCCTCGTTGCCCTTGCCGCGCACGATATAGCTGCGCGCGCCCATCGATCCGGGAATGATGCCCAGCTCTCCCGTCTTCGCCGACACGGCGCCCTTGCGGGTGACCAGCACGTCCTGGCCGAAGTGGCGCTCCTTCTGCACATAGTTGTGGTGACAGTTGACGGCTTCCACGTGCGTTTCGAACGGCTTGCGGATCACGCTGCGCACGGCGCCGATCAGGTGCTGCATCATGACCTCCCGGTTCATGCGCGCGAAGCGCTGGGCCCAGTCGACGGCTTCGACGTAATCGTCGTAGTGTTGCGTGCCTTCCTTCAGGTAGGCCAGGTCGCGGTCCGGCAGGTTGGCGATGTGCGTGCGCATGTCCTGCTGCGCCAGTTCGATGAAGTGCGTGCCGATGGCGTTGCCGACGCCGCGCGAACCGGAGTGCAGCATCAGCCACACGGCGTTCTCCTCGTCCAGGCAAACCTCGATGAAGTGGTTGCCCGTGCCCAGGGTGCCCAGGTGCTTGTAGTTGTTGGTATGGCGCAGCTTGGGCGTCTTGGCGCAGATAACGTCGAAGTCGTCCTTCAGCCGCATCCACGCGGCATCCACGGCCGACGGTGGATTCTGCCACGAGCCCTCGTCGCGCCCCTTGAAGCCGCGCGTCCTGGGCGACAGGCCATGCGGGATGGCTTTCTCGATAGCGCTGCGCAGCGGGCCCAGGTTGTCCGGCAGGTCGTTGGCCGTCAAGGTCGTCTTCGCCGCCATCATGCCGCAACCGATGTCCACCCCGACGGCGGCCGGGATCACGGCGCCCAGGGTCGGGATGACGCTGCCGATGGTCGAGCCCTTGCCCAGGTGGACGTCGGGCATCACCGCAATGTGTTTGTAGATGAACGGCATCTTCGCCGTATTGGCCAGCTGCTGCTTCGCTTCCGCCTCGACCGGGACACCATGCGTCCACATCTTGACGGGCCGCCCGCCCGGGACGTCCATCGTGTCGTAGTCCGTCGATCCTTGCTGGTTTTCCTGTTTTCTCATGCTGTTTCTCCTGGCGGCATTATGGCCTTTTCGTCGCGACCGGCGCGCACCGTTTTCCGATGCCCTACCGTATCCATACTGTACTGAACTCAACTGTTCTAGAATGATGAGTTACCAAAACTATCAATATGTCCAAAAACATGAGAGAGAACAGATTGCGTCTTTTCGGGGCTGCCTTGCTGGCGGCACTTGTCGTCGGGTGTGGTGGCGGTGGCGGTGACAGCCCGGCTGCCGTAACGCCGCCGGTCACCGTGCCGCCCGTCACCGTGCCGCCGGTCCCCTTCGTCGACACGGACAAGGATGGCACCGCCGACGCCTACGACGTCGCGCCCGCCGACCCGCTGTGCGGCGCCGCTACGGACGGCGCGGCCGGCGTGTGCCATGTACGCGCCATGGCGGGCACCCGCCTGCGCATCGTCGGCCAGGCGGACGGCAAGGTGTTCTTCAGTTCCGAAGGCGACGTGCCGCGCGTGTACGGGTATGACGTGAAGACCGGGCATTTCCTCGGCCGCGTCGAGTTGGCGGGCTTCAGCGCGACGTCGTATGCCTACGTCGCCGCGCACGGCCGTTTGTATGTCGGCGATACCCAAGGGGGCGTGCATGGCTATTCGGAGGCGCTGCGGGAGGAAAGCGGCGCGTTCGCGACCGTGGCCGGCCGGGTCGGGGCGCTGGCCGCCGCCGGCAACTACCTGGTCGTGCAGGACAGCAGCGGGGCCTGGGGCACCCATCATGTGTATGACCGGCGCGGCGCCCGTGTCGACAGCAAGGAATGGCGCGACTATTCCAGCCAGTTCGCCTGGTCGCCGGCGCACTCTCGGTTGTACTACTTCCGCGACGGCCAGTCGCCCAACGACCTGTTGTTCGAAACGATCGACCAGGCCAGCGGCGCGATCACGGCGCAAGGCGAAACGCCCTACCACGGCGCCTACGACATCGCCGGGCCGATTCGCGCCAACGCGACCGGCACGCGTGTGCTGCTGGGCACCGGCGACGTCTACGAGGCCCCGGCCCTGACGTGGCGCGGCAACGTGGGTGTCGAGGTGACCGACGCCGCCTGGATCGGCAACGACGAACTGCTGGTGCTGGCGCAGGCCGCCGGCAGGACGCGGCTGGTGCGCTACAGCGCGGCGCTGGCGCAGCTGGAGGAGCTGCCGCTGCAGGGCCAGGTGCTCGGCCTCGTGCAGGCTGCCGGCGCCACCTACGTCGTCACGCAACTGGCCGACCGGGTCGAATTCATCGCCTATACCTCGTCCGATGACAGCGACGGCGATGGCTATCCGAACCTCTCGGACAAGTTCCCGTCCGATCGAACCGCTGCCGTGGACAGCGACAACGACGGCCATCCGGATGCGTTCCTGGCAGGCTTCACGGCCGCCGACAGCCCGACCGGACTGGCCAAGGACTTCTACCCATTCGATGCGACATGCCATGCGGAGGCGGACGGCAACGGCTTTATCTGCATCCAGGCGCCCCCGGCGTTCGTGCCCGACCGGGTCATCGGCGACGGCATCGACGTCGTCTACCTGCTCAGCAACGCGAACGGTCGCATCTACCGCTGGTCGCGGCTGCGCCGTGCCTACCTGGCGCCACTTGCCGTCGGCCGGCATGGCGCGGCGAAGGTCATGGCTTACTCGCGCGACCACCAGCGCCTGTATCTTGGCTATGCCTCCGGCACGATCACATACATCGACGTCACGGGCGATAGCGCTGAAACCCGGCTGACGGCACTGGCGCAAGCCGTCGAGGGCCTCGCCGCGGCCGGCAAGTACCTGGTGGCGCAGGACGGCAGCGGCGCCTGGGCCACGCATTACGTGCTGGATCGCGGCGGCCGCGTGGTGGCGAGCAGGGACTGGAACTACTTCTCCCGTCATTACGAGTGGAGCGCCAGCCAGTCGCGCCTGTATTACCTGCGTGACGATTCGTCGCCGAATGACATCGTGTACGAGCAGGTCGACCAGGCCACGGGTGCGTTGTCGGCGAGCGCCGATTCGCCCTATCACGGCGAGTTCACGATGACGGGACCGCTGCGGCTGTCGGGTGACGGCCGGCTGGCGCTCGGCAGCGGCTACGTCTTCGGGACCGGCGACCTGAAGCTGGTCAAGGCGCTGGGTACGCCGTTCATCGATGCGCAGTGGCGCAGCGACGGTTCCCTCGTCACGACAGGGCCGGACGGCGGCGGCGGCACGACGGTGACGGTCTACGACACCAGGCTGCAAACGCTGCGCCAGCAGTCCTACGCAGGCACGCCGGTGGCACTGCTGAAGACCGGCAGTTCTGTCGTGCTGGTAACGCAACAGGGCAATACGCCGCGGTTGACCGTACTGCCGCGCTGACGGGAACGGCACGCCGGGCCCGTCCCGGCGCGCCTACTTGCGGAACTTGGCGCAGGGGTCCGGCCGCTTGACCGCCGGGATCGTGCGCACGTCGTCGAATTGCTCCCTGGCGCTGCCGCCCTCCACGTAGCCGATCGTTTCGATGGTCAGCTTGGCGCCGACGGTGCGCAGCCAGCGCGGCACACCGATGTCCTTGCGTACGTGGCCATTACCGGCGATCAGCACCACGTCGCGGGGCTGCTGGTCACGGATCAGCTTGGCCATCCAGATGTCGCGCGCCATCTGCGCATCGACCATCCCCGGCAGCATCATCGCGGGCACCATGTCGCAGTGTCCGGCCTGGATCTCCCGCTCCTGCGCCTTGCGCCAGTCGGCCGACACCGGTTCGCCCAGGCGGTATTCGGCCACCGTCTTGGCATCGAAGCTGGAGGCGATGCCGTCCCGCACCACCTTCGACGCGGCCGTGCGCGACAGGTTGACGGCCACGATCGGCAGCTTGTGGTCCAGCGCCAGCTGGATGACGTTGTAGTACTGCTGCCAGTCCCAGCCCTTGCGGTCCATCACGCGGATGACGCAACCCGCGTCCATGCAGCCGTTCTGCGCCGCGTTCAAGAGATCCTGGTCTTCGCGGTCGAACTGCTCCATCGCGATGGCGGGGCGCCAGCCGGCTTCCACCCGCCGGCGCAGTTCCTCGTAGCGCTGGCGGTGGCCCGCCTTGTTGTCGTGCACTTCGCCCAGCAGCAATACTTGCGGGTTGCCCTTCGTGACGCCGGAAGCGGCGGGCTGCTGGCGCGGATCCTTCTTGTAGACGGCGCAGCCGGACAGCAGTGCGCCGGCCAGCAGCAACGGTAACAGTTTGAACTTCATGGCACTCGGCTCTGACGTAAAGCCCCAGTCTACCCCAAGCGGCCGCAACAGCCGAGGTGGACGCGGCCCGGCCGCACGGCGACTCCGGCCGAGCCTGTGTCCCGTTCTGGTGACTGACCCCGCGGTGGGACACGAGCTGGGCCGTGGCGGGCGGGGCTATTCGCCCAGGGCGTAGTCGAAGTCGTAGAAGTGCTTGCCTTGCTCCATGCGGATGGCCAGCGTGCCGCGCAGGCCCGTCAGCTCGCCCGTGCCGGAATCGGGTGCGACGACGATGCGCAGCCCAGCATGTTCGCCGCCCATGACGCCCGCATGCTGCAGTGCGAAACTGCCACGGCGGCCGTCCAGCGTGCCGTCGACCTTTTCGATGGCGACGTAGACCGCCGATGTCGATACCGCGCCGTGGTACGACAGGAACTCGCCCTGCCCCGTGGCCGACAGCGCACCGTGATAGCGCTTGTCCAGTGTCATGCGTCCGATGCCCGTGGCGGCGTTCGGTTCCGCCACCGGTTGCGGCACCATCGCCACGTCGAATTCCCCGCTTACCCTGCCCATGCGTCCTCCTCGAAAAGTCAGGCGCCGGCGTCGTTGGCCAGCGCGTGCAGTTTGGTGATCGTACTCCAGTTGCGCGTGGTGACGGCATCGCCCAGCAGGTTGCCCATCGCGGCGGCGGCGCGGCTGGCCAGCACGCCGTCGGGACACCATAGATAGGCCGACCAGCGCCCCAGCGTGAACGCTTCCGGCTGCCACGGCTGGTGGCACAGCGGTTCCAGGCGAGCGCGGTCGGCCGGGTTGCTGAGGATCGCCACCAGCAGCCGGCTCGGGTCCGTCGCCATGTCGCGCAGGCCGTTGTCCTGCACCACTTCGTCCAGCTGGTGCGCGTCGAGCACGGTAACGCGCGAACCCACGCCCAGCTTCAGCACCAGCGCCTCTTCGATACGGGTGGCGGACTGCGCCGCGTCGCGCGCGGCGCAGTCGAACACCACGTTGCCGCTGTTGAGCAAAGTACGCACGCCACCGAACCCCAGGTCCGCCATCACCTTGCGCAGGTCCGCCATCGCGATACGCTTCGCCCGTCCGACATTGATCCCTCTTAGCAGGGCTATCTGTCGCGTTGTACTCATGTTCGGTCTCCTTGATTGCCCGCAGTATGCGTCAGCCGCGCCAACCCGGGCGCCCGGCTCGTGCCCGTTCAACCGTGCAGCGGGCCGTCCACGCTGCCCTCGCCCGGCGCGACGCGCGGCATGCGCAGGACGAAGCTGGCGCCCTGCCCTTCCACGCTGCTGACGGAGATCGTCCCGGCAAACTGCTTGACGACCAGGTTGTAGACGATGTTCAGGCCCAGGCCCGTACCGCCCTGCCCGCGCCGCGTGGTGACGAACGGGTCGAACACCTTGTCGATCAGGTCCGCGGGGATGCCGCGGCCGTTGTCGCTTACCGCCACTTCGACCCAGTCGCCGTCGGGCCGTACGCGGATGTCGATGGTGCCTTCCTGGTCGGGCGCGAACGCGTGGTCGACGCAATTGAGCGTCAGGTTCGTGATGACCTGCGCCAGCGCGCCCGGATAGCTGTCGAGGGTGACATCGGCCGGGCAGTCGATCGACACCGCCAGCCGCGTCTTCTTCAGGCGCGGCTGCAGGCTCGAGACCACTTCGCCGATGTATTCGCGCAGTTCGAACCGGCGTCGCGCCTCGCTGACCTGGTCGACGGCGATCTGCTTGAAGCTGTGGATCAGGTGCGCCGCCCGGTAGGCGTTGTTCATGATCAGGCGCGCGCTTTCGCCGGCCGTGCCGATGTACTTGAGGATCTCGGATTTGCGCACCGCTCCCGCCGTCACGGCCGCGTGGATCTCCTCGGTGGCTTCCTTCAGTACCGAAGCGCTGGTCAACGCGATGCCGACCGGCGTGTTGATCTCGTGCGCGACCCCGGCCACGAGGCTGCCCAGCGATGCCAGGCGCTCCGCCTGCAGCAGCGACTCCTGCGCCTGGCGCAGGTCGTGCAGCGCCTGCGCCGTTTCCTGGGCCGCGCGGCGCGCCTCGTCCTCCGCTTCGCGCGTGCGCAGGATGATGGACTTGACGCGCCGCTGGATCGCGTTGAAGCCACGGATCACGTCCCCCAGCTCGTCGCGGCGCTTTTCCGGCAGCTCCTCCACTTCGTCGCTGCCGCGCGTAGCCAGTTCGAACAGGCCGTCGCGCAAGCGCTTCAACGGGTCGAACACGATGCGCAGCGACAGCGCCAACGCCACCACGAGGATCAGGTCCAGCAGCAGGGCTTCGCTGACCTTGCGCCGGATCTCGGCGGCCAGCCTGGCATCGATCTGGTCGCGGCTGAAGTTGACGACGACGCGGCCCACGATCACGGGCCGCGCGCCCTGGTCCGTTTCGCGGTAGGCCAGGTCGGCCACGACGGGCGTGCCCGCCACGTCGTCGTTGCCCCCCACGTTGCCCACCTTGCCGTCGGGATGGCGCCGCTTGCCAGAGAACAGGCCGACGGACGTGTCGTAGACGCGGATCGCCACCAGTTCGGGCGGCAGCATCTCGGCCGCGACGATATTGTCGACCTTGGTCTTGTCGAGGTCCCACAGCGCCGAGGGCAGGCTGGTCTGCAGGCGCGTCAGCACGCCGTCGCGCAGGCGCTGGTTGTTGACCTCGAGCTCGTGGGCAAGCGTGTATTGGGCGTAGCTGCCGGAGATCCCCAGCACGACGGTGACGATGACGACGAACAGGAAAGTCAGCCGCGCCTGGATTCCAAACATCCGATTCTCCTGAAATGGTGCTTTAATGTATGCCAATAGATGCACATTGGCAACACCAAACCGCTTTCGACACGGTGCTGTCACTGTTGCCAGCGTCGCGCAAACGCAACCGGTGCTACCATCCCAGGTACAGGAGGCCACCATGACAGGCAGCTATCGACCCATCCCGCTGGCGCAGGTGCAACCCGGCATGACGTTATCGGACGAGTTGCTCGACATGCATGGCCATGTGTTGCTGCCGGAGGGCACGGTACTGACCGAGGCCTTGCTGGCCCTGATGCCGCGCCACGGCATCGACGTGTTGCCGATCGTCGCGACCGTCGATCCGGCGGAGCTGGCCGCACTGCACGAACACCAGCGCGAACGCGTCGACTACCTGTTTCGCCCACCGGGCGGCGACGCCGACGCCGAACCGGGTCCATCCCGGGCGTTGCTGCAACGTCTCGTGCACGACTATCGTACCGATACCACGCCATGAACGCGGCGCTCACTTACGACGAGGTCGTCGAGGGCCTGGGTGACCTGCCGTCGCTGCCGGCCGTCGTCATGGAACTGCTCAACAGCATCGACCAGGAGGACGTCGATATCGGACTGCTGGCCCGCAAAGTGTCGCACGACCAGGCACTGACGGCCAAGACGCTGCGGCTGGCGAATTCCTCCGCCTACGGCTTCCAGGTCAAGGTAACGACGATCCAGCAGGCGATCACCTACCTGGGCTTCGAAACGACGCGCAACCTGATCACGGCGGCCGCCGTCACCGGTTGCTTCGCGGAGGGCAAATGCGCCGGTTTCGACCACAAGGCGTTCTGGCGCCACTCGATCGGCAGCGCGGCCTGTGCCAAGGTCCTGGCGCGGCACATGCGCTTCAACCAGGACTATGCATTCACGGCCGGACTGCTGCACGACATCGGACGGCTGGTGCTGGTCAGCGGTTTCCCGCGCCACTACGAAAGGGTGCTGGCGTGGCGGGCGCAGCACGACAGTACGCTGCTGCTGGCGGAACGGACGGTGCTGGGCATCGATCACGTCGAGGCGGGCCTGGCACTGGCCGAGCACTGGAATTTCTCCGATACGATGCGGCTGGCGATCGGTGGCCACCATGCCCCGACCAGGCCGGGGCCGGCTTCCTTGCCACGATCATCCACGTGGCGGACGTCATCGCCCATGCGCTCGACCTGGCACAAGTGGAGGAGGAACTGGTGCCACCGCTGTCGGACGTGGCCTGGCAGGCCCTGCACCTGGACGAGGCCACGTGCCGCCATCTGCTGCGCGAGACGGAAGTGCAGTATGAGGAGATTGCGCTGGCGCTGTTGGCCTGAGCTGCGCCGCGCAGGCAAAAAAAAAGCAAGCCCGTGAATCGGGATTGCCTCGGATGCGCGGCGGAACCGGCAGGTGATCGCAGGAGGGGCGGTCCCCCTCCCGTCTGGCACTCATCAGTGGGCGTAATTGCCGCCGGTGCCGCCTTCCGGCTTCTGTGCCTGTTGGGCAGGAGCCTGTTGGGCTTGCTGTGCCTGCTTGTCCTCTGGCTTTGGGCGGCCTTGGGCATCCGACAGGCGATATTTGGTGCGACGGTCGCCCATCAGGTCGCGCAGGTCGCGAATGCTCATGCCGGTGACTTCATGCATGCGGATCAGCAGCGAGGCACCGACCGGCAGGCGGTGGTGGCGGATCTTGCTGATGACCGGTGGCGCCACTTCGAGCAGGCGCGACAGGGCCGCGTCGTTTTTCAGTTGCATCTTGCCGAGCAGAATGTCCAGCAGGTGATTAGGGTTGTAGCTTTCTTGAGAAGCGAGAGCGTGGTGTGCCATGATTGATCCTCGTCTATATAGTTGGTTGATGGTGCTGCTCCGAACTTAAGGAGAACTCGGTTTTACCCAATAAGTTCCAGAACGAGTTACGCCAAACCTCTGGCGCAAGGGCCGGCGACCTCCGGGATGAAAATTGCAAATACAGCAAAATTCTATGCCCAAACAAGCCCGCTCCAGCCAAGCGATGCAAGGCGATGATTAATCGAAATCAATCTTTCGCAAAAAATCTTACAACAATGCTATTTCACCACACGCAATCCGCAAGTGGCGCACGAAAGAACTTTCAGGAAATTGTTACAACAAGGCCGAGTTGCCACACGGACTGCCGCGATGGCGGCGATTTCCCTTCCATACCGCCCCTCTCATGCATGAGCAATGCTCATGGACGAGCCGTTTCCGCCCTTCTCCTTGATGGGTGCACTTGACAACACCAGCGGAAGTCGCTTGGCTTTCGGGCGGCAAAAGTGCTAAAATTTTAACGTTTGCCCGACAAGCGGCCTGTACAGTAGGCCATGTCGACGCATCTTCCCGCCGGCGCTACGCAGTCATGCGCCACGTTGAAGCCTGACTACTTTGCCCTGCGATCGATTACTTGCGACGCCCGTGCGGCCCGGTGCGTCCTTACGCCAGGGCAACCCGGTCGCTCCCTGCTTGGCCGGGCCGGCAGCAGCGGTCTTGCGCAGCAGCACGCTGTCCGCTGAGCCCACAGTCCGAAGGGCACCGTCGTGCCTTCGCACCCTGTCGAAATCTTGTCTGGATATGAGCGCACAATGAAAATCGAAAAAATCGAGCCTGGAGCGGGTCTCCCCACCAACGAGACCGCCGCCCCGAAGAAAAAGAATTTCTCGACGCTGAACTGGCTGCGCTTCCTGGCGGCGCTGTACATCGTACTGTTCCATACACTCAAGGGATATGGGCCGCTGAAGGGAACGTGGCTGCAGTCGGCGCTCAGCCTTGGCAACATGGCAACCAGTGTGTTTTTCGTGCTTTCGGGCTTCCTGTTGACGTACGCTTATGTCGTGCAGAAAAACGGCCGCAAGCTGGACCGACGCAACTTCCTGCTGGCGCGTTTCTCCAATCTGTACCCGCTGCACATCGTGGGCCTGATGCTGTCGTTGCTGCCCCTGGCCCTTGTGATCGCCACCCGGGGCGGGGTTGCCGTTCCCGCGGAAGTGTCCGGCACTGGCGAACGGATCATCAGCCATGCCGAGTTCGTGGTCGGCCTGGTCATGAACCTGCTGCTGCTCAATGCCTGGAATCCGTTCTACATGTCGTTCAACTACCCGTCGTGGTCCTTGTCCGCGCTGGGTTGCTACTATCTGTTATTCCCGGTCATCGCCCCGAAGGTCTACCGCATGAAGGGCCCGGTCGTGGGGCTCGTGGTGCTTGGCGTCCTGTTCGCGATCCCCGGCGCCGTCGCCGACTTGCTGGGACGGACGGACGTCTTCACGGACGGGCTGCTGCACCGCAATCCGATCGTCCGCTTCCCACTCTTCCTGGCCGGCATGATGTTGTGTGTCCATTATGCCCGCGCCGGACAAGGCGAAGCGAAGCGTCCGATCCTCGCGCTGTGCGCCGTCATCCTGGTCACCGCCGCTTTCGGCATCTACCTGCATCACCACGAACATCACCTGCACCTGATCCGCAACGGCATGTACTATCCCGCCAGCCTTGCCGTGATCTGGCTGTGTGTCTGCGTGCGGCCCAGCTCGAATCCTCGCGTGATCCGCTGGGGCGAACGCCTGGGAGCGGCGTCGCTGCCGATGTTCCTGCTGCACGGCCCGATATTCCAGATCCTCACGTTGGCCGAAAAGTTCGTCAGGGGAGCGATCCTGAGCCCGGACTGGCGCGTTGCGTCGATCGTTGCCAAGGGCCGCGACGTGGAACCGTCCGTTGCACTCTACTGGTTCTACCTGGCCGGGTTGGTGCTGCTGTGCGTATACGTGCAGGAACGCTGGGTTGCACCGCTGCAGGTCTGGATCCGCAATCGCTACGGTGCCGTGAAGGCGCCGCCGGCGCCCGTCGTGGCCGAAAGCCGCAGCGGCACCGCCTGAGGCGCCGGCCGCCCCGCGCGGCCCGCCGATGCAGCCACGGGGAAGGAATTACGGTAAACTCCGTGGATGCAGAAAAAAGTATTTATCAAGACCTTCGGTTGCCAGATGAACGAGTACGACTCGGACAAGATGGCCGACCTGTTGGGCGCGACCGATGGCCTGGTGCGCACCGAATCCCCGGAAGACGCGGACGTCATTCTCCTCAACACCTGCTCCGTGCGTGAAAAAGCGCAGGAAAAGGTGTTTTCCGACCTGGGCACGTTCAAGAAGCTGAAGCAGGCCAAGCCAAGCCTGCTGATCGGCGTGGGCGGCTGCGTCGCGTCGCAGGAAGGCGATGCCATCGTCAAGCGTGCACCGCACGTGGACATGGTGTTCGGCCCGCAGACGCTGCACCGGCTGCCGCAGATGATCGAGCTGCGCCGCCACAGCGGCAAGCCACAGGTGGACATCAGCTTCCCCGAGATCGAAAAATTCGACCACCTGCCGCCGGCGCGCGTGGAAGGGGCGTTCGCGTACGTGTCGATCATGGAAGGCTGCAGCAAGTACTGCAGCTATTGCGTGGTGCCGTACACGCGCGGCGAGGAAGTGTCGCGCCGGTTCGACGACGTGCTGACGGAAGTGGCGGGCCTGGCTGCCCAGGGCGTCAAGGAAGTCATGCTGCTGGGCCAGAACGTCAACGCGTTCCGCGGCGAGATGGAGGACGGCACCCTGGCCGACTTCGCGCTGCTGATCGAATACGTGGCGGCCATCCCCGGCATCGAGCGGATCCGCTTCGTCACCAGCCACCCGAAGGAATTCACCCAGCGCCTGGTCGACTGCTACGCGCGCATCCCGCAGCTGGCGGACCACCTGTACCTGCCGGCGCAGCACGGCTCCGACCGTATCCTGGGCGCCATGAAGCGCGGCTATACGGCGCTGGAATACAAGTCGATCATCCGCAAGGTCAAGGCCGTGCGCCCGGACATCACCATCGCGTCGGACTTCATCGTCGGCTTCCCCGGCGAGACGGACGAGGATTTCGACGCCATGATGAAGCTGATCGAGGATGTCGATTTCGACAACAGTTTCAGTTTCATCTTCAGCAAGCGCCCCGGCACGCCGGCCGCCAACCTGGCCGACGACACGCCCCACGACGTGAAGCTGGCCCGCCTGCAGCGCCTGCAGGCACTGGTCGACGCCAATACGCGTCGCCACAGCGCAGCCATGGTGGGCCGCACGCTGCGCGTACTGGTCGAGGGACCGTCGAAAAACGGCGGCCGCGAACTGACGGGCCGTGCCGGCAATACCCGCACGGTGCTGTTCGACGGTGGCGACGTGCCCGCGCAGTTCCATGGCAAGATGGTCGACATCCGCATCACGGAAAGCCTGGCCTACTCGCTGCGCGGCGAGCTGGTCGAGCCAATTCCGGCCTAACCCATCAAGGATCTACCGTACCTTTGAAAACGAAAACGCCAGTCCAGCCCCATTACTTCACGCCCGAGCCGCTCGACAACACGCGGCTGGCCAACCTGTGCGGCCCGCTCGACGAGAACCTGCGCCAGATCTCGGCGGCACTCGACGTGACGATCTTCCGCCGTGGCGAGAAGTTCATCGTCAGCGGCACCAACGCTGAACGCGCCGTCCAGATCCTGGAAAAATTCTACGCGGTGGCCGACAAGGCCGTGCCCGTGGAGGAGGTGCAACTGGGCCTGGTCGAGCAGCGCACCAGCCAGGCACCCGTCGATGGCGACGACGAGGAAGAGCCGCCGTTCAACGATCCGGAGATCAGCAGCCCCGTGCTGAAGACGCGCCGCAGCGACCTGCGCGGCCGCACGCCGCACCAGATCCGCTACCTGCGCAACATCCTGGAACACGACATCAGTTTCGGCATCGGCCCGGCCGGTACCGGCAAGACGTACCTGGCCGTGGCTTGCGCCGTCGATGCGCTCGAACGCGATGCCGTCAAGCGCATCATCCTGACGCGCCCCGCCGTCGAAGCGGGCGAGCGCCTGGGCTTCCTGCCGGGCGACCTGGCGCAGAAGGTCGATCCCTACCTGCGCCCCCTGTACGACGCGCTGTACGACCTGCTGGGCTTCGACCGCACCATGAAGATGTTCGAGAAGCAAGTCATCGAGATCGCCCCGCTGGCCTATATGCGCGGACGCACGCTGAACCACGCGTTCGTCATCCTGGACGAGGCGCAGAACACGACCGTCGAGCAGATGAAGATGTTCCTGACCCGGATCGGCTTCGGCAGCAAGGCTGTCGTCACGGGCGACGTTACGCAGGTCGACCTGGCCAAGCACCAGAAGAGCGGCCTGGTGGACGCCGTGCAGGTGCTGCGCGACGTGCGCGGCATCGCCTTTTCCCAGTTCTCCAGCGAAGACGTCGTGCGCCACCCGCTGGTCGCGCGCATCGTCGACGCCTACGATACGGCCCACCAGAGCACGGCCGATATCGCCCCGTTGCTGAAACCCGTCAAGAGCACTGCCCGTAATGTCCGAAAAAAATAAGCTGACCTTGTCGGTGCAGTATGCCGATCCCCGCCTGCAGGAAATCATCACGCGTCCGGCGCTGCGCACATGGGCCAAGGCCGCGCTGTTCGCCCCGGCCGAGCTGACGATCCGCTTCGTCGACGCGGCTGAAGGCCAGGCATTGAACCGCGAGTACCGGGGCAAGGACTACGCCACCAACGTGCTCACGTTCGCCTACAACGAAGGCGAGGAAATGCTTGATGACGAGCCGACGCGTGCCGACATCATCCTCTGCACGGACGTGCTGCAGCGCGAGGCGGCCGAGCAGTCCAAGACGGTCGAGGAGCACACGGCGCACCTGGTCGTGCATGGCGTGCTGCATGCGCAGGGCTACGACCATGAGGACGAAGACGAAGCGGACGAGATGGAAGGCATCGAGACGGAGATCCTGCAGGCGCTGGGCTACGCCGATCCTTACGCCGCGGAGAAGTAGCCACCGGCTTGGGGCTGTCCCTGCGGGACTGCCCCCGGTTTCTTTCCGCGGCTCGGCTTGGGGTCTGTCCCTGCGGGACTGACCCCGGTTTCTTTCCGCCGCTCGGCTTGGGGTCTGTCCCTGCGGGACTGACCCCGAAGTTTGGCCGCGCTTCGACGGATTCACCAGAACTTCGGGGGCAGTCCCCTGCGGGGACAGACCCCGCGACATCAAGTCGTACCGGTGTGCTACGCCAGCTCCCTACGCTTGCGCACCACCACCCACCCCGCCACTGCAGTAAACACGGCCACGATCCCCGCGATCAGCCAGAATCCGCCCGCATCCGCGGCCAGCGGGATGCCGCCCACGTTCATTCCCAGCAAACCCGCGATGATATTGATCGGCAGCGCCAGCACCGTGACGATCGTCAGCACGTACAGGCTGCGGTTGTTGGCCTCGTTGACGAGCGCCGCGATCTCCTCCTGCAGCAGCTTGATGCGCTCCTGCAGCGAGGCGATGTCGTTCAGCGCCACGGCGAATTCCTCGCTGGCCTCGCGCAGCTCCTGGCGGTCGGCGTCGCGCACCCAGCCTGGCGGGCGCTGCAACAGGCGGAACAGCGCCGCCGGCTCCGGTGCCAGCAGCCGCTGCAAGCGCACCAGCACGCGCCGCAACGCGCCCAGGTCGGCGCGCTTGTACTTCAGTTGACCGGACAGCAGGCTGTCCTCGATGCCGTCCACCCGGCCGGTGGCGTCGCGCACGATGCGGATCAGGACGTCGGCCTGGTCGCGCAGCAGGTGTGTCAGCAGCACGAGGGAAGATGCCATCGGCTCACCCCGCAGCACCGCCTGGCGCAGCCGTTCGACCGATTGCAGGGGACTGCGGCGCGCGCTGATGACGACCTGGCGCTCGACCGACAGCACCAGGCTGGCGATATCGGAGGGCTCGAACGAAAAGTCGCGCAGCACGTCGTTGACGACGGCCACCAGCGTATTGCCGGCCTGCTCGATGCGGGTCGAGCGCGAGCCCGCATGCAGGCAGTCGTAGAACTCGTCCTCCAGCGCCACGTGCTCGCGCAGCCATTTCTCGCTGACGGTGTTGGCGAGATTGAAATGCAGCCAGACGAATTCGTCGGGCCAGGCGGCGCGCCCGCGCAGCCATGCGACGGCGTCGGCCGCGCCGACGGGCTGCGGCCGGGATGTCCTGCCGAACAGGTACCCGCATACCAGCCCGCACTGGTCCGATCCATATGCCACCGCATGCAAACTGTCCATCGACCGTCTCGCCTCCCCGGCGGCCAGCATAATCGCGGCGGATGACGGCACGATGACACATCGTGCATTTCTGATAAAAACGGAACGGCCCGCCCGTTTGGTGTATGCTATATCCCTTCGAAACAAATGGCTCACGCCTATTATGCAAGAGCACTCTAGTAGCGTCAGGAATGACGCTAAACCACACCGATCGCTCCTCGAGCGACTCACCGCCCTGATTTCCCCTGAGCCCGAGAACCGCTCGGAACTGCTCGAAGTCCTGCACGAAGCCCACGAACGCAACCTGATCGACGCCGACGCCCTGTCGATGATCGAAGGCGTGTTCCAGGTCTCGGACCTGTCCGCGCGCGACATCATGGTGCCCCGTTCACAGATGGACGTCATCGACATCTCCAAGCCCATCGAGGAATGGATGCCACTGGTGCTGGAAACGGCCCACTCGCGCTTCCCCGCCATCGAAGGCGAGCGCGACAAGGTCGTCGGCATCCTGCTGGCGAAAGACCTGCTGCGCTACTACGCCGAGGAATCGTTCGACGTGCGCGACATGCTGCGCCCGGCCATCTTCATCCCCGAATCGAAGCGCCTGAACGTGCTGCTGCGCGACTTCCGCGCGAATCACAATCACATGGCGATCGTCGTCGACGAGTACAGCGGCGTGGCCGGCCTGATCACGATCGAGGACGTGCTGGAGCAGATCGTGGGCGACATCGAAGACGAATACGACTTCGACGAGGAAGAAGACAACATCATCTCCATCAAGGAGGGCCAGCTGGGCCCGCGCTGGCGCGTCAAGGCGCTCACCGAGATCAGCCAGTTCAACGAGGAGCTGGACGTCGAGCTGTCGGATGAAGACGTCGATACCATCGGCGGCCTGGTGGCGAAACACCTGGCGCGCATGCCCCACAAGGGCGACGTGTTCGACATCGACAACCTGCGCTTCGAAGTGCTGCGTGCCGATGCCCGCCAGATCCACGTCCTGACGGTCGAGAAGCTGCCCCCGGCCATCGACGAGCAGGACTGATGCGCCTGCGCCGCGCCCGCCCGGGCGAGCCGTCCGCGCCACCCCGTTCCACCCGCAGCCGCATGATCATCGCCGCCCTCGCGGGCGCGGCGAGCGTGTTCTCGTTCGCCCCGTTCGGCTGGTGGCCGCTGCAGCTGCTGACCCTTGCCATCCTGTTCTACCAGGTCATGCGCGCCCAGTCCGTCAAGGCCGGCGCGCTGGTGGGCTGGGCGTTCGGCTTCGGCTGGTGCCTGGCCGGCGTGCACTGGCTGACCATCGCCATCTCCCGTTTCGGCGGCCTGCCGCTGCCGCTGGCGTGGGTCGCCATCGCGCTGCTGGCCGTGTACATGGGCGGCCACTGCGCCGCCGCGATGGGCCTGGCCGGCTGGCTGCGCCAGAAGTGGGCGCTGCCCCTGCCCGCCGCCAACCTGCTGGTATTCCCCGCGCTGTGGGCCGCCAGCGAATGGTCGCGCGGCTGGCTGTTCACGGGCTTCCCGTGGGCGTCGTCCGGCTATGCCCACAACGTCTCGCCGCTGGCCGGCTACGCGCCGGTACTGGGCGTATTCGGGATCGGCTGGCTGGTGGCGATGAGCGCCGGCGCCTTGCTGCTGCTGATGCACCGCACCCGCTGGATCGCGCTCGGCCTCATCGCCGCCATCTGGATCGGCGGCTTCGCGCTGCAGTACATCGAGTGGACGCACCCCGTCGGCAGGCCTTTGTCCGTGCGCCTCATCCAGGGCAATATCCCGCTGTCGCGCAAGTTCGACCCGAACCAGCTGCCCGCGACGCTGAATCACTACCAGCAGGCCGTGCTGGCCGCCCCGGCCGACCTGATCGCCATTCCCGAGACGGGCATCCCGCTGTTCCCGCAGCAGCTGCCGCCCGGCTACCTGGACGCCTACGGCAGCTTCGCCCGCAAGACCGGCAGCGCCATCGTGCTGGGCATGCCGATGGCCGACAGCCCGACCCGCTATGCCAACGCGATCATGGGCCTGGCGCCCGCGCTGGGCAAGCCGTACCGCTACGACAAGCACCACCTGGTGCCGTTCGGCGAATTCATTCCGCCCGGCTTCCGCTGGTTCACCGACATGATGTCGATTCCGCTGGGCGACCAGACGCGCGGTCCCGCGCTGCAGCCGGCATTCCCGGTGAAGGACCAGCGCGTGCTGCCGAACATCTGCTACGAGAACAACTTCGGCGAGGAGATCGCCGCGCAGCTGAACAACGGCGCGCATGCGACGGTGCTGCTGAACGTCTCCGAACTGGCGTGGTATGGCGAGTCCGTGGCGATCCCGCAGCACCTGCAGATCTCGCAGATGCGCACCCTGGAAACGGGCCGGCCGATGCTGATGGCGACGAACTCCGGCGCCACCGTCGTCATCGACGGCCGCGGCGTCGTGCAGGCCAGCCTGCCCTGGTACCAGCCGGGCGTGCTGGCAGCCAGCGTGCAAGGCATGACGGGCACCACCCCCTACATCGGCCTGCAGAACCGCCTGATCCTGGCGCTGGCTGCCGTGGCAATCGGCGCGGCCTGGCTGTGGTCGCGCCGGCGGGCGGCCGCCGCGGCGTGATCCGCCGCGGCCTCGCGGCCGTGCTCTACTAGTCTGTTATAAAAACCGCTAAAATGGGCCGTTTTAGCATTCCTGCTACCGATACGCTCGCGCCCACGCGCGTCACCGACCAAATACGATGCTCACATTTCAACAAATCATCCTGACGCTGCAATCCTATTGGGACAAGCAGGGTTGCGCGCTGCTCCAGCCGTACGACATGGAAGTCGGCGCGGGCACCTTCCACACGGGTACCTTCCTGCGCGCGATCGGCCCCGAGCCGTGGCGTGCCGCCTACGTGCAGCCGTCGCGCCGCCCGAAGGATGGCCGTTATGGCGAGAACCCGAACCGCCTGCAGCATTACTACCAGTACCAGGTCGTGCTGAAGCCCGCACCGGAAAACATCCTGGACCTGTATCTGGGATCGCTGGCCGCGTTGGGCCTGGACCTGAAGCAGAACGACGTGCGCTTCGTGGAAGACGACTGGGAAAGCCCGACCCTGGGCGCCTGGGGCCTGGGCTGGGAAGTCTGGCTGAACGGCATGGAGGTGACGCAGTTCACGTACTTCCAGCAGGTCGGCGGCCTCGATTGCAAGCCCGTGCTGGGCGAGATCACCTACGGCATCGAGCGCCTGGCCATGTACCTGCAGGGCGTCGAGAACGTGTACGACCTGGTCTGGACCGAGTGGAAAGAACACGGCGTGAAAAAGACGCTGAAGTACGGCGACGTGTTCCACCAGAACGAAGTGGAGCAGTCCACCTACAACTTCGAGCACGCCAACACGGAGCTGCTGTTCGCGCAGTTCGCCAACCATGAAGCGGAAGCGAAGCGCCTGGTCGAACTGCAGCTGACCTTGCCGGCCTACGAGCAGATCATGAAGGCCTCGCACAGCTTCAACATGCTGGACGCGCGCGGCGCCATCTCCGTCACGGAGCGTGCCGCCTACATCGGCCGCGTGCGCACGCTGTCGCGCCTCGTCGCGCAAGCCTACCACGACTCCCGCGAACGTCTCGGCTTCCCGATGCTGGGCAGCGCCACCGCAGAATGAATACCGCCATGACCCAGACTCTCCTGATTGAACTGCTGACCGAAGAACTGCCGCCGAAGGCCCTGTCCAAGCTGGGCGCAGCCTTTGCCGCCGGCATCGTGAACGGCCTGAAAGCGCGCGACTTCCTGCAAGACGACAGCGTCGCCACCCCCTACGCCACGCCGCGCCGCCTGGCCGTGTCGATCACCAATGTGCGCGACATCTCGCCGGACAAGTCGATCCGCGAGAAAGTGCTGCCCGTGACGGTGGCGCTGGACAAGGACGGCAACCCGACCGCGCCGCTGGCCAAGAAGCTGGCCGCGCTGGGCTTCCCCGACCTGCAGGTCGCGGACCTGGAACGGGCCCAGGACGGTAAAGCGGAAAGCTTCTTCTACACGTACACCGCGCCGGGCGCCCCGCTGCAAAGCGGCCTGCAGGCGGCGCTGGAGGACTCGGTCGCAAAGCTGCCGATCCCGAAGGTGATGAGCTACCAGCGTCCGGACGGCGCCACGGTGCAGTTCGTGCGCCCCGCCCACAGCCTGATCGCCCTGTATGGCGACCAGGTGCTGCCACTGACCCTCCTGGGCCTGACCGCCGCCAACGTGACGGATGGCCACCGCTTCCTGACGGCCCCGGGCCAGCGCGCCGTGACGGTGTCCCATGCGGATGCCTACGCCACCACGCTGGTCGAACAGGCCAAGGTGATCCCGTCGTTCGACGCGCGCAAGGAGCAGATCCGCGCCGCGCTGCTGGAAAAAGCCGGCGCCGACCAGGTGCTGATGCCGGAAGCGCTGCTGGAGGAAGTGACGTCGCTGGTGGAATGGCCCGTCGTCTACGAATGCCATTTCGAGGAGGAGTTCCTGGCCGTGCCCCAGGAATGCCTGATCCTGACGATGCAGACGAACCAGAAATACTTCGCGCTGACGGATGCGAACGGCAAGCTGCGCTCGCGCTTCCTGATCGTCTCGAACATCGCCACGGATACGCCGCAGGCCATCATCGGCGGCAACGAGCGCGTGGTGCGTCCACGCCTGTCGGATGCCAAGTTCTTCTTCGAACAGGACAAGAAGAAAACGCTGGAATCGCGCCTGCCGCTGCTGAAGAACGTCGTCTACCACAACAAGCTGGGCACGCAAGCCGAGCGCAGCGAACGCGTGACAGGCCTGGCCAAGGCCATCGCGGCCCGCCTGGGTGGCGACGTGGCGCTGGCCGAACGGGCCGCGCGCCTGTCGAAGGCCGACCTGCTGACCGACATGGTGGGCGAGTTCCCGGAACTGCAGGGCATCATGGGCACGTACTACGCCCGTCATGACGGCGAAGCGGAAGATGTGGCGCTGGCCGCCTCCGAGCACTACCAGCCCCGCTTTGCCGGCGACGCCCTGCCCTCGACCGCCACCGGCACGGCCGTGGCGCTGGCCGACAAACTGGAAACGCTGGTCGGCATCTGGGCCATCGGCCTGCAGCCGACTGGCGACAAGGACCCGTTCGCGCTGCGCCGCCACGCGCTGGGCGTGCTGCGCATGCTGATCGAGAAGCGCCTGCCGCTGGCGCTCTCGGAACTGCTGGCGGATGCCGTCGCGCAGTTCGGCGGCGTGGCCAACTTCAAGGACCCATCGGTGGAAGTCACCGCGTTCTTCATGGACCGCCTGCGCGGCATCCTGCGCGAGCGCGGCTTCACGCCGAACGAGATCGAAGCCGTCGTGGCGCAGAATCCGGACCGCCTGGACGACATCGTGCAGCGCCTGGAAGCGGTGCAGGCATTCGCCGCGCTGCCGGAATCGAGCTCGCTGGCCGCGGCCAACAAACGCATCACCAACATCCTCAAGAAGAACGAGGAAGCGCTGGCGCAGGCCGGCACCGTCAATCCGGCTTTGCTGCAGGACACGGCGGAGAAGAACCTGGCCGCCGCCGTCACGCGCGTGCAGCCGGAAGTGGACGCGGCGTTTGCCGCCGGCGACTTCACCGGCACGTTGAAGACGCTGGCGCAACTGCGCGACGACGTCGACGCGTTCTTCAACGACGTCATGGTGATGGCCGAAGACATCGCGCTGCGCAACAATCGCCTGGCGCTGCTGTCGGTCCTGCACGGCATGATGAACCGCGTCGCCGACATCTCGAAGCTGGCGGCGTAAGGGTCATCGATGCCACAAGCACCGCATCCGAAGCTGATCGTCCTGGACCGCGACGGCGTGATCAACCACGATTCGCCGGACTTCATCAAGTCGCCCGACGAGTGGATACCCATTCCCGGGTCGCTGGAAGCGATCGCCCGCCTGAACCAGGCCGGCTACCGCGTGGTGATCGCGTCCAACCAGTCGGGCATCGCGCGCCAGCTGTTCGACATCACTACCTTGAACGCCATCCACGCCAAGATGCACCGGCTGGCGCTGCAGGTGGGGGCGGACATCGACGCGGTATTCTTCTGCCCGCACGCGGCGGCCGACAACTGCGACTGCCGCAAGCCGAAACCCGGGATGTTCGCGGAGATCTCGAAGCGCTACCAGGTCAGCCTGAAAGGCGTGCCGACGGTGGGCGACTCGCTGCGCGACCTGCAGGCAGGGTTCATCAGCGGCTGCGTGCCGTTCCTGGTCCTGACGGGCAAGGGCGAGAAAACCCATGCCACCGGCGGCCTGCCGCCCGGCACCCAGGTCTTCCCCGACCTGGCCGCCACCGTGCAGCATATTCTGAAGCAACCCGCCGCGCCTGCCGCGGCGGCCAACTGATCCTCTCTGGAGAGCCGATTGCGTAAAGCCTTCCTGTTCCTGCGTTCCCTGTTGTTTACCGTGGTGATGGCGCTTGCCACGATCGTCTGGTCCTTTGTCTGCATGCTGGCGGCGCCGCTGCCGTACAACAAGCGCTATTGGGTCACCTCGCGCTGGAACGTCTTCATGATCTGGTGCGCGAAGGTCATCTGCGGCATCCGCTACGAGTTCAAGGGCTTCGAGAATTTCCCGGACAGCCCGGCAATTATCCTGTCGAAGCACCAGTCGGCATGGGAGACGATTTTCCTGCTGGCGAACCTGCCACGGCCCCTGGTGTTCGTGTTCAAGAAGGAAATCCTGTACATCCCGTTCTTCGGCTGGGGCATCGCGTTGTTGCGGATGATCCCGATCGACCGCAAACAGGGAAAAAATGCGTTCCGGATGGTGGTCGCGCACGGCAAACGTCGCCTGAAAGACGGCCAATGGATTATCATGTTCCCGGAAGGAACCCGCATTCCGGTGGGCCAGGCCGGCAAGTACAAGAGCGGCGGCACGCGTCTCGCGATCGAGACGAACGCGCCGGTCGTACCGATCGCCGTCAACTCCGGGGAATGCTGGCCGAAGAATTCGTTTATCAAATATCCGGGCAAGATCACGGTTTCCGTTGGCAAGCCGATCTCGCCGGAAGGGCATACGCCCGACAGCATGATGGAACAGGTGGAACAGTGGATCGAATCAGAAATGCGCGTCATTTCGCCCCACGCCTACAACGCTGGCTAGACGAACTGGCCACGAACAGGGCGGCGGCGCAAGAGGGGGCAAGGCTCCCCAGCTCGACCTGTTTGGCGGCGGCACCCCTGCCGCCGCCTTCCCTTCCGCCGTTCCCGTTGCTTCCCCCGCGCCTGCCCCTGCCGTACCCTCTTCCTTTCCCGTTCCCGCTCCCGCCACCGTGAACCTGCTGCGTCCTCCGGTACCGCTGCGCCGCCCCGATCCGGTGGTGGTGCCGCCCACGCCAGGCCTGGACAAGCGCCAGATGCTGGTGGGCGAGTTCGTGCTGGAGTACATGCTGCGCCGCTCCAGCCGGAATTCCATCGGCTTCATGATCGACGACGACGGCCTGCGCGTGACGGCGCCGAAGCGCTGCACCATCGCCGATATCGAGAATGCCATCCGGGCCAAACGCAACTGGATCATGACGAAGCTGGACGACCGGCGCCAGCGCCGCGCCGCCCGGCTGGAGAAGCCGCCGGTCGAATGGAAGGACGGCGCCCGCCTGCCGTACCTGGGCGGCGAACTCACGCTGCGCCTGTATGGCGCGGCGCGCAACCGCACGGAGTTCAATCCGGTCACGCAGGAACTGGCGATGGGCCTTGTGCCGGGCGCCACCGAGCTGCTCGTGAAGGAGCGCGTGCGCAACTGGTACAAACAGCAGGCCGAGGGCCTGTTCCAGCAGCGCCTCGACCTGTACGCGCCGCGCGTGGGCGTGCAGTACGCCGGCTTCACGCTGTCGTCGGCGGACACGCGCTGGG
Organism: Pseudoduganella chitinolytica; assembly: GCF_029028125.1. Classification (GTDB taxonomy): domain Bacteria; phylum Pseudomonadota; class Gammaproteobacteria; order Burkholderiales; family Burkholderiaceae_D; genus Rugamonas; species Rugamonas chitinolytica. Next base: position 3,864,066 of record NZ_CP119083.1, read on the forward strand.
GTTCCTGCACGGTGCAGCGCATGATCCGCCTGAACTGGAAGCTGCTGCAGTTCTCGCTGCCGTTGATCGACTACGTCGTCGCGCACGAGCTGGCGCACATCCTGGAAATGAACCACAGTCCCCGCTTCTGGGCCCACGTCGGCCGCGTCTACCCGCAGTATGAGGAAGCCAAGCAGCTGCTGCGGCGGCGCTCCCAGGAACTGCCGGCATTGTGGAACTGACGTTGGCGGCGCAGGCCATCCGTCCTTATCGCGCGGAAGACTTTCCTGCCGTCGCCGCCGTCTACGACGCGGCCAAGCTGGACGAATTCCAGTTCGAACCGACCCGCTTCACGCTGCTGCCACTGGCACAGGACAAGGAGCGGCTGGCCGCGTTCGCGCAATGCGATGCGATCGTCTATACCTGCTACGGCGCCATCGTCGGCTTTGCCGCCAGCTCGGAGGATACGCTGCGGGCGCTGTTCGTCGCACCGACCTGCCGCGGCAAAGGGGTGGGCCGCAGCCTGCTGCAAGCCATGCTGGCGCGCCTGCCGGGCGACGTGCGGCTCAATGTTGCCGCCTCCAACCATGTCGCACAGGCCATGTACCGCGGTGCCGGGTTCGAGCCGACCGGCACGGTGGAGCAGGCGTACAACGGCTTGCCGGTGCTGTACACGACAATGTCGCTGGCGCGCGGCCAAGGCGCTTAATTGGAGGCTGTCCCCAATTTTCAAATCGGGGACAGCCTCCAATCTCGTCGTCCCTGAACGTTTGCCCCATCTCCCGGGCCGCTATGCGTACTGGCGATACAGCAGGTCCATCCCCACGCTCCAAACGAATTGGGGACAGCCTCCAACTTCGTTCGCAAACGAATTGGGGACAGCCTCCAACTTCGTTCGTGAAGGCTATTCGGAGGCTGTCCCCAATTAAGGCTATTCGGAGGCTGTCCCCAATTAGGGCTCAACGGCTTGCCGGTCCTGTACACGACAATGTCGCTGGCGCGCGGCCAGGGCGCTTAATTGGAGGCTGTCCCCAATTTCACAATTTCGTTGTCCCTGAACGTTTGCCTCATCTTCCGGGCCGCTATGCGTACAGGCGATACAGCAGGTCCACGCCGCGTTCGGCGCGCGCCCTGATTTCATCCTCGGTCATCGGCGCTCGGACTTTCAGGTTGATGCGCAGCACCGTGTTGCCATACCAGACGCCGGTCAGCTCCTCGGCGGCCAGCGCCGCATCCGGTATGCGCAACTGGCCGGCGCGGTCGGCCTCGCGCAGGATGTCCGCCAGCATGCGATACACGCGTCCCGGCCCCGCTTCGTACAGCCGGACGGCCAGCTCGGGATAGATATCGTATGCGGAAGAAATCACCCGGTCCCACGCCGCCAGGCGATGCTCGTTGGCGAAAGCCAGGTAGCGGATGCCGAAACGTACCAGCACGCGGCGCAGGTCGTGCAGGTCGCTGCCCTCGGATAGCAGGCATTCCTGCTGCGTGATCGTGCGGGCGGATTCCTTCAGCATGACCGCTTCGATGAACGCTTCCTTGTCGGCGAAGTAGGTGTAGAACGTCGTCTTGGCGACGTTTGCCCTGCCGACGATGGCATCGACCGTTACCCGCAGCCCGTGGGAGATCAGCAAGTCCCTGCCGGCCGCCAGCAACGCCTCGCTGGCCTCCAGTTTCTTCGGTCGGCCGCGGCCGCGTTTGGTTTCGTCCATGCTCGTTCATGCGCGCCGCAGATAGTATGCGGCCATCAGCAGGCCACCGACCACCGTCAGGTGTTCCAGGGCGATGTGCAGCTCGGCCGTACGGCGGGGCTCGGGAAAGGTCCAGAACGCATGGCCGAAAGGAATCGTCAGCAGCGTGAACAGCGCCAGGGCCATGGCGCCCAGCCAACCGGCATTGGCAAAATTGGTGATCACCAATAACGACCCACCCAGCTGCAGCGCGATCGTCGCGACCGCCACCAGCCGCTCGAGCGGCAGGCCGAGGGCCCGGACCTCGTCCACGACGGCGCCAACATTGAACAGCCCGAACAGGCCCGCGCTCCAGAACAGCACGGTCAGAAGAATTCGGAAGAAGATGCTCATGAGATTTCCCCTAAGAAAAAATCTCAATATATCCTACTAGTCAGTATGAAAAAACCGACCAGCCTGGATCCAGGCGGCCTGCAGGCGTCATTCGGCAAGCGCGGGCAGCAGAGCGAGCGTGCGGGAGGTGGCGCCGCGATGCTGGTTGGCGAACGCCAGCGCGTGCTGGCCCATGGCCGTGCGGGCTGGAGCGTCGTTCAGCAGGCGGCCGGCCTGCGTCATCAGGTCCGCCCCATCGGTGACCCGGGCGGCGCCGCCCGCGGCCAGCACGTCTTCCGTCACCTGGGCGAAATTGAATGTGTGCTGGCCGATCAGCACGGGCTTGCCCAGCGCCGCAGCTTCGATCAGGTTCTGGCCGCCCAGCGGCACCAGGCTGCCGCCGATGAAGGCGACGTCGCAAGCGGCATAGTAGGCAAACATTTCGCCCATCGAATCGCCCAGCACCACGCGGGTATCGGGGACGATGCGGTTGCCCCCAGCGAGCAGCGAGCGCCGCTGCACGGGCAGTGCGCGTTCACGGACCATCGCCTCGACCGCATCGAAGCGCTGCGGATGGCGCGGTACCAGCAGCAGCAACGTGTCCGCCGGCAGCGTGCCGGCCGCCAGCGCAGCCTGGAATGCATCGAGAATCGGCTCCTCCTCGCCTTCGCGGGTGCTGGCGCACAGCAGCACGGGCCTGCCCAAGCCGAACTGGCCGCGCAGCTGCGTACCCAGCGTGACCAGCGCCGGCGGCACCACGACGTCGAATTTGATGGAACCGGTGACGGCGACGTTCGCCGCGCCCAGCTGGCGCACGCGGGCGGCGTCGTCTTCCGTCTGGGCGGCCACCAGCCCGATGCCGGCCGCCGCATCGCGCATGAACTTGCCGAGTTTGCGCGCCTTGCGCAGCGACCGTTCCGACAGGCGCGCATTGGCCAGCACGACGGGCACCTTGCGCCGGTTGGCTTCGGCGATCAGGTTTGGCCACACCTCCGTCTCCATCAGGATGCAGATGCGCGGTTCGAAATGGCGGATGAAGCGCCCTACCAGCGCCGGGATGTCGTACGGCAGGTAGGACTGCACCACGCGCGCACCATGCTTGCCGAACAGCCCCTTGCCGGTGGCGCGGCCCGTGGGGGTCATGTGCGTCAGGACGATGCGGCCGCGCGGATAGTGCCTGAGCAGCGCGTCGACCAGCGGTTCGGCCGCGCGCGTCTCGCCAACCGAGACGGCGTGCACCCAGATCGTCAGCGGCTCGTCGTTGGCGGCGCGCCGGCCATACAGGCCGAGGCGCTCGTTCCAGTGCCGGCGGTAGCCGGGCTCCTGGCGGCCGCGCAGCCAAAGGCGCAGCAGCACCAGCGGCAGCGCCAGCCACCACACCAGCGTGTAGAGATGCCTGGTCATTGCGACGAAAGCAGGCGCCGGGCCGCGGCGATCACCTCGGCCGCGGAGGGCGGCGCGCCCTTGTCGCCCAGGTTGACGATGCGGGGCGACCAGTTGCCTTCCGTTTTCCAGCGCGGCGAGTCGCAGTAGATCTCGACGACGGGCCGGCTGAACGCGGCGGCGATGTGCGTCAGGCCCGTATCGACACCGATGGCCAGCGTGGCGTGACGTGCCAGCAGCACCGCATCCGCCATCGACAGCTGCGGCAGCACGCGGGCGTTCGGCAGTGCCGCGGCCAGCACCTCGGCTTCCGCTTTTTCCTTGGCCGAACCCCATGGCAGCAGGATGGTCATCGGCGCCAGCGCTCCTCCCAGCTCGATCCAGTTGGCGGGTGCCCATTTCTTGGGGTCGCGTGCCGTGCCGTGGAAATACACCGCATAGGGCTCGGCCGGCATCCAGGCCGGCTTGGAATCGTGCGGCGACACCTCGGGCAGGCCGAAGTCCGCCGGCTTGTCGACCTGGTAGCCCAGCGCGGCGGCAACGACGAGCCGGCCGCGCGCGACCGCATGCGTGCGTGGATCGAGCGGGATACTCTTCGTATGGAACACGCGCGAGATGCCTTCGTAGCCGGAGCCTTCGCTGCCGTTGGCGAGGCCGACCTTCTGGCCGCCGCGCACGACGCGGGCGGCGCCCATGACGACACCCGTCTTGAGCAGGCCCTGGGTGTCGAACACGTAGTCGTATTCGACCTGGCGCAGGGTGCGGAAGAACTGCCCGACTTCGGCGCGTACGGCCTTGTCGCCCAGCTTCTTGCGCCAGCGCCGCAGCGCGAACGGGATGATGTTGCGCACCTGGGGATTCAGGCGCACGAGGCTGACATAGCCCTCCTCCACCACCCAGTCGATGTTCGCGTCGGGGAAATGGCGGCGGATGTCCGCCACGATGGGCAGGTTGTGCAGCACGTCCCCCAGCGAGGAGACGCGCACCAGCAGGATGTTCATTACTGCGTCAGTACCAGGGCCTCAGAACGGCAGCTCGGCATCGGGCTTGGCGGCCAGGATCACGTCGCGGAACTGGCCCTGGATGCGTGCCAGCGCTTCCGGCGTCTCGGCCTCGAAACGCATGACGATGACGGGCGTCGTGTTGGACGAACGGGCCAGGCCGAAGCCGTCCTCGTACTCCACGCGCAGGCCGTCGATCGTGATGATCTGGCGGTTGCCGGGGAAGGTGGCGTCGCTGCGCAGCTTGTCCATCAGCGTGAAGTTCTCGCCTTCCTGCAGGTGCAGGTGCAGTTCCGGCGTGCTGTCCGACTGCGGCAGCGCGTTCAGCAGCGCCGACGGGTCCTGTTCCTTGGTCAGGATCTCCAGCATGCGCGCGCCGGCGTACAGGCCGTCGTCGAAGCCGTACCAGCGGTCCTTGAAGAAGATGTGGCCGCTCATTTCGCCGCCCAGCGGCGCACCGGTTTCCTTCAGCTTGGCCTTGACCAGCGAGTGGCCCGTCTTGTACATCAGCGGCTTGCCACCGGCCTGCTCGATGTACGGCGCCAGGTGGCGCGTGCACTTGACGTCGTACAGGATCTGTTCGCCCGGATTGCGTGCCAGCACCTCGGCCGCGAACAGCATCATCTGCCGGTCCGGGTAGATGATCTGGCCGTCCTTCGTGACGAGGCCCAGGCGGTCGCCGTCGCCGTCGAATGCCAGGCCGATCTCGGCATCGGTCTCCTGCAGGCAGCGGATCAGGTCCTGCAGGTTTTCCGGATGCGCCGGGTCCGGGTGGTGGTTCGGGAAGTTGCCGTCCACTTCGCAGAACAGCTCGATGACTTCGCAGCCCATGCCGCGGTACAGGTCGCCCGCGAACGCGCCGGCGACGCCGTTGCCGCAATCGACGGCGATCTTGATCGGGCGCACCACCTTCACGTCGCCGATGATGCGTTCCAGGTAGGCGGCGCGGATATCGTGGGTGCGGTAGGCACCCGGCTGCGCGGCGAACTTGCCTTCGTCGCGGCCGATGCTTTCGTACAGGCCCGTGATGGCGTCGCCGTAGATCGCTTCGCCCGCCAGCACCATCTTGAAGCCGTTGTAGTCGGGCGGGTTATGGCTGCCCGTCACCATGATGCCGGACTTCGTGTCCAGCACGTTGGTACCGAAGTACACCATCGGCGTGGCCACGACTCCCAGGTCGATCACGTCGACACCGGCGGACTGCAAGCCTTCGGCCAGTGCGGCCGCCAGGGCCGGGCCGGACAGGCGGCCGTCGCGGCCGATGACGACGCTCTTTTCGCCGCGCGCCGCTGCGGCCAGGCCGAAGGCGTGGCCGATCTTGCGGGCAATGCCCGCATCCAGCGTTTTATCGATGATGCCGCGGATATCGTAAGCTTTGAAGATGGATTTGGACAGGGAGACCATAGATGTGAGTGGGTGCGCCATGGCCGCGTGCGCGGCGGGCTTTCAAGATTGGAAACATCGGTATAGTAAGTGCGATACCGATATCAGGCAAGCCCCGCCCGTACCCAGTCGGTCGGGGACAGACACCTCTGGCGCCTTGCGGCCCAGAGGATGTCAGTCCCCGGAATAATCAGATCCGCAGATCGTCGATCGCCTTACCCGCATCGACCCATTCCTTGACCCATTTCGGCTGGCGGCCACGGCCGGTCCATTGTTGCGTGGTGTCGTCGGGATTGCGATAACGCGCGGCGACGGTGCTGCCCTTGCCCCGACCGCCGGTGGCGATCAGGTCTTTCAGCGGGAGACCGACGCGCTGGGCGATCGCGAATATCTGATCGCGCGCTTTTTGCAGGTCCTGGCTTTCGCGCTTTTTCAGTTCGCGGCCGATCTGCTCCTGCAGTTGGCGCAATTCGGAAGCCGACATATTCGACAGATCCATCGTATGTTCCTTTATATTGAGTACTGAAGCTTGTTTGGATACGTGATTCTGACCGAAATATACACCAACTTCCAGAAAATACTAGTTTCTTTTGTGGCGGATCATCCAGCGTGGCGCTTTAAACCGCACAATGCGGACATATAACCACACGTAACTGATAACGAACAGGCAGCAGAAAAGCATCAACACCCAGGTGTGGCTCCAGAATACCGTGGCGGGAATAACGGCCATGAGCGAGAACATCCACAGATACGGCGACGTCAGCGAATTGCGGCGCATCAAGGCCCGTGCATCGCGGCGCCCCACGGCCCACTGCACGACCCGACGGAAGATCAGGCTGTGCAAATGAATACCGTCGGGCATGGCGGGTGATTTACCGCGGATAAACATGCGGCGATAAACGGAAAACAAGGTTTCAAATGCTGGGTAGATCAGCAGCAATGCCGCGTACCACGTGGACACCTGCGGGTTGCGCATTACGAGCAGTAATGCCAGCTCGCCCAGCATGAAACCGATGAAGTAGGCGCCACCGTCACCGAGGAAGATCAGGCCGACCGGATAGTTCCAGATCAGGAAACCCGCCGTGGCGCCCGCCACCATCAGCGCCGCCACCAGCACGAACATGTCGTTGACCTGCAGCGCAACATAACCGAGCGACAGCAGCATGCAAATGGTGACAACGCTGGCGAGGCCGTTGAAGCCATCGATGATATTAATGGCGTTGGCAATTCCCGCTACGGCCAGCACCGTCAGCGGCAATGTCAGCCAGATATACGGCAACGGCCAGGCGTCGGCAACCCAGTCGATCCGGTCGATGCGCGCATCCAGCAGATAATAGCCGAGCAGCGCGGCAAGCATCGTCAGAATCAGGCGCCGCGCCGCGCTGACTCTTCCCGTGTAATCCTCGACAATACCGCCGATAAATGCGCACGCCGAGCAAGCCATCAGCGACAGCATCCATGTCGTCATCGCGGGCACGCGCCACACGGATATACAGGCCGACAAGCCGACGGCCAGGAAAATCGACAGCCCGCCGATGCGGGCAACGCTGTGGGCATGCACTTTTTGCACGCCATGGAAATCGGTATCGAGCGCGCGCCCGTGCAGGCGCACTTCTTTGATGACCAGCAAGGTCAGCAACGCGGAAGCGACAAAGCTTACTAGGAAGGAAAACATTTATGCATTAATCGTGGTGGGAAGCCTGGCGCTTTTTGCCGCTTTGCAGCAATGACATGTATCCATGCCAACCAGCGATTGTACCGGATTAATGAGGGGCAACTGGGAAAAACCGCCGGGCCGGCACGGCCCGGGGCGGGTGGAAAGCCGAGTTACTGCATGCAGAGGCGCAGCGCCTCGCGCCAGTGCGGCACATGGCCAAACCGATCCAGCAGGCGCTGGGAGGACAGCACCGAGTACTGCGGCCGGCGGGCCGGCGTGGGGTATTCGGCCGATCCGATCGGCACCAGGCGGCACTCGATACCGGCCTGTTCGACGATCGCCTGGGTGAACTCGAACCACGTGGTCTGGCCCTGGCTGCTCAGGTGGTAGATACCGCCGTGCTCGGCCCACCAGTCCGCCGCGAAACCGTGCGCGCGGGCCTGCGCCAGGATGGTTGCCGTCGTGTCCGCGATGGTGCGGCTCCATGTCGGCGCGCCATGCTGGTCGGCCACGATGCGCAATTCGTCGCGCTCCCGCGCCAGGCGCAGCATCGTCAGCAGGAAGTTCTTGCCGCGCATGCCGTACACCCAGCTGGTGCGCAAGATCAGGTGCGGCACGCCGCTGGCCACGATGGCCTGCTCGCCTGCCAGCTTGCTGGCACCGTATACGTTCAGCGGACCGGTCGCATCCGTTTCGACCCGGGCTCCCGGATCGTCGCCGGGGAACACGTAATCGGTCGAATAATGCACGAGCGCCGCGCCCAGCCGCAGTGCTTCCTCGGCCATCACGCCAGGCGCCTCGGCATTGATCCGGTGCGCCAGCTCCGGCTCGCTCTCGGCCTTGTCCACCGCCGTGTACGCGGCCGGGTTGACGATCAGCTTCGGCTGCACGGCGCGGATAACGTCGCGCACCTGGTCCAGGTCGGACAGGTCCATGCGGCCGCGATCGACGGCGATCACCTCGCCCAGCCCCTGCAGGCTGCGCTCCAGTTCATAGCCCACCTGGCCGCTGCATCCGGTCAACAGGATCTTCATGCGAACACTTCCACCTGGTCCAGCGGCAGTGCCTTCTGGTCCTTGGCCGACAGCAGCGGCGTGCCGTCCAGCGGCCACTCGATGCCCACGGCGGGATCGTTCCACAACAGCGAACGCTCGTACTCGGGGGCGTAGTAGTCGGTGGTCTTGTACAGGAACTCGGCGAATTCGCTCGTCACGGCAAAGCCGTGCGCGAAACCGGGCGGTATCCAGAACTGGCGCTTGTTCTCGGCCGACAGTTCGACGCCGAACCATTTGCCGAACGTGGGCGAGCTCTTGCGCAGGTCGACGGCCACGTCGTAGACGCTGCCGCTGACGACACGCACCAGCTTGCCCTGCGCCTGCTGGATCTGGTAGTGCATGCCGCGCAGCACACCACGCGCCGAGCGCGAATGGTTGTCCTGCACGAAGTCGGCTTTGACGCCCGTCAGGTCGGCAAAGCGCTGCGCATTGAAACTTTCGTAGAAGAAGCCGCGGTCGTCGCCGAACACGGTCGGCTCGATGATCAAGAGGCCGTCGATGGGGGTGGTCGTGATTTTCATCGTGGGATCACCTTGTCCTGCAGGATCTGCATCAGGTACTGGCCGTAGCCGTTTTTCTTCAGGGGCTCGGCCAGGCGGCGCAGCTGCTCGGCATCGATATAGCCCTTGCGATAGGCGATTTCCTCGGGGCAGGCGACCTTCAGGCCCTGCCGCTTCTCGATCGTGGCAATGAACTGCGAGGCATCCAGCAGCGATTCGTGCGTGCCGGTGTCGAGCCACGCCATGCCGCGCCCCATCAGTTCCACGCGCAGCTGGCCCTTTTCCAGGTAGGCCTTGTTGACGTCCGTGATCTCCAGCTCGCCGCGCGGCGAGGGCTTGATCGAGGCGGCGATGTCGCACACCTGGCTGTCGTAGAAGTACAGTCCCGTGACCGCGTAGTTCGATTTCGGTACGGCCGGCTTTTCCTCGATGCTGACGGCGCGCCGCTCATGATCGAACTCGACGACGCCGTAGCGTTCCGGATCGTGCACGTGGTAGGCGAACACGGTGGCGCCGCTCGGCTCGGATGCGGCACTGCGCAGCAGCGCATCCAGGTCGTTGCCGTAATAGATGTTATCGCCCAGGATCAGCGCGGACGGCGCATCGCCGACGAAATCGCGGCCGATGATGAAGGCCTGTGCCAGGCCGTCCGGTGACGGCTGCACCGCATACGACAGCTGCAGGCCCCACTGGCTGCCGTCGCCCAGCAGTTCGCGGAAGCGTGGCGTGTCCTGCGGCGTCGAGATGATCAGGATCTCGCGCATGCCGGCCAGCATCAGCGTGGTCAGCGGATGATAGATCATCGGCTTGTCGTAGATCGGCAGCAGCTGCTTGGAGACGCTGGTCGTGACAGGGTACAGGCGGGTGCCGGAGCCGCCCGCCAGGATGATGCCTTTACGGCGCTGTGCGTTGTCGCTCATTGGCCCGCCTCGCGGTTGAAGTAGTTGGTCTCGACCCACTTGGCGTAGGCGCCGGACTGCACGTCGGCCACCCATTCCTGGTTGTCCAGGTACCACTGCACTGTCTTGCGGATGCCGGTCTCGAACGTTTCGGCCGGCTTCCAGCCCAGCTCACGCTCCAGCTTGCGCGCGTCGATGGCATAGCGGCGGTCGTGGCCGGGGCGGTCCTTGACGTAGGTGATCTGGTCGCGGTAGCTGCCGCCATCCGCCTTGGGCTTCAGGTTGTCGAGGATGTCGCACAGCGTGTGCACGACGTCCAGGTTGGCCATTTCGTTCCAGCCGCCCACGTTGTACGTCTCGCCCAGCTTGCCGTCGGCCAGCACGCGGCGGATCGCCGTGCAGTGGTCGCTGACGAACAGCCAGTCGCGGATCTGCTGGCCGTCGCCGTAGATCGGCAGCGGCTTGCCGGCCTGCGCGTTGGCGATGATCAGCGGGATCAGTTTTTCCGGGAAGTGGTACGGGCCGTAGTTGTTCGAGCAGTTCGTCGTCAGCGTCGGGAAACCGTAGGTGTGGTGGTACGAACGCACCAGGTGGTCGGACGCGGCCTTGGAGGCCGAGTACGGGCTGTTCGGTGCGTAGGGCGTCGTCTCGGAGAACGGTGGATCGTTCGGGCCCAGCGTGCCGTACACCTCGTCGGTGGAGACGTGCAGGAAGCGGAACGCTTCCTTCGCTTCGCCTTCCAGCGCGGTCCAGTAGGCGCGGGCCGCTTCCAGCAGCGCGAACGTGCCGTTGATGTTGGTGTTGATGAATTCGCCTGGACCGTGGATCGAGCGGTCGACGTGGCTTTCCGCCGCAAAGTGCACGATGGCCCGCGGCTGGTGTTCGCGCAGCAGCGCCAGCACTTGTTCGCCGTCGCAGATGTCGCCGCGCACGAACACGTGGCGCGGATCGTCCTTCAAGGAGGCGAGATTGTTGACGTTGCCGGCGTAGGTCAACTTGTCAAAGTTCAGTACCGGCTCATCCGATTGGGCCAGCCAGTCCAGTACGAAGTTCGAGCCAATGAAGCCGGCCCCACCTGTCACAAAAATCATATAGTATCCCGGTTTTGCGGAGTTGATTAAGTAATAACCTCGATTGTATGTGAAACGCGCTACGGGCGTGTGAAAACTGCAATCGTGCTTTCAGGAATTTTTTATGCAGACAGCGTTGGCGAGGACTTATGTCATCGGTGACCTACAGGGTTGCCATGCGGAAGCGGTGACGCTGGTAGAAGCTATTCTCGCACGCGAAGGCGAATTGGAACAGGCGCCGCCCGCGATTCTGTTTTGCGGCGACCTGATCAACCGGGGCCCCGATTCTCTGGCCACGTTGCGCTACGTGCAGGCACTCAGCCAGGGCAGCGGCGGCCGCATCGACGCCGTGCTGGGCAACCATGACCTGCACCTGCTGGCCGTGGCCAACGGCATCCGCCCCGAGTCGGGGTCGGACACGCTCGACACGATCCTGGCCGCCCCCGACCGTGCCGCCCTGCTCGATTGGCTGCGCCACCGGCCGATGGCGTTGTTCGCCGCCGGCCACTTGCTGGTGCACGGCGGCGTGCTGCCGCAATGGAGCGCGGCGCAGGCGCAGGCGCTGGCCGGCGAAGTGGAGGCCGCCCTGCGCAGCGAAGAGTGGACGAGCTTCCTGGCCGAGATGTACGGCAACCTGCCGGACCGCTGGGACGACGACCTGCGCGGCGCCGCCCGGCTGCGCTGCATCGTCAACGCGTTGACGCGCATGCGCTTCTGTACGGCCGACGGCGTGATGGACTTCAAGATGAAGGAAAGCGCGACGGTCGATCCGGCCACGGGCCTGATGCCGTGGTTCGACGTGCCGGGCCGGCGTACGGCCGACGTGACGGTGGTGTTCGGCCACTGGTCGGCGCTGGGCCTGCAACTGCGCGACAACTACATCGCGCTGGACAGCGGCTGCGTGTGGGGCGGCCAGTTGTCGGCCGTGTGCCTGGACGACCGCTCGGTGCTGCAGGTGCAATGTCCGGAGTTCCGGCGGGCGGGTGGGAAGGCATAACTTGTAACCCACGGTGCAGGTGTGCTCAGGCGCTGCGCGCCTCCGGCTCGTCATCGGCCTGCGGCTCGTCATCCGCCTGCGGCTCGTCATCCGCATCGGTCTGCGGCAGCGCTTCGTCCGCTGGCGTGTCGCCGGCGATCCCCAGCGCCAGCCGGATCGCCGCTTCCGTGGTTTCGGCCAGCTGGCGGCGGTGTTGCCCCTCGGCCTTCATCGAACGCAGGATCGTCACGCGGGCGCGGATCGGGCCGCCGCGCAGGATCGCCAGCATGCTTTGCACGAAGGTCATGTCGCCGACGAAATCGACCGCCGGATGCGGCTGGCGGTCGCGATCGACGTAGCGGATCGCATACGGCTGCACGCGCGCCTTGGCGTCGATGGCCGCCTCGAACAGGTTGGCATGGAATGGCAGCAGCGTGCCCTGCGGCGCCGTCGTCCCTTCCGGGAAAAACGCCACGCGCTCGCCCGCCTTCAGCGCCCGCACCAGTCCCTCGAACGCCTTGCGCAGGTCGCGCCGGTTGCCGCGTGCGATGAACACGGTGCCGGCCTGCTCCACCAGCCAGCCGGCCAGCGGCCAGGAACGGATCTCGGCCTTGGCCACGAAGCGGCACGGGTACAGCGCGTTCAGGACGAAGATGTCCAGCCACGAAACGTGGTTCGCCACGACCAGCGCATGCTCCTTCGGTGCCGCGCTGCCGGACGTGATCTGCACGGTCACGTTGCAGATGGCCAGCAGGTGGCGCGACCAGCGCCGCACATGGATCTCGCGTGCGGGCCGGTCGATCCACGGGAACAGCAGCGCGCAGATCGCCATCCCGACCAGCAGGTGCAGGGTCACACGGGCGATACGCAACGCCAGCAGCATGACGACGCCTTAGTGCGCGTTGCGCTCGAACGCGACGCGGCCGGCCACGATCGTCGCATGCACCTGGCCCAGCATCTCGTAGCCCAGGAACGGCGTGTGCTTGCCCTGGCTCGCCAGCGCCGCCGCTTCCACCAGCCAGCGTGCGGCCGGGTCGAACAGCACGACGTCCGCGCTGCCGCCCACCGCCAGGTGACCGGCATCGAGGCCCGCCACGCGCGCCGGGGCCGACGTGACGCGCGACAGCGCCTTGAACAACGCATCGCCCGGACCGTGGTGGCCGCCCTGGTCGTCCGCCCACTTCAGCGCCAGCGACAGCAGCAGCTCCAGCCCCGTCGCACCCGGCGATGCTTCGCCGAAGGGCAGCAGTTTTTCGTCGTCGTCCACCGGCGTGTGGTCGGAGCAGATCGCATCGATCGTGCCGTCCGTCAGCGCGGCGCGGATCGCATCGCGGTCGCGCTGGCTGCGCAGCGGCGGCGTCAGGCGCGCGTTGGGGTCGAAGAAGTTGATGTCGGCATCGGTCAGGTGCACGTGATGGGCGCCCACGTCGCACGTCACGGCCAGGCCCTCGGCCTTGGCCGCGCGCACCAGTTCCAGGCCGGCGGCGGACGAGATGCGGCACAGGTGCACTTTCGCGCCGGTGGCCCGCAGCAGTTCGAAGATCGTGTGCAGCGCGATCGTCTCGGCCATCACGGGCACGCCCGAGAGGCCCAGGCGCGATGCCAGCGGGCCGCTGTGGGCGACGCCGCCACGGCCGATGTGCGCATCCTGCGGGCGCAGCCAGACGGTGTAGCCGAACGTCTGCGCGTACTGCAGCGCGCGCAGCAGCACGGTCGTGTCCTCGATCGGCACTTCGGCGTGCGAGAAGCCGATGCAGCCCGCTTCCGTCAGCTCCGCCATTTCCGTCAGCGCCTTGCCCTTCAGGCCCATCGTCAGCGCGCCCAGCGGATGCACCTTGGCCTGGTTCAGGCCGCGCGCGCGATGCTTCAGCATCTCGACCAGGCCCGGCTCGTCCAGCACGGGATCGGTATCGGGCGGGCACACGAGGCTCGTCACGCCGCCCTGCACGGCCGCCTGCATTTCCGATTCCAGCGTGGCCTTGTATTCATAGCCCGGCTCGCGCAGGCGGGCCGACAGGTCGACCAGGCCGGGTGCCACGACGAGGCCCGTCGCGTCGATGGTGCGCGCGGCCACGAAGCCGTCCGGCGCCGCGCCGAGGGCGGCGACCTTGCCGTCGGCGATGAACAGGTCCTGCACGGCGTCCACGCCGTTGGCCGGGTCGATCACGCGGCCGTTCTTGATGTGTAAGTTCGTCACTTGCTCGTTACCCTCGATTAGCCCTGATTCCCGGCCAGAATACTCATCACCGCCATGCGCACGGCGATCCCGAACGTCACCTGCGACAGGATCACGGCCTGCGGGCCGTCCGCCACCGCCGAGTCGATCTCGACGCCGCGGTTCATCGGCCCCGGGTGCATCACGATCGCATCCGGCGCGGCCAGCGCCAGGCGTTCCTGGGTCAGGCCGTAGCTCTTGAAGTATTCCTGTGCGGACGGCAGCAGCGCGCCGCTCATGCGTTCGTTCTGCAGGCGCAGCATGATGATGACGTCGACGTCCTTCAGGCCTTCGTCCATGTTGGTGAACGTGCGCACGCCCAGCTGTTCCAGGCCGCCCGGCAGCAGCGTGTGCGGGCCGATGGCGCGGATCTCGGGCACGCCGAGGGTCGTCAGCGCGTGGATGTCGGAACGGGCCACGCGGCTGTGCAGGATGTCGCCCACGATGGCCACGCGCAGGTTGGTGAAGTCCTTCTTGTAGTGCCGGATCGTGTACATGTCCAGCAGGCCTTGCGTCGGGTGCGCATGGCGACCGTCGCCCGCGTTGACCACGTGGACATGGTTCTGCTTCGTGTCGTGCAGGTGCTTGGCGATCAGGTACGGCGCGCCCGACGAGGCATGGCGCACGACGAACATGTCGGCATGCATGGCCGACAGGTTGTCGATCGTGTCCAGCAGCGACTCGCCCTTGCTGGCCGACGAGGCCTGGATGTTCAGGTTGATCACGTCGGCCGACAGGCGCTTGGACGCGATCTCGAACGTGGTGCGGGTGCGCGTGGAGTTCTCGAAGAACAAGTTGAACACGCTCTTGCCGCGCATCAGCGGCACCTTCTTGACCTCGCGGTCGGACACGCTGACGAACGATGCGGCCGTGTCGAGGATCTGGTTGACGATGGCCTTCGGCAGGCCCTCGGTGGTGAGCAGGTGCTGCAGCTCGCCGTGTTTATTCAGTTGCGGATTAAGCATGTTCGCGTTCGATGGTCAGTTTGAATTGGCCCGTGTCCGACTGCCGCAGGCGCAGTGCCTCGCCCGCGCCCACGCGGGTGTGGGCGGCCACAAAGTCGGCGGCTACCGGCAGCTGGCGCTCGCCGCGGTCGACCAGCGCGGCCAGCAGGATGCGCGCCGGCCGGCCGTAGTCGAACAGCTCGTTGATCGCGGCGCGCGTGGTGCGGCCCGTGTACAGCACGTCGTCCACCAGCACGATCGTCGCGCCGGCCACGTCGAAGCCGATATTGGTCGGCTTGACTTCGGCCGGCAGGCCCTTCTTGGCATAGTCGTCGCGGTAGAACGAGACGTCGAGCACGCCCAGGCGCTGCGTCAGGCCCAGGTCGCGCGCCAGGCGCTCGGCGATCCAGGCGCCGCCGGAATGGATGCCGACGATGGCCGGCTCGTGCGCGCCGGCGATGCCGGCGCGGACCTGGTCGAGCAGCGCCGCGTAGAGCGCCTCCGCGTCCAGGTGTTGGGGATCAAGTTGGGGCATAAGAGTGGCTATTGTGGGTGATACTGGTCGAAGTACTGTTGCAGGATGATGGCGGCGGCGCGGTCGTCGATGACCTCGCCCCGCCGGGCCTGGATCACGGCGGAGGAGTAACGCTCGTCCACCAGTACGACGGGAAGGTTGAAGCGCCCGTGCAGCTGGTTGGCGAAACGGCGGCAGCGCGCCGTCATCTCGTGTTCCGCGCCGTCCGGGTGCAGCGGCAGGCCGACGACGAGTTTGGTCGGCCCCCAATGGTCGATCAGCGCGCCGATGGCGCCGAAGCGGGTCTGGTTGTCCTCGCCCTTGATGACGGCCAGCGGGCTGGCCTGGCCGATCATCGTGTTGCCCATCGCTACACCGATACGTTTGATGCCGAAGTCAAAGCCGAGCAGTGTTTCTGGTGCGGTCACTGGATCAGGCATGGCCCGCTTCGGAGGTGAGCATCAGCGGATCGATGCCCAGCAATTTCATGGCGGCCACGTAGCGTTCCTCGATCGGCGTCTCGAACAGGATGCCGGGGTCCGCGCCGACCGTCAGCCAGCCGTTGCGGATGATCTCGTCCTCCAGCTGGCCCGGGCTCCAGCCCGCGTAGCCGATCGACACCAGCATGCGCTGCGGTCCGGCGCCGCGCGCCACCGCTTCCAGCACATCGATCGACGTGGTGAATGCCACCTCGTCCGTTACCGTCAGCGACGACGAATAGCGCGCGCCGGGCGTGTGCAGCACGAAGCCGCGGTCGTCCTGCACGGGGCCGCCGAACATGATGGGCTTTTTTTCCATCGACTCGCGCCCTGCCGTCACTTCCAGGTCGATACGGTCGAACAGCGTTTCCATCGTCATGTCGGTGGGCTTGTTGATGACCACGCCCAGCACGCCGTTCTCGTTGTGTTCGCAAACGTAGACGACGGTGCCGCCGAATACCGGGTCGTGCATCGATGGCATGGCAATCAGGAAATGATTGGCCAGGTTCAGGGATGGCGTCGTCATCGTGTCAGATTGTTGCAAAGGGTCATCGCTTCCCTGTAACAGTCCAGGCACAGGTAGAGGTTTGCTCACTTTGCTGTTCTTCATACGCTGCTCTCTCTGCTGGGGGCTGTTTCGAGTATAAAAACCTAGATGACAAATGGAAAGTTCCAGCCGTCATACCGACAGTTTACTATGAATTGCCGGAACGGCCACGGAATCGGCGGTTTCGTCGTGACCCGCCGGCGTCGCCACGGCGGCGCCCCACCGAACTGATTGTAGGCAATAATTTCGCATGTCTCGTTGATCTGAAACAAACAAATGCCCAAAAGCAAGTCTAGCGCGACGTTGGTCTGGTTCCGCCGCGACCTGCGCGCCTTCGACCACGCCGCGCTGCACCACGCGCTGCAAGCGGGCGGCCCGGTCTATTGCGCGTTCGTGTTCGACGCGCCGATCCTGGCAGGCTTGCCGCGTGACGACCGCCGCGTCGCCTTCATCCACGCTTCGCTGGTCGAGCTGGCGGCGGAACTGGCGCAGTTGAACGGCCACCTCCTCGTACGCCACGGCGACGCCCGTGAGGTCATCCCCGCCCTGGCCGCGGAACTGGACGCCGGCACGGTCTTCGTCAACGAGGATTACGATCCCGCCGCCATCGCGCGCGACGAGGCCGTGGCGGCCGCGCTGGCGGCCGCCGGGCGCAGCCTGCAGGCGTACAAGGACCAGGTCATCCTGGCGAAAAGCGAAGTGCTGTCGCAGGCCGGCAAGCCCCTGACCGTGTTCACGCCGTACAAGAACGCCTGGCTGAAGAAACTCAACCTGGATCCCGCGCTGGCGGCGCCGCTGCACGTGGAGCCCCACGCGGCCGCGTTCGCACCGGGCCGGAGCACGCTGCCGTCGCTGGCGCAGCTGGGCTTTGCCGAGGTCGACCTGGCCGCCGTCGGCGTCACGCCCGGCATGACAGGGGGCGCCGCCGCGTTCGAAGCCTTCGTGCCCAAGCTGGCGCCCTACGGCACGGCGCGCGACTTCCCGGCCGTGCAGGGGACGTCGCAGCTGTCGCTGCACCTGCGTTTTGGCACCGTGTCGATCCGCCACCTGGTGCGCACCGTGCGCGAGCTGGCCGAACGGGGCCAGGCCGGCGACGGCGGTGCTGTCTGGCTGGCCGAACTGGTCTGGCGCGAGTTCTACCAGCAGATCCTGTTTCACTTCCCATACGTCGTGCAGTCGGCCTTCAAGCCCGTCTACGACCGCATCGAATGGGAGACGGGAGCCGAGGCCGACGCACTGTTTGCCGCCTGGTGCGAAGGCCGCACCGGGTACCCGCTGGTGGACGCCGCCATGCTGCAGCTGAACCGCACGGGCTTCATGCACAACCGTCTGCGCATGGTCACCGCCAGCTTCCTCGTCAAGGACCTCGGCATCGACTGGCGCCGCGGCGAAGCCTATTTCGCGCTGAAGCTGAACGATTACGAGCTGGCGTCGAACAACGGCGGCTGGCAGTGGGCCGCCTCGTCCGGCTGCGACGCGCAACCGTTCTTCCGCATCTTCAATCCGGTCACGCAATCGCAGAAGTTCGACCCGGACGGTGCCTTCATCAAGGCCTTCCTGCCGCAGCTGGCCAGGTTGAGCGCGCAGGAAATCCATGCGCCATGGCTGCTGGCCCCCGGCCGGACGCCCGGCTACCCGGCGCCGGTCGTGCTGCATGACGTGGCGCGGCAGCGGACGCTGGCGCGGTACGCGGTGGTGAAAAAGTAGAGACGCCTGGCGTCAGGCACGCGGGTTTGCTCGCAGGTTACTCGATCACCCCGTCAGCAACCCCGCGATCGCCCCCAGCAGGATCGACTCCTGGAACGGCTTGCCGAAGTAGGCGTTGACGCCCAGTTGCGTGGCGTAGTTGCGGTGCTTGTCGGCGCTGCGCGACGTGATCATGATGATCGGGATGTGCTGCGTGCGCGCGTCGCCGCGCACGTTGCGGGTCAGGTCGAAGCCGTCCATGCGCGGCATCTCGATATCGACCAGCATCAGGTCCGGCAAGGCGCCATCGGCGCGTTCGCGCAGCTGTTCCAGCGCATCGACGCCATCCTTGGCCAGCAGCACCGTATAGCCCTCCCGCTCCAGCAGGCGCTGCGTGACCTTGCGCACCGTCAGCGAGTCGTCCACGACCAGGATGGTGCCGCCGGCCCGGGCGGCCGCCACACCGATTTCGGCCGGCAGCGCGGCCACCTGCAGCTCGGGATGCTGCGCCAGGTGCTGCGCCAGCAGCAGCGGATTGAGGATCAGCACGATCTCGCCGGAGCCCAGCACGGTGGCGCCGGCGATGCCCGGCACCCGCGCCAGTTGCGGACCGATGTTCTTGACGACGACCTCGCGGTTGCCCAGCACCTCGTCCACCTGCAGCGCCAGCCGTTCGGCGCCGGCCCGCAGCACCAGCACGGGGACGGAGCGCTGCACGGGCGGACGCGCCGCGCCGTCGCCGAGCAGCCCCGGCAGGTAGCGCAGCGGCAGTGCCTGGCCATGGGCCTCCACCGCGCCCCGCTCCTGCACGCTGGGGCGCACCTGCAGCACCTGCTCGACCAGCACGGCCGGCACCGCATGCTTCTTGCCGCCCGCCGCCAGCAGCACGACCTGCGTCACCGCCAGGGTCAGCGGCAGGTGGATCGTGAAGCGCGTGCCCTGCCCGCTCGTGCTGGCCGTCTCCACGCGCCCGCCCAGCGCCTGGGCTTCCGAACGCACGACGTCCATGCCGACGCCACGCCCGGCCAGTTCCGTCAGCGTATCGGCCGTCGAGAAGCCGGGCTGGAAGATCAGGTCGGCCACGGCGGCATCGTCGGTCTCGTCGCCTTTCAGCAGGCCGAGCGCGTGGCCCTTGGCGCGGATGCGTGCCAGGTCCAGCCCGCCGCCGTCGTCGGAAAACTCCAGCACGATCTCGTTGCCCTGCTGGCTGACCTGCACCAGCAGCTCGCCCGTCTCCTGCTTGCCCGCCGCCACCCGCGCCGCACGCGGCTCGATGCCGTGCACGATCGCGTTGCGCAGCAGGTGCTCGAACGGCGCGGCCATCCGTTCCAGCACGCCCCGGTCCATCTCGACGCTGCCGCCACGGATGTCCAGGTTGACGCGCTTGTCGGTTTCCTTGGCGGCCTGGCGTGCCACGCGGTACAGGCGCTCGGCGATGCTGCCGAACGGGACCATCCGCACGCGCATCAGGTCGCGCTGCAGTTCGCGCGTCATGCGCGCCTGTTGCACCAGGTCGTCGCTGGCGCTGTCCACCGAGCGCACCAGCGCGTCATGGAACGAGCCCACGTCGTCGACGCTTTCCGCCATCATGCGCGTCAGTTCCTGCAGCCGGGTGAAGCGGTCGAATTCCAGCGGGTCGAATTCGCGCTCGCCGGCGATCGACAGGCGCGACGCGATCTGCGACTCGGCCTGCACTTCCACCTCGCGCAACTGGCGCCGCAGGCGGCCCAGGTTCTCGTCGAAATCGGCCAGCGCCGTACGCAGTACCCCCACCTCGTTTTCCAGGCGCGAGCGGGCGATCGCCACCTCGCCGGCCTGGTTGACGAGGCGGTCGAGGATGTCGGCCCGCACCCGCACCAGCGGCACCTGCGTCCCGCCCTCGGCGGCGGCAGCTTGCGCCACCTGCGCCACCGGCGCCGGCACGGTCGCGCCTTGCGGTGCCGGATGCTGCAACTGCTCGAACAGCAGCAGTGCGTGGTCGTAGTGGGCCAGCAGTTCCTCGAACGCGTGCGGCGTCGCGCTGCCCGCGTTGGCCATCGTTTCCACGTGCGTCTCGATCTCGTGCGCGTGCTGGCCCAGCCGCATCGCGCCGGCCATGCGCGCGCTGCCCTTCAACGTGTGCAGCACGCGCTGCAGCGTGTGCGCGTGCACGACCTCCTGCGGTGCCTGCTGCCAGGCGCGCAGCGCCGCCCCCACCTGCGGCAGCAGGTCGGCGCCCTCTTCCAGGAACACGGGCAGCAGGTCGGCATCGAGTTCGTCGTCCACCGGCGTGGCCAGCGCATCCGAACCGGGCGACAGCGCCAGCACTTCCACTTCCGCCGCCTGCTCCGCTTCGGCTGCCTCGGCCGCCAGGTCCTCGGGTTGCACGGGCGCTTCCGCCGCCGCGGGCGGCTCGAACGGTTCCGGTTCCGGCACCGCTTCCGGTCCTGGTGCCGGTTCGGGAGCCGGTACGGCTGCGGCTACCGCACCGCTAAACAGCGCGTCGTCGTCCTGCGGCAGCGCGGCCTGGGTCAGCGGCGGCTCGGCAAACGCGTCGTCGAACGCCGAAGCGAACAGGTCGTCGATGCTGTCGTCCTGCGTGGCCAGTTGCGGCCGCAGTGGCAGCGGCGTGCCGCGCGCCGGCAATGGCGGCGGATCGGCCAGCAGCGCATGGTAGGTGTCCGCGAACAAGGCGTCGAGGCGGGCCGCCAGTTCGTCCACCGGCTGCTCCGGCGCAGGCGCAGCGGCCGGCGTCGGCACCGGCGCAGCGGCCAGCATGCTGTCCAGCTGGGCGCCCAGCGCGTCCCCGGCGGCCGGTGGCCGAGCCAGGTCCTCGCGCAGCTTGTCCAGCGCGGCGATCAGTTCCGGCTGTTCCTCCGGCATCGCCAGCGCGACAAAGCTGTCCAGCATCTGGCGCATGCGCTCCAGCGCAAAATCGAACAGGTCGTGCTGGGCGGCGTCCGGCCACGCGGCCGTGGCCTGCTGCGCCTGCAGCACGAGTTCCAGCGCATAGGCCAGCTCGCGCAGGGGCTTGAAGCCGACCGTGGCCGACGTGCCCGTCAACGTGTGCACAGCCTGCAGCGTATCGGGATCGACACCCCGCTCCGGCGCCGCCCGCCAGGCCGGGAATTCCTCGCGCAGGCGCGCCAGCAGCCCATCCGCCTCGGCCGTATAGATGTCGAACAAGGGCCGCGGCACGGCCAGGCGGCCGACGAACACCATCTCGTCCGCCGCCGCCGGCGCCGGTACTGCCTCTGCCGCCGCATGTTCGTCCGTCACGTAAGGCGGCGCCGGCGCCGTTTCGATCGCCTGGGGGGCGCGCGCGTGCACGAACGGCTCGCCTTCACGCACGCGCCGGGCCGCCTCCGCGATGGCGTGGGCGCTGCGTGGCGAGATCGCTTTCGCCACCAGCTCGGCCACCCATTCGTTCAGTTCCGCCGAGACCCATTCCAGCAGGCCGAACAAGGCCTCGCTGACGGGCCGCGCCTCGGCGATCCACACATTCATCGTCTTCTCGACGGCGCCCGCCGCATCGGCGAACTGGTTCAGTCCCACCATGCGCCCGCTCCCCTTCAAGGTATGGAAGGAGCGGCGCAGCATCGCCAGGTTGTCCGGCGTACCGGCATCCAGGCGCGGCTGCGTCAGTGTCGTGACGATGAAGGCCAGCACTTCCTGCGCCTCGCCGATGAAGATCTCCAGCAGCTCCGCTTCGATGGCCGCATCGGCCGGACCGCCTACCCCCGACGGCGGCGCTTCCGGCAGCGCCAGCGGCGCCGGCGGCGCCACCTCCTCTTCCAGCACGGGGATCGTCTCCGCGCCGGCGATCTTGCGGAACGGGATGGCACGGAACGTCCCCTGCGCCGCATCGAACGCGAAACGTTCGCGCGCGCCGGCCGCGTTCTGCGCCAGCATGTCGACAAAGAAACCCAGCGCGCCCACGTTGCGGGCGATCCCCTCCAGCGCCGCCGGGTCGCCGCCACCGGCCGCCAGCCGCGCGATCTCGCCGCGCACGTGGCGCGCCGCCCGCATCGCATCTTCCTGGTCGGCCACCGCCAGGGCTCCCTCCAGCTGGTGCAGCACGCTGTCCAGTGCCCCCAGGTCGGCCGTGCCATGCGCGTGATAATCGTCCAGCACCTTCTCCACGTGGCGCAGCGCCGTCTTCATTTCCAGCGACAGCGCCACCACGGTGTCGTCCTGCTGCAGCCGCTGTGCCAGGCCGCTCTGCCATTGCGCCGGCTCGGGCGGCACCTCGCCCGCCACCAGCGCCTGCAGGCGCGCCCCGATCGTGTCCGCGTTGGCCGCGAAGTCGTCCGGCAGGTGGCGGATCTGTTCCAGGCCATGGCCGGCAAACAGCAGCGCCGTCGCCATTTCCAGGCCCAGCTCCTCGCTGCGGCCGGCCACCACCGCCTGGTTGGCCGTGATGGCCAGCTGGCGCATCAGCGCGCCCAGCGCGGGCAGGCCCAGCTTGTCGCTGGCGGCGGCGACCAGCGCCAACGCCTGGCCGAACTCGCCGTTGTGCGCAGAGGCCCCGTCGGCCTGCTCGATCTGCTGCCACGCAGCCCGGGCGTGCGCCAACCCTTCCTTGGCGCGCGCCAGCGCCTCCAGGTCCAGCTGGCCGTAGCGCCGGGTCTCGTAATCGGCCGGCACCAGGCCGTCCAGGCGCCAGGCATCGCGCACTTCGCGCGCCAGGGGCGGCAGCGTGTCCGGCACGGCGGCGGCGACAAAGAACAACGCATCGCGCAGCACCGCCTCCGGCGTTTCCGGCGCGCCCTGCGCCAGCCGGCGCATCTGCAGGTTGATCAACCCGAACAGCTGCTTCGCATACAGCCCGGCCGGCAGCAGCCCGGCGGCCACCAGCTCGGCAAACGCGTGCAGCGCCAGCCAGAACGCGCGTGCGCGCGGCTCGGCCTGGGCTGCCGCCACTTCGGCCACCACGTCGCGCAGGGCGCCGGCGTGGGCCGCTTCGCCCGACTTCAGGTAAGGCAGCAAGGCCCGCTCGAAGCGTTGCCGCAGAGTGCCATAGTCGGCCGCGCCGGCGCCTGCGGCCGGCGCGAACGTGGGCCAGCGCGCCAGGTCGGGGAAGAACAGGTCGGCGGGATGGATGCGCTGCGCGCCCAGCAGCTCCTGCACGGCGCGGTAGAACGGGAACAGCCGGATGGGCTGGAACGGCGCGCCGTCCAGCAGCTCTTCCAGGTATTCCGTCACGGCCTGGTACAGCGCGGCCACGACCTGCACGTGTTCAAGACTGCATTTGAGCGTGCCGGCCTTGAAGCGCTCCAGCACCTCCTCGGCCAGCTGCGTCATCAACACGACGCCGTCCACGTCCACCATCAGCAGCGCGCCATGGGCCTGGTGCAGGTGCGACTTGGCGTGGCGCAGCGCCGTGGCCTGGTCTTCCGGCTCCAGCCCGCCCGCCTCGAACAGCGCCGTGCGGGAGCGGCCCAGCGCCTCGCGGATCTCGACCATGACCCATGACAGCGGGCCGGGATCGAACTGGGTGGAGGGAGAAGATTCGTATTGGATCATGCTTGCCTCGGCGGGTACTCGCTGGTTCGGTTACTGAGGGTTGATACGGAAGCGCGACACCGAGTTCTTGAGCTCCTGCGCCAGCACGGACAGCTTGTGCACCGATTGCGCGGTCTGCTGCGTGCCTTCCTTGGTCTGTTCCGTCACCTGCAGGATGTGGCCGATGTTGCCGGCCACGCCCGTCGCGGAGGTGGCCTGCATGCCGGTGGCCTGGGCGATGCCCTCGATCAGCTCGGCCAGCCGGTGCGACACCTGCGAGATGTCCGTCAGCGCCGCGCCGGCCGCATCGGACAGGCGCGCGCCCTCGACGACGCCCTGGGTGGATTTTTCCATCGCCGCCACCGCGTCATGCGTGTCGGCCTGGATCGTGCGCACCAGCGCGCCGATCTGCTTGGCCGCCTCGGCCGACCGTTCGGCCAGGCGCTGCACCTCCTCCGCGACGACGGAGAAGCCGCGCCCGGCCTCGCCGGCCGAAGCGGCCTGGATCGCCGCGTTCAGCGCCAGCACGTTGGTCTGCTCGGTGATGTCGGAGATGAGCTCGGTGATCTCGCCGATCTCCTGCGACGACTCGCCCAGGCGCTTGATGCGCTTGGACGTCTCCTGGATCTGCTCGCGGATCTCGTGCATGCCCTTGATGGCGTTTTGCACCGCCGTCGCGCCCTGGCGCGCCGCCGCCACCGACTGGCGCGCCACCTCGGCCGACTCGCCGGCCGATCGCGACACCTGGGTGATCTCGTCCGCCATGCGCACCACGGTGGCGCTGGCGTCGCGGATCTCGCGCGCCTGCGCCTGGGAAGCATCCAGCAGCGCACTGGAGATGCCTTGCGCGTGGGTGGAAGCGTTGGTCACGTGTTCGGCCGTCACCGTCACGCGCCCGACCAGGCCGCGCAATTCCTCCACCGTGTAGTTGACAGAATCGGCGATGGCGCCCGTGATGTCTTCCGAGACGGTGGCCTGCACCGTCAGGTCGCCGTCCGCCACGTCCTGCAGCTCGTTCATCAGGCGCAGGATGGCCGCCTGGTTCTGCGCGTTGGTGGCCTTGGCCTCCTCTTCCTGGCGCTGGGCCAGTTGGCGCATCTCCTCCGCTTCCTGGCGCCGGCGCTCGGCCCCGCGGGTGCGGTTGTACGAGTCCTGCAGCAGCACCCGGCCGATCGCGGCGCCCGTCAGCAGCGTGGCCATGCCGCCCGCGACCATCAGCCAGAACGTCCAGTTCAGCGATTCCTGCCGGCGGCGGTAGGCATCCTGCAGCCCCGCCAGGCTCTGGCGCAGGCTTTCGTTCTGCGTGAAGATCAGGCGCTCGGCATTCTTGGCCGCGGCGAACTTGTCGAGCCGCGCCAGGATGGCGCCGGCCTGCGCCTGGTAGGGTTCGAACTGCGTGCGCAGCGCTTCCAGGCGCGCGCGCAGCTCCGGGTCGCGCGTGGCGGCCAGGCCCAAGGCGGCGCTGCCGTTCAGGAAGCCTTCTACCGTGGTGCGGAACACGGTCACGTCGCGGCCCAGCTGGAAGGCCGTTTCCGAGCTGATCCCGCCGGCCGTCAGGAATTCGCCCGCGCTGCGGCTCATGCGCTGCGTCAGCATCTGCAGCCGGCCCAGCGCCGCCATTTCCCGTGCACTGGCACCGCGCTGCAGCTTTTGCGCGGCGATGGCCTCCGTCAGCGCCAGCAGCTGGGGCGACGCGGCGTTCATCTGCTGCAACGTCTTGTCGACGCCGGCCAGCGCGCCGCGCTGGCGCAGGATCGTCTCGGCCGCCTTGTCGGTGGCCGACCACTGCTTGCGCACCCGAGCCACGGTCTCGCGCAGCTCGCCGCCCGCCCCCGGCAGGCGCCGGCCCTGGTATTCGCCGCCGCCGGCCATCAGTGCCAGGTCGCCGGCCAGCTCGCGCCGGCTTTCGTCCAGCTGGCGGAATGCCTCGGCATTGCCTTGCACGGCATTGGGTGCGGCCTTGCCGATGCGCTGCGAGTGCATCAGCGCATCGCCCGCCATCTGCGTGCTGAGCGCGCCGGTGGCGCTGTAATGCACGTTCAGCGCGACAAAGGCCGCCGACAGCGCCAGGCTGACGGCCAGGGCGGTGACGAGGTAGTTGAGCTGGCGCGCGGGCGGCAGGTGGCCGATCAGGGGTAGCCGAAAGCCCGGGCCGCTGTCGCCGGGGGAACCGGTGCCGCACTGCCGCGCCGGCGCAGCGCGTCGCGCAGGCGCAGAGGTTCTTCGTCCGCAGCCGCCGCAGGGCTGCCAGGCGGGCGCATGAATTGCGAGTCCCCATAGCTGCCGAACGCCGAGTCGGGCCCCTGCTGCGCTTGCCGCTCCTGCTGTCGGCCGGGCCGGGAGAAAATCCTGAATGCCATCAAATCCCCTTCTTCACGCTGTCTGTGCTGATGGTGGCTTCCCTAGCGGCCCACGTGCAGGAAACGGGGGTCCGCGACGAGCAGCGCGAGGTCGAGCCGTTGCCATGCCAGGCCATCGCTGTCGGTAAAGGTTTCGGCGCGCCAGTGCGCGCCAGCCGGTGCGCCGTCCGGCTCGGCCGCCGCCGCCGTCATGTCGGCCAGCTTGCGCAGGCCCAGCACGCGCGACACCAGCAACGCGCACGGCAGGCCCAGCGCGGGCGCGAACGTGACGAAGCGGGCCTCGGCACCCGGCTGCAGCGCCGGTTCGTCCTGGAAGCGCGCCAGGTCGACGATGCCCGTCAGGTTGCCGCGGATATTGGCCAGGCCCAGGTACCAGTCGCGCGTCAGCGGCACGGCCGCCACGCTGTGGTGCGGCACGATCTCGCCCACCTGGGTCAGGTCGAGCAGGTAATGGCGGGCGCCGATCAGCACCCCCAGCTCGCGCCCCGTCGCCACGGCTTCGCTTTGCGCCGCCTGCATGCGCTCCAGCAATTGCACCTGGTATTGACGCAGGCGGCTGCGCCGTTCCGCGCCGCCGGGCGCGCTATCGTCGCCCTCGGCGCCCGGCGGCAGGTCCGGCAGGTCGCTCGTCATTCGCCCAGTGCCGCGATCTTGGCCAGCAGGTCGGCCGCGTCCACGGGCTTGACGAGATACTCCTTCGCGCCCTGGCGCAGGCCCCAGATGCGGTCGGTCTCCTGGTTCTTGCTGGAGCAGATGATGACGGGGACATCCTGCAGCTGGGGATCGCGCGCGATCGAGCGGGTCACCTGGAAGCCGTTCGCGCCGGGCATCACCACGTCCATCAGGATGAGCTGGGGTTTCTCGATCCGGAGGCGCGCCAGCGCTTCCTCGCCGCTCTCCGCTGTGGCCACCTCGTAGCCGTGCCGGACGAGGATATCGGTGAGGTAATAACGCTCCGTGGGCGAATCGTCGACGATCAGGATTTTTTTGATGGCCATGCTTTCCTCGCTGGTCTTATTGGCCCTGGCCGGTGTGCTCGCGCACGGCGGCCAGCAGGCTGTCTTTGCTGAAGGGTTTGGTGAGATAGGCGGCCGAGCCGACCATGGCGCCGCGCGCCCGGTCGAACAGGCCGTCCTTGGAGGACAGCATCAGCACGGGCACGGCGTGGAATTTCGCGCTCTTCTTGATCAGCGCGCAGGTCTGGTAACCGTCCAGCCGGGGCATCAGGATGTCGCAGAAGATCAGCGCGGGACGATGGTCGTTGATCTTGGCCAGCGCATCGAAGCCGTCTTCGGCCAGCACGACCTCGTACCCTGCCTGGCTGAGGAAGATCTCGGCGGACCGGCGGATCGTGCTGCTGTCGTCGATCACCATGATTTTCAAACCTGTCGCTTGCGGCGTTGTCGTCATATCAATAGGCCTACTCCCGATGGGTGCTCCCGCGACCCCTGAGGCGTACGATAGCACAGGGGTGCGCCCCATGGCGGACGGGTTTTTTATACTGGCGGGATGACAGGATTGCAGACGACCACGCGCAATCCCGCCCCGGCCGCGCGCCCGGTTACCGCCGGGCTGCCAGGCCGCGCGGGCGGGCCGGGCCTACAGCGCGACCATTTCGAAGTCGTCCTTGCGGGCGCCGCATTCCGGGCAGGTCCAGTTCATCGGCACGTCTTCCCAGCGCGTGCCGGGGGCGATTCCTTCTTCCGGCAGGCCGGCCTGTTCATCGTAGATCCAGCCACAAATGAGGCACATCCAGCTCTTGAACTCCTGCGCCGCGCCGCCTTCCATATCGCTCTTCTTACTATCGCTGCTCACGTTCTGCCACCCTCAATCAAGTAAAATGCCGAATCGGGTATCTTAATCTACTGGCCGTGCAAAACCAAACTTCTCCTCTCATTCTGACCTTCGGTGTGGCCGACCCGATCGGCGCGGTCGGTGTGCATGCCGACCTGGGCGTCTTCGCGGCGCTGGGCTGCCAGGGCCTGGCGGTGACGACGGCGCTCCTGATCGGCGACAGCGCCAAGGTCGAAGACCAGCAGCACGTGGAACCGGACTGGGTCGCCGACCAGGCCCGCGTGGTGCTGGAAGACGCGCAGGTGGCCGCCTTCAAGATCGGCGCGCTCGATCACATGGAGCACATCTCGTCGATCGCGGAAGTCGTCAGCGACTATCCCGACGCCCCGCTGATCCTCGATCCCTTCGGCTCGCAGCTGCCGCCGCTGGGCGAGGACACGGATTTCGAGGAGCTGCTGACGGTGTTGCGCCAGCTGCTGGTGCCGCAGGCGACGCTGCTGATGCTGTCGCAGGTCGAACTGGGGCACATCGCTGAAACGTGGCGCGACCTGTCCAACGGCGAAACGATGGCCGACGACGCCCAGCACCTGATCGACCTCGGTTGCGAGTACGTGCTGGTGACGGGGACGCCGGCCGGCACGTCGCGCGCCGAAACGGGGCTGCGCGCCAACACGCTGTATGGCGATGGCGGCATCGTGCGGCACGACCGCTGGCAGCACCTGCCCGGGCCCTTCCTGGGCAGCGGCTGCACGCTGTCCGGGGCGATCGCGGCCTACATGGCAAAAGGGATCGAGGCGCCGCGCGCCGTCCAGCTGGCGCAGCAGTACACCCACCAGGCGCTGCTGCACGCGCGCCGCTTCGGCATGGGCAAGCTGGTGCCGGACCATTTCCATGCGCTGCACGCGCCCAGCGTGCCGCTGCGCGACGACCCGCTCGCCCAACCCATCGGCAAGCAAATGACTACGCAAGTGAGCAAGCCCGCCAGAACCAGTACCAACAGGACCAAGCAATGACGATTTCAAAGAACGACACGCTGTTCGAACGCGCGCAGAAAACCACCCCCGGCGGCGTCAACTCGCCGGTGCGGGCCTTCCGCTCCGTGGGCGGCACGCCCCGCTTCATCACGCGCGCCGAAGGCCCCTATTTCTGGGACGCGGACGGCAAGCGCTACATCGACTACATCGGCTCGTGGGGCCCGGCCATCGTCGGCCATGCCCATCCGGAAGTGGTGCAGGCGGTGCAGGAGGCGGCCACGCGCGGCCTGTCGTTCGGCGCCCCGACCGAAGCCGAGGTGATCATGGCCGAGGAGATCTCCCGCCTGGTGCCGTCGATCGAGCAGGTACGGCTGGTGTCCTCCGGCACGGAAGCCACGATGAGCGCACTGCGCCTGGCCCGTGGCGCGACGGGCCGCGACAAGATCGTCAAGTTCGAGGGCTGCTACCACGGCCACGCCGATTCCCTGCTGGTCAAGGCGGGCAGCGGCCTGCTCACGTTCGGCAATCCCACGTCGGCCGGCGTGCCGGAGGATTTCGTCAAGCACACCCTCGTCCTGGACTACAACGACGTGGCGCAGATCGAGGAAGCCTTCGGCAACTTCGGCGGCGAGATCGCCTGCGTGATCGTCGAGCCGGTGGCGGGCAACATGAACCTGATCAAGGCCACGCCGGAGTTCCTGCAGGCGCTGCGCGACCTGTGCACGCGCCATGGCGCCCTGCTGATCTTCGACGAAGTGATGTGCGGCTTCCGCGTGGGCCTGGGCGGTGCGCAGGCGCTGTACGGCATCAAGCCGGACCTGACGGCGCTGGGCAAGGTGATCGGCGGCGGCCTGCCCGTGGCCGCCTTTGGCGGCAGCGCCGAGTTGATGAGCAAGATGGCCCCGCTGGGCGCCGTCTACCAGGCCGGAACGCTGTCGGGCAACCCGATCGCCGTGGCCGCCGGCATGACGACGTTGAAGCTGATCCAGCAGCCGGGCTTCTACGACAGGCTGACCGCCAGCGCCAAGCGCCTGGCCGAAGGCCTGACGGACGTGGCGTTCGAGGAAGGCGTGACGTTCTGCGCCGACTACGAAGGCGGCATGTTCGGCCTGTACTTCAGCGAGCAGCCGCCGCGCAACTATGCCGAGATGATGGCGGGCGACCGGGCCCGCTTCAACACGTTCTTCCATGCCATGCTGGACGAAGGCGTGTACTTCGCCCCGGCCGCGTTCGAGGCGGGCTTCGTCTCGGCCGCGCACGACGACGCCGTCATCGACGCGACCATCGAAGCGGCGCGCCGCGTGTTCCGCACCCTGAAGGCCGCCGCGGCCTGATGCCCTGCGGCTCGCTTAGGGCCGCCTTGATTCCCCGCTTTGGAGCTGAAGGTGCTGGAGGCACGCGGGTTCTACGGCATCATCGCGCTGGCCACGATCGGCGGCATGGCGCTGAACTTCGCGCCGGTCGATCCCATCAAGGCATCGCTGTGGTCGGCCCAGGTCGACGGTGTCATCGCCGTGCCGATCATGGTGGTCATGGTGCTGCTGGCGCACAACCCGGTTGTGATGGGCCGCTTCACGCTGACGCGGCGGCACACGTGGTTCGGCTGGCTGGGGGGGCGGTGATGGCTGGTGCGGCGGTGGTGATGTTCGTTACCGCGTAGGCAAGTGGGTCTGTCCCCAACGGGGACTGACCCCGAAGTTTGCAATGCGTGTCGGGACGGCTGGAGAACTTCAGGGTCAGTCCCAAAGGGACAGACCCTGATGCATCAGCCAGGGCTTACTTCAACCAGCCCCGATGCCGGAAGTACAGGAACGGCGCGATGGCGCTGGTGATCATCAGCCCCCACGCCCACGAGTAGCCGTAGGTCCAGTTCAGCTCAGGCAGGATCTTGAAGTTCATGCCGTACACGCTGGCGATCAGGGTCGGCGGCAGGAAGGCCACGCTGGCGACCGAGAAGATCTTGATGATCTTGTTCTGGTTGATGTTGATGAAGCCGACGGTGGCGTCCATCAGGAAGTTGATCTTGTCGAACAAAAAGGAGGTGTGGCCGTCCAGCGATTCGATGTCGCGCAGGATCTGGCGTGCTTCCTCGAACTGCTCGGCGTTCAAGAGGCGGCCGCGCATCAGGAAGCTGACGGCGCGGCGCGTGTCCATCATGTTGCGGCGGATCCGCCCGTTCAGGTCTTCCTCGTGGGCGATGGCGGACAGCGCGTCGGCCGCGTCCTTGTCCGTGAACTCCTCCTGCAGCACGCGGCCCGACACTTCCTCCAGCTTCTGGTAGATGCCCTCGAGCGCATCGGCCGAGTATTCGGCGTCGGTGGCGTACAGGTCCAGCAGCACGTCCATGTAGTCGGCGATCGAGCCGGGCCGCGAGCGGGCGCGCATGCGCACCAGGCGGAACACGGGCAGGTCGTCCGTATGGACGGAGAACAGCATTTTCTTGGCCAGGATGAAGGCGACGGTGACGACGCGCGACGGGCCGTCGTCTTCTTCCAGCAGGAAGTCGGTACGCAGGTGCAGGTCGCCGTTTTCCGCTTCGTAGTAGCGGGCCGAGGCCTCGATGTCCTTGACTTCGTCCTCGCCCGGCAGGATCACGCCGTAGATCGTCTTGACCCAGGCCCGTTCGTCGTCGTTCGGGTCGGTCAGGTCGACCCACACCGGTGCCACGGATTCAAGATCTTCGCGCGTCTCGATAGGCACCTGGTTGAGCCGGCCATTTTGTAAAACGAACACATTGATCATAGGCACACTCTCAGCCGGGTGGATCAGGCGCGCGGGGCGCAAAATTCAAAACAGCGCAAGTGTACCCGCAAAGGCTGGCGCCAGACCATACCGCCCGGCTACTTTTTGTTCCTTCCGCTTAGAAAAACGGTCGCCGTGGCGTCACGGCATCGCCCGCTCCAGCATTTTTTCGCGCAAGCCCGCATCGGCCGGCGCATCGGCCGGCGCATCGGCCGGCGCCGGCGGCGCCTTGGGCGGCTCGATGCCGCGCGAGTCATGGATCGGAATGACCTTGCCGCGGCTGCCGCACTCCGTGTTCGAGATGACGGTCTTGCCGTCGATCGTGCACTTGCGCAGGGGCGCAGAAGACACAACCGGCGCGGTGGACGGCGCCGTCACCGCTGCCGCCTTGCCGGTGACCTTCTGCCAACCCTCGGCAAACAGGTTGCGCTCGTGCCGCATCGAGAACAGCGCGGCCATCGCCAGCGCCGCGAGCAGCGCCATCGCGACGGCGACGGCGACGAGGCTGATGCCGGCCTGGCGCCTCATGGCAGCTCCGCCGATCCCATGCGCTTGAGGATGATCGCCGTGCGCCGGTTCAGGTACTTCGTGTTGCGGTGCGCGTCGTAGTAGCGCGGGTTGGGCAGCATCACGGCCAGCTTGGCGGCCTGGGAGGCGCCCAGCTTCGACGCGGGAATCCGGTAGTAATAGCGGGCGGCCGCCTCGGCGCCATAGATGCCGCGGCCGAATTCCACCACGTTCAGGTAGATCTCGAAGATGCGCTGCTTGTCCATCAGCGCTTCCAGCATGTACGCAATGATCAGCTCCTGGCCCTTGCGCAGGTAGCTGCGCGAGCCGGACAGGAACAGGTTCTTGGCCAGCTGCTGCGTGATGGTGGAACCGCCGTGCGTGACCTTGCCGCGCTTGTCGTTGCGCTCGAAGGCTTTTTCCAGCGCGTCCCAATCGACGCCGTCGTGGTCGGAGAAATTGGCATCCTCGGAGGCGATGATGGCCCGTTTCAGGTTGCGCGAGATGCGCTCGTACGGCACCCACTGCTGGCGCACGGTGGCATCCGGGTCCTTCTCGCGCATGACGGCCTGCTGCTGGCGCATGAAGGCCGTCATCGTCGGGTCATGGTCGACCCACCACCAGATCTGGACGAAAAAATAGGCCTGCACGGCCAGGAACAATACGATGGGAAGGATGAAGACCCATTTGACCCAGGCCCAGCGCCCGGGCGATTTGCTTTTTGTCATAGTGTTTGACGCATCGATGCCAATACCGCCGCCGTGTCCGGACGCACGCCGCGCCAGCCCAGGAACGCTTCGGCCGCCTGTTCCACCAGCATGCCCAGGCCGTCGCGCGGCACCGCCCCGGACGCCTTTGCAAACTGCAGGAACACCGTCGGCTCCTTGCCGTACATCATATCCAATGCCAGCGTGCCCGGGTGGAATACCGACGCCGGGATGGGCGGCAGGTCCGCCTGCAGGCTGGCCGATGTTGCGTTAATGACGATATCGAAGCTGCCGGTCACGTCGCCGAAGCCGCCCGCCGACAGCACGCCCATGCCGCCCAGCGCCGCGAACTGCGCCACCAGCGCCTGGGCGGTGGCCACCGTGCGGTTGGCGATGACCAGTGCGGCGGGCCGGTGTTCCAGCAGCGGCAGCACGGCCCCGCGCGCGGCGCCGCCGGCCCCCAGCAGCAGCACGCGCCGGCCCGCGATGGCCACGCCGGCGTTGTGCACGATGTCGGCGACCAGGCCGGCGCCGTCCGTGTTGTCGCCCGTGATGCCGTGCTCGTCGAACAGCAGCGTGTTGACGGCGCCAGCGGCCTGGGCGCGGATCGTCAGCGCATTGGCCAGCTTGTGCGCTTCCAGCTTGAACGGCACCGTCACGTTGGCGCCCTTGCCGCCCTCGGCGACGAAGGCCTGGACCGCGGCCGGGAAGCCGTCCAGTGGCGCCAGGCGCTTGTCGTAGGCGAGCTGCTGGCCCGTCTGGGCGGCAAAGGCGGCGTGGATGTCGGGCGATTTGCTGTGGGCGATGGGATTGCCGAAAACGCAGTAGCGGTCCATGGATGTCCTGGGTTTCTCAGTTCGCGCTGTTCAGGTCAGCTTCGAGTTTTTGTTCGCGGGTGAATTTGAAGCGGGTGATGATGACCCACAGGTCGTCCTTGTCGGTCGACAGCATATTGGGCGGGAACTTGCCGAAGGGGGCGGCGCGGCGGACGATGTTGATGGCCGCGTCGTCCAGCGCCGGGTTGCCGGAACTGGTCTGCACCTTGATGCCGCCCTCCTTTGTATATAGCGTGCCGTCCTGGAAGATGGGAATCTGCAGCACCAGTTCGCCGTACAGCTTGCGCCCGTTCTTCTGCGGGAAATTCAAGGTGCCGATGTCCTCCACGCGGCGCTGGAACTGCTTGTAATACATCGCATAGCCCACCTGCTGCGTGCTGGGGGTGATGTAGGTACGGCGCGGGCGCTTGTTCTCGTCCTCGATGCGCTGCGTGATCTCGGCCGCCATGCGCGCGATGGCCTTGCTGCTCTCGACCAGGTCGGCGCCGCTCGGCACGGGGTCCGGCTGCTTTTCCTCGCTGACGGGCGCCGCGCGGTACGGCGTCTTCTTCACCTGCGTCATCAGGGCGTCCTGCTTCGCCTGCAGCTCCTCGATGCGCTTGCGGGTGGCCGTGATGCTGTCGCCATCGTCCATCTTGCGCATGTCCGGCAGGGGCGACTTGGAGCGGCCCTTGTCGGCGTTGCCGCCGCCTTCCAGGTTGGCCTGCGCCAGCGCATCGGCCTTGAGCGGCTTGTTGGCGTGCTTGGCATTGACGAGGATGACTTCCAGCGTGGGATCGGTCGGGGCGATCTTGAACGCCGTGGGCGCCACGAAGCGCACTCCCAGCAACGCCGCATGCGCTGCGACGGAGACGGCCAGGGCAATCAGGAGGAACCGGTTTTCTTGAAGAGACTTCACGGGCAGCGGGGGAAGCTATGCGGAATGCGTCATTCTACCCGCCAACCCATGACACAGACGGCTTTTTGCATGCAGGCCGGCGGCGCAGCGTCGACCCAGGGCAGAATCTGGGGTCAGACCCGCCGGGTCTGACCCCGGCCCTTCGCCGTTGGGTGAAAAGCGAGCAGGGTCGTCCTCAAACTGTGGGCGGCTGCTCTGCCGCTTCGGCTTTCTCGTCGGCCGGCTGGTCCGGATCGGGGACCAGTTCCGGCACCGTTTCGCCCACCAGCTCCTCTTCGTCGAAGTCGACGTCGGCCGCCGCCTGGTCGGCCGGGATTTCCAGCAGGCGCGTTTCGATCGACAGGTCCACCTCGTCCCAGCGCAGCACGTCCAGCTTGACGGCGGCGCCGCGCGCCACCGATGGCATGCCCGGCAGGCGGATGATCAGCGGAATTTCCGTCAGGCGCAGCACTTCGTCCTTCAGCACGACGGCGTCGACCTGCTTGGCGTCGTTCTGGCCCAGCCAGCGCAGGCACCAGTAGCGCTCCATATTGGCCTGGTGGTCGGCATAGGCCGCGTAGGCGGCATCGAACGCCGACACGATGGCGAACAGGTTGGCGTCCTTCTGCTTGAACGGCGCCACCAGCGGGGCCATCACGCCCTTCTCGGCGACAGCCAGGATCTGCCACTGGTTGACGAGGTCCGTATAGCGCCGCAGCGGCGACGTGCTCCATGCGTACTGGTCCACGCCCAGGCCCTGGTGCGGCGCCGCGTGCGTCACCATGCGCACCTGCATCTTGGCGTTCCAGCCGCCCACGCCCTGGCCCTGGCTGCGGTAGATGCCGGGCACGCCGTGGTCGTGCATCAGCTTGCCCCATGTGCTGTTGGCGAAGATCATCAGCTCGGCGACGATCTTGTCCAGCGGCGCGCCGCGCTTGCGGCGCGTGATCGTGACGACGTCGTCTTCCACGTAGAAGTTGAAGTCGACGCGGTTGTTCTGCTCCGGCTTCAGGCCGAACGCCTCGCGCTTGACCATGCGGCCCGCCTCCAGGTGGCGCGCCCAGCCCCACAGCAACGTCAGTTCGGCCTTGCGCGGGTACTCGCCTTCGCCATTGGCCAGCGTTTCCTCGTTGACGACGTCGTCCAGCTCGTTGTGGCGCAGGTTATTGGCGATCGGCACCAGTTCCGCCTTCGTCTCGGTCGAGACGACGGACCAGTCCGCCGGGTCCAGGGTCGCGTACAGCGACAGCGCCGGGCAGGTCTTGCCTTCGGCCAGCGTGAACGCGTTGACGACGCTGTCCGGCAGCATCGTGATCTTGTCGCCCGGCATATAAACGGTGGACATGCGCGCGCGCGCGATCTTGTCGATCGCGTCGTCCGGCTTGATGCCCAGGCCGGGGGCGGCGATGTGGATGCCGATGCGCACCTTGCCGTCGGCCAGGTGGACGACGGAGAACGCGTCGTCGATCTCGGTCGTCGTCACGTCGTCGATGGAAAACGCCTCGACGGCGGCGACCGGCAGGCCGGCGGGCGCCGCCGGCACGGCCACATCCGGGAAACCGTGGCCCTTGGGGAAGTTCTCGAACAGGAACTTGGCCATGTGCAGGTCCTTGGCCGAGCCGATCCCGCCCACCGCCAGCATCAGCCGCGCGGGCGTCGTGTGCAGTTCGTTGCAGGCCGCGTCCAGTGCCTTGTACTCGATGGTGTTCTTGTCCGGCTTGAACAGCAGCTGCTGGACGATATTCTGCATCGACGCGGGCAGGCGGTTTTCCTTCAGCTCGTCCACGAATTGCTGCTGCACGATGGCCTGCTGCTTCTTCTTCTCGATGCCGGCCAATGCCGCTTTCAACGTCTGCTCCGGCGCGGCCTTGTAGCGGCCGCGGCCCTTCTTGTGGAAGTAGATGGGCGCCGAATGCAGCGCCAGGATCAGGCCCGCCGCTTCGTGCGGCAGCGGCGCATGGCCGAAATATTCCGCGCCCAGTTCCGTGAAGCCGAACTCCTCCTCGCCCGCCACTTCCCACAGGAAGTCGAGATCGACGTCCGCCGCCACGGCCTTGGCCTGCTCCAGCAGCACGTCCGGCGCCGGCTTCTCGTACTGCAGCAGCACGTCGCGCGCCTTGACCTTGCTGCGTTTGCCGCTGGCCATCTCGACCTGACAGGCTTCGCCAGCCTGGGACAGCACGGTACCGACCTTGAAATCGCCGGATTCTTCAAAAAAGACGTTCATGTTTCTCTCGTATTCGATGTTCGTGGGACCAGCCGGGTGACGCGGGGCAGGAACACCTCCGTCACCAGCAGCGTGCCCTGGCGGCGCCGGTACAGGCAGCGCCGTGCATACAGCAGTTGTTCTTCCAGCGCGGCATGGTCCTCGGCCGCCAGCGCCGCGCGCGCGCGCAAGGCCAGCGGGTGGCTGGCCCGCAGCCGCGCATATTCCAGTGTGCCGCGCGTCACGCGCGGGTCGCCGAACAATGTCGTGCCCAGCGAGCGCTCGCCCAGCGCGGAAAACAGGGGCCAGTCGGTGGCGTCGGCACTCATCGGCACAACCGTGTGGGCAAACACCACGGGCGCATTATCACACCGCAGCAGCACCTCCCGTTCCCACACCCGCCCGGGCCGGTGCAGGCCGATGGCGCGCGCCTCGTCCGAGAGGCAGGTGGCGACGTGCTGGTGCAGCACCTGCACGCGGAACGTGTCGGCGTGGCTTTTCAGCTTGGCCGTCAGCGAGCCGCCGGCCGTCAGCCAGTGGCGCAGCGGCGGCGGCGCGTTGACGGCCAGGACGTGGCCCACCCAGTTGGCCTGGCGCAGCGAGCGTTCCCTCATGCGGCGCCATGCACCCGGCCGAACGCCAGCACCTCGTCCACGTAGTCGGCAAACTCGCTGATGCCATGGTCGCTGCCGTCGATGACGTGCTGGCGCGCGCCAGGGTAATGGGCCACCATCGTGCGGTAGTCCAGCACCTCGTCGCCGGTGGCGGCGATCAGGAAGTACCGTTCGGGGCGCGTGATCGCCGGCACGGCGAAGGCACGCAGCTCGTCGATGTATTCGCGCTTGAACTCGAATGGCTCGTCGCTGTGGTACATCGTCGTGACGCCCACGTGCTTGTCGAGATCGCGCAGCGGCGTCACGGCGGGGTTCAACAGCACGGCGCGGCAGCCCAGGCGCTCGGCCATCCAGGTGGCGTAGTAGCCGCCCAGCGACGAGCCGACGATGCACAGCTCGTCGGCCGGCACGTGTGCCACCAGCGCGAACGCCTGTTCCATCGCCAGCTTCGGCGACGCCGGCAGCTGCGGCGCAATGTACTCGTGCGCGCGGCCCAGCGCCGCCATCCGTCCGGCCAGCAGCCGCCCCTTCATCGACAGCGGCGACGAGCGGAAGCCATGCAGGTACAGGATCATGCCGCCAGCGCGTCCAGCAGTTTCTGGTGCACGCCGCCGAAGCCGCCGTTGCTCATCACGACGACGTGGTCGCCCGGGCGCGCCTGCCCGACGATGGCCTTGACCATCAGGTCCAGGTCCTCGTAGGCCGAAGCGGTCGAGCCCATCGGCGCCAGTGCCGAGGCCAGGCTCCAGCCCAGCGCCTTCTCGCTGCCGAAACCGAACACCAGGTCCGCGTCGACCAGGCTGCCCGGCAGCGCATCCTTCATCGCACCCAGCTTCATCGTGTTCGAGCGGGGCTCCAGCACGGCCAGGATGCGGGTGTCCTTGCCCAGCTTCTGGCGCAGGCCGCCCACCGTCGTGGCGATCGCCGTCGGGTGGTGGGCGAAATCGTCGTACACCGTGACGCCCTTGGCGACGCCGCGCACTTCCATGCGCCGCTTGACGCTCTCGAATTTTGCCAGCGCCTTGGCCGCCTGCGCGATCGGCACGCCGACGTTGCGGGCGGCGGCGATCGCGGCCAGCGCATTGCTGCGGTTATGCTTGCCGGTCAGTTTCCATTCGACGGTGCCTTCGAACTGGCCGTTGAACAGCACGTCGAAGCTGCCGTCCGGATGTTCCTTCATCGTCCAGTTGCTGCCCTCCGCCCCGCCGAACGTTTCCTTTTCGCTCCAGCAGCCGCGCCGGATCACGCGCTGCAGCGCGTCCTCGTCGCCGTTGACGACCACGCGGCCGATGCCCGGCACGGTGCGCACCAGGTGGTGGAACTGCGTCTCGATGGCGGCCAGGTCCGGGAAGATGTCGGCGTGGTCGTATTCCAGGTTGTTGAGTATCGCCGTCCTGGCGTGGTAATGCACGAACTTGCTGCGCTTGTCGAAGAAGGCCGTGTCGTATTCATCCGCCTCGATGACGAAGAACTCGGAATCGGCGCCCGGGCCGGTCAGCCGCGCCGACACGCCGAAGTTCATCGGCACGCCGCCGATCAGGAAGCCCGGCGCGTAACCCGCATCTTCCAGGATCCAGGCCAGCATGGCCGACGTGGTCGTCTTGCCGTGCGTGCCCGCCACCGCCAGCACCCACTTGTGGCGCAGGATGTGTTCGCCCATCCACTGCGGCCCGGACACGTACGGCAGGCCGCGGTTGAGGATCTCCTCCACCAGCTCGTTGCCGCGCGAGACCACGTTGCCGATCACGTACAGGTCCGGGTTCAGGTTGACCTGGTCCTTGTCGAACCCCTGGATCAGCTCGATGCCCTGGGCTTCCAGCTGGGTGCTCATCGGCGGATAGACGTTGGCATCGCAGCCCGTTACCTTGTGGCCGGCTTCCTTGGCCAGCACGGCCAGGCCGCCCATGAAGGTGCCGCAAATGCCGAGAATGTGGATATGCATGATGGTAGCGCTCGATAGTCAGGTTCGGGATTTTACCCGACGCGCGGGTTTTCCCCGGTTCAGCGTATGATCACGGCTATGATGCACAACCCTTCCGACGACATCGCGCAGTTGCGCACGGAGATCGCCGCCCTGGCGGCGCGCATGATCGCGCAGGACGGCGCCGACTACGGCGCGGCCAAGCGCAAGGCCGCGCGCCAGATCCTGGGCGAGTCGCAGGCCAATGCCCGGCGCGATGCGCTGCCCGACGACCTGCAGATCGAGGAAGCGGTGCGCCAGTACCACGCATTGTTCAACGCGGCCACGCAGCCGGCGCGCCTGCATCGCCTGCGCACGATCGCGCTCGAAGTGATGGAACAGCTGGCGGACCACAACCCGTTCCTGACGGGAGCGGTACTGAACGGCACCGCCGGGGAACATGACGAGATCCACCTGCAGCTCTTTGCCGACAGCGCCAAGGAAGTACAGATCTGGCTGCTGAACAAGAACGTCAATATAGAGATCGGCGAAACGGACCACTTCAAGGGGCCGCGCCACGATCCCGTGGAGACGGTCAGCTTCGTCTACCGCGACGAAGGCGTGCACGTGGAGCTGTACGAGCAGCACGACCTGCGCGGCGCGAAAAAGCAGCGCAGCGGCGACCGGCCCGCCCGGATCGACATCGCCGGACTGCGCACACTATTAATATCAGACCCTGAAACCGAAGCATGAAAAAATCGCACCTGCTGGCCTATGGCGTCATCGCCGTCCTGTTCGGCGTAACCGGCGCCTGGATGGGCCAGAAAACGAAACCGGCCCCGGAGCCGCTGACCATGACGCCGCCCCCGGCCGCGCCGGCAACCGGCACCGCGACGCCGGGCGCCGCCCCCGCGGACAGCAACGGGCGTACCGGGGCCGTCGAAGCCCTGTTCAGCCAATGGATGCCGGACGACAAAGGGACGCAGCAGTCGCTGGCACAGTGGCAAGGCAAGCCCCTGCTGGTCAATTTCTGGGCACCGTGGTGTGCGCCGTGCGTGCAGGAAATGCCGGAACTGTCGCAGCTGCAGTCCGGCGGCAAGTACAAGGACCTGCAGGTCGTGGGCATCGGCATCGATACGCCAGCGAACATCGCCGAGTTCAACAAGAAATTCAAGATTGCCTATCCCCTGCTGGTCGGCGGCAGCACCGGGACGGAGCTGTCGCGCATTCTGGGGAATGCCCAGGGCGGCCTGCCATTCACCGTCCTGATCGGGGCCGACGGCGCGGTCAAGAAGGCCTATCTGGGCCGGCTGAACTTCGAGAAGCTGGAAAAGGACCTGGCCGCGTTATAGACATTTTGACATGTTCTTTTTTCTTGCCAATGGTCGCGCTTGACGGCAAAATGCGGAACTTTCGCGGACATGGTCAGGAACATGGCAAAACACTTGCTGCTGCTGAACGGCCCCAACCTGAATCTGCTGGGGACGCGCGAGCCTCATATCTATGGTGCCACGACGTTGGCCGATGTGGAGCAGGCTGCGCGGGAACAGGCAGCGGCAGCGGGCGCACAGCTGGCCGCGTTCCAGAGCAACCACGAGGGAGCATTG
This sequence comes from Pseudoduganella chitinolytica, assembly GCF_029028125.1. Lineage (GTDB taxonomy): Bacteria > Pseudomonadota > Gammaproteobacteria > Burkholderiales > Burkholderiaceae_D > Rugamonas > Rugamonas chitinolytica. Next base: position 3,905,025 of record NZ_CP119083.1, read on the forward strand.
ATCGACCGGATCCACGCGGCGCGGGCCGAAGGCGTGGACTACATCGTCATCAATCCCGGCGGCTACACCCACACGAGCGTCGCGCTGCGCGATGCGCTGGCCGGTGTCGCCATCCCGTTCGTGGAAGTCCACATATCGAATATTTATCAGCGCGAAGCATTTCGCCACCATTCCTATCTCAGTGCGATCGCGACAGGGACGATCTGCGGACTCGGCATCGCGGGATACCGGCTCGCCATCGACTTTGCCCTAAAAAGCAGTTAATCTACGCGATCTGCACGCATTTTCGCGCTCCTGCCCATAAGGCCGCAGCGCTTACCCTTACCAAAACAAGATAAAACGGAGTCTCAGATGGATTTACGCAAGCTCAAGACGTTGATTGACTTGGTTGCCGAATCGGATATTGCGGAACTCGAAGTGACCGAAGGCGAGAGCAAGGTCCGGATCGTCAAATCCTCCGCCATGCCGCAGAACCAGGTCGTCATGATGCCGTCCCAGGGCGCTCCGGCCCAGTTTGCTCCGGTGGCCGTGCCAAGCGCCGCGGCCGCACCTGCCGCCAACAGCGCGCCTGCCGCGCCCGCGGAACCGACCGGCCACGTGGTCAAGTCGCCGATGGTGGGCACGTTCTATCGTTCCTCCGCGCCAGGCAAGGAACCGTTCGTCGAGGTGGGCCAGTCAATCAAGGAAGGCGATACGCTGTGCATCATCGAAGCGATGAAGCTGCTCAACGAAATCGACGCCGACAAGACCGGCACCATCACCCAGATCCTGGTCGAGAACGGCCAGCCGGTAGAATTCGGCCAGCCGCTGTTCGTGATCGGCTAAGACCCGGACGGCGGCCGCCAGTGGCCGCGCCGGGCAGCACCTCCTCATCTACAAAGAGCACCCGGCCTGGTCCGGGTGTTCGCAAAGATAGAACTCGCCATGTTTGAAAAAATCCTCATTGCCAATCGCGGTGAAATCGCGCTGCGTATCCAGCGCGCCTGCCGCGAGCTGGGCATCAAGACGGTGGTCGTCCACTCCGAAGCGGACAAGGACGCGAAATACGTCAAGCTGGCCGACGAATCCGTCTGCATCGGCCCCGCGCAGTCGGCGCAGAGCTACCTGAACATGCCGGCCATCATCAGCGCCGCCGAAGTCACCGATGCCGAAGCGATTCACCCCGGCTACGGCTTCCTGTCGGAAAATGCCGACTTCGCCGAACGCGTCGAGAAATCCGGCTTCGTCTTTATCGGCCCGCGTTCCGACTCGATCCGCCTGATGGGCGACAAGGTCTCGGCCAAACAGGCCATGATCAAGGCCGGCGTACCGTGCGTGCCAGGTTCCGACGGCGCCCTGCCGGACGACCCGAAGGCCATCGTGCAGATCGCCCGCAAGATCGGCTATCCCGTCATCATCAAGGCGGCCGGCGGCGGCGGCGGCCGTGGCATGCGCGTCGTGCACACGGAAGCGGCGCTGCTCAATGCCGTCACGATGACGAAGACCGAAGCGGGTGCCGCGTTCGGCAATCCCGAGGTCTACATGGAGAAGTTCCTGGAGAATCCGCGCCACGTGGAGATCCAGATCCTGGCCGACGAGCACCGCAACGCCGTCTGGCTGGGTGAGCGCGACTGCTCGATGCAGCGGCGCCACCAGAAGGTCATCGAGGAAGCGCCGGCACCGGGCATCCCGCGCAAGCTGATCGAAAAGATCGGCGACCGCTGCGCCGAAGCGTGCCGCAAGATCGGCTACCGCGGCGCCGGCACGTTCGAATTCCTGTACGAGAACGGCGAGTTCTACTTCATCGAGATGAACACCCGCGTGCAGGTCGAGCACCCCGTCACGGAAATGATCACGGGCATCGACATCGTGCAGGAACAGATCCGCATCGCCTGCGGCGAGAAGCTGCGCTTCCGCCAGCGCGACGTGATGCTGTCCGGCCACGCCATCGAGTGCCGCATCAACGCGGAAGACCCGTTCAAGTTCACCCCGTCGCCAGGGCGCATCACGTCGTGGCACACCCCGGGCGGCCCGGGCGTGCGCGTGGACTCCCATTCGTATGCGGGTTACTATGTACCGCCGCACTACGATTCGATGATCGGCAAGCTGATCACCTACGGCGCCACCCGCGAGCAGGCCATCCGCCGCATGCAGATCGCGCTGTCGGAGATGGTCGTCGAAGGCATCCAGACCAACATCCCGCTGCACCGCGAGCTGATGGTCGATGCCCGCTTCATCGAGGGCGGCACCAACATCCACTACCTGGAACAGAAACTGGCGGCAATGCCCAAGGCAGGTTCATGAGCTGGACTGAAATCGTCATCGAAGTCGCCCGCGACAACGCGGAAGCCCTGTCGGACGCACTGATCGAGGCGGGCGCGCTGTCCGTCTCCGTCGAGGATGCGGACGAAGGCACCGCGCAGGAAAAGCCCCTGTTCGGCGAGCCGGGCATGGAGCCGAAGGAAGCGGCGTGGGAACACAGCCGCGTCGTCGCGCTGACCGACGTCGACGCCGACCAGGCCGCGATCGTGGCCGAAGCGGCGGCGGCCATCGGCCTGGCCGCCGCGCCGGCGTTCACGACCCGGGCAGTGGCGGACGAGGATTGGGTGCGCCTGACGCAATCGCAGTTCGAGCCGATCCACATCGGCAAGAACATCTGGGTCGTGCCGAGCTGGCACGAGGCGCCCGATGCCAACGCGCTGATCCTGGAACTGGATCCGGGCCTGGCGTTCGGCACCGGCAGCCATCCCACCACGAAGCTGTGCATGGAATGGCTGGAAGCCCATCCGGCCCCGGGCAAGTCGGTGCTGGATTACGGCTGCGGCTCCGGCATCCTGGCCATGGTGGCGCGCAAGCTGGGCGCCACGCAGGTGGCCGGGGTCGACATCGACCCGCAGGCGATCGATTCGGCGCGCGACAACGCCGTGCGCAACAAGGTGGAAGACATCGAGTTCTTCGTCCCGGAAGCCTTTGCGCAGTCGCGCCATGCCGAGGCCCGCTTCGACATCGTCGTGGCCAACATCCTGTCCTCGCCATTGAAGCTGATGGCGCCGATGCTGTCCGGCCGCGTGGCCGACGGCGGCGCGCTGGTGCTGTCCGGCGTGCTGGCGCGCCAGGCGGAGGAAGTGGCGGCCGCGTATGCGCCGTTCATCAACCTGTCCGTCTGGGCCGAACACGAAGGCTGGGTGGCCCTGCACGGCCGCCTCGGCAGCGAAACCGCCCTGCCGGCGCGTTAAGGCACAGCCGACGCGCATGGCGCTCGCCACCCAATGCCCCCACTGTCAGACGGTTTTCCGGGTCGCCCATGACCAGCTGAAACTGCGTGGGGGCATCGTGCGCTGCGGTGCCTGCAATGAGATCTTTGACGGCAACGCCGCGCTCGTGGAGCCGGCCGCCGTCCCCCTCCCCGCCGCCGTGCCGGCTGCCCCGGCCCCGCTCGACCTCGAGCTGGACCTCGATGCCGCGCCGGATCCCGAGCCCGATCCTGCTACGCCTGCCGTGCCCGCCGAGGTGGCGCCTGAGCACGGGCCTGGGATCGAGCCTGGGATCGAGCCAGAGCCTGAGCCTGAGCCCGAATCCGACGTTACGAGCGAGCCAGATGCGGCACCGGCGTTGGCCGACAGTACCCTGGAACCCCGTCCCGACAGCGACTTCGACCTGCCGTCCGAACACATCGTCGCCGTCGCGCTGGACGACGGCCACACGTTCGACGACAACGTTCCCGTCGCCCCGCCGCCCGGCAAAGCCGAAGGCGACAGCGTGGCCGACGACAGTGCCGTGCGCGCCGTTGACGACGCCGCGGCCGCCGACCTGCTGGCGGCGCCGGAAAGCGCCCTGCTGGCGGCCGGCAGCGGCGCCGTCACGCCGGCGGCGGACGAACTGGCGGAACCGGACGAGCCCGAATTCGTCCGCCAGGCCGAGCGCCGCGAGCGCGTGGGCCGCAGCACCCGTCTCGTCATGGCGTGGGGCATGCCGCTGCTGGCACTGCTGCTGCTGGTCCAGCTGGGCACCACCTTCCGCAATCCGCTGGCGGCCCGCTACCCGGCGCTGCAGCCGGCGCTGGCCGCGCTGTGCGCGCCGTTCGGCTGCAAGGTCGAGCTGCCGGCCCAGATCGACGCGCTGGCGATCGAGCAGGGCGAGCTGCAGACGCTGGCGGACAGTACCTTCAGCTTCGTCACCGTGCTGCGCAACGGATCGCGCACGGCGCAGGCCTGGCCCCATATCGAGCTGGTTCTGAACGACACAGCCGACAAGCCCGTGCTGCGCCGCGTGTTCGCGCCGCGCGAGTACCTGGCCAACCCGGCCGACGCGGCCAAAGGCTTCGGCCCGCGCAGCGAACAATCCGTGAAACTGTATTTCGAACTGAACCGGCTCAAGGCATCGGGCTACCACATCGCGATTTTCTACCCCTGAGGTTTCACATGAACCAGACTTCCCTGATCTGTGGCTCACTGGCCATCGACGTCATCATGCAGTACGAAGGCCGCTTCGGCGATACGCTGCTGGCCGACCAGCTGCACAAGGTCAACGTATCGTTCCTGGTGCCGACCATGCGCACCGAATTCGGCGGCTGCTCCGGCAATATCGCCTACAACCTGAAGCTCCTGGACGGCGATCCGCGCATCGTCGGCGTGATGGGCCAGGATTGCGCCGCCTACCTGGAGCGGCTGCAGAAGCTGGGCATCTCCACGCAGAACATCCTGATCAAGAAGGACGCCTACAACGCCCAGTGCTTCGTCACGGCCGACTCGGACAACAACCAGATCAACGCGTTCCACCCGGGCGCCATGTCGTTCGCGCACGAGAACAATATCGAGGAAGCGGGTCCCGCACGCCTGGCGATCATCTCGCCGGACGGCCACCTGGGCATGCTCAAGCACGCGGACGACCTGCAGCGCCTGAACATCCCGTTCATCTTCGACCCGGGCCAGCAGATGCCGATGTTCACGCCGGAGCAGCTGATCGCCTTTATCGACAAGGCGACGTACGTCACCTGCAACGACTACGAGATCGAGCTGCTGGTGGACCGCACGGGCCTGTCGCTGGCCGACATCGCGCACCGCCTGGACGCGCTGATCGTCACCCGCGGCGAGAAAGGTTCGCAGATCTACACGAAAGGCACCAGCATCGACATCCCGGCGGTCAAGGCCGATGCCGTGCTGGACCCGACGGGCTGCGGCGACGCCTACCGCGCCGGCCTGCTGTACGGCCTGACGCACGACCTGGGCTGGGAAACGACGGGCCGCCTGGCCAGCCTGCTGGGCGCGATCAAGATCGCCCACAAGGGCGCCCAGAACCACGTGCTGACGAAGGAAGAGATCGCGGACCGGTTCGAGCAGGCGTTCGGCTACCGCTACGAATAAAGTACAGCGGGGACAGGCACCTGTCTCAGGGTCTGCGCCCCTGAGACAGGTGCCTGTCCCCCCGGGTTTGTTCACCCGCCAAACACCATCCCCAGCACGTGCTGCGCAATCTGCAGCAACACCAGCGCCACCAGCAGCGACAGGTCCAGGCTGCCGACCAGCGGCACCACCCGGCGGATCGGCCGCAGCAGCGGCTCGTTCAGCGCCCGTACGAACGGCGCCAGCGGCGCATGCGGGTTGACCCAGCTGAAGATCGCCTCGACCACCAGCAAGGCCATGAAGCCGTACAGGATCCACTGCAGGAACCGGAACAGCGCCAGCTTCAGCACGACTTCCACCGGCACGCCGCGGATGAACAGCAGCGACGACGCCAGCAATACGATCAGGAACGCCCCCAGCAGGCTGGCCCAGTCGTAGCCGCCGACGCCCGGCACGATGCGGCGCATCGGCCGCACCAGCCAGTCGGACAGCTGGAACGTAAACTGCGCCACCGACGAGGGCGGGCGCACGCGGGTTGCCTGCATCCAGAACCGCAGCAGCAGCACCCCGCCCAGCAGGACGGCGATGGTATCGACGATCAGCATCACAATACTAAGCACGAGCATTCTCCATTAGGGCTTGCGTCAAGCGTAAAAAAACCGCCGTGCGATTGTCTCACACAGCGGTCTTTACGCCCATCAGGCCGTTTGCAGCAAACGTGCCCGGCACGGACATGCCACGCGCCCGGTACCGCCCACGCTGTCGCGTGGCGGTGCCGGGTAGCGGTGTCAGTTCGCGGCCGGGCCAGCGTCTCAGGCTGGACGGGTGCTGGTCGGGAACGGCCAGGCAGCGGCAGGGCCAGCACGGTTTTCGCGGCCGGTGCCGAAGCGGCGGCAGCAGCCGGTGCGGCGGCAGGCTTGGCTTCCTTCTTGGCAGCGCTCTTCTTGGCTGGTGCGGCCTTCTTGGCAGCTGGCGCGGCAGCGCTTGGTGCTGCTGCCGGAGCGGCAGCGGCTTTCGCTGCTGGCTTGGCGGCCGGCTTGGCGGCAGGCTTGGCCGCCGCTTTGGCGGCTGGCTTTGCTGCTGGCTTTGCGGCCGGTTTCGCGGCAGCTTTTGCAGCCGGCTTGGCAGCGGCCTTCTTCGCGGCCGGCTTCGCAGCAGCCTTGGCAGCTGGCTTGGCGGCGGCTTTCTTCGCGGCTGGCTTGGCGGCCGGCTTTGCAGCGGCCTTGGCGGCCGGCTTCGCGGCAGCCTTCTTCGCGGCAGGCTTGGCGGCGGCCTTCTTGACGGCTGGCTTGGCAGCAGCCTTGGTCGCGGTCTTCTTGGCTGCAGGCTTCGCAGCGGACTTCGTTGCCGACTTGGCGGCGGTCTTGCCGGCCGACTTCGTTGCCGTCTTGGCTGCGGACTTGGTGGCCGACTTAGCTGGCGACTTCGCTGCCGATTTGGTTGCCGACTTGGCGGCGGTTTTCTTGGCGGCTGGCTTGGCGGCCGCGGACTTCTTGGCCGCGGGCTTGGCTGCGGGCTTTGCTGCGGCCGTGGTCTTCTTGGCGGCTGGCTTGGCGGCGCCGGTCGACTTCTTCGCTGCCGGCTTGGCGGCCGCGGTCTTCTTGGCGGCTGGCTTTGCTGCGGTCGTCGCCTTCTTCGCTGCCGGCTTGGCGGCGGCGGTCTTCTTCGCGGCTGGCTTTGCTGCCGCCGTCGTCTTCTTCGCAGCAGCTGGCTTTGCTGCCGCCGTCGTCTTCTTTGCGGCAGCTGGCTTGGCAGCAGCCGTGGTCTTCTTCGCAGCAGCCGGCTTGGCGGCGGCCGTGGTCTTCTTCGCGGCGGCCGGCTTGGCGGCGGCGGTCTTGGTTGCTGCCTTCTTGGCAGGAGCAGCGGCAGCCTTGGTAGCGGCTGGCTTCTTCACTTCGGTTTTCTTAGCGGCGGTAGCCATTTTTATTTCTCCTTCATCCGGGATGAAAATACGCACATGATTGAAACCCGTCCGGCACTTCCACCCATGGGAAGGGGCCAGGCGAATTATTCATCGGCGCAAGCATGTCGATGTTTGCGCTAATGAATTCGGCACCGGCTGAACTGCTGCAGCTCCTCACGACTGCAGCACTTCAGCCATTCGACGGCGCCGCCGCGCATCGGCACACCCTGCTTGAGGTGTACTGTCAATAGCGGACACTCTTGTTTCAAACCGCCTGCAGCCGTTCGCTGAATTCCTCGGCAAACAACGCTGGCGCTACATTGCCAAGACGCGAGTGGCGTCGCTGGCGGTTATAAAAGCTTTCGATGTACTCCTGTATCGCGGCCTTCGCATCGGCGCGGGTTGCATATCGTTGATGGTGCACCAGCTCATTTTTCAGACTGCCCCAGAAGCTTTCCATAGGCGCGTTGTCGTAGCAGTTCCCCCTGCGCGACATGGACGGTTGCATGCCAAACTGCTTGACGAGCTTTTGATAGTCGTGAGCGCAATACTGGCTCCCACGGTCGGAGTGGTGAATCAATCCCGGCGCCGGGCGCTTGTTGCGCACGGCTTTCCAAAGGGCCTGTGCGGTCAGCGTTTGCGTCATGCGCGCACCCATCGAATAGCCCACCAGTTCGCATGTAAAGACGTCTTTGATGCCGGCCAGGTAGAGCCAGCCTTCGCCTGTGGCGACATACGTGATGTCGGTTACCCAGGCTTCGTTCGGGCGGGTTGGTGCGAAGGTCTGATTCAACAGATTCTCGGCCACCGGCAGCTCATGGTTCGAGTTGGTGGTGGCCTTGAATTTTCGCTTCTGCTTACAGCGCAGGGCAAGCTCACGTCGTAGCCGGACGATGCGGTCACGGCCAGCAGGAAAGCCTTGTGCGGCCAGTTCCGGCTGCATCCGAAGTGGCCCATATGTCTGCCGGCTCTGCGTATGAACCGCCTCGATGGCGACCTTCAGGCGCGCGTCCTCCTGCGCACGTTTCGACGGCTGCCCGTGAGTCCAAGCATAGAACCCGCTGCGCGACACGTCGAAGACGCGGCAGAGCGCGCTTAGTGAATATTCGAGTCGCAATGTCTTCATGACCGCGTACTTGGCAGCGACTCCCGCGCAAAGTACGCTGCCGCCTTTTTTACGATATCGCGCTCCATGCGGGCCTCAGCAAGCTCCTTGCGCAGCTTGGTAACTTCGGCCTCAAGTTCGGGCACGGAGCGGCTGCCGGGAGCCACTTTGGATGAGGTGCCACCCCTCGCTGCAGCTACCCAATTGGCCAAGGTTCCCTTGGGAATCATGAGCCGTAACGCCGCGTCCTCCAGCGTCAGACCCTGTGTCAGGACCAGTTTTACCGCTTCTTCACGAAGCTCCGGGGTGTATGATTTTGAGCGTGCCATAAGTTTCTCCAGTTGGTGAAGTCTACCAAACAGGAGTGTCCGAAAAAGTCAGGGTACCCCAGCTTTTCCCGGTGCACCTGGCTCGACGACGCCATCAAAAATTCTTCTTCTACGTGTCTCCCTGGGTGGGCGGTCAATCAGCTCCTACCCGTTTCGGACCAGACATCGCTGCACATTCGCGTGCTCCGCTCGAAAGAAAAAACCGCCCGACCTGACTCAGTTCAGGCGAGGCGGCTTACAGATCACGGTGTGCTTCGTGTGCATATCTGTGCGAACTTTATGTCCTGTTTTTCTTTGCGGTTTGCGGCAACTACACACTCCAAAAAAGAGCGCTTGCATAACTACGCGTTTTCAAGTTCGTAAAGTACACGAAAACCTTATTGAAGCGCAACGGGCACGCATGCTTTTCACCTTCTTTTTTTACAGCGATCAGCGAGGTAGCGCACATTGGATCGACGACGCCAGGCGCCGCCGCGTGCTGCCGGCGCTGTCGGCGTGCTGCGCGAAGCTCCACCGTGCATCGCATACCGCCTTTACCTAAAGGCCGTATGCAAAGCGCATGCGATCGTCCGCGCACGCGCGCGACAGCACCGCCACAGCGTGCACCGCCATCGACGGCGTGGCTGCGCGCAGTCGTGATTCGGCGACAGCAGCGCGCCACGACACGCTGTCTCGACGTGCGCGCACGCATATCGATATGACGAAGCGGCCGAGTTTGCAGGGACCGTGTGCAGCGCGCGCATGCGAAGCGCGCGTGTGACGCGGGACGTGACGGCAGCCCTGCGCCGCGCTTACACTGCTGAGATAGAGAGAGGAGAATGACCATGCATATCGACGCCGCGACGAAGCTTGTACGCACTGAGCTGCTGCCCCGCTGGCCCGACGCGGCGGTCGCCATCATCGGCGGTTCGATCGCGCGCGGCGAGGCGACACCCACTTCCGACATCGACCTGCTGCTCGTGTTCGAGCACGTCGAGCAGGCGTGGCGCGACACGTTCAAGGTCGGCACGCAGACGGTCGAACTGTTCGGCCACGACCTCGCCACGTTCGACTACTTCTGCCGCGTCGTCGACGGCCCGGCCGGACGCATGCCACTGGCGGCGATGGTCAATGACGGCGCCAGCGTACTGCCGGACAGCGCCTTGCTGCAGCGGCTGCGACGCCATGCCCGCAAGCTGTACGACGCCGGGCCGCCGGCATTGTCCGCCGAAGCGCTGGCGCGCCAGCGCTATGCGATCACGACACTGCTGGAGGACCTGGCCGACAGCACCACACCGGACGAGACGCTGGCGATTGCCGTCCACCTGTACGGCGCGCTGGCCGATTTTGCCCTGCGCGCGGCCGGGACATGGACGGGCCACGGCCGCCACCTGGCACGCAGGCTGAAGGCGACGGCACCGGCACTGGCGGCCGACCTGGAGACGGGGATGGCGCTGCTGGCGGCGCAGCCGGAGATGGCGAAGGCCGCGTTCGACCGGGCCGTGCGCACGACCCTGGCGCCGCATGGCGGTCTATTGCTGGAGGGGTTCAGGCTGCCGGCACCGGCGGCGTGGCGCAGCGCGGAGGTGCCGGACTAGGTGGACAAGCGCGTGGCGGTCAAGGCGCGTCGGCCGGCACGGCCTGCATCCACCCTTCCGCCGTACAGCGCGACCAGTCCATGTTCGGCGCATAGAACAGCGCCGACTTGACGCGGGCGATCTGCAGGAACGACGGCTGCTGCAGCGCCTGGATCTTGCCGTCGCGGACGAGGAAGTCGACCGAGTACTTCGGGTAGGCCATGATGATGCCGCGCTCGAGGAACGTCAGGTCTTCCGGATGCAGCACTTCGGCCAGGCGCGTTTCGCTGTCGCCCGGCACCAGCTTGCCCAGGCCTTCCAGCATGTCCTTGTCGTGCTCGCGCTGGCGGTGTTCGGAGCGCGTCTTCGACAGCACTTTCACCACATTCAGCGGGTTCGTGCCCATCTCGACGATGGCCTTGACCTGGCCGATGGCCGGATTGTCCAGCACGGCCTTGATGCTTTTCAAGGTCGACTTGCCCGTGAAGCGCAGCTCCACTTCCGTCGCCGGCTGGGCCACCTGCACCAGCGAGCGCGCCCAGCGGGCGGCGTCCTGCGCCCAGTACTGGTGGCGCGCGGTCGCGTAGCCGCGGCAGGCGTAGAACGTGTCGGCCTGCGCGCGCGTTAACGTGCCGTGCAGCTTCCCGCCACGGAACACGACGCCGCCGACGTCACCGTCGGACAGGCCCACGTAACTGACCAGTTCATGGTCCGCCGCCAGCACTTCGAAGCGGTCCGTCGCCGCCTCTTCCGGGACGGCGCGGATGACGGTGCGGGCGTCGCTCTGGTCGGTGATGGCCAAGGGAGGCGGCGCGCTGCCGGCGGTGGCGGCGGCGCTGGCGCACAGCAGCAGGGGAAGCAAAACGGAATGACGCATGAGAGATATCTTTTTAACAAAAGCCGGCATTATATCGGCTGGCGGCGGGCATAAAAAAAAGGTTCTTCACGGATTTCCGGGGAAGGCAGCTTTGATCTTTAGGAAGAAAAATTCGCTGTCGCGGTAGCCGTAGGCCATGCGCTTCATGACCTTGATTCTGTTGTTGATTCCTTCTAGCTGGCCGGTATGCATCGGCCAGCGTACCCGCGCCACGATGCCGCGCCAGTAGGGTTTAAGCTTCCTGGCGAATTTTTGCAGCGGCTCGACGCCGCTTTCGTTTGCCATGCGCAGCCATGTTTGCCAAGCAGTTCGCCACTGCCAAGCGCCCTGCGCCGACCATAGTTCCTTCAACGCAGCCTTCATGATGTAGACGGTGCTCAGTGTCTGATTTGCTGCCAGTAGCTCGTCAAGGCTTGCCAGCTTTTCGGCCGGGATGTTGGCTCTGTTTCTTAACAGGAGCCAGCGAGCGCGCTTGACGACTTTACGCATTGGCAGATCATGCTTGAGCCGATTTGCCTCATCTACACGGACTCGATCAATCACCTCTCGGCCATATTTCGCAACCACGTGGAATAGGTCGTAGACGACGTGAGCCTGCGGACAGTGTTCCTTTACTTCGAGATCGAACGCCGTGTTCATGTCCATCGCAACAGCTTCGATTGCGCGGCAGCGTTCTGGTCCTAACCACTCAAAGAAAGGACGCAACGCTTCGCGGCTGCGTCCCTCGCCAACCCATAAAACACGCCGAGTGTCAGCGTCGAGCACTACCGTGGCATAGCGGTGCCCTTTATACAGAGCGAATTCATCCATGACCAAGCGGGTAGGCTGGGCATCTGGCAAGGCCGCAATCTGAGGTGTACTGTCAATAGCGGACACTCTTGTTTCAAACCGCCTGCAGCCGTTTGCTGAATTCCTCGGCAAACAACGCTGGCGCTACATTGCCAAGACGCGAGTGGCGTCGCTGGCGGTTATAAAAGCTTTCGATGTACTCCTGTATCGCGGCCTTCGCATCGGCGCGGGTTGCATATCGTTGATGGTGCACCAGCTCATTTTTCAGACTGCCCCAGAAGCTTTCCATAGGCGCGTTGTCGTAGCAGTTCCCCCTGCGCGACATGGACGGTTGCATGCCAAACTGCTTGACGAGCTTTTGATAGTCGTGAGCGCAATACTGGCTCCCACGGTCGGAGTGGTGAATCAATCCCGGCGCCGGGCGCTTGTTGCGCACGGCTTTCCAAAGGGCCTGTGCGGTCAGCGTTTGCGTCATGCGCGCACCCATCGAATAGCCCACCAGTTCGCATGTAAAGACGTCTTTGATGCCGGCCAGGTAGAGCCAGCCTTCGCCTGTGGCGACATACGTGATGTCGGTTACCCAGGCTTCGTTCGGGCGGGTTGGTGCGAAGGTCTGATTCAACAGATTCTCGGCCACCGGCAGCTCATGGTTCGAGTTGGTGGTGGCCTTGAATTTTCGCTTCTGCTTACAGCGCAGGGCAAGCTCACGTCGTAGCCGGACGATGCGGTCACGGCCAGCAGGAAAGCCTTGTGCGGCCAGTTCCGGCTGCATCCGAAGTGGCCCATATGTCTGCCGGCTCTGCGTATGAACCGCCTCGATGGCGACCTTCAGGCGCGCGTCCTCCTGCGCACGTTTCGACGGCTGCCCGTGAGTCCAAGCATAGAACCCGCTGCGCGACACGTCGAAGACGCGGCAGAGCGCGCTTAGTGAATATTCGAGTCGCAATGTCTTCATGACCGCGTACTTGGCAGCGACTCCCGCGCAAAGTACGCTGCCGCCTTTTTTACGATATCGCGCTCCATGCGGGCCTCAGCAAGCTCCTTGCGCAGCTTGGTAACTTCGGCCTCAAGTTCGGGCACGGAGCGGCTGCCGGGAGCCACTTTGGATGAGGTGCCACCCCTCGCTGCAGCTACCCAATTGGCCAAGGTTCCCTTGGGAATCATGAGCCGTAACGCCGCGTCCTCCAGCGTCAGACCCTGTGTCAGGACCAGTTTTACCGCTTCTTCACGAAGCTCCGGGGTGTATGATTTTGAGCGTGCCATAAGTTTCTCCAGTTGGTGAAGTCTACCAAACAGGAGTATCCGAAAAAGTCAGGGTACCCCAATCTGCGCTGCCAAGTTGGTACGCTCGATGCGTCGTACTGTGTCCCAGTGCAAGCCAGAGAGCTTGCAAACATGGGCCACTGGCAGTTTTTGGCACCATAGGCCCACGAACTCGGCCAGCCGTTGTGTCACCCGTGCATGACGGTCTAGCCACTTCACGCGCTCAGCTCGAGTCCCACATTCACTACAGCGAACACGCCGCAGACGCACCCGCAACCAGACCGGGTCGCCCAGCATTGGCATATCACGCACTACACGCCAGCCTGTTTCATGAATCTGCCAGCAGTTTGAATCGCAGCCCGAGCACACTAGTGGGGCCCTTGGGTCAGGAACCAACGTGATCCACGTTGCACCATTCTTGCGCTCGAGGTCAGACGCGAGAAAACCTTCCCAGAATGGAAGGCCGAGATTATTATCTTGCATGAAAGCGGTAAGTTGAGTTCAGTACTGTTGGTCGCACAACAAGTCTAACTCTTCTCTACCGCTTTCCTGTTTTTCGGCGCACCTTCCCGGAAATCCGTGAAGAACCTAAAAAAACCCGTCCGGCGGGACGGGCTTCGATGAAGCAGGTGGAACTCAATCCCAGTTCAACGCCCCACCGGTCTGGTACTCGGTCACGCGCGTCTCGAAGAAGTTGCGTTCCTTTTTCAGGTCGATCATCTCGCTCATCCATGGGAACGGGTTCTCGTCCTGGTCGAACAGCTGCTCCAGGCCGATCTGCACGGCGCGGCGGTTGGCGATGAAGCGCAGGTAGCCCTTGAACATCGTCGCGTTCAGGCCCAGCACGCCGCGTGGCATCGTGTCTTCGGCGTACGCGTATTCCAGCTCGACGGCTTTGAGGAACAGCGCCTTGATCTCCTCGCGGAACGCCGGCGTCCACAGCTGCGGGTTTTCCAGCTTGATCGTGTTGATCAGGTCGATGCCGAAGTTGCAGTGCATCGATTCGTCGCGCAGGATGTACTGGTACTGCTCGGCCGCGCCCATCATCTTGTTCTGGCGGCCCAGCGCCAGGATCTGCGTGAAGCCCACGTAGAAGAACAGGCCTTCCATCAGGCAGGCGAACACGATCAGGGATTTCAAGAGCTTCTGGTCGTTCTCGATCGTGCCGGTGGTGAAGGCCGGGTCGGTCAGCGTGTCGATGAACGGGATCAGGAACTGGTCCTTGTCGCGGATCGACTTGATCTCGTTGTAGGCATTGAAGATCTCCTGCTCGTCCAGGCCCAGCGACTCGACGATGTACTGGTAGGCGTGCGTGTGGATCGCTTCCTCGAACGCCTGGCGCAGCAGGTACTGGCGGCATTCCGGCGCCGTGATGTGGCGGTAGGTGCCCAGCACGATGTTGTTGGCGGCCAGCGAGTCGGCCGTCACGAAGAAGCCCAGGTTGCGCTTGACCAGGCGGCGCTCGTCTTCGGACAGGCCGTTCGGGTTCTTCCACAGCTCGATGTCGCGCTGCATGTTCACTTCCTGCGGCATCCAGTGGTTGGCGCAGCCGGCCAGGTACTTGTCCCACGCCCACTTGTACTTGAACGGCACCAGCTGGTTGACGTCCGTCTTGCCGTTGATGATGCGCTTGTCGTCCGCGTTCACGCGCAGCGCGACCTGCTCGGCGGTGGATTCTTCACCGGCGGCGCCGGCTGGCAGTTGTGGTTGGCGTGGCGCTGCGGCCGCTTCATCATCCCAGGAGAGCATGGTGGTTCCTTCAGTTCTGTATTGAATCCTCAATAGCTGTTGACCGGGTGCCCGGCAAATGGCGTTCTTGGATATTCGATGGTTTGGTCAAATACACCGCCCCGGTGGGACGGTGTTCTCGTATCTATATAGATGGCGACTCGACAGGCGCCAGGCAAGGCCGGCGCCGCCTTGGCGCCACCGGCCGCTCAGCCGTTCAAAGACGGCTTACTGCCCATTTACTGGCAGGCTTCGCATTCCTCGAAGCCCGCGTCGCCCGGACGCAGGTAGCACGCGGCGCCCTCTTCCACCTGCTGCACCGTGGTCGGTGCGGTGTGGGTCGGGACAGCCGGTGCGGCCGCATCGGCAGCGGCGGCGCCGGCGGATGGGCCGTGGGCCGAGACGGCGTTCAGCGCGCCCGTCTTCGACGTCGACTTCTCCATGTGCGACGCGGCGATCGTGCGCAGGTAGTACGTCGTCTTCAGGCCGCGCAGCCAGGCCAGCTTGTACGTCTCGTCCAGCTTCTTGCCCGAGGCGCCGGCCATGTAGATGTTCAGTGACTGGGCCTGGTCGATCCACTTCTGGCGGCGCGATGCCGCTTCCACCAGCCACGTCGGCGACACTTCGAACGCCGTCGCGTAGATGTCGCGCAGGTCCTGCGGCACGCGATCGATCTTGGTCAGCGAGCCGTCGAAGTACTTCAGGTCGGCGATCATGACCTCGTCCCACAGGTCGCGGGCCTTCAGGTCGCGCACCAGGTACGAGTTGATCTCGGTGAATTCACCGGACAGGTTCGACTTGACGTACAGGTTCTGGAACGTCGGCTCGATGCAGGCCGAGACGCCGATGATGTTCGAGATCGTCGCGGTCGGGGCGATCGCCACGCAGTTCGAGTTGCGCATGCCGAACTGCTTGATGCGCTCGCGCAGCGGCGTCCAGTCCATCGACGACGACATGTCCTGCTCCAGGTAGCCGCCGCGCTCTTCCGCCAGCAGCTTCACGGAATCCTGCGGCAGGATGCCGCGGTCCCACAGGGAGCCCTTGTACGACTCGTAATGGCCGCGCTCTTCGGCCAGTTCCGTCGACGCGTAGTAGGCGTAGTAGCACACCGCTTCCATCGACGTATCGGCGAAGTCCACCGCGGCTTGCGACTGGTACGGCACGCGCATCATGTGCAGGCAGTCCTGGAAGCCCCTTCACTTCATTTGGCCCAGGCCCACCGGACGGTGGGGCATGTTGGCGTTGCAGTCCCCTTGGCGTTGGACTTCGTCCGGAGGTGTTATCGAATTCAAGTCCTGGGCCTGTTGCTTGAGTTGACTAGCCGATCGATTAGATCATTACAACTTCATCAAAGATAGCGTCTTTGGCACCGACAACCCGCACGACCTCACTTAATCCCGGAGCTGGAAGAAAGAACGGTAGCGTTGTCCCCCGGTTCTGTTGAGGTGCTTCGGGAACCTCGTACCCTTTGTCCGGGAAATTCGTTCCAAATCCCACATCGGCGCCCCCGAAGCCAATAGCGGTATCACCAACATATGATATTCCGTCCAAATAATTTGGCACCTCGACATCATTTACAACGATGGAGTCAATTGCGCCATTAATATCAAGCGTATTGTGTTCGCCGGAAACCGATAAAGCGTCAGAATTCTGTGAATAAAGATAGTTATCGCTACCCGCAAGCCTTATTTCATTCCCATCAAACACGTAAATATCATTCCCATTTCCGATAACCGAGGCATATAAAGAATTACTATCTGATTGACGCGCAGTTACGACAGTGTCGTTTAGATAATAAACACCTTCACCAGAGACCTGCGCGTATCTGAAGCCATCGTACGTGGTAGAGGCGACGAAGCTCTTTAATACGTCGCCCCCGTAATTTAAATCTATAGAAAACGTACTCGTCCTGACTCCATCGCTCAGCGGGTTAGACGTGGTCACTCTTATGATGCCGCCACCGGGCTCGGACGCAACAATATCGTTGCTATAAAAGTTCTGCCAATCAAAGCCTCGCGGCGCAAGACCTGCCTTGTAGGCATACCATGCATCACCGTACATCTCCTGATATGTCACATTTGGCGCCGTGCTCGGATTTACAGTTTTGTAAGCGTCAGCAGCTAAATTGATCGCGGCCTCCCGGAAACCGTTGATGTCACGTTCATACCACGTCGCAAGGACATCCAACGACGCCTTTACCTTATCACCGGCACGCAATGTGGTTCCCAGCTCGTTCGAAACGAGATATTCAGCATAGGTTGCTGCGCCCTCTTGCCGCAGTTGAATCATCGCCGCTGCCTCTGCATTTGGTGCATTTAAATACCCTGTAAATTGCTCCCTTGACAAAAGACCGTCGGCTGAGGCCGCATGGCCCAATTCATGCGCAAGCAGGCCTGCAAAATTCAACTGGCTATTTGCATCTCCAGAAACCGGCAGTTCTCGCCTGTCAAGTACGATTGATTTTGTACTCGCGGTGTAACTTCCCGCATCACCCACGCTAACCGTACCGCTTGCGGTAGCGAACGAATTTATGAGTGCCGCCAAAGCTGGGGAATTATACGCCAGCCCCATAAATTCGTTGAATCCGGACGCGTTTGATATTTCACCCAAGAATGGATTTGTGTTAATTTCCATTTATTTCTCCTCAAAGATCAGTGAATCCAATGCATTCTTATCATTGACAGTTATGGTAATAATTCCAGGCTTCAGACCATCGACAATGTAGTCTTGTGTTTGAAGCCCTGCCGGCAAATGCGGCGCCCTGAACGTAGTCAAACGTTTAGCCTTCCACATTTCCGCAAAATTATCTTGCGTTAGCTCAGGCATATTGGCAAAACGCGCGTTAGCAGATAATTTTCGTCCGCCGTCCGGAAGACTGTGAAATGTAAGTTTAATAGTTACCGATTTCCTTCTATCGTTTGCAGTAGGATAAGAAGTCACTAGGAAGTACTTCCAGCCGTTGCCTGACACGGCTTGAACGCTGGCGGCGTGGAATGTCTTCCGTAGTATCGCTTCTACGTCATGACTTTCGCGCATTTCGGCACACTCGAGAATCGCGCGTAAATTCGATAAATAGTCTACCTCGGATGATATTGGTTTCACCCCAGTGCACGCTAGTGTAGCAGCAGACCCAAAATTCGAAATTATCATAGAGAAGGTAATGATAATAGATTGCAGTAAATAACATTTACGCATTTTTTTGCCCCCTTTTCCGAGAGTTTAACAATAAAACCTTAGCAAATTCTATCCGACTCTAATGCCTAGTATATTTAACAGGTCAAGAGACCTGCACACAAAAGTAATCCAGCTTTCCCACAATAAATTTACCGGACGTGGACGGCGGTGAGTTAATAGCAAAAGAGCCTGCATTTGCAAGCTCTTTTGTCCATGCATCAGAGAACCGTCGCCGCACTTCGGCGATTGATCATCACGTCCCATCGCAAGCCGATGCCTTCAGGTCGCGCACCAGATACGAGCTGATCTCGGTGAATTCACCGGACAGGTTCGACTTGACGTACAGGTCTGGAACGTCGGCTCGATGCAGGCGGGACGCCGATGATGTTCGAGATCTATAGTGGATCCACGATTTGAGACGGTGGTTTAAGCTGTTGTCCGCGAAAGGATGACAGACTATGAGTGAAGGTAAAAAACGCAGGGTGCACAGCGCCGACTTCAAGAGCAAGGTGGGCTTAGAGGCAGTGCGCGGAGTGAAGACGGTGACGGAAATCGCACAGGAATTCGGCGTGCATCCCGTGCTGGTCGGGCAGTGGAAAAAGGAGATTCTGGAGAACGCTGGGGCGCTGTTCGATACCAAGCGTGGCCCGAAGCCGGTCGATGAAACGAGCCCGGAGGATAAGCTGTACAGCGAGATCGGCCGGCTCAAGATGGAAGTGGATTGGCTTAAAAAAAAGCTGGGGGAATGAGCCGCGAAGAGCGCCTGGGCTGGATCGAACCGGAGCACGCCGAGATGCCGATAACGCGCCAGTGCGAACTTGCCGATGTACCACGCGCGACGGTATACCGGCGGCTGGAAGCGGCATCGCGACAGCGGTGCGAGGACGAAAAAGATCTGAAGCTGCGCGCGCTGATCGACGAGGAATATACCAGCAGACCGTTCTACGGCAGCCGGCGCATGGTAGTGTTTCTGCGTGAGCGCGGCCATGTGGTGAACCGCAAGCGTGTGCAGCGGCTGATGCGGGAAATGGGCTTGGCAGGCATGGCGCCGGGGCCGGCGACGAGCAAGCCGCATCCGCAGCACAAGGTGTATCCCTACCTGCTGCGCGGTGTGGCGGTAACGCGCCCTAACCAGGTGTGGTCTACAGACGTGACCTATATCCGGCTCGCGCGTGGCTTTGCCTATCTGGTGGCGATTATCGACTGGTACTCGCGGCGCGTGCTGGCCTGGCGAATCAGCAACAGCATGGATGCGTCGTTCTGCGTGGACTGCCTGGAGGAAGCGCTGCGTGTGCACGGCAAGCCCGACGTGTTCAACAGCGACCAGGGATCGCAGTTTACGAGCACGGCATTCAGCGGCGTGCTCAAACGTGAAGGCGTAGCCATCAGCATGGACGGACGCGGTCGAGCGTTGGACAACATCTTTGTCGAGCGGCTGTGGCGCAGCGTGAAATACGAAGACATATACCTCAAGGGGTACGGAAACATGGCCGAGCTGACGCTCGGCCTGGCTCAGTACTTCGTGTTTTACAACGGCACACGTCCGCACCAGTCTCTGGGATACCGTACGCCTGCCGATGTCTACCGCAGCGGCAGCGGTGGGGGCGCGCTGATCGTGGATAAGTACGGCCAGACCAGCATAGCCGAGGCTGTGGAGCCGTGCCGGGAGCAGCCACTGGAAGATACCCCTCTCCAGCGGCCCGGTGAGAGAATTACGGGGCAGCGCCGAGCAGCTGCAAAAATGAAGACAGACCAGCTTAAATTATCGGCCTCAGTGTCTTGACGAAGGGGTCCACTTTAATCGTCGCGTCGGAGCGATTGCCACGCAGTTCGAGTTGCGCATGCCGAACTGCTTGATGCGCTCGGGCAGCGGGGTCCAGTCGACGACCACATGTCCTGCTCCAGACAGCCACCGCGCTCTTCCGCGAGCAGCTTCACGGAGTCCTGCGACAGGATGCCGCAGACCCACAGGAACCCTTGTACGACTCGTAATGGCCGCGCTCTTCGTCCAGCTCCGTCGACGCGTAGCAGGTGTAGTGGCACACCGCCTTCATCGACGTATCGGCGAAGTCCACCGCGGCTTGCGACTGGTACGGCACGCGCATCATGGGCAGGCAGTCCTGGAAGCCCCTTCACTCCATTAGGCCCAGGCCGACCGGACGGTGACGCGACCTAGTGTAGTGGGTAATTTATAGCGGCGAGCGGTTGGCTCCACATGCAGGCCGTGCATTTAGCAGCGTCATCACGATGTGCTTCGGTACGGTACTGGGACATATGTAAGGCGTCGTTCTGAGCTTAACGGAAAAGAGCCTGCGGGAGCAGGCTCTTAGTACGTTGCGATGGTAGCTCAGCCTTTCGGCGGGGATGGGTCGTTACCGTGACTGTCCTTCTCGCGGATTTGACCATTAGGGCGATGGATCACAAGTTCTGTACCTTGGTTTTTTGAGATCCCTCGCCCTCCTCTGATCGCATCTCCTTGAGTAGGGTACAGTCCGCTCACCCGATCAGAGTTCTCGCGGCGTACTGCCCAGCCGTCTTTATGCGGAACAACGTGATGATTCGATTTTTTAGTCATGTTTCTACCTTAAAGTTGAAGGGCATACGACGGGGACGTGATGTCCCCACGTGTTACTTAGCTGGCACTAAAAAACACCATGCTTCGTAGCCGTACTCATGCGCATCCAGGATGCGATTGGAACTACCTCGCACCTTGCGGAATCGACAGCAAACCCAGCGGAACCCCATAGGAGCGGGCCTTGCGTTTATGCGACGCACATACATCACCTCCAGTCTAGGTGGTGGACTGTTAGTGCACTTCTAAGGTATAGTGAACGACTCTGACGTCTGACTATACTTTAGTTGGGCACCCGCTAAGCCACCTTCGTTAGCGGAAAGAAGGACCCAGGTGTAGGAACCTGGGTCCTTTTTTTTTACAACATCAATCCCAGTTCAACGCCCCACCGGTCTGGTACTCGGTCACGCGCGTCTCGAAGAAGTTGCGTTCCTTCTTCAG
This sequence comes from Pseudoduganella chitinolytica, assembly GCF_029028125.1. Classification (GTDB taxonomy): domain Bacteria; phylum Pseudomonadota; class Gammaproteobacteria; order Burkholderiales; family Burkholderiaceae_D; genus Rugamonas; species Rugamonas chitinolytica. Next base: position 3,926,083 of record NZ_CP119083.1, read on the forward strand.
GTCGATCATCTCGCTCATCCATGGGAACGGGTTCTCGTCCTGGTCGAACAGCTGCTCCAGGCCGATCTGCACGGCGCGGCGGTTGGCGATGAAGCGCAGGTAGCCCTTGAACATCGTCGCGTTCAGGCCCAGCACGCCGCGTGGCATCGTGTCTTCGGCGTACGCGTATTCCAGCTCGACGGCTTTGAGGAACAGCGCCTTGATCTCCTCGCGGAACGCCGGCGTCCACAGCTGCGGGTTTTCCAGCTTGATCGTGTTGATCAGGTCGATGCCGAAGTTGCAGTGCATCGATTCGTCGCGCAGGATGTACTGGTACTGCTCGGCCGCGCCCATCATCTTGTTCTGGCGGCCCAGCGCCAGGATCTGCGTGAAGCCCACGTAGAAGAACAGGCCTTCCATCAGGCAGGCGAACACGATCAGGGATTTCAAGAGCTTCTGGTCGTTCTCGATCGTGCCGGTGGTGAAGGCCGGGTCGGTCAGCGTGTCGATGAACGGGATCAGGAACTGGTCCTTGTCGCGGATCGACTTGATCTCGTTGTAGGCATTGAAGATCTCCTGCTCGTCCAGGCCCAGCGACTCGACGATGTACTGGTAGGCGTGCGTGTGGATCGCTTCCTCGAACGCCTGGCGCAGCAGGTACTGGCGGCATTCCGGCGCCGTGATGTGGCGGTAGGTGCCCAGCACGATGTTGTTGGCGGCCAGCGAGTCGGCCGTCACGAAGAAGCCCAGGTTGCGCTTGACCAGGCGGCGCTCGTCTTCGGACAGGCCGTTCGGGTTCTTCCACAGCTCGATGTCGCGCTGCATGTTCACTTCCTGCGGCATCCAGTGGTTGGCACAGCCGGCCAGGTACTTGTCCCACGCCCACTTGTACTTGAACGGCACCAGCTGGTTGACGTCCGTCTTGCCGTTGATGATGCGCTTGTCGTCCGCGTTCACGCGCAGCGCGACCTGCTCGGCGGTGGATTCTTCACCGGCGGCGCCGGCTGGCAGTTGTGGTTGGCGTGGCGCTGCGGCCGCTTCATCATCCCAGGAGAGCATGGTGGTTCCTTCAGTTCTGTATTGAATCCTCAATAGCTGTTGACCGGGTGCCCGGCAAATGGCGTTCTTGGATATTCGATGGTTTGGTCAAATACACCGCCCCGGCGGGACGGTGTTCTCGTATCTATATAGATGGCGACTCGACAGGCGCCAGGCAAGGCCGGCGCCGCCTTGGCGCCACCGGCCGCTCAGCCGTTCAAAGACGGCTTACTGCCCATTTACTGGCAGGCTTCGCATTCCTCGAAGCCCGCGTCGCCCGGACGCAGGTAGCACGCGGCGCCCTCTTCCACCTGCTGCACCGTGGTCGGTGCGGTGTGGGTCGGGACAGCCGGTGCGGCCGCATCGGCAGCGGCGGCGCCGGCGGATGGGCCGTGGGCCGAGACGGCGTTCAGCGCGCCCGTCTTCGACGTCGACTTCTCCATGTGCGACGCGGCGATCGTGCGCAGGTAGTACGTCGTCTTCAGGCCGCGCAGCCAGGCCAGCTTGTACGTCTCGTCCAGCTTCTTGCCCGAGGCGCCGGCCATGTAGATGTTCAGTGACTGGGCCTGGTCGATCCACTTCTGGCGGCGCGATGCCGCTTCCACCAGCCACGTCGGCGACACTTCGAACGCCGTCGCGTAGATGTCGCGCAGGTCCTGCGGCACGCGATCGATCTTGGTCAGCGAGCCGTCGAAGTACTTCAGGTCGGCGATCATGACCTCGTCCCACAGGTCGCGGGCCTTCAGGTCGCGCACCAGGTACGAGTTGATCTCGGTGAATTCACCGGACAGGTTCGACTTGACGTACAGGTTCTGGAACGTCGGCTCGATGCAGGCCGAGACGCCGATGATGTTCGAGATCGTCGCGGTCGGGGCGATCGCCACGCAGTTCGAGTTGCGCATGCCGAACTGCTTGATGCGCTCGCGCAGCGGCGTCCAGTCCATCGACGACGACATGTCCTGCTCCAGGTAGCCGCCGCGCTCTTCCGCCAGCAGCTTCACGGAATCCTGCGGCAGGATGCCGCGGTCCCACAGGGAGCCCTTGTACGACTCGTAATGGCCGCGCTCTTCGGCCAGTTCCGTCGACGCGTAGTAGGCGTAGTAGCACACCGCTTCCATCGACGTATCGGCGAAGTCCACCGCGGCTTGCGACTGGTACGGCACGCGCATCATGTGCAGGCAGTCCTGGAAGCCCATCACGCCCATGCCCACCGGACGGTGGCGCATGTTGGCGTTGCGGGCCTTGTCGACGGCGTAGTAGTTGATGTCGATGACGTTGTCCAGCATGCGCATTGCCGTGCGGATCGTCTTTTGCAGCTTGACGTGGTCCAGCTTGCCCTCTTTCATGTGGGCCGGCAGGTTGACGGAACCCAGGTTGCAGACGGCGATTTCGTCCGGGCCCGTGTTCAGCGTGATCTCGGTGCACAGGTTCGAGCTGTGCACGACGCCCACGTGCTGCTGCGGCGAACGGATGTTGCATGGGTCCTTGAACGTGATCCACGGGTGGCCCGTCTCGAACAGCATCGACAGCATCTTGCGCCACAGGTCCAGCGCCTCGATCTTCTTAAAGACGCGGATCTCGCCGCGGGCGGCAGCCGCCTCGTAGCCCGTGTAGGCTGCCTCGAAGGCCTTGCCGACCTTGTCGTGCAGGTCCGGCGTTTCCGATGGCGAGAACAGCGTCCAGGTGCCCTTTTCCATCACGCGCTTCATGAACAGGTCGGGAATCCAGTTCGCCGTGTTCATGTCGTGCGTGCGGCGGCGGTCGTCGCCCGTGTTCTTGCGCAGGTCGAGGAATTCCTCGATGTCCATGTGCCAGGTTTCCAGGTAGGCGCAGACGGCGCCCTTGCGCTTGCCGCCCTGGTTGACCGCCACGGCCGTGTCGTTGACCACTTTCAGGAACGGCACGACGCCCTGCGACTTGCCGTTGGTGCCCTTGATGTGCGCGCCCAGCGCGCGTACCGGCGTCCAGTCGTTGCCCAGGCCGCCGGCGAACTTGGCCAGCAGCGCGTTTTCCTTGATGGCGTCGTAGATGCCTTCCAGGTCGTCCGACACGGTGGTCAGGTAGCACGACGACAGCTGCGAGCGCAGCGTGCCCGAGTTGAACAGCGTCGGCGTGGACGACATGAAGTCAAAGCTCGACAGCAGGTGGTAGAACTCGATGGCGCGCGCTTCGCGGTTCGTCTCGTTCAGCGACAGGCCCATGGCGACGCGCATGTAGAACGCCTGCGGCATCTCGATGCGGACGTCGCGCACGTGCAGGAAGTAGCGGTCGTACAAGGTCTGCAGGCCGATGTAGCCGAACTGCAGGTCGCGGTCGGCGACCAGCGCCTTGGCCAGCTTCTGCAGGTCGAACTCGGCCAGCTTGGTGTCCAGCAGCTCGGCCTCGATGCCCTTGGCGATATATTTCGGGAAGTAATCGACGTACTCGGCGGCGGCCTGCGCCTGCGGCACTTCCTTGCCGAACACTTCCTTGCGGATCGTGTGCAGCAGGATGCGGGCCGTGACCTGCGAGTAGGCCGGGTCCTTTTCCATCAGCGCGCGCGCAGCCAGGATGGCGGACTTGTGCAGCTCTTCGACCGGCACGCCGTCGTACAGGTTCTTGACCGTCTCGGCCAGGATGGCGTCGGCATCGACGTGCTTTTCCAGGCCCGAGCAGGCGGCGGCGATCAGGTCGCGCACTTCCTGCATGACGAGCGGACGGCGCACGCCGTTCTCCATCACGTGCAGTTCCGGTTCGGCCACGTCGGCGGTGCCGGCGGCGGCCTTCTTGGCGCGGCGCTCTTCCATCTGCTTGGCACGGTACAGCACGTAGGCCTTGGCCACGTCATGCTCGCCCGAGCGCATCAGCGCCAGTTCGACCTGGTCCTGTACGTCTTCGATGTGGAACGTGCCGCCGGACGGCTGGCGGCGCACCAGGGCATTCACCACGCTGTTCGTCAGCTGTTCGACCAGGTCGCGGATGCGCGCGGACGCGGCGCCCTGGCCGCCCTGCACTGCCAGGAACGCTTTCGTCATCGCGACGGCGATCTTGGACGGCTCGAAGGCGACGACGGCGCCGTTGCGGCGGATGATGCGGTAGTCGCCCAGCGTGCCGGCCGGCGCTGCCAGGCCGCCGTTGGCGGTTGCAGCGGACGCCGGCACTTGTGCTGCCGGATGGGTGGTGATGTCTTGGTTAGATTGCATTTAAGCTCCCCGAAAACGACGTGCAAAAAAGGGTCATGCCGCACGAGTCGCCCCCGCGGCAGCTATTGATTTGTGGCAAGTTTGACTACTAGATTTAGTGAGTAGTGCAATTTCTTGCACTAATTGTAGTGAGAGCCCTGGCCTTCGACAAGCGCTACAGCCCGAAAAAAATTTGCCAGAACATCCAAGTTTCGGTTGACTTTTTGATTCGCCTCAAACGACGGGCGTTATCGAGTGAGCAAGCGCTAACACTGATTTTGCGGGCCCGCGACGGCTGCTCAAACACCGTGCAGTGGCATTGAAGTTCCTGCAACCTTATGGACAAAACACTACCTCGCCACGTGGCGTTTCGTGGCGGACCGGCATTATAGACGATGGCGGGGGATGGGGTTCGGGTGGGGGTCTGTCCCTTCAGGGACTGACCCCGAAGTCCCGCTCTTCTTTGCTTCAGCCAAACTTCGGGGTCAGTCCCTTGCAGGGACAGACCCCAGCCGCGGCGGCATCTATTCCTTGATGTTGAGCTTCTGCATCTGGTAGCGCAGCTGCCGGAAACTCAACCCCAGCAGCTGCGCGGCCTGGGTACGGTTGTACTGCGTCTGCGCCAGCGCCCGCACGATGATCTCGCGCTCCACCCGCTCCAGGTATTCCGGCAGGTTCGACGGCAACACCGTCAGGTCCGGCAGCGGCGGCATGCCGGCCGGAGCCGAGGCCAAGACCGGAGGCGGCTCGACGACCGCCGCCGGCGGATCGGCCGGCGCCGCGACCGGTTCCGGCTGACCCGCCTCCGCCAGCCGCGCGCCCTTCAGCGCCAGGTCCTCGACGTGGATGACGCCGTCGTTGGCAAACGCCAGCGCCCGTTCCAGCACGTTTTCCAGCTCGCGCACGTTGCCGGGGAAGCGGTAGCTGCGCAGCGCTTCCAGCACGCCCGGGCCCAGCACGGCCGGCGGGCCGCCCGCCGCCAGGCGCGCCAGGATCGCCGCCGTCAGCACCGGCAGGTCGTCCAGCCGTTCGCGCAGCGGCGGCAGCGCCAGTTCGATGACGTTCAGGCGATAGAACAGGTCCTGGCGGAACTTGCCCTGCTCGACGCAGCGCGCCAGGTCCTGGTGGGTGGCGCTGACGATGCGCACGTCCACCGGTTCCTCGGCCGTGGCGCCGATCTTGCGCACGCGCCGCTCCTGGATCGCGCGCAGCAGCTTGACCTGCATCGCCAGCGGCAGGTCGGCCACTTCGTCCAGCATCAAGGTGCCGCCGTGGGCGGCCTGGAAGAAGCCGTCGCGCTCGTCCGCCGCCCCGGTGAAGGCGCCCTTGCGGTAGCCGAAGAACTCCGCTTCCATCAACGCTTCGGGAATCGCCCCGCAGTTGACCGCGACGAACGGCTTGTCCGCGCGCGAGCTCTGGGCGTGGATCTCGCGCGCCGCCAGCTCCTTGCCACTGCCCGATTCGCCCGTGATGGCGATCGGCGCCATCGAGCGCGCCAGCCGCGCGATCTGGGCGCGCAGCGCCTGCATCGCGGCCGACTGCCCCTTCAGGCGGCTGTCCACCGCCTCGTCGCGCGCCGCCGGCGCCGACCCGTTCAGCTTCAGCGCCGACTGCACCAGCTGGCGCAATTGATCCAGCTGCACGGGTTTCGTCACGTAGTCGAACGCGCCCGCCTTGAGGGCGACGACGGCGTTGTCGGTACTGCCGAACGCGGTGACGACGGCAATCGGCGTGTTGCGCCCGCTGGCGGCCACCTCCCGCACCAGTTCCAGCCCCAGGCCGTCGGGCAGGCGCATGTCCGTCAGCACCAGCCCGTACTCGGCGCCGGCCGCCAGGTGCGCGCGGGCCTGCCGCAGGTCCGCTGCGCTGTCCACGTCCAGGCCCATCTTCAGCAGCGTGATTTCCAGCAGCTCGCGCAGGTCGTCTTCGTCGTCGACGACCAGTACCCGGGGAGAACTCATGAAGACCCTTAGCTCTATATATAGTGTCAGGCGCCCGCGCGCGCGAACGTGATGACGAAACGGCCGCTGGCGGCCGGGCTGACGCCGCCGGCCACGTCGAAGCGGTACTCGTAGTCCAGCATCGCCTCGTTATTCAAGCATAACTCACGCGCCAGATACAGGCCCAGCCCCGTGCCCTTCGAGGACGTGGTGTAGAACGGCTCGAACAGGTGGGCGCGTACCTCGGGCGAGATGCCGGCGCCGTCATCCTGCACGTGCAGCTCCAGCGGGCGGCCGCGCGCGGCCACGACGAACAGCCGGATGCTGGATGGCTTGCGGCTGGCGTAGCGCACCGCGTTGCCCAGCAAATTGAGCAGCACCTCGCGCAGGTGCAGCGGATCGAAGCGCACGGCCACGGCGCTGACACGGCCGATGTCCAGCACCGCTTCGTCCAGGCCATGCAGCTCGTCGAACTCCGCCTTCAACTCGGCCACCAGCTGGGCCAGCGCCAGCGGCTCGCCATGGCTGTGGGCCTTGCGCGACAGCTGCAGGATGTCCTCGACCATGCGATTCACCCGCGCCACGTTGTCGGCCACGATCTTCAACAGGCGCACGTGCACGGGCGCTTGCAGGTCCTCGGCCAGCAGCGACGTCGCGTGGCCGATGGCCGACAGCGGATTTCTCACTTCGTGCGCGATGCTGGCCGTCAGGCGCCCCATCGACGCCAGTTTCAGTTGCTGCGCCTGGTTTTCGATGGCCGTCACGTCTTCCAGGAAGATGACGTTGCGCTCCGTGCCCAGCGCCGCCGTCTCGGCGGCGGCAAAGCGCAACTTGAGGTGCGCCGCCAGGTCGGGCCGGCCGTCCCAGGCCGCGGCCATGTCCTGCATGGCCGGGTCGGTGTAGGGCTTGATCGTGACGAACGCGGTGGCCTGGGCCGGGTCGGCGCGCCAGTCGTCGTAGGCCCGGGCGATGGCGTGCAGCGACGGCAGCGCGGCCAGGCGCAGGCCGGGCGTGCCGCTGATGCCCAGCAGTTGCTGCGCGGCCGGATTGCCGGCCAGGAGCTGGCCGTCCGGCCCCACGACGACGATGCCGTCCCCCGCGTGCGACATGATGAGGCGATTGACGGCCTGTTGCACGCCGATCTCGACGCCGCGCTGCACGGCCAGCTCCTCCTGGCCGATCAGCCGCGCCGCCATGCGGTTTGCCAGCAGCACGACGGCAAAGAAGGCGGCGCCGAACAGGCCGGCCTGCAGCAGCGCCGCGTCGCCGTCCGCGTTGAGAAGGCGCCAGATGCTGTCGGCCAGCAGGAACAGCGTGACCAGCGCGGCGCAGAACAGCGCCAGCACCAGCGGGGCCAGGATGGCACAGCCGGCCAGCGGGAACAGGTACAGGATCGCCAGGCCGCCGCGCACGCCGCCGCCGGCCACGTACAGCAGCGAGATGACGGCGAGGTCGCAGGCGACCTGCGACAGCAGCTGCACGAGGAAGCGGTGGCGCCACCAGGCGGCCGTCAACGCGAACACCACCGACAGGACCAGGTAGGTGCCGCACACGCGGGCGTACAGCGCATCGCCCGCGGCCAGCGTGCCCTGGCTGTCGATACTCAGGTACGCCAGCAGCACCAGCGCGATGACGACGCGGGTACCGTTCAGGGTCTGCAGCGAGCGCCAGAACGTCTCGCGCGAGCGGGCGGACAGGGAGGCCAGCGAGGCGGGCAACTGGGCGGCCACGTGGCGTGGGACGCGGCTAGGGCGCGGGCGTGTGCGCCGCGCTGCAGTAATCGCGCCCGCCCGCCGGCACGTTCTCGGAAGCCGGGTAGTACATCCCGCAGTGGGCGCAGCACAGCATCGGTTCGGCCGTCACGGCCGGCGGCCGGGCCGCCGCCTGCTGCCGCGCCTGCGCCTGGAACTGCTCCTGCTGCTGGCGGCGGATGTTGGCGCGCAGCTTGGCGCGGACGGCGGCGACGACCAGGAAGATCAGCGCGACCCAGAACAGGATACGTGTCATGCGAAACCTCGATGCAAAACCACTTCCAGCACGAAGCGGGTGCCCACATACGCCAGCAGCAAGGTGGCGAAGCCGGCCAGGGTGAAACTCAGGGCCGTCTTGCCGCGCCAGCCGCGGAAATGGCGGCCCGCCAGCAGGGCGGCGAAAAGAAGCCAGGACAGCAGCGTGAAGACGGACTTGTGGTCCCACTTCAGCGCCTGGCCGAACAGCTCCTCGGAGAAGAAAATGCCCGACAGGACGGTCAGGCTGAGCAGCGCGAAGCCGAAGCCGATCAGGCGGAACAGCAGCTTTTCCATCGTCAACAGCGCCGGCAGCTGGTCCAGTGCCGCCCACAGCAGGCCGGCGCGGGCCGAGCGCGCATGCAGGCGCGACTCCTGCAATGCCATCAACACGGCGTGGAAGGCGGCGATCGTCAGCGTGCTGTAGGCCAGCGTGGCCACGGCGATGTGCCAGCCGAACAAGGGCGAGCGGCCCTGCAGCGCGATCAGCGCGCCAGGGAAGATGCCTTGCAGGACGACCGCCACGGCGGCACTGGGCATCACCATGCGGCGCAGGCCGTCCAGCGGATAGTTGCGGTTCTCGATCCAGTAGGCGCCCACGGAAATCCACAGCGCGGACGACAGCATGGCGGCAAAGCCCAGGCGCAGGGAACCGGGCACCATCACGTCGAACCACAGCGCGGCGCCGTGCGCGGCCCAGGCAATGGGAGTGATGCTGGCGATCAGCCGGGCCCTGGCCGGCGGCAGGAGGGCACACACGAGGTACAACAGCGCGGCGGCGATCAGGAAATTGGTCTGCATCGACGCAGTTTACTATAGCAGCGTCAAAATCGGGGACAGCCTCCGGTTCCTCCACCGTCGCCCGGCGCGGCTGCGCGGGTCAACGTGCAGGAAACACTCATCCGATCGGCAGCGGAAATCGGGGACAGCCTCCGATTTCGTCGATACGCGGGATGCGGGCATATGGAGGCTGTCCCCGATTGTTTTGGCTTTCGGAGGCTGTCCCCGATTTGCCGGCTGGCGGTGTGGCTGCTAATCCACCGCCGCCATGCGCAGCTCGTCGTTGTGGTGGCGCTGCTGCTCCTCCATCACCAGTTGCCCCAGTTCGCGCTTCAACGCGTTGAACTCGGCGGCCGCCGGGTCGCGCAGGCGAGGCAGGTCGACCAGCAGGTCGCGCTTGATCGTGCCGGGCCGGTACGTCATGACGACGATGCGGTCGGCCAGGTAGATCGCTTCCTCGATGCTGTGGGTGACGAAGATGATCGTCTTCTTCAGTTCCGCCCACAGGCGCAGCAGCTCGTCCTGCAGGTTGCGCCGGGTCAGCGCATCGAGCGCGCCGAACGGCTCGTCCATCAGCATGATGGGCGAATCGAGTGCCAGCACGCGCGCGATCGCGACGCGCTGGCGCATGCCGCCGGAGAGGTCCTTGGGATAACGGTGGCGGAAGTCCGCCAGCGACAGCATCTTCAGCAGCTGGTCGACGGTGGCACGGATCTGCGCCTTTGGCTGGCCCTTGATCTCCAGGCCGAAGGCGACGTTGTCCTCCACCGTCATCCACGGGAACAGCGCGTACTCCTGGAACACCATGCCGCGCTCCGGCCCCGGGGCCGTGACGAGCTGGCCGTCCGCCGTGATCGTGCCCGACGACGGCGGCGCGAAACCGGCCACCGCGTTCAGCAACGTGGATTTACCGCAGCCGGAAGGCCCCAGCAGGCAGACGAACTGGCCGCGCGGGATTTGGAGGTTGATGTCCTTCAGGGCGACGACGTCGCGGCCCGGTGTGGCGAATACCTTGTTGACGTCGGTGACGACGATATGCGCTGCGCTCATGTCAATTCTCCAGGCCGCGATGCCAGCGCAGCAAGTGGTTGTTCAATTTGTTCATGCCGATGTCGATGGCCAGGCCGAGCAGGCCGATCGTGATCATGCCGGCGATGATCTTGTCCGACCAGAAATACTCGCGCGCCTCCAGGATGCGGAAGCCCAGCCCGTTGTTCACGGCGATCATCTCGGAGACGATGACGACGATGAACGCGGTGCCGATGCCGATCCGCACGCCCGACAGGATGTACGGCACGGCCGCCGGCAGGATCACGCGCACGAACATCGTCGTGCCCGACGCGCCCAGGTTGCGCGCCGCGCGCAGGTAGATGCCGTCGACGTGGCGCACGCCGGCGACGGTGTTCATCAGCACGGGGAAGAATGCGCCCAGCGCGATCAGGAAGATCGCGGGCGGGTTGCCCAGCCCGAACCACAGGATCGACAGGGGGATGTAGGCGATCGGCGGAATGGGCCGCAGCAGCTGCACCAGCGGATTGAGCCAGGCGTACACGTGCCGGCTCGCGCCCATGGCCAGGCCGATCGGCAGCGCCAGCCCGGCGCCCACGCCGAAGCCGACGACGACCCGATACAGGCTGCCCAGCGAGTCGTGGATCAGCTCACCGGAGAAGAACCACGCCAGCTTCGACCCGGCCATCGGATCGTAGGGCTGCAGCGGCAGCAGGTATTCGACCCACTTCGTCACCACCGCGCCGGGCGAAGGCAGCACCTGCGGATTGACCCATTCGAGTACCGCCGCCAGGTGCCACAGCGCGATCACCAGCGCCGGCACGACCATGCCGATGCCGACTTCCCGCCAATCGATCCTTGCCATGATGCCTCCTTACTTCACGCCCAGGCTTTTCTTGGCCTGGTCCAGGAGGTCCGTGCGGACCCAGTCCTTCGCCACCGGCGGACGGCTCATGCGGCCGACACCCGTCTTGACCATGATGTCGGTCGTGGTCTGGATGTGTTCGGGCGTGATGTCGTAGCTGTACGGCGAATTGCCGATGGCGTCATCGAAGTCGTCCTTCGTGATCTGGCCCTTGAACACCACTTCGCGCACGTACTTCTCGGCTGTGGCCTTGTTGTCGATGAACGTCTTGGTGGCCTCGACGAAGCAGCGCATGAACTTCTCGGCGACGGGGCGACGCTCCTTGTAGAACTTCTCCGTCATGACCATCGTGCGCACCGGCTCGCCGATCGGCGTGTTGTACGGCTTCATGATCTCGTTGCCGAAGCCCTTGTTGATGGCCTGCGACGACTGCGGCTCCGATTGCATCATGGCGTCGATGTTCTTGCCCAGCAGCGCCTGGTTCAGGTCCGCGTACGCCAGGAACACGAGACGGACGTCCTTGCCCGGCTGGTCGGAGGCCGTCAGGCCGGCCTGCTGCAGTTCGGCCAGCAGCAGCACTTCCTGGATGCCGCCGCGCGTCACGCCCACGCGCTTGCCCTTCAGGTCCGCGATCGACTTCAGTTTCAGGTCGCTGCGGCCGACCAGGCGCGCACCGCCCTTGGCAAAGCCCGCGACGACGTAGATCGGCGCGCCGCCGGCACGGCCGGAGATCGCGGCCTCGGAAGCCGTCGTGCCCACGTCGAGTTCACCGGCGATAATCGCCTGCATCACGTCCAGGCCCTTGGCGAAGATGTGCTCTTCCACCTTGATGCCGCACTTGGGGGCGATCTCCTTGATATAGGACACCGCGCCGTAGTGCGCGAACTTCAGGTTGCCCAGCCTCACCACTTCCTGTGCCTGTGCGCCCGTCGCGCATAAGGCCAGGCATGCCGCCACTGCCATCGACTTCAATTTCATCCGGGTCTCCTTGGAAAAACGTCATGGTCAAATTGCCCGGCCATCATAACCTTGCCGCGCATGAAAACCCAATGCCCCGGGCGCCGCCGCCAGACCGAAATGTGCGCCAGAGGTGCACGATACAGGCAACGAAAATATTATCGTTGAGAAACAGCAAGCCCCACAAGCGACAACCGGCGGTTACGGCTTGTTACCATTTTTCCCCGGCGCGAGAGAATTGGTGAGATTTCGACCACACTGCGGAGGCGATAATTGCATATCCTCGGCCTGGTCCGGGCCACTCGAACGAAAACGACGCTCAATGAAGACCCTGCAGACACTTACCCTTGGCACTCTCGTCACCCTCCTCGCCGGCTGCGGCGGCGGCTCCGATTCCGATTCGGCGACGGGCACCCTGCCGCCGCCGGCCCCACCCGTCACGCTGACACTGTCCAGCACGACATTGCGCACGTTGCCCGGCGGCGCCGGCATCGCCGTCACGGCCGCGTCGTCCGGTACCGGGGCCATCCAATGGAAACTGGCCGACGGGGCGCCGGGCACGCTGAGCGGAACCACCGGGACTTCCGTCACGTACAACCCGCCCGCAAACGGCATTGCCAAGACCACGTTGGTGCCGATCGTCGCCACCAGCGGCGGCACCTCGACCACGTTGACCGTGGCGGTCACGCCCGACCCGGGCCCAAGCGGCCTGACCCTGCTGGCCGGCCACGCGGCGCCGGAAAGCGTCGATGGCGTCGGTGCCGCGGCATCGTTCTTCTACCCGCGCCGCATCGCGGCCGACACAGCCGGCAATGTCTTCGTGCTGGAACATTACACCAGCCGCCCGAGCCTGCCGACGCCGGGACGCCTGCGCAAGATCGCACCGGATGGCACCGTGACCACGCTGATTGGCGGCAGCGATCCGCAACGCGCCTGGTTCGGCCAGGCCGACACGGCGAACAATGCGCGCCGCTTCGCGGAACCGACCAGCCTGGTGGTCGACCATGGCGGCAATTTCTACTACGGGAACGCGTATGGCTTCGGCGGCTCCAGCAGTATGGGCGGATCGTCCCTGCTGAAGATCACCCCGACCGGCGTGCTGTCGGTGCTGGCCGGCGCCGAGACGACGGCCAGCACGGGGATCGCCGACGGCACTGGCACCGCGGCACGATTCATGTACCCCGACGCGGTTGGCATCGACTACGACGATGTGATCTACGTGCAGGACCTGAACAACGTCGCGCGCAAGGTCACGACGGCAGGCGTGGTCACGACGATTTCGGCCATCCCGCGCAGCCTGCAGGCTGACATGAACGGCAACACCTATACGTACGATGCGACCGCCAGGACGCTCGTGCAGACGTCCCCGGCGGGCACCAAGACGGTGGTGGCGGGCGCGCCTTCGTGCACCGGCTTCAAGCCGGGCCCCCTGCCTGGCTGCCTGCCCAACGTACAGCACATGGTCGTCGCCGGCGGCAGCACGCTGGTGTTGCTGGGCGACGGCCTGGTCGTGAAGCTGGTGCTGCCGCACTGACCGCGCCCAGCCTGTGCCCATCGGGGTACAGGCGCACACCACTCGAACGACAGCAAAAAGGATGAAGGCATTCAACGCCATTTCCCTGGGGGCCCTGATCGCCACTGGCCGCTTGCGGCGGCGGTTCGGACGATACCTCGGCACCGCCAACGCCGACCACGCCACCGCCGCAGCCAACCACGTTGTCGCTCTCAAGCACGACGCTGCGCACGCTGCCAGGCGGCGCCGGTATTGCGGTGACGGCCCTCTCCTCCGGCACGGGCGCCATTCAATGGAAACTGGCCGATGGCGCGCCGGGAACCCTGAGCGCAAGCAGCGGCACGTCGGTCACCTATGCCCCGCCGGCCGGGGCATCGGCAAGACCACGCTGGTACCGATCGTCGCCAGCAGCGGTGGCACGACGGCCACGTTGACCGTTGCCGTCACGCCGGACCCTGGCCCAAGCGGCGTGTTCCTGGTGGCCGACAACGCCGACACGCAGCATACCGGGGAGCCCTTCCCGTTCTATTCCGCGCGCGGGATCGCCACGGACCTGACCGGCAACGTCTACGTCCTCGAGAGCTTCACCTTCCGCCCGCGGTGGTGGCAGGCTCGCCTGCCTGCACCGGCTTCAAGCCGGGGCCATTGCCGGGCTGCCTGCCGAGTTCCGTCGTGCAGATCATCGCCGGCGGCGGCAACTCGCTGCTGCTGGGCGACAACATCGTCGTCAAGGTCGTGCTGCCGCGCTGAGCGGCCGTGCGCCAGACGTCAGTCGAGCTGCTGGCGCAATCGTGCCAGGCGCTCGGCCGATGGCGGATGGCTGGACAGGTACGGCGGTGGCGCGCCGAGTTCATCTTCCAGTTCCTGCAGGGCCGTGAACAGTCGCTCCAGGTGCACCAGCCCGATGCCGTTACGGCGCAGCATGGCCGCCGCGTAGTCGTCCGCTTCCTGTTCGGCCTCGCGCGAGTAGCGCAGGTCCAGCGCCAGTGCCGGCAAGCCGGCCACCAGCGCGCTGGCGTCGCCGAACAGCACGGTGCCGGCGGCGGCCACGACGGAGCCCTGTATCAGCCGGCGCGTCAAGTGCCGTTCGTGCAGATGGCCCAGTTCGTGCGCCAGCGTGGCCAGGATGGCATGGTCATCCCGCAGCAGTTCCACGAGTTGATCCGTCAGCACGATGTCGCCGGAAGGCAGCGCGAACGCGTTCGGGCCGATCCGGCTGTGACGGAACACCAGTTGATAAGGCGGTGCCCCATCGCGCGGCGGCGCCATCCGCGCAAAGGCCTGCGCCAGCGCCGCGCGGCGCGCCGCCGGCAGTTTGCTGGCATCGAACACGCGCCGGTCCAGCACCCCCAGCAGGCCCTGTCCCAGTTGCCGCTCGACAGAGACAGGCAGCAGGCGTGCCGCCAGCTTGGCGCCGGCGGGCAATACATACAAGTAGCCCACCGCCAGTACCAGCAGCAGCGTGCCGAGCGCGATGACGACGGCACGCCAGCTTTGCTGCATGCGGACGACCGCGCTGTCGCGATGACCGGTCGCATGCAGCAGCGCTTCCAGCGCTGCGCGCTGGTCCGGCTCGAAGCACGCTTCGTCGGCAAACGTCAGCTTGCGCGGCGCATGGGCCGTGCGTTCCGATACCCTGACCTGCGCCAACGGCACGCGCCGCTCGGCCTCGCCCGCCAGGCAAGCCTCGCCGTTCTCCACGCGCAGCACCACACGGTGCGCGCGCGACGTGATGCCGTCGTAATACCGGCCCGGCACTTCCCGCTGCGCGTCGCCCTGCATTACAGCGCCAGGTCGAAGCCCGCGAGGTCGGCCACGCTTTCACCGACCGCGTTGACGTCGCCGCCCTTCGCGGCCACGACGTCATCGAGGCTGCCGGCGACAACCAATGTCGTCGACTCCAGCCGGTACTTCAACGCGCGCACTTGCGCGAACGGGATGAACAGGCCCAGCGTGCAGACGATCGCCAGCGTGTTGGTGATGTACAGGCCCGCCAGGCGCGGCCACGTCATGGTCGAACGGAAGCGGTGCGGGCCCAGTTGCGTGTGGTTCCAGATCAGGTTCTGCAGAATGGCCATGAAGGCCCAGACCACACACAACGTGAAAGCGTACCAGCCGAGGACACCGGCGAACACGATGAGTACCTGGCCGGCCCGGACCGCGATGTCGGCCGTGCCGCCATTGAGGGCGGCAACGCCGCCCGCCAGCCCGGCAACGACACCGAAGGCCACCCCGCCGCCCAGCACGAGCAGGCCGACCAGGATACCGTACACCTTGTAGAACTGGCCGACCGGCGCATCGAACGCGAAGTGCGTAGTGCCGTAGCGGCTCTCGGCATGCTGGAAGCGCTTGATGCGCTGGTGCACCAACGGATACAGCAGGCCGAGCGTGAGGCCCGCCAGCAGCGGTAGCCCCAGGTAGTACAGGTAGGCGCCC
Organism: Pseudoduganella chitinolytica; assembly: GCF_029028125.1. Taxonomy (GTDB): domain Bacteria; phylum Pseudomonadota; class Gammaproteobacteria; order Burkholderiales; family Burkholderiaceae_D; genus Rugamonas; species Rugamonas chitinolytica. Next base: position 3,941,766 of record NZ_CP119083.1, read on the forward strand.
TTCCAGCTGCCGCGGAAGCCGAAACGCACGCCGCGATAACTGCTGTTGTGCAGTGCGAACTGCAGGCTTTTCCATACCAGCCAGGGCATCACACCAGCGATCAGCAGCAGGACGATACCGGCGGTGGGCGGATGATAACGCAGCGCGGCCTGGTAGGCGCCCAGCAGGATCACGCCCACGACACGCCCGCGCAGGATCGCCAGCGGCTTGCCGTGGTACTCGAACGTGCTGCCGGCCAGCCGCGTGCTGGCGTAGAAATACTGGTTGCGGCGCACCTTGGCCCAGGCGGAGTAAACGCCCAGGGTGACGATCGTCAGCAGCAGGTTGACGATCCAGATGCGGAAGTATTCCCCGCCCGTGGCGGTGAACTCGATGCGTTCTTCGCGTGCCAGTGCCGGCACGGCGGACTCAAAAACGGCGGACATGTGCGCTCCCTGATTGAACAAGCCAGCACGATGCATTCCCGACCAAAAGTTGTCAACGAGTAAGCGCAAAGTGCGGCCGCAAGTGTGCACGGCTGTGACATTTGGTGAGGATGCGGGCGAGCGCACCGGCCACGGCGGCCTGGCTCGGCGCGACGCCCGCGATCGGGTAAAATGCCCCTCTGTCCGGCCGTCCGGCCGACCATCCAATCCACGAGTTCATCATGCTAGACAATCTGACTCAACGCCTCGCCAAGGTCGTCAAGACCATGCGCGGCGAGGCCCGCCTGACCGAGGCCAATACCGCCGAGATGCTGCGCGAAGTGCGCCTGGCACTGCTGGAGGCCGACGTGGCCCTGCCGGCCGTGCGCGAATTCATCGGCAAGGTCAAGGAAAAGGCCCTGGGCGAGGAAGTGATCTCGTCGCTGACGCCGGGCCAGGCGCTGGTCGGCGTCGTCCAGCGCGAACTGGGTGCCCTGATGGGCGCCGACCTGGGCCCGGAAGCGGCCCAGTTGAGCTTTGCGCAGCAGCCGCCCGCGATCATCCTGATGGCCGGCCTGCAGGGTGTCGGTAAAACGACCACCGTCGGCAAGCTGGCCAAGTACCTGCGCGAAGAGAAGAAGAAAAAAGTGCTGACCGTGTCGGCCGACGTGTACCGCCCCGCCGCGATCGCGCAGCTGCAGTCCGTTACGGGCCAGGCCGGTGCCGACTTCTTCCCGTCCTCGGCCTCCGACAAGCCGGTCGACATCGCGCTGGCGGCGCTGGACTGGGCCAAGAAGCACTACCATGACGTGCTGATCGTCGACACGGCCGGCCGCCTCGGTATCGACGAGGAGATGATGAAGGAGATCGCCGCCGTGCACGGCGCGGTCAAGCCCGTCGAGACGCTGTTCGTCGTCGACGCGATGCTGGGCCAGGATGCGATCAACACTGCCAAGGCCTTCAACGATGCGCTGCCGCTGACCGGCATCGTGCTGACCAAGCTCGATGGCGACTCGCGCGGTGGCGCGGCGCTGTCGGTGCGCCACATCACGGGCAAGCCGATCAAGTTCGCCGGCGTCTCCGAGAAGCTCGATGGCCTGGAGCCGTTCGATCCGTCCCGCATGGCCAACCGCATCCTGGGCATGGGCGACATCCTCGCGCTGGTCGAGGAAGCACGCAAGGGCGTCGACCAGAAGGCCGCGGCCGACCTGGCGGCCAAGGTCAAGTCGGGCGGCAAGTTCGACATGAACGACTTCAAGGCACAACTGGGCCAGATGAAGAAGATGGGCGGCATGGCGAGCCTGGTCGACAAGCTGCCGGCCCAGTTCCAGCAGGCCGCCGGCGGCGCCAACATGGACCAGGCCGACAAGCAGGTGCGCCGCATGGTCGGCATCATCGACTCGATGACGCCGGCCGAACGGGCCAAGCCGGAATTGATCAAGGCCGCGCGCAAGCGCCGCATCGCCGCCGGTGCCGGCGTGCAGGTGCAGGAAGTCAATCGCATGCTCAATCAGTTCGAGCAGATGCAGACGATGATGAAAAAGCTGTCGGGCGGCGGCATGATGAAGATGATGCGCTCGATGAAAGGCATGATGCCGGGACTGCGTTGAAACGCGGCGGCTGGGGACTGTCCCCGCAGGGGGACTGTCCCCGAAGTTTCGGCGCCAACCAACGCCGATCCAGCACACTTCAGGGTCAGTCCCTGTGCAGGGACCGACCCTTTCCTGCCCCGGTTTTCACCACTGCCGCCAACCGAAATCACAGTAAAACCGCCGGTCGCAAACGCGTCCCGGCGGTTTTTCCGTTGTTGGCGTTCTCTTACGTGTCGTTTCCCACAAAAAACGCGAAAAACGCTTGCATACTTAAACAATCCCCACCAATATTAGCCGTGCGATTGTATTGCGCAATTTTCCATGTGTTTGTTAAGGAGGCTCGAATATGGCAACAGCCAAGAAATCCCCGGCAGCACCAGCCAAGAAGGCCGCGACCAAAGCGGCTCCGGCAAAGAAGGCCGCCGCTCCAGCGAAAGCTGCAGCCAAGCCGGCAGCGAAAAAGGCAGCACCCGCAGCACGCAAACCCAACGCGGCATTCATGAAAGAGATGACTCCTTCGGCCGCGCTGTCCCCGGTAGTTGGCGCCTCCCCGCTGCCGCGCACCGAAGTCACGAAAAAAGTCTGGGATTACATCAAGAAGCACAACCTGCAGGATGCCGCGAACCGTCGCATGATCAATGCGGACGACAAGCTGAAAGCAGTTTTCGGCGGCAAGGCACAGGTCTCCATGTTCGAGATGACGAAGCTGATCTCCGATCATCTGAAATAAGCGGCGGCGGCATGCGAGCCGTCGACGACAACCCCGGCGCGCCGCGACCGGGGTATTTTTTTGTCCGTACTACTGCAGCAGTCAGGCACCGGGGACAGGCACGGGTTCTGCTCACTTCCAGTTGTTCCAGGCCTTCAGCACCGCATTCGGATACGCCGGCCGCCCGCGGCTGCCGTTGTAGCGGCCCAGCGCCAGGTACAGGTTGCCGCCTTCCATGTCGATGTACATGCGCAGGATCGCGCAGCCGTAGCGCAGGTTGGTCTGCATGTTGAACAGCTTGCGGCGGTCGCTGTCGCCGATGACGTTGGTCCAGAACGGCATCACCTGCATGTAGCCGCGCGCGCCGACGATCGACACCGCATATTTACGATAGGCCGATTCGACCTGGATCAGGCCCAGCACCAGCCCCGGGTCGAGGCCCGCGCGGCGCGCCTCGTACCAGGCTGTCTCGAGAAACTCGATGCGGTGCTGTTCGTCCGGCAGCTTGCGGCGCAAGCGCTCCGACATCTGCGCCAGCCACTGTTCGTAGCGCTGGCGGTCGGCCGGATTGGTGAACGCGGGCTTGGGCGGACGGGCGTCGAGGATCGCGTTCGACAGCGCCAGCCGGATCGAATCGGCCAGCGCTTCTTCCTTCTGGTTGCCGGCAAAGCCGAACGGCGCGCACAGCACGCCGGTGGCGAAGGCCAGCGTATGCCACCAGCGCAGCGGGCGCGCCCACCAGCGGCGCCGTTCGCGTCCGCCCGCTGCCGGGTGCCGCGCCGTGCTCACTGCTGCACTTTGCCCTTGATGAACTCGACGATGTCGGCCAGCGGCACGTTGGTCGCTTCCGTGTCGCGGCGGCCCTGGTATTCCAGCTGGCCTTCCTTCAGGCCACGCTCGCCGATGACGACGCGGTGCGGCACGCCGATCAGCTCCCAGTCGGCGAACATCGCGCCCGGACGCAGGCCGCGGTCGTCGACGATGACGTCGATGCCGGCTGCCAGCGCGGCGGCGTACAGCTTCTCCGTCTCTTCCTTCACCAGTTCGCTGCGATCCAGGCCCATCGGGCACAGCACCAGCTCGAACGGCGCGATCGACGTCGGCCAGACGATGCCCTTGTCGTCGAAGTTCTGCTCGATGGCGGCGCCCAGGATGCGGGTCACGCCGATGCCGTAGCAGCCCATCTGCAGCGGTGCTGGCTTGCCGTTTTCGTCCAGGTAGGTGGCCTTCATCGCTTCCGAGTACGCGGTCCCCAGCTGGAACACGTGGCCCACCTCGATGCCGCGCTCGATCGCCAGCACGCCCTTGCCGTCCGGCGAAGGATCGCCCTCGACGACATTGCGCAGGTCGGCGGTGATGTGCGGTTCGGCCATGTCACGGCCCCAGTTCGCACCGGTGTAGTGGAAGTCTTCCTCGTTGGCGCCCGTGACGAAGTCGGACATGTTGGCCACGGTGCGGTCGGCCACCACGGTGACGGGGGCCTTGGTGCCGATCGGACCCAGGTAGCCCGGCTTGCAGCCGTACACTTCCAGGATCTCCGCCTCGGTCGAGAAGCGATACGCGCCCGTCAGGCCCGGCACCTTGCCTGCCTTGATCTCGTTCAGCTCGTGGTCGCCGCGCAGCAACAGCATGAAGTACTGCTTCGTGACCTTGCCGTCGGCTTCCGTTTCGGCCGTCAGCGCGATCGTCTTCAGCGTCTTCGACAGGTCGATACCCAGCAGCTTCGCCACGTCCTCGCACTTCGATGCCTTGGGCGTGGCCGTCTTCGTCAGTTCGGCCGCCGGTGCCGCGCGCGTGCCGGTCGCCAGCGCTTCGGCCGCTTCCATATTGGCCGCGTAGTCGGAGGTGGGGCAGTACACCAGCGCGTCCTCGCCGGTGCTGGCGATGACGTGGAATTCATGCGAGCCGGTACCGCCGATGGCGCCGTTGTCGGCCGCCACCGCGCGGAACTTCAGGCCGAAGCGCGTGAAGATCTTCGTGTACGCGTCGAACATGACCTGGTAGGACTTCTGCATGCCTGCCAGGTCGCGGTCGAACGAGTACGCATCCTTCATCGTGAATTCGCGGCCCCGCATCAGGCCGAAACGGGGACGGCGTTCATCGCGGAATTTCGTCTGGATGTGGTAAAAATTCAACGGCAGCTGGCGGTATGACTTGATCTCGCTGCGCACCACGTCGGTGATCACTTCCTCGGACGTCGGCTGGATCGCAAACTCGCGGCCATGGCGGTCCTTGACGCGCATCAGTTCCGGCCCCATCTTGTCCCAGCGCCCGGTTTCCTGCCACAGCTCGGCCGGCTGCACGAGCGGCATCAGGAGCTCGATGGCGCCGGCACGGTTCATCTCCTCGCGCACGATGGCCTCGACCTTGCGAATCACCTTCAGGCCCATCGGCATATACGTGTAGATCCCGGAGCCGAGACGCTTGATCATGCCTGCCCGCATCATCAGTTTGTGGCTGACGATTTCAGCATCGGAAGGCGCTTCTTTGAGAGTGGAAATAAAAAACCGGGAAGCACGCATAACAGTGAATTCTTTTCAAAAAGAGAGGGTTATAATCAACCTAATTTTAAAGGATTAGCTGGCTGATGCGTCCATACTTTGTACAAATGCGATCAAATGCGGGCCGCCGATGCGCTTTCGGGCTTCGACAGCGCCTGGGGCAAGCGGAGAATGGCTGGGATCGACCGTAGCGGGCAGTGACGTCGCCCGACCGCACAGCCCCGCCGCGCCGCGCGCCGGCCGGGAGGTCTGGCGCGCGGCATCGCTGGCCGGTACCGGCGGCGCGCAAGGGCATCTGCGCATGCCGGTGAAGGCAACAATGTAGAAGGATTGCAAGGCCGCAGAAAGTTTGAGGTGCAATATGCTCGATCGGGAAGGGTTCCGCCCCAACGTCGGCATCATCCTGCTCAACGCCCATAACGAGGTGTGGTGGGGCAAGCGGGTGCGCGAGCACTCATGGCAATTTCCGCAAGGAGGCATCAAGTACGGCGAAACACCAGAGCAGGCGATGTACCGGGAGCTGGAAGAAGAGATCGGCCTGCGACCGGAGCACGTCAAGATCGTCGGTCGCACACGCGACTGGCTGCGCTACGAAGTGCCGGACCACTTCATCAAGCGTGAAATCCGCGGCCACTACCGGGGCCAGAAGCAGATCTGGTTCCTGCTGCGGATGTGTGCGCGCGACAATGAAGTGAACCTGCGCCTGACGGACCATCCGGAATTCGACGCGTGGCGCTGGCACGAGTACTGGGTGCCGCTGGACGTGGTCATCGAATTCAAGCGCGAGGTCTACCAGCGCGCGCTGCAGGAGCTGTCGCGTTTCCTCACGTGGCCGCCGCACGGCGAACGGCGCCACTCGGCACGCTACCTGCGCCAGCCGCACGGCCGCGGCCAGCAGGGGCAGCAGGCGCAGAAGGACGCGCCGGCACCGGAAATCGTCGGCTGCGACGGCACGGCGCTGGCTACGGCAAAGCGTTGATCTTTCGGCAAGCGCGACGCACAGGGCCTCCCCGGTCCGGGCGCGTCGTGCCGCCATCGGTTTTCTGGTCTACCGTGTTTTGGTCTAAAATAACGGCCCGCCGACGCGCCATGCCCACCAGCCCATGTTTACTCCCTCTTCCCACGATGTCCGCCGCTTCTTCTGCGAAGTGTTCCGCAAGAACGCCGCGAAGGAAGTCCTGACCCCGCTCGAGGCGATGGCGCTCGACTGGGTGCTGGAGCATCCGGAATATGCCGAGGCCCTGTCCGACGTGGACAGCGCGCTGACCCGCGACTACTCCGTCGAGGGCGGCCAGGCCAATCCCTTCCTGCACCTGTCGATGCACCTGTCGATTTCCGAGCAGGTGTCGATCGACTCGCCACGCGGCATCCGCGCCGCCTACGAAGCGCTGGCGCGCAAGCTCGACTCGCCCCACGAGGCGCAGCACGAGATCATGGAATGCCTGGGCGAGATGATCTGGAAATCGCAGCGCAGCGGCCTGCCGCCCGACGGCGAGGCCTATATCGACGCGGTCAGGCGCCGCGCCGCATAAGCGACACGTTCGGGAAAGCGCTCAGCGCCGCGTCGTCAACGTGCCCGGGAGGCTGTGCAGGTAGGCGGCGATGTCCTTGATGTCCTGGTTCGACAGCGGCTTGACCTGGCCCGTCATGATCGCGTTGTTGCGGCCATTGGCGCCGTCGGCGCGCTTGTACGCCACCAGCGCGTGTTCCAGGTAATCACGGTGCTGGCCCGCCAGTTTCGGATAGCTGGGATCGATCGGCGAGTTGTAGTCCTTGCCGTGGCAAGTGGCGCACGCATATTTTTCGGCCAGCGCCTTGCCGGCATCGACATTGCCGCCCGCGCTGGCGGCGAGCGAGACGGCGGACAGCAGCAGGGCAACGGAGAATTTGATCATGGTCGCTCCTTATTTCTGCTGCGCGTAGAAGGCGGCGATGTCGGCGATGTCCTGGTCGGACAGGCTGACGGCGATGCCCTTCATGGATGGATGCTTGCGATCGCCCTTCTGGTAGCCCTTCAGCGCGTTCTCGATGTACTTCGCATTCTGGCCCCCGATCTTCGGCACCTGGAACACTTCGGGGAACGTGGCCTTGTAGCCGGGGATGCCGTGGCAACCGATACACATTTCGATCTTGTTGCGGGCCGCCGAAGCATTGCCGACGATGTCGGCCGCCATGGCGGCATTGGCCGCGCCGGCCAGCACGAGAAGTGCGAAGAGTTTTGTCATGGGTGGCTAGTTGAATCAAAAAAGGTAATCGGAGGGGACTCCTTTCCTGCTGCCACGCATGCCGCACGCGTGCCGCCGTCTCCCGGTCCCCCTTGCTGCTTACACAAATACTTGACTTTCACACTACCAATCACCGATTCTAACCTAGCTGTTTCGGGTCGTCCACAAAGTTGCCGGAGCAGTCAGAACGGCACCGCGACGCCCGCGAAATCCCCCTATACTTGACGTTTTCCCGTCACCAGGAAGTTCACTTTATGCATCCCGACAATAAAGCCAAGCGCTTCGAGGGCTCCGACAACTACGTCGCCACCAGCGACCTGAAACTGGCCGTCAATGCCGCCCTGACCTTGCAGCGCCCCCTCCTGATCAAGGGCGAGCCGGGCACCGGCAAGACGATGCTGGCGGAGGAAGTGGCGGCCGCGCTGGACCGTCCGCTGCTGCAGTGGCACATCAAGTCCACTACCAAGGCGCAGCAGGGCCTGTACGAGTACGACGCGGTGTCGCGCCTGCGCGATTCGCAGCTGGGGGACGAGCGGGTGCGCGACATCCACAACTACATCGTCAAGGGCGTACTGTGGCAGGCGTTCACGGCGCCCGAACCCGTCGTGCTGCTGATCGACGAGATCGACAAGGCCGACATCGAATTCCCCAACGACCTGCTGCGCGAACTGGACCGGATGGAGTTCTACGTCTATGAGACGCGCGAGATGGTCACGGCGCGCCATCGCCCGCTCGTCATCATCACGTCGAACAACGAGAAGGAACTGCCGGACGCCTTCTTGCGCCGCTGCTTCTTCCACTACATCCAGTTCCCCGACAAGGACACGATGGAAGCCATCGTCAAGGTGCACTACCCGAACCTGAAGCAGGAACTGCTGGCGCAGGCGCTGCAGACGTTCTACGAAGTGCGCAACGTCTCCGGCCTGAAGAAGAAGCCGTCCACGTCCGAATTCCTCGACTGGCTGAAACTGCTGATGGCCGAGGACATCCCGCCGGAAGCCCTGCGCAGCCAGGACACGAAATCGATCGTGCCGCCGCTGCACGGCGCCCTCCTGAAGAACGAGCAGGACGTGCACCTGTTCGAGCGCCTCGTCTACATGGCCCGCACCAACCGATGAACGACGTCGTTCCCATCGTGCTGGAGCTGAACGGCGTGCGCCTGGAACCGCTGGCCGCGCGCCACGAAGCGGGCCTGCGCGCCGCCGCGTGCGACGGCAAGCTGTGGCAACTGCGCGTGACGTCCGTGCCCGAGCCGGACAATGTCGCCGCGTACATCGCGACGGCGCTGGAGATGCGGCCCGGCCGGCTGGCCTTCGCAGCGATCGACAGCGCCACCGATACCGTGATCGGCACCACCAGCTTCCACGACATCGTGCCTGCCCTCGAGCGCGTCGAGATTGGCTACACGTGGTATGCGCACAGCCGCCAGCGCAGCCACGTCAATACCACCTGCAAGCGCCTGCTGCTGGGCCATGCGTTCGATACGCTGGGCTGCGCCGTCGTGGGCTTCCGGACCGACAATTTCAACCATGCGTCGCAGCGCGCCATCGAGCGCCTGGGCGCGAAGCGGGACGGGGTGCTGCGCCACCACGCGCTGCGCCGCGACGGCACCGTGCGCGATACCGTCATCTACAGCATCGTGCGGGGCGAATGGCCGGAGGTGCGCGCCCAGCTCGACTACCTGCTTGCGAAGGAACGGCCATGCTGATCGACTTCTTCTTCACCTTGAAGGACGCGAAGATCCCCGTCACGATCAAGGAGTTCCTGACCCTGCTGGAAGCCATGCAGCAGAACGTCATCGACCAGTCGCTCGATGATTTCTACTACCTGGCGCGCCTGACGCTGGTCAAGGACGAAGCGCACTTCGACAAGTTCGACCGTGCCTTCGCGCAGTACTTCAAGGGTATCAACGGTGCGTTCGAGGCCAACGGCGCGATCCCGCTCGACTGGCTGGTGCAGCGCATGCAGCGCGAGCTGACCGACGAACAGAAGGCCGCGCTGGAAAAATTCGGCTACGACAAGCTGATGGACCGGCTGCAGGAGCTGCTGAAGGAGCAGAAGGAACGCCACGAAGGCGGCAGCAAGTGGATCGGCACGGGCGGCACTTCGCCGTTCGGCAACGGCGGCACCAATCCGGAAGGCATCCGCATCGGCGGCAAGGGCGGCAACCGCACGGCGGTGAAGGTGTGGGACCAGCGCACCTACAAGGACTACGACGCCGACCGCGAACTGGGCACCCGCAACATCAAGGTGGCCCTGCGCCGCCTGCGCCGCTTCGCGCGCGAAGGCGCCGCCGAGGAACTGGCGCTGGAACAGACCATCCGCGCCACCGCCAACAACGCCGGCTACCTGGACATCAGGATGCAGCCCGAGCGCCGCAACAACGTCAAGGTGCTGATGCTGTTCGACGTGGGCGGCACGATGGACGACCATATCGAACGCACGGAGGAACTGTTCTCGGCCGCGAAGACGGAATTCAAGAACATGGAGTTCTACTATTTCCACAACTGCGTCTACGACTACCTGTGGAAGAACAACCGCCGCCGCAACGCCGAGCGCTTCCCCACCTGGGACGTGCTGCGCAAGTACAAGCCGGACACGAAGCTGGTCTTCGTGGGCGATGCCACCATGAGCCCTTATGAAATCCTGCAGCCGGGCGGCTCGGTCGAGTACAACAACGAGGAAGCGGGCGCCGAATGGCTGGCCCGCTTCACGCAGGCGTTCCCGAAATTCGTCTGGCTCAATCCCGAGCCGGAAGGCCTGTGGCAGTACCGCCAGTCGATCGCCGTCATCCGCCAGCTGATGAACAACCGCATGTTCCCCATCACCCTGGATGGGCTGGAGCGGGCCATGCGGACGCTGGCCAAGTAACACTCAGCGCCCTGGTGGCAGGCACCCGATCCTGGCTTCCGGCCAGGGATCGGGTGCCTTATATCTTGAATCCCACGTAAACTAGCTCTACAGGCATGCCAGTCCGATTTGCCTGTGGGAGCGAAGCCCGAGTGACAGCTTTCGACGGCATGCCTGACTTTTAGTAACCCGAACAGTTGCCAGGGGCTCGACCCCGTATCGGTAAGGATGGGATTAAGGTCATGGAAAATTACATCGGTATTGACGTCTGCAAGGACCGGCTTGACGTGGACGGCTATCCGCACTCGCATAAGAGCAGTTTTACGAACGACGAAGCAGGTCGGCAAGCCTTGGTCGAAACGCTTGCCCCTTTGGCTCCAAAGGGCATTGTGCTGGAAGCGACGGGAGGGCTGGAGTTTCCCGTGGTCTGCGAGCTTGCCAGAGCAGGTATGCAGGTTTTCGTCGTTAATCCTCGCCAAGCGCGCGACTTCGCGAAGGCTATCGGTTTGTTGGCAAAAACTGACCAGATCGATGCGTTTGCACTGGCCCGGTTTGCCGAAGCGGTCAAGCCACAGCCCCGCGCACTGAAGTCCGAAGAGTTGCTTGATCTGGAAGAGGTCTTAACCAGACGGCGCCAGCTCGTCGACATGATCACTGCCGAGAAAAATCGAAGGACGAGGGTTTCGCTGAAGACAGCGAAGCAGATTGATGAGCATATCGAATGGCTGGAGCGGCAAGTCAAACACGCCGACACAGACATGGGCGATGCGATCAAGAAGAGCCCGATCTGGCAAGCTAAATCGAACTTGCTCAAGTCGATTCCCGGGGTTGGTCAGGTTACGGTCAACACGCTGCTAGCCGAACTTCCAGAACTGGGGCAGCTGAACCGGCGAGAGATCGCGGCACTGGTCGGCATTTGCCCCTTCAATAACGACAGTGGGGGCCATCGAGGAAAGCGACGCATTTGGGGCGGGCGCGCTAGCGTGCGCTCCGTTCTATACATGGCTACGTTAGTAGCGACACGCCACAACTCCGTCATCCAAGCTTTCTACCAGAAGTTACTGGAGGCGGGCAAAATGAAGAAGGTAGCGTTGGTGGCTTGCATGCGCAAACTGCTCACCACCATGAACGCTATGGTTCACAACAACACCCCTTGGGAAGCTCCCGCACAAACTTGATCAAGACAGTTGCTGTCACCGTGGGTTTCAGCCAGTGCATCGTTCAAAAAGTGCGCGCCACCGTCAGCACCAGCGCGTCGCGTCCCGTGAACTTGCCGTTGGCGGGCGACGCGTACGCGGCCTTGCCGGCGTTCGTGCCCACGTAGGACAGCGCCACCGTCACCAAGCCCAGGTCCTTCGTCACGCCGGCTTTCCAGTCGGTATAGCTGGCCGCCGCATGGCCGCGCACGCGCTGCCGCCCCGCATGCAGGTTCAGCGTCCAGCCCGCGCCCAGCTCGCGGTTCACGGCGGCATCCAGGTAGTCGCTGTGGCGGCTCTCCGCGAAACCGAACAGGTTCGTGAGCGCGTGCGAGTACTTCACCGTGGCGGGGCCGTAACCCAGCTGGCCGTACAGCTCCAGCGTGTCCGCGCTCGGCTGCAGGCCATTCGACGGATAGGCATATCCCAGCACACCTGCATCGTACGTGACGCCACTGGCCAGCGCGCCACGCCGGCCCGCGTACAGATCCAGCTCGGCGCCGCCGCCGCCGCCCGCATCGCGGGTCCACCGTATCGTCGAGGCCCAGGCGCCGGCGTAGACGCCGCTGGCGCTGTCGGCCCAGTCCACGCCGCCCTGCAGGGCCGGCCGCAGCCGGGTTTGCGAGATGCCGCGGTAGCGGTAGTCCGAGGTGGCGGCGGCGTTGAACGAGACCGCGCCGTCGTGGGCGTAGCAGGTTGTGCACAGCAGGGACGTGACGACGCCTGAAATCAATCGTTTCATGAGAACACTTTCGAAGTGGAAGAAAAAGGGCGGACCGGTGGGTCCCGCCCGTGGTGTGGGCTAGCCCGCCAGCAGCAGCCGGTAGCCCACGGCCGTTTCGGTCAGCAGATGCACCGGCTGGGCGGGATCGCGCTCGAGCTTCTGGCGCAGGTGGCCCATGTAGATGCGCAGATAGTGACCGTTGTTGACATGCGTCGGCCCCCATACCTCGCGCAGCAGCTGGGGATTGGTGACGACGCGGTTGGCGTTGTTGACCAGCACCGCAAGCAGGCGATATTCGGTCGGTGTCAGGTGCACCATCTGGCCGCCGCGCGTGACCATGCGCGCCTGCAGGTCGACGCCCACGTCGCCGAACTGCACGGTGCCGCCGGCATCCTGCCCCGGCGTGCGGCGCCGCCGCCGCAGGGCACGCACGCGCGCCAGCAGCTCGCCCACGCCGAACGGCTTGGTGAGATAGTCGTCCGCGCCCGCGTCCAGGGCACGGATCTTCTCCTCTTCCGAGACGCGGGCCGACAGCACGATCACCGGTACCGGCGACCAGCTGCGCAGGTCGGCGATCAGGTCGACGCCATCGCCGTCCGGCAGCCCCAGGTCGAGGATCACGAGGTCGGGCCGGCGCGTACCGGCGTCGATCAGGCCGCGCTGCATCGTGGCCGATTCCTGCACGTGCCAGCCTTCCTGTTCCAGGGCGAGGCGCACGAAGCGGCGGATCTGCGGCTCGTCCTCGACAAGCAGCGCGGTGGGTGGCGCAATGTCATTCATCGATTTCCTCCGGCGGCGCGGGCGGCCGGCCCAGCGGCAGCGTGAAGACCAGCGCGGCACCGCCCTGCGGCGCCCGACGCGCGGCGATGGTGCCGCCATGCGCCTGCACGATGGCCCGGCAGATGGCCAGTCCCAGTCCCACGCCCGGCTTGGCCGACTCGCGTTCGCCGCGCGTGAACTTTTCAAAGACCGCTTCTTCCTGGCCGGCCGGCAGGCCCGGGCCATCGTCCGCGACCGTCACTTCCAGGCGCTCGGCGGCCGCGCATGCGCCCAGCGTGACGGTGCTGCCCGGCGGCGCGTACTTGGCCGCGTTCTCCAGCAGGTTGACCAGGACACGCTCCATCAGCACCGCGTCGTAGCGCACCAGCGGCAGCTCGGCCGGCAGCCGCGTGACGACCCGGTGCCCCGCCAGCAGCGCGCGGCAGGCGCGCAGCGCGCTACCCACCGTCTCCTCCAGCGCGTGCCACTGCAGGTTCAGCCGCACGGCGCCGCTCTCGATGCGCGCCATGTCCAGCAGGTTCGCGACCAGGGTGCTCATGCGCACCGCTTCCTCCTGCAGTGCGCGCGCCAGTTCCAGCTGTACCGGCGACAGCGGCGACATGGCCAGTGACTCGGCCAGGCCGACGAGCGATGTCAGCGGCGTACGCAGGTCGTGGGACAGCGCCGCCAGCAGGGAGTTGCGCAGCCGCTCGGATTCCATCTGGACCAGCGCGGCCTGGGCCACGTCGATGTAGTGCACCCGCTCCAGCGCGATGGCGGCCAGCGCCGCGAACGTGTCGAGCTGGCGCTGCTGTTCCGGGATCAGCAGCCAGCGCCGCTCACGCGGTTCCAGCACCAGCACGCCACGCGTACGCATCGGCGCCACCAGCGGCAGGTAGAACAGCGGCGACGCCGGCAGCGTGCCGGTGCCGCTGCCGGCCGCTGCCGCATGGTCGAATGCCCACTGGGCGATGGCGAGGTCGGGCGCGATCTCCGGCTGCGCCGGCGCCGCCAGACGGCCTTCGGCATCGGGCAACAGCAGCATCACGCGGGCGCGGAACGCCTGGGCCAGCGTGCGCCTGGTGATCTCATGGACCTGCTCCGCCTGCAGCACGCCGGTCAGCTCACGCGCATAGTCGTACAGCGCCAGCGCGCGCTCTTCGCGGTGCGTCGCCACCCTGGCCTGGAAACGCAGCCCGGCCGTCAGGTGGCTGGCGATCACGCCCACGGCCAGCATCACGGCAAACGTGATCAGGTACTGGAAATCGCTGACAGCAAACGAGAACGTGGGCTGCACGAACAGGTAGTCGAACGCGGCCACACCGACAAAACTGGCCAGCACGGCCGGGCCGCGGCCCAGCCGCACCGCCACCAGCAGCACGGCCAGCAGGAACAGCATCGCGATATTGGTCTGCTCCAGCATGCCTGCCAGCGGTACGCCAGCCAGCGCGACGGCGGCACAGGCGGCCAGCGCCAGCAGGTAACGGCGCCCTCCCGACGGCAAGGCGTTGGCCGCCGCGTTGCCGGCCGGCGGTGCGCCGGGCCGGATGTCCGTTCCCGTCTCCACGATATCCAGCGCCGGCGCGGCGGCCGCGATGCGGCGCAGGTGCGATACCTGCCAGGGCCATGCACGGCTGGCCCGGCCCAGCACCACCTTGCCGATGTTCTGCGCCAGCGCGTGGCGTGCGATGGTGGCACCGATGTCCTCGCCGGCCAGCACCGCCGTGGTAGCGCCCAGCTCCTGCGCCAGCTTCAGGGTCTGCAGGATGCGCTCACGGCGCGTGGCCGGGAGCCGCTGCAGTGCCGGTGTCTCGACGTAGACGGCATGCCAGGGCGCGTTGAGCTGGCCGGCCAGCCGCGCCGCGCTGCGCACGACGTACTCGGCGCCGGGTCGCGGGCCGACGCAGGCCAGCAGCGCCACGCCCGTCTTCCACAACGGGCCGATCGACTGCTCGACGCGGTAGGCCTGCACGTCGTCGCCGATGCGCTCGGCCGTGCGGCGCAGCGCCAGCTCGCGCAGCGCGATCAGGTTCCCCTTGCGGAAGAAGTTACGCGCCGCGCGGCTGGCCTGTTCGCCCTGGTACACCTTGCCGCCCTTCAGTCGCGCCAGCAGCTCGTCGGCCGGCACATCGACCAGCACCACCTCGTCGGCCCGGTCGAACACCGTGTCCGGCAGCGTCTCGGCCACGCGGATGCCGGTAATGCCGCCCACCACGTCGTTCAGGCTTTCCAGGTGCTGCACGTTCACCGTCGTAAATACGTCGATGCCCGCATCGAGCAGTTCCTCGACATCCTGCCAGCGCTTCGGATGGCGCGAGCCCGGCGCATTCGCATGCGCCAGTTCATCGACCAGCAACAGCGCCGGGCGCCGCGCCAGGGCGCCGTCCAGGTCGAATTCCGGGAGCGTCTTGCCGCGCCACGTCACGGCCTTGCGGGGCAACAGCTCCAGCCCTTCCAGCATGGCCGCCGTGTCGGCGCGGCCATGCGTTTCGACGAGGCCCACCAGCGCCTGCGCGCCGGCGGCCTGCAGCTCGCGGGCCGCGGCCAGCATCGCGTACGTCTTGCCGGCCCCGGCGGACGCGCCGAAATAGATGCGCAGGCGGCCGCGCGCACTGCGCCGCGCACGCTCCTGTACCTGCGCGAGCAGGACATCGGGATCGGGGCGCTGGCTGTCGAGGGGGATCATGGGCGCAGTGTAGCGGATCGCGGACAAATCAGCGGGCATCCAGCGCCAGGTTCAGGGCCAGCACGTTGACGCGCGGCTCGCCCAGCACGCCGAGCAGCGGCCGCTCGGCATGCTGCTCGACCAGCACGCGCACGCGGCCGGCATCGATACCGCGCGCCCGCGCCACGCGCGCCGCCTGGTACTGCGCACCGGCCAGGCTGATGTCGGGATCGAGCCCGCTGGCCGAAGCCGTCACCAGGTCCACCGGCACGGGCGCCACGTTGCCGGGATCGGCGGCGCGCAGGGCCGCGAGGCGCCCCCGCACGGCCTCTCGCAGCGCCGGGTTGAGCGGGCCCTGGTTGGAGCCACCGGAAGCGCTGCCGTTGTACGGCATCGGCGCGGTGGCGGAAGGCCGGCCCCAGAAATAGCGCGGCGAAGTAAACGACTGGCCGACCAGGCGCGAGCCGACGACCTGTCCGCCCTGCATCACCAGGCTGCCGGCGGCTTGCGCCGGGAAAGCGGCCTTGCCGATGGCCGTGACGGCGAGTGGATAGACGATGCCGCAGACGCAGGTCAGCGCGGCGAAGACGACGATGGCGGGACGGAGCAGCATGGCGATTCCTTGTCAGGCAAAATGGAGGGTGACCAGCACCAGGTCGATCAGCTTGATGCCGGCGAACGGCAGCACGAGCCCACCCAGGCCGTACACGAGCAGGTTGCGGCGCAACAGGGCGCTGGCGCCGACGGCGCGGTAGCGCACGCCCTTCAGCGCCAGCGGGATCAGGAAGACGATGATCAGCGCGTTGAAGATCACCGCCGACAGGATCGCGGAATTGGCGCTGCCCAGGTGCATGACGTCGAGGCTTTTCAGCTGGGGATAGGTGCCGACGAACGCTGCCGGGACGATCGCGAAGTATTTCGCCACGTCGTTGGCGATCGAGAAGGTGGTCAGCGCGCCGCGCGTCATCAGCATCTGCTTGCCGATCGCGACGATCTCGAGCAGCTTGGTGGGATTCGAGTCCAGGTCCACCATATTGCCGGCCTCCTTGGCCGCCTGGGTGCCGCTGTTCATCGCCACCGCCACGTCGGCCTGCGCCAGCGCGGGGGCGTCGTTGGTGCCGTCGCCCGTCATCGCCACCAGCCGGCCTTCGTCCTGGTGGCTGCGGATCAGGTTCAGCTTGTCCTCGGGCGTGGCCTCGGCCAGGAAGTCGTCCACGCCCGCCTCGGCGGCGATGGCGGCCGCCGTCAGGCGGTTGTCGCCCGTGATCATCACGGTGCGAATGCCCATCCTGCGCAGTTCGGCGAAGCGTGCGCGGATGCCGCTCTTGACGATGTCCTTCAATTCGACGACGCCCAGCACCCGGCCGTCGTCGACGACCACCAGCGGCGTGCTGCCGCGCCGTGCCACGTCGTCCACCGCACGCGCCACCTCGGCAGGATAGTGGCCGCCCTGCTGTTCCACGTGGCGGCGGATGGTGTCGGCCGCGCCCTTGCGGATGCTGCGCCCGCCGATATCGGCCCCGCTCATGCGTGTCTGCGCGGTGAACTCGACGAACGTCACTTCCGCGCTGTCGGCCCGCTCGTGCAGGTCGAAGCGCTGGCGTGCCAGCACGACAATGCTGCGCCCTTCCGGTGTTTCGTCCGCCAGCGAGGCCAGACGGGCGGACCGTGCCAGCCGTTCCTCGTCGACGCCAGGCGCCGGCAGGAACGTGGCAGCCTGGCGGTTGCCGTGCGTGATAGTGCCCGTTTTATCGAGCAACAGCACGTCGACGTCGCCGGCCGCCTCGACGGCGCGGCCGGACGTGGCGATGACGTTCGCGCCCATCATGCGGCTCATGCCCGCCACGCCGATGGCCGACAGCAGGCCGCCGATCGTCGTGGGGATCAGGCACACCAGCAACGCGACCAGCACGGCCAGCGTGACCGGGGTGCCGCTGCCGGCCGCCTGCACCGAGAACAGCGAGAACGGCAGCAACGTCGCCGTCACGACCAGGAACACGATCGTCAGCGCGACCAGCAGGATCGTCAGCGCGATCTCGTTCGGGGTCTTGCGCCGGCTCGCGCCCTCCACCATCGCGATCATGCGGTCGATGAACGCCTCGCCGGGGTTGACGGCGACGCGCACGACCAGCCAATCGGACAGTACCCGGGTGCCGCCCGTCACGGCCGAGAAGTCGCCGCCGGACTCGCGGATCACCGGCGCGGATTCGCCCGTGATCGCGCTTTCGTCGACGGTGGCGACACCCTCGACGACTTCGCCGTCGGCCGGGATCGTGTCGCCCGCCTCGACCAGCACCCACATGCCCTTGCGCAGGTCGCTGGCCGGCACCGGCAGCCAGGTGGTGCCATGGCGCGGGGTCGCCAGCTTCTTGGCCGTCGCGGTGGCCTTTAACGCCCGCAGCGAGGCCGCCTGCGCCTTGCTGCGCCCTTCCGCCAGCGCCTCGGCGAAGTTCGCGAACAGCACGGTAAACCACAGCCAGACGGCGATGGCGGCGACGAAGCCCGAACCTGCCTGCAGCGCCAGCAGGGTCGTGCCGATGCTGCCGACGTAGACGACGAACATGACCGGACTGCGCAACTGGGTGCGCGGGTCGAGCTTGCGCAGGGCGCTCCCGAGGGCGGGGCCGGCCAGCTGGCGCTCGAACAGTGTCGGCGTATTGCGTGACATGGGTTACCTCTCAATGAAAAAGTTGCAGGTGTTCGATGACGGGGCCCAGCGCCAGCGCGGGCACGTAGTTCAGCACCCCCACCAGCAGCACGACACCGACCAGCAGCAGCACGAACAGCGGCCCGTGCGTGGGCATGGTGCCGTTCCCGGACGGCAGCCGCTGGCGCGCCGCCAGCGCACCGGCGATCGCCAGCACGGGCACGATGACGGCGAAACGGCCGAACCACATCGCCAGCGCCAGCATCACGTTGTAGAACGGCGTGTTGGCGGACAGCCCGGCAAACGCGCTGCCGTTGTTGTTCGCGGCCGAGCTGAAGGCGTACAGGATCTCCGTGAAGCCATGCGCGCCCGGGTTGGCGATGCCGGCCGTGCCGGCCGGCGCGACGACGGCGACCGCCGTGCCGGCCAGCACCAGCACCGGCGTCACCAGGATCGCCAGCGCCATCAGCTTCATCTCGTGCGGGCCAATCTTCTTGCCCAGGTATTCGGGTGTGCGGCCGATCATCAGGCCGGCAATGAACACGGCCAGCATGGCGAACACCAGCATGCCGTACAGGCCGGAGCCGACGCCGCCGAAGATCACCTCGCCGAACTGCATCAGCAGCAGCGGCACGGCACCGCCCAAGGGCATCAGCGAGTCGTGCATCGCGTTGACGGCGCCGCACGACGCGGCCGTCGTCACCGCGGCGAACAGGCTGGAGGCGGCGATGCCGAAGCGGGTTTCCTTGCCTTCCATGTTGCCACCGGCCTGCAAGGCGCTGGCTGCCTGGTCGACGCCGAGGGCCGCCAGGCCAGGGTGCACCTGCTGCTCGGCCGCGGCCAGCCCGACGGCCGCCAGCACGAACACGATCGTCATCGCGGCGAGGATGGCCCAACCCTGGCGGACGTCGCCGACCATGCGGCCGAACGCGAAGCACAGTGCGGCCGGGATCAGGAAGATCGCGACCATCTGGACGAAGTTGGCCAGCGGCGTCGGGTTCTCGTAGGGATGCGCCGAATTGGCGTTGAAGAAGCCGCCCCCATTGGTGCCCAGCAGTTTGATGGCCTCCTGCGATGCGACGGGGCCCATGGGCAGGGTCTGCATCGTGGCGGTCGTGCTGGCGGAGCCCGGCGACGGGTACGTCACGGCATCGCGCAGGGCCGCCTCGCGGTAGCCGTCGAAGTTCTGGATCACGCCCTGCCCCATCAGGAACAGCGCCAGCAGCAGCGCCAGCGGCAGCAGCACGTACAGCGTGCTGCGCGTCACGTCGACCCAGAAATTGCCGATCGCATTGCTGCCGCGGGCCGCGAATGCCCGGATGAGCGCGAATGCGACGGCGATGCCGGTAGCGGCGGAGAGGAAATTTTGCCCCGCCAGCGCCACCATCTGCGTCAGGTAGCTCATCGTCTGTTCGCCCGCATAGCCCTGCCAGTTGGTGTTGGCGACGAAGCTGACGGCGGTATTGAACGACGAATCGGGGCCCACGTTCGGCAGTTGCTGCGGATTGAGCGGCAGCCAGCCCTGCAGGCGTTGCAGCCCATAGACGAACAGCGCACCGAGTGCGTTGAATGCGATCAGCGCCGCCGCGTACGCGCGCCACCCCTGCGCGGGGCGGCCGCCCATGCCTGCGATGCGGTACAGCGCCTGCTCCAAGCGGTGCAGCCAGCCGAAGCCGCGCGCCGGCGCCGCGCCGCTACCGACCCAGGCAAGGAAGGCGCCCAAAGGCCACGCCAGGGCGAGCAGCACCAGCAGGAAAGCGGCCAGCAGCCATGCCGATTGCGCGCTCACAGGTCCTCCGCTTTCAGCAGGGCGACCAGCAGATACACCAGCAGGGCGGCTGCCGTCAGCGCCGCCGTCAGCTCGACGCCGCTCATGGCCGCCGCTCCAGCCGCGCGCAGGCGGCCGCCATGCCCCAGACCAGTGCCGCGCAGGCACCGATCAAGGCGATAAAAACGATGTCCATCGCTTCCCTTTCAGATGTGTTGTGACGGGTAGCAGGTTATCGGGCGACGCCTAAAAACGGGATAAAGAGTCGCCACCCGGCTGTAAACGCGATGTAAACGCGGTGGGCATGCCGGTCTTTCGATGGCGCTGCCCGCGTCGAGTGCGGGGGACTTCGCTGCCGCCGGGCTGCCGGACTTTCTGTCGAGGTATCTCATGTGGCAAGCGCCAACGCGAACTGCGCCTTTTCAATTGATGGATTTGTCATTAACATCAGGACATTTCATGCCTTCTTGGAACTGTCGATGCGTTTCACCTATCTGGATGGCATGCGCGGCCTGGGCGCGTTATTCGTGCTCGCGCGCCATTGGAATGCCTTGCTGGGTCTGGACTTTTCCACCAGCTACCTGGCCGTCGACCTGTTTTTCACGCTGAGCGGGTTCGTCATCGCGCATGCCTACGAGAACCAGCTGCGCAGCGGCGCCATGCTGCCGGGCGACTTCGTCCGCGTGCGCATCGCCCGTTTCTATCCGGTGTACGCGCTGGCAGTCTTGCTGTGCCTGGCGGTGGCGCTGACGAAAGCCGCGGCGGCCGGCCAGCCCCCCGCCTTGTTTGCCGAGTGGTGCGTGTCGGCCCTGTGCGCGCTGCTGTTCGTGCCGTTCAGCGTGACCGGCAGCGCCATGATGTTTCCGCTGAATACAGCGTTCTGGTCTCTTGGCCAGGAAATGCTGGTCAATCTGCTGTACGCCGGAACGGCGCGCCTGCTGAGCGATCGCGTACTGACGGCCATCGTGACTGTGTGCGCCCTGCTGCTGAGCGCTACGGCCTACGCTACCGGTTCGATCGGCCACGGCTACCTCAGTGGGCTGCCTTCCTTCCTGGGCGGCTCGCTGAGGGCCGTGTTCGGCATTGCGCTGGGCCTGCTGCTGTATCGCCAGCGCGCCCGCCTCCACGGCCTGGCGACCATGCTGCCGGCGTGGTGCAGCCTGCTGCTGGTGGCGGCCATGCTGGCCGTGCCGGCGCCGCCGCGCCACACCTGGCTGCTCGAGCTGGCCGCCGTATTCCTCGTGTTTCCGCTGGCCGTACTCATGGGTGCGGCGGGCGCGCCGGCGCCCGGCTGGCACGGCCGCGCCATGCTGGCGCTCGGCGGCGCCAGTTATTCCCTCTATTTGCTGCACAACCCGTTCCTGAAGCTGGCCCGGCGCGTCGCCGAGGTGTCCGGCGATTGGACCCGCCCGGCGGTCGGGCTGCTCGCGCTGGCCTTGGTGCTGTTGTGCGTGCAGGTCGACCGGCGTTTCGACCAGCCCGCAGCCCGCTGGCTGCGCGTGCGCCTGCGGCGCAAGCGCACCTTGCCGCTCGCCAGCCCGGGCTGAGGTCCGCCTCCGGCCGCAGGCAGCAAAAACGTGCCGGCCCAGCCGGATCGCGCTGGAAATACAATTTTCGCTGGATGTTTGTACAGTATTTGGCGACAATAGCGGGCTTGCCGGGTGGCGCGGACGTGGCTTTTTCGGCAGAAGGCCGTCGCGAAGACTGCTTGCCGGCATGCCGTTGCGGATAGAATGCGCAGCATCTGCCGGATGGCTCGCGCCCTGGCTCCACATTCCCAGAATTGCAATCTATATAGTATGGCCACAAAAAAACCCGTTTCCGACTACAGCGAATCATCGATCCGCGTCCTGAAAGGACTGGAACCCGTCAAGCAGCGCCCGGGCATGTACACCCGCACGGAAAATCCGCTGCACATCATCCAGGAAGTGATCGACAACGCCTCCGACGAAGCACTGGGCGGCCATTGCAAGAACATCGTCGTCACGCAGAACACCGATGGCAGCATCACCGTCGAGGACGACGGCCGCGGCATTCCCGTGGGCCTGCACCCGGAAGAAAACGTGCCGACCGTGGAAATCGTGTTCACCCGGCTGCACGCGGGCGGCAAGTTCGACAAGGGTTCCGGTGGCGCCTATGCGTTCTCCGGCGGCCTCCATGGCGTGGGCGTATCCGTCACCAACGCGCTGTCGAAGCGCCTGGAGATCAACGTCTGGCGCAAGGACGACAAGGGCAACGGCTACCACACGATCGCCTTCGAGAACGGCGACCTGGTCCAGCCGCTGACGTCGCAGCCGGCGCCGAAGGACGGCAAGAAGTCCGGTACGCGCGTCACCGCATGGCCCGATGCGAAGTATTTCGATTCGCCGCTGATCTCGCAGGTCGAGCTGCAGCGCCTGCTGCGCTCGAAGGCCGTGCTGCTGCCCGGTGTCACGGTCACGCTGAAGAACGCCAAGACGGGCGACAGCCAGACCTGGCAATACAACGACGGCCTGCGCGGCTACCTGACCGAGGCGCTGGCGCAATCGGGCAATGGCGAGACTGTCGTGCCGATGTTCGAAGGCGAGCAGTTCGCCGGCCCGGATGCGGAAGGCTTCGCCGAGGGCGAAGGCGCGTCCTGGGTGGTGGCATGGACGGAGGAAGGCGCCATCATGCGCGAATCCTACGTCAACCTGATCCCCACGCCGAACGGCGGCACCCATGAATCGGGCCTGCGCGAAGGCCTGTTCGGCGCCATGAAGAATTTCGTCGAGCTGCATTCGCTGCTGCCGAAGGGCGTCAAGCTGCTGCCCGAGGACGTCTTTGCGCGCGCTTCGTTCGTGCTGTCGGCGAAGGTGCTGGACCCGCAGTTCCAGGGCCAGATCAAGGAGCGCCTGAACTCGCGCGACGCGGTGCGCCTCGTCGCCACGTATTCCAAGCCGGCGCTGGAGCTGTGGCTGAACCAGCACATCGACTGGGGCAAGAAGCTGGCCGAACTGGTCATCAAGCAGGCCCAGTCGCGCCTGCGCTCGGCCCAGAAGGTCGAGAAGAAGAAGTCGTCCGGCGTGGCCGTCCTGCCGGGCAAGCTGACGGACTGCGAATCCTCGGATGTGTCGCGCACGGAGCTGTTCCTCGTCGAGGGCGACTCGGCGGGCGGCTCGGCCAAGATGGGCCGCGACAAGGAATTCCAGGCCATCCTGCCGCTGCGCGGCAAGGTGCTGAACTCGTGGGAGACGGACCGCGACCGCCTGTTCGCCAACAACGAGATCCACGACATCGCCGTGGCGATCGGCGTCGACCCGCACGGCGTGACGGACAGCCCGGACCTGTCCGGCCTGCGCTACGGAAAAATCTGCATCCTGTCCGATGCGGACGTGGACGGCTCGCACATCCAGGTGCTGCTGCTGACGCTGTTCTTCCGCCACTTCCCGGCACTGATCCAGCACGGCCACATCTGCATCGCCCGCCCGCCGCTGTACCGCGTCGACGCGCCAGCACGCGGCAAGAAGCCGATCCAGAAGCTGTACGCGCTGGACGACGGCGAACTGACGGCGATCGAGGACAAGCTGCGCAAGGACGGGCTGAAGGACGGCAGCTGGTCGATCTCCCGCTTCAAGGGCCTGGGCGAGATGAACGCCGAACAGCTGTGGGAAACCACGATGAACCCGGACACGCGCCGCCTGCTGCCCGTGTCGCTGGGCGACTTCCAGCACACCGAGGCCGCCGCCCGCTTCAATATGTTGATGGGCAAGGGCGAAGCCGCCGCACGCCGCGCCTGGATCGAGGAGCATGGCAACGAAGTGGAAGCGGATATTTAACAGAGATACGTAATCATGACTCAACAAGCCAACCTCTTTGACGAACCGCAGCCGGGCAACAACGGCAATGGCGGCGACGGCGGCGAAACGCTGACCCTGTCCACCTTTGCCGAACGCGCCTACCTCGATTACGCCATCTCCGTCGTCAAGGGCCGCGCCCTGCCCGACGTGTGCGACGGCCAGAAGCCCGTGCAGCGCCGCATCCTGTATTCGATGAACGAACTGGGGCTGAACTCGGCCGCCAAGCCGCGCAAGTCCGCGACCGTCGTCGGCGACGTGCTGGGTAAGCTGCACCCGCACGGCGACCAGTCGGTGTACGACGCGCTGGTGCGCATGGCGCAGGACTTCTCGCTGCGCTACCCGCTGATCGACGGCCAGGGCAACTTCGGCTCGCGCGACGGCGACGGCGCCGCGGCAATGCGCTACACGGAAGCGCGCCTGACGCCGATCGCCCGCCTGCTGCTGGACGAGATCGACCAGGGCACCGTGGACTTCATCCCCAACTACGACGGCTCGACGGAAGAACCGGCCTTGCTGCCGGCGCGCCTGCCGATGGTGCTGTTGAACGGCGCTTCCGGTATCGCCGTCGGCCTTGCCACCGAGATCCCGTCGCACAACCTGCGCGAAGTGGCCGATGCCGCCGTCGCGCTGATCCGCAACCCGAAACTGACGCATGCCGAGTTGATGGGCATCTTGCCGGGTCCGGACTTCCCGGGCGGCGGCCAGCTGATCACGCCGGCCGCGCAGGTGGCGGACATGTACGCTTCCGGGCGCGGCAGCATGAAGGTGCGGGCGCGCTGGAAGATCGAGGAGCTGGCGCGCGGCCAGTGGCAAGCCGTCGTGTACGAGCTGCCGCCGGGCACGTCGGCGCAGAAGGTGCTGGAAGAGATCGAGGAGCTGACCAATCCGAAGGTCAAGCTGGGCAAGAAGACCTTGTCGCCCGAGCAGCTGGCGTTGAAGGCCATGGTGCTGGGCGCGCTCGACACGATCCGCGACGAATCGGGCCGCAACGCTCCCGTGCGCCTCGTGTTCGAGCCGAAGTCGAAGAACCAGGACCAGAACGAGTTCATGCTGATGCTGCTGGCGCATACGTCGCTGGAAACGTCGGCGCCGATGAACCTCGTGATGATCGGCGGCGACGGCCGCCCGCGCCAGAAAGGCCTGGCCGACATCCTGAACGAATGGATCACGTTCCGCTTCGCCACGGTGACGCGCCGTACGCAGTTCCGCCTGAACAAGGTCGACGACCGCATCCATATCCTGGAAGGGCGCGAGACGATCCTGCTGAACATCGACGAGGTGATCCACATCATCCGCAACTCGGACGAACCGAAGGCGGCGCTGATCGCGCGCTTCAACCTGTCCGACCGCCAGGCCGAGGACATCCTCGAGATCCGCCTGCGCCAGCTGGCGCGCCTGGAGGCGATCAAGATCCAGCAGGAACTGGCCGAGCTGCGCAAGGAAAAGCAGACGTTGCAGGACCTGCTGGACAACCCGTCGTCGATGAAGCGCCTGATCATCCGCGAGATCGAGGCGGATGCGAAAGCCTTCGGCGATGCGCGCCGCACCGTCATCGAGGAAGCGCAACGGGCCATGGTCGAACAGAAGATCGTCGACGAGCCCGTGACCGTCATCATTTCGCAGAAGGGCTGGGTGCGCGCACGCACCGGTATCGGCCACGACCGCGCCCAGTTCACGTTCAAGGCAGGCGACGCGCTGCACGATGCGATCGAATGCCGCACCGTCGATACGCTGCTGGGCTTCGGCGACAACGGCCGGGTGTATTCCGTGCCCGTGGCGGCGCTGCCCAATGCCCGCGGCGATGGCGTGCCGATCACGACGCTGGTCGACCTCTCGGGCGGCGCGCGCCTGCTGCACTACTTCGCCGGCCCGGCCGCCACGCAGCTGCTGCTGGCCTCCGACGCGGGCTTCGGCTTCATCGCCAAGGCGGGCGACATGGTCAGCCGCCTGAAGGGCGGCAAGTCGTTCATCACGCTGGACGAAGGCGCCCGGCCGTTGGCGCCGACCCTGGTGGCGTCCGATGCCAGCGCGATTGCCGTCATCTCCGAAAAGGCGCGCCTCCTGGTGTTCGGCCTGGACGAGATGAAGGTGCTCACCAATGGCGGCCGCGGCGTCACCCTGATGGAACTGGAACCGAAGGAAAAGCTGGTGGCGGCGCAGGCGATCACGCAGAAGGGCGTGACCGTGCAGGGCATCGGCAACGCGCAGAAGGCGAAGGAGGAGCGCATGGGCCCGGGCCTGCTGCAGGAGCACTTCGGCAAGCGGGCACGCAAGGGCAAGGCGATGCCGACACGGATCAAGCCGACGGGGTTGGTACCGAACAGCTGATCGGCAGCCTCTCCCGGGTTTGGGGTCTGTCGCCGCTATGCGAGAACGCCGGTTCTCGCCTGCGGGGTCGAGGGTCTGTCCCTGCATAGGGACTGACCCTGAAGTTCGGGGAATCCTTCTCGATTGCGCCTAACTTCGGGGTCAGTCCCCGCAAGGGGGACAGACCCCAGCCATCAAGCGGCCGCGCGCAACGCCGGCCGTGCCCCCGTCTGCGCCAGGTGCCGCCGCGCCGCGGCCCGGCCCTCTTCATACAGGTTGCGTACGCGCCCTTGCGAGAAATCGTGGTCGCCACCCGCTGCGGCCTGCGTGCTGGCGATGATGTGGAGGTTTTTCAGTGCCCGCAGCCGCATCAGCCACGCAAACGACGGCATGCTTTCCAGCGCCGTGCCGCCCGCCACCGATTCCAGCTCCGCCAGCATGGCGAGGAAGCCATCGAGCTTGCCGTCGCCGCCATACTGCGCCCAGAAACGGTTCTGGTACTGCAGCGCGGTCGCGCGCGTCTGCACTTCCAGCAGGTTGGTGGGCGACGGCTGGTCGTCGGTCGGGAACAAATCGACGACAAAGATCGGCAGCGTGTCGATTTCGTCCGGCTCCAACAGGTTCAGCAGCGAATCGATGGGTGTGTTGCTGAACAAGCCGCCATCCCAGTAGTCCTTGCCGTCGATCCGCGTGGCGGGAAAGCCGGGCGGCAGGCTGCCGCTGGCCAGCACGTGCGACGGCGTCAGGCGGGTGCGCACGGCCTTGTGATGGCCCGTGTCCAGATGCGCTTCCCTGGCCGTGTAGTTCGAGAACGTGACCTGGCCGCCCGTGTGCAGGCTGGTGGCCGCGACACCAAAGCGGATATGCAGAGGGTCGTTGAGCTGCTCGAAGTCCAGCAGCCCCGCCAGGGTCCGGTGCATCGGCGCGGTGCTGCACAGGCTGTTCCAGCTCAGCACGTTCCAGTAGTCGGTACGCGACTGCCAGAATTTCGGGTTGCCCAACAGCGACATGTTGGCCTGCACGAATGCCGGCAACAGCGGCATCGCCGGCAGCGTGATCGCATCCCATATCCGGTGCAGGCTGGCGGCGATATCGCCCCCCTTGGCGCCGGCGATCGAGGCGGCGTTGATCGCGCCGATCGAAACCCCCGTGACGACGCGGGGATGCCAGCCCTCCTCCACCAGGCCGGTCACCACGCCATATTCG
The DNA here is from genome assembly GCF_029028125.1 of Pseudoduganella chitinolytica. Taxonomy (GTDB): domain Bacteria; phylum Pseudomonadota; class Gammaproteobacteria; order Burkholderiales; family Burkholderiaceae_D; genus Rugamonas; species Rugamonas chitinolytica. The sequence continues at coordinate 3,969,137 of NZ_CP119083.1, forward strand.
AAAGCGCCCAGCGCGCCGCCGCCCTGCAAGATCAAAGCCATCGGTTTCATCGTGACTGCTCCATGAAGTGCATCAAGGGAGGTCACAGATTGCGCCCTGGCAGCGCGACGATGTTGATCTCGCTCAAGCGATCGAGGCTTGCAACCGTCAGCTTCCTGCCGCGCGAGAGCGTGTCGAATCCGGGCCGGTTCAGAAAAACCACAACAAAAAGCCGCCGTCCGCGGGGTGCGGAACGGCGGCTTTCGATGAAGGGCCAGGCTTAGTGCTTGGCGGCTTCCTTCTTCACCTCGGCATTGGCCTTGGCGACGGCTTCGTCCGTCTTGGCGGCTGCCAGCGCTTTTTCCTTGTCGGCCTCAGCCATTTCCTTGGCGACCTTTTCGTTCGCCTTGGCATTGGCCTTGGCGACCTTCGCTTCGGCTTTCGCGACGTTCTTGTCGCCCTTGGCTTCCGCCTTCAGCTTGTCTTCGGCATCGGCGTCAGCCACTTTTTCGTTGGCCTTGGCGTATTCCTTGTCGGCCTTGTGGGTGGCCTTGGCTTTCTTCTTGTCTGCCTTCTGCTGGGCCTTCGCGACGTCTTCGTTGGCGTCCTGTACCTTCTTCGCTTCTTTTTCCTGCGCCTTGGCGATGTCCTTCTGGGCATCGGCCTGTGCCTCGGCGACGTTCTGGTTCACTGGCGCAGTGGTGGCGATCTGGGCGTGGGCAGCGGTAGCGAAGACACCGGCGATCAGGGTTGCGAGCAGTTTATTCATGGTTTGGCACCTTTCGTTGTGGTTTGCGTTGTTTTCTTCTTGTCACGGGATCCAGAATAAACTTTCCAACCGATATCAACTGTGCGGCACCGTACATTGAAACATTTGCTTGCGTTTCTTACTTTCCTTACTTTCCTTACTTTCCTGCTCCGCGCGAGTACAGGTCGATGGTCTGGCCGATCGCCTCCGCACACACGGCGCAGAACGCTTCGCTGCGGTCGAACATCAGGCACTGCTGCTGCGAGCGGTAGTAGCCGGTCGCCTCGTAGTTGGCGCCTTCGAACGCACCGACTGCCTTGCGGTGCGGCGCCTTCGAGAACAGCGCGTTGGTCCACGCCAGGTCGTCGCGGAACAGCCTGTTCATCTCTCCTTCCGGGCGATTGTCCTTGCGCAGCTGCGCACGCACCTTCTGGTATTCGCGCGAATGCGCCTCGTACTCGGCCTTCGGCCACGGCGTCGGCATCGGCACGCCGGCCGTCACGTGGCGGCGCCACTTGACGTTGGCCGGGTCCTGCAGCGCCGTCACGTTCGGCTCCCACGGTTCCATGCGCTCGCCCGTCGATTGATACGCCACCGGCGACGTGTAGTACTCGTCCGCCAGGCCGGCGAAGTGGTGGCCGAATTCATGCACGAACAGATAGTTGGCCCAGTCGTTGTTGGCCGCCGCGGTGCTGAACTGGCCATAGATGCCGCCGCCACCGTAGGTGTCGTTGTTGACGAGGATTTCGATGAACTCGTACGGCGCATGCTGGGCGATGTCGCGCAAGGCGCGGTTGTCCGTCGTCAGCACGTAGCGCTCGCTGCCGAAGATGTCGTAGCGGGTGTTCAGCGCGGAGGCGTGATGCGTGTTGGTGGAAGGCCGGGAGACGCCCGATTCCTGCGTCGGCACGGCCAGCGCCCACACATTGAAGTCATTGGCGCGCTCGCGGAACGGCGACACCGTGAACAGGTAGTCGGCCAGGCGGCGCGCCGACTGCTCGAATTTCTTCATCTCCCCCTGGGTATAACCGTCGCCCAGGATCAGCAGGTCGACCTTCTGCGGCGACGGCCCGCTTGAGCGGATCGGCACGGGTCGCGCCGGCGCGGGCGGCTGCTTGCGCACGACGTCCAGCGCATCCGTGTCGATGTCGGCCGTCCAGACGATGGAGAACTGGTTGCGCTCGTCGCGCTTCAGGATGCGCACCTTGACGGGGCGGTCGGGCTTGGGAAAGCGCACCGACTCGCCGAACGCGCGCGACGCCTTGGCCGCTTCCCCAGTGCTGCGCCACTCGCCAAAGATGGTCGAAAAGCCGCGCGAGTACAGCAGCCGGCCCGTCTTCGCATCGACCACCTCGACCTTGTTGATGCCGCGGTCCGTATCGTCGACGGTGCGCGTCATGTCGCCCGGCCACGGCAGCGGCTCGATGACGACGCGCTCGAGCGCATACGATTCGGCCAGCGCGTTGCCGCTGTGGAGATAGTCGACCCGCACGGTGGCCGGCTGGGCAGCCGTGGCGCTGGCGGCGACCAGGCCGGCAATGGCGGGAAGATGACGGAAAAGGCGCATGGTGTCTCCTGTTTGTCACGGATGGTGGGTGTAGGCGGCTATTGTATGCGCCTGTCCCGCCACCGGTACAGGCGCGACTTGCCGGGCGGACGGAAGCACGCTACCCTCTGCACATCCCAACCTCCCGCCCACGCCGTGCCCTACGACACTCCCAACGACCCGGACCGGCTGCGTGCCTGGCTGCTCGCTGCGGCCCGGCGCGACGCGCGGGCGTTCCACGCGCTGTACGTCGCCACGTCGCCGAAACTGTTCGGCTTCGCGCTGCGTATATTGCGCAAGCACGAGCTGGCCGAGGAGGCGTTGCAGGATGCCTTCGTCTCGATCTGGCACGCGGCCGGCACCTACCAGGCCGAGCTGGCGGCGCCGATGACGTGGATGGCGGCGATCGTGCGCAACAAGGCACTCGACATCCTGCGCCGCACGGGCGGCGCGCCGGATATCGATGTCGCCCGATTCGACGTGGAAGTCATGGACAATCTCGAGGACACCGGGCCGGGCCCGGCCGACCTGCTGCAGTCGAGCGCTGAAGCGCGCGCGCTGGCGCATTGCATGGCGGCGCTGGAGCGGGCGCACCGCCAGGCGATCGGCCTGGCCTTCTTCCACGACCTGTCGCACAGCGAGGTGGCGCAGCAGCTGGCACTGCCGATCGGTACCGTCAAGACGTGGATCCGCCGGGGCCTGTTGAAACTGAAAACATGCCTGGCGCGGGAGGGACTGTGAGTATCCGCGACAACCCGGAACTGCGCGACCGCCTGGCCGCCGAATACGTGCTGGGCACCCTGAAGGGTGGCGCGCGGCGCCGCTTCGAAGGCTGGCTGCATGGCGACGCCGCGCTGCGTCGACTGGTGCAGGAATGGAGCGAGCGCCTGGTGCCGCTGGGCGAATTCACGCCCGAGCGGGCGCCCCGCGCGCGCGTATGGCGCACCATCGAACAGCGGCTGCACCTGGAGCCGCCACCGAAACGCTGGCAGCTCTGGCACCGCGACCCGCTGCATTGGTGGCGCACGCTGGGCCTGACGGGCACCGCCGCCACCGCGGCGCTGGCGCTGGTGCTGGTCCTGCAACGGCCGGCCACGCAGGTCGACACCGTAGCGACGCTGACGGACGAACGGGCCCAGGCCGCCCTCGTCGTCACGGCCGACCACCGCAACGGCGTCATTGCCGTGCGCGTGCTGGGCCAGACGGCGGTGCCGGACGAGCGCACCCTGCAGCTGTGGGCCATCACGCAACAGGGCACGCCGCGTTCGCTGGGCATCCTGGACGACAAGGGCAGCGCGCAACTGCTGCTGAACGAACGCGCCCTGGGCAGCGACGTGGCCATGCTGGCCGTCAGCCTGGAACCGAAGGGAGGCTCGCCGAATCCGAATGCGCCGACGGGACCGGTGCTGTACAAGGGTAGTTGGGTGAGGTTGTTGTAAGCCCGAGGGACAGTGTTTTCACGCCAGCGGGAAGTCGAACGCGCGCTGCCCCAGCCACACGAGCGCCACCAGCGCGATGGCAAGCGAGCCGCCCGGCATCAGCACGCGCCGATACACACCCGTGCCGCGCAACAGGAACGTCACCGGCAGCACGACGGCGACAATGGCCAGCTGGCCCAGCTCCACCCCCACATTGAACCCCAGCAGCGACAGGGCCAGCGAGCCGCGCGGCAGCCCCAGGTCGGCCAGAACGCCGGCAAAGCCGAAGCCGTGCACCAGGCCGAACGCCAGCGCGGCCAGCCAGCGCCGCGCCAGCACGCGCGGCCATACATTGTTCAGCGCCGCCAGCACGACCGAGAGCGCGATGGCCGACTCCACCCAGCGCGACGGCAGGCTGACGAGATCCAGCGCGGCCAGCGCCAGCGTCACCGAATGCGCGGCGGTGAATGCGCTGACGGTCTTGATCACGTCGATGGCGGCGCTGCGCGGGTCCGCCACCTGGACCCACGCCCCACCCTGCCTTGCCAGCACGGCCGGCAACAAGAGCGACACGAGGAACAGGATGTGATCGAAGCCGATCCAGATATGCCACATGCCGTGCCACACATAGGCCAGGAACTGGCGCGCGGCGGACACGTGCTCCAGTTCCAGCGCTTGCCTCGGCCGCTCCCCGCCCAGGATGGCCGTCTGTACGGTCGCACCGTGATCGATGCGCAGCAGGCCCCGGTGCTGGGCATCCGTATCGGCGAACAGCCGGTAATCGACCAGCAGCCGTGTCGGCGGCGCGCGGCAGGCGCCTTCCAGGGTCAGCACCGTATAGGCGCCGTCGGTATGGCGGTCCACCAACTGCGTGCGCGCGACCAGGGGACAGCCGCCTTCAGCCGAGGAGAGTCGCAGCCGTGCCAGCGCGTAGGCGGCGATCGCATCGTGGCGCGCGCGGATCTCGTCCCAGGTCAGGCGGCCGTCGTCGTTCGCGTCGATGCCCATGGCAAAGTCGAGATCGCGCAGCGCGATGTCCCAGCGCGCTTCGACGCGCTCGCCATCCAGGCGCAGCGTCAGGTAGCTGTCGCTGGGCTTGTGGGCACGCGCCGGCTCGCACAGCAGGCAGGCCAGCAGCATGAGCAGCAAGGCGAAGGGCGACACCAGCGAGCGGCGCTTCATGGCCCGCTCCCGGCCAGACCCGGCAGCATGACGTCCTGCGTGCCGTTGCGCGCGACCCATTCCCGCGCATCCCGCAATGTGCGTTGGTCGCCGGCCAGCCTGGCCGACTCCAGCAGGATGCGCAAGTCGGCCAGCTCCTTTTGCACCGTCCAGTTCTGCCGGGCCAGCGCCAGCGCGGCGGACGGGTCGCCACGCAGCTGCAGCATGAAGCGGGCCTCTTCGCGCAGGTGAACCCTGTCGCCGCGCTGCGCGGCCGCGTCGAAGCGCGCCTGCAGTTCGGCGACCGCCGCCGCCAGCGCGCCCCGGTTGCCACCGGCATCCCGCAGCGCCAGCGCATGGCGCAGCAGCAGCCCATCCACGCGCTGCCGTTCGCGCAGCAGCGCCAGCACCTCGGCGGGACGCTTTGCGTCGAGCAGGAAATCGGCATAGGCGCCCAGCAGGTAGCTGTCGCGCGGCGCCAGCGCCAGCGCGGTGCGGTAACGCTGTTCGGCAGTACCGGCGGCGCCGCGCCGGGCCGCCATCTCGGCCAGCAGCGTCCATGCCCACACGTGCAGCTCGTCCGGCGTTCCGCTGCTGCGCGCCAGGGTCGCCGCCAGCAGCCGCTCGCTCGCTTCCAGCCGCGCCGTGTTGACGCTGGCGGCAGCCAGGCATGCGAATCCCGCCAGCTCCTCCGCCAGCGTTGCCACGCGCGCACAACTGGCGGTGGCGGCCGCGTGATCGCCCTGGACGGCCTGCACGACGGCCTGGGTCAGCCACGCCTCGGCATTGCGCGGCTGGCTGGCCGTGACTGCCTGCAGGTCGGCCAGCGCGGCGCTGAACCGGTGGCCGTTCTGCAGCAACTGCGCGCGCAGCAGCCGCACGCCGGGCGGCGCGTCGACGCGTCCCCACCACGGTGCCAGCACGGCCTGGGCATGGCCGAAGTAGCGCGGGTCGGTCTCGGCGCGGCCCAGCGCGATGTAACGGCGCGCCAGGGCCAGTGCCGTCGGCAGGTCGCCGGGCGCCGCCGCCAGCCGCCCTTGCAGCTGGCGGATTTCGGGCGTGCCGGCGCTCCGCGCGACGGTCGTCACGACCGTATCGCCCGACGCCGGCCGGTATGGCGCCGCCGCGCACCCGGCGGCAAGCCAGGCGCCGGCAAGCAGCATCCCCGCCTTCATGGCTACGGTACCGCTTGCGGTTCGGCGCCTTCCGGCGCCGTGGCGGCTGCGGCCTCGATGGCTACCGGCTCGCCTTCCTCGTCCTTGCCGAACACCGCCAGCACGGCGGCAAAGAAGCTGTCGACCGCCGTCACGGGGGGCTGGACGGGCGGTGCGACGGGACCGGCGCTGCCATGGTCGCCGCCGCCGCCGCACGCGGCCAGGATCGCCACGACGCAGGCACAGATCAATGGTTTCATGGTGCTCTCCTCAACGCCGCGCCTGCGCCGGCGCCTGCCCCTGCGGCGACCCGGACAGCGGCGGCTTCAGGTACGGGAACGCCGCCGTGAAGGCGCTGTCGTCCAGCCAGGCGCCATCCGTGAAGCGGATCGTGCCCGCCGGTGCGTCGGCCGGGGCGCAGCCCAGGTTCAACGTACAGAGCTTGCCCATGACCACCCGCAGCGCGATGTCGACCACGTCGTCGCCCGGCCGGCGCCCGTTCGGGAAGCCCGCATTGTCGCCGTCGATGACACCCAGGCGCTTCTGCGCACCCTTCGCGGCCGGCGCGATGGCCGTATTCAGGCGCAGCATCTCGGCCGCCGTCACCTTGGCCGGCTGGTTCAGCCCTTTTACGCCTGTCAGGAACGCGGCGACCAGGTCGTTGCGGGGGAAGTTGGTGGGCGCCTTGGCGCCGGCATTGCCGAACAGGGTCTCGACCAGCATCGGCAGCGTCGGATGGGTCACGTAGTCGGCAAACTGCGCATCAGCGGTTGGCTTGCTGTGGTTGAAGCGGTCCTTGTCCTTCAGGCCGATGACGACTTCGTTCACCAGCGGCATGCCCAGGCGCGACACCTGCGTCCACGCGCCGCCTTCCTTCGAAGGGGCCGCCGCACCTGGCGCAGGGTTGATCAGGCGGCCCTGGCGCACGCTGGCCGTGGTCCAGGCGCCGATGACGGGGTCGCCGGGCGATGTCAGGCAGGCCGCCGCCACTTCCAGCGCGATCGTCGTCACGTTCTTGTCCGCCAGGTCGTCGCGCGCGGCACGCTCCGCGTTCGCGTCGAACTCCACGGCCGGTGCCTTGATGTTGACGAGGTCGAACGTCTCGGCCAGGTTGACGACGAACGGATCCTTGCGCTGGCCGACGAACATCCGCGCCGGCGTCTCGCAACCGGGAATCTTGACGTCGTACACGTGCTTGGCAGCGTAGCCCGGATAGTCGGGAATCGACTTGTTGCCGACATTGTCGATCGGCTTGTCGAACGTGGCCGCGCCGCTGCCGGCATTGGTCACGGCGCTGCGGGCGCCACCGCGCCGGTCGCCCCGCACCACATTGACGCTATAGGTCTCGCGGACGTTGACGCCGGGCGCATCGACACCGGCGATGGCGCCGCCGTTGATCACCAGCGGGATCGAGACCTTCTTGCCACCGACGGTGAACTGGGCATCCTTGTTGGTGTTGGCGAAGCGGAACTGGAACGTGATGTCCTCCTTGGCATCGCCATTGTTGTCGACGTGGATCTCGTACAGCGCGTTCGGGTCCATCATGAAGAAATTCGGGCCACCGTACGGGTCCTGCAGCGGCACGTAGTTGGCGACGAGCGTGACAAACCGGTCGCGCCCCGGCTCGTACGAGCGGAACATATAGAAATCGGTGGCGTCGGCCTTCGGGATACTGGTGACGAACGGCGCCTCGCGGTGGCTGGAGGCCTGGGCGGCGGCCGGCAGCAGCGCGACGGCGCTGCCCAGGGCAAGGAATGCGGCGCTGGACGCGAGCCGGCGCGGGGACTGCTTCAACGGTATAGCCACGGTCTTCTCCTCAAGGATGAGTATGACGAAGGATGCAACGTGGCTATATACGCAACGGCCCGGCGGTCGGATTCAGGTATTTACATCTTTTCAGCGATATTTGTAGAGGGGGCGCGGAATGTCGATGGGCCGCACGTCCAGGCGGATGTTGAGCACCGAGTAGGCCTCGGCGATGCCGGAGATGTAGCCCACGCTTTCCGGCGTCTTGGTGAAGCGGAACTCGAAGCCCACTTCGGGCGTGCTGCTGCGTGGATTGCCGCTGGCTATGCCGATCGCCTCTTCCTGGTCGCTGTCGATCAGCCGCTCCATCAGCTGGACCACGGCATAGTTGCCCAGGATGTCGTTGCTGTAGACGGGCCCGCGCAGTGCCGTGCGGCCTGGCTCGATGCGCCCGCCCGCCTTGTCCGGTGCCGGCGTGAAGCTGTGCGTGATGATGTTGAAGCGGTCGCCCCGGTCCAGGTAGCTGATGCGTACGTTGCTGACGTTGAAGTCGGGCTTCGATTTGTCCCACACGGCTTGCGACGTGTCGATCAGCAGGCCACCGCTGTAGCCGATCACCTCTACCTCGCGCTGGGCGTTGATGACGAATGCGCTGTCCTCGTCGATGCCCAGGCCCAGCTTGTAGTTCTTGGTCAGCATGGCGGGGATCATGCGGGCAAAGCGGCCCCGCACCAACAGATGCTGGTCGACGAACACGTCGTCGCCGATGAAGCCCAGGCCGGGCGCGATTTCCTGCCCGTCCGTGATGCCGCTGCGCAGCATCGGCAGGATCGAGCGGGGGTTGTGGAACATCGTGCTGCTCATGATGGCGGCACCGGCGCTGGTGCCGGCCACGACGCCACCGCGCCGGTACAGGTCCCAGACCGCTTCCAGCGCCGCCGTGCGGGTACCGTCCTCGCGCACCAGGGCCTTGGTGATGCGGGTCTGGTCGCCACCGGCAAAATATACGCCGCCGGACTTGCGGATCTTCTCCGCCAGGGCCGCATCCTCGGCCGCCTTGCGGTAGTCGCTGCCGGCCAGCCGGATCGCCACCGGCACGGCAAACGCGTCGGCACCGTATTTCTTCAGGTAGCCGATGATGATCTCGGCCGCCTTTTCGGGCGTGCCGGAGGCGGAGGGGAAGACGGCGATGCGGGCGCCCTTGCCGCCTGCCAGGCTGACGATCTTCGACCAGACGTCCGCATTGTCGCCGCGCAGGCCGCCGCCGATGATGACGAGCGAGCCCTTGGCGACGGGCAGGGGTTTCTCGGGGGCGGTGGCTTCGGGCGGCGGCTGGAGGGTTTCCGTATCCTGGGCGGCAGCCGGGGCGTGGGCCAGGGCCGCGGCCAGCAGGACGGCCAGCATCGCTCGGCATGGTTTTGCAAGGAACGACCACCGGTGGAACGACTGCTTGCGCATGCATCCTCCTGTTTTAATGACGATCTGTCCTGATCGCGATAAAAACAGGGTCATGGTGGCGGCGGTAGGCCGGCACCGCTGCGCAGGCGAGGAGCGGTGCTCCTCGAACGCCTGCTGCGCTCCCGAAAGGACTGACCCCGAGCCCGGGCAGGCCCTGCCCCGGCTATTTGAACACGTAGTTTACGCTGGCATAGAAACGCCTGCCGCGCGGATCGGTGTAGGTCGGATCGTAGCCGGAGATGAAGTAGTACGCCTGGTTCGAATAGGGCGGGCTCTTGTCGGCCAGGTTCTGCACCCCGGCTCGTACCTTCCACGCCTTGTTGACCTCCCAGGCGCCCGACAGGTCCCACAGCGAATACGACGCGACCCGGTTGGCCGCCACGACACTGCCGTCGTCGATATTGATGGCCGAGTTCTGGTCGTCGTAGCCGGACGAGAACGTGTTCGACAGGCTGGCCGACAGCGGGCCGCGTTCCCAGTCGAAGCTTACCGTGTGGCGCCAGCGCTGCACCACCATGTCGGTGACGAACCGCCCCAGGTTGCTGATGAACGGGTCGCCCGGCCCCGTCTGTACCTTCGACTTCAGCACGTAGGTGCCGGTCAGGCGGCCGCCGAAGCGGCCGATGGCCGTGTCGACGCCATGCACGTCCACCATCAGGTCGATGCCGCGTGCCACCTGGGCGCCGCGGTTTTCCTTGTGCAGCTCGATGTAGTCGATGTAGTCGTCCTCGTCGCGGTGCACCAGGTTGCCGTACTTGGCCAGGTTGCCCAGGATGACGTCGTCCCCCAGTTCGCTGATCAGGTCCGTGCGGCGGATGTTCCAGTAGTCGATGCTGGCCGTGACGTGCTTGCCCGGCTCCAGCACGGCACCCAGCGAGAACTGCTTGCTGCGCTCGGGCTTCAGGTCCGCATTGCTGTAGCGGCGCGTATCCCAGTTGTTGGCGCAGTCGGCGAAGTTGTTGTCGACGGTGGCGCAGTACACCGGGTCCGGCAGCGTGGCCGTGGAGCTGTAGACGGTCGGGCGGTACAGGTCCGTCATCGACGGGGCGCGGAAGCCACGGCCGGCCGAGCCGCGCAGCATCACCGATTTCACCGGCGTCCAGCTGACGCCCACCTTCGGGCTGAGCGCCCCGCCCACGTGCTGGTAATGGTCGTAGCGGGCCGAGAGCTGGCCCTGCCACTGTTTCGTGAACGGCGCCTGCAGCTCGCCGAACACGGCGGCCACGCGACGGCGGTCGCTGGTGGCCTTGCCGCCCTCCGGCGCCGCGTCGTTGTTGATGTTGTCGCTCATCAGGAGGGCCGAGGGCGTGAAGTCGGTGCGTTCGCGCCGCATTTCGCCGCCCACGGCCAGCGCCAGGTCGCCGCCGCCCAGCGCCAGCACGGCGCGCGAAGCCTTGAAGTCGACGGAATCCATCGTGCCCTTCGAATGGCGCACGACGTCGTTGACCTGGATGCGGTCGATCAGGGCGCGCCCTTCGGGACCGGACGGCCCGAACGGATTGATCAGGCCTCCCGCGATCCCTTCCAGCAGCTCGTTGTACAGCACGTAGCCATGCATGTCCTTGTCCTTGACGACGTTGACGCTGTGGTTCAGGCCCACGTCGTAGTCCCAGCCCGCCATCGTGCCCGTCAGGCCCAGCACGTAGCGCTGGCTTTCGCTCGTCAGTTCGCTGGTGCGGTTGCCCGCCTCCGTCAGGCGCATGCGCAGTTCCAGCTCGCCCTGCACGTCGTCGTCCTCCAGCGTTTCCAGGCCCGCGTTGGCCAGCGCCGGCACGCGGCTGGCGTCGATGTAACCCGTTACGCGCGCCGACGAGCCCACGTAGTTGGTGCGCGAGCGGCTCAGCGCCACCTCCGCATACAGCTGGTTGTTGGCATCGAGCTTGAGTACGCCCCGGCTCAGGAAGTTCTGCTTGTTCGACTTCGGATACAGCTCCGTATCGCCCATGTAGTCGTAGGTGCAGGCATCGACGCCGCCCGTGCCGGCCGGCAGGTACAGGTTGGCGGGCGGGCTGCAGTTCGGGATCGACAGGTTGATCAGGCGGTTCGTGATGGGCCGGCCGTTCAGCAGGAAGCCCGTCTCCTGCAAGTGGTCGCGTTGCGCGGACGTCAGGCGGATATTGGCCGGGCTGGTAAAGCCGGACAACAGGTGGCCCAGCCGCTCGGGGATGCGCAGCTCCGGAATGAAGCTGCGCTGCGAACTGCGCAGCGCATCCGTCCCCTGCCAGTCGAACACGGCGAACAGGTTGTAGCCGTCCTGCCCGATGTTGCCGATGCCCGCGCTGATGGTGCCGGCGCGCTTGCCGGCGCCGCCTTCGTCCGTGCCGCCCCGGTAGGCATTGAGTTCGATGCCGCGGAAGTCCTTGCGCGTGATGAAGTTGATGACGCCGCCGATGGCGTCGGTGCCGTACAGCGCGGAGGCGCCGTCCATCAGCACTTCGACGCGGGCGATGGCCGCCGCCGGGATATTGTTCAGGTCCACGCCGGCATCGTCGCCAGGAGACGCGAAGTTGGCCATGCGCCGGCCATTGAGCAGCACCAGCGTGGACGACGTGCCGATGCCGCGCAAGTTGGCGCTGTTCAGGCCACGCTGGTCGCCGCCCACGTTGATGCTGACGCCGTCGGTCAGCCCGCCCACGTTGGCGGAGATGCGCGTCATCAGTTCGGCCGCCGTCGTGACGCCGGCCTTCTCGATATCCTCGCGCGTGACCACCTGCACGGGCAGCGGCGTCTCGGATTCGATCTGGCGGATCGCCGACCCGGTGATCTCCACCCGTGGCAACGGCGTGCCTGGCGCGGCGCTCTGCGCCAGCGCCGCGTTCGCGCACAGGCCCAGCACCAGCGCGGCGCGCACGGCGTGTGCGGCGGTGTTAAGGCATAAGCCGGTGCGGCTGGCGGGCCGGTATTGCTTGCTCATCAAAGCTCCCTGAATCGGTTGGTGCCGGTCGGGCCGGGGATCCGCACGCTGTGCGCCAGGCCCCGGCCGTCCGGCAGTGTTAAAAAAGGCATTGTTTCACTCTACGCACGTCGGCCTGAAAACTCAACCGGCGCACGGTCGCCGCGCGGAAAAATGCGCGATGTGAGGACACGCCACCACACGTGGCGAGGCGCGCCTACGCGGCGCCGCTGCGGTAGATATCGGGGAAATTACGCTCCATCAGCGCCTGCGGCAGCGCCGGCGGCGCGAAGCCATAGCGCGCATATAAATCCGGCGCCGTCATCGTAGCCAGCATGAAGCGGCGCAGGCCCTGCAGGCCCGGATGGGCCATGACGGCATCCATCAGCCGCGTGCTGTGGCCCTGCCCACGGTGCGCGGGCAGCACGAACACGTCCAGCAGGTAGGCAAACGTGGCCTGGTCGGTGATCACGCGGGCGAACGCCACCTGCGCGCCATCGGCGGCGTACACGCCGAAGCACAGGGATCCATCGATCGCCCGCTGCACCAGTTCGCGCGAAATGCCCAGCGCCCACGTCGACTCCTCGCCGAGGAAGCGGTGGATCATGGCGACGTCCAGGCGCGCCTTGTCGGTATCGACGACGTATGCCATCAGCGCCCCTGCAGGTAGCGTTGCGGCAGCGGGTGCTGCGCCGATTCGGCCTGCCAGACCAGCGACTGGATCCACCAGCGCTGGCCGTCGTTGACAAGCTGGATGCTGTTGATGCCGCGCTGGACGGGCTTGTCGCCCGGCGCGTGGCGCGATTCGTAGGTGGAGAACACGTGCGCGATGGCGCCGAACTGCTCGACCTGGCGTGCCAGCTCCGTCTCGAAGAAGCCTTCCCTGGCGAACAGCGGCGCGACGCGCTCGATATAATCGTCCACCGCCATCACCCGCGTCTGGTAGCTGCCTTCGTTCCCGCCTTCCTTCGCCAGGCCGTGCACGATCATGCGGCCGTCGGGACGGAACAGCGCACGCAGGCGGCTCCAGTCGCGCGCCCTGCCCGCGGGGCCGGAAATGGTGTCGTACAGCGCGGCCACGATCGCATCCACGCTGGCCACGTCGGCGCTGTTCACTTGCCGCGCCTGCAGGGCCGGCTGCAAGGCCGGTTGCGTCGACGCCCGGGTGGACGACTGCAGCGACGGCTGCGTGGACGACTGCAGGGACGACTGCACCAGCTGCTGCGCAAACGCGCTGCCGGCCAGCGCCAGCATGCCTACGGCGGCGGCAAACTTCCTCATCGACTCTCTCCTGGACAAAAACACAACGATACCACTGCCGGGCGATGCCCATGCAAAAGGCCGCCGCAGGGCAAACCTTGTTTATAATCAGTAAAGCAAGCCCCACGCCGCGGCGGGGCTTCAATAACCGGACCCACACCATGACTGCACAACTCTCCAAAAAAGGCGAGGCCTGGTCGGCTCGCTTCTCCGAACCCGTCTCCGATCTCGTCAAGCGCTATACCGCCTCCGTCTTCTTCGACAAGCGCATGGCCAAGGCCGACATCGAAGGCTCGCTGGCCCACGCCGAGATGCTGGCGGCCCAGGGCATCATTCCCGCCGCCGACCTGGAAGCGATCCGCAACGGCATGGCGCAGATCGCGCAGGAGATCGAGGCCGGCCAGTTCGAGTGGCTGCTGGACCTGGAAGACGTGCACCTGAATATCGAAAAGCGCCTGACCGAACTGGCGGGCGACGCCGGCAAGCGCCTGCACACGGGCCGTTCGCGCAACGACCAGGTCGCGACCGACATCCGGCTGTACGTGCGCTCGGCCATCGACGACATCACCGCCCTGCTGGCGCAGCTGCGCAGTGCCCTGCTGGACCTGGCGGAGCAGCATGCCGACACGATCCTGCCCGGCTTCACCCACATGCAGGTCGCGCAGCCGATCACGTTCGGCCACCACATGCTGGCCTACGTGGAGATGTTCGGTCGCGACGCCGAGCGCATGGCCGACTGCCGCAAGCGCGTCAACCGCCTGCCGCTGGGCGCCGCCGCGCTGGCCGGCACCACGTTCCCGATCGACCGCCTGCGCGTGGCGCGGACGCTGGGCTTCGACGACGTCTGCCACAACTCGCTGGATGCCGTGTCCGACCGCGACTTCGCCATCGAATTCACGGCCGCCGCCTCGCTGATCATGACGCACGTGTCGCGCATGTCGGAAGAGCTGGTGATCTGGATGAGCCCACGGGTGGGCTTCATCGACATCGCCGACCGCTTCTGCACGGGCTCGTCGATCATGCCGCAGAAGAAAAACCCGGACGTGCCGGAACTGGCGCGCGGCAAGACCGGCCGCGTGTATGGCCACCTGATGGGCCTCCTGACCTTGATGAAGGGCCAGCCGCTAGCCTACAACAAGGACAACCAGGAAGACAAGGAACCGCTGTTCGACACGGTGGACACCGTCGTCGACACGCTGCGCATCTTCGCCGACATGGCCGGCGGCATCACGGTGAAGCCCGAAGCGATGCGCGCCGCCGCGCTGCAGGGCTATGCCACCGCGACCGACCTGGCCGACTACTTGGTCAAGAAAGGCCTGCCGTTCCGCGACGCGCACGAAGCCGTGGCGCATGCCGTGCGCACGTGCGTGGATGCGGGCTGCGACCTGGCCGACCTGTCGCTGGAACAGCTGCGCCAGTTCTCGCCGCTGATCGGCGACGACGTGTTCGCCGTGCTGACCCTGGAAGGTTCCGTCGCCGCGCGCGACCACGTGGGTGGCACCGCGCCGAACCAGGTGCGCGCCGCCATCGCCCGGATCCGGAGCCAGCTCGCCATGTAGACATTCCCCTACGCCGTCACGCCGCATCACCAACACCGCAATACGGGCGCCAACGCAGCGCCCGAACCGAAGCGAGGAGACAACGATGTTCATGGCAGTTTCGCGGGCAATCGACAAGCTGAACGACAGCATCGCGGCAGCAGTGGCCTGGGCCCTGCTGCTGGCGGTGCTGATCTGCGCCGGCAACGCGCTGGTGCGCTATTCCCTCAACATGAGTTCCAACGCCTGGCTGGAAATCCAGTGGTACCTGTTTGCCGCTGTGTTCATGCTGGCGTCCCCCCACACGTTGCGGCGCGACGAACACGTGCGCATCGACGTCGTCACCGGCCGTTTCTCAAAGCGCACGCAGGTCTGGCTCGACCTGTTCGGTTACCTGTTCTTCCTCATGCCCGTGTGCTGGGTGATCCTGTATTACGGCTTCCCGTTCGGACTGGAGTCGGTGCGCAATGGCGAGATGTCCAGCAATGCCGGCGGCCTGATCGTCTGGCCCGCCAAGATCCTCGTCCCCGTCGGCTTCGCGCTGATGATCCTGCAGGGCGTCTCGGAAATCATCAAGCGCGTCGCCTACCTGCGCGGCCAGCTCGATGCCAGCGCCTTCACGAAGCATGCCGCGTCGCCGGAACAGGAAATCGAAGCGATCAAGCAGGCCAACAAAATCAACTGAGCAACCGAGCCGGGGACGTACACCACAATGGAAGCATTCATCATCGCCAACATGGCGCCCATCATGTTCGGGGCGCTCGTCATTTTCCTGCTGTCCGGCTTTCCCGTCGCGTTCGCGCTGGCGGCGAACGGCCTGCTGTTCGGCCTTGTCGGCATCGAACTGGGCCTCCTGAAACCGGAGCTGCTGCAGGCGCTGCCGAACCGCATCTTCGGCATCATGGCCAACGACACGTTGCTGGCCATCCCGTTCTTCACGTTCATGGGCCTGATCCTGGAACGCTCCGGCATGGCCGAGGACCTGCTCGACACCATCGGCCAGCTGTTCGGCCCGATCCGCGGCGGTGTGGCGTATGCCGTCATCTTCGTCGGCGCGCTGCTGGCCGCCACCACGGGCGTCGTCGCCGCTTCCGTCATCTCGATGGGCCTGATCTCGCTGCCCGTCATGCTGCGCTATGGCTACGACAAGCGCCTGGCCTCCGGCGTCATCGCCGCATCCGGCACCCTGGCGCAGATCATTCCGCCGTCGCTCGTGCTGATCGTGATGGCGGACCAGCTGGGCCGCTCGGTGGGCGACATGTACAAGGCCGCGTTCGTGCCCGGCCTGCTGCTGACAGCGATGTACTGCGGCTACGTGCTGGCGGTCTCCATCTTCAAGCCGCACCATGCGCCGGCCCTGCCGGAGGAAGCGCGCAACCTGAAGGAGCCGAACGGCGACTCGGGCGTGCGCTCGCTGCTGGTGCTGCTGGTGGCCGCCGTGGCGGCGTCGTATGGCTTCGCCCACTATTATGAAAGCACCCACCCGCAGGCGCATGCCGACGAAGTGGGCATCTTTTCCGCCGCCCTGGGTATCGTCGGGGCCTTTGCCTTTGCCGCCGCCAACCGCTACCTGAAACTGGGTTTCCTGTCGAAGATGGCGGAGAAGGTCGTGTTCGTGCTGATCCCGCCGCTGGCGCTGATCTTCCTGGTGCTGGGCACGATCTTCATCGGCCTGGCCACGCCGACGGAAGGCGGCGGCATGGGCGCCCTGGGCGCGATCCTGCTGGCATTGATGAACCGGCGCCTGAACTGGGGCCTGCTGTCGCAGGCGATGATGTCGACCACCCGGCTGTCGTGCTTCGTCATCTTCATCCTGATCGGCTCCACCGTGTTCGCGCTGGTGTTCCGCGGCGTGAACGGCGACCTGTGGGTCGAGCATCTGCTGTCAGGTTTGCCAGGTGGGGCGACGGGCTTCCTCATCGTCGTCAACGTGTTGTTCTTCGGCCTCGCGTTCTTCCTGGACTTCTTCGAACTGGCGTTCATCCTGGTGCCCCTGGTCGGGCCCGTGGCGGAAAAGCTGGGCATCGACCTGATCTGGTTCGGCGTGCTCCTGGGCGTGAACATGCAGACGTCGTTCATGCACCCGCCGTTCGGCTTCGCGCTGTTCTACCTGCGCTCGGTGGCGCCGAAGGAGGTCAAGACGTCCGACATCTACTGGGGCGCCATTCCGTTCGTCTGTATACAAGTGATCATGGTCGCGCTGATCATCGCGTTCCCGAACCTGGTCTCGGTCAGCGCGAAGACGGACATGACGGAACAGATCCAGCTGCAGATTGACGCGCCGGCCGACTATGGCAGCCCGGACGACGCGGCGAACGAGACCAAGGACGGCGAGGCGCCGGAATTAAACTTCTCGACCGACGAGGACGAGAAGAAGGAAAAATAAGGAAAAGGGCCGGGGTCTGTCCCTGCAAGGGAGCGCAGCAGGGGTCTCGAGGAGCACCGCTCCTCGCCTGCGTAGCGGTGACGGCTTACCAGCCGGCACCGTAACCCGAAGTTTGGGAATGGCCAACCAACTTCAGGGTCAGCCCCGGCGGGGACAGACCCTTGCGATCAGTGGGTGACGAGCTTGGACAGCACGGCGAACGCGGCCCCCGTCTGGTCCTTGTCCAGGATCAGCGTCAGCTCGGTATGGGTAGAGATCAGGTTGACGAGGTTGACCTTGTCCCACGCCAGCTTCTTCAGGATGGCGTGATAGATGCCGGGCGTGCGGTGCGACTCGGCGGTCAGCTGCAGCGTGACGGCATTCAGGTTCTCCAGGCGCGCCAGCAGGCGTTCGCCGGCAAACACCTCGTCCACCAGCGGAATCAGCAGGCGGCTGCAGATCACCATGACCTCGTTGACGCCGCGGGTCACGGTGAGGAACAGGTCGCTGCGCCGGCCCGCCTGCGCCAACAGCTGGCGATGACATTCGTCCGTATTGGCGGACTGGCGGTAGGTCAGTTCCACCAGGTCGGTACGGGCCGTCAGCTGGCCGGTCTTTTGTGCCAACACGATATCGCTGGACGTGTGGTCGGGCAGGCGTTCCGAGACGCGCCGCAGCGCCATCACGACGGCCGCCTGGCCGACGGGTTTCCACAAGTCGCTCTCCAGCTGCGGCTGCAACTGCCGCGCCAGTTCCGACAGGTTGATCAGACCTCGCCGCAATCCCTCACTGAGGAAGGGCGAATCCATGACGATGCGTTCTACTTTGGTAGCGATGGACTGCATGGCTCGTGCCCGCAAGGGCATCCTTTCAAATGGACTGGTAATGCGCCGCTCCGCCGCGGGCAGCGGAGAACTGGCGTCCGTTAAAGCAAGTACACGCACAGCACCGGGACGACGTTCGCCCGGCTGTGACGCGGAAGGGATGCTGCCTATGTGGGTGGCGCGATGGCGCCCGGCTTGTGAAGGGCGAATGGAATACGAGCGAGAAGGCCTGATACCTTAGTCATGTTTTTGCGTCCCTGAAGTGTGCCTCAGCGCATTGAAGAAATCGAAACCTGCCGGCATGGCGCGCGCGATCCGTTTCGATCGCGGCGGCGATGTGCTGCAAAACGCGGCACAGAACGCTGTCGCCTGACTGTTTCGCTTCCGCCCCCCTTACCCAGCTGCGCTGTATTTGTAAGCCCGTCGGGCATACGTGGCCGTTCGGTGCCACTGTAGTGTACGGCGACGAATTCATTTATGGCAACCATAGCGCACACTACTGTTGCGCGCGTGCCTAAACGCGAATTGCGACTTGCAATCCTCCAAAAGGAGGGGCAATGTTGACTTAATTGCGCGCCATAAATTAATGATTCGCGGCAGAAAAACCAAACTGGCCTGCGGTCAACCCTGTCTCATTCTTAACAAAATTCGGCAGCGCGACTAATTTCGTAAGTTTTTTGACATTGCGGGACGCGAAATACTACTGTGCGGCTCACCGCAAATTCTTGCGGACCTGCCCCCTCCCCCACTACCGATTTTGGAGAAGAGATGAACCTTCGCTTGAGCATCATCGCTGCGGCTATCGCCGCACTCCCCGCTCTGCATGCAACCGCCCAGACCCGTGGCGCGCTGCCCGAGAGCCTGATGGCCGCGCCGGCTGAGCCCATGAACGCCACCGCCAAAGCCAACCTGGAGAATCGCCTCGCCGCACGGCGCGCCGCCGCCGGCCTGGACGACGAACACGGCTACAAGATCACCGTACAGCACCCGGGCGATGCCGGCACGCGCATCACGCGCGCCCAGCACACGTTCAAGGGCCTGCGCATCTTCGGTTCCGATTCCGTGATCGTCAGCGATGACAACGGCGAAATCGTCAGCGAATCCGCCTCCAACCGCCGCCAGGGCCTCTCCAGCTCGCGCGCCGCGGTAGCCGCCGGCCAGGGCATGCCGGACGTGGTTGCAGCGGTCTCGCAGGAAGACGTCATCAACAGCGTCGTCAAGCGCGTCGCGCCGGTCGGCGTGCACCGCTGGAAGCCGGAAGCCGAACTGCTGATCTACCCGGTCATGAAGACCGTGCGCGTGGCCGCTGCGGCCAACAAGCCTGAGTTCGCGCTGAACGCGCTGGACCTGGAAGACGTCGTCGAGCGCTACGAACTGGCCTACCTGGTCAAGACGCGCATGGCCAGCGGCAGCAAGCTGGTATACCGCGACAGCATCGTCAACGCCAAGACCGGCGCGGTGATCGCCGAGTGGGACGCCCTGCAGACCGTCATCGGCCAGGGCAAGAGCCAGTACAACGGCACGGTGCCGATCAACACGACGCTGTCGGGCAGCACGTACCAGATGCTGGACACCAGCCGCGGCACGGGCGGCAAATACGGCGGCATGGCCATCACCAACGCCAACCACAGCTCGGCCAACGCGCCGAATCCGGGCCAGATCTACACCAACAGCACGAACACCTGGGGCGACGGCCAGCAGTACATCCCTGGCGGCAGCACCACCAACGCCAACGGCCAGACCGCGGCCGTGAACGCGCTGTGGGGCCTGATGAACACCTACGACTCGATGAAGAACGTGGTCGGCTGGCGCAGCCTGGACGGCAACAACACGGCAACCTACATCGCCGTCCACGTCGACAACAACTACGACAACGCCTTCTTCGACCCGAGCTGCAAGTGCATGTACATCGGCGACGGCAACAGCTTCAAGAACCTGGGCTCGATCGACGTCATCGGCCACGAAATGGGCCACGGCGTGACCGACGCCACCTCGAACCTGGTGTACGCGGGCGAATCGGGTGGCCTGAACGAGTCGAACTCGGACATCCAGGGCGAAGCGACGGAAGCCTATGCCCGCGCGGGCGGCACCGGCACGACGATCCCATCGACGGGCAACGATTGGGTCATGGGCGCGGAGATCAGCAAGACCGGCACCCCGCTGCGCTACATGTACAAGCCAAGCAAGGACGGCTCGAGCCCGAACGCCTGGAGCAGCACGATCAAGAACATCGACGTGCACTACAGCAGCGGCCCGAACAACCGCATGTTCTACTTCCTGGCCAACGGCTCCAGCGCCACGACCACCAGCGACTACTACAGCCAGTACCTGACCCAGAGCCCGAGGAACATGACGGGTATCGGCACGGACAAGGCATTCCGCATCTGGTTCAAGGCCAACACCACCAAGTTCACGTCGTCGACCAACTACGCCGACGCCCGCAACAAGGTGCTGCAGGCAGCGGAAGAGCTGTATGGCGTGGGCAGCAAGGAGGCGACCGCGGTCAAGCGTGCCTACGCGGCGATCAACGTCGGTACCGACGTGCCTGAATCGGGCGGCGGCACGGGCGTGTCGATCACGACGCAACCGGCTTCGATCACCGTGGCAGCCGGCGCAACGGCCAGCTTCACCGTGGGCGCCAGCGGCGGCACCTCGCCGTACAGCTACAAGTGGTACAAGAACGGCACGCTGGTCTCCGGTGCCACCTCGGCCACCTACTCGTTCACCGCGCAAACGACCGACAACGGCGCCACCATCAAGGCAACCGTGACGGATTCGTCGACGACGCCAGTGACCGTCACGTCCGGCAACGCGACGCTGACCGTCGGCAGCGGCGGTGGCGGCACGACCGAGCGCGTCACCAACGGCGGCTTCGAGTCGGGTGCCACCGGCTGGGCCGGCACCACCGGCGTGATCGGCGCGTTCACCGGCCAGACCGCGTATGAAGGTACCCGCTACGCCTACCTGGGCGGCAACGGCGCGACGGCGACCGAGACCCTGACGCAGGACATCTCGATCCCTTCGACCGCCACGTCGGCCAACCTGACGTTCGCGCTGCACATCGACACGGCCGAAACGGGCACCACGGTGTACGACCGCCTGGCCGTCACTGTGAAGAACACGTCCGGCACGACGCTGGGCACGCTGGCGACGTACTCCAACGCCAACGCCGCCTCGGGCTACCAGGTACGCAGCTTCAGCCTGCTGCCGTACAAGGGCCAGACCGTGCGCCTGTCGTTCGCGATGACGGAAGACTCGTCGGCCCAGACCTCCTTCGTGGTCGACAAGGTCAGCGTCGTCACGCAGTAAGCGGCAACCTGGCAGGCAGGTGCCAAGCGGCGCCCTGCCTGCTATCATGACTGTTCCGTCACGGCGGGCTCCCCTATGGGAGCCCGCTGTCTTTTCACCGGCCAGGCATGCCAGATTTGTTCAGCTTCTTCCAACGCTTCCGCTCACCGCCGCGCACCGGCGCTCCCGTCCCGTTCGCGACGTACGACGCCTTCCTGCACCGCTTTACCGATTCGCCCGCGCGCTTTCGCCTGGTTTGCCTGACCGTCGGCGGCTGCGACTGGGGGCGGCACGCGCGCTTTACTGAGCCGGTCGTGAGCGCCGACGGCACCCGGCTGTTCGCATGGGAACTGAAGTGGATACCGCCGCTGCACGAGGACCGCGATTTCCCCCGTACGGGCTGGAACCGGCGCGAGGTGCTGGTGGACCTGGTCGGGTGCACGTTCGTCGCATCCGGCTGGGAAGGCATCCGCATGGCACCCGTGCAGGTGCGGCCACGCTGGCAACTGGGCGGCAAGGCCCGCCCCTGCAAGGCGTTCCGTTCGCCCGTCATGGGACGTGGCGATCCGATCGACCGCGTGACGGACGAGGCCATCGAGTACCGCGACTACCGTACGCCCAGGCGCACCGCCTGGGCCGGCCTGACGGCCATCCATTTCGAGAAGCAGGCCGTCAATACCAATGAGCTGCCCGTATTGTGGGCGAACCTGCGCACGGGCGACCATCACGCGACCGTATCGCTGCCACCCGAACCCACCCACCCCTTCTACGCCCGGCTGGTGGCGCAGGGGATGCTCCCGCTTGCCGCGCTGGAGCGCTTCCTGGCGACCGAGGACGAGTGCGAGCTGACGGTGCTGTCCACGCTGGGCGATCTCAGGCTGGGCAAGCTCGATGGCGATGCCGCGCTGCGGGCGCTGGTAGATGTCGATCCCGATGCGCCGGTCGACCTGGGCGGCCTGGTGGTCGAGCGCCTGCGGCCATCGCACCGCAACCGCGACAAGGACAGCTTCCCCCCGGACAGCTGGTACTTCACCTTCTCGACGATCAACGGCAAGGCGGCCGAGACACAGATGCTGGACGAGGTGAAGCACTGGCTCGCTACGCTGGGCCCTGCATGGACACACGAGTTCCGCCGCGACTGGAGCCAGTTCCTCGAATTGCGCAGCCCGGCGCTGGAGCTGCGCCTGAACTACAGCCGCTCGGAAGGGTTCGGCTCGATCGGCTATACCGCAAACCACTATCGGCGCATGCTGCTGGCCACGTACGGTACCGATTTCGCTCCCACCCGTTCCAGCGTCATTCCCAACGCCACGGTATCGTCGCGCTACGGCCGCCCGCCCGAGTGCCTGCTGCCAACGCCCGACGCCCTGCATCGCCCGCAGCTGACGCTGTGGCGCGACGAGCATGGCCGCTGCGGCATCACCGATGAAGGCTGGCTGTACCTGTGGCGCCGCGACGAGGTCGCTGCCATCGAAGACGGCGTCAGCGACGAATATGCCGACCGGGGCGGACCGTACTACGAGATCGACATCGTCTTCCACGGCGGCGCCAGGCTGACGCTGCGGCGAGGCAACGGCAGCGCCGCGCAACTGAGCGAATTTTTTGAATCGACCCCATAACGACAACCACGGAGCACACATGAACACCATCGGCATCGGCATCGGCGGCAAGAGCATCGAGGAAGCACTGGCAGGGCTGGAAGACATGACGGCAGGCGCCGTTCCCATCGGCCGCGAGGAACACCTGGCGCGTATCGCCAAGGCGCAGGCCTATATGCAGCGCGAAGGCATTGCGGCCGTCTACCTGAACGCCGGTGCCAACCTGCTGTATTTCACGGGCACGCGCTGGTACGCCAGCGAACGCATGGTCGGCGCCATCCTGCCCGCCACGGGCGCGCTGGAATACATGGCGCCGGCGTTCGAGCACGATACGCTGAAGGACTTCATGCTGGTCGACGGCCCCGTCAACTGCTGGGAGGAGCACGAAAGCCCGTACCGTCTCTTCGTCGACGTGCTAGCGCGGATGGGCATCGCGCAGGACGAGACACGGCCGCCGCGCGTTGGCATCTGCGAGAGCGCCGCGTTCTTCATCTACGACGGCATCCGTCCGCTGGCCACCGGCTACGCGCTGGAAAACGCCCGCGCCGTGACGGCGCACTGCCGCACCCGCAAGTCGCGCGCCGAGATCGCGCTGATGCAGCGCGCGATGGACATGACCCTGGCCGTGCACGTGGCCACCGCCAGCATCCTGCGCGAAGGCATCTCGACGACCGAGGTGGAGGAATTCATCGCCCGCGCCCACCGCAAGGTCGGCGCATCCGGCTCCTATTTCTGCATCGTGCTGTTCGGCCCCGCCACCGCCTTCCCGCACGGCGTCAGCTACGTCCAGACCCTCAAGGCCGGCGACACGGTGCTGATCGACACGGGCTGCAAGCTGCACAACTACATTTCCGACATCACGCGCACGTACGTGTACGGCACGCCGAGCGAGCGCCAGCGCTTCGTGTGGAATGCGGAAAAGGCGGCCCAGCAGGCCGCGTTCGAAGCAGCCCGCCTGGGCGTGCCATGCGAGGAAGTGGATGCGGCCGCGCGCCGTTCGCTGGAAGCCAACGGTTTCGGCCCCGGCTACAAGCTGCCCGGCCTGCCGCACCGCACGGGCCACGGCATCGGGCTGGACATCCACGAGTGGCCCTACCTCGTGGGCGGCGACAGGACGCCGCTGGACGTGGGGATGTGCTTCTCGAACGAACCGATGATCTGCGTGCCGGGCGAATTCGGCATCCGCCACGAGGACCATTTCTACATGACGGAGCATGGGCCGGTGTGGTTTACGCAGCCGGCCCACTCGATCGACGATCCGTTCGGGCTGCGCGGCTGACGGGTCAGCGAGCCGCTAGACACCGGGGACAGGCACCGATCTTCGCGTCTTCGACTCGCAGACGAGTGCCTGTCCCCAAGGGTTCTCGACGGCGATTACTTCGCTGGCGCGCCGATGTAGCTCAGCTCGGAGAGCTCCTTCAGCGCTTCTTCCTGACCGACAAGTTCAGGCTTGACGTGGCCGACCAGTACGCCCATCGAGACGGAGGTGCGCACATACTTGGTCTCGCCTTTGTCGAGCACGAACGTCAGCTTGTTCGTCGCTTCGGTGCTGGTCTGCGCTTCGTGCGCACCTGGCGCCGCGTCGACGTAGAAGTAGCCGCCCGGCTTGGATTGGCCGACCGCGGCGCCGTCCAGCTTGATGTCGGGACGCAGCGCGCCGCCGACAAAGCTGTTCACGCGGTAGAAGTACACGCGGCCTTGTTCCGCGGTCAGCTTTGGCGTCGAGACCTGCTGGTCCGCGAATTTTGGACCGGTTGCGGCGCAACCCGTCAGAGCGGCCAGCAAGGCGATAGCGCCCAGTTTGATGATTTTCATTGTTATCCCTGTTAATGGAAGTGGAGTGTGATCGGGGACTGCAATGCCGTGAAGCCGCGCTCCACAGGCAGGTAGAAGCCCACCAGGCGGTCACCTTCGATGACCAGCCAGGCTTCGTGGGCATGCGAGCCTTCCAGCGTCAGCACGTCGCCGACGGGCTTGTGAATGGCGCCCTGGGCGATCGTCCCTGCAGCCACCCAACGGCTGCCCGCGCGTAAAACGCGCTTGAAGCCGGTGCCGATATCGATCTCGGCGCTGCGCGCCAGCATGCGCGGCTGGGCGGCGGACGGATTTGGGGTATAGGTAGCGGGGATGTGGCTGACGGCGGCGCAACCGCCGAGATTCAACGCTGCGAGCAGCAGGAGGGCAGGCATTTTTTTCATGCCCGTATGCTACACCCAATAACCAAAAGAAATCTCTCGAATTGTCACGTTCGAGTGTTTGCTCTACATGTTCGCGTGTCGCGATGGGGTCTGTTCCCAAGGGAACTGCCCCGGAGTGCGAGCGGACCGCCGCAACGCCACGGAGAACTTCATGCTCAGTCCCGAGTGCCGCCAAGTTAAGAGATTTTGATATCAGTACTACAGCTTCGAGGCTTGGGTCAGTCCCGCTTTTTGGAGCGGTCCTGCGACCCGGCTGCCTGCGGTTGTTACCGCGCAGATCCATGGTTCTGCGATTAAAACCAGGGTCAGTCCCTTGCAGGGACAGATCCTGAGCATGCGCCCGTCGGCTTAACTTAGCGCCATTCGGGTCAGCCCCCGCCGTGCGCTCGATCGACGATCCGTTCAGGCGCGGCCGGGGACTCGGCGGTACCAGGTTCTACATGCGCTTCGACACCAGGGTCAGGATGTCATAGCTGGCCACCAGCTCGTCGTTCTGGTTCGTCACCTGCACGTCCCAGGCCACGACGCCCTGGCCGACGCCCTTGTCGTCCTTGCGGTTGCGGTCGACCTTGCGCTTGCACGTCAGGCGGGCGCGGATCGTATCGCCGATCGCCACCGGCGTGATGAAGCGCAGGTTGTCCAGGCCGTAGTTGGCCAGCACGGGGCCCGGTGCCGGCGACACGAACAGGCCGGCGGCGGCCGACAGCACGAAGTAGCCGTGCGCGATGCGCTTGCCGAACTGCGTATCCTTGGCTGCGATCTCGTCGAAGTGCATGTAGAAATAGTCGCCCGAGACGCCGCCAAAATTGACGATGTCCGCCTCGCTCACCGTGCGGCGGTGCGTCAGCAGCGAATCGCCCACCTGCAGGTCCTCGAAATGCTTGCGGAACGGGTGCACTTCGCTCTCGCGCACGGCGCCACCGCGCACGTATTCGCCCGTGATTGCCGACAGCATCGTCGGCGAGCCCTGCACCGCCGCGCGTTGCAGGAAGTGCTTGACGGCGCGGATGCCGCCCAGCTCCTCGCCGCCGCCGGCGCGGCCCGGGCCGCCGTGCTTCAGTTGCGGCAGTGGCGAGCCGTGGCCCGTCGAATCGACCGACGCCTCGCGCTCCAGCACCAGCACGCGCCCGTGGTGCGCGGCCGCCATCGGCACCGCGTAGGCGGCCGTGGCAGGATCCTTCGTCACCAGCGTCGATACCAGGCTGCCCTTGCCGCGCGCCGCCAGCGCCAGCGCCTCGTCGATGCCGTCGTACGTCATCATGGTGCTGACGGGACCGAAGGCTTCGACGTCGTGCACCGCGTCGTTCTCCATCGCATTGCGGCACATGACCAGGGTAGGCGAGAAGAACGCGCCATCGTGCACGCCGTCGCCGACCAGTTTCAATTCCTCCGGATGGCCGTACAGCAGCTCATTCCCGGCCAGCAGGCGCTCGACCTGGGCGGCCACGTCGCGCTGCTGGTCTTTCGACGCCAGCGCGCCCATGCGCACGCCGTCGATGGACGGGTCCCCCACTGTGATCTTGGCCAGTCGCTCGCGCAGCCGCTCGGCCACGTTGTCGGCCTGCTGGCGCGGCACGATGATGCGGCGGATCGCCGTGCATTTCTGGCCCGCCTTGCCCGTCATCTCGCGCGCCACTTCCTTGACGAAGAGGTCGAACTCGGGGTCGTCCGGCGTCACGTCCGGCGCCAGGATCGCGCAGTTCAGCGAATCCGCTTCCGCCGTGAACGGCACGGAGTTGGCGATCAGGTTGCGATTGCTGCGCAGCTTCGCGGCCGTGTCGGCCGAACCTGTGAAGGTGACGGCGTCGAAGCCGGTCAGGCGGTCCAGCAGGTCGCCGGTACTGCCGATGACCAGCTGCAGCGCGCCTTCCGGCAGCAGGTTCGACTCGTGCACCATGCGCACCAGCGCTTCCGTCAGGTAGCTCGTCGCCGTGGCCGGCTTGCCAATGCAGGGCATCGCCGCCAGGAAGCTGGGCGCGAACTTTTCCAGCAGGCCCCAGATGGGGAAGTTGAACGCGTTGATGTGCACGGCGATGCCGCCCTTCGGCACCAGGATGTGGGTACCGGAAAAGCCGCCCCGCTTGCCCAGCGCCATGGCGGGGCCTTCGTGCAGCACGTTCGAGGACGGCAGCTCGCGGCTGCCCATGCTGGCGTACGCGAACAAGGTGCCGATGCCGCCTTCCACGTCCACCCAGCTGTCGGCGCGCGTGGCGCCCGTCAGGTGAGAAATGCGGTACAGCTCTTCCTTGCGCTCCATCATGTACAGCGCCAGCGCCTTCAGCGCCGCCGCACGCTGCTGGAAGTCCAGCTTCATCAACGCCGGAATGCCCGTCTTGCGGCCATACTCGACGGCCTCGCCGAAGTCGATCGACTCCGCGTGGGTATGATAGATCAGCTGGTTGTTCAGCGCGCCGTGCAGCGGCGTGTGCGCTTCCTTGCCGTGCCAGCGGCCGGCGATGAAGCTTTGCAGGGTGGTTGCCATCTTTGTCTCCGATTCTCGACTTATTAACCCTTGGGGACTAACACCGTTCCAGCGGAACGGAGCCTGTCCCCGTCTATTCTTTATGGACGTGCAGCGGCAGCGAACTTTCCCACTGCATGCGTGCGCGGTCCGGCTCCACCTCGGTCAGCGCCTCGACCTCGCGCATCGTCTCGCGCGAGCGCACCGCCAGTTCGTGGTACTGGCCCGTGCCGATGTTCTTCCATTCCAGCTCGGCGTCCGTGACCTGGCGCACGATGCGCGCCGGCGTGCCGATGACCATGCTGCGCGGCGGGATCTCCATGCCTGCCTTGACGAAGCACATGGCGGCGACGATGCTCTCTGCGCCCACCACCGCGTTGTCCATCACGACGGCATTCATGCCCACCAGCGCGTTGCGGCCGATGCGACAGCCGTGCAGTACGGCGCCGTGACCAATATGGCCGTCCACTTCGATGACGGTGTCCGACCCGGCGAAGCCGTGCATCACGCAGGTGTCCTGCACGTTCACGCCCTCTTCCAGGATCAGGCGGCCGAAATCGCCGCGCAGCGACGCCAGCGGTCCCACGTAGCAGCGCGGCCCGACGATGACGTCGCCGATCAGTACCGCCGTCGGGTGCACGTAGGCGCTGGGATGCACCACCGGGCGGATGCCGTTGATCTCGTAGACCTTGACCATCGCGTCACACCCGTTCGATGACGATGGCGATGCCCTGCCCCACGCCGATGCACATCGTGCACAGCGCATAGCGCCCGCCCGTGCGTTCGAGCTGGTTGACGGCCGCCGTGACGAGGCGCGCGCCGGAAGCCCCCAGCGGGTGGCCCAGGGCGATCGCGCCACCGTTCGGATTGACGTGCGGCGCATCGTCAGCCAGCCCCAGGTCGCGGGTGACAGCCAGGCCCTGGGCGGCAAACGCTTCGTTCAATTCGATCACGTCCATCTGGTCGATGGTCAGGCCCAGCTGCGCCAGCAGCTTTTTCGATGCCGGCGCCGGCGCGAAGCCCATGATGCGCGGCTCGATGCCGGCGGTGGCCATGCCCAGCACCTTGGCGCGCGGCTTCAGGCCGTACTGCTCGACCGCCTTGCTGGACGCCAGCAGCACGGCGCAGGCGCCGTCGTTGATGCCGGACGCGTTACCGGCCGTGACGGTGCCGCCAGCGCGCACCACCGGCTTCAGCTTGGCCAGCTGCTCCAGCGACGTGTCGGGACGCGGCGCTTCGTCCGTATCGAACACCTTCGGGTCGCCCTTCTTCTGCGGCACCGTCACGGGCACGATCTGGCCCTTGAACGCGCCCGCTTCGTGCGCGGCGGCCCAGCGCTGCTGGCTGCGCAGTGCGAACGCATCCTGGTCGGCCCGGCTGACGTTGAACTGCTCGGCCACGTTCTCGGCCGTTTCCGGCATCGTGTCGATGCCGTATTGTTCCTTCATGCGCGGGTTGACGAAGCGCCAGCCGATCGTCGTGTCCTCGATCTTCGCCGTGCGGGAGAAGGCGGTATCGGCCTTGGCCATGACGAACGGCGCGCGCGTCATGCTTTCCACGCCGCCGGCGATGACGAGGTGCGCTTCGCCGGCCTTGATCGCACGGGCCGCCGTGCCGACGGCGTCCAGGCTGGAGCCGCACAGGCGGTTGACGGTGTTGCCGGGCACCGAAGGCGGCAGCCCGGCAAGCAGCGCGGCCATGCGGCCCACATTGCGGTTGTCCTCGCCGGCCTGGTTGGCGCAGCCGTAGATCACGTCGTCGACCTGCGACCAGTCCACGCCGGGATTGCGTTCGACCAGCGCGGCAATGGGCAGCGCGGCCAGGTCGTCGGCCCGCACGGACGCGAGCGCGCCGCCAAAGCGGGCGAACGGGGTACGGATGGCATCGCAGATATAGGCTTCGTTCATGGTTTCTTCCTCAGTTGCGGGGTCGTTTGTCGATGACGCGCCTGGCCTTGCCCGTCAGCGTGCGTTCGATGCTGTCGGCAGCCAGCAGGCGCACCCGGGTGGTGACGCCCACGTACGTCTTGATATGGTGTTCCAGTTCGCGCGCCAGGCTGTCGATGGCGTTGTCGGTCAGGGTGCCCGTGATCTCGGGGCGCAGCTCGCCGACGACGTCCAGCTTGTCCAGGTGGCCGTCGCGCGTGACGATCAGCTGGTACTGCGGCGCCAGTTGCGGCATCTTGAGGATCAGTTCCTCGATCTGGGTGGGGAACACGTTGACGCCGCGGATGATCAGCATGTCGTCCGAGCGCCCCGTGATCTTGCCCATGCGGCGCATGGCGCGCGACGTCGGCGGCAGCAGCCGGGTCAGGTCCTTGGTGCGGTAGCGGATGACGGGCATCGCTTCCTTCGTCAGCGACGTGAACACCAGTTCGCCCTCGCTGCCGTCCGGCAGCACCTCGCCCGTTTCCGGGTCGATAATCTCGGGATAGAAATGGTCTTCCCAGATGACGGGACCATCCTTGCTCTCGATGCACTCGCTGGCGACGCCAGGCCCGATCACTTCGGACAGGCCGTAGATGTCCACTGCGTCGATACCGGCGCGCTGCTCGATTTCCCCGCGCATGGCATCCGTCCACGGTTCCGCGCCGAAAATGCCGACCTGCAGCGACGACGCGGCCGGGTCCAGGCCCTGGCGGCGGAATTCCTCGATGATGTTCAGCATGTACGACGGCGTGACCATGATGATCGAGGGCTTGAAATCCTGGATCAGCTGTACCTGCTTTTCGGTCTGGCCGCCGGACATCGGCACGACCGTGCAGCCGAGGCGCTCGGCGCCGTAATGCGCGCCCAGGCCGCCCGTAAACAGGCCGTAGCCGTACGAGATGTGCACCATGTCGCCGGGGCGGCCGCCGGCGGCCCGGATCGAGCGCGCCACCATGTTCGCCCACATGTCGATATCGTTCCGGGTATAGCCGACAACCGTGGCCTTGCCGGTGGTGCCGCTGGACGCGTGGACACGTACTACCTGCTCGCGCGGCACGGCGAACAAGCCGAACGGATAATTGTCGCGCAGCGTGGACTTGTCCGTGAACGGGAATTTCGCCAGGTCCGCCAGCGTGTTCAGGTCGTCCGGATAGACGCCCTTGGCATCGAACGCGGCGCGGTAGTGCGCCACGTTGTCGTAGGCGTGGCGCAGCGACTGTTTCAGCCGCTGCAGCTGCAGTGCCTGCAGTTCGTCGCGGCTGGCGCGCTCGATCGGTTCCAGGTCCGCTGGCGCGGGTTGGCGTTGCACCATGGGTGTCTCCCTCGTTGGGTTGCTTCAGGACTGGCGGGGGACGACCTCGCCGCCGACCCGGTGCGACTTGCCCCGGAACGTGGCGACCAGGCGGCCGTCCTGGTTGACGACGTCGACATCGTAGATGCCGGTCTTGCCGGCCAGCGCCCGCTCGGTCGCCTGCGCGGTCAGCACGTCGTCCTGGCGGCCTGGCGCCAGGTAATCGATGGTGCAGCCTGCCCCCACCGTGTTCAGGTTGTGGCTGTTGCAGGCAAACGCGAACGCACTGTCCGCCAGCGCGAAGATGAAGCCGCCGTGGCAGGAGCCATGCCCGTTCAGCATGTCGGCCCGGATGCGCATCGACATGCGGGCGTAGCCGGGCCGGATCTCGTCCAGCGTCATGCCCAGCCCCTGGCTGGCGGGATCGCGCGCGTACATGGCGGCGCCGGCCGCCTTGGCCAGCGCGTCGGCATCGGTCATCGGCAGATCACGCATGAATGTTGTTCCCGGCGGCCTGGCGGCGGCGCAGCAGCGGCGACACGCGATAGCGGTCCTCGCCATACGCGGCGGCCAGGTTGTCCAGCACGGTGACGATATGGCCGACCCCGACGGCGTCGGCCCAGGCCAGCGGCCCGCGCGGATAGTTGACGCCCTTCTGCATGGCGATGTCGGCGGCGGCGGCGCTGCACACGCCCTGGTGGACGGCGTCGGCCGCCTCGTTGGCCAACATCGCGACGGTGCGCATGACGGCCAGGCCCGGCACGTCGTCCAGCCGCGTGACGGTGAAGCCGGCGGCCTGGAACAGCGCGACCGCGGCGTTGCACGCGGCCGGGCTGCACTGGTCGGCCGCAGCAATGGCGATGCGGGTGGCGTTGGCGGCATCGCCGACCAGGTCGAACACCACGGTATCGTCGTGCCGGTTGGCGTGGGCCCGCGCGGTGGCCGTGCGCCCGTCCGTCAGGTAGATTGCCGCACCATGGCAATGGAACGCCGGCGCTTCGCCATGCTGGTGGCCCTCGGCCGAGGTGCGATGGCGCACGTCGATGCCATGGGCGTGGAAGCGCTCCAGCATCGCCGCCGTCTGGCGACCGTCCGCGCCCGCCTCCAGGCTGTGGCCCACGTAATCGGGCCGCGGCAGCGGCGCTTCCGCCTGCACGGCCGGGGCCTCGGCGCCATCGCCATAGCGGTAGCAGCCGCGGCCCGACTTGCGGCCCAGGAAGCCCGCATTGACCATCTCCTGCTGCAGCACGGACGGCGTGAAGCGCGGGTCGCCATAGTAGGCATCGAATACGGAGCGGGTCACGGAGAAGTTCACGTCATGGCCGATCAGGTCCATCAGCTCGAAGGGCCCCATGCGGAAGCCGCCCGCTTCGCGCAGCACGGCGTCGATCGTGGCCGCATCCGCCGCCTGTTCCTGCAGCAGGCGCCAGCCCTCGGCATAGAACGGCCGCGCGACGCGGTTGACGATGAAGCCCGGCGTGGATTTGGCATGCACGGGATTCTTGCCCCAGCTGGCGGCCGTGTCGTACACCGTGTTGGCCACCTGCGCGTCCGTGGCGAGGCCGCTGATCACTTCGACCAGCGCCATCAGCGGCACCGGGTTGAAGAAGTGCATGCCGACCAGGCGTTCTGGCCGGCGCAGCTTGGCGCCGATCGCCGTGATCGAGATGGACGACGTGTTGGTGGCCAGGATCGCATCCTGCGCAACGATGCCTTCCAGCTCCGCGAACAGGCCGCGCTTGACGTCCAGGTCCTCGACGATCGCTTCGATCACCAGCTTCGCATCGGCCACGTCGGCCAGGCTCGTGACGGCGTGCAGGCGCGCGCGGGCCGCTTCGGCTTCCGCGTGCGTCATCTTGCCCTTGTCGGCCAGCTTGCTGTAGATGGTGCCGATGCCGGCCAGGGCGACCGTGATGGCTTCGGCGCGGGTGTCGTACAGCTTCACGGTGTGACCGGCGGCGGCCGCCACCTGGGCGATGCCGGAACCCATCGCGCCGCTGCCGATGACGGCGACGACACTGCCTGGTTGGAGCGCTGCCATCGTCATTCTCCCTTGAAGTGTGGCGTGCGTTTGGCGATGAAGGCATCGACGCCTTCGCGATAATCGTGGCTGTAGCCCAGTTCGCGCATCATCTCGCCTTCCAGCTTCAGCTGCTCGGGCAAGGTGTTGGCGTAGCTCTGGTGGATGGCGCGCTTGGTGAACGCCAGGCCCTTGGTGGGTGCGCAGGCGAAGTGCTCGGCCAGCGCCAGCGCTTCCGTCATCAGGGTTTCGTCCGGCAGCGCTTTCCAGATCAGGCCCCACTGCTCGGCGCGATCGGCCGTCAGCTTCTCGCCCAGCATGGCGAGGCCCATCGCGCGGGCATGGCCGATCAGGCGCGGCAGGTGCCACGTGCCGCCCGTGTCCGGGATCAGGCCCAGCTTGCAGAAGGCTTCGATGAAGGAGGCCGACTTCGCGGCCAGCACGATGTCGCAGGCCAGCGCCAGGTTGGCGCCCGCCCCTGCCGCGACGCCATTGACCGCGCAGATGACGGGCAGCGGCAGCTCCTTGATGGCGAGCACCAGCGGGGCATAGAACTTTTCGACGGAGTCGCCCAGGTCGACGCCCTTGGCGCCCGGCTCCACGGCGCGGTCGGACAGGTCCTGGCCGGCGCAGAAGCCGCGCCCGGCGCCCGTCAGCACCAGCACGCGCACGGATCGGTCGGCGCGCAGGCGCTCGAACGCGTCGCGCACTTCCAGGTGCATGGCTTGCGTGAAGCTGTTCAGTTTATCCGGACGGTTCAGCGTCAGTTGGGCGATGCCGTTGTGGATGGTGAACAGGATGTTGTCGTAGGTTTTCTGGTCTGTCATGGTGTCTCCTCCATTTCACCCGAAGGGCAGAGGCCGGGGTCAGACCCGCCGGGACTCGGCGTCCCCGTCTGCCCCCAGTTCCTGGTTCCGGGTCAGGTTTGGTTGCGGCGGCTCTTTACTCGGCCTGGTCGAAATCGACGATCACCCTGTCGGTCGCCGGGAAGCTCTGGCAGCTCAGCACGAAGCCCCGCGCGATCTCGTAATCCTCCAGCGCGTAGTTGACGTCCATGTCCACCTTGCCCTCGACGACCTTGCAGCGGCACGTCGAGCATACGCCGCCCTTGCACGAGTAGCGCATTTCCAGGCCCGCGCGCAGGCCGGCGTCCAGGATCGATTCCTTGTCTTTCTCCATCGTAAACGTGGCCGCGTTGCCGTCCTGGATCACGGTCACTTCCGTCAGGTGCTGCGCGGCGCCGGTGTCGAGCGCGCGCGGCTCGTGCTGGTGGCGCGGGATCGACGCGGCAAACAGCTCGACCTTGATGGCCGACTTGGGCATGCCCGCTTCCTGCAGCGCTTCCGAAACGCCCAGCATCATGTCCTCCGGCCCGCAGATGAAGGCGGTGTCGTAGTCGGCGATGTCGATCCAGTGCTGCAGGAACTGTTGCGTCTTTTCCTTCGTGATGCGACCGTTGAACAGGTCGATGTCCTGCTGCTCGCGGCTCATCACGTAGACGATGTTGAGGCGCTCCAGGTACGTGTCCTTCAGCTCCATCAGCTCGTTCTTGAAGATGACGGACGACGAAGCCCGGTTACCGTAGAACAGCGTGAAGCGGCTCTGCGGTTCCGTCAGCAAGGTGGTCTTGACGATCGACAGGATCGGCGTGATGCCGCTGCCGGCCGCGAAGGCCACGTAGTTCTTCGCCTGGGTAGCGTCCAGCGGCACGTTGAAGTGGCCCATCGGCGGCATCACCTCGATCACGTGGCCGGGCTTCAGGTGTTCGTTGGCCCAGGTGGAGAACGCGCCGCCGGGGGTGCGCTTGATGGCCACGCGCAGGCTGCCGTCCTGCACGGCGGAGCAGATCGAGTACGAGCGGCGCAGGTCTTCGTCGTTCACCAGCGCGCGCAGGGTCAGGTGCTGGCCCTGCTGGAAGCGGAAGCTGTCCTGCAGCTCGGGCGGCACGGCGAACGTGACGGCAATGCAGTCGCGCGTTTCGTTGTGGACCTTTGAAACGGGCAGCGGATGGAATTTGCTCATGGTGTCAGTGGCACTTGAAGTAATCGAAGGGCTCGCGGCAGTCCAGGCACTTGTACAGCGCCTTGCAGGGCGTGGAGCCGAACTGGCTGGTGAGTTCCGTATGCGTGGAGCCGCAGTGCGGGCAAGCGACTGTGGGGAGGATGCTGGCACGGCGCGAGACGGCGGCGGCCAGGCCGCCGCCGCGCAGGCCCGAAATGTCGATGACCTGCTGGGCGGGCGGTGCGATACCGTAGTCCTTCAGCTTGATCCTGGCGTCTGCGCTCATCCAGTCGGTCGTCCACGCGGGCGACAATTGCGTAGCGACAGTGACCTGCGCCACGCCATGCTCGCGCAGGGCTTCCTGCACGGCGGTCTCGATGACCTGCATGGCGGGGCAGCCGGAATACGTCGGCGTGATCGTCACGCTGACCGCGTCGCCGGCGACATGCACGTCGCGCACGATGCCCAGGTCGACGACGGAAATCACGGGGATTTCCGGATCGGGCACGTCGGCCAGCCAGGCCCAGACCTGGGCTGCCGTCAGCTGCGTCGCCGCTTGCATGTCACCACTCGGCGCCGGGATAGGCGCGCTGCAGGAACTGCATCTCGGCCAGCAGGTAGCCCAGGTGTTCGCTGTGGCGGCCCTGCTTGCCGCCCTTCTGCATCCAGGCGTCCGCCGGGGGCATCGTCAGCGTCGCTTCGCCGAAGATGTCGCTGACGTGGTCCAGCCACTGCTGGCGCAGCTGCGCGGCCGGCGGCGCGACGCCGACGGCGACCATCGCTTCGTCCACGCTGTCGTAATTGAACACCTCGCCCGTGTACATCCACAGCTCGTCGGCGGCTGTTTGCGTGTAGCGGTGGCTGGTTTCCGTGCCGTCGCCCAGGCGCACGACCAGGTCGCCGCTGCGGCGCAGGTGGTACGTGACTTCCTTCAGCGATTTTTCCGCGATCTCCGCGATGCGCCGGTCGGTGGACTGCGTCAGTGCGCCGATCAGGAAGTAGTGCCACGTGTCGAAGAAGAACTGGCGCATCAGGGTGTGGGCGTAGTTGCCGTTCGGCTGTTCGACCAGCAGCACGTTCTTGAAGTCGTGCGCGTCGCGCAAGTAGGCCAGCGCATCCTCGTCGCGGCCCTGGCCTTCCAGTTCGCCCGCATACGTCAGCCACATGCGCGCCTGGCCCAGCAGGTCGAGCGCGACGTTCGTCAGCGCCATGTCTTCTTCGAGTGCAGGGCCCTTGCCGCACAGTTCGGACAGGCGCTGGCTCAGCACCAGGGCGTTGTCGCCCAGGCGCAGCAGATAAGCGAATTTGTCCATGGCTTACAAATTCTTGACTTCTTCCGGCATCGGGAAGAAGGTGGGGTGGCGATAGACCTTGCTGTTCGCGGGCTCGAACAGCGCGCCCTTGTCGGCGGGGCTGCTGGCGACGATGTCGGCGGCGCGCACGACCCAGATCGACACGCCTTCATTGCGGCGCGTGTAGACGTCGCGCGCGTTATTGACCGCCATCTCCGCATCCGGCGCATGCAGGCTGCCCACGTGCTTGTGGGCCAGGCCGTGCTGGCTGCGGATGAACACTTCCCACAATGGCCATTCCTTGCTCATGTCTTGTCTCCTCAGGCCGCGGCCTTGGTGTTTGCTTTTTTCCCGGCGTGTTTTTCCGCATGCGCGACGAGCGCCTCGCGGAACCATTCGCCGTCTTCCCAGGCCTTGACGCGCGTGCGCAGGCGCTCGCGGTTGCAGGGGCCGTTGCCCTTCAGGACAGCGTGGAACTCGGCCCAGTCGATCTCGCCGAACTCGTAATGGCCCGTCTCGGCATTCCACTTCAGGTCGGGGTCGGGAATCGTCAGGCCCAGGTACTCGGCCTGGGGCACGGTCTGGTCGACCATGCGCTGGCGCAGCTCGTCGTTCGAGAACAGCTTGATGCGCCATTGGGTGGACTGCGCGCTGTTGACCGACTCGGCGTCCGACGGGCCGAACATCATCAAGGACGGCCACCACCAGCGGTTCAGCGCATCCTGCGCCATGGCCTTCTGCTCCGGCGTGCCCTTGGCCAGCGACATCATGATGTCGTAGCCCTGGCGCGCATGGAACGACTCTTCCTTGCAGACGCGGATCATGGCGCGCGAATACGGGCCGTACGAGCAGCGGCACAGCGGGATCTGGTTGATGATGGCGGAGCCGTCGACGAGCCAGCCGATGGCGCCCATGTCGGCCCACGACAACGTCGGGTAGTTGAAGATGCTGGAGTATTTCGCTTTACCCGAGTGCAGGGCGGCCAGCAGCTCGTCGCGCGACACGCCCAGCGTCTCGGCGGCGCTGTACAGGTACAGGCCGTGACCCGCTTCGTCCTGGATCTTGGCCAGCAGGATCGATTTGCGTTTCAAGGTCGGCGCGCGCGTTACCCAATTTCCCTCTGGCAATTGGCCGACGATTTCGGAGTGGGCGTGCTGGGAGATCTGCCGGATCAGCGTCTTGCGGTACGCCTCCGGCATCCAGTCCTTGGCCTCGATCTTGACGCCGGCGTCGATGCGCTCCTGGAACAGGCGCTCTTCCTCGCTCATGTCGTCCAGCGTGCGGACGTTTTTCAGTCCGGTTTCCACCATTTGTGCGTACATGTCTCCTCCTGGTTGAAAACATCATACGATACATAATCCTGTTTGACTACGTCTTTTTTGTGTCATATTGAATTTCCGTATCCTGTTGGGCCAGCTTACAATAGCCGTCATGCGTACTCCTTCTTCAGTAGGCGACTGGATCGACCAGTCCCTGACCCTCGACCCGCCCCGCTCCAAGTCCCTCCTGATGACGATCTTCGGCGACGCCGTCGTGCCGCACGGCGGGATGGCGTGGCTGGGCAGCCTGATCGAGCTGGCGGCGCCGTTCGGCATCAACGACCGGCTGCTGCGCACGTCGATCTTCCGCCTGGCGCAGGAGGGCTGGCTGGGCGCGCAGCGCGACGGCCGCCGCAGCAACTACGCCATCACACCGGAGGCGATGCAGCGGTTTACGCGCGCGTTCCGGCGTGTGTATGCAGCGCCCAACGTGCACTGGCACGGCAGCTGGACGTTCGTGCTGGGCACCGCCGGGCTGACGGCCACCGAGCGCGCGACGTTGCGCAAGGAACTGCTGTGGGAAGGTTATGCGGTCGTCGCGCAGGGCATCGCGGGGCACCCGGCCGCCGACGCGGCCGCGCTGGACGACCTGCTGGGCCGCCTCGGCATGCGCGGCAAGGTCTATGTCGTGCAGGCGGCGCAGCTGCCGGGCGTGCAGGGCAAGCCGCTGGCCGAGCTGGTGGCCGAGGGCTGGGATCTGTCGGAGGTGATCGGCGGCTACCAGCGCTTCATCGAACGCGTGGCGCCGTTGCGGGAGTTATTGAAAGGCGAGCTGTCGCCCGAGCAGGCATTCATGGTGCGCACGCTCGTCATCCATGCCTACCGGCGCGTGCAGCTGCACGACCCGCAGTTGCCGGTCGAGCTGCTGCCGGAACCATGGCCCGGCGCCGCCGCGTTCGAGCTGGCGCGGCAGCTGTACCTGGCAACCTACGAGGCAGCGGAACAGCACATCTTCGACGCGCTGCGGCGCGAGGACGCCGCCACGCCGGCGCTGGAGCCGACGTTTTACGACCGTTTCGGCGGGCTACGCTAGCGTTCGTGTCCACCGTGGGGTCACACCCCGACACGGACACGGACTGGGCTGTCCATGCCCGTACCTACTGCGGCTGAGCTCGTGTCTTTGTCGGGGTGTGACCCCAAGGTGGACACGGGCTCGGCCGTTGCCTTGTTTGCCGCTTATTTGCGCCCTGCGCTGATCAGGTAGTTCTGCATCGTGGCTTCCGCGACGGAGGCCCATTGGTTCTGGTCGTGGCGGAATTTCTTCCAGGGTTCGTAGATCTTGCGGAACTTGGCGTTTTTCGCCGCCTCTTCCTCCATCACGGCCGTGGAATGCTTGTAGGCGGCGTCCATCACATCCTTGCTGAAGTTGCGCAGCTTGGCGCCGTTCTTCATCAGGCGCGCCAGCGCGGCCGGGTTCTTCGTGTCGTACTCGGCCTGCATGACGACATGGCATTCGTAGCTGGCCGCTTCCAGCGCGGCCTGGTATTGCTTCGGCAGCTTGTCCCATTCCTTCTGGTTGACGTAGAACGACAGCTGCGGCCCCGCTTCCCACCAGCCCGGCGAGTAGTAGAACGGCGCCACGCGGGCCAGGCCCAGTTTCTCGTCGTCGTACGGGCCGACCCACTCGGCCGCATCGATCGTGCCCTTCTCCAGCGCGGCGTAGACATCGCCGGCGGGGATCTGCTGCGGCACCACGCCCATGCGCTCCATCACGCGGCCGGCGAAACCGGCGACGCGCATCTTCAGGCCCTTCAGGTCGGCGACGGACTTGATCTCCTTGCGGTACCAGCCGCCCATCTGCGTGCCTGTGTTCCCGCCCATGAAGTTGACGATGCCGTAGCCCTTGTAGAACTCGCGCAGCAGCTCGCGCCCGCCGCCCTGGTCGAACCACGCCGTCTGCTGGCGCGACGTCAGGCCGAACGGCACCGCGCAGTCGAACGCGAACGTGGGGTCCTTGCCGAAGTAGTAGTACGCGGGGGTGTGGCCGATTTCCACGGTGCCCGCCTGCACGGCGTCCATCACCTGCAGGCCCGGCACGATCTCGCCGGCGGCGAACTGGCGGATCAGGAACTTGCCGCCCGTGAGCTGGGCCACGCGCTTGACGAAGTTCTCGGCGGAGCCGGCGATGGTGTCGAGCGTCTTGGGGAAGCTGGACGCCAGGCGCCAGTTGATCGTGGGCTGGACCTGCGCCAGCGCGGGTGTCGCGATGGTGCCGGCGCCGGCGGCGACGGCGGTATTCTTCAGAAAGGAACGGCGTTGCATGAAGTCTCCTGGATGAGCAAATGCTGCGGGCCATTGTAGCGGGGATTATCGAAAAGGCCACAGTGCCCCGTGCCACCGCCGGGCAAAGCCGGTATCATGTCGCCTTCGCGCCACGCGCGCCTCCCAAACATCACCAGGACACACAATGTCTATCAAGATCAGCAGCCAGTTCGATGCTGGCGCCATCGACGTCGTCAGCGTTACCAGCGCGGGCGACATCGACGTCAATATCCGCAAGGACTCCCACGCCGACATCATCCAGTGGTTCTACTTCCGCGTGCAGGGCGCGCAGGCCACCGAGCTGACCATCCGCTTCATGAATGCCGGCAAGGCCGCCTATGCCGACGGCTGGCAGGACTACCAGGCCGTGGCCAGCTACGACCGCGACACGTGGTTCCGCGTGCCGACCAGCTTCGACGGCGAAGTCATGACGATCGAGCACACGCCCGAATACGACAGCGTCTACTACGCCTACTTCGAGCCGTATTCGTGGGAACGCCACCTGGCGCTGCTGGACAGCGCGCAGCTGTCGCCGCTGGCGCAGCTGGTCGACCTGGGCAGCACCGTGGAAGGGCGCGACCTGAACATGCTGATCGTGGGCGACGAGGACGCGCCGAAGAAGGTCTGGGTCATCGCGCGCCAGCACCCGGGCGAGACGATGGCGGAGTGGTTCGTGGAAGGCATGCTGGAAGCGCTGCTGGATCCGGCCGACCCGTTCGCCAGCCAGTGCCTGAAGGAAGCCGTGTTCTACGTCGTGCCGAACATGAACCCGGACGGCTCCGTGCGCGGCAACCTGCGCACCAACGCGGCCGGCGCCAACCTCAATCGCGAGTGGCACACGCCGACGATGGAACGTGCGCCGGAAGTCTACCTCGTCAAGCAGAAGATGCTGGAGACGGGCTGCGACCTGTTCCTGGACATCCATGGCGACGAAGGCCTGCCGTACGTATTCGTGGCCGGCAGCGACTCGCTGGAGAATTTCACGCCCGAGCAGAAGGCCGAGCAGGAGCGCTTCATCGAGGACTTCAAGATCGCCAGCCCGGACTTCCAGAGCGAATTCGGCTACCCGGACGCGCCGTTCACGCCGGAGGTACTGACGATGGGTTCGCCGCACGCGACGCACGCCTTCGGCTGCCTGGCGCTGACGCTGGAGATGCCGTTCAAGGACAACGCCAACGATCCCGATCCGGTCAACGGCTGGAACGGCGCCCGCTCCATGAAGCTGGGTGCGGCCGTGCTGCAGCCGGTGCTGCGGGCACTGCGCCGGTAACGGCATGACCCATGGTGACAGGCGCTGATCCGGGCGAATGACTTCGCCCGGATCGGTGCCTGTCGCCTGCGGATTTCTATCGCAACAACGCCTTGAACGCCTGCGGCACCCATGGCCGCGCGGCCAGCAGGAACGTCACGGCATGCCGCTCTTCGTACGGCAGCCGGGCATCCTCCTGGTGCTGGCGCGAGAACTCGTCGGCCACCTGGCGCAGCCGCTCCAGCAGCGCGCGCGACGAGGCCGGCGACAGCATCACGCTGACGAGGCGCAGCAATTCGCCCTGGCCGTCGAAATGCGCGTCCAGGTAATCCCCATACGCCTCGCGGCGGAACCAGTTCTGGATCGGCCCATCGGGAATCCAGCCGAACGTGCGCGCCACCAGCAGCTTGACGCGGTTGTTCGGCTTCAGCACCAGGAAGCCGATACGGTCGAGACGCAGCAGGCACTGCACCGCTTCCGCCTCCGTGAGGCGGTACGTCGCCACGATGCGCTCCAGCGGCACCTCGTTCAGCGCCGCGACGGCCACCACCAGCAGGCGGAGGTCGCCGATCAGCTCTTCCTCCTGCGCATACGTCAGCTGCGCGATCAACTGCGGTGCATCGGCGGCGGCATGCGCCAGCTCGACGAAATCGATGCCCAGCACGCCCAGCACCTGCTCCAGCCGCGCCAGCGAGAAACTGCGCTCGGCAAACAGGCGCTTGACGCTGGCCTCCGACATGTCGATCTGCCGGGCCAGCATCCCGTACGTGATGCCGCGTTGCTTCAATTGGCGTTTCAACGCATCGACCAGCAGCGCAGAACTGGACATTCGACATCTCCACCATAAAAAGTATCGAAAAATGATACCACGATGTTGTAGATGAGTTACTTGCATCACGGCCGTTGTCGGCGCCGCCAAACCCGGCCATCATGGCGCCACTGACCACTCACCGGACTCCACCATGAAACGCTTGCTGTTTGCCTCCCTGCTCTGCTTCACCTGCGCCGCCGCGCCTGTCGCCAGCGCCGCCGACGCCTCCGCGCCGTCGGCGGCCGTGAGCGAAGTCACCGGTTCCCTGGTCGCCGGTTCGCTCGTCACGGTGGCTGTCGGCGGCAGCCTGGTGGTCGCCAGCGTGCAGACGGTCGGTGACGGCCTGGAACTGTTGCTGAAGAACCTCGTCGACGGCAGCACCGCGACGGTCCGGCTGTCCGGTAAAGCGGCCCAGGGCCTCTCCGTTGCCGCCGGCACGGCCGTGCAGGTCGTTGCCACGGGCACGGGCCACGTGCTGATGGCTTCCGGCAAGGCGCTGGCGTTCATCCCGAACGAAGCCGGCAAGGCCTTGATCCGGAGCGGCAAGGCCGGCTGATCGCTAGCATCGTGCAAGTCGATTGCGGGCCTCGCGCGGATCGGCGATGATCGCGGCACGTTACCCCTGGAGTTACCGCATGAAACGTTTCATCAGTGCCATCCTGCTGGCGGCCACCTGCGCCGCCGCCCCTGCCCACGCCGATCCTTCCGCCGGCTCGCAAGGCCTCAGCTACCTGTCGGGCCCCGTCGTGCTGGGCTCCATCGTCACGGTCGGTGCCGGCGGCAGCGTGGTCGTCGAGTCCGTCAAGACCGTGGGCGATGGCATCGAGGTGGTGCTGAAAAGCCTGGCGGACACCAGCCGCGCCACCGTGCGCCTGTCCGGCCAGGGCGCGCAGACACTGTCGATCGGCGCCAGCACGGCGCTGGACGTCGTCGCCACGTCCACCGGCCACATGCTGGTCGCCTCTGGCAAGGTGCTGGCGTTTATCCCGAATGAACTGGGCAAGGCGCTGCTGCACCACTCGGAGGCAAGCTGAATGAAGCGCTGGTTGCTGGTGGCCTGCCTCACCCTGGCCACACCCGCGTGGGCCGGCCGCCACTGCGAGGAAAAGCCGCTGTCGGTCGCGGACACCGTCAAGTCGATGGACCTGGCGAAGAAGACCTTCGATACGCTCGACGCCAGCGGCGCCCAGGTCGCGCTGGTCTCGCGCGTGGGCCAGGACCTGTCCAAGTACGGCTTGAAGTATTCCCACATGGGCATCGTCGTGCGCGACCATCCGGAGGGCCGCTGGACCGTCGTGCATGAGCTGAACGAGTGCGGCACGGCCGGCTCGAACCTGTACAACGAAGGGCTGGGCAACTTCTTCCTGTCCGACCTGTACCGCTACGAGGCGGAGGTCGTGATTCCGGATGGCGCCACGCAGGAACGCCTGGCGCAGCTGGTCGCCAGCCGCACCGCGCGCCGGCTGCACGAGCCGAAGTACAACATGCTGTCGTACGTGTACTCCACCCGCTACCAGAACTCCAACCAGTGGGTGCTGGAGACCTACGCGGCGGCGGCCGCGCCGAAGGGCCAGGTGGAAACCCGCGCCGAGGCGCAGAACTGGCTGAAGCAGGCCGGCTATGCTCCCGTGACGATCCGGGTGCGCTCGCTGACGCGGCTGGGCGGGCGCATGTTCCGCGCCAACGTGGCCTTCGACGACCATCCGTTCGAGCGCCGCATGGCGGGCCAGATCGATACGGTGACGACCGTCTCGATCGTCAACTTCGTGCGCGCGACCGACCCGCAGGCCAAGGTGATGTATATCGAATGAGCGAATAAACGGATGCACGCAAGCGCCGCCGGCGGGCTTATCATCGCAGCATCGACGACACGCGGGAGGCGATCATGCGCAGCATCTTGTCCGGTCTTTGCCTGCTGGTCCTGCTGACAGGATGCACGACCCCGTACCGCCCGCCGCAATTCCTGGAGGCGGACGCGAAGTTCCCCGGCCTGATCGACTTCGTCGCCAAGGCCGGCGGCGCCGACGTCCTGCTGGTGCACGGCATGTGCACCCACGACACCACCTGGGCCGACGACACCGTTGCCACGCTGGCAAAACAGCTGGCGGCCAACGTCAGCCCGACGCGTACACGCTCCGGCGGCAGCGGCATCGTGATCGTTCCTGCCCGCATCGACACGCCGCAAGGCCCGCTGCGCATCAAGTCGCTGATCTGGTCGCCGCTGACGACGCCCATCAAGCAGCAACTGTGCTACGACCGCAGCGACCAGGCGGCCATCTGCACGGAAACGCCACCCTTCCCGCACCAGCGCGCCCGCATCAACGCGCGCCTGAAGAACAAGCTGGTCGACGATTGCCTGCCCGATGCGCTGATCTACCAGGGCGTGGGCCGGCAGGCAATGCAGGCGCGCATGCGCGAGGCCATCCTGGAGGCCACGGCGGATGCGGACCCGC
The DNA here is from genome assembly GCF_029028125.1 of Pseudoduganella chitinolytica. Taxonomy (GTDB): domain Bacteria; phylum Pseudomonadota; class Gammaproteobacteria; order Burkholderiales; family Burkholderiaceae_D; genus Rugamonas; species Rugamonas chitinolytica. Next base: position 4,013,398 of record NZ_CP119083.1, read on the forward strand.
TGGCGCCGCTGGTCGTCATCTCGGAAAGCCTGGGCAGCAAGATCCTGTTCGACACGCTGGTGGCGATGACGGAAGAGGAAACGTCGAGCCGGGCACGGGAGAGCGCGCTGCGCGACGTGCGGCGCATGGCCTACCTGATCATGGCGGCCAACCAGATCCCGCTGCTGCACACGGCCGAGCAGGTGCCGCAGCCGGATGCCGGCGTGGCCGTGCAGGCCGCGCCGCCGGACAGCCTGGCGAAGCTGCTGGAAAAACGCCAGGGCGAGGCGAAGGACCGCCGCGTCCCGCTGGCCGCGCTGACGTTGATCGCGTTCACGGACCCGAACGACCTCTTGTCGTACACGCTGCCGCCGGAACGCTATCCGGGCGCCATCGTGCACAATGTGCTGGTATCGAACGACCGCACCTATCTCGGCTTGCTGGAGAATCCGGTGACGGCGCACCTGGGGTACCTGCCGAATCCGGACGTGGGGAGCTTGATCAGCTGCGGGGTGCCGCGCAGCCGGTGGTGCAAGTAGAGTACGGGCCGCGCGAAGTTGCGGGGGTCTGTCCCTTCAGGGACTGACCCCGAAGTCGGCTCGAATGGCGGAAGTCGACGACGAACTTCGGGGTCGGTCCCCTGCGGGGGACAGACCCCAATGCCTCTTACTTCGCGGCGCGGCCGGCGCTGATCAGGTAGTTCTGCATCGTGGCCTCGGCCACGGAGGCCCACTGGTTCTGGTCCTGGCGGAAGCGCTTCCACGGCTCGTAGATCTTCTTGAACTTGGCGTTCTTCGCCGCTTCCTCTTCCATCACCTGCGTGGCCGTCTTGTAGCACGCGTCCATCACATCCTTCGGATAGTTGCGCAGCTTGACGCCGTTCTTCAACAGGCGCGCCAGTGCGGTCGGGTTCTTGACGTCGTACTCGGCCTGCATGCCCACGTGCGCCTCGTACGTCGCCACTTCCACCGCGGCCTGGTATTCCTTCGGCAGCTTTTCCCATTCCTTCAGGTTGACATAGAACGAGAACGAGGCCGACGCTTCCCACCAGCCGGGCGCATAGTAGAACGGCGCGACCTTGAAGAAGCCCAGCTTCTCGTCGTCGTACGGGCCCACCCATTCGGCCGCGTCGATGGTGCCCTTTTCCAGCGCCGGGTAGATATCGCCACCGGCCAGCTGCTGCGGCACGACGCCCAGGCGTTCCAGCACGCGGCCGGCAAAGCCCGCCACGCGCATCTTGGTGCCTTTCAGGTCCGCGACCGACTTGATCTCCTTGCGGAACCAGCCGCCCATCTGCGTGCCCGAGTTCCCGCCCAGGAAATTGATGATGTTGTAGTCCTTGAAGAACGCCCGCGTCAGCTCGCGCCCGCCACCCTGGTCATACCACGCCGTGTGCTGGCGCGACGTCAGGCCGAACGGCACCGCGCAGTCGAACGAGAACGTGGCATCCTTGCCGAAGTAGTAGTACGACGCGCTGTGGCCGCATTCGACGGTACCCGCCTGCACGGCGTCCATCACCTGCAGGCCCGGCACGATTTCCCCGGCCGCGAACGAGCGGATGTTGAACTTGCCGCCGGTCAGCTGCGAGATGCGCTTGGTAAAGATGTCGGAGGCGCCGAAGATCGTGTCGAGCGACTTGGGGAAGCTGGAAGCCAGGCGCCAGTTGATGGTGGGTTGCGTTTGCGCCAGGGCGGGTGCGGCGATCAGGCCGGCGCCGGCACCGGCGGCGGCCTTGGTCAGAAAGGAACGGCGTTCCATACGGGTGTGTCTCCTGTGTTTTTATGACGTTCGGAAAACGTTATTACTCGACACAGTGTAGGGAAACGCTATCGGCGTTGCAACGAAAATATCGTGCCGGTCAATTCCCCGCAACGACCATCTTCTCGATCAGGATCGAGCCGGTCTGCTTGGTGCCGCGCACCAGCACGTCGTTGCCGATGCCGACGATCTGCTGGAACATCTCCTTCATGTTGCCGGCGATCGTGATTTCCTCGACCGGGTACTGGATGATGCCGTTCTCGACCCAGTAGCCCGACGCGCCGCGCGAATAGTCGCCGGTGACGTAGTTGGTGCCCTGCCCCATCAGCTCCGTGACCAGGAGGCCCGTGCCCATCTTCTTCAGCATGCCGGCGAAGTCGTCGCCCGCTTGCGTCAGTTTCGACGTCAGCGACAGGTTGTGCGAGCCGCCCGCGTTGCCCGTCGTCTGCATGCCCAGCTTGCGGGCCGAGTAGGTGGACAGGAAGTAGCCCTGCAGCACGCCATCCTTGACGACATCGCGGTACTGCGTGCGCACGCCCTCCTCGTCGAACGGCGCGGAACCGATGCCGCCGACGACGTGCGGGTCTTCCGTCACGTTGATATGGTCCGGGAACACGGCCTTGCCCAGCGTATCGAGCAGGAACGTGGACTTGCGGTACAGCGCGCCGCCCGACGTGGCTTGCACGAACGCGCCCAGGATGCCGGCGGCCAGCGGCGCCTCGAACAGCACGGGACACGTGCGGGTGGTCATCTGGCGCGCGTGCAGCCGGGCCAGCGCGCGCTCGGCGGCGTAGCGGCCGATGGCTTCCGGCGTGGCCAGTTTCTTCGGATCGCGCACGGAGCTGTACCAGTCGTCGCGCTGCATGTGCGCACCCTTGCCCGCGATCGGCGTGGCGGAGATGGTGTGGCGCGAATAGGGGTAGCCGCCCATGAAGCCGCGCGAGTTGGCCGACACGAAGTGCGACTGCTGCACATGCACGCCGGCGCCTTCGCTGTTGGTGATGCGCGGGTCGACGGCAAACGCGGCCGCCTCGGCACGCTGGGCCAGCACGACCGCTTCTTCCGTGGTGATGGGCCACGGGTAGAACAGCTCCAGGTCGCGCGGGTTCTTCTCCAGCAGCTCTTCCTCGGCCAGGCCGGCACAGTCGTCGTCCGCCGTGAAGCGCGCGATGTTGTAGGCCGCCTCCACGGTGGCCCGCAGCGACGCGGCAGAGAAGTCCGACGTGGAGGCGTTGCCGCGCTTCTTGCCGACGAACACCGTCACGCCCAGCCCCTTGTCCTTGTTCTGCTCGATCGTCTCGATCTTGCTCTTGCGAACCGACACCGACAACCCGCTACCTTCGCTGATCTCGACGGCGGCATCGGTGCCGCCCTTCTCGCGTGCGTAGGCCAGAACGTCCTGCGCAAGCTGTTTCAACTGGTCCTGGCTGTGGGTGAAGTGGGATTCGCTCATAGGGTGTTTTGGTGGGCTAAGCGTTAAAACGGTTATCATAGCAGCCGTTTACCGTTTTTACAGGCGTGCTTTCGTGGCGCGCCTTCTTACTTTCCTTATCATGCCAAATCCAAACCGGGGCTCCGTCGGCTTCCAGTCTTCCGAATTCGAAGAGAAATACGACCGCCCATCCAAAACCGAACTCAAACGCCAGTCCGACGCGTTGCAGGACCTGGGTCACGAGCTGGTGGACCAGCCACGCGACCGCGTCAAGCGCGTGCCGATGCCGGAGGACGTCCGGGATGCGATTCTGGAGTGCCAGAATATCAAGAACCACGAGGGCCGCCGCCGCCAGCTTCAGTTCGTCGGCAAGAAGATGCGTACCCTGTCGGAAGAGGAAATAGCCATCATCCAGCGCACCATCGAAGGCTGGAAAGGCGCATCGAAGGCCGATACGGCCGCGCTGCACGCACTGGAACGCCGCCGCGAGAAGCTGCTGGCGGACGACCAGGCGCTGACCGTGCTGCTGGCCGAGCACCCGGAACTGGACGTGCAGCACCTGCGCACGCTGATCCGCAATGCCCGCAAGGAGCAGGCCGAGAACAAGCCGCCGAAGGCCTACCGCGAGATCTTCCAGATCCTCAAGGAGCTGGACGCCAAGGCACGGGGCGCCGCCAAGGCCGCTGCCGCCGAGGGCGACGAGGGTGGGGACGACGACGAGGAAGGCGATGACGAGTAACGCCGTCGACAACGTCGACCTGGTCATCGGCCTGGTCTCCATCTCCGACCGCGCCAGCGGCGGCGTCTACCAGGACCAGGGCATCCCGGCCCTGGAAGACTGGCTGAAAAGCGCCATCACGACGGCCTACCGCGTGGAGACGCGCCTGATCCCGGACGAGCGCGCCACCATCGAAGCCACGCTGGTGGAGCTGGCCGACACGGTCGGCTGCCACCTCGTGCTGACGACAGGCGGTACCGGCCCGGCCCGGCGCGACGTCACGCCGGAAGCGACGCTGGCCGTGGCCACCAAGGAAATGCCGGGCTTCGGCGAGCAGATGCGCCAGATCAGCCTGCGCTTCGTGCCGACGGCGATCCTGTCGCGCCAGGTGGCGGTCATTCGCGAGTCGGCGCAGCACGCCTGCCTGATCATGAACCTGCCGGGCCAGCCGAAGTCCATCAAGGAGACGCTGGAAGGCGTCAAGGATGCGGACGGCAAGCAGGTCGTGGCCGGCATCTTTGCCGCCGTGCCCTACTGTATCGACCTGATCGGCGGCCCCTACATCGAAACCGATCCGGCGGTGTGCCAGGCGTTCCGGCCGAAATCGGCCGTGCGGCCCGCGCCCGCCCCGTTGAAAATCTAGGAATCAAGGACCCAAGGAACCCATGAGCGACGTGTTGCAAAGCATCGAGGTCAGCACCTCGGACCACCCGGAAATCGCCGTCATCGTGTTGCATGGCCTGGGCGCCGACGGCAACGACTTCGTCCCCATCGTGCAGGAGCTGGACCTGAAGGGACTGCCCGGCATCCGCTTCATCTTCCCCCATGCCAATACGATGCCCGTGTCGATCAACGGCGGCTACGTCATGCGCGCCTGGTACGACATCGTCCATACGGACCTGGGCCGGCAGGAAGACGAGAAGGGCCTGCGTGCATCGCAGCTGCTGGTCGAGGCGCTGATCGCGCGCGAAAAGGCGCGCGGCATCAAGGCGCATCGTATCGTGCTGGCCGGCTTCTCCCAAGGGTGCGCGATGACGCTGCAGACGGGCCTGCGCCATCCGGAAAAGCTGGGCGGGCTGCTGTGCCTGTCCGGCTACGTGCCGCTGGCCGACAAGGTCGCCGCCGAGCGCAGCGAAGCATCGAAGCAGGTGCCGATCTTCCTCGTGCACGGCCGCATGGATCCCGTCATCCCCGTGCAGCGTGCCATCGCGTCGCGCGACCTGCTGCTGGCGCTGGGCTACCAGGTCGAGTGGCACGAGTATCCGATGCAGCATTCCGTGTGCCAGGAAGAGATCGTGCACATGGGCGCGTGGCTGCGCAAAGTGCTGGGCTGACCGTCGCGCCAGCCCGTCTTGCGGCCGCCACTGCGGCCGCGCGCCTGTTGTCGCAACACAGAGATTGCGCCGTACGCGCCGGATTCCGGCACATTGGCGTGCTATATTGTTTGGATCATTCCAAAGTTTCGAGGGAGTCCTTATGGAAGTTCGACTGAATGTAGATGACGATTTTCTGCGTAACATTCAGGACACCATCGGCGGTCCCGTCAAGGCAGCGGATGTCTTGCGCGACGCGTTGACCTTGCTGAACTGGGCTGTCGCCGAGGCCGCCAGCGGTCGCGTGGTGCTCAGCGCCACCAACACCGGCAAGGACCTGCACCGGCTCGTGATGCCCACGCTAAGCAAGATCGAGACGCGGGCCAGGCAGTCCGTCGAGGCCTGAGCCAAAGTCCGACTTGCAGCGCCAGCGCTGCCATCGTCCGGTACGCCGGCACTGAAGTCCGCCGCACCGAAGTCTGCCGCACGTAGTACGCCGTCTCTCGTACGCTATCGCTCGTACGCTATCGCTCGTACGCTATCGTTCGTACGCGTCTCTCGTACGCTATTCTCTCGTACGCCGTCGTTCCTCTGCCGCACTTCGTTCGCCTTACCCCGTTCGCCGCCAGGGCGAGCCCGCAGGCTGCTTCAGTCAGGCAGCGGCGCCGCCGTGGAAGGTGGCACGGCCGATTGCGCCGCGTTCATCACCATCGCGAGGAACGTGTAGTAGCCGTTCAATCCCATCAGGTCCGTCACGCCGTGTTCGCCGAACAAGGCCAGCGCCGCCGCATATGTCCCATCCGTTACCCGCTTGTCCCGCTGCAGCTCGTGGCAGAAGTCGAACACCGCCTGCTCGTCCGGCGCCAGGCCGGCCGGCACGTCGTGCCGGGCGATGGCGTCGATGACGTCCTGCCCAATGCCCGACTGCGCCGCGATGGGCGCATGGATCGCCCACTCCACCTGCTGGTTCCAGTGCCGCGCCGTGACGAGGATCGCCAGCTCGGACAGCCGTGTGCCCAGCGCGCTGCGGTAACGCAGGTACTCGCCCATCCGCTGTGCCGCCGCCATCAGCTCCGGGCTGCGCAACAGCGGCACGAACGGGCCGTACAGGGCGCCCCGGGGACCGTCGATGACGGCTTGCGCGGCGGCGCGCTGGGCGGGTGTCATGGCGTCGAAAGGAATGGGGCCGAGGCGATCTGTCATGTCGGAAATATTCGCACAGGGTAAGGCAAAAATCAAAGCGCACGCACATGACGCGGGCTAAGGTCGTTCCTTTACCCACCCTGCCGCGAGGAGACCATGACCCAGCTCATCCACCGCAACCTGCGGGTTGCACCACCCACCGCCGTCTGCGCGTTCGGCATGTACGTGCGCGACGGCGACGGCAACACGTACCTGGACGCCAGCGGCGGCGCCGCCGTGTCGTCGCTGGGCCACAGCCACCCGGACGTACTGGCCGCCATCGGCTCGCAGCTGAAGACGACGGCGTACGCCCACTCGGCCTTCTTCACGACCGACGTGGCAGAGGAGCTGGCGGCCCGCCTGGCCGACGGCGCGCCGGGCGACCTGAATCACGTCTACCTCGTCTCCGGCGGCTCCGAGGCCATCGAGACAGCGCTGAAGCTGGCCCGCCAGTATTTCGTCGAGCACGGCGAACCGCAGCGGCGCGTCTTCATCGCGCGGCGCCAGAGCTACCACGGCAACACGCTGGGGGCGCTGGCGTTGGGCGGCAACGAGTGGCGCCGCAAGCCGTTCGAGCCGCTGTTGATGGACGTTGCGCGCGTATCGCCCTGCTACGAGTACCGCGAGCGCCCGGCCGCGCAGGACGTGCACGACTACACGGCCGGCCTGCTCGTCGAGCTGGAACACAAGATCCTGGACGTGGGCCCCCAGAACGTGATCGGCTTCTGCGCCGAACCGGTGGTGGGCGCGACCCTGGGCGCGGTGGCCGCCACGCCGGGCTACTTCAAGGGCGTGCGCGCGTTGTGCGACAAGTACGGCATCCTGTTCATCGCCGACGAAGTCATGTGCGGCATGGGCCGGACCGGTACGCTGTACGCGATCGAGCAGGAAGGCGTGGTGCCGGACATCGTCGCGCTGGGCAAGGGCCTGGCCGCGGGCTACCAGCCGGTGGGCGCCGTGCTGGCACGCGATCACATCGTGGACCGCTTACGCAGCGGCAGCGGCGTGTTCCAGCACGGGCACACGTACAACGCGCACCCGGTGGCCGCCGCCGCCGCGCTGGCCGTGCAGAAGGTGATCCAGCGCGATGCCCTGCTGGGCGCCGTCACCGTGCGCGGCGCCGCGCTGCGGCGCATGCTGCGCGACGCGTTCGGCACGCACCCGCACGTGGGCGACATCCGCGGCCGTGGCCTGTTCCTGGGACTGGAGCTGGTGCAGGACCGCGAGACCAGGCGGCCGTTCGATCCCGACCTGAAACTGCACGCGGCCGTGAAGGCCAAGGCGATGGAGTGCGGGCTGATGGTGTATCCGATGGGTGGCACCGTGGACGGCCGGCGTGGCGACCATGTCCTGCTGGCGCCGCCGTTCATCGCGACCGATGCGGACCTGGGACAGATCGTGGCGCGGCTGGCGGAGGCGCTGGGACGGGCGCTGGCGGCAGTGCGGCCGGCGGGCCAGTAAATGCTTGGGGTCTGTCCCTGCGGGACTGACCCCGGTTTCCCTTGACGGGACAAAAGCAGCCGATGAAGTGCGGGTGACAGACACCTGTTTCGAAAAAAGCGCTCGAAACAGGTGTCAGTCACCGAATCATCAGTACTGCTGGAACCCGATCACTTCCTGCTGCTGCTCGCCCAGGCCGGCGATGCCCAGGCGCAGGAAGTCGCCCTTCTTCAGGAAGCGCTTCGGCGTGCGGGCCATGCCCACGCCTGGCGGCGTGCCGGTGGCGATGATGTCGCCGGGCTCCAGCGTCATGAATTGCGACAGGTAGCTGACCAGCTGCGGTACCTTGAAGATCATCGTCGCGGTGCTGCCGGTCTGCATGCGCTTGCCGTTCAGTTCCAGGTACAGGTCCAGGTCGTTGACGTCCCACACCTCGTCGCGCGTGACGAGCCATGGACCGACGGGGCCGAAGGTGTCGCAGCCCTTGCCCTTGTCCCACTGGGGACCGCGTTCCAGCTGGTACTCGCGTTCCGACACGTCGTTGACGACGCAGTAGCCGGCGATGTACTGCTCCGCATCGGCCTCGCTGACGTGGCGCGCACGTGTGCCGATGACGACACCCAGCTCCACTTCCCAGTCCGTTTTCTTCGAGCCCTTCGGCAGCATGACGTCGTCGTCCGGCCCGGACAGGCTGGTGATCGCCTTCATGAAGACGATCGGCTCCTGCGGGATCGGCAGGCCTGCTTCGGCGGCATGGTCGGCGTAATTGAGGCCGATGCCGATGAACTTGCCGACGCCGGCGACGGGCACGCCGAACCGGGGATTGCCGCGCACCAGCGGCAGCGACTCGGGCGCGATCTTCGCCAGCTTGCGCAGCGCCTTGTCCGACAGGTTCGCGCCGCCGATGTCGCCGATCACGCCGGACAGGTCACGCAGCTTGCCTTCTTCATCGATCAGGCCAGGCTTCTCCTTGCCCATGCGGCCGTAACGAACCAGTTTCATTCTTTCTCCTGCTTTCACTGCATCTGTCAAAACGCAGATTCTACAGTGTTCCGCGCGACGCCCCTCCGGCACGCACTGGAGCAGGTGGCGACGGCGGCGTTAACGCGCAGTCAGAATTGCTTGTTCAGGCGTGCCAGGACGCCGTCGTCGGTGACGGGGTTCCAGCGTGCATCCTCCCAGTAGACCCAGCGGCCCTGGAAGCTGTAGAAGCGGTTGTCCTGTGGCGTCTCGCGCTGGATGATCTCCGACGGACTGCTGACGACGACGCTGTTGGCGGGAACATCCTTGTAGACCAGCGCATTCGCGCCGACCCGCACGTTGTCGCCCACGCGGACATTGCCGACGATTTTCGCGCCCGCGCCGATGTAGCAGTTATCGCCGATCACCGGCGCACCTGCGCCTTTCGAATCGGCCAGCGTGTTCGAACCGATGGTCACCTGCTGGAAGATGACGCAGTTCTTGCCGATCTTGGCCCCGCCGGAAATAAAGATGCTCTTGGGCCCGTGCGGGAAAAACGGCTCCCCCGCAAATTGGGCATTCCAGGCGATGGAACTGTTGTTCTCGTATTGGTACAAGCCGTAAAGATTGACCAGCACCTTCTTCACGAAGGGACGCCGGGTCGTGACACAGCGTTCCTTCAGTTTCCATGCCGAGCCAAACGGCGCGACGAGCAATCTTGCGAGCATTACGCTCCCCCTGTCCGCGACGCGTAAGTTAAACATATTGCAAGAATACCGTATTGACTGTACAGGAGCAAGGCGGCGCCCGCCGCCGTTCACGGGACTTCGGGCACCGGACCGGCCAGCGCCGCCCTGCGGCGGCGCCACGCGAACCACGCCAGGCCAGGCAATTGCAGCAGCACGAGCACGCCGAATGCGGCCTGCCAGGCGACGGCCGGATAGTGGTGTGCGGCATCCGGCTGCCACAGTCCCAGGACCTGGCCGAAGCCGGCCTGCACGACAAACGCGCCGGAAAAGATCAGCAGGTTCAGGCAGGTGGATGCACGGCCCGTCAACGCCGGCGGCATCGCCTGCGCGACGATGGCGTATTCGATGCCGGTGATCGTCCCCACCAGCATGAACAGCACGGACAGCAGCGCCATGCCGGGTCGCCAGCCCAGCACGATGCCGACCTGCACGGCCACGAACAGCGCCACGCCGGCGGCGGCCACAGTGATCGCATCGATACCGCGCCGCGCCGCCCACTCCGTCACCATGCCGACCGAGATCGCGCCGAAGATGACGGCCGCCATGCCCAGGTACAGCAGCCACGCCACGCTCTGCTCCGGGAAGCGCCCCACCTCCGCGAGCCAGCGGCCGATCCACAAGCCCTGCACGCCGAAGAACACGGTATGCGGCACCAGCACCAGCCCGGCCGTCTCGCGGAAGGCGGGATGACGATAGACGTCCGCCAGCACTTTCCAATCGAGGCGCTTGCTGGCGATCGCCGGCGGCGTGGGCGCCAGCAGCAGGATCAGCAAGCCGATGGCGGCGCACGCCAGCGCCAGGAACACGAACAGCCAGCGCCAGTCGGCGAACTGCAGGAACAGGCGCACGGGCAGCGTGGCCGACGCGGCACCGAGCCCGCCGGCGGCGATCAGGTAGCCTTGCACCGAAGGCAACCGGGCCGGTGCCACCCACGTCGAGACGGCCTTCACGGCCGCCATGAAGCAGCCCGCAAAACCCAGCCCCATCAGCGTGCGCGCGACCAGCATCTGGCCGAACGTGCTGCCGCCGGCAAAGGCCAGCGTGCCGAAGGTCGCCAGCAGCAGCATGGCAAACTGCACGCGGCGCGGTCCGTAGCGGTCCAGTGCCAGGCCGACCGGCAACTGGGCCAACGCGAACGCGAGAAAGTACGCGCTCGTCAACAACCCCAGTTCGGCCGGGGTCAGCGCGGCCGCTCCCATCAGTTGCGGCGCCAGCAGCGCGTTCACCGTACGCAGCAGGCATGACAGGTAATGCCCCAGCGCGTACGGCACGAACACGAGGCACAGCACGGCAAGGCCGGACAGCTGGCCGGGCACGCGTTCGCGGCTGCGCCATACTGCGCTGGTGCCGCTCATGGCTCAGGCGGCGTTGCCGTGCACGGTGCAGCCTTCGCGCGCGGCGCCGATCGGAATGACCTTGCGCGGCGCCGGCGCCGCGTGCTGCGGCTGGTCGTCCGTCTCGAAGAAGAAGCGTTCCTGGCCGAAGGCGGGCTTGAGGTGATCGAGCCAGGTGGCAGCCGGGTCGTACTTCGCATAGAACGGCTTGCGCACCCAGTCCGGATTGCGCGCCTGCAGGAACTGCAGCGCGAACACTTTTTCGCCGGCGATGTCGGCCACGCCGTCGATGACGACCTTGCCGGGGAACGCGCTCATCGACGGTCCGCGTACCGTGCGCGCCAGGCCCGACACCATCTGGTAGGCCTGCTGGAAGATCTCGTGCGCGCGCGCCAGCGGCAGCTGGAAGTACTCGCGCGGCCCCGTGTCGCGCTCGACGAACATGTAGTACGGGATCGCGCCGAGGCGCACGCCCGTGCGCCACAGCTCCGCCCAGCTGTGCGGATCTTCGTTGATGTGGCGGATCAGCGGGCCCTGCATGCGCAAGGTGGCACCGGTACCGACGATGCGCTTGACGGCCTGCTGCGCGATGTCCTGGCGCAGCTCCACCGCGTGGTTATAGTGGCCCATGATGGCCATGTTCTTGCCGGCGGCGACAACCTTCTCGAACAGGCGCAGCAGGTCGTCCGCGTCGCGATCCGTGACGAAGCGCTGGGGCCAATACGCGACCGACTTGGTGCCGATGCGGATGTTCTGGATGTGTTCCAGCTCCGGCGCCAGCAGCGGCTCGATGAACTCCGCCAGCGAGCGCGTATTCATGATCATCGGATCGCCGCCCGTGATCAACACGTCCGTGACTTCCTTGTGGTTCTTCAGGTAGGCCACCAGCTCGCCCGTTTCCTTCGCATCGAACTTCATGTCCTCCATGCCGACGAACTGCGGCCAGCGGAAGCAGAACGTGCAGTAGGCGTGGCAGGTCTGGCCGGCGCTGGGGAAGAACAGCACCGTTTCGTTGTATTTGTGCTGCAGGCCGCGCAGCGGGGCATCGTTGACGCGGGGCACGTTGTGCGTCATCTGGCCGGCCGGATGGGGGTTCATGCGCATGCGGATCCGGTGCACGTAGGCGGCGATGGCCGCGTCGTCGTGCTTGACCATCACGAGGTCGCGCAAGGTGCGGTACTCGTCGATGGGCAGCATGTCGCGGTGCGGGAACGTCAGCCGGTAGATCGGATCGTCCGGCACGTTGCTCCAGTCGATCAGCTGCTCCATCACATATTCGTTGGTGCGAAACGGCATCACGTGCGACACCACCTGCACCGCTTCCTGCTGGTCCGGCGGTAACCACTGCCATTGGCGCGCCTGGCGGATGCTCTGGCGCGTGTAGGGCTTGAATTTCGGGTTCGACATTGCGTATCTCCTGACTGACGGGGGCTGGAAATATCACATCGTAGGCAACGGCGCTGGCTGCACGTTGCCACAACTCAATATCCGCACGGAAACGTCGCCCAGTTTGCGCTGGCTCAATTGCCTGCTGGCATCGGCCGCGTAAATTACTCATGGCAACTCCAAACAACCTCTTCATTCCAGGGACATTCCATGAAACACGCATTGATCGGCAGCCTGGCCTGCCTGGCGATGGCAAGCGCCTTCGCGACCACCGAGCCGACCGAGAAGGACGCCATCGCGATGGCCGAACGGGGCGCCGCCTACATGAAGGCGCACGGCAAGGAAGACTTGATGAAAAAGCTCTCCGCCAAGGACCCTGACTTCGTGCAGGGCGAGCTGTACGTCGACATGCGCGACCTCAAGACGGGGATCGTGCTGGCCCACCCCATCAACCCGTCCATCGTGGGCAAGGACCTGACGGACGTGCCGGACCCGAGCGGCAAGAAATACCGCCGCGAGATCATCGAGCTGGCCGCCAAGAGCGGCAAGGGCTGGGTCGACTACATGTACAAGAATCCCGTCAGCGGCAAGATCGAACCGAAGACCACCTACATCCTGCGGGTCGGCGACGTCGTGCTGGAAGCAGGCATCTACAAAAAATAAATCCCTTCCCGCGCCGGCCCGGCCGGCGCGGCAGTCTTCCTGCTTTGCAAAGAAACCACTGGCGGAGTCGTCATGCTGAACAAATTACGAATCGGACCCAAACTGCTGCTGGCGCCAGGCGTCGTGCTGATCCTGCTGGTGGCCATCACGGCCTGCGCCTGGTATGGCATGGTGCGCCAGAACGCGTCGATGGAGAATCTCGTGCAGGTGCGCGCCGCGCGCCTGAAGGCGGTGGCCGAGGTGGCGGGCGATGCCCGCTTCGCCCACGCCAACATCTACCAGCTGCTGGCCTGGGTCAACGGCAGCTTCGCCAAGAACCGCCTGGACGCGCTGACGACGCAGATCCACGATCGCCACCAGGCCATCGAGCGGCAGCTGCGCAAGCTGGCGCAGCTGTCCACGCCCGAGGAACGCACGCTGACCGATGCCTCCGTAGTGGCGCTCGCGGCCTATCGCAAGGGGGTGCTGGAGACCATCGAGATGGCGCAGATGGACCAGGCCATCGCCACCAACTCGATGCAGAAGGCGGAGGCGCAGTTCGTCCGCCTGGATGAAGCGCTTGGGCGCCAGGCGGCGCTGGAGAAGTCGCTCAGCGAGGCGGCCTACGCCGGCGCGGGCGCAGATTTTCGCCAGCTGGGCAAGACGATGACGGGCCTGTGCCTGCTGTCGGTCGCGCTGTCTTTGCTGGTGTCGATGCGGGTGCGTGCCGTGCTGCTGCGCGATATCCGGGCGATTGCCGACGTGGTGCGCAGCCTGGCGGCGGGCCGGCTGACCAGCGGCAGGGCCAACGATGGCCGGGACGAAATCGCGCAGACGGCACGGGTGCTGGACCGCAGCATCGCCAACCTGGGCGGCACGCTGCGCACGATCCGCGGCGCCGTGCAGTCGATCGACACGGCCGCGCATGAAATCGCCAGCGGCAACCTGGACCTGTCGAACCGCACGGAACGCCAGGCCGGCTCGCTGGAGGAGACGGCCAGCGCGATGGAACACCTGACGACCGCCGTGCGCCAGAACGCGGACAACGCACGCGAGGCCTGCCGGCTGGCCGCGACGGCGACGGACCTGGCGCAAAAAGGCGGCGATGCCGTCGCGCAGGCCGTGACGACGATGGAATCGATCCGCGCCAGCTCGCGCAAGATCGTCGAGATCATCGGCGTCATCGACGGCATCTCGTTCCAGACCAATATCCTGGCGTTGAACGCCGCCGTCGAGGCGGCCCGCGCGGGCGAACAGGGACGCGGCTTTGCCGTCGTCGCCTCCGAGGTGCGCACGCTGGCCCAGCGCTCGGCCGCCGCCGCGAAGGAAATCAAGGAACTGATTGCCGCGTCGGTCGCCACCATCGACGACGGCGCGGCCTCGGTCAGCCTGGCCGGCAGCAGCATGGGCGACATCGTCGGCTCCGTGCGGCAGGTCAACCACATCATCGAACGCATCAGCACCGCCAGCGCCGAACAGGCGCAAGGCATCGCGGAGGTCAACGCCGCCGTCGGCCAGATCGACGACGTGACGCAGCAGAACGCGGCACTGGTGGAGCAGGCGGCAGCGGCGGCGGAAAGCCTGCAGGACCAGGCGGTCAACCTGTCGCGGGCGGTGGCGGTATTCGAGTTCGATGCGGTGGCGACGCAAGGCCCCGCGGCAGCGGACGAGGAAGACAATGGCATCGTCGATGCCGAGCGGCGCGCGCCCGGCAGCCCGCTGCGCGCCTTGCCGCGCCAGCGGGCCGGCGATACCGGCCATGCTGTGCAACTCAGGTCACGGGCGTCCTGAATGGCTTGCTCAAGTGGGGCGAGCCGCGCAAGCCGAAGCGCCACGGCACGTCCATCGCCTTCGAGATGCCGATGCGCGGACCGGCCACGACGTCGACGTCGCCCGCGCGCGGCAGCAGTTCAAACGGCGCCGCCGCGAGCGACAGGCCGTTGTGCTCGCGCGTGACGGCCAGCGCCTGGCACACGCGGCCCGGGCCGGAACACAGCAGCTTCGCCTCCTCCAGCCCGCGCCGGGCGCGCATCGTGTCCAACCCGACGACGGGCTCGATGGCGCGGATCAGCACCCCGGCACCGTGGCCCGCCTCGCGGCAGACGAAATTGAGGCACCAGTGGATGCCATAGGAGCGGTAGACGTACGTATGCGCGGCCGGGCCGAACATCGACGCGTTGCGCAAGGTGGGGCCGGAAAAGGCATGCGAGGCGGGGTCCTCCCGGTCGTAGGCTTCCGTTTCGACGATGCGCCCGCCGATGCCGTCGACCAGCAGCGTGACGCCGATCAGCAGGCGGGCCACTTCCTCGGACGGTGCATCGAAATCAATTCCTGCCAGCAGAGTAGACATGGGCGGATTGTAGCGTGGCCCTGCCGTACAGCGCGCCCCGGTGGCCGGGAGCACCGGTTTCCTTTGCCAGCTTGGCAAGCATGGCTGTCATTTCGCCATCAAAAGCGCGCAGTTGCGCAAAAATAGACACAGAATTCGAAGATTTTTGCGTGCCGAAACACTCTTGCCGCAGCGAAACAGGCGATAATGTCGGCTACGCAGTTCCTGACAAGCCATCATGACAACAGCCGCCGCCCACGCCCCCGCCAAGGACTCCTCCGTCGAGGATGCCCTGCTGCGCTCGATCCGCATTCCGCCCCGTCCCAGCCTGCTGGTCGACCTGCAGCGCGAACTGGCGGATGAGGATCCGTCGCCGCGCCGCATCGCCCGCATCATCGGCAACGACGTCGGCATGTCCGGCGCGCTGCTGAAGCTGGCCAACTCGCCATTCTTCGGCGCCACGCGCAAGGCCAAGTCGGTCGAACAGGCGATCAATTTCCTCGGCATCAACCAGTGCGCGGCCCTGCTGACCGGGTTGCTGGCCCGCCAGGCCATCGACGGCAAGGACGGCGCCCTGAACCAGTTCTGGGACACGTCGGCACGGCGCGCCCAGGCCCTCGTGTTCATCTCGCGCCGGCTGCGCATCGCGCCACCGGACATTTCGCATACCTTCGGCCTGTTCTGCGACATCGGCGTGCCCTTGCTGCTGGACCGCTTCACCGACTACGCCGACACGCTGGCATTGGCATCCAACGACGGCGACCGTTCCTTTACCGCCATCGAGGACGACCGCCACGCCACCAACCACGCCGCGATCGGCTGCCTGCTGGCGCGCAACTGGGGACTGTCGCCGGACGTCTCGTGGGCGATCCTGCACCACCACGACTACGCCGTGCTGGACGACGAAGCCACCGACGACGCGATCCGCTCGCTGGTCGCCGCCTCCGTGCTGGCCGAGCGCGGCATCGCCCGCTACCACGGCAACGGCGCCTCGCTGGAGTGGGACAAGGGCGGCGAACCCGCCTGCCGCCACCTTGGCCTGGAAGTGGACGAGGCGGAAGACCTGCTCGACGAACTGCACGAAACCTTCCATATCGAGCACTGAACGGACGCAGAGGCACCTGCGTGCATCGGGTAGAATCGGCGCCACGATCCACCCGCCCAAGCTGCCATGCCCAAGAATAAACGCCCCGTCCCCCGCAAGTCCGCCCCGCCCGCCGAGGAAAAGGAAGAAGTGCTGATGGCCGCCCTGTGCGGCCTGGCGCTCGAACTGGCCGAGCGCGAGGAAGCGGACACGCTGGGCGACGAGCTGGCCCAGAAGGAACTCGAACTGGCGCGGCTGGTGCGCCGCTACCTGGCCCAGCACAAGGACGACATCCTGTATGGCGCCATCGACGTGGCCAGCCACGAGGACGTCGGCGCCTACCAGCTGCTGCGCGCCACCGTCGAGGAAGCCGCCGCCAGCGTCACGCTGCGCCGCGAAGGCGCCCCCGCCCAGGAAATCGACGCCTTTGCCATTCCCGTCTTCGTGCACAGCCAGGGCGGCCTGGTCGAAGCCGAAGGCTTCCAGGACGAGGAAGCCTACGACGCCCTGCTGGCCAGCCTGCGCAGCGCCGGCCTGGAAAGCGAACGGGCCAAGCTGGTCATCGTGCGCCATGCCTACGATGCCGCCGAGGCCAGCCGCATCACCTACAGCCAGTTGCACACGATGGCGCGCGAGGCGGCCAGCGCCCTCACCGACAAGAAAGTCTCCGAAGCCCCGGCCCTGCAGCGCAGCATCGCCGGCTGGTCCGGCGCCACGTTCGGCACCGCCGACGAAGCCGTCGAGCTGCGCTTCCTGGTGGGCTTCTCGCTCAAGCGCGCCGACGATCCGTTCTATGCCGTGCCGGAAGACGAAGCGGGCGCCGAAGCCTGGTTCGACGCGCGCATGGCGCGCTACCGCCAGTGGACGGAAGATGCCGCGCCGCTGGTGGCGCGCTGCCTGGCGCCGCGCGAACGCGGCCTGCGCCTGAATTTCCTCTACCAGGACCTGTTCTTCGGCGCGCGCCAGCAGGGCATGGCGGAACAGGCCATGCTGGCGCTGATGGCGACCCTGGGCCAGGCCCTGGCCGCGCATGGGGGACCTGCCACGGCCGTCATCGCCCCGGCCGACGTCGGCGGCGAGATGGTGCTGCGCGTGCAGCTCAAGGCTGGCGACCGGCTGCTCGCCAGCGGCGACCGCCCGTTCGATCTCGGCAGCGACCTGCAGGTCGAGGTGGACGACGTGCGCGACGCCCTGGCCACGCTGGGCATTAGCGACGTCACGGTCGTCGAGCGCCACGCCGGCTGATTTGCTGCGCCAGCACATGGCCGGGCTTTGACACGCCCACCGCCCCGGCGGATACTGGCCGCATCCACCTGGAGGTGACGATGCGGCGGCTGGTGCTGGTGTTCCTTGCTGTCTTGCTGAGCGCCTGCGCCGACCTGCGCAGGGCGCAAGCGCCCGCACACCTGTTCGACGACAGCCTGTTCCGCGCCCCCCGCCAGGTGCTGGACGCGGCCGCCATCCACGCGCCGTCGCCGGCCATGCAGGCCTACGCGGCCGAGGTGCGGCGCAACCGGCACGGCAACGAAGCGCGGCAGGCGCTGGTCGATGCGCTGTACCGGCGCGACGACCTGAAGCTCGACTACGATGCCGCCGTCACCCGCACGGCCGCCGAGGCCTTCGCGGCGCGACACGGCAACTGCCTGTCGCTCGTCATCATGACGGCCGCGCTGGCCGAGGAGGCCGGCATTCCCGTCGTGTTCCAGAGCGTGCCGACGGCCGATGCGTGGACCCGCACCGGCAGCCTGTATTTCAACGTGGGCCACGTCAATCTGCTGCTGAGGCGCAAGTCCGGCGACACGGTACCGCTGTACGACCCGGAGGTGTGGCAACTGGTGGACTTCATGCCGCCGGACGCGGCCAGCCTGCGCCGCGCCGAACGCATCGACCGCGCCACCGTCACCGCCATGTTCATGAACAACCGCGCCGCCGAGGCACTGGCGCGGGGCGACGTGGACGACGCTTACTGGTGGACCAGGAATGCCATCGGGGCGGCCCCGGGCCTGCTGCATGCGTACAACACGCTGGCCATCGTCTACCAGCGCCACGGCAACCACGCGCTGGCCGAGGCGGCGCTGCGCCATGCGCTGGACCGGGAGCCGGACAACACGATGATGCTGTCGAACCTCGTGCAATTGCTGCAGGCGGCGGGCCGGCCCGGCGATGCGGCGCCCGTGCAGGCGCGCCTGGCGCTGCTGCAGGCGGCGCAGCCGGTGCCGTTCCACGATTTCGACCTGGGCCGGCAAGCCATGGCGGCGGGCGACTACGTGCGGGCACGGCGCCTGTTCGAGCGGGAACTGCGGCGCGATCCGCATCACGCCGAGTTCCATTTCTGGCTGGCGCAGGCGGCGGCGCAGCTGGGCGACCTGCGCGCGGCCGACGAACACCTGCGCCGGGCACTGGCGGGCAGCACGACCAGCACAGACCGCGACCTCTACTCGGCCAAGCTGGAGCGGCTGCGCGCCGCTACGCGGACGCGCTGAACGTTATCAAACCTTCTTTCAATCTCGGCTACACTGGCGGCTTGCCCATCTACCCAAGCCCATGTATTCAGATTGAAGGACACCATGCCCCGTCACCTTTCCCTGCTGGCG
This sequence comes from Pseudoduganella chitinolytica, assembly GCF_029028125.1. Taxonomy (GTDB): domain Bacteria; phylum Pseudomonadota; class Gammaproteobacteria; order Burkholderiales; family Burkholderiaceae_D; genus Rugamonas; species Rugamonas chitinolytica. Next base: position 4,032,298 of record NZ_CP119083.1, read on the forward strand.
CTGTCGCTGGCACTGGCCTTCGGCACGACCCATGCCGCCGGCACGACCGCCCATGCCGCCGCCGCCACCCGCAGTGCCGATGCCGAAGCCGACGAAGCCAAGGACACCAAGCGCAGCCTGCGCGAGCACTACACGAAGTACGAATACCGCATCCCGATGCGCGACGGCACGCGCCTGTTCACGGTGGTCTACGTGCCGAAGGACAGCAGCAAGAGCTACCCGTTCCTGCTGCAGCGCACGCCGTACAGCGCGGGCGTCGAGGGCGACGACGACCAGCTGCACTACGGCGTCGACTTCATGCCGGACACGATCGGGCCGTCGCGCGAGTTCGAGGACAGCGGCTACATCTTCGTCGAGCAGGACGTGCGCGGGCGCTATATGTCCGAGGGCAAGTGGCAGGAAATGACGCCGCATGCGAAGGCGCAGCGCGCCGCCGGCGAAGGCAACGAGAGCCAGGACATGCACGACACCGTCGAGTGGCTGCTGAAGCATGTGCCGAACAATAACGGCAAGGTCGGCATCCACGGCATCAGCTACCCCGGCTTCTACACGTCGGCCAGCATCATCGATTCGCACCCGGCCATCAAGGCCGCGTCGCCGCAGGCGCCCGTGACGGACCTGTACATGGGCGACGATTCGTACCATGGTGGCGCCTTCATGCTGGCGGCGAACTTCGGGTTCTACTCCTCCTTCACGGAGGAGCAGAACCCGACCCCGCTGCCGAAAACCTGGGCGCAGTTCGACTACGGCGTGGCGGACGGCTATGACTACTTCCTGCAGCGCCTGACCCTGTCGAACATCCTGTCCAGCCTGACGGAGAAGCAGCGCGTGCTGCTGCAGCCCACCATCGAGCACACGACCTACGACGAGTTCTGGAAAAGCCGCAACATCGCACCGCACCTGAAGAACGTCAAGGCGGCCGTGCTGACCGTGGGCGGCTGGTTCGACGCCGAGGATGCGCAGGGCCCGTTCACGACCTATGCGGCCATCAAGCGCAACAATCCCGGCACGTTCAGCGGCCTGGTGATGGGCCCGTGGGTACACGGCGGCTGGGCGCGCGGCGACGGCAAGCGCCTGGGCCACGTGCAGTTCGACACGAAGACGAGCGAATACTTCCGCAAGCGCATCCAGTTCCCGTTCTTCGAGCAGCACCTGAAAGGCGCCAAGCCCGACAAACCGATCGCCGAGGTGACGGCGTTCGAGACCGGCAGCAACGTCTGGCGCCAGTACACGGCGTGGCCGCCGCAGCAGGCCAAGCCGCGCGTGCTGTACTTCGGCGCCAACGGTGGCCTGGGCTGGCAGAAGCCGGCCACGCAGCCCGCCACCGATACCGGCTACGACGAATACGTCAGCGATCCGAAGAAGCCGGTGCCGTACATCGGCTACCCGGCCACCGGGGTGCCGAGGGAATTCATGGTGTCGGACCAGCGCTTCGCATCGACCCGGCCGGACGTGCTGGTGTACCAGACCGAGCCCCTGGAAGAAGACGTGACGATCGCGGGCCCGGTGCGGCCAAAGCTGTTCGTGTCGACGACGGGTACGGATGCGGACTGGGTGGTCAAGCTGATCGACGTCTATCCGAACGAATACCCGGCCAGCGAGAAGCGCGCGCGCGGCAACGACGTGCCACCGCCCACGCTGAAGCTGGCCGGCTACCAGCAACTGGTGCGCGGTAATCCGCTGCGCGGCAAGTTCCGCAACAGCTTCGAGAAGCCGGAGCCCTTCGTGCCGGGCAAGGTGGAGGCGGTCAACTACCACCTGGGTGACGTCAACCATACGTTCCGCCGCGGCCACCGCATCATGGTGCAGGTGCAGAGCACCTGGTTCCCGCTGGTCGACCTGAACCCGCAGACGTTCACGGATATTCCGAAAGCCTCGCCGGACGACTTCCGCAAGGCCACGCAGCGCGTCTACCACGCGCCGGACACCCCGTCCGGCCTGGAAGTGCTGGTGCTGCCGGGACGCTGATGCCGGCGCGTTCGCGCGACCGCGTGAACGCATTTTGACAGCGCGCGGTGGCGGGAGGATACTGGGCTCGAAGGAGATGCGCCATGAAGTATCCATCCTTGCCGCCACCGTGCCGCCACGTGCTTGCCGCGTGCCTGGCCTTGTGCCTTGCTCTGCTGCTGACCGCCTGCGCCAGTCCGCCCCGGGTGCAGGCACCGCCCCCTGCCCTGTTTGCCGATGCGCTGTTCCAGCCCGCCGTCGCGCTCCCTACGGAAGCACAGATCTTCGCGCTGACGCCAGCGATGCGGGCCTACACACAAGCCGTGTCGCGCGACCGGCGCGGCAAGGAAATCCGCCGCGCGCTGTTCGATGCACTGTACCGGCGCGACCAGCTGCAGCTGGAATACGACTCGGCGCTGACGCGCACCGCGGCCGAGGCCTTTGAAGCACGCCAGGGCAACTGCCTGTCGCTCGTCATCATGACGGCCGCGCTGGCCGAGGAGCTCGATATTCCCGTCGTCTTGCAGAGCGTGCCGACGGAGGACAGCTGGAGCCGCAGCGGCGAGATCTATTTCAACAGCGGCCACGTCAACCTGAAGCTGGGCCGTATCCAGCGCGAGACGCCGGGCGGCTATGATGCCGATGCCTACACCGTCATCGATTTCCTGCCGCCGCCGGAGGGCCGCCAGCGCGAAGGCATCCCCATCGGCCGTCACACCGTCGTTGCCATGTTCATGAACAACCGCGCCGCCGAGGCGCTGGCGCGGGGACGACTGGTCGAGGCCTACTGGTGGGCGCGCGGCGCCGTGCAGGCCGACCCGAACCTGCTGTATGTCTACAACACGCTGGCGGTCGTCTACCGCCGCCACGGCAACCTGCCCCAGGCCGAGCACACATTGCGTTATGCGCTGGGCCGCGACCCGCGCAACGCCATGGCGCTGTCGAACCTGGCGCAGGTCGTCGAGAACCAGGGCCGCGGCGACGAGGCCGCGGTGCTGAAGGCGCAACTGGCGCGCCTGCAGCCGGAGCAGCCGTTCCGCTACTTCAACCAGGGCCGCGAGGCGATGCAGGCGGGCGACTACCGCCGCGCCCGCGAGCTGTTCCAGCGCGAATTGCGGCGCGATGGCACGTACCACGAATTCCACTTCTGGCTGGCCGCGGCCCACTACCTGCTGGGCGACATGGCTGCCGCCGAAAAGCACATGCGCCTGGCGAAGAACGCCAGCACGACGCGCAAGGACCACGAGCTGTACGCCGCCAAGCTGGATCGGCTGAAGTCACGCCAGCACTAGGCGCAAAAGTCCAAGCGCCGGTGTCAGGCACCATACCGGGGGCGCTCCCGCCCCGGGTATCGTGCTGACACCACGGGTTGCATCGACCTGTGTGAGTCACCTAACCCAAGCGACAATTTCCTACATAAAACCGCAACAGTCCCCACACGCGCCGCCGGGTTCGGGAGTAGACTTTACTCATGAATACATCCCGAAAAGTAGCGGCCGCCGCCGGCGTCGCGGGCCTTCTCTGGGCCAGCATGGTGTCGATGATCGCGGCCAGCCAGCGCAAGCTGTTGTTCAATCCGACCCTCGTGCGCGAGGTGCAAAGCCCGCGCAGCACGGGCCACCGCACGCGCGCCGTCGTCTTGCGCGCCAGCGACGGTACCCGGCTCGCGGGCTGGCTGATGACGCCGCACGGCCCCGGCCCCCATCCGGCCGTCGTCTACTTCGGCGGGCGCTCGGAGGAAGTATCGTGGGTGGCGCGCGATGCGGGCACCCTGTTCCCAGGCATGACGGTACTGGCGATGAATTACCGCGGCTATGGCGATTCGCGCGGGGTGCCCGGCGAGGAACACATGGTGGAGGACGGCTGCATGCTGTTCGACTGGCTGTGCGGGCGGCACAACGTCGATCCGGAGCGGGTCGCGGTGGTGGGCCGCAGCCTGGGTTCGGGCGTCGCGGTGCAGGTGGCCAAGGGGCGCCCGGCCCATGCCGTCGTACTGATCACGCCGTACGACTCCATTCTCGCGCTGGCGCAGCGCAAGTTCCGCGTGATGCCCGTCAGCTTCGTGCTGCGGCACCGCTTCGAGTCGGTCAAGTATGCTTCGCTGCTGCGGGCCCCGACCTACGTGTTGCGCGCGGCCACAGACGACATCGTGCCGCATTCCCATACCGACCAGCTGGTTGCGCGCATGACACGCGTGCACCAGGACGAAATCGTGCCGGAATCGGACCACATGAACATCCCGTATCTGCCGGCCACCCAGCAGAAGATCGCGCAATTCCTGACGACCCAGTTTGCCGTGACGCGGCCGCTGCTGGAGGCCGCGCCCAGCGCGGCATAAGCGGCTGGGCATGAGCGCCCGTTAACGACGAAAAGCCGCAGCGCGGCACATGCCGCGGCGGTTTTTCGTGGTCCCGTACTGGGAAAGTCTACCGGCTGCGACCGCGATCAGCGGCGGCGTGCCTGATGGCTGGGCGCTGGGCCCCGGTTCTCGATGTGGCGGAAAACGATGCGGCCCTTGTTCAGGTCGTAGGGCGACAGTTCCAGCGTCACGCGGTCACCCGCAAGAATGCGGATGTGATTCTTCTTCATTTTGCCCGAAGTGTATGCAACCAGTTTGTGGCCGTTATCGAGGTCGACGCGGAAACGCATCTCGGGCAGGATTTCGGTAACGAGGCCGTTCATTTCAATCAGTTCTTCTTTAGCCATATTCCCTTTCGTAAGTGGCGTTGCGCCATTGCCGGACGCCGTCTGGTGCCGGGTGCTGCGTCATACCGATATGGGGGTAAAAGCGTGAAAAAAAAGCCCGCTGACTGCGGGCTTCGTTTCAATGTGATGCCAATGCTTGAATCGCTGCTCCAGCCCATGCTATCTGCGTGGTGCGGATGCCTTGGATGCCCATGCTATCTGCGTGGTGCGGCCAATGTGTAATTCGACCAATGTCTGGTATGACAACCCTCGTCGTGGAATTCGCAGCGCGGCTTTACACACGCAGCCCTGCGTCACCTGGAGGGGCCGTCGAAGCCTAGTGGCCTCATCGACAGACGTAGTATAGCACAGGTCTTTGTGCGGCGCACAAACCAATCTGCCGGCGTTGTATTCAGGGGAAATCGATGAAGCGCAGCGGCACCGCGTCCGTCAGCCAGACGCCGTTGTCGGACCGGTGGAACACGTGACCTTGCGCGTGCATGTCGGCGGCGCGCACCGACAGGACCACGGGCACACCGTAGCGCGCGCCCACGCTGACGGCGGTCGCTCGCTCGGCGGACAGGTGCACGTGGCGGCGCGACTGCGCCTTCAGTCCCCCCTGCCGGATCGCCGTGATGAAACGGCTGGCCGTGCCATGGTAGAGGATCGTTGGCGGCTCGGCTGGCGCCAGTTCGAGGTCCACGCTCTTCAGCGAGTGGCCCTGGCTGGCGCGGATGGCGCGGCCGTCGGGGCTAAAGGCGAAGCGCTGCTTGTCGTTGGTCGCCACTACCTCCTGCAACTGCTCGAGCGTGATGCGCTTGCCGTGCGCGGCCGCCCGTTCCAGCAGCGTGGCGACGTCGGCCCAGCCGTTCTTGTCCAGCGCGAGGCCGACCGTGTCGGGGGCGTGGCGCAGGATCAGGGACAGGAATTTGCTGAGGTTTTTGTTTTTATCGGTCATGTTCTCGAATACGTTTCTTCAAATTGAAGCCGGGCGTGCCGGCTTCCGAGCAGATTGTAGCCCCGACAGCGCGGCCGTATTCGCCAATAGCGCTGGACGACAGTCCCGTCCACGCGATGTGCAGGCGCATGCTCGTCACGCAATGCGTCGGACGCGATGGCGAACGCATCAGGGCCCGTCGCTGAATGACGGTGATGTCCGATCCCCCACCTGATACCATGGCGGCTTGCTCATCGGGAGAACCCATGCAACACGCCGCACTGATCGTCATCGACATGCAACAGGGCATGGCCGCCCCGGCCGCAGGCCAACGCAACAATCCGGGGGCGGAGGACAACATCGCCCGCCTGCTGGACGGCTGGCGTGCAGCAGGCGCCCCCGTGGTCCACGTTCGCCATATTTCGCGCACGCCCGGTTCGCCGTTCTGGCCCGGGCAACCCGGCGCCGAATTCCAGCCGCGCTTCGCGCCGCTGGCGGCGGCACACGTGGTGGAAAAGAACGTCCCTGACTGCTTCATCCATACCGGCCTGGAACGCTGGCTGCACGTGCGCGGCATTTCCCGCCTGGTCATGGTGGGCGTCAGCACGAACAACTCCGTGGAGGCCAGCGCGCGCACCGCGGGCAACCTGGGCTTTGCGACGCAGGTGGTGGCGGACGCGACGTTCGCCTTCGCCAAGCGCGACTTCGCAGGCCACGCGCGCAGCGCCGACGAGGTGCACTGGATGGCCCTGGCAAACCTCGACGGCGAGTACGCACAAGTGGTACAGACTGAAGCTTTGTTGTCGAACCTTCTCGCAGGCGTGCGCAGCTCCTGTGCGCCAGATCAGAACCCCATTGTGGCCTCATAGTACAATGCACATAAAGACGCGCATATCCCATGCGCATAGGAAGTCAATATGAGCAACCCCTACCTTATTGCGGAGCCTCCCAAGTCGCCCGCCAAGAAAGCCACCAACATCACGCTGGCGGCGGACGTGTATCTGGAAGCCAAGGATTTCGGCATCAACATCTCCCAGGTGTGCGAACAAAGCCTGCGCGAGCACATCCAATTGCTGAAGGAGCGACATTGGAACGCGCAGCATGCCGAGTTCATCGCCAGCTATAACAAGGCCGTGGAAGCGGAAGGCGTGGCGCTGCAGGAATGGCGCGCCTTCTGATGGCGCGCTTCGACCTGTATCACAACCCCGGCCGCAACAAGGCGGCCATTCCCTACCTGCTCGAAGTGCAGAGCAACGTGATCAGCGGGTTGGCGACACGGCTCGTCATTCCATTGCGGGCGCTGGCGGGATTCCCGGCGGCGACCTCACCCGCCGACCTGTTCCCTGTCATCAACGTCGAGGGCACCGACTGCTTCCTCGACACGCCACAGATGGGCGCCATCCCCGTCAGCGAACTGAAGCAGAAGGCCGGCACGGCCCAGGAGCACCAGTTCGCTGTCCAGACCGCACTGGACCGGGTATTCGGCGCGTGGTAACAGGCGTTAGCGGCCGCTCGCTTCGTCGAACAGGCGCAGCGCCAGCAACCCATGCCCGACCGCCGCGCCCGCTTTCAGCGCCGCCGCGATAAACGCCGTTTCGGCAATTTCTTCCCGGGTGGCGCCGGCCCTTGCCGCATTGTCGGCATGCACGTCGATGCAGTAAGCGCACTGGGTCGTCAGCGCGACGGCGATCGAGATCAGTTCGCGGTACTTTTCCGGAATGACGCCGTCGCCCCGCTCCGCGGCCGCCTTCAGGCCGAGGAACGCCTGCGCTTCGACGGGTGCCAGCGCCATCAGGTCGCGTGCCAACGCCAGGTCGCCGCTCTGCTGGTAAGCGCTCATGCGGCCTCCCCTGCCAGCAGATATTCCCGCACCAACGCCCGGGCCCGGTGCAGCCGGCTCTTCGCCGCCTCCGGCGTAATCGCAAGATGGGTCGCGATAGCGCGGATCGTCATCTCCTGCACGTCGCGCAGCAGCACGATCTCGCGGTGTGCGGCAGGCAGCGATTCCAGCGCGCGCACGAGGTCGACACGCAGTTCGTCGACGGGCATGCGGGCAAAGCGCGCGGATTCCTCGACGCCGCGCAAGTCCTCCACGCCTTTCATGAACATCAGGGCGGGCAGCATGCACAGCCGCCCGACGACGCGCAGCAGCCAGCCGCCCAGCGCGGAGGCAGTGCGGACCGTGCCGATGCGGCGGTATAGGATGATCAGCGCTTCCTGCACCACGTCGTCGATGGCGGACGAACGCTTGCACTGGTACGCGGCATAGCGCCGGATGTCGGGCCGCAACTGCACCAGCAGGCGTTCGAGCGCGACCGGGTCGCCGGCCTGGGCAGCGGCGAACGTCTGTTCGGGAATACGCATGGTCAATTCTCCGTCCCGCGCAGGCGGCAGCGGCCCGCCAGTGCGCACGCGGGGCAAAAGCCCAGCAGTCCCGACAGGATCGACCCAAGCCCCGCGCCGGCCAGCGCCAGGGCGGCAGCGGTGGTGCCGTGTTGCCACGCCACCGCTGCGGCGACGATCAGCGCACCGCCTGCCGCGGCTCGCAGCGCCCTTGCCTTGCCCGTCAGGTTCCTCAACTTCGCCATGATTGCTCCTTTGTATTGCAGCGTACGGCCGGATTGCCGAGCTTGCAAGACTAGGAGGGGCGGCTGGGCGAAAAGGATTCGCGTCGGCGAAAAAATATTGCGAGGGCGGGTCGATCCGCGCCATGCTCGTTCGTCGTCAGGGTAGTCAACCACGGAGGCCGCATGAACAAGCAGATCATCTTCAACCTGGCAGTCAAGGACCTGGACAAATCCCGGGCATTCTTCACGGCGCTCGGCTTCGGCTTCAATGAGCAATGGAGCGGCGAGTGCACGGCGTACATGAACATCGTGGACGACACCATCCACGCCATGCTGATGACGGAAGAGTTCTTCCGCTCACTGATCGACAAGCCGCTGGCCCAGGCAAAGGAAGCCAATGAGGTCATCATCTGCCTCAGCTGCGAAAGCCGGGAAAAAGTGGACAGCCTGATCGCCAAGGCCGTCGCGGCCGGCGGGCGCACGCCGCACCCGCCCGAGGATCACGGGTTCATGTACGACCAGGGCTTCGAGGACCTGGACGGTCACCTGTGGAACCTGGTGTGGGTGGCGCCGCAGGGGTGAGCTGCTGCCAGGCCCGCAGCTTGTCCGCGAACGACATCGCCGCATGCGCAGGCGACGACGACGGCAGCACCACCGTCCGATACCCCGCGGCGGCGAACTGCGGGGCGAACTTGCCGGAGGCTTGGCCGTTGAAGCCGACGGTGTGCAGCTTCGGACACAACTGGCGCAGTCGGGCGAAGTCGTTGGCCGCCGGGTTGCGGATGGCCGAGTCGAGGCTGCCCTCACGCTCGCAGCCGCCCAGCACGTCCCATAGCCCGACCCCATGCGCCAACAGGCGCGGCAGGCGCTCGTCGTACGGCAGCGCAACCAGGTCCTCGCCCACCAGCGTGGACATCAGCCGCCACGCCAGGTTGCGCGGATGGGCGTAATACTGCTGGGCGGCCAGCGAGGCGGCGCCGGGGAAGCTGCCGAGGATCAGGATGCGGGTGTTGGCGTCGAGGACGGGGGCGAGGCCGGTGAGTGAGGACATGCTTGAATTGTAGCGGCAAACCTTCGGTGTAGAATCGGTTCAAAGTGCACAGACACGAGGAGACCGCAATGACCACCCACCGCACCATCGACACGCTGCTGGCGCAGTACAGCGACAGCCACCGCAATCCCACCAACGAGTTGATCCACTTTGTCTGCGTGCCGCTGATCATGCTGTCGCTGCTCGGCATCCTGTGGTGGATCCATCCACTGGTCGCCGTCATTGCCGTGGTGGCCAGCCTGGCGTATTACTGGAAGCTGTCGCGCCCGTTCGCGGCGGGGATGCTGCTGATGGCGCTGCTCATGCTGGGCGTCCTGGCCGCGCTGCCACCGATTACCGTGCTGCCCTTGTGCATCGCCATTTTCGTGCTGGCCTGGATCGGCCAGTTCATCGGCCACATGATCGAAGGCAAGAAGCCGTCGTTCTTCGACGACCTGCGCTTCCTGCTGATCGGCCCCCTGTTCGTGCTGGGTTTCCTGTACCGCCGCTTGAACCTGGCGTACTGAGGCGCCGTTACAGCGGCAGCGCGAGTCCGCCGGCAAGGCGTGCTTCCTCTGCGCACGTGAGCAGCGTCATGAGAAGCACGGCCACGTAGCCGAGCAGCGTTGTCGCCTTGAATTGCCATGTCCTGGTCACGGGTCACCTCGTCGATATGTTGGTCGTTCAATACTACTTTCCTTCTCGGCAAAGTTTTTACCACCGGACTGTCGCTTGCGTGCCGTCAATGCCCATTCGCTGTCCGGCAACGCCGAAGTATCCATAGAGGAATTATCGGGAAGCCCGTATACTGGCCGGATGCCTTCTTCGCTCCTGTTCCTTGTCGCCAGCCTGATCTGGGGTTCCACGTTCTGGGCCATCACCTTGCAGTTGGGCGACGTACCGCCGGCAGTCTCCGTGGTCTACCGTTTCGCGCTGGCGTCCGCCGTGCTGTTCGCCTGGTGCAGGCTGCGCGGTGACAAGCTCGCCTTGTCCTGGCGCGCCCAGCGCTGGACGATCCTGCAAGGCTGCGCCAGTTTCGGCCTCAGCTACATCTGCACGTATTCGTCCGAGCAGTACCTCGTCTCCGCGCTGGTGGCCGTACTGTTCGCGCTGATGGTGTTCTGGAATCCCCTGATCAGCCGGCTCGTGCTGGGCACGCCGCTGTCATGGCGCACGTGGGCGGCGGGCAGCGTGGCCGTGTCCGGCGTCATCCTGCTGTTCTACCAGTCGATCGGCAACGCCGTGCGCGACCTCCTCGCAGGCGGCCAGGGTCACTTCCTGCTGGGCCTGATCCTGGCGTTGACCGCCACCCTGGCCAGCGCGTTCGGCAACGTCATCGTCGTCAAGGTGCGCGAGCAGGCGCCCAACGTGCTGCTGACGATGGCCTGGGGCATGTTGTGGGGCACCGTGCTCGTGGCCGTGTGGGCGCTGGCCGCCGGCGAGCGCTTTGTCGCGCCGCCCAGCGCGCGCTACTGGGCCGGCCTCCTCTACCTGTCCCTGTTCGGCTCCGTCATCGCGTTTGCCTGCTTCTTTACGCTGATCGACCGCATCGGCTCGCAGAAAGCCACGTACATCGGCGTCGTCACGCCCGTGATTTCCGTGCTGCTGTCGATCCGCCTCGAACATTTCCGCCCCGGCATCCTGGAGTGGGCCGGCATGGCGCTGTGCCTGGGCAGCGTCGCCTGGGCGCTGCGCACGCCCACGCCTGCGCCCACTGCGCGGCCCGCCCTCCCGATCGAACCTGAACCCCTGAAGAAAGCCTCATGACCATCACCATCCGCCCTGCCCGCCCGGAAGATGTCTCTTCCATCTTTGCCATGATCCATGAGCTGGCCGTGTTCGAGAAACTAGAACACATGGTCGTCGCGAACGAAACGATGCTGCACGACGCGCTGTTCGGTGTGCGCCCGCCGTGCGAGGCCATTGTCGGCGAAGAGTCCGGTGGCGAAGTCGTCACGTTCGCGCTGTTCTTCCACAACTTCTCCACGTTCCTGTGCAAGAAGGGGCTGTACCTGGAAGACCTGTACGTCAAGCAGAACCGGCGCGGCAAGGGATACGGCAAAAAGATGCTGGTCGCGCTGGCCGCGCTGGCCGTCGAACGCCAGTGCGGCCGCTTCGAATGGTCGGTGCTGGACTGGAATGCCAACGCCATCAGCTTCTACGAGAAGATGGGCGCAGCCGTACTGCCGGACTGGCGCATCTGCCGCGTCACCGGCGACGCGCTGACGCACCTCGCGCGCGGCGCCTGACGAAAAAAATGGCGCTGTGCCCCCGTCGCAGTGAAGTAGCCCATCGGTAATTAGATGACATCGAGCATCAGCGCTACGCGCAGGAAATGCTGCGGCAGCGCAACCCGGCCGACATCCAGCACGTGCCTCCAGCCCAGGTAATTGGGCAGGTAGCGGCTGGCCACACCCAGGAAGTGCCGCAGCCACCCCTTGAAGCGGCTGTGCTGGCTGTTGACGGTCTGCACGTGGATGAGGCCATCGACGCGGATGCCGGCATGCGGATTCACTGTTCCATGCGCGATGCCGGCCGCGGTGGCGAATGCTTGATAGGCAACCGCGCTGTCGGTCGCCAGCAGGATGCCTGGCGCTAGCACGAGCGGCAGGCAATCATGCAGCTGCTGCGCCGTTACCGGCCCGCGCCCCGGCACGAAGTCGCACGCCTTGCCGCTACGGTTACAGGCAACCAGGATGCAATCGTGGTCCTTGCCCGGCCCCCGATGGCTGGCGCTGCCGCCCCGCCGGCGGGCCGGACGGGTCAGGTGGCGCGATCCCTTTTGCGATTCCAATAGATATGTTTCGTCCGCTTCCACGATGCCATCGAGCGGCAGCGCTCGCGCGTCCTTGGCCATCGCCAGGAAACGGTGGCGCCAGCGGAAGCTTGTGTTGCGGTGAATGCCGATGGCCTTGGCTGCGCCGCGCACCGTCATCGAGTGCAGCATGCACTGCAGGAACGGCAGCCATTTCTCGCGCAATCGGATGAATGCCAGAGGCGTTTTCGTCAGGACATTGAAGCTGGCGCCACACTGGCGACACCGGTAGCGCTGCAGGCCGCGGTAGACGCCGTGGCGATAGAGCCGGTCGCCCTCGCAATGCGGGCAGTGGCGTAGTTTACTGCCGGCTTCCGCGAGGATCGCCAGGCACTCGGCCAACGACGAACAGCGATCGAAGATGTTCCGGAGTTCATCGGCCTGCTTGCCCGTCAGCTGCGTCAGCCATTGCAATACCTGGACCTGTGCGGCTTCGAATTGCTGTGTGTCCATCGTCTCTCCCCAAGCGTGGTCTGCCTGATGAGTAGGACCGCGGCCGAGCTGGGAAGTTCACTACGACCGGAGCACAGCGCCAAAAAAAATCCCGCGTGCCGGCTGGCCGGGCACGCGGGAGACAAATCCCATTGTCATGTGGGCGGGGAGATGAATCGACGGGTTCAATATAATCGCCGCCTCCCCGCCTGCCAGCCAGCTTTACAAATGCTTACCACCCCTGCACGTTTGCTTACACCCGCTGCCTGGACGCCGCGTCAGGTGCGGGCCGTGCGCACGACGAAGCGGCGCTCCAGCAGCTCGAACAGGGCCTGCGTCAGCAGGGCCAGCGCGGCGGCCGGCAAGGCGCCGGCCAGCATCATGTCGTTGTCGTTCAGCGCCAGGCCGGTCGTGATGCGTTCGCCGTAGCCACCCGCCCCGATGAACGCGGCAATCGTCGCGGTGCCAACGCTCATCACGGCCGCCGTCTTGACGCCCGCCAGGATCACGGGCAGCGCCAGCGGCAGCTCCACGTGCCACAACCGCTGCCAGCGGGTCAGGCCCAGCGCCAGCGCCGCCTGCTGCAGGCCGCGCGGCACGCCGGCCAGGCCCGTGCAGGTATTGCGCACGATCGGCAGCAGCGCGTAGACGAACAGCGCCACCAGCGCGGGCACGATGCCGATGCGGCCCAGGAGCGGGATCAGCATCGCCAGCAGTGCCAGCGATGGAATGGTCTGCAGCATGCCGGTCAGGCCCAGCACGCCCTGGCGCAGTCGCGCGCGGTACGCGGCCACGATCCCCAGCGGCACGCCGACCAGGCAGGCCAGCAGCACGGACAGCGCCACCAGCAGCACATGCTGGCCCGTCAGGCGGCCGAGGTCGGACGCGAACAACACGTCGGCCAGGCTGCGCTGCGCGGCCGGCCTCGTGTCCATGTCGGGGTGTGACCCCACGGTGGACACGGGCTGAGCCTTGGACCTGGCCAGCCAATCGCGCGCGACGGCGGCGAAGGGTTGCCCCTGCAGCTCGGCGGCACCGTTCATGGCGATCATGTCGGTGGCGCCGATTTTGCCTTCCAGTCCCTGCAGCGCGGCCCAGGCGGCGGGGAAGCGCCTGGCGGCGTCCAGGCGGTACAGCAGCACGGCGTCGTAGCGGGGGAAGTAACGCTTGTCGTCTTCCAGTACCTTCAGGCCGTAGCGGCCGATCTTCGCGTCCGTCGAATAGATGTCGATGACGTCCACCTGGCGCTGCGCCAGCGCTTCGTAGGCGATGCCGTGATCGAGCCCGCGCGGCTGCTGCGGTAGATGATAGCGCTGGCGCAGGCCGGGCCAGCCGTCGGCGCGACCGATGAATTCGTGGGACAGGCCGAACTGCAGGTTCGCCTGCGCCGCCAGGTCCGACAGCGTGCGCACGGCCGGCGTGTCGCCCCGCACCGCCAGCGCGTAGGTATTGTTGAAGCCCAGCGGCACCGCCACGCCCAGCCCCAGCGGCGCCAGCTCCCGGCGGATCTGCTCCAGCGAGGCGGGCTTCTCGTGCTTCAGGATCTCCTGGTCGATCGTGCCGATGTATTCCGGGTAGACGTCGATGCTGCCGTTCTGCAGTGCCGCCAGCACGATGGCCGTGTTACCCAGGCCTTGCCGGTGCTCCGTGCGGGCGTGCGGCGCGGCCGTCTGCGCCACGATCTCGGCCAGGATGTACGACTCGGTGAAGCGCTTCGAGCCCACGTGCAGCACGTCGTCGGCGATTGCCGGCAACGCCGCCAGCAGGCCCAATGCCAGCGCCAGCGCGCGCACTAGGCGGCTTCCGGCAGCTGTGGCGCGCGCCATTTGCCGCCGTTGACGACGGCCATGCAGGGATTGAAGCCGATCGCGTAGCTGAGGTCCGCCGGCCGCGCGATGCGCCACAGCGCGAAGTCGGCCAGCTTGCCCACTTCCAGCGTGCCCAGTTCCGCCTGCAATCCCAGCGCCCGGGCGCCGTGCACCGTGCAGCCAGCCAGCGCCTCATAGGGCGTCAGGCGCCACAACGTGCACGCCATGTTCATCGCCAGCAGCAGGGAAGTCATGGGCGACGTGCCCGGGTTGTTGTCGGTGGCGACCGCCATCGGCACGCCGGCGGCGCGCAGCGCGGCGACCGGCGGCGGCGTCGTATCGCGCAGGAAGTAGTAGGCGCCCGGCAGCAGCACGGCCACCGTGCCGCTGGCCGCCAGCGCGGCGATGCCGGCCTCGCTCAGGTGTTCCAGGTGATCGGCCGACAGGCCGCCGAAGCGCGCCACCAGCTGCGCGCCTTGCTGGTCCGACAGCTGCTCCGCATGCAACTTCACGGGCAGGCCGTGTGCGCGCGCCGCTTCGAACACGCGCTCGGTCTGCGCATTGGTGAAACCGATGCGCTCGCAGAACGCATCGACGGCATCGACCAGTCCTTCGTCGACCAGCGCCGGCAGCATGGCGCAGACAGCGGCGACATAGGCATCGGCATCGCCGCTGTATTCCGGCGGCAGCGCATGCGCGCCCAGGAACGTCGTCACGACGCGCACCGGCAGCTCGTGGCCGACACGGCGCGCAACGCGCAGCATCTTCGCTTCCGCTGCCGCGTCCAGGCCGTAACCGGATTTAATTTCCAGGGTGGTGACGCCCTCGGCCAGCAGGCTGGCGATGCGCGGGACGCTGGCCGCCAGCAGGTCTTCCTCGCTGGCGGCGCGGGTGGCGCGCACGGTCGACATGATGCCGCCGCCCGCGCGGGCGATGTCTTCATAGGTGGCGCCGTTCAGCCGCGCCTCGAACTCGTCGCTGCGGTTGCCCGCGTGGACGATGTGCGTGTGGCAGTCGACCAGGCCTGGCGTCAGCCAGCAGCCGGCACCGTCGCGCAGTTCGCGGGCGCCGCCATGCGCCGCCGCTTCGGCGGCGCTGCCCAGCCAGGCGATGCGGCCGTCGCGCACGGCGATCGCCGCATCGCGCAGCTCGCCGTAGCCACCGGCCGTCATGCGCGCCAGGTGGACGTTCGTGATCAACAGATCCCATTGCTGCATGCGCTAGTCATCCTCCTCGTTGGGCATGATGTCGACGATGAAGACGGTGGCGCTGGGCGCTTCCAGCGTCCACCTCTCCTCGCGGTCCAGTACCACCGCATCATAACGCACCAGCACCATGCGTTCGCGGCTGCTGTAGACCGTCAGGCTCTCGCCTTCAGCCAGGAACAGCACCGTCAGGGCGCTGCGCCGCTCCAGCACCGAGAAGTCGCGCACCAGGCGCCGCTCCAGCTGGTGCGAGCAGCGCTCGCGCCGCGTCATCACGTTGAAGTCGGTGGTGGGATCGCCGTCCACCGTCGCGTTGACGGGCACCTCGCCGGGAAAGGCCACGACCGGCTCGCGCTCGGACAGCGCCACCTTGCGCTCGTTGCCCACGTCCAGCACGACGTTGCCGCCGTCCACCAGGGTCAGCGTGCGGTCGATGCCGGGGAAGACGGAAAACGGCCCGCTCTGCGCGATCGTCGCCAGGCTGATGCGCCAGTCGAAATCGTGCAGGGTGGCGCCCGGGGGCGACGCCATGATTTCCGTCGTACAGCCCCCGCCATTCTTCCAGGGCGTGGGGTTCAGGCTTGCATACTGTATCAGCGTCGTCATGTTCGCAACTCACGCAGTTCGGCCAGCGTTTGTCGGAAGCGCGCGGCGATGGCCGGTTGCGCCACGTGCTCCTGGCTGCGCACCACCCAGCGGCCGCCAGCCAACACATCTCGTACCAGATTGTCGTTGCCGCTGAAGATGAAGCCGTTCAGCACATCCGGTGCCGCCAGCCCATACAGGTTGGGATGGCTGTCGTCGAGCACCAGCACGTCGGCCGACAGGCCCGGTGCCAGCGCTCCCACGGCGCGGCCGGCCGCTTGCGCGCCGCCCGCCAGCGCGGCCTGCCACAAGTGGCTGCCCACGCGCCGTTCGCCCGGTGCGACGGCGATATTGCGCTGCTGCCGCACCAGCCGCTGGCCGTATTCCAGCCAGCGCAATTCCTCCACGGGGCTGTGCGACACATGGCTGTCGCTGCCCACCCCGAACCGGCCGCCCTGCGCCAGGTACGGCGCCAACGGGAACAGGCCGTCTCCCAGGTTCGCTTCCGTCGTCGGGCACAGCCCCGCCACGGCCCCGCTGCCGGCGACCAGCGCCACTTCCGCTTCGTCCAGGTGGGTTGCATGGACGAGGCACCAGCGCCCGTCAATTGGCAGATTATCAAACAAATACTGCACCGGGCGGCGCCCGCTATGGTCCTGGCACTGGCGCACTTCGCCCATCTGCTCTGCAATATGCACGTGCACGGGCCGCCCCGCCGGTAGTCCGGCCAGCACCGCCTCGATCTGCGCGACCGACGCGGCGCGCAGCGAATGCGGCGCCACGCCCACTTCGACCGCCGCGCCGCGCAGCGGTTCCAGCGCCGCGACAATCTCCAGCACCTCATCCGCACCGGTGCGGAAGCGGGCCTGCTCGGGTTTCAGCGGCTGCTCGCCGAAGCCCGCGTAACTGTAGAGCACCGGCAGCATCGTGATGCCGATGCCGGCCAGCCGGGCGCCGTCGATCACCCGCCGCGCTGTCTCGGCGATATCAGGGTATAACGCGCCATCGGGCTGGCGGTGCACATAATGGAACTCGCAAACGGAGGTATAGCCGTGGCGCAGGCATTCCGAGAACAGCTGGGCGGCGATCGCTTCCATCTGCTCCGGCGTGATCTGGCGGGCGAAGCGGTACATCAGGTCGCGCCAGGTCCAG
This sequence comes from Pseudoduganella chitinolytica, assembly GCF_029028125.1. Classification (GTDB taxonomy): domain Bacteria; phylum Pseudomonadota; class Gammaproteobacteria; order Burkholderiales; family Burkholderiaceae_D; genus Rugamonas; species Rugamonas chitinolytica. The sequence continues at coordinate 4,049,461 of NZ_CP119083.1, forward strand.
AAGCTGTCCGGGCTGTCGCCGGCGATCTCCGTCATGCCCGACAGCGCGCGCTGGAAGCTGTGCGAGTGCAGGTTGACCATGCCCGGCAGCACCAGCCGGGCCGTTTCGACGTCCGCCGGCGCCGCCGTGTCCGGCGTCACTTCGGTCAGCAGGCCGGCGGCGTTCCAGCGCAGCAGCACGTCGTTGCGCCAGCCTTCCGGCAGCAGCGCATGGTGGCAGAACAGCGCACTCACGGCCGCGCCCAGTCGGCCGCCGCCTGCAGCATGCGACGCAGTACGGGCTGCACCAGCAGCGCCAGGTCGGGCCGGTAGTCGAACGGGAACGTCTCGTCCATGTAGGTGGACTGGCACATTTCCAGCTGCACCGCGTGCACGCCCCGCCCGGGCTGGCCGTAATGGCGGGTGATGTGGCCGCCCTTGAAGCGGCCGTTGACGGCCACCGTGAACTTGCCGTCCGCGCGGGCCAGCTCCGTGATGCGTTCCGTCAGCCCCGCATCGCAGCTGGCGCCGTCCGCGGTGCCGAAGTTCAGGTCCGGCAGTTTGCCTTCGAAGAAGCGCGGCACGACCGAGGCGATGGAGTGGGCTTCCCACAGCACCACGCGGCCATGCAGGGCCAGCAGCCGGTCCAGCTCACCGCGCAGGCGGTCGTGGTACGGCCGCCAGTAGGCCGCCAGGCGGCGACGCACTTCGGCATCGCCTGGTGCGCGGCCCGGCTGGTACAGCTGTTCACGGCCGAAGGTGTCGACGGGGCACAGGCCCGTCGTGTCCTGGCCCGGATACAGGTTGGTGTTCTCCGGCGGGCGGTTCAGGTCGATCACGTAGCGCGACCAGCGCGCCGCCAGGGTCGACGCGCCCATCTCGTCCAGGAAACCGTACAGCTGTTCCAGGTGCCAGTCGGTATCGGCCTTGACCTGCCCGCAGGGCGCCAGGGTGGCGGCGATATCGTCGGGGATATCGGTGCCCACGTGCGGCATCGAGACGAGCAGCGGGATGCTGCCCTGCTTGAAACGGTAGTCCATGGGCTCCTTTCCTCCTTACGGATGCAGCGGCGTGAACAGGCTGCGGCACGTGGCCGACAGTTCCCCCTTCAGCACCATCTGCTTGGCCGCCTCGATATCAGGCGCGAAGTAGCGGTCGGCATCGAAGAACGGCACTTTCTGGCGCAACTGCGAATGCACGTGCTCCAGGTGGGGCGACGTCTTCAACGGCCGGTGGAAGTCGATACCCTGCGCGGCCGCCAGCAGCTCGATGCCGATGATGGCAGCCGTATTGTGCGCCATGTCGTCCAGGCGGCGCGCCGCGAACGTGGCCATGCTGACGTGGTCTTCCTGGTTGGCCGACGTGGGAATCGAGTCGACGCTGGCCGGGTGCGCCAGCGACTTGTTTTCCGACGCCAGCGCGGCCGCCGTCACGTGGGCGATCATGAAGCCGGAATTGACGCCCGGTTCGCGCACCAGGAACGGCGGCAGGCCGGACAATGTGGCGTCGATCAGCAGCGCGATGCGGCGCTCGGCGATGCTGCCGATTTCCGCGATGGCCAGCGCCAGCGTATCGGCTGCGAAGGCGACCGGCTCGGCATGGAAGTTACCGCCCGAGACGATGGCGACGTCGTCGCCGTCGCGGAACAGCAGCGGGTTGTCGGTGACGGCATTGGCTTCGATCAGCAGGGTGCGGGTGGCGTTGGCGATCAGGTCCATGCACGCGCCCATCACCTGCGGCTGGCAGCGCAGGCAGTATGGGTCCTGGACGCGCTCGTCGCCTTCCAGGTGCGAGGCGCGGATCGCGCTGCCCGTCACGAGCTGGCGGTAGATCGCGGCGGCCGCGATCTGGCCCGGCTGGCCGCGCACCTCGTGCACGCGGGCGTCGAACGGCGAGTCGCTGCCCTTGGCCGCGTCGAGCGACAGCGAACCCGTCACCATGCCCGCTTCCAGCAAGCGCTCGGCCATGAACAGGCCGTGCAGCGCCAGCGCCGCCGAGGCCTGGGTGCCGTTGATCAGCGCCAGGCCTTCCTTGGCCGCCAGCACGACCGGCGCGATGCCGGCCGACTTCAGCGCATCGGCGGCTTGCATCAGCTCACCCTTGACGCGCACTTCGCCCACGCCCAGGATCGCCAGCGTCATGTGCGACAGCGGCGCCAGGTCGCCCGAGGCGCCCACCGAGCCCTTGACGGGAATGGCCGGCATGATGCCCGCGTTGTACAGGGCAATCAACGTGTCGATGACAACGGCGCGGATGCCCGAGTAGCCCCGTGCCAGGCTGCCGATCTTCATCAGCATCAGGAGGCGCACGACGTGGTCGGGCATCAGCTCGCCCGTGCCGACGGAATGCGACAGGATCAGGTTGCGCTGCAGCTGCTCCAGCTTGTCGTCCGGGATGCGGGTTTTTGCCAGCAGGCCGAAGCCGGTATTGATGCCGTAGGCGGCGTCGCCCTTGGCGACGATGGCCTGCACGGCCTGCGCCGACGCGTCGATGACGGGATAGGCTTCCGCGGCCAGCGCGATATTTCCGTGCGTGGTCCAGGCGGCGCGCAGCTCGGCCAGGGTCAGCTTGCCGGGTTTCAGGGTCAGCGTGTGGTTGGTTTGCTTCATTCTGTTTACCTGTACTTATTTGATCATTGGCAGATTCAGGCCGTTGCGCTTGGCGCAGGCGATGGCGGTGTCGTAGCCCGCGTCCGCGTGGCGCATGACGCCCGAGCCGCTGTCGTTGACCAGTACGCGCGCCAGGCGCGCGGCGGCCGCGTCGGTGCCGTCGGCAACAATGACGACGCCGGAGTGCTGCGAATAGCCCATGCCGACGCCGCCGCCATGGTGCAGCGACACCCAGGTGGCCCCGCCGGCGGTGTTCAGCAGCGCGTTCAGCAGCGGCCAGTCCGAGACGGCATCCGTGCCGTCCTTCATGCTTTCCGTTTCGCGGTTCGGGCTGGCCACGGAGCCCGTGTCCAGGTGGTCGCGGCCGATGACGATCGGCGCCTTCAGTTCGCCGTTCTTCACCATCTCGTTGAACGCCAGGCCGGCGATGTGGCGCTCGCCCAGGCCCAGCCAGCAGATGCGGGCCGGCAGGCCCTGGAAGGCGATGCGTTCGCGCGCCATGTCCAGCCAGCGGTGCACGTTGGCATGGTGCGGGAACAGCTCCTTGATTTTCGCATCCGTTTTATAGATGTCCTCCGGGTCGCCGGACAGCGCCACCCAGCGGAACGGGCCGCGGCCCTCGCAGAACTGGGGGCGGATGTAGGCCGGCACGAAGCCGGGGAAGTCGAACGCGTTCTCCACGCCCTCGTCGAACGCCACCTGGCGGATGTTGTTGCCATAGTCGACCACCTTGGCGCCCAGCTGCTGGAAGTCCAGCATCGCCTGCACGTGCACCGCGCACGACTTCGCAGCGGCCGCCTTCAGTTCGGCGTGGCGGGCCGCATCCTGCTGCGCCGCCTTCCAGTCCGCCACGCTCCAGCCCTGCGGCAGGTAACCGTTGATCAGGTCATGCGCGGAGGTCTGGTCGGTGACGAGGTCCGGTACCAGGCCGCCCGCCTTGGCCTTGGCGATCAGTTGCGGCAGGATGTCGGCCGCGTTGCCCAGGAGGCCGATGGAGACCGCCTCGCGCGCATCCTTGTGCTGGCGCACCAGCGCCAGCGCTTCGTCGATGCTGGCGGCCTGCTTGTCCAGGTAGCGCGTGCGCAGGCGGAAGTCGATGCTGCTTTGCTGGCATTCGATCGTCAGCGATACGGCGCCGGCCATCGTCGCGGCCAGCGGCTGCGCGCCGCCCATGCCGCCCAGGCCCGCCGTCAGCACCCAGCGTCCGGCCAGGTCGCCGCCGAAGTGCTGGCGCCCGGCCTCGGCAAACGTCTCGTAGGTGCCCTGCACGATGCCCTGCGTGCCGATGTAGATCCAGCTGCCGGCCGTCATCTGGCCATACATGAACAGGCCCTGGCGATCCAGTTCGTTGAAGTGTTCCCAGTTGGCCCACTTCGGCACCAGGTTCGAGTTCGCCAGCAGCACGCGCGGCGCGTCCGCATGGGTGCGGAACACGCCGACCGGCTTGCCCGACTGGATCAGCAGCGTCTCTTCCTCGCCCAGCTCTTTCAAGGACGCCAGGATCTGGTCGAAGCACGCCCAGTTGCGGGCGGCGCGGCCGATGCCGCCATAGACGACCAGGTGCTGCGGATTCTCCGCCACCTCCTTGTCCAGGTTATTCTGGATCATGCGGTAGGCCGCTTCCGCGCCCCAGGTCTTGCAGACCCGTTCCGGGCCGCGCGGCGCGCGGATGTCGCGGGTGGCGTCGAAGCGTGGGTCGGCGTGCTCGTTGGTGTGCGGCTGGCTCATGGCGTCTCCTCGATGGTCGCAGATGTCGAAAATGATATCGAATCTGTACAGGATAGGTTGTCTATACAACTAAAGTCAAGCGCCTTGTGCGCGGACGAAGTCGATGAACGCGCGCAGCGGCGCCGGTACCAACCGGCGGCCCGGGTAGTACAGGAACGGGCCGGAAAAGCTCTGCCACCACGGCTCCAGCACGGGCGCCAAGGCGCCGCTGGCGAAGTGCGGCCGCAACCAGTCCTCGAACAGGTAGACGATGCCGGTACCGGCGATCGCCGCCTGCACGGCCAGGTCGGCACCGCCGCCCAGGCGCACCTGCAGCGGACCGCGCGGGATCACGTTGACGGTTTCGCCGTCTCGCTCGAAGCTCCAGTCGAACGGGGTGGTGCCGGCAAAGTGGCCGCCCAGGCAGGCATGCGCCGTCAGGTCGCGTGGGTGTTCCGGGCTGCCGCGCCGCGCCAGATAAGCCGGGGCCGCGGCGGCCGCGAAGCGCTGCACGCGCGGGCCGATCGGCACCGCGATCATGTCCTGCTCGAGCCGTTCCTCGTAGCGGATGCCGGCATCGCAGCCGGCAGCCAGCATGTCGACGAACGTGTCTTCCACGACCACGTCCAGCACGATGTCGGGATAGGCGTCGAGAAATGACGGCACCAGCGCCGGCAGCACGAGGCGCGCCGCCGCCATCGGCACGTTCAGCCGCAGCGTGCCCGTGGGCCGGTCGCGAAAGCCGTTGACGACGTCCAGCGCCAGTTCCACCTCGTGCAGCGCGGGTCCCAGGCGCTCGATCAGGCCGCGCCCCGCTTCCGTCGGCACCACCGTGCGCGTGCTGCGGTTGAGCAGGCGCACGCCCAGGCGTTGCTCCAGCCGTCGTACCGCCTCGCTCAGGCCCGACGCGGACACGCCGCCCAGCCGCGCCGCATCGCGAAAGCCGCCGGCGCGCGCCACGGCCACGAATGCGTTCAGGTCTCCCAGGTCCACCTGCATGCGCTTCTCCATTGTGCGTTTTTTCGTACAGCCCATTCGCACTGTACCGGATTGTCGCGCAGCGTTCACGAACCTATGCTTTCTTCATTCACTCAACGACTGGAGAACACCATGACCGCCAATCACCCCACCACCTATCGCCTGGGCGAGCGCACCGTCAACCGCCTGGGCTACGGCGCGATGCAACTGGCGGGGCCGGGCGTGTTCGGGCCGCCCAAAGATCCCGCCGCTGCCCGCGCCGTGCTGCAGGCGGCCGTCGCCGCCGGCGTGAACCATATCGACACCTCCGACTTCTACGGCCCCCACGTGACGAACCGGCTGATCCGGGAGGCGCTCCACCCGTATCCGGACGAGCTGCTGATCGTCACCAAGATCGGCGCGCGCCGCGGTGCCGACGGCGCCTGGCTGCCCGCTTTCGGCCGCGACGACCTGGTCGCCGCCGTGCACGACAACCTTCGCAACCTGGGCCTGGAGACGCTGGAAGTCGTCAACCTGCGCGCCATGTTCGACGTGCACGGGCCGGCCGAGGGATCGCTGGAAGGACCGCTGACCGTGCTGGCCGAACTGCGCGAACAGGGCCTGGTACGCCACATCGGCGTCAGCAACGTCACGCCGCGCCAGGTCGAGGAAGCGCGCCGCATCGTGCCGATCGCCTGCGTGCAGAACCATTACAACCTCGTGCACCGCGCGGACGACGCGCTGATCGATACGCTGGCTGCCGCGGGCATCGCCTACGTGCCGTTCTTTCCGCTGGGCGGCTTCTCGCCACTGGACTCGGCCACGTTGTCCGGCGTGGCCTCGCAACTCGGCGCGACGCCCATGCAGGTGGCCATCGCGTGGCTGCTGCAACGCTCGCCCAACATTCTTGTCATCCCGGGCACGTCGTCGGTCGCGCATTTGCATGAGAACCTGGCGGCGGGCCAGTTGGTGCTCCCGCCGGAGGCGGTGGCGGCGCTGGATGCGATGGGGCGTTCGGATTGAGACCCCTGGTGGACACTGTTACTGCTGGCGCTTCCGGTACACCTGCTTGCCGCCGACCCACGTCTCCAGCACACCGACCTTGCCGATCTCGCCGGCCGGGACGGCGAACAGGTCGCGGTCCGTGACGATGAAGTCGGCCCACTTGCCCGGTTCCAGCGAGCCGACGACGTGTTCCTGGCGCGCCGCGTAAGCCGCGTCCAGCGTGAAGCAGCGGAAGGCTTCCTGCAGCGTCATCGCCTGTTCCTTGCGCCAGCCGCCGGCCGGCACGTCGCGCATGTCCTGGCGCGTGACGGCGGCATGGATGCCTTCGAACGGATTGGGCGACTCGATGGGGAAGTCGGAGCCGCAGGCGATGCGCGAGCCCTGCTTCAGGAACGTGCGCCAGGCGTAGGCGCCCTCGATGCGCCGGGGGCCGACGCGCTGCTCGGCCATGTTCTGGTCGGACGTCGCATGCGTGGGCTGCATCGACGGAATGATGCCCAGCTGCTTGAAGCGGGGGATGTCGCCCAGCGCCACCACCTGCGCATGCTCGATGCGGTGGCGCTGCGCCGCGTTCGGGTACTTCTTCAGCAGCGCCGCATAGTTGTCGAGGATCTGGCGGTTGCCGGCGTCGCCGATCGCATGCACGTTGACCTGGTAACCTGCCTTGATCGCCTTTTCCATCTTGGCGCGCATCTCGCCATCCTTGTAGAACAGCAGCCCGTGCGTGTGCGGCGCATCGCTGTACGGCTTGATCAGCGCGGCGCCGCGGCTGCCCAGCGCGCCATCCGCGTACAGTTTCACCGACGCCAGCGCATACAGGTCGTTGGCATGGCTTTTCAACGGGCCGCTGGCGGCCAGGCGGTCGAAGTCGGCGGCCGTGTCGCCGATCATGCCGTACACCCGCGTCGTCAGCTTGCCCTGGTCGGCATACACCCGGTACAGCCGGTCCTCGTCGACGCCGACACCGGCATCGTGCACGCTCGTCAGGCCGTTCTTCGCCAGCAGCGCCAGCGCGCCTTCCAGCGCCGCGCGCGCCTCCGCTTCGGTGGCCGCCGGCACGATCTTCGTCACCAGCGCCATCGCCCCATCGACCAGGATCCCCGTCGCGTTGCCCTGGGCATCGCGTTCGATCTTGCCGCCGGCCGGGTCCCTGGTTTCCTTCGTGATGCCGGCCAGCGCCAGCGCGCGGCTGTTGACCCAGACGGCATGGCCGTCGACACGGCGCATCAGCGCCGGCCGGTCCGGCACGGCCGCATCCAGTTCGGCCGCCGTGGGGAAGCGGCCCAGCTTCCAGATTTCCTGGTTCCAGCCGTTGCCCACCACCCAGGCGCGCTGCGGATTGGCGCGCGCGTAGTCGGCCACCTTGCTTACCGCCCCTTCCAGCGAGGTGGAACTGTACAGCTCCGCCGCCGTCGCCACCTGGCCCAGGCCGAACACGTGGCCGTGCGCGTCGATCAGCCCGGGCAGCACCGTGCGGCCCTGCGCATCGATGCGTTTATAGCCCGGCGCCGCGGCCGCGACCTGCTGCGAGCCGCCGACGGCGACGATGCGCCCGGCGGCGTCGAACGCCAGCGCCTGGAAGCGCACCAGCTTGCCGCCCGCATCGAGCGTGTAGCCGTTGGCGTTGTCGATCAGTGTCTGCGCATGGGCACGGGTTGGGGCACCAAAGGCCAGCGCGAGGGCGGCGGTCAGGACGGACAGGCGGCGCATCGGAAATCCTCATGTGGAATCGAAAGGGCAAGTGTAACGAAAACACCACGCCCGGGCCAGAACGGCCGGGACAGACGTCGCGGCATGTCGTGCATATGTCCCGACTTTGTCGCGGCGCCTTGCTTCCCGCAAGCCGTGGCCTACCCTCCAGGTGTCAACCGACCCAAAGGAGACCATCATGTCCTGGACAGCCCCCGCCGACAGCCAGATCCTGGCCATTCACGCCGCCCTCGTGCCCACCGAAAACGGCGAAGGCGAAATCGTCTACTTTGGCGGCGACCAGCACAATCCCGCCTTCATCAACAGCCCGCGCAATGTCGATGCGACGCGGCGCATGAACTGCGTGACGCGCGCCATCGCCTATGTGCGCTCGCCCGCGCACGACCTGTTCTGCTGCGGCCACGCCCAGTTGCCGGACGGGCGCCTGCTGATCGGCGGCGGCACCGCCTACTTCCCGAACAATATCCCGCCCGGCGCCGACCCGCATGGCCACGGCGGCCTGGGGCACTTCCCGGGCCACCGCGGCGCCAGCATCTACAACCCGCAGGGCGGCTTCATGACGGACGTGGCGCCGATGCGCTCGAACCGCGACCAGCCCGGCGACGCAGGCGGCGGCCGCTGGTACCCGACGCTCGTCACCTTGGCCAGCGGGGACGTGCTGATCGTGGCCGGCCACCCGGCCGAGGACGACACCCGGCACAACAACCATACGCCGGAACGCTACCGCCCCATCTTCAACAGCTGGAAGATCGTCGGCACGCTGGGGGCCGCCGCGGCGGGCGGGCCGGACCTGTATCCGCGCCTGCACGTGCTGCGCAGCGGCGAAGTGTTCTGCACCTCGCGCATCGGCGGCATCGGGCACTGTTTCGCCTATAACGCGTACACGGGCGGCCAGCGCAACGTGTGCGACCTGCCCCTGGGCGACTACCACGGCTTTTCCTTTCCTTCCGTGCCGCTGCCACTGCTGCCGGGCGACGGCTACCGCGCCCGCTTCCTGCTGTGCGGTGCGCCCGATCCGCAACGCATCGCGCTGGATCGCCCCGATGGCGCCCGCCCCGCATGGGGCCCGGCCGGCGCACGCACCATCGCGGCCACGGGCCGGCTGCGCCGCAACTGCCTCGCGGTGCTGCTGCCTACCGGCCAGGTGGCCGTCGTCGGCGGGGTCAATGGCGACGATGCCGGCCCCGACGATACGTCCCATGGCGTGCGCCTGCCCGAGCTGTACGACCCGCAGATCGACTGGGGCGGCGGCGGCGGCTCCTACGTCCAGGCAGGCACCAACCAGGATGCCCAGGGCACTTGGGACACGCCGAACGATCCGGCCGCCATCACGCGCAACTACCATTCGACGGCCCTGCTGATGCCCGACGGTAGCGTGTGGACGGGCGGCTCCAGCATCAACGCCCACGCCGGCGACCCGGCCACGACGGGCCGCCTGAACTACGAGATCTGGCAGCCGCCCTATCCGGCCGGTGCCCGCCCGGAACTACAGGAGGCGCCTGGCTTTGTCGCCTGGGGCCAGCCGTTCACGCTCCGTTGCACGGCAGCCAATACCATCCGCCATATCGCGCTGATGCGCTGCGGCTCGTGCACGCATGCGTTCGACGGCGACCAGCGCCATGTCAGCCTGCGCTTCGACGGCGTCGGCGAGGGCCGTATCCAATGCGAGGCGCCACCCAACGGCGCCGTCGCGCCACCGGGTGCGTATCTGCTGTTCGTGATCGACGAGGCGGGCCGGCCGTGCCAGCGGGCGCGCTTCGTGCGCATCGGCGGCAGCGGCTATCTGGTGCTGAACCGCTCGCAGTTCGCGCGCGAGGAAGTGTCCACGCTCAGCCCCCGCGTGGTGGGCGACGCACTGCTGCTGGTGCTGGACGGCTACCTGCCCGCCGACCTGGCGCTGCCGGCCGGACCCACGCTGACGTTCCACTTCGCCGACGGCGGCGGCACCGTGCCCGGCATGCGCGCGACGCTCCTCGACATCCGCTCCGAGACCGGCAGCTTCACGCCCGGCGTGGCGCAGCGCTTCGTGCTGGAATACGGCGTCGCCTTCGACAACCTCGATGCGTTCGACACCCTTGGCGCGGACAACCGGCGCGACGTCCTCGTCGACGTCGTGCTGCCCACGGCCCTGCAGCTGCGCGGCCAGTTGACCCTGTTCCGCGACGCCAAGCCCTACATGAAGGATGGCGACAAACCGTGGCTGTCGATCGACGTGCGGGTGGTGCAGCGCCCCATCGGCGTGCCGCTGGCCGGTGCCATGCATACGGACGCCAGCGCGGGAACGGGCTTCGTGGCGGAAGTGTTGGGACGCATGAACAGCGCGCCGCGCGACGACAACCACCCGTTCGCGCGCCTGGCCACGGACCAGGATGCGGCGCGGCTGGAACTGTCGTCGCACGTGGCGGGGGTACGTGTCTTCAACTACGCCTTTGCGCGGGTGCGCTACCGTGCGCCGGTGGGCCGCAACGCGACGGACGTGCGGCTGTTCTTCCGCACGCTGACGACGGTCGGCACGAGCTTCGACTACAACGAGACCACGCTGTACCGGCGCGTGGGCAGCGGCCCGACGGCCGTGCCGCAGTTCGGCATGATCGGCGCGCGCACCGCGTCGATCCCGTACTTCGCCAGCCCACGCGGTGGCGACCGGCTGGCGGCCACCGATCCGCCCAACGTGCAGACGTTGCCGGGGCAGGACGCGGCCGAGGTCACGCGCTTCTTCGGCGCCTGGCTGGACTTCAACCAGCGTGACGACCTGCGCGCGCTGATTCGCGGCGAGCACCAGTGCCTGATCGCCGAGCTGCACTATCCCGTGCACTCGTCGATCCCGCGCGGCGCGGCACCGGCGGAACACGACTCGCTGTCGCAACGCAATCTCGCCATCGTCGAGTCGGACAATCCCGGCGGCGTCGCCGGCCACGTCGTGCAGCACACATTCGAGCTGGCGCCATTCAACCTGGACGCGCCACCCGCACCGCCACCCATCCCGGCGGTGGCCGCGGCCGCCCTCGACAAGCTCGCTCTCTCGGACGTGATCGTCACGCCACCCGTCGAGGACCCGATGGGGCCGGGCCAGCCGACGCGCCAGGGCAAGCTGACGACGGAGCTGATGATCCGCTGGGGCACGCTGCCGCGCGATGCGATCGCGACGATCTACCTGCCCGACATCGACTTCGCATCGCTGCTGGAAGCGCAGGTGCACCGGCCCGGCTACGAGCTGCTGGAACTGGTGGACGCCAACACGGTACGCTGCCGCATCGGCGAGGTCACGTTCCTGCCGGTGCCGGCATCGATTACGCGCAGCCTGCCGGGCCTCGTCAGCATCCACCTGCCGCCGACGGTCCGCACGGGCCAGCGCTTCCGCGTCACGGCCCACCAGGTCAGCGGCGGCCCGCTGGTACGCAAGGTGACGGGCAGCTTCGAATTCGAGATTCCCGTCTCGACCGGCCCGCTGCTGCTGGCGCGCGAGGAACGCAAGCTGGCGGTGCTGCGCTGGATCGGCGAGCGCCTGGGCGCCGACATCGCCTGGCGCCTCGTGTTCGAACGCTACCTGGAGCAGATCGCCGACCGCGTGCGCGCCTTCGGCGGCAATCCGGACGCAATCAAGCCCTCACCCGCAGGTGGACCGCGCGACCAGCCGGACAAGCCCGACCACCCGGACCACCCGCCGCCAGGCGACGGTAAGCCCTGCCCGGACGACGATCCCTGGCACGACGGCAGCCACGACCCGCAGGCCGAACGGGCGCGCGGCCGCATCGTCGCGGTGCACTACGATTGCCACGGCCGCTTCACGGGCTTCGACCTCGACACCTGCCCCGGCCTGCGCCACCTTGCGGCCCGCGGCAAGGTGCTGGAGGTGGCGGTCGTGCGGGCCGCTGCCGATGGTGTCAGGGTGACGGTGGCCGTGTGCAGGCCGGAGCGGGCGTGTGGATTGACGGTGCATTATTAAGCGGCCGCACGGCCTGCAGGGTTGGGGTCTGTCCCTCTCGGGACTGACCCCGGTTTTATTTGCAGCAGGATGCGCCGATCCGGACCTTCCAGCCAACACGGGAAACCGGGGTCAGTCCCGCAAGGACAGACCCCAACCATAAGCTCACAGCGCATCATGAAATATCACCCCCAACGTATGCCGCCGCCCGCTGCGCACGCGCGACACGCCGTGCCTTAAATTGACCCGATAAACACCCCGGGTGCCGTTCACCGGCCGGTGATGCACGGGAAAAATGACGCAATCGCCCTGCCCCAGCGGCACCACCTCCACCCGTGATTGCATGCGCGGGCGCTGCTCCGTCAGCACGAACTCGCCACCGGTAAAATCCACGCTGGGCCGCGACAGCAGGAACGCGGCCTGCAGCGGGAACACGTGCTCGCCATATAGATCCTGGTGCAGGCAGTTGTAGTCGCCCGCGCCATATTGCAGCAGCAGCGGCGTGGGACGTTCCTGGCCGGCGGCATGGCAGCGGGCCAGGAAATCGGCATGCCGCGGCGGAAAGCGTACGGGCAGGTCCAGCGCCGCATGCCAGCGGTTGGCGACCGCCGCGAGTGGCCCGTACATCGCCTCGCGCAGGGTGGCGACGCGGTCCGGCAATGGGTACGTGAAATACTGGTACTCGCCCTGGCCAAAACCGTACCGCGCCATCACGACACGGCTGCGAAAGCGCTCCGCTTCGCCATACAGCGCGGCCAGCGCCTCGCACTCGGCGGCCGACAGCACGCCCGGCACATGGGCGCAGCCGGCCGTGTTGAGCGCTTCCTCGATCGCGGCCCAATCGAACGTCACCGCGACGACTCCCGCTCCAGCAACGCCTGCTTGCGCTCGACACCCCAGCGGTAGCCGGACAGCGAACCGTCCGTGCGCACCACGCGGTGGCACGGGATGGCGACGGCGATCGCGTTGGCCGCGCACGCGCTGGCGACCGCACGCACGCTGCTCGGCGCGCCGATCCGCCGCGCCAGTTCCGTGTAGCTGACCCGCTGCCCGGCCGGGATCGTGCGCAGCACCTGCCACACGCGCTGCTGGAACGCCGTGCCGCGCACGTCCAGCGGCAGGTCCAGGCCCAGCTCCGGCGCCTCGACCAGGCCGATCACGCGCGCGACGGTTTCCTCGTAGTCCGGCTCCGCGCCGATCAGCTCCGCCTTGGGAAAGCGGTCCTGCAGCTCGCGCGCCAGCGCGTCCGGATCGTCGCCCATCAGGATGGCGCAGATGCCCACGGCGGTGCTGGCGACCAGGATGGCGCCCAGCGAGCATTGCGCGATGGCGAAGCGGATCGTCGCCCCACGGCCGCCCGCGCGGAAGGCCGTCGGCGTCATGCCCAGCGCGCCTGGGGAGGCGGCATAGAACCGCCCGCTCGAGTTGAAGCCGGCCGCGTAGATCGCGTCCGTGACGGACGGCTGCTGCGCCAGGTTTTCCTGCATCCTGCGCTGGCGCTGCGCCGCCGCGTAGGCCTTGGGTGTGATACCCGTATGGGCCTTGAAGATGCGGTGCAGGTGGAACTGGCTGACGCCCGCCGCCTCGGCCAGGCTGGCCAGGTCGGGCGCGCTGTCGGCCGCCTCGATCAGGCGGCACATGCGCTCGACCAGCGCGGCATGGCGTTCGGCCAGCGGCGGCTGGTCCGGCTTGCAGCGGCGGCACGGCCGGTAGCCGGCCTGCTCCGCCGCGTCGGCCGAGGCATGGAAGCTGACGTTGCCGCGCAGCGCCGGACGCGCCCCGCAGGACGGCCGGCAGTAGACGCCGGTGGTGCGCACGGCATACCAGAACTGGCCGTCGGCAGTGCGGTCGCGCCGCTGTATCGCGGCCCAGCGCGTGTCGTCGTTGCTGAAGGTGGTCATCGCAAGTACCTCGTGGGGATTCGATGCCCCCATATTATGACCCGAGCCCGCGTCGGGCACTCCGCGCCTTGCTTTTGAATTCGTCCGGGCCGGTGCTAGAATCGCCGCACCGAGCAGCGGAGAAACCGTTTGGACGCACAGCCAGCCCCCGAGAACCAGCAGGACAATACGCCGATCTTCCAGCGCATCAAGGATTTCCTGACGGCGCAGATCGCGGCCGGGCACTGGAAGGAAGGCGACGTCATCCCGTCCGAGCAGGCGCTGGTCAAGCAGTTCGGCGTGTCGCGCATGACGGTCAACCGCGCCGTGCGCGAGCTGACGGCCGAGGAAGTGCTGACGCGCCGGCAGGGCTCGGGCACCTTTGTCGCGCCGCAAAAATACCAGGCCACGCTGCTGCAGATCCGCAGCATCGCCGACGAAGTGCGTGCGCGCGGCCACACCCACCGCAGCAGCCTGCAGTTGCTGGAACAGAGCCGCGCCAACGAGCTGCTGGCCAAGCAGTTCGAGCTGCCGGCCGGCCTGGCGCTGTTCCATTCGATTATCGTCCACTACGAAAACGGCGTGCCGATCCAGGTCGAGGACCGCTGGGTCAATCCGCAATGCGCGCCGGCCTACATGGCGCAGGACTTCACCCGCATCACGCCCAACGAATACCTGGTAGCGGCGGCGCCGCTGCAGGGCGCCAGCTACAGCCTGGAAGCGCTGGCCGCGCCGCGCGACATCGCCGACATGCTGGCGATGGAAGCGCGCCAGCCGTGCCTCGTGCTGCGGCGCCAGACCCGCTCGAACGGCAAGGTCGCGTCCATCGTCACCATGTGGCATCCCGGCCACCGCTACCAGTTCGCGGGCAGCGTCAGTACCGGCAAGGAAGCCTGACCGGCACGCTCCCGCAATGCCCCCGAAATCGCGGAAATCGGAAATCGGGGACAGCCTCCGAATGCGTAGTTAACGATTTAGGAGGCTGTCCCCAATTGTCGACTCCAATTGCGTGGAAATCGGGGACAGCCTCCAATTGCGTGATGCCTGTCCGATGCCGTAACGCATATCGGAGGCTGTCTCCGATTTGTAGCTATCGGAGGCTGTCCCCGATTTGTCAGTAGCGGCAAAGAAGCCTGACGCCGCAAAAGGGGTACGCAACCGCATCGATGCTATAGTTGACCGCACGTCAGCAGTCCTGCATAACTGCCGATCTGAATGGAAGGTCCAGCAAGGGATGCTCTTGCCTCAACGCCGCACGCCGTCGCACCCGTCGTCCGACCGCCGCTTCGCGCGCGCGGCGCGGGCTGCGTTCGCCATCGCGGCCTTCGCCTTCGTGGCCGCCGCCGGCGCGGCCAACGATCCCGTTACCGTGCAGATGAAATGGCGCCACCAGTTCCAGTTCGCGGGCTATTACGCGGCCCAGGACCAGGGCTATTACCGCGATGCGGGCCTGGACGTGCAGCTGGTGGAAGCGCGCCCCGGCGAGGACACCGTGCAGGCAGTGCTGGACGGGCGCGCGCAGTACGGCACCGGCAACAGCAGCCTGCTGCTGCGGCGGGCCGCCGGCGCCCCCGTCGTCGTGCTGGCATCGATCTTCCAGCACTCGGCCTCCGCGCTGATCGTGCGGCGCGGGCCGGACGGCAAGCGCCTGCCGCTGGCGCGCCGCCGCGTGATGCTGGCGCCAGGCAACGAGGAACTGCAGGCCTACCTGCTGCGCCAGGGCGTGCGGCTGCAGGACCTTACCCTGGTACCGCACAGCTACCGCGTGGAAGATCTCCTGGAAGGCAAGGTCGATGCGATGTCGGCTTACGTGACGGCGATCGCGTACCGCCTCGATCGCATCGCCGGGGCCTATGACGTGCTGACGCCACGCGCGGCCGGCATCGATTTCTATGGCGACAACCTGTACACGACAGAGAGCGAACTGCGCGCACACCCCGAGCGCGCCCGGGCGATGCGGGAAGCCACGCTGAAGGGCTGGCGCTATGCGATGGCCCATCCGGAGGAGATCGTCGACCTGATCCGGGCCCGCTATCCCGACCGCCTGACCCGCGAGCACCTGATGCACGAGGCGCGCGCGACGGCGCCGCTGCTGGAGCAACCCTTGATCGAGCTGGGCTACAGCAATCCCGTACGCTGGCAGGCCATCGCCGACGCCTACGCGGCATTGGGCATGATGCCGGCCCATTTCCCCCTGCAGGGCTTCCTCTACCAGGAGCCGCAACCGCGCTCGCAGTGGCCCTGGCTGGGCGCCGGTGCACTGACGGCGTTGTTGGGCGGCTTCGTGCTGTGGCGCCAGCGCCGCATGGCAGCGCAGTTGCGCGGGGCCGAAACGCGGGCCGGCGACGCCGAGCGCATCGCCGGCTTCGCGCTGGCCGGCGCCGGCGAAGGGCTGTGGGACTGGCAACCGCAGAAGCCCCAGCTGCGCCTGTCGCCGCGCTATTGCGAGATCCTCGGCTACGCGCCCGGTGAGCTGGCGCCGGTCACGCGCGACGACTGGCTGGAGCAGGTACATCCGGACGACCGCCCGCGCCTGCTGCACGAGATGGCGCAACTGGAGGCGCCGCAGGCGGCCTCCGTCCACTTCGCCTGGGAATTCCGCATGCGCTGCCGCGGCGGTCACCATAAATGGGTACTGGTGCGCGGCATGGTGCTCGAGCGCGACCAGGCCGGCCAGCCGCTGCGCATCAGCGGCACGATGGGCGATGCCGGCACGCGCGCGGAGGAGGAGCACGAGCGGGTGGCCGCCATGCTGGAGGCCATGCCCGGCGCGATGCTGGTGGCCGACCGCGCCGGCCGCATCCGCCAGGCCAACGGCGCGGCCGCCGGCTGTTTCGGCTACGACCCGGAGGCGCTGGTGGGGCAATCGCTGGAGCAGCTCGTGCCCGAAGTCATGCGCAGCTCGCCGGGCCAGCCGCGCGAACTGTTCTCCCGCCCGAACCTGCCCGGCCGCGTGCTGACGGCGCGCCGGGCCGACGGCAGCCACTTCCCGGCGATGGTGCACCTGGCCCCGATCAAGGTGGACGGCCAGGGCCTGTCGGTAGTCTCGGTGCGCGACATGACGCAGCGCCAGCGCACCGAGCAGGCGCTGCACGCCAGCTCCGAACGCTACCGCCTGATCGTGCAGACGGCGGCCGAAGGCATCTGGATGACGGACGAGCATGACCGTACGTCGTTCGTCAACCCGACGATGGCGCGCATGCTGGGCTACGAGCCGGAGGAGATGCTGGGCCGCACGATGCAGGAGTTCATGGACGAGGACAGTTGCGCGCTGCTGCGCCAGCAGAACAGCCGGCGCCGGCCCGGCATGGCCGAACAGGGCGACGTACGCTTCTACCGCAAGGACCACTCGTCGATGTGGGGCCTGCTGTCGACGACGCAGCTCAATGCCGACAACGGCGTCTACGCGGGCACGCTGGCCATGATCACGGACATCACGGACCGCCGCCTGGCCGAGGTCGCGCTGCGCAATTCCAGCCAGCGCATGGCGTCCGTGTTCAACGCCGTCACCAATGGCCTCGTGGTGCTCAACAGCGAAGGCGTCTTGCTCGAATGTAACGCGGCGGCCACGCGCATGCTGGGCCCGGCGGCGGCCAGTGGCGCGCGGCTGTGGCCCGGCATGCACGAAGACGGCCGCGCCTTTGCCGACGACGAACATCCCGTCCAGCAGGCGCTGCGCTCGGGCCGCTCGGTGCGCGACGTCGTGATGGGCGTGGCGCGGGAAGACGGCGGCACGGGCTGGCTGTCCGTCAACGCCGAGCCGATGCGCGACGAACTGGGCGCGACAACGATGGCGGTGGCCAGCCTGACCGACATCACGGACCGCAAGCGCAGCGAAGATGCCGTGCGGCATGGTGAACAGCGGCTGCAGGAGATCATCAAGATGATGCCGATCGGCCTGTTCCTGAAGGATGCCAACGGCCGCATGATCCAGATGAATCCCGCCAGCGAGCGGCAGTTCGGCTATACGGTGGCGGACCTGCACAGCGGCAGCTTCGCCCACCTGCACAGCCCCGAGGAGCTGGCGGGGTTCCACCGGCGCGATGCCGAGGCCTTCGCGCACGGCGACCTGATCGACTTCGAGGAAACCGTCTGGAACCCCCGGCTGCACGAGCAGCGCCACCTGCGCACCTTCAAGAAGCCCGTGTTCGACGAGCAGGGCAAACCCTCTTACCTGATCTGCATGGCGATCGACATCACCGACAGCAAGCGCGCCGAGCATGCGCTGCGCGAATTGAACGAACACCTGGAGGAACGGGTGGCGCAGCGCACCGAACAGCTGGAGGAAGCCAAGCAGGTGGCCGAGGAGGCCAGCATGGCCAAGGGCCAGTTCCTGGCCAACATGAGCCACGAGATCCGCACGCCGATGAACGGCGTCATCGGCATGGCCTACCTGGCCCTGAAGACGGACCTGGACCCGCGCCAGCGCGACTACCTGGAAAAGATCCGCTTCGCCGGCGAGCACCTGCTGCGCATCATCGACGATATCCTCGACATCTCGAAGATCGAGGCGGGCAAGCTCGATATCGAGCAGGTGCCGTTCTCGATGGAGCACGTGATCCGCACGCTGACGACAGTGGTGGCGCCCAAGGCGGCCGGCAAGGAGCTGGCGCTGGAGTTCGACCTGGATGCGGCCCTGCCGCCCGTGCTGGTGGGCGACCCGCTGCGGCTGAACCAGGTGCTGATCAACTACACCACCAACGCCATCAAGTTCAGCGAGCATGGCAGCATCCGCGTCAGCGTGAGGAACGTGCTGGCGGACGCGCAGCACTGCCTGGTGCGCTTCGAGGTCAGCGACGAGGGCATCGGCTTGTCCGACTCGGAAATGGACAAGTTGTTCCAGTCGTTCCAACAGGCCGACGCCTCGACGACGCGGGCCTACGGCGGGACCGGCCTGGGGCTGGCGATCTGCAAGCAACTGGCGCAACTGATGGGCGGCGAGGTCGGCGTCAGCAGCCGGCCCGGTGCCGGCAGCACGTTCTGGTTCACGGCGCGCCTGGGCATCGGCGCCGCGCCGGGCGCCGTGGCACGCCAGGATGCCGATGCACCCGCGCTGCCCGGCACCCCGATGGCCGCACTGAAGGACGCACGGATCCTGCTGGTGGAAGATAATACGTTCAACCAGCAGATCGCGCAGGAGATGCTGGAGGAAGCCGGTGCTGCCGTGTGCGTGGCAAACAACGGCGCGGAGGCGCTGGAACTGCTGCGCCAGACGGGCTTCGACTGCGTGCTGATGGACGTGCAGATGCCGCTGATGGACGGCCTGGAGGCGACGCGCCGCATCCGCGCCGATCCGCGCCTGGCCGGGCTGCACGTGCTGGCGATGACGGCCACCGCGACCAACGAGGACCGCGAGCGCTGCCTGGCGGCCGGGATGGACGATTTCATCTCCAAGCCCATCCAGCCGGCCACGATGGTGCAGAGCGTGGCGCGCTGGCTGCCGGCGCGGGCGGCGGGCCCGACGGTGGAACGGCCGGCGCCGCTCCGCCGTGCCGGCCGCGGCACCCTGGCCGGCGACCCGGAGGTGATCGACCTGTCCGTGCTGGCGCAGGTGCTGGGCTACCATCCGGACAAGATCCGCAAGTTCGCGTTCAAGTTCCTGCACACGAGCGAGACGGGCTTCTCGGAAATGGAACGGGCGCTGGCGGCGGGCGACCTGCAGGCCGTGCGCGACCTGGGGCACCGCCTGAAAGCATCGGCCCGCACGGTCGGCGCGCTGGGGCTGGGCGACCTGTGCCAGCAGCTCGAGCAGCTGCCGGCGGGCGATCCGGCTGCGGCGCAGACGGCGCGCGAGCTGGTCGCCAGGCTGTGGCCGCTGCTGGCGCGCGTTACGGAACACATCATGAACCACACTACTTTTGCCGACGACAACTGACATGACTACCGCACTGAGGATCCTGCTGCTCGACGACGATCCGTTCATGCTGGAGCTGATGACCGACATGCTGCAGGGCATGGGCTACGAGAACGTGCGCGCCGAAAGCGATGCACGCCGGGCCTTGGCGGCGCTGCCCGAATTCGGCCCGGACCTCTTGATCTGCGACCTGTCGATGCCCGACATGGACGGCATCGAATTCCTGCGTGCGGCGGCCGAGGCGCACTTCGACGGCAGCGTCGTGCTGCTGTCCGGCATGGACAGCGGCATCCTGCGCGCCGCCGAGACGCTGGCGATGGCGCAGGGGCTGTCGATCCTCGGCGCATGCAGCAAACCGGTGCCGCGCACGGACCTCGCGGACATGCTGGCGCGTGCCTGGCAGCAGCGCGAGGCACGCGCCAGGCCACCGGCACACGGTGGCGTAAAATAGGTTATTATTTGATCCATTCCCGCCTGATTCCCACTTGCAACGTGCATTGAATTAGCGTGTGCCGTCTCCATCTGCCGTCTTATCCCCGGCGATGACGTGGGCACGGAGCTTCCCGTCGCATTGCCAGGCAACTTTAATCCTTCCTCCTGACGAGGCAAAAAACATGAGCGAAAACATCAAACACATTACCGACGCATCGTTCGAGGCGGACGTGCTGAAGTCCGACCGTCCGGTACTGGTCGACTTCTGGGCCGAATGGTGCGGTCCGTGCAAGAGCATTGCACCGATCCTGGAAGAGGTCGCCAAGGAATACGACGGCAAACTGACGATCGCCAAGCTCGACGTGGATGCCAACCAGACCGTGCCGGGCAAGTTCGGCATCCGCGGCATCCCGACCCTGATCCTGTTCAAGAACGGCGTTCCGGCTGCCCAGAAAGTGGGCGCGATGGCAAAAGGCCAACTGACCTCTTTCATCGACAGCAATATTTGAGTAATATAGGCAGTGCTGCGCCCGCAGCGCTGCCTGCCTGGCAGGGATCGAGGCTCCAGCCCGTCCCTTTTGATAATTTAGTCCACGCAGTTCCCTCCCCTACCTTACTTTCCCGTCACGGGACACTCAAACACCTATGCATCTATCTGAATTAAAGGCCCTGCACGTTTCGGCATTGCTGGAAATGGCTATCGGCCTGGATATCGACAACGCTGCGCGCCTGCGCAAGCAGGAACTGATGTTCGCCATCCTGAAGAAGCGCGCCAAAGCGGGCGAGCAGATCTTCGGCGACGGCGCCCTCGAAGTGCTGCCCGACGGCTTCGGCTTCCTGCGCTCCCCTGACGCCAGCTACATGGCGTCCACGGACGACATCTATATTTCCCCTTCCCAGATCCGTCGCTTCAACCTGCACACAGGCGATTCGATCGAAGGCGAAGTGCGTACGCCGAAGGACGGCGAGCGTTACTTCGCGCTGGTCAAGGTAGACAAGGTCAACGGCGAATCGCCGGAAGCCTCGAAGCACCGCATCCTGTTTGAGAACCTGACGCCGCTGCACCCGAACGAGCCGCTGCGCCTGGAGCGCGAGATGAACGGCGCGGAAAACATCACGGGCCGTATCGTCGACCTGATCGCGCCGATCGGCAAGGGCCAGCGCGGCCTGCTGGTGGCGTCGCCCAAGTCCGGTAAATCCGTGATGCTGCAGCACATTGCCCACGCCATCACCGCCAACCACCCCGACGTCACGCTGATCGTGCTGCTGATCGACGAACGTCCGGAAGAGGTGACGGAGATGCAGCGCTCGGTGCGCGGCGAAGTGGTCGCGTCGACGTTCGACGAGCCGGCCACGCGCCACGTGCAGGTCGCCGAAATGGTGATGGAAAAGGCCAAGCGCCTGGTCGAGATGAAGAAGGACGTCGTGATCCTGCTGGACTCGATCACCCGCCTGGCGCGCGCCTACAACACCGTCATCCCGGCTTCCGGCAAGGTGCTGACGGGCGGCGTGGACGCCAACGCGCTGCAGCGTCCGAAGCGTTTCTTCGGCGCCGCCCGCAATATCGAGGAAGGCGGCTCGCTGACGATCATCGCGACCGCCCTGATCGAAACGGGCTCGCGCATGGACGACGTCATCTACGAGGAATTCAAGGGCACCGGCAACATGGAAGTGCACCTGGAGCGCCGCCTGGCCGAGAAGCGCGTCTACCCGGCTATCAACCTGAACAAGTCGGGCACCCGCCGCGAGGAACTGCTGATCAAGCCGGACCAGCTGCAGAAGATCTGGATCCTGCGCAAACTCCTGTACTCGATGGACGAGATCGAAGCGATGGAGTTCATCCTCGACAAGATGCGCGCCACGAAGACCAACACGGAGTTCTTCGACATGATGCGCAGAGGTGGCTAAAGCCACGTGCGCCAAGGAGATCGGCCTTGCAAGGCCGATCCGTTCCGCAGGCGCGGGGCCGGGCCCCACGAAACCCCTGCTCCACCGCCGGGGTGGCTAAAGCCTGGGGTCTGTCCCTGCATAGGGACTGACCCCGAAGTTTGTGAGCATGTCGCCGACATCGGTGCCAAACTTCAGGGTCAGTCCCGCAAGGGGACAGACCCCATGCCTGCCCTTTTTGGTTCCCAGACACGTGCCGCAAACCACTTTTTGCGGTATAATCCCCCGCTGTTTTTAACCATGGCAAGTGAGCGGCAATCGGGTCAAGAAGCTGTACGACCGACGAAGTGCTGTTTGGCTACCAAACTCTTGAGAGAAGCACATGAAAGCCGATACCCATCCAGATTACCGCGAAGTTGTCTTCCACGACCTGTCGTGCGACTTCAAGTTCGTCACCCGTTCCACGATCCAGACCCGCGAAAAGATCACCCACGAAGGTAAAGAATACCCACTGGTGAAGATCGAGGTTTCGTCGGAATCGCACCCGTTCTTCACGGGCCAGCACAAGATCGTCGACACCGCCGGCCGCGTGGAAAAATTCCGCCAGAAGTTCGGCAAGGTCGGTTCGAAGACCGCCGTCGCTGCAGGTTAATTCTCCTGGTCGCGAAAAAAAGGCAGCTGCGGCTGCCTTTTTTTATTGTTATCCCCGATACTCCAGTTTCCATCGGTAAGTCACCTGATCCATGAAGCCTGTCCGCCTCCCTGCCTCCGCCACCCTCGCCCTGCCCCG
The DNA here is from genome assembly GCF_029028125.1 of Pseudoduganella chitinolytica. Lineage (GTDB taxonomy): Bacteria > Pseudomonadota > Gammaproteobacteria > Burkholderiales > Burkholderiaceae_D > Rugamonas > Rugamonas chitinolytica. The sequence goes on from NZ_CP119083.1 coordinate 4,072,195, forward strand.
CTGGGCGCTGTTCGCCCTGGCCCTGCTGTACATCCTGCCGGGCGTGATCGGCCGCCAGCCATGGAAGAACGACGATGCCGCCAGCTTCGGCATCATGTGGACAATGGCGCAAGGGACCTGGCAGGACTGGCTGTGGCCCAACATCGCCGGTCTGTCCGTGCCCGAGGAGGGCCCGCTCATGTTCTGGCTGGGCGCGCTGTGCATCAAGCTGCTGGGTCCACTGCTGGGCGACGTGCTGGCCGCTCGGGTGGGCACCGTCGGCATCTTCCTGCTGGGTGCGCTGTCGCTGTGGTTTACCACGTTCCACCTGGGCCGCCGTCCCGAGGCGCAGCCTCTCAAGCTGGCCTTCGGCGGCCAGCCCGAGCCGGACGATTTCGGCCGCACGCTGGCCGATGCGGCCCTGCTGATCTATCTCGGCTGCCTGGGCCTGTTGCAGCACAGCCATGAGACGACGGCCGAACCGTTGCTGACGGCCCTGCTGGCGCTGACGTTGTACCGCTCCGTGCGCTATATGGAGAAGCCCTGCCTGCGCAATGCCGCGCTGATCGGCATGGCGCTGGGCCTGATGACGTTGACACGCGGCTGGGTGCCGCCGGCCGCCCTGCTGGTGGCCCTGTTCATCTGCACCCGTTTCCTGGCGATGCCGGCCGCGCGCACGCTGCCGCACCTGTTGCTGTCGCTGGCCGTCGCGGCCGCCGTCACGTTGCCGTGGATATTGCCGGCCCTGCTGACGCGGCCGTACGGCCAGGCGCCGCTGTCGGCCTGGCTGGCATGGAACATCTCGCAGATCGGCCTGCCGAACCTGCGTGCCGTGCAGGCTTTCCTGCGCGACGGCGTGTGGTTCTTCTGGCCCGCCTGGCCGTTCGCGCTGTGGGCCGCGTATGCCTGGCGGCGCCAGAGCAACCTGCTGCACATTGTCGTCCCCACGACGTTCGTGACGATCGCCACGCTGCTGCTGCTGCTGCACCCAGCCCCCGAGCATGCCCAGCTGCTGATGCTGATGCCGCCGCTGGCCATCATGGCCGCGTTCGGGCTGCTGACGGTGCAGCGCGGCGCCATCAACGCCATCGACTGGTTCTCCGTCACGGTGCTGACCCTCGGTGCGGCCGTGCTGTGGATCTTCTGGTATGCCCAGCTGACGGGCTGGCCGCCGCGTCCCGCCCACAATGTGCTGAAACTGCTCCCCGGCTATGTGCCGGAAGTGAACTGGCTGGCAACGATCGTCGCCGCCGGCGCCACGCTGGGCTGGTTCCTGCTGGTGCAATGGCGCGTGTCGCGCCGGCCGTCCGTGCTGTGGCGCGCCGTCGTGCTGTCGTCCGGCGGCGTGATCCTGATCTGGATCCTCCTGATGACCTTGTTCCTGCCGCACATGAACTACAGCAAGAGCTATGCGACGGTCGCGCGCCAGGTGGCGGCCGCGCTGCCCGCCGATACCGATTGCATCGCCACCAATGCGGGACCGGCCCAGCGCGCGTCGTTCGCCTACTTCGGCAAGCTGCCGTTCAGCAGTGTGGGCAAGACCGATTGCCAACTGCTGCTGTGGCAGTACGACGTGCGCGGACCCAACGCCGGGCTGTCGCCCGCAGGCAACTGGATCGTGCTGTGGGAAGGCCGCCGCGCCAGCGATCGCAGCGAACGCTTCCGCCTGCTGCGCCGCGCGCCCTGACGGTCCGGCGGCCAGCGGACGCGGCGCGCCCGCAACGGCCGCAGGACTTACCAGTCGTGCTGCCTTGCTGGTTGCCAGCCGATCGGCTATGCTGAAGTCGTTCTTGCTTTGGTGAATCATTATGTGGAAATCGGCAGTGGCCCTGGCAGTACTGGCAGTAGCGGGCCCCGTCCTGGCTGGCGGCACCGTCGGCCCGACCGCCGAGGTACGGCCCGGTCCCGTGCAGGTCGCACCGGCCGCGAGCTGGCCGGCCCTCGTCATCACGGGTGAAAACACGCCGCCGTCGAGCATGCTCGTCAACGGCAGGCCCACGGGCTATCAGACCGACAAGATCGTCGCGCTGATGCAGCGCGCCGGCGTGCCTTATCGCATCGATATCCTGCCGTGGAAACGGGCCTACGTGATGGCCCAGCGCGACCCGCTGACCTGCGTCTACTCCACCTCGCGCACGCCCGAGCGGGAGAAATTCTTCAAATGGGTCGGCCCCATCAACAGCACCGAATGGCTGCTGCTGGGCCGTGCCGGCCACCCTTACCAGTTGAAAACGCTGGACGACGCGCGCAACCTGCGCATCGGCGCCTACAACGGCGACGCCCGCGGCGAGTACCTGCGCAGCCGCGGCTTCAACGTGGACTCGCTGCAGAACGACATGGCCAACCAGCAGAAGCTGCTGTTGAACCGCATCGACCTGTGGGCCGTGGCCACCCGCACCGACAGCAATATGCTGGACCGCCTCACCATGGGCGGCAAGCTCGTTCCCGTCCTTGTCTTCAACAAGGTACAGCTGTACCTGGCCTGCAATGCCACCACGCCCGATGCCCTCGTCGACCGCCTCAACGCCACCTTTGAAACGCTGCGCCGCGACGGTACGCTCAGCCGTATCGACCGCCGTTACGAAGAGCTGGAAGCGCAAAAGTAAAACTTGTAAAACCGAATAGACAAGTGGTAATTGCGCGTGTAAAAAGGTGTTGCACGGCATTGTTTTTTCTTGAGGAAACTAAAGACAAAGCTTGCGGACGCCGGTATAGTCCACATATACGCTACGTTGCCGCTCGGCATTAAGGGACAAGCCCTTATCGGAACAAAAGCTGCCCCCCAAGCAGCGTCCATGCACAGCGACACGACTTCCCGGCAGTGCCCCGCTAACCGCGCGCCGGATCCCGAGGTCTGAGCTGAGCGCCCCGCCCCGCGCCCGGTCCATCTCGTTGTATCGACATTCGTTTCCATGTTTGTCCCTTATTGAGTCTGCCCATGTTCAATCTCTACAAACTTCAGCTCGCTCTCAAGAACACCTGGGTGCGCGTCACCCTCGTCGTGCTGGCGGTGGCTGCCGTGGCCTTTGCAGTCCTCAGCAATGAGACGACGCAGGACGGCAGCCCCGTCGTGCGTTCGCAGAACATTTCCGAGATCACGGCCCTGGTGGGCCAGCGCGAGAAGCTGGACTACCTGCTGATCGCCCGTCCGCTGTCGGACGCGCCGCGCTACATCTACAAGTACAAGGATTCCGCCCAGCTGCACGTGGTGAAGGTGCCGAGCACGTCCCACCTGTCGCTGGAGCGCGAGGTGCTGCTGCGTAATGGCCTGCCCTACGCCATCGCCAAGGAAGAGTACCTGGCATCGCACAAGGCCGTGCTGCAGGACGACGGCGGCACGATGGCCACCGTCACCGGCTTCGCCCGCCGCCACGCCTTCGACATCTTCCTCGTCACCCTGCTGCTGTTCGTGCTGAAGTTCGGCATCCCGGGCATGGGCATGTCCGCCTCCGTCATCACGCCGGACAAGCTGAAAGGCTCGATGGACGACCTGATCGGCATGGAAGACATCAAGCAGGAAGTGCTGCACCTGGAAGACATGATCCGCAACCGCAGCGTGTACAAGCAGCACAATATCGACAAGCCGTTCAACGTCATGCTGACGGGCCCTGCCGGTACCGGCAAGACCAAGCTGGCCGGCTACCTGGCCAAGCGCCTGGGCTATCCGCTGATCTCGGCTTCCGGCTCGGCGCTGGAATCGGGCTACATCGGCGGCGGCTCCAAGTCGCTGAACGCGCTGTACCGCAAGGCCTGCGCCCGCGGCAACTGCATCATCTTCCTGGACGAAGCGCAGGCGCTGTTCATGCCGCGCGGCCGGGGTGAAAAGAAATGGGAAGACGACACGGCCAATACGCTGCTGGGCCTCCTGGACGGCGTCAAGAGCGACGAAGGCAAGGGCGTCATCTGGGTGGTCGCGTCGAACTTCGACGACAACAACTCGTCGATGGACGAAGCCATGCTGCGCCGCTTCTCCGTCAAGATCAACTTCCGCCTGCCCAACAAGACGGAGCGCCAGGAACTGCTGCGCTCGTTCCTGAGCCGCAAGGAAGAAGGCCTGGTCGACTGGAACGACATGGACCTGAACCAGGTTGCCGAGATCACCAACAACCTCAGCCCGGCGCTGCTGGAAACGGTGGTGGAACGCGCGTCGATGCTGTCGATCCAGGACAAGACGGTCATCAACACGGACCTGATGTTCCGCGCCTTCGAGCGCGCCACGATCGGCCTGACCGACCGCGCCACGACGGCCGAGAAGACCCGCCAGCGCGAGCGCATCGCCTTGCACGAGCTGGGCCACTTCTTCATGCAGATCGACCCGTTCCTGCGCGAGGGCCTGTCCCTGGCGGAAGTGAAGGAAAAGTCGCACCTGCTGAAGATCAGCACGGAATCCGTGTCGAAGTTGAACGCGCTGGGCTATGTGCTGTCCGCCGGTGACGACATGTCGCTGCGTACGCTGGAAGAGATGGAACGCGACGTCATGCAGCTGTACGGCGGCGTGGCGGCGGAAGAACTGTTCTACGGTGCCCGCGGCATTTCCGTCGGCAGCCAGAACGACATCCAGAAGGCCACGTCCATGCTGGACATGATGGTCAACCGCCTGTCGATGTATTCCCGCTCGAAGCTGGACTACAGCCAGTTCAAGAACGAAACGTCGGGCGAGCACACGCTGGTCCAGGTGGAAGCCAAGGCCGACGAGCTGTACAGCCAGACCCTGAAGTCGATCGGCGATTACCGCGACGTGATGGAATCGCTCAAGGACGTGCTGATGGAACGCTACGTGCTGTCGAAAGACGCGATCTTCACGCTGCTGGAAGAACGCCTCGATCCGGCACCGCTGCGCCTGGTGGCGTAAGCGCCTCCCGCTGCAAAGACAAGGCCCGCATCATGCGGTAATGCCGTTCAGTTAAGACTGAGCGGCATTTTTCTTTTTGGTGTTGTAAACAGTAGCTGAGGCTGTTAACCTGCGTCACCATGCTTGATGACGCGCTCCATTTCCTCGTACAAGCCCAGGAAGACCCGGACTGGGCCCGCCTGGGACGGCACTTGCCTTCCGAGTGGATCGAGCAAGCGGTTGTACACACTGGCAAAGCGAGCATTCGACGGCGCCGGCTGCCGGCCGAGCAGGTAGTGTGGCTCGTCGTCGCCTTGGCGCTGTACCGTCATCAGTCTATCAGTGAAGTGGTTGACGACCTGGACCTTGCGTTGCCGGACGTGCAGGCGCCTTTCGTAAGCAAAAGCGCGGTAGCGCAGGCACGGCAGCGTGTTGGCGCCGAACCACTGCGGGCATTATTCGAGATCTCAGCAAAGGCATGGTCGGAGCAGGATCGCAAGCAGTACCTGTTCAAGGGACTAAGTCTGTATGCGATGGACGGCACGACATTGAAGACGGCGGATACGCCGGAACAGCGCGACCATTTCGGCGAGCAGTCGTATGCCAGTGGCCGGATCGCCAGCTATCCGCAAGTGCGTGGTGTGACCTTGACTGCCGTGCCGACCCACCTGATACGCGATGCCAAGTTTGGCCCTTACGGCATCAACGAGATGCTGTACGCCAAGGAGCTGCTCGCATCGATTCCGGATGATTCGCTTACCGTCTTCGACAAAGGTTTTCTGTCAGCCGAGATTCTGTGCGGCCTGACCGTCGGAGGAACGAACAGGCACTTCATCATTCCAGCCAAGTCCAATACGAAATGGGAAGTCGTTGGCGGTACTGCCGACGATGCGATGATCGAAATGCGCGTATCGCCCCAGGCACGCAAGAAGTGCCCGGACTTGCCTGAGACTTGGCGCGCACGCGCCATTACGATCATCGACCAGAGCGCACGCAAACACGTATTGCTGACCTCACTATGCGACACCAAGCGCTACACGGCCAAAGACGTTGCGACTTGTTATACCCGGCGCTGGCAGATCGAAACGAGCTATCGCGAACTCAAGCAAACGATGATGGGCAGGGCGTTGACGCTGCGCAGCCGTACCGTCGAAGGCGTCTACCAGGAAATCTGGGGAACCTTGACTGCCTATAACCTGATCCGGCTGGAGATCGCCAAGGCCGCACTGGCGGTGAAGTGTGAGCCGACTGAGGTCAGTTTTATCCGTGCATTCCATGTCATCCAATACGAACTGCATTGGGCAGCAGTAACCCGCTCACATGGCAAGCTGCCCGCCTTGATGCAGCGCCTTCGCCAGCGTCTGCTCATGCTACTGAATGAAGAACGGCCCGGTCGAAAAATCGACCGGGCCGTGAAGGCCTTACCTCATCGCTACACTGTCCGCGTCCTGAAAAAAGACCTTAACTGAACGGCATTACGCATCATGCGGGCCTTTTTACTGGGCGGAGCAGACGCGCATCAGCGAAATGCCAGCGTGGGCTTGCCGAGATCGCTCGCTGCCACTTTCGCCGCCGGCAGGCGCTCGAAGTTGGCGATGGTGACCATCTGGCCTTCGTTGCCGAAGCTCAGCTCGACGCCGTCGCGGGTGACGAACTTGCCGGGCCCTACCGCCAGCAGCTGGACGGGCGTGCCGCGTTTGGCCTGCAGCGCGCTCATCGTCTGCGTGATGCCACGGTTGCGCACGACCACGTAGTGCCGGTTGTTCTGTGCGGAAAATTCCGCGATCTGGCCATTGGACAGGCGATAGCTGTAGGCGTAATCGTCGAACTCGTGTGCGGCAAGCTGGTAGGTGGCGCGCGCGGCAGGCACGGGCACGGTGGTATCGGCGGTTTGCGGGGCGGCGGCAGCAAGGCCGGCGACAGTCATGCACAGTGCCGCGACGGCACGGGTCAGTACGTGGTTCATGGGGTCTCTCCGAATGGTTGCCAGGTCGTTGCCGCCTCTCTGTAATGTGCGGCAACAGTGACAAGGTAGCAAATGGATCGACGGCGGTAACGCGGAAAGCGATGAAGCGCAGGATTTCGGGGACAGGCTGCAGGCGGGGTCGGATAAACGGGCAACGGCTGGGCGCGGGGTCAGGTGCCCAACCGATCAGCAGGTTAGAAGCTTGAGTTCGGTGGATTGCTAAGGCATCTCATATACTTGTATGATTGCTAATTTTGTTACTCAAATGCTTTCCATGAATACATTAAAATTGATCAGTGCCCTGCTGATGGCAGCGACACTGGGCGTTGGCGGCGGCCGCATCGCAGTTGCCAAAGACATTACCGCGCCCGTCAAGGCGAGCGCTGCCAACACCGAAGCAGGCCAATTCTTCGAGTTGAGTGTTGACGGCAAGTCCCTCCCGATGGATGTGGGCCGCCCGACTGAGGCGCACTTTGTCCGCGCCAGTGTGACGGCAAATCGTGTGTTCAGTTTCAGCGCGGGCGACCGGAAATCCAATTTCATGCTCGCCGTAGCCGTTGGGGCACGGCCGGGTCAGGCACTCATACCGGGCGTGTACGAATCCTATAACTGCGACCAGGACCATGCATGTGACGACCCGCCCACGCCATCCGAAAACCAACTGACTGCTGTGATCATGAACCATGCGGACATTCCGATGCAGGTTGGGGATCTCAAGGAAGCGCTCAAGGCACGCAAGCTTGGACTGGCCCCCTTGCTTGTCACCATCACCAAGGTTGAAGACGTCAATCTGAAAGCGATTGGCCCACGCAAACGCGTCCAGGGCAGCTTCAAAGGCCAGCTGGCCTACGTCAAGAACGACGCGCACAACGTGCCGCATGTCGTCGGCCGCGTCAAGGAAGTAGAAGGAAAATTCGACGTGTACGCGGTTATATACACGGATTAAAACGAGTAGCCCAGCCTTCCTTGCTACCGCCGGCAATCAGGTTTTCGCTGGCGGAGCTACTTACCGCCCGCTTTTACTATTGCTCCCGCTTGTATATTCACGGCCAGGTACTTTCATGGCGCGTCGCCTGATGCCGTATTACACCTTCATCGGCAAGATCACCATCTGTAACCCTTCAAGGTGCAAGCGCCGCTGCACCGCCAGCGAAGCCTGGTTGTGCAGCATGCGCACCAGCCAGTTGTCGCTGGTGAAAATGAGCTTGCTGGTGAAGTAGATCGCGTGCGGGAACTCGCGGCTGATCTCCTCGCACAGCCGGGTCACCTCGTCGACGGCATCCGTGCCGAAGCCCAGGTAGGACGACGCCGCCATGCCGTGGCTGTGGCAGAAGTCGACGAAGTATTCCAGCGTCTCGGCCGCCTCCTCGCGCATCTTTTCCATCGCGCCCTCGCCGCCGTACGCGTGGTAGTCGACCGTGCGGGCGTTCACGAACAGGAAGTTCTTGAAGTGGTTCGGGAACATGCGCTGTACCCACAGCAGCGCGTGCAGGCCGCCGCCGCGCGACGTGCCGACGATGAACACAGCCGTCTGCGCTTCCGGATCCGGCTCGACGGGCTCGCGGTTCGGTCCGAACGGCTGCGTGGCGAACACGTCGTCGACGGAACGGATCGCCTGCTTCGTCTCGCGGTAGTGATTGCGGATGAAGATGCACAGCGTGGCAATGGCCCCGATGATCAGTGCCGTCACCCAGCCGCCCTGCGCGAAGCGCTCCACCAGCAGCACGACCAGGATGCCGGCGCAGATGATGAAGCCCAGGGTGGAGAGCAGCAGCCGGCGCAGCCAGTGGGTGCCTTTCTTGCGGTTGCGCGCCCAGTACAGGCACAGGCCGAACAGGGAAATGGCGAACGTCAGGAACACGGAGATCGAGTACAGCACGACCAGCAAGGTGACACTGCCGCCGGTCCAGAACAGGATCGCCAGCGCGGCTACGCCCATGACAAGGATGCCGTTTTGCGTGACGAGCCGCGTGGACAGGTAGCGGAACTTGTGCGGCACCCACGAGTCGGCGGCCATGTTCGACAGCACGGAAGGTCCGCCCAGGAAGCCCGTGTTGGCAGCCACGAACAAGAGGCCCGCCTCGAACGCCAGCACGACGGCCAGCATGACCTGGTTGGCCACGCCGCCGCCCGGGTTGGCGTTTTCGATGATGCTGCGGAACGTCGTCGCGTTCAGCGTTTCGCCGTGGATCGGCGAGGCGTCCCACAGCAGGTACAGCAGGATGATGCCGGCCGCCGTCACGGCGAGCGACAGCGCCATGTAGATCATCGTTACCTTACCGGTGCGCACCCGTGGTTCGGCCAGCAGGTTGACGTTGTTCGACACGGCCTCCAGGCCCGTATAGGTACCGCCGCCCTGCGAATACGCCAGCAGCAGCATCGCCGCCACGCCGCTCCAGCCGATGGAGCCGGCCAGGCTGACCGTTTCGTCCAGCGTGCCGGGCACGAGGTCCGGCAGGTAGGACGCGTGCGCCGCGATGCCGTACACGATCAGCACGAGGTGCGTCAGCACGAAGCCGACGAAGATCGGCAGCAGGATCTGGATCGCCTCCTTCAGCCCGCGCAGGTTCATCACAATCAGCACCGCAATGAAGAACGCTTCCGCCCACAATTTATAAGGCTGGAACCACAACGGCAGGAATGACGCCAGCGCATCGACGCCCGAAGCGATGGAGATCGCGATCGTCAGCACATAGTCGAGGATCAGCGCGCAGCCCGATATCAGCCCGAGATACGGTCCCACCAGCTTGGTCGCGACGCGATAGCCGCCGCCCCCGGTCGGGAACAGTTCGATAACCTGGTTATAGGCCAGCGCGATGATGAACACGGTGACGGCGGTCGCGATGGCCATGTACAGGCCCAGGTGCGTGTGCGCGCCCAGCGCCTTGAACGTCTCTTCCGGCCCATAGGCGGACGACGACAGGCCGTCGGCGCCCAGGCCCACCCACGCCAGGAAGGCCACCAGGGCCATCGAGTGGCGCGTCTCGCTGGCCATCGGGTCGAGCGCCTTGCCCAGGATGATTTCGCGGATTTTGTTGTTTTTCATGCGTGCTGGCCGGCTGCCCCGGCATTACGTGCCAGCCGAGATGATACGCGATCCCGTTCGCCTGCCGGTTGCCAGAAGGACAACACCTGACGCAGGGTTGCCGCAGCTGATCAAATCAGTGATAATGCACGGCGCGTCGCCGGGATGGCGGAATAGGTAGACGCACGGGACTCAAAATCCCGCGCCGCAAGGCGTACCGGTTCGATTCCGGTTCCCGGCACCACCCACCTGTATCGCCCCGTGTATTGCCCCCTGTATCACGCAGCGTCACACAGCGTCACACAGCGTCACACAGCGTCACACAAGCTCAGAACCCGCATGTTTTCAGGCATTGCGGGTTTTTTGTTGTCCCGGGCAGTCTCGCCAGAAGGTGAGGTCACCGTCGGCGATACCGCCCCGCTGCCCCCAGCAGCAGCATCCCTGCACCCAGCATCGTCCACGTCTCCGGTTCCGGGATGGGCGGCGTTACTGACATGCTGGTCCAGGTGGCGAGGTAAAACCTCACCGCCACGTTGTCGTCACTGCCGTTTGCATAGGCCAACATAAGATCCTTGTCCCACTCGTCGGTGGTATCCGTGTTCCAGTTCGTGACAGTGGAATGCGATTCACTGGCCGAGGCACCGTCGCTCAGAAACGAGACCGACGCGCTGGCGATCGACAGGTAGCGTGCTCCGTCCAGGGCATACGCCGACAGCACATGAAGATGCCCGCTCATGATCAGTACGGTGTGCGGCTGCACCGTCAGCTCGATCATCTGGTTGACCCGGCTGCCGACGTGCGCCTCACCGAACCGGACGACGCTCGGCGTCGCGTAGGCTATTGTAGAGATGTCGCCCAGCCCACCCTCGGTGCTGGCTTGAGCAAACGTTGCGCCATCGTCCACCCGGGCCGTGCCGGGCTCGTAGGGTGCCGGAGAGAGATCCTCCCGCAGCCAAATTCCCCTAGGCTGGTAATGTTGGTACCCAGCTTCGGCCCTGCCACGGACGCAATGCTGTAGCCGGCGGCAATGCCGTCATCGGGCGTCAGGTCCAGCACGCCGAACTGCAGGTTCGAGATCGTTGCCGAGGCCCTGCCATCGGCCAGTGCGGGGCCACCGCACAGCAGCAGGCCAGCCGCGACCAGTGCCGCGGAAAGACGGGGATGTGGATACATGAGTTCTCCGATGGGGTGACGAAGCGGTGGGCACTACAGGAAAAGCGAAGAGGACCGTTTGCGTCAGATCATCCTAAAGTCGATCCCGTGTCACCCGCTTGATGTGCGTCAAGCGGCGCTGCGATTTGGCGTGACGCCGCGCCCTTCTTGCTACCGTGCGTTTGAGCCTTGCTGTCGCTTTCGGTAGCCGTGCGCGCCATTTCAGGGTTGGGCGGTGAGCCAGGTCATGGATGGCCTGTACGCCCCCGGCGTCGCCTCCTGCATTTGTTGCTCCCGACCAGCACCACGCCCTTGCCCAGTGCAGTGGACGGCTGCGGGCCTGGCGGGGCTGGGGCGACGAATCGACAGCGGGGGCGACGAACGGCGGCGGACCTGCCAGATCGGCCATCGAAACCTGGCGATATCCCGGCAATTTCACCTGGATTTCACCGCCGCCCCCGTATGCTGGATGCCCGATCCACTTGCGCGTGTTCTCCTTGAAAAACCTGTTCATCCTGTGCGCCCTGCTGCTTGGCGCCCTGCCGGCGCATGCGGCGCCATCCCTGTCGCAACCGATTGCCGAGCTGCTGCGCGAAGAAGGCCTCGACGGCGTGGTCTGGACGACGCTCGACGCCACGGGTGCGGCCGGCGTCAGCCATGCGCGCACGGGTGCGCCGATGCATCCTGGCCAGCGGGTGCACGTAGGCTCCATCGCCAAGACACTGGTGGCGGTCGGAATCCTGCGCCTGGCCAGCGAACGGCGCCTGGCGCTGGACACGCCGGTTTCCGCCATCCTGCCGGGCATCCGGTTCGACAATCCATGGGAGGCGGCCGATCCCGTGCGCCTCCGCCATCTGCTCGACCATACGTCCGGGCTGGACGACGTGCGCTTCTGGCATGTCTTCAGCGAACGGGCGCGCGCCGATACGCCGCTGGCCGAGGCCTTTCCGCCTGGCCAGGGACTGCTGCGCGTGCGCTGCCGGCCCGGTTCCCGCACGTCCTATTCCAACCTGGGCTACACGCTGCTGGGGATGGTCATCGAGGCAGTGACGGGGCAACGCTACGAGCGCTACCTGGACACCGGCTTGCTGCTGCCGTTGAACCTGCGCGACAGCACATTCGCCTTCGTCTCGCAGCACGACGACAAACGGCTCGCCATGGGGCACTTCGAGGAAGGCGTGCCCCAAGCGGCCATGGCGTCGTTCGTCCGGCCCGCCGGACAGTTCACGACCACGGCCGCCGACATGGGCCGCCTCGCTCGCTTCCTCATGGGCGACGGCAAGGTCGACGGACGCGACTTCATCGATCCCGCACTGCTGCGGCAAATGGGCGAGCCGGCCGGGACCGAAGCCGCTCGGGCCGGGCTGGCGGTGGGCTACGCCCTCGGCCTCCGCAAGCTCGACCGCCACGGCGCGGTGGCCAGGTGCCATGGCGGTAACGGCGTCGGCTTCCGGGCGCTGCTGTGCCTGTTCCCCGAGACGCAACAGGCGTTCTTTTATGCGATCAACACGGACAGCGAAACGGCCAACTACCAGCGCATCGATGCGTTCTTCACCCGGGCACTGGCCCTGCCTCCACCGCCGCCGGCAAGGCCCGCGTCACCCGCCCTGGACGCCGGGCCCTGGCTTGGCGTCTACGTGCCGTCGCCCAATCGCTTCGGCACCATGCTGCTGGCCGATACGCTGTTCAGCTTCGTGCGGCTGACAGGCGACGACGGGGGCCTTCAGTTGCGCCCATTCCAGGGCAAGACAGTCGCGCTCGCGCCTGTAGGGAGCGGTTTGCTCCAGGCGCCGGACAAGCTGCTGCCCTCGCACGCGCTCTTCGCTTCGGCGGCCGGCGACCGGATCCTGACGAACGGTACGCAGACGTATGAGCAGGTGCCGCTCGCCCGCCTGCTGGCGCTGTGGGCCAGTGTGGCGGCGGGTGTGTTGGGACTGGCCTTCCTGCTGGTAGGAGGCGGCGTACGGCTGGCGGCGCGGCGCCTGTCGCGCCATGACCCGTTGCTGGCACCCTTTGCTGGCATCGCCGCCCTGCTGCTGCCGCTGCCGCTGTTGTACCGGCAGCCGTCGATGCAGCTGGGCGACGTGACGGCTGCCAGCGTCCTGCTGGCCATCGTCACGGCGCTGCTGCCGGTGGCATTGTGCATCGGCCTTGGCCTGAGCATGCGGCGCCGGCGGCTGGGTGCGGATGCCCTGGCGATGGCGGCTGCGCTGCAGTTGACCGTGCTGCTGGCCGTCTGGGGCCTGCTGCCCTTGCGCCTGTGGGCATGAGCCTGGCGTTCAGCCTGGCGTGACGGGCGCGGGTTCGACGACCATGCCGCGGAACAGTTCCGGGCCGATGGGCGCATGCACGCCCACGACGCCGTTGGCCACGGTGATGGTGCGCTCGGCCAGCGCGATCGTGTCGGGCCGGTGCGCGACGATCACGCGCGTCATGCCCAGGCCGCGCAAGGCCTGGTTGACCCGCGCCTCGGTCTGCAAGTCGAGATGGGCCGTGCCTTCGTCCAGCAACAGGGCCTTCGGCCGCTTGTATAGTGCCCTGGCCAGCAGGATGCGCTGCTTCTGGCCGCCGGACAGGCTGCTGCCCATGTCGCCCACCGGGGTATCGTATTTCAGGTTCATCGCGAGGATGTCCGTGTGGATCGCCGCCAGTTGCGCGCACGTGGTCACGTGGCTCATCTCGTAATCGGGATCGAAGAAGCTGATGTTCTCGGCCAGCGAGCCGCTGAACAGGGTGTCCTCCTGGTTCATCACGCCGATCAGGCTGCGGTAGCGGCGCACGCCGAACTGCGCCAGCGGCACGCCATTGACCAGCATTTCGCCGCCCGTGGGTTGCAGCAGGCCGCTGAGGATTTTCAGCAGCGTGGTCTTGCCCGCGCCGGATGGCCCGACGATCGCCACCACCTCGCCGCTGCGGATCGTCAGGTTGACGTTCCTGAACACGGCCGGCAACCCGGCGCCATACGAGAACGAGACGTTGCGCAATTCGATCTGCAGCGGCTTCAGGGCCTTGTCCTCCTCCGTCGCCTCCGATTCCGTTTCGGGGGTCTCGAATACGATCTCGCCCAGCCGGTCCAGATGGACCCGCAACAGCACGAAGTTGATCACCTGGTCGGTCAGGCGCAGCACGGCGCCGAGGAAATTCTGCTTGAAGGCCTGGAACGCGAACACCATCCCCACCGTGATCGAGCCGTCGATCGCCATCCTGATGGCGATGTAGGTAAAGGCAATGCTCTCGAGGCCCGTCAGCAGGTAGTTGGCAGCGTCGAAACCGGACGACAGCAGGCCGAACCGGGTGGACGCCGACGTGTACTCGGATTTGCGGTTCTGCCAGATGCGCTGGCGGTTTTTCTCCTGGCAGAAGGCCTTGATCGTTTCGATGCCGCGGATGTTCTCGATGAAGCTGCTGGTTTCCTGCGCCTGCGCCGTCAAGAGGTTGAGGTTCAACGTCTTCATCGAGTGGAAATACACCAGCTTGACGATCACGTAGACCAGCACGACGACGAAGGCCAGGAAGGTCAGCAGAGGTGAATAGACCATCATCAGGCACAGCGTCGTCAGCGCCAGCACGCCGTCCACCACGGCGCTGACCAGGCCGCGGCTGAGCAGGTCGGAAATGGGCTGCAGGGAACTGAAGCGCGACACCACGTCGCCCAGGTGACGCCGCTCGAACCAGGCGACGGGCAGGAAAATGGTGTGCCGGAACAGGTTGACCGCGCTTTGCAGCGAGACGCTGTTGCTGAGCGAGAGCACCAGCCGGCTGCGCAGCCACGTCGACGCGACGTTGAGCAGCACGACACCGGAGAAGCCCAGCGCCAGCACCGTCAACAGGGCCGTATCCTGGTTCGGATAAGCGCTGTCGATGGCGATCTGCATGCAGAACGGCAGCGCCAGCGTGGCGATCTGCATGACCAGGGACAGCGACAGGATGCGCGTCAGGGCCGCCGGGGCGCCGGTAATGCGCGTCCACAGCTGCTGGATCTTCAGGTGCCTGACGAAATTGCCGCGGGCGAATTGCGCTGCCGGCGTGAGCTCGACAACGACCCCGGTAAAGTGGCGCGACACCTCTTCTTCCGTGAGCCGCATCCTGCCGCGGGCCGGATCGGCCACCGTGTAGACGGTGCCCTTCACGCCCGACTGCAATTTTTCCAGCACCACGTAATGGCTCAGGTCCCAGTGCAGGATCGCCGGCAGCTGCAGTTTGTCGAGGGCCGACAGATCCGCCCGCAGCGGCCGGCAGTGGAACTTCAATTGATCGGCGATACCGATCAGCGCTTTCAGGGACAGCCCCCGCGCCGACAGCGGGAAGCGCCGGCGCAGCGTATGCAGGTCGACCTTCAAGCCGAAATGGCTGGCGACCATTGCCAGGCAGGCGAGGCCACACTCGCCAGCGACCGATTGGCGTACCACGTCCGCCCGCGTACCAAACATGTTAAACCCTATCTCGAACTGTTCTGATCGGTTCCAGGAGCCAGTCCAGGAACGAGCGCCGCTCCAGGACGATATTGCCTTTCAGCGCCATCCCGGCCTGGAGCGGAAATGTCTTGCCATAGGCGGCCACGTGCTCCTGCTGCAGCTTGACGCGGACCCGGTACACGCCTTCCTGCAAGTTCAAGGGCACGTCGATGTCGCTGGGCGCGATCGCGCTTTTCGACACCGCCACGACCGTCCCCGCATACGAGCCGAATTTCTGGTACGGGAAGGCGTCGTACAGCAGGCGCACGCTCTGGCCCGGCTCGATGAAGCCGATGGCCCGGGACGGCGCGAACAATTCGGCCTCGAAGGCCGTGTTGTCCGGGATGATGTTCAGCACCAACCCTTGCGAGCGCAGCGACTTGCCGGGAATCGCCATCAGCGACGACACCGTCCCGCTGATCGGCGCCGTCACGACATAATGACCGGCGGCCTTCGCGGCCGAGGAATTCTGGCGGATCGATTCGGTCTGGATGCGGTTTTCGTTGACCTGCTTGCGTTCGGCGCTGCCCAGCGCCACCAGTTGCGCCTTCAGGTTGGCGATGCGTGCCTTGACGGAAGACTGCTGCTGCATCAGCTTGGAGAGGTTCTGCTGGTGCTCCAGGAATTCCTGGCGCTTTTCATCCAGCGTGTACTGGCTGAAATAGCCCTGCTTCACGAGCGACTCCCATTTCGACAGCGTTGTCTCGAGCGATTTCGCCAGCTGGCGTTGCATCTCGATCTGGGACACGATCTGGGACAGCTCGTCGGTGGAATAGGCCAGTTCGCCCTCCAGGCGGTTGCGTTCGACCGACATGTTGGCGCGAATGACGCTCAACTGGTCCGCCGTGATCGCCGCCTGGCGTTCCAACGACCGCAGGTTTTCCTGGCTGTAGCTTTCGTCTTTTCCCAGCGGCGTATCGACCGACACGACCAGCAGCTTGTCGCCCGCATTGACGTGCTGCCCTTCCCTGATCGAGACGTCATCGACAATCCCGGGCTTGGGCGCCAGGATCTTGGCCACCGGCTTGGTGGTGGTGATGACGCCGACCGCCGCCTCGGTGCGGGCGTATTCACCGAATGTCGCGGCACCGATCGCCAGCGCCGCGGCCGCGCACAGCGCGATGACGACATAGTTGGTGACCGGTTCCTCGACGACCGTGATGTTCCCGTAGAGCCGCTTCTGTCTGAACGATACCGCTTCCGGCCGAAAAATCTCTACGCCCGCCATGCGCTACCCGTCAACGAGAGGGGAAACGATGTCGCGCCTGAGCAGGGCCGCCAGGATGCCCGCGGCATCGACGACCCCATGCGCCGCGATGGCATCGGCCACGTCGCCTGCCGTCGATCCGGGATGCGATGCGATGAAGTCGACGGCCAGGCGTTCGGCCGTCGTCAACACGTGCCGCTGGCCGTTGACGACGATGGTGCTGCCATCGGGCGCATAGCGCGAATTGACCTGCAGTACGCGGCAGTGCGCTGCGTCGGGCGATGGCGGCAAGAAGACGTCGGACAAGGAGGCGTGCCCATTGACGCGCTCGCGGGACTGCGCGCGGCGGCGGAAATCCTGCAACGTGGCGGGATTGGCGAGGATGTCCGCCAGCACGGCGATGGCCTGCTCCAGCTGGCCGTCGCCCGTTTCGATGCCGTTGACCGATTTGCGAAACGCCAGGTGATCGGGCAGCTTGTTACCGCACGCCCAGACCAGGTAATCCAGCAGCAGCGGCGTGTGCGCGCCCACCGCCAGGTGGAAGGTGGGCCGGTTGTCCACCGGCTCCACCTTGTGCCACCAGCCACGCGGCAGGTACAGCACGTCGCCGGCCTTGAGGATAATGTCCAGCATGGGGGCCTGCGGCGCCTGCGCCTTTTTTTCCGCGCTGACCTGGGAATTAAGCGGCAGCGCGAACGTGGGTTCGTAGATCTGCCAGCGCTTCTCGCCAAACAGCTGCACCGCAAAAATGTCGTGCCGGTCCCAATGAATATCGGTGGCCGGTTCGCGACCGAACGAAAGGTAAGCATTGGCCGAGGCCTGCGCACGGGCGAAGCGCGACACCTGCAGGCAGATATCGGACACCGCCTGCGAATACAGGTCGATACGGTTCAGTACCAGCGATGCGTCGTCGGCAAGACAACGATACAGCGCGTCCTTGCGCAGGCGCCGCCGCCGGATACCGATGTCGGTATATTCCTCGATCAGCAGGCGCTGGTCGATCCGTTCCGCGTTTTTCAGGACTTTCAAATATGTTTCGTCCGGATCGACAACGTCGAGCGCATCGTCGATGATCCTGATGGGCTGTTCCGGCGGCGTGAACGCGCCTTCCAGCAAAAGCGGTTTTTTCTCGAAATAGCCGCTTTTGAATTCCTCGTAGGGATAACGGAAGTCGATCAGCATTATTTCGGTGCCCTCAGGGTGCGCGACAGTGCCTCATGGTTCCAGTCGAGGCTGACCGACGCCACACTGTCGCCATGCTCGGCCAGCACGCCCAGTGTCCCCGAGTTCGCATCGGGAGCAGGGAAATACGTCACGCTCCTGATCGGCTGCGTCGACCTGAGCAGTTCCACGGGTGCGCTGAATTCGCCTGCCTGCCGGGTATAAGCGGCAACGACATAAGCGTCGCCGGTGTGCCACAGGCCCACGTCCAGCGTACGCTCACCGTTTGCCGCAACTGCCTTGTCGACCTTGGAGGCCATGATGAAGCGCCCCTGTGGCAGGTCCGGATGGCCATCCTCGACGGGGCGGATCCCCAGCTTTTGCGCTGTGACCTGCGGCGAATGGCTGAAGCGCTCATTGGACATGGCCGCGAATACGGCGCCGTCCTTGAACAGCACCAGGCCCATCCGGAAAGCATACGCATCGTTCGCGCAAGGTCCCTGCAGCAGTGCGACATTGGCCAGCTTCACCCGCTCCTGGCTGCCGGCTGGGGTGATCGACAGATCAGACAGGGATGTGTGCGCCGGGACATATTTGATGCCCGCCGCCCGGCTTGCGGTAGCTGCGCAAGCGCCCTGCGCTGGCACCGCGGTCTGGGCGGTTGCCGCGCAGGAAACCAGGGCGGCGGCAAGGGCTCCCGCCGCGGCCGCGGTCGAGAATGTCTTAATGAAGAAAATGTTCATCTCACGAGTTCCCGGGCGTTGCCGCCCCGATGTCGTCAGCGGAAGCCCGGATGGTTGGCGTCATAGCCGCTGCCGGGGTTCTGGAGGATGGGCATGTTGGAATACGACGCGATTGCCCAGGCAATATCGTTCGCTACCCGCTCGTTCATGTCGTTGGTCGACTGGCCATTGCCGAGGCGCTCGTTCTCAGTGCGGCCGGCATTCGTCATATGCCCCAGTTCGTGCAAGGGCAGATAATTCATACCGCCTGGATTCGCCGCATAGCCGGTCAGGTTGTCGATGTTGAAGCTGACCTGTGGATTCCCGCCGGCGTAATCGGCCTCGCCACGCGTGGTGCCGTTGCGGTAAGTGAACCCCTGCTCATTGACGACGATGTCGGTCTTGGCCCAGATCTGCTTCAGCTCGGCGCCGGTAACGCTTTGCCCGTTGGACAGGGTCACACGGGCGTTATCGGGAATCGCGGCAACGGCATTGGTCGTCTCCTGGACGCTCTTGACCAGTGCGTCGACGGCTGCCTGCTCGTCAGCCGTCAATGGCCGGGTGATCTTGACGTCGACACGGACGGCACTCTCGTCGGTTGGTTCCGGCACCGGTCCGCCATATCCAGCGCCGCCGCCACCCCAGATGAACAAGTTCGGCATGAAGTACGACTTCGTATTGTCGCGATTTCCGACGATCGTGACGGTCGGCATGACAGTGGTCGGATTTTCGTCGCCATCCTCGCCGTCGCCGCCGGCGATCAGATCCAGTTCATCTTCCATCAACAAACGTACGTCGTCGAACTCACCGCTGAAATGCCGCATACGAATCTCCTCTAAATGTCTGGCCGGGGTGGCTGGTTAAAGTTGCTTCGGGTGGAACACGGTCGACATAATAACGATTCTTATTTCGCAGCTGTAGAGTTATCAAAAAAATATTTTACCGAACTGTTTTGGCGTTGTTTTTTTCGCACTTCCGGTTGTAATACAGCGGGCTCGATGCTAGAGGGCACGGGCCAGCGCGCGCTGCGAATTGTACGGACGCTCTATACTGCCCCGCGCATCAAGACGGTGTGGCGTTGACGCGGAGGGAGAGTGCATGATCGGAAAAGCGAGGGCAGCGGGTTACCTGTTGGGCACGGCATTGCTGGCGGGCTGCGCCGGTCCGCTGACGCAGAGTGCGATCACGTCCAATCTCGTGCAGGAGGACGCGCACAACGCCTATCTCGTCCTGAACATCGCGCGCGCCTACGAACGCATGCCCATGCATTTCACCCAGGTGAACATGGTGCGCGCGGGCCGGGCGGCATCGGCATCGGCAACCCGATCGTCGGACTCGACATCCCGTTCGGCGGCGCGGCAAATCCTTACTATGCGTTGCGACCATCTGTCGAGGCCGTGCCGAACGTGGACACGACCAGCCTGATGTCGCAGGAATTCATGCGCGGCCTCACGACCCCGGTCGATGCCCGCCTGCTGGCCTACTTCGCCAGCCAGGGATGGCCGTTGCCGATCCTGCTGAACCTGTTTGTCGGCGCCGTGGAGACGTACGACAGCCAGGGCAACCTGCTGCACAACCTGGTGAACAGTCCCCGTAACGAGACCTTCGCCGTCTTCGGCGCGCTGATCGACACGATCGCGGGCTGCCGGCTCGTGCTGTCCGAATCGTCGTCGTACGAGTATTTCGGCGAGCGTTTTCCGGCGGAGAAGCTGAGCGACGTCATGCTGCTGACAACCGTCAAGAATGCCGGCCTGGTACCGGTCCAGGTCGGCGACGACGGTACCGTCGCCACCGCGTCCGCCAGCGGCAAGCGCGTCTATCGCCTGGCGCAGGTCAACCGCGAGGCGGGCGTCAAACTCGACGCTTCCGGCGCCGGTGCATCGGGCTACGAAGCCGCCGGCAATTGTGCGGTCGACGCGCCCACCCAAGGCGTGGCCGGAAGCCAAACGGAACTCGACACGCTGCAGCGTATCGGCAAGGCGCTCGCCACGCTGTCGATTTCCGTGGCAGGCGGCGGCGAGAAGGCGCCCAAGCCTGCAAAGAAGCCAGCCGGCGCCGCGCCGAAAGCCGCGCCCGAGATCGCCGAAGCCCGGCTCGTGCTGCGCTCGACGCAATCGATGATCTACTACCTGGGCGAACTGAGCCGTTACCAGAACGCGACGGGGCCGGAGCACGTGGCGCCGGTCACCATCCGCACCGGCAAGGACCGCTACGGGCATTTCTTCCGGCTGCGCTGTTGCGAGAAAATGCCGGACGCCGCCGTCTCCGTGGCTTACCGGGGCAAGCAGTTCAACGTCGCGCAGTATGACGAGCATCCCCGGGGCGAGCCGGAGGACCGCAGCGTGCAGACGCTGGCCCTGCTGTCGCTCGTCTACACGCTGCAGAACCGCTCGAACGAGGCGCCCGGCATCAGCAACGTGCGTGTGCTGAACAGGTAGCCGCTAGCAACAAGGCGCTTCGCCGCCCGGCTCGCCCTCTGCGTCGGGCGGCGGATAGGCAATGCGCACGCCGTCGACCCGCGCGAACGAGGTCAGCACATGCGGCCGCGTCTTGCCGCGGTTGATGATGTGTTCGGCCGGAATCCCACGCACGGCAAGGGCGTCGGCCACCATCGAGCGGTGACAGCGCCACGGTACCGCCTCGGCACACATCAGGGCGCAGCGGCGGTCGGCCGCCCGCACGAGGACCACGTCGACGCCGGCATTGAACTCGTCGGATTGCATGTGGTCCGCGTAACCCCGGAACGACTTGTTGCGCCAGCCGCTGTTGGGTGAATCCTTGCGCGCATGGCGCAAGCCGCCAAGGGCGGCGATGTACTCGTAGGCGATGCCGGCGGCCGCCAGTACCGGTGGCAACAGGTCCTGCCCGAACTGCGGGTTGGCGCGCGATTTCGGCACCGTGCGGATATCGATCAGCAGGTCGATGCGCTGGTCCGACAGGAGACCGATGAATTCCTCGATGGTGCGGTTCGAGTGACCAATCGTGAAGATGGCTTGCATGGTTCGCGTGCGCGAGTTCGTTGTTGGACGGGCTATATTCTTGTCCATGCGGCCCGACAGTGGCGCCGCGGAGGACCCTCCATTCATTCCGAGATTCCGACATTCCGACATTCCGACATGGCAGGCTACATCGTTGTTCGCATGCTGCACGGCGCGCTGGCCGGCATCGACGTGGTGCTCAATCACGATGTGCTGGCACGCTTGCCCCACCGCGCAGAGGCAGCCATGGAGGAATTGCTGCACAGCCTGCGCGAAGGCGTGTTTGCCGTGCTGTTTGCCGGCCTCGCGTGGTTTGAATGGCATGGCGCCCTGGCCTGGATCGTTGCCGCGTTGCTGGCGGCCGAACTGGCGATCGCCGCCGTCGATGTCAAGCTCGAGGTCGATATCCGCGTGCTGCCGGCGCCCGAACGCATCCTGCATCTGCTGCTGTTCATCAACCTGGGCGCCATCCTCGTGCTGCTGGGCGAGCGCCTGCTGGCCTGGCGTACCATGCCGACGGCGTTCGTCGCCGCCGACCATGGCTGGGCCAGCTGGGTGCTGACCGGGCTGGCCATGGCAGCCTTCGGATGGGCAGTGCGCGACGGCTGCGCCGCGCGGCGGCTGGCTACGGCACAGCGAGGCCCGTGACGTAAAGCTGTCCTTTCCCGCAAACTTCTGGTAGCGTGACTGTTTGTAACGTCGGGGGATCCCATGAACGTACTGGCTTGTGCCGCAGCGACCTGCGCCCTGCTTGCAGCCGGCACGGTGGCCGCAGCGGCTGCACCTCTCCCGCCCGCCGTCACCACCGTGACACATCTGGGCAAATCGACGGTCGATCTCTCTTGCGGGCGCACGTCGGCGGCCCCCTGCCATTACCTGTTCCTGAGTTCACTGTGCCAGGAGCGCTTCCTGGCCGACGGCACCAAGGAACGCACGTGCCGCTATGCCCCGGCCACGCCGCCATTGCAAATCCTTCCCGGTGAACGGAAGACGGTCACGGGCCTGCCGGGAGATTTCATTTATACGATGAAGCTCGGCAAAGCCCCCACCGCGGACGAGTGCCTGCGCAACCCCATCCCTCACTGACCCGCCAGCTCACCGCCCTGCTGCGCCTTCAGCAAGGTATAGCCGCTCTCGCGGTCCGGCAGCGCGCCAGCCTGTACGAGGCGCGCGACAATGCTGCCGTCCGTACGGCCCAGCTGTACCGCAATGCTACCCAGCGGCATACCAGCCTGGAACGCCTGCAGCAGCGTATCGACTTCCTCGCCCGACCATTTCTTGCCCGCGTTGACCAGTGTGACGCCGTTGCGTACGACGGGTGGCCTACGCAACGGTTCGCGCGCGCCCTGCAACGCGTTGCGGGCAAGGAACAGCGCTCGGATGACCTCCGGCGCAGTGCACGCGTCGCCCTCGGCCAGCGGCGCGCCAGTGCGCGGGTCGATGCCCAACGCCAGTTGCTCGACGAGTTGCGCTGCCTGTTGCGGTGCCATGGTCGCTCCTTTCGTCCGGTTGTCCAATCCAGCATAGCAGCAGCCTGCGCGCTTGCGGCAGCACTGGGCCGGATGCTGGTACCGCTCAAGGATGCTGCCGGTCGCGGGAACTTGTAGCCGGGCGGGCTCGTAAGCCGACATCGGCAGCACACTCGATCAGCGC
Organism: Pseudoduganella chitinolytica; assembly: GCF_029028125.1. Classification (GTDB taxonomy): domain Bacteria; phylum Pseudomonadota; class Gammaproteobacteria; order Burkholderiales; family Burkholderiaceae_D; genus Rugamonas; species Rugamonas chitinolytica. Next base: position 4,095,323 of record NZ_CP119083.1, read on the forward strand.
GCTCGCGCCGTCCGCACCACCCGCGCATTGAACGCAATGACGATACCGGACAACGACAACACCCCCAGCGCCACCGCGATATTGGTCTGTGCGGCGATCCAGCCAATCACCGGCGGCCCCAGCAGCAGGCCCGTGTAGCCGACGGTGGCGGCCGTCGCCACGCCCACGCCCGGCGCCGTGCCGGGAATATTGGCGGCCGCGGCAAAGATCAGCGGCACCACATTGGCGGCGCCCAGCCCGACCAGCGCGAAGCCGACGGCCGACAGCGCATGGTGCGTGCTAGTCACGGCGATCAGGAGGCCCAGCAGCATCGACAGGCCGCCGGCAACCATCAAGGTCGGCGAACCGAAGCGCACCGTCAGCCGGTCGCCGGCAAAGCGGCACGCCGCCATCGCGATCGAGAATGCCGAATAGCCCAGGGCGGCCGAGCCCGGCGTTGCGCCCGTGCGTTCCGTCATCAGGAGCGCGCTCCAGTCCACCAGGGCGCCCTCCACCGCCATGCACAGCAGCGCCAGCAGGCCCAGGACCAGTGCCGGCCCGCGCGGCAGCGCGAAATGGCTGGCGCTGGCGCCGACAGCCGGCGTGTGCAGCACGCGCGGGGCCGTCAGCAGCACGGCCACGATCGTGACGACGCTGAACGCCAGCGCGCCACGGCCGTCGCCGAGGCCGTGTTCCACGAGCAGGCCGCCGCCAGCCGCACCGATGAGGCCGCCCAGGCTGAAGAAAGCGTGGAACGACGACATCGTTGGGGTGCCCCGGGCGATTTCCACTTCGCTGGCATTGGCGTTCATCGACACGTCCAGCGCGCCATTGGCCGCGCCGAACGCGAAGGCGGCCACGAACAGCGCCGCCACGTGCGACGTGCCGATCAACAGCGCCGTCATCGCTGCAAATGCGAACGCGGCCCACAATGTCGTGCGGCGCGTGCCCCAGTGCGTGGTCAGCCAGCCGGCGGCCGGCATCGCGGCCATGGCGCCGCCGGCAATCGTCAACAGCAGCATGCCCAGCACGCCGGTGTCGAGGCCGGCGCGTGCCTGCACCACCGGCACGTGTGCGGCCCACAAGCCGATACCGGCCCCGTTCAACAAGAAAATGGTGGAAATCGCCCAGCGCGCCTTGCCAATGGAAGAGGTATTCATGGGCGCTCCGCGACGATCAGTTCGGGGCCATTGGCGACGTCGCCCAGGGCCGCCATGTGGTCGGCCGGCAGATCCGCCTCGACGGCCAGGTGGTCCAGCTCAGCGGGCGTGCCCAGGAAGAATGGTGCCGGGGCCCCGAAGCGCTCGTTCAGCACGGCTGCCGCGCGCCGCGCGCTGCCGGCCAGCATGGCGCGCTTCAGGATGGCTTCCTCGCCGTCGGAGGTGCCCAGGCGGCGGCTGTCGAGGCCGCACAGCCCGACGATGCACAGGTCGGCGCGCAATTGCTCGATGTCGGCCAGCGTGCGGGCACCCAGCACGGCGCCACATTGCGCCGAATAGGTACCGCCCAGCAGGATGACGCGCGTCTGGCGGAATTCGCCCAGCGCCAGCGTGATGTGGGGACTATTCGTGACGATGGTGGCGGCGCAGCCGTCGTCCAGCTGGCGCGCCAGTGCCAGGTTGGTGGAGCCGGCATCGATCAGCACCGTGTCGCCCGGTTGCAGCAGCGGCCGCAGCGCCTGCGCCAACAAGGCCTTGCGCTGCAGGTCGGCGCTCTCGCGCTGGCCGAAGCTGGTCTCGCCGCCGACGCGGCGGATCGCGCCGCCGTGGACCCGGCGCAGCCGTCCCGCCAGGTCCAGGTCGCGCAGGTCGCGCCGGATCGTGTCCTCGGAGGTCTGGAAACGCTGCGCCAGTTCGGCTGCCAGCACCTTCCCTTCATGGTCGACTGCCGCGACGATCAGCCGCCGCCGCTCTTCTGCCAATTGCATGTTGGTACTCCGCGTTGTTCGATTAACGAAAGCATACACGAATAAACATGCAATGAAAACGCAGAAACGTGCATCAGCGATCCTTGTACGGTGCCGCGCGCAGCGTATCCCGTACCGGCTCGGGCGGGGGGCTGAAGTCGATCTCGCACAGCCACGACTGCGCATACTCGACGATCTCGCCGTTGCGGTTGCGGATGCGCTCGAAGCCCGTCAACGTAAACCGGCCGTCGCCGCACCACAGGATGCGCGGCTCCAGCAGCGTTTCCCGGATCACGGGCGAGCCATGCTCCATCAGGCGCGCCAGCTTGACGGGGCGGCGCAGCCCCTGGTCGTCCGTGTCGAGGATGCGCAGCTCGCCGAAACGGGGCGCCGCGCGGTCGCCCAGGACACGGCTGGGCAGCGAAATGCCGCCCATGCGCAGTTTGACCATCTTGATTCTCATGATGCACACCAGAAATAGTACTGTACGTATATACAGTATAGCAGCAGCCAGGAAACCCCTGCGTTTTTTACGCCTGGCGGTCATCGTACAACTCGGTGGAGCCCGCATGGCTGCTGCTATAATGGCCTCTTCCCTTACCCGACGCCTACGCATGTCCGACCTGACCGCCACTGTTACGCCGCCCAAAAGGCGCCACCGCAATCTCGCCCAGGGGGTGGTGGAAAGCATCAGCGCCGGCATTCGCGAAGGCGTGCTCAAGCCTGGCGAGAAGCTGCCGACGGAATCCGTCATCATGGAGTTGCATGGCGTCAGCCGCACCGTGGTGCGCGAAGCCATCTCGCATCTGCAGGCCGCGGGCCTGGTCGAAACACGCCACGGCATCGGCACGTTCGTGCTGGAGCCACCGGCCCCGCCGCTGCTGATCTCGGCCGACACGATCCGCACCATCGGCGACGTACTGGCGATCCTGGAGCTGCGCATCAGCCTTGAAACGGAAGCGGCCTGGCTGGCCGCCGCCCGCCGCACCGACGAGCAGGCGCAGGACATGGCGTCGGCACTGCAGCGCATCGTGCAGGGCGGCTCGGTGGAGGCGGACGTGCAGTTCCACCTGCTGATCGCGCAGGCGACGGGCAACCGCTATTTCGTCGACATCCTGACGCACCTGGGCACGACGATCATCCCGCGCGCGCGCGTCAACTCGGCGCAACTGGCGCACGACGACCCGGCCGTCTACCTGGAGCGCGTCAACCGCGAGCACGAGGACATCTACCACGCCATCCTGCGGCGCGATCCCGAAGGCGCGCGGGCGGCCATGCGTACCCACCTGTCCAACAGCCGCGAGCGCCTGCGCAAGGCGCAGGAAGAAACGGCGGCGGCGGCCTGACATGCGCGCCGCCGGCCTGGCCGCCGCCCTGCTGTGTGCTGCCGGCCTGGCCTGCGCTGACGACATGCCTTGCCCCGGGGCCGTGCCCTTGCGCACGGAACGGGACTACCTCGTCAACCTGCAGGCGGCGTTGCGCACGTCGTGCCTGCACGATGACGCGACGATCGTGGCGCGCCTCCAGGCCCTGTTCGCGGCGCCGGAAGTCGCCACGGAGCGCAGGACCGCAGCGGCTGTGATCTACACGTTCGCGGGCCGGATCCCCGGCGAGGAACAGCGCGGGCGGGAGGCTGTCACGCGGGTCGTCGTCAAGTCGTCCGCCGGCGAGGCGCCACTCCTCAGTGCAAACGTCGGGTTCAAAGGTCCCTGGGGGCTGACCCGCGCGACGTTCCACGAAATCTGGCAGGGCACACTGTGGGGTATCCTGCCGCCGCACCATCCAAGTCCACGCAACTATGCGCGGTATACCTTGCCGGGCAACCCGGCGGGCAGCGCCAGCGTGACCACCGATGACGATGGCCGGCTGCTGAGCTGTAGCTATTGGGACGAACCTGACACGCCGCAACCGGCAGTGTCGGCGGTATTCTGCAGCAACGCATGCCGGGCACCGGCGTGGGCCGGAAGGACGTCGGCAGCCAATTGTCCGGAGAAACCGGTGTGCGGCGATCCGCCCGCACGGTAGAGGCATGGGGCACTGTCCCCAGTTCAAAGGGGTCACCCGGCGTGGATAAAAACCGGGGACAGTCCCCAACCGAAATGCTTGCAGTGCTGCGTTTTAGGTTGTACGATGTCATACAACGATGGCGCTTGCCCTCCCATATCACCTGACAAAGAAGCGAGAGACACATGCAACCTAAAGAACTCCAAACCGTCCTGTCCCACGGCCTGCTGTCGTTCCCCGTGACCGACTTCGACGCCAATGGCGACTTCCGTCCCGACACGTACGCCAAGCGCCTGGAATGGCTGGCACCGTACGGCGCCTCGGCGCTGTTCGCGGCCGGCGGCACCGGTGAGTTCTTCTCGCTGACCCCGGATGAATACACGGGCATCATCAAGACCGCCGTCGACACCTGCCGCGGCAAGGTGCCGATCCTGGCCGGCGCCGGCGGCCCGACCCGCGCGGCCATCGCCTATGCGCAGGAAGCGGAACGCGTGGGCGCGCAAGGCATCCTGCTGCTGCCGCACTACCTGACGGAAGCGAGCCAGGATGGCCTGATCCGCCACGTGGAAGAGGTCTGCAAGTCGGTGGACTTCGGCGTCGTCGTGTACAACCGCGGCGCATGCCGCCTGACGGCCGATTCCCTGGAGATCCTGGCCGACCGCAATCCGAACCTGATTGGCTTCAAGGACGGCATCGGCGACATCGAACTGATGGTCTCGATCTGGCGCCGCATGGGCGACCGCTTCAGCTACCTGGGCGGCCTGCCGACGGCGGAAGTTTACGCGGCGGCCTACAAGGCGCTCGGTACCCCGGTATACTCGTCGGCGGTATTCAACTTCATGCCGAAGCTGGCGATGGACTTCTACCACGCCGTGGCGGCGGACGATCGCGAAACGCAGAACCGCCTGCTGGACGAATTCTTCCTGCCGTACCTGGCCATCCGCAACCGCAAGGCCGGCTACGCCGTGTCGATCGTCAAGGCGGGCGCGAAGATCGCCGGCTACGACGCAGGTCCGGTGCGCGCACCGCTGACCGACCTGACGGAAGAGGAATACGCGATGCTGGAAAAACTGATGCGTGCCCAGGGCCCGCAATAACAGCGTTACGCAACATGCATTAAAACCGATGCGGGCCGCGGCCCGCATTAATCTTTTCTGCTGGCTGGAACAACCGCTGCGTGCAACATCGCGCGCACTAAAGGAGAGCACATGGAAATCAAGGGTGAAATGATCATCGGCCGCAAGGCCGTGCTGGGCAAGGAAGGCACCGTCAAGGCCGTGGACCCGTCGCGCAACGCGCAGATCGAGCCGCCGTTCGGCCTCGCCTCGGCAGCCGAACTGGAACAGGCCTGCACGCTGGCGTGGCAGGCGTTCGACCGCTATCGCGAGACGACGCCCGAGCAGCGCGCCAAGTTCCTCGAGACCATCGCCGACCGCATCATGGACCTGGGTCCGGCGCTGATCGAGCGCGCGATGCAGGAATCCGGCCTGCCGCAGGCGCGCCTGGAAGGCGAGCGCGGTCGCACCTGCAACCAGCTGCGCCTGTTCGCGAAAGTCGTGCGCGACGGCCGCTACCTGTCCGCCACGCTGGACTCCGCGCTGCCTGACCGCGCCCCCGCCCCCCGCCCTGACCTGCGCCTGCGCAAGATCGGCCTGGGCCCGGTCGCCGTGTTCGGCGCGTCGAACTTCCCGCTGGCCTTCTCCGTCGCCGGTGGCGACACCGCGTCCGCGCTGGCGGCCGGCTGCCCGGTCGTCGTCAAGGCCCACTCGGCCCACCTGGGCACGTCCGAGCTGGTGGCCAAGGCCGTGCAGCAGGCCGCCATCGACAGCGACATGCCCGAAGGCGTGTTCTCGATGCTGATCGGCGCCGGCCAGACCATCGGCCAGAACCTCGTCAGCCACCCGCACATCAAGGCGGTGGGCTTTACCGGCTCGCGCGCCGGCGGCGTCGCGCTGATGAAGACGGCGGCCGCGCGGCCGGAACCGATTCCCGTGTATGCCGAAATGAGCAGCATCAATCCCGTGTTCCTGCTGGAAGGCGCGCTGGCCAACGAAAAACTGCCGCAGCAGTTCGCCGATTCGCTGACCTTGGGCGCAGGCCAGTTCTGCACCAACCCTGGCCTCTTGATCGCGCTGGAATCGCCGGCGCTGGACAAGTTCGTGCAGGGCACCGTCGCCGCATTGCAAGCCAAGGGCGCGGCCACCATGCTGACCCCGGGCATCCACCAGGCCTATACCACCGGCGTCGCCAAGCTGGGCAAGGTCGAAGGCGTCACGTTGCTGGCACAAGGCCAGACCACCGACAACCCGTGCAGCGCCGTCGCCGCACTGTACACGACCGATGCCGCCACGTTCCTGGCCAAGCCGGAGCTGGAAGACGAGATCTTCGGCCCCTGCTCGCTGCTGATCCGCTGCCACAGCGAAGCGCAGCTGATCGACGTGGCCGAACACGTCGAAGGCCAGCTGACGGCGGCCGTGCACGCGACCGGTGCCGACATCGGCCTGGCGAAAAAGCTGCTGCCGACCCTGGAGCGCAAGGCCGGCCGCATCCTGTTCAACGGCTTCGGCACCGGCGTCGAAGTGGCCCACGCGATGGTGCACGGCGGCCCGTTCCCGTCCACGTCGGACAGCCGTTCCACCTCGGTGGGCGCTTCCGCGATCGACCGCTTCCTGCGTCCCGTGTCGTACCAGGACGTGCCGGCCGAGCTGCTGCCGGCCGCGCTGGCGGGCGACAACCCGCTGGGCATCCCGCGCGTCGTCGACGGCGAACTGGTGCTGAAGTAATGGCGCAGCCGTCGATCGAACGCATCGACGGCGTGCATTGCGCGACGGGCGAAAGCCCGGCGTGGGATGCCGCCACGCGGGCGTGGTACTGGGTCGACATCCCGGCCAAGCGCATCTGGCGGCTCGATGCCGCCGGCCGCACGCGCTCGTGGCAGGCGCCGGAAATGGTGGCCTGCCTCGCGCCGCGTGCGCGCGGCGGCCTGGTTGCCGGCATGGAGACGGGTATGTTCGACGTCGATTTGTTCGACAACGGCAGCGTCGCCGTCACCCTGCTGGGCAAGCCGGCCGACCTGGGCGCGGGCATGCGCTTCAACGACGGCCGCACCGATCGCCAGGGCCGCTTCTGGAGCGGCACCATGTTCATGGACATGAGTGCGGGCAAGGACGTCGGCAAGCTGTATCGCTACGATGGCAACGGCCTGTCGGCGCCCGTCGTCGAAGGGCTGTTCACGCAGAACGGGCTGTCCTGGTCGCCGGACGGGCGCACCATGTACCTGTCCGACTCGCATCCGAACAGCCGCCTGGTGTGGGCGTTCGATTACGATGTCGCGACGGGTGTGCCGTCGCACCGGCGCGTGTTCGCCAACCTGGCCGACCACGTGGGCCGGCCGGACGGCGCCGTCGTCGATGCGGACGGCTGCTACTGGAGCTGCGCCAACGACGCCGGCTGCCTGCTGCGCTTCACGCCGGCCGGCAAGCTCGATCGCAGGATCGACCTGCCGTTCATGAAACCGTCGATGTGCACGTTCGGCGGCGATGACCTGGAGACCCTGATCGTCACGTCGATCGTGTCGGGCAAGCCGGAAGATGCCGCGTGGGGCGGCGCCGTCGTGCTGCTGCGCCCCGGCGTGCAGGGCCTGGCCGACGCGCCCTGCGCGTTCTGATCCGTCCGCGTCACGAAAAAGCCCGGCATTGCCGGTAATGCCGTTCAGTTAAGGTCTTTTTTCAGGACGCGGACAGTGTAGCGATGAGGTAAGGCCTTCACGGCCCGGTCGATTTTTCGACCGGGCCGTTCTTCATTCAGTAGCATGAGCAGACGCTGGCGAAGGCGCTGCATCAAGGCGGGCAGCTTGCCATGTGAGCGGGTTACTGCTGCCCAATGCAGTTCGTATTGGATGACATGGAATGCACGGATAAAACTGACCTCAGTCGGCTCACACTTCACCGCCAGTGCGGCCTTGGCGATCTCCAGCCGGATCAGGTTATAGGCAGTCAAGGTTCCCCAGATTTCCTGGTAGACGCCTTCGACGGTACGGCTGCGCAGCGTCAACGCCCTGCCCATCATCGTTTGCTTGAGTTCGCGATAGCTCGTTTCGATCTGCCAGCGCCGGGTATAACAAGTCGCAACGTCTTTGGCCGTGTAGCGCTTGGTGTCGCATAGTGAGGTCAGCAATACGTGTTTGCGTGCGCTCTGGTCGATGATCGTAATGGCGCGTGCGCGCCAAGTCTCAGGCAAGTCCGGGCACTTCTTGCGTGCCTGGGGCGATACGCGCATTTCGATCATCGCATCGTCGGCAGTACCGCCAACGACTTCCCATTTCGTATTGGACTTGGCTGGAATGATGAAGTGCCTGTTCGTTCCTCCGACGGTCAGGCCGCACAGAATCTCGGCTGACAGAAAACCTTTGTCGAAGACGGTAAGCGAATCATCCGGAATCGATGCGAGCAGCTCCTTGGCGTACAGCATCTCGTTGATGCCGTAAGGGCCAAACTTGGCATCGCGTATCAGGTGGGTCGGCACGGCAGTCAAGGTCACACCACGCACTTGCGGATAGCTGGCGATCCGGCCACTGGCATACGACTGCTCGCCGAAATGGTCGCGCTGTTCCGGCGTATCCGCCGTCTTCAATGTCGTGCCGTCCATCGCATACAGACTTAGTCCCTTGAACAGGTACTGCTTGCGATCCTGCTCCGACCATGCCTTTGCTGAGATCTCGAATAATGCCCGCAGTGGTTCGGCGCCAACACGCTGCCGTGCCTGCGCTACCGCGCTTTTGCTTACGAAAGGCGCCTGCACGTCCGGCAACGCAAGGTCCAGGTCGTCAACCACTTCACTGATAGACTGATGACGGTACAGCGCCAAGGCGACGACGAGCCACACTACCTGCTCGGCCGGCAGCCGGCGCCGTCGAATGCTCGCTTTGCCAGTGTGTACAACCGCTTGCTCGATCCACTCGGAAGGCAAGTGCCGTCCCAGGCGGGCCCAGTCCGGGTCTTCCTGGGCTTGTACGAGGAAATGGAGCGCGTCATCAAGCATGGTGACGCAGGTTAACAGCCTCAGCTACTGTTTACAACACCAAAAAGAAAAATGCCGCTCAGTCTTAACTGAACGGCATTACGGCATTGCCGGGCTTTTCTTCTGGTGCGTGGCCCGGTCTCGATAAACTTTCCAGCCCGGCCGCAATCTTACTCATCAGGCCGGCCGCGCTTGAGGAGAAACACGGCAACCCGGTAATTAGCGCCAGCCGCCATCTGCCCAACACACCTGACTACCTGGCCTGCTTCAGTGCGACGGGGGCGCAGCGTTTTTCATTCCTGCCAAGCTCTGGATTGCAATGCCAGATATTTTTTCTTAGCCAGATTCCGCGAGGCCGGCAGAGTATTAATCGGACAGACTTGCATTTGAATACTGTTGCGCGCCCGACCGCCGAAATATTAAACGCGATGCAATCATGCGAAAATCTCCGCGGCACGTAGCTGGATGCGCCGCTAACCGACGGGAGAGGCAAATGCTGAAGAAAATGGCTTTGATGGCAGGGCTCGCGGCCTGCGGTATCGCGAGGGCGGAGGTGCAGCATCTGAAGGTGGTCTACCAGGGTTTCCATGACGAGATCTACACGCAGTCGTTCCAAGCGCACCTGCAACAGATTGCCTACTTCGACGTCGACGACCGCAACGGCGACGGCACCTTCTCACACGATGAGGTCATCGAATTCGAATGGTCCGACGTGTATTACACGGCCGGCAGCAGCTGCACGGACGGTGGCGTGATCTGGAACTGCCTGAGCAGCTTCTCGTACACGCCCGGCAGCAATCCATCGTTTGCCGCCACCTTCCACGTCAGCGACGACATGTTCCCCTGGGGTGTGACGCTCGTCGCCGGCCAGTATTACCGCTACAGCACCCAGCACGGCCGTGGCGAGTACTGGACGTGGACGCCGCGCACCCGGACGCTCGTCCTGCCCGCCGGCGCGCCGATCCCGGCTGTCCCGGAACCGGCCCAGTATGGCATGCTGGGGCTGGGGCTGGCCGGCATCCTGGCCACCTCGCTGCGCCGGCGGCGCGCCGGCTGAGGGGCGCGCGCCAGGAATCGGCGATCCCGCCTCCGGGCCCTGCTTCCCAGGGACTATTGCCGGGTGAAGCGGAAGCTGGTCACGGAGCGGAACACGTCGCCAGGCCGCAGTGCCGTGGATGGAAATGCCGGCTGGTTCGGGCTGTCCGGCAAGTGCTGCGTCTCGAACGCGAAGCCGTCGTAACGCTCGTAGGCCGTGCCGCTGCTGCCCACCTCTTTCCCGTCGAACGCGTTGGCCGTGTAGAACTGGGCCGACGGTTCGGTCGTCCCGACCGTCATGCGGATGCCGCTGGCCGTGTCGTCGATGACGGCCACGCGCGCCAGCTTGCCGGGCGCCTTGGTCAATACCAGGCTGTGGTCGAATCCGGGGGGATCGCCCAGCAGCGCGGATGGCCCCTGCAGCCGCGCGGCGGCGCTGGCGGGACGGCGAAAGTCCAGCGGCGTTTGCGCCACGCTGGCCAGCTCTCCCGTCGGCACGCGGTTCGCGTCCGTGACGGCGTAGCGGTCGGCGTCGATCTGGAAGCGGTGCGTGGCGAGGCCCCGGCTGCCGGCGCCAGCCAGGTTGAAGTAGGCGTGGTTCGTGAAATTGACGACCGTCGGCGCGTCCGTCACCGCTTCGTATTCGATGCGGAACTCGTCGCTGGCGCGCAGCAGGCGGTACGTCACGCGCAGCGCCAGCTTGCCGGGAAAGGACTGGTCGCCGTCAGGACTGACCAGCGTATAGACGGAACCGATCGACGCACTGTCGGCGAAGTCGCGGCGCTGCCAGACGCGGTGTTCGTAGCCGGGCGGGCCGCCGTGGATCGTCAGGCCGCGCAGGTTCGGCTGCAGCTGCACGGTCTTGCCATCCAGGGTATAGCGCGCGCCGCCGATGCGGCCCGCATAGCGGCCGATGATGGCGCCCCACTTGCGCGTGCTGCGCTGGTAGGCGGCCAGGTCGGGCAGGTCGAGGACGACGTTGCGGCGTGCACCGCTCCGGTCGGCCGCCGTGGCGGCCACGATGGTGGCACCGTAGTCGATGTAGGACAGCTGCATGCCGCGGTCATTGGTCAGCGTGACCCGTTCGACGTTGGTGCCGGCAGCTGTCACGCCGTAGGGCCGCACGGCGATGCCGGTGGCGCCGGCCTGCCCCGCCGCAGCCAGCAGGGCGACACAGAGCAATGAGCGCATCAGATGTCCGTGATTTCCTTGTAGCGCGGCACCAGCGTCTTCATCACGCCCCACGCCAGCAGGTAGGCGAGCGCGCAGAACGCGAACATGATCATGTAGCCCGTGGCCAGCTGGCCCATGGCGCCGTAGTAGTCGAACAGCCAGCCGCCCACTTTCGACACGGCCACGCCACCCAGTCCGCCGGCCATGCCGCCGATGCCGATGACGGAGGCGACGGTGCGCTGCGGGAACATGTCGGACACGGTGGTGAACAGGTTGGCCGACCAGGCCTGGTGCGCCGAGGCGCCGATGCCGATCAGCAGTACCGGCATCCAGTAGCTGATGGAGCCCAGCGGCTGCGCCAGCAGCACGACCAGCGGGAAGCAGGCGATCACCAGCATCGCCTTCATGCGGCCATCGTAGGGCGACTCGCCCTTGTCCATGAAGTAGGCGGGGAAGTAACCACCGCCGATGCTGCCGACCATCGTCATGCTGTACAACACCGCCAGCGGCACCACGATGTCGGCCGGGCCCATGCCGTAGGTGGACGCCAGGTATTTGGGCAGCCAGAACAGGAAGAACCACCAGACGCCGTCCGTCATGAACTTGCCGAAGGCGAAGGCCCACGTCTGGCGGTAGGCCAGCAGGCGGAACCAGGGCACCTTGGCGCTGGCGGGCGCGCCGGCCACTGGCGCCGTGGTGTCGCTGCGGATGTACGCCAGCTCGTCCTTCGACAGGCGCTTCTGCCGCTCCGGCGTGTCGAACAGCATCTGCCACGCGATCATCCAGACGAAGCCGATGGCACCGATGACGATGAACGCGGCCTGCCAGCCCCAGTTGATGGCGATCCACGGCACCGTCAGCGGTGCCAGGATCGCGCCGATATTGGCGCCGGAGTTGAAGATGCCGGTCGCGAACGAACGCTCGCGCTTCGGGAAATACTCGGCCGTCGCCTTGATCGCGGCCGGGAAGTTGCCCGCCTCGCCCACCGCCAGCACGGCACGCGAGATCATGAAGCCGATGATCGACGCTGGCGCCGCCACCATGCCCAGCGCACCCATGGCGCTGCCGACGGCATGGCCCATCGGCACCGAGTAGGCATGCATGATGGCGCCGCCGGACCAGACGGCGATGGCCCACATGTAGGCGCGCTTGGTGCCGATGCGGTCGACGATCGGGCCGGCAAAGACCATCGACAGCGCGTAGACGAACTGGAACGCGGCCGTGATGTTGGCGTAGTCCGTGTTGGACCAGTTGAACTCCTTCGTCAGTTGCGGCGCCAGCAGGCTCAGGACCTGGCGGTCCAGGTAGTTGACGGTGGTGGCAAAGAACAGCAGCGCACAGATCGTCCAGCGGTAGTTACCGACGGCGATGGCACCGCGCGGGCCAGCGCTCTGCTGGCTTACAGGCTCGTTCAGCTTCATAGGATCACTTGGTTTGGTTATGGTCGATCTCTCGGTCTCCAGCGAGAGCAGCCGCAGGTTGTATGTCATCGTACAACCTAACAGGACGTTAAGCAAGAAGTAATAAGCGCCGGGCCCGGCCGTGAAAAACGGTGACAGTCACCCTTTTCCGAAAAGGTGACTGTCACCGTTTTTCACGCCTGTCGCGGTACCGCAACGCGGGTCATGCCTTGGCCCGCTGTCGGGGTACGTAATTTCCGTTCATTAATTTCCAAGGGGAAAATATGGTAAGGTGTGGTGAACCTCGCCCCCTTGCCCATGACTACGCTGACCGACCTGTTCTCGCCGCCGGCGAACCCTTCGCTGCTGCAGTATGGCGTGTATGACCCGCAGCTGGTCGTGCTGTCGCTGCTGGTGGCCGTGTTCGCGTCGCTGATGGGCCTGCAGATGGCCGGCCATTCGCGCAGTGCGACCAGTCCCGTGCTGCGCATGGGCGCCCTGCTGGCTGGCTCGCTGGCATTGGGTTCCGGGATCTGGGCCATGCACTTCATCGGCATGCTCGCGTTCGACCTGTGCACGTCCACCCACTACGATCCCGCCGTGACGTTCCTGTCGCTGCTGCCGGGCCTTGGCGCTTCCTTTGTCGCGCTGACGATCCTGCGCCGTGCCACGCTGACCCGCGGCGTGCTGCTCACCGGCGGCGTGCTGGTCGGCGCCGGTATCGGCGCCATGCACTACAGCGGCATGGCTGCCATGCATACGGGCCTGCAGCTGCGCTACGATCCCTGGATGTTCGCGCTGTCGATCGTCGTCGCCGTCGTGCTGGCGACCGTGGCGCTGGGCGTGCGCTTCGGCTTGCGCGGCCTGCGCGAGCGGCTGGGCCATCGCCAGCGCCTGGCCATCAGCGCCCTCGTGATGGGCTGCGCCATCGCCGGGATGCACTACACGGGCATGGCGGCGGCCCGTTTCGTGGGAACGCCCGCGCCCGGCGGCAGCGCCGGCAGCACCGATTTCGTCGCGCTGGCCGTCAGTGCCATCAGCGTGCTGTTTACGGTGGTGGTCATCGGTGCCAACGGCCTGCTGCGCTACCGCGAGATGTACCGCCAGCTGCACCGCAGCGAAAGCTGGATGCGGGCCCTGCTGACCACCACCGTGGATGGCGTCATCACCGTCGACCGGGACGGCACGATCCAGGAATTCAACCTCTCGGCCGAGCGCATCTTCGGCTGGCACCGCGACGAGATCGTCGGGCGCCATATCGCCACGCTGATGGCCGACACCGCCGCGTCCGAACAAAGCGGCTTCCTGTACTACCTGAAGACGGGCGACGACCAGCTGACGCGCGCCGGCAGCGAGGTGCTGGGCCTGCGCAAGGACGGCAGCCACGTGCCGATCCGGCGCGCCGTGGGCCATGCCCGCCTGACGGGCCGCGACCTGTTCGTGCTGTTCATTACCGACATCAGCGAACGGCGCGCCATCATGCAGGCCCTGCGCGACAGCGAACGCCAGTTCCGCTCCCTGATCGGCAACATCCCCGGCATCTCGTTCCGCTGCCATGCCGATGCCGACTACACGATCGAATTCCTCAGTGACGGCGTCGAGCTGGTGACGGGCTATCCGGCCGCCGACTTCACGGGACCGGGTCGCTGCCGCACGCTGATCGAGGCCATCTCGCCGGCCGACCTGCCGCGCGTGATGGCGTTGTGCGGCGAAGCCGTCGGCGCCGGCCATGCCTACACGGTCGAGTACCGGCTGCGCCATGCGGACGGCGGCTGGCGCTGGGTGTGGGAACACGGCGCCCCCGTCATGGGCGACGATGGCCTGCCGCGCTGGGTCGACGGCGTCATCCTCGACATCACGGAGCGCCGCCAGATGGAGGAGGACCTGCGCCTGGCCAAGGAGAAGGCCGAGCAGGCCGCCGCCGCACGCGCCTCGTTCGTGGCCAACATGAGCCATGAGATCCGCACGCCGATGAACGCCATCCTGGGCTTCACGGACGTGCTGCTGGACGGCGAGCTGCAGCCGCAGCAGCGCGCCCACCTGGACACGGTGCGCAATGCGGGCCGCGCACTGCTGCGCCTCCTCAACGAGATCCTCGACATGGCCAAGCTGGAAAAGGGTGCCGTGCAGCTGGAGCTGGACGACTACAACCTGCTGGCGCTGATCGACCAGCTCTCGTCGACCTACAACACGACTGCCCGCAGCAAGGGGCTGGCGCTGAACATCGCCTACGCGCCCGAGCTGTCGCCGTGGCACCATGGCGACGAGCTGCGCATGCGCCAGGTGCTGACCAACCTGCTCGACAACGCCATCAAGTTCACCGCCGCCGGCAGCGTCACGCTGCGTGCCGCCCCCGACGGCGAGCACCTGCGCATCGCCGTGACCGACACCGGCATCGGCATCGCGGCGGACCGGCTGGCCGCCATCTTCGACCCGTTCACCCAGGCCGACGCGTCGATGACGCGCCGCTTCGGCGGCACGGGCCTGGGCACCACGATCAGCAAGCAGCTGGTGGAACTGATGGGCGGGCGCATCTGGGCCGACAGCACGCCGGGCCAGGGCACCACCTTCCACGTGCTGCTGCCGCTGACACCCGCGCGCCAGCCGGAACGCCTGCAACAGCAGCGCCAGCGCCAGCGCATCGCGTTCGACCTGCCGCCCCTGCGCGTGCTGGCGGCCGACGACGTGGCGCAGAACCTGGAGCTGCTGGGCCTCCTGATGACCAAGCGCGGCCACACGCTGGCCTTGGCGCACGACGGTGCCCACGCGGCCGACCTGGCCGCGCGCCACGACTTCGACGTGATCCTGATGGACGTGCAGATGCCCCACGTGGACGGGCTGGCCGCCACCCGCATCATCCGTGCCGAGGCGCAGTGCAATGGCCGCCCGCGCGTGCCGATCGTCGCCATGACGGCTAGCGTGCTCGAGGCCCACCGCAAGGCCAGCATGGCGGCCGGGATGGACGGTTTCGCCTCCAAGCCGGTCGACTGGTATGCGCTGTCGCACGAAATTGCGCGCGTGCTGGGCCTGGAGGCGGTCGGGGCCATGGTCGCGTTGAGCGCAGGCGGCCCGCAGGTACTGAACCGCGCCGCCGCGCTGCTGCGCTGGGGCGGCAACGATGCCGCGCTGCAGGCCGCATTGTGCCGCTTCGCCGAGGAGCATGGCGGCTGCGATACGACGTTGACGGCGCTGGCGGGACGCAACGACCACGCGGCCGTGCAAATGCTGGCGCACCGCGTCCGTGGCGTGGCCGCCAACGTCGGCTTCGAACAGCTGGCCGTGCTGCTGGCCGAGGTCGAGCAATGCGCGACGGCCTGCACGGCCGCGCCGCACGGCCCCGCCCTCGACCAGGCCCGCAACGCGCTGGCGACGGCCCTGGCGCGCCTGGCACCGCAACTGGCGCAGGCGCGGGCGGCACAAGGGCGCTGCCCCGACGCACCCGCGGCCGAGGCACCCGCCGCCAGCGCGACGCTGGACCGTGCCACCGTGCAGGCCGCTGCCGCCGCGCTGCAGCGGGCGCTGGCCCGCGGCGCGCTGGACGACGACGCGCTGGCCCGGCTGTCGCTGGCGCTGCAGGGCCACGTCGCCCCGGCCGTGCTGGCGCCATTGCAGATGGCGCTGGGCGATTTCGACTTCACGTTGGCCGAAACGAGGCTTAATATGATCCTCGCCACGGTCTTCCAAACCGCTACCGAAATCCAGTCATGAACGACCTGACCTTCAGACCCGCCGCCACCACGCCGCAGCCGCCGCTCATCCTCGCGGTGGACGACGAGGCATCGAACCTGCAGCTGCTGCGGCAGATCCTGCAGGACCAGTACCGCCTGCTGTTTGCCAAGGACGGTGCCCGGGCCCTGGAGCTGGCGCGGCAGGAACGGCCCGCCCTGATCCTGCTCGACGTCATGATGCCGGGCATGAGCGGCCACGACGCGTGCCGCCAGCTCAAGGCCGATCCGGCCACGGCCGGCATTCCCGTGATCTTCGTCACCGCCCTGTCGTCGCCGGAGGACGAAGTGGAAGGCTTCGATGCCGGCGCCGTCGACTACATCACGAAGCCCGTCAGCGCGCCCATCGTGCGTGCGCGCGTGCGCACGCACCTGTCGCTGGTGCGGATGGACGAGCTGAAGGAAACCCGGCTGCAGATCGTGCAGCGCCTGGGCCTGGCCGCCGAGTACAAGGACAACGAGACGGGCATGCACGTCATCCGCATGAGCCACTACGCGCGCCTGCTGGGCGTGGCGGTCGGCATGGACGAGACCCAGGCGGACGACCTGCTGCACGCGGCGCCCATGCACGACGTGGGCAAGATCGGCATTCCCGACCGTATCCTGCAGAAGCCGGCCGCGCTGGACAAGGAAGAGTGGGCCATCATGCAGTCGCATGCGCTGATCGGCGGCGATATCATCGGCGAGCACCCGCACGGCATGCTCAAGCTGGCACGCGACATCGCGCTGACGCACCACGAGAAATGGGACGGCAGCGGCTACCCGAACGGCCTGGCCGGCAGCGCGATCCCGCTGGTCGGGCGCATCGTCGCGATCGCCGACGTGTTCGACGCGCTGACCTCGGCCCGGCCGTACAAGGCCGCCTGGCCCGTCGAGGAAACGGTCGACTACCTGAAGCAGCAAAAAGGCCGCCACTTCGACCCGGAGCTGGTCGACCTGTTCCTGCAGCAACTGCCCGCCATCTGCGCCATCAAGGACAAGTGGGCGGAACGCTAGCCCAACGGCCCAGCCCGTGTCCCACCACGGGGTCAGTCACCATGGTGGGACACGGGCTGGGCTGTAGCGCAGTGGCCGGTCAGCCTACCAGGCGGTTATACAGGTCCAGGTAGTCCTGCGCCATCTTTTCGGCCGCGAACAGTTCCCAATACCGCGCTTCGGCGCGGCGGCCCATGTCCGCCGCCAGTTGCGGGTTCTCCCACAGCGTGCGCATGGCCGCGGCGAACGCGTCCGGGTCGCTGGGCGGTACCACCAGGCCCGTCTCGCCGTCGCTGTTGATGTAGGTGGTGCCCGTGCCGATCTCGCTGGAGATCATCGGCTTGCCGTACATCGCGCCTTCCAGCAGGGAGATGCCGAAAGCTTCCGAGCGCAGGTGAGACGGGAACGCCATCGCGTAGCACAGCGTCAGCAGCGCCACCTTGTCGTCCTCGTCCACCGCGCCGACGAACTGCACGTGCGTCAGGCCCAGGCGCGCCGCGTGCTGCTTCAGTTCCTGCTCGATGGGACCGGCGCCGACGATGACGACGGGGTAGTCCAGCTGCGCCATCGCGTCCAGCAGGATGTGCAAGCCCTTGTAGTAGCGCAGCACGCCGACGAACAGGAAAAAGCGATCGCCCACGCGGGCCCGCCACTTGTCCAGCAGGTCGGCGCGCGGCAGCGGATAGGTGGACTTGTCCAGTCCGAACGGGATGGTGTGGACCTTGCCGTTGTAGCGCTTCAGCACCTCGGACGACGCGAAGTAATTCGGCGACGTGGCGACGATCGCATCCACACTGGCCAGGAAGCGGCGCATCAGCGGCGAGTACAGCTTCAAGAGCGCCTTCTGGCGCACGATGTCGGAGTGGTACGTGACGACGCTGGGCTTGCCGATGCGCGCCATGAAATGCGCCAGGTCCATGAAGGGCCACGGGAAGTGGTAGTGGATCACGTCGGCCTGGCGCGCCAGCTCGGCCAGCTTGCCGATGACGCCATACGACACCGAGTTCGAGGCGATCTCGAATGCCTGCGGCACGCGGTGCACCAGGTGACCGTCGATGTCGAAGCTGTCGGCGGCGCCGCCGCGGGTCAGCGTCAGCACCTCGTTCGTCACGCCCAGGCGGCTCGTGCCCACGCACATCTGGCGGATTACCTGCTCGACGCCGCCGCGGGACTCGGGAAAATAGGTCTTGTAGAAGTGAAGAACGCGCATGGCTTGGATTACTTGAGGATCGAGCGGTACACGGCCGCGGTCTTGCGCGCCGTCTCGCGCCATGTCAGCTGCAATGCCCGGACGGTGCCGGCCGCGCTGCAGCGGCGCCGCAATGCTTCGTCGCGCGCCAGCTCCAGCATGGCGCCGCCGATGGCAGCGACCGACAACGGATCGACGTCGATCGCGGCACCAGCCGATACCTCGGGGATGGAGGTCGCGTTGGACGCCACCACCGGCACCCCGGAGGCAAACGCCTCGACGACGGGGATGCCGAACCCTTCATACAGCGACGGGAACACGAACACGCCAGCGCCGGCATACACGTGGCGCAACTGCTCGAAGCTGGTCAGGCGGTCCAGCCAGACGACGTTCTCGCCGTTCTGCTGGGCGGCGCGGATGCGGTTGACCACGTCCTCGCTGCGCGCGCCGGGCGCGCCGACGATGACGAGCTGGCGCTGCGCGCGGATGCTGGCCGGCAGGCCGAGATAGGCCTGCAGCAGCCGTTCGATGTTCTTGCGCGGCTGCAGCGTGCCGACCGTCAGGAAGTAGCCCGCACGCAGGCCCAGCTCGCGCAGCGTCAGCTCGACCCGCTCGGCCGGCACGGCATCGAGCCATGCTTCGTCGACGCCGTTGTGGACGACGCTGATGCGGCGCTCGTCCACGCCGAAGTACTGCACCAGTTCCGCGATCGCATAATGGCTGACGGCGATGACGTGGTCGGCCTGGCGCGCGCCGCGTGCCTGCAGACGGTTCTTGAGGCCGCGCAGGCGCGGATTGCACCACTCCGGATGCGCGATGGGCAGCGCGTCGTGCAGCGTGGCGACGACCGGGCAGTCCATGCGCACGATGCGGTAGTCGGTGGCATGGAAGATGTCTACGTCCAGCGCCATGCGCGCGCCGGCCAGGTCGGCCAGCATCGCCAGCGGCAGGGAGCGCGGCAGCGGCCGGCCGACGGTCAATGCCGTGGCCGGGCCGAACGAGAAGGGATGCACCGCGCAGCCGACCGCGGGCAGCTCGCGCAGCAACGCGTTGCTGTAGACGCCGATGCCATCGAGGCGGCCGCCCGTCAGCCCGGGTTCCGTCGTCGTCGTCGCCAGGCCGATGCGGAGCAGCCCGGGTGTCACGCCTCGTACATCCAGCGCAGCGTTGCCGCCAGTGGCGGGGGCGCGATCGGGCCAACGACGGCCTGCAGGCGCCGGTTGTCGCCGGTCAGGCGCTCGACTTCGTTGGCACGCACGAAGGCGGGGTTGACGTGTACGTCGATGCGGTAGCCGGCGATGTCGGCCATCATGTCCAGCACTTCGCCCAGCGAGTAGGCGGTGCCGGAGCTGACGTTGAAGACGCGCTGTGCGGCGCTGCCGCCCGGTGCCGCCGCCAGCAGGTGGCGGTAGGCCGCGGCCACCATGCGCACGTCGGAAAAATCGCGCCACACGTGCAGGTTGCCCAGTTCGATGCGCGCTTCCTTGCGGCGGAAGTGCGACACGATCTTCGGCAACAGGAAGTTGTCGGCCTGGCCCACGCCCGTGTAGTTGAACGGGCGGACCATGACGATGGGCAGCTTGTCCATCCACAGGCGCGCCATGTACTCCATCGCCAGCTTGCTGACGGCGTAGTCGTTGGCGGGTGCCGCCGGCACCTCCTCGTGGATTACCGGCACGTCGGTATTGCCGTAGATGTTCGCGCTGGACGCGACCAGCACGGCGGCCGGTTGCTTCGGCGCCTGCGCCAGCGCTTCCAGCAGGTTGCGGGTGCCGACGACGTTGACGCGATAGATCTGCTCGACGTCCGAGTGGGCGACGAACGCGATCGCGGCCAGGTGCACGACGACGTCCGGCGCGATCTCGCGCACCGCGGCGGCCAGGCCATCACGGTCCAGCAGGTCGACGCCGATGACGTTGGCCGGCAGCGTGCCGCCTGGCGTGGACGTACCGAATACCTCGTAGCCCGCCAGTGCCAGTTCCTGCGCGACATAGCGGCCCGTAAAGCCGGCGATGCCCGTGACCAGCGCGCGCTTGCCGGCGCCTTCGCGAGCGCCGGACAACAACTGCAACGGCGGCAGCACGGCGCTCATGTCAGAACGAGAAGCCGGCGCTGTTGCGGCGCAGGTCGGCCTCGACCATCATCTGGCACAGCTCTTCCAGCGTGGTCTTCGGTTCCCAGCCCAGCACGGCCTTGGCCTTGGCCGGGTCGCCGATCAGCAGGTCCACTTCCGCCGGCCGGTAGTATTTCGGGCTGATACGCACCAGCACCTTGCCGCTCTGGGCATCGTGGCCCGTCTCGGTCTCGCCCGCGCCCTGCCATTCGATGGCGATGTCGACGGCCTTGAACGCCATCGTCACGAAGTCGCGCACGGTCTCCGTGCGGTTCGTCGCCAGCACATAGGTATCGGGCTGGTCGGCCTGCAGGATGCGCCACATGCCTTCCACGTATTCCTTGGCGAAGCCCCAGTCGCGCTTGGCATCGAGGTTGCCCAGCTCCAGCACGTCCAGCTTGCCCAGCTTGATCTTGGCGACGGAATCGGTGATCTTGCGGGTGACGAACTCGCGGCCGCGCAGCGGCGACTCGTGGTTGAACAGGATGCCGGAGCAGCCGAAGATGCCGTACGACTCGCGGTAATTGACGGTCATCCAATGCGCATACAGCTTCGCCACGCCGTACGGGCTGCGCGGATAGAACGGCGTATCTTCCTTTTGCGGGATCGCCTGCACCTTGCCGAACATCTCGGACGTGGACGCCTGGTAGAAGCGGATCTTCGGATCGACGATGCGGATGGCTTCCAGCAGGTTCACGGCACCCAGGCCGGTGATCTCGGCGGTCGTGATCGGCTGCTCGAACGAGACGCCGACGAAGCTTTGTGCCGCCAGGTTGTAGATCTCGCCGAACTGGCCGTTCTGCAGCAGGCGGATCGAGGACGACAGGTCCGTCAGGTCATGCTCGACCAGCTTCAGGTTCGGATGATCCTGGATGCCCAGTTCCTCGATGCGCCAGAAGTTGACGGAGCTCGTGCGGCGGAACGTGCCGGTGACCTCGTAGCCTTTTTCCAGCAGCAGCTGCGCAAGATAGGCGCCATCCTGGCCGGAAATGCCCGTTACCAGGGCGCGTTTGATGGTTTGCATAGTGTTGGGTACCCAGAAACGAATCGACCGTGAAGCCCAACATTGTAACAGAGGCATGCATACCGGACGCCCTGGCGGGGCAGGCGAATTACATTAATTACATCTTGTTACACGGAAACTTTAGCCCGGCGGCGCGCGAGCCCGACCACGGCCAGGCCGGCCAGTGCCATCGGCAGCATGGCTGGTTCCGGCACGGGCGCGGGCGTGATGCTGAAGGCCGTGCGCTCGGTCCACAGGTAGTTCGTTTCCGAGCTCTCCATGCCGGTTTGGCGGCCGAACGTGATCCGGTCGCCCGTGCGCACGCCGCCATACCAGCTCGTGAAGAACTCGTCATGGCCGCCGTAGCCGACGTTGAAGACCAGCTCCCCGGTCCGGGCATAGCTGAACCGGCTAACGCTGCAGCGCAGGTACGGACTTTCCGACGCCACGCAGCCGCCGTCGAAGGGCGACAGATAGTTTCGCCCATCCACCGTCAGGACGGTGACTTCGTCCAGCGCGACGATGCCATCGGCGTTGCCATCCGTGCCGCTGAATGTCCCCGTCAGCGTGCGGGCAGCGTCGAACACGCCCGTCTCGGCGTCCAGGAAGCCCTGGTAGGTGAAGTTCCACGTGGTTTCCTGCGCCTGCGCGCAGGCACTTGCCGCCAGCAGGGCGGCACACAGCATTCGTTGTAGCATCGCGGGCTCCTTGTTTGGTCAATCGAATCGAAAAAGAAAGGCCGGCAGGTGCCGACCCTCGATTGTTGCAAATAATGCACCAAACAGGGAACGGTCGAGTGAGCAGAAACGCCTGGTAATATTCGGAAAAAGCGGTGGCTTGCAGAGAGCAAGCGTTCAACCCAGCCCGATCCCTCGCGCCATCATCGCGGCAAGGATCGGAATCAGCGCGAAGACGTGGATTTCGGCCAGCATGCGCCGGCGCAGCGCGGCGATCTCGTCGGCCGGCGGCACGAAAGCGGCGTCAGCCTTCAGCGCCTTCTGCCATGCCAGGATGCGCAAGGTCGGCTTGATGGACAGCAGGCCGACGACGGCAAAGGCGGCCACCTTGGTCCAGAACACGTGATTGGGAAGATAGAAGTCCGGCCCCTTGGCGCCGAACCAGACGCGCCCGAAGCCGATCGCCAGGACGGCGATGGCCAGCACGCCGTAGGCCGCATCGAAGCGGCCCAGCAGCCGCACCGTGTGCGGCGACATCGCCGCGGGACGCATCAGCGCCAGCTCGCCAGCCAGCACGGCCGCGATGCCGAAAACAGCCAGGTGATGCGCGATGGCGAGGATGAGGTCGGTCATGGGGCTACTCTAGCGCGCCCGCATGGCGATGTAAACAGCCCAGGCCCATGGTGACAGGCCCCCATCTTCGGGTCTTCGACCTGAAGATGGGGGCCTGTCACCGCGGGTTGCGTCACTGGCCGCGGATCAGCCCTTGCGCTGCGCCACCACGTCGACGACGCACAGCGCCGTCATGTTGACGATGCGGCGCACCGTCGCGGATGGCGTCAGGATGTGCACCGGTGCCGCGCAGCCCAGGAGGATCGGGCCGATGGCGATGCCGTTGCCGGCCGCCGTCTTGACGAGGTTGTAGGCGATGTTGGCGGAGTCGATGTTCGGCGCCACCAGCAGGTTGGCATCGCGCTCCAGGCGCGAGTTCGGCATCAGCTTCTTGCGCAGCTTCGAATCGAGCGCCGTGTCGCCGTGCATTTCGCCGTCGATTTCCAGGTCCGGCGCCTGCTCCTGCACCAGCTTCAGCGTGGCACGCATCTTCTGCGCCGACTCGCTGTTGGAGGAGCCGAAGTTCGAGTGCGACAGCAGCGCGACGGACGGCGACAGCCCGAAGCGGCGCATCTCCTCGGCCGCCATCAGCGTGATCTCGGCCAGTTGTTCGGCGGTCGGGTTCTCGTTGACGTGCGTGTCCACCATGACCAGCTGGCGCTCCGGCAGCACCAGCACGTTCATCGCCGCATACACGTTGGCGCCGGGGCGCTTGCCCAGCACCTGGTCGATGTAGTGCAGGTGCAGCTGCGTGGTGCCGAAGGTGCCGCAGATCATGCCGTCGGCATCGCCCTTCTTGATCATCATGGCGCCGATCAGCGTGTGGCGACGGCGCATTTCCAGCTTCGCGTACTCCTCCGTCACGCCGCGGCGGTTGGTCAGCTCGTAGTACGAGGTCCAGTACTCGCGGTAGCGGTCGTCGTAGTCAGGATTGATGACGTCGAAGTCGATGCCCAGCTTCAGGCGCAGGCCGAACTTCTCGATGCGCTGTTCCAGCACGGCCGGGCGCCCCACCAGGATCGGGCGCGCCAGGCGCTCGTCGACGACGACCTGCACGGCGCGCAGCACGCGCTCTTCCTCGCCCTCGGCATAGACGATGCGTTTCAGGTCCGGGTGCGTGCCCTTCGCCACGGAGAACAGCGGCTTCATGAAGGTGCCGCTGCGGTAGACGAATTCCTGCAGGCTGTCGGCGTACGCTTCCAGGTTCTTGATCGGACGGGTGGCGACGCCCGATTCCTCGGCCGCCTTGGCCACCGCTGGCGCGATCTTGATCAACAGGCGCGGGTCGAACGGCATCGGGATCAGGTATTCCGGGCCGAACGACAGGTTGGTGAAGCCATACGTCGTGGCGACGACGTCGGACTGCTCCGCGTGCGCCAGTTCGGCGATCGCGTGCACGACGGCGATTTCCATTTCGCGCGTGATCGTGCTGGCGCCGCAATCGAGTGCGCCGCGGAAGATGTACGGGAAGCAGAGGACGTTGTTGACCTGGTTCGGATAGTCGGAACGGCCCGTGCAGATGACGGCGTCGTCGCGCACGGCCTTGACATCCTCCGGCAGGATCTCCGGATTCGGGTTGGCCAGCGCCAGGATGATCGGCTTGGCGGCCATCTGGCGCACCATGTCCTGCTTCAGTACGCCGCCGGCGGACAGGCCCAGGAAGATGTCGGCGTCGGCGATCACTTCGCCCAGCGTGCGGGCGGACGTCTCGCGGGCGAAGCGTTCCTTGTCCGGGTCCATCAGCTCGGTACGGCCCTTGTAGACCACGCCGGCCAGGTCGGTCACGTAGATGTTCTCGATCGGGAAGCCCAGGTCGACGATCAGGTCCAGGCAGGCCAGCGCCGCGGCACCCGCGCCCGACACGACCAGCTTGCATTCCTTGATGTTCTTGCCCACCAGCGCGATGCCGTTCAGGATGGCGGCGCCCACGATGATGGCGGTGCCGTGCTGGTCGTCGTGGAAGACGGGAATCTTCATGCGCTTGCGCAGCTCGCGCTCGATGTAGAAGCACTCGGGCGCCTTGATGTCTTCCAGGTTGACGCCGCCGAACGTGGGTTCCAGCGCGGCGATCACGTCGATCAGCTTGTCCGGGTCCTGTTCGTTGATCTCGATGTCGAACACGTCGATGCCGGCGAACTTCTTGAACAGCACGCCCTTGCCTTCCATGACGGGCTTCGACGCGAGCGCGCCGATATTGCCCAGACCCAACACCGCGGTACCGTTCGAGATGACGGCCACCAGGTTGCCGCGCGCCGTGTACTTGTAGGCGGCGGCCGGGTCGATGACGATTTCTTCGCAGGGAGCGGCAACGCCGGGCGAGTAGGCCAGCGCCAGGTCGCGCTGGTTGGTCAGCTGCTTGGTCGGCGTCACGCTGATCTTGCCCGGGCGCGGGCACTCATGGTATTCCAGCGCCGCCAGACGCAGTTGTTGACGCAGTTCCTCTTTCTTGTCAGATGACGAATCCATTGCTGTACTGCCTTCCCTAGGTGCTCTGAAAAATCCTTCGATTCTAGCAGACCCCTCCAGTTGTCAAAGTAGGTATTTTCACGAAGCCTTTCGTCAATAAGCAAATTGCTATTGATTCCTCTAATTGATCACTTGTGGCTATCGGTTGGGATCTTGGGGCACCGCCGTGGCGCGCGGCGTATCGTCGAAACAACATTATTTCCCCGACAAATCGGGGACAGCCTCCAATTTCGGCAATAATTTCCCCTCTGCGGCATGCGCCGTCACCGTCACCGGAGGTTACATGGCCCTGCGTATGATCGTCCTGGTCGTCGTGCTGCTGATGCTGGCCGCGATCGGTTATTTCATCGGCGTGGGCGAGGCGCTGGCGTGCGGCATGGCGGCGGTCGGCGTTTACATCTATTTCATGGTGCGCCGGTTCCGCGCGACGCAGGCTGCCCGGCTGCCGTCCCGCCTTGGTGCACCGGATGGCGATGGCGGGGAGCCTCGCTCCTAGGCGTTTGCCCTTTCCGGCGTCACGCCGAGAACCACAACAGGGCGGCGTTGTACCAGGCATGAACGAGGAACAGCAGCCCCACTTGCCAGGCACGAGAGCGCGGGCAGCGTTGCCGGACCGCCCGCACGGCACCCAGCGACAGCAGCCACGCCATCGGCAGCGAGAGCAGCGCAATGCCGCCCCGTTGCGCCACGTGGCTGGACAGGAATGCCAGGCAGATGAGGCCGGCGGCGGCATGGTCCCGCGCCAACAGCCGCGCCAGCGCCGCCGCCGCGGCCAGCAGCAGGACCGTCTCGTACAGCGGCCCCCACAGCAAAACGCGGCCGAGGGAGGACCCGACCGCCGTGACGGCCTCCGTGCCCTGCCTCGTGCCGAGCCGCTGCGCGCAGAATGCGACGGCCCAGGCCAGCGCCACCGGCACTGACAGCGCCAGGGCCGCCCCGCTTGGCCGGGCCAGCAACCACCTGCCAGCTATCACCGGCCAGCCGGCACGGCCGCGGCAAACGGCGGCGCCACCACCGCGGCCTGACTGACGTGCGGCCGCAGGTCGGCCAGCCGCGCGATCTCGTCGACGGCCGCCGCGCTCGCGCAGCCGAAGTTGCAGACGTACTCGTCGCGCAAGCGGCGGATCTGCTGCGCCCGCGTCCCGTCGGCGGCTTCCCGTGCCAGGATGTCGGCCAGCCCGGCCATGTCATCCATGCCGATACGCCGGCCGATGCGGTCCAGGATGGCGAGTTCCCATGGCTCGAACGGCAGGTCCATCGCCTCGAAGCCCCGCTTGTCGATCGGGAAATCCAGCGTCAGCACCGGCCGCCCGGTCAGGAAGGCGAAGTCGAACACGATGCCGGAAATATCCGAGATGAGAATGTCGGCGCCGGCCATCGCGGCCACCGCATCGGGGCTGGCATCCCAGCTGCAGTTGGGCAGCGCGGCCGTCTCGCGCTGGACCCGCTCCAGGAGCTCGCTCTCGGACACGCGCGACTGGGGGTGCGGCCGGACGACGACCTCGACGTCCGCACGCGCCGCCTGCGCGATCAGCGCGGCACCGAAGCGCGCCAGCAGCCCGTTCTTGCCCCACGTCGGCGCCACCAGCACGCGCAGCGGCCGCCCTGGCGCCTGGGCCCGCGCGCTGTCGACAGCCTGTTGCGCCGCCTGGTACTTCGGCAACAGGCTGTCGTAGTACAGGCAGCCCGCGTTGTACAGCGCCTTCGCCTTGCGCCCGCGCAGCTGTTCCAGCGCGCGCAGCACGCGCTCCTGGTGCGGCCCGTTGATCAGCACCGAGTCGAAGAAGTCGAACGAGTAGGTCCGGTTGAACGACTTGTCGGTGGGCGAGTGCACCACGTGCATGTAGTGCCGCACGTGGGGCGAGCGCCGCAGTTGCAGGACGTCGAGTCCCGGCGTCGTCATGCAGACCAGGCGGGCCCGCAGCGTGCGCATGCGCGCCCAGGCCAGGTGGCCGCTGCCGATGAACTGCACCTGCAGCAGCGGATACGCCGGGTCGTCGCGCAGCGCCAGCAGGGGATCGTCGGCATCGTTGCTGAGATAGAGGCAAGGCAGGCCCCGCTCCGCCATCTGCCGCAACAGTGGGCGGAAGGTCGACTGGTACTGCCTGCCCTCGCTGAAGAACACCACCGGGTGCTCCACCGTTGGATCGGCGCCGGTCTGCGCCCCCTGGCGCCCGGACAGCAGGACCTTGATGCTGCTGGCGAGACGGTACAGCACGTCGCGGGCGACAAAATAGGCGGTACTGGCTATGCCCAGGATGACGGAAAACAGCAGGCTGCCCGTGCCCGGATCGAGATACAGCAGTGCCTGGGTCGCCCCGCCGTCGAAGAAGCCCGGCGCCAACGAAAAAATGCGATTGAACATATGAGCCCGTACGTGGTTTCAGAATTTCAGGGACAGCATCGTGATGCCGAAGGCGAAGAACATGGCCGCGCTCAGGCGCGACAGCAGCCTGGCCGCCTTGGGCTGGCTGAGCCAGGTGCGGGCCCTGGCGGCAAGCGCGGCATACACGGCATGGATCAGGATCAGGACGACGCAATAGGTTGCGATCGCCACCGGCAAGGGCAGCGGCCGGCCGGATGACGTGCTCTCGACAACCTGGGGCAGCACCGACAGGAAGAACAGCAGCGATTTCGGGTTGCTGGTCTGCAGCAGCACGCCACGCAGCAGGCGCGCCCAGCGCCCTGCCTGGTCGCCACGCTGGCCGTTGGCCGCCTGCTGGGCGATCTGCCGCACGTCGCGGTTCCACGTGATGTAGGCAAGGTAGAACAGGTAGGCCACGCCACAGTACTTGAGGAACAGGAACAGCGGTTGCGAAGACCGGATCAGCAGCCCGATCCCGGCCGACGTCAGGCCGGCCATCACGGCCGCGCCCAGGGCCAGCCCGATGACACCGGACAGCGAGGCGCGCCAGCCGTTGGCGATGGCATTGTCCAATGTCATCAGCACGCCCGGGCCGGGACTGGAAACGGTGAAGATCACCATGACGATGTAGAGCCAGTAAGTGTTGGTCATGAGGTTGTCCTGCCTGGTTTAACGGGAACTGGTCAGCTGGCTGGCCGGCCGTTCGGCCAGCATCCGGTCGGGCGGGGCCTCCATGCTCCAGCTCGCCTGCAGGCCGACCGGGCCATTGTTCTGGTGCATGGCATCGACAACGTAGTTGTTCAGCGTCTGGCCGGCCGGCTGCCATGGCGTTTCATACAGCGTCACCGGTCCGACCAGCGGCGAATAGCGGATGGTCTTGCCCGTCGCCCGATCCTGGCAACCGCCGATCTTGTCGCAGATCAGGCCCGCGACCTTGTAGTTGGCGATCCAGGTGGGGTCGCTCTGCAGGTCGTCGTTGCTGTTGAAGTCCTTCACCATCAGGAACGACTGGTACATCGAGAACACTTGCTGGCCCTTGATACCGTCCAGCAGCGGATTGTCGGAGACCCAGCCATGGTCCGACGCGAACACCACGTAGGTATTGTCGGCAACGCCCTCCTTGCGCATCCAGTCCATGAACTGGCCCACGCCGCGCAGCACGCAGCGGTGGGTCTCATAGATCTTCTGCGTCTCATGGTCGGCGAAGCGGCCCGCCTTGCGGCGCAGCGCCGTGTTTTGCGCATCGTCCGGCAGGCACGCGTCATCGAGCAGGAACGTGGCGCGCGGCGTCTCGTTCGTGATGAAGTTGAAGGTCGGCTTGCCTGCGTCCACCTTGGACAATGCCGGCATCGAGCCCAGGCTGAAGTAGTTGTTGAGGTATTTGTCCATGCGCTTCTTCCACGCGAACGACATCGACAGCCACTTGGCGTCGTCGTAGACCGCGTTCTTCAGCGAGTGGGGCGCGATCCGGAATGCCGTCAGCGCGGCGTACTGCTGCGCCAGGCCGAAGAAGAAGTCGGTCTTCTTGTCCGCCGTGACCGCCAGCTTGCGCTGTTTGACGCCATGGCCGATCGAGTGGATGCAGCGGGCCTTGCCCTCTTTCTCGTACTGCGCGTTGAACAGCTCGCAGTCGCCGGTGCGCACGAGCCCATACCAGAACGGGTCGGAGTACTGCACCTCGTAACCCTTGGCGTGGAAGTTATCGATGTACACCCGGTAGGCGTCCGTTACCTTCTCCTTCAGGGTGCCCTGGCTCCGCGCATTGATGCCACCCACCGTGTAGTCTTCGCCGCCGAAGACGGACGGCAGGCCGTTGATGGTCCGGTTGCCGGTGGAGATCACGTTGGGGTACCACTTGAAGCCTTTCAGCTGCGCCTTCAGTTGCGGCTCATCCTCCAGGATGGCCGGCAGGTAGCCGCTCATGGCGCCGTCCAGGAACACCAGCAGCACGTTCGGCTGGGTCGTCGAATAGCGGAACAGCTTGACGTCGTCGGGCTGCGAGGCGGCCAGATTGGTGGCGATGCGCCGGTCCAGCGAGACGATGCTGATCGCGGCACTGAGCACGCTGGCCAGCAGCACGATCGCCATCGCGTGCTTCATCACGGCGGCATGGCGGATCGCGATCCACCACGTCAGCACGCCGACGACGGCGACCAGGCAGATATCGAGGACCAGCTTGGACACGCTCGGTGCCAGTGCTTTCGGCGTGAAGAAGGTGAAGTTGTCCAGCATGCCCGCATCGGGCTGGTGGACAAACGCGAACGCCAATGCCAGCAGCGTGGCGGTGAAGGCGGCGTAGGTGCTCCAGGCATGCCAGGTCCGGCCCACCAGCCGGTACCAGATGGCGCACACGATACCCACCAGCAGTGCCGCGCACAGGCTGACAAGCAGGAAGAAGCCGGTATAGCCGCCCAGGCCGTCGACATTGTCTTCCAGGCTGGTGAAGCCGATCGGCAGCGCGACCAGCACGAGCATGAACAGGCTGGCGCACGCCAGCGCGTAGCTGCTTTTCAGCGACGGCCCCAGGCTGCCCACCAGCCGGGCCGAGCGTCCGCTGCGCCAGGTGTCGCGGATCTCCGCCAGCAGGGAAGCGAAATGCGACGGCGCTGCCGTATCGCGCGGCAGGCCGCGCGTGTACCACAGGCTCTTCACGACGGACAGGACGTTGTTGAAGGTCCAGTACAACACCAGGCCGCTGGGCGACTCGTACAGCAGCGCCAGGAAGACCAGCGCCACGACGACGCCTTGCGCCCAGTCGGCCCGCGGCAGCTGGCGTGCATACAGGTTCAGGGCATACAGGTTGACGGCCGTCATCAGCAGCGGCATCAGGTTGATCCCGCCCAGCAGGCCGTCCGGCTGTGCCAGGTCCGGCAGGAACAGGAACGACGCACCGCGGAAAGGCTCGTAGTGCGTCAGCAGGCCATACGCGGCAATGAAGAACGGGACCTGGATCATCAGCGGCGCCACGGCGCGCAGGGCGTAGACCGGACGATAGCCGTGCAGCTTGTACAGCTGGCGCAGCATCATGTGCAGTTCCTGGCCCTTGAACACGGCCTTGAACTCGTCGAGCTTCGGCCGCATCAGGCGCTGTACGTCCCGTTCCATGCGCTGCAGCTTCTCGGCCCAGTGGTAGGCCGGCACCAGCAGCAGGTTGAAGAAGACACTGAGGAACAGCAGGGAGATCCCATGGCTCCCGCTGACCGCATAACCCAGTTCCAGCGCGGACATCAGGGCCCAGCGTATGGGCCCGATGAGCGCGTAATCAAAAAATTCCAGCATGTAGTTTTCCACGTTCTCGATTGCGTGCGCGCGACCGCGCTCAGGCCGCTGCGGGCAGTGGCGGGAACAGATCGTTGGCGATGGCCAGGTCTTCCGGCGTATCGACCTCGAACCACGGCAGGCCGTCGGTCGGGACGGCGTCGATGCGCAGGCCCTCGGCCACCAGGTTCTGCATCGCATACTCCAGCGGTGCCTTGGGACCGCGCTGCGCGATCACGGCGCTGGCCTGGGCCAGCAGTCGATGGCGGGCGTGGCCGCGCGGGACGGTGGTCAGGTTGACGGTCTTGAAGCTGCCCTCCAGGTCGAAGCCGGGCGCGCGCACGCTTTCGTGCAGCCAGCCAGTCACGACACCCTGCGCCACCGTGGCGAACGTGCCGTTCAGGGCCGGTTCGTAGGGCGCCAACAGGGTCGCCGCCGCGCCCGTGGCCGCCGTCTGCCGCAGCAGCCGGGCCAGCAGCTCGATGTCGATCACGACGTCGCCTTCGATCAGCAGCAGGTGCCGTTCGTCGCGCGTGCCGTCCAGGTGCCGCAGCGCCAGCTCGAGCGAGCACAGCGAACCCGTTTCCGCGTAGCGCTCGTTGAGGACGAAGTCCACTTCGATCGGCGCATTGTTGGCCAGCACCCAGTGGGCGGCAAATTCGCGGATCGCGTGATCGAGGTAGCCGACCACGATGGTGGCGCGGCCGATGCCCAGCCGGACCAGGTTGTCCAGCAAGCGGTCGAGGATGGGCCGTGCGGAGACGGGAACCAGGCACTTCGGCGTGGCTTTGGTATTTTCCTTCAGGCGGGTGCCCAGGCCCGCGGCGAGGACGATGGCGTGGGTGTCGGCGGCGGCCGTGGCGATATCGTTGTTGGTCATGATGGTGTCCTGGATGATATGGATGAGCGATGCCCCGCCCTGCCGCCGGCGCGGGGCCGGCGGCGGGTGCGGCGTGTCGGTTGTCGGTGAGCTTGCGGACGCTAGCGCAGCCGCTCCAGCAGCGTCAGAAGGCGCTCCAGCCCTTCGACGACGTCGTCCGTGCTGATGGCATAGGAGATCCGCACGCTGGTCGGATCGCCGAACGCGGCACCGGACACCAGCGCGATCTGCGCCGAGCGCAATGCCAGCTCGCAGAACTGGTCGACGTCGGCGACGGTGGTGCCGTCGAGCGACTTGCCCAGGTGGGCCGAGACGTCCAGGAACAGGTAGAACGCGCCCTGCGCGGGCGCCACCGTCACCGCGGGCATGCGTGCCACGATAGCCAGCGCCCGGCGCAGCCGTTCGTCCAGCATGGTGTTGACCCGGGCGATGAACTGGCCGTCGTCGTGCTCCAGTGCGTGGCTGATCGCGTATTGCGCGACGCTGCTGGGGTTGGAGGTCGTGTGGCCCTGCAGGTTTTCCATCGCCTTGACGACCGGCGCCGGCGCCGCCACGTAACCCAGCCGCCAGCCGGTCAGTGCGTGGCTCTTGGAGAACGAGTTGACGATGACGAGGCGGTCCTTCAGGCGCGGCTCGAGTGCCAGCAGGTGCTCGTGGCGGTGGCCCGAGCGGACCAGCGACGCATAGCACTCGTCGAACACGATCCAGATATCCTTTGCCAGCGCCAGCGCGGCGATCTTCGCCAGTTCGGCGGCGTCGTACATCACGCCGGTCGGGTTGTTGGGGGAATTGATGATGATGACCTTGGTCTTCGGGGTGATGGCTTCCTCGACGACACTGGCCAGCAGCTTGTAGCCGTGCGGCCGGGTTTCGACAAACACGGGCCGGGCCCCGGCCAGCTCCACCTGCGTGGGGAACGTGACCCAGTAGGGATTCGGAATGATCACTTCGTCGTCCGGGTCCAGCAGCACCATGGCGGCGTTGTACAGCGCCTGCTTGGCACCGGCCGTCAGGCCGACTTCACCCTGGGCGTAGTCGGTGCCCGTGTGGCGCGACACCAGCGCGGCCAGCTGCTTGCGCAGCGCCGGCGTGCCCAGCGCTGGCGTGTAGATGTTGCGGCCCTTGTCGATGGCCTGGCGGGCGCCTTCCTTGACGATGTCGAGCGTGTCGACATCGAGTTCGCCCGCGGCGAAGTTGATGACGTGGGCGCCCTGCTCTTTCAGTTCGTTGGCGATCGTGCGCATCCTGGACGTGCCTGGCGGAGCTATTTTTGTTGTGCGTTCGGCGAGTTTCATGGATCTCTTTCTTGTAATGGTGTTACGGCGGTGCGCATCGGTGCGATGCGGTACTGCCGGCTCTTCGGTTTCTCCCGTGACGCCTGCGGACAGTGCCCGCGCGGCGTCAGACCGTGCCTGGAATCAGGCGCAGGATGTCGTCGATCCCCAGGCAGCGCGGCTCGACCTCGAGCGTGCGGCCGTTGCGCAGGATGTCCTCGGCCACGTCCTTCATCGCCAGGTAGGCGCTGCGCAGCATGTGGTTGGCATAGATCACGACGTTGAAGCCGGCGTTCTCCAGTTCCTCGAACTTCAGGTGGGCATAGCTGGTCGGCACGCAGATCAGCGGCACGTCCGGATGGACCTGGCGGAACAGCCGGGCGAATTCGATGATCTCCTGGCCGTCCTTCTTGCGGCTGTGGATCATGATGCCGTGGGCGCCGGCGGCGACGTAGGCGAGGCAACGCTGCAAGGCGTCGTCCATGCCCTGGTCGAGGATCAGGCTTTCGCAACGGGCAACGATCATGAAGTCGTCGGTACGCAGGCTCGCGCGGCCGGCGCGGATTTTCTCGCTGAATTCCTCGATCGAATCCTGGTGCTGGACCACGTCATTGCCCAGCAGGGAATTCTTCTTCAAGCCGCGCTTGTCCTCGATCACCACGGCCGAGACACCGGCACGTTCCAGCGCCCTGATGTGCAATGCGAAATGCTCGGGTTTGCCCCCGGTATCGCCGTCGAAAATCATCGGCAGCGAGCATACCTCGAAGATTTCCTGCACATTCAGCAGGCGGTTGCTGGCGCTGAGAATCTCGATATCCGGCAAGCCCTTGTGGGTGGAATCCGTCAACGAACTCGACCAGATGGCGTCATAGCCGACCGATTTGCCCGGCGCGAGGTCGAACGAGGCGTGCTGGGCAAGCAGCGCGGAAATCGGGCTGTGCGCTTCGAGCGCGCGCAAGCAGCGCTTGCTGTTCAGTAATTTCTTCAACTGCGTCCGACGTTGGTCTGAGCTGAGCATTTTCTTGGTTCTCCTGTTTTAACGCACGATAAAAAGATTGCCGCGATCGGCAATCCGCTGGACTGGCAAGTCAAGCCGATTAATGCATTACGCCGGGTCGATCCAATGATCGGCAAGCAGCGTGCGCCATTGCTCCAATGTCGCCGGTCCTACCGCCAGGTCGGCCAATGGATTGACCGGCTTCGGATAGGCGGTATCGCTGAAACTGGCGTCGCCCAACGTGAATGGCACGGCGTAGCGCGGTATCGCGTGGAAATGCGGATTCGGATCGACCATCATCAAGGCCAGGTAATTGAATTTCATCGCCGGCGCGAGCCGCCGGACCGTCGCCTCGAAGGCGCGCACGACGGCCGGGAATTCGGCGCCCGCCGCGGGCGGCAGCGCACCCAGGCTGAGCACGGGTGCGTGGGCTGCGATGACGCAGCAGAACGGGGTGATCTGCGCGGGCCGGATCAGCACGGACCAGTGCTGGTATTTCCGGACGACGGACGCGGGGTAGCCGAAGCGCTGTAACGTGGCGTTCATGCTGGCACCGGGGTAAAGGACCACGCACGCGCGAACAGCCAGAGACCGATCAGCGAGCCGGCCAGCAGGACCAGCAGGACACCGCTCTGACTCCCGCACGCCTTGGCCAGCGAGGCGGCGCCGACCGGACCGGCGGCACGCGCCACCAGCGACGGGGCGCCCAGCAAGCCGCTGCTGGACGCGTACTTCGCGGCGGCCGCGAGTTCCAGCGGCGCCATGGCACGAACGACCGTCAACAGGCCAACCGCAAGCCCGTAGGCGATGACGAAGACAACGGCAAGCGCGGGCCACCATTGGGCCAGCCACAACGCGGCGATCGACAGCGACAGCAGCGTCAAGGTGCCCAGGCCGGCACGGCGCGCATCGAACCGGCTGCCGAGCACCATGTCCAGTGCCCGGCCGGCGACCTGCATGGGGCCAATGCACGACGCCAGCAGCAATGCCGTCGCGGTATCGAAACCGCGCGCGGCCAGCAGGGGAATCGCCTGCACGGCCAGCGCCGCCGTGATGAAGCCATACACCGCGAAGCACAGCGACAGGTGAACCATGGCCGCACGCTGGGGCACGCGGGCGGGCCCCGGGCAGGCCGGCGGCGACGGCTGCCGCCGCGTTGCCGCCACGATTCGCTCGCGCGGCAGGTGCACGGCCATCAGCGCCAGGCAGGCGAGCAGGTGCAACGCCGCGAACAGCAGCATCGCATGGCGCCAGCCCGCGTGTTCGCCCAGGTAATAGCTGAGTGGCCAGAACACGGTACTGGCAAGGCCGCCGGCGATGGTCAACCAGCCAATCCGCCGTTTCTGCCCTTCCGGATAGTTCTGCACGATCAGCGCAAACGCCGGCTCATAGAGCGTCATCGCCATCGCCAGGCCTAATGCGGACCACAGCAGATAAAACATCGAGACCGACTCGACGATATACAGCCCGATAAAACCGACGGCAGCGAGGAGCGCCCCGCTCGTCATTACGGCGCGGGCACCAAAACGGTCCAATGCAAGGCCGACGGGATATGTCGCCAGCCCCCAAATTAATAAAGCGACAGAAAAGGCGCCCGTCAGGACGTCACTATCACCTTGGAAGTCCGATTGCATTGCCGGTGCCAGGACCGGAAAGGCGTAATACAGGCTGCCCCATGAAAGCAGCAGGCTTATCGATAATAACGGCATGATCGGGGAATAAGGCATCGCATGTCATCAAACTGTAATATTTCACAGTTTGAGTCCGGCCCTCTTCAACAATCAAACGAGTTTTTGGTAACATGTGTTGATTAATCCTCAACGCCTGGTTTCTCCAACAATGCCGACTCGTCCTCCACTGACCGCTTTACACGTCTTTTGTGTTGTCGTGACAGAAGGGGGATTTCGACAGGCGGCGCAATTCCTGAATTTGACACCGGGCGCCATCAGCCGCCAGATCCAGACCCTGGAGGGGCATCTGAAGCAGGTACTGTTCGACCGGGGCAGCGGCAACTCGGCCAGGCTGACCCCTTATGGCCAGGATCTATACGACCGCGTGGCCGACCGGATGGCGGAACTGGTCGAGGCCGTGAACCCGGTCCATCGCGACCAGCGCCACATATCGATCCTGGTGGACACCAGCGTGACGCTGGCGATGCACTGGCTGATTCCGCAGCTGCACGGATTCCGGCAGCGCCATCCCCATGTCCAGGTCCACGTCAGGACAATGGACGGCGTCATCAATCCCTCCGCTCCGGTGGACGTCTTCATCCGGCGCGACCCGTCCGAGCTGCGCGGGCTGCCGGCCCAGACGTTCCTGGCCGAACGGTCCGTGCTGGTTGCCAGCGCCACGTTCGCCGCGAAGATGGTGCTGCCGTTTTCGGGCAATCACGACTGGCTGCACGACGTGCCCCGGATCGGCACACGCTCCAGGCGCGACCTGTGGCCCAGCTGGAGCAAGGCCCATGGCATCGATGGCCGGCTGCTCGAACCGACGCTGGAATTCGACAACACGGTCCTGGCGATCCAGGCGGCCGTGCAGGGCCTGGGCGTGCTGGTCGTGCCCGAGGCCTTCATCGACACGATGTTGCAGAGCAGTGCACTGCAACTGCTGGATCCAAAACGCGTCGAGACGGGCTCGTATGCCTTTGCGGTAGGCCGCCTGCAAGGCTCGTCGCGGGTATCGGTATTCACCGACTGGCTGAAGGAATGCGGCGCCCGTCAGCTGCCAGGGGCCACGGCACCCGTGGCTGGCCCCTTCGGTACAATGCGCGCATGCTTTCCGAATTCGACCTGATCAAGCAGTACTTCGACCGCCCTGCCGGTACCGGGCCCCAGCGTGCGGCGCTGGGCATCGGCGACGATTGCGCGCTGCTGGCGCCGGCGCCGGGCATGCAGATGGCCATTTCGTCCGACATGCTGGTCGAGGGGCGCCACTTCTTTGCCGGCGAGGATCCCTGCCGGCTGGGCCATAAAAGCCTGGCCGTCAACTTGTCCGACCTGGCGGCCATGGGCGCGCGGCCGCTCGGCTTTACCCTGGCACTGGCGCTGCCGGCAGCGGACCGCGACTGGCTGGACGGCTTCTCGCGCGGCTTGTTCGCGCTGGCCGACACACACGACTGCCAGCTGATCGGCGGCGATACGACCAAGGGCCCCCTCAATATCTGCATCACGGTGTTTGGCGCAGTGCCGCCGGGCCGGGCGCTGCGGCGCGATGCCGCGCGGCCGGGCGACGACATCTGGGTCTCCGGCACGCTGGGCGACGCGCGCCTGGCGCTGGCAGGCCTGCGGGGCGAGGTGGCGCTG
The DNA here is from genome assembly GCF_029028125.1 of Pseudoduganella chitinolytica. Lineage (GTDB taxonomy): Bacteria > Pseudomonadota > Gammaproteobacteria > Burkholderiales > Burkholderiaceae_D > Rugamonas > Rugamonas chitinolytica. The sequence continues at coordinate 4,132,678 of NZ_CP119083.1, forward strand.
GATGCGGACGCATTGGCGACAGCCGGCCAGCGCATGCACCTGCCGACGCCGCGCGTGGCGCTGGGCGTGGCGCTGGCCGAAGGCGGCCTGGCGCGCGCGGCCATCGATATCTCCGATGGCCTGGTCGGCGACCTGGGACACATCCTGGCCCGTTCCGGCGTGGGCGCCACGCTCGACGTGGACGCACTGCCGGCCGGGCTCGTGCTGGCGCGGCAGGAACAGCGGCTGCGGCGCGCGTTCACCGCTGCCGGCGGCGACGACTACGAGTTGTGCTTCACGGCCGATGCGGCGCGGCGCGACGAGATCGTGGCGGCGGGTGCAGGGTGCGGTACCGCCGTCACGCGCGTGGGGCGCATCGACGGGGCAGGCGGATTGCGGCTCGTCGACGCTGCTGGCGTGGCGCTGGACCTGGCCTTGGCGGGGTTCGATCACTTCGCGTGAGGCCCGATGGCGTGTGCGTGGTTGGGGTCTGTCCCTGCACAGGGACCGACCCCGGTTTTCATCGCGGACAGGCGCCCGCCACGAAAAAAAACCGGGGTCAGTCCCGCAGGGACAGACCCCAAGCCTGGAGCCGCCTATGGCAGCGCCGTGTGATCCTCGCCGGGCTTGCCGGCCTGGCGTCCGCTGCCGTGCATCAGCCAGTAATGGTGGAAGGCCAGGCGGATGTTGTCGCGCAACTGGATGTCGTCCCACGGCTTCGTGTAGAAGCGGTAGATGGCGCCCCGGTTGATCGAGTCCAGCATCGCTTCCAGCCCCGTGTAGCCGGACAGGATGATGCGGATCGTGTCCGGGTACATGTCCTTGACCTTGCTGAGGAATTCCGTGCCGCTCATGACGGGCATGCGCTGGTCGCACACGATCACCTGCACCGGATGCAGCGCCAGCAGGTCGAAGCCTTCCGTCGGCGACGCGGCCGTCAGGATACGGTAGCCGTCGCGCCGGAACAGCCGGTGCAGCGATGACAGCACGTTGACGTCGTCGTCGACGATCAGGAGCGTCTGCGGCGGCTGGTCGGCCACGTTCGGGTCCGGCGGCAGCGTCTTGCCGGCGACGACCAGCTGGCCGATGTCGACGGCCGACAGCGGGCGGCTGAAGAAGAAGCCCTGCACTTCGTCGCAGCGGTTGCGGCGCAGGTATTCCAGTTGCGGACGGCTCTCGACGCCCTCCGCCACCACGCGCAACTTCAGGCTGTGTGCCATGCTGATGATCGCCAGCGCGATCGCCGCGTCGTTCGGATTAGTCGTGATGTTGCGCACGAACGCGATGTCGATCTTCAGCTTGTCGATGGGGAAGCGCTGCAGGTAGGCCAGCGACGAGTACCCCGTGCCGAAGTCGTCGATGGCCACCTTGATGCCCAGCTCGCGCAGTTTCGTCAGCACCTCGATTGTGCGCTCGGCGTTCGACATCAGCGCCGTTTCCGTCAGCTCCAGTTCCAGCAGGTCGGGCGGCACTTCGTGCCGTTCCAGGGCCTCGTTGATGTCCCGTTCCAGGTCGCCCTCGACGAACTGGCGCGACGCCACGTTGACGGCGATGTGCAGCGGCCCCACCGGACTCTCCAGCCACTCGGCGATCTGGCGGCAGGCCGCGTCGATGATCCATGCGCCCGTGCGCACGATCAGGCCCGTTTCCTCCAGCACGCTGACGAATTCGGCCGGGTACACCATGCCGTGGCCGGGCCGGTTCCAGCGCAGCAGCGCCTCGGCGCCGCTGATGCGGCCCGTGTGCAGGTTGACCTTGGGCTGGTAGTACAGTTCCAGCTCCTCCTGGTCCAGCGCGCGCCGCAGCGCCATCTCCAGGTCCAGCCGCGCCAGCACCTGCACGTTCATGCCGGCCGTGAAGAAGCGGTAGGCATCGCTGCCCGCCTCCTTGGCCTGCGTCATCGCCGTGTTGGCATACTTGACCAGCGTTTCCGGGTCGCCCGCGTCATCCGGGTAGACGGCGATGCCGATCGACGCCGTCAACGTGGCCTGGTGTTCGCCCAGCTGGAACGGCGCACGCAACGCGTCGCGCACTTCGTTCGCCACCAGCACCGCGTCGTGCTGGTCGCGCGTCATCGTCAGGATCAGGCCGAACTCGTCGCCACCCAGGCGCCCTACCGTGTCGCGGATGCGCACGCACTGCACCAGCCGGTTGGAGAATTCGCGCAGCAGCAGGTCGCCCATGCCCGCGCCCAGCGAATCGTTGACGTTCTTGAAGCGGTCCAGGCCGATGAATAGCACGACGATGCGCCACTCCTTGTCGCGCGCCAGCTCGATCGCATCCATCAGCGTGCGGTAGAACAGCGTGCGGTTGAGCAGGCCCGTCAGGCTGTCGTAATGCGCCGCGTGCGCCAGCAGCTCCTCGGCGCGACGGCGCTCGCTGATGTCGCGCGCCACGCAGATCAGCGTGCGCTGGCGCGCGGCGCCGGCCTCGGCCCCCTCCTGCTGCAGCTGCCAGTACACCTCGACCGGCACGGTGGCGTGGTCCTGGCGCAGCAGCTCCGTTTCCGTCAGCGTAGGCGAACGCAGGTCGCCATGGGCCAGCGCGGCATGGGCCTGGCGCTGCAGCGCGTCGGCGCCGCCCAGGCCGAGCCGGGACGGTTCCAGCGCCAGCAGCTGGCGCCGGGTGTAGCCCAGCATGCGGCAGGCGCCGTCGTTGATGTCGACGAGGCCCATCGTGCCCGTGTCGATCAGGAAGATGGCGTCGGCCGTGGCATCCATCGCGCTGCGAAAGCGCTGCAGGTCGGCCGTGCGCTCGCGCACCGTCTGCTCCAGCACCGCGTTGTGGCGCTGCGCCTCGCGCTGCATCAGCCGTACCTCGATCTGGTTGCGGATACGCGTCAGCACCTCCACGGGATCGAACGGCTTGCTGACGAAGTCGCGCGCGCCCGCGTCCAGCGCGGCCTGCTTCTTGTCCGGTTCGGCCGTGACCACCAGCACGGGCAGGTAGCCGCCCGGCTCCAGCGGACGCAGCGCCTCCATCACGTCGAAGCCGTCCATGCCGGGCATCTGCAGGTCGAGGATGATGATGTCGTAGCGGTGCTGCTCGTGCCAGGCGGCGACGACGTGCGGGTCGGTGGTGGAACTGACGTTGGTGTAGCCCGTCGATTGCAGCAGGTATTCCAGCAACTGCACGTTGACGGGCTGGTCGTCGACGATCAGGATGCTGGCCTGGAGGATGTCGGCCCGGTTGATCATGATTGCCCCCTTTCGGCCTCGGCATGGTCACGTTCCCCGAGCCAGGAAATCGTGCTGTTGATGGCTTCCGTGAATTCGTCGATATTGATCGGTTTGATCAGGTACCGGAAGAATCCTGCCGCAATTCCCCGTTCCACGTCGCGCGGCATGGCGTTGGCCGTCAGGGCGATGATGGGAATGTGCGCCGTGCGCGGGTCGGCGCGCAACAGGCGCAGCGCCTCCAGGCCGCTGATGCCGGGCAGGTTGATGTCCATCAGGATCAGGTCCGGCAGGTGGGCGCGCGCCAGCTCCAGGCCCAGCTGGCCGTCCGGCGCCGTCAGGAGGCGCAGTTCGGGGCGGAAGCTGATGATCTCCTGCACCAGCTTCAGGTTGGCCGGGTTGTCTTCCACGTACAGCACCGTGATGTTGTCGCGCTCGCGCAGCCGCACGTCGCCGCCCGGTGGCGGCACCAGGCCTTCCAGCGGCGACGGTACCGGCTGCGTGGTCTTCAGGTCGATCCAGAACACGCTGCCCACGCCAGGGCTGCTGGAGACACCGATCGTGCCGCCCATCAGCTCCACCAGCCGCTTCGTGACGACGAGGCCGATGCCCGTGCCTTCCTCCGCGCCGGACTCCTGGCCCAGCCGGTTGAACGGCTGGAACAGCATGCGCACCTGCTCCTGCTTCAGGCCCATGCCCGTGTCCTGCACCGACACGCGCAACACGTCGGCCGCGCCGCTGGTGCAGTCGACCACCACCGCGCCGCCCTCGCGGTTGTACTTGATGGCGTTCGACAGCAGGTTGAGCAGCACCTGCTTCAGCCGCGTGCGGTCGGCCGTCACGTTGCAAGTGACCTGCTGGGGGAACAGCAGGCGGATGCCGCGCTGGCCCGCCAGCGGCGCCATCATCGTCTCGCATTCCTGCAGGATGTCGGCCAGCGCCACCGGCTCCATCGACAATGCCACCGCGCCCGATTCGATCTTGGCCAGGTCGAGGATCTCGTTGATCAGCGCCAGCAGGTGGCGGCCCGATTTCAGGATATGGCTGGCGAATTCCTTCTTCTGCGCCAGGGTGGACGGCAGCTTGTCGGACGTGAGGATCTGGGCGAAGCCGAGGATGGCATTGAGCGGCGTGCGCAACTCGTGGCTCATCGACGACAGGAACGCCGACTTGGCCTGGTTGGCGCTTTTCGCCTCCTCCATCGCCATCGCCAGCTCGCCGTTGGCCAATTCCAGCTGCACCGTACGCTCGTGCACGCGCTGTTCCAGTTCCGCGTTCAGGCGCATCACTTCCTGCTGCGCCAGGGTGCGCTGCTCGGCCTCGCGGGCGATCTCGCGGTTCGAATTCTCCAGCTCCCGCTTGCGGCTCTCGATATCGGACAGCATCTTGTTGAACGACTCGGCCAGTTCGGCCACCTCGTCCTCGCCCAGGCGCTCGGCGCGGCGCGACACGTCGCCCGTCGCCATCACCTCGCGCGCCACGTGGGCCACGTTCAGGATCGGACGCGTGATGACCTCGGCCAGCCGGCGCATCACGAGCCACGCGATCAGCAGTGCCAGCAGGGCCGCCAGCACGCCGATCAGCAGGTAGTCGAGGAAGCGGTCCATCATCTCGTAGTCGGCGCGCAGGTAGACGGTACCCAGCAGCTCGCCGTTGTCGTAGATGGGCTGGAACAGCAGCATCTTGCCGTCCTGGAACTGGAAGCCGGGCTGGCCGACGCGAGGCGGGATGACGGGTTTCTGGTCCGGCGCCGCATAACGGGCGAACAGCGCGCCACGGGCGTTGTAGATGGCGCCCGCGTTGACCTTCGGGCGCAGGCGCAGCAGGCTGAGGTTCTCCTGCGCCAGGCGCTGGTCGTCGAACGTCAGCGCCGGCGCGCTCATGTGACCCAGCAGTTCGGCCTGGGTACGCATGTCGTCGCGGATCGTCTGCTGGTAGACATGCAGGTCGTAGGCTACCACCGTGCCGATCGACACCAGCATGGCCGGCAGGATCACCATGGCGATCACGCCCAGCAGCTTGTGCCGCAGCGAGCGCAGCCGGATCATGGCCGGCCTCGCCATCGCGCCGGCACAGGGACGAACGGGTCCGCGATCGCCTTGACCTGCCAGCACCGCCGGGTTAGCCCTGGAATTTGCGTCACCATGTTCTCCTGGCGTCTATTCTATCGTTCAGTTGGCGGACGGCGGCGCGTGATTATGCAGGCAAGTGTTTTGCATTTGACAAATATTTTCCCGCATGCGTGGCCGTGCGCGGGGACTGCGCGCTAGAATGGACCGCACAAGCCAGGGACCTGGCGCCACAGCCAAAGGAGCGACACGTGAGCACGGACATCAACGAACTGGCCGCCCAGGTAGGGCGCGCGCTGCAGGAAAAGGAATTACTGCTGGTTACCGCCGAGTCGTGCACCGGTGGTGGCGTCGCGCAGGCGATCACGGAAATCGCCGGGTCGACGGGCTGGTTCGATTGCGGGTTCGTCACCTATTCCAATGCGTCCAAGACGGAGCTGCTGGAAGTGCCTGCGGCCCTGATGGCCCAGTTCGGCAGTGTCAGCGAGGAAGTGGCCGCCGCGATGGCGCAAGGTGCGCTGGGCAGCAGCAACGCGCACGTGGCCGTGTCCACGACCGGCATCGCCGGACCGACGGGCGCCGTGCCCGGCAAGCCCGTCGGCACCGTCTGCTTCGGCTGGGCCAATGGCGATACCGTCCATACGGAACGCCTGGTCTTCTCCGGCGACCGCCATGCCGTGCGCGAGCAGACCGTGGTGCATGCGCTGCAGGGGCTGCTGCGTTTTATCGACTGAGCCGTCGAGGGGTCCCGCAGCATTGACGTCCCCCGGCGCCGCCTCGCGCGGCGGCCCGCGCCCCTGTATAGTTCAGCTGGAATCCCGCGGCACGGGTCGCGGGCAGGCTATGCTTTTTCGGCATTTCGGCATTTCGGAGAACGACTCGATGCAAAACACGGTTCATTTCATCCTCCAGGGTAAAGGCGGCATCGGCAAGACCCTGGTCTCGACCATCCTCGCGCAGTGGCTCAAGGCGAAGGACGACACACCCCTGCGCTGCTACGACACCGACCAGGAAAACACCACGTTCTCGCGCTACAAGGCGCTGGACGTCAAGCACATCCCCGTCATGACGCAAGCGCGCACGATCGACCCGAAACGGTTCGACGCGCTGATGATCGACATCCTGGAGGCGGACGGCAACTGCGTCATCGACAACGGTGCCAACACCTTCTCGCCGCTGCTGGCCTACCTGCTGGAGAACCACTGCTTCGCGCTGCTGGAGGATTCCGGCCGCAAGGTCTACATCCACACCATCGTCGGCGGCGGCGACACATTGCACGACACAGCGATGGGCTTCGTCTCCACCGCCAAGTCGGCGAACGTGCCGCTGATCCTGTGGGAGAACGAACATTTCGGCCCGCTCCAGTCGGCGTCCGGCAAGGCCTTCATCGAATCGCAGACCTATGCGGAAAATTCCAGCCGGGTGCGCGGGCGCGTCGTGCTGGCTCAGCGCAATGCCGACACGTTCGGCGCCGACATCAAGAAGATGAACACGGCGCGCATGACGGTCGACGAAGTGAAGGCCAGCGACAAGTTCAACGTGATGGAAAAGCAGCGCATCAAGGTCGTGTTCCGCGACCTGTTCGACCAGCTCGACAAGATCGACTGGTAACGGGGAGCGCCATGGACCAGCACAAGCTGCGCACCCTCGTGTTCGAGAAGACGGGCGTCAAGGTCGACGTGGACGATCCCATCTTCGCCCTTGTCGCGCTGAACGAAGCCGTGCTGGCCGAGGCGGTCGAACGGCACGTGGCGCGCATCGATGCGGCATCGGCCGCGCTGGTGCGCCAGGCCGGCGCCGCTCCCGCCCCGCTCGTCTCGGAATTCGAACCCGCGGCCCCGGCGGCGACACCGCGAACACCAGCGCCTGCCGGGGTGGCCACGCCGGAGCGGCGCCAGCTCGGCCTGGCGCTGGGCGCCGCCGCCTTTGGCGCGCTGCTCGTGCTGATCGGGCAAGCGCTGTTCTTCCGGCCCGCGCCAGCGCCGCCGGTGCCCGTGCCGGCGCCGCTCACGTCCGAACAGGTGGCCGCCATCGCCACCGGCGAGAAGTTCAACCGCGTGCTGCCGCGCCTCGATGCGAAGACGCGCAATGCCGTGCTGGCGGAGATGCAGAAGCCTTAGACGACAGTGGGCGATCGGCGATCGCAGGCCGTTGCCGGTGGATTGCCGGGTCAGTCTCCCGCCAGGCCAGCCCCTCGCCCCCTCGGCTGTCGCCCCGGCCATCCGCGCCCTCCCGAGTCGGCGCGACCGGAGGCTGCCACGGCTTTTTATCGGCGCCTGTCCGGCGCTACCCAGGATGAAATCGCCGGCCGTTACGCTTGCCACGCCTGTCAGCAGTGCGACCTGCGTCAGTTCGCCGGCGCTGACCGTGGCGTTGCCGTCGACCGACTGGAAGCGGTAGACGACCGTCGACGTGCCATCGTCGACGGCGAACAGCGCGGTCGACCTGATCGCATAGGCGCTGTCGGCGACCCCGATCGCCTTGGCTACCTGCCCCGCAGTCAAGCCTGCGGCGGCGGATCCGACGATCGTCAGCCTGGCGTGCGCGCCAACGGCGATTTCCAGCCGGTCGCTGCCGCTGACGAAGTCCGTTACCGTATCGATGCCGCCGGCGAGGCGCAGCACGAACGTGTCGTTGCCGCTGCCGCCTGTCAGCACATCGCTGCCGCCACCGCCCACGAGGGTATCGTTGCCCGCGCCGCCGTCGAGCCGATCGTTGCGGCCGCCGCCCGTCAAGCGGTTGTCCAGCTCGTTCCCGGTACCGGCAAACGCGCCGCTGCCGGTGAAGCGCAGCTGCTCGATGCCGCCGTCGAGCTGCCATGCCGCCAGCGCCGTCTGCACGCGGTCGCTGCCGCCATCCGCCAGTTCCAGCACGGCGTCGCCGGCATCGTCGACGATATAGATGTCGTCGCCCGCGCCGCCCTCCAGCACGTCCGCGCCGCGGCCGCCGTTCAGCAGGTCGCTGCCGGCGCCGCCCAGCAGATGGTCCGCCCCGGCGCCGCCCTCCAGCACGTCGTCGCCCGCCCCGCCGTCCAGCGTATTGTCGCTGGCGTCGCCTTCCATCTGGTTGGCCAGGGCATTGCCGGTGATGGTACCTGCCGTCATGCCGCGCACCACGACGTTTTCCACGTTGTCCCCCAGCGTCCAGCCATAGCCCTCTACCGCGATCCTGACGAGTGCCGTGTCGTTACCGCCGCCCGCCGACTCGACGATGACGTCGGTGGCCGCGGCGACGACGTGAAGGTCGTTGCGCGCGGTCCCGGCCAGCAGCGCCCCGCCCGCGCCGTCCGACGTGCCCCCGACCAGTGGCTCACGCACCGCAACGGCCAGGCCCGCGCGCAGGTCCGCCAGCGTGTACGACACGCCCCCGAAAACCAGCGTCTCCGTATTGCGCACCAGGACCAGCGCGCCGGAGACTTTGTCGACCAGCTTCAGGTCGTCCGCAGCGGGAAGCGAGCGCACATAGCTCGCCAGGGTCCCGGCGAAGACGGCGCTGTCGCTGCCGGCGCCGCCGTCCAGCGTGTCGCTGCCGCCGCCGCCTTCGAGCCAGTCGTCGCCGTCGCCGCCCTGCAGGCTGTCGCGCCCGCCCAAGCCGCGCAGCGTATCGTTGCCGGCACCGCCCACCAGGGTGTCGTTGCCGCTGTTGCCGTCGATGACGTTGTCCAGCGTGTTGCCCGTCAGCCGGTAGGCGCGGCCCGCCACGGCGCCCGCCAGGTCTTCCACGTCCTGCCCCAGCGCGTACTGCGCCAGCGTCGTCCGCACTGTGTCGCGCCCGCCGTTGGCGCTTTCCGTCACGACGTCGGACGGCGCATCGACGAAGTACACGTCATCGCCCAGGCCGCCCAGCATGATGTCGTTGCCGCTGCCGCCGTCCAGCGTATCCTGGCCGTTGCCGCCGTCCAGCCGGTCGTCGCCGCCGCCGCCGCGCAGGCGGTCGTTGCCTGCGCCACCCGTCATTTCGTCGTGGCCCGCGCCGCCGCTGACGTCGTCGGCTCCGGCGCCGCCCGCGATCGTGTTGCCGAGGTCGTTGCCGCGGATCGTCGAGCCGCCAGCGCCGGCCACCGCCCGTTGCACGGCCACGCCATAGGCCAGCGAGATGTTGTGCAGGCCCGGTGCCGTTTCGCTGAACGTGCCGGCGTTCAGGTCGATCAGTACGGCACCCGTACAGGCGGAGAAATCGAGCGTGTTGACGCCGCCCGCATCCCAGATGCACTGGGGCGCCGCCGTATTGGTCAGCGCATAGATGTCGTTGCCCGCATGCCAGCTCGTGTTGGCGCCGTACAGGTACTGCATCGCCAGGATGTCCAGCAGCATCGGCGCGACGGGACGCTTGCCGTCAATGGCCTTGCTGGCGCCATCGTAGTACGACATCATCGTGTAGTCGCTGTTGTCCAGCGCGGCCGGCAGGTAGGGGCCGGGCGTGCCGCCGCCGCCCGCGTTGTAGTTGCCGGGGTGTTTCAGGCCGAGACTGTGGCCCAGCTCGTGGACCAGGATGTTGATGCGGTAGGCATTCGACGTGGTCGCGTTGTTGTACGACAGGTCGTTGTTCAGGTACACGGCGGAGGTGCCGTACGGCTGCGGGTAGTAGGCATACGCCGCGCTGGTCAAACCCTGGTCGTTGGTGGCCAGCAGCAGCTTGCCGCCGCTGGCCACTTCGCGAAACGTGACGTTGGCGATGGCGGACCACGTCGCCATGGCCGCGCGCGCATCGCCCTTCTGGGCAGCCGTCATCGGTACGAAGCCAGCGCGGTCCTCCCCCGTCGAATTGGCCGGCGCGGCGATGGGGAAGCTGTAGGTCAGCGTCAGCGGCATTCCCGGCTTCGCATTCCAGCTCATGTAGGCGAGCGCGTCGATGTTTGTGTTACCGCTGGGAGTGACCATGATGTATTTCTGTGTGGCAATTACCGTCCGCCGATGATAGCACGCCTTGCCGCATGGAAATGAACGAAGCCTCTTGCACCGTGGCGCGATTACGACTAACATTTGAATAACTATTCAGATGTTAATCAATCACCACGGCCGATGAACCTACCTTATCCCGAACCTGACGCGTCGGTGGCCCAGCTGGCCGACCTGTTCCACCTGCTGGGCGATCCGACCCGCCTGCGCATCGTGCTGGCATGCATGCCGGCGCCGATTGCCGTCAGCGACATCGCCGCCGGCCTGGCGTTGAGCAGCTCGCTGGTCAGCCACCACCTGCGCCTGCTGCGCGCCGCCCGCATCGTCAAGGCCGAACGGCAGGGCAAGCAGGTGTTCTACAGCGCGGCGGATGCCCACATCAGCGGCGTGCTGCACGATATGCTGGAGCATATCGCCGAACCCACGACACCCCAGGAAGCAGGAGCGGACGTATGAGCGCGCACCACCACCACGGCCACGATCATGGTCACGGTCACCATCACCACGGCGATCCCGCCAGCCACGGCCGCGCGTTCGCCATTGCGATCACGCTGAACGCGATCTTCGTCGCGGTGGAGTTCGGCTACGGCTTCGTCGCCAATTCGACCGCGCTGATGGCCGACGCGGGCCACAACCTGTCCGACGTGCTGGGCCTGATGCTGGCCTGGGGCGCGGCGATCCTGGCCAAGCGCGCGCCGTCGCGCCGCTTCACGTATGGCCTGCGCAGCAGCTCGATGCTGGCGGCGCTGTTCAACGGCATGCTGCTGATGGGCGCGTGCGGCGCCATCCTGTGGGAAGCGGTGCTGCAACTGGTCAACCCCGTGCCGGTCCATGGCGCGACAGTGTCGATCGTCGCGGCCGTCGGCATCGCCGTCAACGGCATCTCGGCGTGGCTGTTCATGGCGGGCAGCAAGGACGACCTGAACATCCGTGGCGCCTACCTGCACCTGGCGGCGGACGCGGCCATCTCGCTGGGCGTGCTGGTGTCGGGCCTGGTGGTGATGGCCACGGGCTGGATCCGCCTGGACCCGCTGGTCAGCATCGCCATCGTGATCCTGATCGTGCTGGGCACGTGGTCGCTGCTGAAGGAATCGCTGCGGATGATGCTGGCGGCGGTGCCGACCAACGTGGATTCACGCAAGGTGGAACAGTTCCTGCGCGGCCGCGCCGGCGTGACGGACGTGCACGACCTGCACATCTGGTCGATGAGCACGACGGAAACGGCGCTGACGGCCCACCTGGTCATGCCGGACGGCTACCCGGGCGACGCCGCGATGGACGACATCGCGCGCGAGCTGCGCCAGGAGTTCGCCATCCACCACAGCACGCTGCAGACGGAACGCGGCACCACGGACCACGCGTGCTGCCTGGTGAAGGAGGCGCCTGGCCACGACCATGAGCACGCACATGAGCACTCACATGAGCATGGCCACTCGCATGAGCATGACCACGCACATGAGCATGGCCATCAAGGTCATGGCCACGCCCACCGTCACTGATCGGCGAGGCCCGCGAACAGCGGCGTGCTGAGGTAGCGTTCGCCGAACGACGGGATTACCGTCACGATCACCTTGCCTTCGTTTTCCGGGCGCCGCGCGACCTGCACGGCGGCCCACAGCGCCGCGCCGGACGAAATCCCGACCAGCAGCCCTTCTTCGCTGGCGGCGCGGCGCGCCATCGCAAACGCATCCTCGTTCTTGACGCACACCACCTCGTCGTAGACGTGCGTGTTCAGCACGGCCGGCACGAAGCCGGCGCCGATGCCCTGCAGCGGGTGCGGTCCCTTGGTGCCCTTCGACAGCATCGGCGACGCTTCCGGCTCCACCGCGATGGCGCGGAAGCTGCTCTTGCGCTCGCGCAGCACTTCGCCCACGCCCGTGATGGTGCCGCCCGTGCCGACGCCGGCCACGAGGATGTCGACCTGGCCGTCGGTATCGCGCCAGATTTCCTCCGCCGTCGTGCGGCGGTGCACTTCCGGATTGGCGGGATTGTTGAACTGCTGCGGCATCAGGCAGCGCGGGTCGCTCGCGACCATCTCCTCGGCGCGGCGGATGGCGCCCAGCATGCCTTCGCTGCCGGGTGTCAGCACCAGTTCGGCGCCGTATGCACGCAGCAGCATGCGCCGTTCGCGGCTCATCGTGTCGGGCATCACGAGCGTGCACTTGTAGCCGCGCGCGGCGCATACCATCGCCAGCGCGATGCCGGTGTTGCCGCTGGTAGGCTCGACGAAGATCGTGTCCGGCTTGACGAGGCCGGCCGCCTCGGCCGCGGCGATCATCGCCAGGCCGATACGGTCCTTGACGCTGTGCGCGGGATTGAAGAATTCAAGCTTGGCCAGCACTTGCGCGCCGCTGCCGGCGGCAAGGCGGTTGATGCGGACCAGCGGGGTATTGCCGATCAGCTCAGTGACATCGTTGGCGATTCTCATTATGGGTCTCCGCAGGTTCTTGGGAGACCCAGTGTACGCCGGCCGTTATTTGACGTCGAGCAGTTCGACGTCGAAGATCAGCGGGGAATTGGACGGAATGCCGGGCATGCTGCGTGCGCCGTACGCCAGTTCCGACGGGATGATCAGGGTGCGCTTGCCGCCCACCTTCATCCCCGTCACGCCCTGTTCCCAACCCTTGATGACGCGGCCCGCGCCCAGCTGGAACTCGAGCGGCTCGCCGCGCGGCCGGGACGAGTCGAACTGGCGGCCGCGCTGGTTCTTCGCCAGCGGGCGGTACAGCCAGCCCGTGTAGTGCACGGAGACGTTGCTGCCGGCGGTGGCTTCGCGGCCGGTGCCGACCTTGACGTCGTTGACGATCAGCTGCTCGGCGGCCGGGCCGGGCGCGGCCGAACCGGGCACGATGGCGGCCGGCGCAGCGTCGGACTGCGCGGCCTGAGCCGCCGGTGCGGGCGTCGGCGTCTGCGCCAGGGCGGCGCCAGCCAGGCTGAGGGACAATACGGCGAACAAAGCGGACAAACGGGTCATGATGTATTCTTCCTGTTCTGATTTTATGGCGGCATCATGATAGCAAATCATCCGGATGCATCGACAAACGAGGCCACCCGCAAGCTGTTCTTCGCGCTGTGGCCGGACGATGCGCAACGCGCCGCGCTGGTCGCGCTGCAGGCCGGTATGCAGGGGCGCCTGATCCCGCCCGCCAAGCTGCACATCACGCTGGCATTCCTCGGCCACCTGCCCGCCACCGCCGTCCCCACGCTGCTCGCTATCCTGCATGCGCTGCCCGTGCCGCCGCTGGCACTGTCGATCGACTGCTACGGCTATTTCGCGCGCCCCCGCATCGCCTGGGCCGGCATGACGCAGCCCCCTGCCGCGCTGCTGGACCTGCAGGCGGAACTGGTGCGAAGGCTCGTGGCGGCCGGCTTTTCCACCGCCACACATGGCAGCTTCAAGCCGCACGTGACCTTGGCGCGGGAGGCCAGGGAAGCGCCTTCCGGCACGTTCGCGCCGGTACCGTGGCATGGCGCGCGGGCCGTGCTGGTGGAGTCGTTGCCGGGTGGGGAGTATGTGGTGGTAGACCTGTGATGTCAGGCACCAGCGCTTCTAGTGGCTGAACAGCCGCAGCAACGTCACCGCCGGCGACAGCGTACCGATCTTGCGATCCGTCTTGGCCGCCTCGATCACGTCGACCAGTTCGTCGTATTTGTCCGTCTGCCGGTCTTCCAGGTTCGTCATGTTCATGCTCCAGCGGACGAACGTGCGGAACTTCGCCGGCTCGTTATAGAGCAGGCGGAAGTCCTGGTGGCGCGGGTCGTTTTCGATCCTGGCGACGAGCTTCGCGAGCGTTGCCTCCGGCCCTTCGAGGACCTGCATGAACCAGCCGCCGTTGTAGAACAGGCTGCCCGTGACGTCGATCCGGGCATTGTTGGCCTTGGCCTGCGCCAGGAGATCCAGCAGTTCCTCCTTCGACATCTTGCGCGTGGCCTGGCTGATATAGACGAGTTGATTGAGTGACATGATGGGCAGGATGGGTAGCGGGCGAAAGTTGCCCTACAGAATATATCCCATCCTGGCCGCAGGCGGCGCGGGTTTGGCGGTTCGTCGGATTTACGCTACGGGTTTATCGGCCAAGACGCGCAGGTGCCTGTCACCACGGGTTCATGCCTCCGCTGCCTCCGCTGCCTCCGCCGCCTCCGGCTCCTCGGCCAGCTTGCGCAGCAGATGGCCCGCCGCCACCATGCCGAACGTGGCCGTCACCACCATCGCCGAGCCGAAGCCCGCGCAGTTGATGCCCGTCAGCCCCGGTTTCTGCGCCGCGGCGGCCAGCTCGTCGCCATCCACCGAGCACACCTCGCCCGTTTCCGGGAACTTCAGCGGCTCCATGGAGAACACGGCATCCACGCCCAGCTTGTTCTTGCCGTTGGCCGGATAGTTGAACTGGCTGCGCAGGCGCCGCCGCACCTTTTTCAGGAGCGGCTCCTGCTCCGTGCGCGCCAGGTCGCGCACCTCGATGCGGGTGGGATCGGTCTGGCCGCCGGCGCTGCCGATGACGATCAGCGGGATACCCTTCGTGCGGCAGTAATGCACCAGCGCCGTCTTGGCGCGGGCGCTGTCCATCGCGTCGATCACGTAGTCATAGTCATGCCCGCCGATCATCTCGTCCAGGTTGTCGGGCGTGACGAAATCCTCGATCTCCGTCACCTGGCAGTAGGGATTGATCCCGGCGATGCGCTGCGTCAGCGCCGTGATCTTGGCCATGCCGATCGTGCCGGTCAGCGCCTGGATCTGGCGGTTGATGTTCGATTCGGCCACGTTGTCCAGGTCGATCAGGGTCAGCCGGCCGACGGCGCTGCGCGCCAGCGCCTCGACGATCCACGAGCCGACGCCGCCGACGCCGATCACGCAGATGTGGGCGGCGCGAAAGCGCGCCAGGGCCCGGTCGCCGTACAACCGGGCGATGCCGCCGAAACGGCGGTCGAAGTCGATATCGTGCGCGGCGGGCACGGAAGAAGAAGTCAGGTCGTTCATGGAGCCATTCTACCGGACCTTCGCGAAGCGACAGCGGGCGGGGATTATTCTACAATCCGCCAGATACCACTTGACGAGAGAGCACGATGAGCGAGTCCCTGATGGATGCGGTTCCCGGTTTCGACCAGCCGATCGCCGTACTGAAGCACTGCCACGACAAGATCCGCAAGCAACTGAAGACCTTGCAGAACCTGCTGGCCCACCTTCCCCGTGATGGTGCCGACGCCGCCGCGCAGGGCGCGGCCCAGGCCGTGCTGAAGTACTTCAATACCGCCGCCCACCTGCACCACGCCGACGAGGAGCAGGACCTGCTGCCGATGCTGGAAGCGACGGCGACGGGCGCCGACCTGGAACTGATCCGCGACCTGAAACCGCAAATTCTCGCGCAGCACCAGCAGATGGATCGCGACTGGCACGTCCTGAACGCGCAGCTGGAGCGCATCGCGGCCGGGTCGTCCACCGAGCTGTCGGCGGACGATGTCGCGCGCTTCGTGCAAAGCTATACGGCGCACATGGAAACCGAGGAAAGCCACGTGGCCCCGATGGCCAAGCGCCTGTTCAGCCCGGCGCAGATGCAGGTCATGGGCGATGCCATGCAGCGCCGCCGCGGTATCTCGGCCGATCCAGAGGTGCCTGCGCCGCAGCAGGCCACACCCACGGTGACGGCGGCGGCGATCGCCGGCGGCATCGCGCTGGCCGACCTGCGCATGGATTACGGCCGCGCCAGCCTGTCGGAAGAGGACACGCTGGACGACCCTGTCGCGCAGTTCACCAAGTGGTTCGGCGAGGCGATGAAGGCGCAGGTGAACGAGCCGAACGCGATGAGCGTGGCCACGGTCGGCAGCGACGGCCGGCCCACGTCGCGCATCGTGCTGATCAAGCAGTACGACGAGCGCGGCTTCACGTGGTACACGAACTACGACAGCCAGAAGGGCCGGCAACTGGCCGACAATCCGCACGCGGCGCTGCTGTTCTTCTGGCCGGAACTGGAGCGGCAAGTGCGCATCGAGGGCCGCGTCGAGCGCACGGCGGCCGAGGAAAGCGACAAGTATTTCTACAGCCGCCCGGTCAAGAGCCAGCTGGCGGCCATCGCTTCGGCGCAGAGCGCGCCGATCGCCAACCGCGCCGAGATGGAAGCGCGTTACGCGGCAGTGGAAGCGGCCAGCGGCGACAAGCCGCAGCGGCCCGACCACTGGGGCGGCTATCGCCTGGTGCCCGAACGCATCGAATTCTGGCAGGGCCGCCGCTCGCGCTTCCACGACCGCATCGTCTACACGCGGCAGGCGGACGGCAGCTGGCAGCGCGGGCGCATCCAGCCCTGACCGGCCGGCCCGCACTCGACAAAAGGCCGGACTGCGCGTAGTCTGGCTTTTTTGCTAACTTAACAGGCTTTCCATGCGTCCCCTCCTGCGCGCCCTCGGGCTCGCCTTGCTGTCCTTTACCGCCGGGGCGCACGCCGCCGATTTCCAGCCTTGCGCCGATGCGGCCACCGATCCCGCGCTGCGCGGCAGCCTGTGCGCCATCGAGCGCGTGCCGGCCGACCCGTCCGGTGCGCCCGGTTCGGGTGGCGAGATCGACCTGTTCGTGCGCAAGTTCCCGGCGGCCAGTGCCAGCCTTGGCAACGTCTGGCTGGTCGCCGGTGGCCCGGGCGAATCGGGCGCGTCGTTCTATGGCCTGCTCGACGCATTCCGTGCCACGTTCCCCGGCTTCGACCTCGTCATCCCCGACCACCGCGGCACAGGATTTTCGACGCGCATGTGCCCGCAGGAGGAAGCCCCCGGCTCGCCGGGCGGCACGGCCCTCGTCAACGAAGAATGGGGTTCGTGCTTTGCCCGCCTCAATGCCGCGCCCGCCCAGGCGCGCCAGTTCTCCCAGACCAACGCGGCGCATGACCTGAAGCGCCTGCTGGAACGCACGCCGCGCCATGGCAAGACGTACGTCTACGGCGTCTCGTACGGCACCCAGCTGGTGCTGCGCACGGCCGCACTGGGCGCGACGGGCATCGACGGCCTCGTGCTGGATTCGCTGGTGCCGCGCCAGGACGACGACAAGGCCGACCTCAGCCGCCGCTCGCTGGTGGCCGACGCGGTGGGCCGGCAGATCCTCGCCCACTGCGACACCAGTCCCAATTGCCGCCGGACCGTCGGCGAGCCGGCCGAGACGCTGTACCGCCGGGTGCTGGACCGCGCCGCCAAGGACCCGCAGTTGCTGGCCGCGATCCCCGGCAAGAACCTGAAACGCTTCCTGGGGTCGCTGCTGGACGTGCCCGGCGTGGCGTGGCAGATTCCCTACCTGGTCAAGGAGCTCGATGAAGGCAAGGACACGCGCCTGCAGGCCGTCATTGCCGAGGTGAAGAAGACGATGGCGCAGCTGGGCAGCTTCCCCCAGTCGCCCGTCTCGGTGCCGCTCGTGGCGCTCATCAGCGGCTCGGAAAACAACCTGCGGCCGGGCCGCACGGCGCAGCAGGTGCGCGAGGAGGAAGCCGGCCTGCTGTTCGCCAGCGGCCTGCCGGGGTTACTGGTCAATGGGAACGTCCCGCTGTATCCGCGCGACGCACTGTTTGCACGCGCGCCGGAGCACCTGCCGCGCACGCTCGTGATCCAGGGCGGACGCGATGCCAAGACGCCGGAAGACGCCGCGCGGCGCCACGTCGAGGCGCTGCGCAAGGCCGGGATGGTGCAGTTGTATATTGCCGGGGACAGCGGTCACTTCGCGCTGTGGTGGAACCAGGCCTGCACGCGCGCGACCGTGCGCAAGTTCGTGCTGGGCCCGCTGGACGAGAGCCGCTGCGTCAGCGTGTCATCGCACGATTGAGGAGGCTTACTGCCCCTTCAGCCGCGCCGCATGCATCTTGCGGAACTTCGTCACTTTGGGTTCGACCACGAAGGCGCAGTAGCCCTGCAGCGGATGCTGGGCAAAGTAGTTCTGGTGATAGTCCTCGGCCTTGTAGTACGGCTGCGCGGGCGAGATTTCCGTCACGATCGGCGCATCCCACACGTGCGCCATCTCCGCCATCACCTGGCGCGCCAGCGCTTCCTGCTCCGGCGACTGGTAATAGATGACGGAGCGGTACTGCGTGCCCACGTCGTTGCCCTGGCGGTTCGGCGTGGTCGGGTCGTGGATCGTGAAGAAGATCTCCAGGATGTCGCGGTAACCGATGACCTCGGGATCGAATTCCAGCCGCACCACTTCGGCATGGCCGGTGGTGCCGGCGCACACCTGTTCATAGGTCGGGTTCGGCTGCGCGCCACCCGTGTAGCCCGACTCCACCTTCGTCACGCCCTTCACTTCCAGGTACACCGCTTCCGTACACCAGAAACACCCGCCGCCCAGCACTGCGATTTCAGTCGCCATACCATCTCTCCATGTTGATGCCGTTACTGTAACGCATACGGAGAATGGCTGCCGCGAGCACCCGGTTCAATGGGATGGCGCGGGTGCCGCAGTGCGCAACCAGGCGAAGCCCAGGACGCCGGCGACCAGCGACGCCAGCAGGATCACGATCTTCGAGGCCGTGATGACATCCGCCTGACCCGGGAATGCCAGGTTGGCAATGAAGATCGACATCGTGAAGCCGATGCCGCCCAGGAGGCCGGCGCCCAGCACGTGGCGCCAGCCCAGCCCGGCCGGCAGGCGGCACCAGCCGAGCGTCACGGCCATCCAGCTCAACAGGAAAATGCCCAGCGGCTTGCCCAGCACGAGACCGGCCAGGATGCCCAGGCTGTTGTTCGACAGCAGGCCGTGCTGCCAGTCGGCCGGGATGACGATGCCCGTATTGGCCAGCGCGAACACGGGCAGGACGACGAACGCGACGGGCTTGTGCAGCCAGTGCTCCAGCCGGTGCGAAGGCGACTCCTTGTCCTCGCTCTTGTGCGAGAACGGGATGGCAAACGCCAGCAGCACGCCGGCGATCGTCGCGTGCACGCCCGATTTCAACATCAGAAACCACATCAGCGCGCCGCCGGCCAGGTACGGCAGCAGCTTCATCACGCGCAGCACGCGGTTGCAGAACAGCAGCAGTGCGAACACGGCCAGCGCGCCCGCCAGGTAAGGCAGCGACACGTGCGCCGTGTAGAACACGGCGATGACGACAATGGCGCCCAGGTCGTCCATCACGGCCAGCGCGGTCAGGAACACCTTCAGGCTGGCCGGGATGCGGCTGCCCAGCAGCGCCAGCACGCCCAGCGCGAAGGCGATGTCGGTGGCCATCGGGATGCCGGCGCCGCCTTGCGTCGTCGTGCCGGCGTTGAAGGCCGCATGCAGCGCGGCCGGCACGGCGATCCCGCCGACCGCTGCCAGGATCGGCAGCAACGCATTGCGCAGGTCGGACAGCTCGCCGCTGTACAGTTCGCGCTCCAGTTCCAGCCCGACGAACAGGAAGAAGATGGCCATCAACAGGTCATTGACCCACAATTCGACGGTGAGCCCGGCCACCTGCTGCTGCCAGAAGCCCAGGTACGAAGGCCCCAGCGTGGAATTGGCCAGCAGCAGCGACAGCACCGTGCAGCAGATCAGCACGATGCCGCTGGATTTCTCGGCCTCGAAGAAGCGGGTAAACGTGGCGGTCAGGATGGTTGTCATCGGACGGCGGCAAGATTGGCGAAACGTCACTATACCGTGCCCCGGGAGCGCGGCGGTCCGCCCCGGCAAACTTTGGCATAATGGCGGAAAACCAAGGCCTCTCGATGAATACCAGTTCCCCGCGCAACAGCGCACAGTTCGACAGCACGCATTTCCGCCAGGCGCTGTCGCAATTCGCGACAGGCGTTACCGTGATCACGACCCGGCTGGCCGACGGCACGTTCCGCGGCCTGACCGCCAGCTCGTTCAATTCCGTGTCCCTCGACCCGCCGCTGGTGCTGTGGAGCCTGCGCTCGGCCGCCAACAGCATGCCCATCTTCAGCGGCAATTCCCATTACGTCATCAACGTGCTGTCGGCCGACCAGGCCCATATGGCCAAGCTGTTCTCCAGCCGGGGCAGCGACCCGTTCGCCCAGGTGGCGTTCGAGCTGTCGCGCACGGGCCAGCCCGTCATCCAGGGCTGCACGGCCTGGTTCGAATGCCACAACCGCAGCCGTTATCCGGAAGGCGACCATGTCATCTTCGTCGGCGAGGTGGAGCATTGCGAGTTCACGCCCCGCGAACCGCTGGTGTTTCACGACGGCAAGCTGGGCGGCCTGCACATGCCCGCGTGAAAAAGCGGAAATTGGTGTCGCCATTTCAAAAGCCGGCGCCGGCCCCCGCGCTTTAGAATGCAGGGAACCGAAACCACAACGAGAGAGACACGATGAGCCAAGCCCGCGCCCAGTTCCATTGGGATGACCCCCTGCTGCTGAACGAACAGCTGCTTGATGACGAACGCATGGTGCGCGATGCCGCCGCCGCGTATTGCCAGGACAAGCTGGCGCCGCGCATCCTGGAAGCGTTCCGCCATGAGCGCATGGACACGTCGATCTTCCGCGAGATGGGCGAACTGGGCCTCTTGGGCCCCACGATCCCCGAGGAATACGGCGGCCCTGGCCTGAACTACGTGTCGTACGGCCTGATCGCGCGCGAAGTGGAGCGCGTGGACTCCGGCTACCGTTCGATGATGAGCGTACAGTCGTCGCTGGTGATGGTGCCGATCTACGAGTTCGGTACGGAAGAGCAGCGGCGCAAATACCTGCCGAAGCTGGCGACGGGCGAATGGATCGGCTGCTTCGGCCTGACCGAGCCGAACCACGGCTCCGACCCGGGCTCGATGATCACCCGCGCGAAAAAGGTCGCGGGCGGCTACGCGCTGACGGGCTCGAAGATGTGGATCACCAATTCCCCGGTCGCCGACGTGTTCGTGGTCTGGGCCAAGGACGACGAAGGCGCCATCCGCGGCTTCGTGCTGGAAAAAGGCATGGAAGGCCTGTCGGCCCCGGCCATCCACGGCAAGTTCGGCCTGCGCGCGTCCGTTACCGGCGAGATCGTCATGGACAACGTGTTCGTGCCGGAAGAAAACGCCTTCCCGGACGTGCGCGGCCTGAAAGGCCCGTTCACGTGCCTGAACTCGGCCCGCTACGGCATCGCCTGGGGCGCACTGGGCGCCGCCGAGAGCTGCTGGCACACGGCGCGCCAGTACGTGCTGGACCGCCAGCAGTTCGGCCGGCCCCTGGCCGCCAACCAGCTGGTGCAGAAGAAGCTGGCCGACATGCAGACGGAAATCACGCTGGGCCTGCAGGGCTGCCTGCAGCTGGGCCGGATGAAGGATGCGGGCACGGCGGCCGTCGAGATCACGTCGATGATGAAGCGCAATTCCTGCGGCAAGGCGCTGGACGTGGCCCGCGTGGCGCGCGACATGCTGGGCGGTAACGGTATCTCCGACGAGTTCGGCATCATCCGCCACATGGTCAACCTGGAAGTGGTCAATACCTACGAAGGCACGCATGACATCCATGCGCTGATCCTGGGCCGGGCGCAGACGGGCATCCAGGCGTTCCAGTAACACCGCCGCGTCAAGCAGGTTGGGGTCTGTCCCTGCGGGACTGACCCCGAAGTTCGCCAACGACACCGGGAAGAAATCCGGGTCTGTCCCGAAGGGACAGACCCCAGCCGCATCCTGTGGCACTAGGGCGCCCCGGCGCCTCTCTCCGCCACCCGGTCCAACACCTCATAGATCGCCTTTGCCTGCACCGGCTTGACGAGATGCTCGTCGAAGCCCGCCTCCAGCGCGCGGGCGCGGTCCTCGGGCTGGCCATAGCCCGTCAACGCGACAATGCAGGCCTGCGCCGCCTGCGGCAGCGTGCGCAGCCGTTGCACCAGCTGGTAACCATCCATCCCGGGCAGGCCGATGTCCACGAACAGCAGCGCCGGCGCCTGTTGCGGCGCCAGTTCCAGCGCCTCGGCCGCGCCGCCGCAGACCGTGACGGCATACCCGGCCGCATCCAGCAGCAGCGCCAGCGTGTGCGCCGCATCGGCGTTGTCGTCGACGATCATCAACCGGCGCTGGCCGCCGTCGTGTGCAGCCGTGTCGCGCGGCGCGGCTGGCGCGCGGGCGTCCGGGGTCGCGACCGTCGGCAGCGCCACCTCGAAGCGGCTACCCTGCCCGGCGCCGCCGCTGCTGGCGCTGACGCGGCCGCCATGCAGCTCCACCAGGCTTTTCACCAATGCCAGCCCGAGGCCCAGGCCGCCCTGCGACCGGTCGGGCGAGCGCTCCGCTTGCGTAAACAGGTCGAACACGTGCGGCAACAAGGCGGCCGGAATGCCGATGCCGTCATCTGACACCGTTGCCACCACCTCGCGGCCCTGCCGCGCCACCGTCAGCGCGATGCGGCCGCCGGACGGCGTGTAGCGGGCCGCATTGTTCAGGATGTTCGACAGCACCTGGATCAGCCGGGTACGGTCACCCAGCACGTGCGGCGCCTCGTCCGGCAGCGACACCGTCAGCCGGTGCTGGCGCGCCTCCACCAGCGCGCCCGCCTGTTCGACTGCTTCGGCGGCGATCGCATTGAAATCGAGCGTTTCCTCGCGCAGCGCGACCAGGCCGCGCGTGACGCGCGATACGTCCAGCAGGTCGTCCACCAGCTTCGTCATGTGCTCGACCTGGCGCGCAATGACGGCGCTGGTCTGGCGCACGCGGGCATCGTCCAGCACCCCGCGGCGCAACAGCTCGGCGGCCGTCGAGATGGGCGCCAGCGGATTGCGCAACTCGTGCGCCAGCATGGCCAGGAACTCGTCCTTGCGGCGGTTGGCCTCCTTCAGTTCCTGCTGCGCCAGTTCGATCGGCGTCACGTCCGTGTTGGTGCCGAACCATTGCACGATGACGCCGCCCGCATCGCGCAGCGGCGCCGCCACGATCAGGAAGCTGCGGTACGCGCCATCGGCCGCACGCATGCGCGCCGTGACTTCGTACGCAGCGCCACTGACCAGCGAGCGGTTCCATTGGGCCATCAGGCGCGGCAGGTCGTCCGGGTGGAACCAGTCGCGCCAGCCACCCCGCAACGCCTGGGTCGTGGTCGCGCCCGTGAAAGCGAACCAGCGGTCGTTGAACCAGTGGATGTCGCCGTCCGGCGCGGCGATCCACGCCAGCTGCGGGATCGTGTTGGCCAACTGACGCAGTCGCTGTTCGCTCTCGCGCAGTGCGCGCGTCGCGTGCACTGCCTCGGTCACGTCGCTGCCTTCGACGAAGATGCCGTCCACGGCGCCCCGGTGGTCGCGGATCGGCTGGAAGATGAAACTGACGAAGCGCTGCTCCAGCGGACCGCCGGACTGGCGCTGCAGCATCACGGGCATCTCGCGCCCGACGTGCGCTTCGCCACTCTGGTAGACCTTGTCCAGCAGGGCAACGAAGCCCTGGTCGCGCACTTCCGGCATCACGTCCGCCAGGTGGCGGCCGACGATGTCCGTGCGGCCGATCAGCTTCAGGTAGGCGTCGTTGGCGATCTCGAATGTGTGGCTGGGGCTGCGCAGCACGGCCAGGATGCCGGGCGCTCCCTGGAACAACAGCCGCATCCGTTCGATTTCCTCGGCCCGGTGGCGGGCGGCCAGCACCTGTTCCGTCGTTTCCACGACGGCGCAGAACATGCCCGCGGTGCCGCCCTCGCCGTCATACACGGGCGAATACGAGAACGTGAACCACGTCTGTTCCTCGTAGCCGCGCCGGTTCATCGTCAGCGGCAGGTTCTCGTGGTAGGTGGCGCGGCCATGCAGGGCCTCGTCGATGCTGGGCCAGATGTCGTCCCAGATTTCGGCCCAGATGTCGCGGAACGGCCGGCCCAGCGCGGCCGGATGCTTGTCGCCGAGGATTTCGGCATACGAATCGTTGTACAGGAAGGCCAGCTGCTGCCCCCACGCGATAAACATGGGGAACTTCGAGTTCAACGTCAACGCCACCACCGCTCGCAGCGCCACCGGCCACCCTTGCGGTGCCCCGAGCGGGGAGTTACCCCAGTCGTGCGCCCGCATCATGGCCCCCATCCGCCCACCCTCGCTGAGACACGCCGGCAATGCGGTGGGCACGAGGGGAGCTGGTGAAGTCGTCATGGCTTGAGTATAACAAGCCGTCCTGCCGCGCACGTTTGCAAGCGGCAATACAATAAAAAAGCCGGCAATGCCGGCTTTTCCGAACGGAGCGGATGCGGATCAGAATTTGAACGTCACGCCCGCATTGATCGCCACTGGGTCGAGCCGGATGTCCTGGGTCTGGCCGGTCGAGTACGTCGCTGTCGTCTTCAGCTTCGTCTTGATGACGCCACCGTCGAGGGACCAGCGCTCGTTCAGGCGGAAACTCGCGCCCAGTTGTACGCTGGGGGCCACCTTGGCTTTCAGCGAGAACGTCGAGGCCGGGCCGCCCGTGTTCAGCACGGCCGTCAACTGCGCCGAACCGCGTTCGCGGCGGAAGTAGGCGTACGTCACGCCCACGCCCACGTACGGCCGGAACACGGCGTTCGGGCCGAAGAAGCGGTACTGGGCGAACAGCGTGGGCGGCAGCACGTCGGCCGTGCCCAGCTTGCCCGTGCCTTCGATGGCGCCGGCGCCGAACAGGTCGTGGCGGTACGGCACGCCCAGGTCCAGTTCCGCCACGATATTGTCGGTGACGAAGTATGCGAGGTTCAGGATGGGCTTGGTGTCGGTGCCGATATCGGCCGTCGTACCGGGCAGCGCGGGCGCGCTGACGTCGCCGCTTTCCACCTTCGGCGTGATCTTGTTGACGCCGACCTTGACGGTCCAGTCGCCCTTGGCCTGGGCGGCAGCGCCGCCGGCGGCAGTCAGGGCGGCGGCCAGCGCCAGCAGTTTCACCGCCGTGTGCAGAGTATGGTTCATCGTGTCTCCTTGTATTGGGCCGGCGTTCACAGCCAGCCTTTTGTCACCATCGAGCGGGACACGTAGCGCGCCAGCAGCAGGTTGTTGAACGGGGTCGGGTGCACTTCATCCGCGAACGAGTAGCGACTGACGTCGCCCGCCTTCAGGCTGGCCCCCGTGCAGCCCAGCGAGCTGGCCAGCGGGTTCCTCGGCGACGCCAGGTCGCACGCCGTGTCGGTGACGTTGGTCAGGCCGTACGGGCCCGGGTTGGTCGCCTGGTCATGGCTGACGGCATAGACGTCGACGATCAGCGCCTTCGGTTCGGCCGCCAGCGCGGAGGTCAGCTGCGCATTGAACGCCTGCACCATCTTGTCGATCAGCGCACGGGTGGACTCGTCGCGCGCGCGGCCGGCCGGCGTGGTGGCCACGTCCGGCAGGTTGTTGACGACGACATAGTTGGCGCCCTTGCCGATCAGCTGCGTCTTGACCAGCGCTGCCAGTTCGGCGCCCGCGGTCGCCAGCGCGGTAACGAGGCCGGGAGCCTGGGCCGTCACGTAGTCGGCACCGGCCTTGGCACCGGCGGCGTTGCCGGCCTGCTCCGCCGTCCTGGCCATCGGACCGTACACGGTCACCGAGGCCGCGGCGGTGTAGCCGGCGCGCACGGCGGCCTGCACGGCTGCCGCCACGATCGTTTCATTGGTCGCGCCTGCCTGCGCGGAGGCCGTCGCCATTGCCGCGCCGATGGCCTGCGCGGCCGTGGCCGGATTGGTCGTGCCGGCCGCCAGTTGCGTGGCCAGGCTGGTCGTGAACGCCGTCCTGCCGGCCGTCGTGCCGGCCGCGGTGGCACCTGCCTGCAGCTGGGCCAGGCTGACCAGGACGTCGTTACCGCCCGCCATCACGAACACGACTTCGTCGCCCTTGAACTTGCCGCCCACCTTGGCGAGGTGGTTCTGCACCTGCGTCACGACGGGGACTGTCAGCGCGCCGATGGCGCTGCCGGTGGCCTTGTGGCCGGCACCGATCGGATTGGTGACGCGCGCGCCGCCCTGCGCATAGCCGAAGCACTCCAGATGGTTAACGACGGGCACGGCAAAGCCCTTCGACGCATCGCCATCCAGGCCCGTCTGCGCCGCGCACGGCGCCGGCAGCTGCAGCTGCGCGGCCATCAGCTCGGTCCAGTTCTTGCCCGTCAGCTCGGGAGCGATGGCCGTGTTGTTGCCGTTGATGGTGAACTTGCCGCCGCCCAGCGCCTTCACGGTGCCGACGTTGTAGCTGCCGACATCGGACAGGCTGTCGCCGAACGTCACCTGGGAGGCGAACTTGACGCGGTTGGTCTGGCCGCCCGGCTGCGGATCGCCGCTGTTGCCGCCGCAGCCGGCCAGGACGGCGGCAAAGGCAACGGCAAGGGCTAGTTTGGTGTGACGCATGGTGTCTCCTGACTGTTGTATGGTTGTACCAGCCAACGGATGTGCTGGTCGCAATCTGGCTAATATGCCAGCGTTGCCGGACGCCGTACAGGGAGATTCTGGCAAAAACAACAGGAGTGAGTTGATTGCAACATTGCAGGGGCCAGGGTCTGTGCCCCGCAGCGGGGACTGACCCTGGTTTTAATCGCACAACCATGCACGATAAAAACTGGGGTCAGTCCCGAAAAACGGGACAGACCCCAAGCCTCGACATTGTTGTGGCAGCCGTCAGAATCTCTTAACTGAACTGCCACCGGTACATCAAGCTTGCAGGAACCGCTCGACAATGCCGGCGGAGCCATGCGCGGCACGCCGCAGCCGGTCGTTGACGCCCAGCCAGTTGTCGTCCTGCGGTGGCGCCTCGACGAGGATCAGCTCCGCCTGCGTGCGGTCCATCGCGCGCAAGGCGGCGTAGATGCCGTGGGCATAGCCGGCCGGGTCTTCGGGCAGCACGTGCGTGGCGCAAGCGCGCGTCAGCAGCGGCGAATAATGGATCAGCGCGACGCGGCGGCCCTTGCCGGCCAGCGCGTTGAGCAGCGCATCGAGCTGCGCCGTGGCGACCAGCGCCACCGGTGCCTTCGGTGCATAGTGCGACTCCAGCGTGCCGGAAGCGCGGGGCGCGCTGGCGTCCGGCGCGACCGGCATGGCGCCGATCACGGCGGCGATCTGCGCGGCGGAGATATGACCGGGCCGCAGCAATACCGGGCCGTGCGTGGCCAGGCGCGACAGGTCCAGGATCGTCGATTCGATGCCGACCTGGCTGGAGCCGCCGTCCAGCACCGCGATGCCGGCATCCGGCCCGAACTCGTCGCGCACGTGCTGCGCCGTGGTCGGGCTGACGTTGCCGAACTTGTTGGCGGACGGTGCCGCCACGCCGCCCTTGCCGCCCTTGAACGCGGACAGCAGCGCCATCGCGACGGGGTGTGACGGGCAGCGCAGGCCAACCGTGTCCTGGCCGCCCGAGACGGCATCCGGAATGTGCGCGTGGCGCTTCAGGATCAGCGTCAGCGGGCCGGGCCAGAACGCGGCCACCAGCTGGCGCGCCTCGGCGGGGATATCGGACACCCAGTAGTCCAGGTCGGCGCCGGGCGCCACGTGGACGATCACGGGATGGTCGTTCGGCCGGCCCTTGGCCGCGTAGATGCTGGCTACCGCGGCCGGGTTCTCCGCATCCGCGCCCAGGCCGTACACGGTCTCGGTGGGAAACGCGACCAGGCCGCCCGCCGCCAGGGTGGCGGCGGCGTCGAGGATGACCTGTTCCGTCACGGCGCGATACCCAGGATGGCGCAAGCCTGCTCGAACTGGCGCTGCGCATCGATCAGCGTATGGCCGACAAACGTCACGTGCCCCATCTTGCGGCCCGGCCGGGGGTCGTCCTTGCCGTACAGGTGCAGGTTGGCACCCGGCAGCGCGACGACCCGGTCCCAGGCCGGCTCGCGGTAGGTGTCGCCGTCGAACCAGACGTCGCCCAGGATGTTGAGCATGACGGCCGGCGAATGCTGGCGACAATCGCCCAGCGGCAGCCGGGCCATCGCCCGCACCTGCTGGGCGAACTGGCTCGTGATGCAGGCATCCATCGTGTAGTGGCCGGAATTGTGCGGCCGCGGCGCCATTTCGTTGACGACCAGCGTGCCGTCCGTCAGCACGAAGAACTCGATGCACAGCACGCCGACATAGCCCAGCTCCGCGACAATCGCGGTCGCGGCGGCCTGTGCCTGTTTCGCGCAGGCGGACGTCACGTTCGGGCCGGGTACAGTGGTCGTGAACAGGATGCCGTCGCGGTGGACGTTTTCCGCGATCGGGTAGACGACCGACTGGCCGTCCACGCCGCGCGCCGTCAGCACGGAGATTTCATAGGCCAGCGGCAGCATCTTCTCCAGCAGGCACGTGACACCGCCCATGGAGTCGAATGCGGCACGCACGTCCTCGCGCGACGCCACGCGTACCTGGCCCTTGCCGTCGTAGCCCATGCGCACGGTTTTCAGGATGCCCGGCAGCAGGTCGTCGCCGATGGCGTCGATGTCGGCCTGCGTGGCGATGACCTTGTGCGGCGCCGGCAGCACGCCGGATTTTTCCGCGCAGCCGACAAAGAACGTCTTCTCGGCGATGCGGTCCTGCGCCACCGACACACCGGCGGCGTTGGGCGCGACAAAGATCTGCTGCGCCAGGCGCGCCAGGCTGTCGGCCGGGACATTCTCGAATTCGGTGGTGACGGCCGCGCACTGCGCGACCAGTTCATCGAGCGCGGGGCCGTCCGTGTAATCGGCGCTGATCAGGCGCTGCGCCACCTGCCCCGCGGGGCAGTCGGCGGCAGGTTCCAGCACGACGACCTGGTACCCCATCTGCTGGGCGGCCTGCGCGAACATGCGGCCCAGCTGGCCGCCGCCCATTACGCCCAGCCACGTGGGCGGATTGGCGCTGGGGACGGCGGGTAAGAACTGCGGTTCGGCCAGCGCGGCGAAGTCGACGCGCTGGGCCGTTTCAAGCTTTTCGTTACTCATTATTCAAGCGGCAAAATCATGGCCTTGGCGGCCGCGGTCTGGGTGGCGCGGAACGCCTCGAGCTGCTCGGCCAGCGCATCGTCCGTGGCGGCCAGGATGGCCACCGCCGTCAACGCCGCGTTGGCGGCGCCGGCTTCGCCGATGGCGAACGTCGATACGGGCACGCCTTTCGGCATCTGCACGATGGACAGCAGCGAATCCTCGCCGCGCAGGTACTTCGACGGCACGGGCACGCCCAGCACCGGCACGATGGTCTTCGCGGCCACCATGCCGGGCAGGTGCGCGGCACCGCCGGCACCGGCGATGATCGCGCGCAGGCCGCGCGACCGCGCGGTTTCCGCATACGTAAACATCTCGTCCGGCATGCGGTGCGCCGAAATCACCTGCGCCTCGAACGGCACGCCGAACTGCTTGAGGATGGCGACGGCGTGCTGCATCACGTCCCAGTCGGAACTGGAACCCATGATGACGCCGACCAGCGGCTGCTTCGAATCGGCCATCTCAGACCTTCAGCTTCTCGCCCGTCAGGCGTTCGATGGCTTCGAAGTACTTGGCCTGGGTCTTTTCGATCACCTCGGCCGGCAGCGCCGGCGCCGGTGGCGTCTTCTTCCACTCCGTCAGCGTTTCCAGGTAGTCGCGCACGAACTGCTTGTCGAACGACGGCGGCGACATGTCCGGCGCGTACGAATCGGCCGGCCAGAAGCGCGACGAGTCGGCCGTCAGCACTTCGTCCATCAGGTGCATGACGCCGTTTTCATCCAGGCCGAATTCGAACTTGGTGTCGGCGATGATAATGCCGCGCGTGGCCGCGTAGTCGGCAGCCGCCTTGTACAGCTTGATGCTGACGTCGCGCATCCTGGCGGCCAGTTCCGCACCGATGCGGCTCTCCATGTCGGCAAAGCTGATGTTCTCGTCGTGCTCGCCCAGGTCGGCTTTCGCGGCCGGCGTGAACAGCGGCTCGGGCAGCTTGTCGGCCTGGCGCAGGCCTTTCGGCAGTTCGATGCCGCACACGCTGCCGGTGGCCTGGTAGTCCTTCCAGCCCGAACCGATGATGTAGCCGCGCACGACCGCCTCCACGAGGATCGGCTTGAGGCGCTTGGCGACAACGGCACGGCCCTTCACCTGGTCCACTTCATCGGGTGCCACCACGGATTCCGGCGCCACGCCGGTCAGGTGGTTCGGCACGATATGGCCGAGCTTCTCGAACCAGAAGTCGCTCATCTGGTTCAGCACCATGCCCTTGCCGGGGATCGGTTCGTTCATGACGACGTCGAAGGCCGACAGGCGGTCGGTCGTGACGATCAGGATCTTGTCGTCGCCGACGGCGTAGTTGTCGCGGACTTTGCCATGGCCGAGCAGTGGCAGGGATTGGATGGAGGACTGGTAAAGGCTTTTCATGGAGGGGAAATGTCTTACGCAAAATAAGCGAAAACCGGCGAGGGGGAAAAACCCGCTCGCCGGTCGAGTGAGTCCGGGCCGCTTGTTGCATGCTATTGCACGCGGCCCGTTCCAAGGCAGGATTTTACTTCACAATCTGGGCCAGTTCACCGGCCTTGTAACGTTCTGCCATTTTTTCCAGCGGCACCGGCTTGATCTGGGAAGCGCGGCCTTCGCAGCCGAACGCCAGGAAACGGGCCTTGACGACTTCCTCGGCCGCCAGGCGGGCCGGCTTCAGGTAGTCGCGCGGATCGAACTTCGACGGGTTCTGGAACATGAACTTGCGGATCGCGGCCGTCATCGCCAGGCGGATATCGGTGTCGATGTTGATCTTGCGCACGCCGTGACGGATGCCTTCCTGGATCTCTTCCACCGGCACGCCGTAGGTTTCCTTCATGTCGCCGCCGAATTCACGGATGATCGCCAGCAGTTCTTGTGGAACGGAGGACGAACCGTGCATGACCAGGTGCGTGTTCGGGATGCGCGCGTGGATTTCCTTGATGCGGTCGATGGCCAGGATGTCGCCGGTCGGCTTGCGGGTGAACTTGTACGCGCCGTGCGAGGTGCCGATGGCAATCGCCAGCGCGTCGCACTGGGTGCGCTCGACGAAGTCGGCGGCCTGCGCCACGTCGGTGAGCAGCTGTTCGCGGGTCATCGTGCCGTCGGCGCCGTGGCCGTCTTCCTTGTCGCCCTTCATCGTTTCCAGCGAACCGAGCACGCCCAGTTCCGCTTCCACGGTGACACCGATGGCGTGCGAGAACTTGACGACTTCACGCGACACTTCCACGTTGTAGTCGTACGACGCAACGGACTTGCCGTCCGCTTCCAGCGAGCCGTCCATCATGACGGACGTGAAGCCCGAGCGGATCGCGGCCATGCAGACGGCCGGCGACTGGCCGTGGTCCTGGTGCATGACGACGGGGATGTGCGGGTAGGCTTCGACCGCTGCATCGATCAGGTGACGCAGGAACGCCTCGCCGGCATATTTGCGGGCGCCGGCGGACGCCTGCATGATGACCGGGCTGTTGACGGCGTCGGCGGCAGCCATGATGGCCTGCACCTGTTCCAGGTTGTTGACGTTGAACGCTGGCAGGCCATAGCCGTGTTCGGCGGCATGGTCCAGCAGCTGACGCATGGATACGAGGGACATGGTAATACTCCAATCAAATAAAAACCTGTGCGGCGGGCTGCGCAGCTCGTGACCGGACGCCCGCCTGTAGCTGGGTGCGACCTAGCTGAACTCGCCTACCTTGACGATCTTCAGGGCGTTGGTGCCGCCGACCTGTCCCATCGGCTCGCCCCACGTGACGACGATCATGTCGCCCTTCTTCGCAATGCCATGCTCGACCAGCAGATCCTCGGCCTGCTTCAGCACTTCGCGGCTCGTGCCCTGCTGCAGCAGATAATGCGCGCGCACGTTGCGGTACAGCGAAGCCTTGCGCTGCGTGGTGACGCTCGGCGTCAGCGCGAAGATCGGGGTGTCGATATTGTGACGGCTCATCCACAGTGGCGTCGAACCGGATTCGGTCAGGGCGACGATCGCCTTGACGCGCAGGTGGTGGGCGGTAAACAGGGCACCGTAGGCGATCGACTGGTCGATGCGCGTGAAGCGCACGTTCAGGAAATCGGCATCCAGCTTGTTGTATTCGGACTGCTCGGCTTCCACGCAGACGGCGGCCATCATTTCGACGGTCTCCACCGGGTAGCGGCCGGAAGCGGTTTCGGCCGACGCCATCACGGCATCGGTGCCGTCCAGCACGGCGTTGGCCACGTCGGACACTTCCGCGCGCGTGGGCACGGCATTGAAAATCATCGATTCCATCATCTGCGTCGCGGTGATGGCAATCTTGTTCGACTCGCGCGCCATGCGGATCATGCGCTTTTGCAGCGCGGGCACGGCGGCGTTGCCCACTTCGACGGCCAGGTCGCCACGGGCGACCATGATGCCGTCGGAGGCATTCAGGATTTCCTGCAGCGCCGGAATGGCTTCCGCGCGCTCGATCTTGGCGATCATCTGCGGCTTGTGGCCGTAGGGTTCGCCGGCGATGTTCGCCAGCTGGCGCGCCATTTCCATGTCGGTGGCGTTTTTCGGGAACGAAATGGCCAGGTAGTCGGCCTGGAAGCTCATCGCCGTCTTGATGTCTTCCATGTCCTTCGCCGTCAGCGCCGGGGCTGTCAGGCCGCCGCCCTGGCGGTTGATGCCCTTGTTGTTGGACAGTTCGCCGCCGATTTTCACCGTCGTGTAGATCTCGCTGCCGGCGATCTTGTCGACGACCAGCACGATCAGGCCGTCGTTGAGCAGCAGCACGTCTTTCGCGCGCAGGTCGTTCGGCAGGTTTTTATAGTCGAGGCCGACGCGTTCCTGGTTGCCCAGTTCGCCGTTTTCGCCCCATTTGGCGTCCAGGATGAACTTGTCGCCGTTGGCCAGGTTGATCTTGCCCTCTTCAAACTTGCCGACGCGGATCTTCGGACCCTGCATGTCGGCCATGATGGCCACTTCCCGCCCGCACTCCGCCGCCGCCTGCCGCACCAGGTTGGCCCGATCGATGTGATCCTGCGCCTTGCCGTGCGAGAAGTTCAACCGCACCACGTCCACGCCGGCGCGGATCATCCGCGTCAACACTTGCAGGTCGGTGGAAGCTGGGCCGATGGTTGCGACGATTTTAGTGCCACGGGACATTGAGGGTTCCTTGAGCGGTGAGTGAAAAGAAGAGAAAAGCGCAGCGGGTCGGGCGACCGGGCGCTGCGCTCCATCCTGGCCGGGTCTTACTGACCGCCGGCGCGGGACACCAGCACTTCCACCGCCGGCAGGGTCTTGCCTTCGAGGAATTCCAGGAAGGCGCCGCCGCCGGTCGAGATATAACCAATTTTATCGGTAATGGCGTATTTTGCAATCGCGGCCAGCGTGTCGCCGCCGCCCGCGATGGAGAAGCCATTCGACTCGGCAATCGCCATCGCCAGGGTTTTCGTGCCCTCGCCGAACTGGTCGAACTCGAACACGCCGACCGGGCCGTTCCAGACGATCGTGCCGGCCTTGGCGATCTGCTCGGCCAGGTGCTTGGCCGTTTCCGGGCCGATGTCCAGGATCATGTCGTCGTCCGCGACGTCCGCGACGGCTTTCACCGTGGCCGCTGCCGTCGGCGAGAACTCCTTGGCGCACACGACATCCGTCGGAATCGGCACTTGCGCGCCGCGCTTGGACATCATGTCGATGATGGCACGGGCTTCTTCCACCAGGTCCGGCTCGGCCAGCGACTTGCCGATTTTCAGGCCAGCGGCCAGCATGAAGGTGTTGGCGATGCCGCCGCCGACCACCAGGTTGTCGACCTTGTCGGCCAGCGATTTCAGGATCGACAGCTTCGAGGACACTTTCGAACCTGCCACGATGGCCAGCAGCGGACGGGCCGGCGCGCCCAGCGCCTTGCCCAGCGCGTCGAGCTCGGCGGCCAGCAGCGGGCCGGCGGCGGCGACCGGCGCGAATTTCGCGATACCGTGGGTGGACGCTTCGGCGCGGTGGGCGGTGCCGAACGCGTCATTCACGTAGACGTCGCACAGCTTGGCCATCTTCTGCGCCAGCTCGTCGCTGTTTTTCTTCTCGCCCTTGTTGACGCGGACGTTCTCCAGCAGCACGACCTGGCCATCCTGCAGGCTCTCCAGGCCGGCACCGTCGACCCAGTCCTGTTTCAGCTCGACCGGCTGGCCCAGCAGCTCGGCCAGGCGGGCGGCGACGGGTGCCAGGCTGTCCTCGGGCTTGAACTCGCCTTCGGTCGGACGGCCCAGGTGGGACGTCACCATCACCTTCGCGCCGGCTTTGACGGCCGCCTGGATGGCCGGCACGGAGGCGCGCACGCGGGTGTCTTCGGTAATGTTGCCGGCATCATCCTGCGGCACGTTGAGGTCGGCGCGGATGAAGACCCGCTTGCCTTGCAGCGCGTTTTGCGCGATCAGATCGTCGAGGCGAGTGAAGTTCAGGACAGCTTGCATGGTTTCCCAAAGGACAAGTGATAGAAAGACTGCTATTTTACCGCAAGCCCGGTCTTGCCGACTTATCCATTAGAACAAATGCAACAGCCGGACAGCGGTGAAAAACAACATCCCGAACACGATCGTCTCCAGCATGTTGCGGCGCCACAGGTACCAGCCGACGGCCGCGATGCCGGCCAATACTTTCCCGTTGAGCAACGTCAGCGCCTGCGTGGACGGGTCCAGCAGCAGGTCCGGACCGATGATGGCGGCCAGCGCGCAGGACGGTGCGTAGCGCAGCATTTCCTGCACGCGGCGGGGAATCGTCACCTTGTGCCCTACCAGCCAGAAGCCGCTGCGGGTGATCGCCGTGGACACGGCCAGCGCCACGATGACGATCCAGATTTCCATGTCGCTCATCGCCGCTCCTCCTTGCGCGCCGGTGCGAACTTGTCGCCCAGTTCGTCGACGGCCATCGCCGTGACCATGCCGATCACCACGGCAGCGAGCAGCCCCAGTTTATAAGGCAGGCCGGCCGCCAGCACGGAAATCCCGCCGGCCACCAGCACGCCGCACAGCGCGGGCCGGCTGACGACCATCGGCACCATCACGCAGAGGATGGCCAGGGTGCCGGCAAAGCCCAGCCCCCATTCGGCGGGCACGGCATTGCCCAGGAAAATGCCGGCGATGGAACCGACCTGCCACGACGCCCAGTTCGGATACAGCAGGCCCTTCAGGTAGGACAGCTTGCCGGGCGCCGGCGCGGGGTCGGGGTAGCGCTGCAGGAACAAGGCAACGGAGATGTCGCCCGAGACAAAGCCCAGGTGCAGGCGCTGGTACCACGGCAGCATGCCGAAATGCGGCGCCAGCAGCGCGGAAAAGATGACGAAACGCAGGTTGACGACCAGGGCGGTGGTAAAGATCACCCAGATCGGCGCGCCGGCGGCGATCAGCGGCAGCGACGCCAGCTGGGCCGAGCCGGCAAACACCATCAACGTCATGCCCAGCGCCTGCGGCAAGGTCAGGCCGGACTTGATCATGGCAACGCCCACGACGAGGCCCCACGCGCCGATGCCGAACAGCGTGGGAATGCCGGTCCGGACGCCGTCGCGCCAGGCGGCGGGGTCGTGGGTCGTTACGTCGCTTGCGTCACTCATCATTGCATTCGGTGTGGCTTTCCTGCCACACTTTGAAAACGATGGCTGGCGGCGGTGGCATCAAAGGGATCCCGACATAACCCTGACGCGGGGCAGTGCCGGGGAACGATAAAGGCCGTCATTTTAGCGGCGAATGCTGGGCGCTGTCCGAATCCGTTAAAATCGTGCTTTTTGAACTCCGGAGCATCAGAACATGAGCAACGCCACCACGCCCGTCGAACTCGAAGGTAAGGATCTGCCGGCATTTTGCCCGAACCCGGCCATGCCGCTGTGGTCCGGCCATCCGCGCGTGTTCCTGGATTTCGCCGCCAACGGCGAGGCAAAGTGCCCGTACTGCGGCACCGCCTACCGCATCAAGCCAGGCTCGGCCGTTCACCACCACTGATCCTGGCCCCGCCCGCGCGATGAAGAAGAAACAGCTGAACGGCAGCCCCGCCGAAGTGGAAGCGGCGTTCTATGACGCCCTCAACCGCGCGGACGTGGAAGCGCTGATGGCGCTGTGGGCGGACGACGAGGAAGTCGTCTGCATCCACCCGGGCGGCCCGCGCCTGGTCGGCCATCGCGCCATCCGCGAATCGTGGACGATGCTGCTGGAGCACGGCGCGGCCGGCCACATCCGTCCGTCGCAACTGCACGAGACGCACAACCTGATGAGCGCGGTGCACACCGTTGTCGAAGGTGTCACCGCCGCGCAGGGCGAGCCGCATCACCTGGTTGCCACCAATGTCTACATGAAGACGCCGAAAGGCTGGCGCATCGTGCTGCACCACGTCTCCATCGCGCCCGGCGCCGTCCCGGCCGAGCCCCCATCGCAGATCCTGCATTGATGTTTCCAAAAATCGGGGACTGTCCCCGGTTTTTGGAAATGTTTTCCGCTATGAAATACACCGCGCCGCTGTGGCTGCCCAACGGCCACTTCCAGACGATCTACCCCGCCAAGTGCATCCCCAAGCCGGCCGTGGCGTTCCGGCGCGAGCGCTGGCCCACGCCCGATGGCGACTTCATCGACGTCGATTTCATCGACGGCGCCCCGGGGGCACCCTTTGTCGTGCTGTTCCATGGGCTGGAAGGCTCGTCGGACAGCCACTACTGCCGCGCGCTGGGCGCGGAACTGGTCGCGCGCGGCTGGTCGGGCGCCATCCCGCACTTTCGCGGCTGCTCCGGGGAACCGAACCTGGCGCCCCGCTTCTATCACTCCGGCGACGCCCAGGAGGCCGACTGGATCCTGCGCCGCCTGCACGAGCGCGCCACCGGCAAGTTCTACGCATGCGGCGTCTCGCTGGGCGGCAACGTACTGCTGCGCTGGCTGGGCGAGTGGCAGCATGCGGCGGAGTTTGTCGATGCGGCCGTCGCGGTGTCCGCCCCGCTCGACCTGGCGCGCGGCGGCGAGGCGCTGGGACGCGGCTTCAACCAGGTCTACCAGCGCATGTTCCTGCAGACGTTGAAACCGAAGTGCGCCGCCAAGCACACGCAGTTCCCCGGCCTGTTCGACATCGATGCGATGCGCGCCGCGCCCGACCTGTACACGTTCGACAACATCGTCACGGCACCCCTGCACGGCTACCGCAACGTGGAGGACTACTGGAACCGTGCCAGCGCCAAGCACGTGCTGGAGGACATCACGGTGCCCACCCTGGTGCTCAATGCACGCAACGACCCGTTCCTGCCGGGGCGGTACCTGCCGACGAAGGCGTCGTCGCACGTGGTACTGGACTACCCGGCCGAAGGCGGGCACGTGGGATTCGCCACGGGCCGCATGCCCGGCAGCCTGGCCTGGCTGCCGCGCCGCATGATCCACTTCCTCGAGGGCGGCCGCAGTATCGGCGCGCCGCAAACGGCCGCGCTGTGCGATGCTTGAGCCATGGACGATATCGTAAAACAGGCAATGGCCAAATGGCCGAACGTACCCCACTGCTACGGCTGGCTGGCGCTGGACGCGCGCGGCAACTGGCGCATGCGCGACGAGCGCGCACAGCAGCAGGACCTCCCCGGCGACAAGCTGACCAACGCGGCGCTGGTGGGCTTTATCAATCGCAACTATCAGCGTGACGAGCGGGGTTGCTGGTTCTTCCAGAACGGCCCGCAGCGCGTATTCCTCAATTTGGAAGCGACACCCTTCGTCGCCCGCACCGATCCCGCGCAGGGGCTGGTACTGCACACGGGCGCGGCGCTGCCGGCGCCCGAAGCGGCGTACCTGACTGAAGCGGGTGAGCTGATCCTGCAGGCGGGCGACGTCGTCGCGCAACTGGACGACCGCGACTTCGCGCAGGCACTGGAGTGGTTCGAGCGGGACGGCCAGCCGCTGGCCGACGATGCGCTGCTGGGATGGATCGAACAGCCGCAAGGCAAGCTGACGGTGCGGATCGGCGGCGCGGCCATCGAGGTGCAACGGATCGCACGGGACGACGTGCCGGCGCGGCTGGGGTTCGTGAAGCTTCCCTCGGCTTGACTGATGCCGGTGAAGTGCTCAGCGAGCCGCTTGCGCATCCCTCACCCCAAGACCTGAACCTGGGGTCAGACCCGCCGGGTCTGACCCCGGCTCTTCGCCTTTGGTTGCTACAACGTCTGCGGCGCGCAGAAAGTGTGCGGGGTACCCTAACGCCGCTGCTGCCCCCAAGGCGTCGCTTGCGGCATGCCCACCCGCCCATCCGCGCAACGCGGCGAATTGGCCAGCATGCCCCGGCACGAAGGATCGACCGGCTCCTGCATCTCCTGCGCCGGCCCCGCCTTGACGCTGCCGCTGACGGCAAACCCCGTCCCCTTATCCTTGCCCTTCTCGCCCATCGCCTCGCGCCGCTTGGCCTGCCATTCGCGCTCGCGGGCATCGATGACGGCATGCTCGTAGAACGACGCATCGGGCGCCTTGCGCGCTAGCACCAGCTGGTCCAGCGCCGCCTGCGTACCGCCCAGCAACGCGTAGGATTCGGCCAGCGCGATGTGCTGCAGCGCGAGCTTGCCCAGCTTCGAATACGCCTGTGCCAAAAGGTCCTGCAGCTCCGGTTCGCTGCGGTACATCTGCAACTGGTCGCGCAGGAAGCGCTCGGCCTGCTCCGCCTTGCCGCCCTTGATCAGCGCGTCGGCATACTGCCAGACGATGCCGCGCGACAGCGGGAACTTGGCATGCGCCACTTCCCCTTCGCGAATGGCCTGGGCGATCACCTCCGGCTTGTTCACCTGGTCGACCTTGATCTCCAGCGACGTGTACGCCAGCACGCTGTCGGCCACGCCTTTCGGCAACGGCGAGCTGAACGCGCCGGGCGCGGGCGGCCGGTCGACCGTGGCGGCAGCCTTGTCCAGCCAGCTTTGCGCGCCGGCGTAGTCGTGTCGTTTCAGCGCCAGGATCGCCATGCCGTACTGCGCGGATGCGATCTGGTGCCGGCTGGGCTGCTGCAGCTGGTTGCGCAGGAATTCCTCGGTCTCCGCCAGGCCCTTGCTGGACGTGTCCTGCAGCACCCGGGCACGGGCGCGCACGAGGAAGAAGTCAAGCGCATCGACTCTCTGGCGGTACGGCTGCTCGCGGATGCGCGCCTGGATATCGGCAATCCGTTCGGTCGTCAGCGGGTGGCTTTGCAAATACGCGGGCACGATATCGCTGTAGTTGCGCGTGGCCACCTGCAGGCGCTGGAAGAACGCCACCATGCCATTGGTCTCGTAGCCGGCTGCGCCCATGATCTGGAAGCCGATGCGGTCGGCCTCCCGTTCGGCATCGCGGCCGAAGTTCAGCTGGCGCTGGATCGCCAGGCCCTGCCCGCCCATCATGACGCCCATGGCCGCATCGGGATTGGACTTGGCGGCCAGCGCGGCCAGCACCATCGCGGCCAGCGGGATCAGCGCATCCGTCTTCTGCTCACCCAGCTGGCGCGCGATATGACGCTGCGCCACGTGGCCGATCTCGTGCGACAGCACGGAAGCCAGCTCGGATTCCGTCTGCGCCGCCAGCAGCAGGCCGGAATGGACGCCGATGAAGCCGCCCGGCAGCGCGAACGCATTGAGCATCGGGTCGCGCACGCAGAAGAAGAAATAGTCGTAGTTCGCTTCGCCGCGCGCGCCAGGACGCGCCGCGACGAGGTTGTTGCCCAGTGCATTCAGGTATTCGATGATGGGCGGATCGTCGAGGTAGTCGCGATCGAAGCGGATGTCGCGCATGATCTCCTCGCCCAGCTTGCGCTCGGTAACGGGAGACAGGGCCTCGCGCGACGTATCGCCCAGGCTCGGCAGGTTCGGCACGTGCGCGGGCGCCAGCGGCTGCGGCGCCGGGATGGCGACGGGTGCGGCGATCAGCAAGGCTGCCGCGACGGCAACCAGACGACGGGGAAATTGGGGGGCATTCACGGTGCTATGATACCTGTTCGTTCCGACTGTGGCCGACATGGCCCCGATTCATCCAATAACAAGATTCCAGCGCAATGACCGACCAGCTCACCCACTTCGATAACGCCGGCCAGGCCCACATGGTCGACGTCGGCGCCAAGGCCGAAACCCACCGCATCGCCATCGCCACCGGCACCATCCGCATGAAACCGGAAACCTTGGCGATCATTCTATCGGGAACTGCCAAGAAGGGCGACGTCCTGGGCATCGCCCGCATCGCCGCCATCATGGGCGCCAAGCGCACGAGCGACATTGTTCCGCTGTGCCATCCCCTCGCGCTGACGCGCGTGACCGTCGATTTTGAAACCGACGAAGCCTCGTCGTCCGTCCACTGCCGGGCGCAGGTGGAGACTTATGGGAAGACTGGCGTCGAGATGGAGGCGTTGACGGCGGTGCAGGTCGGGTTGTTGACCGTGTATGACATGTGCAAGGCGGTGGATCGGGGGATGGTGATGGGCGAGATCCGGGTGCGGGAAAAGCATGGTGGCAAGTCGGGCGATTGGACCGTGACGAACTAGGCTGCTTTCATTTTTTCTAAATTCAAACCTTTGCTAAACTCGAATTTTTTTAATTTCCCGTTGAGTGAGAATCCGTTATGCGGACCCGATATGGGAATCGCCCCATGCACTTTGCAAGGAAATGCAACGAAAAAATATAAGAGTTCCAGTTGAACTGAGACCAATCGTTACCGCAAACCGAAAATAGTAAAGCTCTTTAGATTCGCGAAAAGGGAGCGACTCTCCGCTCACTCCAATTTCAGCTGTTGCTTCGCACGATAACACCGCCATTGCCAAAATGCAATTATAAGCAGAATTGGGCCACTTCCAAGCGTAACGACATCAACCTCATCAAGCTTATCCTTCACTAATACAGATTGACTTACCGCGCTAGGGTTGTAGTAGGCGTTAATTCTCCCGGCTTTTCTAAGCGTGTCCGCTTGTTGTTGAGCCTCCGACTCGGTCTTATAGCATCCTGACGCACCGATTATTGAGCTGCTCATTTTGTTACTTTTAACGACGCGCCCCCCCCCACTACATATCGATAGCTAACGATATTACACCAGTCGCGTTTCCGGCCATTCCGCTGGTAAACCCGCACCTCCTCAACTGTCGCAGTTATCTCAGTCCAGTCCAGCGCACTAATCTTCCCTTCCACTCTGTTCCCGCCTAATAGCAAAACCAACAATGCGAAAAATCCGATTACATAAGCGGATCGCTTGTGCATAAGCACACTGCCTTCTTCGCCTAAAGGGCCTAAAGGGCCTAAAGACGCGCCCCATGTAGCTTTTGACCTCATTATATTTTGCCTCCAAATTAGATTCCAATAGGAAACCGAAGATTACAAGAACAAACCATCAGTACCGAGAGCATCGAACGGATTTTCCAAACAAGCATTATATTTTACCCTCACAGTTCTCAAGCCTGTCATTTCCTACGAGTGTGACATTTGGATAGAATTCATATCAACTCCATACGATAGCATACGCGACTCAAAAGAGTAATGCCTATAGTTCCTATCATATTGGAGAAGACATGAAGCGACGCGACTTTATATATAAGAGTGCAGCCACAGTCGGAGCGATTAGCACTTTATTGTGCAGTTCTTCACTACACGCAGCCATGAAGAACTCGAACAAGGGCCTTATAGTCTGCTTTCATGCAGGATCAACAGAAGCATTAGCGCCAGATGGTAGTTGGCGAATTACGACCATGGCAGACCCACGCTTGTCACAGAAGCCGGCATTTATACGGCTAAACTTTCAAGTAGCCAGTGACCCGGAGTTTGAGGAGATTATTCACACCGAGCCCCAAATTGCAAAGCGAAGCGATTCCTATATTGTCCGCGTATCATACGCGCCCCCTCCGCAAGCGGGCGATTTGTATTATCGCTTTATCGCCCCTGACGTGAAACGTTCTGCGGTAGGCAGAGGCGCCCAGCCCATATACGCCAGCCCGATAAAGACTTTAGCCGCGAAAGCATGAGTCCGTTTGATTCTCCTCGTATTGTCGACGACTTCTTCGACTCGACCGAATTCGAGAGTATTGCGTGTTTTTTTAATGACATCGACTGGCGTTTTGGCTGGGGATCAAATACAGCTGGAGAATCGTTGCGCCATTGGAACAAGCATTTCGCTGGCGGCGGCAAATCCGCTCGAACACCTTGTGATGTAGAGCTCGCCGAAAACATTAACTGCGGCCCCGTAGTCGATGCATGGAAATCGATTAAGGATAAATTGCTACCTGGGCATTCATTGCTACGATGCTACGCCAATGCTCATACTTTTGGTTTAGATGGCACCATTCATCGCGACAACCCAAAGGATATTCCGGCGGTTACTACAATACTTTATTGTCATCGCATGTGGCCGCTTCCCTGGGGCGGAGAAACAGTATTTTATGACGTCGAAAATTCTTTGATACGGAGCGCGGTATTTTCAAAACCGGGCCGGGTTGTCCAGTTCTACGGAAGTGAGCCGCATGCCGCTAAATCACCATCTCGCGTTTGTCGTGAGCTGAGAATTACGCTGG
Source organism: Pseudoduganella chitinolytica (assembly GCF_029028125.1). Taxonomy (GTDB): domain Bacteria; phylum Pseudomonadota; class Gammaproteobacteria; order Burkholderiales; family Burkholderiaceae_D; genus Rugamonas; species Rugamonas chitinolytica. The sequence goes on from NZ_CP119083.1 coordinate 4,174,966, forward strand.
TGTTCAAATCCATCCATATAGATGACTTGAAGAAACTGGATTTCTTTGACTGATACCACAAAGCATTTCTGCTTGCCAGCGAAAAGATCGATTGGCATATGCATAGATGCATACGTGTGATTATATACAACTAATCAAAACAATTAGGAACATTATGTCCAACAGAGTGGAAATGGTAGTAGGCTTTGTCGGCCAAGGTGCTAACGGCGCTGCCGCTGCAAATACTTTAGTACTGTCAACTGCATCTGGCACATCCAGCTATGTTCTCGCGAACAACATAGGCCAAGTTGTCGTGTCAATCACAAGTATTGTCCCAGCCTTAGCGCCAATTGGTCTGCAGACAAATACTCTTGCAGGTACGATGACATTCTTGAAGATCATCGGTGACATCAAAGCTGGAGCCAAGGTCGATAATAGAGATGTTCTTACACTTATGGGCAACGTTGCTGGAGTTGTCGCAACAGTTGCCGTTCTAACTGGTGCAGGGCCTGTAGCCATAACGGCGGCAGCATTCGGCGTTTTCGTAAACGTGGTTGGGATTGGGCTTTCTAGCGGAGGCCTTGTTGATTATACCGCGAACATGATCGAAAGAATTTGGCCCTCAACTCAGCCCGCTTTGACGTTCAACGAATACCATTACGACATACAGGGAAGGGTGCGGCGATATGATGATATATTGAATGATCCGGAATCAGGCTTCTCGTTATGGATTGTTAAGGATTGGGGCAATATCGAGTTTTCAGAACTGCCAGAACCTCCTCCTCGCCGGGGAGAAGATGACGAGGTTGACGGGGATGGCCTCGAATAGACTCTGCCCACAACAACTCGCCGCCATCAGCGGATGAACTAAGCATGCGCAGTGTAGAGGTAACACGCGCACGCATCTTAGATGTGTTACAGGGCCGGGGATCACTTGCAATGCGACGTTGGCGTGAAGATACGTTCACGAAATTTGTCTTGACTGATTTACACTATTTCTGAGACTTGGTGATTGCCACAGCTATAATATCTGTTTCTCTGGTGTGGAAAGAGGCAGATGAGTAGCAGTGCGCCTGCGGGTGACAACGCGCCCCGCGTCTATGAATTCGAGCAGATGAACCTGCAAGTGGGCGGGCGCGTGCAGTTCATTACGCACCGCACCTTGAAGCCCATCCAGCACTTCTCCAGCGTCGTCGGCTGGGTCAAGGACGAGTACCTGATCGTCAAGATCCCGTTCGAGAACGGCGCGCCCATCGCGCTCAACGAGGGCGACAAGCTGACCTTGCGCGTGTTCTCCGGCGTCAACGTGTGCTCGTTCGCATGCGTCGTGCAGCGCGTGTTCCAGCGGCCGCTGTACTACGCGCACGTGTCCTTCCCCGACCAGATCCAGGGTACCAGCCTGCGCACGGCGATGCGCGTCAAGGTCGATATTCCGGCCCAGCTCAAGGGCAGCGCGGGGATCGAGCAGCGTGTCTTCATCGTCAACCTGAGCGTTTCAGGGGCGCTGGTCGAGACGGCGCACGAGCTGGCGCAAAGCGAAGGCGACGTCATCCTGAAGTTCACGCTGATCACGCAGCCGGGCAACCGCGAGGTGCTGGTCGCCGCCAAGGCCATCATCCGCAATGCGGGCACGGCGAAGGCGCCGGGGCCGAACTTGCCGCCGCTGTTCTCGTACGGCCTGCAGTTCGTCGACCTGGACCATGCGCACTACCTGATGCTGCAGAATCTTACCTATGAAGCGCTGATCGCGGATCGGCAAAAGATCGTCTGATCGGCCGTTGTGATGGCATTGCTTTTCCGCTAACCTCACGGGATTACCTCCCGTGAAGGAAATGCGTTGACTACCCTGCGCCGCTGCACTACGTCCGTGCTCCTGTCGTTGCCGCTGGCCGCCTCGGCCGCGCCCGATCCCGCCGCCATCCGCGCCATCGTCGACGCCACCGTGCGCCCCCTGATGGCCGAACATGACCTGCCCGGGGTCGCTGTCGCCGTGACGGTCGACGGCCAGTCCGCCATCTTCAACTACGGCCTCGCGTCCCGCGCGGACAACAAGCCCATCGACAACCGCACGCTGTTCGAGATCGGCTCCGTCAGCAAGACGTTTGCCGCGACCCTCGCTTCCTATGCGCAGGTGCAAGGCAAGCTGGCGCTGGACGACCGTCCCGGCAAGTACTGGCCCGCCCTGAAAGGCAGTGCCATCGACAAGGCAACCCTGCTGCACCTGGGGACGTACACGGCCGGCGGCCTGCCGCTGCAGTTTCCGGACGAACTAACGGAGCCGCTGCCGGCACGGTATTACCGTGCCTGGAAGCCGGCCGGCGCGCCCGGCACGATCCGCGAATATTCCAATCCCAGCCTTGGCCTGTTCGGCCATATGACGGCGCGCGCGCTCAAGCGCGACTACGGGAGCGCCGTCGAATCCATCCTGTTTCCCGCATTCGGCATGCAGCACAGCTACGTCAACGTGCCCGCGGCCGCGCGTCCGGACTACGCATGGGGCTACCTGGACGGCAAGGCCGTGCATTTCACCGATGAGCCGTTCAGCGCCATCACGTACGGCATCCGGACGACGGCTGCCGACCTGCTGCGCTTCGTGCAAGCCAACATGACGCCGCAGGGGTTGGACCCGACGATGCGGCGCGCGGTCGAAGGCACGCACGTGGGTTATTTCAAGGTCGGCGACATGGTGCAGGGGCTCGGCTGGGAGCAGTACGCCTACCCCACCAAGCTGCAGACGCTGCTGGACGGGAACTCGGAGAGCATGATCTGGGAGCCGCACCCGGCCACGCGGCTGCAGACGCCAGCGCTGCCGGCAGGGCCGACATTGTTCAACAAGACAGGGTCCACGGGCGGGTTCGGCGCTTACGTGCTGTTCGTGCCGGAGCAAAAGGTCGGCATCGTGCTGCTGGCGAACCGGAACTATCCGATTCCGGCGCGCGTGAAGGCGGCTTACGCCATTCTTGAACGGCTGACGGCACAGAAGTAACACGCAGACGAAAAAAAACCGGGCCGAAGCCCTAATGCCGTTCAGTTAAGGTCTTTTTTCAGGACGCGGACAGTGTAGCGATGAGGTAAGGCCGTCACGGCCCGGTCGATTGGTGCTGGTCCTGACCGACGGCCTGCTGGAAGAGCTGGCCCGTGCCCGCGGCCACGTCGTGGGCAAGCGCTACGAGCTCAAGGCGACCAGCCTGGACAAGTGCACGCAGATCATCAATGGCCTGTCCAGCTCGCTCGATTTCGACAATGGCGGCGAAGTCGTCGCCAACCTCGGCCGCCTGTACGACTACTACTTTCGACCGGGCCGTTCTTCATTCAGTAGCATGAGCAGACGTTGGCGAAGGCGCTGCATCAAGGCGGGCAGCTTGCCATGTGAGCGGGTTACTGCTGCCCAATGCAGTTCGTATTGGATGACATGGAATGCACGGATAAAACTGACCTCAGTCGGCTCACACTTCACCGCCAGTGCGGCCTTGGCGATCTCCAGCCGGATCAGGTTATAGGCAGTCAAGGTTCCCCAGATTTCCTGGTAGACGCCTTCGACGGTACGGCTGCGCAGCGTCAACGCCCTGCCCATCATCGTTTGCTTGAGTTCGCGATAGCTCGTTTCGATCTGCCAGCGCCGGGTATAACAAGTCGCAACGTCTTTGGCCGTGTAGCGCTTGGTGTCGCATAGTGAGGTCAGCAATACGTGTTTGCGTGCGCTCTGGTCGATGATCGTAATGGCGCGTGCGCGCCAAGTCTCAGGCAAGTCCGGGCACTTCTTGCGTGCCTGGGGCGATACGCGCATTTCGATCATCGCATCGTCGGCAGTACCGCCAACGACTTCCCATTTCGTATTGGACTTGGCTGGAATGATGAAGTGCCTGTTCGTTCCTCCGACGGTCAGGCCGCACAGAATCTCGGCTGACAGAAAACCTTTGTCGAAGACGGTAAGCGAATCATCCGGAATCGATGCGAGCAGCTCCTTGGCGTGCAGCATCTCGTTGATGCCGTAAGGGCCAAACTTGGCATCGCGTATCAGGTGGGTCGGCACGGCAGTCAAGGTCACACCACGCACTTGCGGATAGCTGGCGATCCTGCCACTGGCATACGACTGCTCGCCGAAATGGTCGCGCTGTTCCGGCGTATCCGCCGTCTTCAATGTCGTGCCGTCCATCGCATACAGACTTAGTCCCTTGAACAGGTACTGCTTGCGATCCTGCTCCGACCATGCCTTTGCTGAGATCTCGAATAATGCCCGCAGTGGTTCGGCGCCAACACGCTGCCGTGCCTGCGCTACCGCGCTTTTGCTTACGAAAGGCGCCTGCACGTCCGGCAACGCAAGGTCCAGGTCGTCAACCACTTCACTGATAGACTGATGACGGTACAGCGCCAAGGCGACGACGAGCCACACTACCTGCTCGGCCGGCAGCCGGCGCCGTCGAATGCTCGCTTTGCCAGTGTGTACAACCGCTTGCTCGATCCACTCGGAAGGCAAGTGCCGTCCCAGGCGGGCCCAGTCCGGGTCTTCCTGGGCTTGTACGAGGAAATGGAGCGCGTCATCAAGCATGGTGACGCAGGTTAACAGCCTCAGCTACTGTTTACAACACCAAAAAGAAAAATGCCGCTCAGTCTTAACTGAACGGCATTAGGGCCGATGCCCGGTTTTTTTCTTGCTGCGTGAGCTTAGGTGCCCGTGCCGGTACCGGTGCCGGTGCCCGTGCCCGTGCCCGTGCCAGTACCAGTGCTGGTGCCGGTGCTTGCAGGCGGGTTGTTCTTCGTGATCGCTTCCACTGCTGCCGAGTTGTCGGAAGCGGTGATGTCGGTCGTGTTGGTCCAGGTGATGTTGCTGCCGCCGACGTTCGACGTCATCGTGATCTTCTTGCCGCTCGTGCCCTTGCCGATATCGGTCAGGGTCAGTTCGATATTGCCGTTGGTGACGGTAGCGGCGGACACTTCCTTGGTCGCGGTGAAGGCTGCAGCGGCAGGGATGCCGTTGGCGCCGTTGTCGCAGGCGTCTTTATCGCCGCTGGTTTCCTGGATGCACATGCCGACGGTGGACTTCAGCGAGTCGGCGGCGGTCAGCGCATTGGCGATCTTGGCCTTGACGGTGTAGTTGCTGTACTGCGGGATCGCGACGGCAGCCAGGATGCCGATGATGGCAACGACGATCATCAGTTCGATCAGGGTGAAGCCGGCCTGGGCTTGTTGCTTCATCATTTTCATGGATTTCATTTGCTGCTCCTTCGGGTTAAAGACGAATTGGGGTGGGACATAGGACATACAGCAATCGCCGTGCCAGCCCAATTCCGGCCTCTTTCATGACGCTATCGACAAGTTTGTGCGCATTTTGCGTCGCCCCGCTGACGTTTTTTGTCAGGTGAACTCTCACGAATTGTCACAACAGCTTGCGCGCCGTGCCACCTGACGAATTTTGTCAGCCCGCCCGGAATGCCATGCGCGTGCCCGACAGGTCCAGTACATCGCCGTCGGCCAGGCCTTGCGGCAGCGGGCCCAGCGGGGTGCCGTTCAGCAGCGGCACCCGCTCGCCTTCCGTGTGTGCTGCCGCGTAGCCTGCGGCCGTGCGGCTGATGACGACGACCTGCACGCCGCTGCGGCCCAGGCTCGTCTGCGGCTTTGCCAGCGCCAGGCGCTTGCCGGCATTGCTGCCGTTCAGCACTTCGATGACGGCCGGTGCGGGGGGCGGGGCCGGCTGCAAGGCGGCGGGCGACAGGGCGGCCCCTGTCAGCGGCCGGATGCCGTCCGCGATGAATTCGATGCGATACTTGGCCAGCTTGATGATGTCCTGGTGCTGCAGGTAATGCTTGCCGATGCGGTGGCCGTTCACGAACGTGCCGTTGGTGCTGTACAGGTCTTCCAGGAAGGAGTCGTCCAGGATCGTCGTGATGACGGCGTGCTCGCCGCTGACGGTGGGGTGTTCCAGGACGATGTCGTTGTAGCGCTGGCGCCCGATGGTCATGCGTTCCCTGGTCAGCTGTACCGTCTGCTCCAGGGTGCCGTCGCGGGAAATCAGGATCTTCGCCAAATCTGTCCTCCAAATGAAAAACGGGGGCTTCTCGCCCCCGTCATTATCCAGCTATCGGCAGGATGACTACGTCTTTTACAGCATGGCCTTCAGCAGGCGTGCCATTTCGGACGGGTTCTTCGTCACGGTGATGCCGCAGGCTTCCATGATTTCCAGCTTGGCTTGTGCCGTGTCGGCGCCGCCGGAGATCAGCGCGCCGGCGTGGCCCATGCGCTTGCCCGGAGGAGCGGTGACACCGGCGATGAAGCCAACGACTGGCTTCTTCATGTTGTCCTTGATCCAGCGCGCGGCGTTGGCTTCGTCCGGACCGCCGATTTCGCCGATCATGATGACCGCGTCGGTATCAGGATCGTCGTTGAACATGCGCATCACGTCGATGTGCTTCAGGCCGTTGATCGGGTCGCCGCCGATACCGACCGCGGACGACTGGCCCAGGCCCAGTGCCGTCAGCTGGCCGACGGCTTCGTACGTCAGCGTGCCCGAACGGGACACGACGCCGATACGGCCTTTCTTGTGGATGTGACCTGGCATGATGCCGATCTTGATCTCGTCCGGCGTGATCAGGCCTGGGCAGTTCGGGCCCAGCAGCAGGGTCTTGGAGCCGGCCTTGGCCATGCGGTCCTTGATTTCCATCATGTCACGGACTGGAATGCCTTCGGTGATGCAAATTGCCAGGTCCAGTTCGGCTTCGACAGCTTCCCAGATCGCGGCGGCGGCGCCTGCTGGCGGCACGTAGATCACGGAAACGGTAGCACCGGTTTCCGACTTGGCTTCCTTGACGGACGCGTAGATTGGAATGCCTTCGAAGTCTTCGCCGGCTTTTTTCGGGTTCACGCCAGCAACGAAGGCTTCCTTGCCGTTCGCGTAGTCGCGGCACATGCGGGTGTGGAACTGACCGGTCTTGCCGGTGATGCCCTGGGTGATGACTTTGGTGTCTTTGTTGATCAGAATCGACATGTTGGTTCCTTAAATTATGCTTGACCGGCAGCGGCGGCGACAACGCTCTTCGCTGCGTCTTCCATCGTATCGGCGGCGATGATCGGCAGGCCGGATTCGGCCAGCATCTTCTTGCCCAGGTCTTCGTTCGTGCCCTTCATGCGCACGACCAGCGGTACCTGCAGGGAGACAGCCTTCGATGCGGTGATGACGCCTTCGGCGATCACGTCGCAACGCATGATGCCGCCGAAGATGTTCACCAGGATCGCCTTCAGGCCTGGGTTCTTCAGCATGATCTTGAATGCTTCGGTCACTTTCTCGGCCGTTGCGCCACCGCCCACGTCCAGGAAGTTGGCAGGTTCGCCGCCGAACAGCTTGATGGTGTCCATCGTGGCCATGGCCAGACCGGCGCCGTTCACCAGGCAGCCGATGTTGCCGTCCAGGGAGATGTAGGCCAGGTCGAACTTCGAAGCTTCGACTTCGGCTGGATCTTCTTCGTCCAGGTCGCGGTAGGCGACGATTTCCGGATGACGGAACAGGGCGTTGGCGTCGAAGTTGAACTTCGCGTCCAGAGCGATGACCTTGCCTTCGCCGGTCAGGATCAGCGGGTTGATTTCAGCCAGCGAAGCGTCGGTTTCCCAGTATGCCTTGTACAGACCTTGCAGGTTCGCGCGCGCATCGGCGATCGAAGCTTCCGGCACGCCGATCTTGCGGGCGACGTCGTCGGCATCCGCGTCGGTCAGGCCCACGGCCGGATCGATGATCACGTTGTGGATCTTCTCTGGGTGGGACTCGGCCACTTCTTCGATGTCCATGCCGCCTTCGGAGGAAGCCATCAGCACGACGCGCTGCGAAACGCGGTCGGTCACCAGGGAAACGTACAGTTCCTTCTTGATGTCGGCGCCTTCTTCGATCATCAGGCGACGGACCTTCTGGCCTTCAGGGCCGGTCTGGTGCGTGATCAGCTGCATGCCCATGATCTGTTCCGAGTATTCCTTGACCTGTTCCAGCGACTTGGCCACTTTCACGCCACCGCCCTTGCCACGGCCACCGGCGTGGATCTGCGCCTTCACCACCCATACCGGGCCGCCCAGCGTCTCGGCAGCTTTCACCGCCTCTTCCACGGTCATGCACGGAATGCCGCGCGGAACCGTCACTCCAAACTTTCGGAGGATCTCTTTGCCTTGGTACTCATGGATTTTCATGCTGGCTTCCCTTCTGATACAGATATGAATGGTTAATGTTACTGATGGGTGCGAATGGTGTTACGGGTCTTGCGGCACCGGAGTCGTGCTGGCGGACTGGGCCACCCAGCGCGGGTAGAACCGGGCAACTGCCCCGCCATCGGTACGGAGGGCGTGGCATTTGTCGAGTTGAAACGGTTTCTCTTTGGGCTGGACGGCGGTGGCGTTGTCATACGTCGGCCACACGTCGTTGGCGAAGGCTTGGACGGCCGCAGTTGGCAGGATCTGCGCCAGTTCCGTCAGGTGCGTGCAGCCGGCAATGCCGGACAGCCGCGCTTTCAGTTCGTGCCGGAAGCCCTTCATCAGGTTCAGGCCGATCATGGCCTTGTAGGCCGGACCGATCGTGTTGCAGAAGCCTGCGTAAGGCACGGCGTCGGATACGGCCTCGGCGTCGACGATGGTCAGTTGCTTGTCCACCGTGATGCGCAGCCAGAGATCGTGCAGGGGCTGTCCGCCTTGGCGTAAGCCGGAAGCCAGCAGGGTGTCGCCCACTTTGATGTCGGTGATATGCGCGTCGAGGTCCCACAAGCCATCCTCGCGCGCGAACGCCTGGATGTCTATGGCGCGCGTATGGCGCAGCGCACGACGTGAGACTGGAGTAGACAGGGACATAAGACCGATGCCGCTTGCGCGACCAAATTAGTAAGCAGCCATGTACTGAAAAGTACGTTGCCGCAGCTTCTACGGACAACCACCGCACCCGCGGTGCTGCATAAAACTACAAAAGTGTAGCACACCGGACAGGCTTGGGCGAGCGATGTGATCGTACAACCTCGGCAGTGGGCGATTCATGGGGTGAATTGGGTGTGATACTTTTGCAACTTTGTGGGTGATAACTGTCCGGCCCCGAAATCGGGGGGCTGTGTGGAAGGAGGAAAGCCAGGTGGTGCGCCCTTACCCCAGGAGCGAAAGCCGGGATCAGACCCTGGTGTTGGGTGAAACGACGCCCGCAACAAGCAAAAATTGCCAGCATCGCCATGCCTCGGCAATTCGGTTCCGGGACTGTCGCGGAATAGTCCGACACAGGCTCCTCAGGAAATTGGGGACAGCCTCCGATTTCGCTTTTGCAACTTTGTGGGTGACAACTGTCCAGCCGGGAAATCCGCGGCGGTGTGAAGAACGAAAGCCAGGTGGCGCGCCTTCCCCCAGGAGCGAAAGCCGGGGTCAGACCCGGCGGGTCTGACCCCAGACCCTGGTGTCGGGTGAAACGACGCCGCGACGCGCAAGGATTGCCGGCATCGCCATACCTCGGCAATTCATGCTCTCCAGCGCGGCTCAGAAACCTTCATCGCTGGGGTCGTAGCCCTTCATCGCGGCGCGCACTGCTTTCTGGGAGAAGCCCCGCTGGATCAGGAAGCGCATCTGCTTGGCGCGGCCTTCCGCATCGGATGCCACTTCGCCGAACTTGCGGCGCCAGACTTCGCAGCAGCGCGCCACCTCGTCTTCGACCAGGCCGGCCTTCACTTCCTGCAGCGCCTCGCCCTGGATGCCGTGGCTTTGCAGCTCGGCCAGGATGCGGCTGTTGCCGTAGCGCGCTGCGCGGCGGTGCACCAGCGATTCCGAGAAGCGTTCCTGCGACAGCCACTTGTTCTTTTCCAGCCAGTCCAGCAGGGCTTCCACGTCCTCGCCCTCCTCCGCGTGGCGCGCCAGCTTGCGGCCCAGCTCGAGGCGGCTGTGCTCGCGGGTGGACAGCAGGCGCAGGGCGCGGGCTTTCAGGCTGACGGGTGGGGCGGGCATGGGGCGTCTATATTCGGTGCGGTTGGGCTGGACTATAGCAATGGCGCAGGCGGGTGGGAAGGCGGTTGGCGCGGCCATCCCGCACGGAGCGCCGAGCGCTGTTGCCGGTTGCGCTGCTTGGCTCGCTGCCATTGGGTTCGCGGCGCTTGCGAAGACTTTTACGTCAGCGATAAAAACCAGGGTCAGTCCCGAAGGGACAGACCCTAAGCCGGCAAGGTGGCGACGGATCAAAAACAAACGCCACCGCCGCGCAAGCGGTCGGTGGCGTTCGGGTCAAGCGCTACTGGGGTTCGACTACAGGGGTTCGACTACAGGGGTTCGGTCAGTCCACGGCCTTCAGCTTCGGGGCCGGGGCCTCGGCATCCGCTGCCGATGGTGCCAGTTCGCGCACGCCCAGCGAGGCGCGGACCTTGTTTTCGATCTCGCGGGCCAGTGCCGGACGCTCCTTCAGGAACGTACGGGCATTGTCCTTGCCCTGGCCGATGCGTTCGCCGCCGTAGCTGTACCACGAGCCCGACTTCTCGACGATCTTCGCTTCCACGCCCAGGTCGATGATCTCGCCTTCGCGCGACGTGCCCTCGCCATACAGGATGTCGAAGTGCGCTTCCTTGAACGGTGGCGCGATCTTGTTCTTGACGACCTTGACCTTCGTTTCGTTACCGATCACCTCGTCGCCGGCCTTGATCGAGCCGGTACGGCGGATGTCCAGGCGCACGGAGGCGTAGAACTTCAGCGCGTTACCGCCCGTCGTCGTTTCCGGGCTGCCGAACATCACGCCGATCTTCATGCGGATCTGGTTGATGAAGATGACCAGCGTGTTGGTGCGGTTGATCGTGCCGGTCAGCTTGCGCAGCGCCTGGGACATCAGGCGGGCCTGCAGGCCTGGCAGCGAGTCGCCCATGTCGCCTTCGATCTCGGCGCGTGGCGTCAGCGCGGCCACCGAGTCGATGACGATCATGTCCACGGAACCCGAACGCACCAGCGCGTCGCAGATTTCCAGCGCCTGTTCGCCCGTGTCCGGCTGCGAGATCAGCAGCTCGTGCAGGTTCACGCCCAGTTTCTGCGCATACGTGACGTCCAGCGCGTGTTCCGCGTCGATGAACGCGCAGGTGCCGCCGATCTTCTGCATCTCGGCGATGGTCTGCAACGTCAACGTCGTTTTACCCGACGATTCCGGACCATAGATCTCGACCACGCGACCGCGCGGCAGGCCGCCGACGCCCAGCGCGATGTCCAGGCCCAGCGAGCCGGTGGACACGGTCTGCACTTCTTCCAGCGGAGCACTGGCATCCATGCGCATCACGGAGCCCTTGCCGAACTGCTTTTCAATCTGAGCCAGCGCCGCGGCAAGCGCTTTGGCCTTTTCCGATGCAGGTACTGCCGCTTTCTTGTCGTCCATGATCTTCCTTCGTCTCTAACGTTTCGTTCAGTCTTCGTTCAACCGATACTGTATATGTATCCAGTGGTTTTTGCAAGCGCCATCTGCACTTTTTTGCGGCACGTCGACGGCCCGCAAAAAGGCTGCGCATATGAGTAAAATGAAACCCTTGCAGATCGGATCACCATGCGTATTTTACTAGCCGAAGATGACAGCGTCCTGGCGGACGGCCTGACGCGCTCGCTGCGCCAGTCCGGCTATGCCATCGACTGCGTGAAGAACGGGCAGGAGGCCGACACGGCCCTGTCCACCCAGGAATTCGACCTGCTGATCCTCGACCTGGGCCTGCCCAGGCTGTCCGGGCTGGAAGTGCTGCGCCGCCTGCGCGCGCGCGGCTCCCTGCTGCCGGTGCTGATCCTGACGGCGGCCGACTCGGTGGAACAGCGCGTCAACGGCCTCGACCTGGGCGCGGACGACTACATGGCCAAGCCCTTCGCGCTGTCCGAGCTGGAAGCCCGCGTGCGCGCGCTGACCCGGCGCGGCCAGGGCGGCGGCTCCACTGTCGTCAAGCACGGCCCCCTGACCTACGACCAGGTCGGCCGCAGCGCCAGCATCAACGACCAGATGCTGGACCTGTCCGCGCGCGAACTGGGCCTGCTGGAAATCCTGCTGGCCCGCACCGGCCGCCTCGTGTCGAAGGAACAGCTGGTCGATCACCTGTGCGAATGGGGCGAGGAAGTCAGCAACAATGCCATCGAGGTGTACGTGCACCGCCTGCGCAAGAAGATCGAGACGGGCGGCATCCGCATCGCCACTGTGCGCGGCCTTGGCTACTGCCTCGAAAAATACGCCGCCCCCGCCCCCGCCGAAACGAAGTGAGCGCGCAAGCCGACCAGGACTGGCAAGCCGCTCCGGAAGAGGAAGGCGAGATCCAGCATTCGCTGTTCGGCGAGATCCTCGACTGGATGCTGGCGCCGCTGCTGCTGCTTTGGCCGATGAGCATCGCCATCACGTACCTGGTGGCGAAATCCATCGCCAACCAGCCGTTCGACCATGCGCTGGAGGATTCCGTCACCGTGCTGTCGCAGCAGGTGCGCGACGTCAACGGCAAGCTGGTGCAGCGCCTGCCCGGCTCCGCGCGCGACATCCTGCGCGCCGACGACATCGACAGCATCTACTTCCAGATCCTGGGCCCGCAAGGGCGCTACGTGGACGGCGACCGCGACCTGCCGCGCCCGGAGCCGCAGGCGGACGACGAAGCCACGCCCGCCGGCACCGTGCGCTTTCGCGGCGATAACCTGCACGGCACGCCGATCCGCGTCGCCTACACCTACGTCAACCTGGAAGAGAACAGCGCGCAGCCGCCCCGCCTGGCGCTGGTGCAGGTGGCCGAGACGCTGGAAAAGCGCGCCAAGCTGGCCAACGAGATCATCAAGGGCGTGATCCTGCCCCAGTTCATCATCCTGCCCGTCGTGCTGGCGCTGGTGTGGTTCGCCCTGTCGCGCGGGCTGCTGCCGCTGGCCGAACTGCAGGAACGCATCCGCGCGCGCCCCTCCGACGACCTGTCCCCTATCGCGCCGAACCAGGTGCCGGAGGAGATCGCGCCGCTGGTGCGCTCGCTCAACGAGATGCTGGCGCGCCTGGCGCAGTCGATCGACATGCAGAAGCGCTTCATCGCCGACGCCGCGCACCAGATGAAGACGCCGCTGGCCGGCATGCGCACGCAATCCGAACTGGCCCTGCGCCAGACCGACCAGCACGAGATCCACCGTTCGCTGGAACAGCTGGCCAAGAGCTCCGAGGCCGCCACCCGCCTCGTCAACCAGCTGCTGGCGCTGGCGCGGGCGGAAAACCAGCCGCAGGCCGGCACGGCGCTGGCGCCGCTCGACCTGGCCGACGTCGCCCGCAACGCCGTGCGCGACTGGGTGCCGGCCTCGTTCAACCACCGCATCGACCTGGGCTTCGAAGGCCCCGACCAGCAGGTCGAGATCGACGGCAACGCCGTCATGCTGCGCGAGCTGCTGAACAACCTGATCGACAATGCGCTGCGCTATACGCCGCCCGAAGGCAGTGTCACGGTGCGCGTGCGTGCCGGCGCGGAAGCGGCCATCCTGGAAGTGGAGGACACGGGCCCCGGCATCCCTGCCGCCGAGCGCCTGCACGTGTTCGAGCGCTTCTACCGCATCCTCGGCAGCAACGTCGAGGGCAGCGGCCTCGGGCTGGCCATCGTGCGCGAGATCGCCCAGCAGCACGGCGCCGAGATCGACGTCTTCGGCAACCCGCGCGCCACGCAGCCGAAATATCCCGGCAGCCTGTTCCGCCTGACGTTCCCGCCGCGCCCCGCGACCGTCGGGCCCGACGAAGAGACCCCGTACTTTGGATAACGATTTTGGATAACCGCACCCACTGGCGCGCCACCCGGCGCCTGACCGCCGCCCTGCTGCTGGCGTGGCTGATGACGGGCTTTTTCGCCGTCTTCTTCGCGCGCGAGCTGGCGGGCCTGACGATCTTCGGCTGGCCACTGTCGTTCTACCTGGCCGCGCAGGGCGCCTCGCTGGTCTACCTGGCGCTGATCGGCCTGTACGCCCGGCGCATGCGCCGCCTCGACCGCGAGTACCGGGAGAACGCGTGACGGCCGCCCGCCCCGCCCCGCGCACATTCTTCCAGCGCCTGACACGCTATTACAGCTACTTCACGCTGGCCTTCGCGGCCTTCCTGGCCGCACTGGCCACGCTGGAAAAGGAGGGCATGCCGCGCGTGTGGATCGGCTACATGTTCATGTTCGCCACCATCGTGCTGTACGCCTCCATCGGCCTGGTCAGCCGTACCTCGAAGGTGTCCGAATACTACGTGGCGGGACGGCGCGTGCCGGCCCTGTACAACGGCATGGCGACGGCGGCCGACTGGATCTCCGCGGCCAGCTTCATCAGCCTGGCCGGCGGCTTGTACCTGCATGGCTTCGACGGCCTGGCCTACGTGATGGGATGGACGGGCGGCTACTGCCTGGTGGCGCTCCTGATCGCGCCCTACCTGCGCAAGTTCGGCCAGTACACGATCCCCGACTTCCTGGCGGCCCGCTACGGCGGCGCCAGGGGCGGGCGGGCCGTGCGGCTGTGCGCCGTGGCCGCCACCATCGTCATCTCGTTCACGTACGTCGTCGCGCAGATCTATGCCGTGGGCCTGATCGCCTCGCGCTTCACCGGCGTCGATTTCTCGGTCGGCATCTTCCTGGGCCTGGCCAGCATCCTGGTGTGCTCTTTCCTGGGCGGCATGCGCGCCATCACCTGGACGCAGGTGGCGCAGTACATCATCATCCTGGCCGCCTTCCTGATCCCCGCGATGTGGCTGTCCGCCAAGCACAGCGGCAATCCGATGCCGCAGGTCGCCTACGGCAAGCTGCTGCCCCAGCTGAGCGCGCGCGAGGCGGCCCTGATGGCGGACGACAAGGAGGCGCAGGTGCGGGCCGTGTTCCGCCAGCGTGCCGACGACTACCAGCGCCGCCTGGACGGCCTGCCCGGCACGTGGGACGCGGGCCGCGTGGCGCTGCAGCACCACCTCGACGGCGTCCGGCTGCGCAATGCCTCGCTGCTGGAGATCCGCAGCGCCGAACGGGCGCTGATCGCCTATCCGAAAAACCCCGACGATGCCGTCGCCGCCTGGACCGCGCTGCGCGACGAGAACCTGGCACGCGCCCGCCCCATCACGCCGCACGCGGCGCCCTTCCCCGGCCCCACGCCGGAAGCGTCGGACATCAAGCGCAACAACTTCCTCGCGCTGGCGTTCTGCATGATGCTGGGCACGGCCGCCCTGCCGCACATCCTGATGCGCTCCTACACCACGCCGTCCGTCGACGAGACGCGCCGCTCCGTGTTCTGGACGCTGTTCTTCATCCTGCTGATCTACCTGACGATTCCCGCGCTGGCGGTCTTGGTCAAGTACGACGTCTACACGGCGCTGGTGGGCAGCGACTTCGCGCACCTGCCCACGTGGGTGTCGTACTGGGCCAACGTGGACCGCGCCAATCCGCTGATCAGCATTGCCGACGTCAATGGCGACGGCATCGTGCAACTGGCCGAAATCGTCATCGACGGCGACGTGCTGGTGCTGGCCACGCCCGAAATCGCCGGCCTGCCGTACGTGATTTCCGGCCTGGTGGCGGCGGGCGGCCTGGCCGCCGCGCTGTCCACCGCCGATGGCCTGCTGCTGGCGATCTCGAACGCGCTGTCGCACGACGTGTACTACCGCATCGTCGATCCGAAAGCCTCGACGCAGAAGCGCGTGACGATCTCGAAACTGATCCTGCTGGGGGTGGCGTTCGTCGCCGCGTATTCCGCGTCGACCAAGCCGGGCGACATCCTGTCGCTGGTGGGCGCCGCGTTCTCGCTGGCCGCTTCCACCCTGTTCCCGGCCCTGGTCGTGGGCGTGTTCTGGCGCCGCGCCAACCAGTACGGCGCGCTGGCCGGCATGGCGACCGGATTCGTCGTGTGCCAGTTCTACATGCTGCACACCAATCCCGTGCTGGGCGGCAGCGCGGCGGCGCAATGGTTCCACATCGCGCCGATCTCCGCCGGCGTGTTCGGCGTGCCCGCGGGACTCGCGGCGCTGGTGGTCGTCAGCCTGCTGACGCCGCCGCCGGACGCCCACAGCCGCGCATTCGTCGACCACGTGCGCCGCCCGGACGAGGCGGCGCCTTAGAAGGCGCTTACTGCGCGGTCGTCACGCGCCGGGCGCAGCGCGCGGCGAACGCCTTGCGCACGGCTTCGTCGGCGATCTTGTCGACTTCGGCTTGCGCGCACGTGGCGTCGCTGAGCGTCATCTGGTCGGCCTGCAGTTGCGGGTCGACCTTGCTGCTGCAGGCGACGGCGACAATGGCGCTGGCAAGCGCCAGCGCGATGGTGGGATACGTGTTCATGGCGGCAGCTCCGGTGGTGGGGGACGGGGCGCCAGTGTAGCCGCAACGTCGCGCCACGGCAACGCGTGACAATCGGAGAGAAATTCCTGCTGGCAAATGTGATAACTTATGCGCCCTTTTCAAGTTTGCCTGCGATGCGTGCCATTCCTCTTTTCTGCGCCAGCGTGCTGTGCGCCCTCTTCGCCACCGCCGCCGCCGCGCAGACCGCGCCGGCTGCGGCACCGCCACCGGCTGCCGCCTTCTTCGCCAACCCCGCCTTTACCGGCGGCGTGCTGTCGCCCAGCGGGCGCTACCTCGCCGCGAAAGTGGACGGCAAGACGGGCCGCGACGCGCTGGCCGTGATCGACCTGACCGACAAGGCCGCCCGCGTGGTGGCGGGCTTCGCCGATGCGGACATCGGCACCGTCCAGTGGGTCAACGACGAGCGGCTGCTGTTCGACACGACCGACAAGCAGATCGCCGCGGGCGCCATGCGCTTCGCACCGGGCCTGTACACCGTGAAGCACGACGGCAGCAAGTTCCGCCAGCTGGCCGAACGGCGCGAATACTTCATCCGCGACGGCAGCCGCAAGGACATGCTGCCCTGGCACACCTACATGATGGACGAGACGGGCAAGCAGGACTCCGACTACGTCTACGTGCGCGACATCGGCTTTGCCGGCAATACCGTCCGCTCGGTCGACCTGCTGCGCCTGAACGTGGCGACGGGGACGACCAGCAGCGTCAACGTGCCGTTCACGGCCATCGACTGGATGCTGGACAACGACGGCGAACCGCGCCTTGCGCATTCGCTCGACAAGGGCAAGGCCACGATCTGGCTGCGCGACCGCGCCACCGACAAATGGCGCGTGCTGGCGAGCTTCGAGGCCTACGGGCCGGACGAGCACTCGTTCGAGCCAATCGGATTCGGGCCGGACGGCACCTTGTACGCGCGGGCGCGGCGCGACAACGACCAGGCCGCCATCTTCAAGATCGACCTGCAGACGGGCACCATCGGCACGCAGCCCGTGCTGCGCGTGGACGGCTTCGATTTCTCCGGCCACCTGGTCGCCGACGCCACCCGCCTGCTGGGCGTGCGCTACCAGGGCGACGCGCGCGACACGGCGTGGTTCGACCCCGCGTTCAAGGCGATCCAGGCCGACGTGGACGCCAAGTTGCCCGGCACCGCCAACCTGATCGGCGTGCCGCGCCGGCCCGACACGCCGCACCTGCTGGTCACCGCCTATTCCGACGTGCAGCCGAACGTCTACTTCATCTACGACACGGCCACGCGCAAGCTGGACTTCGTGGGCCAGGCCCACAAGGATATCCGCGCCAAGGCGATGGGGCACCAGCATTTCGTCACCTACGCGGCACGCGACGGCCTGAAGATCCCGGCGATGCTGACGCTGCCGCCGGGCGTGGCGGCCAACCAGCCCGGCACCGCGCCGCTGCCGAAGAACCTGCCGCTGGTCGTGCTGGTGCACGGCGGCCCGTACGTGCGCGGCACGTATTGGCAGTGGGACCCGGAGGTGCAGTTCCTGGCCTCGCGCGGCTACGCGGTGCTGCAGCCGGAGTTCCGCGGCAGCACGGGCTATGGCCGCGAACACTTCGCGCGCGGCCTGAAGCAGTGGGGCCTGGCGATGCAGGACGATATCGCCGACGGCGCCCGCTGGGCCATCGCGCAGGGTTACGCCGACCCGGCGCGCATCTGCATCGCCGGCGCCAGCTACGGCGGCTACGCCACCTTGATGGGCCTCGTGCGCAACCCCACCCTGTACCGCTGCGGCGTCGCATGGGCCGGCGTGACCGACATCAACCTGATGTACACGGGCCACTGGCGTTACGCGTCCGACGTGCCGGAGGAGTTCAAGGAGTACGGCATGCCGCAGCTGATCGGCGACCCCGTCAAGGATGCCGAACAGCTGAAGGCCACGTCGCCGCTGCAGCAGGCGTCCCGCATCCGCCAGCCGCTGCTGCTGGCCTACGGCACCGCCGACGAACGGGTGCCGATGATCCACGGCACGCGCTTCCGCGACGCCGTCAAGGCCGTCAACAAGGAGGTCGAGTGGATCGAGTACGAGGACGAAGGCCACGGCTGGTCGCTGCCGCAGAACCGTATCGACTTCTGGACGCGGGTGGAACGCTTCCTCGACCGCCACATCGGGACCGGGCGCAAGACCGCTACTCCCTGATCTCCTGCCGGCGCAGGGCCGGGTCGGCGGCGATCTCCGCCGGGGTGAACGGCAAGGTCACCCACTGCCGCTCGACGAAGCGGCGGGTCTGGTCGGCGTGGTGCGGCGAGGCCGGATCGTCCGACTGCGAATACGCCAGCAGTGCCTGCGCACGCGGGCCTGCGCTGCCCAGCTCCACGACCTGCACGTAGCTGGTGCCGCCGGTGACCTCGAAGCGGCCGTCGCGCGGTGCGGCGGCGACGTCGATGGTATTGAACACGCCCAGCTCCCCCGGGCCGCCGTGGACCGGCAGCGCGCTGCCGCCGCGCCGGCTGACCTGGAAGTCACCCAGTCTTGCCTCGGCGCCGATGCCGGCGGCCTCGAACTGGCGCACCTTGCGCGCCAGGCCATCGGCCAGCGCCTGCGCCACCGCCGGGTCGCGGTGGTTCAGGCCGCGCGGCGTGTCGACCGGATCGCTGGGATCGAACGGCACGGTCCAGGCGTTGTCCTGCGCCAGGCCCTTGGCCAGCATCGCCATGAAATACGGCAGGCCCGCATTGGCGCCGTAGCCGGCATCCCCTGTCCACGTCGCAAGCGCGGCACACCCGTTGCGCAGCTCCGCCGTCACGGCCGCCGTGCCGCACCAGACGCGCACGTCGGGCAATGCCAGCGCCGCCAGGTACACCTTGTCGTCCAGGGCCATGTCGCGCAAGTCGGCGGCGGTCAGCGGGCCGCTGCGCAGGCGCCGCTGTAATTCCGTCAGCGCCAGCCGGGTGCGCGCGCCCTGCGGCACGCCATCGCGCGAGACCAGCGGCGAAAAGCCCGTCAGCGGCGCGGCCGGATTGGTCAGCCACGCGCTGTCGTTGGCGTTCTGCACGAAGTCGCGGCGCTCCAGCAGCGGCAGGCGGCGGGCCGGCACCGTGCCGGGCTGCGCCGCGCCGGCTTCGTCGCGCCAGGCGCAAGCGGCCGTGCTGCCGTCCAGCACGAACAGGCCGTCCTCCACCAGCGCCGCCAGCTCGGGCACGAGGCAGCGCTCCAGCACGTCGTCGGGCAGGTTGGCGACGGGCGCCACGTCCATCATCAGCGTGTTGCCGGCGCGGTCGGCCGCGATCGTGTTGTTCCATGGATTGCCCGCCAGTTGCAGGTTGGCCTCCTTCAGTTCGGCCAGCGAGGTGGCCAGGTTCATGCGATACCACTGCGCCACGGCGCGGTGGTTGACCGCATTGGCATCGCGCAGCACGTAGGCCGTCGTGCGGGTCCAGTCCAGCACTCCGGCGGAGCTGATCAGGGGACCGTCCTCCGTGCCGTACAGCGTGCGGCTGCGCGTGCCCAGGCTGCCGTCGGGCAGCTTGACGGGCACGCTGACCGTGCGCCGCAGCAGGGGCCGCGACTGGCCGTCGACGAGGTAGCGGGTCGGGTCCGCAGGGTCCAGTTTGAGCGCGTACAAGGTGGCGTGGGCCGCGGTGTCGGTGGTGTGGGTCCAGGCGAATTGCTGCGTGAAGCCGATGGCCACGGCCGGCAGGCCGGGCAAGGTGGCGCCCATCACGTCCATCTTGCCCGGGATGGTCAGGTGCACCTGCCAGAAGCGCTGCGCCTCGCCCCACGGCAGGTGCGGCTGGCCCAGCAGCAGGCCGCCGCCATGGGCGCTGGCGTCGGCGCCGACGGCCACGGCATTGCTGGCCGAACCGCGCAGCGCCAGCTTGCGGCCGCTGCGGGCCGCGGCGACGGCCGGCGCGTCACCCGGCGGCTGCGTCCTCGCGACATCGCCGATCCACGCCGTGGCGGTCATCGTCGTGCGGCGCATCAGGCGGATGACGTCGCGCTCGGTCAGCGGCCGCACCCAGCTGCCGTTGCGGCATTGCGCCGGCAGCCCGGCCGTCCCCTTCTGCGCCAGGTAGCGGTTGACGCCGGCCACGTAGCCGCGCATCAGCGCCTGCACTTGGGCGGGCTGCGCCTGCCACGCGGCCTGCACGATCTCGTCGTTGTTCCATTGGCGGAAGAAGAAATCGGAATCGAGGTTGTTGACGGCCAGCTCGGGATTGTCGGAAGAGTTGCCGTCCATGCCGAAATGGCGCGAGCGCTCGCCGGCGACGGTGGCGACCTCGCTGGCGAGCAGGCAGAAGTTGTCCTCGGCGTAGGCGTAGCCGATGCCGTAGCCGAGGCTGGCCTCGTCGTTGGCCTGGATATGGGGGATACCGAACGACGTGCGCTGGATCACGGCGCTGAGGCGCGGTACGGTGGGCGAGTGGTCGCTGCCGCCACAGGCCGCCAGCAGGGGCAGCGTGCACAGGGCGGCAAGAACGGTCGGTTGCTTCATCATGGCTCCGGTTGAATGGGATGACCGGATCGTGCGCGCGCGGCATGAAGCCTGGCTGAGCGATGGGTTAAGATTGCATGAAGGACATGCTTGTACGAGCAGAAACGTGCGCGCGGCGACCGCCCATCGGCGCGATCATGGCGGTATCGAACGGCGGCAAGGAGGCTGATATGCGAAACGACGGAGACAGGGCAGCGCTGTGGTCCACCCTGCACTGGCAACTGGCAGGGATTGCCTGCGCACTGGTCGTCGGGCTGGCGCTGCTCCTGCTTTACTGCGACGTGCTGTCGGCCGCCGCGGCACTGGCGGCGGCGGTACTGGGCATTGCGTATGTGCTGCTGCTGACATGGCGCTATACGCGGCCGCCGCCCGGCCGGCCTGGCGAGGGCACGGCCTGAGCGGCTTCAGCCGGTCCTGGCGACCAGCCACAGCACGCCAAGATGCGCCGGGTAGTACCAGTAGAACAGGCGGCCCGCCCGGGGCAGCTTGAACTCGACGTGCGGTGCGGCCAGGATGAGTGGCAACGCCGCCAGGTGCCACATATTGCGGTTGGCCCACCACAGCGCGCCACAGCACGCCAGCAGCACGCACAGCCGCAACCTGTCGGGCTGGCGGCAATACAGCCAGCAGGCGATGGCAAACGCCAGCGCGAACCACCAGTATTCCACTAGCGCGCCACCGATGACGAACAGCGCGACCGCGGCCACCGTGTGCAGTTGCGAGCGGTGCGACAGCAGCCCGATCACCAGCGTGGCCACCAGCAACGTGAACAGGATGTTCAAGGGCCACCAGCCGCCGATCACCTGGCCCAGTCCGATGAACGGCACCGACGCCGCGGCGCCGAACAAGGCCAGGCGCCGCGCCACCCGGTGCAAGGCGCCGCCTTCCAGCGCCTGCGGCCGCGCCAGGTTGTAGCACAGCACGAACACGAACAGCGGCATCGCCACCCGGCCCAGCGCGTACAGCGCCGGGTACTGGTAGTGCAGCAGGAACTTGTTGACGTGATCGAGCGTCATCAGCACGACACCCAGCCATTTCATTGCCTCCAGCGTGCCCGCGGCAATGCGCAGCGGCGCCGTGGCCGCGACGGGCGGCAGCGCGACGCTTGGCGCCTGGGCCCGGCCATTGCGCTGGCGGACGGCCGCCGAGCCCTGGCGCCGGCTCACGAGGCGCTTCCTGCCGGGCGCGCGACTGCGGCCCGGCTGGCCAGGCCGCGCGTGACGAGTTCGATCTCGACACGGCGGTTCAGCGCCCGTCCCTGCTCGCTGCGGGCCGGCGCGATGAAATCGCCGGCCGGTTGGGCAAACACGCGGATCTTGGCCGGCTCGACGCCGCTGTCGATCAGGAAGGTCCGTGCCGCCACCGCCCGTGCCAGCGCGATACGGGGATCGTCCGGCCCCGCGACGCGGGCATCGGTGCGGCCGCGCACGTTGACCCGCTCGGCCGCGTGGGCCGCCGCCACCAGCGGCCGCGCCAACGCCGGGTCCGGCGCAAACCCGGTGGCATGGCTGTCGAACTGGACCCGCACAAGTACCGCCGAGGCTCCGGCCAGCCGGCGTTCCACGCGCTCCAGGCGGGCCAGCAACTGGCGCGTCTCGGCGGTATCGCCGGCGGCGGCGATCGCCTCCCGCACCTCCTCGGCCTGTGCCGCCGACAGCGTCACCAGGGCGGCCAACTCGCGATCGGGCGCCACGCCCGCCGGTTCGGCCAGGACCGCGCGCGCCGCGGCCGGGGCTGGCGGTGCGGCGCGTGCCGGTGCCGCGGCGGGCAGCGGCCGGGGCGCTGCCGGACGCGCATGGAACGACAGCACGCGGGTATTGACCCGCACCGTAAAATTGTCGAGCTTGCGCGGCAGGCGGTAGAAGCGGCCCTCCCGTTCGTACGGCACGGCGGCACCGTCGGCGTCCTCGATGGTCAGCCAGAACAGGCGCGGTGCGATCTCCAGCACGGTCCGCTTGCCGTAGACAAAGGCACGCACGCCGGACGTATCGCCGGCAGCAACGTAGTCGGCGCTGATGGGAGTGCGCGGCGCGCTGTCCGGCGGCACGCCGGCACAACCGCACAGCAAGGCAGCCGCCAGGGCGAGGGCCGGCAGGTAGGGTCGCCTCATCGCGTCATCTCCCGCGCGTGGGTAGGATCGGTACGGTTCATGGGTGTCGCTAGCTCCTGTGTCGAATGATGGTGTGCGCGGCGCTGCACGCGCGCCATGACGACGGCGCGCTGTTCCGCCGTCAGGCCGTCCGCTGCGGCCTGGCGCTCGATCGCATCGATGGCGGCGCACAGCGGGTCCGGTTCCGCCGGCGTCGTGGCGCGGGGCGGGTCGTGCCGGCGTCGCGCCAGCTCGGCCCGGTCATCGCGGCTCGGCGTGTAGCCACGTACGTGCATGCCGTGGGCGGCGGCTTCAAGCCACACTTCGCGGCAGAACGCGGTGCTGCCGCTGACGCGGATGTCGTCCCAGCCCCGTGCCTGGGCGATCGCGACGAGCGTGTCGGCGACCTGCGCGCTGTCCGACGGGGTTTCCAGCCTGCTGCCGCGATCGCGGAACGGCGGCGCGGCCGTACCGTCGGCCTGCTCGCCGGCCGCGCGGGGGCGGGCGCCGCCGTGAAAATCTCGTCGGATGCGATGACGTTGCCGGCGGCGCGCTTCATGCCAGGATCCCCGCCTCGCGGCACAGGCTGTCGGCGTAGGCCAGCAGCGCCGCTTCGTCCATTTCCTCGGCCGGCGGCAACGGCACCGCGGCGAAGTCCACTGCGAAATCGCCCAGGTCCCGTTCGGCCAGGGCGTCGACCTCGGTCGCCGCGACGGGCCGCTCGACGACGTTGACCGTCCTGCCCGCGGCCGCCGGCACCGGCGCGGCTTCGCTCTCGGCCACGAGTTTCTGGTGCGCGGCAACGTCGACCAATGGGACCGGCGCGCCCAGCTCGCCCCGCCGGGCCGCATCTTTCAGCTCGTTCTCGGTCGGCAGCTTGCGCCCCAGCTTGCCCAGCGACGGCGACACGCTTTTCAGGCGATCGATGAAGACGGGGTCCTGGAAGTAGCGCACCCGCTGCGCCAGGATGGGCGGGCAATCCTCCACGATGACCAGTTCCGCGCTTTTGCCGAGGCTCGTGATTTCCTGCGGCAGCATCAACGCACGGCGTTGTTCCGACACGCTTTCCGAGCGCTCGCGCCGCGCGAACATCGCCTTGCGCTGCGATTCGGACACGGCCTTGACGGTCTGGTCGCCCAGCCATTTCGAAATGGCCTCGGCCGTCTTCGTCTCGGAGGCCTTGGGCGGGAACACGATCTGCAGCGCGTGGTTGGTGGTGAACGTCTCGGCCGCGTGCTCGCCGTACACCTCGACGACCTGCATGGGACTCTGGATGATGGGCAGCATGCGCAGGCCGTAGCCGGCGATGTAGCTGATGCCCTTCGACAGCACCTGGATCTTGCCCATGGCCGTGAATTCATCGGCCACGATCAGGCACTGGTACTTCAGCGCGGCGTTATGCTCGGGCAGCTGGCGCGTGTTCAGGTCGATCATCTGCTGGAAGAACAGGTTCAAGAGAGGCGCCATCCGGTCCAGGTTGTCGGGCGTGACACCCAGGTAGATCGACATGCGCTTGCTGCGCAGTTCGCGCAGGTCGAAGTCGTTGGCGCTGGTGGCCGCATCGACCAGCGGGTTGTACCACAGCTCCAGGCGCGAGCGGAAACTGGTGATGATGCCGCTGCGCGTGGTGTCGGCGGAGATCGACAGGTACGAGTTGAGCGCGCGCTCGCATGCCGGCGACAGCGCCTTGCCGATCCGGGCCGCCGCCACGTCCGCGGGCGTGGCCAGCGCCAGCGCGACCAGGTCGGGCGTGCGCGGCGAATGCCGGCGCAACGCGTCGACCCGCTGCACCAGCGCCTTGCGGTAGGCCGGGCTCAGTTGTATCCAGACCGCCATCTCGGCCATGACGGGGTGCTGCTCGGGCGGCCGGGCGCGGTCGGCCAGCACGGCGTCGGCATCGCGCCCGGCCTGCTGCGCCGCGGCGGTGTCGTCGGCCTCGGCGATGCGCTGGCCGAGGCGGCGTGCCTGGACGATGGTGCCGAAATAGGCGGCGCCATCGCCGTCCACCAGCGTTTCGCGCAAGACCTGGCCCAGGGTGACGAGCTTGCCGGGCGTTTCCAGCAGCATCAGCACGATGCCCAGGAACAGGGCGCGCGGCGTCGCGGTCCAGATGGGATCGACACCGGGCTCGTCCGGGAACAGCATGCTGGCGATCTTCTGCACGTCGTCGATGCGGAAATGGGGATCGCTGCTGACGTAGGCCAGCGGATTGTAGCGATGGGATCGGTAGTCGGCCGCGGCCGGGTTGAACAGGAAGCACTGCTGGCCATGCTTGCGCCGGAAGCCGCTCGTGATGCCATGGTTTTCCTGCTTGATGTCGAGCACGACGACACTGTCGTGCCACGTCAGCAGGTTCGGAATGACGATGCCGACGCCCTTGCCGCTGCGGGTCGGGGCCGACATGATGACGTGCTGGCTGCCGCCGAACATCAGGTACGAGCCCTTGTACTGGCCCACCAGGATGCCCCGTTCGCCCAGCAGGCCGGCCCGGCGCACGTCGCGCGGTTCGGCGAAGCGGGCATCGCCGAACAGGCTGCGCCGCACGCGCGTGCGCAGCAGCAGGTACAGCGGCACCGCCAGCAGCACGGCGGCCACGCCGGCGCAGCCGTACAGCCAGCGGCGCACCCCGGCATCGGTGCCGTAGTAGGCCCAGTACTGGTACATCGTCAGCGGCGTCGCCTGCGTGACGGGATGCCCATGCGCCAGCAGGAACATGGCACCGGCCAGCCAGGCCCACAGCAGGCCCAGGCCGGCCAGCGCGGCCACGACAAGGGCCGGCCTAAGCCATCTGCTGCCGCTTGAACTCGGGGTCATAGTAGATCTCCTTGAGCTTGTACTTGTCGTAGAACAGGATCACGTCCAGCGTCGTGAACAGCCGGTGCTTGATGTAGTCGCTGTCCAGGTGGGCCCCCGTGCGCGAGTCCTTGATCAGCGCCGTCAGCTGTTCGAATGCCTCCATCGCCCCGTTGGCGTGCATCGTGCTGATCGACCCCGGGTGGCCCGTGTTGATCGACTTGATGAACTCCCACGCCTCGTCGCCGCGCAGCTCGGCCAGCAGGATGCGGTCCGGCTTCATGCGAAGGCACGACGCCAGCGCCTGCTTGGGCGACACCTTGGCGCCGCCCTCGTCTTCGCGCGAATAGAACAGGTGCACCTTGTTGGCGTGGTGCTGCAGGAACATCTCGTGCACGTCCTCGATCGTGATCAGGCGCTCGTCCGCCGGGATGCTGCGGATCAGGCTCTTGCTGAGCGTGGTCTTGCCGGACCCCGTCTTGCCGACCACAAGGATGTTGCGGCGCTTGCGTACCGCCAGGTCGAGGAATTCCTTGATGCGGCGGCTTTCCTTCAGCGCCAGCAGCTCGCGCTCGAACGGCGCCAGCCCCTCGCTGACGAGCTTGCACTCGTCGAACGAGCCTTCCGCATTGAGTTCGTCCAGCGTCTTGTCCAGCACGCTGGGCTTGCGGATCGTCAGCGACACCGTCTCCTCCTCGCAGGCGGGCGGAATGACGACCTGGACCCGCTCGCCGTAGATCAGGCTGGCCGACAGCACGGGTTTTTCGGCACTGATCGCCTTGCCGTTGAAGTTGGCGATCAGCCGCGCCAGCTGCATGCAGGCGGCGAAGGTCATTTCCGGTGCCTCGAACACCTCCCAGCCGGTACGGCGTTCGACCCAGACCTCGCCGGGCCGGTTGATCACCAGCTCGGTGACGCCGTCTTCGAGCAGCCAGGGCCGCAGCGGCGCCATGTAGGCGTACAGCATGTCGGGGTTGTCGCCGCCGTCGGAGCGGGGCCGGCGCAGGCTGCGATCGGGCGCGTTCATCGGGTTTTCCGCAGCCCGTAGACACTGGAAAAATCAAGGTCGCGCGCCACCATGACCTGGATATGGTCGCCCTGGTTCTTGATGATCGTGGGCGGGATGTCGACGGTGCTTTCCAGTATCTTCTCCACGACCTGCGAACCAGCCATGCCGCTGCCGCCCAGGTTGATGGTGTCGCCATCGCGCTGCCGCGCGACCAGCAGCTCCATCGACTCCTGGATGAACGTCATCAGGATCGCCGCGCCGAAGCGGTCCAGGAAGTGATGGTCGACCCAGCCTTCCAGGCCGCTGCGACCCAACGCATCCGTGCCAGGCGAATTCAGGTTGATGATCACGCCCTGGGGTGTCTTGGCGCGCGACCACAGCGCGAACACGCGGGCCTGGCCGTGCTTGACGTTGCCCTGCTGTTCGCCGACCAGCTGGGTGCCCCGTTCCAGCAGCAGCACCTGGCCGTTGTCCGAGTAGACGTCGCGCGTGACACGGCACGTCAGGATGCCCGGCAGCGTCGTGTCGATGGCGGTCTCGAGCGCGCAATCCAGCGCCGTGCCCTTGGTGATCAGGAAATTACGGTCTGGCAGCATGCCGGCCGACGCCCCCTTCAGTTCCGCCGGCTCGAGCCGCGCCGCCAGCCCGTTGCTGCCGCCGCCCGGGCCATTGTTGCCGCCGGTCGGCTGTGGCGTGCCGCCCATGCCGGGCAGCATGCCCGGGAACAGGCTCGGCAACCCTGTCAGGCCGCCAGGGCCCCGGCCGGTCCCGTTGCCGGCCGGCCCCGGCTCCGCGCCGGAAGCCATGCCCGCTTGTTCGACCAGCAACGAACCGCTGCGCTTGCGGCCGGCCCAGTCCTGCGGCCCCTTGCCGGCGGCGCCAGCACGCTGCATGGCAATCGGGAACGGCTGGTTCGACTGCGCCCGGACTTCCGGCGGCGGGGTGGTCGACAACCCGCCCGCTCCCGGCCCGGGCGCCGCCACCGGCATCGACACCGCCTGGATCGGCGGGGGTGGCGGTACCGCCAGCGGCGGCAGCGTGTTGGCGACCTTGTCGTTCGGTTCCACCTTCTTGCGTTCCGGCGTCTTCTTGCCGTTCACCGCGACGATCATCGCGGCGCCGATCGCCACGATGACGAACAGTCCCAGCACATTGATGATCTTGTTGTTGCCACGGCGCCGGTTGACCGACGGCAGGCCGGCGGACTCGAACTGCTCGTCCACCGTCCCCTCCTGCTCGCGGCCGCGCTGGCCGTGCGTGGCCTGGGCCGCCTGCGCCAGCGTCGGCTCGGCCTGCGCCGCGTCCAGGTCCGGCAGGTCGTCCGTCGGCTCGTCGTCCGCCGCGTCCTGGCGCGGCTTGCGCCCCATGGCTTTCAGCTTGTCGAAAATCCCCATTACTGCGCTCCCTTGATGACCCGCTCGACGTCCGGCGCGACCGTGCCGCTCGTGTTGTCGCTGCCGCCGTCCAGGTCAAAGCTCTTGTTGATGACGCACGCAACCGCCTTGCCTTTGCGCAGGATCAGCTTGCGCACCATGCGCTGCACGACGATCGCGTTGCCTTCGACATTGGTGTTGATGAGCGATTCGGCACCGTCCTTGTCGACCGCATACACGGCCGGCATGTCGCGGTTGCGGCTGAAGGTCAGGTAGATGAAGCGGCCGTCGTCGCGGGCCGCCGTCGGGCTGACTTCGGACGAGCCGGCCACCCAGTAGTCGTTGTTCTCCTCGCGCTTCTTCGCCTCGGCCATGCGGCCCTGCATGTCGATCTGCGCCGCCTTGGTTTCCATGGCCTTGATCAGCGTCGTGGCCTTGGCCGCCTCGTCGTCCGGATAGCGGAACGACAGCGAAAACACGAGGTTCGGATCGCGCCACGCCGTATCGTCGCGCACCTTGCGGGGCTGCACGATCAGGGCGAACTGGTAGACGCGCTTGTCCGTTACCACCGTTACGTTGGTATCGGCCTTGTGCGCCTTGGGCTTGATGAACAGATGCGTGCCGCGCGGGATGATCTCCCACGCCTCGACGTCGCCCACGGCCACGTCCTTGATGGTTTCCTTGTCGGCGAACTGTACGTGCGTGGAGACGCCATAGAACGTGCTGAGGCGGACCACGTCGGCCGGGTTGTAGTCGACCACGCGCACCCGGCTGTCGAAGGCGCCCTTGGGGGGCGTCAACTCGGCCAGGGCCAGCGTGGGCAGGAACAGCGCGATGCAAACGAATCGTTTCATGGCGCCTCCTTATTGCACGGCGGCGTTGGCCGGCGCGATGGCGGGCACCTGCGCCTGCGCGCGCGGCGGCACGCCCGGCAGCACGACGGCCTGCTCGGCAGGCGGCGGCGCCGCCTGGCTCATCACCGGCGCGGCAGGCGTTTCGCGCACCGGCTCGGCGTCCGGGTCGTTGCGGTACTCCGTCACCTGGAATCCGACCGGGTTGATGTCGCGGTCGCGTTCGGCCATCGGCGCCCCGGAATAACGGAACACGATGGTAGCGGCCCAGTGCGACACGGCCGGCCGTTCCGAGGAACCCCGTTCGATCTCCTTCCAGTAGCGCACCAGCAGCACATTGCTCTTGATGAAGGACTGGCCCTTGATGTGGATCTTCACCCGCGTATTGGCGCCATACACGTTCAGCGGCGATTGCGGGTTCTTCGGCGTGAAGAAGTCGGCGTAGCGGCGCTGCTCGCCGCTGCCGCTCATCAGCCCCACCTTGTTGTAGTAGTCCTCCGCCAGTTCGCGCGAATAGCCTTCGCGATACAGCACGTATTGGCCGGCCCAATATTTGTCGAGTGCCTCGCCGTAGGTATTGCGGGCGTTCGGGATCTCGCTGATGACGTCGACGCGACCGGTGGAATTGTCGACGCGGACGATGCGCAGCTCCGTCTGCTTCAGCGGCGTCAGGCCGGCGACGGCGACGACCGCCACGATCGCCAGGCCGCCCGCGACCAGCGCGACGGTCCAGGCCAGCCGCTTCGACTTCTCCGCCTCGAGCAGCCGGTTGGTTTCCCACGAGCGGGCCTCGCCCAGGTACTTCTTGAAATCGTTCTTCTCAACTTTGGTGGCCATGGCCGGCTCCCTTCGTGCACAGCGCCAGGCTGGCGGCGGAATTCAGAGGCAGCGCCGCCTGGCCGGGCAGCGCGTTGACGGGACGGAATTCACCCTCGCACTGGGGCGGCTTGGGCGAGTTGAGCGAGCACCCAGCCAACAGGCAGAGGGCCACTGAACCGAGTGTGAAACGCATGGGAACTCCTTCGTTTTTGTTCATCGTGACTGCATTTTTCGACGGTTTTGCGTTGCAGAAACCGCCATATCGCTTATTTCGGGCGTAAAAAAGGAGCGGTGTCCGCGCGCGCGGAAACCACCGCCCTGCACACCCCCTCTTCAACCCTTCCTGCTGGCTCCCGTGATCTTGCGGTACACGGCGCCCGGTACCCCTGTCGCAGCCCGCATCGCCCCCTTCGTGATGCGGTAGTCGGCCTTCATCCGATTGAGCGACTTGCGCGCATTGGTCGGGCGCATCGCCCCAAGTGCACCCGTGGCCGAACTGAACGCCCGGGTGTAGGCCCAACCGACCGCGCCCAGCGTGCTGATCGCCGCGCCCCCACCCAGCGAGGACGCCATCGTCGGCAGCTGCGCCATCAGCAGCGCACTGATCAGGCAGAACACCAGCGCCGGCAGCGCCTTGTCGATGGTGGGGCTGGCGATGATGCCGGCCGCCGACACGTCCAGGTAAGTCTCGATGATCGTCATCACCAGCTTGACCGCCGCCGCCGTCAGCACGATCAGGAACACGTAGTTGAGTGCCTGCGCCAGCCACGCCTCGAAGAACTTCTTGGTGCCTTCGAAGATCAGCAGCAGCACGAAGATGGGGCCCAGCGCCAGCAGTACCGCCAGCGCCATCTTCGACAACGCCAGCAGGAACGCGGCAAAACCGGTGGCCGCGAGGCCGGCGATCCAGACCAGCAGCGCCACGGCCATCATGCCGATGTCGGGAATCCAGCCGCCGCTGGAGACCGCGGTCTGCCAGTACGCGTTGCCGATGTCGTACAGCCTGGACATCAGTACGTCCAGGTATTGCACGTTGGCCGATGCATCGTCGAACCCGGAGGCGATGATGCCGGCCATCGCCTCCGGCGCATCCCACAGGAAGTCCGACACGTAATCCTGATAGCGCCCCAGGTTCAGCGCGAGGCCGACGATGACGGCCAGCCGCACGATCCGCGCCACGCCGTCCGTGATCGGCTCGGAAATCATCCCTCGCATCATCGTCCAGCCCCACAGCATCATGTAGATCATCAGCATCGAGTAGGCGACGCCGGAAATCGACGCGATGATGTCGGTACCGACCGAAGTGATGTACGTATCCAGCGCGTCCGTCAGGTCGCTGAACATGTCCTCGTAAAAATGGAATTCGCTCGGCGCCGCCATGGTCTATCCGTCAGAAGCGGGGAATGCCGTCGGCGCTGCGGGTCGCCCCGGCCACCATCGCCCGGCGCACCTTGATGCAGGTCGGATGTTCCGCCTTGTCGGCACAGTACTGGTCGACGAAGGCCTTCTGCGTCATCGGCGTGCCGTTGACGACGATCTTTTTCGGATCGTCCACTTCGGGGACGGAATCGCTGCACCCTGCCAGCAGGGCGACGAGGACGCCGGCAAAAACCAGTTGTTTCATACGAGCTTCTCCATGGGGCGGCGCCTGTGGCGCCGCGGTTGATCAAAAACGGGGGATACCGGTGGGCGACTTCGTTGCGCGCATGATGATTTCGCGCGAACGCTGCTGCTGGATATCGCGCTGGGCCTGCTGCAACTGGGCCAGCGCGCTCAGCTTGACCAGCTCGTTCTGCACCATCGCCTGCTCGCCCTGGATGCGCGCCTGCAGGTCGGCCACGTCCTTCGCGTCCGGCGTGCTGCCGAGCCGGCCGATCAGCGTCTGGATCGCCGCGATGCGGTCGCTGGCCTGCTTGTAGCCTTCCTCCGACAGGGCCCGGTTCAGTGCCACCTGGTTCTGCGAGGCCACGAACGAACGGCCCGCGTCACTGCCCGGGTCCAGGCTGGTGTCGCCAATGTCCATGAACTCGGCACCCGACTTGATGCTGTTGACGTTCGTGCGCAGCTGGGTGTAGCTGCCCGGCGCCGTCAGCAGGTTCATCGCCTGGTTCCATTCGTTGGGCAGGTAGCGCCGCAGGGCCGGGTTGTTGACGAGGCTTTCCATGCCGCGCACACCGCTCATGCTGTTGAAGGTGCGCACCGCCTGGTTGTACTGGTTCTGCAGTTCCTGGTATTGCTGCACCATCTGGCGCGCCTGCTCGGCCCAGGCCTGGACCTGCAGCCCGGTGTTAATCAAGTTCGAAGCATCGAGCACCGGAATGCCCGCCCGCGCCTGGCCGGCGCCGAACAGCGCCAGCGCCAACGCAAAAATTTTGATCATCTGTTTCATCTGTTCTCCTTGAAGAGTTGCGCGAATCTATGAATGTGCCGCCACCGGCCCGCGCTTACGGTTACGGCCTTCTCAACCACCCTTGCGGAGGCGATGGAACTCGGGCAGCCAGTGGGCCGGATCGCTGCCCAGCTCGGCCACCAGTTTTTCGACCATGTTCGACGTGGCCGTGTTGCCGGACAGGACCGCCAGTTCGTCGTCGAACCCGCGCAGCTTGAATTCGGCCACCACCGAGTTGCCGCCCTGCTTGACGAGGAACAGGCGCGACTTCTCGCCGAAGCTGCGGATGATCTCGAATTCGCGCTCCGTCAGCTTGAAGCCGTTGACGTATTCGTCGCGGTCGGCTTCCGGATTGGGCAGGAAGATCTTGGTGGCGGTCTGCTGGATGATGGCGTCGGCAATCGGGCTGCGGATGACCTGGCCCGGCATCTGCGTGCCCAGGATCAGGAAGCCGTCCTGCTTGCGGATCGTGACCAGCTTGTTCTCGACCAGTTCCTGCAGGGTCTTGTCCTTGCTCAGCTGGCCGAACTCATCGAAGAAGATCGGCACGCGGCGCCCGTCCAGCAGGCTTTCGATCCGGTGCAGCAGGTACATGATCGTCGGCTCGCGCGTCTCGTCGTTCGGCAGGAACTCGGTGACGTCGAAGCCGACCAGCGGCACGTCGTCGATCGTCAGCGTGTCCTCGGCGTTGTCGAACAGCCAGCCCAGCGCCGCGCCCCGTCCGGCCCAGCGCGACAGGCGGGCGTGGATGCCGTCGTCGTCGACGCGCGGCAGGAACTGCAGCACGGCGCTCAGGCGGCGCAGCGGCTTCTGCACGCTCATCACGCCCTGGATCGCGTGGTAGATGTCCTTTTCCTCGGCGGCCGTCAGCGGCCGGTCGGCGCGGTAGACCAGGCGGCGCACCAGCCGTTCCAGGAAGTTCAGGTTGCGCTCGGTGGGCTCGAGCTGGAACGGGTTCCAGCCGGACGGCACGCCGTTCTTCAGCGGGAAGTAGCGCCCACCCATGGCGCGGATGCCCACGGAAGCGCCCAGGTCCTTGTCGAAGAAGACGGCGGACAGGCGGTTGCCGCCCGGCTGTCCCGCGTTGTTGAACTTCAGCGACTGCGCCAGCAGGAAGATCTGCAGCGCCGTCTTGCCCGTGCCGGACTTGCCGATAATGATCGTGTTGGCCAGGTCCTTGTGGTTCGGATCGAGCGATGCCGCCCGCTTCGCTTCCGAGCCATCCTCGCCCTTGTGCCAGTTGAAGTAGTACGGCGCGCCGGACGTGGTGCGGAACGCCGTCACCGCATGGCCCCACTGGTTGTGGCGGATATGCCCGATCGGGAAGTTATGGAACGAGCTGAAGCCGGCGAAATTGCGGCTGCTGATGTCGCCCACGCTGACGCGGAACTCGAAGTTGCCCGGCAGCTGGGCGTAGAACGCGCCCACGATGCCGATGTCCTCGCGGGCCCACTTGATGCCCGCGTCCGAGATCGCCTTGCCGGCGTCGCCGATGTGATCGGCCAGCGCCTTCTGCTCGTCGGCCCGGATCAGCAGCACGAAGTTGTGCACCCCCATCACGATGCGCCCGGACATCAGGTCGTCCATCGCGTCCTCGATGGCGTCGACCTGCGACGTGGCGACGTCGCCCGCATTGGTCATGCGCGCATGCTGGCGCTTCATCCGCGCCAGCGCCACCGGCCGGCTGAGGAACGTAAACGACTGCGCCAGCACGAACTCGAACGGCATGCGCAGCAGTTCGTTCATCAGGCCGGGGCAGGTGATCGGCGCGTAGTCCTGGATCGTCAGGATCGCGCCGTATTGCGTGCGGGTCGGGCCTTTCAGCGCCAGCAGGCCGCCCTTGCCGAACATGGGCCGCGACGTGGCCAGGTTGTCGGCCATCTCCGCCCAAGTCAGGGGCTGGCGGCGCCACTCGCCGTCGACGAGGAACGCCAGGAACTCGCGTACCTCGGAGAACATGATGCCGTTGTGTTCGTAGCAGCCCAGCACTTCGGGCTCATAGCGGTCCAGCCCGGCCAGTGCCGTGTCGACGATCTCCTGCAGCGCCTCCAGCTCGGCCTGCTGCTGCTCGGCCAGTTCGGCGGCCGCGCGCTTGCCCAGCAGGTCGAACAGCTTGAGCGCCTTGATCGGCTGCGGCCGGTACACGATGGTGATGTACAGCTCGTTGATCAGGCTGCGCTGCGATGCCAGGTGGTTCCGGTATTTTTCGTTCAGGTCGTGCGCGAAGCCCGGGGCGAACTCGCCGCCGGGGAATTCGCCATACTCGCGCCGCACCACGTGGGTCCACAGCGCCACGTTGGGCGACGCGATATTGCGCGCCAGGTTGTTCAGTTGATCGTGCCAGATGTTGATGTCGCGTACGTCCGCGCTTTCATGCGCGGCACCCTGCATGCGCAGCGTCGTGATGTAGTCGCCGGTCTTCAATTTGACGACCTGGCGCGTGACGTGGCCCGCATACGGAATGAAGAGCTTGCCAACGGACTCTTCCTGCTTCATTGCGTCAGCGTATTTGAATCCAACACCCATGCTAGTCCTCTTGCCGCCGGGGCGGCTCAGTGATGTCCACTTATTGTTCCCACTTGCTCCGGGCCAGCGGCGAGAAACTCGCCGCGCCCCAGAAGCGATTGTTGCGACAGCGTCCGACGGTCTTCAACCACATCATCATCCCGTCGAACGCCTTGGGATTGCTCGCACTGATCGCGTACAGCACTGCATGGATCGGCACGGCCAGCAACAGGTACAGCGGGTTGCCGACTGCGAGGAACACCAGCGTCGTCACCATGAACTCGACGACGAACGCCGTGTACGGTATGCCCCACATGGTGGTGGGGCGCGTCAGGCCGACGAACAGCTCGTCGGTATAGACGTCCTCTTGCGTGCCGTCCTGCATGTATCAGCTCGCCGCGTCGATCAGGAAGTCAACCAGGGCCGCGCCACCGAAGATCAGCACGATGCCGACGATGATCTTGATGGCCCAGTCCCACGACAGCTTGCCGGCCAGCGCCGCGATACCGCAGGCGATCACGCTGATGATCGCGATGGTCCGGGTCAGGCCGCTCTGGAAGATGGCCAGCACCTGCGTACCCATCGTGTCCCATGGCGTCGCGGCCGCGGCCGCCAGGGCGATGCCCGGCACGACCGCTGCGGCGCAGATCGCCATCACTGCCATCGAGCGGCTGGCGCGACGGTCGGCGTCGCGCATGGCCGCCTTGTTCGCGGCCAGTGCCGTGCGTCCTTTGCCGATCAGGCCGGAAATTTTCTTGGTCATGCTCATTTGCTTGCTTATCCTAAAGATAGAGTCAGAGTGATGGTCGGGATAACCCCGTACTTTTCCTGGATGTGTCGGGCCAACCTGTCCAGGCTTGCCCATTCGCGTGGGGTCTTTCGAAAAGTTACAAGTGCTAACTCTCCTTCCTGATTGTTGAGGTTGACCATGATGCGAAACTTCCCTTCCCCGTTCTGAACGATGTGCATCCTCCTGAGCGCCTTGCTGCGAATCACGAGGATGAGCTCCGATTCGCTGATGCCGCTCAGGCGTTCCTGCATCGTTCTTGTTGTTGTCGTCTGCGGCGCTGGTGCCATGTTCTGTTCTGTGTACAAAGTGCGGTCCTTTCCCTGTCGCGGGGCCGTCGTCATGCGTGCTGGCTACCGGTACACCAGCGTGGCCGCGGCCGCGTCGGTTCCCTGCAGGCGCACCGGCGCCTCGTCGTGCGGCGCCATGACGCCGACACGGAACACGGCATCGGTGGACTGCCGCGGCGCCGCGCCGAACACCAGCGTGCCGTCGTCCGGTCGCGGCAGCTCCACCGCCACCGGGGGCCGTGCCGCGGCCACGCTCGCCCGCGCCGGCAGCACGCGGATGGGCGCCGCAGCGGCCGCGCCGCCCGCCGCGGCGCTGTTCAGTACCCGCTGCACGTAGCTGGGCTGGCCTTTCAGGTCCTGGCGGAACCCGGTCACGAAGTTACCGCTGTAGTAGCAGCTGAACGCCGCATGCAGCGCAGCCTGCTCCGCCATGCCGCGTTGCCGCGCACGATCGAAGCAGTCCTTCAGGATCAGCGCCGCCACCCGCAGGTTGCCGCATGCTTCGAACGCCGTTTCGTACGTCAAGCCGTACTTCGCCAGGTTGTGGCGATTGACCTGGCCGACACCCAGCGAGAAGTTGTAGCCGGCGCGCTCCAGTGCCTGGGCCGTCTGGACGGCCTCGGCGCTGTTGCGGGGCTGCCGCTCCAGCCGGCCGCCGACGACGCCGATCGCGTACGGATTGAAACCGGACTCGACCCGCGCCAGTGCGGCCAGCGTCTGGGGATGCGCCGCGGGCGCGCACTGCTGCGCCAGCGCCAGGAATTCCATCATCGTTCTTCCCTACCAGCGCACGCGGTGCGAGAAGGCCGAATCGATGTAGATGTCGGCGTGATACGGCTGCGCGACCGGCTGCATGACGACGATGTTGTCGTACGTCGTCACGGCCACCGTCGACATACCATCGCCCTCGCCCACGTTGACCCAGGTTTCGCCGGTGGGACGGCCCACGCACACCTTGGCCGGCAGCGACGAGTGGTCGTAGCCATAGCCATCGCCACCGTCGCCCGTGCCCGTATAGACGCTGGACGCCCCGGCACCGCCGGCCGCCAGTGCGCCTTGGGCCAGCGCTGACGTTCCCGGTGGGCATGGGTCGTAGAACGACACGCCGTACTGGGCCCATGAACGTCCCGCCGGCGTGCCCGACGGCGCGCTCGCCATCGAGCAGCCCGGAAATGCGCGGCCACGCGCCAGGTCACGGTACAGTTTCCTGATCGGTTCCACACATTCCGCGACCGCCATCGGTCCCTGCGGGTTGGCCAGGCACAACAGCACCTTGCAACCGTGGTCGCTGGCCTGGGCCACGCCGGCGCCGCCTGCCAGCAGCGCTGCGGACAGAAGAGTACGAACTTTCATTTTTCCCCTTTCTCGGACATATTGGCGAGTAAATAACATTATTTTAAGATTGCGAAATCATATATTTTGCAATGCACAGGATTGCATATTGCTGCGCCGGCGAACTGCGATAGGAATAGGGTGTCGCCAAAACCAGACAGGTGCCGCACATAATCGAACCAGTTCGAATGTCGCCCTCCTGGAAATCGCAATCTCCCGCTTTTCTTCGCAAATCCGCAGGCAATTTCGGAAGGCCGTAATTTAACATCGGCTGGACAAATTCTTTCTATCGAAATGTCACATCCAATAAAAAAGTGACCCCGTCGTCAGCGCCCCCTGCTAAAGGAGGGCAACGGCACTTGCTTGTTGATAGCTTTGCCAAAGGAAATCAGAATTTCCGCGCAAAACTCTTTTTCAGAGCGTGATCCGGCCCTCTTCATAGGAGAGGGCGGCGTCGGCCCGTCACACGATCGATGGGCGTGCAAGCCGCATGGAGTCTCGCGGGGGCGGCCAGCCGGCCATGCGGGCAGCGGACAACCCCCCATTGTGAGTGTTGCGATGATCATACAAATGCAAAGATAATATGATTGCGAATTGGAAATTTTCTGCGCGGATATATCTCAGTAAGGCAGGGCGTAAATTTCCTTTTGGAATTTCTTTCGTTCAGTCAATTTCTTCTATGCCGCGACATTATCAGGCAGGATCAAGCCGGAACGGGTTGCAGTGTCGCAATTCACCTCTCAAGCGATCTGATATCGATATCTTGCGGGCGCGCCATCCTGGCGAGGTAATATCTCGCGCGTGGCCCGGCGCAAGATGGATAGTCGCACCTGCGCCAGCAATTTCCTTTATCGACGGCTCTGCGGACGATTACAATGGACGATCAGCATGCGACTTAGATACACCGATCAATTCCTGCTGGGGAGCTGGACCGGCCTCGCCATAGCGGCCGCGATTTACACGCGCGGTGTCGAAGCGAGCGTGCACGCGCTGCTTGCCGGGGCTGGCAGTACCATGCTGCTGATCGCGGTGCGCACCGCCGCGACGTCGCGGCCGTCCCTGCAGGGCGTGCCCCGGGCCGCCGCAGTGCTGGTTGCCGCGCTGCTGCTGTTCGGCGTTGCCGTCCTGGCCGAGCGCCTCTATACGGTCCACGGCCGCGGCTACCCAGCCCGGCTGGCCAGCGAAACGCTGGGCGA
This sequence comes from Pseudoduganella chitinolytica, assembly GCF_029028125.1. Taxonomy (GTDB): domain Bacteria; phylum Pseudomonadota; class Gammaproteobacteria; order Burkholderiales; family Burkholderiaceae_D; genus Rugamonas; species Rugamonas chitinolytica. Next base: position 4,213,080 of record NZ_CP119083.1, read on the forward strand.
CATCAACGACCGCGATGTGGCCGCGCTGCGCGAAACGGCATGCGCCGGTGCGCCGATGGCACTCATGAACCGGCCGCACGGTGTCGTGCTTCGCTGCGGTACCTGGTGGTACCAGCCTTCGACGCGGACCTTCCTGGCCGCCTCGTATCGGCCGGGAGGATAATGATGGGAAACCTTATCGCTGGTTGCTCGACAATGCGGCCCTGCCGCTGGCGATGGCGCTGGCCGCAGCGGCGGCCACGGCTGCGTACCAGTCGCGCGAGATCGAGGGCGAGGTGTACCGCGCGGTGCGCCAGGCATTCAAGGCGGGCGGTGCCGACTACCGCGCCGCGGTCGCCCAGGCGATGGGCGACGGCTCGATCAGCCGCTGGGAGCTCACCGGGCTGCAGCAACAGTTGGCACGGGACGGACAGCCGTTTATCATCGACGTGCGTACCGTCAACCTGCGGGAGGAACGCGTGCTGTTCGCGGCGGCGGCCCGCTGGGCCGCACGGCGCTGACAACACAGGAACGACATCGACGCTGGCCGGCTGACCTTTTCAAGGAGACGTGCATGGGCTCTGGCAGGATTCTGGTGGCACAGGGAGGCGGGCCGACCGCCGTCATCAACCAGTCGCTGGTCGGCGTCACGCTGGAGGCGCGGCGCTTTCGCGACGTCACGCGCGTGTACGGCGCGCTGCACGGGGTGCGCGGCATCGTCGACGAGGAGTTCGTCGACCTGACGCAGGAGACCAGCCATAACCTGGAGCTGGTTGCGGGCACGCCGTCGTCGGCGCTGGGATCCACGCGCGACAAGCCCGACGAGAAATACTGCGCGGAGATCTTCAATGTGCTGCGCGCGCACGAGATCGAACATTTCTTCTACATCGGCGGCAACGATTCCTCCGACACCGTGCGCATCGTCAGCGAGCAGGCCCGCGCCGCCGGCTACCCGCTGCGCGCGATCCATATCCCGAAGACGATCGACAACGACCTGGTGGGCAGCGACCACACGCCCGGCTATCCGTCGGCCGCGCGCTTCGTCGCCCAGGCTTTCGCGGGCGCGAACCTGGACAATGCCGCGCTGCCCGGGGTCTACGTGGGCGTCGTCATGGGCCGGCACGCCGGGTTCCTGACGGCGGCATCCGCGCTGGGCAAGAAGTTCCCCGACGACGGCCCGCACCTGATCTACCTGCCCGAGCGCGTGTTCGACCTGGAGCGCTTCCTGGCGGACGTCAAGGCCACGTACGAACGCTTCGGCCGCTGCGTGATCGCCGTCTCGGAAGGCATCCACGATGCCAGCGGCGCGCCCATCGCGACATTGCTGGCCAAGGACGTGGAACGGGACGCGCACGGCAACGTGCAGCTGTCCGGCACCGGGGCGCTGGCGGACCTGCTGTGCGACGCGATCAAGGCGCGCCTGGGCATCAAGCGCGTGCGCGGCGACACATTCGGCTACCTGCAGCGCTCCTTCATTGGCTGCGTCTCCGACGTCGACCAGCGCGAGGCGCGCGAAGTGGGCGAGAAGGCCGTGCAGTTCGCGCTGTGGGGCCAGGCCGACGGCTCCGTCGCCATCCGCCGCACGGGCTTCTACTCGGCCGACTATGCGCTGCTGCCGCTGGCGGACGTGGCGGGCAAGACGCGCACGATGGAAGACGAGTTCATTGCCGCCAGCGGTACCGACGTGACGGATGCGTTCCGCCTGTACCTGCGCCCGTTGCTGGGCGCCGGCATGCCGGACGCGTTCCGGCTGCGGCCGGCACCGGTGGCGAAGATCCTCAGGCGGTGATCCGGCTGGCGTCTGCCGCGCCGCCGTGCGTCTCGAACGCTTTTGCACCCAAAGGCACCGCCCCCGGTTGCTGGTCCCGGGTCGCGGTGCAAACGCGCAAACGAGGACAGCCGACCAGCCGCGCTGAGTTACAATAAAAGCAATATTACTCGTGAGGCATTGCATGCGGTTTGCATCCCTGTATCGCCGCGCCATCCTTGCCGTGGCGCTGGCGTTTCCACTGTCCTGTCAGGCCGACGCAGCGGTGCCGGCAAGCCTGCTCGTCAACGCGGAACTGGCGCAGCTGTTCGCCGACGACCAGGCCGACCGCAACGTGCCGCCGGGGACTTCGATCGATTGGGAATTGGTCGGCGTACGGGATGACCGGCGCGAGGCGCGCGTCAAGGCGCTGCTGGCGGCGGATGCCCTGCGCAGCGGTGCGGACTTCTATCACGCGGCGATGATCCTGCAGCATGCCGACACGCCCGACGACTACTTGCTGGCGCACGACCTGTGCGTGATCGCCATCGGCAAGGGCGAGGACCGGGCCCGCTGGCTGGCCGCTGCCAGCCTGGATCGCTTCCTGATCAACGTGGGACGCCGGCAGCGCTTCGGCACACAGTACGAATCGAAGCGGTCGTACCTGCCGCCGCGGCTGGCCGAGGTCGATCCCGCGGTGCCCGATGCGCTGCGGCGCGAGATGGGCGTGCCGTCGCTGGCCGAGGCCAGGGAGAAGGAAGCGACGATCGCCCGTGCGTACGAGCGCCGGAAGGCCGCGCTGCGCAAGTAGGTCCCAAGCCCCGGCTTACAGGCCAGCATCGTCGGCGCTACGACGCGACGCGTCGCCGGTGGATCGCCAGTAAGCGTTCGGCTTTGGCCGGTCGTTCGGTGTCGGACCCGTTGAATCCGCGAATCCAAACCCGGCGGTGTCAGGGGTTCCTCGCCGCCGCGGTGGCAGCGCGGCGCTTCCGGCTAAGGCGCCTTCAGCCGCGCCTCGATCCAGGTCCGGGAACGGGGCAGCAACATGGGTTTCTCCAATCGATAGGGAAAACCATTATCCCCGCCATATAGCAAAAGTAGCAACTTCGCCGATGCTAGGGACGGATCACGGGAGCTGCAATGCCTCCGGCACGTTGTAGCTGAAGCGCTTCGTGTCGAACATCAGCTTCCATTTTTTCGGCTCGACCGGCATGCCGTCCAGCGTGCCGCCCTGGGTGACGGTGAACGGCACGGGAATGGCGCCGTTGACGGTGCCCGTGCGATACGTCCAACGCTGCTTCTCGCAGCGCTGCGGGCCGATCTGCTCGGCCGCGCCGTCATCCGTGGCGGCCAGGCGCTGCCACTCGTCGAAGGCCTGTTTCGCTTCGTCGCAAGGCATGCCGGGGTCGTGCTCGGCGCCGGCGATGAATTCGCCCAGCTTGGCGATCTCGTTCTCGCGCGGCGCCCAGATCGTGTTGCGGGTGACGATGCGGTCGGTGCGCGGGTTGTCGCTGTCGGCCACCTTGACGACCCAGCCCCACAGTTTGCCGGACAGCGCCTCGAAGTGCACGTCCTCCGGCTCGATCGGCGCGTTGAAGGCCCCGATGACGGGCTGGCTGACCTCCGTCAGGCCGCCGTCGCCCGGGCGCGTCGGGCGGATGTGGAACACGCCGTAGATGACGGCCGTGTCGTCGTCGATCGTGCCCGCGCCGCTGGCGAGGAAGTACAGTTCGTCGCCGTCGGGCGCATCCGTCACCTTGGCCTGCTGGATCACGCGCATGACGTAGGCGCGATTGTTGTCGCCCACGTACAGCCAGCCCTTGCGGCTGGCGGAGTACTTGCCGTAGTTGCTGGTCATGACGCTTTCGATGACGGCGGTTTCGTCGATCGTCACGCGTGCGGGTGGTTGCTGCTGCGCCTGCTTGTGCTGCCAGAATGCGAAGGCGAGCAAGCCCAGCGCGGCCAGGCCGCACGCCGCCAGGGTGTACAGCAGCACGCTGAGCCAGCGGCGGCGCCGCGCGGGTGCAGGGGTGGCGGGGGCTACTTTCGGGTCTTCCATCCGGTTCTCGATATGCTCGGTCAATACCGGCGTGCGCCGGAAAATTGCCAAGTTTATATCAAAAAGTGCCGACTGAAAAGATGGGAATCTGCCTGGACAGCGGCAAGCCTAGGGCCGGTGCAGCAGCATCTGACGGATGAACGCGTGGAACTCGTCCAGATGGTCGCGGATCACCGCGACGGTGATCGGCAGTTGCAAGGTCTGGTACTCATGGACGGCGATATTGCGGAACCCGACCATCTTCTGCATTGCGCCGGCCAGCGCCTGGTCGATCCAGCCGCCGTCGGCCAGCAGACGGAAGACGTCGCGCGAACCTTGCGGAATGCCCAGGCGTTCGCGCCGGATGACGTGCTGGCCGCAGTCCAGCGCCGCCTCGCACGCCCGCTGGACGTTCAGGATCGCCGCGTCCTGCCGGGTGAAATCGGTGGCGAAGGTGTCCGGGTCCTTGTCGTATTCTTCGCGTGCCCGCGCCACGCACCGTTCGATGGTCGCAGTCTTGTTGAGGATGACGTCGTCAGGTGTCGGACTTGCCATAAACCCTTCCCTCTCGTGCAATGTCATCGAGCAGTGCGGCACGTGCCGTATCGAGCTCCGTCTTGTCGCTCAGGATGGCGCTTTCGTAGAGGGCGGCGGCGGCATCCTTCTGCCACAGCCGGCGACCCGTCGTGATGACCTGGTACTGCATGACGGTGGTCGCGGCCCGCAGGTCGAGCAGGTCGACATCGCGGTCGAGCACGGCCGCCAGTTCCTGGCCGATGTCCCACAGCTGCAGCACGTCGGCCTTGCCTGCCACCAGCACCGCCAGGTCGACGTCGCTGTGCGCGCCGGCATGGCCGCTGGCCTGGCTGCCGAACAGCCAGATGCCCAGCAGGTCCGGCAGCCGGGCCTGCAGCATGCCGACGATCCGCTCTTCCGGCAGGCCGCTGGCCATGCTTACACGACGATCGTCTGGTGCTCGCCTTCCTTGCGTGCACGGATCGTACCGATGCGCGAGACGGCTTCGCCGGCCGCCGTCAGCTGGGCGATCGCCGCATCCGCGTTCTCTGCCGAGACGATCACCGTCATGCCGATGCCGCAGTTGAAGACGCGGTGCATTTCCGCATCGGCCACGCCGCCGTGCTGCTGCAGCCACTGGAACAGCGGCGGCATCGTCCAGGACGAACCATCCAGCTCGGCGGTCAGGTGCTCCTGCAGCACGCGCGGGATGTTTTCCACCAGGCCGCCACCCGTGATGTGCACCAGGCCCTTCACCTCCATCGACTCCATCAGCGCCAGCAGCGGCTTGACGTAGATGCGCGTCGGCGCCATCAGCACGTCGGCCAGCTTGCGGCCGTGGAAGTCCGCTTCCAGGTCCGGCTTGGCCACTTCGATGATCTTGCGGACCAGCGAGTAGCCGTTCGAGTGCGCCCCCGACGAGGCCAGGCCCAGCACCACGTCGCCCGGGACGATCCTGGTGCCGTCGATCAGCTTCGATTTTTCCACGGCGCCCACGGCGAAGCCGGCCAGGTCGTATTCGCCGGCCGGGTACATGCTCGGCATCTCGGCCGTTTCGCCGCCGATCAGCGCGCAGCCCGCTTGCTCGCATCCCTGCGCGATGCCCTTGATGACATCGGTCGCGATCGGCACGTCCAGCTTGCCGCAGGCGAAATAGTCGAGGAAGAACAGCGGCTCGGCACCCTGCACGAGGATGTCGTTGACGCTCATCGCCACCAGGTCGATGCCGACCGTGTCGTGGCGGTTCAGCTCGAACGCCAGCTTCAGCTTCGTGCCCACGCCGTCCGTGCCGGACACCAGCACCGGCTCCTTGTACTTCTTGCTGATCTCGAACAGCGCACCGAAGCCGCCGATGCCGCCCATCACGCCCTCGCGCAGGGTACGCTTGGCAAACGGCTTGATCGCTTCAACTAAGGCATCGCCCGCGTCGATATCGACGCCGGCGTCACGGTAGGACAGGGATACATTCGAAGGTTGGCTCATGGTGTATTTCGCAGCGGAGGCGGTAAAATAGAAGGCGGAGGCCGTAATTCGCTGGTTCGAGGGCAGTTTTTGCGCTGTTTTCGATGCAAATTCCGGCAAGTCCGCTATTTTATCAAAATGGCCCGTCCCATCCCCTAAAAATATCCACCGGCCGCCTGTCCATGCGCTTCCCGTTCGCTTCCCGCTCCAGCCCCCGCAGCGCCGCCCCCTGCCGGCAGCTTCTATAATGCATGCCGTGATGAGCGAAAAGACGATGCAAACGATCAGGTCCACGGAGCGCCAGCGATGAAACAGCTGGTGCTGGACCTGGGCGCCGAACCGGTGCATACCCTCGAATCGTTCGAGGTGGGCCGCAATGCCGAAGTGGCGGCCCTGATGCGCCAGTTCGCCGCGCGCACGTCGCGCGAGCACTTCGCCTACCTGTGGGGCGAGATCGGTGCCGGCAAGTCGCACCTGCTGAAAGCCCTGGCCAGCACCGAGCGCGCGCGCTACATCTCGCCGTTCTCGATCGAGTCCGAATTCGTCTACGTGCCCGACATCGACCTGTACCTCTTGGACGATTGCGAGAAGCTGTCGCCCGTCGCGCAGATCGACGCGTTCGCGCTGTTCAACGAAATCCGCGCCAACGACGCCTTCATGGTGTGCAGCGGCGCCGTGCCGCCGGCCGTGCTGCCCGTGCGCGAGGACCTGCGCACCCGCATGGGCTGGGGCCTGATCTACCAGCTGCACGGGCTGACGGACGACGAAAAGGTGGCGGCGCTGTCGCAGGCGGCGGCCAGCCGCGGCCTGACGCTGTCGCCCGGCGTGTTACCCTATTTGCTGTCGCACTTCCAGCGCGACATGCGCTCGCTGTCCTCGATGCTGGACTCGCTGGACCAATATTCCCTGGAAACCCAACGCCCGATCACCCTGCCGCTGCTGCGCGAATGGCTGCAGGCCGAGGCGAAAGACTGAACTGAGAGACTGCATGAACCTGGCATTGTTCGACCTCGACCACACGCTGCTGCCCATCGATTCCGACTACGAGTGGGGCCAGTTCCTGTGCCGCGTGGGCGCCGTCGATGCCGCCGAGTTTGCCCGCCGCAACGACGCGTTCTACGCCCAGTACCAGGACGCCACCCTCGACCCTGTCGAGTACCTCGAGTTCGCGCTGGGCACGCTGGCCACGTTCGAGCCGGAACGCCTCGCCGCGCTGCAACAGCAGTTCATGACAGACGTGGTCGAGCCGGCCATCCGCCCGGCCGCGCGCGCCCTGCTGCAACGGCACCTGGACGCGGGCGACCTGGTGGCGATCGTCACGGCGACCAACCACTTCGTCACCTCGCCCATCGCCAAGGCATTCGGCGTCGAGCACCTGATCGCGGCGATGCCGGAAATGGTGGACGGCCGCATCACGGGCCGCCTGCACGGCACGCCCACCCAGGGCCACGGCAAGATCGTGCACACCAAGGCATGGCTGGAAGGCATGGGCAAGGCGCTCGAGCACTTCGATGCCGTGTATTTCTACAGCGACTCGCACAACGACCTGCCGCTGCTGTCGATCGTCTCGCACCCCGTAGCGACCAACCCCAACGCCGCGCTCAAGAACCACGCTACCGCACAAGGCTGGCCTTTACTCCATCTATTCAATGATTAAGAAATTCATCCGCAAGATCCTGGGCGTCAAGGAAGCCCGCAATACCGACGTACCCGAAGTACTGGGACCGGAGCAGCACGGCATCGACCCGAAAATGGTGTCGCCCAACGCCGTCCGCGTCACCTCCACCTTGCAGGAAGCGGGCTTCGAGGCCTTTGTCGTGGGTGGCGCCGTGCGCGACCTGCTGCTGGGCGTCAAGCCGAAGGACTTCGACGTGGCCACCAACGCCACGCCCGAGCAGGTCAAGCGCCTGTTCCGGCGCGCCTTCATCATTGGCCGGCGCTTCCAGATCGTGCACGTGATGTTCGGCCAGGACCTCCTGGAAGTGACGACGTTCCGCGGCACCGCCACGGCGAACGCGCCGAAGGACGAGCATGGCCGCGTGCTGCGCGACAACACGTTCGGCAGCCAGGCCGAGGATGCCGAACGGCGCGACTTCACCATCAACGCGATGTACTACAACCCCGCCAACCAGCAGGTGCTGGACTATCACGGCGGCATGAAGGACATCCGCGCACGCACGCTGCGCATCATCGGCCAGCCGGAAGCGCGCTTCCGCGAAGACCCGGTGCGCATGCTGCGCGTGGTGCGCTTCGCCGCCAAGCTCAAGTTCGACATCGAGCCGTCGACGGCCGCGCCGATCGCCGTGATGGCCCCGTTGATCGACAACGTCCCGGCCGCACGGGTGTTCGACGAGATGCTGAAACTCCTGATGAGCGGCCACGCGCTGGCCTGCCTGCAGCAGCTGCGCAAGGAAGGCCTGCACCATGGCCTGCTGCCGCTGCTGGACGTGGTGCTGGAACAGCCGCTGGGCTTCAAGTTCGTCACCCTGGCGCTGGACTCGACCGACCGCCGCATCGCGGCCGGCAAGACCGTGTCGCCGGGCTTCCTGTTCGCGTCGCTGCTGTGGCACCAGGTGCTGGAGAAGTGGAACGCCTACCAGGCGGCCGGCGAATTCCCGATCCCGGCGCTGCACCTGGCGGCCGACGAGGTGCTGGACTCGCAGACGGAAAAGCTGGCGCTGCAACGCAAGATCGGTTCGGACATGCGCGACATCTGGTCGATGCAGCCCCGCTTCGAGCGCCGCAACGGCAAGAACCCGTACAAGCTGCTGGAGCATCCGCGCTTCCGCGCCGGCTACGATTTCCTGCTGCTGCGCTGCGCCTCGGGCGAGATCGACCAGGAACTGGGCGACTGGTGGACCGCGTTCTACGAAGCGGACGAGGTCACGCGCGCCGAGCTGGTCTCCAGCGCCTCCGGCACCGGCGCCAAGCGCAAGCGCCCGCCCCGCCGCGGCCAGCGCCACAAGGACGGTGAAGAGGCCACGCACGACGAAGGCGAAGGCCTGGCGGACGTGCAGCCCGACGTCCAGGCCGAAGCGCAGGACGACGAAGCCGACGACAACTTCGGCACCGAAGCGGCACCGGCGCCCCGCAAGCGCCGCCGCGGCCCGCGCCGCCGCAAGCCACAGGGCGAAGGCGCGACGGAAGGTGCAACTGAAGGTGCAACTGAAGGCGCCGGCGGCCCGGGCGGCGACGTGCCACGGGGCAGCGGCGAGTGACGATGCAGCCGTCCGGCGGCGTCACGGCCTACGTCGGCATCGGCGCCAACCTGGGCGACGCGCGCGCCAACGTGGTCGATGCCGTCGCCCGCCTGCGCCGGCTGCCCGGCACCGGCGTGACGGGCGTCTCGGCGCTGTACCGCACGGCGCCCATCGATTCTTCCGGCGACGACTACATCAACGCCGTGGCCCGCCTCGACACGCAACTGTCCGCCGAGGCCCTGCTGCAGGCGCTGCTGGCGATCGAACTGGAACACGGCCGCGAACGTCCCTACCGCAACGCTCCGCGCACGCTCGACCTGGACGTGCTGCTGTATGGCGACGAGCAGGTCGGCAGCGCCACGCTGACAGTACCGCACCCGCGCCTGGCCCAGCGTGCCTTCGTGCTGGTGCCGCTGCTGGAACTGGCCCCCGCGCTCGTCATTCCCGGCCTGGGGCCCGCCTCCGCATTTCTTGACGGCGTGGCGGACCAGGCCGTCACCCGGCTCGATCCGTAAATGCAAATTCCCGTCATCGTCCAAACCGTCGGCCTGCTGACGCTGTCGAACGTCTTCATGACGATCGCGTGGTACGGCCACCTGAAGAACCTGTCCAGCAAGCCGTGGTGGATCGCCGCGCTGGTGAGCTGGGGCATCGCGCTGTTCGAGTACCTGCTGCAGGTGCCCGCCAACCGCATCGGCCACACGCAGTACAGCCTGGCACAGCTGAAGATCATGCAGGAAGCGATCACGCTGACCGTGTTCGTCCCGTTTGCCATGCTGTACATGAACCAGCCGTTCAAGACGGACTACATCTGGGCCGCGCTGTGCCTGGTGGGCGCCGTCTACTTCATCTTCCGCAGCTGATCACCTGCGCAGCACGCGCGGCTGCGCCGCCGTCGCCGTCGCATCGCCAAACACGGCCGCTGCGATAACGGTGGCGCAGTTGCGCGCGTGCTGATCACGCCATGCGGCCAGTTGTGGGCGTCGATGGCGCCGTCCAGCGCCATCCGCGCCAGGCCAGGGCACAAGCCCCAGAACCCGCCGATGGCGCTGGCGACGAGGCCCGGCCGCGCCAGTGCATCGACGCCCTGGCCGGCCTTGTCGCCCGGGCCCGCGCCGAACAGCAGCGCCAGCCGGCGTGACGAGTTTCATCGCACATCCATCACGTCAACTGCCGCACGGGGACGTCGCGCATGGCCAGGATGGTGCAGCCATGCAGCGAGCGCATTTCATGCGTGGTGCCGGGGGCGCGGACGATCAGGGCGCCCGGCGCGAAGCTGACGTCGTTCTCGATGTAGTCGCCCGCCAGCACCAGCACCATTTCGTAGCCCATGTGCAGGTGGCGCGGCGTAAAGGCGCCGGGCAGGTAGCGGATCAGCGCGGCGTCGGAGCCGGAGGGATCGTCCTTCGTGTTGTCGAACAGCGGATGGATCAGGACCCGCTCGCGCAGGCCGGGCTGGTAGGCGTGGAACTCGATATCGGGCAGCCGGACGGCGCCGATGTCCATTTGCAGGACCTTGTCGAATGCTTCTGGTCGTTTCATGGGTTTTCCTGGGCTGAAGTACGTTTCGCAAGCTGGACGAACGTTGCCTTCGCCCTGGCGCGGTCGCGTGCTGCACGACCGGTGAAAGGCATACTACCGAACGTTTGTTTGGTATACTGCGGCCATGTTTCGCTCATTTGAATCGAATGGTCGCGCCCTGTAGGGGCCCGCTGTTCGCGGACACCCCGACCGGCGGGCATCGCCGGCGTAACCCTGGAGGCAGTGACGCCATGCGCAAAGTCATCGAAAAAACCGACCTCGTCGATATCGCGGCAAAGCTGTTTCGGATGAAGGGCTATTCCGCCACCAGCATCGACGATATCGCCAGGGCTGCCGGCCTGACCAAGGGCAGCCTGTACCATCATTTTGCCGGCAAGGAAGCCATCGCGGCGGCTGCCCTCGAACAGGTCCACCAGTACTATCGGGACGAGATCTTCGCGATCGTGCGCGAGGCCGACGATCCGGGCGTGGCCCAGCTGGAGGCATTCAACCTGGCGGTCGAGCGCTTTTTCACGGACCATCCGCACGGCTGCCTGCTGGCCAACATGAGCCTGGAGATCGGCGGTTCGTTCGACCTGTTCAGCCAGCAGATCAGGCGCTTCTTCGAGGAGTGGCAGGACTGCTACATGACCGTCTTTTCGCGCTTTTTCTCCGCCGCCGAAGCACGCAACCGGGCGGCCGACGCCGTGGCGATCGTGCAGGGTTGCATCCTGATGAACCGCATCTGGCACAACATCCACCCGCTGCGGCGCCAGCATGGCGCGCTGGTCGAGAGTTGTCGCGCTGTCGCCGCGGTGGCCTGATCGCCGCTGAAAAAGCGGCGGCCGCGGGCGATTTTTTGTGCCATCATACATACCGAACGTTTGGCATGTACTTTTACCCACCTCGACGGAGTCCCCATGTACACCTTCCTTCTCAAATTGCGCGGCGACGGTGCCGATCTGCCGCCCCGGCCCAACAGCAAGAACGTGCTGCTGGCGTGGCTCGGCGGCTTCCTGGCCATCGCGGCCGTGGCGGCCCTGACGGATGCGCTGTCGGCCGCCCTGATCCTCGGCTCGTTCGGCGCTTCGTGCGTACTCGTGTTCGGCTATCCCGACGTGCCGTTCTCGCAGCCGCGCAACGTGATCGCGGGGCACCTGTTCAGTTCCGCCATCGGCCTGGCGTTCCTGCACCTGTTCGGCCCGACGTGGTGGGCGGTCGCGCTGGCGGTCGGCACGGCCATCGCGGTGATGATGGTGACGCGCACCGTGCATCCGCCGGCCGGGTCGAATCCCGTGATCGTGTTCCTGTCCAGCCCTGGCTGGGGCTTCCTGCTGTTCCCGACGCTGCTTGGCGCGGTCATCCTCGTCGGCGTGGCGCTGGCCTACAACAACGCGACGCGCGCGGGGCGGTACCCGAAATATTGGTGACGGCAGCGTCCCCCGACCTGCCAGGGGAGTGCTGCGGCGGCCGCGCCAGCCAAAATCAACACGGTCGTGCGGCGAGGTTTAGAATACGCGCCGTAAGCACACTATTGAAGGACTCCCATGTCTGGTTATTTGCAAGGAAAAGAGATGGCCGCCCCGGCGCCGGCCGCCGCGGGCGCGCCAGCGCCGTCGAAACCGGTGGCCAACAAGGCCGTGACGATCCCGTCGCTGCGCGCGCTGCACGCGGCCGGCGAGAAGATCGCGATGCTGACGTGCTACGACGCGAGCTTCGCATCGCTGATGGAGCGCAGCGGTGTCGAGATCCTGCTGATCGGCGACTCGCTGGGCATGGTCTGCAACGGCCACACGTCGACGCTGCCCGTCACCGTGCAGGAAGTGGCGTACCACACGGCCGCCGTCGCGCGCGGCGCCAAGTCGGCGATGATCATGGCCGACCTGCCCTTCGGCAGCTACGGCACCCCCGAGCAGGCGCTGGCCAGCTGCGTGCAGCTGATGCAGGCGGGCGCGCACATCGTCAAGATCGAGGGCGCCGGCTGGCTGGCCGACACGGTGCGCTTCCTGTCCGAGCGCGGCGTGCCCGTGTGCGCGCACATCGGCCTGACGCCGCAGTTCGTGCACCAGCTGGGCGGCTACAAGGTGCAGGGCAAGACCATTGAAAGCGCCGAGGCGCTGAAGGCCGATGCGCTGAAGCTGCAAGAAGCCGGCGCCGCACTCGTACTGCTCGAAGCCGTACCGTCGACGGTCGGCAAGGACGTGACGGCGGCCTTGGCGATCCCGACCATCGGCATCGGCGCGGGTCCCGACTGCTCCGGCCAGGTGCTGGTCATGCACGACCTGCTGGGCGTATTCCCGGGCCGCAAGGCACGCTTCGTGAAGAACTTCATGGAAGGCCAGGCCAGCATCGAGGCCGCGTTCGCCGCCTACGTGGCAGCGGTCAAGGATGGCAGCTTCCCGGCGCTGGAGCACTGCTTCTGACGCTCGCCGCCGGGCCGCTCACGGCGTAAACACCACCCGGGCGCCGCCCGGAGCGGGCCGGTTCCAGGCCTGCTCCACGGCGCTGAGCGGCGTCGCCGCCGCGTCGATGCGAAATGTGCCGCGCGCGATCGCCTGCACGAGGGCGGGCAGCTCCGCCAGGATCGCCCGCTCGGGCACCGAGCCATGCCCGCTCCCCACGATCTGCAAATTCGCTGCGCGCAGCAGCGCTCCCGGAATCGCAGCGGCCTCCCCTCCCATGGACCCGACGTGCACCCACGTCAGCGGCGCCGTCCGGTCGCTCCTCTGCCGCAGCAGGCGTTCCATCACGCCCACGGCGCTGTCTCCCCACACGAAGTCCAGCACGATGTCCACGTCCGCCGCCTGGGCCGCGAGCCGCTCGTCGCCCAACGGTACCACCGCCGTCGCACCGAGCGCGGGCAGCCGTGCCAGCTTGTGTTCGTCGCGGCCCGCGGCGATGACCTGCGACGCGCCCAGGTGCCGCGCCACCTGCACGGCCATCGTGCCCGAACTCCCGGTGGCACCGAGAACCAGCACCTTCGCGCCGGTCGGCAGCGGTACCCGGCAGCGCAAGGCCAGCCAGGACGCCATCGCCGGATTCATCGCGGCGGCGATCGCCACCGGATCGCAGTCGCCGGGCAGCTCGATGCTGCGACGCGGGTCGATCACCGTCCGCTCGGCCATCGTGCCGTGCTGGTCGGGGGCTTGCACGAAGTAACGCAACCTGTTGTCCGTACCGCGCCCGACGCCGTCGACGCCAGGGACCAGGGGCGGGCTGCCCGTACTGGAATAATGCGCCCCGGCGGCACGCCCCCGCGTCAGCTGGTGCAGTCCCGCGGCCAGTACTTCGACCAGCATTTCACCCGGCAGCTCCGGGACGGGCTCGCCGATCTCGGTATAGATCGGCGGACGGTCGAACGATGTGACGACGGCAGCTTTCATGGGACGCTCCTGGATGTGTTGGAAAAGGTTCGTAGTACGATCCATTATTGATTCGCAATGCGAACCATGTCAAGATGCCGGACATGAAAAGAACGACATCGAAGAAACCGCCCGCGCGCGGCGACGGCTTGACCGACGCACTCGTGCCCACCGCCTTCGTCACGATGGCACTGCTGAACAAGATCGGGGCCGAGAACGACCTGTCGCTCACGCTGCTGCGTGTCCTGGGCATCCTGTGGGACCGGCGCCCGCGCATGACCGAGCTGGCCGACTACCTGGGGTTGGAGAAGCAGACCATGTCCGGCCTGATCGCCCGGGCGGAAAAGCGCGGACTGGTGGCGCGCGCGGCGAACGTGGCGGACGGCAGGGCGACCGATGTCTTCCTGACGGGGGAAGGCGCGAAGCTGGTGCAGCGCCTGCACGCGCAGATGCAGGCGTCGCTGGCGCCGCTGACGTCGCGGCTCAGCGCGGCGGACCAGCAACTGCTGCAGGATTTGCTGGAGCGGATGCTCGACGGCGGGGAACGCTGACGACCGCCACGGGCCCGGGCGTGTCGCGCGCCCCCGCTTTTTTGCATAAGCTTCACATTTTTTATTCGTTCCGCCCCCACTTCCTCATCGGTATAGTGTGAACATCCGCTTCACCCTACGCTGACCGACCATGCCGCACCCGACCCACATCGCTGACCGCCACACCCTGTACATGTCGTGCATGGCGCAGTGCATGTGCCGCCCGCGCGCCCTGTAATCCCCACTCACCCGTAACCCGCACGACCGCACCGGCCCACAAGGCCGGCAAGGCCCGCGCTCGCCCGTCTGCCTTGCAGGCGGGTCAATCCCAGCAAGAGGAAACCATGCATCGCCCACATCACCGCCAGCTCGTTCTCGCCATCGCCGCCACCCTGCCGCTGCTGGCCGCCGCCCAGGAAGCGGCGCCCATCGACAAGGTCGTCATCACCGGCTCCAATATCCGCACCACGCAGAAGGAAGGCGCCAGCGCCGTCCAGGTCATCGGCGCGAAGGAGATCGCGACCAGCGGCAAGGCCAGCATCGCCGACGTGATCCGCTCGATCGCCGCCAACAGCGGCAACAGCTACAACGAGCAGTACACCGGCAGCTTCTCGGCGGGCACCGCCGGCCTGTCGCTGCGCGGCATCGGCCAGAAGAACACCCTCATCCTCGTCAACGGCAAGCGCGTCAGCCCGTATGCCACGGCGCAGGACCTGCAGGAGGTGTTCGTCGACCTGAACAGCCTGCCGATGGCGGCCGTGCAGCGCATCGAGGTGCTGAAGGACGGCGCGTCGTCCGTGTACGGCTCCGATGCCGTGGCCGGTGTCGTCAACATCATCCTGTACCAGGAGTTCACCGGCGTGGACGTCACGGGCCAGTACGGCGGCTCGACCGAGGGCACGGGCCAGCGCGAGAAAAGCGCGGCGCTGCAGGCCGGCTTCGGCACGCTCGATGGGGACGGCTACAGCGTCGTGTTCTCGGTCGACGCGCAACAGCGCGACACGTTGAACCAGACCGACGTGGCATGGATGCGTGGCAGCGACTTCCGCGGCAACCCGAGCGGCACGCTGGCGTGGACGCCGACCAACTACGTCAACGGCAATCCCACCCAGCTGCTGGGCGGCCTGCAAGGTCCGCTGCAGCTGCAGCCCTACGACGCGATCACGCCCAACAAGAGCGGCCAGGTCCTGGCATTCAATCCGGCCGCGTACCGCACGCTGATCCCCGGCATCAAGCGCGTGCACGCTTCCTTGCGCGGTACGGTGAAGCTCAACGACAATCATGAAGCCTACGCCGACCTGCTGTACGGCCACTCGCGGGCGGACCAGACGTTCGGGGCGCCGCTGACCGTGGGCAGCGGCCTGCGCGCCTGGAACAACGCGAAGCAGCAGCTGGACAATATCGCCGTGGTGCTGCCCGTGGGCCACCCGAACAATCCGGGCAGCACGCCGTTGCCGGTCAACGCCACGCTGTTCGACCTGGGCCCGCGCATGAAGCAGGACAAGGTGGACTTCTTCCGCGTGCTGGCCGGTGCCAAGGGCACGGTCGCCGGCTGGGAGTACGACGCGTCCGTCGGCCAGTCCGGCAGCAAGTTGGAGGAGACGGTGCAGAACTTCGTCAACCGCTACGAATTCGAGAAGGTGCTGGCGGACGGCAGCTACGACTTCGTCAACCAGGCCGCCAACAGCGAGGCGGTGCGCAACCGCTTGCGCCTGTCCACGCTGCGCCCGGCCGAGGCGAAGCTGACGACGGTGGACTTCTCCGCCACGCGCGAGCTGCTGCAGCTGCCAGCGGGGCCGCTGGGCTTTGCCGCCGGGCGCAGTGGCGCCGCGAGGAGATGGATTCGCAGACGTCGACGGCCGTGTTGTCCGGCACCGAACTACGCCCGGCGATCAACATCATCGACGGTACGCGCAAGGTGGCCGCGCTGTTCGCCGAGTTCAACGTGCCGGTGCTGCAGGACCTGTCGCTCAACGTGGCGGGCCGGGCCGACCACTACGACGATTTCGGCAGCGCCTTCTCGCCCAAGGCCAGCGTGCGCTGGCAGGCGGCCCAGTGGCTGCTCCTGCGCGGTACCGCGTCGCGCGGTTTCCGGGCGCCCTCGCTGCCGGAGATCACCAACTCGACGTCGGTCAGCTACGGCAACGTGATCGACCCGCGCGACCCCATCGCGCCGACCCAGGCACGGGGCGTGACGAACCTGACCATCGCCAACCCGGAGCTGAAGCCGGAACGCTCCACCAACCTGAATGTCGGCATCGTGCTGGCGCCCAGCAGCCGCACCAGCGTAGGCATCGACTATTACCACATCCGCACCAAGGGCGTGATCGACACCGAGTCGGCCGACAACATCATCGCCAACGAAGCGAGCGCACCGAACAAGGTCGTGCGCGATGCGCAAGGTCGCATCCTCACGCTGTACCGCCAGTACGCCAACCAGGGCGACCGCGTCGTCTCCGGCCTCGACTTCGACCTGCGCCACACGCAGCCGCTGGCGGCCTGGGCAAGCTGACCTTGCATGGCCAATTGAGCCGCGTGCTGTCGTTCAAGGCCCCGCTGGCCGTGGGCGAACCGCTGACGGACGGTGCCGGCACCAACTGGTTCGGCTCGATCCCGACATGGCGCGGCGTGACCAGCGCGACGTGGGACATCGGCGCGTTCGCCAGCACGCTGATCTGGAACTACGTGGACGGCTATGACCAGACCACGAAGCCGGGCGAGCGCGTGAAGCCGGTCGGCACGCTGGATGCCACGGTGGCCTGGAAGGCGACGCCCGCCGTCACCGTCAGCTTCATCGTGCAGAACCTGACGGACAAGCGGCCGTCGTGGGATTCGTCGACGACGTTCTTCGACTTCACGCAGGCCGACCCGCGCGGGCGGACGGCGGCCGTCAAGGTGAATTATCGCTTCTGACGGCGTGCCCCGCTGCCGCCTCGGCGGTCGGGGGCGCTGTCGGTGGCGACCGTGTGCGCCTGCGACCGTTTCATCCATCTCCGCCGCGAGGACGACAGGACCGGCCCGCAGGCCGGCGTGCCGAGGCGGTTCGTTTCAGGGGGGGCGAGCTTGACCGGCGGGCACCTCGTACCGGCTCGTCTTGCCTGGAGTAAGAACGCCGGGCCACGCTCAGCCTGTCAGCGCGACAACTGCCGCTCGTCCTTGCGCTCTTCCTTGCGCTCGGCCCGCACCTCGACCTGGTCGCGCACTTTCACTTCCGGAACACGGCCGTGCTCGATGCTCTGCTGGGCATTGGCACGCACGCGCTCCATGACGATGGCACGTTGTTCCGGCGTCAGGCCGTCGGCCACGGTGCGCTTCTCGACGGCGGCCACGGCCGCGTAGGTCCCGGCCAGCTCGGGGTGGCGCCGTACGGCCTCGCCGGGCGCCTCCTGCGCGAACGCCTGGGCGCGGCCGGACTGCGCGGGCGGCACGTGGCCCGATTGCTCCGCGGCGGGCCGCGCACCCGCGCCGGGCTCGGCCGGGCGCTGTTCCTTTGCCGCGGTCCTGGCCGGCTGCTCCGCAGCCGCTTCGGCAACCTTGGAAGGATCGCGCACCGGCGTGCCGGCCGCGGTCGTGGCAGCGGCCCTGTCCTTGCGGTCCGAAACGTCCGCCGGCTGCGCCGCCTGGGTGGCGCTCGGCTGCGCCGCGGCCAGGTCCTTGATCTCCGAACGGGAGTGGATCTTGACCGCCAACACCTTGACGTCGGCCTCGCCCGGCGGCAGCTCCGGCACCTTGACGCCGCTGCCGGCCATCAGCTTGTTGCCGTCGACTGCCGCGATCGCCGTCTTGTCGGCCGTCAACGTGTAGCGGGTACCGTCGAGAAGCTCGGCGGAGGCCTTCGCCACTTTCCTGTTGACCTCCTCCAGCGAGCCGGTTTCCTTCAATGTCTTCAGCAGTTCTTCCTTGGGGATGCCGTTGATGGCCGTCACCCGCGGTGTCTGCAGCAGGGCCGGCAGTTCCGTGGCGACGAACACCTTGTCCTTCTCCGCTGCCGGGGTGATCGTGCGGACGTCGCCCTGCGCCGCCTGGCGCATCAGCTTGTCGGATACCTGGTCGTTGATGGCGGGAACATTGTCGACGGCGTAGCGCGAGCGCGTTTTATCGGCATTAACCGGCCCGTCGATCAGCTGTTTCGCCAGCTCCACGCCAGCCTTTTCGTCCCGGCCGCCGGCCGTTGCGGCAACCGCATCGCGGAACCGGCCCGCGTTCAACAGCTGCCCCGCCGGCGTATCGCTGATGTAGAACACCTTGCCGCCGCCGCTTTCGCTCATCGCCTTGGCCATTTTCCAGCCAGGCTCCTGGCCGGCACTGCCGCTGTACGGAATCGGCCGGGCGTCGGCATCCCATTTCTGGGGCGTGGCCGCACCGTATTGGCCCCACGCCACCCGCTCGGGTTTCACGGAAAACTCGTCGACCTTTTTTTGCAGGTCCTGCGCGAACTTGGTCAACTGCTCTTTGGTCAGGCGGTCGTCACCGGGAATCTTTTCGGCCTCGCGCCACCCTTTTACAAAATCCACCGCCCCCTTCAGGTCCATGGACGTTTCCTTTAGAAGTAAGCGATCTGGTCGTAATTCACGCGCACCCTGCTGGCACGTCCCTTGCGGCCGCTGCGCAGGACCGTCAATCCCTGCTGCACCATTTCCTTGACCTCGTCCACCAGCGTCCGGGCGGTTGCGGGCACGCTCAGCGACAGGTCGAACACGGTAACGAAGCCTTCATCGTCTTCCTCGACCGTGAAGTAGCCGGCGGCGGCAATGACGTGCTGGCCCAATACGAGGTTGTAGTGGCCCGGCGGTTCGTCGCGCTCGGGCGCCAGGTCGGGCTTGCCGCCCAGGTCCAGCAGCACCGCGTCGCGTGCGCGGTCCCTCGCACAGTCGTCGCTCAGCGCCAGCACGGGCCCGCGCAGCAGTGGCTTGAATTGATCGAGTTCGTTCCGGTCCAGCTCAGCGTATTCGAATGCCATTGGCTCTCCTGCCGAAAATATCGCGTCGAATCGTCCGACCGCGTTATTTGTTATCCAGTAATCCGGTGGCGCGTCAGGTCCTCGCACCGATTACACCAGCCCGACAGCGTCGCCCACAATTATTTTATTGTCAAGAAAAACAATGTTACCGCCACTCCGGAATTCAGGAGCCTACCTGGATCCATGTCGTTTTCAACTCGGTGTACTTGTCGAATGCATACAACGATTTATCGCGGCCGTTGCCCGACTGTTTATAGCCGCCGAACGGCACCGTGATGTCGTCGTTGTCGTACTGGTTGACGTGCACGGTGCCGGCGCGCAACGCGCGCGATGTCTGGATGGCCTTCGACAGGTCGGACGTCCACACGGCGGCGTGCAGGCCGTAGGGCGATGCGTTGGCCTGGCGCACGGCCTCGCGCACGTCGGTAAAGCCCAGCACCGACAGCACGGGCCCGAAGATTTCCTCACGCGCGATCGCCATGTCCGGGCTGACCTGGTCGAAGATGGTCGGCGCGACGTAATAGCCGCCCGACTCCAGCCGCACCCGCTCGCCGCCGGCGACGAGCTTCGCGCCCGCCGCCTTGCCCTGCTCGATGTAGCCCATGACGGTGTTCAGCTGGATGTCGTCGACGATGGCGCCCATGACCGTGCGCTCGTCGAGCGGGTCGCCCGGCGTAAAGGCCGGCACCAGCGCCAGCGCCTTCTCGATGAACTGCGCGCGGATCGATTCCTCGACGAACAGGCGCGACGGCGCATTGCAGCTCTCGCCCTGGTTGAAGAAGATCGACCCCACCGACGCGGCCACGGCCGCATCCAGGTCCGGACAGTCGGCGCAGACGATGTTGGCGGACTTGCCGCCCAGCTCGGTCCAGGCCCGCTTCAGGTTGGACTGCCCCGCCATCTGCAGGATCTGCTTGCCCACCCGGGTCGAGCCCGTGAAGGCGATGCAGTCGACGTCCATGTGCAGCGCCAGCGCGCTGCCTGCCTCGTTGCCGAATCCCGGCAGCACATTGAACACCCCGGGCGGAATGCCGGCCTGCAGGGCCAGGTCGGCCAGGCGCAGCGCCGTCAGCGGCGACTTTTCCGACGGCTTCAACACGACGCTGTTGCCGGCCGCCAGCGTGGGCGCGATCTTCCAGGAAGCCATCAGCATCGGGTAATTCCACGGCACGATGGCGCCGACGACGCCGACCGGCTCGCGCGTGATCAGCGCCAGGCTGTTCGCCGGCGCCGGCGCGATCTCGCCATACACCTTGTCGATCGCCTCGCCGTACCAGCGAATGCAGTTGGCGGCACCGGCCACGTCGACGGCCTGGCTGTACTTGATGGGCTTGCCCATGTCCAGCGTTTCCAGCAGCGCCAGCTCGGCCGCATGCTGCTGCACCAGGTCGGCGAACTTGACGAGGATGCGCTTGCGTTTCGCGGGCGCGAAATTGGCCCAGCGGCCGTCGTCGAAGGCGGCGCGGGCCGCCGCCACGGCGATGTCCACGTCCGCGGCATCGCAGCGCGCAACGGAACCCAGCAGGCGGCCGTCGATGGGGGAACGGTTGTCGAACCGCTGCTCGCTGCGCGCCCAGGTGCGTTGCCCGTCGATCAAGGCGCGGCCGTCGATCTGCAGGTCGCGTGCGCGTTCGTGCCAGGTAGGGGAAGTCATCCGTCGTCTCCTTTGCGGTGGTGTCGAACGATTCTACTGCGGCGCTCGGCCTTACCTCTTAGGCAATCTCTATCAATGAGATAGAGACAATAAATTTCTACAATCCGCCGTCAGCCGATAGCATAAGCATTTCCTAAACATTGAAATCGATAGGTAATGTATATGAGCAACCTTCTTGCTTCCCGTCCAGGCCGCGCTGTCCTGTGCAGCCTGGTCGTGCTGTCGGGCTTTGCGGCGTTCGCGACCGGCGCCCACGCCCAGACCCTGACCAAGGACAACGGCGCCCCCGTCGGCGACAACCAGAACAGCCAGACCGCCGGCCCCAACGGCCCCACGCTGCTGCAGGACGTGCATCTGGTGCAGAAGCTGCAGCGCTTCGACCGCGAACGCATCCCCGAGCGCGTCGTGCACGCCACCGGTACCGGTGCCCACGGCACCTTTACCGCAACCGACGACCTGTCGGACCTGTCGAAAGCCAAGCTGTTTGCCCGCGCCACCGTCACGCCCGTGTTCGTGCGCTTCTCGACCGTCATCCCGGGCCGCTCCGGCACCGAGACAACGCGCGACCCGCGCGGCTTTGCCGTCAAGTTCTACACGCAGGAGGGCAACTTCGACATGGTCGGCAACAACCTGCCGATCTTCTTCATCCGCGATGCGATCAAGTTCCCGGACATGATCCATGCGCTCAAACCGGACCCCGTCACCAACGTGCAGGAGCCGGAGCGCGTGTTCGACTTCTTCTCGCACATTCCGGAGGCGACGCACATGCTGACGCGCGTCTACTCCAACCTGGGCACGCCCGCCAGCTACCGCGAAATGAACGGCAGCAGCGTGCACGCACTGAAGCTCGTCAACGCCAAGGGCGAGTACGTGTACGGCAAGTTCACGTGGAAGTCGCGCCAGGGCGAGCGCAACCTGCGCCCGCAGGACATCCCCGTGGTGCAGGGCAAGAGCACGAGCCACGCGACCGTCGACCTGTATGACGCCATCAAGGCGGGCAAGTTCCCCGCATGGGACCTGACGGTGCAGATCATCAAGCCGCAGGACCTGGACAAGTTCGCGTTCGACCCGCTGGACGCCACCAAGGTCTGGACCGGCGTTCCCGAGCGCAAGGTCGGCACCTTGGTGCTGAACAAGGTGCCGGACAACTTCTTCGAGTCGACGGAGCAGGTCGCGATGGCACCGGGTAACCTGGTGCCGGGCATCGAAGCGTCGGAAGACCGCATGCTGCAGGGCCGCCTGTTCTCGTACATCGACACCCAGCACCACCGCCTGGGCGCCAACTTCCAGTCGCTGCCGATCAACCGGCCGCTGGTCCCCGTCGTCAACAACAACATCGACGGCGCGGCCAACACGTCCGGCCGCAAGGGCAGCGTCAACTATGAGCCCAGCCGCCTGGCCCAGGTGAAGGAAGACCCGGCCGCGCGCAGCAGCAACCTGCCGCTGGCCGGCACCACGCAGCAGCAGCGCATCGCCAAGACGCTCAACTTCCAGCAGGCAGGCGAGTTCTACCGCTCGCTGCCGGCGCAGGAACGCGACGACCTGATCGTCAACCTCTCGGGCGACCTGAAGCGCGTGAAAAACCAGGACAGCCTGTACACGATGCTGTCGCATTTCTGGAAAGCCGACGCCGACTACGGCAAGCGCCTGGTGAAAGCCGTTGGCGCGGACGGCGCCAAGGTCGCGACGCTGGCCGCCGGGCTGAAGGAGTAAGCACTACCGCCGGGCCCGTGTCTCACCGCGGTGCCTGACCCCGCGGTGGGACACGGGCTCGGCCGCTTCGGCCGTTCAGGCGCACTGCGCGGCTTGTATTTATACTAAAATCCCCCACTCGTACGACAACCTCACAACCGGATGCCAGGAGCTGGGATGATCGATCTCGATCGACGTGGTGTGATGCTGGCCGGCGGCGGCGCCCTTGCCGCGGCCGCCCTCGGGACTGCCGCTTGGGCGGCACCGCAACGCAAGCTCGGCTATGCCATCGTGGGACTGGGCTCCTACGGCCTGGGCGTCATCATTCCCCAATTCAAGCACTGCCGCGACAGCAAACTCGTCGCCCTCGTCAGCGGCGATGCCGCCAAGGCGCGCCGGGTGGCGGCGGAATATGGGGTGCCTGAGCGTAACCTGTACAACTACCAGGACTTCGACAGCATCCGCGACAACCCGGACATCGACATCGTCTACGTGTGCCTGCCCGTCTCGATGCATGCCGAGTACACGATCCGCGCCGCCCAGGCCGGCAAGCACGTGCTGTGCGAGAAGCCGATGGCCCTGTCCGCCGCCGAATGCGAAGCGATGATCGCGGCCTGCGCCAAGGCGGGACGCAAGCTGATGATCGGCTACCGCTGCCACTTCGAACCCACCAACCTGGAGGCCATCCGGCGTGCCCGCGCGGGCGAGATCGGCAAGCTGCGCTATTTCCGCTCCGAGCACGGCTTCGTGCAGCGCAACGCGGCGGGCTGGCGCCTGCAGAAGGCCATGTCGGGCGGCGGCTCGCTGATGGACATGGGAATCTACGCGCTCCAAGCGGCGCGCTACATGACGGGCGAAGAGCCCGTGGCTGTCTACGCCACCGAACGTACGGACCGCAGCGACCCGCGCTTCCGCGAAGTGGAGGACATGATCGAATTCGAGCTGGAATTCCCGTCCGGCGTACTGGCCTCGTGCATGTCGATGTACAGCGCCAACCAGAACCATATCCTGCTGATGGGCGACAAGGGCCGCATCGAACTGGAGCCGGGCACGGGCTACGCCGGCAACCGCCTGTGGGTCGGCCAGGGCCGCGGCAGCGAAATCACGCCCGCGCCCGGTCCGGGCGCGACGCAATGGGCGGGCCAGCTGGACCATCTGGCGCAGTGTGTACTTACCAACCGCACGCCGATCGTGCCGGGCGAGGAAGGACTGCGCGACCTGCGCATCATCGAGGCCATCTACCAGTCGGCGCGGGAGCGCCGGCGCCTGGTTTTGCGCACCTGAGCCGGTGTACCTGGGCAGCGCGCCGGGAGCACGCCGGCGCGCATTCCATCATTACAACAGTCGATGATGGACACTAGCAAAATTGATGTTACCGCCAGCTTCTGCCCTTATAATCGCGGATTTTCCGGCTGAATTTTCGATCACTCTTTTGCCCACACCTGCATGAACACCACCCTGATAACTTTTGTCGTGCTCTACCTGCTGGGCACGCTGGCGCTTGGCATGTGGGCGGGGCGCCGCATCAAGAACACCGCCGACTTTGCCGTCGCCGGCCGCAGCCTGCCGCTGATCATGGTCATCACGACCACCTTCGCCACCTGATTCGGCGCCGAGACCGTGATGGGCGTGCCGGCCAAGTTCGTCCAGGGCGGCCTGAATGCCGTCATCGAGGACCCGTTCGGCGCCGGTACCTGCCTGATCCTCGTGGGCCTGTTCTTCGCCACCAAGCTGTACAAGCTGAACCTGCTGACGATCGGCGACTACTACCGCCAGCGCTACGGCAGGGGCATCGAAGTGTTCTGCTCCGTGACGATCATCCTCAGCTACCTGGGCTGGGTCGCCGCCCAGATCACGGCGCTGGGTCTCGTGTTCTCCGTGCTGACCGACGGCGCGATGACACCTGCCGTCGGCATGGTGATCGGTACGCTGGCCGTGCTGATCTACGTCGTCGTCGGCGGGTTCCTGGCCGTTGCCATCACCGACTTCATCCAGATGATCGTGCTGGTGGTGGGCATGACGATCATCGCGTTCTTCGCGGCCGACCTGGCCGGCGGCGCCGACAAGGTGCTGGCGATGGCGCAGCAGGCCGACCTGTGGCGCCTGCTGCCGGAACCGAAGCTGACCGACATCGTCTTCTTCTTCGGCGCGGCCATCACGATGATGTTCGGCAGCATCCCGCAGCAGGACGTGTTCCAGCGCGTGATGTCCGCCAAGGACGCGCCCACGGCCCGCAACGGCGCCGTCATCGGCGGCGCCAGCTACATCCTGTTCGGCTTCGTGCCGATGTTCATCGTGGCCGCCGCCGTCGTCGTGATGGGCGACCAGGCGATGGACATCGCCAAGAACGACTACCAGCGCCTGCTGCCCACGTTCGTCATGACCAAGATGCCGCTGGTGATGCAGATCCTGTTCTTCGGCGCGCTGCTGTCGGCCATCAAGAGCACGTCGTCGGCCACGCTGCTGGCGCCGTCGACCAGCTTCGTCGAGAACATCCTGAAGAACCTGCGTCCCGGCATGAGCGACCGCCAGCAGCTGCTGGCGATGCGCGTGACGATCGTCGTCTTCGCCGCGCTGGTGCTGAGCTATGCGATCGCCATGCAGGGCACGTCGATCTACGAGCTGGTGTCGAGCGCCTACCAGGTCACCTTGGTGGGCGCGTTCGTGCCGCTGGTGATGGGCCTGTACTGGAAGCGCGCCACCACGCAGGGCGCGATCCTGTCGATCGCGGCCGGCATCGCCGTGTGGGTGGTGTTCTTCCCGCAGATTTCCGATCTGGGCACGCACTTCCCGGGCCAGCTGGCGGGCCTGCTGGCCGCCTTTGCCGGCATGTTCATCGGTTCGCTGGCGCCGCAGGTGCTGAAGGACCGGCAGGACCCGGCGGCACACCTGCACGGCGCCAAGGCCTGAGCAAGGACGCCCACGGAGACAGGCACTCTTTCAGGGCCGGAAGGCCCTGAAAGAGGTGCCTGTCACCCCATCCAGCCGCGCCGCTCCAGGTCGTCCAGCGTACGGTCCAGGCACAACCGTATCAGGCCGATCATCTCGTCGATCTGCGCGCGCGTCATGACGAGCGGCGGCGCGATGATCATGCGATCGCCCACCGCCCGCATGATGATGCCGTTGTCGAACATGTGGCCGCGGCAGATCATGCCCACGCCCAGGCTCGGATCGAACTTGACCTGGTAGTGCACGTTGCCGGCCTTGCGCCGCACCAGGTTCAAGCCGGCGACAAAGCCGCAGCTCTCGGCCGTGCCCACCAGCGGATGCGCCGCCAGGCTGGCAAAGCGCGCCTTCAGGTACGGCGCCGTGTCGTGCGCCACCTGCTCCAGCAGCTTTTCTTCCTCGATGATGCGGATATTCTCCAGCGCGGCCGCGCAGGCCACCGGATGGCCCGAATACGTAAAGCCGTGATTGAAGTCGCCGCCGGCGACCAGCACCTGCGCCACCTTGTCGCTGACCAGCACGCCACCCAGCGGCACGTAGCCGGAGGTGACGCCCTTGGCGAACGTGATCAGGTCAGGCCCGATGCCGAACTGCTCGGAAGCGAACCATTTACCCAGCCGGCCGAAGCCCGTGATGACTTCGTCGGCGATCAGCAGGATGTCGTACTTGTCGCAGATGCGGCGGATCTCCGGCCAGTACGTGACGGGCGGGATGATGACGCCGCCGGCGCCCTGGATCGGTTCGCCGATGAAGGCGGCCACCTTGTCCGGCCCCAGTTCCTTGATGCGCTCCTCCAGCCAGGACGCCGCATGCACGCCGAATTCCTCCGGCGTCATGCCCATGCCATGGTCGGCGTAGCTGGGCTGGTTGATGTGGACGATGCCGGGAATCGGCAGGCCGCCCTGCACGTGCATGCCGCTCATGCCACCCAGCGAAGCCCCCGCCATCGTGCTGCCGTGATAGGCATTGTGGCGGCTGACGATGACGGTGCGGTCCGGCTGCCCCAGAAGGTCCCAGTAGCGCCGCACCATGCGCACGTTGGTGTCGTTCGCCTCCGAGCCGGAGCCGGTATAGAACACGTGGCGGAAGCCTTCCGGCGCGATGCGCGCCAGCTTGGCGGCCAGTTGCACCGCCGGGATCGTCGTCGTGTTGAAGAAGCTGTTATAGAACGGCAGCGTGTCCATCTGCCGCGTCACCGCCTGCGTGATGCTGGTGCGACCGTAGCCGACGTTGACGCACCACAGGCCCGACATCGCATCGAGCACCTTGCGCCCTTCCGAATCCCACAAATAGATGCCGTCGCCCCGCACCATCACGCGCACGCCCTTTTCGGCCAGCGCCCGGTGATCCGTGAACGGATGGAGGAAATGGGCGGCGTCGAGGCGTTGCAGCGCCTGCGTGTCCGGCAGGACCGGCACGATGGGAGTCGTTGTCATGATGCGCTCCAGTTATGCGGCCGGCACGCGGGCTGCCAGCCTTTTCGACACCAGTGTACTCCCAAGCACGCCGGCCGGGAAAGCTCTTCGGCCGGCGCCGGTGCTTAGACGTGCAGCAGCAGGTGCTCGCGCTCCCAGGGGCTGATCACGGTCATGAATTCCTGGTGTTCCAGGTCCTTGATGGCGGCGTAGACGTCGATGAAGCGTTCGCCCAGCACCTCGCGCAGCTTGTCCTCGCCGCGCAGGCGCTGCAACGCCTCGGGCAGGCCTTGCGGCAGCTCGTATTCCATCTCGTAGGCGCTGCCGGTCGTGATCGCGGTTGGCTCCAGCTGCTCCGTCATGCCCAGGTAGCCGCAGGCCAGCGTGACGGCCAGGGCCAGGTAGGGATTGGCGTCGGAGCCGATGATGCGGTTTTCCACGCGGCGGTCCTGCACGCCCGATTCCGGCACGCGGAAGCCGACGGTGCGGTTGTCCATGCCCCACTGGATATTGATCGGCGCCGCCGTGTGGCGCACCAGCCGGCGGTACGAATTCACGTACGGCGCCACGATCGCCAGCGCCGAAGGCATGTAGCGCTGCAAGCCGCCGATATAGTGCTTGAACAGGGGCGACGGCGAGCCGTCCTGGTTGCTGAAGATGTTCCAGCCCGTTTCCGCGTCCACCACGCTCTGGTGGATGTGCATCGCCGACCCGGGCTCGCCCGCCATTGGCTTGGCCATGAAGGTGGCGTACATCTCATGCTTCAGCGCCGCCTCGCGCAACGTGCGCTTGAAGAAGAACACCTTGTCGGCCAGGCCGAGCGGCTCGCCATGCAGGAAGTTGATTTCCATCTGGCCGGCGCCGATCTCGTGGATCAGGGTATCGACGTCCAGGCCCATCATGTCGCAATAGTCGTAGATGTCCTCGAACAGCGGATCGAATTCGTTGACGGCGTCGATGCTGTAGACCTGGCGCGACGTCTCGGCGCGGCCGCTCCGCCCCACCGGCGCGCGCAGCGGCAGGTCCGGATCGGAGATCTTGGCGGTCAGGTAGAACTCCAGCTCGGGCGCCACGACGGGCTTCCAGCCCTTGTCCGCATACAGCTTCAGCACGCGGCGCAACACGGAACGGGGCGCGAAGTCGACCAGCCGGCCATCGGCGAAATAGCAGTCGTGGATCACCTGCGCGGTGGGATCGGAGGCCCACGGCACCATCGTGATGGTGGTGGGGTCGGCCTTCAGGATCATGTCGCGGTCGGTGCGCGAGATCGCGCGGTCGTAGGCGGGATCGTCGACGGGGGAATTGCCGGTGACGGTCATGCCCAGCACGGCCTCGGGAATGCGCATGCCGCGGTCTTCGGTGAATTTGACGCGGGGAAGGATCTTGCCGCGCGCGACGCCGGTCAGGTCCGGCACCAGGCATTCGATTTCGGTGACTCGCTTTTCATTGAGCCACTCATCCATGTCGGTATAGGTAAAGTTCTCGCGGATAGCCATCTCTTGCTCCAAAAAGTCATTGATCGCGGCCCGGCCGCGGTCCCGTGTACTGACTTCGCAAGAACAGCTAAGGGATCCCTCCGGCCGGGTTGTCGTACGGTTTCATCAGCCCCGCTCCTGGCGCCTGGCCTGGTATTCGCGGCACGCGTTGCCGAATGCCAGGAACATCTTCATGGAGTCGGGGTTTTCCGTGATGCGCCACTCGGGGTGCCACTGCACCGCCAAGGTAAAACCCTGGGCCGCATCCACAGTATAGGCCTCCACCAGCCCGTCGTGCGCCACCGCTTCCACGGTGAGGCCGGGCGCCAGCACGTCCACGCCCTGCCCGTGCAGCGAGTTCACCATGATCTCTTCCGGGTTGCCCAGCATTTGCGCGAACTTGCCGCCCGGGGTCAGCCGGATCGGATGCGCGGGACCGTACTGCACGTCCAGCGAGTCGTCCTCGCGGTCGCGGTGGTCCATCATGCCTGGCAGTTCCTGCACGGCCTGGTGCAAGGTGCCGCCCAGCGCCACGTTGATCTCCTGGAAGCCGCGGCAGATGCCCAGCAGCGGAATCCCGCGCTTGACGGCGGCCCGGATCAGCGGCAGGGTCGTCGCATCGCGCGCCGCATCCAGCGGCAAGGCCGGATTGCGGATCGGCTGGCCGTACAGGTCCGCATGGACGTTGGAGGCCGAACCGGTCAGCATGACGCCATCGGCCACCGCCAGCACCGCTTCCATGTCCGTCAACTCGGCCAGGGCAGGCAGGATCAGCGGCATGCACTTCGCGCCCAGCGCGACGGCGTTGACGTACTTGTTTTGCGCGGCATGATTGGGAAAGTGCCCAATCTGCCGGGTGCAGGCAGGAACGAGAACGATAGGACGGCGCATGGTGTATCGACTCCACATGAGGCCCGACCCCGCAATACCGCCGTGGCGGCACTGCGCGGTCGCAAACGACCGATGACTTAATTTATCACAAATTCAATTTTGCTATCATTTGCCCCCAACCAATCGAATCGCCCGTCTTGACCTCCGTTTTCGTCCATGCGCCATGAAGAACCTGCCCTGGCGTGACTTCTCCGCCCTCGTCCTCAGCATCGGCATCGTCGGCCTCGGCCTTGGCGCCACCATGCCCCTGACGGCGCTCGTGCTGGATGCGCGCGGCGCCGGCACGCGGATCATCGGCCTCGTCACGGCCGCCAGCGCGCTGGGTATCCTCGGTGTCGCCCCGTTCGTCACCGGCTGGGTCGCCCGCTTCGGCCCGCGCCGCACGATGATGGGCGGCGTGTGGGTGGCCGCCCTCGCCACGGCGGCCATGCAGTTGACGGACGCCGTCTGGCTGTGGTGCCTGTTGCGCGCCCTGTTCGGTGCCGCGCTGGGCGTGCTGTTTACGATCGGCGAGGCCTGGGTCAACCGTATCGCCCCGGACCGGTCGCGCGGCCGCGTCGTCGCGCTGTACACGACGAGCTTCACGCTGTTCCAGCTGGCCGGGCCCGCCCTGGTCGCCCTGCTGAACGGGAAGCTGGCCTGGCCGTTCGCCGCCTGTGCCCTGTTGTTCGTCGTGGCGCTGCCCGGCCTTGCGCTGCTGAACGGCACACGCTTGCCGGCGCAAGAGGAAGCGCACGCACGCTGGCAGGATGTGCTGCCGCGCATGCCGATGATCGCGCTGGGCGCCGCGTTCTTTGCGCTGTTCGATACGCTGATCCTCGCGCTGCTGCCCGTGTATGCGATGCGCCAGGGGATCGTGACGGAGCTGGCGCTGCTGTCGGTGACCGTGGTCTTGGTGGGCGACACGGCGCTGCAGTTCGCGATGGGCGCCCTGGCCGACCGCTTCGGCCGCTTTCGCGTGCACGTCGGCTGCGGCATCGCCGTCTGCCTGCTGCTGCCGCTGCTGCCGCTGGCGGCCGGCATTGCCTGGCTGTGGTGGACCCTGCTGCTGGCGCTGGGCGCGGCCGCCGGTGCCATCTACATGCTGGCGCTGGTCGCCTGCGGCGAGCGTTTTACCGGCGGCGCGCTGACCACCGCCTCGGCCGTCGTCAATGCCTCATGGGGCATCGCCAGCGCAGCCGGACCGCTGGCGACGGGGGCATTGATGCAGGGGCTGGGCATGCATGCGCTGCCGGGGGTGTTGTTCGTGGCGTGCGCCGTGTTCCTGGGCAGTGCGTGGTGGGAGTGGCGCGGCCGGCTGCGTTGACGAGCGCCGGTCCCTGGCCATCACGCCGCGCTGAAGACTCCACCCGGCAACACGATGGTTGCCTGGAACCCGCCA
The DNA here is from genome assembly GCF_029028125.1 of Pseudoduganella chitinolytica. Taxonomy (GTDB): domain Bacteria; phylum Pseudomonadota; class Gammaproteobacteria; order Burkholderiales; family Burkholderiaceae_D; genus Rugamonas; species Rugamonas chitinolytica. The sequence continues at coordinate 4,243,848 of NZ_CP119083.1, forward strand.
TCGGCCGCATTGGCCAGCAGCAGCTCGCCGCCGTGCGCGTGCACGATGCCGCGCGCGATCGACAGGCCCAGGCCCATGCCGCTGCCATTGCGGGTGCGGCCGTGCTCCAGGCGGACGTAGGGCTGGGCCAGTTCGGCCAGGGCCTGCTCGGGCACGCCCGGGCCGTGGTCGCGCACGACGATCTCGATATTGCCCGTTGCTTCCCGCACCGCCAGCTCGACCCGCTCGCCGTAGTGCAGCGCGTTGTTCAGCAGGTTGCCGATGGCACGCTTGAGCGCCAGCGGTTTCGCCGTGACCGTCAGGTTCGATGGCGTGTACGTCACCGCGTGGCCTGCCAGCTGGGCATCGCGCACCATGCGGCCCAGCAGCGCATCGAGCCGCACCTCGGTCGCGTTTTCATGGATGTCGCTGTCCTTGACCGTCTGCAGCGCGCCCTTGACCATCATGTCCAGTTCGTCCAGGTCGTCGTGGAACTCGTTGCGCAGTTCGTCCTCGTCGAGCAGTTCCGAGCGCAGCTTCAGGCGCATGATCGGCGTGCGCAGGTCGTGCGAGATCGAAACGAACAGCCGCTCCCGGTCTTCCATGTAGCGCTGGATGCGCTTGCGCATGTCCTCGAACGCGCGTGCCGTCGTGACGAACTCGCGGCTGCCCGCTTCCGGCAGCGCCGGCGGGTTCTCGCCCCGGCCGAACGCCGTCGCCGCCTCCGACAGCGCCGCCAGCGGCCGCGTGATCCAGCGCACCACGCCCACGGTCACCAGCAGCACCGCGGCCAGCGACAGGGCCTGCAGCAGCAGCCGGTCACGCGTCAGCGGATTGCCCGACTCGAGGAAGTAGGGATTCGGCATCAGCGTCGCCAGGTACAGCCAATGGCCGGGGTCCAGCTCGACCTGGATCAGCAGCACCGGTGCCGGCCGCGCCAGCATGATGTGCTGTGTCCACGTTTCCGGCAGGTCGGCCAGCGTGACGCCGTCGTCGCCCACGGGCAGGCGCTCCGGCCACGCGAACGCGATGCGCAGGTCGGGCGTGTTCGGCAGGTCTTCCTTGAGCGTGGCACGCAGCTGCGCCAGCGCGGCATCGGCCAGTTCCTGGCCGGCCAGCGCACGCACGGGCAACGGCCCCCGGTTGATGTTGACGAGGAAGCGCGTGCCGCCCATCTCGCGGAACTGCTGGATGATCAGGGGACGGTAGTTCGGCGGCAGGCTGAGGAAGAAGCGCACCGCACTGGAGGCGCTGTGCGCCACGTGCTGCGCCGCCGTGCGGGCCTCGTCGCGCGCCTCGGCGCGGCGCTGCGCGGCCCAGATGACGTTGCCGGCCAGTTGCGTCAGCAGCACGCCGACCGCCATCACGAGGATCAGCCGGCCCTGCAGCGAATACGGCAGCACGTGGCTGGGCAGCCAGCGGCGCACCCGTTCAAGCATGGGACGCCGTCACGTCGGCCGAGAACACGTAGCCGACGCCACGCACGGTCTTGATCAGCTTCGGGTGCCCGCCGCCGTCGTTCAGGCGCAGGCGCAGGCGGCTGATCTGCACGTCCAGGAAGCGGTCCATCGGCCCCGCGTCGCGCCCGCGCGTGCCTTCGCACAGCACGCTGCGGTCGAGGATGTCGCCGGCATGCTCGACGAAGTACTTCAGCAGCTGGAAGTCCAGGCCCGTCAGCGCCACCGGCCCTTCCGGACCCGTGACGGTGCGCGCCACCGTATCGAGCGTGAAGCCCTCGAAATGGTAGTAGCGCGGCGCCGCGGCATTGTCCACGCCCGTGCGGCGATGGATCGCCTTGATGCGCGCCAGCAGTTCGCGCGGGCTGTAGGGCTTGGAGATGTAGTCGTCCGCGCCCAGCTCCAGGCCGACCACGCGGTCGGTCTCGTCCGAGCTGGCCGTCAGCATGATGATGGGGACATTCGAGCGCTGGCGCACGGTGCGGCACAGCGCGAAGCCGTCCGTATCGGGCAGCATCACGTCCAGGATCACCATCGACAGCTCGTCGACATGGCGGTTGAATTCGGCCAGGAAGGTGGCACCGTCATGGGCCAGGTCGACCGCGTACTGGTTCTTCTCCAGGTAGGTCTTCAGGAGGATACGGGTTTTCTGGTCGTCGTCGACTATCAGGATACGGCGCATGATGCAGCTGAACTCATTTATTTGGTCTTGATGAAGGTGCGGGCGATGGTGCCCAGCCTGCGCTGGGTGTCGGCCACGGGGATGCTGTCGTCGAGGAAGAAGCGGTGCACCTCCGTGACGATCGCGTCGCGCACGGTCTCGTCGGTGGACATGCGGTGCACCAGGCTCGGGACCTGCGCCTCGGCACCGCTGTTGAACAGCTTCCAGGAGGCGCGCGCACAGGCGTCCATTTTCGCGAACGCCGGCTGGCGCAATACCGGGATCGATCCCTTGATCCGATTGTAGTCCGCCTGCACTGCGGGCGACAGCGCCAGCGCCGCAAGCTTTTCCTGCGCCGGCCGCGCTTCCGGCCGCGTGCCGACCATGCTGAGCGTATCGACGTTGTACAGGTGATAGCGGCCCGTGTCGGGCGCCGCGGCGCAGCCGAAGTCCACGTCCACGGCCTGGCCCTTCGACAGCAGTTCGCCCTTGGCCCAGTCGCCCATCACCATCATCGCGGCGCGCTGCCCGGCCAACTCCTGCAGGCTGTCGGGCCACATGCGCTCCTGGATCGGGCGGCCCATCCAGCGCTTCACCCCGCGCAACCGCAACAGGGCGGCCGCCAGGCGCCGATCGGCATAGGCCGCCGCGTCGCGGCGCACGAACAGGCCACGGTACAGGTCCGCGCCTTCGGCCAGCACCATCGTCTCGAACAGCGTGGCCACCTGCCACGGTTCGCTGCTCTGCGCCAGCGGCACGATGCCGGCCCGCTGCAGCTTGGCGGCGACCCGCTCGAACTCCTTCCACGTGGCCGGTACCGGCAGGCCCAGGCGCTGCAGCAGCTTGCGGTTGTAGAACAGCGTATTGATGCGATGGATACCGAGCGGCGCGGCGTAGACGTGGCCGTCATACTCGATCGTGCTGGCGACGGTAGGCAGCAACAGCTTGTTCCAGTGGCCGGCGGCGGCCACCGTGTCCAGTTCCAGCAGCAGGTTCAGGCGCGCCCAGTCGCGTACGACGATGGCGTTCAGCTGCGCGACCTCCGGCGCGTCCTTGGCCAGCATGCGGCTGCGCAGCACGATGCCCGCACCCACGCCGGAGCCGCTGGGCACCATGCTGTCGCGCCAGCCCACCTGCTGCTCGCCCAGGCGCCGCGCGATCAGGTCCACCGCCTTGCGCTCGCTGTCCGACGTCCACCAGTGCAGCACCTGCAGGGACTGGGCGTGCGCCGGCACCGCCGCGCACGCGCATGCGGCGAGGCACAGGGCCGCCAGGGCCTTGCGAACTGTGTGGTGGGTCGTCTCCGTCATCGCTGTGGGCCGCCTGCTGGGCAGCGCTTCTCATGGCTCGGCTGATTGCCGAGTGTCGGACTATACCCCAAAGCTTTCGTTAAATCATGGTAACTATCTGACACATTTTGCAAGAATACATGAGGATTTGTTGCGAAATGTTGCGAGCGGGTGGGCGGGCTCATATTGCCGTGTAATTTTATGTGAGCGGACCGCCTACTTCGCAATTAAGAATTTCATAAGAATCATGTACTTATAAAAAAACAACACATCCGGATGAGTTTGCTGGAGTCACAATTTTCCGAATGCTACTGTGCGCTCCGTACGGCAATATCAAGAACTAAACAAACTAAACTCCGGAGACAGCATGACCTGCAATCCCCTCTTCAAGCCCATGGCAGCCGCCATGGCGCTGGCTTTTGCCTGCGGCGCCGCCAACGCTGCCGAACGCGACGTCGAAGGTTTCCACGGCTACGTGCGCGCCGGCGTCGGCAACAGCAACCACGGCGGCAGCCAGAGCTGCTACGGCCTCGGCGGCGTCTCGATGACCTATCGCCTCGGTAACGAGTGCGACAGCTTCACCGAGCTGGGCTATACCAAGGAAGTGGCCAAGGCCGACAACGGCGTCAGCTTCGTCGCCACCTTCTGGGCGACCGCCTACAAGAACAGCTCCGACTTCGGCGACGCCGACCTGGAAGTGACGAAGGCCTACGTCGAGGCACGCGGCCTGCCGTTCCTGAACGGCGGTACGGCCTGGGCCGGCAAGCGCCACTACCTGCGTCCGGACATCCATATCCTGGACCTGCAGTACATCAACATGAACGGTACCGGTGCCGGTATCGACCGTTTCCCGCTGGGCCCAGGCAAGATCAGCTACGCGTTCTTCAAGGACAACGACCTGAACAACGTCGATCCCGTCACCGGCCGCGTCACCGATTCCACGTCGGCCACGCGCCAGAACATCCTGTACGAAGACCTGCCGGTAAACCCGGGCGGCACCATCGACTTTGCCGCGTCCATCATTACCGCCGAGGGCGAGGACAACACCACCCACAACGGCTGGCAGCTGTCGATGTTCCACCACCAGAAAGGTGTCCTCGGCGGTAACAACAAGTTCGGCCTGCAGTACGGCGTCGGCCCCGGCACCGGCATCGGCGGCGCCTGCTGCTCGCGCATGGGCCCATCCGGCAGCACGCTGCTGGGTTCGGACTACACCCGCGTGCGCGTGTTCGACGAGCTGTACCTGCAACCGACCCGCGACTTCGGCGTGTCCCTGATCGCCCTGTACCAGCGCGACAAGAACGGCCCGAACGGCGCCACCACCTGGACCACCGTCGGCGGCCGTCCGTCGTATGCCTTCACCGACAACTTCAAGCTGCAGGGCGAACTGGGCGTGAGCCAGCTCAAGTCCGACACCATCCCCGGCACCGCGCGCCTGACCAAGCTGACGATCGCCCCGACCATCGCCCTGTCGCGCGATTTCTGGTCGCGCCCCGAGCTGCGCCTGTTCGCCACCTACGGCAAATGGAACGACGCCGCCGCGCCACTGGTGAACGCCTTCAACAACGGCGGCCCGGTGTACGGCAAGGACACCAGCGGTTTCTCGTACGGCGTGCAGGTGGAAGCCTGGTGGTAATCGGCTGACGCGCTACAACACACAAGGAGACAAGTCATGAAACTGAAAGCCCTCGTATCGATGCTGGCCCTGGCCGGCGCCGCCGCCCAGGCCGCACCGCAAGTGGAAGTGCTGCACTACTGGACCTCCGGCGGCGAAGCCCGCTCGGCCGCCGAACTGAAGAAGATCATGGAGTCGAAAGGCGTGGCGTGGAAGGACTTCGCCGTGGCCGGCGGTGCCGGTGAAAACGCCGCCACCGCGCTGAAGGCGCGCGTGATGGCCGGCAGCCCGCCGACCGCCGCCCAGATCAAGGGCCCGGCGATCCAGGAATGGGGCCAGGAAGGCGTGCTGGCCAATATCGACCAGGCCGCCGCCGAAGGCAAGTGGGACGCGGCGCTGCCACCAGTCGTCACCAGCATCATGAAGTACAAGGGCCATTACGTGGCGGTGCCCGTCAACGTGCACCGCGTGAACTGGCTGTGGGTCAACCCTGCCGTGCTGGCCAAGGCCGGCGCCAAGGCCCCGACCAACTTCGCCGAGTTCTTCGACGCGGCCGACAAGATCAAGAAGGCCGGCCTGGTCGCGCTGGCCCACGGCGGCCAGCCGTGGCAGGACGCCACGCTGTTCGAATCCGTGGTGCTGGGCACCGGCGGCGCGGAGTTCTACAAGAAGGCCCTGGTGCAGCTGGACCAGGCCAGCCTGACGAGCCCCACGATGATCAAGAGCTTCGAGACGCTGGCGCGCATGAAGACCTACATCGACAAGGATGCCGCGGGCCGCGACTGGAACCTGGCCACCGCCATGGTCATCAACGGCAAGGCCGGCATGCAGTTCATGGGCGACTGGGCCAAGGGCGAGTTCACCGCCGCCGGCAAGGTGCCGGGCAAGGACTTCCTGTGCGTGGCCGCTCCCGGCACCGACAAGGCGTTCACGTTCAACATCGACTCGCTGGCCATGTTCAAGGTCAAGAACCCGAGCAGCAGAAGGCCCAGCTGACGCTGGCGAACGCGGTCCTCAGCCCCGCCTTCCAGGAGACGTTCAACCTGAACAAGGGCTCGATCCCCGTGCGCGCCGGCGCCGCCCGCGACAAGTTCGACAGCTGCGCGCAGAAGTCGATGGACGACATGGCCGCCACCAGCAAGAGCGGCGGCCTGGTCCCGTCGCTGGCACACGGCATGGCGGTCGACACCGCCAAGGCCGGCGCCATCCAGGACGTCATCGCCCGCTTCATGAACAGCACGATGACGCCGCAGGCAGCCGCGCAAGCCCTCGCCAAAGCCGCCAAGACGATGTAAGCCCGCTACCGTCGAGCTCGTGTCTCACCGCGGGGTCAGTCACCCCGGTGGGACACGGCCTCGTCGGTTGTAGCAACAAGGCCGCGCGCCGCCGCGGCCGTAGCCGTCCCACGCCCTGCGCTTTCCGGAGAATCCCCCATGTCCGTCACACCGTTGTTCTCTGCCACGCGGCCGCCTGCGCCCGTGACACCCGCGGCCGGCAAGACCGCCGCCAACGACAGTGCCGTCAAGCCGCCCGCGCGTCCTGGCAGCCGCTTCGGCGCGCTGGCCGATGCGTGGCTGCCGCGCCTCGTGCTGTCCCCTACCATCGTCGCCTCGCTGGTGTTCGTCTACGGCTTCATCGCCCTGACGGCCTACCTGTCGCTGACCGAATCGCGCATGATGCCCAACTTCGAGTACGCCGGCTTCGGCCAGTACGAGCGGCTGTTCGACATCGAACGCTGGTGGGTCTCCGCCGCCAACCTCGGCATCTTCGGCGGCCTGTTCATCCTGTTCTGCCTCGCCATCGGCCTGACCATGGCGATCCTGCTGGACCAGCGCATCCGCCATGAAGGCGCGCTGCGCGCCATCTACCTGTACCCGATGGCGCTGTCGTTCATCGTCACCGGCGCGGCCTGGAAGTGGATCCTGAATCCCGGCCTGGGCCTGGAAAAGATGATGCACGACTGGGGCTTCACCAATTTCACGTTCGACTGGTTGGTCGATTCCGACATGTCCATCTACACCGTGGTCATCGCCGGCGTGTGGCAGTCCTCCGGCTTCGTCATGGCCCTGTTCCTGGCGGGCCTGCGCAGCGTGGACGACAGCATCATCAAGGCCGCGATGGTGGACGGCGCCAGCCTGCCGACGATCTACTGGCGCATCGTGATCCCGTCGCTGCGCCCCGTCTTCTTCAGCGTGCTGCTGGTGTTGGCGCACATCGCCATCAAGAGCTTCGACCTGGTGATGGCCTTGACCGCGGGCGGTCCCGGCACGTCGTCCGACGTCCCCGCCATCTTCATGTACCAGTTCTCGTTCACGCGCGGCCAGCTTGGCCTGGGCGCCGCGTCCGCGATGATGATGCTGGCCACCGTGCTGGCCGTGCTGGTGCCGCTGATGTACCTGGAAACGAAAGGAGCGCGCCATGGCCGCTGAGCTGCATATCGAGAAGGGCCGCGTCGCGCCCGGCCGCATCGTCATCTACACACTGCTCGTGCTGGTGGCGCTGTACTACCTGGCACCGCTTTACGTGATGCTGACCACGTCCGTCAAGACGCTGGACCAGATCCGCACCGGCAACCTGCTGGACTTCCCGCTCGCGCCCACCACGGCCGCGTGGGCCAAGGCCTGGTCGGGCGCCTGCACGGGCGTCACCTGCGAGGGCCTGGCGCCCTACTTCTGGAACTCGGTGAAGATGGTGATCCCGGCCGTGCTGATCTCCAGCCTGATCGGGTCGCTGAACGGCTACGTGCTGGCGCACTGGCGCTTCCCGGGCCACAACGTGGTCTTCACGGCGCTGATGGTGGGCTGCTTCATCCCGTTCCAGGTGGTGATCCTGCCGATGGCGCGCCTGCTGGGGATGGCCGACCTGGCCAACACGACGACGGGCCTGGTGCTGGTGCACATCATCTACGGCATCGCGTTCACCACGCTGTTCTTCCGCAACTACTACGTGACGGTGCCCGATGAACTGGTCAACGCGGCGCGCATCGACGGTGCCGGCTTCTTCATGATCTACCGCCGCATCATCTTCCCGCTGTCGCTGCCCATCTTCATGGTCTGCTTCATCTGGCAGTTCACGCAGATCTGGAACGACTTCCTGTTCGGCGTGGTGTTCGGCGGCGCGGACGCGCAACCGGTCACGGTGGCGCTGAACAACCTGGTCAACACCTCCACCGGCGTGACCGAATACAACGTGAACATGGCGGCGGCGATCATCGCGGCGCTGCCGACGCTGGCGATCTACCTCGTCGCGGGCAAATACTTCGTGCGCGGCCTGACCGCCGGCGCAGTCAAAGGATAATTGGAGACATCATGGCAAGCTTATCGATCCGTAACGTGCGCAAGGTGTACCCGAACGGCGCCGACATCCTGAAGGGCATCGACCTCGACATCGAGGACGGCCAGTTCCTCATCCTCGTCGGCGGCTCCGGCTGCGGCAAGTCCACCCTGCTGAACATGATCGCCGGCCTGGAAACCGTGACCGAGGGCGAAATCCGCATCGGCGAGCGCGTCGTCAACGACGTGCCGCCGAAGGAGCGCGACATCGCGATGGTGTTCCAGTCCTACGCGCTGTATCCGACCATGACGGTGCGCGAGAACATCTCGTTCGGCCTGGGCATCCGCAAGGTGCCGAAGGCGGAGCAGGACAAGATCGTCGACCGCGTCGCCGAGACGCTGCAGATGAAGCACCTGCTGGACCGCAAGCCGGCCATGCTGTCGGGCGGCCAGCGCCAGCGCGTGGCCATGGGCCGCGCCATCGCGCGCGATCCGGCCCTGTTCCTGTTCGACGAACCGCTGTCGAACCTGGACGCCAAGCTGCGCGTGGAGATGCGTGCCGAGATCAAGCTGCTGCACCAGCGCCTGGGCGCCACCATCGTCTACGTCACCCACGACCAGATCGAGGCCATGACCCTGGGCGACCGCATCGCCGTCATGCGCGACGGCGTGGTGCAACAGTTCGGCAGCCCGCAGGAGATCTACGACAATCCCGCCAACCTGTACGTGGCCGGCTTCATCGGTTCGCCCTCGATGAACTTCCTGCGCGGCCAGCTGGTCGCGGAGAACGGCCTGTCGTTCGCGCTGGAGCACGGCGGTCGCACCACGCTGCTGCCGATCCCGGATGCGACGCCGGCGCTGCGCCAGTGGCTGGGCAAGCAGGTCATCCTGGGCATCCGGCCGGAACACGTGACGGACGCGGACAGCGCCCGCCGCATCGGCGCCACGACGGCGTACCACCCGACCGAAGTCGATTGCAAGGTCGAGATCACGGAACCGACCGGTCCGGACACGCTGGTGTTCAGCTGGTTCAACGGCACGCGCATCACGTGCCGCACACACCCGCGCGCCAATGCGCTGCCGGGCGGCGAAGTGAAGCTGGCGTTCGATCTGTCGAAAGCGGTGTTCTTCGATCCGCAGAGCGAACTGCGGATCGGCTGAATTTTCGCAGGGGCTTGGACGGAACTTCGCCGGGCAGGGAACGACCCAGCAAGGTAGTCCAACCCCACAGGAGAAAACCATGGCATTACCCGCACTTGCCGCAATCGTTCCCCAAGCCCTCTCGCTCGCCAAACCGCTGCTCGAAATCGCCCCGATGGCGATCAAGGGCCTGACCAGGGACGACGGCAAGAATCCCGACGACTCGGTCTGACCGCCAAAGAAGACTAGCGCTTGCTGGTCGCTGGCATTTACCGCACCCCAAGACCAGGAAGCCGGGGTCAGACCCGGCGGGTCTGACCCCAGAACTTGCCTTTGGGGTGCAAAAGCGGCACCGGGATGGCCCGCGGTGTCCGAATCTTTACTCTGCCGCCTCGGCCGCTTCCGCCCGTACCACGGCGATCAGCTGCCGGATCTCGGGCACGCACGAGCCGCAGTTGCCGCCCGCCTTGACGCAGGCCGTGACCTGCGCGGACGTCGCCAGGTCGTTCTCCCGGATCGCATTGCAGATCGTGTTGCGGCCCACGCCGAAGCACGAGCACACCGTCGGCCCAGCGTCCGCGCCCTGGCGCAGCGGCCGGCCGGCGAGCACGCCGGCACGTTCCTGGTCCGACAGGCGCTCGCTGGCGAACAGGCTGGCCAGCCAGGCCCGCTCCGGCAGGTCCGGGCGCGGCGACACGAACACGCATTGCACGATACGGTCGTCGACCAGGTGCACGGCGCGGTAGACGCCCGCGCTGCGGTCGCTGTACTCCAGCCAATCCGCGTCGTCATCCGTCACCTCCAGCAGTTCGCGCGCCCAGGCGCCGAAGTCGCCGATGCGGTTGCGGCCCGCCAGCTCATAGCGGCTGAAGCCCGCACCCTGCGCCTTGGTCCAGTAGGCCACCTGCTCCAGGCCGAGCGCAGCGCGGCTCAACACGAAGCCGTGCCACTGCACGGGGAAACGGTCCACCATCACGGGCGTGTGCTTGAACTCCGGCTCGCCCGAGACGGGATCGACGACGGGGTTGACCAGTGCGCCCACGCGCGCGTCGGACGATGTCTGGCCGTTCCAGTGGATCGGAATGAACACGCTGCCGCGCGCGATGCCGCCGCCGTGCCGCACGCGCGCCACCATGCTGCCCCAGTTCGAGCCGATGCGGGCCAATTCGCCCTCGCGCACGCCGCACAGCAGCGCATCCTGCGGGTGCAGGTCGACGAACGGCTCCGGCGTATGCTCGGCCAGCTTCGGCGCCCGGCCCGTGCGCGTCATCGTGTGCCACTGGTCGCGCAGCCGGCCCGTGTTCAGCACCAGCGGGAACTCGCCGCCGGCCTGGTTGACGGGCAGCCGCGGCGGCGTCGCCACAAAGCGAGCGCGCCCGTCCGGATGCGAGTAACGGCCGTCCGCGAACGGTGTCTTGCCGAGCGGCCAGCGCACCGGTTCCAGCGCGTCGTAGGCGGCGCGGTCCAGGCCGGCCAGCGTACCGATGTCGAACATGCGTGGCAGCTGTTCCGGCGTATTGCGCCAGGCGGACAGGCGGGCATGCTCGTCGAAGATTTCATGGACGGCCGCGTAGTCGAAGCCGGCGTAGCCAAGCCGCTGGGCGAACTGCGCCAGGATGCGCCAGTCCGCGCGGGCTTCGCCGGGGGCCGGCAGGAAGGCGCGCTGGCGCGAGATGCGGCGCTCCGAATTCGTCACCGTACCGTCCTTCTCGCCCCACGCCAGCGCCGGCAGCAGCACGTGCGCCAGCGCGTTGGTGTCCGTGTCCCGCACCACGTCCGAGACGACCACCAGTTCGCACTGGGCCAGCGCGCGCCGCACCTGCTCGGCGTCAGGCAGGCTGACCGCCGGGTTGGTGGCGACGATCCACACGGCTTTTACTGTTCCGGCCTCGATGGCCTGGAACAGGTCGACCGCCTTCAGTCCGGGCTTCTCGGCGATCGTCGGCGATCGCCAGAACTCGCGCACGGCGGCGCGGTGCGCGGCGTTGTCCAGGTCCAGGTGCGCGGCCAGCATATTGGCCAGCCCCCCCACCTCGCGCCCACCCATCGCATTGGGCTGGCCGGTGATGGAGAACGGCCCGGCGCCCGGCTTGCCGATGCGCCCGCCAACCAGGTAGCAGTTGACGATGGCATTGACCTTGTCGGTGCCGGCACTGGACTGGTTGACGCCCATCGAGAAGCCCGTGATCACCTTCGCGTTGGCGGCGAACGCCTCGTAGAACGCCAGCACGTCCTCCACCTTCAGGCGGCAGGCCTGCGCCACCTCCTCTGGGGTGATGCTGGCCGCGGCCAGCGCCGCGTCGAAGCCGTTGGTATGCGCGGCGATGAAGGCGGGATCGACGGCGCCGATCCCGTGCAGGTAAGTCAGCAGGCCATTGAACAGCCACACGTCGGTGCCCGGCTTGATGGACAGGTGCAGGTCGGCCAGCTCGCAGGTGGCCGTGCGGCGCGGGTCGATCACGACGACCTTCAGGTCCGGCCGCGCTTCCTTGGCCTTCGCGATGCGCTGGAACAGGATCGGGTGGCACCACGCCAGGTTGGACCCCACGAGCACGATCATGTCGGCCAGTTCCAGGTCGTCGTAGGAGACCGGCACGATGTCTTCGCCGAACGCGCGCTTGTGGCCCGCCACGGCGGACGACATGCACAGGCGCGAGTTGGTGTCGATATTGGCGCTGCCGACGTAGCCCTTCATCAGCTTGTTGGCGATGTAGTAGTCCTCCGTCAGCAACTGGCCGGAGACGTAGAACGCCACCGCATCCGGCCCGTGCTCGGCCACGATGGCACGCCATTGCGCGGCCACCTTGTCCAGCGCGGCATCCCAGCTCACCTGGCGCAGCACGCCATCCTCGCGCACGTGCGGGTGCAGCAGCCGGCCTTCCAGGCCCAGCGTTTCCCCCAGCGCCGAGCCTTTCACGCACAGCCGCCCGAAGTTGGAGGGATGGGCCGTATCGCCGGCAACGCTGGCCTGCTGGGCGCCCTGGGGCGTGGCGCGCACGCCGCAGCCGACGCCGCAGTAGGGGCACGTGGTACGAACGGAGAGGTGTTCCTGGGACAGGTTCATGGGATGACTTTCAGGCTGCCTGCGGCACGGGGCCGAACAGCAAATGATGGCGCAGCGCGGTGATGTCCGCGCCCTTCTGGATCAGGTCGAAATACCACGGGCCGTCCTGCACGTCGCCATACAGCACCGCGCCCGCCAGGCGGGGGCCGTCGAGCACGAGGCGCTTGTAGACGCCGCGGCGGGCGTCGCGCAGTACCAGGTCCTCGCTGCCCTCGCCGCCGATGAAATCGCCGACCGAATAGACGTCGATGCCGGTGACTTTCAACCGCGTGGGTGAGGCCTGCTGCACGTAGCGGCGGTGGCCGGTACCGGCCAGGTGCGCGGCGCAGACCCGGGCCTGCTCCCAGATGGGCGCGACAAGGCCGAAGGTGGCGCGGCGGTGCTGCACGCATTCGCCCACGGCGTACACGCGCGGGTCGTACGTCTGCAGCGTGTCGTCGACCACGATGGCGCGTTCGCAGTGCAGGCCGGCCGCCTGCGCCAGCGCGATATTGGGACGCACGCCGGCCGTCATCACGACGAGGTCGGCCGCGATCTCGCTGCCGTCCTTGAAACGGATGCCGGTGACGCGATCGGTGCCAACGATTTCGCTGGTCTGCGCATCGAGCAGGAAACGCATGCCGCGCTTCTCCAGCGCCGCCTGCAGCAGCTGCGCGGCGGGCTTGTCGAGCTGCTGGTTCATCAGCGCATCCGTCACGTGCACCACCGTGACTTCCATACCCTGGCGCATCAGGCCATTGGCCGCTTCCAGCCCCAGGAGGCCGCCGCCGATGACGACGGCACGGCGGTGGTCGCGCGCCGCGGCCAGCATGCCCTCGACGTCGCCGATGTCGCGAAACGCCAGCACGCCGGGCAATTGATGGCCCGGCACCGGAATGATGAACGGCTTCGAGCCGGTCGCCAGCAGCAGCCGGTCGTAGCGCACTTCCAGGCCCGAGCGGGCCCGCACGATGCGGCGCTGGCGGTCGATGTGCTCGACCGGATCGCCCGCGTGCAGCGCGATGCCATGTTCCGCATACCACTCGCGCGTGTTGAGCATGATGTCGTCCACCGTCTTCTCGCCGGCCAGCACGGGCGAGAGCAGGATGCGGTTGTAGTTGCCGTGCGGCTCGGCGCCGAACACCGTGATGTCGTACAGGTCCGGCGCCAGCGCCAGCAGCTCCTCCACCGTGCGCATGCCGGCCATGCCGTTGCCGATGACGACCAGCGCGGGTTTCATCCGTGCGTCCTCAGGCGCCCACCCAGACCTTGCCGCCATCGATGCGGGCCGGCCAGGTCGGAACGGAGTTCTCGGGCGCTTCCAGGCATTCGCCCGTCTGCAGGTCGAAGTGGTGCTTGTACAGCGGCGAGGCGACGACGATGCGCTCGCCCAGGTTGCCCACCAGCCCGCGCGACAGCACGCCGGCCTGCGCGTTCGGATCGTAGTTACCGATGGCGAACACGCGTGGCTCGCTGCCATCGTTCAAGCGGAACACGGCGACCTGCTCGCCGTTCAACAGCGCGGCCACGCCGGTGTTCGGCACGATATCGTCGACGCCGCACACGGCGGTCCAGCTGGCGGCTACATTTTCACGTTCCATGACAATTCTCCTCAGGCGACTTTGATGGGAATACGCTTGCGTTCCTCGACCGTGGCCGGACGGATCTGGCCGCGCTCTTCCATGAAGACGACGTTGTCGTCCGGTGCTTCGCTGTTGACGAACGTGCGGAAGCGCTTGCGCGTCTCCGGGTTGTTGACGGCTTCCTTCCACTCGCACGCATAGGTGTCGACGACACGCTGCATGTCCGCTTCCAGCTCGGCGGCCACGCCCAGCTTGTCGTCGATGACGACCTGCTTCAGGTAATCCAGCCCGCCTTCCAGGTTCTCGCGCCACGTGCTGGTGCGCTGCAGGCGGTCGGCGGTGCGGCTGTAGAACATCAGGAAGCGGTCGATGTACTGCACCAGGGTGGCCTTGTCCAGGTCCACGGCCAGCAGTTCGGCGTGGCGCGGCTTCATGCCGCCGTTACCGCACACGTACAGGTTCCAGCCCTTCTCGGTGGCGATGATGCCGACGTCCTTGCCTTGCGCCTCGGCGCACTCGCGGGTGCAGCCGGACACGCCGAACTTGATCTTGTGCGGCGTGCGCAGGCCCTTGTAGCGGTTCTCCAGCTCGATGGCCAGGCCCACGCTGTCATCGACGCCGTAGCGGCACCACGTCGAGCCCACGCACGACTTCACCGTGCGCAGCGACTTGCCGTAGGCATGGCCCGTCTCGAAGCCCGCTTCGATCAGCTCTTCCCAGATGGCCGGCAGCTGTTCGACGCGGGCACCGAACAGGTCGACGCGCTGGCCGCCCGTGATCTTGGTGTACAGGCCGTACTTCTTGGCGACCTGGCCGACGGCGATCAGGCCGTCCGGCGTCACCTCGCCGCCCGGCATGCGGGGCACCACGGAATACGTGCCGTCCTTCTGGATATTGCCGAGGAAGTAATCGTTCGAATCCTGCAGGCCGGCGTGCTCCTTCTTCAGCACGAAGTCGTTCCAGCACGTAGCGAAGATGTTGGCGGCCACCGGTTTGCAGATGTCGCAACCGAGGCCCTTGCCATGGCGTGCCAGCAGCTCGTCGAACGACTTGATCTGCCCCACGCGCACCAGGTGGAACAGCTCCTGGCGTGAGTGCGCGAAGTGCTCGCAGACATGGTTGTTGACGTCCATGCCCAGCTTCTTCATCTCCGCCTTCATGATCTGCGTGACGAGCGGCACGCAGCCGCCGCACGCCGTGCCGGCTCCCGTGCACTTCTTCAGCGCGCCGATCGACGTGGCGCCGCCGCCGACGGCCTCGCACAGCTTGCCCTTCGAGACGTCGTTGCACGAGCAGATCTGCGCGCCCGCCGGCAGCGCATCGACGCCCAGGCCCGCCTTGGCCTTGCCGTCCGCCTGCGGCAGGATCAGGAATTCGGGCGACTCGGGCAGCTCCATCTTATTGAGCATCATCTGCAGCAGGGTGCCGTATTCGGTGGCGTCGCCCACCATCACGCCGCCCAGCAGGTACTTGCCGCAGCTGGACACGATCAGCTTCTTGTAGATCTGCTTGCGCTCGTCGGTGAACTGGTAGCTGCGCGCGCCCTCCTCCTTCGCATGCGGGTCGCCGATGCTGGCGACATCGACCCCCATCAGTTTCAGCTTCGTGCTCATGTCGGCGCCCGTGAAGGCCGCTTCCTGGCCCAGCATGTGTTTCGCGGCCACGCGTGCCATGTCGTAGCCGGGCGCCACCAGGCCGAACACCTGCCCGTTCCACAGCGCGCACTCGCCGATCGCATACACATCCGGATCGGACGTGCGGCACGTGTCGTCGATGGCGATGCCGCCACGCGGGCCGATGGCCAGGCCGGCGGCCCGCGCCAGTTCGTCGCGCGGGCGGATGCCGGCCGAGAACACGATCATGTCCACGTCCAGGTGGGTGCCGTCGGCGAACTCCATGCGGTGCGCGCCCTGCTCGCCATCGACGATCTGCAGCGTGTTCTTGCCCGTGTGGACCGTCACGCCCAGTTCCTCGATCTTGGCGCGCAGCACGCGCCCGCCGCCATCGTCGACCTGCACCGCCATCAGGCGCGGGGCGAACTCGACGACGTGCGTGACGAGGTTCATGTCGCGCAGCGCCTTGGCGCATTCGAGGCCCAGCAGGCCGCCGCCGATGACCACGCCGGTTTTCAGCCGTTTGCCCGCCTCCAGCATCGCCTCGAGATCCTCGATGGTGCGGTAGACGAAGCAGTCCTTGCGGTCCTTGCCCGGCAGCGGCGGCACGAACGGGTACGAACCCGTGGCCAGCACCAGCTTGTCGTAGGTGAGTACTTCACCCGTGCTGGCGGTGACGGTCTTGCCAGCAGTGTCGATGGCGGTGGCACGGGCATTCAGTTGCAGCACGATGTCGTCACGGTCGAAGAAGCCCGGCTTGACCAGCGACAGCTCGTCCGCGCTTTTCCCGGCGAAGAATTCCGACAGGTGGACGCGGTCGTAGGCCGGACGAGGCTCTTCGCACAGGACGGTGACCTGCACGCCGGCATGCTGCTCCGCCAGGCATTCCAGGAATTTGTGGCCCACCATACCGTGGCCGATGACGACGATCTTCATGCTAAAGACTCCTTAAGCTGCGGCACGCGCCAGCGCGTGTTCTGCATTGGTGGAAGCGGAAAAGCGCAGGGCGATGGCACACAGCGCGGATGCGGTGACGAGCACGCCCAGGATCACCAGCGTCTGCTGGGTGCTGCCCACGCCCTTCATCAGGAAGCCGGCGGCGACCGCGCCCACGTTGCCGCCCGCGCCGATGATGCCGGTGACGCCGCCCAGCGCGCGCTTGTCGATGAACGGCACCAGCGCATACGTCGCGCCGCAGGCCATGTGCACGCACAGGCCGAAGGCGAGCATCGCAACGATGGCCATGACGACGTTGTCGGCGTGGGCGAACCAGATCAGGCCCGCGCCTTCGCCCAGCATCAGCACGAACAGCAGGGTGACGCGGCCATTCAGGCTGTTGCGCAGCGCGACCTTGTCGGAGACGTAGCCGCCCAGCGCACGGGCAAACAGCGCCAGCAGGCCGAAGCTGCCCGCGGCCATGCCGGCTTCCTTCAGCGACAGCTTGAACGTGTCGACGTAGTAGATGGCGGCCACGTTGTGGATGAACAGCTCGACGCCGAAGCACGCGCCGTAGGTGACGAACAGCAGCCACACGCGGTAGTTGGCGGCAGCCAGCTTGAAGCTGTCCCAGCCGCCCTTCTTACCGCCTTCGATCTCGATGCCGGCCGCGCGCAGCTCGGCGTAGTTACCCTGCGGGCAGTCCTGCGTGAAGCGCCAGTACAGGAGGCCCACGATCACCATCAGCACGCCCGGCACGATGAGCGCCAGGCGCCAGCCGAACGCTTCGTCCACGCCCAGCATGACGATGGCGGCCAGGAGCAGCGGCATGGTGGCCTGGGTGACGCCGCCACCCGCATTGCCCCAGCCGGCGGTGGCCGCGTTGGCGGTGCCGACGACACGCGGCGCGAACATCACGGACGTGTGGTACTGCGTGACGACGAAGCTGGCGCCGATCGCACCGATCAAGGTGCGGAAGAACAGGAAGCCTTCGTAGCTCTGCGCCGAGGCCACGCCGAACACGGGGATGGCGCCCAGCAGCAGCAGGCCCGTATGCGTCTTGCGCGGGCCGAAGCGGTCGCACATGGGGCCGACGATCATGCGCACGGCGATGGTGATGGCGACGGCGGCGATGTTGATATTGGCGATCTGCGCCGGCGTCAGGTTGAACTCGCCCTTGATGATGGGCATCAAGGGCGCACAGGCGAACCACGCGAAGAAGCAGACGAAGAATGCCATCCACGCCATGTGGAAGGCCCGCATCTGCGGCGTGTCGAACGAGAAGAGTTTGATGCTTTGAGCTTTGCTGGTCATTTTCACACCCCGTTTATCGTTTCCAAGCTCGAAAAAAAAGGCGCCCGTGCAGCACCGCTCGCAAACATTGCGCGGTGACTGCACGGACGCCGTTGTCCTGTTGCCGTACCCCTCGTTAGGCCGGCTGTGCTGGTGGGAGCGATCGCCGTTGACCCCTGCCCGTGTACCTGTCTACAGCGTTGCAAGAGCCGTGCCAGGCTTGATCAGGGGCGAACGTCGGGGAAAAAGCGGAAAGACGGGCGGGAAGTCGGGCTGGGGTGCGTATTCGCGGTGCAGCCCCGCCCAAGAATGGTGCAATGCAGCGTTAACGCTGCCGTATCGGGAAGGCGAGCGCGTAGCGCTCCGGATCGGCACCGTCCCAGGTGCCGCCGTCGAGCAGCGTCGCGCTGCGCAGGGAGTGCGGCAGCACCGCCACGCCCGCCAGTTCGGCCGCCTCGCGGTACAGCTGCAGGCGCGTGACGGCACGGGCCGTGCCCTCGTAATCGGGATGGGATTTCAGCAGGCCCCAGCGGCGGAACTGCGTCATGAACCAGATACCGTCCGACAGATACGGGTAGTTGGCGGCGCCGTCCTGGTGGAAGCACAACGGATGGGCGTCCTGCCACTGGCGGCCCATGCCGTCGTCGTACTGGCCCAGCATGCGCGGCAGCAGCGCGGCGCGGTCGGTGGCGACCGTGCCGCCGCCCGTCAGGATCTCCGCGGTGGCGCGGCGGTTTTCCACGCTGGCGTCGATCCAGCGGCTCGCTTCCAGCACGGCGGCAACCAGCGCGCGGCACGTGTTCGGGTGGGCATCGGCAAACGCGCGCGACGTGGCCAGCGCCTTTTCCGGATGATCGGGCCAGATCTGCTGGCTGGTGGCGACGGTGACGCCGATGCCGTCCATGACGGCGCGCTGGCCCCATGGCTCGCCGGCGCAGAAACCGTCCATATGCCCTTCCGTCAGGTTGTAGACCATCTGCGACGGCGGCACGGTAATGGCGCGCACGTCGCGCAACGGATCGATGCCGTGCGCCGCCAGCCAGTAATACAACCACATCGCGTGGGTGCCGGTCGGGAAGGTCTGGGCAAACACGTAGCTGCGCCGCTCGCCTTGCATCAGGGCCGCCAGCGATGGCCCGTCGACGGCGCCCTGCGCCATCAGCCGGCGCGACAGGGTAATGGCCTGGCCGTTGCGGTTCAGGTTCATCAGCACGGCCATATCATGGCGCTGGGCGCCGATGCCCAGCTGGGTGCCGTACACCATGCCGAGCAACGCGTGGGCCGCATCGAGCTCGCCCGTGACCAGCTTGTCGCGCACGCCGGCCCAGGAGGATTCGCGGCTGAGGACAATTCGGATGCCGTGCCGCTCGTCGAGGCCCAGCACGGCGGCCATCACCAGCGAGGCGCAATCGGTCAGCGGATTGAAGCCGATCCGGACGGCCTGTTTTTCAATGTGCATAGTTATTCCCCAAGGGCGCACCAGCATTGTGCATCACCCCAGCAAATCCTCCACGTCCAGCAGCCGCTGCGCGACCTCGGCCAGTTTCAGGTTCTTGTTCATCGCCATCGTGCGCAGGCGCTGGTAGGCCTGGTCCTCGCTGATGCCGTGGCGCGCCATCAGCACCCCCTTGGCGCGGTCGATGACCTTGCGCTCGGCCAGCTTGTGCTTCGTGTCGGCCAGTTCGTGCAGCAGCTTCTGCTCCTTGCGAAAGCGCGCCAGTGCCACGTTCAGCACGGGTTTGATGCGCTCGGGCTGCAGGCCCGCGACGATGTATGCCGACACGCCCGCCTCCAGCGCGGCCTCCATCGACGACGTCTTGTCGTCGTCGGTGAACATGACGATGGGACGGCGCTCGTCGCGCGTGGCGACGACAATGTGCTCCAGCACATCGCGCGCATCCGATTCGGCGTCCACGATGATCATGTCGGGCTGCAGCTGGGCGATGCGTTCGGGCAGGTGGAGATCGGCCGGCAGCGACGCGACCAACTCATAGCCGGCCTCGGTCAGCCCGGCCTGCAGCGCGGCGGCGCGCAGCGACGCGTCGCTTTCGCGGGGCGGATGGACAAGGACGATACGGAGATGGCGGCTCATGCCCTATTGCAGAGCAAGAATCGCGCCAGGGCGGTGCAGCGCCCGCTACGCCCTTACACGGCGGTGCGCTGCATGCCCCAGCGGCGCACCGTGCCCCGTTCCAGTGCGGCGAACAGCAGGTTTTCGATCGCCAGCCCGATCAGGATGACGGCGGCCAGGCCCGCAAAGACCTTGTCGGTATACAGTTCGTTCCGGTTCTGGAAGATGTACCACCCCAGCCCGCCCTGGCCGGACGAGGCGCCGAACACCAGTTCGGCGGCGATCAAGGTGCGCCACGCAAAGGCCCAGCCGATCTTCAGGCCGGACAGGATCGCGGGCAGCGCGGCCGGCACGAGGATCTGCACGACGAACGCCAGCCCGCGCAGGCCGTAGTTGCGGCCGGCCATGCGCAGCGTTTCCGGCACGGCCTGGAAGCCGGCGTACGTGCCCAAGGCGAGAGGCCACAGCACGGCATGCACGATGACGAACACGAGGCTGGCGTGGCCGAGCCCCAGCCACAGCATGGCCAGCGGCAGCAGCGCAATCGCCGGCAAGGGATTGAACATCGACACCAGCGTTTCCAGCAGGTCGCGGCCGAACCGCGTCGACACCGCCAATGCCGTCAACACGAAGGCGCTGGCGATACCGGCCGCGTAGCCCTGCGCCAGCACGGCCAGCGACACGCGCACCTTGTCCAGCAGCTCGCCGCTGGCGATCCCGGCGCCGAACGCGCGCGCCGTCTGCAGGAACGTGGGCAGCAGCAGGTCGTTGTCCTGCCAGCGCGCCAGCACTTCCCACAGCAGTGCCAGCGCCACCAGCAGCCCGGCCTTGCGCACGCCACCGTGGTCCCACAGGCGCGCGGCCAGCGGCAGCGGACGTTGCAGGTCGGCCGTGGCGGCAGGCGCCAGCTCGGCCAGGTATTCCTGCCGGATGGGCGGGTCGAACGTGCTCACAGGGCGATCCTTTCCTCGTGCGCGGCCGGCGCGCCGGCTGCGTCGAACAGCAGGCCGTGGATGCGCTGCGCGGCCGCCTGGAACTCGGCGCTGCCGCCGCTGGCCAGGCCGAACTGGTGGCTGTTCAGCTCCGCCCGCACACGGCCCGGATGCGGCGACAGCAGCAGGATGCGGTTGCCCACCACCAGCGCTTCCTCGATCGAGTGGGTGACGAACAGCAGCGTGAACGGGGCTTCCTCCCACAGCTTCGTCAGCGCCTCCTGCATGGTGCGGCGGGTCAGGGCGTCCAGCGCCGCAAACGGCTCGTCCATCAGCAGCACCTTCGGTTGCAGCGCCAGCGCACGGGCGATCGCCACGCGCTGCTTCATGCCGCCGGACAGCGTGTGCGGATACGCGTCCTTGACGCGCGCCAGCCCGACGCGGGCGATCCAGTCCAGTGCGCGCTCGCGCGCTTCGACGCGCGTCAGCCGTTTCGCCGCCAGCAGCGGGAACATGACGTTCTCCAGCACCGTCTTCCACGGCGGCAGCTGGTCGAACTCCTGGAACACGGCCATGCGGTCCGGCCCCGGCTGGGTGACGGCACGGCCATCGAGTTCGATGCTGCCGGCAGCGGGGGCGATAAAGCCGCCCACAGCCTTCAGCAGCGACGACTTGCCGCAGCCGGATGGACCCAGCAGCACGAAGCGGTCGCCGTCGAACACGTCGAAGCTCACGTCCTGCGTGGCGCGCACGGTGGCGCCACCGCTGCGGTATTGCAGCGTGACGTCGCGCACCTGCAGCAGGGGCTGCGGTCCCGGCGGGGCGACCATGCGCAGGGGCCGCATGTCAGCTGCCGTCCTTGACGAGCGCATCGTCGAAGAAGTAGTCGCGCCAGCTGGTCGCGCGGTTCTTCACGGCGCCAACCTTGTGCATGAACTGCGCCAGGCCCAGGGTATTCTGCGGCGCGATGCGGAACTGCACTTCCGGATTCTTGAAGATCTTCAGCAGCAAGGCACGATCCACCTTGCTCTTGTTGACTTTCAGGTAGACGTCGGCCGCCCCTTCCGGATTTCTTGCCGCGAAATCGGCTGCCTCGGCCAGCGCCTGCACGAAGGCACGGTACGTCTTCGGATTCTCGCTGCGGTATTGTTCGGTGGCGTACAACAGCGTCGAGGACGACGGTCCGCCCTGCACGTCGTAGGACTTCAGCACCACGTGCGCGTTGGGGTTCTGGGCCAGCTCCTGCTCCTGGAACGGCGGCGTGGCGAAGTGGCCCGTGATCTCGGTGCCGCCGGCGATGATGGCATTGGCCGCATCCGGATGGGGCAAGGTCTGCGTGATCTTGTCCAGCCGCGCGAACGCCTTGTCGCCCCACTGCTTCGCCACGGCCATCTGCAGGATGCGCGCCTGCACGGAGACGCCGACGGCGGGCAGGCCGATGCGGTCCTTGTCGGTGAAGTCGGCAATCGTCTTCACCTTCGGGTTGTTGGTGACGAGGTAATACGGGAAGCTGCCCAGCGCGGCCACGCCACGCACGTTGTGGCGCCCCTTGGTGCGGTCCCACAGCGTGATCAGCGGCCCCACGCCGGCGCTGCCGACATCGATGGCGCCGGCCAGCAGCGCGTCGTTGATGGCGGCGCCGCCGGAGAGCTGGGTCCACTCGACCTTGATGTCGACACCGGCCTGCCTGCCGTATTTTTCGATGAGCTTGTGCTCCTGGGCGATATTGAGCAGCAGGTAGGTGACGCCGTACTGCTCGGCGATGCGCAGGCGCCCTTCGGCCTGGGCGTTGGCGGCCAGCGCCAGCGCGATGGCGCCGGCGGCGATGCGGAGTCGGTTCATGCGTTCTCTTTCAGTAGGGGACGTCGCCCTCGATGGTGGTGCGGTACAGCGTGCGGCGCTGGTCGGCCGGACAGCCGGCCGCCAGGTGCATCAGCGAGCGGTTGTCCCAGAACACCATGTCATGCGGCTGCCAGCGGTGCCGGTAGATGTGCCCGGGCCGCACGCTGTGCGCGAACAGTTCGGCCAGCAGCGCGTCGCTCTCGTCCCTCGGCAGGCCGACGATGCGCGTCGTGAAGTGCTCGCTGACGAACACCGCCTGGCGTCCCGTTTCCGGGTGCGTGCGCACGACGGGATGGACGACGGCTTTCACTTCGTCGATCTGCGCCTGGGTGAGGTTGGGTCGCCACGGGCTGCGCTTCTGCAGCGCGGCATACTGCTTCAGGTAGCTGTGCTCGGCCTGGCGGCCCCGCACCGCCTCGCGCAGCGCGGCCGGCAAGGTATCGAAGGCCAGGTGCATGTTGGCGAACAGCGTGTCGCCGCCCTCGGCCGGCAGCTCCTGGGCGTGCAGCAGGGAGCCCAGGCTCGGCTTGTCCTTGTACGACAGGTCGGAGTGCCAGAAGTGGCCGGCGTCGCCCAGCCCGATCGGTTTGCCGTCTGCGACGACGTTCGAGACGACCAGCACTTCCGGGGTTCCCGCCAGCTGGAAGTTGCGCAGTACATGAATCTGCAGGGGGCCAAACAACCTGGAAAAGTCGACCTGCTGCTGCGGCGAGATGCGTTGATCGCGGAACACGAGTACATGGTGTTCCAGGTGCGCGGCATGGATCGCTTGCAGCGCATGGCGGTCCAGCGGTCGGTGCAGGTCGAGGCCAACCAATTCGGCACCGAGGGGGCCATCGAACGGGCGGATCTCCAGGGGGACACTGGACTGCGCGACTGCACTGACCTCCAAACTCACCACGGCATTCATTGACATGCTCCAGCTGACGGGATTTCAGTATGTGCCGGCGCCCCAGGTATGAAAACGAATGCTTTTTACTATTAATATGCGGTTTTCATTGCCTGGAGAGTTTGTGACGTCCGCCCCGAAACCGCTGCACTGGCTGCTGATCGCCGCCACCCTCGTTGTCCTGGCATGGTCCGGCCTTGCACCCTACGACCGCGCCACCTGGTGGATGGAGGTCGCGCCCGTGCTCATCGCGCTGCCGCTGCTGGCCGCCACCTACCGGCGCTTCCCGCTGACCGACCTGCTGTACTGCCTGATCGCGCTGCACGCCGTCGTGCTGATGGTCGGCGGGGCCTACACGTATGCGCGCGTGCCGTTCGGCTTCGACCTGCAGCACTGGCTGCACCTGGAGCGCAATCCGTACGACCGCATCGGCCACTTCATGCAGGGCTTCGTGCCGGCGCTGGTGGCGCGCGAGATCCTGCTGCGCGGGCGCTACGTGACGGGCAAGGGCATGCTGGGCTTCCTGTGCCTGTGCGTGGTGATGGCGATCAGTGCGTGGTATGAACTGATCGAATGGGGCGCCGCTGTCGCGCTGGGCCAGGGTGCGGACGAGTTCCTCGGTACCCAGGGCGATCCGTGGGATACACAGTCGGATATGTTGATGGCGATGATCGGGGCTTTGAGCGCCTTGGTATTGCTGGCACCGTGGCAGGACCGGCAGATCGCGGCGGTATTAAAGAAGAGCCGGGGCTGATCTTACGCCGCAAAGCTCGCAGCAAGCTGTTGCCTGTCCTCGGCTTTTTTCACCCCAGAAGCGAAGGGCCGGGGTCAGACCCGCCGGGTCCGACCCCAGTTCCTGGTCTCGGGTTTACGGTGCGTGCGCGGCACGCAAGCGTCACAGCTTGCCCGGCGCCTCGCCATCCGCCAGCCGCTGCGCCGTCTTCAATGCTTCGACGATCGCGGCCACCGCCTCATGCCGCGCCTCGGCGCTGGGCACGCGCAGCGCATACGACGGGTGGTAAGTGACGACGATCCAGCGGCCATCATGCTGGAACGGCTGCCCCATGTAGTCCTTCATCGTCACGCTGCCCGACTGCAGGATCGACTTCAGCGCCGTGCTGCCCAGCGCGACGACGATGTCCGGCGCGATCGTTTCCAGCTCCGTCTCGAGCCAGTAATGGCACGCCATCACTTCCTTCTGCGCCGGGGTCTTGTGCAGGCGCCGCTTGCCGCGCGGCTCCCATTTGAAATGTTTGACGGCGTTGGTGATGTAGACCTTCCGGCGGTCCATCCCTGCCTCATCCATCGCCTTGTCCAGCAGCGCCCCGGCGGGACCGACGAACGGCTTGCCGGCCAGGTCCTCCTGGTCGCCGGGCTGTTCGCCCACCAGCATGATCTTCGCGCGGCGGGCGCCCTGCCCCGCCACCGCCTGCGTGGCGTTCTGCCACAGGTCGCAGCGGCGGCAGTCGTCCAGCGAGCTGGGTTGCTGCCGCTCCGGCGCGGCCTTCTCGGCCGCGATGGGGATCGTGGTGCCGGTGCGCTTGCCGACCGTGTCCAGCTGGCCCACCTTGCGCGCGCCGGCGGCGGCCTGCGACACCATGTGCGGCACCACGGCCGCCTCGGGCAGGTTCTTCCAGAAGCGGGTGCGGATATGGCCGTGCATGATGTCCGCGTTCAGGCGCGCGGGATTGAAGATGCTGCGGTAGTACGTCAGCCACAAAGCCTCGCCGCTGTCCTCCACGTCCGCCGCGCTGCGCATCAGCGGCCCCGTGCCGTGCAGGCGCTTGCCATCCCACAGCACGGTGGCTTCGGGCGTGCCGATCATCCAGCTGATCTTGCCCATCCGTTTGGCGAAATGCTGCGCGACCTGCGGCAGCACGTCGTGCGCCGGCTCGAACCACGCGACGAAGCGGGGATCGCCCGCCGCCGGCGGCCGTTCCCGGAAGCGCAGGTAGGCATGCATATCGTGTTCTTCGTGGCGCACCGCTTTCACCATGTGCTGCAGGCGCGCGCCGTCTTCGTCCGCCATCGACAGGATCTCCTGTTGTCCCAGCTGCCAGCGCCACACGATCTTGTACAGGAACCCCCAGCGGTCCGGGGCGCGGTAGCAGGCGGCGCTTTGCAGCATTTCCATCAACGTGCGGGGAATGCGTGGCTGCGGCGCCGGCGGCTGTTCCAGCAGCCCGGCCGGCAGCATGGGCGCCAGTCCCGCATTGCCCGCGCTGAGCAAATCGCCGTGCGGCGTTTCGCTGCCGGACCATTGTACGGATTCGGGCGGGACCCGGCGCACGATCAGGTCGCGCGCCGCCGTGCGGAAGTCGCCGAAGGAGGCGACGGGAATCGGGTGGCCGGCAATCGCCAGCGCGACGGCGTCGATGGGCGCGGCGGTATCGTCGGCATCGCCCGGCGACGTCGACGGCACTGCGTCGCCGCTCATGCGGCCTGCAGCTCCGGCCACAGCGGCATCTGCTGCTGCACGTCCGCCATCGAGCGGCGCAGCGCTTCCGACGGGGTGGTGTCGCGCGCCGGCCGGTAGTCGGCCGTGACGATGAACGGCGCGATCTTCTTCATGCTGCACTTCAACCGGACCAGGTCGGCATAGCGCACCTGGCGCATGCGCCGCAGCTCGACGATGCGCTTGGCGTTGCGCAGGCCGATGCCCGGGATGCGGGCGATCATGGCGGGTTCGGCGCGGTTCAGGTCCATCGGGAAGTGCTCCCGGTTGGCCAGCGCCCAGGCCAGCTTCGGGTCGATGTCCAGCGCCAGGTTGCCGGCCGCCGGCAGCAGCTCGCCGACCTGGAAGCCGTAACTGCGCAACAGGAAATCGGCCTGGTACAGGCGGTGCTCGCGCAGCATCGGCGGCGGCGCCAGCGGCACCGATTTCGGGCTTTGCGGGATCGGGCTGAACGCGGAGTAATACACGCGCTTCAGCTTATAGCTGCCGTACAGCGTCTCGGCCGTCGTCAGGATGCGCTGGTCGTCGCTGGCATCCGCGCCCACGATCATCTGCGTGCTCTGGCCGGCCGGCGCGAACTTCGGCGCCTTGGGCTCCGCTTCCTTCTCGTCCAGCTTCAGGCGGATATTGCCCATCGCGAGCTTGATCGTGTGGACGCTCTTCTCGGGCGCCAGGCGCTGCACGCTGTCCTGCGTGGGCAGCTCGATGTTGACGGACAGGCGGTCGGCGTAGCGCCCCGCCGCGTCGATCAGGGCCGGATCGGCATCGGGAATCGTCTTCAGGTGGATGTAGCCGCGGAACTGGTGCACCTCGCGCAGCTCGCGCGCGATGGCGACCAGCTGCTCCATCGTGTAGTCGGCCGACTGGATGATGCCGGAGCTCAGGAACAGGCCGTCGATGTAGTTGCGCAGGTAGAAGTCGACCGTCAGCTTGACCACTTCGTCGACGGTAAAGCGGGCGCGCGGCACGTTCGACGTGCGCCGGTTGACGCAGTACTGGCAATCGTAGATGCAGAAATTCGTCAGCAGGATCTTCAGCAGCGAGACGCAGCGGCCGTCCGGCGTGTAGCTGTGGCAGATGCCCATGCCGTTGGTGGCGCCGATACCGTCCTTGCCCTCGGACGAGCGCTTGGGCGCGCCACTGCTGGCGCACGACGCGTCGTACTTGGCCGCATCGGCAAGGATTTCCAGTTTGTCGTTCAGTTCCATGGCCGGCCTTGACTGTATGGACATACAGTATACCCGAGCTGACGCTGGCGCGGCGCTCGGGTGGCGGGGCAATGGCGGGTCAGGACATTTTTAAGTTCGGCACTGTCGCGGGTTTCAGCGCAGCTCGCTGGACACAGCCGTTTCAAACCCACAAGCAGAGACTGGGGTCAGACCCGGCGGGTCTGACCCCGGCCTTCGGTCCAGGGTGCGAAGGCCTGATCCGTGTGTCCGCCGACTTTACTCGACGGGGGTTTCGTTGTAGCGGGTCAGGCGGGCCGACAGGCGCGGCGCCAGTTCATTGTGGTTGTTGACGCTCATGCCCAGGTCGTGCAGGTGGCCGTCCTTCAGGCCGTAGACCCAGCCGTGCACGCTCAGTGCCTGGCCGCGGTCCCATGCGTCCTGCACGATCGTCGTGGAGCAGACGTTGACGACCTGCTCGACCACGTTCAGCTCGCACAGCTTCTCGCTGCGCTTGCGCTCGTCCAGCACGGTGCCCAGGTAGCGCTCGTGCTTCTGGCTGACGTCCTGCACGTGGCGCAGCCAGTTGTCGGCCAGGCCCACGCGGTTGCCCGTCAGCGCGGCATGCACGCCCTTGCAGCCGTAGTGGCCCACGATGATGACGTGCTTGACCTTCAGCACGTCGATGGCGAACTGCAGCACGGACAGGCAGTTCAGGTCGGAGTGGACGACAACGTTGGCGATGTTACGGTGCACGAACACGTCGCCCGGCGCCAGGCCCAGCAGTTCATTCGCGGGCACGCGGCTGTCGGAGCAGCCAATCCACAGGTATTCAGGCGATGCCTGCGCGGCGAGGCGGCGGAAGAATTCCGGGTCGCGCTCGACCATCGAGTCGGCCCAGCGGCGGTTATTGTTCAGCAGGTCCTGCAGGGCGGAAGGGCTGTCGATACGGTCGCTCATGATATTCCTTTCAGACATGACAAAGCCGCCAATCGCCTCGCGGCAAGGGGCGGCCGATGTGAAGCAGGCGGTAGTTTACCTGATCCGGGCCGTTGTGGCCGAACGTGCTTTTTTTGGTGACTGTCACCTATTTCCGGACGACTTGCCCGGAAATGGGTGACTGTCACCGTTTTACTCGAAAAAGTCCTTGACCTTGTCCATCCAGCTCTTCGACTGCGGGCTGTGCTTGGAGCCGCCTTCGTTGGTCGAGCGGTCGAACTCGCGCAGCAGTTCCTTCTGCTTTTCCGTCAGCTTGACCGGCGTTTCGACGGCCACGTGGCAGAACAGGTCGCCCGGGTAGCCCGAGCGGACGCCCTTGATGCCCTTGCCCTTCAGGCGGAACGTCTTGCCCGACTGGGTCCCTTCAGGCACCGTGAACGACACCTTGCCGGACAGGGTCGGCACTTCGATCTCGCCGCCCAGTGCCGCCTTGGCGAACGAGATCGGCATCTCGCAGTGCAGGTCGTCGCCCTCGCGCTGGAACACGGGGTGCGGCTTGATGTGGATCTCGACGTACAGGTCGCCCGGCGGCCCGCCGTTCGTGCCCGGTTCGCCGTTGCCGGACGAGCGGATGCGCATGCCGTTGTCGATACCGACCGGGATCTTCACTTCCAGCGTCTTGTTGCGCTTGATGCGGCCCGCGCCGGAGCACGATGGGCACGGTTCGGGAATGATCTTGCCCGTGCCATGGCACTTCGGGCAGGTCTGCTGGATGCTGAAGAAGCCCTGCTGCATGCGCACCTGGCCGTGGCCGCCGCACGTCGAGCAGGTGACGGGCGACGTGCCCGGCTTGGCGCCGGAACCGTGGCATGTGTCGCACTTGTCCCAGGACGGCACGCGGATCGTCGTGTCGAAGCCGTGCGCGGCCTGTTCCAGCGTGATCTCCAGGTTGTAGCGCAGGTCGGCACCGCGGTAGACCTGCGGACCGCCGCCGCGGCGGCCACCGCCGCCGAAGATGTCGCCGAAGATGTCGCCGAACGCGTCGCCGAAGCCGCCCGCACCGAAGCCGCCGCCACCCATGTTCGGATCGACGCCCGCATGACCGTAGCGGTCATACGCTTCGCGCTTTTCCGGATTGGTGAGCATCTCGTAGGCTTCCTTCACCTCCTTGAACTTCTCTTCCGCTTCCTTGTTGTCCGGGTTGCGGTCCGGGTGGTATTTCATCGCGAGCTTGCGATAGGCCTTCTTGATCTCTTCTTCCGAGGCATTCTTTGCCAGGCCGAGAATCTCGTAAAAATCACGCTTTGCCATGTGGAGGCACCTTGCTTACAAAACTGATACCGATTATGCGAAAAAGCCGAGCGGGCCCCGTTGTTACGGCAGCTCCGCTCGGCGGGTCAGGGGTTCAGCCGACCGGGATTATTTGTTGTCCTTGACTTCCTTGAAGTCGGCATCGACAACGTCGTCCTGCTGCGCGCGCGATTCCGCACCGCCGGCCTGCTGGCCACCGGCACCGGCTTCCGCGCCGCCAGCTGCCTGCTGCGCCTGCATGTCGGCGTACATCTTCTCGCCCAGCTTCTGCGCCGCTTCGGTCAGCGCCGCGACCTTGGCGTCGATCGTTGCCTTGTCGCCCGACTTGATGGTGGACTCCAGGTCGGTGATCGCCGCTTCGATCTTTTCCTTCTCACCGGCTTCCAGCTTGTCGCCGTATTCCGTCAGGGACTTCTTGGTCGAGTGCACCAGCGCGTCGGCCTGGTTGCGCGACTCGGCCAGTTCCTTGACCTTCTTGTCTTCTTCGGCGTTCAGCTCGGCATCCTTCACCATCTTCTGGATTTCCTCTTCCGACAGACCGGAGTTGGCCTTGATGGTGATCTTGTTTTCCTTGCCGGTGGCCTTGTCCTTCGCGCCCACGTGCAGGATGCCGTTGGCGTCGATGTCGAAGGTCACTTCGATCTGTGGCGTACCGCGTGCTGCTGGCGGGATGCCTTCCAGGTTGAACTCGCCCAGCGCCTTGTTGCCGGCCGCGATTTCACGCTCGCCCTGGTAGACCTTGATGGTCACGGCAGGCTGGTTGTCGTCGGCCGTCGAGAACACTTGCGAGAACTTGGTCGGGATCGTCGTGTTCTTGTGGATCATCTTCGTCATCACGCCGCCCAGCGTTTCGATACCCAGCGACAGCGGGGTCACGTCCAGCAGCAGCAGGTCCTTGCGGTCGCCCGACAGCACGGCGCCCTGGATCGCGGCACCGACGGCCACGGCTTCATCCGGGTTGACGTCCTTGCGCGGGTCCTTGCCGAAGAACTCCTTCACTTTTTCCTGCACCTTCGGCATGCGGGTCATGCCGCCGACCAGGATGATGTCGTCGATGTCGGAGACCTTGACGCCGGCATCCTTGATGGCGGTGCGGCATGGCTCGATCGTGGCGGCGATCAGTTCTTCCACCAGCGATTCCAGCTTGGCGCGGGTCATCTTCAGGTTCAGGTGGACCGGCGCGCCGTTCGCCATGGCGATGTACGGCTCGTTGATCTCGGTCTGCTGCGACGACGACAGTTCGATCTTCGCGCGCTCGGCCGAAGCCTTGATGCGCTGCAGGGCGATCGGGTCCTTCTTCAGGTCCAGGCCGTTGATCTTCTTGAATTCGTCGATGATGTAGTCGATCACGCGCTGGTCGAAGTCTTCGCCGCCCAGGAACGTGTCGCCGTTGGTCGACAGCACTTCGAACTGCTTCTCGCCATCCACGTCGGCGATTTCGATGATCGAGATGTCGAACGTGCCGCCACCCAGGTCATACACGGCGATCTTGCGGTCGCCCTTGTCGGTCTTGTCCAGGCCGAAGGCCAGCGCGGCCGCGGTCGGCTCGTTGATGATGCGCTTGACGTCCAGGCCCGCGATACGGCCGGCGTCTTTCGTGGCCTGGCGCTGCGAGTCGTTGAAGTACGCCGGCACGGTGATGACGGCTTCCGTCACTTCCTCGCCCAGGTAGTCCTCGGCGGTCTTCTTCATCTTGCGCAGCACTTCCGCGGAGATCTGCGGCGGGGCCAGTTTCTTGTCGCGCACGCCGATCCACGCATCGCCGTTGTCGGCTTTCGTGATCTGGTAAGGCATCAGTGCGATGTCCTTCTGCACTTCTTTTTCTTCGAACTTGCGGCCGATCAGGCGCTTCACCGCGAACAGCGTGTTCTTCGGATTGGTCACGGCCTGGCGCTTGGCCGGCGCGCCGACGAGGATCTCGCCGTCGTCCTGGTAAGCAATGATGGACGGGGTGGTACGCGCGCCTTCCGCGTTTTCGATGACCTTCGGCTGGCCATTTTCCATGATGGCGACGCAGGAGTTGGTGGTACCCAGGTCAATACCGATCATTTTGCCCATGATTTGTTCTTCCTTAACTGTGTAGTTTCTGATGTTTGTTATATGCGGAAAATCGTGTTTGTTTTCAAGGGCTTCGCGCCCTGGAACGACTCGATTCGCGATTTATTTCGGCTGGGCGGCGGTCACGATGGCCGGGCGCAACAGGCGGTCCGCGATCATGTAACCCTTCTGCAGCACGGCAACGACGGTATTGGCTTCCTGCTCGGCCGGCACCATGGCCACGGCCTGGTGCTTGTTCGGGTCCAGCTTGTCGCCGGCAGCCGGCACCACTTCGATCAGGCGGTTGCGCTCGAACGCCGAATTGAGCTGCTTGAGCGTCATCTCGACGCCTTCCTTCAGCGATTCGATCGTGGGAACTTCCACCTTCAGGGCCATTTCCAGGCTGTCCTTGACGGGCACCATGGCCTCGGCAAAGCTTTCGACGGCGAACTTGTGTGCCTTGGCCACGTCTTCCTGGGCCCGGCGGCGGATATTGTCGCCTTCGGCCTTGGCGCGCAGGAATGCCTCATGCATCTCGGCCAGCTTCGCTTCGGTGGCGGAGAGCTGCTCTTCCAGGCTCTGGGTGCCCTGGCTGGCAGGCTCGGCGGGAGTCGAAGGCTGGGCGGATGCCAGTTCCTCATCGGGATTCGGGCTGGCCTGATTTTCCTGATCTTGCATCTATAGACTCCTACAATCTGTTGTTTGACATTGCCGGGGAAGCAGATCACGCCTTGCAATCCCCGTTGCGCTGCGCCGCATATGGGCCTATCCCCTACCATTTCAAGGGTTATTCTTTTTGTTTTGTCCACCCGCCAGCGCACACTGTGCGCCGGTCCGGCTGCCCGGACACCGGCGAATCAGCGCGGCAGGCACCCGCCGCGACGCCGCACCGGCGCCGAAACGACTACCCGCAACGGGTTATTTTAACAGGCTGGCACTCGTCCCCCGCAAGTGCTGACAGCACTTGCCGGTGACGAATTTGCAACGGAGCGGTCTTATTGCGGGGCGCCCTTGGCCAGGGCGGCCTCCCGTCCCTTGTCCGCGTCGTGCTGGCGCAGGGCGCGTTGGGTGGGCGTCGTCATGGTGGGCCAGCCGATCATGTGCTGTTCGGCGATCTCGGCCAGGGCCGCGATCCAGTGCGGGTTTTCGTTCAGGCAGGGGATGTAGTGGAAGTCCTTGCCGCCGTTGGACAGGAAGTCGTGCCGCACCTCCATCGCGATCTCCTCCAGCGTTTCCAGGCAGTCGCTGGTGAAGCCGGGGCAGATGACGTCGAGGCGGCGCACGCCATCCTTGGCCAGCTGGGCAACGGTGGGGGCCGTGTACGGCTGCAGCCATTCGGCCTTGCCAAAGCGGGACTGGAACGTGACGATGTACTCCTCGGGTTTGAGCTTCAACCGCGCCGCCAGCAGCCGCGCCGTCTTGTGGCATTCGCAGTGGTATGGGTCGCCCAGCAGCAGGGTGCGCTTGGGCACGCCGTGGAAGCTCATGACGAGCTTCTCGCCCCGACCGTGCGCTTCCCAATGCGCGAGGATGTTCTGGCGCAGCGCCTCGATGTAGCCGTCGTGGTCATGGTAGTTCTTCACGAGGCGCAGTTCGGGAATGTTGCGGATCTTGCGGTAGTGCGCGAACACGGCATCCCAGATCGAGCCGGTCGTCGTACCCGAATACTGGGGATAGGCGGGCAGCACCACGATACGGTCGCAGCCGTCGGCCTTCAGGCGCGCCAGCACGTCCGGCAGCGCCGGCGAGCCGTAGCGCATGGCCATCGCCACCGTCACGTCGCCATGGCCCCGCTCGCCCAGCGCTTCGTGCAGCAGCATGGCCTGGTTGCTGGTGTGGACGCGCAGCGGCGAGCCGTCGCGGGTCCAGATCGATGCGTATTTTTTCGCCGACGCGCCGGAGCGGAACGGCAGGATGATGCCGTGCAGGATGAACCACCAGACGGCTTTCGGGATCTCCACGACACGCGGATCGGACAGGAACTGCTTCAGGTAACGCCGCACGGCACCGCGCGTGGGCTCGTCGGGCGTACCGAGATTGACCAGCACCACCGCGCTGCTGCTGACGGTTCCGTGCTGGTGCGGGGGTTCTTTGGCAAAGGACATGGCTGTTGTTGTTCTTTCTGAGAGGAGGCCATTATAGGCGGAGGACCGCGACGGCGCGGCGCACCCGCACGCCCGTCCATGAGTTATCATTCTCGCAATGAAAAACATTCCCCGACGATCCCTGATGGCTTGCGTCCTGGCGACCTGCGCGTTCCCCGCCGCCGCGCACAATGCCGTGCTGACGCATGCCGGCCATACTTTTTCGTACCAGGAAAGCCTGGAGACGGCCGAGGGCGACCTGCAGGGCGAAGTGATCGGCGTCATCCACGTCACGCGCGAGGACGGGCTCGTCAGCATCTACCAGGAGAAGACGGCGCTGCGGCCCGGCTGCGGCGACGAACCCGGCGCCGAGTACATCGGCGGCGACTTTGTCGCGCTGTGCGGGCACCTGGGCGGTCGGCATTACACGAAAACGCTGTTCCGCCTGACGCCCGAACCGGCGCCCGTCGCGCAACTGGATTATTTCGACAGCCCCGCCCCCATCGGCATCGACCGCCACGGCATGCTGCGCACGCGGGTGTTGCGGCGCGACGTGTTCCCTGGCGTGACGGGGCCCGTGTATTTCCCCTTCGTTTATGCGCTCGATGGCGCTGCCGCCAGGCCGGCCTTCCGGCGCGACTTCGGCGCCGGCGCGCGGGCCTTGTACGTGGATTATTACGAGACGCTGAAACGGGAGGGCAAGCCGCGCGTGCATTACCGCGCAATGGCGGCGGCGCTGGTGGCCAGCGGCGACAAGGCGTTCGCGTGTGGCGAGTTGCGGTCCCTGCAGCGCTTACTGCCGGCGTCCGTCGATCTGGCGGGGTGGTTGCGGACGTTGCCTCGGGTGGGGTATCCGGGGTGGGCGTTAAAGGATTGCAAAGGCTGAGAAACCCCTGGGACTCATGAGCGACTGGGGTCTGTCCCTTCAGGGACTGACCCCGAAGTTTGCTGGCGTTTCGACGGCTTCACGTAAAACTTCGGGGTCAGTCCCCTGCGGGGACAGACCCCAGTCCGTCAGGAAGCCAGCAACTCCCGCGCATGCTTGCGCGTGGTGGCCGTGATCTCCAGCCCGCCCAGCATCCGCGCCACTTCCTCCACCCGTGCCTTGGCATCGAGCACCTCGATGCGCGACGCCGTCTTGCCGTTGTCCAGCGTGCTTTTCGCCACCTGGAAGTGGCTGTTGCCCTGGCTGGCCACCTGCGGCAGGTGCGTTACGCACAGCACTTGCCGCTCCTGGCCCAGGCGTTTCAGGAGGCGCCCCACCACTTCGGCCACGCCGCCGCCGATGCCGCTGTCCACCTCGTCGAAGATCAGGGTCGGCACCGTCGTCGCGTGCGACGTGATGACGGAAATGGCCAGCGAGATGCGCGCCAGCTCGCCGCCCGACGCCACCTTGGCCAGCGGTCGCGGCACCACGCCCGCGTGGCCGGCCACCATGAATTCGATCTGCTCCAGCCCCTTCGCCGACGGCTCGGCGGGATGCAGCGCCACTTCGAAGCGCCCGCCCGTCATGTTCAGGTCCTGCATGGCCTGCGTGACCGCATCGCCCAGGGCCTTGGCCGCCGCCGCGCGCGTCGTGGACAGCTGCTGCGCCAATGCCATGTACTCGGCTTTCAGCTTCGCTTCCTGCTTGCGCAGGCCTTCCATGTCGGTCGCATCCGCCAGTTGGGCCAGCTGCGCGGCCAGGCGCGCGTGCTCCGCCGGCAATTCGTCCGCGTCCACCCGGAACTTGCGCGCCGCCGAATGGAGTGCTTCCATGCGCGCATCGACCTGGCGCAGCCGGTCCGGGTCCAGTTCCACGCGATCGAGGTACGTGTTCAGCGCGTAGACGGATTCCTGCAGCTGGATGCGGGCCGATTCGATCAGGTCGACGACGGGCTGCAACGCCGTGTCCACGGACACCAGCTTCGTCAGCTTCTGGTTCAGCGACGCCAGCTGCGACACGATCGGCTGCTCGTCCGCTTCGGAGATCACGGCCAGCGCTTCCTGCGCCCCTTCCAGCAGGCTGGCCGCGTGCGACAGGCGGCTGTGCTCGTTGCCGATCTCCGTCCACTCGCCCGGCTTGGCGGCCAGCTTGTCCAGCTCGCCCACTTGCCACTCCAGGCGCTCGCGCTCCAGCAGCACGTTGGCGGCATTGGTCTCGAACTCCTCCAGCTGCTTCGCCACCGCGCGCCAGGCCTTGTAGGCCAGCGCCACGTCGCGCACGTTGGCGCCGGCCTGGTTGTCCAGCAGCTCGCGCTGCGCTTCCGTCTTCAGCAGCGACTGGTGCGCGTGCTGGCCATGGATGTCGACCAGCAGGTCGCCCAACTCGCGCAGCTGCGCCGCCGTGGCCGCGATGCCGTTGATGTAGGCCTTCGAGCGGCCGGCGTTGTCGATCACGCGGCGCAGCAGCGCGCCGCCGTCCTCGGAGCCGAACTCGTGTGCATCCAGCCAGGCCTGTGCCTGCGCCGTCACGGCAAAATCGGCCGTGATGTCGGCCTTGGGGGCGCCCTCGCGCACGACGGAGGCATCGCCGCGCCCGCCCAGCGCCAGGGTCAGCGCGTCGATCAGGATCGACTTGCCGGCGCCCGTTTCGCCCGTAAACACCGTGAAGCCGGCGGAAAATTCCAGTTCAATTACATCGACAATGACGAAGTCGCGGATGGACAGTGTACGAAGCATAGGTTCCAGATTGATCAGATTTTCCCGTCGCTGGACGGGTACTCGTTCCAGTGCAGTTTCTTGCGCAGCGTGTTGTAGTAGCTCCAGCCTTCCGGATGCAGGAAGGTGATCGTGTGCGGCGAGCGGCGGATGTGGATGCGATCCTGCGGCTGCAGGCTGGCGAACGTCTGCATGTCGAAGTTCACCGTGATGTCGCGGCCGCGGATGATCTCGATGACGATCTCGCTGGAGTCGGGCAGTACGATGGGCCGGTTCGACAGCGAATGCGGTGCGATCGGCACCAGCACGATGCCGCCCAGCGAGGGATGCAGCAGCGGGCCGCCGGCCGACAGCGCATAAGCCGTCGAACCGGTCGGCGTGGAGACGATCAGGCCGTCCGAACGCTGGTTGTACATGAAGTGCTCGTCCACTTCCACGCGCAGCTCCACCATGCCCGCGCCGGCGCCGCGCGACACGACCACGTCGTTGACGGCCAGGCCGATATGGATCGGCTTGCCGTCGCGCAGCACCCGCCCTTCCAGCAAGGTGCGGCGCTCGGCCTTGTGCTTGCCCTGCAGGATCTTGCCCAGCACGGGCAACATCCCTTCCAGCGGGATATCGGTCATGAAGCCCAGCCGGCCCTGGTTGATGCCGATCAGCGGCACCTCGTACGAGGCCAGCTGGCGCGCGATGCCCAGCATCGTGCCGTCGCCGCCCATCACCAGCGCCACGTCCGCCTTCTCGCCGATGCCCTGCGGGCTCATCGACGGGATGTCCGGCATGTTCAGGTGCTCCGCCGTTTCCGTCTCGAACACCACGCTGTAGCCTTCCTGGCGCAGGAACGCGAGCACGTCACGCACTGAATCCTCAATTCCGGCCGTGTTGGGCCGGACGACCAGCGCGATCGTGTCATAGATGTGTGGCACAGCGGCTGGCACGGCGGGTGGCATTGTGACATGCGTGGCGGACATAATTACTCAGCAGTTCAGATGATAGGCGCCACCCGGGTGGCAATACGCCGAAGAGTAAACCATTCCCGGTTCTTCTGCCATCGCCCGCCGCCGCGCCACTCGGGCAGGGCGAGGCACGGCGGTGCAATACTGTATATTTAGCCAGTATAAGTGCAGTGCGACGGAACCGCAAGCGCCGCGCCCACGCCTGCGCTCATGCGCGCTTCCTGGCGATCCTGCGCACGCTGCAGACGGTGTCGTACCAGGACTGCATGCCCACCAGCGGCTGCGGGTTGATCGGCAGCAGCGCGTTGATGTTGACGCCGTTGCCGCGGCCGCCCCGGCGCTCGTCCCACCAGACCAGCGCATCGAGATCGTCCACGTCCGGCGCCGGCCCGAACGCCTGCGCGGCCCCGGCGCCGCTGCCGCGCGCCGCCACCTCGCCGCGCCGGCCATTGGCGCCCAGCGCGGCACGGCCGCCCGTGACCCAGCCAAGGGAGTTCGACACGGCCAGCACGCGCGGATGGATCGCCTGCGTCACGAACACCTTCACCCTGGCCGTGCCGATCCTGGCGCCCGTGCCGCGCCACGCCTGGCCATCGGCAACGGGCCGGTAGGTCGTCAGTTCGACGGTGTCGCCGGTGCGCACGCCCAGCCGGCGCGCGACACTGGTGTGCATCCACATCGGATTGTCGTGCACGATCTCGCTCAGGTATTTCTGCGACGCGGTGCGGCCCTGCGTGTGCACGTTCCACTTGAAGGTCGTCAGGATGAAGCGGTCCGGCGCCAGGCCCCGGTGCGACGGAATCGCGTGATAGGACGGCATCCCATCGTCCGCCAGGCCCAGCTTCGCCGCCACCTCGCGCACTTCCGGCGCCAGGATCTCGAAGCGGCGCGATGGCGTGGCGAACCCGCGCACCGCCGTGCCATCGACCAGCAGGCCGGCGGCCTTGCCATCGGCACGGCGCACGATGCCGCCCTCGACATGCGTGCCTTCCAGCTGCCTGGCCGTCAGCGGCTTGCGATAGACCTCGTAGGGCTTGGGCTGGCTGGTGTCCACGTACACGCCGTAGTGCTTCATGTACTCGAAGCCGTCGGCAAAACGCTGCCCGTCCGGCCCCACCGCCGGCAGCTTCGAGCACTGCGCGCGCACGAACGCCTCGTGGTTCCCGAACTGGAAATACCTTGCCTGCGCGGGGCCCAGCCGGCGGCCGATCTCGAACAGGCTGTCGGCAAAACTGACCGCTTCGCCGGGCGGCGCCACGACCGGCTGGCGCAGCGTGACGTAATGCTGCAGTTCGAGGTTGTTGCGGATGTCCATGCCCCACCGTTCCAGGTAGGTCGCATCGGGCAGGATCATGTCGGCGTAATGCGCCATCTCCGAATAGACGATGTCGGAGCAGACGTGGAACGGAATCAGCGTCTCGTCGCGCAACACGTCCACCGTGGTGCTGCGCCCTTCCGGCCACGTCATCGGCGCCGCCAGCGTGTAGCTGATATAGACGTCGATTTTTCCGCGGCCCTCGCGCAGGAAGTCGTACACCACCTGGCCGACCTTCATCTTCTGCCAGCGGTTCGCCAGCGGCCATTCGGGCGGGTCTTCCAGGTCCGTGCGGATCTTGACGGGAGGCGGGACCGGCTGCGGCTGCGGATAGCGCGCGGCCGACAGCTTCTCTTCCAGGCCGTAGCAGTAGCCGCCGGGCCGGGCGATCGACCCCACCAGCGCGTTGAGCATGACGACCGCGCGCTCGGCGTTGAAGCCGTTGTAGTGCGCGCCAGTGCCGCGGTTGGTGAATGCCACGGCCGCGGGCCGTTGTGCCGCGAACTCGAGGGCCAGCCGCTCGATGTCGTCGGCCGCGATGCCGGAGCGTTGCGCCGCCCAGCGCGGCGTGCACGGCGCCAGCCATGCGCGGATCGCGTCGAGTCCCGGTTGCACGAAGTTCTCCACGAACTCCCGGTCGAATGCGTTCTCGCGCACGATCACGTGCGCCATCGCCAGCGCCAGCGCGCCTTCGGTGCCGGGGAACGGCTGGTGCCACTCGTCGCTGCGCCCAGCCGTGTTCGACATGCGCACATCGA
Organism: Pseudoduganella chitinolytica; assembly: GCF_029028125.1. GTDB lineage: Bacteria > Pseudomonadota > Gammaproteobacteria > Burkholderiales > Burkholderiaceae_D > Rugamonas > Rugamonas chitinolytica. Next base: position 4,283,124 of record NZ_CP119083.1, read on the forward strand.
ACGTGACGAGCTTGGCGCCATGGTCGAAGCGGGCCTTGACGACGCGGTTCACCAGGTGCAGGCCGCCCTGGTGCGCCTCGTAGAAGTTGGCGCCGAAGTTGAGGAAGTAGCGGCAGCGCTCGGCGTCGATCGACTCCCAGTCCGTCTCGCCCAGCGAGACGTAGTTGGCGGCGCGTTTGTTCGACGAACACAGCGCCCGGTGGTTCAGTTGCACGGGCGAGCCGATGGCGCCGAGGAAGCGGTTGATTTCCGCGTCGATGCGCGAGCGGCCCTGGTGCAGCGCCACCCGTTCCGGATGGCCCGCATCGATGCTGGCGCGGATACGGCGCGCGATCTCGTCGTACGCTTCGTCCCAGCCGATGCGCTGCCATGTCCCTTCGCCCCGCGCGCCCACCCGTTTCAAGGGATACAGCAGGCGCTCCGGATAGTCGTTGATGGTCGGGCCGCTCTGCCCCTTGGCGCACGTCATGAACGAATTGGCCATGTTCGGATCGCGCGGATTGCCGCGGATCTTGATGACCTTGTTGTCCTGCACGAATGCCTCGATGCCGCAGACGGTCGAGCAGTTCAGGCAGACCGTCGTGACGCGCCTGGCGCTGCGGTAGTCGTTGCGCACCTTGCGCTGCGTGCCGTCGGCGAGCGGCCGGTAGGTCAGCGCCTGCGCCGGCGCCAGCTCGATCAGTTCGCCCAGTCCCAGGCCTGCCAGCGCGGCGATCCCGCGCGCGATGAAGCTGCGCCGTTCCATCAGCGCTCCTCCGCCCAGCGGTCGATCTCGTAGGAGAACGGATCGTGGCTGCGCCCCTTCGGGATCTTGCGCTCCGCCGCGCGCGGCACGACGCCGCCCAGGCCGCGGTACTGCACCACGGGCTTCGTGCCCTCTTCGGGCTTGAGCACGGACAGGCTGCCGCGATGGCGCGCGTTGAACGTGGCGACCTTGCTGGCCGGGTCGTTCAGGTCGCCGAACGCGAACACCCCTGCGGGACACGATTCGACGCAGGCCGGTTCCAGTCCTGCCTCCAGCCGGTGCGAACAGAAGTCGCATTTGTCGGCGACCTGCGCCACCGGGTCGACGTGCAGGGCGCCGTACGGACATGCCTTGATGCAGTCGCGGCTGCGATCGCAGTTCGCCTCGACGATGCGCACGATGCCGTCGCCGCCCCGTTCGATGGCGTCGTTCGGACAGGCCTGCAGGCACGGCGCGTCCTCGCACTGCATGCACAGCGTGGGCAGGAAGGCGCGCTTCATCATCGGCTTGGCCGTGACGGGGTTCTGCGATTGCCAGTCGTGGTAGTACACCTTGGTGCGGAAGTGGCCCAGCGACACACTGTTCTCGACCTTGCAGGCGACGGAACAGGCGTGGCAGCCGATGCAGCGCTCGAGGTCGAGCGCCATGCCCCAGCGCGGGGCGACGGTGGTAGTCGAATTCAACGGTAAGGTCTTTTCAATGCGTGGTGGCGATGCCGAGGCCCAGCGCGATCACGATGGCGATCGCCAGCGACAACGTGTGCAGCCCGACCAGCAGGAACCAGCGCCACGCGGTGCCCCAGCGCGACTTGCCGTAGACACGCTTCATGGCCCAGGGCAGGTAAGCCAGCAGCCAGCAGAACAGCGCGAACTTCAGGAAGCCTTCCGGCATCAGGAGGAATGCGCCGAACAGCACGAACGCGAAGGCATTCGTGTGCAGCGCGAACAGCACGTGCTCGCCGTAGCGGCGGCCCGTGCCCAGGTACAGCAGCTTCAGGTACAGGGCAAACAGCGGCATCAGGCAGAACATGGCGTACGGCGCGTAGCGGAAGAAGCTGGCGCGGATGACCTCGCTCTTCTGCTCCTTGCTGAGCCGGTCGAAATGGTCGATCGACTGGCGCAGGCCTGGCGCCAGTTCCTCCAGCGGTGCGGGCAATGTCGTGTGGTGCGGCATGTCCTCCGGCAGGTCGTCGGCGTCGCCGATGATCATCGCATCCGGTTTGCCCTGCTGTGCCGCCACCGCCTTGCCGTCGGCCTCCTTCTTCGTGTTGAAGTGGACGACGTCGGTGGCGGTAAACTTCATCAGCGCGAAGAACAGGATCGACAGCGACAGGTACAGCCGCAACGGCTCGACGTAGCGGCGCCGGCGTCCCGCCAGGTACTCGTTGGTCAGCGCGCCCGGGCGGAACAGCAGCCGCCCCAGGCTGCCCCACAGCCGCCCTTCCACCGCCACGTAATGGCCGACGAATTCGTGGACGAATTCGCCCAGGCTGGGCATGTGCAGCCGCGTCTCCTGGCCGCACTGGGCACAGTAATGGCCGCTGACGGCGGCGCCGCAGTTGCGGCAGTTGGACGGCACGTCATGGTGGCCGGCCGCTTCGATCGTCGCTGGTTTCAAGCTGGAGTCCGCGGTGAAAGTGAATCGTTGCATGGAAAGCGTCATCGTACGCATTCCATGCAAAAAATGCACCGGGACAATGGCGATAAACCAACAGTTCAAGCGCGCGACCGACGGCCACGATCGCCGATATGATGTGATTAAGTCAAGTTTTTAAGGAAGGACCCCATCATGAGCAGCAACGACAGCGGCAACGATAACGGCAACAACGTCGAGCCCAACGAGAAGGACCGCCGCGTCAATACGGACGTGGAAGTGGGCGCCACCGGCGGCAAGCGCCTGCCGCACGAGCGCGACGAATCGACCGAAGGCGCCGAACACCGCGAGCCGCGCACCCGCATCGAGCAGGCCGCGCGCGACATCGAGCAAGGCCTCGTCGATACCGACCTGCGCGAGGACCGCGGCATCCAGAAAGATCCGCCCGCCGGCGGCGACGTGCAGGCGAAACCGCTGCCCGAAATCAAGCGCGACTGACCGACAGGCCCACCATGAAACGCACGATCGCCCTCGTTTCCCTGCTGGCCAGCGGCGCCGCGCTGGCACAGGCGCCCCAGTATCCGGTCGGCTACGGCCCCAATCCGAAGCTGCCGGAACCGGAAAAGAGCCTCATCCCGACCGTCAACGTGGCGCCTGTCGATGTGTGGAAAGGCGACGAGAAGCCCGTCGCCCCGCCCGGCTTCACCGTCACGGCCTATGCCCGCAACCTGGATCATCCACGCTGGCTGTACGTGCTCCCCAACGGTGACGTGCTGGTGGCGGAAACCAACGCGCCGCCGAAGCCGGAGGACAGCAAGGGCATCAAGGGCAAGATCATGCAGATGCAGATGAAGAAGGCCGGCGCCGTGACGCCGTCGGCCAACCGCATCACGCTGCTGCGCGACGTGGATGCGAACGGCGTCGCGAAGACCCGCACCGTGTTCCTGAAAAACCTGCATTCGCCATTCGGCATGACCTTGGTCGGCAAGGATTTCTATGTCGCCAATTCCGATGCCGTCATGCGCTTCTCCTACGAGGAAGGCAAGACGGCCATCGCGGCGGCCGGCGTCAAGGTCATGAGCCTGCCGGCCGGACCGCTGAACCACCACTGGACCAAGAACATCGTGGCCAGCCCCGACGGCAAGTTCCTGTACATGACGGTGGGCTCCAACAGCAACGTGGCCGAGAACGGCATCGACAAGGAGGAAGGCCGCGCCGCCATCTGGGAGCTGGAGCGCGCCACCGGCAAGTCGCGCCTGTTCGCGACAGGCCTGCGCAACCCGAACGGCATGGCCTGGGAACCGAAGACGAAAACGTTGTGGACGGTCGTCAATGAGCGTGACGAGCTGGGCAACGACCTCGTGCCGGACTACCTGACCTCCGTCAAGGACGGCGGCTTCTACGGCTGGCCCTACAGCTGGTACGGGCCGAACGTGGACGCGCGCGTCAAGGAGCCCCGCCCCGACCTCGTCAGCAAGGCCATCGTGCCCGACTACGCGCTGGGCGCGCACACGGCGGCACTGGGCCTGGCGTTTTATGAAGGCAACGCCTTCCCGGCCAGCTACCAGGGCGGCGCCTTTGTCGGCATGCACGGCTCCTGGAACCGCAAGCCGCACAGTGGCTACAAGGTCGTGTACATCCCGTTCGTGGACGGCAAGCCGGCCGGGCCGCCGCAGGATTTCCTGACGGGCTTCCTGGACAAGGACGAAAAAGCCAACGGCCGTCCGGTCGGCGTGGCGGTCGCCAAGGACGGCGCGCTGCTGGTCGCGGACGACGTGGGCAATACGATCTGGCGGGTGGCACCGGCGGGCAAATAAGGCACGTCGGCCGGCCGAGCGGTCGCGTCCGCGGCCGTTTTCGTCTATATTCATTGCTTTTCGATTAAGAACAACAGCAATGAACAAACTGGTTCCGGCCGCTGCCCTGGCAGCCGCCTTGTTGTCGGCGGGCTGTTCGCGCGAACAACCCGCCGAGGCAGCCCCGCTCCACATCACGAAGGCAGGCCCGCCCGCTGCGGCTACCGCCCCCGCCCCTGCCCCTGCGGTCAACGACACCTATGCCGACCTGATGCGAGCGGTCTTCGGTACGCTCTACCGCCCGGCGAAGGGCAACGCGCTGGCCGACATGACCGATCCGGACGACCGGCGCCAGCGCCTCCGGATGGTCGTGACCGGCGTCGGTTCGACCCGCCTGCCGACGGGACAGACGGTACTGGCCGTGAACGCGGAGATGACGGACCAGGATGGCGAGCCGCAATCGGCACATTCGTCGGCTGGACTGCTGAGCCTGTACCTGCTGGACAATCAGGACGGCACGTGGCAGGTCCGCCGTCGCCACGAGAATGTCGCCTCGCTGGGCTCGTTCGGACAGCTCGGCGAGATCAAATGGGTACACCTGACCAAGGACAAGGTCGGGCTGGCCGTGCTGCACGGCGGTACCTGGCAGGGCCAGACGATCACGCTGCTGGCACTGTTCGACCCCACCGCCGAGAAGGTAGCCGATCTCGTCAGCGAAAGCATCGCTGTCTACTCCAGCAACGATGGCGCGTGCGGTCCGTCCACCGACACTTGCTGGGAAGCGGAGGCGCAATGGCACTTCGAGCCGGGCGGCGCGGCCTACGACGACCTGGTCCTGACGATCACCGGCTACGAGGACATTGCGAAGAACCCCGCCGTGGAACCGGAGAATCCCGACGAAACCGTCGAGCGCGTGCGCAAGTCGCTCAACGCCAATGCCCGCTACGTCTACGACGGCAAGCACTATCAACTGCGCGACGGCAAGAACACGATTCCCGGCATCTGAAGCAGGCTGCGGCCCGCTTCGGCTATAATATTGTCTTTTTTGCACTACATTGACATGAAGCCTGCCCTTGCGTTCCTGCTGGCCGCCGCCACCGCGGCCGTGCTGTCCGGCTGCGCCCGCCACGATAACGGTCCCGCCGACACGCCGACCCTTGCACCGGAAGCGGCGCGCGCCGCCGCCATGGCGGCCAGCAAGGATCCCTACGCGCCGCTGATGGCCGCCGTGTTTGGCGACGATTACCTGCCGGCGCAGGGCCGCGCGGTGGAAGGCATCGGTGCGGCGGACAGTTTCCAGAAGGCCAATGGCACCGTCTACCGGGCCGCGACCTCGACCCGCTTGCCGTCCGGCGAGACCGTACTGGTCGTGACGAGCACGGCAACGGACGAGAATGGCGACGAGAACCCGTCGCTGGCCGATCCGGGCCGGCTCAGCATTTACCTGCTGCGCCAGCAGGAGGGCCGCTGGCACGTCACGCGCCGGCACGACGAGGTGGCCCAGCTGGGGCGGATGGGCGAAGCGGGCGAGCTGCGCTGGGTCATGCTGGCGCGCAACAGGCCAGGGCTGGCCGTCGAGCACCACTGGATCGGCCAGGGCTACGTGGCGACGCGACTGTCGCTGTTCGACCCCGCGCGGGAAAAGATCGGCGACCTGACCGGCGAAGGCATCCTGATCGCGTCCGACAGCTCCGGCGCATGCCCCGAAGCGACGCATTGCTGGTCCGGCACGGCCACGTGGCGTTTCGAGCCCGCCGCCGGCACGTACGACGAACTGGTCCTGACGATCTCGGGCGAGCAGGACGACGTGGCGGAGGATGCGCCAGCCGCCGTCCCCGCGGCACCCGCTCGCTGGCCAGCAGCGCGCGCTACGTCTTCGAGCGCGGCAGCTACCGCCTGCGCGACGGCGCCAATACCTTGCCGGTGATCTGACATGAAGAACGCCATCGCCCTGCTCTTGCCGGCGCTGCTGGCCTGCGCCTGTTCGCGCCAGACGCCGGAGCGTCCCGGCCCCAGCGCCTCCGTCCCCGCCGCCGCGCCCGCGCCCCTTCCTGCTGCGGCGGCGCCGCAAGCCCCGGTCCAGGACCGCTTCGCATTGCTGATGCAGGCCGTGTACGGCAACGCCTACCGTGCGGCCAGCGGCGACGCGCTGGCCCCGATGCCGGACCCGGACAATCCGGCCGAGCGCTGGCAGATGGTGCTGGACGGCGTCAGCGCCACGGAACTGCCGACCGGTGAGACGGTGCTGGTGGTCTCGGGCGACAGCGCGGACGAGAACGGCACGGCCACGGGCGACCTGGCCAATCCGGGCGCCCTGAGCCTGTACCTGCTGCGTCGCCAGGAAGGCCAGTGGCACGTCCTGCGGCGCCACGAAAACGTGGCGCGGCTCGGTTCGCACGGCCGCATCGGCAAGGTCAGCTGGGTGAACCTGGCCGCAGGCAAGACCGGTCTCGCGGTCGAGGACCGCATGGCGAACCGGGGCGAGACGGCCATTCACCTGGCGCTGTTCGATCCGACGGCCGAACGGGTGGCCGACCTGACGGGCGGCGAGACCCTGATCCGCTCGGACAACGACGACGATTGCGACGAGTCGCGCGAGCGCTGCTGGCACAACGTCGCGCAATGGCGCCTCGTCCCAGGGGCTGCACCGTATTACGATCTCGTGCTGGACATCGACAGCACGACCACCGTGGCCCAGGCCGGCGGACAGCGCCAGCAGCGCAGCGAACGGGGCACGGCGCGCTACGTGTTCGCCGACGGAGCATACCGGCTGCGCGAAGGCAGCAATACGGTCGGGACGCGGCACGGCGAACAGGAGCAGGAGCAGGAGCAGGAGCAGGTGCGGGTGCGGGTGCAGGAACAATAGGGGCGGTGCTCAGCGAGCCCGGGCGAAAACGCATACAATCGCTGCTCCCGGGGCCCGCGATCACGCCGGGTTCCCTTCAGCCTCAACCGCCAAAAGAGAGATTTCAGCATGCGCATCCTGCATACGATGCTGCGGGTCGGCGACCTGCAGCGCTCCATCGACTTCTACACCAACGTGCTCGGCATGAAACTGCTGCGCACCAGCGACAACCCGGAGTACAAGTACACGCTGGCCTTCGTCGGCTACGGCAACAACCCGGACCATGCGGAGCTGGAGCTGACGTACAACTACGGCGTCGACAGCTATGAGCTGGGCACCGCGTACGGCCACATCGCCATCTCGACGGAAAATATCGTGGAAGCCTGCAACGCCGCGCGCGCCAACGGCGGCAACGTCACGCGCGAACCGGGCCCCGTGAAGGGCGGCACGACGGTGATCGCGTTCATCACGGACCCGGACGGCTACAAGGTGGAATTGATCGAGCGCTCGTTCTCGGGCGCCGGTGGTGGCTTGAACAGCTGATGGATGCAGCATAGGGTCTGTCCCTGCGGGACTGACCCTGAAGTTTGTCGCGAACCTCGACACAATGCGCGCAAACTTCGGGGTCAGTCCCTGTGCAGGGAGTGCCCCCAAGGGCTTTCTAGTTGGTCAGCAACGCATTGATCGGCCGCAGGTCCTCTTCCTTGAGCGAGCCCGCCGCCGCCTTCAGGCGCAGGCCGTTCATGATCGTGTCGTAGCGTGCCTTGGACAGGTCGCGCTGCGTCGAGTACAGCTGGCGCTGCGCGTTCAGCACGTCGATATTGATCCGCACGCCCACCTGGTAACCCAGCTTGTTCGATTCCAGCGCCGACTTGCTCGACACTTCGGCCGCTTCCAGCGCCCGCACCTGCGCCAGCCCGCTGTTCACGCCCAGGTAAGCCTGGCGCGCGTTCTGCGCGGCGCTGCGCTTGGTCGCTTCCAGGTCGTTCCGGGCCTTTTCTTCCAGCGCGATCGTCTCGCGCACCCTGCTCGTGATCTGGAAACCGCTGAAGATCGGTACGCTCCACTGCACGCCGATGGCGTTATTCTTCGTGACGCCATTGGCCGTCTGGCTCTGGCGCGTGGACGACGCGACCAGGTCGACGGTCGGCATGTGGCCGGCGCGGTTGCGCTCGATCTCGCGCTTGGCGATTTCCACGGCCAGCTGCTGCACGGCGACGCCGTAGTTCTGCTGCTCCGCCGACGAAATCCAGGGTTCGATGGTGGCCGGCTGCGGCGGCGCGATCGTCACGCCCGTGCGCAAGGTCGCCAGCGCCGCGGGCGCCGTGCCGATGATCTGCTGCAGTGCCGTGCGGCGCACTTCCAGGTCGTTGATCGCGGCGAATTCCTGGGCGACCACGAGGTCGTACGCGGCCTGCGCTTCGTGGGTGTCCGTGATGGTCTGGGTACCGACCTCGAAATTGCGCTTGGCCGACGCCAGCTGCTCCGTCGTGGCGGACTTCTGCGCCTGGATCGAGGCCAGGTTGTCCTGCGCCGTCAGCACGTCGAAATAGGCCTGCGCCACGCGCACGATCAGGTCCTGCTGTGCCTGGGCGAACTGGGCCTCGGCCTGGGCCTGCGCCAGCTTGCTCTGCTGGTAGTTCTGCCAGTTGGCCCAGCGGAACAGCGGCTGCGTCAGCTGCAACTGGTAGGTGTTCTGGCTGTTGTCGGCATTGCGGCTGCCGATGACGACCGGCGCGCCGTCGACGATCGTCGTGGCGCCCTCGTTCACCGGCGAGAACTCGCCGTTGTTCTTGACGTGGCTGCCGCTCAGCGCGACTTGCGGCAGCAACTGGGAGCGCCCCTGGGCGATCCGTTCCTGGCCTGCCGTCAGCGAATTGCGGGCGCTCGCGTAGGTAGCGTCGTTCGCAAGTGCCTGCTGGTAGACTTGGATAAGATCGGCCGCCTGTGCCGCCTTTGCGTTGAGCATCAAGGCGCTGGCGATCAGCACGGCGATAAGGGGTCTCTGCATTGCATTCTCCGTTGGAGTCGTCAAAAGTTCTGGATTGTGTTGTGTTTTACTTGCTTGATGCGATGTCGATGCGCGGGCGCGCCGCCGCGCCCGGATGTCTGCTCAGTACTTCGGCAGCGTCGGGTCGACCTGCAGCGCCCACGCGTGGATGCCGCCCGTCAGGTTGCTGACCTTGCCGAAGCCGTGCCGTTCCAGGAACGCCGCCACCTGCAGGCTGCGCGCGCCGTGATGGCAGATGCAGACGATCTCGGCATCCTCGTCCAGGTCGTCGATGCGGGCCGGGATGGTCTGCATCGGCATCAGGTTCGCGCCTTGGATATGGCAGGTCTCGTATTCCCACGGTTCGCGCACGTCCAGCAGGTACGGGCGTGGACGGTCCTGGTCGGCCAGCCATGCAGCCAGGTCGGGTGCGGTCAGGTGCTGCATAGCGGTTCTCCCCGATGCGTCAGAAGGTGAAGTGCGAAGGCGTGACGGCGGCGGCCAGCGGCTTGACGTCCGTCTCGAACAGTTTTTTCGTGTCGTAGCTGCTGTCGCCCGTGCGGGTGATCAGGTGTGCCGACATGACCGGCGATTCGCCGATGATGGCCAGGATGCGCCCACCCGCCTTGACCTGCTGCAGCACGCCTTCAGGCAGCACCGGCAGCGCGCCCGTGAAGACGATGACGTCGTAGGGCGCGCCGTTGGCCCAGCCCTGCGCGCCATTGCCCAGTTCCACGCGGACGTTCGAGACGCCGTTGGCCGACAGGTTCTTTTCCGCCTGTGCCTTCAAGGCCGGGTCGATCTCGATCGCCGTCACCTGGAGGGCACGGTGTGCCAGCAGCGCGGCCACGTAGCCGGTCCCGGCGCCCACCAGCAGCACGTTCTCGTGTTTCTTGACGCCTGCATCCTGCACGATGCGCGCTTCCAGCTTGGGCGTCAGCATCGCGGCGCCACCGGCCAGCGGGATTTCCGTGTCGACGAAGGCCAGGTTTTTATACGCTTCCGGTACGAAGTTCTCACGCTTAACGACCATCAACAGATCGAGAATGTCGGTGTCCAGCACGTCCCAGGGACGGATCTGCTGTTCGATCATATTGAAGCGGGCTTGTTCGATATTCATCTTGGTTGACTCGGTGAAGGAATAAGAATCCGTCATTTTATCGTTGAACTGGTCAGGACGGCATATTAACGACAACGACGACGGAACGCGGAAAATTGCGACAGCCTGCAGTTTGCGGGGACTGAACGTGCAAAAAATGCTACCGATTAAGTTAGCGCGGCCGGGGCCGGCGCCCGGATGCCCCGCTCGACGAGGTCGAGGAACGCGGCCATGAACGCTTCCGGATCGATGCTGCCCGTGTCGCAGGGGAAGAAGCTGTGCGACCACAGCATCAGCATGATGACGGGCGCCGTCAGTACCCGCGTCATCAGGTCGGCATCGACGGGTGCGAATTCGCCGTTGGCGACGCCGCGCCGCAGGATCGACGCGATCAGGGCGTTGCCGCGCTCGATGACCTCGTCGTTGTAGAACGCGGCGATTTCCGGGAAATTGCCGGCCTCGGCCATGATCAGCTTGGCCAGGCCGGACGCACGGGTGGACCCGACCTCGCTCCACCATTTGTTCAGCATCGTGCGCAGCAGTTCGCTGCAGCTGGCGTCGGCGGCCGCGGCGATGTCGCTCTCGGCCTTGCCGATGACCTCGACGATGTTCTCGCGCACGACGGCCTTGAACAGCTCTTCCTTGTTTTCAAAGTAGAGGTACAGCGTGCCCTTCGACACGCCGGCGCGGCGCGCCACGTCCTCGAGGCGGGTGGCGGCATAGCCGCGGTCGACGAACAGGTCCAGCGCGGCGGCCAGCAGTTCCTGCGGCCGGGCGTCCTTGCGACGCTCCCAGCGTGGCTTGGTGTCGGATTGCATAGGAAGAGAAACAGTAACTTACCAATTGGTCAGTTAATCATAGTCCGCCGCCGATGCAATCGTCAAGGCTGGCGCGTCGGGCGCCTGGCGCGCTCAGCCCGCGTGCGCGCGTACCGTTCCGGGCCGCTGGAGCTTCCTGCGTGCGGCCATTGCCTCGGCCCGGATCACGCAATCGCCGACATGGTCGTTGATCAGGCCCATCGCCTGCATGAACGCGTAGACCGTAGTGGGTCCGACAAACTTCCAGCCCAGCTTTTTCAGGTCCTTCGACAGCGCGACCGCTTCGGGCGACGTGGAGACGGTCTGGGGGGCCGCCAGCCTGGCCGGATCCGGTTCGTAGCGCCAGACGAAAGCGGCCAGCGAGCCCTCCCGCTCGACCAGTTCGACGGCCCGGCGCGCATTGTTCACGACGGCCTCGATCTTGCCGCGGTGGCGCACGATCCCCGCATCGCCCACCAGGCGGTCGATGTCCTGCTCGGTGTAGCGGGCAATCGCGTGGAAATCGAATTGGTCGAAGGCCTTGCGGAAGTTGTCGCGCTTGGCCAGGATCGTGCGCCAGCTGAGACCGGACTGGAAACCTTCCAGGCAGATCTTTTCAAACAGGCGGACATCGTCCACGACGGGGAAGCCCCATTCGACATCGTGGTAATGCAGGAATTCCGGCGCGGCCGCGCACCAGCGGCAGCGCGGCCGGCCATCCAGCGCGATGACTGTGGCATTCATGGTTGTTCTCCTTTTCTGCGGGAAGTGGGCAGACCGGGCCCCGATCCGCCCGACCGGGTCAGCCAGCCAGAACGGCCAGACGTGGATCGACCTTGCCCGGCGTAATGGCGATGATCTCCGCCTTGACGACGTTCTCCACCACGAACGGATCGGCGTTCACGCGCTCCTGCAACGCCTCGAGCGAGGAATCCAGCGCAATGATGGCGCCGCCCTGCGCGGGCTGGATGGAACCGACCAGCAGGAATTTGCCGTCGTCGATACCGCGCTTGATCCACTCGTTGTGGCCTTGCATGAAGTCGGCGGCCCGGCTCTTGTTATCGGAAAATTTCAGCAGTACGACGAACATAAGTCATCTCCAGTGAGTAAAAAGGTGTCAATGATTGTAATGGGGAAGTTGAATCTAAAGCAATAAACGGCGTCCGCCCACGATCGTGGCGGCGCCGTCGCATCCCGCCTGGCGGGCGTGCCTGGTTACAGGAAACGTCCCACGTAACCCTCGCGCTTGCGGATGAATTCAGCGAAGCGTTCGGGCAGGTCGGGCACTGTCGAGCGGATCACGGCGTCGTGCTGGAGCAGCCGGGTGCGCCACGCGGCGATCTTCGGATGGCGCCGCGCATCGTGGGCGCCGGGCCAGCCGGCATCGAGGTAATCGAGCCGCTGGAACGCGGGCGCGTAGCCGGCATCCACCAGCGAAAATGCCGCGCCGTCGAAATAAGGGCCGTCACCCACCACCTGTTCGAGGCGATCGAACTTCTGCAGCAGCGCGTCGCGCGCCGCCAACGCTTGCGCCTCCGTCTTCGCCAGCATCATGCCCGCGATATCGCCGATACATTCGCCGCCGAATTCGATCCAGCTGCGGCTGACGGCGCGCGCCAGCGCGTCGGCCGGGTGCAGGCTGGGGGCGAACTGGTCCTCCAGGAATTCATTGATGACGGTCGACCCGAAGAACGCACGACCGTCGGCCAGCAGCGCGGGCACTTTCTTCAGCGGCGACACCGCCTGGAAATCGGCGGGCGGGTTGGACAGGTCGATATAGTCGATATCGTGCGGCACGCCCTTATGGATCAGCACGATCGCGCTGCGCTGGGCGTACGGGCAAAGCTTGGAACTAATGAGTTTGATCCGCATGGTTACCTCGTGGAAGTCGGGAAATGACGGAATGGATCAGCGATTCGACGGTCGCCGCCTGCTCCGACCGCGCATCCGCATGGCGCAGCAGTTCGTCCGTGACCGCGTCCAGTTCGCCGATCTGGTGCAGCACGTCCGCATACGGGACGTGGGTGAAGGCGATCAGCTGGTAAGGCGGCACGAAACGCTCGGGATAGAGGCGGTGGAGCATGCGTTCGAGCTGCTTCCTGAGGTGGAACCCGGGCTCGCTGATCTGCCTGGTGAGTTCGTCGAACGCCGCCGACGACATCGTCGTCACGGCGTCGCCGTGCGGTTTGCGCAGCGTTTCGTAATGGCCCAGTGCCGCCTGAAAATCGTCGCCGTGGCGCTCAAGCAGTTCGACCAGCACCATGCAGTCCTCGAAGCCGGCATTCATGCCCTGGCCCAGGAAAGGCACCATCGCGTGCGCCGCGTCGCCCACCAGCGCCAGCCGTCCCGCCAGCGTCCAGGGTGCGGAGCGAACCGTCACCAGCGAATTGACGGGATTGCCGAGCAGTTCGCCGAAGAACGGCGCCGGATCGACATCGGGAAAACGCGCCGCGAACACGCGGGCCATGTCCTCGCGCGTGCGCAGCGACGCGAAGCTGTCCGGCCCCTCGAACGGCGCCAGCAACGTGGCGGTAAAACTCCTGTCAGGGTTCGGAAACGCAAACAGCGATACCGCGCCGCGCGGCCAGGCATGCATCGCATCGGCTGCCAGCGCGGTGGCGTGCGGTGCGTGCATCGTGAATTCCTTGTAGCCGAACGGTTCGAGCGTACGCGTGCTGGCGATACGTCCGTCGGCGCCGGCCAGCTCGCGCACCTTCGACGAGGCGCCGTCGGCGGCAAAGATGTAGTCGGCCCGGACCACCTCGCGCTGTTCGCCTTGCGCGTCGGCCAGCTCGATGCAGCCCTTCTCCAGGTCGACGCCGACGCATTGCCGGCCAAAGTGCATGGCGACACCGGGGGTGCGCCCGCACAGCCGGACCAGGATGCGATTGAGCGTGTTGCGATGGATCGCGAAAATGGCTTGTCCGTCCTGGCCGTAGGGCTGGAATAATTCGTCGCCCCCGTCCGCCGGATGGATGCGCCGCCCGTTCAGCGGCGTCGTGGCCGGCAGCACCTCCGGACCGGCATCGATCGCTTCCAGCGCCCGCCAGCCGCGTGTCGAAATGACCAGGTGCGTCGAGCGCCCCGAGGCGGCGGAATCCGAGGGGGGCTGGCGCTTTTCAAATACGCTGACCCGGTGGCCGCGGCGGGCCAGCAGGGTAGCGAGCATGCATCCCACCAGGCCAGCGCCGACGATGGCGATATGTTGTGCGTTATCCATGGTGTCGTGGGGTTGAGGTTGCGTCACTGGGACGGACGATGTGGCGGTACGCCGCCGCAGCGGTGTACCGCCACCGGATCAGGCCGCGACGGGCGTCGCAACCGAGCGCTGCTTGCGCGCCAGCCGCATCTTCTCCATGTCCGGCAGGATGACGGCCGTGGTATCGGTCTCCGTGACGTAACGCGTCAGCAGCACGGCGCAGGGCTCGGTCTGGCTGGCGTTCTCGATGAAGTGCGGCACGCCGGGCGGAACGAACACGAAGCTGCCCGCTTCGGCGATTTCGTATTTCTCCAGGCCGTCGCCATGCATCAGCGCCAGCGCGCCATTGACGACATAGCCGCTCGTTTCATGTTCATGGATATGTACGGGCCCGTCCTCGGCGCCAGGTGCCAGTTCGAACAGCGAGAACGTGATCTCGCGGCAGCCGGTGGTTTCCGGCGTGATGCCTTCGATTGGCTTGCCGCCGGTTCCCGGAATATGTGGTTTTTTGGTCGTCGTTTCGCCTGCCTCGTAGGGCGTCGCGTGAAGGATCTTACAGTCCAGCTTCGGCAGCTGAAACATGGTTTTGCCGGCGGTCGGGTGCGATACAACGTCAAGGAATTCGGACATCTTTTTCTCCTAGTTGAGTTGTGAAACGTTCAGATTTACGCTGACTACCTGCCCTTACGCGGCCTGGGCCAGCTCGGCGCTGGCGAAGAATTGCGCGAGGGGCGACACATGAAACTCCGGTTCGTCCCATTCCGGGATGATGTCTTCCAGCACATGGTGCTCGGCCTGCAACTGGCCGTACGAATAACGCCGGACGATCGGGTGGATGCCCGTGCTGAGCGCGGCCCGCGCCACGTCGTCCTTGTGGATACGCTCGACGGCGAGCGGATCGGGGCTTGCATAAATGATGTCCAGCCCGAACTCCAGGGTCATCACGTAGTATTCCTTGTGGCGGCCGAACTCGCTCTCGTGGGCATACTCGGTGACGACGTTCTCGTAGTACTCGAAGCTGGCGCCGTCGGCCGAACGCACCAGCACGTCACACAGGAAGCCGGTCTGCTGCCAGATGCCGGGGCTGCGGTTGGCGCGTGCCAGCACGGCGTGGGCCAGCGCATCGGGCGTCGCCGCGATGCGTTCGGACGGCCATGGCGTGCCGAAGTAGCGCGTCTCCAGCACGTGGAACAGGCTCTCGACATTGTGGCGGAAGCCATGCACGAAGCCCGACTGCTTCTTCTTGAAGTCGCGCGCCTGCATGATCGTGCCAGCGAAGTACAGGTCCTTCACGTTGGTCGATTCGAACGCGCTGGTCTGGGCCGGGAAGCGGTCCTTGATCGTCAGCTCCGGCTTGCAGTCGTCGTCGAAGATGGACGCATCGAAGCGGAACCCCGTGCACAGCAGCACGCGATCGAATTCCATCACCTCGACCTCGTCGTCGGCGTGCATGTAGTGGAAGGTGGTTTGCAGCTTGCCGTCCTTCTTGTCGATGCGCACCAGCTTGGCGTCCAGCATCACGTTCTGCAGCTTGAGCTGGTAGGTGTCGATGAAGTTGTTGTTGACGGCGCGCAGGTGTCCGACAAACTTGCTCTTCCACGACAGCGTGATCGGCGTCGGGCTGCAGACATAGATGCGCGAAGCGGTGCCGATCAGGTTGTCGGCCGTCTCGAAGGCGGAGTTGCCCTTGCCGACCACCAGCACGCGCTGGTTGGCGAAGTCTTCCGGATCGGTGGGCATTTCCGTGTACAGCTCGGCGTGCTCCACACCCGGGATATCGGGCACGTACGGCTTGCTGACGCCCGTCGCCATTACCACGCGGCCGGCCCGCAGGGTTTCACCGGCCGTGGTGCGCAGGATGAAATCGCCGTCCCGCGATACCCGTTCCACCCGGGTGTCGTACTGCACCGGCAGCTCGTGCTTTTGCGCGAAGTCCTGCAGGTAGTCGACCATGACGTCGGCGCTCGGGAAATACTCGCGGCTGTAGTTCTTGAACAGCAGCGACTCGTCGTCGCTGATCAGCGAGTTCCAGTCCCAGCGCATGTTGCGCACGCTGTCGGTATAGCCGGTATAGACCTTGTTGGCCGAAATCAGCTTGCGATGACGTGGGAACTGCTTGAAGAACGTGCCGGCGCCCGGCCCCGCCTCCAGGATGATGAACTTCCGTCCCGCCTGTTTCAGGAAATATCCGAGTTGCAAGCCTGCTGGCCCTGCGCCCACGATTACGTAGTCGTACGTGTTTTGCGTCATGTCTTCCTCACGGTAAAAGGTTGGAGAATGTTTCCTTTCGATGCTTCTCTAAATAACCGACAAAAGGTGAGCCGCCGGTTCCCTGCTCCCCACGCATGCTGGCCTGCTGCCGCGCGGGCTTCTGAATATATTCAATTGAAATGGCCAGGTGCTCCTCGCGGAAGCGGCCGACGCCTTCGATGCACCGGTTGTACTGTTCGTTGAGGCGTCGATCGCCGCACTCGACCAGGTAGGCGCGGATCGAGGGCCCCTGTTCCACCTGTGCCAGGAAATCCTGGTGCTCGGCCGGCATGTACCGGCGCAGCTCGTGCAGGTAGGTGATCAGCGCGTCGCCGGCATGGCGAATGCCCAGCGCCGCGTCGAGCAGTGGCATCAACGTACTTTGCGCGCCGCTGCCGCCGGCAAAGTTCTGCGGCACGCCGCCGAATTCGGCGGCGCCTTCGTAGACGACGTTCTTCATGCCCTGCATGAATGGCTGGACGCGCGTGAAGAAGATGTATGGATCGCAGTTTTCCCGTACCCGCACGAGCGTCGCGTGGATCTGCTCGAGCGTATCGGCGATCGTGCGCAGCGCCGCGAGCAGTTCACCGGGGTCGTTGGTCTCGACGGCGCGCTGGCCCGCCACCACGGCCAGCACCAGCGGTGCCGCCTGGCCCTCGATCTCAACGTGCGTGGCGACGAACCAGTTTTCGTCCAGGCCGCCGAAGAAGTTGCGCAGCACGGCAAGGTTGCCCAGCCCGACGGGCCCGTCCGGACGGAGCCGTTTCCAGTTGTTCTGGCCGTGCGACGCATACGTCAGCACGGGCAGCCGCCCCATCGAGTGCGCCAGCGTGACCCAGGGCCGCGCGATGGCGGCAGGCACCGACGATGCCGATGCCTGCCGCCAGCTTTCGTGCACGGCGGCGTGGCCGAATACCGACAACGTGCCGAGCGCGCGCTCCCGTTCGCCCGGCGTTTCCAGCTCGCGAATGTCCGCCTGCGGCAGTTGTTCCAGCACGGCGCGGGCGCGGCCGGCGGCAAGCAGGCCCGGCAGTTCGGCGACCATGGCATCCCATGCCCGGAACGCGTCCGGCAGGCGCGGCGCTGGATCGGTTTCGGGCAAAAAACCCCTGG
Organism: Pseudoduganella chitinolytica; assembly: GCF_029028125.1. Lineage (GTDB taxonomy): Bacteria > Pseudomonadota > Gammaproteobacteria > Burkholderiales > Burkholderiaceae_D > Rugamonas > Rugamonas chitinolytica. The sequence goes on from NZ_CP119083.1 coordinate 4,300,551, forward strand.
TGGGTGTGGCTGTTCGCATGGCACTGCTCCTTTCGGTACGGTGTTTGAGTTCAGGGCTGCTGGCCCGAGCGGGCCCTACGATGTGGCCGGCGGGCCCAGACGGTCGTGTATTGCGCGTGCCACCGCGGGCCAGGCGGGAGAAAGCGGATCGATCAGGTCGAAATGCTCGACGCCGGGCAGCACCACCAGTTCGCAAGCGGCCCCGCGTGCCGTGGCGGCCGCGTGGTAGCGCTGGCTGATCTCGACCGGAACGGACGAGTCGGCACTGCCGTGCACCAGCGTATGCGGGACAGCGATGGGCAGCTGCGCCGGCGACGCGGCCGCGAAGCGTTCCGGCACCGCCGCGGGGTCGCCGCCGAGAAACGCGGCGACGATCCCCTTGCTCAGCTGCAATTCGGCACACCGTGCCAGGTCTACCGCGCCCGCCAGGGCAACGGCTGCGCTGACGGGCAGCGGCGTTGCTTCGTGCAGCGGGTGGCCGGCGGCAAACGCGGCGCGGGCGGCCGCCCACAGGGCCAGCTGTCCGCCAGCGGAGAAGCCCACCGGCACGACACGGGCAAGGTCGAGGTTGAACTCGGCGGCGATCACGGCCAGGTAATCGAGTGCCGCGCCAACATCCTGCAACGTGCCGGGCCAGCCGCCGCCTGCTTCGCCAACGCGGCGGTATTCGATGTTCCAGGTCGCATATCCCAGCCGCGTCAGGGCGGCACACAGATGGGCGTGCGTCTCCAGGCCGTGGGCGGCGCGCCACCAGCCGCCGTGGATGCCCACCACGACGGGGAACGGTCCAGGGCCGGCCGGCAGGCGCAACTCGCCGAACTGACTGGGGTGCCAGCCATAGGGCAGGCGCCAGTCACAGGGGGGCTGCGGGCGAAGCAGGACCTCGGGCAGCAGGGCCGTCGCCGCCGCGTCATGCAGTTCGTCTGGTTGCGCTACAACGGCCGCTGCTGAATCCATGTTCACCTCGCATCGTTGTGGTCCGTATTCCCGACGGCAGCCATCGTCCCATCGGTCACCTTATTTCCTTTAAACGCAACTTTCCGCCCACGGCAAGGCTTTTTTGCCCCTGTCAGATCTGACAGCTAGACATTTTGAATGCATTCCACGCAGGCAAAATTCGCTAGATCGGCACTTAGTCCTACGGCAAATTGCATATGAAGCTAGCGACGAGCCAATGCTAGCATACGTTTTTCGCATGTCGATAGAAATTTTTGCAATTTATTTTCTTGACGCGGAAAGCACGCTTCATTTAAATTTCCCTTAGGCGAAATCCATACAAAGTTAGCTTCACATGCAATTTTCGTCCGACGGCGCAAGGTGTCGACCAGTTCCCAGCGCCGTCCAGACGCCGGACCGGATGCCGCCGGCAAGGGTCGTCAAGCAGTGGAGTGGCTGCGGCAACGTTGCTACAGCACGACAAATCGCCAACGGTCGCGCGCCGACAACAACGCAGCAGGCGGGCAGCGCGGCATCCCGCCGGTCCGCCGTCTCAGGAGGCACCGGCATGGTGCGCAGGTAGCCGGTGCCAGTCGTAGCAAGGCGGGGCGCCGTGGGCGCCTTCAGCGGACCCGGCAACTGGTCCCCGAATGTCAAATGCACAAAGGAGCTTGGAAATGTTAAGGAATCTCAACAGTCTGGTTCGACTCGAACTGGCATGTGTCGTCACCGCGGCGCTCTCCCTGCAGGGCTGCAATTCCAGTGTGGCTTCCGCTGGCGGGTCGCCGCCAGCGCCGGAAGTGAGCGTGGCCAGCGTCCAGGTGCGCCAAGTGCAGAGCTGGGATGAATTCAACGGGCGCGTTGGCGCGGTCGAGTCCGTCTCGATCCGGCCGCGTGTCAGCGGCTACATCGAGCGCGTCGCGTTCCGCGAGGGCGACGACATCAAGAAGGGCGACCTGTTGTTCCTGATCGACCAACGACCCTACCAGGCCGTGGCGAACAGCGCGCAGGCCCAGCTCGAGCGTGCCCGCGCCGCGGCGGACCTGGCCAAGACCCAGATCGAGCGTGCGCAGACGCTGATCGGCGCCAACGCCATCTCGCGCGAGGAATTCGACAGTCGCAAGGCGGCCCTGGCGCAAGCCGTGGCCGACGTGCACGGCGCCGAAGCGCAACTGGCCAAGGCACGGCTCGACCTGACCTTCACCGAGGTACGCGCGCCCATTGGCGGCCGGGTCAGCAATGCCATGCTAACGGCCGGCAACCTGGCCCAGGCGGACCAGAGCGTGTTGACGACCGTCGTGTCACAGGAGTCAATGTACGTGTACTTCGACTGCGACGAGCGCAGCTACCAACGCTACCTCGACCGCGTGCGCGGCGATCGGCGGGCCGAGCGGCTGGTCAAGGTCGGCCTGGCCGACGAGACGGGCTTTTCGCGCACCGGCAAGGTCGACTTCCTCGACAACCGGCTCGACGCCAACATGGGCACGATCCGCGCACGCGCACTGCTGCCCAATGCCGACCGCAAGCTGACGCCGGGCATGTACGCACGGGTCAAGCTGGACGGCAGCGGCGAGTTCAAGGCCATGCTGGTCGACGACCGTGCCGTGCTGACGGACCAGGACCGCAAATACCTGTACGTGGTGGGGCCGGAGAACAAGGCGCTGCGCAAGGATGTCGTGCTGGGCCGCCTGATCGACGACGGTAGTGCCGGTCCGAACGCGGCATTGCGCGTCGTCGAGTCGGGCCTCGAAAGCGGCGACAAGGTCATTGTCGGCGGCACGCAGAAGATTTTCTTCCCCGGCATGCCGGTCAAGCCGATCGTCCTGGCCACCAGCGCGCAGGTCGCGGCAGCCAAAACGTCCAAATAGGGAGGCGTCGTGGATTTCTCGAAATTCTTCATCAACCGGCCCACGTTCGCGATCGTCCTGTCGATCGTGATCTTCGCGTTGGGCCTGATTGCGATCCCGCTGCTGCCGACCAGCGAATACCCGGAAGTGGTGCCGCCGAGCGTCGTGGTGCGCGCGATGTACCCGGGCGCCAACCCGAAAGAGATCGCCGAATCGGTGGCCGTGCCGCTGGAAGAGGTCATCAACGGCGTCGACGGCATGGCGTACATGAAGTCCGTCGCGAGCTCCGACGGCAGCCTGCAGGTGGTCGTCACGTTCCAGCCCGGCGTCGCGCCCGATGCGGCGGCCGTACGGGTGCAGAACCGGGTCAGCCAGGCACTCAACCGCCTGCCCGAACCGGTGCGCCAGTATGGCGTCACGACGCAGAAGCAGTCACCCACGCCCCTGATGTACGTCAGCCTGCTGTCGACGGACAACCGGCACGACTCCCTGTACCTGCGCAATTACCTGACGTTGCAGGTCAAGGACGAGCTGGCCCGTATCGCCGGCATCGGCGACGTCAAGCTGCTGGGCGCCGGCGACTATGCGATGCGCATCTGGCTGGACCCGAACAAGCTGGCCGCGCGCGGCATGACAGCCTCCGACGTCGTGCGCGCCGTGCGCGAGCAGAACGTGCAGGTCTCGGCCGGCCAGCTGGGCGCCGAACCGACGCCGAAAGCCAACGACTACATGATCTCGATTAACGTCCGCGGCCGCCTGCGCAGCGAACGCGAGTTCGGCGACATCGTCGTCAAGAACGGGGCCGAGGGCCAGATCACCCGCCTGTCGGACGTGGCGCGGGTCGAACTGGGCGCCAGCGACTACACCTTGCGCGCCATGGTCGACAACCAGAACCAGGCCACTGTCGGCATCTTCCTGTCGCCAGGCTCCAACGCGCTGGACGTGGCAAACGCCGTCTACGCCAAGCTCGACGAGCTGTCCAAGAAATTCCCGCAGGGGATCGTCTACAAGCCGGTCTGGGATCCGACGACGTTCGTGCGCGACTCGATCGGCGCGGTGCAGAAGACCCTGCTGGAGTCGGTGGTGCTGGTCGTAATTGTCGTGATCGTATTCCTGCGCACGTGGCGCGCATCCGTGATCCCGCTGGCCGCCGTGCCGGTGTCGATCATCGGCACCTTTGCCGGCCTGTACTTGTTCGGCTACTCGATCAATACCCTGACGCTGTTCGGCCTCGTGCTGGCGATCGGCATCGTGGTGGACGATGCCATCGTCGTCGTGGAGAACGTCGAACGCTATATCGGCAAGGGTTTCTCGCCCGTGGAAGCGGCGCACCTGGCGATGAAGGAAGTCTCCGGGCCGATCATCGCGATCGCCCTGGTACTGTGCGCGGTGTTCGTGCCGATGGCGTTCCTCTCGGGGGTGACGGGCCAGTTCTACAAGCAGTTCGCCGTCACCATCGCGATTTCGACGGTCATTTCGACCATCAACTCGCTGACGCTGTCGCCGGCGCTGGCGGCCAGGTTGCTGCTGCCAAAGAAAGAGCAGGCGGAGAAGGAAGCGCCGGACGGTTGGGCCGGGCGTGCCCTGAACGGCTTCAACCGCCTGTTCCAGCGCGGCTCGCAGCGCTATGACGGCCTGGTCGGCCGCAGCCTGCACCGGCGCGGCATGGTGTTCGGCGTCTACGCCATCCTGATGTCGGCGACGATGTACCTGTTCCACGCCGTGCCCGGCGGCTTCATCCCGAACCAGGACAAGCTGTACCTGTTCGCCGGCGCCAAGCTGCCCGAAGGGGCATCGCTGGCCCGCACGGACGCCGTCACGCGCCAGATGATCGACATCGCACGCAAGGTGGAAGGCGTGGAGACCGTGTCGGCCTACCCCGGCATGAATGCCCTGCAGCAGACCAATACGCCGAACATGACGGCCGCCTACGTCATCCTCAAGCCTTTCGACCAGCGTCGTCGCGGCATTGGCGAAATCAACGCGGAGCTGAACCAGAAATTCTCCGCGATCCAGGACGGCTACGCATTCGCGTTGCTGCCACCGCCGATCCAGGGCCTGGGCAACGGTTCCGGCTACTCGCTGTTCCTGGAGGATCGGGCGGGCCTGGGCTATGGCGCGCTGCAGGATTCGCTCAATGCCTTCCGCGGCACGGTTGCGCAAACGCCCGGTATGAGCTTCCCCGTCAGCGCCTACCAGGCCAACATCCCCCAGCTCGACATCGAGATCGACCGTGTCAAGGCCAAGTCGCAGGGCGTGGCGCTGACCGACCTGTTCGACAGCGTCCAGACCTACCTGGGTTCGGTCTATGTCAACGACTTCAACATGTTCGGCCGCGTCTACCGCGTCATGGCGCAGGCCGACAGCTCGCACCGCCAGCGCGTCGAGGACATCGGTAACCTCTACACGCGCAATCGCGATGGCGCCATGGTGCCGATCAGCTCCATGGTCAACGTGGTGTCCAGCTATGGCCCCGACCCGGTGGTGCGCTACAACGGCCACCCGGCCGCGGACCTGATCGGCGATGCCGATCCCCGCCAGATGTCGTCCGGCCAGGCGATCGCCAAGCTGAACGACATCGCCGGCAAGGTACTGCCGCCCGGCGTCAAGCTCGAATGGAGCGACTTGAGCTACCAGCAGGTCACCCAGAGCGGTACGGCCCCCCTCGTGTTCGTGCTGGCGGCCCTGCTGGCCTTCCTCGTGCTGGCCGCGCTCTATGAAAGCTGGACGCTGCCACTGGCGGTGCTGCTGATCGTGCCGGTCTGCATGTGCGCGGCGCTGTTCGGTGTGTGGCTGACGGGCGGCGACAACAATATCTTCGTGCAGGTGGGCCTGGTCGTACTGATGGGACTGGCCAGCAAGAACGCCATCCTGATCGTCGAATTCGCCCGGGAGCTGGAGTTGAAGGGCATGTCGACAGTCGAGGCGGCACGCCAGGCCAGCGTGCTGCGCCTGCGCCCGATCCTGATGACGTCGATCGCTTTCATCGCCGGTTCGATCCCGCTGCTGTTCGGCCACGGCGCCGGCAGCGAAGTGCGCGCCGCGACCGGCATCACCGTGTTCTCCGGCATGCTGGGCGTCACGCTGTTCGGCCTGTTCCTGACGCCCGTGTTCTATGTGACGCTGCGCAAGCTGTCCGCACTGGGCCGTCGCAAGGCCGCTACCGTCGAAGCCAATTCCATCGTGATCGGAGCCCGTCCATGATCTTCGCGACTTCATCGAATCCGCGCCGCCTCGCGCCGGTCCCCCTTGCCTGCGCCACGCTCGTGCTGGTGCTGCTGGCCGGCTGCAGTGTCGGCCCGGACTTCCAGCGCCCGGTGCTGGCGCTGCCGGACCACTACAGCCGTCATGCGGCCACGGCGCCCGCGGCCGCGCCGACCGATGCCGGTGCGCCGTTCTGGCGGCATTTCAACGACCCGCAGCTGACGGCGCTTGTCGAGCAGGCGCTGGCCGCCAACGGCGACCTGCGGGTGGCACTGGCCCGCTACGACAGCGCCACGGCCGTGCTGCGCGAAGGGCGGCTGTCGTACTTCCCCGTCGTGACCGCGAGCGCCCAGGGCGGGCACGAAAAAGTCAGTACGGACCAGTCCTACGGCTACCCGCGCAGCCACGACACCTACAGCGCCGGCATCCATGTCAACTGGGAGCTCGACCTGTTCGGGCGCGTGCGCCGCACGGTGGAGCAGCGCACGGCGCTGGTCGCCGCCAGCGCCAGGGACGTGGCGGGCCTGCAGGTCGTTATCGCGGCGGAGACGGCGGCCACGTACATGCAGCTGCGCGGGCTGCAGGAACGCTTGCGGCTTGTCACGCAGAACACGAGCAACCAGCGCCAGGTGGTGGACCTTGTCGGCGTGCGCTTGTCGACGGGACGCGGCACGGAATTCGACGCGACACGGTCGCGCGCCCAACTGGCGATCGCCGGCGCCCGCGAGCCGGCCCTGCAGGCGCAGATCGCCGTGGCCCAGCACCGGCTGGCGGTGCTGACGGGACGTCCGCCAGGCGCCCTGATCGCCGAGCTGGATGCGCCGCGGCCGTTGCCGGCACTGCCGGCACGGATCGATCCGGACAGTCCGGCCACGCTGCTGCGCCGGCGGCCCGACATCGCCGCCGCCGAGGAGCGGCTGCATGCCGCCACGGCCAGGGTCGGCGTGAGCACGGCCGACCTGTTCCCGCGCCTGAGCCTGGGCGGCCTGCTGGGCACGCAGGCCTTCCACTCGAGCGCGCTGTTCGAAGGCAGCAGCCAGTCGAACTACGCGCTGCTGGGCATCGACTGGTCGTTCCTGGACGTCGGCCGGGTGCGTGCCAATATTGCCGCCAGCACCGCCGAATCCGCCGCGATGCTGGCGCAGTACCAGCAGACCGTGCTGCTCGCGCTGGAGGAGACGGAAAACGCGCTGGTGCGGTACGCCCGTACGCGCAGCGAGGACGAGATGCTGGAACGTGCCGCGCGCGACAGCGACCAGGCGGCGCAGCTGGCGCGCCTGCGCTACAAGGCCGGCGAGATCGGCCTGTACGAGCTGCTCGATGCCGAGCGGGTGGTGCTGGACGCGCAGGACGCATTCGCGGACAGCCGCACCAGGAGCGCGATGGCGGCCGTCGCGCTGTACAAGACCCTGGCGGGCGGCTGGCCGGAACGCGCGCCGGAGCGCGTGCGTGCCGCCCCCGCCCACGGCGCGGCGACGACGGTGGCGCAGGCCACGGCGGAGGTGCGGTGACGACCACGGCCCTGCCGCTCGCCCTGGCGCAACGGTACCGCGACATCCGGCAGCACAGCGAACGACTGTGCGCCCCGCTGGCGATCGAGGATCACGTCGCGCAGCCGGTGCCCGAGGTAAGTCCGCCGAAATGGCACCTCGGGCACACCGCGTGGTTTTTCGAGGCCACCGTGCTGCAGGCGTGCGTGCCCGGCTACCGCCAGTTCGACGCACGCTACGGCTTCCTCTTCAACAGCTATTACGAAAGCCAGGGAGCGCGCACGGCCCGCGACCGCCGCGGCGGCCTGAGCCGCCCCACCGTCGCGCAGGTGCTGGCATACCGTCGGCATGTCGACGCGGCGATGCTGGCCCTGCTGGCGGTGCCGCCATCGCCGCCGGTGCGCGAACTGGTCGAAATCGGCCTGCAGCACGAGCAGCAACACCAGGAGCTGCTGCTGGCCGATATCAAGTACATCCTGGGCACCAATCCACTGGAAGAGGCGTACGAGGCCAAGCCGCGCGACGACGAGCAGGCGCATGCCGAACACGCGCGCGAGCCCGCGGCGCGGCGCAACGAATGGATCGAGTGCCACGGTGGCGCCATGCCGATCGGCCACGACGGGCCCGGCTTTGCATTCGACAACGAAGGTCCGCGCCACATGGTGCAGGTATCCCCGGTGGCCCTGCGGGCGGCGCTCGTCACCAATGGCGAGTACCTGGCGTTCATGCGCGACGGCGGCTACACCCGCTTCGAACTGTGGCATGCGGAAGGGTGGGAGTGGCTGCAGTCGCTGCCCCGGCGCGCGCCGCTGTACTGGCACCCCGGTCCGTCCGACGCGGAGCCCTGGCAGCACTACACGCTGGCGGGCTGCCTGCCGCTCGACCTGGAGGCTCCCGTAACGCACGTCAGCCTGTACGAGGCCTATGCCTTCTGCCGCTGGGCCGGGTGGCGCCTGCCGACGGAAGCGGAGTGGGAAGCGGTGGCGCCACGGCTCGACTGGGGCCGGCGCTGGGAGTGGACGGGCAGTGCCTACCTGCCCTACCCCGGCTTCCGGGCGTTCGGCGGCACCGCCAGCGAATACAACGGCAAGTTCATGCTGAACCAGATGGTGCTGCGGGGCGCTTCCTGGGCCACGCCGGCCGGCCATGCCCGGCTCACGTACCGCAATTTCTTCCACCCCTACCTGCGCTGGCAATACACGGGCATCCGGCCCGCCCGCGACCTGCAGGTGGCCTCCTTACGCTGGAACGACCAATGAACGATATGTACTTCCAAGCCCGGCGTGCGCCCCGCGCCGTCGATGCGGCGCTGGCACGGGATGTGCGCGACGGCCTCGGCGCCACGCAAAAGACGCTGCCTTCGAAGTGGTTTTATGACGACGAAGGATCACGCCTGTTCCAGCGCATCATGACGCTGCCCGAGTACTACATGACGCGTACGGAACACGGCATCCTGAAGCACAAGGCGGACCGGCTGGCGGACTGGATCGCGCCCGATGGACGGGCGCTCGACCTTATCGAACTGGGCAGCGGCGACGGCGAGAAGACACTGTCGCTGTGCGAGACGCTGCTGCGCCGCGAGATCGCGTGCACATACCATCCGATCGATGTGTCGCAGCACGCCCTGTCCGAGCTGGCCGCGCGCTTCAGCGGCGCCCTGCCCGCGCTCGACGTCCGCCCCATCCTTGGCGACTATTTCGACGACTGGCCAGCCACCTCCCCGCTGCGGCGCCAGGTCGCGTTGCTGCTGGGCGGGAACCTGGGCAACCTGACGTTCGACCAGTCGGTCGCGTTGCTGGACCGTATCCGGGCCCGGCTGGCGCAGGGAGACGTCCTGCTGCTTGGACTGGACCTGAAAAAGGATCCGGCCATGATCCTGGCCGCCTACGACGACGCCCAGGGCGTCACCGCCGCCTTCAACCTGAACCTGCTGCGCCGGCTGAACCGCGAACTCGACATGGATTTCGACCTGGCCCAGTTTGCGCATTTTCCCACCTACTCCCCGCTGGACGGCGCGGCACGCAGCTTCCTGGTCAGCCGGCGGCGCCAGACCGTGCGCAGCAGCGTGCTTGGATGCGCGTTCGCGTTCCAGAAAGGCGAAACCATCTATACGGAACAATCGCAGAAGTACTCGTTCGACATGATCGTACAGCTGGCAGCGGCAAGCGGTTTCGCCGTGGCCAGTCACGTCACCGACGACCTGGGCTGGTACACGGTCGCGGTGCTGCAGGCCATCGAGCAGCGGCGGTAGCGCCATTCGAGGGCAGCTTCACCAGGCAGTTGTATCGGCCGGCCGGGCAGGCACGCCCAGGCCGGGTGTGACGCAGTACCGAGAAGAAGATCGTGGCTGCCGCAGCCTGCTGGGCGCGTGGCAGTGTCCATTCAATCGGTGTCCTGGCGGAACCTGAGCGAGCGCCGCGGCACCGTCGTCCAAGGGGAAAGCATGAGCCATACCGCCATTGCCGCATCCGCTGCCGCCACCGCGGCCACCGCGGCCACACCTGCATCGTCCGTCCACGCACTTGAGCACACGCTGTTTTTCGTCCTGATCCAACTGGTCATCATCATCCTCGTGGCCCGCCTGGCCGGCCAGGCCGCCCGCCGGTTCGGCCAGCCGCGCGCGGTGGGCGAAATGATCGCCGGCCTGCTGCTCGGGCCCTCCCTGCTGGGGCACCTGTTTCCCGAGGCATCGGACTTCCTGTTCAAGAGCGTCCCCTCGCTGCCGATCAATATCATCAGCCAGATCGGCCTGATCCTGCTGATGTTCCAGATCGGCATGGACTTCGAATTCGGCCATCTCACCGACCGGCGCAACCGCAAGGCGGTCAGCTGGATTTCCGTGCTCTCGATCGGGCTGCCGTTCGCGCTGGGAATCGGCGTGGGCGTCTGGTCCGCCCCCTACCTGGCGCCGGACGTGCCGCTGCTGCCTTACTGCCTGTTCGTCGGTACGGCGCTGTCGATCACGGCCGTGCCGATCCTGGGCCGCATCATGGCCGAGTTCGGCCTGACGCGGACCCATGTGGGCGCGATCGCCATCAGCGCCGCCGCCGTCAACGACGTGGTGGGCTGGCTCCTGCTGGCCGTGATCTCGTCGCTGTCGATAGGCGAGTTCTCGCTGGCCCATACGTTGACCCAGCTCGGCTACCTGGCACTGTACACAGTGGTCTGCCTGTTCGTCGTGCGCCCGTTGCTGCGCAAGCTGATGAAGAAGTACGAACCCAGCCAGCATCGCATGAGCGGCGACATGATGGCGATCATGTTTGGTCTGATCTTCATTTCCGGCATGGCCACGTTCAAGATCGGCATCTTTGCCATCTTTGGCGGCTTCATGATGGGCGTGCTCGTGCACGACAACCAGAAATTCGTCGAAGCCTGGAAGCGCTCTGTGGGTGACTTCGTGATGGTGTTCTTCCTGCCCATCTTCTTTACCTACACGGGCCTGCGCACCAACATCGCCGGCCTGGACACAATAGCGCTGTGGACGTGGTGCTCGATTTTCCTGGCCGCGGCAACGATCGGCAAGCTGGGCGGCGCCTACCTGGGCGCGCGGCTCGGCGGCCTCGACCGCAGCGAGTCGAGCACGATCGGCGCATTGATGAACACGCGGGCGCTGATGGAACTCATCGTGCTCAACATCGGTTTCGATCTGGGATTCATTCCGCGCGACGTGTTCACCATGCTGGTCATCATGGCGATCGCCACGACCATCATGACGGGACCGGCGCTGCGTAACCGGCTGCCGAAGATGGGCCACATGATCCCCGTCGGCGTGGACGCCTAGCGCGACGGCGCTGCCTGCCAAAGGCGAAGGTAACCTCGCGGCAAAACTGCTAATATCCCGCCTGCCGACGTTGCCGGCACCGTTGTTGGCAGGCGCGATGTCGCCATCACGCGGCCATGGGCTGAAACCGCCGTCTCTGCCCATGGCCGCGCTTTCGTTTCTACGGAGGCGCGCGTCAGACCGCGCCGACCTGAATTGGAGATGCACAGCAGTCAACCGTCGCCGGCAACGGTTGGCCGGGTAAGCTCGGAACGCCGGAAGATGGCCACCCGTTGCGTGAGCGACAGGTGCCGCATGTGACGCGGCCCGGCGGCGACGTTACCCACCTTGGCACTACATGAAACGATTACTGCACAAAATCTGGAAACTGGTGGTCCTTTGCCTGGCGACCGCTCTGGCCGCCATGGTGGTGGCGACCTACTACGGTTCGGAACTGCTGCTGGCGCCGGTACAAGGCACGGCCAGCAGCGCATCGCTGGACGAATACGCGTGGGCGCTGGGCCAGTACCAGGCCCAGCTCGACCGGCTCGAAGTACAGGCCGTGCGCTACGCCACGAAGCTGGACCCGGACCGGGCCAAGCTGCGCAAGGAACGCGAACTGCTGGAGGGGGCGTACAGGATGTTGCAGCTGTCGCGCGGTCCGGACAGCAGCGGCCAGGGCACGCTGGCGCGCGATTCCGTTGCCAGCCTCGACCGGTTCATGGGGCTGGTGCGCAGCGATACCGAACGGGTCGAGTACGATCCGGCCCATATCGGCGTGCTGGGCATGCACTGCGACGAAGTGCGCCAGGCCCTCGGCAACTACCTGACGGCGGCACGCTATGCCGACGTGCAGCGCCTGCGCACGGACCAGGCGGATTTCCTCGACCGGCGCGAGGGCCTGCTGATCAGCTGGATGGTCCTGTGGGCCGCGATCCTGCTGGCCCTGGTAGGCTTCCTGTTCGACGTGCGCCGGACCCGGACGGCACTGCGCATGAGCCGCGAAAGCTTGCGGCAGCAGGAAAAAACCATCGCACTGTTGCAGGAGGAGGTCTTTGCCAAGACGACGATCCTCGGCACCATCAGCCACGAACTGAAGATACCGCTGCAGACCATTATTTCATCGGTCGACCTGCTGGCCAATCGCATCAAGGCGCCGCGCGAGGTGGAAGTCATCGAGCGCCTGAACAGCGGCGCCAGCCGGCTGCAGGCACAGATGCAGGACTTGACGGATTATGCCCGGCTCGACTCCGGCCGGATGGGCCTGCGCCGCATCGAATTCGTGCCGCATGAACTGGTCAAGCGCGTGCTGACCGACCTGAAGGACGCGGCCGAACGCAAGGGCCTGCAGCTGGTGCAGCACGGTGGCAGGTCCAACGCGGTCGTGGCCACGGATGCGCACCGCATCCAGCAAATCCTGACGAACCTGGTCACGAATGCGATCAAGTATTCGTCGAAAGGGGCCATCCAGGTCAGCGCCGAACTGAAGCTGGACAAGGAGCAGCGCAGCGCGCCCTGGCTGCTCGAGTTGTCCGTGGCCGATTCGGGTCCCGGCATCGCGCAGGCGGACCTGCCTTACGTGTTCGAGCCGTTCACGCAGATCGAACAGGACGGTACCCGTCGCCTCGATGGAGCGGGCCTGGGCCTGGCCATCGTCAAGAAACTGGTGGACCTGTTCGAGGGAACCATTGCCGTGCAATCGGAACTGGGCCGCGGCTCGCGATTCACCGTCTCATTGCCCGTCAGCCTCGTCACCGAGGCCAAGGGTGCGCAGGAGGAAAGCGCGTTGCCGCGCTGATCGGGCGCGGCCCGCGACCGTCAGCAGTCGCACACTTTCGACAATTCGGCCGCGATGACGGGCGAGCGCGTCGGTTTTTCCTGGTACACGACATCGAACTGGCGCACGACACGCGCCACGTCCGACACGTTCAGGCGGCCGGTATCGTATTGCCCGGTCAGGAGAATGATGGGGGCGCCTGGATTGACCGAGGTGCGGATCTGGCGGATCAGCGATTCGGAGGTCTGCTCGCCCAACACCCAGTCGATGACGTAGCCATCGAAACGGCGTTCCTGGTTGGCTTTCTCCACCGTCATCGAGTCGTAGAACGACGTCGCCTGGAAGCCGCAGTCGTTCAGGTAGTCGCGCAGGTTGTCGGCCGACGGCTTCTCGTCGTCGACCACGGCGATGGTGGGCGCATTGGCTTGGCGGATCGATATTTCGAGGTGGTCGACCTTGAAGCGCGGCACGTCGTCGCCCCGGTCGTCGGCAGCCATCACTTGCAGGCCGTCCGGAGTTTCGACCGCCACGTAATCGACATTGCGCGGCTGGTGGAACAGCTGGGCGCCCACGACGACCCGGCACGGAATCTCATAGTCGCCCAGCACGAACGTCGCTTCGCGCGCTTCCTTGTCCGGCTGTCCCAGCGAGATGACCACCGGCGTTTCCGGCCCGACCAGCAAGCTGCGCAGGTTCTCGCCAAAATACTCGGCCACCGCCGACAGTTGCAGGATCGTCCAGTCCCCGCCATTGAGGATGCGATGGGCCTGGGAATAGCTCAGTCCGAGAATTTCGGCCAGCGTGTTCGAATGCTGGCGCGCGGCCACGCCGTTCCTGGCCATCAGGGAGCGTACGGCTTTATTGATGCAGTCGAGCGGCGAAGAGGTGCCGGTGGAGGATCGCATGTCGCATTCCTAATTCTCGAGAGTTCGGTTGACGGGAGGTGCCCTACCAGGGCCTCACACCGTCCGGACAGCTGCCGGATGGCACACAACGCGCTTGAAAGGGAAGCCTGGTCAATATCAATTCTACACGTAACTTGCACCAGATGGCGGTATCGGCGGTGAAATTACGACACCCTTGCGCACGGCGAAAAATGTTGCACGACCAGTAGCGTCCAGTGCTACGATTATCCTGTCGGTAACATACCGGGCGACGACGGCCCGTGCCGCACGCAGCATGAAAGCATCACCTCATACAACGTTTTGATGGCGATTTCATGACAATCCATTTCCATACCGATTCCCACTGCCGCCCCGGCATGGCAGAGCAGCTGAACAGGGAGGCCATGCCAGCGGCACAGCTTGCCGCGCTGCCGGCACCGGCCAACGTGCCCAATGTCCGCAGCGTCACCGCCGAGGGCCGCTCCCACTTGTTTGCCGGGGCGCCGTTTTTCGTCTCGCGCGACCAGGTGCACCGCATGGCCGAGCTTATTCATGCGGTGGAGGCCGTCGTGGCGCTGCCGCCGTTCCAGCAACATGTGCTGGCGTGGTCGCCCGATATCGCCCGCTTCGTGCCCGGTCCCCGTAGTGTTTTCTTCGGCTACGATTTCCACCTGGGGGATGGCGTGCCCCAGCTCATCGAAATCAATACCAACGCCGGCGGTGCGCTGCTCAACACCATGTTCGCGCGCGAGTTGCGCGAGCATGGCCTGCTGGCCCGGCGCAGCGCGCAGGCGTTGGCTGCGCAGGTGGAAGACGAGATCGTTGCCATGTTCCGCGCGGAGTGGGCCCGCCTGCGCGGCGACACACCGCTGCGCAGCGTGGCCGTTGTCGATACCGCGCCTGCCGAACAATACCTGTACCCGGAATTCCAGCTGTTCGAACGGCTGTTCCGCGCGCACGGTATCACGGCCGTCATTGCCGACCCCGGCGAGCTGGCGCTGCGCGACGGCCGGCTCGTGCACGGCGACCTGGAGATCGACCTCGTCTACAACCGGCTGACGGATTTCGCGCTGGCGGCACCCGCGCATGCGGCCATCCGCACGGCCTACCTGAGCGGCGCGGCGGCCGTCACGCCGCATCCGCGCGCGCATGCGCTGTACGCCGACAAACGCATCCTGGCCGTGCTGACGGACGACGCGCTGCTGCAAACGTGGGGCGTGCCCCGCTCACTGCGCGCCGTCCTGCAAGCCGGCATCCCCCATGCCACGGTGGTAACCGCCGAGAACTGCGAGGCCTTGTGGGCAAGGCGGCGGCAACTCTTCTTCAAGCCGGCCTGCGGCTTCGGCAGCAAGGGCACCTACCGGGGCGACAAGCTGACCCGGCGCGTATGGCAGGAAATCCTGGAGAGCGGCTACATTGCACAGGAGTTCGCCCAGCCGGGCTTGCGCGCCGTGCTGGTCGATGGCGCGGTCACGGAGTTGAAGGTGGACGTCCGCAATTATGTCTATGATGGCCGGGTGCAACTGCTGGCCGCCCGGATGTTCCAGGGCCAGACGACCAATTTCAGGACACCCGGGGGCGGCTTCGCACTGGTGGTGGAGGTCGACGACGCCCGTCCGCCCCTGGCATCGCACTGAAGCGGAGCGCGCATATGTGAAACGGGCGCTACAGCGAAACCGGCCGATGGGGCACAATCGACCCATCGGAACCCCCGGAGACCAGTGTGCCGCACCAGAATCCGCTGCCGCGCCTCAGGCGCATACGCCGTATCGCCACCTGCCTGCTGGCGCTGATGGCCGTGACGTTCGTGGCCGCGCGGCTGCTGCAGGGCGACTACCCGTGGCTGGGCTTTGTCGCCGCGTTTGCCGAGGCGGCGATGGTGGGCGGCCTGGCCGACTGGTTTGCCGTCACGGCGCTGTTCCGTCATCCGCTGGGCCTGCCGATTCCGCACACGGCCATCATCCCGCGCAACAAGGACCGCATCGGCGCCAATATTGCCGAATTTCTGGAACACAACTTCATTACCCACGAAGTGCTGCAGGAGGAACTGCGCGACGTCGATTTCGCCGGCGTCAGCGCGCGCTGGCTGGCCGAGGACGCCAACAGCCGGGCCGTCGCCGAGCGCCTGGTGGGCACCATCCCGGCCGTCGTCAACATGATCGACGACCGCGATGCCGCGGAGTTCTTCCGCGGCGCGCTGGGATCGAGCTTGAAGGACGTGCGGCTGGCGCCGATCCTCGGCCAGGTGCTGACGGTACTGGTGGCGGGCCGCCAGCACGTGCGCCTGCTGCAAAGGCTGCTGGGGCTGGTCGCAAACGCGCTGGAGGAGAACCGCGGCTACATCCGCCAGAAGGTGCACGACCACAGCCCCAGCTGGATGCCGCGCATGGTCGACGAAAAATTCTTCGAGCGCCTGATGAACGGCATCCAGAGCATCCTCGACGACATGGCGGACGAACACGGCGAATGGCGTGCCCGCTTCCACACGGCCATCGAGGAACTGATCGACGACCTGCAGCATTCGCCCGAGTACGAGGAAAAGCTGCGCACACTGCTGGCCAACGGCCTGCACCACCCGCTGTTCCGCGAGTACGTGGGCAGCGTCTGGACGGACATCCGCGCCCGGCTGCAAAAGGCGGGCACGTCGCCCGACTCGCGCCTGCTGGCCCGCGCCCAGGATGCGCTGCAGGTATTCGCCGCGGCGCTGCAGGAAAACCCGGCGATCCGCACCAAGCTGAACGACTGGCTGCGCGGCTTCGCCATCGCGGCGATCGTCGAACGGCGCAGCCTGATCGTCGCCGTCGTCCAGCGCGTCATCGACAAGTGGGATGCCGAAACCATTTCGCACAAGCTGGAGCAGCAGGTGGGCAGCGACCTGCAGTTCATCCGCATCAACGGCACGCTGGTGGGCGGCGTGGTGGGGCTGCTGCTGTACGTGGCGTCACTGGGGCTGCATGGTTGACGGCGGGGCGGGCCATGGCGCCCGCCACTGGGCCACCGCCCCTTCGAACATGGCCCCGCCGTCGCCGAACACCAGCGCGCAGGCCGTCACGTCGGCAAGGGGCCGCCGCCGCTGTACACCTGCCGGCGCATCGCCCCACTCCTGCACCGCAAAGCGTCGCCCCGTCGCCGTGTGTTCGAACAAGGCATAGCCGCCGGCGCCATTGCGGGCGAAACCGAGCGGTACGGCGTCCACAGGATCGTCCGCGCCGTCGCGCCGGTTGTCCACGATCTGGCGGCAGATGAACGCATCGATGGCCGGCGCTGGCGCACCGGCCAGGCCGGCGCCCAGCGCGCCATGCAAGGTGGCCTTGAGGGTTTCACGGTACAGCGCCGGGCGGCCGCGCGTACGGAACGCGGCGCGCGCAAGGATGTCGGCACCGGTAGCAGGCACGTGGCGCTCAAGCAGGCGACGCAGGCGCACCAGGTGCGGCGGTGGCGTCGCCTGCCAGACTGCCGCGATGTCCCACGGTGTGCGCAGCCCCGGCGTACCGCCGAAAATCGTCGCGTGCTCGCGGCGATAGTGCGAGATCAGCCGCGCGATCGCATCGGCCAGGCTGCCCGGTCCCGCGGCCGCCTGCTCGGCATGCGCGACCGCTTCCGCGCGCGCCCGATCCAGGCCGCACAGGCGCAGGATCTCGACATTGACGACCGCCCGATAACGCTGCCGAGCGGCGTGCAGCAACGCATCGACCGCTGCGGGCGCGGCGAAGGAGGGATCGACATGCCGGCCCCAGTGGCGCGCCAACGCCGGGGCGGCGCGCGACAGCAGCGCCAGCTCGTCGCCAAACGGCAGCTCGCCCCAGATAGTGCCGATGCTGGCCCAGCCGGGCATGGCCGCCATTGCGCCGAAATCCACCAGCCGGCCGTCGAAACAGATATTGGACGTGCTGTCGCCGCAATGCGGCAGGCGGTGTACCCACGCGTAGGCCATCTGCGCAGCCCAGTGCGACCACAATGTGCGGTACAAGGTATCGAGCCCGGCCCGGCCGAAGCAGCGGCTGGCATGGGCGAAAAAGCGCGCCACCCGCGCCTCGTCGTGCGCGCCACCAAGCGGATTGCCGTCGGCGAACTGCACCGCCCGCTCGAAGTGCGCCGGCCGCAGGAACGCCGGCCGGACCAGCAAGGTGCGCGGCTCGCTGCAGGGCGGGTCGGCATCGGGCCAATGCTGGATCAGGCCTGTGTCGAGGATGCCCAACGTGGGCACCGCGCCATGGGGGAACTCCGCGGCCACCAGCTCCGACAGGACCGCCTCGCGCAAGCATTCCTCCAGGTAGGCGCCCCCCGAGGCATGGGCGCGGTCGGTCCCTGCGCCGATCAGCGGCGTGGGCCCCGTCCCCTTGACGTGATAGGCCCCGATGACGGCGGCGCGGCCGCTGCCGCCGTTCTGGCCGATGCCGCTGCCGCCGTAGCGGTCGGCCCAGCCGATCGCTGTACCGCCGGACGGACCGTCCGCCGCCTGCGCATCGCTGACGAACGCCGTCCGCTCGAGCAGATGGTCACCGTAGGCGCCGGTAGCGGCCACGCCAGGCGGCCGGGCCGGGTCATCCTGCAGCGCGCGCGGATTGACCCACACGACGCGGGCGCCGGGCTGGCGATGCAGATGGACCGGGACCTGGTACGTGGTGGCATTGAACAGCTGGCGCGCAGCGGCTTCATCGAGCGCATCGCAGCGCGGGCCGAGGCCGGCAAGGTTGGCGTGAACGGGACCGGTCATGCCGCCACCTCCACACCCACGCTCGCGGCAACGTCGTAACGCAGCAGGTGCCGATGGTCGGCCGCTATCGCGGACGCGTGCGCCGCGCTGCCCAGTACGTCGCCAACACAGCGCAGCGTGCCCGCATTCCACGCTTCAGGGGCCAGCTCGTGCAGCGGGTCGGTGGCGCGCCGGGCCAGCGCGGCGGCGTCCAGCATCGCCCACGTGACGACACCGAGCGGCGCGCCGTCGTCGTCCCGGTACAGCCGATACTGATTCAGGAGCAAAGGCATCCACAAGCGCCGCTGCGCTTGCGCCGCCGTCAGGCCGCCGAACTGGCCGCCTGCACGGGCCAGCGCCATGCAGTGGCCCAGCAGGATCGCCATCCGCAGCGAGGCGTGCGAGCCGTGGGCGAAATTGCGAAACGCCGCCTGCGCCACTGCCGCCTTGACCGCTGCCGCGGCGGCAGGGCAATGGGCGCGCAGCTCGGCACGAGAGACCATCTTGCCGATGCGGCGGCCGTGCTTGTAGCGGAAATAGCCGGCATGGTCGACATGACCGAACAGCCGGTCCTGCAGGGTGCCCAGCACCTGGCGCACGCTGCCGTCGAACGCCACGAAATCGAGGATCCACAAACGCTCGCCGCTGCGTGGCGCCGCCGCCACGGCGGACGTAACGCCATGCCGCAGCAGGTGCCGTTCGGCCTGCGCATCGAGATAGGCGAACGAGACGTAGGCGGCAACGCGGCCGAAGCGGTCGAACAATACCTCGCTCTGGCCCAGCGCCGCCAACGCCAGGCTGCGTTCGGCCAGCTCGCCGAACGATGGGGCCACGGGACCGACGCCGATCAATGCGAAGCCCGCCCGGGCCGCCGCGAGTGCGGCGCCGTCCAGGGTGGGATCGAGGCCCGCGGCCCATTCGTCGAGGCGATACAGTGTCATGCCTGTTCCATTTCGGTCGAAGTCAGCGGCGCTTGTGCCGCCTGGTGGTCGGGTACCGGTCGCAGCGCTACGGCGCCCGCGAACGGTGGCCTGGCCGGATCGGCAAATTGCAGCGATGCGGGAGTCCATCCGGCGATGGGGTGGCGCACGTCCGGCGCGCGCGGGTCGATGGCGAACATGGTGCCGCCCGTGCCCTGGTACAGCGCATAGGAGATCGAGACCCCGGCGGCAAAGCCGATGCAGACTGCGTCCGCGACGTCGCCGCCCGGATCGCGCCGGTTGGCGGCAACGCGCGCGCAAATGATGTCCTCGATGTCACGGCGTGGCGGTACTGCGCCGACACCGGCCGGGTCGAGATGGCGCTGCAGCACCGGCTTGACCCGCTCGCGTAGCAGGCCGTGCCGGGTCGATGCGAAGCGCGCGCAACGCAGCGCGGCGCGTTCGCGTTGCGCGGGCGGCACGATGCCCTCCAGCGCGTCCCGTAGCGGCCGCAACGCATGTGGCACGTGGCTGCTCCACAGTTGTGCGAACTGCCATGGCCTGTGCCGTGGCGCGCCGCGTTCGACCAGCTCGACCTCTTCGCGCTGGCATTCGGCGATCAGGCCCTGCGCGAGGTGCCACCAATCCGCCATGTCGGCGTACCGGACCGCGACGGCGCGATCGACACCGGCCAGGCGCAGCACTTCGATGACGGTAGTACGCCGGAAAGACTGCTCGACCTGCGCGCACAGCGCATCGAGCAGGGCCTCGGTGCCCAAGGCCGCATCGAGGTGGCGCGCGTAATAGTAGGCGTCGCTGCGCAGCACGCGCGGCAGCATGGTCCGCAGCGCTTCGAACGGCACGCGCGCCAGCATCGTGGCGGTATCGGCCCAGGAGGGCACGGCGGAGGTGGCGCCGAAGTCGACCAGCTTGCCGTCCAGGCAGACGTTCGAGATGGTGTTGCTGCCGTGCGGCAGGCGGTGCACGAACGAATACGCCAGCTGCTCGGCCCATTTCGTCCACAACGCGGTGCAGCGCTCGACCAGTTGCGCCTTGCCGAGCAGCGTCGTACCAGCGTCGAACATGTGCCGCACCCGTGCGCTGTCCTGGCTGCCCTCGGTCGGGTTACCGGAGTAAAACGGCACCGCGCGCACGAGGTGGGCCGGTCGCAGGAAACACGGCCGCACGACCAGCACGCGCCGCTCCCGCACCGTGCCCCAGTCCTGCGTCAATCCGGTGTCGAGGATGGCCAGCACCGGTACGGCCGAGTGGGGGAATTCATTGCGCACGACTTCGGCGAAAATCGTCTCGCGCACCGCTTCCTCCAGGTACGCGCCGCCGGAAGCGTGGCTGGCGTCCGTCAGCGCGCTGACCAGTGGCGTGCGGCCGATGCCCTTGACGTGATAGCCGCCCACCACGGCCGCCCTGCCGCTGCCGCCGTTCAGGCCGATCCCCGGACCACCATAGCGGTCGGCATGGGCCGTGACGGTGTCGGCGGCATCGAACGCCGATCCCGGCACTGGCACGGCATAGGCGCAGCGCGACAGCAGGTGGCGTTCGTAGGCCGCCGGCGTTCCGCCCGCCGCCGCGTAGGCCAGATCGTCGGCCGCGACCTGCTGGTTCAGCCACAGCACGCGGGCGTGGCGCAGGCGCTGCAAGGTGACGGGCACGTGCGGCGAGCCGGCGCCGAACAGCAGCGCGCTGGCGTTTTCGTCCAGCCAGGAAACGTCGATCATGCTTGTACTCCTGCCGCGAGATGCGCCGCCTGCCGGGCCACCCAGGCTGCGAGCGCGGTACGATTGCCGCGTCGCGCGGGCTCGGCAAAGGCAGCCTGCGCGGCGTCCGGCCCGAGGTACAACACGGCGTCGTCATGCTCCGGCAGCAGGTCGCCGCCCAGGTCTTCCATGATTTGCGCCTGGGTTGCGGCGGTGGCCAGCACGTCGCACAGGCACAGCACCGAGCCCTCGTTCCACTCCGACACATGGGCCAGGTGCAGCGGCGTCGCGGCCAGCCGCTCCAGCGTCCGGGGCGACAGCCAGGCCCAGGTCACCAGGCCGGCGGGACGGCCCGCCTCGTCGCGATACAGCCGGTACTGGCGCAGGGTGACCAGGTCCCCCAGCGGGAATGCACCGGCCCACAACGGCGAGCGGCCGTGCGGATCGCAGCGCTGCAGCACGGCAAGGCACTCGCCCAGTTCGACGGCGTCGGCAAAGCTGCGCCGGTGGCTGTCCAGCGCATGGGGATTGCGTGTCAGCCCGGGGCCCGTCCGGTCGCCTTGCGGCGCCGCGCGGAAGAAGCTGGTGTTATCCTGCCGCGCCACGTGCTTGGTGATGCGCAACCGGGGCTTGTGACGGATATACGTCGCGGCATCGTGCCGCGCCAGGACGCGGTCGCGCAGGTCGGCCAGGATCGTGCGCAGGCTGCCCCGAAAGGCAAAGAAGTCGTGGATCCGCAATGCCCCGTCCGGTGCCAGGGTCCAGTCGACGAAGCCGGTTTCCCGCCCCATCGCATCGAAATAGAACTCGTACTGGCCCTTGTCCACCGCGGCCAGCATGGGCCGCAGACGCGCAGCCACCTGGGCGCGGCCCCAGCGCGGGCCAAGGAAGCGCAGCGACAGGCCGAGCGCCAATGCCTGGCGCGCCTGGGCGCCGAGCGGGAAGCCGAGCGGGCCGCTCATCTCGGCCAGAGTGAAAACGTTCATTGCGAACTCCTGATCGGATGCGTTAGGCCACCAGTTGGCCGGCGGGTGCGGCACTGTCCTCTGCCACCTTGCCCTGGTACAGCGCCACCACGCGCTGCGCCGCCTGGATGGTTTCGGGCCGGTGCGCCACCATGATGCGGGTCAGCGGCAGGGCAGCCAGCGCCGCATTGACCTTGCGCTCGTTGTGGACGTCGAGATGGCTCGTCGCCTCGTCCAGCGCCAGGATGCGGGGCCGCTTGTACAGCGCGCGGGCCAGCAGCACCCGCTGCTTCTGGCCGCCCGACAGGCTGCTGCCCATGTCGCCGACCAGCGTCTGGTAGCCCATCGGCATGACGCGGATTTCGTCGTGCACCGCCGCTTGCTGCGCGCACTGTTCGGCGAACGCCGTGTCGGCGAGGGTATCGAAAAAGGTGATGTTGTCCAGGATGGACCCGGCCAGCAGCGTGTCGTCCTGCATCACCGTGCCGACGAGGCCGCGGTAGGCGCGGTAGCCGAGCCGGCCGATCGGCACGCCCCCGATCAGCACTTCGCCTTCGGTCGGCTCCAGGAGGCCAAGCAGGATCTTGCACAACGTGGTCTTGCCGCAGCCGGACGGGCCGACCAGCGCGATGCTCTGCCCGGCGGGGATCGCCAGGTCGATGCCGTCGAGGACCCACGGCTCGCCCTCGGCGTAGCGGAACCGGACCCCGCGCAGCGCGATGTCGGCGTCGAGCCGGCTGCAATCGACATCGGTCTCGACTTCCGGTTCGGCCGGCTCCATGACGATGTCGGCCAGGCGCGTCGTGTGCATGCCCAGCAGCCGCACGTTGAAGAACACGTCGATCAGGTTGAAGATGCGGCCCGAGAACGTGCCGGCATAGCTGGTAAAGGCCATCAGCATGCCGACCGACAGGGCATTGCTCATGACCAGGCCGGCACCGATGTAGAACAGCGCCAGGCCCTGTACCGCGAACAGGGCGGTGTTGGCGACCTTGAAAACGATGTCCAGCTTCTGCGTCTTGACCGAACGGTTGATGACATCCTGCTTCAGGTTCAGCCAGCACGCGCGGCGCTCCGCATCGCGGCCGAACAGTTTGATTGCGGGGATCGCCCGCACCGTCTCCAGGAAATGGCTGTTTTCCTTGGCCGACAGGATGATCTGCTCCTGCGACGCTTCCTGGAACGGCTGGTAGAACGCCCAGCGCAGCAAGGCATAAACGGCCACGCCGGCCATGACGACCGCGCTCAGGTAGGGGCTGTAGGCCAGCATGATCCCCAGCGCCAGCAAGGCCATGATGCCGTCGAGCGCGCTCTCGACGAGCAGGCCGGTCAACGTCGACTGGATCGCCCCGATGCTGCCGAAGCGCGATACGATATCGCCCAGATGGCGCTTCTCGAAATACGTCACGGGCAGGCGGGTCATGTGGGTAAAGACCCGGTTGGCCCACTGGAAGCCGATGTCGATACTCCAACGCATCAGGAACCAGCTGCGCGCGAGGCCGATCGCCGTCTGCGTGACCGTCAGCAGGGCAAACCCGGCCACCAGCACGACCAGCAATTCGCGATCGCCACCGACGATCACCTCGTCGATGACGTACTGGTTGAACAGCGGCGCGGCGACAGCGAACAGCTCCAGCACGATCGCCAGGCAGAACACCTGCACCAGTGCCGTGCGCAGGCCGAAGATGCGGCCCGTCAGCTGCCGCACCGACATGCGCCGGGTCTCGTCCACCTGGGTGAATCCGGCGCTGGGCGTCAGCTCGAGCGCGACACCGGTGAAGTGCTGGGACACCGCTTCCAGCGTCAGCTTGCGCTCGCCCACGGCCGGGTCGGCCAAGGTGACCGTCACCACGCCGCCGAGGCCACGATGGACCTTCTTCAGGACGACGAAATGGTTCAGGTCCCAGTGCAGGATGCACGGCAGTTGCAACTCGCCCAGCTCGTCCAGGTCGAGGCGCAACGGCCGCGCCGCCAGCTCCAGCGCGGCGGCGTGGCGCACCAGCTGCGTCAGCGTGACGCCTTTCAGGCTGATGGCAAACCGGCGCCGCAACTCGCTCAACTCGGTGCGATGGCCGAAATGGTCCGCGATCATCGCGAGGCAGGCCAGACCGCACTCGCTTGCCTCCGTCTGCAGGATGGTTTTCACAGGCGGCCCAACGTCGCGCGCAGGCGCTCGCTCCAGGTCGGGGCCAGGAAGGTTTTGGCGATATCGGCCGCGCTGGCGATCGGCGTCACGGTGAAGCCTTGCCCGCGCAATTGCGTGACCAGTCCCGGCTCCACCCTGTCGCCGACGCGCAGGTCGGGAAGGTGCAGCGCGCCCACGATCACGAAGGTGCGTCGGTGTGTGCCGACGGCGCGGACGATCTGCGGCAGCCAGGCGCGGGTGCGTTGGCGCAGCATCAGTTCGACGGTGCCGGCGCTGAAGGCGCTCATCCAGCCGGCCTGCTGCAGCTGGCGTACGTCGGCGGACGACGTGTCGATACTGCAGGGCGTGGCGCGGTCGACGCACGCTAGCTGCGCGGCCAGCACACGGCCCAGCGTGGCGGTCAGCCCGTTCAGGCTTGCATAACCGGGATCGGCAAGCTTCAGGCGCACCAGTGCGGCCGTCTTGTCCACCTTGTCGACCAGGACATCGTGGCGCACGCTCGCGCTGGCGGCGCAGAACTGCAGGCGCAGGGTTTTCAGGCTATCGAGCCCCAGCAAGGTGCGTGGGCCGCCCTTCGCATCGGCACGCAGGCGCAGCGACACACCGCCGCCCTGGCGCGTGATCGCGGCATCATAGGCCGGACCCAGCGTATCGATGGTAAAACGGTCGAGGTAAATCGACGTCAACAAGAATTCGGGCATGAGCTGCCAGTTACTCATCCAGTCCGGCACCGGCAGGCCATTGGCGCGGGTCGCGGCGATCAAAGCGTCGAACGCGGGGCCGAGGCGCGCGGTCTGCCGGTCGCGCGGGTCGCCGGGACAGGGGGCGCCGCGTTCGAACGCCTCGTTACGCATCTGTTCGGGGCCAAAATAGGTCTCCATGACCGCCGTATCGGCCACCGCATAACTGGGTTGGACGACCGTGTCGTAATAGCTGTCGCTCTCGACGGGGGTGGGAAGGTGCGATTCGCCGACCAGCACGGCCTGGGCATCGCCCTTGGCGACCAGCCAGGCGCGCGGCGTGGCGGGGCTGGCGGAAACGATGGCCGGAGAGAGCGCGAAAGTCAGCGACATGGCGAGCGACCAGCCGCGCGAGGCGCGGCGCACGAAAGCAGTATTCATGGGGAAGTGAGAGGTAACGCGAGTAAAGCCGCCCCGCGTTGCGGCGGGGTCGGCTGAGCAGGCGACGGCATGCGGCCGTCGCCCGGCGCACTCCTTAGCGGGAGGACGACGTGGTCGTGCAGCTGCCGCCGATGCAGGTCGTGGTCGTCACGGTGGCGGGACCGTTGTAGCTGCCGCTGGCGCTGACCGGGCCGTAGCCGCCCGAGCCGGAGACCGAGGTGGTCGGCGTCGTGGTGGTCTGGACGAAGACGCCATTACCGGTCGTCGTCACGGTCGAAGTACCGCCTGCGCCGCAGGTCTGGGTGGTCGTGTAGCCGCCGCTGCTGTTGCTGCTTGGCGTGCAGGACGGACCGGACGAGCTGCTGCCGCCACCGAAGAACTCCTCGATCTTGCCGATGATATCCCAGCCGCCGCCAGCTACTTCATCCATCTCTACAGTTGAAATGATACGCATTTTATGTTATTCCTATTCATGGTTTAAGGTACGTATTCCACGGTGTCTTTGCTCGATCCGTTGAAATACGGCATTGCCCCGTGTGCGGTGCTGTCACACAGCACACGGTCTTTCGTTTGCATGGGCGGCTCCGGTTCCGGTGCCGTCCATGCCGACGATGGTTCGGAAAGATCGCTCAGCGATGCGCCACCGCCAGCAGCGGTTCGGCGATCCATTCCCATATCCTGCGCCGGTCCTGCACCAGGTCGGCTTCCAGTGTCATACCCGGCCTTAACGGCTGTTCTTTCCCATACGTGTCAATGCTTTGCCGCGCCAGCTTGACGCGAATGCGGTACAGCGCTTCGCTGCTGTTGAAACCATTGATGTGCTGTTGCGCGTTGCTGAGGATCGTGCTGGCCAGGCTCGGCGGCAATTCCGCCGGCGCGAACGGCGTGGCGCTGACGTCGCTGACGCGGCCCCGCTGCAATCCGAATTTCTGGTACGGGAACGCCTGGTAGCGGATCAGTACTTCCTGGCCCGGCGCCACGAAACCGGCGGTGCGGCTGGGGGCATACAGCTGCACTTCCATTTCGCCCATGCCTGCTTGTTCGCTGGCCGACGGGATGACGGTGCCGAGCACGTGGCCGGCAGTGACCGCCTGCCCGACGCGAGACGTCAGCGTCGTCAGGACGCCGGAGGCGCGTGCGCTGACGATCACGGATTTGCGCGAACGGTTTTCCGCCGCTTCCTGGGCCAGGCTGGAGCGAGCCCGTTCGAGCTGGGTCAGTTCGCCGGCAAGCGCCATGTCCAGTGCGCGCAGCTCTGCCTCCACGTTGCGTCGGCTCGCCCGCAGCTGGATCGTGTTGCGTTCGATATTGTTGATGCGCCCCGCCAGGTCGAGAAGGTCTTCCTGCTTCTGCTGCATCTGCGCGGACGACACGTAGCCGCTGCCCTGCAGCGCCTCGTACTGCTTCACGCCACGTTCGGCCAGCTGGTAGCGCCGCTGCGCCAGCGCCAACTCGGCGTCCACCTGGCCGGCTTCGGCCTTCAGGCTCTCCAACCGTTCCTGCAATGCCTGCTGACGTTCGCTGGTCTGGGCCACGCGCAGCCGGCGCTCCGTGTCGAGGCTGTTCTGGCGCACGGCCAGCTGCTCGGAAACGATTGCCGATACCTCGCCGGCGCCCGACTGGCGTTCCGTCGACAGTTCGAACAGCGGCTGCCCGGCGCGCACAAAGCGGCCTTCCGGTACGAAGCTCGCGACCAGCACACCGGCGCTGGGTGCGGCGATGCCGATGCTGCCGCCAGCGGGCACGGTCACGCCTGCCACCCGGGCCTTGCTGGTGACGCTGCCGGCAACGCCGAATGCCACGAAGCCGATACCGATCGCCAGCGTGGCCAGCGTGATCCACCACGCCGACAATGGCTGTGCCAGGCGAATGGCGCCAAGGTGTCCGCCATTGCGCTCCGTAATTACTTCATTTCGGAATAATGGTGTCGCCGGCGTGTCGGAATGCGTTGCAGCGGTCAAAAGCGTCTCTTATCGTTATATTGTTTTCGGTCCCGGGCCTTTATTGGCTCTTTGGGACATTCCTGCGCCACCCTTGCCTGGGATACCCATCTCCGCATGTTTCTGTTACTGCATTACAGAAAAGGAGACCTATTCAGGCGGCAATTGTAGCCTCACAACAGAGGACATCGTCATAGCGCAACGCCGCCATGATGCGTGGTACCAACGTAAGTCACGGCCACGCCTCCCCCTTTGGAGAGAGCGAAATATACAGGATAGAAGTTGCAAAATACTCTCCAAATGTAACGCAACTACACGATTTGTGAAATTGCAACACAAGATATAAAAATACATCATCGGCCTTTTTTTCACGCCGGTTCGCCTGCTATGATCCCCGCCTTTTCGTACCGTCCTTTGGGCCGGCCAGCTTTATCGAACGAGAAAGGCGCATGGTGGCCGCTTCTACCAACAATATTTCGCGTGATCCATTTCCCGCCAATCCGATCGTCTATTTCCTGATGACCGACCGCTTCCACGCCGCTGGCGATGCGGGGCTGGGAAGCTACGGACGGCCAGTGGACCGTGCCGGCATCGGCACCTTCCATGGGGGCAATTTCGCCGGCGTGACACAGAAGCTGCGCGACGGCTGGTTCTCTCGCCTCGGCATCAATGCCATCTGGATCAGCGCGCCCTATGAGCAGGTACATGGCTGGGTCCAGGGCAACGAAGGGTTTGCGCACGAGCCGTACCACGGCTACTGGCCGCTGGACTTCACCTGCGTCGACCGCAACTTTGGCGACATGTCGTCGTTGCGCGAACTGGTCGACACCGCCCATGGCGCGGGCATCGCCGTCATCCTGGACGTCGCCATGAGCCATGTCGGCTACGTGACGCGTCCGGACGGCTACCCGCCCATCGGCACGGGCCTGCCGGCCTGCTGGGGTCCCGACTGGGTGCGCGCGGACGTGCCGGGTTACCTGCCGGGCGGTGAGGACGACCTGACGCGCATCCATTTCGACCTGCCCAAGCTGCGCACCGAGTGCAACGCCGCCGTGACACTGCCGGCGGCGCTGCGCGCCAAGCCGGACACCCGCGCCGTCGACCTGGAGGCGACGCCGGTGCGCGGCTACCTCGTCCAGTGGCTGTCGCGCTGGGTACGGGACTTCGGCATCGACGGGTTTCGTTGCGATTCGGCCCGCCACGTCGATTTGCGTTGCTGGTCCGAGTTGAAACAGGCGTCCGACGCCGCCTTGAGCGGCTGGCGCAACGAACACGGTGACAGTGGCACCGCGCGCTTCTGGATGGTCGCCGAGGCGTACGGGCATGGATTGCAACGCAGCGCCTATTTCGACGGGGGCTTCGACAGTGTGCTGAACTTCGACTTCCAGCACGAGATCGAAACACTGCTGGCCGACGCCGATACCGTCACCCCGTTCGGTCGTGGCCTGATGTGGCGCCGCCTGGACAAGCTGTTTGCACGCTATGCCACCGAACTGGCCAACGGACAACACGACGTGCTGTCCTACCTGTCGTCGCACGATACGGGCTTGTTCTGCCGTGACCGGCTGCGCCTCGGCGCGAGCGCATTGATGCTGCTGCCGGGCGGCGTCCAGGTTTTCTATGGCGACGAGACCGCGCGGCCGCCGCTGGCATCGAGCGATCCGGCGCAAGCCGCCCGGTCCGACATGAACTGGGACAGCGTCGACGAGGCGCTGCTGGCGCACTGGCAGCGCCTGGGCAGGTTCCGCAGCGCTCACGTGGCCCTGGCGCGCGGCGCGCATCGGCGGCTCTGCATGGAGCCCTACGTGTTTGCCCGCGCCGATGCGGCCAGCGGCGACACGGTATTGGTGGCCTGGGGCCCCGGCCAGGCACGCGTCTGCGTCGGTAGCGTGTTTGCAGACGGTACCCGGTTGCGCGATGCGGGCAGCGGCGCGACGTGGGAAGTCATGGACGGCCATGTGGAACTGGCGGTGGACGAACTGCTGCTGCTGGAAACGTACGAGGATTGATGATGAAATCAGGTAAGCGCATCGACGCGTTGATGATCGGCTGGGAATTCCCGCCCCATATCTCGGGTGGCCTCGGCACGGCCTGCTTCGGCCTGACGCAAGGCGCGGCGGCAATGGGCGAAATCCGCACGACCTTCGCCCTGCCGCGCCTGTCCGGAGACGAGGACGACCGCCACGTCCGCCTGGTGTCCGCCGGGGTGCCCGTGCGCGATGGTGCCGCCCGCCCGTCGTCATACAGCGGCGCCGTTCTCGACGAGGTGCTGCGCTACGGAACGCATGCGGAGCAGATCCTGGCTGGCGCCGGCCATTTCGACGTCATCCATGCGCACGACTGGTTGACGGCGCCGGTCGCCACGCGGCTCAAGGAACTCACCGGCAAGCCGCTGGTATTGCATGTGCACTCGACCGAATACGATCGTTCCGGCGCGGCCGTCGACGGCGCGATCCTGGCGATCGAGACCGCGGCACTGCAGCAGGCCGATCGCATCGTGGCGGTCAGCGAGCGCACGCGCGCCCACCTGGTCGAGCGCTACGGCGTGCCTGCCGCGCGCATTGCCGTCGTCTACAACGGTATCGAACTTGGCCCGGCGCCGGCGCGCAACGCCGCCGGCGACGCCCCCGTGATCGCGTTCCTCGGCCGCGTCACACAGCAGAAGGGACCGGCGTATTTCCTGCACGCGGCGGCCGCCGCATCGCGCCGGATGCCGGGGCTACGATTCGTGCTGGCGGGCGACGGCGACCAGCTCCCCGCCATGCGGGCGTTGGCCGCGCAACTGGACATCGCCCGCCAGGTCACCTTCACGGGATTCCTCGACAGCGAGGGGATCGAGCACCTGTTCGCCTGCAGCGACGCGTTTGTCATGCCATCCGTTTCCGAGCCGTTCGGCATTGTCGCGCTGGAAGCCGTCAACGCGGGCGTGCCGGTGATCCTGTCACGCACGGCAGGCGTGGCGGAACTGCTGGCGCACGCACGCAAGGTCGATCACGACGACGTCGCCGCCATCGCCCAGGCGATGCTCGAGATCGTCGGCGACCCTGTCCTGGCACGTCAGTTGCGCGAAGGCGCCCGCCGCGATGCCGCCGAGATCAGCTGGCAACGCGCGGCCATCGCTCTGGCGGACGTCTATCGGCAGGCCTGCCGGGATCACGCAACGCAAACGGGCGCGCTGCCTTCGGTAGAATAGGCACCTGAACCACCACGACGATCCTCCGATGAACTGCCGCGACCACTGCGGTGCCTGCTGCACCGCGCCTTCCATCACCAGCCCCATCCCCGGTATGCCCAACGGCAAGCCGGCCGGCGTGCGCTGCATCCAGCTCGACGACGCCAACCGCTGCCGCATTTTCGGCAAGCCGGAACGGCCGGCGTTCTGCGGCGGCTTGCAGCCGTCGGCGGAGATGTGCGGGGCCAGTCGCGAATATGCGCTGCACTGGCTGGGGGAGCTGGAGCGGGCGACGGCACCGTAGCCACAACGCCCGGGGCAGCCCGCGTTAGCGCGCAGCCCACGCCATCTTCTGCACCGAAATCTCCGGATGGCTCTCCAGCGGCTCCCACTCTGGCAGGAACGCAAAGCCCTGGCGCAGGTACAGGTTGGCGGCGCTGGTGTTTTCCGGCGCAACGTCCAGCACGACGCGTCGGTGCCCCTTCGCCAGCGCGCGCGCCTTGAGCGCGTCGATCAACCCACCCGCCAAGCCGCGCCCCCGGTAGTCCGGCTGGACCCACATCGCGATCAGGTTGTATCCCTCTTTCGCGCTGACGACGCCGGCGACGATGCCGACGGCCTGCTCGCCGTCGAACGCCAGCACATACTCGGCCCGGTCGGTGCCGGCGGCGCGCGTCTGCCATTGTTCATCGCTGTAGGCGACGGCAGATGCGTGCGTGACGCCGAAGGCGGTCGGGGCATCGCGCAGCGCGGCCAGGCGGATGGCTTTCAGGGCGCGCCAGTCGGCGGCGGTCGTGGGACGGATCGTCATCGGCATGGTCATCGGCATTCTTGTCAATATAAACCCCATCTTCGCATTGCCGCCGAGCTGACGCAATGCCGCGCTATCATCGCGTCATCACCAAAAAATGGGAGGCGGCGATGACGAAACGATGGTTGGCGACGTTACTGATCCTGGCGGCGACGCATGCCGGTGCCGACGATGCGGCCGATGCGCAGGCTTACCGCAAATCCCGCGCCGCCGTGGCGGACCTGACGCGCATCGTCGCGCCGGAAGGCGTGCAGGAATCGTACAAGGCGGCCATCGGCGGCATCGATCAGTGGCTGTACGTGCGCGGCCAGGACAAGGCCAACCCCATCATCCTGTTCGTCCACGGTGGCCCCGCCTCGCCCGTGATCCCGACCGCGTGGCAGTTCCAGCGTCCGCTCGAGGAGTACTTCACGGTGGTGAACTGGGACCAGCGCGGTGCCGGCCTGACCTACCGTGACAATCCGCAGGACCAGGTGGCGGGCACGCTGAAGGTGGCGCGCTACGTCGACGACACCATCGAAGTGGCCGAACACCTGCGCAAGAAATACGGCAAGGCCAAGGTGATCCTGATGGCGCACAGCTGGGGCACCGTGCCCGCCATGGGCGCCGCGCTGAAACGGCCCGACCTGTTCCACGGCTACGTGGGGCTGGGCCAGGTGATCAGCACGCGCGAGAATGAGCGCATCAGCTTCGAGTACGCGCTGGCGCAGGCGCACAAGCTGGGCAACCGGGAGGCGCTGAAGGAGCTGCAGTCGATCGCCCCCTATCCGGGCGACCAGCCCATCACGCGCGAACGCATCATCACCGCGCGCAAGTGGCCGCAGCACTACGGCGGCCTGTCGGCCTACCGGAGCGAATCCCCTTATTTCTTCGGCGGACCGCGCCTGTCGCCCGACTACCGGCCGGAGGATGTGGCGACGATCGACCAGGGCAGCCAGTTTACGCTGGACCGGCTGCTGCCGGAATTCGTCACGGTCGACTACAGCAAGATTGCGACCTTTCCTATCCCGGTCGTGATGTTCCTGGGCCGGCACGACTACACGACACCGACGGCGCCTACCGAAGCATGGCTGCGCCAGGTGAAGGCGCCGTACAAGCAGGCCGTGTGGTTCGAACACTCGGCCCATATGATTCCGTGGGAGGAGCCGGGCAAGACGCTGGTCAGCCTGCTGCGCTACGTGCGGCCGCTGGCGGAGGGCAAGGTGCCGCACTGATCATGGCATGGTCAGGTTGAGACCGATCCTGCTGACAAGGAAGTAGGTGATGAGCCCCAGGCCCAGCAGGGCCAGCAGGAAAGCCGCGGCCACCTGGCCGGCGGCACGCAGCACCGCGCGCTTCTCCTTCTGCTTGTCCGTCTCCTTGTTCCCCCGGTCGTAATGCCACTTGATGGCGAAGAACATGCCGATGCCCAGCACGAGCACCTTGAAGGTAACGAAGACTATCGGGATCCAATCCATGATTCTTGAGTATTCCTGGCCGTTGTTTGGCAGACGCACTTGCGACGACGCAGGGGCATACTACTTGAAAGCGATGCCCATGCAGCCGGACAAAATGTCCCAGTTGGCAATCCCGCCAGGATAACGATTTGCTTATCTGGCGGGCTTCCCTACGTCGTTCCGCGCTCGACGATGGTGAAGCCCACGTCGCACACCGGCTGCGCCACCGCCCGGCCCTCGGCGCGCTGCATGATATAGCGCGCGGCGGTGGCGCCGATCAGCGTGCCGTCGACGCGCACCGTCGTCAGCGCCGGGTGCAGGTCGCGCGACAGCGCGAGGTCGCCCATGCCGACGATGGCCAGTTGCCCCGGCACGGCGATGCCCTGCGCCTGCGCCTCGATCAGCACGCCCAGCGCCACCAGGTCGGAGCTGCAGAAGATCGCATCGATGGCGGGCGCTTGCGCCAGCAGCGCGCGCAGGCCGGCACGTCCGCTTTCGACAGTGCTGGGTGCCGGCACCACCTGCTGCGCCAGGGCGCCGGGGCCGGCGATGCCCAGCGAGGCCGCCGCCGCCGCAAAGGCGCCATGGCGGCGGATCGCGCGCTCGTCGCCCGCCGTGATGGCGGCCACGTGGCGGCGGGCGCGCCGGTGCAGGAAATGTGCGACAGCCGCACCCAACTGCTCGTGCGAGAAACCGACCAGCATGTCGACGGGATTGGGCGTCAGGTCCCACGTCTCGACGACGGGGATGCCGCTGGCGACGAGGCGGCGGCGCGCCAGCGGCGAATGCATGATGCCGGTCAGGATGACGCCATCGGGCCGGCGCGCGATGATCGCTTCCAGCAGGGCATCGGCGCGCGTGCCCGCATAGCCGGCCTGGCCCAGCATCATCTGGTAGCCATGGGCGGCCAGCGTGTCGGTCAGGGCCTGCACCGTTTCCAGGAACACGGAGCCGGTGATCGTGGGCACGACGGCGGCCACCAGCCGGCTGCGGCGCGACGCCAGGCCGCCGGCCAGCAGGTTCGGTACGTAGCCGGTGCGTTCGACGGCGTCCTTGACGCGCGCCAGGATCGCTTCCGACACCGCTTCCGGCGTGTTGAGCGCGCGCGACGCGGTGATCGGCGCCACGTTGGCCAGCCGGGCGACGTCGCGCAATGTCAGGCTGCTGCCCTTGCTGCGGCGGCGCTTCGGTGCGGGCCGGTCAATATCGTGCTCCGCCATCACTCCTCCCGCAGCCGCAGCGCGCCCCGCAGCCGGATGTCATCGGCAGCGCTGCCCACCATGAGGTGGAACTCGCCCGGCTCGGCGACCCAGCGCAGGCGGCTGTCGAAGAAGGCCAGCGTGTCGCGCTCGATCTTGAACGTGACCCGCTGGCGCTCGCCGGGCCGCAACGTCACCTTGCGAAAGCCCTTCAGTTCCTTCAGCGGCCGCACGGTGGAGGCAACCAGGTCGCGCACGTACAACTGCGCGATCTCGGTGCCGACTACCGGCCCCGTGTTGGCCAGGTCGAACGACAACGTGGCGGTCTGCCCGTTGGCCAGCGTGGGCCGGTCGAGCGCGAGGTTCGAGTAGGCGAACGTCGTGTAGCTCAGGCCATGGCCGAACGCGTAGCGCGGCGTGTTGGGCGAGTCGATATAGGCGGAGCGGTAGACGATGTCCCGTTCGTCCGTGACCGGCCGCCCGGTCGCATACTGGGCGTACGGCAGCGGCAACTGGCCCACGCTTCGCGGAAAGCCGATCGGCAGCCTGGCGGACGGGTTGTAGTCGCCGAACAGCACGTTCGCCACTGCGTTACCCCCTTCCGAGCCGGGGAACCAAGCGAACAGGATCGCATCGGCGCGGTTGGCGATGTCCTCGAAGATCAGCGGCCGGCCGCCCAGCAGCACCGCGACGATGGGCCTGCCGGTCCCCTTCAGCGCGGCAAACAGTTCGTTCTGCCGGCCCGGCAGGCCAAGGTCCGTGCGCGACTTGGCTTCCCCGCTCATGTCCCAGGTCTCGCCGACGGCCAGCACGATCACGTCCGCTTCGGCGGCCGTGGCGACCGCCTGTGCAAAGCCGGCGTCGCTGGCGCAGCCGGGCGCACAGGCCTGCGCGTAGGTGACGTCGGCCCCCCTGGCACGGGCGCGGATGCCGGCCAGGATCGTGACGACGTCGGCCCGCACGTCCTCCACCACCCAGCCCCCCTCCAGGTCGCGCCTGGAATCGGCCAGCGGGCCGATGACGGCGATACGGCGCGGGCCCGCCGCCAGCGGCAACGTCCGGCGTTCGTTCTTCAGCAGCACGATGGACTTCTGCGCCACGTCGCGCGCGACGGCGCGATGGCTGGCATCGGCCAGCACGGCCCGTTCGCGCCGTGCATCCGTGAAGCGGTAGGGATCCTCGAACAGGCCCAGCTCGAACTTCTTTGCCAGCACGCGCCGCACGGCGTCGTCCACCGCTTTCACGTCCACCTTGCCGTCCCTGACCGCCTGCTCCAGGTGGTTGACGTAGGCCTCCCCTTCCATGTCCATGTCGCTGCCGGCGTTGACTGCCTTGACGGCCGCGTCGCCAAGGTCGCTGGCGTAGCCGTGCGCCACCATCTCCTTGACGGACGCCCAGTCGCTGACGACGAAGCCGTCGAAGCGCCAGTCGCCTTTCAGGATGTCGCGCTGCAGGTAGCTGCTCCCGGTCGCAGGTACGCCATTGAGCGTATTGAACGAATTCATGAACGTGGCCACGCCCGCGTCGAGCGCCGCCTTGAACGGCGGCAGGTAGACTTCATGCAGCTGCTGCGGGCTCAGGTCCACGGCGTTGTAGTCGCGGCCGGCGATCGCCGCGCCGTAGGCCGCGAAATGCTTGGCGGTGGCCATCACCCGGTCGGTCGCGCCCAACTTCGTCCCCTGGAAGCCGCGCACCCGCGCCCGGGCGATCTGCGCGCCCAGGTACGGATCCTCGCCGGCGCCTTCCATCACGCGCCCCCAGCGGGGGTCGCGCCCGACGTCGACCATCGGCGCGAACGTCCAGTGCACGCCGGCGGCGGCGGCTTCGCGCGCGGCAATGCGGGCCGCAGCCTCGATGGCCTCCAGGTCCCACGACGCCGCCTCGCCCAGCGGCACCGGAAACACGGTCTTGTAGCCATGGATGACGTCGAGGCCGAACAGCAGCGGAATCTTGAGGCGCGACTGCAGGGCCAGCGCCTGCATTGCGCGCGTCTCGGCGGCGCCATGGACGTTGAGCAGCGATCCCACCTTGCCGGCGCGGATATCGGCCAGCTGGCTGGCGCGTCCCGCTGCCTGCGGGCCCGTGGCCGCGCGCCCCGTCAGCTGGTTCAGCTGGCCGATCTTCTCCTGCAGCGTCATGCGCGCCAGCAGGGCTTCCACCCGCGCGCCGACCTGCGCATCGGCCGCCTGCGCCGTGGCGGGCAGCGCCAGCAGCGCGAGCAGATACGCAGCCATGGACCGTACCGTCATCGTGTGTCTCCTTGTTTGTCGTTGTCAGGCGGCGGGTATCGGGCATCGAGCATCGTGGTAACGCTACCAACTTAAAAAAATATTAAGTTGAGACTGATTCAATGTCAAAACAAAAATCTTGCCGCCACGGGCGTGGCTGGCGGGCAGCGGACTTTTTGTTAATCCTTTATCATCACGTGCGTCCGCGATACGGCCGAGCTGTCCGGGCGCGATGTTGCACTCGTGGTAAGCTTCGGGCCCGCTTTGTGCCCAGTCCTTTCACCCACCTCACACCGACACACAATGGATATCGTTCTCGCTATGAAGGCCCTGATCATGGGCCTCGTCGAAGGTTTCACGGAGTTTTTGCCCATCTCGTCTACCGGTCACCTGATCCTGGCCGGCAGCCTGCTGGAATTCACCGGCGAGAAAGTGAAAGTATTTGAAATCGCGATCCAGGCCGGCGCCATGCTCGCCGTCATCTGGGAATACCGCGTGCGCATCGCGGCCGTGCTGGGCGGCCTGTCGCACGATCCGAAGGCGCGCCGCTTTGCGCTGAACGTCGTCATCGGCTTCCTGCCTGCCGCCGTCCTGGGCCTGCTGTTCAACAAGATGATCACCGCCGTGCTGTTCAAGCCCGTGCCGGTGGCTACGGCATTCATTGTCGGCGGCCTGGTCATCCTGTGGGTCGAAAACCGTGCAAGGAACAATCCGGTGTCGGTGCGCATCAATTCCGTCGACGACATGACATCGCTGGACGCCCTGAAAGTGGGCTGCGCCCAGGCCTTCGCGCTGATCCCGGGCACCAGCCGCTCGGGCGCCACGATCATCGGCGGCATGATGCTGGGCCTGTCGCGCAAGGCGGCCACGGAGTTTTCGTTCTTCCTGGCGATTCCCACCCTGCTGGGCGCCACCTTCTACTCGCTGTATAAACAGCGCGACCTGCTGACCGCGGCCGACTTGCCGATGTTCGGTGTCGGCACCATCTCGGCGTTCGTCTCCGCGTTCCTGTGCGTGCGCTGGCTGTTGCGCTATATCAGTTCGCATGACTTCACGATCTTTGCGTGGTACCGTATCGTGTTTGGCATCGTCGTCATCGCCACCGCCCATTTCGGCCTCGTGAACTGGGCCGAATAGGTTTTCAAGCAGTCATCTCGAGAAGTGTTGTAAGGTTTGTATGGATCAACTGGATATCAGTCAGCGCGCACTGCATGTGCTGGAAACGGTTTTCGGCTACCCCGCGTTCCGCGGGCACCAGGCGGAAATCGTCGAACATGTCGCCAATGGCGGCGACGCGCTGGTGCTGATGCCGACCGGTGGCGGCAAGTCGCTGTGCTACCAGATCCCCGCGTTGCTGCGCGACGGCGTGGGCGTTGTCGTCTCGCCGCTGATCGCGCTGATGCAGGACCAGGTCGACGCATTGGAGGAAGTGGGCGTGCGCGCCGCCTTCCTCAACTCCACGCAAACGTGGGAGGAAGCGTCGCGCATCGAGCGCATGGTGCGCACCGGCCAGCTCGATTTGCTGTACGTGGCGCCCGAGCGCCTGATGACGCAGCGCTGCTTCGACCTGCTGCAGGATTCCAAGATCGCGCTGTTCGCCATCGACGAGGCGCACTGCGTGTCCCAATGGGGCCACGACTTCCGGCCGGAGTACATCAAGCTCTCGGTGCTGCACGAGCAGTTTCCGAATGTGCCGCGCATCGCGCTGACGGCGACAGCCGACCCGCAGACGCGCGCCGAGATCGCGCACCGCCTCGACCTGACGGATGCGGCGCAGTTCGTGTCGTCGTTCGACCGGCCGAACATCCGCTACCAGATCGTCGAAAAGACCACGGGACGCAAGCAGCTGCTGGACTTCATCACGACCGAACATGCGGCGGACGCCGGCATCGTCTATTGCCTGTCGCGCAAGAAGGTCGAGGAGACGGCGGAATTCCTGAACGAGAACGGCATCCGCGCCCTGCCCTACCACGCCGGCATGGAGCACGCCAAGCGCGCTGCCAACCAGGCCCGCTTCCTGCGCGAGGAAAGCCTCGTGATGGTGGCGACGATCGCCTTCGGCATGGGCATCGACAAGCCGGACGTGCGCTTCGTCGCCCACCTGGACCTGCCAAAGAGCATCGAGGGCTATTACCAGGAGACGGGCCGCGCGGGCCGTGACGGCCTGCCGGCCAGCGCCTGGATGGCGTATGGCCTGCAGGACGTGGTGCTGCAGCGCCGGATGATCGACGAATCCGAGGCGGACGAGAACTTCAAGCGCGTGCTGGGCACGAAGCTGGACGCGATGCTGGGCCTGTGCGAGACGCTGTCGTGCCGGCGCGTGCGGTTGCTGGACTACTTCGGCGAAGCCTCGGGCCCGTGCGGCAACTGCGACACGTGCCTGCTGCCGCCCGTGTCGTTCGACGGCACGGTGCCCGTGCAGAAGCTGCTGTCGGCCATCTACCGGGTCGACCAGCGCTTCGCGGCCACCCACGTGATCGAGGTGCTGCGCGGCGTCGAGACGGAGCGCATCAAGACGTGGCACCACGACGCGCTGTCCGTGTTCGGCGTCGGCGCCGACCGCAGCGAGCAGGAATGGCGCGCGATCCTGCGCCAGGTGATCGCGCTGGGCCTCGTCACCGTCGACCACGACCAATACAGCTCGCTGAAGCTGACGGACGCGGCGCGCCCAGTGCTGAAGGGCGGCCAGAAGGTGCAGCTGCGCCAGTACCAGAAGCCAGCCAAGCCGAAACGCACGTCGGCCCGAAAGGCTATGCCGAGACGTTCCTGGAGCCGGCGGAACAGGCGATCTTCGACCGCCTGCGCTCATGGCGCATGGGCATGGCGCGCGAACACAACGTCGCCGCGTTCGTCATCTTCGCCGACGCCACGTTGCGCGAAATCGCCAAGGTCAAGCCGACCACGCTGGGCGAGCTGCGCGGCGTCTCCGGCGTGGGCGAGAAGAAGCTGGCCTCCTACGGCGGCGATATCGTCGGCATCATTTCGGAGATGGTGTAAGCAACCAAGGGTGACAGTCACCGTTCCTGAAATTGGGGACAGCCTCCTAATTTGCTGCCGGCTCGATGCTCGCAATTGGAGGCTATCCCCAACTACTCAATGCTCGCAATTGGAGGCCGTCCCCAATTTTCGCTCAGGTGCCCAGGATGCGCCGGTACTGCCCTGGCGGCACGCCCACGGCGGCGCGGAAGCGGTGAAATTGTGAAATTGGGGACAGCCTCCTAATTTGCTGCCGGCTCTGAAATTGGGGACAGCCTCCTAATTTGCTGCCGGCTCGATGCTCGCAATTGGAGGCTGTCCCCAATTTCTTCTCAATTGGAGGCTGTCCCCAATTTCTTCTAATTTGCTGCCGGCTCAATGCGCGCAATTGGAGGCTGTCCCCAATTTTCGCTCAGGTGCCCAGGATGCGCCGGTACTGCCCTGGCGGCACGCCCATGGCGGCGCGGAAGCGGTGGCTGAAGTGGGACAGGTCGGCGTAGCCACACGCATCCGCCACCTGCTGCAGCGGCAGCTCGCCGGCTTTCAGCAGCAGGCGCGCGCGGTCGATGCGGCGGGCGGCGATCCAGGCCGACGGCGGCATGCCGAACGACGCGCGGAACATGCGCGCCAGGTGGAATTCCGACAGGTTCGCCAGCCCGGCCAGCAGCCCCAGGGTCAACCCCTCATGCAGGTGCGCCTCGATGAAGTCGGCCAGCCGGCGGCGCAAGTGCGGGGCCAGGCCGCCGCGCAGGCGCAAATTAGGGCGCACGGCGGCCTGGCTGTGCAGCAGGCCCGACAGCGCGTCGTGGGCGATCTCGTTGGCCCGCAGCAGGTGGTCGGCGCCCTGCCATGGCACGTCCAGCAGCGACTCGCACAGCCGCGCCAGGCCAGGATCGTCGAAATAGGTGCGGTCCTGCAGCATCAGTTCGCGCGGCTCCCGGTCCAGCTCGACGACCGCGCGGCGCGTGAAGTGCGCCGGCATGAAATAGAGGTGCACCAGGCGCAGCGGGTCGCGCACGTACCAGCGCGATTCGTGCCAGTCCGGCAGCGCGCACAGCCGGCCCGGGCCGCCGAAGTGTCCCGGCGCCCCCTTGCGCTCGATGCGGTAGCCGCCGTACAGGTAGCACGACAGCGTATGGTGGCCCGGCTCGCTGTAGACCGTTTCCGCGTCATCCGTATTGCGCTGCCAGACCGCGGCCGCCAGGCCGTCGCCCAGCCACGCAAAACGCTCCAGCTGCGCATCGGTGCCGCACATCGTGCGAAAGACGGCATGGCCCAGCGCATCGGCCGGCGCCGTGCGCAGCGCACTGCGGGCAGCCGCCGTCATGCGCAGGCCGGCAGGGAGGGGAAGTCGAAGCTCGGTGGTCATGCGAAAAAGTCTAGCACCATGCGCCCGCGCGTGCCGGCGGCGGCCGTGAAATGCGCAAGATCGGACAACCGGCCGGGCGCCGCGCGCCGCAGAATGGCCGCACCCTTACCGTTGTCGGATCGCCATGAACCTCTTTCTTTACCTGCTCACTGTCCTGATCTGGGGCACCACGTGGATCGCCATCAAGCTGCAGCTGGGCGTCGTGCCCGCGCCGGTGTCGATCGCCTACCGCTTCTGGATCGCCGCCGCCGTGCTGCTGGCCTGCCTGTGCATTGCCCGCAAGGGCGTGCTGCCGCCGCGGGCGGCGTGGCGCTACCTGCTGGCGCAGGGTGTCGCCCTGTTCTGCTGTAACTTCCTGTGCTTCTACTATGCCAGCGCGCACGTGCCGAGCGGCCTGGTGGCTGTCGTGTTCTCCACCGCGCCGATCTGGAATGCGCTCAACGGCCGGCTGTTCCTGGGCCGTCCCGTGCGCCCTGCCGTGATCGGCGGCGCCTTGCTGGGACTGGCCGGCATCGCGCTGCTGTTCCTGCCGCAGATGCAGGGCCACTGGAACGATGCCGGCATGCTGGCCGGCCTGGGCCTGGCGGTGCTGGGGACGTTGTGCTTCTCGGCGGGGAACCTGCTGTCGTCGCGCATGCAGGCCCTGGGCCTGGCGCCGCTGCTGACCAACACGTGGGCGATGTTCATCGGCGCGTCGATCCTGACGGTGCTGGCGCTGGTGCTGGGCATGCCGTTCACGTTCGAGGCGGACGTGCGCTATGTCGGGTCGCTGCTGTACCTGGCGATTCCCGGCTCCGTGATCGCGTTCACGGCGTACTTGCTGCTGGTGGGGCGGCTGGGCGCCGACCGCGCCGCCTACTGCACGGTGCTGTTCCCCATCGTGGCGCTGACGGTATCGGCGCTGTTCGAGGATTACCGCTGGGGCGCCACCGCCTTTGCCGGACTGGCGCTTGTCATCGGCGGCAACCTGCTGGCGTTCATGCCGGCGCGTGCCGTGCCGGCAGTGCCGGCGCCGGCACGCGGCTGATTACTTCTTCGTAAAAACGAGGTCCCACACGCCGTGGCCCAGCTTCAGGCCACGGTTCTCGAACTTGGTCAGCGGGCGGTAGGCCGGCTGCGGCGCGTAGCCCTCGGCCGTGTTCCGCAGGCCTTCCTCGGCCGACAGCACTTCCAGCATCTGCACGGCGTAGTCTTCCCAGTCGGTCGCCAGGTGCAGGTAGCCGCCCGGCGCCAGCTTTTCCACCAGCAGCTTGACGAACGGCGCCTGGATCAGGCGGCGCTTGTTGTGGCGCGCCTTGTGCCATGGGTCGGGGAAGTAGATGTGGACACCGGCCAGCGTGCCGGCGCCGATCATGTTGTTCAGGACCTCGACGGCGTCGTGCTGGATCACGCGCAGGTTCGTCAGGTTTTCTTCGCCGATCAGTTTCAGCAGGCTGCCGACGCCGGGCGTATGCACCTCGACGCCGATGAAGTCCTTCTCCGGCATCAGCTTGGCGATATGGGCCGTGGTCTGGCCCATGCCGAAGCCGATCTCCAGGATCACGGGTGCCTGGCGGCCGAACGCCTGCTCCAGGTCCAGCGGCGCCTTGGCGTACTCGATCATGTAGCGCGGTCCCAGGTCGTTCAGGGCGCGCTCCTGTGCGGTGGAGAGGCGGCCGGCGCGGGTGACGAAGCTGCGGATACGGTGGTCAAGCGGGTCGTACAGCATGGACCGGACGGGGCCCTTCGGTGGAGTGTCGGAAGACATGGAATCTGCTGAAAAAAGTGGCGAAAAACGGACGATTATACCATCGGGGGCTTCCGCCAGGACCCGGCGGCTCTGCTACACTTGCCTTTCATCCATCCGCCTGAAAGATCATGAAGCAAGCATGGCCACCCTTCGTGCAGGCCGTCCAGGCGCTGCCTTCCGTACCGGATATCTTGAGCGTGATGGCGGAGATGACGGGGCTGCGGTTCGTCTGTGTTGCGCACGTGACGGAGACCAGCTGGACGACGTGCGCCGTGCTGGACCAGCTCGGCTTCGGCCTGGCGCCTGGCGACGAGCTGGACGTGGGCACCACGCTGTGCCGCAGCGTGCGCGCGGCCAACGCCACGATCGTCATCGACCACGTCAGCCAGGACGACCTGTTCCATAGCCACCCCACGCCACGCCAGTATGGCTTCGAGAGCTACGTGTCGATCCCGATCCATGGCATCGATGGCGCATTCTTCGGCACCCTGTGCGGCCTGGACCCGCGCCCGCTGCCGTTGTCCGAGTCGAAGACGCTGAAGTCGCTGCAGCTGTTCGCCCAGCTGATCTCGAAACAGCTGGAGGCCGAGCGCCGCTACGAAGACCGCAACAGCGAGCTGTCCGACGAGAAGCAGACCGCCGTCCTGCGCGAGCAGTTTATCGCCGTGCTGGGGCACGATATCCGCACGCCGCTGTCGTCGATCCTGCACGGCGCCGAGATCCTGCTGCAGAGCGACAGCGACGAGCGCACGCAAATGATCGCCCGCACCATGCAACGCAGCGGCCAGCGCATCGCGCGCATGATCGACGACGTCCTCGATTTCACGCGCGGGCGCCTGGGTGGCGGCATCGGCCTCGATGCCGCATCGGTGGCCGACCTGGACGAAGCGTTGCGCCAGGTCGTCGCGGAATGCCAGCACGAGCACCCGCAACGGCGCATCGATGCCGCCATCGACGTGCCGGGTACGGTCTGGTGCAACCGCGACCGCGTCGCCCAGGTGCTGGCCAACCTGCTGGCCAATGCCCTGCGCTATGGCAGGGAGGATACGCCGGTGCGCGTCGATGCCCGGCTGGCGGACGGCACGTTCAAGCTGGCCGTCGCCAACGAAGGCGAGACGATCGACCCGGCCAAGCTGGGCAAGCTGTTCCAGCCCTACTGGCGCGACGACGACGCCCAGCCACGCCGCGGCCTGGGGCTGGGCCTGTACATCGCCAGCGAGATCGCGCGGGCGCATGGCGGCACACTCGAAGTGCTGTCGGCCGATGGCCACACCAGGTTCACGTTCGCGATCCCGGCCGGCCTGCGATAATGGCGCCCCTTCCCTCTTCCCGGATATGCCAGCATGGCTGAAGCACTGAATCTCGCAATCATCGTCGTCGCCCTGCTGGCGCTGTTTTTCCTGCTCAAGGGCCGCCCCAAGGCGCGCGCCATCCCGGCCGGTCCGGGGGCCGGCTCGTACACCCCGGTGCCGGAAGGCGCGCCGGTGCTGCACTGGGCCGACGGCGGCGGCCAGTTCGATGTCGAGGTGCTGGGCGAATCGCGCTACCGCGACACGATCCGCCGCCTCGCCGGGGAGCATGGCGACGGCAAGGCCGACGCCCGCCACACGGCCTTGCTGCTGCCCGACGATGCCAACCCGTACGAGGACAAGGCCGTCGCCGTCTTCCTCAGCGGCGAAATGGTGGGCTACCTGGCA
Organism: Pseudoduganella chitinolytica; assembly: GCF_029028125.1. Lineage (GTDB taxonomy): Bacteria > Pseudomonadota > Gammaproteobacteria > Burkholderiales > Burkholderiaceae_D > Rugamonas > Rugamonas chitinolytica. Next base: position 4,344,569 of record NZ_CP119083.1, read on the forward strand.
CCGAAGGACGCGCTGGCGTTCCGCCAGCGCCTGGCGCGCCAGGAAATCGCCGGCCAGCTGACCTCCTGCGATGCCGCCGTGCGCGGCGGCGCGTTGTGGGAGGGCAAGCGCCTGGCCTACGCCGTGTGGCTCGACCTCGACCTGAAGGGCTGACGGCGCGTCCTTGGGCAGCATCCCGAGGATGCAAATGATTCTCATTTATAATGCTGGGTTTCGTCTTGCAAGGAAACCCGATGCCGCCCCGTCTTACCCCGTCCGCCGCTGCCGTCCGCCTGTTGGCGCTGGGCTTGTTGTCCGTCTCGCCGGTTGCTTCCGCCTCGTCCGATGACGCCGCCGACGCGCCGTTGCCGCAAGTAACCGTGGCCGGCGAACGCGCCAGCGGCTATGTCCACCCGAACAGCAGCGGCGCCACCCGCACCGACACCCCGATCCGCGAAGTGCCGCAAGCGCTGCGCGTGATCGGCACGCAGCAGATCGAGGACCTGGGCGCACTGCGCCTGGCCGATACCGTCGACTACGTCAGCGGCGTGGCGCGCCTGAACGACTTCGGCGGCACCTGGGACAACTATGCCATCCGCGGCTTCTCCAGCACCGACATGGGCTTCCTCGTCAACGGCTTCCCCGGTTCGCGCGGCTACAACCCGCCGCGCGACACGGCCACCGTCGAACGCTTCGAATTCCTCAAGGGACCGGCCGGCGCCGTGTACGGCAGCAGCGAACCGGGCGGCACGATCAATATCGTCACGAAGAAGCCGAAGTTCTCGACGCACAACGTGGCCGAGTTCAGCGTCGGCAGCCGCGGCCTGCGCCGTGGCACGTTCGACAGCACCGGTGCGCTGGGCAGCAGCGTGGCCTACCGCCTGAACGCGATGGTCGAGGAAGGCGACAGCCGCACCGACCTGCTGGGCAATAACCGCACGCTGTTCGCTCCTGCGCTGACGTGGCTGGTCGACAGCCGCACCACGCTGAACTACGAGGGCGAATTCCTGCGCGCCGACACGCCGCTGGACCGGGGCGTGATCAACGTGCGCGGCGTACTGGGCACGCTGCCGCGCGACCGCGTGCTGAACGAGCCGGGCGACGGCAACATGACGCTGACCAGCGACACGCACCAGCTCACGCTGGAACGCAAGCTGGCGGACAACTGGCGTGCCAAGCTGGGCGCCAGCTACAAGGAAAGCACGTTCGACGGCAACTACACGGAGGCGACGACGCTGGCGGCGGACAACCGCACCCTGAACCGCCAGGCCACGTGGCGGCAGCTGCCGTCGCGCGACGTGGCCGTGCAGGCCGAACTGGAAGGCAAGTTCAGCACCGGTGCCATCGGCCACACGCTCCTGGTCGGCGCGGAGGCGTCGCGCCTGTGGATGAACACGGAAATCCTGCGCTCCGCGAACACGCCGATCGACATCCACAACCCGGTGTACGGTGCGCCCGCACCGGCACTGACGGCGCGCACGTCCAGTTCGGACGAGCGCCAGCGCGTCAAGGCCGTGTTCGTGCAGGACCAGCTGAGCCTGTCGCCACAATGGAAGCTGCTGGTCGGCCTGCGCCATGACGACTACAGCCAGGAGCTGGACAACCGGGTAGCGAAAACGCGCACGTCGCGCGACCAGAGCGCCGTGTCGCCGCGCGCCGGCCTGACCTGGCTGCCGAACGACTGGAATTCGCTGTACGTCTCGGCCGGTAAGTCGTTCCGCGCCAATAACGGCACGGACATCGCCGGCAACGCGTTCGATCCGCAACGCTCCACCGCCTACGAGGCCGGCTGGAAGCTGCAGACGCGCGACGAACGCCTGGGCGCGACGCTTGCCGTCTACGACATCGCCAAGACCAATGTGCTGACCGCCAGCGACGTGCCGGGCTACTCGGTTGCCGCGGGCAAGATCAAGAGCACCGGGTTCGAGGCGGACGTGTACGGCCAGGTGGACCGGCACTGGCGCGTCAGCGGCAACCTGTCGTATGACGATGCCCGCGTGACCAAGGACAAGACGCTGCCGTCCGGCGCCCGCCTGGCCAACGTGCCGGAATGGAGCGCGGGCCTTCTGGCGATGCGCGAGGACACGCTGGCAAATGGCCGCCGCTACGGCATCGGTGCCGGCGTCAACTACGTGGGCAACCGCGCCGGCAACAACACGGACACGTACGCCCTGCCCGCCTACACGACGGCGCGCCTGGCGAGCTGGTGGCAGCTGACGAAGGCGGTGCGCCTGGCGGTGGACGTGCACAACCTGTTCGACCGCACCTACTACACGTCGTCATGGAATAGCCTGTACGTGATGCCGGGTGCCGAGCGTAGCATCGTGGCGCGCCTGAAGGTGGCGTTGTAGGGACAGGCACGCGTGTGACACTGCGCTCGCCCGGAGCGCAGTGTGCTCGAAGGGCCGTGGAACGCGGCTAATGCGTTGCGTGGGGCGGCGCCTCCGCCGGTGCGGTACCCAGGCGGTCTTCCAGGCTGCCGCTGTCGATCAGCTCGCGCGCAAGGGCGCGCGCTTCGATCTCGGCGGCATGCTCGCGCTTGAACGCGGCCGGCGTTTCAATCACGACGGGCGGCTCGAACGTGCGGCCCGAGTAGCGATGCGACTTGATATGGATCTGGCCGCGATATTTGCCGGCCGGCTCTTCCGCCACGTCCACGCTATAGACGTACCCTTTTACCCAGATATCTTCGGTCATGCCCACTGCATCGAATGCGAAAACGCGCATGCTGGCTGCGCGATTGCCGTCGCGCGTACGGTCGCTGCACGCCTGGCAGCAGTGGCCGCGGGTGGGTCGCGCATGCGCTGGCGACCCCGCGGATAATGCCATCATACTATCAATGTGACCGGACGGTGCATCCGATTCACGATTGTGTCAATGCAGCTTGCCGACGTGCTCGCGTACGGCGTTGACGCTGGTACCGGCCGCCTTGACGGCCTCGCGCAGCTCGTCCTCGGACAAGCCCAGCTCCTTGGTCCAGTAACGCAGTTCCCACGGTTCGTTGACGTTGATGCGGTTGCGGTCCTGGGGGCCGCGGTTTTGCAGGTTATCAGCCATGATGTTCTCCCATTGCACGACACACGTCGTTGGCGCCAGCTTCGCGCAATCAAGATTGCAGGTCAGTTAGGCAACGCACGTTGTCGGAACATCCACGCTCAGTCTTCCAGTGCCCGCACGTGCAGCCGGAACGCCTGCTGGTCCGGATACGCCCGGGCCAGCCGCAGTGGCGTCTCGTGCTCGCGGGCCCAGGCACGCACGCGCCGCTCGGTGTCCTCGGAAGCCAGTGCCCCCAGCACGATGCCGGTCAGGGCGGCGGGTGTGAACGCTTCCTCCCCCGGGCCCCCGTAGCGGATCAGGCGCCACTCGCCCTCGTAGTGCCAGTGCGCGGCCTTCATCAGGAAGGTTTTTTCCGCCATCTCCTCGTCGCGGTCGCGGAATGGATTGATGAGCATGCGGCTTTCCTCGTAGCCGATCGGCCGGGCGCGCGACAAAAAGTCCGTGCCAGCGTCGAACTCCAGGCAAATGCCGCGATGGCAGTCGGCATAGTGCGACCACATCAGGATATGGTCGCGCACGCTGGACAGGCACAACACGCCGACCTCCTGGCCCAGGGCGCGCGAATGCAAATCCTGGATCCGGCTCTGGCCCTGCGGCGCGCGTAAATCGGTATCGGGGTCGGCAAAGATGCGCTCGATCTCGGCCTCCACCTCGTGTTCGGTCAAGTGCGGCACGCGCCTGGCGCACAGGCGCCGGTAGTACGCCTTCATCTCGTCGACGGGCGCCTCGAACGTGAAGGCGGGCCGGCTGTCGAACGGGTCGTTGAACGAGCAAGGCGGGGCGAAGAAGATCCGGCTGTCGCACACGATGCGCTGGGCGCGCTCGATGTCGCAGGCGGTGGCGAAGGGACGGTATTTGTACAGGTAACGCGGTGACACGCTGGCTCCATTGCGAACGGAGCCATCTTAGCGAAATCCGGGATCGGCCGGAGCCGCGCTCAAAACGAGCCGGCCCGCTTGTCGCCGGCCCGCTTTCCTCCAGAACCAGAAACTGGGGTCAGACCCGTCGGGTCTGACCCCGGCCCTTGCTGTTGGGTGCCGGACAGTTGAGGACAATCCCCGATTTCTGACAACTTTTCCGGCAGGTCAGAACTTCGCGCGCACGCCGAACACGAAGTTGCGGCCCGGCAGCGGCGAGATGTCCTTCAGCACCGAGGTCGAGACGCGGATGTCCTCGTTCAGCAGGTTCTTCGCCAGCAGGAAGTAGGTCAGGTCATACGTCCCCACCTTCTGCGTGTACGAGACGTTCGCGTTCAGCTGGTTGTAGCCGGGCGTCTCGATCGTCTCGAACGAGGCCAGCCGATCCTGGCCGCGCGCGTGCACCAGCGACAGGCCGGCGCGCAGCGCGTCCATGCGGTAGCCGACGGAAGCGCCGACGCGGTCGGCCGGCTGCAGCGGCAGGCTGCCGCCGGCATCGAGCTTGCCGCGCGACGTGTCGGCGAACACGCGGCCCGACCAGCCGGCGCCCGCTTCGTTGTACGTCAGCTCCGCCTCGGCGCCGCGGATCGTCGCGTCGCCCTGCTGGAAGATGCGCTCGCGCAATTCCTCACCTGGATTGCCCTCTTCGTCCAGCAGGTTGCCCGTGACGTTGCCGTAGATGTAGTCGCTGACCTGGTTGCGGTAGATGTTGGCCTTCCAGCGCACGACGCCGGTGCTCTTCTGCACCGACAGCTCGACGTTGCGCGAACTCTCCTTGGCGAAGTTGGCATTGCCGATGTCGAACGTGGCGGTGGCGTCGTGCGGGCCGTACGAATACAGCTCCTCGGTCGCGGGCGCGCGCTGGGCGTACGACAGCGTCAGGCCGGCGCCGTAACCCGGCATGAACGGCCACAACGCGCCCACGGAACCGGATTTCAGGTCGAACGAGCGCGCCAGCCCCGTAACGGGTTCGCGCTTGACGGATTCCAGGCGGGCGCCGGCCGACAGGCGCAGCACGCCCAGGTCTTTCTCCTCGACGAGGAAGCCGGCCGTGGACGTCGAGCGGGTGGCCGGCACGGTGTCCGGGCCGCCCTCTGCGCTCAGCGCCGCGAAGTGCGTGTTCTCGGTCTGGATGCCGAACGTGCCATGCCAGCCGGCCAGCGGCTTGTGCGACAGCTCCCAGCGCGTTTCGGTCGAGCGGTTGGTGAAGCGCACTTCCGGCGCGCCTTCGTCATCGAGCTCGGCGTGCTCGTAGTCGGTGTGCCCGGCCTTGAACTTGAAGTTCTCGAAGCCGTCGAACGGTGCCTTGACGAGGCCTTCGATGTCGTAGCGCTTCTGGTCCAGGTCGATGCGCGAGCCTTCGTCGCTGGGGATGCCGTACAGGTTCTGCAGGCGCGACACGGACGCGCCCACGTAACCCCAGCTGTCGACGAACGAGGCGCCCAGGCCCAGGTTGCGCTCGTGCGTGTCGGAATGCGGCAGGCGGCCCGATGCCGATTCCGGATCGTTCAGCACGCGGTTGTCGGGGATCTTGTAGTCGTCGGTCAGGCGCCAGTTGCCGTCCACGTGCACGGCGATCTTGCCGAACGCCGCATCGACGGTACCGGATGCGTTGCGGCCCTTGTCGACGGTGCTGTAGCGCCCTTCGACCTGGCCGGTGGGCTTGGCTTCCAGCGCGGTCGGGATGCGCTCGTTGACGACGTTGACCAGGCCGCCGATGGCGCCCGAGCCGTACAGCAGCGCGGCCGGGCCACGCAGGATTTCGATCTGGTGCGCCACGGCGCCTTCGGCCGCGACCGCGTGATCGTTCGACAGGCCGGACACGTCCGACACCGACATGCCGTTCTCCAGCATCTTCACGCGCGGGCCTTCCATGCCGCGGATGATGGGGCGCGACGCACCGGCACCAAACGCGGAGGCGGACACGCCCAGCTCCTGCGACAGCGTCTCGCCCAGCGAGCTGCCGGCCTTGTCGCGCAGCTCGTCGCCTTGCAGTACCTTGGCCGGCGTCAGGATCTGGTCGCCCTCGGCGGTGCGGAACGGATTGGCGGTCACGACGACCTTGGGCACGACCTGGTCGGCGGGTTCGTCGGCAAAAGCGGCAGGAGAAAGAGCGGCCAGGATCGCGCTGGCGAGCAGCGTGCGTTGCATGTTCATGGGTAAAACCTCAGGCAAATTGTAATGACGAGCTTCCGCCGCACGTTCGGCGCGCGGCGGATGAAAAAAGTTCGGGAACTTCAGCGGGTCAGGCCTGGGGCGGGGCGCGCGACTGGAAGACGCAGTCGGTGCGCAGGCAGGCGGCGGGCGTGTCGGCCGCTGCCAGCGGGAGGTATTCGGGTGCGACAGCGGGGAAGCTGTACGACGGCACGCCCAACGCATGCGCCAGCTGGTCGCCGGACACGCACAAGCCGCACAGGTGGTCCGATGCGATGGGCCGCTTGCCCTCGTCGCCATTCTCCCCCAGTACCGCGACGCCACCGGGCGCCGGCACGTGCGTATACACGTGCGACAGCGCCAGCTGCTGGGAAACCAGCAACAGCAGCGAAAGCAGCAGTTGGATGAGGATGCGTGAGGACATGCGGTGCTGTCGACGATCGTTGGGCAATGCCACGCCAACCGCGGTGCGTGGGGTCCGGTATCTCGAAACGTGGAGCGGGTGAAGGGAATCGAACCCTCGTCTTAAGCTTGGGAAGCTCCTGCTCTACCATTGAGCTACACCCGCGACAAGCCGCATTCTACGCGGGTTCGGCCAAGTTTGACAAATTTCCAACTAGGCAAGTGTGATGGGAAATGGGGTGGTCGCTTCGTCCGAGGTGCGATGGCTTTCCTGGCGCCAGTCATGACGAGCTGAAAGTGCATTCAGCCTGGCACTCACCTTGCCTCTCATCGCCCAAGCGGATGTCGAACTGGATAATTGACATTCCCGTGATCGACCGGCCAAGACAGTTGACGCCAACCATTCCAGCGTGATGCCTTGGTACCAGGGAAGCGCCGATTTATTTATGGCGGGATCTCAACCCTGAGAAAACGCGCCCAGCGGCGCCACAAATGCGCCGCCATACCCTGGTATGACGGCGCATTTGCGTCTGGCTGGACACGTTTTTCAGGCTAATCTCATCAGCAATAGATCAGCGCTTCGCCAGGATCGAATAAGGCCCGTGTACCTTGCGCTTCGTCACTTCGCTCATTGCCATTTATCGACCTTTGGCAATAGCCCGAACCATTATACTGAATCGAGGTTCCACTATAATCGACGATATCGAAACGACACTTGACGAAGGATCGGTTCGACGATCCCCGATTGAAATCAACGCACGGCGGATGGCTTATGCCCAACGTCTTGCGACACAAAAACTGAAAGGCAAACAGATGAAGAAAGATACCGTGTATTCAAGCTTGTGGATGGGCCTGACTACAGTCCTTGCCGCAAGCATTATGGGAGCGGGATTTGCTGCGGACGTCACCGCGGCTGACGAGTTAAGCAAGCCGATTCCCCTTCCCGACGTCCAACATACCACGAGCTATTCCAAACGGGGCGTCAAGCTCGCTCTCCCTGGCAATTGGACGGTCACTCGCAACGAGACAGAAAGCAAGGTGGTCCAGGTTGACCTGGAGGCCAACAAGCCCGGCTTTGAAGGCATTGCCTTGAATACGCAAATTCAGATTTACCCTCTTTCCATGGCTCCCTCGCTGCAGGAGACTGCTGAATTCCTGACGAAGTTGGCGCGCGAAGATTCCAAGTACTTAACGGCGACAAAATATCAACCACTCCAAATCTCCGGGGCAGAAGCGTTGGGTGCCCGGTACATCGACAACAACTTTAATGCAGGCGATCCATACGCGAAGCACTTCCACATTTACGCGAGAAAGGGCTGCGGAAAGGGTTTCGTGTGCATTGTCTACACCCAGACGCTGGAAGTTAACGAGCAAGCCGCACGACTGGGCCTCGATAAAGTTGTCTCGACCCTGAGGTATTCGCGGTAGTCGCTCCGACTTTCGGGAACGAAGTGAGCGTGATGCTGACCGGGGACGGCACACGCCTCGGTGAGCTGGCCACCACCGGACACACTTGTCCCTGAACCGGCTGGTGCGAGTGCGCCGACCAGGGCGAAGTGCAAGGCGGCCGGCGCGAGCCCTTCAAGATTGGTCACCGTATCCGCCCCAGGGTGCTGCTCGGCGAACGCTGCCTCTGGCAACGGCTGAGGGGCGAATACCCGTACTTCTACGCGGCTTTGCCGGTCGCTGACGACTTTCCCGATACAAAATGAAATGGGGCCGCGCCACGCCGAGGATTTTCCTTCACGCATCATTAATAACCGAGCAGAATGTAGTTTGGATACACATTTCAACCAAAATAACGGCTGAACGATGCCACCACGCGTAGTGACTGGCGAGTTTAGAGGCAAACTTACGACACACAGATGTAGTTTGACTACGATACCGTTGACTAAAATTCTAGTTTTCATACAAGATTGACGACAACGCGCCGCAGAGCGCTTCCCCATCACAGCCTTGGAGACGTCAATGCACCGTAGTCAACCCGTCATCACCCTCCGTTTGCATCCCATTGCCGGCGCCTGCGCCCTGCTGCTAGCGCTATCGTCGAGCGCCGTCACAGCGCAGGAACTTGCCGCCGCAGCCAGCCAGCCCGCCGAGGGCGCGATGCAGAAAGTCACCGTATCCGGCATCCGCCGCGGCATCGAGGATGCGATCTCCGTGAAGAAGGACGCCACATCCATCGTCGAATCGATTTCGGCCGAGGATATCGGCAAGCTGCCGGACACCAGCATCGCCGAATCGATCGCGCGCCTGCCCGGCCTGACGGCGCAACGGGTCGGCGGTCGCGCGCAGGTGATCAGCGTGCGCGGCCTGTCGCCCGATTTCGCCACGACGTTGCTGAATGGCCGCGAACAGGTCAGCACGGGCGACAACCGCAGCGTGGAGTTCGACCAGTATCCGTCCGAGCTGCTGAGCGCCGTGACGGTGTACAAGACGCCGGACGCGGGCATCGTCGGCCAGGGCCTGTCCGGCACCATCGACATGCAGACAGTGCGCCCGCTGTCGTTCCCCGGCCGCACGATCTCGTTCAACCTGCGCGGCGAGAAGAACTCGCTGGGCAAGATCGCCAATGCCAAGGACACGGGCCACCGCGTCAGTGCCAGCTACATCGACCAGTTCGCGAACCGGACGATCGGCCTGGGGCTGGGCGTCGCCCACATGGAGTCGCCGATCCTGGACCAGGAAACGGGCACGTACGAGCCGTTCGACCAGACCCGCATTGCGGGCGTCCCGGCCGGCACCTACGTCACGGCCGGCGTCAAGGCGCTGGCCAAGAGCGGCCGGCTGACGCGCACCGGCGTGATCGGCGTCCTGGAATACCGCCCCAGCCGCCAGTGGACCAGCACCCTCGACGTGTTCGCGTCCAACTTCAAGCAGGTCGACACGAACAACCAGTTCGAGGTCAACCTCGGCGGCTTCAACGGCACCAACAATCCCGTCGGCTTCAACTATGTGACGACGAGGATCGTGGGCGACACGCTGGCCGGCGGCACCGCGACGGGCGCCTACCCGCTGGTGCGGGGCCAGCACAACCACCGCGAGGACAGCATCCGTACCGCCGGCTGGAGCAACCGCTTCAAGTTTGAACACTGGTCGCTGCTGGTCGACGCGAACTACTCGCAGGCCAAGCGCGACGAAACGTACCTGGAAAACAACCTGCAACTGCAGACGGCCAGCGGCGGCGCGTTCAACGACCCGCTGATGACGGTGGGCTGGCAGCCGGGCCGGTTTGCCACGCTGTCCGGGCAGCTCGACTACAGCAATCCCGCCATCCTCCATACCGGCAATTCGATCTACGGCTACGGCAAGACCTACGCGCCGCACCTGAAGGACCGGCTGGCCAGCCTGAAGGTGGCCGCGACCTTGCCGGCACCGGCCGCGCTGGACGCCTACCTGTCCGGCTTCGACGTGGGCGTCAACTACAGCGACCGCACCAAGACCAAGCGCCAGCCTTCCGGCCTGCTGTTCGCGAGCGGCACGCCGACCATCGGCAGCGAGTTCCTGTACACGCCAGTGGACCTGGGCTTTGCGGGTGCCGGCACCGTCCCGTCGTGGAACGTGCCCGCCGTGATCGAGCGCTACTTCAATCCGATCAGCTACAGCCTGGAGAACAATGCCGGCACCATCAGCCGGGCCTGGGACGTGACGGAGAAGATCACCACCAGTTTCGTGCGCGCCAACCTGGATGGCGACGTGGCCGGCTATTCCGTTCGCGGCAATATCGGCGCGCAGGTGATCCGCACCGACCAGTCGTCCGCCTCGCTGTATGCCGACGCGGCCGGCGTGGCCCACCCCATCGAGAACGGCAAGACCTATACGGACGTGCTGCCCAGCCTGAACCTGGCCGTTGGCGTGGGCGAAGGCCAGACGCTGCGCTTCTCGGTGGCCAAGCAGATGGCCCGCCCGCGCGTGGACCAGCTCAACGCGGGCTTCAACTTCACCGTCGAATCGGGCACGCGCCTGCCCAGCGGCAGCGGCGGCAACACCCAGCTCGATCCATGGCGCGCCAAGGCCATCGACCTGTCGTACGAGAAGTACTTCGGCAAGAAGGGCTACGTGGCGCTGGCCGGCTTCTACAAGAAGCTCGACACGTACATCTACACGTTCTCGGAAACGCGCGACTTCTCGCAATACACGGCCGGCACCAACGCCATCTCCAACTTCGGCCAGTACACCACGTCGTACAACGGCGACGGCGGCATGATCAAGGGCGCCGAACTGACGGTGTCGGTGCCGCTGGACCTGGTCACGCCAGTGCTGGACGGCTTCGGCGTCATCGCCAGCACGTCGTACACGAAGAGCGGCATCGACATCAAGGAAGTCAACGCCACCATCGGCAAGATCGAGCTGCCGGGCCTGTCGCGCAACGTGTCGAACCTGACCCTGTACTATGAAAAGGCGGGCTTCTCGACCCGCGTCAGCGCGCGCCACCGTTCCGACTACGTGGGCGAGATCGGCAACTTCGCGGGCGACCGTCAGTTGCGCTACGTGGTGGGCGGCACGACCGTCGATTTCCAGGCCGGCTATACGTTCGAGCAGGGCCCGTACAAGGGCCTGGGCCTGCTGCTGCAGGTGAATAACCTGAACAACGCCGCCTACGAGACGTATGCCAACCGGGCCGACCGCCAGCTGGAGTATGCGAAGTATGGGCGGACGGTGCTGTTCGGGGTGAACTACAAGTTCTGAGCCAGTGCAGCCGATCGGCTGGCCCGATCGGCTGCGACACGGAAAAGTGCCGGGTTTATTCCGGCTGTTCCACCGTATATCCCTTGGCCTGCAGATCGGCCAGGTAGCTCTTCGGTCCCAGCAGGTTATGCAGCTGCAGCATGGCGATGGTCGTGTGGTTGTTGGCCAGCGCTTTTTCCGCTGCCGCCAGCCAGCCGGCGCGCATGCGCTCCGGCACCGTGCCCAGGCCGGCTTTTTCATTCAGCACCGCGTTGCTGAAGAAGGCCGCCGTGCAGGCGTTTTCGTGTTCGCGGTAATCGAGTTTGCGGATGACATCCAGGTCGCCCTTGGCCCAGGCGTTGGCGCGGGTACGGATGCCGTCCAGGTCCGTTTCCAGGCGCTTGACCGTCGCCGTGAAGCACGGCACGTCGTCCATTGGCGCCTTCTTGAATGCACGGATCGCCTTGACGGGACTGTCCACCGACAGGTCGATCGCCGTCGGCGTGATCTTCAGCTTGTTCTTCTCCGCCAGCTTGACGATCTGCTTGCGCATCTCGCCGCCGGACGTCATGCCGTTCTGCTTCATCGCCTCGTCGAACAGTTCGCCGGCCGCGAACACGGGGCGCAGGCGCTCGTAGTCGTCGTCGTCCTTCAGGTATTTCTTGCGCAGCGCCAGCCAGCGCTCATGGACGTCGACCGGGACCTTGTCGCTCAGGACACCGCCATCCGGGTTCTTGTCGATGCCAAGCATGAACGGCATCAGCAACACGGAACGGACGACGCCGAAGTCCAGGTTGGCGCCCGGCTCCTTCAGCAGCTCCTGCGACTGCGCGACGATCGCCTCCACCTGCTGCGAGCGCCACTCCATCTTCTTCGGCAGCGGCCAGTGCGTGCCGAACACCCACAGCACGTGGTCGCCCTTCGACACCTTCCACAGGCCGGGGCCGGGGCGCTGGCCCACGACGAGGATCTTTTCCGGCTCGACCTGCGCCTCCGGTGCGACGGCGGTGGGAACGTCGGTCTGGGCCCAGGCCGAAGCCAGGGACAACGAAAGGCACATTGCGGTAATCGAACGGGTCAACATCGAAGGCTCCTGTGTAGTGGTATAGCGGGGCGCTTTCCACGTATTGAATAGTGAAAGCTGGCACGATGCTATTGCAGAATCGCCATCCTGGATAGGGGCCGGCCTTCAGGCGATCTTCATGTTCGCGCCGTGGCACAATGCCGCAGCCGAACATGAAGGAGCCCGGATGCCTCGTCCCGCCCACCACAGCAAATTCCTTTACCGCCTCTGCGCCCTGGCGCTGGCAGCCGGCCTGGCCCAAGCCCAGGACTACCAGCAGCACGCCATCGACGGCGCCCTGCCCGTGTTCGCCCCGGCGCTGAAAGCGAGGCTGGCCTTTCCCATGGCCTGGACGCCGCAAGTGAAGGACCTGCCCGCGTGGCGCGCGGCGGGCCGGGCGAAACTGTGGGAGGCGACACTGCAGGAGCGCGACGACACGCCGTTCGCGCCGCAGGTGATTGCCACGCAGGACCGCGGCAGCTACAACGCCCGCCAGGTCGTGTTCAACCTGACCGCCACCAGTCGCGTGCGTGCACTGCTGCTGGTGCCGAAGGCAGCCGGGCCGCATCCGGCCGCGCTGCTGCTGCACGACCATGGCGGGCGCTTCGACATCGGCAAGGAAAAGCTCATCGCGCCCTGGGGCGACGCGGCGCGCGAGGCAGCGGCGCGCACCTGGGCCGACAAGTATTTTTCCGGCCGCATGCCGGGCGACGACCTGGCACGGCGCGGCTACGTGGTGCTGGCGACGGATGCCTTGGGCTGGGGCGATCGCGGCCCGCTGACGGGCGATGGGCAACAGGCCCTGGCCGCCAACTTCTTCAACCTGGGCAGTTCTCTGGCGGGGAACATGGCGCTGGAAGACGTGCGCGCGGCGAGCTTCCTCGCATCGCTGCCGGAAGTGGACAAGCGCCGCGTCGCCGCGCTGGGCTTTTCGATGGGCGCGCTGCGCGCCTGGCAGGTCGCGGCATTGTCGGACGCGATCGGGGCCGTCGTCGCCGTCAACTGGATGGCCACCACGCAGGGCCTGATGGTCCCGGGGAACAACCAGCTGTGCGGCTCGTCCGCCTTCCAGATGCTGCATCCCGGCCTGCTGCGCCATCTCGATTTTCCCGACGTCGCCAGCCTGGCGGCACCGAAGCCCGCACTCTTCCTTGCGGGCGCGGCCGATCCGTTGTTCCCGCTGCCCAGCGTGCGGGAGGCGTACGCGAAAATGGCGCGCGTATGGAGCGCCTGGCATGCCGGCGACAAGTTCGAGACCCGCATCCTGCCAGGCGGCCATGCCTTCCCGCGCGAGGCGCAGGACGAAGCCTACGACTGGCTCGATCGCCGCTTCGGCGGGCGCGACTAGCGCAGCAGCTGCAGGATCTGGTTCGGCAGCGAGTTGGCCTGCGCCAGCATGGCCGATCCGGCCTGCTGCAGGATCTGCGTGCGCGTCAGGTTCGCCGTATCGGCCGCGAAGTCCGTGTCGAGGATGCGCGAGCGCGACTCGGCCAGGTTGGTCGACATTGCCTGCACATTCTCGAAGGCGTGCGTCAGGCGGTTCTGCATCGCGCCGAGGTGGGCACGCTGCACATTGATACTGGCCAGCTGCTTGTCCACGTATTGCAAGGCCGCCGTCGCGTCGGCATGGCTGGCCAGCGACAGCGGCGGCTCGGCAAGCGCGCCGCCATCGGTCTGCTGGAACAGCGCGGGAATCGTCAGCATGATGACGTCGCCGGCACGGTGGCCGAGCTGCACGGCGCCGTTGAACGAGCCGTCCAGCAATTTGAGGCCGTTGAAGTTGGTGTCGGTGGCGACGCGGAAGTTTTCCTTGATCAGTTCATCGGCCTCGCGCTGCATGGCCGCGCGGTCGCTGGCGCTGTTGGTGTCGTTGGCCGCCTGCACCGCCAGCTCGCGGATGCGCTGGAAGTTGTCGCCGATGGTGCCGATCGCGCTTTCCGCCGTTTGGGTCAGCGAGACGCCGTCGTTGATGTTGCGGCCGGCCTGCGTCAGCCCGCGCAACTGCGCCGTCATCCCTTGCGAGATCGCCAGGCCGGCCGCATCGTCGCGGGCGGAATTGATGCGCAGGCCGCTGGAGAGGCGCTGCAGTACGGACGACATGTCCGATCCCGCGCGCGTCAGCGCGCGCTGGGCGAACAGCGAATTCGTATTGGTATTGATCGTCAGCGCCATAGGGAATCCGGTGATGCGGGCAAAACATTTTGCCCGCAACTGCTATTACGGCACGGAAACACCCAACTTGATCACCAATTGTCACAGCGGACGACTTTTTTTGCGTCGGCGTTAACCCAGCGACGCGCGCAGGGCCGCGACGTCCTCCGGGTGGGCCAGGTGCAGGCGGTCGAGCGCGTGGTTGAATTGCTGGCGCCGCAGTGGCGCGATGTTCAGCAGCGGCATGGCCTTGTAGACAATATTGAGCAGCCAGCGGTAGGCGCAGAAGTCGCTACTGAACTGATAGGCGGTGCCGTCGTCGTTGTAGAAGAATTCACTGTGGAAGTCCGAGACCGCTGCGCGCGCGGCCACCTGTTCGCGCGCGAACGGCGAGCGGGCATGGATCACGTCGCGCCGCGCCAGCGCCAGGAACGCCGCGAAGCGCTCCGCCAGCAGGCTTGCGGCCTCGCCCAGCAACGCCGCTGGCTGGGCCAGCGCGCCCCGCAACTGAGCCAGCCAGTCGCGGTACTCGCCTTCCATCGCCACGTAGTCGCCGTCGAAGCGCGCGTCGACCTGGGCGCGCTGGTGCGGCGGCAGCGTGTGGCGCCAGAACGTGTAGTTGGAGTGATAGGACAGGAAGCCGTCATACGCGGGCCGCGCGGGATCGCCGGATGGCACGGGCGGATAGACGCAGGCCAGCAGCAGCATGCATTGCGCGACGAAGCGTTCGTGCGTCTCCCCTTCCAGCCAGCGCCGGATGACCAGCGCGCGCAGCCGCGCTTCGGTGTCGAACACGGAGCGCCACTGTTCGACCGATTCGTAGCGCGCGGCCAGCCCGGCCGCGTCGGCCGCCTGCAGCGCGACCGTGTCGTTGGGCGCGATGACGTCCGGGTCGATGCCGGCCGCTTCCAGTGCGTTCAGGCGCGCCTGCACGGCGCGGTAGCGGACCGGATCGACGGGTTGCGACGGATGCGCTACCAGGAAGGCCGCCGCCAGCGCCTGCGCCTCCTCCAGCCGGGCCGGCGCGACGCCGTCGAACGTCAGCAGGTAATGGGGACCATGCTGCCAGCCGCGCGCCAGCGTCCAGGCCGGGTTGCCGTCGCGCCGCAGCGCCGCCTGCAGCGGTGCGGCCACCATGCGGTAGAACGGTGCGCCATTGACGGCGCAGTGGATGCGCAACTGGACAAAGCTCATGCCGTGCTCCTTTCGTCATGCAGGGCCAGCGCGAACAGGCGGGCCGTGTTTTCGCGCAGCGGGTGGATGCCGGCGCGGTTGAATGTCATGTGCAGCAGCGAGTGGAAGATGGCGGGCAGCGCGGCGGCGGGCACGCCGGCGCCAAGCAACGCCGCGTGGACCCGCGCGAGCCGGGCGCCGTACGCCGCCAATGCGCCGGCAAAATAATCCCCTGCCACGTAGCGGGCGCCGGCAGCCTGCAAGCCGGGCCAGGCGCGCGCCAGCGCGCTGCCGATACGGGCCTGCAAGGCTGCGGCGAGGTCCGGCGGCGCGATGCCGTGGCAGCCCGCCAGGTAGGGCTCATACAACCCCTCCCGCGCCAGCAGCTCGTAGTGCACCAGGCAGCAGCCGAACAGGATCTTCTCCCGCTCCGGCGCCGGATGCTCGCGCAGCAGTTGCAACACCGCGTTGCTGTCCTCGACAAAGAAGCGCTCGCAGGCCGCGATTCCCGCCGGGCCGCCGTAACGCGCCGTTTCGGGTTCGTAGGGGATGTAGTGCAACTCGCCGTTGCCGTGCCAATAGCGCCGCGGCTCCGTATGCAGTTCGGTGGCGAAGCGCGGGTAGTAGCTGTCCGGCTCGAGGGTCGAGACGAATGCATTGCGGGCGATCCAGTCGCGCGCGCACGCCGCCAGCGCCGTGCCGTCGCCCAGGAAGCGAAAGCGCACGTGCGGTCCGCCCAGCCAGTAGCGCACGAAGAAGCAGTCGGCCAGGAACGGGCCCGGCAGCGGCGCCAGGCCATCGCACAGCAAGCCGTCGAGGCGGGCGAAGTCGTGCACGAACACGTGCAGCGACTGCCAGCCTGGCGCCGTGTCCCGCAGCACGGCGCTCATGACTGCAGCGCCGCGTTGGGCCGCAGCGCCAGTGCCGCCACGATGCCTCGCGCCACCGCTGCCACCGCCACCAGCACGGCGATGGCGCAGGCCAGCACGATGGCCCAGCCCCAGCTGTGCGTCTGCTCGACGAAGCCGGCCAGGTAATGCCGCAGTGCCAGCAACGCCGGTGGAATGCCGAGCGCCGCGCTGACGGCCAGCAGCAGCACGGTCTCGCGCCCCAGCAGGCGCACGATGTCGGCGCGGCTGGCGCCGTACAGCCGGTGCAGCACGATCTCCCGGGTACGCCGCTGCACGCTGTAGGCCGACAGCACGTACACGCCCATGGCGGCGATGACGATGGCCAGCAGCGCGGCCGCCCCCAGCAGCTGCACGCTGCGCACGTCGTCCTCGTAATGGGCGGCCAGCAGCGACTCCTGCCGCGTCATCTGCAGCGCGCGATCGGGCAGGTACTGGCGCCAGGTCGCCTCGACGGCCGCTTCCACCGTCGCCGGATTGCCCCGGAAGCCGAGCGCCAGCACGGGCGCCCGCCGCGTCAGCCGGTATGCCACCGCTTGCGCCGGTTCGCGCAGGCTCTGGAAGCGGATGTCGGGCACCACGCCGACGACCTGGCCGGCCTTGCCGTCACCGTCGACCGTCTGGCCGACCGCGGCGGCCGGCGTGGCGAAGCCCAGGGCACGCGCCGCCGCCGCCGACAGCACGAGGCCGGATGCAGCGCTATCGGCGTCGCGCCGTTCGTCGAAGATGCGGCCGGCCAGCGGCCGCACGCCGTGGACGCCCAGGAAGGATGGCGCGACACCTTTCCATTCGATCGTGATGGGGGCCGCGCCGGCGCGCGCGAGGGTACCCTTCTGCACGATGTCGCCGCGCCCGACCGCCTCCAGGCTCTGGCCGACGCCTGTCACGCCGGGCAGGTGGCGCACGGCCTCGATGAAGGAACGTACCCGCGCATCCGGCTCGGTGAACGGCGCGCCGGCATCGATCACCAGCTTGGCGCGGGCATCGAAGCCGGGATCGGCCTGCAGCACGTGCCACGTCTGCCAGGCCACGCCGAGGGTGATGCCGGCCAGTGCCATCGCGCTGGCCAGTTGCAACACCGTCAACGCGCGCCGCATGCGCAGGCCGCCGCGCGACTCCTGGTCATGCCGACCCGCCAGCGCGGCGGCGGGCTTGACGCGCAGCGCCACCCAGGCCGGATGCAGGCCCGCCAGCACGCCCGTCACCAGTCCCAATGCCAGGAACGCCGCGAACACCGGAGCGCCGACGAAACCGTCCACGGGACGGTTCATCAATTCGCCGAACCAGGGCATCAGGCGCCATGCGCACAGCAGCCCCAGCGCGGTGGCCGCCAAGGTGACGAGGACCGACTCGGCCAGGAACTGCGCGACGACCTGGCCGGCCCTGGCTCCCAGCACCTTGCCGATGGCGATCTCGCGCTGGCGCCGCAGCGTGCGCACGGTGGCCAGGTTGACGTAGTTGATCGTCGCCAGCAGCAGGATCAGCAGGGCCAGCGCGGCCACCGCGAACAGCACGGGACGGTCGCCGTGCAGCTGCGCACCCTTGCCCAGGTCGGGATCGAGATAGGCATCGCGCAGCCGCACCAGGCCCACGTCCATCAGCGCCTTGTCGCCCAGCTGCGCGAGGAAGGCGGGATCGAGCTGGCCGTGCAGCGGCGAGGCGTTCGATGCGCGCTGCAGCGCCGCCGCCAGCGCGGCCGCATCGGCACCCGGCGCCAGCTTGACATACACGCGGCCGAACAGCCGCCCCCAGTTGCTCGTGGCGTCGTCCCGGTCCGGCCCGGCCCACAGCGGCGAGCCGCTGCCTGCCAGCATTTCATACGGAACCGTGGTGGCGGCGGGCGGATCGGCCACCAGGGCGCCGACGGCCAGCCGCTCGCCGTCGGCGGTGACGAGCTGGCCGACCACGCCGGTATCGCGCCCGAACAGCTTGCGCGCGCCCGCGACCGTCAGCACGACGCGGTCCGGCCGTGCCAGTGCCGCCGTGGCGTCGCCCGCGAGAACGCGCACGCCCATCATCGCGACAAATGCGGGATCGACCAGCGTGACCTGCGCGGCCACCGTGCGGGGACCTACCGCCAGGGTGGCCGGCACCTGGGCATACATCGTCACGTCGGCGGGGAGGCGCGCATCGAGCACCGTGCTGCGCAGGGCCTGCGTCGATTGCTCCGTCCACTCCTCCGGCACGCCGGGGAAGTGGAAGCGCGTCTTGACCAGGTGGACCCGGTCGGGATCGGGGTGGGTGCTGTCGTAGCTGAACGAATACGCGACATAGCCGAGCAGCAGGAAACAGGCGGCAAAGCCGATGGCCAGGCCGGCGATGGCGCTGCCGGACCAGAGACGGTCGCGCGCCAGCAGGCGCCAGCCGATACGGAAGTCAGGGAGTAGCATGATGCATCCTTTCATTGCGATGAGGCGGCCAGCGAGATCTGCCCGGCGCCCAGTTCCGTGCGCAAGGTGACGCCTTCCGGACGGAGGCGCGCGTCCAGCTGCGCGCCGAACAGCCAGCTGCGCCGTACGCCCGGCAGGCCGAAGATGTCGCCGGCCCGGACCCGGGCATGGACCGTCGCCAGCTGCCGTACCGCCGACCCCGCGAAGTCGATCTGGCCGGCGGCCATGTTGACGTGCAGCGTGCGGCTCCACGCGGGATTCAGCCGTAGTTCGCCATACGGTTCGCCATAGGGCTTGCCATACCGGTCGCCCTGGCAGTGCGGCGCGCCGGACCGGATCTCGAACGTGCCGTCGCCCCGGTCCACCACCGCCAGCGACGGCGTGCAGCTGCCGGGAACGTCCAGCGCGACGACCTGGAACGTCTCGACCGTGTCGTCCATGTGGATGACGAAGTGGCCGCGCCCCAGTTCGAAGGTCACGGCCAGGGCACTGCCCGGCAGGGCGGCGGCGGACATCAGTCCGGCCATCGCCGCGGCACGCTTGGTGAGTTTCATCTCGTTCTCCTCGGGTTGGGGTCAACGTACGGCGATACCGCCGTAGGTCACCCGGATCGCCAGCGTGCAGCAGCCCCGCTCGCGACTGGCGGCGGCTTCGGCCCCCACCAGCCACTTGCGCGTCGCCTGCCACGGCAGGTCGGGCCGCCCGCCGCTGATGCCGCCCACGCGGGTGGCGAAGCGCAGCTCGCGGTAGTTGTCCAGCCCCGCCCCTGTCAGCGTGACGCCGCCGGCGGTCAGTTCCAGCTCGAACGACGTCGACGCCGCCATGCGCAGCGTGAAGATCGTGCCCTCGTAGTCGCCCGTGCCATGACAGCTGCGCACGTGCCGCGCCGTCGTGACGTCGCCCTCGCGCACGATGGCCACCTCGGGCTGGCATTTGCCCTGGGCGCGGTACGTCAATTCGAACGGCGCCGCCATCGGCTCGTCGACCAGTTCCAGCTCGACGCCGCCCGCATCGATGCGGATCAGTTGCGGCGCGTTCGTTACCGCCTGCACGGCCTGCGCCGCCGTGCTGCCCGCCAGCGCGGACCAGATCAGCCACTTCGCCATCATGCATCCTCCCCGGAATACGCGAACACCACCTTGCCGTTGCGGCCGCGGGCCAGGTAGGTCCGCTCCACGAAATGCGCCAACCCGCCGGTGCCGACGACGGCGTCCAGCGGCACGTGCAACCGCCCTGCCGCGTAGTCGCCCAACGCTTCCTCCAGGTCGCCCGTCGTACCGAGGTTGTTGCCGACCAGGCTGAGGTTCTTGCGGATGATCAGGCTGAACACCTCGTCCAGCGGCAGGCCCTGTTCCATGAACGCGTCCGGAACGTCCTCGCCGAACTGCTGGTAGACGCCGCAGGTCAGGTAGCTGCCGCCGCGCCGCAGGTGACGCACCAGCTTGCGCAGGTAGATGTCCATGAACGGATCGATCACGGCATCGAACTGCGCCAGGTCGTGCGCCGCCAGGTAGGCCTGCAGCAGCGGCTCGGCCGGCGCACCGCGCGCCAGCACGCAGCAGTCGCGCACGCCCAGCGCCCGCAGCGCCGGCACGCTGGCGGCGGACGTCGTCAGCGCGTGCACGTCGTGCCCCGCGCCACCAGCGCCGCGATGGCAAACAGCGAAGTGTTCGACGACGCGGCCGTGACAGCGATCTGATCCCCCCGCGCTGCGCGCAGCCGCCGCACCAGCGCATACGCGGTCTGCGCGCCCACGCTGAAGGCGGCTGCCGTCGCAAATGGCATCGTGGCGGGGAAGCGCATCAGCTTCGCCCGCGGCAGCACCTGCAGTTCCTGCGACGCACGCTGCGTCGACAGGCCCGGATGCGCATCCGTCGCATCGACCGCACCGTTGCCGAACACCCGGTCGCCCGGGCGCAGGTCCGCCACCGCCGCGCCCACCTTGACGACGGTGCCGGCAAACTCCGAGCCCAGCACGAGGTAGCCGCCGCCTTCGCGCCGCGCCGCCTGCAACAGCCTGCCCTTCTCGCGGTAATTGCACGAGAACCCATGCACGCGCACCAGCACGTCGTGCGCATGGGCCGGATCGGCCGGCTCCAGGTCGATGTCGGGCCGCTGCACCAGCGCGAAGTGGACGCCGGTGCCGTGCAACACGGCGTGGCAGGCCTCCAGCGCCTGCACGTGCGAGGCGGTCCGTTCGCCCATTGCGATCAACGCTCTCATCACAGCGCTCCCGCCAGCTTGCCGGTATCCGGCGTCGCCTCGGCTTCCCGCTCGCCCGCCCACTCCCGCTCGAGGCCCTTTTCCTTGCGCACGTAGTAGAGGTAGAAGCCCACGAAGATCAGCACGTCCGACACCGATTCAGCATAGGCGGCAAGCGTCAGGCTGCCGCCGAACGCCATGCGGATGACGATCACGGGCACCAGGTTGCACAGGTACATGGACCAGATGGTCAGCAGCAGCGTGCCGCGCGTGTCGCCCAGGCCGATGATGGCGAACAGGAACGGGAAGGACGCCATCAGCACCGCCCACGGGATCGACGTGATGCGCACGTAGCTGATGGCCCGCGCCGCGATATCGGGATCGGCGACGAAGAAGTGGATGAAGTACGGCGCCAGCAGGATGAACGGGATCATCGGCAGCGCGGCCAGCACGAACGTGCCGCTGGCCATCCAGCGCACGCCGACCTTGATGTTGGCGAGCTTGCGCCCGCCCGCGTTCTGCGCGGTGAACGGGATGATGGTGGCGATGGCACTCATCAGGACGGTCTGGAAGAAGCCCGTCACGTACTGCGTCACCGTCACCGCTTCCAGCGTGCCCGGCTCGTAGAACGAGAACAGCAGGAACAGCAGGTAGAACGACAGGCTGAGTGAGAACGAGTTCAACGTCTCGGCGCCGCCCAGGCGCACCAGTTCGCCCCACTGCTTGAACAGGCGGCGCGGCACGAAGTCGATCCCCAGGCGGAACGGGAATACCTCATGGCGCACCATGTCCCGGCGCAGCACCAGCAGGCCCGCGATGCGCGACACCATCAGCGCCGCGGCCGACGCTTCCAGTGCGCCGACGCCGACCCGTGCGGCCAGCCAGATGAACGCGGGGCACAGCAGCACGCTGCTGACGAACGTGACGATCTTGAAGCGGCGGATCACGGAAACCGCTCCCGCCATGCGCGCCAGCAAACCGCCGTAGAGGTGGACGATGACGAACAGGTAGCCATACCAGTACACGTTCAGGTAGGACAGCACCTGCTCCTTGACGAGCGGCTCGACACCGAAGATGGAGATCAGGTATTGCGTGCAGAAGCGCCCCGTGACGGCGATGACGACGGCGATGACCACCGCCACGCCGAAGCCGAAGTTCAGCAGGTACCTGGCCTGCTCGTGGTCCTTGCGCCCGAAGGCCTGGTTCGCATACACGTACACGGCGGCCAGGAGGCCGCTGAACAGCGCTTCCAGCAGGGATACGGAGGCGACCGCGATGCGGAACGTGGCCGGCAATTGCTGCAGTTCCGTCATCGCCAGGA
Source organism: Pseudoduganella chitinolytica (assembly GCF_029028125.1). Classification (GTDB taxonomy): domain Bacteria; phylum Pseudomonadota; class Gammaproteobacteria; order Burkholderiales; family Burkholderiaceae_D; genus Rugamonas; species Rugamonas chitinolytica. The sequence goes on from NZ_CP119083.1 coordinate 4,366,954, forward strand.
GCCAGCCCAGCGCGACGAACATGCCGATATAGTCGAGGATCGAGAACAGCATCATCGGCACGGAAAAATTGAACAGGGATTTGCGGACGTCGTCCGCGGTGAAGTCGATGTTCGTCATGGCATGTCCCCTGGTTGGTCGGTCGATTCGAAAAGCACTTCGTGGGCGTAGCGTTGGCCGTCATGGCGGGCGCGATCGTCGGCCGCATCCGGCAGCATCTCCTCGATCGACAGCAGCGCGAAGGCGGTATTGAAGATGCGCCCGATGGCGCGCGCCATCAGCGGCGCGCTGAAGTCCACGAACAGCGGCTTCTTGGCGTTGCTGACATCGCGCTCGAGCACCAGCGCGGCATCGTGGCGGCGCACGAAGACGCGCTGCGGGATGCCATGGCCGCGGCGCCACGCATCGAGACGGCGGAACCAGGCGAAAGCCTCTTCGCCGGCGGCGCGTACCGGCAGGCAGGCCTTCGGCACCCACCACTGCTCGCGCGACAGCACGATGTCGCGGTAGCGCACCCGGGCGATGCGCGTGACGTCGGTCGGGGCGGCGTCGCTGACCACCTGGTGCACGCCGAAGCGGAAGGCGAAATAGCGCGGCGCATCGGCCATGCCCAGTTGCAGCAGCTGCTCCAGCAGTTTCGGATACAGCTCGCGGGTAAACAGGCCGCTTTGGCGCAGTGCCAGCGCTTTGCCGGTATGGCGGTCCAGCACCTGCGGATAAGGCGCTCCTTCCGGCCAGGACAACGCGAGGTCGGTCAGTGCGAGGTCGCCGGGTCCAGCCGCGGCGGCAACATCGAGCCGGATGCGGCGGCCACAGAGACGCGGCCGCGCCGCCGTGTTGAAGCCGAAGGTGTCATAAAAGTCGCAGGCATCGGCGAGCGCCCTGCCGTAGCTGGCGCGGCAGGCCTGCAACACGGCGTCGTCCGCCGCGAACGTGAAGAAGCGCGAGAAACAGCGCAGGTAGCCGCTGTCGATGTTGTTGAGCACGAAGCTGCCGCCGCACAGGTGGCCGTAGACGGCGAAGGGCCGGCCAGCAGCCGGTGTCGATCGCACCGGTGCCAGCACGATCTCGCTCTCGTCGCGGCGAGCCCAGATCTGCCGGTACAGCGCCAGGATCGGCAATGCCGCGCGCGCCGGTTCGCTGGACGCGGGCGGCGTGGCCAGGCAACGCTGCATCAGCTCATGGAACGCGAACACGTCCACGGTCGTGCCGGGTGGCAGTGCGGCGCGCAGCGCGGCCAGTTGCGCGTCGTCGAACCCGCTGTGGAAGTTCACGCCCAGATAGTGCGTGACGAATTCACCGACCTGTTGTGCGTAGCGGGCCAGCTCGGCGCCATCCAGCGGCGCCAGGTCGGGCAGGCTGCTGTCGTGGTACACCAGCCCAGCCGTTTTCACCAGCGGGCAGTCCAGCAATCCCGCCAGCCGCGCCATATCGGCATGCACGCGGTCCAGCGCTGCCAGCAAGGCTGCGCCGGCCAGGCCACCCAGGCTGGCGCAAGCAGCCGCCATCTCGTCCAGCGCCTGCGCCACGGGCCGCGCGGCCCGGTCGTCGCCCGCCACGCGCCGGGCGATCGCGCGGAACTGCTCCAGCAGGTCGCCGCCTTCGTCGTCCAGCGCAGGCGACACTTGCAACAGCCCGGACACCAGCCATTTCTCCAGCAGCGCGCCGGGATCGGCACCGGCCGGCAGGCGTTGTGCCAGCACGGGCCAGGGCAACCAGCCTTGCGCATCGGCGCCTTCGGTAAACAGCGCTGTCGATTTCAGGCGGGCCGTGGCGAACGTGGTGCGGTAGGCGTAGTACGCCGGCTGGTCGGCGAACAGGTAGGCATGCTGGCCGTCCGCGCGGAGGGCGCGATGATCCGTCAACCGGAAGCGGCAATGGTCGCGGTGGCGCAGCACGAAGCGGTCGTACAGCTTGAAGAAGCCGGCCCGGTCCAGGCTGTAGCGGCCGGCCGTGGCGCGGCCGGCCAGCAGCGTGCCATCCGGCGCATCGGCCAGCGGCGCGAACCCTACCGACGTGAAGGTCGAGAACGGGCTGACCTTGACCGCGGCCCGCGTCAGGTATCGGTAAATGGTTTCCTCGTCGTTCAGCGCCTTCTTGTCGCCAAACGCGGTCGCCCTGGCGTAGGCCAGGGCCGTGTCGTGCAACTGGGCGCGCGTGAGCGCCATCGCCTGCAGGAACAGGGGCGCGCCGGCCAGCGCCTGCGCACTGGCCCGGGATGCTTCCAGCTGCTGCCGGAACAACGTTGCCAGCGACGCCTGCTGGCGCTCGATGGCGGCGGCCTGTGTGTGCCATTGGCGCAGCAGTGCGTCGCCCTCGAGCAGGTCGGCATGACGTTGCGCGATGTCGGCCAGGGTCTTGCCCTGGTGGATGGCGCGGCGCAGGTCGATATAGCGGCGGTAGCGCGCGCCGTCGGCGGCCGCCAGCGCATGCAGGCGCTCGCACGCGGCCTGCCGCAGCGGGATCAATGCCGCCTCGGCCTGCGCGAGGGCGGCGGCCGCCGCTTCGATGGGCGCGGAGCCTGTCAACGCGTCCAGCGCATCGAGCGGCAGGTTGTTGGCGCGCACGACGGCGTAAGGCACCATCATCGCAGTACTCCCCAGGCCTCGCGGCAGCGGTTGCGGGCCACCAGCAGGCCGTAATAGGCGCGCTGGCCGTCGGCACAGGTTTGCAGCAGGTGGTCGATGGCAAGCTGGTCGTAGCTGCGGAACGGACGCCCCACGAGGCCATGCCCGCTCAGGTGGCGTATCAGCTGCTGGTTCAGGTAACCGAGTGACATGTTCATCTCCGTGAAGGTTGCGTCGTTACAGTGGAAGGCCAGTTGGTCCACGCACAGGAACAGCACGGCGGGAACGGTCCTGAAATTGAAGTTGTCGTAGTTGTAGGCGCGGCCGCAGGCATCGACGGGGTCGCGCGGATCGATGCACGTCGGCGCACCGTCGCTGGCCCGGTAGACACCAGCGGCGACATCCTTACCGGCGCGCAGGCACAGGCGCACTTCGATCCGGGGAGCCCGCGGCAGGATCTGCGCCAGCGCTGCCTGCGCGGCGTCCAGTGCGCCGTACAGCGCGTCCAGCCCCGCTGCATCGAGCACGTGCGGGGCGGGATGAAAGCCGCCGTGGAAGCGGCCGCTGTTGCGTTCGCGCGCGTAGCTGCGGTGCGTCGCCAGCGCAGCCTCCCAGTCGGGCAGTGCGCCGCCGTCATGCACTTCCAGGCGCAGCGCGCGCGGACCCACGACCGGCACGATGCGCAGGCCGGCGCTGCAAGCCAGCGCCGCCAGCTCGGCGAGGAAGTGGCCCGCTTCGAGCGCGAACAGCGCCTTGCGGAACAGGTTGTAGAGCGGTGCATACACCGTGAAGTCGGCGCGCAGTTCCAGGGCAAGCGTGCCGGCTGCCCCGCTGCCGTCGCGCCGCAATTGCAGCCGGCGCATGTCGACCTGCCAGCGCACGCCCTGTTCCAGCAGCGCGAAACGCAGCGGGTAGTACGCCCGGGGTGACGGGTAACTGGCGTGCAGGCCGTAGCCGGCACACGGCGTCACCGTCATCGGCTGGTGTACCTGCAGCAGCACCGCCAGCAGCCGCTCGCGCGGGCCGGCTGGCAGGGCCGTCCCCGTGACGACGGCGCGGAACAGCGGCGCCAGGTCGACGGTTTCAGTGTCGTCCACAGGCGGCGCGCCGTGCTGGAACGCCTGTTCGAAGGCGTCCAGGGGCAGCGTGCCCGTGCTGCCCTGGGCCTGCGCCAGGTAGCGGAAGCTGAATTCGTCGATCGCGCAGCGACCTGTCGCCATGTCGTTCATGTCAGCCCAGCGGATGCAGTAAGGGATGGGACAGGTCGGCGTTCGCGTCGACCCATGGGCAATGCCGCGCGGCGCGGGCCAGCCGTCCGGGCGGCAGGCACAGGGGCCGGTCGCCGAACGTCAGCGGCAAGGTGCCCGGCATGAAGACACGGGCGGCATGCAGGCCAAGCGCGCACAAGCCGGGTGGCGTGACGTCCGCCACGACCGGTTCAAAGCCCGCCTGCAAGGCGCGCTCGCACAGCATGTCCCAGGCGGCGGCCGGACCGCGCAGGGCCGCCTGGGCGCTGGCGGCGTGCGTGGCCGTGAAGTCCCGCCACGCCAGCGTCGGCGTGGCGTTGGCGAGGAAATCGAAATGACGGCGCTGGCCATGCTGGCCGTAGTACTGTGCCTGGGCGCTGTCGCGCAGATGTTCCAGGTGGCCGTCGCCATGCCGTTGCCGCTGCCGTGCCAGGTTGTGCTCCGTGATGCCGGCCAGCGAATGGGCCTCGCCCAGCGCCGCGGCCATGGCCTCGTGCGGATCGGGGTGGCAGGCCGCCGTGACGAAGGCGCCCAGGCGCTCGTCGCCCCGGCCCAGCAACAGCACCAGCACGGCCGGCAGCGCGAACTCCGTCGTGATGTCGAAACAGCACACCGTGTAACCCGCCAGTTCCAGCAGCGCGTGCAATTGGCGCAGCGGCGCGCTGTCGATGCTGGCGGCGACGAAGCGGGGCGGCGTGGAACGGCTGTACCACGCCAGCAGCAGCGCATCGCGCTCGATCAATTCCAGTGCCCCGAACAGCGCGGCTTCCATGGCCGAACTGCCCAGCGCGCAGCCGTTGCTGTTCTGGCAGTGGCTGAAGGCCTGGTCCGGCTGCAGCAGGTAGTTGATCATCTGCAGGGGCAGCCAGCGCTGCGTGTCCGCGTGCACCAGGCGGCAGGGCAGCCAGTGCATGGGCCGGCGCGGGTCGAAGCCGGGGAACAAGGTCGCTGCCTGCGCCGGCGGCACCGCCATCACCTGGTCCGGCCGCCAGGCTGCGGTGCCCAGGTCCACGTGGCGGGCGCGGCACGCTCCCGGCGGCACGATGCTGGCGGCCCAGCGTTCGCAATATTCCAGCACGGCGCCGCGCATGCGCTGCCGGTCCGTGCCGCCGCGGCCGATCCCCAGCAAGCCAGTCGCCGGCTGGTAGCAATGGTGATGGTCGCCGGCGGGGCTGGCCTGCAGCACGAGTGCCTGCGCCGAGGCGTTGCCGAAGGCGCGCAAGGCGCCATCGATATCCGCCGTCCCGGCCCGGCAGCCGCGCCCCTCCGATGGCGGCAGCGCAGCTGTGCGCGGCGCCGGGAAATACCGCTTGGTGAAAGCACCTCGCAAGTACAGATAAACGCAACCCGGTTCCGGCTCCTGGGTGGCCAGGCGCGCCAGCAACGCTGCCAGTTGCGCCTGCAGCATGGCGTTCCAGCGCCACTTTCGATGGAACGCGGGGAAGGCGGCAAATTCGCCGGCGAATGCGGCGAGCCGCGCACGCTCTTGCGCATCGGCGGCTGGCAGCAGCGCCAGCGTTGCCGGCGTCGCCAGCACGCCGACGGCACGTGTTCCCGCCGCGCGCCGCGTGAAACTCGCCAATTGGGCCAGGTCGCTCATGCCGGCTCTCCCGGCTGCAGCGGTTCGTCCGGCAGCACGATATCGCGGCCGTTGACATGGCCTTGCCACAGTGCGCCGTACAGCGCCAGCAGGCCCGCCTCGCGCTGCGCCGCAGCGGGCACGCCATCGTGCGGCAGGTAGATCGCGACGGCGCCGCCGCGCAGGACGGTACAGCGCGGCCACGGCGCGCCATCCAGTGCCGCCTCGGACCATTGAACCGGCTCGCCGTAGGTCGCGGCGATGCAGAAGCCCAGGTAGTGTTCACGCGCGGACAGCTCCGGCGCAGGGCCTGCCGCCGGCGCTGCGGCGCGCAGGGGCGCCACGGCCGCCGCGGCAACGTCCAGCTGCGCCAGGTAGTGGCCGACGGCGGCCCGTTCATCCGCATCCGTATGGCTGAACCAATGCCGCTGCCCCGCGGCCAGTTGCAGCAGCGCGCTGGACACGCATCGCGCGCGCGTCATGCCCGCGCCGGCCAGCACCACCGGATCGGCACGCCCCGGCAGGCAGGCCTCGAGCGTGTACAGCTTCAGGCAGCCGCTTTCCGGCGTGCGTTCGACGGGAGGTCGCAGCGGCGCAAGCGGGGTGCACGCCAGCTCTTCGATCCGTTCGGCCACCACGATGGCACCCGTTGCGCCGGCGTTTGCCGCATCGAACGGCGCCAGTGGGTACAAGCCGGCGCTGTTCAGCGGCACGTCCGCATCCAGGCCGAAATGCAGGTAGCGGCGCGGCGCCAGCGGCCGCACGCCGCACAGGTCGTCAAAACAGATCATCGCGGCGGTGGCACCGGCACACAGGCCGTCGGGTGGCGCCAACCGCGTGTCGCCACGGCGCGCGGGCAGCAATGCCAGGTCGCTGCCGTGCAGCGCGCACAACTGGCCCTGCGCGGCAAAGGCGACAAGGTGCCGTGCGGCGGGCAACGCGGCCAGCAACCGTTCGAACGGTGCGGACGCGTCGTCCGCGACCTGCACGACATACGTGTACCCGGCCTCGGGCGCGGCGACGATGTCGAGGCGCGCGTCGGGCCAGCGCGCCAGCTCGGCAAAGGCTGCCTGCAGCTCGTGCGGCTGCCAGTCGCCGCCCGTGGGCAGCACGGCCAGGCGCCGCACGCCCAGGCAGGCCAGCGTCTTGATCGCACTGTGCAGCGCGTAGCCGCCGGCAGCGAGCAGGATGCGGGCGGCATCGAAGCGGCCGAATGCCGCCGCGCTGTCGTTCACGAACGAGCGCAGATACAGCAGGGAATCGTGGACAGGTTGCAAGCGAGCATCGGCGTCCGGTGCATCGAGCTGGAAGGCGGCCGATCTGGCCAACAGGAATTCTAGAAATTTCAGCAAATAGCCGCGATAAGCGGACGGTATCTGTTCCATCACGGCGCCCAATGGCCGGGCTCCGTCCAGCAGGTCGCAGAACCGGTAGACATAATGAATGCAATCCGACTGCAATCGAATAATATAATTCGCGCCCGCATATTGAACATGCATGCGGTCTTCCGCATTGCGCAGGAAAATGTCCGGCCTGATCGAATAAATACGATCCAGGCTTGATTCAATAGTCGACATTATCTCTGCTCCAGGACTAAAACCGACGATCGGTGAACGCCGCTCCCCGTCCGGCAGGAGCGGCGTTCAATTTCCGGCACACGACATCTGGCGCCTCACATGCGGCACCGGAAACCGGACCCGGCTATCAGCAGCCGCGTGCCAGCATGACCGCCTGCTTGCTGCAGGTCGAACCGGCGCAGATGGTCGAGGAAGCGCCCATTTCTTCCATGGCGGTCGCTTCGGTGGTTTCCAGGATTTCGAAATCGAAGTCGATGTCCAGGTCGACGGTGGTTTCAGCGTTTTGCATGTGAGTCTCCTTGAGGATTGGATTAAAGGTTAAGCACTGGTTAGTGCAAGGCAAGCCTAATCCCGATTTTTTTAATCACCAAGCGAATATGCAAAACTCATACAAACATCTGAAATTTCGTGAACATCGCGGCGTAGCCTGACGATCCATAACATCAGGGATTATTGCGGCATCGGGCTACTAATAGTGATGCCGGTTTTATCATTTCCAGGTCTCAATATGCATCTGGGCAAAGATTGAAGGATTAGTCATGCAACTTTCGAAAAGGCACTTTTTGCTGGCGGCCGGCGCCCTCGTCGGCACGGCCGTCCTGTTGAACGTCGCCAGCGCGCCGGCGGACGAGGCTCGCCCCTACCTGGTCCTGGATGCGCCCACGCCGCCGCCCGGCCCCGTCGAGGTCATCGAGTTCTTCTGGTACAGCTGTCCGCACTGTTATCACTTCGAGCCGGCGCTGCGCGACTGGGTGGTGCGCCAGGGCGACGGCATCGTGTTCCGCCGCGTGCCCGTCGGCATGCGCGTGCAGCAGTTGCCACAGCAACGCATGTACTACGTGATGCAGGCGCTGGAGATGGGCGAACCGGCCAGCGCGGCGTTGTTCCGCCAGATCCACGAAGGCCAGCAGCACCTCGATACCGAGGCTGCGCTGGCCGGCTTTGCGGCCAAGGCAGGCATCGCGCCGCAGCGCTTCCAGGCCGCCTGGCGATCCGCCGCCGTGCAGCGGCAGGTCGATGCCGCCACGCGCCTGCACACGTCGATGCAGGTGGCCAGCGTGCCGGCCGTCGTGATCGGCGGGCGCTACCTCACGTCCCCGGCAATGCTGAGCGCAACGATGCCGATGTGGAACCAGACGGCCGCGATGGGCCATGCGGCCACGCTGCGGACCATGGACACCCTGCTGGCGCGCGCCCGCCAGGACCGCGTCGCGCAATGACGGGAGCACGTCATGAATGCACCTCGCGAATCGATCGATATCACGGGCGCCGGCATGGACGTGCGCCGCGACCGGCCGCACCGCGCCTGGCAGCCCTGGGCCGCCGCTGCCGCCGCCCTCGCCCTGCTGGCGGCGCTGGGCTGGAGCCTGGCGCCGCGCGGACTGCGCGTGGCCGCCGACAGCGTACGAGTGGCCACCGTGCAGCGCGGCGTGTTCACGGACGACGTCATCGTCCGCGCCAATGCCGAGGCATTGAACCAGGTGCTGCTGGATGCCGTCGAAAGCGGCCGCGTGGAGGAGGTCTACGTGCGCGATGGTGCGCAGGTGCGCAAGGGCGACCTGCTGTTCCGGCTGTCGAACTCACAACGCCGCATGGAACTGCTGCAGCGCGAGTCCGAACAGGCGCAGCAGCTGTCGAACCTGGCCAACCTGCAGGTGACGTTCCAGGTCGCGCGCAACCAGCACGACGACCGCCTGGCCGACTTGCGCTTCGACGTCACCCAGGCGGACAAGCAGTATCGCCGCAACCGTGAACTGGCGGCGCGGGGCTTCATCTCGGTCGTGGCGCTGGACGAATCGGCCGACAAGCTGGAACAGGCACGCCAGAAGCTGCGCACGCAGCAGCATGGCGGCAGTGCGGAGTTCGCCGTGCGCGACCAGGCCATGGGGACGATGCTGGGGGCCATCCGCCGGCTCGAGTCGGGCATGCGGCTGGCCCATGCCACCATCGACGGCCTGGCCCTGCGCGCACCGGCCAGCGGCCGCCTGGCCGACTTCGACCTGCAGGTCGGCCAGGCGGTGCGCGCCGACCAGCGCGTGGGCCGCATCGACGACGCCCAGTTCAAGCTGATGGCGCAGATCGACGAGTACTACCTGAACCGCGTGGCGCCGGGACGGCGTGGCATCGCGACGCTGGATGGGGTCGACTATGCGGTGGAGGTCAGCCGGGTCTACCGCCAGGTCAAGGAGCGCCGCTTCAGCGCCGAACTGCTGTTCCTGCGCCAGCCGGCCACCCTGCAACCGGGCATGAGCGTGGACGTGCGGCTGACGCTGGGCGAGCCCCAGCAGGCGCTCGTGCTGCCGGCCGGCGCCTACCTGAACGACGCCGGGGGCGCCTGGGTCTATGCGCTGTCCGCCGACGGCCGCGTGGCAAGCCGGCGCGCCGTGCAGACCGGGCGCCGCAACGCGCACCAGGTCGAAGTACTGGGCGGCCTTGCCGCCGGCGAACGCGTCATCGTGTCGGCATACGCGCCATACGGCCAGGCCGAACGCCTGCGACTGCAGCAGTGAACCCTTTTATCCCAGGAGCGCATATGATCAGATTGTCCCGCCTGAGCAAGGTCTACGCCACCGACGAGGTGCTGACGACCGCGCTGTGCGACATCGACCTGTCGATCGAGACGGGCGACTTCGTCGCCATCACCGGGCCTTCGGGCTGCGGTAAATCCACGTTACTCAGCCTGCTCGGCTTCCTCGACGTGCCCGATTCGGGCGAGTACTGGTTCAAGGGCAGCAACGTGGCCGGATTGCCGGAACCGCAGCTGAACGCCATGCGGCGCGGCGGCGTGGGCTTCATCTTCCAGAACTTCAACCTGATCGACGAGCTGACCGTCTACGAGAACATCGAACTGGCGTTGAAGTATTCGGGCAAGCCGGTGCACGAGCGGCGTCAACGCATCGAGGCCGTGCTGGAGAAGCTGGGGGTACTGCATCGGCGCAACCACCGGCCATCGCAGCTTTCGGGCGGACAACAGCAGCGCGTGGCCATCGCGCGCGCGCTGGTGGCCGAACCGAGCCTGTTGCTGGCGGACGAACCGACGGGGAACCTGGACTCGGCACACGGCGAGGAAGTGATGCAGATCCTCGACAGCATCAATGCCGAGGGCACGACCATCGTGATGGTGACGCACTCGCCGGAACATGCGGCGCGGGCGCGGCGCACCGTGCGGCTGCACGACGGCCGCATCCAGCCGACGCTGAACTGACTCAGGTCGCCAGCACGGACGGCAGCGGCACCAGCGCGCCGCCCAGGCGCGCGTTGGCCTCGCGCAGATAGCGTCCGGCGGCCGCTTCGCCGTTGCGCTCGGCCAGCGCGAACCAGTAGCTGGCCTGCGCCATGTCCGGCGCCGTGCCCTGGCCGGCAAGGTACATCAGGCCGACGTTGAGCTGGGCACGGGCATGGCCCTGCTGCGCGGCCTTGCGGTACCAGCCGAAGGCCTGCGTAAAATCGCGTGCCACGCCCTGGCCGTTATCGTGGCGCAGCGCCAGCGTGAACTGCGCCAGCGCGTGGCCCTGCTCGGCCGCCTTGCGGTACCAGCCATTGGCCAGTTCCACGCTCGGCGCGGGTCCGTCGTCGCGGTCGTGCAGCAGGCCCAGGCTGTACTGCGCGGGGGCGTAGTCCTGCTCGGCCGCGCGCTGGTACCACGCCAGTGCCGCGCGCAGGTCCGGTGCCACGCCGCGCCCCGTCTCGTAGCGCAGCGCCAGCTCGAAGCGGGCCCGCAGGTGACCCTGCTCGGCCGCCTTGCGATACCAGTCGATGGCCGCGCTTTCGTCGCGCGGCACGCCGTTGCCGCTGTCGTACAGCAGCCCCAGGTGGTACTGGGCGGACGGGAAACCCTGCAGCGCCGCCTTGCGGTACCAGTCGGCCGCCACCGCGTAATCCTGCGGCACGCCCTGGCCATGCTCGTGGCGCTGGCCCACGTTGTTCTGTGCCGCCGCATGGCCTTGCGCGGCCGCGCGCAGGTACCACTCCATGGCCTGGCGCTCGTCGCGCGGCACGCCGTGGCCGTTGTCGTAGATGAGACCGAGGTTGAACTGCGAGCTGACGTGGCCCTGCTCAGCCGCGGCGCGGTACCAGCGGATGGCCTGCACGCTGTCCTGCGCCACGCCGTCGCCCTTGTCGTAGCGCAGCGCCAGGTTGAACTGGGCGGGCCCATGGCCCTGCTGCGCCGCCTGGCGCAGCCAGTCGATTGCCTGCGCGCCGTCCTGCTCGACGCCGTCGCCCTTGTCATAGCGCAGCGCCAGGTTGAACTGGGCCCGCGCGTAGCCCTGCACGGCGGCCTTGCGGTACCAGTGCACGGCCAGCGCGACGTCCTGCGGCACGCCCTTGCCCGTCTCGTACATCATGCCCAGGTTGTTCTGCGCGCCCGGGTCGCCCTGCTCGGCGGCCTGGCCGAACCAGTGGCGCGCCTGCTCCGTGTCCTGCGCCAGGCCGTGGCCCTTGGCGTACAGCCAGCCCAGGTTGTACTGCGCGGCCGCATAGCCCTGCTCGGCCGCCAGCCGGTACCAGCGCGCCGCTTCGGCGAAATCGGCCGCCACGCCCTGCCCTTTCTGGTACATCACACCCAGGTTGTACTGGGCGTGCGCCAGCCCCGCATTGGCGGCCTGGCGGTACCAGGCCATTGCCAGCTCGTGGCTTTGCGGCACGCCGTCGCCATTGAAGTACTTGAAGCCCAGGCTGTGCTGGGCCTGCGGCACGCCCTGTTCGGCCAGGGCCTTGATCCGCACGTACTCGCCGGAAGACGCGGCAGCGGTCATGCCTGGATGGCGATCAGCGGCGCCGGCTCGGCGGGCACGCGGTTCTGGTCCTGTGCGTGCAGCACGTGGATGAACGACGTCAGCGACATCGGCCGGTAGTACAGGTAGCCCTGCATCGTGGTGCAGCCGTTGGCCTGCAGGTAGCGCGCCTGCACTTCCGTCTCGACGCCCTCGGCCACCAGGTGCAGGCCGAGGCCGCGCGCGATCGAGATGATCGCCAGGATCACCGGGTAGTGGCCGTTCTCGTCATGGATCTCCTTGACGAAGCTCTGGTCGATCTTGATCGTGTGGATCGGGAAGCGGTGCAGGTAAGCAAGCGAAGAATAACCGGTGCCGAAATCGTCGATGGCGACCGACACGCCCAGCTGGCACAGTTTATTGAGCTGCTCGATCGCGTAGTGCGGGTTGCGGATGCAGATGTTCTCCGTGATTTCCACTTCGATCTGCGCCGGCGAGATGCCGTAGCGCGTCAGCGCGCCGCGCATCTTCTCGAAGAAGTCGCCCCGGTCCAGGTACTGCGGCGACAGGTTCAGCGACAGCCGGATCGTGTCGCCGCCCGCCTCGTTCCACAGCAGCAGGTCGCGGCACAGCGCGCCCAGCATCCAGTCCGAGATCGGCAGCATCAGGCCGTTCTCCTCGGCGAACGGCAGGAACTCGCCGGCCGACAGCAGGCCACGCTGCGGATGGTTCCACCGCATCAGGCCTTCGGCGCCGATGATGCGGCCAGTGGCCATGTCGATTTGCGGCTGATAATACATCTCCAGCTCGTTGTTCTCCAGCGCGCGGCGCAGCGCCTGCTCCAGCGCGATCTTCTGGTGCGATACATCCAGCATCGAGCAGTGGTAGAAGGCGTGGCCGTTCTTGCCCAGTGCCTTGACCTGGTACATGGCGATGTCCGCATGGCGCAGCAGCTCGTCGATGGTCTCGCCATCGCCCGGATAGACGGCGATGCCGATCGATGCCGAGATATGGACGACGTGGCCGTCCAGGTCGAACGGCTTCTGCAGGCACTCGAGGAACTTGTCCGCGACAGCCTTGGCGTCGGCGCGGTCGCGCAGTTCCGGCAACACGATCGTGAACTCGTCGCCACCCTGGCGCGCCAGCGTGTCGCCCTTGCGCAGGCATTCCTTCAACCGCAACGCGGCCTGCTGCAGCAGCTCGTCGCCCTTGACGTGGCCCAGCGTGTCGTTGACCAGTTTGAAACGGTCCAGGTCCACGAACATCACGGCCAGCTCCGTCAGCTTGCGCTTGGCCTGGATCACGGCCAGCCCAAGGCGGTCCTTGAACAGCATCCGGTTCGGCAGGTCGGTCAGGATGTCGTGGTAGGCCTGGTAGGAGATCATCTCCTCGGCGCGCTTGCGGTCCGTGATGTCGCGCGCCACGCCGTAGATGCCGGGCACGCCCGGCCTGCGGCCACCTTCCGCATCGGGGATGTGCATGCCCAGCGCGTTGAGCGAGATCGCCATCAGCGTGTTGCTGAAGGTGCGCTCGGCGCTGCCGTTGCCCGTGTTGCACTTCAGGCGCAGCTCGACGCTGCGCGAGGCGCGGTCGTCCAGGCGGCGTTCGGAGAACACGTACTTGGCACGGTCCAGGTCCTCGTCGTGCACGACGATGGAGTAGTGCTTGCCGATCAGCTCTTCGCGCGTATACCCCAGCAGCTGGTAGGCGCGGTCGTTGATGAACGTGAAATGGCCTTCGTGGTTCAGCGTGTAGATGATGTCCGGCGAGCTGTCCACCAGGTAGCGGTACATGCGCTCGGAATTTTCCAGGCGCTGCGCGATGCTCTGGTTGTCCACGGCCAGGCGGCGCTTCTGCAGCGCGTTCTCCACCGTCTTCAAGAGCTCCTCGCGGCTGTACGGCTTGCGCAGGTAGTCGTAGGCACCGCGCTTCAACGCGCCGATGGCGGCCTCGATGCCGACGTCGCCGCTCATGACGATGACGTCGCAGTCGATGCCGCGCGCGTTGATGTAGTCCATGATCTCGTGCCCGCTCATGTCCGGCAGGCGCAGGTCCAGCAGCACGAGGTCGAACTGCAGGCGATTCAGCTGCGCCAGCGCCTCGCTGCCGCAGGTGGCCGTGACCAGGTGGTACTGGCGCTCGCGCAGCAGTTCATACAGCGAGGACAGCAAGCGCGGTTCGTCGTCCACCAGCAGCAGGCGCGGAAAGAAGTCCGGTGGCGTCGCGCCGTGATCGTCGTTACCTGGAATATGCTCGTTCATCTTTGCCTTACTTCAATCCGTCAAACGCGCGGGAACGCCGGCGCCCGCCCTCTCGGTGCGCGCGGGCAGGAGAATTTCAAAACTGGTGCCGCCCTTGCCGCTGCGGCACGTGATCATGCCGTCCAGCTTGCGGACCAGGCCATGCACGATCGACAGCCCCAGCCCGTGGTGCTTGCCCTCCTTGCGGCTTGGCACGGCGCCAAACAGGTTCGCCAGCACCTCGGGCGGCAGGCCGGGACCGGAGTCGCCCACGACCAGTTCCACGTACAGCCGGCGCTCGCGGTTGACGTGACCGCGGTTGGCGATCTCGATGCGGCCGCCCTGCGGCATCGCCTCGACCGCGTTCTTGACGAGGTTGACGAGGATCTGCTTGAGCAGGTCGGCATCCCCCGCCACCTCGTTCGGTTCGTCCACCATGCGCACCAGCACCTGCACGGAGGCCGGCAGGAAGTCGGTGGCGCGGAACAGGCGCAGCACGTCGTCGACGACGCGGGCGACGTTCGCCACGCGGCCCGCGTCGGTCGGCTGCAGGTCGGCCAGGCCGCCGATCAGCTGGCCCACGCGGTCGATTTCCTCGTTCAGGATCGACATCTCGGCGACCACCGGTTCGCGCCGCGCCAGCTTCGCGTCCAGCACCGACAGGTAGTTCTTGATGATCGACAGCGGGTTGTTCACCTCGTGCAGCACGCGCCGGGTAGCGTCGCGATACTCGTCCGCCACGTGGGCGATCTGGCGCCGCGCATGGCCCCGCTCCGACAACGCCGTCTCCAGCGCGCTGGCGGCCTGGTTGCCGAACGCCTGCAGGAAGCGCTCGCGCTTGTGCAGGTCCGGCAGGCGCCATGCCTCCACGCCGCCGACCAGCACCCCCAGGCAGCGTTGGCCCGCCAGCAGCGGCACGCAGGCGATCGATTCGGTGCCGAGGATGCGGAACAGCTGCTCTTCGGCGATGCCCAGCGGCTGGGCGCCGTGCGTGGCCAGCATCACGCGGCGCTCCGCGGCGGCGCTGGCGACGATGCCGGGGCGGTCCAGCGCGATGGCGAATTGGGCCAGGCGCTGCTGGTGTTCGCCCGCCGCCACGCCCACCAGGGCCTGGCCGGTAGGGTTCTCCAGCAGGATCACGGCCGTGCCGAAATCGAACAGCACCCGCGCCGAACGCGTCATCGCTTCCAGCATGTTCGTCTCGCCCTGCTGGCGCGCGATCGACTGGCCCATCTCGGACACCAGCATCATGTTGCGCACTTCTTCCTGCAAGCGCTGCTGCACCGGATCGGCCGGCGGCATCGCGGCCGGCGGCGCCACGATCTCGTCGGCACCCGTCAGGTCGATACCGAGGTATTCGGCCGACTGGCGCACCTGGCGCGCGGCGGCCTGCATGATGCCGTCCAGCGCGTGCTCGCCGATGCCGCACAGGGCGGCCGCCTCGGCAACCAGGTCCGGCCGGTCGCCGTGATGGACCAGCAGGTGCGCCAGGCGCACGATGCGGATCAGCGGATGGGCCGACTCCAGCCGGGCCGCCGGCTCGTGGTGATACAGCACGCTGTCGGCCAGGAAGGAATCCAGGTGCCAGCGTTCGATCAGCCAGGCGCCTGCCTCCGTGTGCGTGATCTGCAGTGTGCGCTGCTCGATGGCGCACAGGTCGGCGTCGTCACGCGCGAGGAAGTTGGTGGCGTATTCGCGCGGCGCGGTGGCCAGCAGCGCCAGCCGGCCCACGTTGTGCAGCAGTCCCGCCAGGTAGGCTTCCTCGACGTGGGCGTAGTCCATCAGGCGTGCGGCGTCGCGTGCGACGACGGCCGCGCCCAGCGCATGCTTCCAGAACGAGCGCAGGTCGGTCCCGCCCGAATGGGGGAAGTTGTTAAACGTCTGGAACACGGACTCGCTGATGACGAGCGTCTTGATCATGTCCGTGCCAAGCGAGACAAGCGACTGCTCCAACCCGGCGCTGCGGTTGCCGCGCTGGTACGCGGAGCTGTTGGCGACGGCCAGGATCTTGCCCGTCATGCCTGCATCCTTGGCGATCAGGTCCGCCAGCTCCGGCATGCCGGCGTCGTCGGTCTGCAGCAGTTCGATCAGCTTGATCAGGATCTGCGGCATGGCCGGCAGCCTGGCGATCAACAGCCGATTGCGGATATCGTGGTCTGGTTGGTGCATCGTATCACTGGCGCCAGTGGACGTCCTCGGAGAAAAAGGCGGTCCTGCCAAGGTACGGCATGCCACCCGTCGAAATGCATATCGAACTGCTACCTGTCGAACTGCCAATATATGTTGCCAATATATTTACATAAGGCAACTAAACATTCATGGTAGCATAAATATACCTGCCCTTAGCGGGAAGGCAAATTTCGGGGCAAATTTTTTCCGTAAAAACGGCTTACTGTTGTTTGACGGTATCCAATGCCAGGCGCTGGCGATAGCCTCGTGCGGCCAGCCACAGCAACAAGGCTGCCGACGTGCAGACCAGCTGGCCCGTGGCCAGCCACAATACGGAACCGGCCAGTGCCGGCGCGACGACACCGGCAACGATGGCGCCGGCCAGCGTGGTCTCGAACGACTGGCAGGAGGCGACGGTGCCGCGGATGTGCGGGAACAGGTCCAGCGCCAGCAAGGTGGCGGCGGGGGCCACGACGGACATGCCGAAGGTATAGAAGAACAGTGGCACCATGCTCCAAGGGATCGACGGCGGCATGAACAGGTGGTACAGCACGTTGCAGCCGGCCGCCGCCAGCAGGAAGCAGAAGCCGATGCCGATCTGGCGCGAGAACGTCATCTTGCCGGCGATACGGTTCGCCACCAGCGCGCCCGTAAAGATGCCGCCCACGGACGGGATGAACAGCCACCCGAACTGGTCGGGCCCCAGGTGCAGTTGCGTCGGCAGGGTAATGGGGGCCGCCGTGATGTAGACGAACAGGCCGGCGAAGTTGAGCGCGACGACGCCCGACTTCAGGTGGAAAAGGGGGGAGCCGAGGATCTCGCGGTAGTTGTGCACCAAAAAGCGCGGATTGAACGGCTGGCGCTTGTGCAGCGGCAGCGTCTCCGGCAAGCGCCGCCAGCAGACGATGAACAGGCCCACGGCAAAGGCGAACAGGGTCAGGAAGATCGCACGCCAGTCCGTGTACTTGACGATGAAGCCGCCCATGATCGGCGCCACCGCGGGCGCGATCGAGAAGATCATCGTCACCATCGACAGCAGCCGGGCCGCCTCGGCATCGTGGTACAGGTCGCGGATGATGGCGCGGCCGACAACGACGCCGGCGCCCGCCGATATGCCCTGCAGCACGCGGAAGAACCACAGGTAATGCACGCTGTGCGCGGCGGCGCAGCCGACCGTGCCGATGGCGAACAGCACCAGCGACACGAGGATGACGTTGCGCCGGCCGAACCCATCGGACAAGGCGCCATGCCACAGCACCATCGCCGCGAACGACAGCATGTAGGCCGTCAGGCTTTGCTGCACCTCGATGGCCGACGCTCCCAGCGACGCCTGGATGTTCGGGAACGCGGGCAGGTAGGCGTCGATGCTGAACGGTCCCAGCATCGACAACCCTGCCAGCACCACGGCCAGGCCGCCCCGGCCCAGCGGCCGCATATGGGGCCGGGTGCGCGGTGGCACCGGCGGGACGGGATCGGGCGGGATATCGGGCGTGGTATCTGGCAGCATGCGGTCTATGGTTGTATCGATCGAATCCGGCGCGCCCGCCCGGAGGCAGCCACGCCGGTTGCCGCGTCAGGTCAGCTGCCCGACTGCGGCCCCTCCTTCGGCAGCGCCTCCTCGCGGCGGTTGAAGCCGGCCACCATGTCGAAGCGGAACAGGCGGCACTCCAGCGCACCGTTGAAGAATGGCGTCTTGCGCGATTCCTTCAGCCGCAGCAGCTTGGGCAGGCCCAGGTCGGCCGTGAACAGGTAGGCCGTCCAGCCGGCGAAGCGCTGCTTCAAGGTCTTGCTGAAATCGGCGTAGAACGATTTCGCCAGGTCGTCTTCCGGCAAGGTGCTGTCGCCCCGCACGCCGATCCGCTCGCCGTACGGTGGATTGGTCAGCAGGATGCCCGGCTGCGCCGTCGGCGCCTGCACCTGCTGCGCCTCGATCTGCTTCAACGGTACGTCGAACAGGATACCGGCATTCTTCAGGTTGTGGCGCGTCATTGCCACCATGTCGCCGGAGATGTCGGAGCCGAAGATCGTCGGTTCCGTCGGCAGCGGGTTGGGCTTGATGGCGGCCTTCATGTCCTGCCACGGGGCCGGGTCGAAGTCATGGAACTTCTCGAAGGCGAAACGGCGGCGCGCGCCAGGCGGCACGCCCTGCACCATCTGCGCGGCCTCGCACAGGATCGTGCCCGAGCCGCACATCGGGTCGAACAGCGGCATGCCGGGCTTCCAGCCGGACACGCGCAGCAAGCCGGCGGCCAGGTTTTCGCGCAGCGGCGCGTCGCCCGTCTCGGTGCGCCAGCCGCGCTTGAACAGCGCCTCGCCGGATGTATCCAGGTAGACGATGAACTGGCGCTGGTCGAGGAAGCCGGCGATGCGCATGTCCGGCTCGCGCGTGTCGACGGACGGACGCTTGCCGTACATGTCGCGGAAGCGGTCGCACACGGCGTCCTTGATCTTCAGCGTGGTGAACTCGATGCTTTTCAACGGCGACTTGATCGCGGTGACGTCGACGCGGATGGTGTGGTCGATGCCGAACCACTCCTCCCACGGCTGCGCCAGCACCAGGTCGTAGATGTCGTTCTCGTTCTGGTAGTGGCACACGCCCATGCGCATCAGCACGCGCGACGCGATGCGCGAATGCAGGTTGATGCGGTAGGCATCGTACAGGTCGCCCGAGCAGTGCACGCCGCCCGGCACCTGGTTGTGCACCTTCAGCGTGGGGCTGGCGGTGGTTTGTGCGATCTCGAGAAGCTCTTCGGCAAGCGCCGCTTCCATGCCGCGCGGGCATGGGCAAAAATAGGAAGTCATGGGGGTACCCTTTATCCGTTGTAAAAAAAAATGCCGACAGCGCGTTGCTGCCTTGTTTGACCCAGAGGCGTGAACCTGGGGCCTGACCCCGGCTCTTGCCGTTGGTGTTACTACTGTCCCGTGATGGCCCGTTCCAGGAAGTCCAGCCGGTCCTGGCCCCAGAAGCTTTCGCCTTCGTACACGTACCACGGCGAACCGAACACGCTGGCGGCCATCCCTTCGTCCGTGTTGCGGTCGTATTCGGCCTGCACGCTGGCCGTCTGCGCCGCTTTCAGCAGCTGTGCGCCATCGAGGCCGCAGTCGTTGGCGATGGCCGCCAGCGTGGCATCGTCGCCGATGTTCCGGTCCTCGGCCCACAGGCCGCGCATGATGGCGCCCGTCAGTGCCAGCCCCTGCTCCACGCCATGGCCCAGGCGCGCCGCGACGATCAGCTTCGCCGCCGCTTCCGGCGACACGGGAAAATACGTCGGCTGCGGGTTCAATGGTACGCCCAGGTACGCCGACCAGCGCGCCAGTTCCGTCAGCCGGTACGCCTGGCGCTGCGGCGCGCGCTTGGCCAGCGGCAGGCCGCCCGACGTGGCGAACACCTTGCCCAGGTCGAGCGGACGCAGGTCGATCGCCACCCCATGCTGGCGGCACAGCGCGACGAAGCGCTCATGCCCCAGGTAGGCCCACGGCGAATGGGACGCGAAGTAGTAGACGCAGCGCTTGCTCATGCGACGCTCCGGTCAGAACGGTTTGACGACCACGAGGATGACGATGACCAGCAGCAGCAGCACGGGCACCTCGTTGAACCAGCGGTAGAACACATGGCCACGCTGGTTGACGCCACGCTCGAATTTCTTCAGCAGCGAGCCGCACGCGTGGTGGTAACCCAGCACCAGCACGACGAACAGCAGCTTCGCATGCAGCCAGCCCGGCAGCTTCATGCCTTCCGGGCCGCTGTACTGCATCCAGGCCAGGACCAGACCGAACACGACGGCCGGCACGGCCAGCATCGTCGTGAAGCGGTACAGCTTGCGGCCCATCAGCAGCAGCCGCTCCGTCGTGGATCCCGGCGTTTCCAGCGCCAGGTTGACGAAAATGCGCGGCAGGTAGAACAGGCCGGCAAACCACGACGTGACGAAGACGATGTGCAGCGCTTTGATCCAGAGCATAAGCTTCCTTATTGGCGGATTTCGCCGTGACCGAACACGACGTACTTCAGCGACGTCAGGCCCTCCAGGCCCACCGGGCCGCGCGCGTGCAGCTTGTCGTTGGAGATGCCGATCTCCGCGCCCAGGCCATACTCGAAACCGTCGGCAAAGCGCGTCGAGGCATTCACCATCACGGACGCGGAATCGACCTCGCGCAGGAAGCGCATGGCGGCGCTGTAGTCCTCGGTGACGATGGCTTCCGTGTGCTTGGATGAGAACGTGTTGATGTGGTCCATCGCCGCCTCGATGCCGTCGACGATTTTCACGGCCAGGACCGGCGCCAGGTATTCGGTCGTCCAGTCTTCTTCCGTCGCGTGTGCCAGGTGCGGGTAGCCGGCAGCGGCGAGGATCGCATGGCTCTCGGCGTCCGCCCGCAGTTCGACCGATTCCGTCAGGTAGCGCTGCGCCAGTTGCGGCAGCAGCGCCGGCGCGATGGTCCGTTCCACCAGCAGCGTTTCCATCGTGTTGCAGGTGCCGTAGCGGTGGCACTTGGCGTTGAAGCCGATGTCCAGCGCCTTCGTCATATCCGCCTTGGCGTCGATGTAGACGTGGCAAATGCCGTCCAGGTGCTTGATCATCGGAACCGTCGCCTCGGCCATCAGGCGCGCGATCAAGCCCTTGCCGCCGCGCGGCACGATGACGTCCACATACTGCGGCATCGTGATCAAGGCGCCCACGGCCGCGCGGTCCGTCGTATCGACCACCTGCACCCCATCGGCCGGCAGGCCCGCCTCTTCCAGGCCCGCCTTGACGATGCGGGCCAGCGCGCGGTTGCAGTGGATGGCTTCCGAGCCGCCACGCAGGATCGTCGCGTTGCCGCTCTTGATGCACAGGCCCGCCGCATCCACCGTCACGTTCGGACGCGCTTCATAGATGATGCCGATGACGCCCAGCGGCACCCGCATCTGGCCCACCTGGATGCCGGTCGGGCGCACCTTCAGGTTCGATATCTCGCCCACCGGGTCGGGCAGCGCGACGATCTGGCGCAGCCCTTCGACCATCGTGGCGATGGCCTTGTCCGACAGCGCCAGCCGGTCCAGCATCGCCGGCGCCAGGCCGTTGGCGCGCGCCGCCTCCATGTCCTGCCCGTTGGCCGCGCGCAGCGCCGGCGCCTCGCGCTCGATCGCCGCGGCGATCAGCGTCAGCGCGCGGTTGCGCGTGGCGGTGTCGGCGCGGGCCATCGCGCGCGATGCGGCGCGGGCACGCCGGCCCAGTTGTTCCATGTATTCGGAGATTGCGGTATCCATTGCGGTATCCATCACTATGCTTTTGCCACCTTCAGCGCCAGTTGCAGCATGGCGTCCCACTGGTCGCCGGCAAACGACTTGCCGCGCAACCCCTTGACCATCTTGTCCACCTGGGCCGCCTCGCGCAGCGCGCCTTCCAGCGTGGCCAGCGACACGCGCCGCAGCGCCGGTTCCATCATGCGCTCGCGCGGGCCCCAGATGCGGTATTCCTTCAGCAGGGCGCCCAGCGGGCGGCCCTGCGCCATCCCTGCCTTCAATTTTAGCAGCGTGCGGATTTCCTCCGACACGGCCCACAGTACCAGCGGCAGTGCCTCGCCTTCGCCTTTCAGGCCTTCCAGCATGCGCACGAGGCGTGCCGGGTCGCCCGCCAGCATCGCCTCCGACAGCTTGAACACGTCGTAGCGCGCCACGTTCAGCACGGCGTCGTGCACCTGCTCGTAGGTCAGCTTGCCCGGTTCGTGCAGCAGGCCCAGTTTCTGGATTTCCTGGTGCGCCGCCAGGAGGTTGCCCTCGACGCGGTCGGCGATGAAGTCCAGACTTTGCCGGTCCGCGCTCTGGTTCTGCAGCGCCAGGCGCTGCGAGATCCAGTTCGGCAGGTGGGCCCGCTCCACGTTCGGAATCTCGATGTAGACACCGGCCTGCTGCAGCGCCGTGACCCATGCCGCCTTGGCCGTTTGCCAGTCCAGCTTGGGCAAGGTGATCAGCGTCAGGTTGTCGGGACTGAGGTCCTTGACGTAGGCCTGCAGCGCCGCGCCGCCATCCTTGCCCGGCTTGCCCGTCGGGATGCGCAGCTCGATCAGCTTCTTGTCGCCGAACAGGGACATCGCCTGGTTCGCGGCCAGCAGCTCGCCCCATTTGAAGCTGCGTTCGACGGTGAGCACGTCGCGCTCGGAATACCCTTGCGCGCGCGCCGCGCGGCGGATCTTGTCCGCCGCTTCCAGCGCGAGCAGGTGCTCGTCGCTGGTGATCACGTACAGCTGCGACAGGGGTTTGGCCAGGTGGCCGTCCAGCGCTTCAGCCCGCAGTTGCATGCCGGCCCTTACTGCTTCGGGGCGGGCTCGGTGCCCGGCATCGTCAGGATGCTGCCAGGCCCCGGCGCCGACGAACCCGGCATCGGCGTGCCCGGCTTGATGGCGGCCATGCGCCGCATCATCTGCTGCACCAGGTCGGCCTGCATGTCGCGGTACAGCAGCGCCTCTTCCTGCTCCTTGGCCAGGAGCTGGGTCTCGTTGAACGTGATCGGGCGCGTCAACGTGATCTGCGTGGGGCCCAGCAGCTCGGCGCCGCTGCGGTCCTTGACGCGGAACACGATGTTATAGCTGAGCAGGTACTCGCCGACGCGGCCCGCGCTGTTCAGCGACAGGATGGTCTTCGTCCTGGTTTTTTCCGGATCGGTGATGACCTCGATGACGCCGTCGGCCGCCTTCGGGTCGCCCACAATGACCGTATTGCCGTTGACGCGGATATTGCGTTTCAGGTCGATGGCCAGCGGCGACGACTCCGGCAGGCCGACGTACATGGTCCGGAACGGCAGCGTGTAGTTGCCGCCGGAACCGCGCAGGTGGAAGCCGCAGGCCGACACGCCGGCGGCCAGCGCGGCCAGCAGCACGGCATTGCGGGCCAGCTTCGTCAGGTTAGTGGCCATCATCACACCACGATGTTAACCAGCTTGCCCGGCACGACGATGATCTTCTTCGGCGTCCCTTCGATGAACTTCTGCACGCTCTCCTCGGCCAGCGCGGCCGCCTCGATGGCCGCCTTGTCCAGGCCTTTCGCCACTTTCACGGAGCCGCGCAGCTTGCCGTTCACCTGGATCATCATCTCGATTTCCGACTGCTCCAGCGCGGCCGGATCGACCTGCGGCCAGGCCGTGTCGAGGATGTCCTTGTGCACGGCCGCATAACCCAGCTCCGTCCACAGCGCATGCGTGATGTGCGGCGCGACCGGGTTCAGCAAACGCAGGAAGATCGAGAAGCCTTCGGCGATGACGGCCGAGGATTCTGCACTGTCGTCGAGCTTCGCGGACTCCAGCGTGTTCAGCATCTTCATGCAGGCCGATACCACCGTGTTGTACTGGATGCGTTTCAGGTCGTAGTCGGCCTGCTGCAGCACCTTGTGCAGCTCGCGGCGCAGCGTCTTGCCCGCATCCGTCGTCGCGGCCGACGTGATGGCGGCGCCGGCGGCCGCGATGCGGTCCTTCTGCGCGTAGCCGTAGGCCCAGACGCGGCGCAGGAAGCGGTTGGCGCCTTCGACACCGCTGCCCGACCATTCCAGCGTCTGCTCCGGCGGCGACGCGAACATCGTGAACAGGCGGGCCGTATCGGCGCCGTATTGCTCGATCTGCGCCTGCGGGTCGATGCCGTTGTTCTTCGACTTCGACATCTTTTCCGTGCCGCCGATCTGCACCGGCTGGCCATCGGTCTTGAGCAGCGCGGAGACGGGGCGGCCCTTGTCGTCCGTTGTCAGTTCCACGTCCGCCGGGTTGATCCAGGTTTTCTTGCCGTTGGCTTCTTCGCGGAAGTACGTCTCGTTCAGCACCATGCCCTGCGTCAGCAGGTTGACGAACGGCTCGTCGAACTTCACCAGGCCGAGGTCGCGCATGACCTTGGTCCAGAAGCGCGCGTACAGCAGGTGCAGCACGGCGTGCTCGATGCCGCCGATATACTGGTCCATCGGCATCCAGTAATCGTTGCGGCTGTCGACCATCGCGTCGTTCGAGCCTGGCGACGTATAGCGCATGTAGTACCAGGACGAATCGACGAACGTGTCCATCGTGTCCGTCTCGCGGCGCGCTGGCTTGCCGCATTTCGGGCAGTCGCAGGCCAGGAAGGCCTCGTGCTTGTTGAGCGGGTTGCCCGTGCCGTCCGGCACGCAGTCTTCCGGCAGCACGACCGGCAGGTCCTGTTCCGGGACCGGCACGGCGCCGCAATCGGCGCAGTTGATCATCGGGATCGGCGTGCCCCAGTAGCGCTGGCGCGAGATGCCCCAGTCGCGCAGGCGGAACGTGACCTTCTTCTCGCCCAGGCCGAGGGTTGCAAGGTCGGCCGCGACCGCGTCCACGGCTTCCTTGTAGCGCAGGCCGTCGTACTTGCCGGAGTTGGCGACGACGGAGACTTCCTTGTCGCCATACCATTCCTGCCAGGCGTCCAGCGAGTAGTCCTTGCCTTCGGCGGTAATCACCTGCTTGATCGGCAGGTTGTATTTCTTGGCGAAGGCGAAATCGCGCTCGTCGTGCGCCGGCACGCCCATCACGGCGCCGTCGCCGTACGTGATCAGGACGTAGTTGCCGACCCAGACCTCGATCTGCTCGTTGGTCAACGGGTGCGTGACGAACAGGCCCGTGGGCATGCCCTTCTTTTCCATCGTGGCCATGTCGGCCTCGATGACGGAGCCCATCTTGCACTCGGCGATAAAGGCCTGCAGTTCCGGGTTATTCTTGGCCGCATGCGTGGCCAGCGGGTGCTCGGCGGCGACGGCGCAGAATGTCACGCCCATGATGGTGTCGGGACGCGTCGTGAAGACGTACATCTTGCCTTCGTCGATGGCCTGGCCGTCGTCGTCCTTGATCTGGTGCGGGAACGCGAAGCGCACGCCGGTGGACTTGCCGATCCAGTTCGACTGCATGATGCGCACGCGCTCGGGCCAGCCCGGCAGCTTGTTGTCGACATGTTCCAGCAGCTCTTCCGCGTAGTCAGTGATGCGCGCGTAGTACATCGGGATCTCGCGCTTCTCGATCAGCGCGCCCGAACGCCAGCCGCGGCCGTCGACCACCTGCTCGTTGGCCAGCACGGTCTGGTCGACCGGGTCCCAGTTCACGGTGCCCGTCTTCTTGTAAATGATGCCCTTCTCGAGCATCTTGAGGAACATCCACTGGTTCCACTTGTAGTATTCCGGCTTGCAGGCCGTCATTTCACGCGACCAGTCGATCGCCAGGCCCATCATCTCCATCTGCGCACGCATGTGGGCGATGTTCGAATAGGTCCACTGCGCCGGCGGTACGTTGTTCGCCATTGCCGCGTTTTCAGCCGGCATGCCGAACGCATCCCAGCCCATCGGCATCAGCACGTTGTAGCCGTTCATCCGCAGGTAGCGGTACATCACATCGTTGATCGTATAGTTGCGCACGTGGCCCATGTGCAGCTTGCCGGACGGGTAAGGCAGCATCGAGCACGCGTAGTACTTCCCTTTCGGGAAACGCGGGTCGTTTTCGACGGCTTTGTAGGCGTCGATCGCCTTCCAGTGGGATTGGGCAGCTTTTTCGACGTCGGCGGGACTATATTTGTCTTGCATGATGGATGCACAATAGTGAATATGAACCGAACATTATACTTCTTAGCCGTGCGCGGCAGCGCGGCATGGCGCTGACGTCCTACGCCGAGTTCCCGCCCTGCCCCGCGCTGCGTCCGTACGTGGCCTGCCTGTGGGCCGCGCACACCGATCCCGCCGCTCCGCCGCGCCCGCACCGCGTGCTGCCGGACAACTGCGTGGACATCCTGTGGCAGGACAACCGGCCGGACGCCTTTGCCGTCGGCATGATGAGCGCGCCCATCTGGGTACCGGCGGCGGGGCCCGTCCGCATCGTGGCCGTGCGCTTCCGGCCCGGTGCCGCCGGCCTGTTCCTGGATGCGCCGCTGCATGTGCTGACGGACAGCCGCGCCGACCTGGCCGACTTGTGGGGCCGCGCCGACGCGCTGCGCCTGCACGACACGCTGTGGCAGCCGAAACTCAGCACCGCCGCCCGGCTGCGGCGGATCGAGGATGCGCTGCTGGCGCGCCTCGCCCGCGCCGCGCCCTCCACGCCGACGTTGGGGCAGCGCGCCGTCGCCGCCATCGAAGCGGCGCACGGCGCCGTACGGGTGGACGCCCTGGCCGATGCGCTCGCTGTGTCGCGCCAGCATCTGGCCCTGCAGTTTCGCCAGCAGGTCGGGCTGACACCGAAGCTGTTCGCCCGCATCTGCCGCTTCCGCCGCGCCAGCGCGGTGTTACGGGACGATGGCACCGACGTGGCCGCGCTGGCCCTCGACTGCGGCTACTTCGACCAGTCGCACCTGATCCGCGACTTCCGCGATTTTGCCGGCACGACGCCGGACGCCTGGCGCCGCTGACCTTCCATTTTTCCAATCGGTGCCGCTGCCGCCATGGCAAGATGGCCGCATCGACAACAGGAGAGCCCCATGATCAAAGGACTGCGCACCGCCATCTATCCCGCCCCCGACCTCGCTGCCGCGAAGGCGTGGTACGCGCAGGTATTCGGCGTTCAACCCTATTTCGACCAGCCGTTCTACGTTGGCTTCAACATCGGCGGGTTCGAGCTGGGCCTGCTCCCCGACGGCACGCCCGGCACGGCAGGCACCCAGGTCTACTGGGGCGTCGACGACATCGAGGCCGAGGTCGCCCGCATCGTCGCACTGGGTGCGAGCGTTCACTCCGCCGTTCAGGACGTGGGCGACAGCATCCTCACCGCCGAGCTGGCCGACCCGTTCGGCAACGTGCTGGGGCTGATCCAGAATCCCCACTTCGATCCCGCGGCAGTGCGCTGACCGCCCGAAAAACGGTGACAGTCACCGTTTTTCCCGCCCCGGGTGAAATTGGAGGCTGTCCCCAATTTTCGTCGTTATGCTAATATACGGTTCGTATATAAACCGTATAAAGGCACTACCATGGGCATCGTCAAGATCTCCGACCAGATGCATGAGAACCTGCGCATCGCCAGCGGCGCGTTGAGCCGCTCGATCAACGCGCAGGCCGAGCATTGGCTGCGCATCGGCCTGCTGGCCGAAACCAATCCCGACCTGAACTACAGCGAGCTGTGCCAGCTGCTGCTGCGCGGCGACACGGGCGGCGGACCGCTGCGCCTCGTTCCACTGGACCGGGAGACGTTGAATGCGTAAGAAGAACAGCAACGAAATCCTGATCAAGTCGCCGGAGCAGGTCGAACTGTCGCGCGCCGCCGGCCAGCTGGCCGCCGACGTGCTGACGATGATCGGCCCTTACGTCAAACCGGGCGTGACGACGGAATACCTGGACCAGCTGTGCCACGACTACATCGTCAAGGAACTGAAGGTCATTCCCGCCAACGTGGGCTATGCCGGCTTCACGAAGACGCTGTGCACGTCCGTCAACGAGGTGGTCTGCCACGGCATTCCGTCGCCGAAAAAGATCCTGAAGGACGGCGACATCGTCAACATCGACGTGGCCGTCATCAAGGACGGCTGGTTCGGCGACACGAGTCGCATGTACTACGTGGGCAATCCATCCAAGGCCGCGCGCAAGCTGTGCGACGTGACGTATGACGCCATGTGGGCCGGCATCCGCGCCGTGAAACCGGGCGCCACCCTGGGCGACGTGGGCCACGCGATCCAGACGGTGGCCGAGAACGCGGGCTTCTCCGTCGTGCGCGACTACTGTGGCCACGGCATCGGCATGGTCTACCACGAAAGCGTGCAGGTGCTGCACTACGGCCGGCCCGGCACGGGCATGGTGCTGCAGCCCGGCATGATCTTCACGATCGAGCCGATGATCAACGCGGGCAAGCACCAGACCCGCGCGCTGCCGGACGGCTGGACCGTCGTGACGGCGGACCGTTCGCTGTCGGCGCAGTGGGAGCACATGGTCACCGTGACCGAGACGGGGTTCGATGTGCTGACGTTGGGGCCGGGCGAGAAGATCTGACGGGAGGTATCGGCGTCGGCAGCCGTGTCAGCGCAGCACCAGCTGCAAGGCCGGCTTCTCGCCGTAGTCTTCGTAGCGCTCGTTGATGCCGCCCACGCAGTACTCGATTTCCTCCAGCAGCTCCGGGGCCGCGGCGCGCAGCGCGGCCGCGTTGTCGATGACGATCTGCAGCAGTTCGTTTGGCTTCAGGCGGAATTTGGTCATGCCTTCGTCGTCGCGCAGGTACGAGAGCGCATCGACCCACGAGTCCATCGTGTCGCCGTAGTACTCGGGCAGGCCGAGCGCCGCGCGGCTGGCGGCGTGGAACGAGGCTTCATCGCGGATCGCCGCGCCGTCCAGGGTCACACTGGCCATTATTGGGTTTCCTTCGGATCGGTGACGAAGACCAGCTTCGTCAGGCCCTGCGCCTGCGCGGCCGCCATCAGCTGGGCCACCGCTTCGTAGCGGGTGGCGCGGTCGGCGCGCAGTTGCAGTTCGGGTTGAGGGCTGCGCCCGGCGGCAGCCGCCAGGCGCTGTGCCAGTTCGTCGCCTTGCAGCGCCTCGTCGTTCCAGAAGACGGTGCCGGCCGCGTCGATCGCCACCGTCACCGTCGCGGTGCCCTGCTGCACCGCCGCGGCCTTGGCCTTCGGCAGGTCGAGGCTGACCGCATTGGTAAACATGGGCGCGGACAGGATGAAGATCACGAGCAGCACCAGCATCACGTCCACCATCGGGGTGACGTTGATGTCGGCCATCGCTTCCTTCTGGCGGTGGTGGTTGAACGCGCCGAATGCCATCGCGGTCTCCGTGTCCGGTCAGTTCTTCGTGAGGTAGGCGTGCAGGTCGTGCGCGAACGCGTCCAGCTCGGACAGCGTCAGGCGGTTCACGCGGTTGAAACCGTTATAGGCCAGCACGGCGGGGATGGCCACCATCAGGCCCACGCCCGTCATGATCAAGGCTTCGCCGACGGGACCGGCGATGCGGTCGATCTGCACGGGCCCCGTGGACGACACGGCCGCCAGCGCATGGTAGATGCCCCATACTGTGCCCAGCAGGCCGACGAACGGCGCCGTCGAGGCGATCGACGCCAGCAGCGTCAGGCCGCTTTCCAGGCGCACGGTGGAGCGGTGGATGGCGTCGCGCAGCAGGCGCGTCATCTGTTCGGCCGGGCTGACGGCGCTGCCCAGCGATGCCTGGCCGGGCGCGACGCGCACGGTGCCCTGGCTGGCCAATGCCAGGTAAATCCCTTCGGGATCGCCGGCCGCCACGACCGCCACGCCGTCCTGCAGCGTGGGCGCATCCCAGAAGCGGCGTACCACGCCGGCGCTGCGCCGCACCCGCCATGCCATCCAGCCCTTCGACAGGATGAAGAACCAGCTTGTCAGCGACATCGCCAGCAGCAGCCACGCGACGGCATGGCTGATCGCGTCGCCGCGCTCCCAGTATGTCGCGAAGCTGAAGTGCTCCATGGAGGTCGTCAGCCGTTCAGCGCCAGCACGTCGAACATGTCGAACAGGCCCGTCTTCTGCCCGGCCAGGAAGCGGGCCGCGCGCAGCGAACCTTGCGCATAGCCGGCGCGGCTGCTGGACTTGTGGCTGATCTCGATGCGCTCGCCGGTGCCGGCAAACAGCACCGTGTGATCGCCAATGATGTCGCCGCCACGCACGGTGGCAAAGCCGATCGTCGACGGATCGCGTTCGCCCGTCACGCCTTCGCGGCCGTAGACGGCGCATTCCTTCAGGTCGCGGCCCAGCGCGCCGGCGATGACTTCGCCCATCTTCAGCGCGGTGCCGGACGGCGCATCGACCTTGTGGCGGTGATGCGCTTCGATGATCTCGATGTCGTAGCCGGTGGCCAGGCTTTTCGCGGCCAGTTCCAGCAGCTTCAACGTGACGTTGACGCCCACGCTCATGTTCGGTGCGAACACGATGGCCGTCTGCTCGGCGGCAGCCTTGATGGCGGCCTTGCCGGCATCGTCGAAGCCGGTCGTGCCGATGACCAGCTTGATGCCGTGCGCGGCGCAGTATTCCAGGTGCTGCAGCGTGCCTTCGGGACGGGTGAAATCGATCAGCACGTCCGCGCCCTGCAGGCCTTCGGCCAGGTCGGCCGTGACAAGGACGCCGGCCGGCTTGCCCAGGAACGCCGCGGCATCCTGGCCCAGGCCGTCGCTGCCGGCGATGCCCAACGCGCCCGACAGGCGCAGGTCGTCAGCGTTCTGCACGGCTTCCACCAGCATGCGGCCCATGCGGCCGCCCGCGCCGGCGATGGCGATCTTCAGTTGGCTCATCGGTTCCTCAGTTCTGCTTGACGTTGACTTCGACGGGATTGCGGTTGCCCGACTCCTGGCCGCCCGGCAGCGGCGCGCGCGCGGCGGCCGGCTGGTTTTCGCTGTCGCGCTTCTGGTCCTTCTGGAACTTGCGGATCGGGCCGGCGATGCGGGCGATGTATTCCTGTTCGGTCGGCAATTCACCGCCTTCGAAGCGCTCGACCTTGCCTTCCTTGTCGAAGTAGACGACGACGGTGCTGGTGGTCAGTTCGCCGCTGCCGCGGGCCAGGCGGAACGGATAGTCCCAGCGGTCGGCGTGGAAGATGTCGTTCAGCAGCGGCGTGCCCAGGACGAAGCGCACCTGGTCGCGCGTCATGCCCGTCTTCAGTTGCGCCAGCATTTCCTTCGACACGAAGTTACCCTGCTGGATATCCGGACGGTAAGGCGAGAAGAACCACATGAATTTCTGGGCCTTCGAGATCGCGATGGTCTGTGCGCCCTGCTTTGCGTCCACCTGCACCTCCGGCTCACGGTCGGCGCGGCCACCTTCCTTCGGGCCCAGCACGGAACGGCCGGCACAGCCGCCCAGCGCAAGCGCCACGCCGGCCACGAGGGCAAACAAGGGCATGCGGCGTTTCATACTGTGCAACATGGAGGGGGACGTGCGATGCAAAACGGCCGGGGTGAAGCGCATAGATGACCTCAATTCAGATTGAGCGGAAGTGCCAAAACGCTATATCATAAAGCACTCCAGCCAAAACCGACTACCAAACATGAGTAACAACCCCACCGACCTGAAGGCCAGCGGCCTGAAGGCCACCCTGCCACGCCTGAAAATCCTGGACATTTTCCAGAACAGCGCAGTGCGCCACCTGACGGCCGAAGATGTCTACAAGATTTTGCTGGCCGACAATATGGACGTCGGCCTGGCCACCGTCTACCGCGTGCTCACGCAGTTCGAGCAGGCCGGCCTGCTGCACCGCAATCACTTCGAGAGCGGCAAGGCCATTTTTGAGCTGAACCAGGGTTCCCACCACGACCACCTCGTCTGCATCGATTGCGGCCGCGTGGAGGAATTCGTCGACGAAGAGATCGAACAGCGCCAGCACCGCATCGCCGCCGAGCGCGGCTTCAAAATCGCCGAGCACGCGCTGGCCATCTACGGCAGCTGCACGAAAACGGACTGCCCGCACCGGCACTGAGCCGGCAGCGCAAACAAGAAACGGCCCGCACGGGCCTAATGCCGTTCAGTTAAGGTCTTTTTTCAGGACGCGGACAGTGTAGCGATGAGGTAAGGCCTTCACGGCCCGGTCGATTTTTCGACCGGGCCGTTCTTCATTCAGTAGCATGAGCAGACGCTGGCGAAGGCGCTGCATCAAGGCGGGCAGCTTGCCATGTGAGCGGGTTACTGCTGCCCAATGCAGTTCGTATTGGATGACATGGAATGCACGGATAAAACTGACCTCAGTCGGCTCACACTTCACCGCCAGTGCGGCCTTGGCGATCTCCAGCCGGATCAGGTTATAGGCAGTCAAGGTTCCCCAGATTTCCTGGTAGACGCCTTCGACGGTACGGCTGCGCAGCGTCAACGCCCTGCCCATCATCGTTTGCTTGAGTTCGCGATAGCTCGTTTCGATCTGCCAGCGCCGGGTATAACAAGTCGCAACGTCTTTGGCCGTGTAGCGCTTGGTGTCGCATAGTGAGGTCAGCAATACGTGTTTGCGTGCGCTCTGGTCGATGATCGTAATGGCGCGTGCGCGCCAGGTCGCAGGCAAGTCCGGGCACTTCTTGCGTGCCTGGGGCGATACGCGCATTTCGATCATCGCATCGTCGGCAGTACCGCCAACGACTTCCCATTTCGTATTGGACTTGGCTGGAATGATGAAGTGCCTGTTCGTTCCTCCAACGGTCAGGCCGCACAGAATCTCGGCTGACAGAAAACCTTTGTCGAAGACGGTAAGCGAATCATCCGGAATCGATGCGAGCAGCTCCTTGGCGTGCAGCATCTCGTTGATGCCGTAAGGGCCAAACTTGGCATCGCGTATCAGGTGGGTCGGCACGGCAGTCAAGGTCACACCACGCACTTGCGGATAGCTGGCGATCCGGCCACTGGCATACGACTGCTCGCCGAAATGGTTGCGCTGTTCCGGCGTATCCGCCGTCTTCAATGTCGTGCCGTCCATCGCATACAGACTTAGTCCCTTGAACAGGTACTGCTTGCGATCCTGCTCCGACCATGCCTTTGCTGAGATCTCGAATAATGCCCGCAGTGGTTCGGCGCCAACACGCTGCCGTGCCTGCGCTACCGCGCTTTTGCTTACGAAAGGCGCCTGCACGTCCGGCAACGCAAGGTCCAGGTCGTCAACCACTTCACTGATAGACTGATGACGGTACAGCGCCAAGGCGACGACGAGCCACACTACCTGCTCGGTCGGCAGCCGGCGCCGTCGAATGCTCGCTTTGCCAGTGTGTACAACCGCTTGCTCGATCCACTCGGAAGGCAAGTGCCGTCCCAGGCGGGCCCAGTCCGGGTCTTCCTGGGCTTGTACGAGGAAATGGAGCGCGTCATCAAGCATGGTGACGCAGGTTAACAGCCTCAGCTACTGTTTACAACACCAAAAAGAAAAATGCCGCTCAGTCTTAACTGAACGGCATTACCCGCACGGGCCGTTTTTTTATTGCGAAAAATTGGGGACTGTCCCCGATTTTTGGCAATGTTTGCTTGAAACAGGGGTCTGTCCCGGGTTTTCAGTTGTGGCTGAGCGCGTTCGACAGCAGCCGCGACGTGATGTCCACGATGGGGATCACGCGCTCGTAGGCCATGCGGGTGGGGCCGATCACGCCAAGGGTGCCGACGATGCGCCCGTTCGCTTCGTACGGCGCCGTGACGACGCTCATCTCGTCCATCGGCACCAGGTTCGATTCGCCGCCGATGAAGATCTGCACGCCCGACGCCTTGGACGACACGTCCAGCAACTGCATCAGGCCCGTCTTCTGCTCGAACATGTCGAACATCTGGCGCAGCGACGACATGTTCGACGACAGGTCGCTGACCGACAGCAAGTTGCGTTCGCCGGCGATCACCATGCCGTCGGCGCTGTCGGCCATGGCCTCGCTGCCGGCCTCGACGGCGGCCTGCATCAGCCGGCCCATGTCGTCGCGCAACTGGCGCAGCTCGCCCTGCATGCGGTTGCGTACTTCGTCGAACGCCAGGCCGCTGTAGTGCTGGTTGATGAAATTGGCCGACTGCTGCAGCTGGGAAGGCGTGTAATCCACGTCCGTCAGCAGCAGGCGGTTCTGTACGTCGCCGCCCGGGGCCACGATGACGAGCAGGATGCGCTTCTCCCCCAGGCGCAGGAACTCGATCTGCTGGAAGGTCGATTCGTGGCGCGGACTCAGCACGACTCCGGCGAACTGCGACAGCGACGACAACATCTGCGCCGCGTTGGCGATCAGCTTTTGCGGCGGCTGGGCCTGCGGGCGCAACCGTGCCTCGACGGCGCTCTCGTCGATCGGCTGCACCGTCAGCAACGTGTCGACGAAGATGCGGTAGCCACGTGGCGTGGGGACGCGACCGGCCGACGTGTGCGGGCTGGCGACATAGCCGAGCTCTTCGAGATCGGCCATGATGTTGCGGATGGTGGCCGGCGACAGGTCAAGGCCGGAAATCTTCGACAGGGCGCGCGATCCGACGGGCTGTCCGTCCGCGATATAGCGCTCTACCAGGGCTTTGAGCAGGGTTTGGGCACGGTTATCGAGTTGCATAATTCAATCTTCAGGCGTACACGGTATTATGCACGGCTGGTGACGGCACAGGGAATTCAATCAGCTAACTGTTGTTCCAGCCACGCAATCAACTCCTCCAGACTGCTGCAGATCACATCGGGCACGATGCCCGCTTCCAGGTGGGCGGTGCTGCCCGTACGGTTCATCCACACGGCGCGCAGGCCCGCTTTCTGCGCCCCTTCCACGTCGAGGCGCAGGTCGTCGCCCACATACACCGTTTCGCCCGGCGCCACGCCCAGCGCTTCGCATGCGGCCAGGAAGATCGCCGGGTCGGGCTTGGCCTTGCCGAAACGGCCGGCGGCCAGCGCCACCTTGAAATGGTGGGCGATACCGATGACTTCAAGGTCCGCGTTGCCGTTCGTGACGGCGCCCAGCGTGACGCGGTCGGCCAGGTGCAGCAGCCCCGGCAGCACGTCGTCATATGGCTTGACGGCATTGCGTGCCGCAAGAAAATGCTGCATGGCGCCGTCGACATGGACGAGGTCCTCCCCGACGTGTTCGAACGCCGCCTGCAACGCGGCCCGGCGCAGCTTGGCGAGGTCCAGGTGGTAATCGGGTTCGGCCGCGAGCAACGCCATGCGCCGCGCGCGCAGTTCTTCGATGGAGAACGCTTGCGCCACCTTGGGCGCGTGCTTGGCCAGCCAGGCGTGCAAGGTTGCTTCCGCCTCGGCAATGACGGGGCCGATGGGCCATAGCGTATCGTCCAGGTCGAACAGGATGGCGCGGGGTCGGTGAATGACATTCATGCTGCCATTGTCGCATGCCGGGCAGCGCCGCACAGGCTGTGGAAACGCCCAGGTAGAATACCAAACGCTCAACATTTCCAGGAGACCCGGTGCTGATGAGAAACGCTACCCTGCTGCGGCTGCTGCGGCTGTCGCCTGCTGCCCTGCTGGCGGGCTGTGCCAGCGCTCCGCCGGGCCCGTCCGTGCTGTCGGCCTTTGTCGTGCTGGGCGAACAGGGCAGCGCCACGGCGCGTGTGCTCAGTAGTGCAGACACGTGCCCCCCCATCGACGTCGACGGTCGCCAGCAGCCGATGCAGGTCCGTGCGGCCGCGGCCACGATCGCCCAGCGCCGCACCGCCTCCGCGCCAGCCGACTCGAAGCCCTCCGCGTTTCCCGTGCTGACATGCGAGCTGGTGTTACCGGCCGGCAGTCGCACGGCCAGCGTCACCGGACAGGCGCTGCCGCTGCCCCGTCCGGAAGCGCGCCGTATCGTCGTCATCGGCGACACGGGCTGTCGCCTGAAGAAGGCCGACAACGCGTTCCAGGCCTGCAATGACCCGGAGCAGGCGCCGTTCGGCACGGTGGCCGCGGCGGCGGCGGCCTGGGGCCCGGACCTGGTGGTGCACGTGGGCGATTATCACTACCGCGAGAATCCCTGCCCCGACGGCAACGCCGGCTGCGCCGGCAGCCCGTGGGGCTATGGCTGGGACACCTGGCGCGCCGATTTCTTCCAGCCCGCCGCGCCGCTGCTGCGCGCGGCGCCGTGGATCGTCGTGCGCGGCAACCACGAGTCGTGCGTGCGGGGCGGCCAGGGCTGGTGGCGCTTCCTCGACCCGCGCCCGCTGGTGCCGGCGCGCGACTGCAACGTGGCCGCCGACGATGCGGTGGGCGACTACAGCGACCCGTATGCGGTGCCGCTGGCGCCGGACACGCAACTGCTGGTCGTCGACACGGCCGCCACCACGTGGCGGGGCCTGAAGCCGGGCAACACCGGCTACGAACGCTATCGCGACGCCTACCCGAAGGTGGCGGCGCTGGCCGCGCGCACGCCCTACAACCTGCTGGCGAACCACCATCCGATCCTGGGCTTCGGCGCCGACCTGGACAAGAACGGCCAGCGCTACCTGCAGCTGGGTGACAAGGGCCTGCAGGACAGCTTCGGCGCCGTCGATCCGCTGCTGCTGCCGGCCAATGTACAGGCACTGCTGTCCGGCCACGTGCACCTGTGGGAGCAGGTCAGTTTTTCCAGTCCCCATCCGAGCCAGTTCGTCGCGGGCTTTTCCGGCACGGCCGAAGCCACCGTGCCGCTGCCGGACGATCCGATGGCCGTGCAACCGGCGCCGGGCGCCGTCATCGATGCGTTCAGCTCGTGGGTGGGCGGCTTCGGCTTCATGACGATGGAGCGCGACGGCCCGGGCAGGTGGCGCGTCGCCGTGCACGACCGCCACGGTGCGATCAAGAATCGCTGCACGCTGACGGGCCGGCAATCGCGTTGCGAAACGGCGCAGATCCGCTAGGGCAGCGCCCCGGGGGACACATGTCGTTACAAGGATTTGTCGAGCTGTGCGTTGTTAAATGCACTAAAATAAGCGCCGACTCATGCTCCGCGCCGCGGCACAGCATTCCAGCTTATTGATTTTGGAGAGATTTTTAATATGAAGAGTATGTACGTGCGCGCGAGCGCGGGCGCGCTGTGCGCGGCACTGCTGGCAGGTTGCGGCGGCAGCGATAATGGCAGCCTGGTGTTGGTCGCCACCGTGACTGGCCTGTCCAAACCCGGCCTCGTGCTCAAGAGCGGCGACCAGACCATCACCGTCAACGGCTCGGCCGGTGCGCCAACCATCACGCCGACGTTCCCCAACCTGATCGAGGAAGACAGCACGATCGACGTCCAGATCCAGACCCAGCCGACGGCTGCCAAGTGCGATGTCGATCCGAAAACCATCGGACTGAAAGCGAACTACTACACCGCCCGCCAGGTGGTCGTCACGTGCAAGACCTTCAGCTACACGCTGGGCGGCACCGTCAGCGGCCTGACCGCGGACGGCCTGATCCTGAACAACGGTCCTGTGCAGAAGGCGATCCCGGCCGGCAGCACGGGCTTCACCTTTGACACGCCCGTCGATGACGGCGCCAACTACGGTGTGACGGTCCTGCAGAACCCTGCCGGCCTCGTGTGCAGCGTGGCCAACAATGCCGGCACGATGCCGTCCGGCCCCGTCAACAATATCGTCGTCACCTGCAACAAGGCCTGAACCGGCGAGACCGGCACCGGCGCGCCCTGGCGGCGCGCTTCTATTTGGAGAATGCAATGAAAGCAATGTTTCTGGGTTCGATCGCACTGGCCCTGACGCTGGCCGGTTGCGGCGGCAAGGAATCGTTTACCGTCGGCGGCACTGTCACAGGCCTGAAGTTCGGCGGCATGGAATTGACCAACGGCTCGGACAAGGTCGCGGTCCAGCCGCCGGCCGACGGCACCAGCGCCGTCAAGTTCCAGTTGCCGAACTCGATCGACTACGGCGACGAATACGAGATCGCCATCAAGAATCCGGCGCACCAGACGTGCGGCCCGGCCATCTCGGGCGCGCTGAAAGGTTCGGCGGGTTACACGCAGACGATCGATGTGGCGATCATCTGCTCGGTCAACACGTTCAAGCTGACCGGCAAGGTCACCGGCCTGGACGCCGATGGCCTGATCATCATCAATGGCAATGGCTCGGAATTCACGGTGCCGAAGGCAGCTACTTCGTTTATCTACACGGATCCGATCGCATCTCAATCGTCGTACGGCCTGGTGGTGTTGAAGCAGCCGGCCGGCCGCAAGTGCACGATCGCGAATGGCACCGGGACGATGGGCGACGCCGACGTGACCGATATCGCGATCACCTGCACGCCAGCGTGATATTCACAAGTGGAATGATGGGCATTCGCAAAATAAAGTGGATCAATATGCGGCGACGCATCATAATCACTCCCGTCTCCTCCACTTCTTTCTGAGAATTGGATTTAGCCGGCTCTCTGAGCCGGCTTTTTTTTTGGTTCATCGCGGGGAATGGGGGAAGACGGGATTGACGATCTGAGCAGGAAGTGGTGGCGGAGGTCTGAAGTTGGTAGATTGATAGTCGCCAAACAAGTCAATCTGTCAAACCACCGCCATGCTCAATGCTATGTCGTCTCTCCCGTTTTGGGAAGGCTATATTGTCCACTCCGTCCAAGACCGTGAGGACCGATCCCTACTAATTGTTCTAGAGACCTGCCCTGCAAGCGAGGCCCGATGTGGATCGTGCCGGCAGCCCTGCTCGCTGATTCATGAGCGGCGTAGGCGCATAGTTCGTGACCGCGACTGCCTGGATAGACGTGTGTGGCTTGATGTTCCGGTCCGGCGGCTGGACTGCCATCACTGCAATGCCCGCGTTGCCGAACATATTTCGTGGCTCGATCGGCGCGCACGCATCACGCATCGCGTTAGGGTGTGGGTCGAGGCACTGGCACAGCTGCTTCCGATAGCCCATGTGGCCCGGCTGACTGGTCTGCACTGGCATACTATCAAGGACATTGATCATCGACGGCTGGAGCGTTTGCATGGCGACTTCTCGGCAGAACACGTTCGACGCCTGGTCATGGACGAATTCGCCTTGCACAAGGGCCATCGCTATGCCACCGTCGCACTCGACGCCGAACGTATGAGGGTGTTATGGGTCGGGGAAGGCAATAGCCGGGAAGCGATTCGGCCGTTCTTCGAGAAGCTTGGCGCTGAAGGCTGCCAGCGGATCGAAGCCGTCGCAATGGACATGAACACGGCTATGGATCTCGAGGTGCGTGAGCAATGTCCAAATGCCGAAGTGGTCTACGATCTATTTCATGTCGTTGCCCGCTTTGGCCGAGAAGTCGTTGATCGGGTCCGGGTCGATCAGGCCAATACACTACGGGCAGAGCCTAAGGCCCGCCAGGTCATCAAGCGCAGCCGCTGGCTCTTGCTACGTAATCGTGACAACCTCAAGCAGGACCAAGCGATCAAGCTCGAGGAACTGCTTGCGGCTAACAAGCCCTTGTCCACCGTCTATCTTCTCAAGACCGAGCTGAAGGAAATCTGGTATGCGCCAACGGTCCGCGATGGTGCCCGTCGCTGGAAATCCTGGCTAAGGCTCGCCCTGGACAGCCAGATTGCGCCCCTGGTCCTGTTCGCCAAACGCTTGGTCAAATACCGACGTGGCATCCTGGCTTCAGCGATCTACCCGATGAGCTCATCCATTCTCGAGGGCGTCAACAACCGTATCAAAGTCATCAAGCGGATGGCCTACGGCTTCCGCGACTCCGCATACTTCTTCCTGAAAATCAAGGATGCGTTCCCCGGCAAAGTGCGATGAACCTTTTTTTTGCCGTTCTAATTCGATCCCAACACCGACACCCGGGGTCGGACCCGGCGGGTTCGACCCCAGCTCCTCGCAGTTGGGTGCCCGCGTTCGGGTTATTGCTCCAGGCTGTTCGCCAGCGCCACATACGCCTCCATCGCCACCGTCTCCGGCCGCGCGCCCGGGTCGATGCCCACGTCGGCGATCTGCTGCTCCGTAAACATCCCCGCCAGGCAGTTGCGGATAACCTTGCGGCGCTGCGAGAACGCCTTCTGCACCACCGCTTCCAGCGTGGTCCGGTCGCATGCCAGCGGCTCGGCGATCGGGATCATGCGCACGATGGCCGAATCGACCTTCGGCGGCGGGTCGAACGCCTCCGGCGGCACGATGAACATCAGCGCCATGCGGTAGCGCCACTGCAGCATCACGGACAGGCGGCCGTAGGCCTTCGTGCCCGGCTCGGCCACCATGCGCTCCACCACTTCCTTCTGCAGCATGAAATGCTGGTCCTCGACCAGCGGCGCGAAGTCGGCCAGGTGGAACAGCAGCGGGCTGGAGATGTTGTACGGCAGGTTGCCGACGACGCGCAGCTTGCGTCCCGCCGGCACGGGGATCGTGCCGAAGTCGAACTTCAGCGCGTCGCCCGAGTGGATCGTCAGCTTCTCGCGTGGGAAACGCTTTTCCAGCCGCGCCACCAGGTCGCGGTCCAGCTCCACCACGTGCATGTGATCCAGCGACTTGAGCAGCAGGTCCGTCATGGCGGCCAGGCCCGGGCCGATTTCCACCATCGTGTCGCCCGGTGCGGGCGCGATGGCCTCGATGATGTCGCCGAGGACGCGATCGTCCTGCAGGAAGTTCTGGCCGAAGCGTTTGCGGGCTATGTGTTTCATCTGTCTTTTTGGTGATGGGCGGTCCGGACGGACCGCCGGGTTGGTTCAGGCGCGGCGGGCGCGCACCATGGCCAGCGCCGCGGCGATGGCTTGTTCCATGCTGCCGCAGTCGGCGTGGCCGAGGCCCTTGGCCGCCAGGTCCAGCGCCGTGCCGTGATCGACGGACGTGCGGATCAGCGGCAGGCCCAGCGTGATGTTGACGCCGTGGCCGAAGGTCGCGAACTTCAGCACCGGCAGGCCCTGGTCGTGGTACATCGCCAGCACGCAGTCGGCATCCTCTAAATACTTCGGCTGGAACAGCGTGTCGGCCGGGTACGGGCCACGCGCATCGATGCCGCGTGCACGCGCCGTCGCCAAAGCCGGCGCGATCGTGTCGATTTCCTCGCGCCCCAGGTAGCCGTTCTCCCCCGCATGCGGGTTCAGGCCCGTGACGAGGATGCGCGGCGTGGCCAGGCCGAACTTGGTGCGCAGGTCGTGGTGGAGGATGTCGAGCGTGCGGCCCAGGCCCTCTTGCGTCAACGCTCCCGCCACGTCTTTCAGCGGCAGGTGCGTCGTCGCCAGCGCCACGCGCAGTTGCGCTACGCCTGTGGCGGCGGCCGGCGCGCCGGCCAGCATCATGACGACCTGCGGCGTGCCGGTGCGCTCGGCAAAGTATTCGGTATGGCCGGAGAACGGCACGCCGGCATCGTTGATGGTGCTCTTTTGCAGCGGCGCCGTGACGACGGCCGCGAACCAGCCCGCCTGCACGCCTTCGATGGCGGCATCGAGCATGGCCAGCACGGCACGGCCGTTTTCCTTGTCCAGGGTGCCGGGCACCACGTGCGCGGCCAGCGGCACGTCGATCGCGCACAGCCGCTCCGCACCGAAATGCGGCAAGCCGCCGTTCCGTACCGCCTGCAGCGACAGGGCGCTGACGCGTATTTCCGGATCGAGCGCATGCGCCGTCATCGCCAGGAACGCGGCGTCACCCAGCAGCACGCAGTTGACCTGCCCGCGCAGGGCCCAGGCGGCGCGCAGGGCGATCTCCGGGCCGATGCCGGCCGGCTCGCCCGTGGTGATGCAGATCGTCGGCCGCGCTTGGCCCTGCCCCGTTGCCATAGGCTTACTTGGTTTCCTTCAGGTCTTCGGCGCGGAACTCGACATACGCGCGGTCGCGTACTTCGCGCTGGAAGTCCTCGGAGGCTTCCACCATCTTGCGCTCGCGCAGGGCCATGCGCGCCTCGTTGCGCTTCTTGTCCTTCGACTCGTCTTCGGATTTGCGTTCCACCACCTGGATCAGGTGATAGCCGAAGCTCGTCTCGACGGGGCCGCTGACTTCGCCCGGCTTCAGCGCGTTCATCGCCTGCTCGAATTCGGGCAGCGCATCGCCCGGCACCAGCCAGCCCAGGTCGCCGCCCTTCTTGCCCGATTCGTCGTTCGAGTACAGGCGTGCCAGTTCCTCGAACGTGGCGCTCTTGTTGTCCAGGCGTGCCTTGATCTCGGCCAGGCGGCGCTTGGCATCGGCCGCGCTCAGCGACGGCGTCACCTTCAGCAGGATGTGGCGCGCGTGCGTCTGCTGCACGGCCGCTTCGGCCTGGGCCTGCGCCACGCTGCGCTTGTCGGCCAGCTTCAGGATGTGGAAGCCGCCCACGCTCTTGATGATCGGCGTGACCTGGCCCGGATTGAGCTTGACCAGCGCCTCGGCGAAGACCGGCGGAATGCGGTCGGTCTGGCGCCAGCCCACCACGCCGCCTTGCAGCGCATCGCTGGCGTCCGAATAAGTGGCAGCCATCTTGGCGAAGTCGGCGCCGGTGCGCAGCTGGCGCATGACTTCCTCGGCGCGCTTCTGGCGCTGGGCGATCACTTCCGGCGACGCGTTTTCAGGAATGCGCACGAGGATCTGCGAAATGTTCACCTCGAACTGCTCCGCGGCGGCCGCTTCCTGCGCTGCCAGGAAGCTGTCCACTTCCGCTTCCGAGACCTGGATCTTCTGTTCCACCTCGTGCTCGCGCAGGCGCGTCATGATGATCTCGTTGCGGATGTCCTCGCGGAACGCCGCATACGAGCCGCCCTGCTTCTCGACCTGGTCGCGCAGCTGCTGCACCGTCATCTTCTGCTCGGCGGCCACACGCACCATGGCGCGGTCCAGCATCGCATCGTCCACGCGCACGCCCATCTCGCGCGCCATCTGCAACTGGGCCCGCTGCACGATCATGTGCTCGACGATCTGGCGCTGCAGGTCGGCAGCGGACGGCAGCTGCGCGTTCTGCGCCTTCATGCGCTGCACGATCGTGTTCACTTCCTGGGCCAGCTCGCGCCGGGTGATCACCTCGTCGTTGACGACCACCGCGATGGAGTCGATCTCGGTGTTCTTCGATTGTCCCGGGGGCGTGAAGCCTTTCTGGGCCGACGCGGCGGCGGGCGCGGGCGCCGCCGGCTTGGCGTTCTGGGCCACGGCGCTGCCGCCGGCAGCCATTGCGCACAGCAGGACTGCCGCGAGGGTGATCGGGTGCTTACTGGACTTACGCATATCGGAAACGCTCATTGAGTCGGTTAAAACGAGAAGAATAACAGGTATGGCGGGACAATCGGCAATCGGCGAA
This sequence comes from Pseudoduganella chitinolytica, assembly GCF_029028125.1. Classification (GTDB taxonomy): domain Bacteria; phylum Pseudomonadota; class Gammaproteobacteria; order Burkholderiales; family Burkholderiaceae_D; genus Rugamonas; species Rugamonas chitinolytica. Next base: position 4,409,543 of record NZ_CP119083.1, read on the forward strand.
GGTAAGCAAAAGTAAGCGCGCCGTCCCCGCTCAACGCCGCGTGACGTCGTTGATGCGCTGATAACCCGGAATGCTGTTCTTCATGACTTCCAGCGGGCTGCCGATGCCCAGCTTGGACAGGCCGGTCAGTTCGAGCTGGAAGAAGAACTGTGTCGACGTCTTGTTCGCCGTCGTCACGAAGCGCTGCGCGCCCGCGCGGAACACCCAGCAGTCGCAGTTGTATTCGACGCCGATCAGGCTTTCCAGGATACGGTGATCCTTCAGCGAGTAGCTCATGCGGCCCACGCCGTACCACTTCTGCGAGATCGGCCACTGCGTCGAGAAGTCGACGTTCTTGAAACTGTCGCGCAGGTAGCGGTAGCCGGCGTTGACCACTTTCTTCGCGCCCGGCTGCCACTGCATGTTCAGGCTCGAGCTGACGACCTTCTTGTCGTCCGGGTTGTACTGCACGGCGCTGTCGACGCCCCACGTGTCGGAGATGCGGCCGGCCGCGGCCAGCAGCAGGTCCGAACGGCTGCCCGCCGCCGTGGTCGAACCGTCCAGAGTCACGCGCGGCTCGTGGAAGTAGAAGCGCTGGCCGAACGACAGGCGCAGGCGCTCGGCGCCCGACGCCTCCAGGAAGCGCGACACGACGGCCGCCGTCACCTGGTTGGCATCGCTGATGCGGTCCGATCCCACGAAGCGGTTCTCGCTGAAGATCTGCGAGAAGTTGAACGTCGCATCGGCCGTGTCGAAGTTCGGGATAATGGTCTGGTCGCGGTACGGCGTGTACACGTAGAACAGGCGCGGCTCCAGGGTCTGCGTGACGGCGCGGCCGAACAGCTTGGTCTGGCGCTCGAATTCCAGGCCCGAATCCAGCGAGAACGTGGGGATCGTGCGGGTCTCCGAGCGGCTCTGTTCCAGCGCGCCCGTGGCCGTGTTCTTCCAGTCGTCCAGCTGGTAGGCGCTGGCGTTGAGCATCAGCTTGGGCGTGATGAAGTAGCTGGGGCTGATGATCGGGTAGCTCACCTGCGGCACCACGACCATGCGGTTACCGTTGATCAGCGTGGGGTGCTGGAAGCGCGTGATTTCGCTGTCGACCTGCCAGTCGAAGCCGCCGATATCGTAGCGCGCCGCGTGGAAGCTAATCGCCGGCAGGCGGTCGTACGGATGCGGCGTGGGTGTCGTCAGGTCCGGGTCCTGCAGCACCTGGTACTTCTGCACGCGTGCCGTCAGGCTCCAGTACTCGCCGCGGTAGTCGGTGCGCAGTTCACGCAGCAGCTGGCGTTCCGCGCTGCCCGCCACCGTCTTCGAGAAATCGTTCGGGTAGTTGTCGTCGGAGGCCGCGCGCACGTTCCAGCCGAACGACCAGTCCTTGGCCAGCGCCTGCGAATGGCTGGTATTGATTTGCCAGCGGTCGATGCCCGCTTCCTTGTCGTGCGGCAGGTATTCGACCAGCGTGCGGCCTTCGTACGAACCCGCGTCCGTCTCGCCCATGTAGCGGCCGACGGCGCCGATCTGCAGCCCGCGCCGCGAGATGTAGTGCGGGTACAGGGTCAGGTCGCGGTTGGGCGCGATATTGAAGTAGTACGGCAAGGTCAGTTCGGCCGAGCCGCGCGAACTGTAGCTCGGCAGCGCGGGCAGCCAGCCGGAGCGGCGCTCGCCCGACAGCGAGAACGACAGCGCGGGCGAGCCGATCAGCGGCACGTCCTTGAAGTAAACGACGGAATTGCGCGCGACGCCCGTCTCGCGGCCCATGTCCAGGTTCAGCGTGCTGGCCTTCAGGTACCAGTCCGGGTTCGGGCCCTCGCAGGTGCTGTAGGTGCCGTCCACCACGACCGCCTCGTCCGGATTGAGGAAGTCGATGCGGCGCGCCTTGCCCTGCGCGTTATTCAGTTCCAGCTTGTAGGTCGGGTGCAGCATCGTGCCCACGCCCGTATCCGTGTTGATGCGGAATTCGTCGGCCGTGTAGTAGTCGCCGAAGCGCCAGACGCGGATATTGTCCTTTGCCTCCAGCTCCGCCTCGACCTGGCGGTAGCAGGCCGAATTGGCCGTCACGCGCATCTTGTCGCGCACGATCTCGACGTCGCGCTCCAGCACAAGCTCGCGTTCCGGCCGCCCGGTGATTTCCTCCGCCCGCATCGTCACGGGCGCGTCGGGATCTTCCGCGCGCGGCGTGCCCTTTGCCGTGGCCTCGACGGGCTGTGCATGGGTGGGAACCGCCGATGCGGCGACCAGGGCAGTCAGGGCAAACGCCCAGCGTTGCTTGGATGGGGGGGCCAAAAACCAGCTCATGAAAGGAACGATACGCGAAGCACCATGACAGGCGATTTTTTGATTTGAATCCCTTATTATATGGGAATCTTCACCATTGCCCGGATTCGTCAGGCTGTTTTCATGTCTTTATTGCATAAAGTATCACCAAAATCCGCGCCCGCCGGCGAGCCTGGAACGGCCGGCGGCGCCGCTGTCCAAGCGGATGCGCGCCTCGTCCAGCTGCAAGCGTGGCTGCAAGGCCTGAACCTCGTGCAGCCCGAGTCGTGCCGCCCCGCCTCCGCCGATGCCAGCTTCCGCCGCTACTTCCGCGTCGACGTGCTGGCTGCCGCGCAGGGTGCCCATGGCGCCACGCTGGTGGTCATGGATGCGCCGCCGGAACGCGAGAACACCGCCGCCTTCGTCAAGGTCGCGGGCCTGCTGGCCGACGCCGGCGTGTCCGTACCGACCATCGTCGCACAGGACCTGGAGCAAGGCTTCCTGCTGTTGTCCGACCTGGGCACGACCACATACCTGCAGGCCCTGAACCACGACAACGCCGCCACGCTGTACGCGGAAGCGCTGTCCGCCCTGGTGAAGATCCAGCAGGCCAGCCAGCCGGGCGTGCTGCCCGAGTTCGACCGCGCCTTCATGCTGCGCGAGATGAACATCTTCCCCGAGTGGTACATCGGCAAGCACTTGAACACCACGCTGACGGAGGCGCAAAGCGCCGAGCTGCAGAAGGTGTTCGATACGATCGCCGCCAACTGCCTGGCGCAGCCGCAGGTGACCATGCACCGCGACTACCACTCGCGCAACCTGATGTGGATGGACGAGAAAAACCCGGGCATCCTGGATTTCCAGGATGCGGTGTACGGCCCGATCACGTACGACGTCGCCTCGCTGCTGCGCGACGCCTATGTGTCGTGGGACGAGGAACTGGTGCTGGACTGGGTGATCCGCTACTGGCAGCACGCGCGCGCCGCCGGCCTGCCCGTGCACAAGGATTTCGACACCTTCTACAAGGATTTCGAGTACATGGCACTGCAGCGCCACCTGAAGATCCTGGGCCTGTTCTGCCGCCTGAACTACCGCGACGGCAAGCCGCTGTACCTGGGCGACCTGCCCACGGTGATGGAATACGTGCGCCGCACCGCCGGCCGCTACCGCGAGCTGAAACCGCTCCTGAAGCTGCTCGACGCGCTGGAGAACCGCGCGCCGGACGTGCGCTACACCTTCTGAGGACGCCGCCATGAAAGCCATGATCTTCGCCGCCGGCCGCGGCGAGCGGATGCGCCCCCTGACCGATACCTGCCCCAAGCCCCTGCTGAAGGTGCGCGGCCGCCCGCTGATCGAATGGCACGTGCTGAACCTGGTGCGCGCCGGCATGCCGGACATCGTCATCAACCACGCGCACCTCGGTCACATGATCGAGGAGTACCTGGGCGACGGCAGCCGCTTCGGCGCCACTATCCGCTATTCCGCCGAGAAGGAAGCGCTGGAGACGGCGGGCGGCATCGCCAACGCCCGCCACCTGCTGGGCGAGGAGCCGTTCTTTGCCGTCTCCGGCGACATCTACTGCCCCCACTTCGACTTCGCCCAGGCCAAGGACGTCCTGCACGACAAGGACATGTGGGGCAACGCCTACCCCGATGACAAGCGCGACATCGCCTGGATCTGGCTCGTGAAGAATCCGCCGTTCCACCCGAAGGGCGACTTCGGCCTGAACCTGTACACGGTGTCGAACACGGGCGAGCCGACGTGGACCTTCGCCAACCTGGGCGTCTACCGCATGGCCATGTTCGACGGCATCGCGCCGGGCCAGCACGCGGGCCTGGGCAAGCTGCTGCGCGAGTATGCCGAGCGCGGCCTGGTGGGCGGCGAAGTCTACGAAGGCGACTGGGACAATATCGGCACGCCCCAGCAGCTCGAAAAGCTCAACGGCGGCAGTCGACAATGAATGCGGCCATGAACGCCGCCCCGTTCGCCGCACGGCGCGCCCGCCTGCTGGCCCAGCTGGAGCCGGGCAGCGTCGCCGTGCTGGCCACCAGCCTTGAAGTGGCGCGCAATGCCGACAGCGACTACCCCTACCGCCACGACAGCAGCTTCTATTACCTGACCGGCTTTACCGAGCCGGAAGCGGTGCTGGTCCTTGTCGCCGCGCGCGGGACGCAAGCGGCGCAGGCCATGCTGTTCTGCCGCGAGAAGAATCCCGAGCGCGAGACCTGGGACGGCCTGCGTTATGGTCCCGAAGCCGCGCGCGACACATTCGGCTTCGATGCCGCGTACCCGATCGGGGCGCTCGATGCGCACATGGCGACGCTGCTGGCCGACGTGCCGGCCGTGTACTGCAAGCTGGCGCGCGACGAACAACTCGACCAGCGGTTGCGCCGCTGGCTCGACAGCGTACGGCGCCAGGGCCGCAGCGGTATCCAGGCGCCGCCGGCGCTGCGCGACGTCAATCCGCTGGTGGACGAGATGCGCGTCGTGAAAGACGCCTTCGAGCAGGCCATCATGCTGCGCGCCGGCGAGATCTCCGGCGCCGCCCACGTGCGCGCCATGCGTGCCGCGCGTCCCGGCGTGTTCGAGTACGCCCTGGAAGCGGAGCTGCTGTACGAGTTTCGCCGCAATGGCGCCCAGTTCCCCGCCTACACGCCGATCGTCGCCTCGGGCGCCAACAGCTGCATCCTGCACTACAACAGCAACGACCGCCGGATCGACGACGGCGACCTGGTGCTGATCGACGCCGGCTGCGAGCTCGATGGCTACGCCTCCGACATCACCCGCACCTTCCCCGTCAATGGCCGCTTCAGCGGGCCGCAGCGCACGCTGTACGAACTGGTGCTGGCCGCCCAGCAGGCCGCATTCGACGCCGTGCAGCCGGGTCGCACGTTCCACTCGGTGCACCAGGCGGCGCTGCGGGTGCTGGCGCAGGGCATGCTGGACCTCAAATTGCTGCGCCGTGACACGCACGGCAGCGTCGACGACGTCATCGCCGCCAAGGCCTACCTGCCGTTCTACATGCACGGCACCAGCCACTGGCTGGGCATGGACGTGCACGATGCCGGCGCCTACCGCCTTCCCACCGGCAGCGAGGCGCCGGGCCAGGAGAAGCCGTCCCGGCCACTGCAGGAAGGCATGGTGCTGACGATCGAACCGGGCATCTACGTGCGCCCCGCCGAAGGGGTGCCGGAGCAGTTCTGGAACATCGGCATCCGCATCGAGGACGACGTCGTCGTCGCCCCCGGCGGCCATACGCTGCTGACCGGTTCCGCGCCGAAAACCGTCGCGGACATCGAGGCGCTGATGAAGGGAGCCGCATGAGCGCGGACAACCTGAGCGCAGACTACAACATCGCCATCTGCGGCGCCGGCCCGGCCGGCATGGCGCTGGCGGCGCTGCTGGTGCGCCGGGGCGTGGCCCCTGCCAGCATCGTGCTGGTGGACGCCAAGCCGCTGGACGTGGCCAGCGCCGACCCGCGCACCCTGGCGCTATCGTGGGGCAGCCGCCAGATCCTCGAGCAGATCGGCGCCTGGCCAGTGCCGGCCACCGAGATCCACGAGATCCACGTCTCGCGCAAGGGCCAGTTCGGCCGCAGCATGATCACCCGTGCGGAGCACCGGGTGCCGGCACTGGGCTACGTGACGCGCTATGGCGACATCGTCACGGTGCTGGGCGGCCTGTGCGAACGGCTCGGCGTGCGCTCGCTGCGCCCGGCCCGCGTGACAGCCATCGACGAGAGCGCGGACCACGTGCGCCTGGCGCTGGCGGACGGCGGCAGCATCGGCGCCGCCATCGTCGTGCAGGCCGAGGGCGGCCTGTTCGGCGAGCAGGACGACAAGGCAAAAACGCGCGACTATGGCCAGACCGCCGTCATCGCCCAGGTCACGACCAGCGCACCGGTGGCGTACCGTGCCTACGAACGCTTCACGGGCGAAGGCCCGCTGGCGCTGCTGCCGCAGGACGACGGCTACTCGCTGGTGTGGTGCGTGCGCCCCGCGACGGCGGAGTCGCTGCTGGCGATGGGCGACGAGGCATTCCTGCGCAAGCTGGGCGAAACGTTCGGCGAGCGCCTGGGCAGCTTTACAAGCGCGACCCGCCGCCTCGCCTTCCCGCTGGGACTGAACGCGGGCATGGCCGGCAGCGCCCGCACGGCCGCCATCGGCAATGCCGCGCAAACGCTGCATCCGGTGGCCGGCCAGGGCCTGAACCTGGGACTGCGCGACGCGGCCGTGCTGGCGCGCCTGCTGGCGCAAGGCAGCACGCCGGACATGCTGGCGCAATATGCCGACCTGCGCCGCCAGGACCGCGACCTGACGGTACGGCTGACGGACACGATGGCGCGCGTGTTTGCCAACGACTCGCCGGTGCAGGCCCTGCTGGGCATATCGCTGGCGGCCATCGACGTGTTCACGCCGGCGCGCAGCCTGCTGGCCGAACTGATGATGTACGGGCGCCGCTAGCGATGGCTTACCAGACCACGCTGGCGTTTTCCAATGCCGGCCGCGGCACGCGCAACATCACGGATGCGGTGGCGCAGGCGGTCGCGCAGTCCGGCGTGCAGTGCGGCCTGGCGCACGTGTTCGTGCAGCACACCAGCTGCTCGCTGACGATCACCGAAAACGCCGATCCGGACGTGCGGCGCGACCTGGAGACGATTGCGGCGCGCCTGGCGCCGGACGGCGATCCGGCCTACCGCCACGACACCGAAGGACCGGACGACATGGCCGCCCACGCGCGCAGCGTGCTGACCGATACCAGCGTGACGATTCCCGTCGGCGGCGCTCGCCTGCTGCTGGGCACGTGGCAGGGCATCTTCCTGTGGGAGCACCGCACGGCGCCGCAGCGGCGCCACGTCGTCGTCACGGTGCTGGGCGGCTGATCCGCTGAAACACCGCTGCCGCTGGGGTCTGTCCCTGCACAGGGACAGACCCCGAAGTTTCGCTGAGGCTCACGGCTGTTGACGACAAACTTCAGGGTCTGTCCCCACAAAGGGACCGACCCTATGCGGAGCGGGCGTCCGCAGTCGCTTCAAAGTGAGCTGAACCGAACGGTATCACGACAATTCACCAAGCCGCTGGCGCCAACCCGAACGCCGGATCGCTGACGCTGTGCGCCCCCGTCTCGATCCGCCCGGCAAAGCGCCAGGCCGACTCCCCTTCCCGCACGCCGACGTCGTACCAAGGTCCCGTCACGGGCAGGCGCAGCACGCCGTCCGGTGGGATGCGGTGCGTGACGGGCACGCTGGCGGCGTAGGCCAGCGGCGTGATCGTCACCTGCTTCTCCACCGTGGCCGGGTTGTACAACGTCAGCACGAGGCGCTCGCCCTGCTGCGCCGCGCTCACGTTCAGCGCCGCGTAACCGGCCCGGCCGCGCACGTGGCGATGAAAACCATTCGGCCCCAGCACCCACAGGTCGTACAGGCCATCGGCCGGCGCGACGGTCCAGCGGTCGCTCAAGCCCCGGTCCGCCTCCAGCGTGTAGCGGCGCGGGCCCAGCTCGAGCCGGCGCCGGTCGTACACGTGCAGCACCGCGCCCACGCCGCCGTTATTCTCGAAGGCGAGCGTGACGCCGGTTGCATCCACCTGCGCCGTCGTCTCGAGCCGGTACGGCAGGCCGCGTGACGGCCGCGTGCCACCCTCCTGGCGCGGCACCGACTGGCTGCCTTCCGGCGGCACCTCGATAGGCGGCGTCGCGCGCTGGCGGGCGCGCACCTCGTCGGCCCAGGCGATGCCGTGCACCGGCACCGCCGGCTTGCGTGCGTCCGGCGTGGCGAAGTCGAAGCAGCTGGTCAGGTCGCCGCAGACGGTGCGGCGCCACGGCGCGATGTTCGGTTCGGCGATGCCGAAGCGGCGCTCGAGGAAGCGCAGGATCGACGTGTGGTCGAACACCTGCGAATTGACCCAGCCCCCTTTGCTCCACGGCGACATCACCAGCATCGGCACGCGCGGTCCCAGGCCATACAGCCGGCTGTCCGAGTGGCACTCCGCAGTGAAGTCCACCGTCGACTTGCCAGCCCGGCTGCCGTCCGGCTGCCACGCCGGCGCGGCCGGTGGCGGCACATGGTCGAAGAAGGCGTCGTTTTCGTCGTACATCTGCAGCAGCACCGTGCCGGCCCACACGTCCGGATCGGCCAGCAGCGCCTCCAGCACCTGCAGCGTGTAGGCACCGCCTTGCACCGGCGTGGAAGGACTGGGGTGCTCGCTGTACAGCTGCGGCGGGATGACCCAGCTGACCTGCGGCAGCTTGCCGGCGACGACGTCATCGCGCAGGCCATCGAGCGTGGCATTCCACAGCGTCGTGCTGAGCGCCTTGTCGGCCAACGGATTCGGTCGCGCGGCAAATGCCTCGCGATAGCGCCGGAACACCTGCAGCAGGTTGCAGCCGAAGTTGTCGTCCATGTCCTGGTAGACCTTCCAGCTGACGCCCGCCGCCTCCAGCCGCTCGGCATACGTCATCCAGTCGAAGCCCTGCTCGGGCGGGCCCAGGCCTTCCATGCGATTGTCGATGAGGGGCCCGCCACCGACGCCGGTCGGGTTGTTCGTCCCCGTCAGCATGAACAGGCGGTTCGGGTTGGTGCCGCCCTGCAGCGAGCAGTGATACGCATCGCACAGCGTAAACGCCTCGGCCAGCGCGAACTGGATCGGCAGCTCGGCACGCGTGTAGTACGCCATCGACGCATCCGTCTTCGAGCGGGGCCAGGAAGCCATGCGGCCGTCGTCCCACGCCGCCTGCGCATCGGGCCACGTATGCGGCAGGTCCATGCGCGGCTGCGCGTTGCCGACCGCCTGGTCCAGCCGGTACGGCATGACGATGCGGTGGCCGTTGTGCTGCTGCCAGACGTTGCGGCCGTCCGGCAGCGGGATCGTCAGGCGGTCGCCGAAGCCGCGCACGCCGGCCAGGGTGCCGAAGTAGTGGTCGAACGAACGGTTTTCCTGCATCAGGATGACGACGTGGCGCACGTCGCCGATCGTGCCGGTGCCCTTGCGGGCCGGTACTGCCAGCGCCTCGCGCAGCAGCGGCGGCATGGCGCTGAGCACGCTGGCGGCGACGGTGCCGCCCAGGAAGCGGCGGCGGGAGTTCGCGCTCATCGTGGTGCTCCGTCGCGAGGTGGAATGGCACCGCGGTGCGCCAGCTTGGCGGCCGCCGCGGCGTTGGCGCGGGCGGCAGCGTCGAGCGGTGTCGCACCTTCCAGCAGCAGCGCCAGGTAGGTACCGTTCCAGCAGTCGCCGGCGCCGGTCGTGTCGACGACGCGCGCCGGCACCGCCGCAACGACGCTGCGTTCGCCGCCCAGCCAGACATGGCAGCCTTCCTCGCCCAGTTTTACCGCGACGTGCGGTACCAGCGTGTGCGCGGGTGCCGGCAGCACGTCCGCATCGGCGGGCAGGCTGGGAAGCAGGATGTCGACGTAGGGCAGCAGTTCGGCGCATGCGGCGCGCGCCGTTGCGGCGTCGGACCACAGGCCCGGCCGGTAGTTCGGGTCGTAGGCCACGGTGACGCCGTGCGCGCGGGCGATCCGCGCGGCAGCCAACGTCGCGGCGCGCGCCCCTGGCGAGATGGCTTGCGTGATCCCGGACAGCAGCAGGCAGCGGGCGGTGGCGACGAACGCCTCGTCCACGTCGCCCGTCATGCGGGACGCAGCGCTGTTGGCGCGGCGATAGGTAAAGGAGCGCTCGCCGTGCTCGTCGACGGCAATGAAATAGACGCCGTTCTCGCCGGGCACCAGCGGTGCACGGCTGGTATCGACGCCTTCGGCGCGCCAGGCGGACAGCAGGCCGGGGCCGAAAGGATCGTCGCCTATGCGGCTGACGAATGCCGTGCGGCTGCCCTGGCGGGCGGCGGCGACCAGTGCGTTGAGCACGTCGCCACCATAGGACTTGTGGAATTGCGTGGCCTGCGCGAGCGGCTCGGTCGCGTGAAACTCGACCATGCACTCGCCGATGCCGATCAGGTCGAAGGCTGCCGCCCCGCCTGTCCTTGCTGTCGTACTCACCGTTAGCCTTTCATCAACTGGACGGGAGCGACATTAGCATGAATTTGCTTCCGGATCGCTACAGCCGATGCAGCGATCCGGAGGACAGGCGGACGCCTGCCCAGGTGGTTCGCTTACTGGCGGTGCAGGTTCACGTAACGCGCACCGAAGTACAGGATGAACGCATAGCAGGCAAAGGGCACGAAGAACGAAATCTGGATGCCGCTGGCATCGGCCAGTGCGCCCTGCGCGAACGGCACCAGGGCGCCACCCACGATCGCCATGCACAGCAGGCCGGAGGCCTGGCCCGTCTGCCGGCCCAGGCCGTGCAGCGCCATGCTGAAGATCGTCGGGAACATGATCGAGTTGCACAGGCCGACGGCCAGGATGGCCCACATCGCCACCGAACCTTGACCGAAGATCGCGACCAGGATCAGCAGCATGCTGCCGGCGGCATTGAACGCCAGCGCCTTGCCCGGGCTGACGGTACGCATCACGGCGAAGCCGATGAAGCGGCCGACCATGGCGCCGCCCCAGTACAGGCTGACGTAGTGCGCCGCGTCGGCCGGTGCCAGCGCCGCGATCTGCGGCTCGCCGATGTAGTTGATCAGGAAGCTGCCGATCGACACCTCGCCGCCCACGTACAGGAAGATGCCGATCGTGCCCAGCACCAGGTGCTTGTGCACGAACAGGTCGGCGAAGCGGCCGGCGGGGGCGTCGCCCGCCGCATCGACCAGCTTCGGCAACCGCGCCAGCGCGAACAGCACGGCCAGCAGCAGCAATGCGCCAGCCAGCACCAGGTAGGGGCCCTGGACGGCGGCGGCCTGTTGCGCGCGGTACGCCACCTGCTCGACGGCCGGCAGGCGCGCCAGTTCCTGCGCGCCCAGCACGCTGCCCGACAGGATCAGCATGCCGCCCAGCGCGGGCGCCACCGTGGTGCCCAGCGAATTGAACGCCTGCGTCAAGGTCAGCCGGCTCGACGCCGTGCGGGGATCGCCCAGCACCGTCACGTACGGGTTGGCGGCGACCTGCAGCACGGTGATCCCGGCCGCCAGCACGAAGAAGGCGAACAGGAACAGGCCATAGCCGCCGTTCGCGGCCGGGTAGAACAGCCCACAGCCGGCCGCCGCGACGACCAGCCCGGCCACCGCGCCGCGCTGGTAGCCGATGCGGCGAATCAGCATCCCGGCCGGCAGCGAGACGATCAGGTAAGCGCCGAAGAAGCAGAACTGCACCAGCATCGCCTGGACGTAGCTCAGTGTGTAGATCGCCTTCAGGTGCGGGATCAGGACGTCGTTCAGCGACGTCAAGAGTCCCCACATGAAGAACAGAATGGTGACGATGACCAGCGGTGCCGTGTTGCCGCGACCGTCGTGCGCGACCGCGTCCGGCGCCAGCGCGGCCGTACTTGTAGTATTTTCCATGAAGCTCTCCTATCGATTTGCACAGCGGAAGGCATCGCTGTCCGCTGCCGCGCCACCCACAACCTGGACATTGGTGAAGGCTGCAACAAAGCTGCCCTGTGCGGTGACGCGGAACGCATTATCCACCTTTGCGGCGTCAAGGCCCGCAAAGCACGCCAGCGGCACCTTGACCGTCTGCCTGCCCTTGCCCGCCAGACGGGCGAATTCGCTCGTCACATCCACCGCCGCGTTACCCATGCCCACCTCCACCTTGCCCTGCGGCGCGGCGCTGACGAGCGTGTCGAACGTCAGCGCGCCCTGCTCGATCGCCCAGGCGGGCAGTGCGCGCGGCTGGGCCGCCTTCGCCTCGATGAAGCCGGGTCCCGTCCAGGTCACCTTCTTCGCATCCTGCTGCGTGTTGACCTGCGCCGTCTCGACGGCCAGCGTGGGCAGCCGGTAGGTCGCGTTCAGGTCCGCACCCAATGCCACCCGCTCGTTGCCGCTTTGTACGTACACCGGGAACGTGGCACGGTCGGACTGGTTGAAGATTGGGAAGGCATTGGTCTTGCCGCAACCGGCGTCGCTGCTGTCCTCGGCCAGCTTGCCCACCCGTGCCTTGCTGCCGTACGCCAGGCCGTAGCCGTAGGCGAACAGCGGCGCATAGTCCTTGTCGCCCACGTTCAACGGCGTCTGGCAGACGCTCTTCGGCCACGAGAACGACAGCTTGCCGGTAAACGGCACGTCGACCTTGCCGTCCGCACGGCGCAGCAGCACGTCCGCCACGCCCTTGCCTTCGGAGCCGGGCAGCCACGCCGCGACAAAGCTGTCCGACAGGTTGAGCAGGTCGTTCGCGTACAGCGGCCGGCCCGACAAGAACACGGTCACGATCGGCCTGCCCTTGCCCGCCACCGCTCGCAGCACGGCCAGGTCTTCCGGATAGCGCGCGCTGTGGCGCAGGTTGGCGGCCGGGCCGATGTCGCCGTCGCCTTCGGCATACGGCCCTTCGCCGATCACGGCGATGACGGCATCGAAGTCGGCCACGTTGACGCCTTGCGCATCGGCGCTGTACGTGACCCGCTCGCCCGCCGCCGCGCGCAGGCCGGCCAGGATCGTGTCGCCGTTGGGGAAGTCGCTGTTCTTGTTGTCCGTGCCCTGCCACGTCAGCGTCCAGCCGCCGGACTGGTTGGCCATGCTGTCGGCGCTCTTGCCCACCACCAGCAGCTTCTTGCCGCGCGCCAGCGGCAAGGTGCCGCGATCGTTCTTCAGCAGTACCAGCGATTCCTGTACCAGCTTGCGCGCCAGCGCACGCGCCTGCAGCGCTTCCGGCTTGCCGGCGTGCACCGAGGCGGAAGGCTTTTGCAGGTTCGCGCGCAGCTTGACGCGCAGGATGCGCGTCACCGCGTCGTCGATGCGCGCCATCGGAATGCGCCCGTCGCGGACCTGCGCGACCGTATTGGCGATGAACTTCTTCCAGTCGTCCGGCGCCATCACCATGTCGATGCCGGCGTTGATCGCCTGCGGACAGCTGTCGTTGCTGCAGCCGGGCACCTCGGCGATGCCGTTCCAGTCCGTGACGACGAAGCCGTCGAAGCCCATCTTCTGTTTCAACACGCCGGTCAGCAGCTCGGCGTTGCCGTGCATCTTGCCGTAGTCCTTGCTGCCGTCGTGCCAGCTGTTGTACGACGCCATGACGGTCTGCGCGCCCGCCTGCAGCGCCGTCACGTAGCCGGCGCCATGGATGCCGATCATGTCGCGCCGGCTGGCGCGGTTGACGCCGCGGTCCTTGCCCTGGTCGGTGCCGCCGTCGCCGATGAAATGCTTGGCGGTGGCGACGACGTTGGCGTCATCCTTGAAATCGCCCTGCAGTCCCTCGACATAACCGCCGGCATACTGCCGCACGATGCGCGGATCTTCCGAGAAGCTTTCGTAGGTGCGGCCCCAGCGGTCGTCGCGCACGACCGCCAGCGTGGGCGCGAACACCCAGTTGATCCCGGTGGCGCGCACGGCCTTGCCCACCGCCTGCGCCATCTGCTTGACGCGGGCGGGATCGCGTGCCGCGCCCAGGCCGATATTGTGCGGGAACAGCGTGGCGCCGGCCACGTTGCTGTTGCCGTGCATGGCGTCGATCCCCCAGATGACGGGTACTTTCACGGGCATGTCGGTCGCCATCGACGCCTCGTAGTAGGCATCCGCCAGCGCCAGCCAGTCGGCCGGAGTGGCGTGCTTGTTCCCGTTCGGCCAGCTGCCGCCGCCATTGAGCACGGAACCCAGGTAGTACTGGCGCACGTCGGCCGGCGTGGCCGTCTTGATTTCCGCCTGCGTCATCTGGCCTACCTTCTGCTCGAGCGTCATGCTGGCGACGATCGCACGTACGCGTGCTTCCAGTTGCGCGTCCGGCGCGACGGCACGCTTGATGGCCGGCCAGTCGGCCGGTGGCGTGGCGGCGTGCACGTTTGGCGCCAGCAGCGCGGCGGCGAGGAAGGCGTGGCGGGCGATAGGGAATGAGGTCATGCTGTCTCCGGTCCGATGTATGTTCAGGAATGGTGCAGGAATGCGCGATACCACTGGCCGCTGTCCTTCAGCAGCCGCTGCTGCGTGGCGAAATCGACGTGCGTCAGGCCGAAACGGCGTGTATAGCCTTCGGCCCATTCGAAGTTGTCGAGCAGGCTCCAGGCAAAGTAGCCCTGCACCGGCACGCCTTGTGCGAGCGCATCGCGCAAAGCCGCCAGGTGGCGCACCAGGTAGCGCTGGCGCGCCGTGTCGTGCACGGCACCGTCCACCACCACGTCGTCGTAGCAGGAGCCGTTCTCCGTGACGTGGATGGCTGGCACGCCATACTCCGTGTGCAGGCGCACCAGCAGCTCCGTCAGCCCGTTGGGTGCGACCTCCCAGCCGAAGGCGGTGCGCTCGACATCGGACGGCGTGACGACCTGCGCCTGCAGCGGCCAATGGCCGGGCACATGCGCGATCGTCTCGGGGAAGTAGTAGTTCAAGCCCATGAAGTCGGTCGGCACCGCGATAACGTCCAGGTCCGAGGGTGCGACGCGAGGCGCGAGTCCACCCAGCATTGCCAGGATATCGGCCGGATAGCCCCGGCCCGCCAGCGGGTCCAGGAACCAGCGGTTGCGCAGGCCGTCGTGGCGACGCGCCGCGGCGACATCGTCGTCGCTGGCCGATGCGCTGCGCACCGGATGCAGGCTGAGGGCGATGCCGGCTTGCGCCCCGGGCACGTTGGCGCGGATCAGCGGGACCGCCAGGCCATGCGACAGCAGCACGTGATGGCAGACCTGCAGCGCCATGCCGAAGTCGCGGATCCCGGGCGCATGCACGCCGTCCCAGTGGCCGTGCATGGCCGTGCACCAGGGTTCGTTATGCGTGATCCAATGCTTGACGCGATCGCCCAGCCGGCGCGTGACGGCATCGACATAGGCGGTGTATGCGTGCACGGTGGCGCGCACGGCCCAGCCACCGGCGTCCTGCAGCGGCTGCGGCAGGTCCCAGTGGTACAGCGTGGCCCACGGCTCCAGGCCGCGCTCGAGCATCCCATCGACGAGGCGGTCATAGAAGTCCAGGCCCTGGACGTTGGGCGTGCCGTCCGGCGTCCAGATGCGCGGCCACGCGATCGAGAAACGGTAGGCGTTGGTGCCCAGGTCGCGCGCCAGGTCCAGGTCCCGCGGCCAGCGGCGGTAATGGTCGCAGGCGTTGGTGCCGCTGCTGCCGTCGCGGATGGCGCCGGGCGTGGCACAGAAGCGGTCCCAGATCGATTCGACGCGGCCGCCTTCCTGCACGGCGCCTTCGATCTGGTACGACGAGGTCGAGGTGCCCCAGCGGAAGGCAGGCGGAAAGTCGCCGCGTGCGATGGCCGGCGGTGCGGCCGCTTGGTTATTACGCATCATGGATTTCCCGGGTGGTGGGTGCGTTGTCGGTAGTCAGCCAGTGCAGCAGCGGTCGATGGGCTGGACACCAGCGGCATTGCCGGCAGTCGTTTCAACATCGCGCTTCTCCTTGCAGTCATGGAAAGCTTTCCAGCGAGTGTTCAAAAAAACGCGTCGGACCGACGCGCGTGGGCTGGCTAAGGACGCCGTTTGCGCACGGCGCCCGCGCGTTCGCCCTTCGGCGCCGGCCCCAGCGACGCCCGCTGCGTGACGCTGACCGGATAATCGCGCGACACGGGCCGGTCGCCGCCATAGCAGCGGTTGAGCAGCGCATTCAGGCCGGCCAGCGCCACGTCGCGCCACGGCACGTGCACGGAGCTCAGGCGCGGCGCGGAGAATTCGGCGCTGGGCGTGTCGTCATACCCCAGCACGGACACGTCGTCCGGCACGGCGATCCCGGCCTCCTGGAAGTGCGACAGCGCGCCGATGGCCATCTCGTCGTTCGCGCAGAACAGCGCCGTAAACGGGTAGTCGGAGGCCAGCAGTTCGCGCGTGCAGGCCCACCCGCCTTCAGGCGAGAAATCGCTCTCGGCAACCCACAGGCCGGCCGTGTCGATGCCCTGGCGCTGCAGCTCCGCCATGAAGCCGTCGATCCGCTCGACGTTGTCGGGCGCCGTCGACGGCCCCGCGACGACGGCGATGTGGCGATGCCCCTGCGCCAGCAGCGCCTGCGCCGCCAGCCGGCCGCCCTGGCGATGGTCGACCACGAAGCACTGCTCGGCCAGGCCGCTGAACGCCTGGTTGACGACGACGATGTTCGAGCCACGCGTGCCGAACGCCATGATGTCCTCGTCCTGCAGCGCATTGCTCATCGTGACGATGCCGTCGCAGCCGCGCTCCATCAGGAATTCGATGCCTTCCACGGCCTGGCGCCGCGCGTCACTCTGGCCAACGCCGAATGCAACCACCATGTGCAGGCCGCTGGCGCGCAACTCCATGTCGATCAACTGGAGGATCGGCGTATAGAACGTGCCTTTCAGGACGGGAATGTACACGCCGATCATTTTCGAATACCCGGACAGCAGCGCCCGCGCCGCGTGCGACGGCCGGAAGTCCAGCTCCTCGATGGCCTTGCGCACTTTCGCCAGCGTCGCTGGCGATACCGCGCCCTTGCCGCTGACCACGCGCGAGGCCGTGCCCAGTCCTACGCCCGCCAGCCGGGCTACGTCTTTGATGGTTGCCACTGCCTGTTGTCCCGTATTGAGTGAAGCGGAAGGATACTGCATGGAGCGCTCGCCTCACGTGCCGTGCGCTTGTGACGGCGCCAAGCCAGCGCCAGCTCCCGTCATTATGGAAACGTTACCAATTTTGGACTGAACTATACAGGAAACCGGGTTTCGCGACAGCAGAAATTTGCGGTCAGAGCAGGCAGCGGTAGACCGCGAGGGCCGCCACGGTGCGTGTCCGGTGCAGTTGCGCCGCCGTCAGGTCGGGACGCTTGCGCAGGAGGTTGCGTTGCCATTCATCGTGAATCTGCGCGCTCCAGCGCGCCCTGAAGCAGCCGGACAACGCCAGCCACATCAGGAAGTCGCGCAGCGGTGCCGGATACAGCACGCAAGCGTCGTACACCACGGTGAATGTCGAGGTTCTCATTCATAGCCAAGTTTGAGTTCGCGCGCCTGCTCCGCCAGCGCTTTCATCGCATGATGGCTCGCTTCCTCGCGCTCGGCCTTGAACTGCATCAGGTCGGCGAAGCGCACGCGCCGGTGCTTGCCCGCCTTATGAAAAGGCAGCGCCCCCTCCTCCAGCAACTTGACCAGGTGCGGCCGCGAGACGTTGAGCAGGTCGGCTGCATCCTGCGTCGTCAGTTCAGCGTGCACGGGCACCACTCTGACGCCGTTCCCCGCCGCCAGTTCCACCAGCACGTCACCCAGCAAGCGCAAGGCCGAGGTCGGCAGTTCGACCTGGTGCGGCTGCCCTTCGCTGTCGAGGATCTGGATCGCTTGCGTCGGCTGGGCCGTCGCCAGATGGGCGGCCAGCACGCGCTGGCCTTGCATGGCAGCCTGGACTTCCGCCGCAGCGGGCAATTCCAGGTTGAACTCTACGGTAGTGGGCATGGGACCTCCTGTGGCAGATGATCCATGCTAATCGAAATAATCGAAATAAGCAAACAAGCCAACAAGCCAACAAGCCAACAGGCAAGCTGCCCGGCAGCGCGCCGGGCAGCCGCCTGCCATGCATCAGACTGCCTTGACCATTTCCTCGATGATCTTCTTGGCGTCGCCGAACACCATCATGGTCTTGTCCATGTAGAACAGCTCATTGTCCAGGCCGGCATAACCGGAGGCCATCGAGCGCTTGTTGACGATCACCGTCTTGGCCTTGTACGCCTCCAGGATCGGCATGCCGGCGATCGGCGATTTCGGGTCCTTGGCCGCCGGGTTGACGACGTCGTTGGCGCCCAGGATCAGTGCCACGTCGGCCTGGCCGAAGTCGCCGTTGACGTCCTCCATCTCGAACACCTGGTCGTACGGCACCTCGGCCTCGGCCAGCAGCACGTTCATGTGGCCCGGCATGCGTCCCGCCACCGGATGGATCGCGTACTTGACGGTGACGCCGTGTTCCGTCAGCTTCTCGACCAGCTCCTTCAGCGCGTGCTGGGCGCGCGCCACGGCCAGGCCGTAGCCAGGCACGATGATGACGGTTTCCGCGTTACTCATCAGGAAGACGGCATCGTCCGCGGAGCCCGATTTCACAGGGCGCTGCGGGGTCGCACCGGCCGTGCTGGCCGCCGCGGCATCGCCACCGAAGCCGCCCAGGATCACGTTGAAGAAGGAGCGGTTCATCGCCTTGCACATGATGTACGACAGGATCGCGCCCGACGAACCCACCAGCGACCCGGCGATGATCAGCATCGAGTTGTTCAGCGAGAAGCCGATGCCGGCCGCGGCCCAGCCGGAATAGCTGTTCAGCATCGACACGACGACGGGCATGTCCGCGCCGCCGATCGGGATGATGATCAATACGCCCAGCACGAACGCGATGGCCGTCATCAGCACGAACGGCGTCCACGCGGGCTCGACGCCGCCGGCAAACACGAACGCCAGGCCCAAGCCCAGCATGACAAGCGCCAGCAGCAGGTTCAGCATGTGCTGGCCCTGGAACACGACGGGCGCCCCCTGGAACAGGCGGAATTTGTACTTGCCCGCCAGCTTGCCGAACGCGATCACCGAGCCGGAAAACGTGATGGCGCCGACGAACGTGCCGATGAACAGCTCGATGCGGTTCCCCAGCGGCAGCGGCTCGCCCACGGCGGCGATGTTGAACGCATGCGGTTCCGACACGGCGGCC
Source organism: Pseudoduganella chitinolytica (assembly GCF_029028125.1). Lineage (GTDB taxonomy): Bacteria > Pseudomonadota > Gammaproteobacteria > Burkholderiales > Burkholderiaceae_D > Rugamonas > Rugamonas chitinolytica. The sequence continues at coordinate 4,428,376 of NZ_CP119083.1, forward strand.
ACCGCGATGCAGACGGCCGCGAGACCGATCAGCGAGTGCATCGCCGCGACCAGTTCCGGCATCTTCGTCATCTCGACGGTCTTGGCCAGGTAGGCGCCAATGGCGCCCCCCACCACGACGCCCAGCGCGACCAGGCCCAGGCCGATGCCCATGCCGGCCGCTTCGGACTTGAGCTTCAGGATCAGCGCCAGGGTCGTGACGAACGCGATGGCCATGCCCGTCATGCCGAACGCGTTGCCCTTGCGGGCGGTGGCCGGCGACGACAGGCCCTTCAGCGCCTGGATGAAGCACACGGAGGCGACGAGGTACAGCATCGTCACCAGGTTCATGGAGATGAAGGCCATTACTTGCTCCCCTCTTTCTTGTCCTTCTTGCGGAACATCTCCAGCATGCGCTGCGTGACGAGGAATCCGCCAAAGACGTTCACGGCGGCCAGCGCGACGGCCACGGTGCCGGCGACCTGGCCGACGAGCCCTTCCGTCAGGCCGGCCGCCAGCATGGCGCCCACGATGATGATGGCGGAGACGGCATTGGTGACGGCCATCAGCGGCGTATGCAGCGCGGGCGTCACGTTCCAGACCACGTGGTAGCCCACGTAGATCGCCAGGACGAAGATGATCAGGTTGATGATGGTGTGGCTGACTTCCATTTGTGCGGTCTCCTTATTTGCGCAGCACGTCGCCGCCGTGGCAAACGAGGGTGGCCTTGATGATCTCGTCCTCGCGGTCGATCGCCAGCTGGTCTTCCTTGTCGACGATCAGCTTGAGGAAGTCCAGCACGTTGCGGGCATACAGCGCGGAGGCGTCCGCCGCCACGTGGCAGGCCAGGTTCGGTTCGCCGACGATATGCACGCCGTGCTTCACCACCGTTTTGTTCAGCTCGGACAGCGGGCAATTGCCGCCCTGCTCCACCGCCAGGTCGACGATGACGGAACCGGGCTTCATCGCCTTGACGGTCTCCTCGCCGATCAGCACGGGCGCGGGGCGGCCCGGGATCAGCGCAGTGGTGATGACGATGTCGGCCAGCTTGGCCCGTTCGTGCACCAGTTCGGCCTGGCGGCGCATCCAGTCGGCCGGCATGGGCCGCGCGTAGCCGCCCACGCCCTGGGCGATTTCCTTCTCCTCGTCGGTGAGGAACGGCACGTCGATGAACTTCGCGCCCAGCGACTCCACCTGTTCCTTGACGGGCGGGCGCACGTCGGACGCCTCGATGACGGCGCCCAGCCGCTTGGCCGTCGCAATGGCCTGCAGCCCCGCCACGCCGACGCCCATGATCAGCACGCGCGCGGCCTTGACGGTGCCGGCGGCCGTCATCAGCATTGGCATGAAGCGCTGGTACGTGTTGGCGGCCACCATCACGGCCTTGTAGCCGGCGATATTGGCCTGCGACGACAGCACGTCCATCGATTGTGCCCGCGTGATGCGGGGCACGGCCTCCAGCGCAAAGGCCGACAGGCCGCTGCCTGCCATGCGGACGATATTGTCGGCGTCGAACGGATTGAGCATGCCGATCAGGACCGCGCCCTGGCGCATGTGCGCGCGCTCGGTGTCGTCGGGTGCCCTGACTTTCAGTACGATGTCCGCGCCCAGCGCTTCGGCGGCGCCGACGATCGTCGCGCCGGCGGCGGCAAAGGCTTCATCGGTAATCGAGGCTTGTGACCCAGCCCCGGTTTGCACGAGGATCTGGTGTTTTGCTGCGAGCTTCTTGACCGTTTCGGGCGTTGCTGCCACCCGTGTCTCCCCCGGCCGTGTCTCGGCCGGAATGCCTATTCTCATGGTGCCTCCAGATTGTAAAAAAACTGGTGGAACCCGCAGACGCTGCAAGCGCCATGGCTGCTGCCATGGGTAATGCCGCTCGTTGCGGTGATGCGGCGCTCCCTCTCATCAATCTAACACGGAATTCTTTATGGTTAATCTTTTTGGGAATGCAACTTCTAGGGGGTTTCCACTAGGCACTCCCGCTGTCACCGACCCGTCACATGTTGAAACGCGGAACACGCTAAAATACCGGCTCTTTCAAGGATGACTACATGCCGCGTACCTGGAAACCCAATGTGACCGTTGCCGCCGTCATCGAGCGCGACGGCAAGTTCCTGCTGATCGAAGAAGAAACCAGCGACGGCATTCGCCTGAACCAGCCCGCCGGGCACCTGGATCCCCATGAATCGCTGGAGGAAGCCGTGATTCGCGAAACGCTGGAGGAAACGGCGCACGAATTCACGCCGACGGCGCTGGTGGGCATGTACATGTCGCGCTACCGGTCGGCTCGCACGGGCGAGCTGGTGACGTACCTGCGTTTCGCCTTCTGCGGGGTCGTCGGGAAGGAACTGGACCGCCCGCTGGACGAAGGCATCCTGCGCACACTGTGGCTTACACGCGACGAAATTGCCGCGTGCCGCGAGCGCCACCGCAGCCCGCTGCTGCTGACGTGCGTCGACGAATACCTGGCCGGCAAGCGCGCGCCGCTGGAAATCCTGCACACCCATTCTTCGGTGTACGAAGAACTTTAGTCTTTACTGGAATTGAAATGAGCAAGAAAAAAGTCGTGATCGGCATGTCCGGCGGCGTGGACTCCTCGGTCTCGGCATGGCTGTTGAAGGAACAGGGCTATGAAGTCATCGGCCTGTTCATGAAAAACTGGGAGGACGACGACGACTCGGAGTACTGCTCCACCCGGCAGGACTGGATCGACGCGGCCAGCGTCGCGGACGTCATCGGCGTGGACATCGAAGCCGTCAACTTCGCCGCCGAGTACAAGGACCGCGTGTTCGCGGAATTCCTGCGCGAGTACCAGGCCGGCCGTACCCCCAATCCGGATGTGCTGTGCAACGCCGAGATCAAGTTCAAGGCCTTCCTCGACCACGCGATGCACCTGGGCGCGGACCTGATCGCAACCGGCCACTATGCGCGCGTGCGCCAGAACGACACCAACGGCCGCTTCGAACTGCTCAAGGCGCTCGACCACACCAAGGACCAGAGTTACTTCCTGCACCGCCTGAACCAGGCCCAGTTGTCGAAGACGCTGTTCCCTCTGGGCGATATCCCCAAGACGGAAGTGCGCCGCATCGCCGAGCAGTTGAAACTGCCGAATGCGGCCAAGAAGGATTCGACGGGCATCTGCTTCATCGGCGAGCGCCCGTTCCGCGAATTCCTGAACCGCTACCTGTCCTATAAGCCGGGCCCGATGAAGACGCCGGACGGCAAGGTCGTGGGCGAACACGTGGGGCTGTCGTTCTACACGCTGGGCCAGCGCAAGGGCATCGGCATCGGCGGCGTCAAGACCTACCAGAACGCCGACGGCAGCAGCGACGCGTGGTACGTGGCGCGCAAGGACGTGGCCAACAACACGCTGTGGGTGGTGCAGGGCCACGACCATCCGTGGCTGCTGTCGTCCACGCTCGTCGCCGACCAGGCCAGCTGGATCGCCGGCGTGCCGCCGGAAGCCGGCCGCATCGCGGCCAAGACGCGCTACCGCCAGGCCGACGTGCCGTGCAACGTCACGCCGCAGGGCGAGAGCAACTTCTCGCTCGGTTTCGTGGAAGCCCAGTGGGCGGTAACGCCAGGCCAGTCGGCCGTGCTGTACGATGGCGACGTGTGCCTGGGCGGCGGGATGATCGACAGCTCAGTTTTCGTCGGTAGCTGACGGTTCCGCGGGCGGATTCTGCGCCGCCTGCGCATCGGCCAGCGCTTTTCTCTGCCGGTTCACCATCTGGATGACGGTGCTGCGGATGGTCTTCAGGACCGTGTCGGCATTGAACGGCTTGACGATGAAGCCGTTGATGCCCATCGCATGGGCCTTCTGCACGGTGGCCGCGTCGAATTCACTGGACACCATGAACATCAGCGATTTCGGATAATTGCGGCGCATCTCTTCGGCGCCCTTGACGTCCGCTTCCAGCACGTCACGGGCGATGCAGATGATCTGCGGGTTGTGCTTGATCAGCAGGACCGTCGCCGTGGTGCAGGTATGCGCCTGGCCCACCACGTCGTAGCTGCCGTCCTGCAGCACCGTTTGAAGCAGGCCACGCGCCACCGCGCTGCTGTCGATAATCACTGCCTTGAGCATTTTTTCAGTTCCTGTTGTTCGGTCAGGCTTGTTCAGTCACGCATTCCAGACCAGCATGTTCCAGCTGACGCCCACCCGCACGTCCGTTTTCAGTTGCACCAGCTGACGGGAAAGATACAACATCTCCCGCTCCTTGCGTAGCGCCTCGCCGACCGTGTCCTTCAGGATGCCGGCGCCGGCCATGATGCCGTCCAGCGTGCCATACGTGCGCAGCAGCTTCGCCGCCGTCTTCAGGCCCACCTTCGACACGCCCGGCACGCTGTCGGTCGCGTCGCCCATCAGCGCCAGCAGGTCCGGCAGCTGCGCGGGCGGCACGCCCCACTTGTTCTCGACCCAGGCCTCGTCGTGCCATTCGCTCTTGAAGTGATCCCACACGCGGGCGCCATGGGCGATCAGGCAATGCAGGTCCTTGTCGGTGCTGGCCACGACAGCCTCGCCACGGTTCTCGTTCAGCCAGCGCGTGACGACGGTGCCGATGACGTCGTCCGCCTCGACTTCCGGCAGCGAGACGGGACGCAAGCCGAACTTCTCCAGCGTACCGTAAAAGCCGGGCAACGCGGCGCGCAGCGGGGCCGGCATCGGTGCCCGGCCTTCGCGATACCCCGCGTAGAGCGCGTGACGCCACGTGCTGCCGCCGAAGTCGAACGCGGGCAGCACGTGCGTGGGCTCGTGGCCGTTGATCAGCGTGCGGAAAGAATTGAGCGCGTGACGCAGCGCGATTTCCGCCTTCAGGTCGGAATCGGGTTCCGGACTGGCCTCGTACACGCGCCGCACGATGTTCAGGCCGTCGATGGCAAGCAGTCTACCCATGACTCACAGTGGTGTTCCAATGGCGGCATTTTACCGCAGCGGCGGCAACCGCCCTATTTCATCGGAGCAACTCATACGGACCGCCCTGCTCGAGCGCGCGCTGGTAGGCGGGGCGGGCATGGATACGGTCCAGGAAGGCCTTCAGTCTGGAGAAGCGGGCATCGAGGCCGCCGCGGGCCGCCGCGGCTTCCAGCGGGAAGCTCATCTGGATATCGGCGGCGCTGAACTCGTCGCCGGCGAACCAGGCATGCTTGCCCAGTTCCGTTTCCAGGTAAGCCAGGTGCTGGTTGATCTGCGGCTCGATGTAGCTGCCCTTGACCTTCTGCGCGATGCCACGCGCGATCGGCTTGACGAAGAACGGCGCAGGACCGTTCTCGACGCGGTCGAAGATCAGCTTCATCAGCAGCGGCGCCATCATCGAGCCTTCCGCGTAATGCAGGAAGTAGGTCCAGCGGCGCTTCTCCGGCGTGCCGCGCTCCGGCAGGAGGACACCCTTGTCGTACTTGTCCACCAGGTATTCGATGATGGCGCCCGACTCGGCCACGGTGCAGTCGCCGTCGACGATCACGGGCGACTTGCCCAGCGGGTGCACGGCGCGCAGCGCGGGCGGCGCCAACATTGTCTTCGCATCGCGCTGGTAGCGCACGACTTCATAGGGCAGGCCCAGTTCTTCCAACAACCACAGCACGCGCTGCGAACGGGAGTTGTTCAGGTGGTGGACGACGATCATGCACGTTCCTTCGCAGGTCGGGAAAACCCAAGCTTAACATTCCCACCCCTATGTCCGGTGTCGTTTGCTCATCACAACCAGCCCATGGAGAATGCAAATGATAACAATTCTTATTTACTTTAAGATTGCAGATTGCTATGATCGTCGTCTTTACAAAAATTTACCTTGGAAGAGAGCAAGAGAATGGCACATATCAAGAGCCGCAAGCTGGCCCCGTCCCGACTCCAGATGAGCACCGTGCTGGCAACCCTGCTGCTGCCGGTCGTGGCGCAAGCGGGCGACGGCGCACCGGCGGCCGATGATACGACCGCTCCGCCGATCCAGGAGGTGGTGGTGGGCGGCACCAAGGGCAACGAGTTCAAGGCCGACCGCGCCGGCTCGATGAAGTACACGGAAGTGCTGGTCAACACGCCGCAGACGATCACCGTCATCACCAAGGAACTGATCGAACAGCAAGGTGCCCAGACGCTGACGGAAGCGCTGCGCAACACCCCCGGCGTAGGCGCCTTCTTCCTGGGCGAAAACGGCAATACCAACACGGGCGACGCCATCTTCATGCGCGGCTTCGACTCGTCGTCGAGCATCTACGTGGACGGCGTGCGCGACATGGGCTCCATCTCGCGCGACGTCTTCAACGTCGAGCAGATCGACGTGCTGAAAGGCCCGGCCGGCACCGACAGCGGCCGTGGCAACCCGACGGGTTCCATCAACATGAACTCCAAGCAGGCGCAACTGCGCGACGCGCAATCGGCCAGCGTCAAGTTCGGCAGCGGCCGCCAGAAGCGCGCCACCGCGGACCTGAACCGCGTGCTGAACGAGGAAAGCGGCACCGCCTTCCGCCTGAACCTGGTCGCGCAGGACAACGGCAACCCGGCCCGTGACGTCGTCGAGAACAAGCGCTGGGGCGTCGCGCCCACCCTGGCCGTCGGCCTGAACGGCAAGACGCGCCTGCACCTGTCCTACCTGCACGTCAAGCAGAACAATATTCCGGACGGCGGCGTGCCGACCATCGGCCTGCCGGGCTATCGGAGCCCTACCCCGGACCGTCCTTACTTGAGCAACGCACCGATGGTCGACCCGCGCGGCTTCTACGGCGTGCTGACCGACCACGACGACGTGACGGCCGACATGGCCACTGTGCGCGTCGAACACGACTTCTCGCCAACCCTGAAGCTGCAGAACACGGCGCGCTATGGCAAGACCAAGCAGGACTACCTGTTGACGGCCTTCATGGGGTCGGCGACCAATCTGCTGTCGCCGAATCCCGCCGATCTGGCCACCTGGACCCTGGCGCGCGGTACCCGTACCGTGAAAGACCAGGACAACAAGATCCTGACGAACCAGACCGTGCTGACAGCCGAATTCGACACGGGTACCCTGAAGCACACGATGGTGGCCGGCCTCGAATTCATCAACGAGAAGCAGACCACGGTCGGCTACATCAATCTGGGCGGCCTGGATCCGGTACAGCTGTACTATCCAAACCCGGCCATCCCGGCGCGTGACCTGAACCCCGTGCGCAGCGGCGCCGGCACCAGCGGCTCCACCGACACGCAAGCGCTGTACGTGTTCGACACCGTCAAGCTGGACGAGCGCTGGATGGTCCATGCGGGCGTGCGGGCGGACCACTACAACACGGACTACTTCGGCACAACGGCCACCACCACGACGCCGCCGGGTGGCAAACCCGTCACGACGCTGACTTCGACCACCCTGACGTCGAAGGAAACGCTCGTCAACGGCAAGCTGTCGGTACTGTTCAAGCCGACGCCGGACAGCAGCGTCTACGCCACCGTGGCGACGTCGCAGCAGCCGCCGGGCGGCAATGCGTTCAGCTTGTCCGCCTCGGCCAACAGCGCGCAGAACCCGAACTACGATCCGCAGAAGACGACGACGAAGGAAATCGGTACCAAGTGGGAATTCTTGAAGGGCAAGCTGGCCGTCAACGGCGCGATCTATGACACCACGGTGCGCAACGAGATCGAGCAGGATCCGACCAACTCCAGCGTGTACTACCAGACCGGCAAGAAGAACGTCAAAGGCGTCGAGATCAGCGTGACGGGCGAAGTGGCCCGCAACTGGCTGGTCAGCGCAGGCTACACGCACATGAAGACGGAAGTCGAGAACGGCAAGATCGTCACGGCCGCCGGCGTCAACCAGCTGTCGTACACGCCGAAGGATTCGTTCACGAGCTGGACGTCGTACACGCTGCCGTTCGGCCTGAAGATCGGCGGCGGCGCCCGCTACCAGGGCAAGCTGCTGCGCGGCACCGACGGCGCCGTGGGCACGCCGGCCTACGCCGAGAGCTACTGGGTCGCCGACGCGATGGCCGAATACGCCATCAACAAGAACATCGACCTGCGCCTGAACGTGTACAACCTGGCGGACAAGGAATACGTCGCGGCGATCAACAAGAGCGGCTACCGCTACACGCCGGGCCAGCCCCGTTCGGCCAGCGTGACGGCGACGTTCCGCTTCTAAGCCTGATGGCGGCCGATAAGGAATAGCGCTTGCCAGTTGCTGGCACGTACTGCACCCAAGAGCCAGAAGCCCAGGGTCGGACCCGGTGGGTCCGACCCCAGCCCGTAGCCTTTGGGTGCAAAAACGGTGGTGACACGCGCAGATGCACTGCCCACCTGGCGTCATGCACTTCTGGCCTCCTGTAACGAACCTCCCAGAGACGCAAGTCTCCTTCAGTTTGCGCCACCGCTTGCGGTGGCGTTTTTTTTTGTATCATCGCACCATGAAACCACGCACCCGCAATCGTCTCGCACTGTATGGCGCCGAGCTGCTGCTCGTCGTCGCGCTGGGCGGCGCCTTGGCCGCCTGGCCAGGCACGAAGCCGCTGGAACTGTCGATCGGCGCCGTGCTGCTGCACCTGACGACCAGCATCGGCATGTTGCCGGCCCAGTGGCGGTTCGACGCGGCCGGACCGTCCGATCGCCTGTTCGGCTTGCGGATGGAGCGGCTGCTGCAGGCCATGATCGTGATCGGCGTGCTGCTGATGCTGTCGTGGGTCGTAGTGGCGTCGACCGCCGCGTGGGTAGCGGGCTTGGTGATGGTGCTGCTGGCGTTGGAGGAATTGGTGACGCAGCGCGGGCACGCCGTGTAGTCGGAGGCTGCCGCCTAATGCCGCTCAGTTAAGGGGTATGGGACGCGCGGTGGAGGAGCTGGTGACGCAATCTCCGCGTGCTAGCTAGGTACACCAGCGTAATAAGAGGCTGTCCCCAATTCTCTTCCACCAGCGTAATTGGAGCCTGTCCCCAATTCTCTCCAGCGTAATTGGAGGCTGTCCCCAATTCTCTTCCAAGTCTCCTTCAGTTTGCGCCACCGCTTGCGGTGGCGTTTTTTTTTGTATCATCGCACCATGAGACCACGCACCCGCGACCGCCTCGCGCTGTATGGCGCAGAGCTGCTGCTCGTCGTCGCGCTGGGCGGCGCCCTGGCCGTCTGGCCAGGCACGAAGCCGCTGGAACTGTCGATCGGCGCCCTGCTGCTGCACCTGACGACCAGCGTGGGCATGTGGCCGTTCCAGTGGCGGTTCGACGCGATCGGCGCGTCCGATCGCCTGTTCGGCATGCGGATGGACCGGCTGCTGCAGGGCATGATCGTGGCCGGCGTGCTGCTGATGCTGTCGTGGCTCGTGGTGGCGTCGGCCGCCGCGTGGGTGGTAGGGATGTTGATGGTGGCGTATGCGGTGGAGGAGCGGGTGACGCAGCGTGCGCATGCCGCGTAATCGGAGGCGGTCCGGGCGTTACCGCCTTATCCTGCCGTTCCGCTGCGGCACCCCAATTTCATCGCCACACGCTGGCGCTTGGCCAGGTGCGACGTCACGACCACGTGGCTGAACCGAGTCAGTGTCCGACCTGGTGCGGCAGGTCCTGTCCGATAACGCGGCCGATCATCGCGGCAATCACGGCCTGCGCGCCTGCCGGCAGCCACCCCTTGCCGTAGCGGGACTCGCTCCACAGTTGCTTGCCTTCCGGCGACGCGCGCCAGCGCCGCAGTTCCCGCACGAGCCTGCTGACGGGCGCGGTGTCCGATGCCTGGTCCAACACCGCCGCGACCAGCCATTCGATGCTGGCAAACCGCTGCAGGAGTGGGATGTCCCTGCATTGCTCCAGTATGCGCGCGACCGTATCGAAATCCATGTACGCCCCTTGGCGCGTAACGGCGTGCAGCGCCAGGCCTCGCACCTGCGGGTCGCTGTCCTGCAATGCGCGCAGCGCGATTGCGTCCTTTTCTTGCGGTGCGGCGCGCAACAGCGCCGCCAAGGCTGCATGCCGTACCAATGGGTGTGCGTCATCTGCCTGTTGGCGGAACAGGGTCGCATCTGCCAGGTTGGACAGCGCGCCCAGCGCGGCAATGGCCACGCGCCGGTGTGCGCTCGGCATTGCCGGCTGCGCCAGCAGCTCCCGGTAGTATGCATCGACTTCCTTACCCTGTTGCGACAGATATTGACCGGCCACTGCGCGCGCGTGCGATTTCAAGTCCAGCAAGCCGGCACGGGCGAGTCGATCCTTCTCGGGCGACGGTTCACCTGTCAGCTTGGCGCGCAGCGCTTCGGCGCGCACGGTCGGGTATGGCGACGCCAGCGCCAGTTCATAGAGCGCCGGACGCTGGGCAGCGGGTAATGTCGAACACAGCTCGACCGCGCGTGACGCCAGCACGTTGTCGATACGCGAACGCAGTATCCGTTCGATCAGGGCCGTCGCGTCGAATGTGTGTTGCTGTACCAGCAGCTCGAAGCAGGCCCGGCGCACTTTGGTGTCGGGCGCGCGGACGCCATCGATGACCGCCGCCGCATTCGCGGCAAGCAGTGCACGACCAAAATCGGCGACCCATGCGCCATGGTCGACGCGGCTCTTGTGCAGCAGAGCGTGAACGGCCGGCAGTGCGTTCACCATCTGCGGGACCGTTTCGGGTGTCAACAGCGTTTTCAGGGCGATTTGCGCGGCATTGCGTACTTGGGGAACCCAGTCGTTCAGGCGCTCCACCATGTCCGGCAGGTTGTCCCAACTGCGCAGCTCGACGCAACGCGCCAGTGCCGCTTCCCGGACGTAGCCCGAATAGCCCCGCAAGGCTTGTGACAGTTCAGCGACAGTCAGCGCGTGCCGGGTGCGCGCCAATGCCTGGGCCAGAAACTGTTGCGCCTGTTGATCCGGGCGGCCAGTCGCGGTCTTCTTGGGCGAAGCCGGCATTCCTGGAAGAGGCAGGTCACGTGGCGCCCCGCCCTTGCGCAGCCCGCGCAACCAGGCGAGGACATTCATCGCACTGGCTCAGTGCGGGCGGGAGGCCATATCACCGCTGCACGTGCAGGGGTATGACCCGCCGCGTCACGCCGGTATCCTTCGGCGCATCCGGCGCCGCCGGAGTCTCGCAGGAACCGCAGGAGCCGCAGCCATCGCCGCAGCTGGACTGGGTCTTGAAGAGTTTGGCCAGCTTGTCCTGGTTGAAGCCGCGCCGCGCCAGCGTGTAGACGATCTGGCGCCGCCAGGCGGCCGGCAGGTACTTCGTGGCAGCGTGGAACGCGCATGCTGCGACGATGACGGCGACGATCAGTTCCTGCCACATGGCGCTCTCCTATGCTCCCAGCGTGCGGGCGACGTGATACGTGATGAACGACGCGGCGTAAGCCAGCGCGAACATGTAGCCGGCCATCATGAACGCATACTTGACGTCGCCTGTTTCGCGCCGCACGACCGACAGCGTGGACAGGCACTGCGGCGCGAACACGTACCAGGCCAGCAGCGACAGCGCCGTCGCCAGCGACCAGGACGACGCCAGCACCGGTGTCAGCGACGTGGCCAGCTCGTCGCCAGTCTGCGACAACGCGTACACGGTCCCCAGCGCGCCGACGGCGACTTCGCGCGCGGCCATGCCCGGCACCAGCGCGATGCAGATCTCCCAGCCGAAGCCGATCGGGGCGAACACCACTTCCAGCGCGCGGCCCAGCATGCCGGCGATGCTGTAATAGATCGGCGGGTGCGTGGCGCCCGCGGGGGCGCCGGGGAAACTGGACAGGGCCCACAGCAGCACCATCAGGGTGAGGATGACGGTACCGACCCGCATCAGGAAGATCTTGGCGCGCTCCCACAGGCCGATGGCCAGGTTGCGCAGGTTCGGCCAGTGATAGCTGGGCAGCTCCATCATCAGCGCCTGCTTGGCCTTCGAGCCGGTGCTGCGCTTCATGAACCACGCCACGCCCATCGCCGAGAAGATCCCGGCAAAGTACAGGGCGAACAAAATCAGGCCCTGCAGGCTGACGCCCCACACTTCACGCTCCGGAATGAAGGCGGCGATCACCAGCGCATACACGGGCAGGCGCGCCGAGCACGTCATCAGCGGCGCGATCATGATCGTGACCAGCCGGTCGCGCGGGTTCTGGATCGTGCGCGCGGCCATCACGCCGGGGATGGCGCAGGCAAAGCTGGACAGCAGCGGAATGAAGGCCCGGCCGGACAAGCCGACGCCGCCCATCAGCCGGTCCAGCAGGAAGGCCGCGCGCGGCAGGTAGCCGCAATCCTCCAGGATCAGGATGAAGAAGAACAGGATCAGGATCTGCGGCAGGAACACCAGCACGCTGCCGACGCCGCCGATGATGCCTTCCACCAGCAGGCTGCGCAGCACGCCTTCCGCCATATGGGTACTGAGCAGCTGGCCGATGCCTTCGACACCGGCCGAGATCATGTCCATCGGTACCGCGGCCCACGTGAACACGGCCTGGAAGATCAGGAACATCAGCACGGCCAGGATGACCGGGCCGGCGACGGGATGCAGCACGACGTTGTCGATCTTTTCCGACAGTTCGTCGGTGTTGTGGTAGTTCTTCGTCACGGCCGCCAGGATGCGGCGCACTTCACGCTGCGTGTCCTCGACGGAGACGGCGTCGATGGCCGCCAGCGGCTGCGGCTTGACCGGCACGACGGGCCACATCTCGTCCAGCGCGCGCAGCAGGCCCTTTTCGCCGCCCGATTGCACGGCCACCGTTTCGACGACCGTCATGTGCAGTTCGCGCGCCAGCTTGGCCGTGTCGATCTCGATGCCGCGCTTCTTTGCCACGTCGACCATGTTCAGGCACAGGATCATCGGCAGGCCCAGGCGCTGGATCTCCAGCACGAGGCGCAGGTTCAGGCGCAGGTTGGTGGCGTCCACCACGCAGACGATGACGTCCGGCGAGCCGTCGTTGGCACGCAGGCCGCCGACGACGTCGCGCGTGATCGCTTCATCGGGCGTGTGCGCCGACAGGCTGTAGGCACCCGGCAGGTCGAGCACGCGATAGGGGTGTCCCTGCGGCGACGCGAAATGGCCTTCCTTGCGCTCGATGGTGACGCCGGCATAGTTGGCGACCTTCTGGCGCGAACCCGTCAGGCGGTTGAACAGTGCCGTCTTGCCGCAGTTGGGATTACCCAGCAGGGCGATCATGGGCGCATGGGCGACCGCCTGCGCCACTTGTTCCGTAACTCCCATGTCGTTATTCCGGCTGGACCGAGACCAGCGCCGCCTCGTAGCGGCGCAGCGCGAAGGTGGCATTGCCCACCTTGATGGCGAGCGGCTCGCCGCCCGGCATGCCGCGCTTGAGCATGCGGATCTTCTCGCCCGGCACGAAGCCCAGCTCCATCAGGCGGCGCGCCAGGTCGGCGCTGTCCGCCCCCTCGCCGCTGGCCGGTGCCACATGCACCACCGTACCGCTTTTCCCGGCCGCCAGCGCGTCGAGATTGATCAGGGAAGGGGCGAGGGTCATGGCAGTTCTCTGAGGAAAATCAATCTGTTCATTATAAAGGCAAATGCGAATGGTTAGTATTTGCAGGAGACGCTTGCATTGTACGCCTTGTTGGGGCAGAATAGGAACCGTAATGATAATGATTCTCATTAAGAAAGCGTTAAGATTGGCAGAATTACCAGTCGGGATAACGGTTTCCTGTTGATGAGTTCGCTTTTGTCCAGAGGGTGGTATCCATGATCGTTTGTGTTTGCAACAACATCTCCGACCGCGAAATCCGCCAGGCCATCGACCTGGGCATCAGTTCCATGGACGAGCTGCGCGAAGCACTGGGCGTCGCCACCTGCTGTGGCAACTGCCTGTCGTATGCAGTGGAAGTGCTGGACGAGCACGTGTCCGCCAAGGCCGACGTGCAAATCAATGAGACGGTGCTGAAGCGCCCGACCTTCTCGAACTGAACAGCAAAACGCGCAAAGCTCGCCAGGTCGAGGACGTGTTGTGACACGCCGCTTGCGCCTCATCAAACCCAAGCCCGACAACCGGGTTCAGACCCCGCGGGTCTGACCCCAGCCTCCTGCCTTTGGTTGCAATAACGCCAGCGGCTCCCGGATTTTCCTTACCGCCCCCTCAGGTCTCCGCCCACATCCGCAGCAGGTTGTGATAATGCCCCGTCAGGCCGACGGTGGCGTCGTTGTCGCCCACCTGCCCGCGCAGCTTCTGGATGTTCTGGTCCAGCTCGAACAACATCGTGCGCCGCCAGTCGTCGCGCACCATGCTTTGCGTCCACAGGAACGATGCGACGCGCTCGCCAGCCGTGACCGGATTGACCCGGTGCACGCTCGACGAGGGATACACGATCGCGTCCCCCGCCGGCAGCTTCACCTCGTGCGCGCCGTACGCGTCCATCACCACCAGCTCGCCGCCCTCGTACTCTTCCGGATCGCTCAGGAACACCGTTGTCGACACATCCGCGCGCAACGTCTGGCCGCCGTTCGCGGGCGTGCGGATGGCGCCGTCTATGTGCAGGCCGTAATGCTCGCCGCCCGCGTAGCTGTTGAAGTACGGCGGCAGGATGCGCAGCGGCAGCGCGGCGGCGAAGAACAGCGGGTTGGCGGTCAGCGCCCGCGCAATGATGGCGCCCAGTTCCTGGGCCAGCGGCGTGCCTTCGGGCAGCTGGCGGTTGCGCTTGACCTGGGCCCCTTGCGTGCCGACGCTGGCACGGCCGTCGATCCAGGCTTCGGGGGTCATGCGGTCACGGATCTGGCGGACCTGGTCCGGCGTCAACACGCCGGGAATATGCAGCATCATGGCTTCAACCTGCTTTAAGTAGGACACAAATGATAATGGTATTCATTCGTAGTATCAATCGACAGTGCGTCCCTTCTGCTGCGGGGAATGACGTGGCAGAATGGCGGAACTTTTCATCACAACGAACAAAGGCACACCCATGAAGGGCGATAAAGACGTCATCCGTTTGCTGAACGCGCAGCTGACGAACGAACTGACCGCGATCAACCAGTACTTCCTGCACGCGCGCATGTACCGCCACTGGGGCTTCGACAAGCTGGCGAAAAAGGAATACGAGGAATCGATCGGCGAGATGAAGCATGCCGACAAGCTGATCGACCGCATCCTGATGCTGGATGGCCTGCCGAACCTGCAGGCACTGCACAAGCTGCTGATCGGCGAGAACACGCCGGAGATGCTGGAAGCGGACCTGAAGCTCGAGCGCGGTGCGCACGTGACGGTCAAGGAAGGCATCGCGCAGGCGGAAAAAGTAGGCGACTACGTGTCGCGCGACCTGCTGCTGGAAATCCTGGAAGACACCGAGGAACACATCGACTGGCTGGAAACGCAGCTGGACCTGATCGGCAAGGTCGGCATCCAGAACTACCTGCAATCGCAGATGTCGACGGACCACGACTGATTTCCCGGCCGCCGCCATGGCGGCCAGCCTTCAGCCGGGGGCGCCGAACAATTCGTCGGTCGTCCCCGTGCGCATCCACGCCTCCAGCCACTCCCGGTAGCACGACAGCTCTTGCGGCACCGCGCCCGCATGGCCGCAGGTGGACGCCGCGAAGGCGTTGGCCCGCGCCAGCGTCTGTTCCATCGTCCAGCCGCGCAGCCGTCCCAGCAGGAACACGGCGTTGAACGCGTCCCCCGCTCCCACCGAATCGACAAACGTACCCGCCATGCCCGTGCCGTGGTCGGCCACGTGCGCGCCGTCCGCCGACAGGTACAGCGCACCGCGCGCGCCCATCGTCACCACCAGCGCCGACAGCGAGAAGTTGTGCATCATCGCGCGGCATTCCGTGTCGACGGAGATGCACTCCATGTTGACCGTGTCCGGACACGTGTGGCAGTACCACTTGAACAGCTGCTGCAATTCGTCCTCGTTGACCTTGACGATGTCGGCCTGCTGCAGCGAGTCGAACACGATGGTTTCGTCGACGAAGCCGGCGCGCAGGTTGAGGTCGAGGAAGCGCACGGCCTGCGTCTGGTCCAGCACTGCGTGCAAAGCCGCGCGCGAGCGGGGATCGCGCTGGGCCAGCGTGCCGAAGCAGAAGATGGACGGTTGCGTGGCCTGGCTGGCCGCGAGCGCGGCGGCGCTGTCGATATGGTCGTAGGCCTGGTCGGGCCCGATGGTGAAGCGGTGGCTGCCGTCCGCGCCGACCTCGACGTGGACGCTGCCGGTGGCCTCGTCCGCGCCCGTCTGCAGGCCGCCGTCATGCAGGCCGAAGCGGGTGAACTCGTCGCGGATCAGCTGGCCGTTGGCGTCGTTGCCGACGCGGGTGATCATCGTGACAGGCAGGCCGAACCCGGCCAGGTGCCGGGCCAGGTTGAACGGCGCGCCGCCGACGACCCGGCGCGTGCTGAAGTCGTCCACCAGTGCCTCGCCGAATACCGTTACCGCTTGTTCCATGGGCGCCCCGTTCGATGTTGGTGCGGGCTAGTGTACTCGAACTGTATTTGCATGCGGGCACGGTAGCGGCACACCAGGCAGCACTTCGGGGACAGTCCCGAAGGGACAGTCCCCACCCCTCACGCCTGCGGGAACGTATCCCGGAACGACGGCCGTTCCATCAGCTTGTCGAGCAGGCGGCCCAGGTTGGGATGCTCGCCGCGCCAGTCGATCTCGGGGAAGCGGAACGTCAGCCACCCCAGCGCGCAGCCGACGGCGACGTCGGCCAGCGAATAATGATTGCTCGCGCACCAGCTCGCATCGCCCAGCCGCGCCGCCATCGAGGCCAGCCCGCGCGACACCTTCATCAGCTGGCGCTCGCACACCGCCTCGCTCTGCAGCTCGGGCGGGCGCTGCGTGCGCTCCATGCGCACCACCACGGCCGCGTCGATGACGCCGTCCGCCAGCGCTTCCCAGTTCTTGATGTCGGCCCGCTCGCGCCCGTTCGGCGGCAGCAGCTTGCAAACCGGCGTCAACGTATCGAGATACTCGACGATGACGCGCGAGTCGTACATCACATAGCCGTCCTCCATGACGAGGCAAGGTACCTTGCCCAGCGGATTGAGCTCGTGGATCGTGGTTTCCGGCACCCACACGTCCTCCAGCTCGATCTGGTAATCGAGCTTCTTCTCCGCGAGCACGACACGTACCTTGCGCACGTAAGGACTGGCGAGCGAACCGATAAGTTTCATAGGAAATCGAGGTGAGGGGTTGGGATTCAGTATAGCACCCGGCGCCGGTCCGCAGGCCGCCGCCGGTGCCGCCGGCACCGCGTCCTTTGACACTTGCGCGCGATGGTAAAATCTGTCTTTTTCCTGCCTCCCTTCTGGTCCATTCCCACTATGACGACTCCCTACTCCACGTTGTCCGCGCTGTCCCCGCTGGACGGCCGTTATGCCGCCAAGACCGACAAGCTGCGTCCGATCCTGTCCGAAGCCGGCTTCATGCACCACCGTGTAAAAGTCGAGATCGCCTGGCTGCAGGCGCTGTCGCAGGCCGGCTTTGCCGAGATCAAGCCGTTCTCCGCCGAGGCCACCGCGCTGCTGGACAAGCTGGCCGCCGACTTCACGGAAAGCGATGCCGCCCGCATCAAGGAGATCGAAGCCGTCACGAACCACGACGTCAAGGCCGTCGAGTACTGGCTGAAGGAACAGGTGAAGGACGTGCCGGAACTGGTCGCCGCCTCCGAATTCATCCACTTCGCCTGCACGTCCGAGGACATCAACAACACGTCGCACGGCATGATGCTCAAAGCCGCGCGGGACGGCGTCATGCTGCCGGCCCTGCAGGGCCTGGTCGCGAAGCTGACCGAGATCGCCCACGCCAACGCCGACGTGCCGATGCTGTCGCGCACGCACGGCCAGACCGCCAGCCCGACCACGCTGGGCAAGGAGATCGCCAACGTCGTCGCCCGCCTGCAGCGCGCCGTGGTCCGTATCGGCCAGGTCGAGATCCTGGGCAAGATGAACGGCGCCGTGGGCAACTACAACGCCCACCTGTCCGCCTACCCGTCGGTCGACTGGCCGGCCTTCTCGAAGAACGTCATCGAGCAGCGCCTGGGCCTCGTGTTCAACCCGTACACGATCCAGATCGAGCCGCACGACTACATGGCCGAACTGTTCGACGCCTTCGCGCGCGCCAACACGATCCTGCTGGACCTGAACCGCGACATCTGGACCTACGTCTCGCTGGGCTACTTCAAGCAGAAGCTGAAGGCGGGCGAAATCGGTTCCTCGACGATGCCGCACAAGGTCAACCCGATCGACTTCGAGAACTCGGAAGGCAACCTGGGCCTGGCCAACGCGGTGCTGAAGCACCTGTCGGAAAAGCTGCCCGTGTCGCGCATGCAGCGCGACCTGACCGATTCGACGGTGCTGCGCAATATCGGCGTGGGCTTCGGCTACACGCTGCTGGCCTACGACAGCTGCCTGCGCGGGCTGAACAAGCTGGAAGTCAATCCGGCCCGCCTGGCCGCCGACCTGGACGCCAGCTGGGAAGTGCTGGCCGAACCGGTGCAGACGGTGATGCGCCGCTACGGCATCGAGAATCCGTACGAACAGCTGAAGGAACTGACGCGCGGCAAAGGCATCACGAAGGAAGCGCTGCAGGAATTCATCGGCAAGCTGGCCATCCCGCAGGAAGCGAAAGACCTGCTGCTGGCGATGACGCCGGCGAACTACGTCGGCATCGCCGCCCAGCTGGCCAAGGCGATTTAAGGCTCGCGTCAGGATCTAAGGCTCGAGTCAAGATCCAAGGCTCGCGTTTGCATTCACGCATCGCGTTAAGCCCTCTCTAACCCCGATCCCTTGCGACTTCGGGCACTATTGCGGCAGCGCCATATCCTTTCAGGTATGGGCTGCCGTAATGCTTTCCGGCCCCGCCAGCGGGCATTGCGTTTCTTTGTTATATTTAGTTCTAACACGTACTAATTTCTAGAGGACGCCGATGACCCCATCGCCCCGCTACACCCGCACGGCCATGCTGCTGCACTGGCTGATCGCCGTGCTGATCGTCGGCGCCTTCACGATGGGCCTCGTGATGACGGACATCCCCGGCTTCACGCCCACCAAGCTGAAATACTATTCGTGGCACAAGTGGGCCGGCGTGACGGTGCTGCTGCTGGCCGCGCTGCGCCTGCTGTGGCGCCGCGCCAACCGGCCGCCCGCGCATCCCGCCGGGATGCCGGCCTGGCAGGTGCGCGCCGCCGACGTCACCCACGTGCTGCTGTACGTGCTGATGTTTGCCGTGCCGCTGTCGGGCTACCTGTACACCACCGCGGCCGGCGTGCCCGTCGTCTACTTCGGGCTGTTCCAGGTTCCCGCCGCCTTTGCGGCCGACCCGGCCCTGAAGGCGCTGCTGAAACCCGTGCACTACTGGTTCAACATGGTGCTGGCGGCGATCGTGCTGCTGCACGTGGCCGCCGCCCTGAAACACCACTTCGTCGACCGCGACGATGTCCTGAAACGCATGCTTCCCTGATTGCCAACCCTGACCGGAGTTCCTCGCCTCATGAAAATCACGCAACGCGTTGTCCTTGCCGCCCTCCTGGGCGTCACCCTTGCCGCCGGTGCCGCCGTGCTGAAGACCGATCCCGCCAAGACCAGCGTCTCGGCCGTGTTCAAGCAGATGAACGTGCCGGTGGAATCGAAGTTTACGAAGTACCGCGTCACGATCGACTACAACGCCCAGGCCATCGACACCTCGAAGGCCACGGTGGAAGTGGACACGGCCAGCCTGGACATGGGCGACCCGGAGTACAACAGGGAGGTGGCGAAGAAGGAGTGGTTCAACTCCGCGCAGTTCCCGAAAGCGACGTTCGTGTCGTCGTCCATCAAGAGCGCCGGCGCGGGCAAGCTGACGATCGCGGGCAAGCTGTCCATCAAGGGCAAGACCGCCGACGTCGCGTTCCCTGTCACCGTCAAGACCGAAGGCGGCAAGCAGGTGTTCGACGGCGCACTGCCGATCAAGCGCCTGGCCTTCAACATCGGTGAAGGCGAATGGCAGGACACGGGCATGGTGGCCGACGAGGTCACCATCAAGTTCCACGTCGTGACCCAATAACGGAGACCCCATGAAAACCACGCTGCTGCTTGCCCTGCTGGCCCTGGCCGGCGCCGCCAACGCCACCACCTACAATATCGATCCGCACCACACCTACCCCAGCTTCGAGGCCGACCACAAGGGCATGTCCCTGTGGCGCGGCAAGTTCAACAATACCAGCGGCACCGTTACGATGGACCGCGCCGCCAGGACGGGCAGCATGGAGATCGTCATCGACACGGCGTCGATCGACTTCGGCCACGACAAGATGAACGCGCATGCGATGGCGGACGATATCTTCAACGTCGCCAAGTTCCCGACCGCGACCTTCAAGGGCAAGTCGTTCAAGTTCGACGGCGACAAGCTGGTGGCCGTCGATGGCGAACTGACCCTGCTGGGCGTGACGAAACCCCTGCAGCTGCAGGTCAACCGCTTCAAATGCGTGCAGGACGCGCGCCTGAAGCGGGAAGTGTGCGGCGCCGACGCCAGCGCGGAGTTCAAGCGCACCGACTTCGGCATGAACTTCGGCATCCCGGCGTTTGCCCCCGAAGTCAAGCTGGCCATCCAGGTCGAGGCGATCGCGGCGCAGTAGTCCTCGCCGCACTGGCAAGACCCGAGGGGACAGGCACCGATCGTCGAAGGCTCGACGATCGGTGCCTGTCCCCGGTGTTTTGCTAGCGTCATCTTCGGTTGACGAACTCCGCATCGTCAACTAAGATTGACGCATGCTCGAACTCCATTCCCTCCCCCATCCCGACGACCCGGCCGAGGCCCTGGCCGCCGTGGTCGCATTGCGCCTGGCCGCCGACAAGCTCGAACGCAAGGCGGTCGCCGCCGCCATCGCGCAAGGCTGGTCGTGGAGCCAGGTCGCCGACGCGCTGGGCGTATCGAAGCAGGCCGCCCACAAGCGCCTGGCCACCCTCATCAACCCTTGAAGGAGACTCCATGCTGCAGCAGATCAAACGGAAACTGGACGACATGCGCACCATCCGCACGTTGGCGGAGGCAGCCGAGCGCCACGCCAACGCGGCAGGCGAGCGCGAGCCCGGGCCGGAGCATTTCCTCCTCGCGGCCTTCGACCTGCCGGACGGCCTGGCGCAACGCGCCTTCGTCCGGCTGGGCGTCGACCCGGGCAGCATCCGCGCAGCCATCGCCGCGCAGCATGGCGCCGCGCTGGCGCACACGGGCACGGACCCGGCGCTGCTGGCGGACGACGCGCCCGTGCCGCCTGCCACCGGCGTGTACCGGGCCAAGGGCTCGATGCAGGGCGTGATGCAGCAGCTTGCGGCGTGGCCGCGCGCCACGCCTGCCGAGCCGCTGACGGGCGCGCACGTGCTGGCCGTGATCGCCTCTTCCGCCCACGGCACCGCCGCACGCACCCTGCGCGCGCTGGGTCTCGACGGTGAACGCGTCACCGCGGCGGCGCGCGCCGAGATCGCCGGCTATCGCGCCGTGTAGCCGCCATCGATGGGATAGAAGGCGCCCGTGCAGAACGACGCTCGCGAGGACAGCAGGAACGCGGCGAACTCCGCGACCTCCTCGCGCGTGGCCAGGCGCCCCAGCGGGTGTGCCTGCGCCAGCGCATCCAGCGCTTCCTGCGGCATCTCCAGCATGCGCGGCGTGGCCACGTAGCCGGGCCCGATCGCGTTGACGCGCACGTTCTTGTCCGCGTATTCCAGCGCCACCGCCCGCGTCAGCCCCAGCACGCCGTGCTTGGCGGCCGTGTAGGCGGCAATGCCCGCCACGCCGACGATGCCGTTGCCCGAGGAGAGGTTGACGATGGCGCCCCCGCCGGCGGCCACGATGGCCGGCAGCTCGGCCTTCAGGCTGAGGAACATCCCCGTCAGGTCGGTGCCGATCACCGTGTTCCAGTCTTCCAGCGACAACGCCTCCAGCGGCGTGTCGTGCGGGCCGGTCAGCCCGGCGTTGTTGACGGCCAGGTGCAGGGCACCGAACTTGTCGACGGCCTGCCGTACCGCTTCGCGCATCGCGGCCTCGTCGCGTACGTCCGCCTCCACGGCCAGCGTGCGCGTGCCGTCCGGGTCCAACTCACGGCACAGCCGTTCGAGCGCCGCGCCATCATGGCCCACCAGCGTCACTTGGGCGCCGCCCTCATGCAGGCGGCGCGCGATCTGCTCGCCGATACCGGCCGCGGCTCCCGTAACCAATGCAACTTGTCGATCGAAATCCATGTCGGCCTCCAGAAAAAAGAGCCCGCAGAAGCGGGCTCAAGGCAGATAAAGAAGAACGGAATCGGTTTACTTGCCGTCGCGGTCCCAGTCACCCGGCAGCGCGCGTTCCACCTTGTCCCAGGCGGAACGGGAAGCATGCTTGGCTTCGTCCCAGGTCAGGCGGGAATTGCCCTTGGTACGCTCCCAATCGTTGCGCAGCGACGATTCGTTGGCGTCCCAATTGCCGCGGTAGTTGGCACGGCTGTTGTAGCCCAGCGAATAGGCTGGATCGTAGTCGTCGTACTGGTAAGCCGGGTTGTAGTACGACTCGTTGCGGAAGTTGTTCTCCCAGTAGACTTTTTCGTCCGCCGGGTTGACCAGGCCGCCGACGCCCTTGCCGGCCATGCCGCCCGCCAGCGCGCCGATGGCACCGCCGGCTGCCATGCCGACCGGACCGCCCGCCGCGCCCAGGGCCATGCCGGCCATCGCGCCGCCACCCGCACCCACGCCGGTAGCCATGTGGTGGTCGGACAGGTCGTCACCGCTCTTCGGATTGACCACTTCGGCCGCGCCCTTGCCGGCCAGGCCGCCCGCGATGCCGCCGACGACGGCACCTGCCGCCATGCCGACCGGACCGCCCGGGGTACCCGCCGCCATGCCGGCCATCGCACCGCCGGCCGCGCCGACGCCGGTGCCGATCACGTGCTGGCCGGCGCTGTCTTTCCAGCTCGACTCGATGTGGGCCGCGTCTTCATCGGAACGGGCGTTCACGCCCATCACGATGCCGCCGTTCTTCAGGCCTTCCTCGTAGTGCTTGACGCGCTCTTCCGGAATGCCCGCGCCGATCAGGGCGCCCAGCAGGCCCCCCGTCACGCCACCCGCGCCAGCACCAGCCAGCGCAGCCGCCAGCGGTCCGGCCACAACGACGCCCAGGCCCGGCAGGACCAGCGTCGTGCCCACGGCTGCCACGGCGGCCAGCGCCGCGCCGATGGCACCGCCCACGCCGGCACCGATGCCCGCGCCTTCGGCAGCCTTGCTGCCCAGTTCAGTTTCCGTGCCATCCGTGCCGAAGTGGCGTTTGCGCGTGTCGTCCGACATCAGCACGTTGACGTCGTCTTTGCCGTAGCCGCGCGAGGTTACATGCTGGTAAGCACGCTCCGCGCTCTCACGGTCGTTGAACAGGCCGGTAACCAGGCGGGAATTTTTCGTCTCGTTATTCATATGGTGTTCCTTTCTAGGTGGCTGTAAATGCAACGCCACGATACCCCGCACAACACCCTCCATCTGTTCGTTTGCGCACCCAGGCGCAGCTCTTCCAACCAGGCATTATTTACCCGTGGAATCAATGACATACGTGCGCTTTTGCAACCCTGTGCAACTTCGCCTGTTCGTTCGCTGGCGCACGGACCGGGCTTGTCACGACGCCTACACTTTTTCGTACGGCAGGGCTGAATGCCCGGTCTTTCTAGTTAACGATATAAGGGGAATGAGCATGAACTTTATTATCTGGATTGTGATCGGTGGCATTATTGGCTGGCTGGCCAGCCTGGTGATGAAAACGGACGCCCAACAAGGGATGTTCCTGAATGTGGTTGTCGGTATCGTCGGCGCTCTGCTCGGCGGCTGGCTGCTCTCGCCGCTGTTCGGCACGGGCACCATCAATAGCGATGACTTCAGCCCGATGTCATTGCTCGTTTCCTTCCTGGGCGCCGTGATCCTGCTGGCCATTGTCAATCTGGTCTTCCGCGGACGAGCGCGCTAAGCGAAGCACTACCCTGCACCCCGCAATACCGGAAAAGCCAACGCTGCGGCGTTGGCTTTTTCACGTCCTGCCGCCCCGCTCCTTGCTGCACTGCATCATGACGCAGCCGAATTTCCTTCAGTTTCCAGCCAACATTTTGAGATTGACGAAGAGGCACGTCGTGCGGATACTTCGGAGCGCCGCGACCGCGTCGGCCGCCCACTCCACTACTTTTGACAACCGCATGAAAAAATCACTTCTCGCGCTCGCCGTCCTATCCGCCACCTCCGCCCATGCGGACGAGGGCATGTGGATGCCCCAGCAATTGCCCCAGATCGCCAAGCAGCTCAAGGCCGCCGGCCTGAAACTGGACCCTGCCACCCTGACGAAGCTGACCGAATTCCCGGCCGGCGCCATCGTCAGCCTGGGCGGCTGCTCGGCATCGTTCGTGTCGCCGCAAGGCCTGGTCGTCACCAACCACCACTGCGTGTACGACAGCGTGGCACAGAACTCCACGCCGGAACGCGACCTGCTGGCCAATGGCTTTGTGGCGCGCTCGCTGGGCGAGGAAGTGCCGGCCGCACCGGGCTCGCGCGTCTTCGTCACGAAGGAAGTGCTGAACGTGACGGACAAGGTGGTGACGCCGGACGTGGCCAAGCTGTCCGGCAAGGCACGCAGCGACGCCATCGAGAAGAACCAGAAGGCGCTGATCGCCGCATGCGAGAAGGATGCCGGCCACCGCTGCACCGTGCCATCGTTCTACGGCGGCCTGGAGTTCTACCAGATCAAGCAGCTGGAAATCCGCGACGTGCGCCTGGTGCACGTACCGCCGTCCGGCGTGGGCAAGTTCGGCGGCGACACCGACAACTGGATGTGGCCGCGCCACACGGGCGACTATGGCTTCTATCGCGCCTACGTCAGCAAGGACGGCAAGGCCGCCGATTTCAGCAAGGATAACGTGCCATACGTGCCGCAGCACTTCCTGAAGCTGGCCAAGGAAGGCGTCAAGGAGGGCGACTTCGTCATGGCCATGGGCTATCCGGGCCGCACCAACCGCCACCGCCTGCCGTCCGAAGTGCAGTTCACCTTTGACTGGCTGTACCCGGCGTTCGTCAAGGCATCCGGCGAGACGCTGGCCATCATCGACCGCGAGACCAAGGACAACAAGGACACGGCCCTGAAATACGCCGGCCAGGTCGCCAGCATCAACAACTACTACAAGAACCGCCAGGGCATGCTGGACTCGTATGCGGGCAGCGACTTCCTGGCCCGCAAGACGGCCCAGCACGAAGAGCTGAAGGCCTGGGTCAACGCCGACGCCAAGCGCCGCGCCGAATTCGCCGCCGACATCGCCAAGGTCGAGCACCTGATCGCCGAACGCGACGCCGCCACCAAGGCCAACTTCAACTTCGGCTACGCCCAGCCGAAGCTGCTGTCGACCGCCGCCATGCTGTACCGCCTGGCCGTCGAGTCGCAGAAGCCGGACGCCGAACGCAAGGCCGGCTACCAGACCCGCGACCTGCCGCGCATCAAGGCCCGTGTCGCCTCGCTGGTACGCACCTATGATGCGAAGGTCGACAAGGCCATCGCCCTGCACCACCTGAAGCACTACCTGGCGCAGCCAGCCGCCGAGCAGAAGACCGCCTTCAACGCGGCGCTGGGCATCAAGCCGGGCATGAGCGAAGCGGAACTGTCCGCCGCGCTGGACAAGCTGTACGCCGGCAGCAAGCTGGGGAACGACGCCGACCGCAGCGCCTGGCTGGACAAGAAGCCGGCCGACTTCCAGGCCAGCAATGACGCCTTCATCAAGGCCGCCGTCGCCACGTTCGACAGCTTCATGAAGGACGAAGCGGAAGAGGAAGAACTGGGCGGCAAGCTGCAGCAGGCATACGGCAGCTACATGAAAGCCAAGATCGCCTTCATGAAGAGCCGTGGCCAGGCCGTCTACCCGGACGCCAACAGCACGCTGCGCGTCACCTACGGCAACATCGCCGGCCGCCCGACGGGCGCCGACGGCACCACGTGGACCGCGTTCACGACCGTCAACGGCGTGGCCGCCAAGGCGACGGGCAAGGGCGAATTCAACGCACCGCAGGCGCAGCTGGCCGCCATCAAGGCCAAGGACTTCGGCAAGTTCGTCGATCCGAAGCTGAAAACGGTGCCGGTGAACTTCCTGGCCACGCTGGACATCACCGGCGGCAACTCCGGTTCGGCCGCGCTGAACGCCAAGGGCGAACTGATCGGCCTGGCCTTCGACGGCACGCTGGACTCGATCATTTCCGACTGGGACTTCAACAAGGCCAACACGCGCGACATCCAGGTCGACCTGCGCTACATGCTGTGGAACATGAAGCACGTCGACAAGGCCGACAACCTGCTGAAGGAAATGGGCGCCGAATAAGGCCTGCTGCTCCAGAAAGCCACGCCCTCGGGCGTGGCTTTTTTTCGCCCGCGCCGCCCAAATCGGGGACAGCCTCCGATTCTCTCGAAGATCGTCAATCGGGGACAGCCTCCCGCTAATAGGGGACAGCCTCCTCTTCGCTAATAGGGGACAGCCTCCTCTTCGTTTAGCTTCGGCGGCAATTGAGCAATTGGAGGCTGTCCCCGATTTCCGACTACCCCACCAAATCGGGGACAGCCTCCGATTTCCTCGAAGGTCGCCAATCGCGGACAGCCTCCCGCTAATCGGGGACAGCCTCCTGTTCGTTTAGCTTCGGCGGCAATTGGGCAATTGGAGGCTGTCCCCGATTTCGCCGCCATTGCGGAATCGGAGGCTGTCCCCGATTAACGCGGTGAACGATTCGCGCACCAGGACGATAGCGCTGCATCATGGCAGCATGGCAGCACGGCAGCACGGCAGCACGGCATCCTGTACTACCCCGGCTTCGACGTGCTGCCGCCGTTCGTGGTGTACCGCACCGGCCTGGTCGACGAAGCGCGCTACGGCGCTCTTGGCGCCGAGCTGGGCCAGCGCCTCGACGAGCTGTGGACCATGCCGCCGATCCCGTTCCGCCGCCAAAGGGGGCTACGCGATTCCGGCGTTGACGCTGAAGGAGGACGTGGCGCCCGGCCTGACGGGCTTCGCGGCGCATCGCACCTGGCGCCAGCCGCGTGCGGCATGCTTTGGCTGCACGGGGTACATTGGGTCCTCCTACAATCACGTTGAGAAAGGCCCTCCCATGACCAAGAAAATCGCTGTCCTGATCGGCAGCCTGCGCAAGGAATCGCTGACCCGCAAATACGCCCACGCCATTGCCGCCGTGCTGCCGCCGTCGCTGCCGTGCGAGTTCGTCGAGCTGGGCGACCTGCCGCTGTACAACCAGGACCTGGACGATGCGGGCACGCCGCCGGCCGCCTGGACGGCCTTTCGCGACACGCTGCGCGCCGCCGACGGCGTGCTGTTCGTGACTCCCGAGTACAACCGCTCGATTCCCGGCGCGCTGAAGAACGCCATCGACGTGGGTTCGCGCCCTTGGGGCCACAGCATCTGGAACAGGAAGCCTTCGGCTGTCGTCTCGCAGTCGCCCGGCGCCATCGGCGGATTCGGCGCCAACCACCACGTGCGCCAGACCATGGTGGCCCTGAATTCGCCCGTGATGGCGGGGCCGGAAATGTACATCGGCGGCGCCGCCAAGCTCCTGGCCGACGATGGCACCGTCAATAACGACCAGACCAAGGAACTGCTGGCATCGTTCGGCGCCGCTTACGAGCGCTGGGTGCAGGCCAACGTCAAGCCGGCCTGAGCTCGTTACGCTTTCGCCAGCTCCGCATCGATCGCCGCCGCCAGTCGTGGGTCGTCGGCGCTGACGTCTGGCGCGAAGCGGGCCGCGACCGTGCCGTCGCGGCCGATCAGGAATTTCTCGAAGTTCCACAGCACGTCGTCCGGTTTCGCGGCCTGGATGCCGTACTGCGTCAGCTTTTCGCGGAACGGTCCATCGCCTTCGGCCACCGGCCGCGCCGCCGTCAGCGCCGTGTACAGTGGATGCTGGTCCGGCCCCACGACGGAGATTTTCGAGAACAGCGGGAAGGTCACGTCGTAGTTGAGCGAGCAGAAGGAACTGATCTCCGCATCCGTGCCCGGCTCCTGCTGCTTGAAGTTATTGGCGGGGAAGCCCAGCACTTCCAGGCCTTGCCCGCGCTTGTGCCGGTACAGCTTTTCCAGCCCTTCGTATTGCGGCGTCAGCCCGCATTTCGACGCGACGTTCACCACCAGCAGCACCTTGCCCCGGTGGCTGGCCAGCGTGTCCGCACTGCCGTCGATGCGTTGCAGCGGGATGTCGAGGAGAGAGTTGCTCATGCGGCGGTCCTTTCAGGGAAAGAGGTTCATCTTAGCCTTCTTTCGCAACGACCGCAGGCCTCACTTGCGCGGCTCGAAACGGTACGACTCGCCGTGCTTCAGGTAACTGACCTTGTCGGCCAGCCCGGCCTCCTCGACCGCCTGCTGGAAATCCGACAGGGGCGACTTGAACACCGTGTAGTCGTTGTAATGGATGGGAATCGCCCGCTGCGGGGCGATCAGGCGCAGCATCTTCACGCCCTCCTTGGCATCCATCGTCACGGTCACGATACCCAGCAGGCGCGTGCCGCCCAGGTGCAGCAGCGCCAGGTCGATGCCGGGAAAGCGGCGCGGGATGTCCTCGATGTCGTCGTACACCATCGTGTCGCCGCTGACGTACAGGCGATAGCGGGAGCCGCCACCGCCCAGGTCGAGCATCGTACCCATCACGGTCGGCAGGAACGGCACCACGGCCAGCGGGCCATGGCGGCCCGGCATGGCCGTCAGCCGCAACGTGGCCGTGCCTTTCGTCACCTGCAGCGCTTCCCACGTCTGCAGGCCGAACACCTTGCGAAAACCCATATTGCGCAATTGGCCCGCAGCGGTGGGCGTCGTAACGATGGGAATATCGCGGTTCAGCTTTTCCTGCACGGTGCGGTCGAAGTGGTCGTCGTGCAGGTGCGACAGCAACACCAGGTCGATGGGCGGCAGCGCGCCGAATTCGATGGCGGGATTGGTCAGCCGTTCCGACGTCAGGCCATAGCCCAGGTGCGCATGGTCGCCCTTGTGCAGGAAGTTCGGGTCCGTCATGATCGTCATGCCTTGCCAGCGGATCAGCACCGTGGCGGTGCCGATGAACTGGACCGAGTCCTCGCGGGACGCCGGGGCGATCGCGGCAGGCAGCGCCAGCGAATGGCGCGGCGGGGTGTCGGCCTGCTGGGCCATGGCGCGCCCACCGACCGCCAGCAGCAGCAGGGTCTCGAGCAACAAAATCAGGCGTTTCATCGGGCCTCCCGCATCAGGTCGAAAACGTCACTAATACCACGCTCCGGCCCCGGCCGGCAGCACGTTTCCGGACGGTTCGCCCGCCAGGCCGATAGTGCTCCAGTGCTACAATCGCGCTCTGACCGCCTACCCGGCGGGATGTCCCCTTCCTTGCTCCTGAGATCCAGACATGCACCCAGACTCGCACCCAGAAATGCTCACGCCCTACGAACAGGGCAACCGGAACCAGACCACGCTGTGGGCCGATTGCATCGCCTTCTACGAAACGCTGGCACGGCGCTTCCCCAGCGTCCTGAAGTTCGAGCAGGCCGGGGTGTCCGACGGCGGCATCCCGCTGCACGTGGGCATCGTCAGCGCGGACGGCGTGTTCGACCGCGAGCAGATCAAGCGGGCCGGACGCACGGTCTTCTTCAACAACAACGGCATCCACCCGGGCGAACCGGAAGGCATCGACGCCTGCATGGCCATCGTGCGCGACCTGTGCTTCGACCCGGCCCGCCTGGCCGCGCTGGGCGACACGGTGCTGCTGTTCGTCCCCGTCTACAACGTGGACGGCTGCCTGAACCGCGCCAGTACGTCGCGCCCGAACCAGGACGGGCCCGAGCTGTTCGGCTTCCGCGGCAACAGCCGGCACCTGGACCTGAACCGCGACTTCGTCAAGTGCGACACGCTCAACGCGCGCTTCTTCAACCAGCTGATCACGGCCTGGGACCCGGACGTGATGGTCGATACGCACACGTCCAACGGCGCCGACTACACGTACACGATGACCTTGATCCATACGCAGGCGGATAAGCTGGGCAGCGGCCTGGGGCCCTTCCTGCGTTCCACCATGCTGCCGCACATCTTCAGCGAGATGGCGGCACGCGGCTGGCCCACCTGCCCGTACGTCAATCCGATCCAGGAGACGCCGGACGACGGCATCGTCGAATTCCTCGAAGTGCCGCGCTTCTCGACCGGCTTCACGGCGCTGCACAACATCATCGGCTTCATGCCGGAGACGCACATGCTCAAGCCCTACCGCGACCGCTACGAATCGATGCGCACGCTGCTGGACGTGACGCGCGAGTTCACGATCGCCCACGGCGCACGGATCCGCGCCCTGCGCGCCCAGGCCAGGGCCGACCAGCGCCGCCAGAAGGAATGGCCGGTGACGTGGAAGATGGACGAGGCGAATCCAACCACGTTCCGCTTCAAGGGCTACGAGGCGCGCCGCCATGCGAGCGTGCTGGGCAACTATACCCGCCTGTCGTACGACCGCAGCAAGCCGTACGAGAAAGACATCCCGTACTACAGCAACTTCGTGGCCGACACGGTTGTGACGGTGCCGAAGGCCTATGTGGTGCCGCAGGCCTGGCGCGAAGTGATCGAGCGGCTGCAGTGGAACGGCGTGGCGATGACGCGCATCGAGGCCCCGACCACCGTCACCGCGCAGTACTACCACATCGGCGAACTGTCCACGCGCGCGACGGCCTACGAGGGCCACATGTTCCACGACGACGTGCAGGTCGAACGGCGCACCGGCACCTTCACGCTGGCCGCCGGCGACTGGTACATCCCGCTGGACCAGGACAACGCCCGCTACGCCGTCGAGACGCTGGAACCGCAAGGCCACGACAGCTTCTTCCGCTGGGGCTTCTTCAACTCGGTCCTGGAACGCAAGGAAGCGATTTCCGACTACGTGTTCGAGGACCTGGCGGTGGAGCTGCTGGAGGCGGAACCGGACCTGGAAACGCGGTTCGAGGCATGGAAGGCGGCCAATCCGGACCTGCTGTCCAACCAGGACGCGGTACTGCACTTCATCCTGCACCACTGCGCCCGCCACGTGGAGCCGGAATGGCGCCGTTATCCGGTCCTGGCGATCGCGTGACATGGCGGTCTCACGTGACAGCCAGCATCAGCCGATGCACTATGCCTTAAACCCGCGCACGTTTTTTTATAGTCATTACTTCCACCTGGGCCTGCGCTTCGGCGCTGGCCTGATCGGCATCATCTGGCTGACGCTGGCCCTGGCGGACATGCCGACCGCGCTGTCGGTCGGCATCGGCGCCCTGTGCACGGCGCTGATGGACCTGCCCAGCCCACTGCGCCACAAGTTCAACGAGATGCTGGCGTCGGTCCTGCTGTGCAGCTTCGTCACCCTCGTGGTGAGCCTGTGCGCACCGTACTTCGGCCTGTTGATCGTCGTGCTGGTACTGCTCAGTTTCTTTGCCAGCATGATGGTCGTCTATGGCAAGAAGTCCATGCCGCTGCAGCTGGCGACCCTGTTCATCATGACGATGTCGATGGAGCACCACCTGACGCCGCGGCAGGCGCTCGTGCACGTGGCACTGTTCACGCTGGGCGGCCTGGCCTACCTGGCCTACGCGATGGGTGTGTCGTACCTGGCGCGCCACCGCATCAAGCAGCA
Organism: Pseudoduganella chitinolytica; assembly: GCF_029028125.1. GTDB lineage: Bacteria > Pseudomonadota > Gammaproteobacteria > Burkholderiales > Burkholderiaceae_D > Rugamonas > Rugamonas chitinolytica. The sequence continues at coordinate 4,459,809 of NZ_CP119083.1, forward strand.
GGTGCTGGCCGAGGCGCTGTTCGAACTGGCGGCGTACATCGACATCAAGGCCGACTTCTACGACACGCGCTACAACCTGACGGAGCAGTTCAACAAGCTGGTGCGCCACCAGGCGCTGCTGGCCGACCGCCAGCAGGCTTCGCGCGACCTGATCCTGCGCGCGCACCAGAACCGCAAGGATGCCGTCGTCGTGCAGGTGCACGTGTGCATGCTGGACCTGTACGAATTGATCCTGTCGACGCATACCGATTATGCGCAGTTGCGCGTGCACCTGGTCGACACCCCGGCCCTGAAGTCGCTGCACGACCTGGCGTTCAAGGCGGCGCGCGACATCGAGTCGGTGGCGTATGCCGTCACGCGCAAGCGCGCGTCGTATGCGGCCATCAGCTACGCGCCGGAGCTGGACGCCATCGAGGCCGAGCTGGCGCGGCTGCAGCGCGAGATCGACGCCGGCAAGCCGCAGCAGGAAGCACTGGCCGTGCTGCGCGCCCAGCGCAACAAGGTGCGTGCCATCATCAACATGATCGGCGAGCTGCACGTGGCAAGCCAGAAGGCCTACGACAGCACGCCGTTCTGGATCGACGCGGACATGCAACCGTTCCTGTCGCAGCAGAAGTACGAGCTGCAGGTGATGCTGTCGCACTTTCGCATGGACTCGCCGATCTTCCGCTTTTCGCTGCGGGTGGCGATGGCGATCGCCGTCGGCCTGGCGATCGGCACCCTGCTGCCCTATGCTGCGCACAGCTACTGGATCATCCTCACCATCGTCATCATCCTGCGGCCCAGCTTTTCGATGACGAAGCAGCGCCGCGGCGACCGCATCGTCGGCACCGTGATCGGCTGCGTCATCACGGCCGTCATCCTGAAATGGTTCGACTATCCGGCCGTGACGCTGACGGTACTGATCGTCGCCACCGTGGCCACGCCCACGTTCGTCTACCTGCGCTACCGCTACACGGCCATTGCGGTGTCGATCATGATCCTCCTGCAGATGCACCTGGCGGCCGGCGGCGGCGACAACGTCATTACGGAACGGCTGATCGACACCTTCATCGGCGCGGCGGTCGCCACGGTGTTCAGCTTCGTGCTGGCCAGCTGGGAATACCAGACGCTCCCCAAGCTGATCCAGCAGGTGCTGGCGGCGAACCTGCGCTACATGGAGGCCAGCTTCGAGCTGCTGCAGGGGAAGTGCCGCAACGACTTCCCCTACCGCATCCAGCGCAAGGGCCTGATGGACAGCCTGGCCGGGCTGTCGGCCGCACTGGTGCGGATGCTGGACGAGCCGGCCAGCAAGCAGCGCGCGGTGGAAGACATCAACCTGTTCATCGTGCAGAACTACCTGCTGGTGGCGCACGTGGCGGCGCTGCGTGCCATCCTGCGCCGCCATGTGAAGGACATCCCGGCACGCGAGGTCAACGCGATGCTGGCGACCAGCCATGCGCAAGTGAACCGCACGCTGACGGCCGCGCTGGCGCGGCACGGCGTGACGGTCACGCTGCCCGCGACGGCAAGCGCCGCCACGACCGAACCGCCGGAAGCAGGTTCGGGCACAGGTTCGGTTGCCTGGCCGGGCTGGCCCGTCGTGCAGCGCCGCATCCGCCTGCTGCAGGCCGATGCCGAGAAAATCATCGTGCACAGCGAAGCGATCGAGCGCAACGTCGTGCAGGCCTAGCGCGGGCGCAACTCACGGCAGCGATGCCGCGACCAGCGCCTGCCACCCGGCGAAGGAGCCGGCCGGCCAGTGGTTGCCGACGCTGAGCCGGCTGGCATCGTACGGCCGGGCGACGCCGCCGAACCAGTTGATCCACCGGCCGCCGCCTGGCCCGGGCACACGGGCCAGCGGCACGTCGAATTCCTTGATGACGAACTGCGTGCCGGCGGGGAAGTCATCCGCCTGCGGCACCCGCCGCGTCGCCTGCCCTGCCTCGTCCATCGCCCCCTCCTCAAACTGTTATCGAGCTGCTATCATCGTCGGCTCCACGTATCGCACCGAAGCCAGGACCGAAGCCGAACTCTACGCCCTACCCGGAGCCCGAACCGATGCCCGACATGTCCAGCGCCGACATCTGCCAGGCGTGCGGCGCCTGCTGCGCGCATTACCGTGTGTCCTTCTATTGGGGCGAAAGCGACGCCCACCCCGGCGGCAGCGTGCCGCAGCGCCTGACCATCCCCATCACGCCCTATCGCAGCGCCATGCGCGGTACCGAGCGGACACCCGTCCGCTGCGTGGCACTGGACGGCGAAGTCGGCCAGCACGTCGGCTGCACCATCTACCCGCAGCGCTCGAGCACCTGCCGCGAGTTCACCGCCGGCACACCGGAATGCGACAAGGCGCGTGGCGCGTATGGTCTGGCCCCACTGGCAGAGCTCGTGGCAGCGTAGCGCCGGCGTTATACCGCTTGCTTATGGCGTGATATAGAATTTTCCAATGGGAAATAATCCTATGTCGTAGTGAAATATGATGTGTGAATGCCGACCATCATAAATCAAAAGTTTTCTTATGACTGACCCGGGCCTATACTGCACTGCATCAAAGGTCAAAACGCGAACTACCCGTGATCGGGTCTCATAAGGAGTCTGCCATGTCCACCGCCATCGTCACCACCCAAGCCACCGGCGGCTACCTCGACAACGTCGGCCGCGCCGCGCTGAACTTCCTGCGTGCCCTGTTTGCCGCCGCCCCTGCCACCGCCGCTACCTCGCACGGCTGCGCGTCGCAAGCGAGCCTGATGCGCGACCGCGCCGGCCTGCTGCGTTTCGCCCAGCAATTCGACGAGCTGCAGCCCAGCCAGGCCGCTGAGCTGCGCAACCTGGCCGGCCGCGACTGACCAGGACCTTGCCGCGCCGGTCGGCGCGGCGCTAAGGCCCGGCCGGGTCCTCGTGCAGGACGTAGGTCTTGCCATCCCAGTACAGGACAGCGTCCACCGCCTCCGTACCCAGCAGGACGCCTTCGCCGCGCAGCCGCCGCACCGGTACCTGCAGCGCCTTGACTTCCTTCGACTGCCTCGTGACACGCCGCAGGTCGCCCGCGCCGTCGGCGTGGCGCAGGACCAGGATGGGCGAACTGCCATCGAGCAGCAGCTTTTCGTACCGCGACCACTCCCCGGCGCCGGCGCCAGCCGTCGAATGCAGGGCAAGCAATTGCAGGCGGCCCTTCTCGCCATCCCTGTCATGGAACGGGTAGGTGACCTTGACGCCGGCAGCAGCCGGCACCTTGGCCACCAGGACTTTCACCACCATCAGCAGATCCGGCTTGCCATCGCCATTGAAGTCGCCCGCCACGCAGTGGCTGTCGCGGCGCACCGGCTCGAGCAGGCCCGCCACCCCCTGGGCTACCTGTGGCAATGCCTGCTTGCAGGCGTCACGGCTTGCCGTGTCGACGTTCGCCGCCTGCGCGGCCAGTGCGACGCCGCAGGCCGCGATTGCGGCGCAACCGCGATGGTAGAGGTCTCGCATCGCTCAGAACCGCTCGTCGAATCCGAACACCGGCTTGCGCCCGCGCCACTGGCCGCGGGTAAAGTCCGGAAAGTCGATTGTCTGCGAACCCTGCGCAATGGATGCCTCGGACAGCGGCGTGATCGCGCTCCACGTCACGGCATCGTAGATATCGATCGGCATGGGTGCCGCGGCCTTCAGTGCTTCGACAAAGGCGTGGACGACGAAGAAGTCCATGCCGCCATGCCCGGCACCCTCGGCCTGCGCCCCGTGCTTGCTCCACAGCGGGTGGTCGTACTTGTCCTGCCAGGCCCGGAAATCGTCCCACTGGTGCGGCTTGCTCTGCCCTTCCACATACACGCTGTGGTTCACGTCCATCCACAATCCCTTTGTTCCCTGCACCCGGAAGCCCAGCGAGTACGGGCGCGGCAGCGACGTATCGTGCTGCAGCAGGATCGTTTCGCCGTTCTCCGTGGCCAGCGTGGTAGTGACGACGTCGCCCAGGCTGAAATTCGCCTTGGCGTTGGGGTGGTCGGCGCCACCTTCCTTGACGACGTACTCGTGCAGGCCGCGTGCCTTGGTGGCGAAGCTGTTGATGCGCGTGAAGCGGTTGCCGCGGTTGATGTTGGTGTACATCGCGCACGGGCCGATGCCGTGGCTGGGATACAGCTCGCCGTTGCGCCGCACGGAGTGGTCGGTCCGCCAGCGCGCCTCGGAGAACCCCTTGGCGCCGAACTCGACGCCGCCGCCGTAAGGTTTGGCCGGGTCACCGCCGTTGAACTTCACGGCGCGCAGGTCGTGCTGGTAGCCGCCTTGCAGGTGCACCAGTTCGCCGAAGACGCCGGCGCGCACCATGCGCAGCACGGCCAGTACATCGCGCCGGTAGCACACGTTCTCCAGCAGCATGTACGGCGTGCCGGTGGCCAGTTGCGTATCCAGCACGTCCCAGTGGTCCTGCAGCGTGATGCCGGCCACGACCTCGCAGCCGACCGGCACCTTGGCCCGCATCGCCGCGATGGCCATCGGTGCGTGCCATTCCCATGGCGTGGCGATGATGACGCCGTCGAGGGCGCGGCTGTCCAGCATGCGCTGGTACGCTTGCGGATCGCGGTCCTCTCCGAACGTACGGGGCCGCTTGTTGCCCAGCTTGTCGGCCAGCGCCAGCGCGCGGCCCAGCATGACCGGATCGATGTCGCACAGCGCGACCACTTCCACGTCGTCCCGGCGCAGCAGCTCGCGCAGCAGCACTTGGCCGCGCATGCCGGTGCCGATCATGCCGATACGCAGCCGTTGGCGACCGGGCGCACCGAAAGCGCTCGGCAGCACCAGGCTGCCGGCCAGCGCCACGCCGGCCTGGATGAATCCTCGTCGATTGAGTGCTTGGCTCATATTGTCTCGAATATCGTTGTGGGTCGGATCGTAGCGGCTCACCGCAACCTGGCTGCGGTGCCCTCCACGTGAACCTGGTCTCTACTGCAGGCTACAGATAGCGATTGAACCACTCCAGCGTACGCCGCCGCAGGTCCTGCTGGTGCGCCGGCTTGCGGATGCCGTGGCCTTCGTCCTCGTAGATCACCAGCGCCGTCGGCACGTTCAGCGCCTTGAGCGCGTGCCAGAACTCCATGGACTGCGCCGCCGGGGTTTCGACGTCGCGCTCGCCCACGTAGACCAGCGTGGGTGTCTTGGCCACCTTGATCGAATCGATCGGCGACAGCTGCCGGTAGATCGCGGGATCGTCATACATCGTCGCACCGAAGAACGGCACCATCCACTGGTCGATGCCGTTCTGGCCGTAGTAGCTGATCCAGTTGGCGATGCCGGCGCCGGCAACGGCCGCCTTGAAGCGCTGGCTGTGCGTCACGCCCCACATCGTCATGAAGCCACCGTACGAATGCCCCATCAGGCCCAGGCGGGTGATGTCGACCGGGGCCACCTGCGCCGCCGCGTCCACGCCGGCAAGGATGTCGCGCAGGTCGCCACCGCCGAAATCGCGCCGGTTCGCGCGCGTAAAGTCCTGGCCCTGCCCGAAACTGCCGCGCGGGTTCGGCATGAACACGAAATAGCCTGCGCCGACCAGCTCGCGCACCAGCGGATTGCCCGTGTCCGCCGGGCCGATATAGCGCGGCGTGACAGCCGAGGCAGGGCCGCCGTGCACCTGCACGATCATCGGATATCTCTTTCCGGCGGCGGGCTGCAGCGGGCCGACCAGCCAGCCCTGCACGTTGAAGCCTTCGTTGCGCCAGCTGACGTTCTGCACGCTGACCTGGGCCGGCAGCGTGTCGTTGTCGCGCGTGACCGGCTCCAGCTGCGGCAGGCGACCCGCGACGATGCGCGGCGCGTGCGTGAAGTCCTCGACCACGGCAGCGGCGCTGACGCCATCGGCACTGAACGACAGCCGGCCATCGGCACCGCTGGCCGTAACGGGCGCGGACCACAATGCCGTCGTCGCCCCGCTGGCCGCATCGACGGCCAGCGCCGTCAGCCGGTCGCCCATCAGCGCCGTGCCGACGATACCGCTTGGCTTCCAGGCCAGGCCGTTGAACGAGCCCTTGAAGCCGGGCGTGAGGTTCTTCGGTTCGCCACCGGCCAGCGGCACCGTATACACGTCGCCGCCGACCGCGCCGAAGTCGCTCATCAGGCCGCCGATGTACGCCACCGTGCGGCCATCCGGCGACACGCGCGGCATGTTCAGTTGCGTCGACGGCGTGGCGATCACGCGCAAGGCGCCCGATGCGGCATCGACGTAAGCCAGCTTGGCGGCCCACCAGTTGTTGTCGCCATTGCCCTTGGCACCGGTGGCAACGAAGCCCTGGCCATCCGGGGTCCAGTCGTACTCGTAGATGAACGTGTCCTCTGGCGAGAGCAGCTTCAATGCGCCGCCCGCGGCAGGCACGGTGCCGATGCGCTGTGCGTCGTCGCGCGAACCGATCTCGCCGACCAGGCGCGCGCCGGCTGCCGTGGCGCCCGTCTCCTTGCTGGCGCCGACAGTGGCCAGCAGCGCCACCTGCTTGCCATCCGGCGACCAGCGCGCCGAGTTGGCGACGCCCTTGACGGTGGCCAACGCGCGCGTCCTGCCGTTGGCGGCGACGTAGACGGCGGCGCTGCCCTGTTCGCTGGCGATGAACGCGACGCTGCGCCCGTCCGGCGACCAGCTGGGGCGGTCGTATGCGCAGTGGCGGCACGGGTCGTACTCGTGCAGGATCTTGCCGCTGCGGGCATCGCGCACGACGACGAGCGCGTGCGCCTTGCGGCCGGCGGCGCCGCGATCGGCGCTCTCGATGGCGACGAGGCGTGCGCCATCGGCGGCCAGCGCGACGGCCCTGTACTCGCGTACGGCCTGCGCATGGCTGCCGGCAAGGACGGCGGTGACGGCCAGGGCCGTGCGGGCGAGGGTCTTGAGCTGCATGTCAGGCCTTGTTCAGGCGGGAGTTGCGCATGCCGTAGGCGAAATAGGTCAGGACCGACGCGGCCATCCAGATCGTGAAGATCACGCGCGTCGTGTGCGACAGGTCCTTCATGATGTACAGGCAGGCCAGGACCGACAGGCCGGGAATCAGGTAGGGGCCGAACGGCACGCGGAAGCCGCCTTTCTTGTACGTGCCCGCCCTGCGCTCCTTGCGGCGCATCACGGGCACGGCGATGGAGACGACGATGAAGGCCGTCAGCGTGCCCATGCTGACCATGTCCCACAGGAAGGTCGCGTCGACGAAGCCAGCCACCAGGCCCACGACCAGGCAGACGATGACGGTATTGCTGACCGGCGAAGCAGTGCGCTCGTTCACCTTGTGGAAGACCTTGGAGATCAGGCCATCGCGCGAGATCGCGTACAGGATCCGGGTCTGGCCATAGATCGTCACCAGCGTCACCGAGAACACGGAGATCACCGCGCCGGCGGACAGCACCAGCGCCGGCCACGCCTTGCCGGTGACGTTTTGCAGGATGACGGACAGGCCCGCTTCCTGGTGCTCGAACATGTGCGCCGGCTGCGCGCCGACGGCGGCGACCGCCACCAGCAGGTAGAACACGGTAACGATGACCAGCGCGGTCAGGATGCCGAGCGGGACGTTGCGTTTCGGGTTGCGCACTTCCTCCCCTGCCGTGGCGACGGTGTCGAGCCCGATGAAGGAGAAGAACACGGTACCGGCGGCCGCGGTCACGCCCGTCATGCCGGCCAGCCCCGCCGCGCTTTCGGGCTTGAAGAACGGCTTGAAGTTATCGATGTCGAAGCCCTGCAGTGCGATCACGACGAAGAACACCAGGATGGCCAGCTTGATCAGCACCATGACGGCGTTCATCGTGGCCGACTCCTTGGTGCCGCGCATGAGCAGGAAGCAGCACAGGCACACCAGCAGGATCGGCGGCAGGTTCATGTGACCCACATTGAAGACCACGCCTTGCTGCGTCGAGACGATCATCGGCGTGCGCAGCGCCTGCGGGATTTGCCAGCCGAACGCGTTGGTCAGGAAGTTGTTCAGGTAGTCGGACCAGCCGATGGCGGTGGCGCTGGCGGCCAGGCCGTATTCGAGCAGCAGACAGGCGGCCATGATGAAAGCCAGGAACTCGCCCACCGTCGCATAGGCGAACGAGTAGGAGGAACCCGAAGCGGGAATGCGGAACGACAGCTCCGCATAGCACAGTGCCGTCAGGCCGGCCGTCATGGCGGCCATCAGGAACGACAGGATCACCGCCGGACCTGCTTTCGGTACCGCTTCGACCATCGTGAAGAAGATGCCGGTGCCGATCGTGGCGCCCACGCCGATCATCGTCAGGGCGAACAGGCCGATCGAGCGGTGCAAGCCGCCCGGCTGCGCGGGGTGATCGTCTTCGGCGGCGGGATCGACAGGCTTGGTACGCGTCAGTTTCTGGACCAGCGTTTGGCTCACAGGCATTCCTTCTCGGGTGGTTCGGCTGCCGCGGCGCTCATGGCACCGCCGCCTTATCGCAAATTCGATAAAAAAAACCTGACGATTATAGGGCCTGTTGGCGCTCCTTCCCTACGGTTGTTTGTATGGAAAAGACAAGTGGTGAGGAAAATATGACAACCGCCGGTACCCCTGCGCTGTCAGTCCGCCAGGGCCGCGGCCAGCGCCGCGACGCTACCGAACATCAGCCGGGGCGCTTGCGCTTGCAGCACGCGTGGATGGGCATAGCCCCAGCCGACCGCGCCGAAGTCGAACCCCTCGGCGTGCGCCGCTGCGATGTCGCGTACCTCGTCGCCCACGCAGAGCACGCGCCGGTCCGCCACGCCGCTCTTCTGTGCGACGCGGCGCAGCCGGCGCCGCTTGCCGAACAGCGCGGCGCCGCATTCGAAGTGGGCAAACAGGTGCGCGTCGTCCCCCAACACGGCGCGCACGTTGGCCTCGGAATTGGAGGACACGATCGCCAGGCGCACGCCGCGCGCCGCCAGCGCGTGCAGCACGCCGCGCATGCCGTCGAACAGCGCGATGCGGCCGATGTTCTGCGCCATCAGCGCGCGAAACTGCAGCACCACCGGCACCAGCTTCCAGCGCGGCAGGCCGAGGTGGCGCATCAGCTGCGGCAGGTCGCAGCCGCGCAGCATGTCGATCTTGTCGTGCTCGAGGCGACGAAAGCCGTGGGTGCACGCCAGCGTGTCGAATACCTCGAGGAAGAACGGGAAGCTGTCGGCCAGCGTACCGTCGAAGTCGAAGATCCACAGGTCGTAGCCCAAGGCGGGCCGCGGCGGCGGGCGGAGGTCGTTCATGGCTTCAGCGCTGGCCCAGGCGGGTGTCGCCAAACAGCGTTTTCAGGTGATGGGGCTGCGAGCGCCAGTACTGCGGTGGCGCATCCACCTGCGCCCCCAGCTTCGCGGCCGCATGCCATGGCCAGCGCGGGTCGTACAGGATGCCGCGGGCCAGCGCCACCATGTCGGCCTGGCCCTGCAGGATGATCGACTCGGCGTGTTCCGGCTCGGTGATCAGGCCGACGCCGATGGTGGGCAGGCCTGTCGCCGCCCTGATCCGCTCCGCGAACTGGATCTGGTAGCCCGGACCGACAGGGATTTTCTGCAGCGGCGAGATGCCCCCGCTGGAGACGTGGATGAAGTCCGTGCCGCGCGCTTTCAACGCATCGGCGAAGGCGATGCTCTGCTCGACGTCCCAGCCGCCTTCGACCCAGTCGCTGGCCGAGATGCGCACGCCCACGGCCAGTTCGCGCGGCACGGCGGCGCGCACGGCGTCGAATACCTCGAGCGGGAAGCGCAACCGGTTTTCGAGCGCGCCGCCATAGCGGTCTTCGCGCCGGTTCGACAGCGGCGACAGGAACTGGTGCAGCAGGTAGCCGTGCGCCGCATGCAGCTCGATGCCTTCGATGCCCAGCGCGTGCACGCGCCGGGCGGCGGCGACGAAATCGTCCTTCACCTTTTGCAGGCCCGCTTCGTCCAGCGCCAGCGGCACCGTCTCGCCGTCCGCATGCGGCACAGCCGATGGCGCGACGGTCTGCCAGCCCAGCGCGCCTGGCGCAATATTGGCGCCGCCTTCCCATGGCACTTGCGACGAAGCCTTGCGCCCCGCATGCGCCAGCTGCACGGCCAGGCGGACCGGCGAGTGCTTGCGGATCGCGGCGATCACGGGCGCCAGCGCGGCCTGGTGGCCGTCCGACCACAGCCCCAGGTCGGCCGGCGTGATGCGGGCCTCGGGCGATACGGCCGTGGCTTCCAGGATCAGCAGGGCTGCACCGGACAGGGCCAGGTGCCCCAGATGCATCATGTGCCACTCGGTGGCGAGGCCCTCGACGGCCGAGTACTGGCACATCGGCGCGATGGCGATGCGGTTCTTCAGTTGCAGGGGCCCCAACGCATAGGGCGAGAATAGCTGACTCATACGTTCCTCCTCGTTTGCCAGCGATGAGTGTAGCGAGATTTCCACAAGCTCACCTGTCCCGTTCTCCTCGTTATCCCGGGCGTCGTTACAAGTGCTTACCTTTGATACAGCCAAACGGTAGCTTGCAAATAATCAATTCGCTAATCTTTCGTAAACCCAACAGCAATCGTCACCAGGAGGAACCATGACGCTCTATCAGAAGATACCGACCGCCTCCGCCCGCATTCATCCGCTGATGGCAGGCGCGGCCATTGCCGTCATCCTGTTCAGCGCGGTCGCGACCGCCGCGATCGTCGGCTGGCTGCCAGAGGCCCGCAGCACCGCGCCCATCGTGCCGGCCGACAGCGATGCCGACGTGACGGCAACCGGGTACAGCACAGTTTCGTCGCCCGTCCCGCCCACGGCCGCGCGGGCGTCGTCTGCCAACGCCACGCCTGCCACCGCCGAAGCCGCCCCGCGCCGCCCGCGCCTGCAGCCGGCCTGACACGTCGCCAGCGCCAACGACAAAGCCGCCCAAGGGCGGCTTTTTTGCATCGCTTACCGCCGAGGCCGTGTCCACCGCGGGGTCACACCCCGACAAAGACACGGACCGATCAGTAGCCATTGCCGAGATCGTGTCCATGTCGGGGTGTGACCCCATGGTGGACACGGGCTCAGCCGTGGTGATTGATGAGCTCCTGTCCCATTCTGGTCACTGACCCCGTGGTGGGACACGGGCCGGGCTGTAGATGCTTAGTTGGCGCGGGTGATCATCAGGCCGGCGCGCAGGCCCACGCGCACGTCCGGGTTCGGGAACACGACCAGTTCTTCGTCGTGCTGCACCGTGTAGACGGTCTCGCCGTCGCGGGCGATCTCGTCGCCGCGCTTGAGCGCCGTGAAGTTCTGCGTGTCCTTGCCGAACGCCATCGTGAACGCGTCCGACAGCTTGATGATGTTGCGGGCGACCTTGTACACGTGCGGCAGCTCGGGCGCTGCCGGTGCGGGGCCGCCGCGCAGCATCCGGTCCAGCGCGTGCGACGCGGCGGCGAACTGGGACAGGTCGTTCTGGCCCAGCGTGCCGATGCGGCCCAGTTCGACCGTCGTGCCGGCCGCGCCGTGGTGCTCGGCGCTGTAGTAGCTGTACGTGCCGACCGATTCCGGATTCATGATGATGGCGCCGATACCCGCCTCGCCCAGCCACGACACGAGGTCGCGCTTGGCCCCGTCCTCGATCAGGTCCGGCACGATCGCGAAGGTGGGGTAGACGGACGGCCGGATCGCCGTGTGCAGGTCGAGGTGCCACCGTTGCGGCCCGGCTTCGGCGAAGAACGCCACCGTGGCGGCGATCATCTCGTCCGCTCGCGCCGCCTCGGCGGTGCCGGCCAGCGTGCCCCGTTCGACGCGGAACATGCGGTTCAGGTCCGCGTCGATAAAGCGCTTGCCGGCCCGGATCGCACCGATATTGCCGACGCAGACCATCAGGTCCACCGCCAGCGCGGCCGGCTCGCGCGCCAGCGCATCGAGCAGGTAGGCCGTCAGCTCGATCGGTCCCGTTTCGTCGCCATGCACCCCCACCGAGACCAGCACGGCCGGGCGCACCTCGCCCGGCCGGCGGATTGCCAGGATGCCGTCGGCCGGTTGCGAGACCGCGAAACCGGCCGCCGTGAAACTGCCGGCGACGGCGGAAAAATCCGCCTCCGCCAGCGCCCGCACCGCGGGCGGCAATGCGTCATCGACCAATGCCGTCACCTCACGCCGCCTTGGCCTGCGGGCCGATGGCGGCTTCGGACAACGTCCACACGTCCAGCATCGCCTGTTCCAGGTCGCTCGGCGCCGTGAACGCCGGCACCGCCAGCGAGCTCACCACCGACTCGACGGCCTGCTCGCTGCCGCCTTGCGCCAGCACCTGCGCCAGCAGGCGTTGCTGCGTACGGCCCAGTGCCTGCTGGGCGTAGCTGCGCAACTGCTCCTGCGAGCGGCTGGCGGCCGGCAGTTTCAGGCCGCGCTCCAGCGTATCGATGCCGGCGCGGCTGCGCAGGGCCATGCCGACGTGGATGAAGCCGGGCAGGTCCATGCCCGCGGGACGCTGTACCGACAGCGCCGCGAACAGGAACGCCGCCACGTTCTCGATGGCGTCGACGGTCTTCCACGCCTGCACGAACTCGGCGCGCAGGGCTGTCTGGCCTTCCGCTTCCGACTTCGCGTCGGCCGGCATCAGCTTGGCCAGCATCGCCGGCTCGGCGAACACGCGTTTCAGTTCCGCCATGCCGTCCGCATTGCGCAGCTGGGCCTTCGGCACGGACAGCACGCCTTCCATCGCGGCGCGCAGCATGCCACGGGTGCGCGCATCGACCTTCATCGAGACGTCGCGCGGGACGTTCAGCGCGTCCGCATCCAGCGTGTCGAATACCGGCGCCAGGTTCAGCGCGGACCATGCCTGGCCCCATGCCAGGATCACGTCCGTTTCCGGCACGCCGTGATCGGCCGCCAGGCGGCGGATCGCCAGGGGACCGCAGCGGTTGACGACCTCGTTGGCCAGCACGGTCGCCAGGATGGCGTTGGCCAGCGGGTGCGCCAGCGCGGAGCGCGTGGCCACCAGCAGGTCGGGGAAGTACGGCTTCAGCACGGTCTCGGCCCAGCTTTCCTCCGTCAGCGGCAGCACCGACAACGTGCGCTTGTAGCGGTTCTTGACGTTGGCGATGACGACGGCCAGTTCCGGCGTCGTCAGGCCGCGGTTGTCCACCTTGCGGCGCGCCAGCTCGGCCACCGTCGGCAACTGTTCCAGCTCGCGCGACAGCGCGCCCTCCTCCTCCAGGCTGGCGATCAGCGCTGCATAGCCATCCTGCACCCAGCCTTCCGATTGGGCCTGCTGCTCGCGCACCAGGAGGCGCGTCTGCTGCGTGTTGTCGCGCAGGACGAGGCGCTCGATGTCGCTCGTCATGTCGTTCAGCACGCGGTTGCGTTCCTCTTCGGTCAGCTGGCCGGCATTGACCTCGACGTCCAGCCAGATCTTCGCGTTCACTTCGTGGTCGGAGCAATCCACGCCGGCCGAATTGTCGATCGCATCGGTGAAGATGCGCCCGCCCGCCAGCGCGAACTCGATGCGGCCCGCCTGGGTCGCGCCCAGGTTCCCGCCTTCGGCGACGACCTTGCAACGCAACTCACTGCCGTTGACGCGGATATGGTCGTTGGCGCGGTCCTTGACTTGCGCATGGGTTTCGCTGGACGCCTTGATGTAGGTGCCGATACCGCCGTTGTAGAACAGGTCCACCGGCGCCAGCAGGATGCGGTGCATCAGTTCCTCCGGGCTCAGCGACGTCTCGGCGATGTCCAGTGCCGCGCGTACTTCCGGCGACAGCTCGATGGTACGGGCCGTGCGCGGGAACACGCCGCCGCCCTGCGAGATCAGCGCTTTGTCATAGTCTTCCCACGACGAGCGTGGCAGGGCGAACATGCGCTGGCGCTCGGCGAACGACGTTGCCGTATCCGGGTTCGGGTCCAGGAAGATGTGGCGGTGATCGAACGCGGCCAGCAGCTTGATCTGCTTGGACAGCAGCACGCCGTTGCCGAACACGTCGCCGGACATGTCGCCCACGCCGACCACGGTGAACGGCGTCGTGTTCATGTCGTGGCCCATCTCGTAGAAGTGGCGCTTGACGGCTTCGAACGCGCCCTTGGCGGTGATGCCCAGCTTCTTGTGGTCGTAGCCGTTCGAGCCGCCCGAGGCGAACGCATCGCCCAGCCAGAAGCCGCGTTTCACCGCGATGCTGTTGGCGATGTCGGAGAACGTCGCCGTGCCCTTGTCGGCGGCGACCACCAGGTATGGATCGTCGTTGTCGTAGCGGACCGTGTCGGCCGGCGGCACGATCTTGCCCAGCACGCGGTTGTCCGTCACTTCCAGCAGGCTGGCGATGAACAGGCGGTAGACGGCTTCGCCTTCGGCCGCGATCACTTCACGCGGCGCACCGGCCGGCATCTGCTTGCAGACAAAACCGCCCTTGGCACCGGCCGGCACGATGACGGCGTTCTTGACCATCTGCGCCTTCACCAGGCCCAGCACCTCGGTGCGGTAGTCTTCCATGCGGTCGGACCAGCGCAGGCCGCCGCGGGCGACCGGGCCGCCGCGCAGGTGCACGCCCTCGAAGCGGCGCGAGAACACGTAGATCTCGCGGTACGGGCGCGGTTCCGGCACCAGCGCCAGGTTGCTGGTGTCGAACTTGAAGATGATCTTGTCGCCGTTGTCCGTCTGCTGGAAATAGCTGGTGCGCACGGTCGCCTGCATCAGGTCGATCAGCGCGGCCAGGATCACTTCCGTATCGGCGTGGTTGACGGCGGCCAGGCGGCCCTTCAGGCCCGTCAGGGCGTCGCGCGCCGATTCGTGCTGCGTGTCGTCCAGGGCCGGATTGAAGCGCTGCTCGAACGCGTCGACGATCTGCTTGACCATGGCCGGCTGGCGGCGCAGGCTCTCGGCGATGTAGCGCACCGAGAACTGCGTGCCGGTCTGGCGCCAGTAGCTCATGTAGGCGCGCACCAGCTGGATCTGGCGCTTGTTCAGGCCACCCTCGACCACCAGGCCGTTCAGGCGGCCGTCTTCCACCTCGTCGTTGAACAGGGCCGTGAACAGGTCCTCGGCGACGTGGGCCACGCCGTCCTTCGCCAGCTTCTCGGCGCTGGCCGCATCGACCGTCAGGCTCGTCACGTAGTGGCGCTTGCCGTCGGCCGTGCGGATCGAGTGCGAACGTTCGCGGTCGATCAGCACGGCGGCGTTGTGCAGTGCCGGCATGATCGACGACAGCGTCGGCACCTTGTCGACCGAATAGATACGGATCGTCGTCATGGGGTCGGCTTCGGAAGCCAGCTCCAGGCGCACGCTGACGCGGCCATCGTGGCCCTGGTAGCCGTTGCGCAGGATCGACTCGATATCGTGGAAGGCGACGGCCGGCGACGTGGCGGCCACGTAGTCGACCGGCAGCGTGGAGCACAGGCGGCGCATGTCGTTGCGCAGCGGCTCGTCCGGGACGGCGTCGGCCAGTTCGGAGAAGCTGTTGTGCCAGCCGTCCAGGATCGACAGCAGCGGGCGCTGGATGTCGCTTTCCAGGTCGAGCGGGTTGCGGGCGGCATGCGCGATCAGGTACAGGCGGGCCAGCGGACCGTCGGCCACCAGCGTCTGCGAGCTGACGTGGCTGGCGCCGGACGATTCCTGCAGCGCGCGCGACAGCGCGTTCGCCACGCTGGCGCTGTAGCGCTCGCGCGGCAGGTAGACCAGCACGTTCAGGTGGCGCGCATACACGTCGCGCCGCGCAAAGACTTTGGTGCGCGGCTGCTTGTACAGCGAGACGACGGAGCCGCACACTTCGGCCAGCCATTGCGGGTCCGCTTCCAGCGCTTCCGTGCGCGGCAGGGATTCCAGGATCTCGATGAATTTCTCGGCGCGGAAGCCTTCCTGGCGCAGGTTGGCGATCTTCAGCACTTGCGCGATGCGGCCGCGCGCGAACGGCAGGCGGGCCAGCGGCGTCAGCATGGCGGCGCGGGTAAACAGGCCGATGAAGCAGTGCTCGCCCAGCAGGTTGCCGTTGGCATCCGTGGCACGCACGCCGATGAAGTCCAGCTGCTGGTCGCGGTGCAGGGTGCCGCCCACGTCGGCCTTGACGATCGACAGCGTATGGGCGCGTTTCGACAGCGTCTCCGGATCGCCCGGGATATTGGCCAGGCAGGTGCCGTATACGGGGTGCGCGGTATCGCGCAGCACGCCGATACGGCTCGGGATGTCGCGTTCCAGTTCCTTCGCGCCCGGCTTGTTCTGATAGTAGGCGTAGCCGTGCACCTCGAAGCCTTCGTCGCGCGCCCATTGCAGGAAGGCGGCGGCTTCGGCGCCCTCTTCGCCTTGCGTGCCGGCGGCGGTGGCGACGGCGGTGAAGCGGTCCTTCATCGCGGCCAGGTCGCGCTTCACGACGGCGGCATCGCGCGCCACCATTTCGATGCTGTCCACCAGCTGCTGCAGCTGCGCGCCGTCCAGGTCTTCGGCCAGCAGGCACAGGACGTACGACTCCAGCTTGGCGCCGGTCTCGCCGACGGCCGTGACGATACCATTGGCATCGCGCGTGACGGGCAGCACGGCGTTCAGCACGCCATTGGCCAAGACCTTCTGCTTGCGCAGGGCCATGACGATCGAATCGACCAGGTACGGCATGTCGTCGTTCAGGATCAGCAGCGCGGTGGCCATGCCGCCGCGGCCGTCGGCATAACGCAGCGTGGCAACCTGCGCGCCGGGCGCGGTACGGCGCGCCGCCTGCGAGAAGCCTGCCACCAGCACCGGCGCGAGACTGTCGGGGGACGTATCCGCCAGGTCTTCATCGTCCAGGGACTTGAGCCAGGCGGCGATCAGCGCGCGCGCCTGGCCGTCTTCCTGGCTACCTTCGGCCGGCTTGCCGGCATTGACGAGATCCAGCGTCTCTTTGCGCAGGTCTTGGGGCATTTTGGTCATCGTGCTTCTCCAGATAGTTGTTGTGTCGCGCGGCCGGGGCTTGTGGCGGGCCGCTTGCGATCATGCCGATATGGCCGATGGGGCCGAGGATCGCTCAGCCCCATCTTGGGTCACTTGAAAGGATTGCAAACTAAATCAACTACAGATCATACAGGCCCGGCATGCCGAGGATGCGCGCCAGTTCCTCCAGTGCGGTGTGCACCTCGACGGCCAGCGCGGGGTCGGCCAGGTCCTGCGGTTCCAGCTTGTCGCGGTAGTGCTTCTCGACCCACGCAACCAGCGTGTGGTACAGCGCTTCCGTCATGACCACGCCCTGGTGCATCGCGCTCGCTTCGGCGTCCGTCAGCGCCACGCGCAGGCGCAGGCACGCCGGGCCGCCGCCGTTGCGCATGCTCTGGCGCAGGTCGAAGTGAACCAGTTCGTCGACCGGACCGCCGCTGGCGACCAGGCCTTCGAGATAACGGGACACGGCCGCGTTTTCCTGGCATTCCTGCGGAATCACCAGCGCCATCTTGCCGCCGTCCTTGGACAGCAGCTGGCTGTTGAACAGGTAGCTGTGCACGGCGTCCTGCACCGACACCATGTCCGTATCGACGCGGATGGCGGTCAGTTCCGCATCCACGCCGGCCATGGCCTGGCGCAGCTGGAACAGGGCGCCCTGCTCGTCCGCGAAGGCCTGCTCGTGGTAGAACAGCACGTTGGCATTGCCCACGGCGATGACGTCGTTGTGGAACACGCCCTGGTCGATCACGTCCGGATTCTGCTGGACGTAGACGGTGCGCGCCTCGGCCAGGCCATGCTTGCGAGCGACCGCCTGCGAGGCCTCCAGCGTCTGGCGGGCCGGGTAGCGCTTTGGCGCCGGCGCGGCCGGGTCGAACTCCACGCGGCCGTAGACGAACATCTCGACCGCATCGAGCCCGTGCTGCGCGCACAGGCGCGTGTGGTTGGCCGCGCCTTCGTCGCCGAAAGCGGGCGTGGATGGCAGCGCGTCGTGCACGGCAAAGTGGCGCTCGTCGGCGAAGATCGCTTGCAGGGCGCGGGTCGTCTGCACGTATTCCAGCGCGCGGTGCAGCTTGTTGTTCAGGTTTGCGGGTGTGAAGTGCACGCGTCCGTCCGCCGTGTCGCGCGACGGGCTGACGGTGGCCGCATTGGCCGTCCACATGGGCGAGGCGGAATACGCGCACGCCAGGATGACGGGCGACTCCTTGTAGGCACGCGCCAGCACGTCCGCATCGCTGCCCGTAAAGCCCAGGCTGCGCAGCAGGCGGAAGTTGGGGCGGTCCTGCGGCGGCAGCACGGCTTGCGCAAATCCGCGCGCGGCCAGGGCGCGCATCTTGGCCAGGCCCTGCAACGCGGCCTGCTTCGGGTTCGACGCGCTCTTGACGTTGTTGAACGAGGCGACATTGCCGAACGAGAGGCCGGCGTAGTTGTGCGACGGCCCGACCAGGCCGTCGAAGTTGAATTCACGTGCGCTCATGGCGGTCAATCAAAAAGTCAGGCCGGGCGACAGCTTGGCCGGCATTTCAAGGGCGCTGTTCTCGATCGACGCGACCGGATAGGCGCAGTAGTCCGCGGCGTAGTACGCGCTCGGGCGGTGGTTGCCGGACTTGCCGACGCCGCCGAACGGCGCCGAGCTGGCCGCGCCCGTGGTCGGGCGATTCCAGTTGACGATGCCGGCGCGGGCGCGCAACTGGAACTTCTGCCACAGCGATGCGTCGTTCGACAGCAGGCCGGCAGCCAGGCCGAACTCCGTGTTGTTGGCGATGCGCAGGGCTTGGTCGAAATCATTGGTGCGGTAAACCTGCAGCAGGGGGCCGAACCACTCTTCGTCCGGGATGCCTTGCACATCGGTCACGTCGACGATGCCGGCCGAGACGAGACCCGTGCCCGGCTGCAGCTGCTTCATTTCCAGCAGCAGCTTGCCGCCCTTGGCGACCAGGTCCTGCTGCGCCTGCACCAGCCGCTCGGCCACGGCGGCGGACACCACGGGGCCCATGAACGGCTGCGGTTCCGCATGCGATTCGCCCACCTGGATCGTCGCTGCGACCTGCACCAGGCGCTGTACGAAGGCGTCGCCCTGTGCGCCCTGCTGCACCACCAGGCGGCGCGCGCAGGTGCAGCGCTGGCCGGCCGAGATGAAGGCGGACTGGATGGCCATGAAGACGGCGGCATCGATGTCCTGCACGTCCCACACGACCAGCGGGTTGTTGCCGCCCATTTCCAGTGCCAGCAGCTTGCCGGGCTGGCCGCCGAACTGGCGATGCAGCGCGGCGCCGGTCTGGCTGCTGCCGGTAAACAGCACGCCGTCGATGTCCTGGTTCTGGCCCAGCGCGACGCCGGTCTCGCGACCGCCGTTGACGAGGTTGATCACGCCGGCCGGCACCCCGGCCTGCTCCCACAGCTGGACGGTCTTGATGGCGGTGCGCGGCGCGTACTCGCTGGGCTTGAAGACGACGGTGTTCCCGGCGATCAGCGCCGGCACGATATGGCCGTTCGGCAGGTGGCCCGGGAAGTTATAGGGACCGAACACGCCGAACACGCCGTGCGGACGGTGGCGCAGCACGGCTTCGCCGTCCGGCACCTTGTTGTGCACTTCGCCCGTGCGCGTGCCGTACGACTGGATCGAGATGTCGACCTTGTTGGCCATCGTCGTCACTTCGGTGCGGGCTTCCCACATCGGCTTGCCCACTTCCTCGGCGATCAGCGCGGCCAGCTGCTCGTTGTTTTCCTTCAGCAGGTCGCGGAATTTCGTCACGATGGCGATGCGTTCCTCCAGCGGGCGCAGGGCCCAGGCCTCGAAGGCATCGCGTGCGGCGCGGCAGGCTTCGGCCACGTCGGCCGTCGTCGCCTCGCGGCTGGCCCACGTCTGCTTGCCCGTGGCGGGATTGACGGTCACCAGCTCCACGCCGCTGCCGGCTTTCCACTGGCCGCCGATGAAATTGCTCAGTGCTTGTTCAGACATTGTTCTTCCTCACGTTAAGTGGCAGCGTGCGCACGGTATCGCCCATATGGCAGCGCAGCAGTTGTAGGTCTTGCGTCGACAGGTCGATCTCGCCGTTGACGGGCGTGGCCTGCGTGACGATCATGCGGAAATCCTTCAGCACGGTGTTCGACACCAGGGTCGGCTCCGGATGGGCCGGCGCGCAGGCGTGCGCCATGTCGGTATCGGGCGCCACGGTCGCCAGTTCGCTGTCGCGCATCGCGCGCAGTTCCGACACGCGCGCCTGCAGCACGGGACCGGCGTCGAAGATGTCGACATACCCTTCGTAGTGCAGGCCTTCCTGCTCCAGCAGGCGGCGCGCCGGCGCGGTCGACTTGTGCACCTGGCCCACCACTTCCTGGGCTTCCTTCGGCAGGTAGTCGATGTACAGCGGCTGGCGCGGCATCAGTTCGGCGATGAACGATTTCTTGCCCAGCGCCGTCAGGTCGTCCACGTGGTGGAAATCCATCTTGAAGAAGTGCCGGCCCAGGCCTTCGTAGAACGGCGAGCTGCCGTCGTCGGCCTGGTAGCCGCGCATCTCGGCGATGATCTTCTGGGTGAACAGGTGCGGGAACTGGGCGATGAACAGGAAGCGGCTTTTCGACAGCAGCTTGCCGTTGTGGCCCTGCCGGTAGTCCGGATGCAGGAACAGCGAGCACAGTTCCGAGGAGCCGGTCAGGTCGTTCGACAGGTACAGCGTGTCCATCTTGGTGAACACGTTCAGCTCGCGGCTCGAATGCACCAGCGTGCCGATGCGGTAGTTGTAGAACGGCTCCGTCAGGCCGACCGCGCCCTTGATGGCGCACACGCCGGCAATGCGGCCGTTGCTCGTGTCTTCCATCACGAACATGTAGTCGCGCTGTTCCGGGGGGATCGTCTCGGCAAACGAGGCGCAGGCGGTGGCCAGGCGGTCGCCCAGCATCTTCATGTCCGGTTTCAGCGTGGTCATGCCGGTACCGACCTGCGTGGCCATGCTGTACAGGGCGTCGAGGTCGTTCTCGTTGATGGCGCGTACGACTAGCATAGGGGTTCTCGGTTCAGTTGTTAAACGCGCACGCAGGTCACGCTGTCGCCTTCGGCGACGCGCAGGATGTCCTGCAGTTCCGGGCTCAGGGCCACGGCTTCGCAGCCTTCGAGCTCCGGGCAGGCGATCGTCACCGCACGGAACGCGGGGCCGGCGTTGTTGGCGATCGCGTAGTTGACCAGCGGGCCTTCCGGCACCTGGCCGTCGCCGGTGCGCACGCGCAGCGTCTGCGAACTGGTGAACGTGCGCAGCGCGTGCTTGTGTGCCTGCAGGATCGGGCCACCGTCGAAGATGTCGATATATTCGTCGGCTTCGAAGCCCTCGGCCGTCAGCAGGTTGAACGCCAGTTCGCCGGACGGGTGGATCTGGCCCATCGCCGCCTGGGCATCGCCCGGCAGCAGCGGCACGTAGACGGGGTAATGCGGCATCAGCTCGACGATCAGCGTGCGGTTGCGGGCGCCGCCGATGACGCGCTCGGCGTCCAGGAAGTCCATCTTGAAGAACTTGCGGCCCAGCGCGTCCCAGAACGGCGAGCCGCCCTTCTCGTCGGTGACGCCGGCCAGCGGCACGAAGAAGCGGTCGCCGAAGCGCTGCGGTTGCTGCACCGCGAACAGCAGGCGCGATCGCGACAGCAGCGCCGCCTCGGGACGCTCCTGCAGCGCCTCGTCGACGTAGAACGACGACAGCTGCGAATACGCCGTCAGCTCCGAGCACAACGTCAGCGCGTGCACGTTGTGGCAGATGTTCAGGTCGCGCGAGACCTGCTGGATGACGTCGTTGCGGAACGAAAAATAGGTGCCGTTCGAACCGGCGGAGGCGAAGATGGCGGCGGTGCCGACGATCTTGCGCTCGGCCAGCGCTTCCAGCACGAACAGGTAGGACTCCTCGCTGGGGATGTCCACCTGCGCGGCAAACGAGGCGATCGAGCGTTCGACGGCCTGCTCGATCTTGTCGCGCGTCTTGGGCAATGTATGCACCCCTGGCATGGTCACCGCGGCCAGCGCTTCGAGGGCTGCAATATCCCCGGCTTCTACCGGACGGACGACGTACATAGTGACTCCTCAATGGAAGAAGGCGAATACCGTCGCGACGCCGCCATGTGGCAGCGCCGCGGTACGGGGCCGCGCCGAGGCGCGGCAGTGCGCAGGCGCCTGGGCGCCCGCGCTTATTTTGCGGCCAGCAGCGTGTCCAGGCCTTTGCGCAGCAGGGCCACGGCGGTGTCGATCTGCGCGTCGGTGACGATCAGCGCGGGCGCCATGCGCAGCACGTCGGGACCGGCGATCAGGACCATCAGGCCCTGTGCCTCGGCGGCACGCTGGATGTCCTTCGAACGGCCTTTGAACTCTTCCGACACGACCATGCCCAGCAGCAGGCCGGCGCCGCGCACGGCGGTAAAGACCTGCGGGTAGTCGCGCATGACTTCTTCCAGCTTCTCGATCAGGTACAGGCTCGCTTCCTTGACGCGGGCCAGGAAGGCCGGCTGGTTGATCGTCTCCAGCACCGTCAGCGCCACCGTCGCGGCCAGCGGGTTGCCGCCGTACGTGGTGCCGTGGGTGCCGACGGACAGCGTCTGCGCCAGCGCCTCGGTCGTCAGCATCGCGCCGATCGGGTAGCCGTTGCCCAGCGCTTTCGCCGAGGTCAGGATGTCCGGCGTGACGCCGTAGCCCATGTAGGCGAACAGCGAGCCGGTACGGCCCATGCCACACTGGACTTCGTCGAAGATCAGCAGCGCGCCGGTCTTGTCGCACAGCGCACGCAGCTCCTGCAGGAATTCCGGATTGCCCGGCATGACGCCGCCTTCGCCCTGCACCGGCTCGACGACCACCGCGCAGACGTCGTCACCGATGGCGGCGCGGGCCGCTTCGATGTCGTTGTAGGGGATGTGGTCGATCGCCGGCGGCAGCGGCTCGAAGCCTTCCGTGTACTTCGACTGGCCGCCGACGGAGACCGTGAACAGCGTACGGCCGTGGAACGAGTTGTAGCACGAGATGATGCGCGATTTCTGCGGGCCGAACTTGGTGTGGGCATGCTTGCGGGCCAGCTTGAAGGCGGCCTCGTTGGCTTCCGCGCCGGAGTTGCAGAAGAACGCGCGGTCGGCGAACGTCGCCTCCGTCAGCGCCAGCGCCAGGCGCAGCACGGGCTCGTTGGTGTAGCCATTGCCCAGGTGCCAGAGCGTATTGGCCTGGCGGGTCAGCGCCTCGACGACGACGGGATTGCAGTGGCCCAGCGCCGCGACGGCGATACCGGACGTGAAGTCCAGGTACTGCTTGCCGTTCTGGTCCCACAGGTCCAGGCCTGCTGCACGCACTGGTACCATCGCTGCGGGTGCGTAGGTCGGCACGAGCACTTCGTCAAAAGTCTGCCGGGTGACAGGGCGGGTGGTAACAGCGGTATCAAGCTTGGCGTTCATGGCAATCCCCATCGAGTTAAGAGGTACGGCCGCAGCAGAGCCGCTGCGGGTGTACTGCATTGTAAAAGCGGGGATGCTAAAACTCTTTTGAATCTGCGACAAGGTTTTTCAGAATCGGCGTAAAAACGGTGACAGTCACCCATTTCCGCCGGAAATGGGTGACTGTCACCGTTCTTACGCTGCGGCGAGCTTGCGCTGGCGCTCTTCGCGCGGGGTGTTGCCGAACAGCGTGCCGAAGGCGGTGGAGAAGTGGGAACCGCTGGAGAAGCCGCACATCAGGCCTACTTGCACGATGGAATGATTGGTTTCCAGCAGCAACTGACGGGCGCGTTGCAGGCGCAGTTCCAGGTAATAGCGCGACGGCAGGCTGCCCAGGTATTGCTTGAACAGGCGCTCGAGCTGGCGGCGCGACAGGCCGACAAGGTTGGCGATGTCGTCCGTCGACAGGGGCTCCTCGATGTTCGCCTCCATCAAGGTGACGGCTTCCGACAACTTCGGCTGCAGCGCGCCGAAGCGGGCTTGCAGGGCCACGCGCTGGCGCTCGTCCGCATTGCGCACCCGTTCGATGCACAGCGTTTCCTTGACGGACGCCTGCACGCCGGAGCCGAACAGGGCGTCGATCAAGGTCAATGCGAAATCCACGCTGGCGGCGCCACCGCAGCAGCTCAGGTGGCGGCCATCGAGTTCGAACAGGTGCGGCGTCAGGATGGCGCGCTCGGTGATGTCTTCCGTGTCGCCGTACAGCGCCCACGGCAGCGCGATGCGGATGCCGCCCATGACGCCGGCATCGGCCAGCCACAGCACGGCGGCGCCGACGCCGCCCCAATACGTGGCGCCCCGGCAGCGCTCGATGGCGGCGCGCAGCAGCGCCTCGGCCGGGCGCGGCAGGTGCTCGTCGGCGACCAGCAGCGCGACGTGCCAGCCGTCGTCGACGTCCTGCACGGCCTGCTCGATGGTGCGCACGTCGAGCTTGAAGTCTCGCCCCAGCAGGCGCTGGGCCACCCGCAGCGGCTGGACCAGGCCGGCCCAGGACAGGCAGTCCCCCTGTCCGGCATTGACCAGCAGCATGCGCAGCGGCGCCTGGCGCGGCAGGCGGTTCAGGTCAGCGAACGCCATCGCTGGGACAAGGACGAACGGACATCGGGACACACATCGGGCAATCGGCAGACATCGGTAATCAGGCAGCGTTGCAACCCCCTATGATAACCGGGTTTCCAGCCCGGGTATTCCGATGGCCCGGCGCTATAATCGCGGCATGGGGGAACGCTATCTGAAAAGTATCCGGCTGCTGGCCGAGTGCATGCAAGGCTTCGAGCGGCTGTCGGGCCAGCATGCGCGCGCCTGCGGCCTGACGCATGCCCAGTTCGACATCATCGCCACGCTGGGCAACACGCCCGGCATGTCGTACAAGGAACTGGGCGAACGCACGCTGATCACGAAAGGCACCATGACCGGCGTCATCGAGCGGCTGGAACAGAAAGGCCTCGTGGAACGCACCCGCAGCAGCGACGACAAGCGCTCCTGGTTCCTGCGCCTGACCGATGCCGGCGCGCGCCTGTTCGACGACGTGTTCCCGCGCGTCGTCGCCGGCGGCGGCGCAGTCTTCGCCCACTACGACGAGGCCGATTTCGACCGGCTCGAACGCACGCTGGCGGGCCTGAAGGCCGACATCGATGCCGCCCCCAACCCGACACCATCAACCCATCACGGATAATACAATGCTGAAAACCACCCTGATCGACGGCGTCACGCCGGCCAAGTTCGACAAACAGATCACCGGCAACCTGCTGCTGGAAACGACGACGACCGACGAAGTGCGCAAGGAAAAGCTGCTGATCGGCGTGCGCAACGAAGATGGCGAAATCTACCGCCTGATCGGCGCCACGAAACACAACAGCTTTACCAATGCCGTCGAGGAACTGGAAGACCTGGAACTGATCGACGAACTGAGCGACGTCGAAGGCACGCAGGAAGGCTGCGACGCCATCTTCCGCCAGGAATAAGCGCCGGGGTCGGCGCCAAACAAGCGCCGACGGGGCTTCCGTGCAACGCTCACCGTTAAAAATGATTCCACGTGGCAATATTGTGGGTATAATTTTTCGATGGACAGACTGGACGCCTTCAATACCATCGCAGCTCAGGCGAGCCGCGGCGAGCTCGCATTTCCCGCCAACGTGGACGCTTCCATCAAGCTCCAACGAGCGCTGATGGACCCCGACTGCCACGCGGACGTGGCGACGCGCCTGATCCAGGCGGACCCTTTGCTGGCCGCGCGCACCGTCGCCATCGCCAATTCGGTCGCCTACAACCGCTCCGGCACCGAAATCTCCAGCGTGCGCTCGGCCGTACAGCGCCTGGGCGTGCGCACCTTGCAGTCGCTGGTAGCCGCCGTGCTGGTGCGCCAGATCGGCAGCCGCGTGGCCGATCCGGTGCTGCAGGACTACATCACCCGCCTGTGGGAACACACGGCGCACACGGCGGCACTGGCCCAGGTCATCGCCCGCCGCGTGACCCACGTCGATCCCGATACGGCGCTGTTTGCGGGCATCGTGCACGAGGTGGGCGCGTTTTATCTGCTGTCGCGCGCGCAGGACTTCCCCGGCATCATGGATGGCGAACCGGCCGAATGGATCGACCATGGCGAAGTCGAGATCGGCCGCGGCGTGCTGGCCAAGCTGATGGTGCCGGAGCCGGTGATGGACGCCGTGGCGGCCATGTGGGGCGGCATGCGCGCGCTGCCGCCGGAGAACCTGGGCGACACCTTGCTGCTGGCCGACGACCTGGCGCCCGTCCCCTCCCCCATGCATACCCGCCCCGGCGCCACCACGGCACAGGCGGCCCGCACCATCGACTTCGCCATCGGCGACGGCACCTTCGACGCGATCCTGCGTGAATCGGCCGACGAGGTGGCGTCGCTGTACGCCGTGCTGATACTGTAGCCACCGCGCATTCACAGCCCAGCCCGTATCCCACCCCGGGGTCAGGCACCGCGGTGGGACACGGGCTCGTCGTTAAGGCACGACGGTGCGATGGCGGGCATCGCGGCAGATCGGCGATAATTGGCTTTTTTGCACGCCCGACGATGAACCGATCCGACTTTCCCCTGCGCCGCCTGGCGGCCGCCGCATTGCTGGCCGGTGCCGCCGCGTTGGCGTGTGCCCAGGGCGGCACGATCGCGCTGGAAGGCGCGCCCTACGTTCTCGAGGGCACCGAGGTGCGCAGCGTCCGCGCCCAGAACCTGCAGCGCGACTACCAGATCTACGTGAGCCTGCCGCCCTCGTATGCGAAATCGGGCCGCAGCTATCCGGTGGTCTTCGTCACCGATGCGCCGTACGCCTTTCCGGTGACGCGCGCGATCGGCTACCGTGCCGGCCGCGGCGGCAAGGCCATCGAGGAATTCATCCTGGTCGGCCTGTCGTACGCGCGCGGCGACAGCGCCGAGTACAGCCGCCGGCGCGACTATACGCCGACACCGTCCGGCGACACGTCGCTGGTCGCGGACATGCCGGGGCGCGAACCGAAGTTCGGCGAGGCCGCCAGCTACCGCCGCTTCATCGCCGACGAGGTATTCCCGTTCGTGGCGAAGCACTACCGCGCCGACATGGGCCGCAAGACCTTCATCGGCCATTCCTATGGCTCGCTGCTGGGCCTGGACATGCTGCTGAACGAGCCGGAGATGTTCGACAACTATGTGCTGGGCAGCCCGTCGCTGTGGTTCAACAAGCGCGTCATGTTCGAGCGCGAGAAGGCCTATGCGGCCGGCCACAAGGACCTGCGCGCCAACGTGTTGTTCGCCGTCGGCAGCTACGAGGCGGTGCGCCACGGGCCCCGCTTCAACAAGGACGAGGACATGGTGCGCGACGTGCGCAATTTCACGGCGGCCCTGAAGTCGCGCAATTATCCGAACCTCAACGTGACGAGCATCGTCGTGCCGGACGAGGACCACCTGACCATTGCCCCTGTCGTCATCACGCGCGGGCTGCGCTGGGCGCTGCCCGGCAGCGAGCGCTGACATGACAAAATCGTCATCCACGGGCTACTAAAGCACGGCCACAATACGGCCGGGAGGACAGCATGCGCATACTGGTCGTGGAAGACGAGCCGAAAACCGGCAACCACCTGCTGCAGGGTTTGCAGGAAGCCGGCTTCGACGCCGCGCTGGCCCGCACCGGGCCGGAAGGCCTGCGCCTGGCACTGGGCGAGGCGTTCGACCTGGTCGTGCTGGACGTGATGCTGCCGGCCATGGACGGCTGGTCGGTATTGCGCGCCCTGCGCGAGAGCAAGGACACGCCGGTGCTGTTCCTGACCGCGCGCGACGACGTGCCCGACCGCGTGCGCGGACTGGAGCTGGGCGCCGACGACTACCTCGTCAAGCCCTTTGCCTTTGCCGAGCTGCTCGCCCGCATCCGCACCCTGCTGCGGCGCGGCCCCGTGCGCGAAGAGGCCGTCATCCGCATCGCCGATGCCGAGATCGACGTGCTGCGCCACAAGGTCGCACGCGGCGGCCAGCGCATCGACCTGACGCCCAAGGAATTCGCGCTGCTGCACCTGCTGGCACGGCGCCGTGGCGAAGTGCTGTCGCGGCGCCAGATCGCCGCCCAGGTGTGGGACATGAACTTCGACTCCGACACCAACGTCGTCGACGTGGCCATCCGCCGCCTGCGGGCGAAGCTCGACGATCCGTGGCCCGTCAAGCTGGTGCACACGGTGCGCGGCATCGGCTACACGGTGGACGACAAAGCCTGATGCGCCGCCTCGCCAGCCTGTCCATCGCGCTGCGCCTGGCGCTGCTGTTTTCCGCCATCGCGGCCGCGGTGTTCCTGGCCGTGGGGGCTTACCTGTACCAGGCGCTGTCGCAGCAGATGTCGGAACGGGACGACACCGCCCTCCTGGACAAGGTCGTGCTGATCCGCCACCTGCTGGCCAGCCAACCCATGCCGCTGGCGATGCCGGACGAACTGCGCATGGTCCTCGACAACGTGTTCGGCCAGGATGGCATGGCACTGCGCCTGACCGATGCGGCCGGCCGCACAGTCGTCGTAACCTCGACACGGGAAGACGCGGTGCCCGCCTGGCCCGCCGTGCCGCTGGCGCGGGCCCCGGCCCGGGCCGACATCCGCGACTGGCAACTTGCAGCGGGACCAGGGCGCGCCATCGTCGCACTGGCCAGCGCCGGCACGGCGCAGGTGCCAGTGCGCATCACCATCGTGCGCCAGCGCTCGCACCGCCTGGCGATCCTGCGGCGCTACACGTCGGACCTGGCAGCCGGCCTGGCCGTGGGTACGCTGGTGGCAACCGGGCTCGCGTTTGCCGTCGTCCGGCGCGGCATGCGCCCGCTGCACGACGTGATCGGCAAGGCCAACGAGATCAGCACGCAGCGCCTGGCCAGCCGGCTGTCGGTCGAGGACGTGCCGGCCGAACTGCGCGAGCTGGGGGTGGCCTTCAATGCCATGCTGGACCGGCTGGAGGAAGGCGTGCAGCGCCTGTCCGGCTTTGCCGCCGACCTGGCGCACGACCTGCGCACGCCGCTCAACACGCTGATGATGCAGACGCAGGTGGCGCTGTCGCGGCCGCGCGGCAGCGCCGACTACGAGGCGCTGCTGGCATCGAACCTGGAGGAATACGAACGGCTGGCGCGCATGATCGAGAACACGCTGTTCCTCGCGCGCGCCGATCACGCCCAGCTGGCGCTGCACCGCGTGGCGCTGGACGCGGCGCAGGAGCTGGCGCACATCGCCGAATACTTCGACATGCTGGCCGAGGAAGGCGGCATCGCGCTGCGGGTCGATGCCGCCGGCGCCGTCCATGCCGATCCGATCCTGCTGCGGCGGGCCGTCAACAACCTGGTGGCCAACGCCGTGCGCCACACCCCGCGCGGCGGCAGCGTGGTGCTGTGGGCACGCCAGGAGGCCGGAGGCAGTCGCATCGAAGTGCGCAACACGGGCGGCGCCATCGCGCCGCAGCACCTGGCGCAACTGTTCGATCGCTACTACAGGGCCGATCCGGCGCGGGGCGATGCCAGCGGCGCCGCCGGGCTGGGCCTTGCCATAGTGCGGGCGATCATGCAGCTGCACGGCGGCGCTGCGACGGCGGCCAGCGCCAATGGCAGCACCGTGTTCACGCTACGTTTTCCGCCGCCGCCGGCGGCACCGACGCAAAACCCAGCGCCTGCAGGCGGCGCAAGCGGTAATGATTGAACAGGCCATCCGGGCCGTCGTCCGTTCGTGGCCCTGGCGCGGGTGCCACGTCGTTCGCGGCCGGCGCCGGCATATGAGTTATCAATTCGTCCATCGTCATCCCCTGGCATACAAAACGCGCGGACAAAAAAAATGCCCGCTCGAGAGCGGGCCAAGTCCAAAACTAGGGATGTCCTGAAAGAGACGAGTCCATAGTAAGGCCTGGCCCTGCCGCGTTCTGTGCGCCATTTCACATAAAAGTCATAAAGCGATCCGACCTGGCAGCATTACCAGGCGACGTCCGTCTCTTGCCAGGGTTCGAGCGCCTGCACCCGGCCAAGCCACGCAACGATGCGGGGATACCGCGCCAGCGGCACGTGGGCCCGTTCGACATACATCAACGATGCCGCGATCGCATAGTCGGCCAGCGTGACGTCATGGCCCACCAGCCAGGTGCGGCGCGACAGGTGATCCTCCAGCAGTTGCGCCAGCGGCGCCAGTTCCCGCTCGGCCCGTGCCAGCTCGGCCGGATCGGCGCCCGCCCCCATCACCAGCTTTTTCCACACGTTCTCCCACGTGAAGACGCTCAGCGCGGGCGAAAAATGCTGGCAGGTCCAGAACAGCCAGCGGTTGACATCCGCACGGTCCCGTACGTTCTGCGGATACAGCGTCTGCCCGGGCGTGCGGTCGGCCAGGTACTGCATGATCGCGCACGATTCCCACAGCACGAAGCCGGCGTCTTCCAGCACCGGAATCTTGCTGTTCGGGTTCAGCTCCTCCAGGCGCTGGCGGTCGGCCGGGTCCAGCAGGTCGATGTCGACCAGTTCCAGTTCGGTGCCGAGATGGCGGGCCGTCAGCAGCACGCGGCGCACGCTGGAGGACCTGGGGTGGTAATACAGGCGCATCGTGGTTCCCTTTTTATGATTGTTGTCGATGTGACCATCGTAGCGGGAGCGACTGTCAGTTTTTGTCAGGAGTCTTCCTGGATTCCGTGCTCGCTGCGCCAGCGATCGATCAGTTGCTGGCGCGGGACCGGGTAGCGCTCGGCCAGGGTGGCGGCGGCGCTGATGCGGTCGATGCGGAAGTGGCGTTGCGCATCGCGCAGTTCGCACCACGCGGCCAGCAGCCGCCGCCCTTCGAAGAACGCCAGCGCGAACGGCCAGACGATGCGCTCGGTGGCCTGGCCTGCTTCGTCGCTGTAGTGGATGCGCAGCTTGTGCTGGTGGCGGATCGCTTCGCGCGCCGGCTGCACGAACCGGTCGCTGGCCGCCTGCGGCACGCCGATCGGCACCCACAGGCTGGTGTCGGCCATGCGATCGCGCAGGTCCTTCGGCGACGCGGTGGCGATCTTCGCCAGCGCCGCGCTGGCCGCTCGGGCCAGCGCCGGATCGCCCTGCCGCCGTACCCAGCGCGCGCCCAGCACGAGCGCTTCCAGTTCGTCGGCGCCGAACATCAGCGGCGGCAGGAAAAAGCCCGTCTTCATCAGGTAGCCCACGCCGGCCGAGCCTTCGATGGGTGCACCCAGTTCAGCCAACGCCTGGATGTCGCGGTAGATCGTCCGTTCCGAAACGCCCAGTTGTTCCGCCAGCGCCGCGGCCGTGACGGGGCGGCGGTTGGCGCGCAACGCGTCCATCAGCTGGAACAGCCGGCCGGCTCGGCTCATAGGGGTGTCTCCTTGTCAGAACGACAGCTTAGCATGCGCCGGCCTGCCGGTGACGGGTCAGCCCTGCCCGCCCAGGCGATGGCCGGGCCACGTGATTTCCAGCTCGTAGCCGATCGACCGGGCCAGGCCGTCCAGGTCCGGGAACAGCGTGGCGTGGGTGATGTTCATGCGGTACAGCGCCAGCATCGCGTCGGCGCGCAGGGCCGGCGGCAGCACGAACTTGCGCATCAGTGCGGCACCGCCCCCATACTGGCCGATGATGGCGTCGAGCGGCTTGTCCAGCACCCCCGGCACGACAAAGGTGCCCGACTGCGCCACCAGGCGCCGGTCCATCGCCTCCGGCTCGCCCACCCACAGGATGTCCTGGTCGTTGGGGGCGAAGTAGCGCTCGAAATTGCCGGGCACGCGCGGATCGATGGCCTCGCGCCGCAAGGCCGCGTCATGGCGCGGCGCCGCACGCCACAGCGTCGGCGTGTCGAGGGCGAAGACGGCCGCGCTGCGGTTGGTATTGTTCAAGGCGAAAAACGCGGCGACGAACGGCGACTTGGTGAAGTCGAGCATGCGCGTCGGCGCGCCATGGTGCTGCATCAGCGCCAGGCAGCGGATGTCGTCGACCAGCACATGCGGGTCGGGCAGGTAGATGTGCGCCTTGCGCCGGAAGATGCGCAAGGCGCGCTCCTCGCGCTGGCGCCAGGAGGCCCGGTCGGGCACGAAGCTGTGCAGGTAACGCGAGAGTGAACTGAGAAGCTGCCAGTCGGCGTCCGGCAGTCCCCGAAAGGCCCAGCCGTCGCATTCGGACGTCAAGGTCACGAATTGTTCCCAGCTGTCGATGTGGACGATCTCCATGCACGGTCCCTGTTGTGATGACGCCGACGATGCTCCCACAGCCTGTGCACGAGCGTCAAATGCGCCATATTCATGTGCGCGGAGGGCTCGCTGCAGCAGTCAGCAATTGACAGTCCCACCGATTCGTGGCGAAATCCAGCCCTGATAACAATAACGACAACGTTAGCCACCATGAGCCGAAGCACTTCCACCAAAAGCCGCGCCAGCGGCCGCGTCACGCTGAGCGATGTCGCGCGCCTGGCCGGTGTCGCACCGATGACCGCGTCGCGGGCGATCAACCAGCCGGAGCTCGTGTCGTCCCTGCTGCGCCAGCGCGTCGAACAGGCCGTGCAGGAACTGGGCTACGTGCCGAACCGCGCCGCCCGGGCGCTGGCGTCGGCGCAGTCGAACGTGATCGTCGTGCTGGTGCCGTCGCTGTCGAACACCGTGTTCACGGCCGTGCTGCAGGGCATCCAGGACGTGCTCGATGCCGACAACTACCAGGTCCTGATCGGCAACACCCGCTATTCCGACGCCGAGGAGGAAAAGCTCCTCAACATCTACATGCAGTCGAACCCGGACGGCATCCTGCTGTCCGGCCTGACGCACAGCCCGCGCGTGCGGCAGATGCTGGCCACGTCGAAGGTACCGGTCGTGTCGATGATGGACCTGTCGGACGATCCGGAGCAGCTGTGCGTGGGCTTCTCGCAGCTGGACGCGGGCGAGACGATGACGCGCTACCTGATCGACAAGGGCCGGCGCCGCATCGGTTTCATGGCCGCCCAGCTGGACGAGCGCACATTGAAGCGCTGCGAAGGCTACCGCAAGGCCATGCTCGACGCGGGCCTGGCGGACCCGCAACTGGAACTGATGGTGCCGGATCCGTCCACGATCGCGCTGGGCGCCGAGCTGCTGGGCCGCATGCTGGCCAAGGTGCCCGACTGCGACGCCATCTTCTGCTGCAACGACGACCTGGCCCATGGCGCCGTCTACCAGTGCCAGCGCCGCGGCATCGCGGTGCCGGAACGCCTGGCCATCTGCGGCTTCAACGACCTGCCCGCCTCGGCATGGATGAAGCCTTCGCTGACGACGGTGGGTACGCCGCGCTACCGCATCGGCTACGAGGCGGCGACCATGCTGCGCGCCGCCATTCGCGGCGAGATCCCATCGCAGACGCACTTGGACCTGGGCTTTACGTTGATGGCGCGCGAGAGCGCCTGACTACCCCCAGAGCAAGGACTGGGATGAGACCCGGCGGGTCTGGCCCCGGCTGTCGGTTCGGAGCGGCATGCTCGAGGCGGGCCCCAAATCGCTTGAAGAACGCCCCGGCTTGCGCTAGACTGGCTGCCAATGTTAGCGCTATCAGAGGTGAGGATGAACGAACGGATCGAGGACGCGCCGCAGCGCTGGGTCGTCATGGGAGTCAGCGGTTGCGGCAAGAGCTCCGTCGGCATCGCGCTGGCCGAGGCATTGGGCGCGCGGTTCGTCGAAGGCGACCGGTACCACTCGGCGGCCAACGTGGCCAAGATGGCTGCGGGCACCCCGCTGACGGACGACGACCGCGCGGAATGGCTGCTGAGCCTGCAAGCGGAGATCCGGGCGGCGGTGATGGCCGGCGTTGGCATCGTCGTCTCGTGCTCGGCCCTGAAGCGGCGCTACCGCGACCTGCTGCGCGCGGGCGACGCAGGGCTGCGCTTCGCCCACCTGGACGGCAGCCGCGCGTTGATCGCCGAACGGATGGCCGCGCGCCAGGGCCACTACATGCCGCTGTCGCTGCTGGACAGCCAGCTGGCCACGCTGGAGCCGCTGCAGGCCGACGAGGCCGGGCTGCGGCTCGCTATCGAGCAGGACGTGCCGGTGCTGGTGCAGGCGATCCTGGCGCGGCGATGACACCTTGGCTGCCACGAATTGGGGACAGCCTCCGATTTCGCGAATTGGGGACAGCCTCCGATTTCGCAATTGGAGGCTGTCCCCAATTTCTGGAGGCTGTCCCCAATTCGATCCTGGCCGGCGCTGCCGTGGCTCTCTACCCATCACGGTACGCCCACCTCCAGCCGGTAGCGCCGCCCCGCCTCGATGCCCGTCACGCGCGGCGCCGCCAGCAGTTCACCGTCGCAGCGCACTTCGACGCTCTCGCCACCGGTGCGCCGGATCGTCACGTCGAACGTCGCGCCACGGAACTGGCGCACGACGCGCATCCCCGGCCATGCCTGTGGCAGTTGCGGCGCGATGCGCAGGCCGTCCTCGTCGCCGACCA
Source organism: Pseudoduganella chitinolytica (assembly GCF_029028125.1). Classification (GTDB taxonomy): domain Bacteria; phylum Pseudomonadota; class Gammaproteobacteria; order Burkholderiales; family Burkholderiaceae_D; genus Rugamonas; species Rugamonas chitinolytica. The sequence continues at coordinate 4,493,881 of NZ_CP119083.1, forward strand.
GGCCGCACAGGCCTTCGATGACGCAGCGGTACACCCACGACACCGTGCCGGTGTTGAACAGCTGGCTGGAGCGACCGGCCGTGCGCGGATATTCCTTCCAGGCGCCGCGATAGTAATTCGGGATAAAGATCGGCAGCTGGCCGCGCTGCAGGTAGTCCGCCTCGTCCGGCCCGGGGATCATCTGGCGCAGCAGGCCATAAGCACGCTCGCTTTCCGCGCTCGTGTACAGGCTGTAGATGTAGAACGCGGCGGCGTGGTTGTAGACGGCGCCGTTTTCCGCCGAGCCGGGATGCTTCTGGGTGACGCGGCCCACGTCGTCGCGCATTTTCGAATACGGCGGCGCGAACATCTGCACGCCGAACGGCGTATGCAATTGCTGCTCGATCTCCGCCAGCATCAGCGCGCGCTGCGTGGCGCTGGCCGCGCCGGACAGGATCGACCACGCCTGCGGATTGAGCCACAGGCGCCCTTCCGCATCGTCCTTGACGCCGAAGACCACGCCGTCGTCCGTGATGCCGCGGGCGAACCAGCGGCCGTCCCACAGGTAGTGATTGGCTGCCTCGTTCAGTTCGCGCACCCCGGCCCGGTAACGCGCCTCGCCTTCGGCATCGCCAACGTGCGCGCACATGTCGGCCCACAGGTTCAGCGCATACGCGGCCGCCACGGTCAGCCAGCCGGATACGCCCTTGCCCTTGTAGCCCACCATGTTCATCGGGTCGCACCAGTCGCCCTGGGCGATGAACGACAGGCCGCGCAGGTCGCGTTCCTTGAGCAGCCAGTCCATCGAGCGGCCGATGCGCCGGGCCACCGTCAGGCCGCTGCCGTCCGCCGCCGTGACGACCTCGCCCAGCAGCGCCCAGTCGGCCGTCTCGTCCAGGTAGGCCTTCAGGCACACGGGCAGCCAGACGCAGTGGTCCGTGTGCGGCACCTGGTTGATGTACTTCAGCTCTGCCCCTTCCACCAGCAGGATCCCGTCCGGCATCGCGCCCGTCGCCTCCTGCTGCGACAGCGCGTGCAGGAACGCGGCGCGCGCCGTGGCGGGACGCACGAACGTCATGCCCATATTGTCCTGCAGGTAGTTGCGCGTCTGCGGGTCCGTCGTCAGGCGGTTGACGTCGCCGTGGTAGTACACCTGGCGCGGCAGCCAGTGGTTGACGAAGTTGTCCAGTTCCGGATCCGGCGTTTCGACGGTGACGCAGCCCGCCCCTTGCGCGACGTAGTCCGCATACTCGGCACGGGTGCGGGCGAAGGCCGCCTCGCCCAGGTAACGCGCACGCATCGCCGCGATCTCGGCATCGTCGAACGCGGGACCGAACAGGAAGCGGTAGTCCTCCGCCGCGCCGGCAGCCAGCGCGACGCGGTACTGCACGACGGCCGCCGGCGTCTCGTAGCGGGCATCCCCGCCCGCCAGGGTGTCGGCCTGCAGTGCCGACGGCGCATGCAGGCCGCCCTCGCCCTCGAACGCTTCCTGCGCCGCTTCCCACGCATCCGGCGCGCGCTCGCACAGGAAATACGTCTTGTCCTTGAAGTCCTTCTGCTTGAAGTAGTCGGCCACCTTCTGGTACGGCGTGACGCAGCTGGCGACAACGCCCTGCAGGTCGGGCCGGTACTCGGCCGACTGGTTCATCCACGACATGTAGCCGATCGGGAAGTACGGACAGACGCTGAGCCGGCGCGCGCGGCCCGACAGGTTCGTCACCCGCAGCGACCACAGTTCGGCGACGTCGTCCACGGGCAGGCTCATGACCAGTTCCACGCGGATGCCATGGTGCTCGACCGTCCACGCCAGGTCGCTCTTCCCGGCCGAGAACACGAAGCGCTCCGGCGCCGCCCGCACCGGCTCGTGGGGTGCGGAAAACAGCTCGCCCGTGTCCTCGTCCTTGATATAGAAGAAGCGGCCCGGATGGTGCGCGTAATAGCCCTGCTCCGGCTGCATGAACGTCCTGGCTTCCAGGTTGGGCGCGTGCGCATATTTTGCCGGCTCCGGCTGCATGAACTGGGCGACGGCATAGCCGCGGCAGGTCACCTGGATCATCATGCGGCGGTTCCACAGGAAGCCCGCGGCACGCGGCATGGCCTTGGGCGACAGCAGTTCATAACGGTTGCCGCCGGCGGCGGGGCGTAGTACGGACGACGACATGAATTCTCCGGTCAGGCTTGGGGGAACAACGAGGTTTTACGGGCGGCCAGGTCGGCCTGGATGCCTTGCAGGCGCGCGCCGTCCAGCCGGTAGCAGCACATCACGGCAACGGCCAGCAGCGCGAACGCGGCGGGAATCAGCGACATCAACCAGACGATGCCGGCCTGCGAGCCGCTCGACTGCGTGGCGTTGGGCACGTAGCCCAGCGCCGTGAACAGCGCGCCGATGACGGCCACGGCCAGCGCGGTGCCCAGCTTCTGCGAGAACGTGGCCGCGGCAAACGTCATGGCGGTGGCGCGCCGGCCCGTGCGCCATTCCGTGTAGTCGGCCGTGTCGGCGTACATCGAGAAGGCCAGCGGCGACTTCGGTCCCAGCACCAGGCCCAGCGCCGCCTGCAGCACGAACATCAGGCCCACCTGGTCGGGCGGCACGGCAAAGAACGCGGCCGACAGCACAGCTGTCAGCGACATCAGCACGATCATCAGCATTTTCTTGTCGATGAAGCGCGTCATCAGCGGCGTGGCGGCCGCGCCGACGGCGGCGGCCATCATGTAGGTCGGCACGAAGCTGGCCATCAGTTCGGGCCGGCCCACGTAGTATTTGAAGTAGTACGCGGCCGTCGTCGTGCGCAAGGTGATCGTCACCATGATGATCAGCGCCAGGAAGAACAGCACCAGCCAGGGTCCGTTGCCGGCCAGGTCGCGCACGTCCTGCAGCACGTTCGAGCGCTGGCCCGGCGGGGGCGCGATGCGTTCGCGCGTGTTGGCGAACGAAAGGACGAACAGCAGCGACGCCGCGACGGCCCAGGCGCCCATTGTCAACTGCCAGCCCAGCTTGTCGTCGCCCGCGCCCAGCCACTGCACCAGCGCGGGCGTCGCGGCCGTCACCAGCGTGCTGCCGCCGAACGCGCAGATGAAGCGCAATCCGTTGATGGTGGAACGCTCCTGCGGATCGGCCGACATCACGCCGGACAGCGCGTTGTACGGGATGTTGATGGCCGTGTAGCACACCATCATCAGCAGGTAGCTGCCATAGGCCCAGGCCAGCTTGCCGTCGTGGTCCAGGTCGGGCGTGGTGTACGTCAGCACCGCCGCGGCGCCCAGCGGCAGCGCACCCCACACCAGGTAAGGACGGAACTTGCCGTAACGGGTCGTGGTGCGATCGGCCAGCGCGCCGATCAGCGGATCGGTAAAGGCGTTGACCAGCTTGATCGCAAACATCATCGACGCGGCGGCGGCGGCGCTGATGCCGAAGATATCGGTGTAGAAGAACAGCAGGAACGTCGCGATATTGGCCCAATAGAAATTGAAGCCCATGTCGGCGATGCCATAGCTGATGCGCTCGCGCCAGGAGAGTGCCTGCTGCCCTGCCAACGCCTCTGCCATCGGATCGACCTCGTCCCTGAAAAAAACCTGCACGGACGAGCCCCAGGCTCGTCCGCACAGCAAAAACAGACCGGGCAAGTGAAACCCGGCCCGCCCATCGGACCTGCGAAGCGCTGATGATAGCGCTAACAACACGCAATGAGTGTAATAACGGCTATATCCGAAGTCAACAAAAAAATGCTTGTTCGAGGTTGCAGAAAAACGGTGACAGTCACCCTTTTCTGCAAAAAAAATGGCGCTGTGCCCCGATCGTAGTGAAGTAGCCCATCGGTACTTAGATGACGTCGAGCATCAGCGCTACGCGCAGGAAATGCTTCGGTAGCGCAACACGGCCTGCGTCGAGCACGTGCCGCCAGCCCAGGTAGTTGGGCAGGTAGCGGCTGGCAACACCCAGGAAGTGCCGCAGCCAGCCCTTGAAGCGGCTATGGTGGCTGTTGACGGTCTGTACGTGGATGAGGCCATCGACGCGGATGCCCGCGTGCAGATTCACTGCCCCATGCGCGATACCCGCCGCGGTGGCGAACGCTTTATAGGCGACAGCGCTGTCGGTCGCCAGCAGGACGCCGGGTGCCAGTACCGGCGGCAGGCAAGTATGCAACTGCTGCGCCGTTACCGGCCCTCGCCCCGGCACGAAGTCGCACGCTTTGCCGCTACGGTTACAGGCAACCAGAATGCAATCATGCTCCTTGCCCGGTCCCCGATGGCTGGCGCTGCCGCCCCGTCGGCGGGCCGGACGGGTTAGGTGTCGCGATCCTTTTTGCGATTCCAGTAGGTAGGTTTCGTCCGCTTCCACGATGCCGTCGAGCGGCAGCGCCCGCGCATCTTTTGCCATCATGAGGAAGCGGTGGCGCCAGCGGAAGCTTGTGTTGCGGTGAATGCCGATGGCCTTGGCTGCGCCGCGCACCGTCATGGAGTGCAGCATGCACTGCAGGAACGGCAGCCATTTCTCGCGCAATCGGATGAACGCAAGGGGCGTTTTCGTCAGGACATTGAAGCTGGCGCCACACTGGCGACACCGGTAGCGCTGCAAGCCGCGGTAGACGCCGTGGCGATAGAGGCGGTCGCCCTCGCAATGAGGACAGTGGCGCAGTTTACTGCCGGCTTCCGCGAGGATCGCCAGGCACTCAGCCAGCGACGAACAGCGATCGAAGATGCTCCGTAGTTCGTCGGCCTGCTTGCCCGTCAGCTGCGTCAGCCATTGCAATACCTGGACCTGTGCGGCGTCGAATTGCTGTGCGTCCATGTCTCCTCCCCAAGCGTGATCTGCCTGATGGGTAAGACTGCGGCCGAGCTGGGAAGTTCATTACGACCGGGGCACAGCGCCAAAAAAATGCCGCCCGGAGGCGGCATTGCGGTGCAGGCGGTGGCGGGTCAGACGACCGCGCCGTCCGTCTCGTCCTTTTCCTTGACCGGCTTGATCAGGTCTTCGCGCTTCACGCCCAGCCACATGGCGACGGCCGCGGCCACGAATACCGACGAGTAGATACCGAACAGGATACCGATCGTCAGCGCGATGGCGAAGTAGTGCAGCGTCGGACCGCCCAGGAACAGCATCGACAGCACCATCATCTGCGTGCAGCCGTGCGTGATGATGGTACGGCTGATCGTGCTCGTGATCGCGTTGTCGATCACTTCGTGCACGCTCATCTTGCGCTGCTTGCGGAAGTTTTCGCGGATCCGGTCGAAGATGACGACCGATTCGTTGACGGAGTAACCCAGCACGGCCAGCACGGCCGCCAGCACCGTCAGCGAGAACTCCCACTGGAAGAACGCGAAGAAGCCCAGGATGATGACGACGTCGTGCAGGTTGGCGATGATCGCGGCCACGGCGAACTTCCACTCGAAGCGGATCGCCAGGTAGATCATCACGCCGACGACAACCATCACCAGTGCGTTCAGGCCGTTCTGCGCCAGCTCCTCGCCGACCTGCGGGCCGACGAATTCGACACGCTGCAGCGAGACCAGCTCCTTGTTGGCCGCGTCCAGGCAGGCCGTGCGGCTGACGTGTTCGCCCTGCGGCGTCGTCGTGTCGAAGTGACGCGTCGTACCTTTCTCGGCACGGCACAGCGCTTCGAACGCGTTGGCCGACGTCTTGTCCGAGCTCGTGCCCGGCGTGATCGGCAGGCGGATCATCACGTCGCTGGCGGTGCCGAAGCTCGACACCTCGGGATGCTCGTAGCCGGCGGCCGACAGCGACTGGCGCATGCCTTCCAGGTTGGCCGCGTGCGGGTACTTTACCTCCAGCACGGTGCCGCCCTTGAATTCGATCGACAGGTGCAGTCCGTTCTGGATCAGGAAGAACACGGCGGCCACGAACGTCAGCGCCGACACCACGTTGAAGATCAACGCGTGGCGCATGAACGGGATGTCTTTATGAATGCGGAAAAATTCCATGAAATCCTCTGGCTGTGATGGTTACTTGGCCTGACCGGGTACCCAGACGGTACCGATCGACAGCGACTGCAGTTTCTTCTTGCGGCCGTACCACAGGTTGACCACGCCACGCGACACGAAGACGGCGGAGAACATCGAGGTCAGGATACCCAGCGCGTGCACGATGGCGAACCCGCGCACGGCACCGGAACCGAACACCAGCAGCGCCAGCGCGACGATCAGCGTGGTCACGTTGGAGTCGAAGATGGTCGCCCAGGCGCGGTCGAAGCCGGCCGAGATGGCCGCCTGCGGCGACGCGCCGCCCCGCAATTCCTCGCGGATCCTCTCGTTGATCAGCACGTTGGCGTCAATCGCCATGCCCAGCGCCAGCGCGATTGCCGCGATACCCGGCAAGGTCAGCGTGGCCTGCATGACCGACAGGATCGCCACCAGCAGCAGCAGGTTCACGGCCAGCGCCAGCACGCTGAAGAAGCCGAACATCATGTAGTAGAGGATCATGAAGGCGGCGATGGCGGCGAAGCCGTACATCGTCGAGTGGAAGCCCTTCGAGATGTTCTCGGCACCCAGCTGCGGGCCCACCAGGCGTTCCTCGATGACCGTCATCGGCGCATACAGCGCGCCGGAGCGCAGCAGCAGGGCCAGCTCGGTCGAGTTCTCCATGCTGCCCATGCCGGTGATCTGGAACTGGCTGCCCAGCTCCTGCTGGATCGTCGCGACCGACAGCACTTCCGGCTTCTTGTTCTCGTACAGGACGATGGCCATCAGCTTGCCCACGTTGTCGCGGGTCGCTTCACGCATCTTGCGGCCGCCGTCGCCATTCAGGTCGATCGACACGGCCGGCTGCTGGTTCTGGTCCAGGCGCGCGTCCGCCGACGAGATGTAGTCGCCCGTCAGGATCACGTCCTTGTACAGCACGACCGGCACGTTCTTGCCGACCGTGAAGAGCTCGGAGTTGTACGGAATCGCCGCGGTCATCTCGGTGCCGCGCGTGACCGACTGGTCGACCAGGCGCACTTCCAGCGTGGCGGTACGGCCGATGATGGCCTTGGCGCGGGCGACGTCCTGCACGCCCGGCAGCTGCACGACGATGCGGTCGGCGCCCTGCTGCTGGATGATCGGTTCCGTCACGCCCAGTTCGTTGACGCGCTTGGCCAGGGTGGCGATGTTCTGCTTGACGCCGTTGTCCAGCGCCGCTTTCAGCGCGGCCGGCTTCATGCTGGCCGTCAGGATCAGGTCGGGACCGCTGGTGCTGTCCACCAGCGCCAGCTCGGCCATGTCCGTCAGCGCCTTGCGCGCGGCCTGGCGGGTCGCATCGTCGCGGAACTTGACGACGATGGAGTCGCCCACGCGTTCGATGCCGGCGTGGCGCACGTTCTTGTCGCGCAGTTGGGTGCGGATCGCGGCCTGGAAGCCCTGCACGCGCTTGACCAGCGCCGCCTTCGTGTCCACCTGCATCAGGAAGTGCACGCCGCCGCGCAGGTCGAGGCCGAGGTACATCGGCAGCGCGCCCAGCTTCTGCATCCACTTCGGCGTGTTGGCCAGCAGGTTGTTGGTGACGATATAGGTCGGGTCGGCCGGATCGGCGTTCAGGCCGCGCTCCAGGGCCAGCTTGGCCTTGAACTGGGTGTCGGTATCGGTGAAGCGGGCGCGCACGGAGTGGCTGGCGCCTTCGTCCAGCGTCACTTCGCTGGCGGGCAGGTTCTGCGCCTTCAGCACCTCGGTCACGCGGGTGGCGACCGTGCTGTCGATCTTAACGGTGGATTTGCCGCTGGTGATCTGCAGGGCGGGCGATTCGCCGAAGTAGTTCGGCGCCGTGTACAGTGCACCCAGCAGCACGACCACGGCGATGACGATGTATTTCCAGACAGGATAGCGGTTCATATTCTTCAGCGTTCTAGTAAAGCGGCGTCGATACGCAAACGGGCGGCCAGGCCGCCCGCACGTGTCTTACAGACCCTTCAGCGTGCCTTTCGGCAGCAGGGTCGTGACCGAAGGCTTCTGCACGACGATTTCCGTGCCGGCCGCGACTTCGATCGTCACGTAGATGTCCGTCACCTTGGACACCTTGCCGAGAATGCCGCCTGCCGTCACGACTTCGTCGCCCTTGGCCAGTGCGTCCATCATGGCCTTCTGTTCCTTGGCGCGTTTCTGCTGGGGACGGATCATCAGGAAGTACATGACCACGAACATCAGGATCAGCGGCACGAAGGTCGACAGATTGCCCATCAGCGAAGCGTCGGCGGCGCCGGCGGTTTGAGCATAAGCGTTGGAAATGAACACGGGTGACTCCAATATAGTTAAAAAATGCAGCGCTGTATTCTAGCACCGGCCAAAGGCCATCAGATTGGGCCCGTGGCGGAATTTGCAAGTAGTGTGCAATCCGCCACGGCCGCCCCAAAACCCGGGACAGACCGCTGTTTTGAGGAAAATTGCCTGGAAACCCGGGTCTGTCCCGGGTTTCTAGACGCCGCGCGCGCGGTCGGCGTGGAACTGCTTGACCCAGTCGGGGAAGCGGTCTTCGTCCAGCGCCTCGCGCATCTGGCGCATGATGTCCAGGTAGTAGTGCAGGTTGTGGATCGTGTTCAGGCGCGCGCCCAGGATTTCCGTCGCGCGGTGCAGGTGGTGCAGGTAGGCGCGGCTGAAGTTGCGGCAGGCGTAGCACGAGCAGGTCGGGTCGAGCGGCTCCTTGTCGTCCTTGTAGCGGGCGTTCTTGATCTTGATGTCGCCGAAGCGGGTGAAGATCCAGCCGTTGCGGGCGTTCCGGGTCGGCATCACGCAGTCGAACATGTCGACGCCGTTCGAGACGCCGGCCACCAGGTCTTCCGGCGTGCCCACGCCCATCAGGTAGTGCGGCTTGTTGGCCGGCAGGCGCGGGCCGACGTGCTCCAGCACGCGCAGCATGTCTTCCTTCGGCTCGCCCACGGAAAGGCCGCCGATGGCGAGACCAGGGAAGTCGATCTGCTCCAGCCCTTCCAGCGATTCGTCGCGCAGCGACTCGAACATGCCGCCCTGGACGATGCCGAACAGCGCGTTCGGGTTCTCGCCCGCCTTGAATTCGTTCATCGAGCGCTGGGCCCAGCGCAGCGACATGCGCATCGATTTCGCCGCCTCGTCCAACGTCGCCGGACGGCCATTGATCTCGTATGGCGTGCACTCGTCGAACTGCATGACGATGTCCGAGTTCAGCACGCGCTGGATCTGCATCGAGATCTCGGGCGACAGGAACAGCTTGTCGCCGTTGATGGGCGAGTTGAAATGCACGCCCTCTTCCGTGATCTTGCGCATCTCCCCCAGCGAAAACACCTGGAAGCCGCCGGAGTCGGTCAGGATCGGCTTGTCCCAGCCCATGAAGCCGTGCAGGCCGCCGAACTTGGACATGACGTCGTTCCCGGGGCGCAGCCACAGGTGGAACGTATTGCCGAGGATGATCTGGGCGCCGATTTCCTTCAGCTCGAGCGGCGACATCGCCTTGACGGAGCCATACGTCCCGACCGGCATGAAGATCGGCGTCTCGACGGTGCCGTGGTTCAGTTTGAGCGTGCCGCGGCGCGCCTTCGTGAGACCGGTCGTGTCGGTCTTGTGCAGTGTAAATTCCAGCATTGTTACTCTTTACTCAAGGGTGCTTCAAGTGTTGATGTTGGGTTTTCCAGTCGCTGCACAGCTTTCGGAACGAGCGACTGGTGTGGTGAGCCTGCTCAAGATTCATCGCCGCCGACAATGCCGGCTGGTCGATCACCTCATGGTAGGCGCCGGCGGGAACGTGCTTGCTGATCCATTGCTTGGCGCCGCGAATACGATCGGCTTCAGGCACGAGCGTAGGACAGACGAAGCCCCGCTTGCCATCGAGTGACTGTGCGGACGCGACAAACCAGGCCTCGTATTCGCGATTGGCCAGAACGACGGATATCCGGTGATTCGGCAAGACGGCGGCTGCCCTGGCCTGCAAACTTTCGCGCAGGGCGACAGGGCAATCGTCATCAGCATCAAGCAGGATCAATATCCACCCAGGCGCTTGGCAAAGATGGCCAGCAATGCGCAATTGCTTCTCGAATATCTCCGGCCGGTTCAGGAACTGATCGCGCCGTACTCTAATAGGACGGGCGATATGCGTGTACTGGCCGGGTGTCAGCCATTGCGACAGTCGGCGCAGCAGTACAGGGAGCGCCTCGACCTCCCCATCGCCTTCGACAATGGACACGACGTTAATCATCACTTCGTTTCGCCAAAGAGATCGATTTGCCGGGCCGGGGCGGCGGAGACGACCGGCTCGGGATTCAATTGGTTCAGACGCAGCAATTCTCCAGCCGAACATAGATGGTCGCGCATAGCTGCACGCGAGCCCTCCCCGAGTGGCGCAATGCGCGTGACGCCCTCTTCCGAAGCGACCACCAGCAAAGCATCGGGAGAGATATTTGTATCGTCCAGCAAATCAGGGCTGTGACTGGTCACGATGATTTGTGTCCGTTCCGCCGCGCGCGTCAAAGCCTCACGCAACGCCGCGGATGCCCCCGGGTGCAGCGCCGTTTCCGGTTCTTCGATGCCGATCAGCGACGGCGAGTGGTCGCTGTTGCCCTGAAAGAGCGCGGTCAATATGCCAAGCGCTCGAAGGGTGCCGTCGGACATGTTCTGCGCGAGAAAACGCCAGGGATTTTTTGCTCCTGCCATGTCCTGCTTGAACGAAAGCGATTCCATCGGTCCAACGGCCTCGCGTTCGACACCGTGCACCATCGGCACCACAGCGTGCAAGTAATCTTCAATGATCCGAAGTGCCGGCGGATTGGTTCTCGCCAAGTGGCCGACGACACTGGCAATGTTCTCCCCAGCAGGTTTGAGAAGCCGGCCATCCTGCGGTTTCTGGAGCTCCCTGATGAGCTTTGGATTCAGGTTGTAGAAGCCCATCCCTGTCAGAGCATCATAGGCCGGACGAAAGGCTGCCAGGCCGGACGCACTAACAAGCGCAAGCCGGTCAGCGGTAACGGCCGGGAACGCTGCCTCACTCGATGACGTCACGCGGCCGCGCTCCAACGCAAAGTATGGGCCGTGGCCCACGCCCCCAATGCAGCATTCTTCCTTCTGTACTTCGTATCCGCCGCTCGGCAACGCCCCAACGGTAAACGCGTAATAGCAGTCCTCGCCACTCGGCAGGAAAAACTCGAGCCGGATACCGAAATGCGTCGGGTGTCCGCTCGATCGGCGTCGCACCTCCGACAAACCACCCCGCTCGTTCATCGCATTGTCGAGGGAACCGCTCAGGGCATCACTGACTAGATGTAAGGCATCGAGGAAATTGCTCTTCCCGGAGCCATTCGCGCCAACCAAGTAGGTGAGTGGCGACAGCCTTACGTCACAGTTGGCGATGCTCTTGTAGTTACGCAGACTGACGCGTTTCAGGAATATCGACGGCTTCATTAGTTCCCACCCTGTGCTTGGTTGAGTTGAATGCAAACCATTGTACCCGCGCGTTGCGTCATCGATCGGGCGCTCAAACGCGATTCGGGGTCGTCAGCAGCATGGCGTCGCCATAGCTGAAGAAGCGGTATTCGTGGGCGATCGCGTGCGCGTAGGCGGCGCGGATCTCGTCGTAGCCGGCAAAGGCCGACACCAGCATCAGCAGCGTCGACTTGGGCAGGTGGAAATTGGTGATCAGGCGCGTGACGGTCTTGAACAGGTAGCCCGGCGTGATGAACAGGGCCGTGTCGGCGCTGCCGGCGACCAGTTCGCCCGACTGCGAGGCCGACTCCAGCGCGCGCAGGCTGGTGGTGCCGACGGCGATGACATCGCGCCCGGCCGCACGCGTGGCGCGCACCGCGTCCACCGTTTCCTGCGGCATCGTGTACCACTCCGTGTGCATATTGTGCTCGGCCAGGTTCTCGGTGCGCACGGGCTGGAACGTGCCGGCGCCCACGTGCAAGGTGACGTAGGCAAACCGCACGCCCTTGTCCTTCAGCTTCTGCAGCAGCGCTTCATCGAAGTGCAGGCCGGCCGTGGGCGCGGCGACAGCGCCCGGCACCTTGTTGAACACGGTCTGGTAGCGGGTCTCGTCGACTTCGCCCGGCGCGTGCTCGATGTACGGCGGCAGCGGCAGGCGGCCGTACTGCTCGATCAGGTCGAACACGTCGGATTCGAATGCGAGCGTATAGAACTCGCCGGCGCGTTCACCGACGGTCACGTCGAACGCGTCGGCCAGGCGGATCTTCACGCCCGGGCCGGGCGACTTCGACGCGCGCACTTGCGCCAGCACGGTGCGGGTGTCCAGCACGCGCTCGACCAGCACCTCGACCTTGCCGCCGCTGTCCTTGACGCCGAAGAAGCGCGCCTTCAGCACGCGGGTATCGTTCATCACCAGCAGGTCGCCCGGCTGCAGCAAATCGAGGATGTCGGTGAACTGGCGATCGGCCAGGCGCGCGCCGTCCACGTGCAGCAGGCGCGAGGCACTGCGGTCCGGCAGAGGAAATTGAGCAATTCGCTCGGGCGGCAAGTTAAAATCGAAGTCGGATAACGAATACATGTCGTGATAGCAGGCGGAGCATCTGAAAACCAAAAGGCAACCCTCTATTTTACGCTACTGCCCAAAAATCGCGCAAAAATGGCTGAAACGAAGCAAAGCAAGCCCGCAGTGAAGAAAGCGGCGACAGCCGAAAGCAAACTGGCCAGGCTGGGCCTGCGCACCGACATGGACCTGGTGCTGCACCTGCCGATGCGCTACGAGGACGAGACCCAGGTCATCCCCATCCGCGAAGCGTGCCTGCGGGGCGGCCACACGTCGCAGGTGGAAGGCGTCGTCACGTCGAACGAAATCACGTACAAACCGCGACGCCAGTTCATCGTCCACATCGCCGACGAGACCGGCGAGCTGCAACTGCGCTTCATGAATTTCTACGGCAGCCAGGTCAAGCAACTGGCCGAAGGCACGCGCGTGCGCGCGCGCGGCGAACTGAAGCACGGCTTCTTCGGCGCCGAGATGGTCCATCCCACGTACAAGGTCGTCAACGAAGGGGCGCCGCTGCCCACGTCGCTGACGCCCGTCTACCATTCCGGCGAAGGGCTGTCGCAGACGGTGCTGCGGCGCGCGATCGCCGAGGCGATGAGGCGGGTCGACTGGACCGACACGCTGCCCGACGAGCTGCGCGAGCGCCTGCACCTGCAGCCGTTCGCGCCCGCCATCCGCCTGCTGCACTACCCGCCGCAGGACATCGACGAGCACGCGCTGGAGGACCGCAGCCACCCCGCGTGGACGCGCATGAAGTTCGACGAGCTGCTGGCCCAGCAGCTGTCGCTGAAACGCGCGCAGCAGTCGCGTCGGCTGAAAGGCGCGGCGCCGCTGGCGGCGGTCGGCTCCCTGTCGGCCGCGTTCCAGGCCGCGCTGCCGTTCCAGTTGACGGCAGCGCAAGCGCGGGTGCTGGAGGAGATCCGCGCCGACCTGCGCCAACCGTACCCCATGCAGCGGCTGCTGCAGGGCGACGTCGGCAGCGGCAAGACCGTCGTCGCGGCGCTGGCGGCGGCGCAGGCCATCGACAGCGGCTTCCAGGCCGCGCTGATGGCGCCCACCGAGATCCTGGCCGAGCAGCACTTTCGCAAGATCGCCGCGTGGCTCGCGCCGCTGGGCGTGGAAGTGGCATGGCTGACGGGCAGCCTGAAAAAGAAGGACAAGCAGGCGGCCGTCGAGCGCGTCGAATCGGGCGCCGCGCGCCTCGTGATCGGGACCCATGCGCTGATCCAGGACACGGTGCAGTTCGACCGCCTGGGCCTCGTCATCGTCGACGAGCAGCACCGCTTCGGTGTCGGCCAGCGCCTCACCTTGCGCAACAAGGGTGCGGAAGGGCTGGTGCCGCACCAGTTGATGATGTCGGCCACGCCGATCCCGCGCACCCTGGCGATGACGTATTACGCCGACCTGGAGGTGTCCATCATCGACGAGCTGCCGCCCGGCCGCACGCCCATCGTCACGCGCGTGATCGACCAGAACCGGCGCGACGAGGTCATCGAACGCGTGCACGCCGCGGCGCTGGAAGGCCGGCAAGTCTACTGGGTCTGCCCGCTGATCGAGGAATCGGAAGCGCTGCAGCTGCAGACGGCGACGGAGACGTACGAAACGCTGGCGGGGGCCCTGCCCGACCTGCAGGTGGGCCTGGTGCACGGCCGCCTCAAGCCCGCCGAGAAACAGGTCGTCATGGATGCGTTTACCGCCGGCGACGTGCACGTGCTGGTGGCCACCACCGTCATCGAGGTGGGCGTGGACGTGCCCAATGCGTCGCTGATGGTGATCGAGCATGCCGAGCGCTTCGGCCTGTCGCAGCTGCACCAGCTGCGCGGCCGTGTCGGCCGGGGCTCGGCGGCCAGCGTCTGCCTGCTGCTGTACCAAAGCCCGCTGGGCCCCATCGCCAAGCAGCGGCTGATGACGATGCGCGAAACGACGGACGGCTTCGAGATCGCCCGGCGCGACCTGGAGATCCGCGGCCCTGGCGAATTCCTCGGCGCGCGCCAGTCCGGCCAGGCCATGCTGCGCTTTGCCGACCTGGAGACGGACGGCTGGCTGGTGGACAAGGCGCGCGACGTGGCCCACGCGCTGCTGCACGACGAGCTGCCCGGCAGCGCCGCCATCGTGGCGGCGCACCTGGAGCGCTGGCTGGGCGGGCGCGAGGAGTTCCTGAAGGTGTGATCGGCCGGGTTGTCTTGTCCCGGAACGTGATGCATTTCGCCTCTGCGACAAATGGCGCACAAAACCGTTGATAGCATGCGACACATGTCGTATGATTGCGTCAACTGTCACAGGAGGTCCCATGTCCATCCCATCCGTTACCGAACTCACGCTGCTGAAGTGCCTGTGGCGGCAGCAGCCGCTGTCCGCCCGCGAACTGCACGAGCAGGCCGAAGACGAGCTGCAGTGGTCGTACTCGTCCACGCGCAAGACGCTCGACCGCATGCTGGACAAGGGCATGGTCGCCATCGACGTGGTGCATGGCGTGAATGTCTATCGCGCGGTGCTGGACAAGGTGGAGACGCTGGCGGCCTTCGCGCACGACTTCGGGTGCCGCGTGATGGAAATGGACGCGCCGCTGCCCGTCAATATGTTTACCGGCTCCAAGCTCGTCAACGATACCGAACTGGCCGAGCTGGAACAGCTGCTGCACGACTGGCCCGCGGACAAGGAGTAAGCATGAACGCCCATGCCATCCACTTCCTGCTGGCGTGCGTCAGCACTCTCGTGACCGCGACGGTGGCCTGGGCCGTGCTGTGGGCGGCCCTGCGGCGCTGGCCCGCGCTGGCCGAACGGCGTGCCCCCTGGCTGCTTGCCCTGCTGACCGGTGCACTAACGCTGGTGCTCGTGCTGCTGCCGGTGGCATCGCAGTACAGCCTCGTGCCCGCGACGGTCACGCTGCCGGTGGCCTCCGCCGCGCCGGTCACGCCAAGCGCCGACCTGACCGGCAGCGACGACCTGGAGGAAGCCAGCATCCTGCCATGGTGCGCCTGGTTCTGGCTGGGCTGTTACACCGCCGGCGTGGCCTGGCATGCGCGGCGCTGGCAACAGGGCCGCCACCTTGTACGCAGCCTGCTGCAGGCGGGCGATACGCTGGACGGCGCCGCGCTGGCGGCCCACCCGGCGTTCGCAGGGCAAGCCTGCGCGGTGCCCGTGTTGGAGGTGGACGCGCCCATCGCACCGATGCTGGCCGGCCTGCGCCACCCTGTGCTGCTGTTGCCGCGCCACTTGCGCAGCTTCGCCGTCGACCAGCAGCGCCTGATCGTCGCGCATGAACTGGCGCACCTGCGCCGCCACGATCACTGGTGGCAGCATGCCGGCGCGCTGCTGCAGGCGCTGTTGTGGTTCGTGCCAGCGGCGCACGCGCTGCGCCGCCGCCTGCACTGGGCGCTGGAACTGGGTTGCGACCGTGCCGTGCTGGCGGGCCGGCCGGCCAGCGCACGCCGCAGCTATGCGACGGCACTGCTGGCGCAACTGCAGATACTCCATCGCCAACTCGTCGGCCCGGTGCCCGCCGCCCTGCAATTCGGCAGCGCCGGGCCGACGGTGGCCGAGCGCGTGCACCTGATCCGGACGGGCGGGCGCGCGGCACCGCTGCCCGTCGTCGTCGCCATCGCGCTGCTGCTGCCGGCATTGTGCGCCGCCGGCGTGCTGCTGCAACCGCGTGTCGCCACCGTTGACGGCGGCGCGGCCGCTCCCGCCAGCGCACCGCCGTCGCTCGCGGAGGTGCCGCAGTGGCAGGCGCCATTGGCGCAGCTGCGTGTGACAAGCGAATTCGGCGCGACCAACCGGCCCAGCGGCCAGCCCCATCGGGGCATGGATTTCGGTGCCGCGCGCGGCAGCGCCGTGCTGGCCCCGGCCGGCGGCATTGTCACCGTTTCCACCGACCGTTATGAAGGCGGTGCCCGCTATGGCAAGGTGATCGTCATCGACCACGGCGACGGCACGCAAACGCTGTACGCCCACCTCGACGCGCGTGCCGTGCAGGCCGGCGACCGGGTCACGGCCGGCCAGCGCATCGCCCTGTCCGGCGCGACCGGCAAGGTCACCGGTCCGCACCTGCACTTCGAAGTGCAGCGCGGCGGCGGCCAGGTCGATCCCCGCACGCTGCTGCGCACCGCCCTGCCGCCCCGCTGAATCGCGCCGCCGCCGCGGCTCCCATGTTCGTTCCCACGCCGCACGCGGCGGGAACCGTCACGCCCATCGAAAGGACATCATGCAGATCCACTGCTGGCTGGTGCTCGCCCTTACCTGCGGCAGCGCGAGCGCCGCCTCGCTCTCCACCGTCGAAGTCAAGGGGTCCCGTCACGACCAGCGCCGCGACGAAACCGCCGGCACCGTCGTGCTGGGACGCGCCCAGCTGGCGGCCGACGGCGACCGTACCCTGGCCGAGGCCCTGCAACGGCTGCCCGGGATCACGGTCGACACGAGCGGTCGCGGTGCCACGATCCGCATGCGCGGCCTGGGCAGCGGCTATACGCAGGTGCTGCTGAACGGCGTGCCCGCCCCGGCCGGATTCACCGTCGATACGCTCGCGCCGGAGCTGGTCGAGCGCGTCGAGATCCTGCGCGCCGGTTCGGCCGAACTGGGCACGCAAGGCATCGCCGGCACCGTCAATATCGTGCTGCGCAAGGTGCCGGCCCGCCCCCGCCAGGAGTACGGCGCCAGCGTGGAATGGCTGGATGGCCGCCTTGCGCCACGCGCCAGCGCGCAGTGGTCGGGCAAGGCCGACAGGCTCACCTGGCTGGCGTCGCTCAATGCCATGCGCAGCGTGCTGCCGCAGCCGCAGTTGCTGCGCGAACGGCTGCCGGCCGGCGAGCGCGCGCTGGCGATCGACAACCTGAACGTCGCCGACAGCGTCAGCCTGGCGCCGCGCCTGACCTGGCGACCGACCGAAGCGGACACGTTGACGTGGCAGGGCTTTGCCGGCATGACCTGGCGCGACATCGCAGCGGCGGGCCGCGAGCTGCCCGGAGCCAGCGCGCCGGGCCAGTTCGCCGCGCAGGACAGCCGGTTCCGTTCGCGCGCGCCGCTGCTGCGGGGCGACCTGACGTGGCAGCGGCAGTTGCCGGACGGCGCCACGCTGGAGTTGACGGCAGGGGCAAGCCACAGCCCGCGCACCTCCGATTTCGACTTCGCCGGCCGCACCAGCGCCAGCGCCCAGCCGACGCGGCGGTATGTGCAGGCCGATATCGGCGACGACGTGCTGCTGTCGAAAGGCCGCTACGGTGCCGCGCCGCAGGCCGGGCACACGGTGGTCGCCGGCTGGGACGTCAGCCTGGCCAAACGGCACCAGACCCGCGTCGAACGGGAACTGGGGCCCGATGGCACCCTGGCCTTCGTCCTGGACCAGCGCTATGACGGCCGGGTCGAACGTCGCGCCCTGTATGTGCAGGACGACTGGCAACGTGGCGCATGGTCGCTCTCGGCCGGCCTGCGGCATGAGACGCTGGACACCGCGGTCGCCGGCGCCGACGCGCGCAGCCGGCTGTGGAGTCCCGTGCTGCAGGCGGCAGTCAAGCTGACGCCCGCCACCACACTGCGCAGCGGCATCAGCCGCACGTTCAAGACGCCGACAATGGTCGAACTGGTGCCGCGCCGGTACACGACCGACAACAACAACAGCGTCACCAATCCCGATACGGAAGGCAATCCCGCCTTGCGCCCCGAACTGGCGTGGGGCTTCGATGCCGGCATCGACCGCTACCTGGACGGCGGCGGCCTGCTCAGCGCCAGCGCCTACAGCCGCCGCATCGACGACGTCACGGTGCAGCAGCTGTCCCGGGTGGACGAGCGCTGGCTGGCACGTCCCGTCAATGCCGGCCGGGCCACCGTGCACGGCATCGCGCTCGAGGCGAAACTGGCGCTGTCGGCGGCCCTGACGGTACGGGCCAATGTCGCGCGCAACTGGTCCCGGGTCGCAGCGCTGCCGGGGCCGGACAACCGCCTGGACCGGCAAGCGCCGACCAGTGGCAGCCTGGGCGTGGAGTACCGCGCCGGCGCCATGGCGCTGGGCACGAATTACCTGTACCAGGGTGGCGTGGCGGCGCGCACCGCCGCCATGCTGCTGGACCGCACGGCGCCGCAGCGCAAGCTGGACGCATGGGCCACGTGGCAGCTCGACACCGGGCGCCGGCTGCGCATCGATGCCCTCAACCTGCTGCACCCACAAGGCCTGACACAGCGCCAGTACGGTCCGGACGACCACGGCCTGTGGCAAGATGCCGCCACCCGCACACGCACATACCGCACGCTGCGCGTGGGCTTCGAACTGCAGCAATAACAAAGGACACCGATGCTCGGTACCCAACGCAATCCCCATGTCGACCTGCTGCGCGGCGCCGCCATCGCCAGCGTGCTGCTGCTGCACTTCGCGCTGGCTTTCGGGGTGAAGGAAAGTCCCCTCGGGACGCTGTTCGGCCCCGCGTTCGTGAACGCCGTGGCCTTGAACGGCAACTATGGCGTCACCGTGTTCTTCGTCATCTCGGGCTGGCTGATCACGACCAACTCGCTGGCGCGGTGGGGCAGCCTGGCGCACATCGATGTCCGCGCGTTTTACGCGGCACGGGCGCGGCGCATCCTGCCGCCGTTGCTGCTGGCACTGGCCATCATCGTGCCGCTGGGCTGCGCCGGTGTGCCGTTTTTCGACAACTCGGATGCCGATCCGGCGCTGCCGGCGTCGTTCTTCGTGCCCGCCGTGGGCTCGGTGCTGACGTTCTGGCACAACGTGCTGATGCAGTCGACCGGCTATTTCAATTACTGCCTGAACGTCTACTGGTCGCTGTCGGTGGAAGAGATGTTTTACCTGGCGCTGCCCCTGGCGGCGCTGCTGCTGCGCCGCACCTGGTTGCTCGTGCTGCTGGGCGTCGCGCTGATCGTTGCAGGTCCCCTGTACCGCGCCGAGCATGCGGACAACGAGCTGTTCTACATGTACGGCTATCTGGCCTGCTTCGACGCGATCGCGCTGGGCTGCCTGGCGGCGCTGCTGGCGCATCGGTTGCATGCGCCGCTGCCGTACGCGCGGCTGCTGCGCTGGATTGCGGGCGCCGCGCTGGTCGCCCTGTACCTGCGCGGTATCCGCGGCCACGAGGTGTTCGGGTTCACATGGATCGCCGTAAGCGCCGCGGTACTGCTGGTGACGACGCAGCGGTCCGCCGGCCCGAGTGTCGCGGCCGGCCGCGTGCTGGCGCCGCTGCGCTGGCTGGGCCGGCACAGCTATGAGCTGTACCTGTTCCACATCGTCGTGCTGGCGCTGCTGCGCAACCTGTTCGACAAGCCGGCGCTAAGCTACGCGGCGCGGCTGCCGCTGCTGGCGCTGTTCCTGGCGGCCAGCGCGTTGCTGTCATGGGGCGTGCAGCGGATGCTGGAACGCCCCGTTAGAAACACAGGTAGATCCGGTTTGCCAGGTCCAGCATGAAGGCCGGGCGCAGGTAGGCGGCAAAGCACAGCGCCAGCACTGCGGCGATCAGCAGCCACCACGCCAGGCGCTTGAGCCGGCCGTGCATGTCAGGCCGCCTTCAGCTGCGCACGCACCAGCGGGCGCTCGTCGACCGGCAGGTTGGCCAGGCCGGCAATGACACCGAGGCCAATGGCGATGGCCCAGACGACGTCGTAGCTGCCCTGCAGGTCGAACAGGTAGCCGCCCAGCCAGACGCCGATGAAGCTGCCGATCTGGTGCGAGAAGAACACGAGGCCGGCCAGCATCGACATGTGCGATAGCCCGAACACCCCGGCGATGATGCCGTTCGTCAGCGGCACGGTGGACAGCCACAGCACGCCCATCGCGGCGGCGAACAGGTACACCGTCAGCGGCGACAGGGGCGCCAGCAGGAACAGCGCAATGACGGCGGAGCGGGCAAAATAGATGAACGACAGCAGGTAGCGCTTCGGCAGCTTGCCGCCCAGTTGCCCAGCCATGTACGAACCGAAGATGTTGAAAAGGCCAATCAGCGCCAGGGCGGTGACGGCCACCTGCGGATCGAGCACCCCCTTGTCCTTCAGGTAGGCCGGCAGGTGCACGCCGATGAAGATCAGCTGGAAGCCGCAGACGAAGTAGCCGGTGACCAGCAGCAGGAACGAGCGGTTGCGCAGCGCTTCACCGAGCGCGCCACCGATGCTTTGATGATGCCCCGCCGCCTTGACGTGCGCGGGCTCGCGCAGCCGGAACGACATCGGCACCATCAGGAACACGACCAGCGCCGCCAGCAGGTACAAAGCGGTTTGCCAGCCCACCGACGAAATCAGCATCTGCTCGACGGGCATCAGCATGAACTGGCCGAACGAGCTGGCCGCACCGGAAATACCGAAGGCCCAGGAACGCCGCTCCGGCGGCGCCGCCCGGCCGATGATACCGCTGACGGCGCCGAACGCCGTGCAGGCCAGGCCCAGGCCGATCAGGATGCCGGAGCCGATCACGAACAGCGCCGGCTGCGTGACGAGCGCCATCCACAGCAGGCCGCCCATGTACGCGAAGGCACCGACCAGCACGATGCGCATGGTGCCGAAGCGGTCCGCCACCATGCCGGCCAGCGGCCCGAACGCCCCCCACATCAGGTTCTGCAGCGCCATCGCCAGCGAATAGGTCTCCCGACTCCAGCCGTTGGCCTGGGAGATCGGCTGCATCCACAGGCCGAAGCCGTGGCGCACGCCCATGGCCAGGGTCAGGATGACGCCGGTGGCGAGCAGGACGGTTTTGAGGTTGGGGGCGCGGTGGGCGGTAAACATGAGGGTTCCTGGCGATCACTAGCGCTTCAGTGTACTAGAAGCGAAATATGCCCGCTGATTTCGCTTGTGAAATTTGCAATCCAACAATATGCTGTATCTTTCCAGCAGCATAATGCTTACTACTCAGGTGAATCGATGAAGACAAAAATCGTTGGCTTGGCATTCGCCATGGCGGCCATGGCTCCCGTAGCGCATGCGGGCAACCTCACGCAGTTTGGCTTTGCTGTTGCGGGACCGAATGGGTCGCAAGAGTGGCTGCTTACCTCGGCTGTTTCGGGGCCCAATGGGTCGCAATCGTGGGCGACTGCCGGCAGCGATCATGCGTTCAGCGAAGATGGCGCGCGCGCCAACGTTATCGGCGGTGCATACGACGTCGTGGAGAGCCAGTACGGCAATGATTTCGGTTTCAGAACCATCTCCCATACCGGTATGAACCTTATGCCCGTACCCGAACCCACCACCTGGGCCATGCTCCTGGCCGGCGTCGGCATCGTGGGCGTAGCCCGCCGCCGCAAGACCGCCGCGTAAACAACAGCGCGCAAAACAAAGGGGACAGCACAGGCTGTCCCTTTTTATTTACACCACCCGATCGGCCTCGTACACCACCCCGATCTGCTTTCTCATCTCATCGAGCACCCCCATCAGCGCCAGCGTCTCATCCAGCGGCATGACGGGGCTTTCCAGCAGCCCCTCGCGCAAGCAACGATTGACCTCGATGATCTCGTGCGCATAGCCGTTGCCGATGTTCGGCACGTGCACCGCGCGGCGAGTGCCGTCGTTCAGTTCCACCGTCAGATCCTCGGTATTGTGGAAGCGGCTGTGCAGGCGGATAAAACCCTTGCTGCCGCAGATCGTGCATTCGACCGGCGTGCGCGCGAGCAGGCTGCTGCTGCAGGCCGACAGGCCGCCGTTTTCATGCGTCAGCGCGAACACCGCCTGCACGTCCACGCCCGTGGGGCCCAACTGGCCGCTGGCTTTGACCGACTGCACGGGGCCCAGGAAGTAGGCCGCGATCGACAATGGATAGATGCCCAGGTCCAGCAGCGAGCCGCCGCCCAGCGCGGGATTGAACAGGCGGTGCTCCGGCCCGGCATCCGAGTAGAAGCCCAGGTCGGCCTGGATCGTGGCGACCGTGCCGATCTCGCCGCTGGCGACGATGCGCTTGGCTTCCAGCAGCGACGGGTGGAAGCGCGTCCACATCGCTTCCATCACGAACAGCTTCCTGGCGCGGGCCAGCGCGACGATTTCCTCCGCTTCGCGGCGGTTCACCGTGAACGCTTTTTCGACCAGGATCGCCTTGCCCGCGTTCAGGCACATCAGCGCGTTCTCGTGGTGCATCGGGTGCGGCGTCGCGATGTAGATGGCGTCCACGTCCGGGTCGTCCGCCAGCGCCTGGTAGCTGCCGTGGCTTTTCGTCAGCTCGTGCGAGCCGTACTCCGTGGCAAACGAGGTAGCGCTATCAACACTACGCGAGGCAACGGCCGCCAGGACAGCGTCCGGCGTGTCCTTCAGCGCGGTGGCGAAGGCCTTGGCGATCTTGCCCGTGCCGAGGATGCCCCAGCGGATGGTTCGGTTCTGCGTCATGCTTTCTCCTGGTTGGGCGTGTGCCGCTTGGGGCGGAACACGGCGGTGTCGTCATAAAAAGCGTCATCCTGCACCGGCCAGCAGCCGGGAATCCCCAGCACCGGCAGCGGCGTGAATCCTGCGTTGCTCAACCCTTCTTGTTGCAGCTGCTCCGCCACCTGTCCATCCAGCCACGCCTGCCGTTGCTGCGCGGGCCATGTGAAATACGCCGCCGGGGCCATGACGACACGCGTATGCGCCGTGATGGCTTTGTACGGTGCGACCAGCTTTTCCATCAGCGCATGGCCGAACAGCCAGACCTCGGCGCTCGCACCGAACTGCGCGGCGCGTTCGACGAACGCCTCGCGCCAGCGGTGGTGGCGCAGCGCATCCACCAGCGCGGCGCCGTCCGCGTCGTCCTGCACCACCAGCAGTGCCGCGTTCTCGTCGAAGATCGTGGCCGCGTCGCGCGCCGGACCGCGCGACTTGCCGACGCCGTCGCGTGCGATCTGCGCGGCCTGCAGGGCGTTCAATTGCCGTTTCACCAGCGGGAACGTCAGCCATACGAGGCCATTGAAAAAGTCGTGCAGGTTGTCGCGCGTGGGCACGTTGCCGGTAGCGCCGATGAATTCCTCGTACGCCGTTCCTTCCGGCAGGCTGGCCTGCGGCACGAAGCGCAGCGGCTGGCCCGCATGGTTGACGAGTCCCAGCGCCGCGGCCCGCGCATTGAAGGCGGCGATCACTTCCGCACTCTCCTGCGCAGCCAGGCCGGCCGTGGCGCGCACCGACGCGTACCACGGCTGCGACCAGTCGATCTCGTCAAACACCGGACACTTACACCATTTTCCAGCTGATCGTTTCGCCCGCGTTCAGCGGCACCAGGGACTGCTCGCCGAACGGCAGCGTCTGCGGCAGGGTCCACTGCTCGCGCTTCAACGTAATCGTGCCGGCGTTCGGCGCCAGGCCGTAGAACAGCGGTCCGTTCAGGCTGGCGAAGGCTTCCAGCTTGTCCAGCGCGCCGGCGCGCTCGAACGCTTCCGTGTACAGCTCCATCGCATGCAGCGCGGTGTAGCAGCCGGCGCAGCCGCAAGCGGCTTCCTTGGCGCCTTGCGCGTGCGGCGCCGAGTCGGTGCCGAGGAAGAAGCGCTCGTCGCCGCTGGTGGCGGCCGTGACCAGCGCCAGGCGGTGTTCCTCGCGCTTCAGCACGGGCAGGCAGTAATAGTGCGGCCGGATGCCGCCCTTGAAGATCTCGTTGCGGTTGTACAGCAGGTGGTGCGCCGTGATCGTCGCGCCGATCGGGCCTTCCGCCTCGGCCACGTACTGGGCCGCGTCCTTCGTCGTGATGTGTTCGAAGACGATGTTCAGCGCCGGGAAATTGCGGCGCAGCGGACGCATGATGCGCTCGATGAAGACGGCTTCGCGGTCGAACAGGTCGACGTCCGGGTCGGTCACTTCGCCGTGCACCAGGAACGGCAGCCCGACTTCCTGCATCGTCTCCAGCACCGGGTAGCAGTTGACCAGGTCCGTCACGCCCGCATCGGAATTCGTCGTGGCGCCGGCCGGGTACAGCTTGACGGCGTGGATGAAATCGCACTCGGCGGCGCGGCGGATCTCGTCGGACGTCGTGTTGTTGGTCAGGTACAGCGTCATCAGCGGCTCGAACGCCAGGTCGGGCGGCAGCGCGGCCAGGATGCGGTCGCGGTAGGCGGCGGCCTGCGCCACCGTCGTGACGGGCGGCTTCAGGTTCGGCATGACGATGGCGCGGCCGAACTGGCGCGCGCTGTGCGGCAGCACGGCGGCCATCGTGGCGCCGTCGCGCAGATGCAGGTGCCAGTCGTCCGGGCGGACGATGGTGATGGAATCGGGGGCGGCGAATTGGTCGGCGGAGGTGTCAGCGGCGGTCTGGGACATGGCGGTTCTCGGAAAACGGATGCGACATTTTACTCTTCCCCCTTGCCGTCAGCGCAGAATCCGCGCCAGGAACTCGCCGGCCCGGCCGGACCGGGGGCTGCCGAAGAATTCGTCCTTGGCGCAGTCGTCCAGGATGCGCCCGCCATCCATGAACAGCACGCGGCTGGCCACGCGGCGGGCGAAGCCCATCTCGTGCGTGACGACCATCATCGTCATGCCCTCCTGCGCCAGGCCCACCATCACGTCCAGCACCTCGCCGATCATTTCCGGGTCGAGCGCGGACGTAGGCTCGTCGAACAGCATCGCCACCGGGTCCATGGCCAGCGCGCGGGCGATGGCGACGCGCTGCTGCTGGCCGCCGGAGAGCTGGTGCGGATATTTGTCCTGTTGCGCCAGGAGGCCCACCCGATCGAGATAGCGCAGGCCCCGCTCTTCAGCCTCGTCGCGCGAGCGCCGCAACACCTTCACCTGCGCCAGCGCCAGGTTGGCGCGCACGGACAGGTGCGGGAACAGCTCGAAGTTCTGGAATACCATGCCGATGCGGGCGCGCAGCAGCGCCAGGTCGGTGCCGGGCGCGCCGACGGACGTGCCATCGACCACGATCTGGCCGCGCTGGAACGGCTCCAGCCCGTTGACGGTCTTGATCAGGGTGGACTTGCCGGAGCCGGACGGGCCGCAGATCACCATCACGTCGCCCTTGCCGACACGGGTGCTGCAGCTGTCCAGCACCTGGAAATTGCCATACCACTTGCTGACGTCCGTGAGTTCGATCATCGCTGTCCGTATCGGGCCCCCGCGGCGCTGTGGACAGGCGTCCACAGCCGCTTGACAGTGCCCTGAGCCACAAGGATACTGCGGGACTTATTATTTAAATTGCCTTATCTTTTAGCAACGGACCACAAAGGGACGTGCGGAGATAGCAGCAAAAAACCTCGGAAAACCGCCACGGCGCCTTCCGCTCCTGTCGTATCGGTGCACGCAGGTCGGACCGCCAGCAGGGGTTGGCGAGGTTTTTTAGTATTGTAGCGGCAACCCGGTCGCGCCACTCACCCGGCGGCGCTGGCCCCACCACGGAGATAGATATGGACCATACGAACCATATGCACGACAAACACGATGGGGAGCACCGCCCCGTGGAAAAGAAAAGCCGCCTGACGACCTATATCCTGGTGGCCCTGGCCCTGGGTATCCTGGCCGGCTACCTGCTGAATACGTCGCTGGAGACCCCGGCCAAGTATTCGGACGCGATGGCGCTGATCACGACCCTGTTCCTGCGCCTGATCAAGATGATCATCGCGCCGCTGGTGTTCTCCACGCTGGTCGTCGGCATCGCGCGCATGGGCGACGCCGGCGAAGTGGGCCGCATCGGCCTGAAAACCCTGGGCTGGTTCTTCATCGCCTCCGTGCTGTCGCTGGCCCTTGGCCTGGTGCTGGTGAATATCTTCCGTCCGGGCGACATGCTGGCCGGTACCCTGGCCACCACCGGCCACGCCGAACTCGCCACCAGCAGCCTGACCTTGAAGGACTTCATCACCCACCTCGTCCCCTCTTCCATCGTGGACGGCATGGCGAAGAACGAAATCCTGCAGATCGTCGTGTTCTCGCTGTTCTTCGGCCTGGGCGCCGCCGCTGTCGGCAAGAAGGCCGAGCCGATGATCGAGGCCATCGACGGTGTCGCGCACGTCATGCTGAAAGTGACGGGCTACGTGATGCAGTTCGCGCCAGTCGCCGTGTTCGCGGCCGTGTCGGGCATCATCGCCAAGGAAGGCCTGGGCGTTTTGAAGACCTACGGCTTCTTCATGGCCGAGTTCTACGTCGGCATCGCCATCCTGTGGGCCCTGCTGATCGCGGCCGGCTTCATCTTCCTGGGCAAGCGCATCTTTGCGCTGCTGACGGAAGTGCGCGGCCCGATCCTGCTGGCCTTCTCGACGGCGTCGTCGGAAGCGGCATTCCCGAAAACGCTGGAAGGCCTTGAGCGCTTCGGGGTGCGCAACCGCATCGCCGCCTTCGTGCTGCCGATCGGCTATTCGTTCAACCTGGACGGCTCGATGATGTACTGCACCTTCGCCGCCGTCTTCATCGCGCAGGCCTACGGCATCGAGCTGTCGATGGGCACGCAGATCTCGATGATGGCCGTGCTGATGCTGACGTCGAAGGGCATGGCGGGCGTGCCGCGCGCCTCGCTGGTCGTCATCGCCGCCACGCTGGCGCAGTTCAACATCCCGGAAGCGGGCCTCGTGCTGCTGCTCAGCATCGACCACTTCCTCGACATGGCGCGCTCCGCCACGAACGTGGTCGGCAACAGCATCGCGACGGCCGTCGTGGCCAAGTGGGAAGGCGAACTGACGGCACCCGTCAAGGAAGACCCGGCCACCGCGCCGCTGCGCTGACGCGCATTCTGCGTTGGATCGAAAGCCGGGCCGCAAGCCCGGCTTTTTTTACGCCCGCGACACCGGCAGGGGCGCAACCCCTGCAATCGGGGACAGCCTCCGATATCAACGATATCGGAGGCTGTCCCCGATTTTTCAAGGAAGACCCGGCCACCGCGCCGCTGCGCTGAGCTGCGTCACACGCCGCACAAAGGCCGGGCCGCAAGCCCGGCTTTTTTACGCCCGCGATACCTGCAGGGGCGCACCCCATGCAATCGCGCAATCGGGGACAGCCTCCGATATCAACGATATCGGAGGCTGTCCCCGATTTTCACGCCAGCGCCTCGGCGGCGGTTTCCTCGTCGCCCCGGGCCTGCTGGCGTTCCCACATCTGCTCGTACATGCCGCCCTTGGCCAGCAGGGCCTGGTGCGTGCCCCGCTCGACGATGCGGCCGTGGTCCATCACGAGGATCTGCTGGGCATCCGCGATGGTCGACAGGCGGTGCGCGATCACCATCGTCGTGCGGTTCTTCGCGATTTCCTTCAACTGCGCCTGGATCGCCTGTTCCGATTTCGAATCCAGCGCGGACGTGGCCTCGTCGAAGATCAGGATGGCGGGGTTCTTCAGCAGCGTGCGGGCGATCGCCACGCGCTGCTTCTCGCCGCCGGACAGCTTCAGGCCGCGCTCCCCGACCATCGACGCGTAGCCGTCCGGCAGGCTCTCGATGAACTCGTGGATCGACGCGGCCCGGGCCGCGGCCACGATCTCGTCGTGGGTCGCGCCCGGCTTGCCGTAGCCGATGTTGTACTCGATGGTGTCGTTGAACAGCACCGTATCCTGCGGCACGATGCCGATCGCATGGCGCAGCGAGTCCTGCGTGACGCCGCGCAGGTCCTGGCCGTCGATCGTGATGGCACCGGCGTTGACGTCGTAGAAGCGGAACAGCAGGCGTGACAGCGTCGACTTGCCCGAGCCGCTGTGGCCGACGACAGCCGTCGTGGTACCGGCCGGGATCGTGAAGTCGACGTCGAACAGGATCTGGCGCTTGGTTTCGTAGCTGAAGTCGACGTGGGCGAACTTCACCTGCGCCCCCTGGGCGACCAGCGGCCGCGCATCGGGCGTATCGGCGACTTCGCGGTTCTGGTCCAGCAGCGAGAACAGGCGTTCCATGTCGGCCAGGCTTTGCTTGATCTCGCGGTAGATCACGCCCAGGAAGTTCAGCGGAATGTACAGCTGGATCATGAACGAGTTCACCAGCACCAGGTCGCCCAGGGTCATCTTGCCGTCGATGACGCCTTGCGTCGCGCGCCACAGGATCAGCGTCACGGCGGTGGCGATGATGGCCGACTGGCCCGTGTTCAGCAGCGACAGCGATGTCTGCGACTTCACGGCCGCCGTCTCGTAGTGCTTCAGGCCCTCGTCGTAGCGGCGCGCCTCGTACTCCTCGTTGCCGAAGTACTTGACGGTTTCATAGTTCAGCAGCGAATCGATGGCTTTGGTGTTGGCCTTCGAGTCGAGGTCGTTCATCGTGCGGCGGAAGTGCGTGCGCCAGTTCGTCACCGTCACGGTAAACACGATGTACAGCACCAGCGCGCTGAACGTGATGACGGAGAACCACACGTCGTAATGCGTGACGAGGTAGCCCAGCACCAGCGTGATCTCGACCAGCGTCGGCAGGATATTGAACAGCGTGTACGAGATCAGCGAGCCGACGCCGCGCGTGCCGCGCTCGATATCGCGGGTCATGCCGCCGGTCTGGCGGTTCAGGTGGAAGCGCAGCGACAGCGCGTGCAGGTGGCGGAACACCTTCAGCGCGATGGTGCGTACGGCGCGCTGCGTGACGCGGGCGAACAGGAACTCGCGCAGCTCCGTGAACACGGTCGTGGACAGGCGCAGCGCCCCATAGGCCACCAGCAGCCCGAGCGGAAGCACCAGCAGTGCCCGCGGGTCGCCCGGCTTGAGCGTCAGCGCATCCACCAGGTGCTTCAGCACGACGGGGACGCCCACGTTGGCCAGCTTGGCGCCGACGAGGGCCAGCAGCGCCGCACCGACGCGCCACTTGTAAACCCACAGGTACGGCAACAACGTTTTCAGTGTGGCAAAGTCGCCACGGGCGTTGGCGGCAGGAACGGGAGCGGTGGCGGAATAGGCGGAACGGCGCATGGCGGGCGATGGCTGGCGGGTGGCGGCCGGGCTGGCCGGGGCCCCGTGGTTTACAATTTGGCCCATTGTAGCCCCAGAAGAGATTTCATGATGACCACGTCCCAAGCCAATCCAACGCCAGCACCGACGCCAGTACCGACTGGCCTTCCCGCCGGCAAGATGCCCGAACTGCGCGTGATGCCCGCGCCTTCCGACGCCAATGTCTACGGCGACGTCTTCGGCGGCTGGATCATGGCCCAGGTCGACATCGCTGGCTCGCTGCCGGCCACCCGCCGCGCCAACGGCCGCGTCGCCACCATTGCCGTCAACTCGTTCGTGTTCAAGAATCCTGTCTTCGTCGGCGATCTGCTGTCGTTCTACGCCGATATCGTCAAGGTCGGCAATACGTCGATCACCGTCAATGTCGAGGTGTACGCGGAACGCAACCGCCTGCAGGCGGACATCGTCAAGGTGACGGAAGCCACGCTGACCTATGTCGCCACGGGTCCCGACCGCAAGCCGCGCCCCGTGCCGCCGATCGAAAGTCTGCTGCACAAATAAGCGTGATGGACGACGGCCGCCGCCTGCTGCTGCACACCGGCGCCCGCCTGGCGGGACTGGCGGCGCTCGCGGCGGCGGCGCCACGCATCCTTGCGGCCCCCCGCAATGCGCCGTATCCGTTCACGCTGGGCGTGGCTTCCGGCGCGCCGCTGCCGGACAGCGTGGTGCTGTGGACGCGCATCCTGCACGATCCCCTCGACGCCACCGCCACGCCACCCATCGCCTATACGGTACGCTGGGAAGTGGCGGAAGACGAGGCGTTCCGCCGCATCGCCGCGCAGGGCAGCGCCAGCGCCCTGCCCGCGCTGGCGCACAGCGTGCACGTGGACGTGCGCGGCCTGCGCCCGGGCCGCTGGTACTGGTACCGCTTCCTGCTGGGGGACGCCGTCAGCCCGGTGGGCCGCACGCGCACGGCGCCGGCGCCGGATACGCTGCCCGCATCGCTGAAGCTGGCCGTCGCCTCCTGCCAGCACTGGGAGTTCGGTGCCTACGGCGCGCACCGCCACATCGCCCGGGCGGCGCCGGACCTGGTCGCCTTCCTGGGCGACTACATCTACGAGTGGGGCGCCTACAGCCTGCAGCATCCGGCACGTGCCGCGCGGCGCGACGAAAGCTTCACGCTGGCGCAGTACCGGGCCCGTTACGCCCAGTACAAGAGCGATCCGGACCTGCAGGCGGCGCACCTGGTGGCGCCGTGGCTCATGACGTGGGACGACCACGAAGTGGCGAACGACTACGGCGCCCTGCGCGACGAGCTGCTGTCGCCCGACTTCGCCGCCCGCCGGGCCGCTGCCTACCAGGCCTATTGCGAGCACCAGCCGATCCGCTTCGATCCGCGCGGGTTCGGGCAGGTGCGCATGCACGGGTGCCATGACTGGGGCCGGCTGGCCCGCTTCCACCTGCTGGACAACCGCCAGTACCGTTCGCCGCAGGCGTGCCCGCGCCCGGGCCGCGGCGGCTCCAGTTCCGTCTACCGCAATGCCTGCGCGATGCTGGCTGACGACCGCCGCACGATGCTGGGCATGGCGCAGGAAAACTGGCTGAAGGAAGGATTGCGTCAATCGCCGGCGCGCTGGAACGTGCTGGCGCAGCAGACGTTGATGGCGCAGTCGTCGCAGGTGCAGATCCACCGCGTCAGCGACGGCCGCTTCTGGACGGACGGGTGGGACGGCTATCCGGCCGCGCGCCAGCGCCTGCTCGACGCGCTGGCGACCAGCCGCGCCGCCAACCCGGTCGTGCTGTCCGGCGACGTGCACACGTTCTATGCGGCGGAGCTGCGGCGCGACCCGACGCAGCCGGGCCGTCCCCGCAATCCCGTCGTGGCGACGGAGTTCTGCGGCACGTCGATCACGTCCAATTCACGGCCGCAGGAACGCACCGCGCAGTATGTCGCCATGAACCCGCACATCCGGTATGGCCGCAGCGACCGGCGCGGCTACATGCTGTGCGAGCTGACGCCGGCGCGCATGACGGTGCTGTTCCAGGGGCTGGACAATGTGCGGGACCGGCACAGCGCCGTCAATACGCTGGCGCGCTTTGCGGTGGAGGCCGGGGTGCCTGGGATTAATCGGGACGCTTGAACCACCGGGTTGCTCCTGGTGTCACGCCCCCGGCGTAATCACCACCTTCCCCGTCACCTTGCGCGCCGCCATGTCGTTCAACGCCTGCGCGGTCTGCTCCAGCGGATAGCGCCCGGAGATGTGCGGCCGGATCTTCCCTTCGGCCATCCATCCCATCAGCTGGCGCATTGCCTTGCCATTGGCGGCCGGCTCGCGCTTGGCGAACTCGCCCCAGAACACGCCGACGACGGAGGCGCCCTTCAGCAGCATCAGGTTGAACGGCAGCTTGGGGATCTCGCCGTTGGCAAAGCCGATGACGAGGTAGCGACCGCGCCAGCCGATCGAACGGAACGCGGCTTCCGCATACTCGCCGCCGACCGGGTCGTAGATCACGTCCGGGCCCTTGCCGTCGGTCGCGGCCTTGATGGCTTCGCGCAGGTCTTCCTTGCTGTAGTCGATCGTGGCATCGGCACCGTGCTCGCGGCATACAGCCAGCTTCTCCTCGCTCGACGCGGCCGCGATGACGCGCGCGCCCAGCGCCTTGCCGATCTCGATGGCGGCCAGGCCGACGCCGCCGGCCGCGCCCAGCACCAGCATCGTCTCGCCCGGCTGCAGCCCGGCGCGGTCCACGACGGCGTGGTACGACGTGCCATAGGTCAGCGTGACAGCGGCCGCCGTGTCGAAATCCATCCCGGGCGGCATCGGCATGATGGCCTGCTGCGGCACCACCGCCTGCTGCGCGAACGCGCCGCCGGACGTGAAGGCGATGACCCGGTCGCCCGGCTTGACGGCGGTGACGCCGTCGCCCACCGCGCGCACGGTGCCGGAAAGTTCGCTGCCCGGCGTGAACGGCAGCTCCGGCTTGAACTGGTACTTGCCCTGGATGATCAGCACATCGGGGAAGTTGACCCCGGCCGCCTTGACGTCCACCGCGACCTGGCCCGGCCCCGGCACCAGGTCTGGCAGGTCGTCCACCACGAGGGTATCGGGCAGGCCCCACGCCTTGCACACCACTGCTTTCATGTCGTCTCCTTGTTGTACGTTGTCGTCAGAACCACGCGTCCCGCATGTCGAGCGCCGTGGTGTCGAGCTGCGCCAGCAGCGCCAGCTGCGGTTCGACCTTCGGCAGCTCCCACTGGTAGAAGTAGCGGCACGCCTGCAGCTTGCCGCGGTAGAAGTCGCGGTCTTCCTCGCGCTCCGCGCGCGCCAGCGCGGGCGCCGCGACCAGCGCCTGCTCCAGCCACATCCACGCGATGACGACGTGCCCCACGGCCTCCAGGTACAGGCTGGCGTTGGCCAGCGTCTTGTTCATGTCGCCCGCGCCATACAGCGCCAGCGTCACCTCCTCCACGCGGCGCCATGCCGTGTCCAGTTGCGCCGCGTATTGCGCCACGTCGCCCGGCACATCCCGCCCCCGCGCAGCCATGCGCGCGACCTCCTCGCCGATGGCCCGGAACAGCGCCCCCTGCTGGATCGACACCTTCCGGCCCAGCAGGTCAAGGCCGTGGATGCCGTGCGTGCCCTCGTGGATCGCGTTCAGGCGGTTGTCGCGGTAGAACTGCTCGACGTTGTACTCGCGCGTGTAGCCATAGCCGCCGTGCACCTGGATGGCGAGGCTGTTCGCTTCCAGGCACCACTGGGACGGCCACGATTTCGTGATCGGCGTCAGGAAGTCCAGCAACTGGCCGGCGCGGGTGCGCGCCGCCTCGTCCGGCGCCGTGCGCTGCTCGTCCACCAGCCGGGCCGAGTACAGCACCAGCGCCAGCGCGCCCTCCACGTAGGATTTCTGCGCCAGCAGCATGCGGCGCACGTCGGTATGCTCGACGATCGGCAGTTGCGGCTGCGCCGGGTCCTTCTGGGCCGGATGGCGGCCCTGCAGGCGCGTGCGCGCATAGTCCAGCGCGTGCAGGTAGCCCGTGATGCCCAGCACGGTGGCGCCCATGCCCACGCCGATGCGGGCCTCGTTCATCATGTGGAACATGTTCGCCAGGCCCTGGTGCGGCTGGCCGACCAGGTAGCCGATGGCGCCGGCGCGGCCGCCCGGCTGGAACTGGCCTTCGCCAAAATTGAGCAGGCAGTTGGTGGTGCCGCGGTTGCCCATCTTGTGGTTCAGGCCCGCCAGCACGATGTCGTTGCGTTCGCCCGGCTGGCCGTCCGCGTCCAGCACGTATTTCGGCACGATGAACAGCGAGATGCCCTTGACGCCCGGGATCAGGCGCCCTTCCGCATCGGGGATCTTGGCCAGCACCAGGTGCACGATATTCCCGGCCAGCTCGTGCTCGCCGCCGGAGATCCACATCTTGTTGCCGGCCAGGCGGTACTGGCGCTCGCCTTCCGGCCCGTCCACCGGATCGGGCACGGCGCGCGTGGTGATGTCGGACAGGCTCGATCCGGCCTGCGGCTCGGACAGGCACATCGTGCCGAAGAATTCACCCGCCAACATGGGCCGCACGAAGCGCTCGACCTGCAACGGCGTGGCCGTCTTCAGCAGGGTATTGGCATTGGCGCCCGTCAGCAGCAGGTAGGCCGACGTCGCGATATTGGCCGCCTTGCACCAGGCCACCACCGCCTTCTCGACGGTGCACGGCAGTTGCATGCCGCCCAGCTCATAATCCTGCGCGGCGGCCAGCAGGCCTGCCTGGGACCAGGCGTCCAGCGCCGTCTTCACTTCGGGCACCAGCACGACCTTGCCGTCGACGACGTGCGGTTCGTTCTGGTCGTTCTTCTTGTTGTGCGTGGCGAACAGGTCGGTCGCGATGCGTTCGGCCGTGTCGAGCGCGCCGTCGAACGTCTCGCGATTGTGGTCGGCAAAGCGCGGCCGCTCAGTCAGGCGCTCCACGTCGAGCCATTCGTACAGCAGGAACGCCAGGTCGCGGCGGGACAGGATCTTCGACTGCATGGTTCAGGCCTCCTTGACGGTGGCGGCAGGGCTGCCGGGGAACGATTTGCGGGTCAGGTGGCGCATCTTGTTCAGGTACGTGCGCCGCGGCAGCCACGACTTCATCCGGAAGGTCTTGCGGTCGTCTGCATGCGGCAGCACGAGGAACTGGTTGGCCTGCACCGCGTTGAAGACGCTGTCGGCCACGCCGGCCGCCGTGATGCGGCCCTTGTTCAGCAGCTTCTGCACGCCGGCCGCCGCTTTCGGGTCGGTGCTGCGCAGCGATTCGACCAGGTTGGTCTGGAAGAACGACGGGCAGACGACCGAGACGCCGATATTGTCATTGACCAGTTCCAGGTGCAGCGTCTCGGAGAACGCCACGACGGCCGCCTTGCTGGCGTTGTAGCTGCCCATGCCGGGCGGATGCACGAGGCCCGCCATCGACGCGATATTGACGATGTGGCCGCGCTGCTGCGCGCGCAGCAGCGGCGCGAACGCCTGGCAGCCGCGCACGACGCCCAGCAGGTTGATGTTCAGGATCCACTCCCACTGCTCGATCGGTTCCGCCTCGAGCGTGCCGGCGGTGGCCACGCCGGCATTGTTGACCACGATGTCGACGCCGCCCCACTCGCTGGCCAGGCGCTGCGCCACCGCCTGCAGGTCGGCGCTGCTGGTGACGTCGCAGTGCACGAACAGTGCCGTGCCGCCGGCCTCGCGGATCTCCGCCTCCACCTGCGCGCCGCGCACGTCATGCAGGTCGCCGATGCATACCCGCGCGCCCGTGCGCGCCCAGCGCAATGCGATCTCGTGCCCCAGTCCGGACGCTCCGCCCGTGATGAAAATCCTGTCGCTCATGCCTTGCCGCCTCCCTGTTTGCCGTAGCCCAGCCGTTTCAGTTCGAGTTTCGCGATCAGCGTCTTGTGCACTTCGTCCGGCCCGTCCGCCAGGCGGATCGAGCGCGCCTGGATGAAGAAGGCCGACAGCGGCGTGTCGTCGGACAGGCCGGCGCCGCCGTGGATCTGGATCGCCATGTCGCACACCTGCTGCAACACATTCGGCGCCACCACCTTGATCAGCGAGATTTCCTTCATTGCCTTCGCTGCACCTACGGTATCGATTTTCCACGCCGCGTGCAACGTCAGCAGGCGTGCCTGGTCGATGGCGATGCGGGCCTCCGCCAGCCGCTCGGCGTTGCCGCCCAATTCCATCAGCGGCTTGCCGAATGCCACGCGCGCCATGCCGCGGTGGACCATCAGCTCCAGCGCCGCTTCGGCCGCGCCGATGCAGCGCATCGCGTGGTGGATGCGGCCCGGGCCCAGGCGGCCCTGCGCGATCTCGAAGCCACGCCCCGGACCGCCAACGAACGCGGACAGCGGCAACCGCACGTCCTCGAAGCGGATCTCGCCATGGCCGTGCGGCTCGTCATAGAAGCCGAACACGGGCAGCATGCGCTCGATCGTCACGCCCGGCGTGTCGACGGGTACCAGCACCATCGAATGCTGCTCGTGCTTGCCCTTTGCGGCATCCGGCGTATGGGCCATCACGACGAGGATCTTCGTGTGCGGGTCGCCGATGCCGCTGGACCACCATTTGCGGCCGTTCAGGACGATCTCTTCGCCTTCCACCACGGCGGTGGCGCGCATATTGGTCGCATCCGACGACGCAACGTCGGGCTCCGTCATGCAGAACGCCGAGCGGATCTCGCCGGCCAGCAGCGGCTGCAGCCAGCGCGCCTTCTGTTCCTCGGAGCCGTACTTGAACAGCAGCTCCATATTGCCGCTGTCGGGGGCATTGCAGTTGAAGACGGTCGGCGCCAGCAGGCTGCGGCCGGACTCCTCGGCGATCGGCGCGTATTCCAGCACGGACAGGCCGGCACCGGCCGCGGCATCGGGCAGGAACATGTTCCACAGGCCCTGCTGGCGCGCCTTGCGCTTGAGTTCCTCCAGCTGTTCCGGCACGCGCCAGCGCCGCCAGTCGGCGCCATGGTTGGCCTGGCGGATGCCGGCCCAGAAGGCCGGTTCGACGGGCGCGATCTCATCGCGCATGAAGGCCCGGACGCGGGCCAGGTAATCGGCTGCCCGGGGGCTCGGTTCGAAGTCCATCGCTGCTCCTCGCTGTGCTCATGGTGGCTGTGGTGGACCGAGTCTAGAACAGTTGCCCCTTAAATCAAATTGACGTATTTTTATGGAGGTCATCAATCTGGCTTATGGGCCGAGGAATCATCGTGCGCTTCGACGTCAACTTGCTGAAGGTACTGGAATCGATCTACGCCAACGGCGGCATCACGGGCGCCGCCAACGCGCTGCACCTGACGCAGCCCGCGATCACGCATTCGCTCAACCGCCTGCGCGAAATCTTCGACGACCCGCTGTTCGTCCGCCAGGGCAACCGCATGGTCCCCACGTTCAAGACGCAGGCGCTGATGCCGAAGATCCAGTTCCACTTGAGCGGCCTGCGCGCGGCCGTGGAGGCGGTCGAGGAGTTCGACCCGGCCCAGGTGGACGCCGTCTTCACGGTGGGTTTCCGCGACGTGCTGGAGTCGATCATGCTGCCCGTGCTGGTGCGCCACATCACGAGCCAGGCACCCAAGGTCAAGCTGATCAGCCGGCGCGTGCAGCGCGAGGACGTGGACCGGCAATTGGTATCCGGCGCGATCGACCTCGTGATCGACCGCAGCACGCACACGGACAGCCGCATCAACAGCGCCTTTCTGGCGCAGGAGACGATGGTGGTGGTGCTGCGCGCGGGCCATCCGCTGGCGGAGGAATTACGTGCGCGCGACTTCCTGGCGGCCAAGCACGTGTCGGTGGTGTCGCAGGGTGGTACCGATCCGCTCGACCAGCTGTTGGCCGAAGGCGGCAAGGCGCGCGAGATCGGGATGGTGTGCCAGCACTACTTCTCGGCCTGCCAGGTGGTGGCGGGCAGCGACTGGCTGCTGACGGCGCCGGCGGCCTTTGCCAACGCGATGAGCGCACTGCTGCCGGTCGTGGTGCGGCCGTTGCCGATCCGGCTCAAGCCCCTACGGATCGAGATGTACTGGCATGCCGCGCTGGACGAGGATCCGGGGCAGCGCTGGTTGCGGGGGTTGGTGGAGCAGGCCTACCACCAGCACTAGGGTCTGTCCCTATGAGGACCGACCCTGAAGTTAGCCCGCGCTAACGGACAGCTGGCAGAACTTCGCGACGGTTGGGGTCTGTCCCGTTTTTGGGCGGTCCGGCGATCCGGCTGACCCCGGTTTTTATCACGTCAGTTCGCGATGCTGCGATTAAAACCAGGATCGGTCCCCTGCGGGGACAAACCCTGGCCCCCAGCGGAGCCTAGGCCGCCTGCTTCTCGTCGCGCAGCTGGCGCCGCAGGATCTTGCCCACGTTCGTCTTCGGCAGGTCGTCGCGGAACTCGATGTACTTCGGCTTCTTGTACGCCGTCAGCTCGTGCTTGCAGAAGTCCAGCAGCTGCTCGGCCGTCAGGTTCGGGTCCTTGCGCACGACGAACAGCTTGACGGCTTCGCCGGAATTCTTGTCCGGCACGCCGATGCACGCGCATTCCAGCACGCCCGGGTGTGCGGCGACGACGCCTTCCACTTCGTTCGGGTAGACGTTGAAGCCGGAGACGATGATCATGTCCTTCTTGCGGTCGACGATACGGGTGTAGCCCCGTTCGTCCATGATGCCCACGTCGCCCGTCTTGAAGAAGCCGCTTGGGGTCATCGACTTCGCCGTCTCGTCCGGGCGCTGCCAGTAGCCGGCCATCACCTGCGGACCGCGGATGGCGATCTCGCCGGTCGCGCCCAGCGGCAATTCGTTGCCGTCGTCGTCCAGGATGGCGATGTCGGTCGACGGGATCGGCAGGCCGATGGTGCCGGTGAATTCCTTGATGTCGATGCGGTTGGCGGTGGCGACCGGCGACGTC
This sequence comes from Pseudoduganella chitinolytica, assembly GCF_029028125.1. GTDB lineage: Bacteria > Pseudomonadota > Gammaproteobacteria > Burkholderiales > Burkholderiaceae_D > Rugamonas > Rugamonas chitinolytica. The sequence goes on from NZ_CP119083.1 coordinate 4,531,895, forward strand.
TCCGACATGCCATAGCCTTCGATGATCGGCGTGCCCGTCACCTTCAGCCAGCGGTCCGCCACGGCCTGCTGCACGGCCATGCCGCCGCCGTTGCAGATCTTGTAGCTGGAGAAATCGAGCTTGTGGAAGTCGGGGTTGTTCAGCAGCGCGTTGTACAGCGTGTTCACGGCCGGGAACACGGTGACCTTGTACTTGGCCAGTTCCTTGACGAAGCCGGGGATGTCGCGCGGGTTCGGGATCAGGACGTTCAGGCCGCCCACGCGCATGCTCATCAGGGCGCTGATCGTCAGCGAGTAGATGTGATACAGCGGCAGCGCGCAGACGAACACCAGCTGATCGCTGCCCGGCTTCATCTGCAGCCATGCGTCGTTCTGCAGCACGTTGGCGATGATGTTGCGATGGGTGAGCATCGCCCCTTTCGACACGCCCGTGGTACCGCCCGTGTACTGCAGGAAGGCGATGTCGTCGTGGCCCGTCTTCACCGGCGACAGCGTCATGCGGCTGCCTTCGGCCAGCACCTGCTTGAACGGGATGGCGCGCGGCAGCGAATAGGCTGGCACCATCTTCTTCACGTGGCGCACGGCGAAGTTGACGATGGCGCCCTTGATTCCGCCCAGCAGGTCGCCCATCGTGGCGACGATGACGTGCTTGACCGGCGTGTTCGGCAGCACCTCCTGCACGGTCGTCGCGAAGTTTTCCAGCACGACGATCGCTTCCGAGCCCGAGTCCTTCAGCTGGTGTTCCAGCTCGCGCGGCGTGTACAGCGGGTTGACGTTGACGACCGTGTAGCCGGCGCGCAGGATGCCCGCCATCACCACCGGGTACTGCAGCACGTTGGGCAACATGATCGCCACGCGCGCGCCCGGCTTCAGGCCCTTGCCCTGCAGCCAGGCACCGAACTTCTGCGACATCTGGTCCAGTTGCGCATAGGTCAGGAACTTGTCCATGCACACGCACGCGTTCTGGTCCGCGTACTTCCGGAACGAATCCTCCAGCAAGTGCGTGACCGAGCGGTACTGCGTGCAGTCGATGTCGGCCGGTACGCCTTCAGGGTAGGATTTCAACCAGATTTTTTCCATTCGATGCCTCTTCTTTCGTCTATCTGCGCAAACATAAAAGCCGCCTGTCAGCCAGGCGGCTTTCACGCTTGCCGCTCCGGGTGACGGGATTATGCCGCCTTCTTGGCGCCGGCCGTCATCTCGTCGCGCAGGGCGCGGCGCAGGATCTTGCCGACATTGGTTTTCGGGAGTTCGTCGCGGAACTCGATGTACTTCGGTTTCTTGTAGCCGGTCAGGTTTTCCTTGCAATAGGCCATCAGCGTGTCGATCGTCAGGTTCGGGTCCTTGCGCACGACGAACAGCTTCACGGCTTCGCCCGAATGCTCGTCCGGCACGCCGATGCACGCGCATTCCAGCACGCCCGGATGCGCCGCGACCACCGCTTCCAGCTCGTTCGGATACACGTTGAAGCCCGAGACCAGGATCATGTCCTTCTTGCGGTCGACGATCTTGGTATAGCCCCGCTCGTCCATGATGCCCACGTCGCCCGACTTGAAGTAGCCGTCGGCCGTCATGACCTTGGCCGTTTCCTCGGGACGGTTCCAGTAGCCCTTCATCACCTGCGGGCCGCGGATCGCGATCTCGCCCGGCTGGCCCAGCGGGACTTCGTTGCCGTCGTCGTCCAGGATGGCGATCTCGGTGGACGGCATCGGCAGGCCGATCGTGCCGGTAAACGCCGTGCTGTCGGAGCGGTTGCAGGTGGCCACCGGCGACGTCTCCGACAGGCCGTAGCCCTCGATGATCGACACACCCGTCGCGGCCAGCCATTTGTCGTTGACGGCCTGCTGCACGGCCATGCCGCCGCCGTTGGCCATCTTCAGCCCGGAGAAGTCCAGGTGCTGGAAGCCGGGGTGGTTGACCAGCGCGTTGTACAGCGTGTTCACGGCCGGCAGGATGTTGAACTTGTACTTGCCCAGCTCGCGGATCAGGCCGGGGATGTCGCGCGGGTTCGGGATCAGGATGTTCAGCGCGCCCATGCGGATGCCCCACATGGCGCACGCCGTCAGCGCGAAGATGTGATACAGCGGCAGCGCGCACACGATGGACATTTCCTCGACGCGCGGCTCCTTCTGCACGCCAGGTTGCGACCACGCCTCCGATTGCAGCACGTTGGCGATGATGTTCTTGTGCGTCAGCGTGGCGCCTTTCGCCACGCCGGTGGTGCCGCCCGTGTACTGCAGGAAGGCGATGTCTTCATGGCCCAGCTCGACGGGTGTCAGCTTCATCGCGGACGCATGGTTCAGCGCGGCCTTGAAGCGCACGGCGTTCGGCAAGGAATAGGCGGGCACCATCTTCTTGACGTTGCGCACGACGAAGTTGACGATCCCCCCCTTCAGGCCGCCCAGCATCTCGCCCATGCTGGCGACGATGACGTGCTTGACCGCCGTGCGCGGCAGCACCTGCTCCAGCGTGTGGGCGAAGTTTTCCAGGATGACGATGGCTTCGGCGCCCGCGTCGGTCAGCTGGTGCTCCAGCTCGCGCGGCGTGTACAGCGGATTGACGTTGACGACCGTGTAGCCGGCGCGCAGCACCGCGGCGATGGCGATCGGGTACTGCAGCACGTTGGGCATCATCAGCGCGACGCGCGCGCCTGGCTTCATGCCGCGGCTTTGCAGCCAGGCGCCCAGGCGCTTCGAGTAGGCGTCCAGTTCCGCGTACGTGATGGCCTTGTCCATGCAGACGAAGGCCTTGCGGCTGCCGTACTTCTGGAATGCGTCTTCCAGCAGATGTACCAGCGAACGGTACTGACTTGGATCGATCTCGGCAGGAACGCCGGGCGGGTACGACTTCAACCAGATTTTTTCCATGCTGTGCCCTCGTGTCTCGATATTATCGTTGGGAGGTCGTCCGCCCTGGTGCCACCCGCCCGGCCCATGGGGTCGAACCGGACTGCGCCCTGGCTATGCGAACCTGCCTCTTTATACAGCTGATTGCTGAACGCCGGCAGCACGGCACCGGCTGAACCCGTCATGTCCGCAGCCTGCGTCGAAAAAACGAACGCTCGTACTATCTGCGCAATAAGATGCTATCGGCCCGCAGTCGCCGATGCAAGCGCTTTTTTGCGCGCAAAAGGCGGCATTTGCCGCCCTTCCTGTTTTGCGACGCAACAATCAGCGCCCGCCGATCGTCTCCGGTTGTTTCTCCGCCAGCACGGTTGGCGCCGGCTGCGCGGTCTGGCTTGCGAGCTGAACCAATCGCTCATGCCGTTCGACCGAGGGCAGATTACTCATCCGCTGCACCGCAGCATAGAACTGCTTGAAGTTTTTTTCCTTTGCCAGCAGGGCGCGAAAACCTGGCAATAAATCGTTATAAGTAGCAACAGCAGCAAGGTGGGCGTTGGTCAGCTTCTCGGAGAAGTAGCGGTCGTAGCCGGCATAGCCGCCCCAGTTCGCTTTCAGTACCTTGTATTCCTCGTGCAGGGCCGCGAAGATACGTGCCTTCTCCTCGCGCTTCTTCTTTACGCTGGCCTTGCTGGCATACAGGTCGGCGAGCATCTGGCGATGCTTGACCAGCAACGCGAGGAAATCCTTGCGCCGCGTGCTGTAGCGTACATAGGCTTCACGCATCGCCTCGTTGCCGTACAGCTCGAGCCAGCGCTCCACGCCGGCCTCCTCGACCGCGGTGGCGAACGCTTCGTTGAAACGGGAGTCGCCCGCGATGTAGACGACCTGGTGCGCCAGCTCGTGGAACACCATGCGCGCCAGCTCGGCATCGGAATAGTTGATGAAGGTGGACAGCAGCGGATCGCTGAACCAGCCCAGCGTGGAATAGGCGGGCACCCCACCCACTTGCACGTCGTCGCCTTCCGCGCGCAGTTCCTCCGCGTAGGCCATCGCGTCTTCCTTGTTGTAGTAGCCGCGGTAGGCCACGCAGCCGGCGATCGGGAAGCACCACTGGATGGGACGCAGCGACAGTTCGGGCGTCGCGACGACGTTCCACAGCACGAAGGGACGGTTCAGGGCGGCGTAGTTCTTGTAGCTGGCGTTGTCCGGCAGGCCCAGTTCCCTGACGGCGAAGCGGCGGATGAACAGGGCCTTTTCCAGGCGCGCGCGCAGCTTCGGATCGGTGGCGGGATCGCCCAGCCAGTCCTCGACGGGACGGGAGTCAGACCACAGCGAGTACTGGCCCTGGGCGGCCTGGAAGTAATACTTGAACTGTGCACAACCGGCCAGCATTGCCGCGCAAGTCACCCCCACCACGAGGTCGCGGGCACGTGTTTTCAAATAGGCAAACTGGCGCATACATCAGGCTCACAGGACTTTCTCCACCTGAACGAGTGTATCGTAAAACGTCGGCGCGCGGCCCATGTCGGTCAGGCGCTGGCTGGTCACTTCGTTGGCGTTCTTGCCATCGCGCGCCAGCTTCTTCCACCAGATCGACAGGCCCACGACGAGGCCTTTGCGGGCCTTGTCGGTAACCCTGGCCTTGCATACGAACGAGCCACGATCATTGAAGATGCGCACCATATCGCCGTGGTTGATACCACGTGTTGTCGCATCGTCAGGGTGGATGTCGAGGTGCGGCTCGCCTTCCGTCGCACGCAGGCTTTGCACGTTGACAAAAGTCGAGTTCAGGAAGTTGCGGGCCGGCGGAGATATCATCGCAAGCGGGTACTTTGCCGCCAGATCGGGGGTACTTGCTGCAGATTCGTAGTTCGGGATGTAGGCCGGCAGGGGGTCCAGGCCGTCCGCCGCCATGCTCGCCGAAAAGAATTCGCATTTTCCCGAAGGTGTGGGGAAATTGCCGCAGGCAAATGGTGCATCCGGCATGTTCAGCTTCTGCCAGCCCTTCTGCTTCAACGCATCCCAGTCGAAATGCATGGCACGCACGTCATCGCTGCGAAACGCCTGCGCTGCCAATTCGTCGTCGGTCTCGGCAAAGCACGGATCGTCGAAGCCCATGCGGCGCGCCAGCAGCCGGAAGATCTCCGTGTTCGGCTTGGCTTCGCCCAGCGGCGCGATGGCGGCATTATTGGCCATCATGTACAGGTGGCCATAGGCCAGGTGTGCATCCGTGTGCTCCAGCTGCGTGGTGGCCGGCAGCACGATGTCGGCGTAATCCACGCTGTCGGTCTGGAAGTGTTCCAGCACCACCGTGAACAGGTCTTCCCGGGCAAAGCCGGCCGCCACCTTGGACGAATCCGGTGCGATCGCCAGCGGGTTGGCGTTGTAGACGATGACCGCTTCCACCTGCGGGCCGAACTCGGGCGAAGCGGGCCGCAGCAGGTCGTCGCCGATCGTCGTCATGTTGATCGTGCGCGGCTGTTTTTTCAACAGGTCGGTACGCTGCAGCCACGGCTTGTTGCTGGGGAAGGAGCCGGACGTCGACAGTTGCACGCCACCGGCCGGGTGGCGCCAGGCGCCCACCAGCGCGGGCAGGCAGGCGATATTGCGCACTGCCATGCCGCCGCCGCGCACGCGCTGCACGCCGTAGTTGACGCGGATGGCGGCCGGCTCGCCCGCCCTGGCGGTCTCGCCGTACAGGCGGGCCAGCTCGGTGACCTCGGCCGCGGTGATGCCGCACACGTCGGCCGTGCGCTCCGGCGTCCACTCGGCGGCGCGTTCCTTCAGTTGCTCGTAGCCCAGGGTGTAGCGCTCGATGTAGTCGTCATCGACCAGGCCATCGCGGATCAGCACGTGCATCATGCCCAGCGCGAGCGCCGCATCGGTGCCCGGCAAGAGGGCGATATGCAGATGGCACTTCTCGGCCGTCAGCGAGCGGTAGGGATCGATGGCGACCAGCTTGGCGCCGCGCCGCTTGGCTTCCTGCGCGCGCATCCAGAAGTGCAGGTTCGACGCGATCGGATTGCCGCCCCAGATCAGGATCAGTTTGGCGTTCTGGAACTGCTCCATGTCGGTGCCGATGGAGCCGCCGATCGTGTACTTGTAGCCGGTCGCGCCGGCCATCGCGCAGATGGTGCGGTCCAGCAAGGAGGCGCCGATGCGATTGAAGAAACGCATGGACATCGATTCCCCCTGCAGCAGGCCCATCGTGCCGCAATAGCTGTACGGCAGGATCGCTTCGGGCCGCTGTTCGGCCAGCGGCTTCAGGCGGGCGGCGATGGTGTCGAGCGCCTCGTCCCAGCTGATGCGCTCGAACTTGCCCTCGCCCTTGGCGCCGACGCGGCGCAGCGGATACAGCAAACGGTCCGGCGAGTAGGTGCGCTCGGCATAGCGCGACACCTTGGTGCACAGCACGCCGGCGGTGGTGGGATGGTCGGGATCGCCCTTGATTTCAGTGGCGACACCGTCCTCGACGGTCACGAGGATGGCGCAGGTATCGGGGCAGTCGTGCGGACAGGCGGCACGCACTTGGGTGGTGGTCATGGGATCGGCAGGAAAATTGCAGGCAAGCCGCTATCGTAAACCATTCCACGCGATGCGGCAGCGGCTGGCCTCCCCTGCACGCAAAGGCTACAATGACCGAACCGCTGCTGGCGACGCGCCCTACCCGGGCGCATGAGAATAAAACCTGGAGAGGCAGATGAAACTCGTCGAACCCATCATTGCGTTTCAATCCGAGCTGCAGCAGATCCGCCGCGACCTGCATGCCCACCCCGAGCTGTGCTACGAGGAAGTGCGCACGGCCGACGCCGTGGCCGCCAAGCTGACGGAGTGGGGCATCCCCGTCGTCCGTGGCCTGGGCCTGACCGGCGTCGTCGGGATCGTCAAGAACGGCAGCTCCAACCGCGCCATCGGGCTGCGCGCCGACATGGATGCGTTGCCGATGCAGGAGGTAAACACCTTCGCCCATGCGTCGCGCCACCCCGGCAAGATGCACGCCTGCGGCCACGACGGCCACACGGCCATGCTGCTGGGCGCCGCCTACCACCTGGCGCGCCAGCGCGACTTCGACGGCACCGTCTACCTGGTCTTCCAGCCGGCCGAGGAAGGCGGCGCCGGCGCGCGCCGCATGATCGAGGACGGCCTGTTCGAGCGCTTCCCCATGGATGCGATCTACGGCATGCACAACTGGCCCGGCTACGCGGCCGGCACGATGAACGTGTGCACGGGCCCGATGATGGGCTCCTCGAACGAGTTCCACGTCACCGTCAAGGGCAAGGGTGCGCATGCGGCCCAGCCGCACAACGGCATCGACCCCGTCATGGTCGCCGTGCAGATCGCGCAGGCATGGCAGACCATCGTCACGCGCAACAAGAGCCCGCTGGATACCGCCGTGCTGTCGATCACGCAGATTCACGCCGGCAGTGCCACCAACGTGATTCCGGACACGGCGCAGCTGGTGGGCACCGTGCGCACGTTCTCGACCGCCGTGCTGGACATGATCGAGCGCCGCATGGAAACGCTGGCGCAAGGCATCGCGGCCGGCTTCGAGGCCGAAATCGACTTCACCTTCAAGCGCAATTACCCGCCGCTCGTCAACCACGCGGCCGAGACGGCATTTGCCGTCGACGTCATGAAGGAAGTGGTGGGCGAAGAGCGCGTCAATGCCCACGTCGAGCCCACGATGGGCGCCGAGGACTTTGCCTTCTTCCTGCAGGAGAAGCCGGGCTGCTACATCTTCATCGGCAACGGCGAGGGCGACCACCGCGACGGTGGACATGGCCTGGGCCCGTGCGTGCTGCACAACGGCAGCTACGACTTCAACGACAACCTGCTGCCCGTCGGCGCCAGCTTCTGGGTGCGCCTGGTCGAGCGGGCCTTGCCGCTGCGCTGATCGCGCAGCCGGTCAAGGCAACCGGTCCGGCACATCGCCCACGCGCTGGCCGGGATTGAGCCGCTCCAGTGCCAGCAGCGCGGCCGCATGGTCGGCCTGCGGGTACACGTCCCGGATCGATTCGTAGCGCGCCGTCACCAGGCTGGTGACGGGCAGCGCGACGCCGGCCGCCGCCGCCGCGGCCAGGATGTTGTGCATGTCCTTCAGCTGCGTCGTCACCTGCCCGCCCGGGATGAAATTACGCTCCAGCATGCGCTGGCCATGCACGTCCAGGATGCGGCTTTCGGCAAAGCCGCCCCGGATCGCCGCGCGCACCGCCGCGGGATCGGCACCGGCCGCCTGGGCCAGCAGCAGCGCTTCGGCAACAATATTGATGGTGCCACCCACGATCAGCTGGTTGCACAGCTTTGCCACCTGTCCCGCCCCGGCCGGGCCGACGCGGGTGACGCGTCCCAGCGCCTCCAGCGCGGGGCGGGCCTGCTCGATATCGGCTGCGCTGCCACCCGCCATGATGGCCAGTGTACCGGCCTGGGCGCCACCAACGCCGCCGGACACGGGCGCGTCCACGAAGCGGCAGCCTGCGGCCTGCAGCCGGGCGTGGAACGCCTGGGCTTCGGCCTGCTGCGTCGAGCTCATGTCGATCCACAGCGTGCCCGCGCGCAGGGCGGGCAGCGCGGCCGTGAGCACTTCGCCCACGACCGGCCCTGCCTCCAGCATCGTGATGACGAGGTCCGCATCGCGCACGGCGTCCGCCAGCAGCGGCACGGGAACGGCCCCGCTGTCGGCCAGTGCCTCGGCCTTGCTGACGGTGCGGTTCCACGCATGCACGGGCAACTGGGCCGCACGTAAACGGCGCACCATCGGCTCACCCATCAGCCCAATACCGAGAAACGCGATTTTCGAAAACAATGGCATGACGTTGCACTCCGTAGGTCGACGATTGCCTCGATTCTAACAATTGCGGAGCGGGCGGAAAGAATTTGCCAGAATGGGTACAATATTTGGATTGCCTTATCGCTACAGATAAGGCGCCACCACTTGAGAGAACCAATATGAAGAAAATCATCGCGGCGGTGACCGCCCTGATGGCCGCGCAGGCGGCATGTGCCGCTGACGGCAAGCTGGTCGATACGGCGTACGGAGAATTCGGCTCCGCGTCGAAAGTGCGCATGGTGCGCCTGGGCGCGACGCAGGACTGGAAACCCAGCTGGAGCTGGTTCGAGTCGAACGGTACGCACCTGACGGGTTACTGGGACGCCAGCATCGGCGCCTGGGAACTGCGCCAGTACAAGAACATACCAGGCAACAAGTCGCACATCGTCGACATCGGCTTCACGCCCGTATTCCGCTTCGAGAACGTCAACAAGCTGGGCCTGTACGCGGAAATCGGCATCGGCGCGCACCTGCTGTCGCACCACTACGACAACAACGACGACGGCCTGTCCACGGCATTCCAGTTCGGCGACCATATCGGTATCGGCTACGTCTTCAACAAGAACTGGGAAATCGCCCTGAAGATGCAGCATTTCTCCAACGGCAGCATCAAGAAGCCGAACAGCGGCGTCGATTATGGCGTGATCAAGCTGGCTTATCGCTTCTGAACGCTGCGCACTGACTGAAGCAGGCCCGCCGCGCGCGGGCCTTTTCTTTACCGAACCGTCAAGGTCACGCGCGCGACGGGATTCATCCACCGGTACATCGTCTGCTCGAGCACACTGTCGGCGCCGGCCGCACCGCCGAGTATGCCGCGGTGCACGTGCACGTAGCCCTCGACGCGGGCATTGGCAAACCCCGGTGCATCCGAATAGATGCCGACGCCGTTCAGGAACGCCGGCAGTCCCATGCCGGGTTGCCCGATGCCCGGGCCGGCTGCGCGGGCTTCGTCATTGGCCTCCGTGCCGGCATCGTATGCGCTCAGTGTGTAGGTGTAGTAGCCCGGTTGCGTCGGGATCTCGATGGCGTTCAGTCCGATAAAGCCATCGTTCGTCGGCACCAGCATGGCAAGCACGGACAGGCGGCTGTTGTGCGTGCCCTTGCCGCGCTGCAGATGCGCCGTGGCCGAGCCGCCCGGTTTCAGTGGGCCGTTGGCCGGGTTCAGGGCGATCGACGCCGCCGTCGGCAAACTCTCTGCCAGCGGTGCGATGTCGCCGATCTCCGCGATCGACTGCAGCGCCACGGATGCCGGCCGCCCCTCCGTAAAGGCCTTGAAGCCGGCCGGGTGCGCCGCCACGAGGATCGGCGCAAACCACGTGCCATGGGTCAGGTTGGTGACGGTGACGGTCAGGGTGCCGCTGCGGTCGACGTCGGCTTTGTCCTCGGGGCTGCTTTGTGCCTGCGCGGGGGACGCGATGGTGACCATCGTGGCAATGGCAACAGCGAGCGTGCTGGCGCGGACGGTGTAGGAAGCGATGGGCATGATGTCCTCCGCTCAGCGGTTCGTTACGGCGGGTTGCATTGGCATTGCCTTGCCCATGACCTCGTGCGGCATGGCCTTCATCGCCGCGTCGTCCTCCTTCATCGCTTTGCGCTTCATCGCGTCGTGACGCATCGGCTTATTCTTCATGGCGTGCTTCTGCTCCATTTTCTGCTCCATCTTCTGCTCCATCTTCGGCTCCATGGGCATTGGCTCCTTCTTGCCCATGTCTTGCGCGCGGACGGTAGCGACGGCGAGCAGGCAGGAGAGTGCGACGGCGATCGATTTGTTCATGACGTTCCTCTGTAGGTTAGGCCGGTAGCGGCGGGCGTTGGCTTGCCAACGCCCACGTATTCGCTCGCGTGGCCGCGGTGGTTACAGGGGAAGCAAAAAAAATGTGCGTGGCTTACCAGGCCAGCAGGCGCGGGCCTGCCAGGGCGCCGAGCGCGGTCGGTATCAGGATGCCGAGCGTGTACCAGGACGCCACGAACGGCGGTGCCAGTTCGGGACAATGGAGGCAGTAAAGCAAGGCAGCGAGCGCGCCTGACGCAAAGCCGGCGATGGCGCCTGCCAGGCGCAGGCGCGTCGGCGCAAAACGGCGCATGCGATACACGACCGCAGCGAAGATCGGTAGCGACAGCAGTGCGATCAGCACGGGGCAGGTGCGCCAGGTCTGTCCCCAGAACTGCACCGACCGTTCGACGGCATCCGCATCCGCCACCGTCGCGATGACTCCGCAGGCCATCAGCACTACCGGCACAGCCAGCAGCCATGGCAGCGCATGAAAGCGTGCCGCTGGAATGGCCGCGATACGGGCGGCGGCAAAACCGATGAGGGCAAGGCCGCCCACGAAGGCGCACTTCAACCAGAACAGGCTGTTGGTGGTCAATGCGCCCAGGTTGGGCCGCACACCAAGCACGGCGATGACGAAGCACCCATTGAGAAGCACAACGGCGGCCAGCGGCAGCGCAAGGGTGAGCGGTGACGGACGGCGGATCGCCGTGTCGGTGGCAAGGCTGGCAATCAGGTCGTCGGTGTTCATCGCAGGTTCCGTAATTTGCCGGCTAGTGTCTTCAGGCCGCGGTGCACGGCCACCTTGACGCTGGCTTCCGAGATGCTGAGCGCTGTCGCCGTCTCGCGCACCGACCAGCCGTCGAGCTTTGTGTGCGTAATCGCCGCACGCTGCTGCTCGGACAGCAGCGCAAGGGCCTTGTCCAGCTCGCGACGGGCGTCGGCAGCCTCGATATCGCCGCTGGCAAAGAGCTCGTCCTCGTCGTCGAGCGGGACGTTCAATGCATCCTGGCGTGCATGCCGGCGCAACCAGTCTATCAGCTTGTAGCGGGTAATCGCATACAGCCATGACGTCAGCGGCGCCGATACGTCATAGGTATGGCGCTGGTGATGGATCGCCAGCAGCGCCTCCTGCACCAGGTCTTCCACTTCATCCGGCCAACGCCCCATGCGCCGACGCAGGAAACCACGCAAATGCGGCGCGACGGCGCGCAGAAAACCCTGACACGCAACCTGGTTGCCTGCCATGCTCTCCAGCATCAATGCCTTGAGCTGCCGTTCGGTAGCTTGCAATGCTTCTTGGACGGGGGCTCGCTGCACTGTAATCACCGGTGGATGGGACCATTCAATGATAGCGGATTTGCAACTGCAGGGGATGGGATGCTGGGGCGGCTCCAGGTCAGCGAGCCAGGGGCTAAATCTGAAACCCGTGACCAGGAACTGGGGTCAGACCCGCCGGGTCTGCCCCTAATGCCGCTAAGTTAAGCGCACGGTCGCCGGGTTAGGGTCTGCCGGGCCGCCGTATCGCCGGACCGCCCAAAAAACGGGACAGACCCCAAGCCTTGAGGCTGTTGTACGGATATCAGAATCTCTTAACTTAGCGGCATTAGGGTCTGACCCCGGCTCTCCTCGAGCGTCCTGCTGCGGCACGCAAACGGAAATGAAAAAACCCCCGCCAGATCACTGGACGGGGGTTTGTTCGGTATAACAGCCTGACGATAACCTACTTTCACACTGGTTGCAGCACTATCATCGGCGCAAAGTCGTTTCACGGTCCTGTTCGGGATGGGAAGGGGTGGGGCCGACTTGCTATGGTCATCAGGCATGACTTGTACGTAGTCTCGTTCCCGACAGGGCAACGCGACTACTAATCTGGAAGAAGTAAGGTTGGGTAGTTCTCGTAAATCTCAAACACAGGCAAATGCTCTGTAACCGTCAAGGTTATAGGGACAAGCCGTACGGGCAATTAGTATCAGTTAGCTTAATGCATTACTGCACTTCCACACCTGACCTATCAACGTCCTGGTCTCGAACGACCCTTCAAGGAGCTCAAGGCTCCGGGAAATCTCATCTTAAGGCAAGTTTCCCGCTTAGATGCTTTCAGCGGTTATCTCTTCCGAACTTAGCTACCCGGCAATGCCACTGGCGTGACAACCGGTACACCAGAGGTTCGTCCACTCCGGTCCTCTCGTACTAGGAGCAGCCCCCTTCAAATTTCCAACGCCCACGGCAGATAGGGACCAAACTGTCTCACGACGTTTTAAACCCAGCTCACGTACCACTTTAAATGGCGAACAGCCATACCCTTGGGACCGGCTACAGCCCCAGGATGTGATGAGCCGACATCGAGGTGCCAAACTCCCCCGTCGATATGAACTCTTGGGAGGAATCAGCCTGTTATCCCCAGAGTACCTTTTATCCGTTGAGCGATGGCCCTTCCATACAGAACCACCGGATCACTATGTCCTACTTTCGTACCTGCTCGACTTGTCGGTCTCGCAGTTAAGCACGCTTATGCCATTGCACTATTAGCACGATGTCCGACCGTACCTAGCGTACCTTCGAACTCCTCCGTTACACTTTAGGAGGAGACCGCCCCAGTCAAACTGCCTACCATGCACTGTCCCCGATCCGGATTACGGACCAAGGTTAGAACCTCAAACAAACCAGGGTGGTATTTCAAGGTTGGCTCCACGAGAACTGGCGTCCCCGCTTCAAAGCCTCCCACCTATCCTACACAGATTGGTTCAAAGTCCAATGCAAAGCTACAGTAAAGGTTCATGGGGTCTTTCCGTCTAGCCGCGGGTAGATTGCATCATCACAAACACTTCAACTTCGCTGAGTCTCGGGAGGAGACAGTGTGGCCATCGTTACGCCATTCGTGCAGGTCGGAACTTACCCGACAAGGAATTTCGCTACCTTAGGACCGTTATAGTTACGGCCGCCGTTTACTGGGACTTCAATCAAGAGCTTGCACCCCATCATTTAATCTTCCAGCACCGGGCAGGCGTCACACCCTATACGTCCACTTTCGTGTTTGCAGAGTGCTGTGTTTTTATTAAACAGTCGCAGCCACCAGTTTATTGCAACCCTTTCGCCCTATCACAGTAAAGTGACCAAGCTACCGGGGCGTACCTTTTCCCGAAGTTACGGTACCAATTTGCCGAGTTCCTTCTCCCGAGTTCTCTCAAGCGCCTTAGAATACTCATCTCGCCCACCTGTGTCGGTTTGCGGTACGGTCTCGTATGACTGAAGCTTAGAGGCTTTTCTTGGAACCACTTCCGATTGCTTCGCGAACAAGTTCGCTCGTCCCGATCCCTTGAATTCCGCGCCCGGATTTGCCTAAGCGCCTTCTATGAACCAGAAACTGACTATTCCAACAGTCAGACAACCTTCCGCGATCCGTCCCCCCATCGCATCATACGACGGTGCAGGAATATTAACCTGCTTCCCATCAGCTACGCATCTCTGCCTCGCCTTAGGGGCCGACTCACCCTGCTCCGATGAACGTTGAACAGGAAACCTTGGGCTTACGGCGTGCGGGCTTTTCACCCGCATTATCGCTACTCATGTCAGCATTCGCACTTCTGATACCTCCAGCATCCTTTACAAGACACCTTCGCAGGCTTACAGAACGCTCTCCTACCATATCCTTACGGATATCCGCAGCTTCGGTGACTGGCTTAGCCCCGTTACATCTTCCGCGCAGGACGACTCGATCAGTGAGCTATTACGCTTTCTTTAAATGATGGCTGCTTCTAAGCCAACATCCTGACTGTTTTAGCCTTCCCACTTCGTTTTCCACTTAGCCAATCTTTGGGACCTTAGCTGGCGGTCTGGGTTGTTTCCCTCTTGACGCCGGACGTTAGCACCCGACGTCTGTCTCCCAAGCTCGCACTCATCGGTATTCGGAGTTTGCAATGGTTTGGTAAGTCGCGATGACCCCCTAGCCATAACAGTGCTCTACCCCCGATGGTGATACTTGAGGCACTACCTAAATAGTTTTCGGAGAGAACCAGCTATTTCCAAGTTTGTTTAGCCTTTCACCCCTACCCACAGCTCATCCCCTAATTTTTCAACATTAGTGGGTTCGGTCCTCCAGTGCGTGTTACCGCACCTTCAACCTGGCCATGGGTAGATCACTTGGTTTCGGGTCTACACCCAGCAACTAGCGCCCTGTTCGGACTCGATTTCTCTGCGGCTCCCCTATATGGTTAACCTCGCTACTGAATGTAAGTCGCTGACCCATTATACAAAAGGTACGCCGTCACGGAACAAGTCCGCTCCGACTGTTTGTATGCACACGGTTTCAGGATCTATTTCACTCCCCTCCCGGGGTTCTTTTCGCCTTTCCCTCACGGTACTGGTTCACTATCGGTCGATTACGAGTATTTAGCCTTGGAGGATGGTCCCCCCATATTCAGACAGGATTTCTCGTGTCCCGCCCTACTTGTCGTACGCTTAGTACCACCGGTCTGATTTCGTGTACGGGGCTATCACCCGCTATGGCGCCTATTTCCAGAGGCTTCCACTATCAGTCCGACTATCACGTACAGGCTCTTCCCATTTCGCTCGCCACTACTTTGGGAATCTCGGTTGATTTATTTTCCTGCAGCTACTTAGATGTTTCAGTTCGCCGCGTTCGCCTCACACACCTATGTATTCAGTGAGTGATACCCTAAAAGGGTGGGTTTCCCCATTCGGAAATCTACGGATCAAAGCTCGTTTGTCAGCTCCCCGTAGCTTATCGCAGACTACTACGTCCTTCGTCGCCTGTAATCGCCAAGGCATCCACCATGTGCACTTATTCACTTGTCCCTATAACCTTGACGGCTATCGGTTCAAGCATTTACTACTGTGTTTGATGAGTTTTACTACTACCCTAAGTGTGCGATGTCTCGCACGCTTAATAAAACTTTACTTCTTCCAGATTGTTAAAGAGCGAAACAGCAGTAGTCTCTAAAAGACTAAACGTAAATTTCGGAACTTACGTTTAAACTTTTGGTGGAGGATGACGGGATCGAACCGACGACCCCCTGCTTGCAAAGCAGGTGCTCTCCCAGCTGAGCTAATCCCCCATGGGGTGCGATACGATGGTGGGTCTGGTTGGGCTCGAACCAACGACCCCCGCGTTATCAACACGGTGCTCTAACCAGCTGAGCTACAGACCCGCTTAGTTGATACCATATATCAGCGGTGCTACTGTTTCTTCTTCATTCGACAGTCGATAAGTGTGAGCGTTTGATGCACGATCTTTACGATCCGTGCCAACTCTAGAAAGGAGGTGATCCAGCCGCACCTTCCGATACGGCTACCTTGTTACGACTTCACCCCAGTCACGAATCCTACCGTGGTAAGCGCCCTCCTTGCGGTTAAGCTACCTACTTCTGGTAAAACCCGCTCCCATGGTGTGACGGGCGGTGTGTACAAGACCCGGGAACGTATTCACCGCGACATGCTGATCCGCGATTACTAGCGATTCCAACTTCATGCAGTCGAGTTGCAGACTACAATCCGGACTACGATACACTTTCTGGGATTAGCTCCCCCTCGCGGGTTGGCGGCCCTCTGTATGTACCATTGTATGACGTGTGAAGCCCTACCCATAAGGGCCATGAGGACTTGACGTCATCCCCACCTTCCTCCGGTTTGTCACCGGCAGTCTCATTAGAGTGCCCTTTCGTAGCAACTAATGACAAGGGTTGCGCTCGTTGCGGGACTTAACCCAACATCTCACGACACGAGCTGACGACAGCCATGCAGCACCTGTGTGCAGGTTCTCTTTCGAGCACTCCCCGATCTCTCGAGGATTCCTGCCATGTCAAGGGTAGGTAAGGTTTTTCGCGTTGCATCGAATTAATCCACATCATCCACCGCTTGTGCGGGTCCCCGTCAATTCCTTTGAGTTTTAATCTTGCGACCGTACTCCCCAGGCGGTCTACTTCACGCGTTAGCTGCGTTACCAAGTCAATTAAGACCCGACAACTAGTAGACATCGTTTAGGGCGTGGACTACCAGGGTATCTAATCCTGTTTGCTCCCCACGCTTTCGTGCATGAGCGTCAGTTTTGACCCAGGGGGCTGCCTTCGCCATCGGTGTTCCTCCACATCTCTACGCATTTCACTGCTACACGTGGAATTCTACCCCCCTCTGCCAAACTCTAGCCTTGCAGTCTCCATCGCCATTCCCAGGTTAAGCCCGGGGATTTCACGACAGACTTACAAAACCGCCTGCGCACGCTTTACGCCCAGTAATTCCGATTAACGCTTGCACCCTACGTATTACCGCGGCTGCTGGCACGTAGTTAGCCGGTGCTTATTCTTCAGGTACCGTCATTAGATGCAGATATTAGCCACACCCGTTTCTTCCCTGACAAAAGAGCTTTACAACCCGAAGGCCTTCTTCACTCACGCGGCATTGCTGGATCAGGCTTGCGCCCATTGTCCAAAATTCCCCACTGCTGCCTCCCGTAGGAGTCTGGACCGTGTCTCAGTTCCAGTGTGGCTGGTCGTCCTCTCAGACCAGCTACTGATCGTCGCCTTGGTGAGCCTTTACCTCACCAACTAGCTAATCAGATATCGGCCGCTCCAGGAGCACAAGGCCTTGCGGTCCCCTGCTTTCATCCATAGATCGTATGCGGTATTAGCGTAACTTTCGCTACGTTATCCCCCACTCTTGGGTACGTTCCGATATATTACTCACCCGTTCGCCACTCGTCAGCGGAGCAAGCTCCCTGTTACCGTTCGACTTGCATGTGTAAAGCATGCCGCCAGCGTTCAATCTGAGCCAGGATCAAACTCTTCAGTTCAATCTCTGTTTTATGTCATTGCTGACATGGTCACTCACTCAAGAATCTGACGTTCCTCTTGCGAGGTCACGTTTAATTACTTGTGTAAGCGTTTGATGCTATATATTTTGAGTATCGGGACCGAAGCCCCGGGCACACTCACATCAAACGCCCACACTTATCGACTGTTGATTGTTAAAGAATTCTGCCCTCAGGCGTTTGCTGCGTTCGGCGACAAAGCGTTGTGTTTGTCAGCAGCAGAGAGATGAGATTATGCGGTGTTTCATGCAGCTCGTCAACCCCTTCGATGTCGGCGCCGGAGGCGCTTTCATCACTGTCGCATCGTTTCGTTTTCACGTCTACGCTGCGGCAGGGACAGAACTATAGCAAAGCCACTGCCGGGTGACAAGCCCCTCGTTACGGAAACACGAACGATTTCACGAGCGTCAGCTCGCCGGCCGCACGCATCGGTACACGGAACACCTGCTGCTTCTCGCGCGGCGTATTCTCGTTGGTGATAATCGCCACTTGTGCGATCGTTAATATGGACGAATCGGCACCACTGCCGAAGTAATTCACGTAGACGTGGTAATTGCCCTTCGGCGGGGCGGCGCTGGAGAATATCTCCGGGCCGTATCCCGTCGTCACATCCACGTCGAGCGCGCCACCGTCGCCCGTTACGCGATTGCCGTACCAGGCATGACCGCCTTCCGGCGTGATCACATGCAGGTCGAGGTCCGTGCCCGGACTGTCCCACGACAGCACCACGCGCAGGCGCGCCTGCGTCTTGCCCGCATGGTTATCGTAGAACTGGGCGCGGGAACGTCCCTTGCCATCCGGCGCACGCACTTCGACGCCGTTCGATCCATTACCGAAACCATATGGGCGCCCATAGCGGCCGTTTTCATCCAGTTCCAGCGGCATTGCCACGCCATTGACGACCAGCGTGGCCGGCTTGCCTTTCGGCGCGCCGGCGATGCGACCGCGGATCTGCGCCGTCTCGCTCTGACCCGGCTGCAGGTTGACGGAGCTGGCGGGATAGTTGACCTCCTGCGAATAGGTCTCGCGGGCACCGGCCGAATTGCGCCAGCCGGACTTGGGCGACTCGATCGTCACCTGGGCGCTCGCCAGCGCGGGAACAAGGGCGGCAGCCAGCAGGCCGATTGTATTAAGCTTCATGACACTCAGAATTTGAAGGTTTTGACGAGGGTCAGCTCGCCGATACTGCGCAGCGGCACGACGAATTCCTCGCGCCGCTCCCTGGCTGTGTTCTCGTGATAGACCAGCGTGATGCGCGTGGTGATGATGGGCCGCTGGCGCGTGGCGTCGTCGAAGTGATAGCCCGAGCTGCCGAAATTGCCCCAGTAGTTGATCCACACCTGGTACAGGCCGCGCTGCGGGGCGGCCATCACGAAGTTCTCCGGCCCCGGGCCATCCACCGTATCCACGTCGAGTCCCCCGCCATTGGTCAGCACGGGATGGCCGAAGTAGGCATGCTGGCCGTCCGGCGTGACGATGTGCAGGTCGACCTCGGCCTGGTTGTCGTCCCATGCGGCGATCACGCGGATCACGGCCTGCGGCTGCGTGGTGTTCGCTTCGTAGAACTGGACCCGCTTGACTGGCTTGCCGTCCGGGGCGCGGATCTCGACGCTGTTCGAGCCCGCCCCGAACGAATAGGCGCGCGCATAGCGGCCATCGTCGTCGGTGTAGAGCGGCGTCGGATTGCCGTTGACGACCAGCTTGTGGAACGGCCGCTGCTTGCTGGCCTGGCGCAGGTGCCCTTCGATCATGCGCCGGTTCGACTGCGTACCGCGATCGATCAGCGCGTACGGATAATTGACGGCCAGCTCCTGCGAGCGGTCGGTCAAACCGGCGCGGTTCCAGCCGCCCTGCGGTCCCACCAGGGTACGATCCTGCGCGGACGCGGGCCAGGCGGCCAGCGCCAGCAGTACGGCGGCAAGGGTACGACAAGCTTTCATGGCGGCTCCAGGTTGATATCGACGAGGCGGCGCGCCAGCCGCTCCACATAGTCTTCGTCCTGCCCGCGCGGATGCTGGCGCAAGCCGATGTGCAGGTACTCGTGCGCCAGCGTGATGCGGTCTTCGCGCGTGGACAGCGGGCGCATGAAGATGCGGTTGCGCGACTGCTCGGAATACGGTGCGCCGCTGGCCAGCTCGCAGACGATCGGCAGCGCCGGCGGCGCCTCGTAGCCCGCTTCGCGCACCAGTTGACGGCGCCAGCGCGGCAGCGTCGCCGCCAGCCAGGCTTCGTTCCGCGCCAGCCGCCGGCAGCGCGTGCCGCTGTTGCCGGCCACCGCCAGCGAACCGGCCGGATACGCAGCCGCCAGGACTTCATCGAAATGCTTGCCCTGCCGGGCCTGCGCGACAGCCTGCGTCCACACGAGCGTATCGGGCGCCGGGGTATCGCGGTGGTAACGCACCGTGACGCCATCGACGACCAGCTGGTCGGTCCAGCGTGCCAATGCGAGCGCCTCGGGCGTTGCCGGGTTCGGGCTGACGCGCTGGCGCGCGCTGCTGTCGGCGATCTGCTGGCAGCCGGCCACCAGCCGCGCGTTCTGCTGCAGGTAGCTGCGCGCGGCGATCGCCAGCGCCTTGCCCGCCTCGGCATCGTGCGCGCTGCCTTCGCGGTCGATCACCCGGGCGACGTATTCGTTGACACCCATGCGCCCGCGCACGCGCGGCCGGCCATCGCTGTCCCGTTCCACCAGCAGCTCGCCCGTGCTGCGCAGCGCCAGGCTGTTGCCGTTCTCGAACGTCACGACAAAGCGGCCGTTGAGCGCCCCGGCCAGCACGTCGCCCTCGCTGCCGCGCACCGTGCGAACCGGGTAGCGGGCAAAGTAGTCGACCATCACGCAGCCGGCGTCTTCCGGACGCGCCGCTGGCAGCGCGGCCGCCAGGCGAGGCGCCCACTGCCGCAGGATGCCGGCGCTGGCGCCCTCGCCCGCGAACCAGACCGGCGTGCCGTCGGCCAGCCAGCCCGCCGCACCGCCCAGCCGTCGCCCAGCCGCGCCGTCCCGGCGGTTCTCGTGCCAGGAAAAGGTCTTGACGCGCAGCTGGCTGCCGAACCAGCGCACCGTGTCGGCACCGCGCCCGTCCAGCACCACTCGCAGCAGCGCGCTTTCCGCTTCCGCGCGGCTCGATGCGGGAACGCTGGCGAGGACGCGCAGCAGGCTGTCGAGGCGCACTTCGCGGCCGGGCTCCAGGCGCGCCGGATCGGCCAGCCACGCTAGCTCACCCACAGGCGCGGTGCCCAGGTGTTTCGTCCAGTAGGCGCGCCAGGCCGGCAGGCCGATCGCCAGCCGCTGCGGCGCGAAGAACAGGCCGCACGACTGCGCCAGCGCCGCATCGCGCTCGATCGTCCCGCCGGCGTCGCAGCAGTACACCTCTTCCGGGTCGCGCCCCGTGCAGCGATAGTCCGGCATGGGCGTGCGCGTGTCCACCGCATACGTGTAGACGAACAGCTTCCACAGGCTGCCCAGCGGCACCGCGCGACTGCCGTCGAACGGCCGCGGTGCCGGGCCGCCCTGGCGCAGCTGCACGACACGGGTGGCGCCGTCCTGGCGCCAAGCCACGTCGAGGGACGCGGACGATGCCTGCGCCGCCGCCAGCGCGGACAGCGCCAGCACCCGCGCGATGCCGCGCCGTGGCATCACTCCACCTTCAGCGTGCGCATGCTCTTGCCGCCGCCCTCGAACGCCTTCTGGTCCGGCTGGTACATGCGGTAGTAGCGGGCCGGGGGCAGCACGTACGTGCCCTTCTGCGCGAAGCGCAGCAGGTGGCGCACGGTGATCTCGCCATCGAGCGGCTCGACCGGCACGGCGTAGCCATCGCGCCGCTCGACGTGGCGGGCACGCTCCAGTGGCACCGGCGTCGCGCCGGCCATCGTCATGCCCCACGTCGTCGGCTCCACGGTCGCGCCAGGCGGCAGCGCCACTTCCACCAGGCCGTAGCGATGCCGCGCGCCGGCGGCCGGCTTCAGGCGCACTTCATCCAGATACAGCTCGTCGCTGCGCAGCGCTTCGCCCGCCTTGACGAGTTCCGTCTTGTAGCCGTCGCTGCCGCGCACCATGCGCAGGATGCGCCGTTCCACCGTCACCGCCAGCGTGCTGCTTTCGGCACCGCGGCTGTCGTACTGCACGATGGCCGTGGTGCCGGCCGGTGCGGCGCCAGCGATACGCAGCGCGGCCGGTACCGTCTTCGCATCCGTCCAGCGCCAGGTTGGCTGGCCGGTGCCGCTGTCGATCTTCTGCCAAGGACCTTCCAGCGCGACCGCCGGCGCCTTGCCGAACGCCGCGCCGCCCAGCTTCTTCTGCACCCACAGCAAGGTCAACGTCCGGTCGAACGTGGGCGCCTCCGCCTTGACAGCGCCCAGTACCGTCTCGGCCTGCGTGGCAGGCAGCTCGCCGGCAAGCATCAGCAGGGCCTGCGCCACCGGTGCCGGCACGGCACGCAGCGTGGTCCATGCCGCCGCCACCTGCTCCTGCAATGGAGGCGGCAGCGCGACACCGTTCTGCGCCGCCACCAGCGCCAGCAGGCCAAAGCCCATCGACTGGGTAACGCGGTCGTCGGCTGCGCCCAGCAGCAGGCTGGCGCCGGCGCCTTGCGGCCGCGCCTTGTCGGCCAGGACCGCCGCAGCGCTGTCGCCGACCAGGCCTTCCACCAGCGTCTTCGCCGCAAGGCCCATCTGCTGCGCCATCCACAGCGTCAGCGCGCGCCGCGTCAGGCTGTCCTTCAGGCCCGTCTCGGCGTACACGGCCAGCAGGTTGTCCCAGTGCTCCGCCGGCAGCTCGATCTGCAGCGCGCGGGCCGCGTACCAGTCGGCGTAGTAGGCATACGCCGTCATCAGCGCATCGCCCTGCGTGGCATTGCCCCACCAGCCGAAGGTAGCCTTCGGTCCGGCCATCGACACCAGGCGCAGGCGGCTCGATTGCAGCCGCGCCAGCAGGCGCTCGCGCAAGCCGGCGGCATCGCCGCCCAGGCTTTGCGTGGCCAGGGTCAGCGGGATGATCTGGCTGGCGGTCTGCTCGACGCCACCGTACGGATGCTCGATCAGGTCATCGACGATGCGGGAGAACTGGCCGGCGGCGCCCTGCACGAACGCCACGCGGACATTGCGCGCATCGGGCGGCAGCTTCAGCGCCGTCTCGGCCCCGGCCAGCGCCAGCGCCTGCGAGCGCGGGCTGCTCCAGGCCGCCGGCTGCACCCGCAGGGCCGTGTCGACGGCGTCCACCAGCCTGCCGTTCTGTTTTACCTCCAGGCGCAGCGCACCGGCGTTGCCGGCCAACGGGAACGCCACGTAGTTGACACCCGGGTTGGCATCGATCCTTTCCGTCTTCGCGAGACCGGCGCCCGTCAGCGTCACGTCGAGCGCCTGCTTGGTACCGCTCTGGTTGAACACCGCCACCGTGGCGCGCGGCGCGTCGCCAGCGCGCATCCAGTCCGGCGCCGTCCACTTGGCGTAGAACGCCTTGTCGGAGCGCAGGTAGCCCGTGCGCTGGCCCACGCGGCCCTGCCCATCCATCGCGCGGCCCGTGATGCGCCAGCGGGTCAGCGCATCGGGCATCGTGAACGTGACGCGCGCGTGGCCGCTGGCATCGGTCTTCAACGACGGGGCCCAGAAGGCCGTGTCGACGTTGTCGCGGCGCGGCCGCTCCAGCACCTTGACGCCGCGCTCGTTGTAGTTGTGCCGCGCCGGCACGCCGCTGGTGCGGCCCTGCGCCATGTCGTAGCTGATAAAGGACAGGCTGGCCGTCGTGCGCACGTTGTTGCGGCGGGGATGATAGAAGAAGTCGGCGATGTCCGGCGCGATCTCCGGCTGCAGCACGTAGATCATCTCGTCGACCACGCCCAGCGCCACCAAGGTCGATACGGGCTGGCCGTCCAGCGTGGCCGTCACGTCCAGTGTGACCTTCTCGCCCGGCTGGTAGACGTCCTTGTCGGCCTTGAACTGCAGTGCGATGCGCGGTTCGATGACCTGCAAGCCGGCGTTCTCGAACACGAATTCGCCATTGCGCGTGGCGGCGACGGACAACGTGATGTTGGGGCCATGTTCCGCCGTGACCGGGATGCGTACGCGCCACTGGTTCGGCGCCACGCGGGTGGCCTTGAACCAGCCGGCGCCGCCCTTCAGCAGGCCGTACTGCTCCACCTTGTCGCGCTCCAGCGTGACCAGCGCCTCGTCGGCAGGCTGCGAGAACGTGACCAGCGCCTCGGCCGTTTCGCCCGGGCGGTAGCGCGCCTTGTCCAGCACGATCTCGATGCTGCCCGGCGTGGTCTTGACGCCCGCGCCGGTGACCCAATGGCTGGCGGCGGCCAGCAGGTTGCCGCGCTCGTCGCGCAGGCTCAGCTGGTACGAACCGGATGTCGGAAACACCACGTCCCAGCCCTTGGCGGCCGGGTTGAAGGCACCCGACGTCTTGGTCTGCTGCTCCAGCTGCACCATTTCCCAGCGTACGGGGCGGGCGGCGCCCTTGCCGTCCGCCGTCAAGTCGAAGTGCACCGTCTGGCCCGGGTCGGAAAACTGCCTGGCGGCTTTCAGCTGGTAGCTGCTGGCCGAGCGGGCGATCAGCAGCTCGCGCGTCGTCTTGACGCGGTAGGCCGCGCCGTCGGTGGCCAGCACCGTCAGGATGTAGCGCGACGGCTCGGCCGCCGGCGGCAGCGAGAAGTCCGCATTACCCTTGCTGTCCGTCTTCAGTTCGACCGTTTTCAGCTCGACGGGGAACAGGCCGCTGTAGCGCAGTTCGCCTTCCACCATCGTGTTCTGCTGGCTGCGCAGCGACAGCGTCAGCGCCGCGTCTTTCACAGGCTTGCCGTCCGCATAGCGCAGGGCGATCGTGCCGCTGACGTTTTCCCCGGTCTTGAACTCCGGCTGCTTCGGCTGCACGTTGATCTCGAAGTGCGGCTTGATGTATTCGGCCACGCGGAACGCCGCGCCATACATGTCGCCCTGGTACGCGAAGCGCAGCTCGTAACCGCCCGCGCCGGCCCGCTCGGGCAGGCGGAAGCGCGTCTCGGTGCCGTTTTCGGGCGACAGCTGCAAGGTCTGCGTCAGGAGCGGCGTGCCGTTCGGGTCGTACACCGTCAGGGCGACCGGCGCCTGGGCCGCGGCGGCCGAGACGCGTGCCGACTTGAAGTCGCGCGCCAGGAACTTGACGTTGACTTCGTCGCCCGGGCGATACAGGGGGCGGTCCGTGACGGCGTAGATCTTGGTGTTGTAGATCTCGCTGTCATAGTAGAAGTTCTCGGAGACGAACACGCCGCCGCTGCGATCTTCCCCCAGCACGTAGGTGTGCTCTGGGCTGCCGCGCTCCAGGGTGGCGACGCCGTCGGCGCCGGTGACGCCGGACTGCAGCACGCCCGTGCCGTCGGTCCAGGCCACGTTGGTGCCGGCCACCGTCGCGCCATTGTCGCGCCGCGCCGTCCACACCAGCATCTGGCCGGAGGAAACCTTGGTGACGGCGATCGTGTCCGAGACGAACACCAGGGTGGTGGCGCGGTGCTGGCCGATGAGGGCTTCGACCAGGTACAGGCCAGGTTTCCGCTTGCCGATCGGGATCATCACGTTGCCCGCGCCGGTCGGAATGAACTCGCTGCTCGAGCCGTCCAGCTGCACGCCCTTCGGCGGCGCGATCGGCTTGGCTTTCCAGATCGGGTAGCGGAAGCTGTCGACCATGTCGAAGCCCTTCAGGGGCTTGTATTGCGGGTGGTTCGCGAACACCACCGGGCGCCGGATCGCCTCGCTGGTGGCCAGATGCGGCTGCTCGCCCGTCACGGCGCGGCGCGCCTCTGGCGAGAACAGGCGGCGCCACGCGAGGCGCGACTGCTTCCACCAGCTGTCCCATAGGAAGCGCAGCGTATTGGCCAGCCCTTCGCCCTGGTAATTTCCGGCGACCTGCACACGGTGCAGGTTACGCTGCTTCTTCAGGAACTCGAGCGGCTCCGGCACGCGATACACGACGATGTCCGCGCCGGAATACGCTTCCAGGTTCATGCGACCCATGTCGCGGCCCGGCACTTCCAGCCGCACGCGCGCTTCCTCGCCGCTGCCAAAGCCGGTGTCGGCCAGCAGGAAGAACGGCTCGCCCTTGAATGGCGTGTAGCTGCCGACCGCGGCCTCGGTCTCCTGCGCGATCGCACCAGGAACAGAGAGCAGCGCGGCCAGCGCCGCCACCATGCACAGCTTCAGGACAGAAAGGAAAGCCGGAACACGCCGGCGAAGTTGGGATTGTTGACCGCTGGTTGCCACCGCGTGTCCTTCCAGTTCGTGAGTTGATCGATATCGACGGTCCGCAGACCGTTGTCTTCCGGGGTGACGGTGCCCGTGTGGTACGCGATGCGCGCGCCCATCCACACCATCAGATGTTGTTCGTCGCCCTGGTCGAAGAACAGCAGGTCGCCGGGCTGCGCCTGGCTGATCTCGCGTGCGACGAAGCGGCTGTTGTTCTGTACCAGCGCCAGCGCGGTGACGAAGTGGCCGACCTTGCCGTCCGACTGCACCCAGCGGTTGCGCAGTGCCGCCTGCGCCGGCGTCAGGTTCAGTTCCGGCGGCAGGCGCCGATCGGTCGCGATGCCATTCGCTCGCAGCCACTTCGCATCGTGCACGGCCAATGCCTCGTTGACGGCAAAGCGCACCAGGCCCGCACAGTCGCGGTGATGCCAGCGCGGCGACGGGCCCTGTTCCACCTGGGCGCTGACGATGCGCAGCATCCAGGCCTGGAACGCGCGCGTCTGCGCCTGCGACAGCCGCACCTGTGCCGTCGGCGGGCCTTTCAGCGCCAGCGCCGCCGGCGCGAGGGTCCCACCGGCACACAGCGCCAGCAGCCGCAGCGCCGCGCGGCGCCCCGTCAATGGCCGATGACCTGCCATTCCAGCGGCTCCCACGCGGTACCGGACTTCGGCAGCGCCTTCAGCACCAGGCGGTACGGCGGATATTTCTTCAGCGCGTTCAGGCGCGGCACCAGGTGTTCGTCGGCCGCGCCGCGCAGCACCGGTTCCTGCTTCGCGGGCAGCGTATTGAAGGTCTCGCGCTGGATCAGCTGGGCCAGCGACGCCGGTGCGATCACGCCCACCGTGCGCGCCGCGTCGGGCAGGCGATCCGCGGTCGCGGCAGCCTGCTTGCGCTTGACGGCGAGCACTTGGTCCACCAGCTTCGGATCGGGCGAGTACACGACGAGGTTGCCCGATACCGCCAGTGTCGGCGCGGCCGCCCCCAATGCGGTGTCGACCGGCTGCTGCCAGCGCAGTGCGCCGCCCTGCGTGACCGGCTTGCCGACCTGCTGGTTACCGCCGACGGCGGCCGTGAACAGGCTGCCGAACAGGGCATCGGGCGCGTTGGCGCGCGTGGCGACAAACACGGGCGTGTGCAGGCGCGAGCTGGCGTACCAGCAGGCCGCGGCCGGACCCTGCATCTGCCCGGCCAGTGCGTCGGCGCCGTCCGCGCCCAGCGCTTGCAGGACCGGTTGCGCCGCCGCCCAGTCCACCGGCACCGTGAAGCAGGCGCTCGGGTTGAGCGGCAGCGCGGCCCACAGCGCCCGGCTGTCGTAGCCGCCTTTACCCAGCTTGCCGCCATCGATCAGCGCCTGCGAGCGCCATGCGCCCTTGCTGAAGTCGAAGCGCAGCGCCTGCAGGGCACTGAAGAACGGCTGGTAGCCGAACGCCAGCACGTCGGCCTTGACGGCCACCGTGTGGCCCTTGACCGGCTGCTCGGGCAGCAGGAACCGCTGGTGGAATTGGCGGCGCCCGGCGGCATCCTTGCCGAGCAGGCCGATAACGGTCTTTTCCGCCGTACTGTCGATGTCCGTGCCGATCTTGCCGCGATAAAGCATGCCCGGATGCGACAGGATCAAGAGCCGGTCGCCATGGGCGGCCAGCAGCAGGGTGCGCTGGTAGGCGTAGTCCAGCGCGAAGACGTTCACCTTGCCGCCATCCACGTTCAATGTGCCGGCGATGCGCATCTGGCTGTCCTTCAGCGCCACCTTGCCCGCCTCCTCGAGGAGCCGGGTCAGCTTGTTGCGCGAGACGGCGATGGCGTAATGCTGCAATGAGCCGTCGACATCGCGCCAGACGGCGACGTCGGCCGGTTCGTCCAGCACCATGCGAATGAGCTGGTCGCCCCAGCCCAGTTCATGCTCGTAGGCGATGCGGCGCAGGCTGCCCTTCAGGCCCAGGCGGTCCTCGTTCTGCTCGTAGTAGAACAGCAGGTCCTCGCGCAGCACGTCGCGCGCGAGCGGAATGGTCAGCAGGTCGCGCGGCAGGGTGGACAGGCTTTGCGTGACGATCAGCGCATCTGGCGCCGACAGGTCCAGCTGCAGGTCGTGCACCGAGCCGCGCTGGTGGCCCCAGCCGAAGGTGCGATAGCTGATGACGGCCGCGGCGACGAGCACGATGCCCGCCGCCGCCTTGCCCAGCGTTTTCTTGTTCATGAGGTGCCCGGAGGATGACTTATCTTCTAAACCATTAGCAATTTTATCACATATTAATTGCTAACGAGAATTGGATAGTACCCCCGGCACCGCATGGCGCCCGATGCTGGCTCAGCGCTGGGACGGCACGAGTTCCTCCATCACGGCCTTGCGCAGCAGCGCCGGCGGCACCAGCCCCTGCGCCAGCACGAAGTCGTTGAAGGCCTGGCGGTTGAACTTCCCGCGCAGCGCCACCTCGGCGGCCTGGCGGGTTTCCATCAGGCGCTGATAGCCGTAGAAATACGATGTGGCCTGGCCCGGCGAGCGGAAGATATAGCGCTGCATTTCCTGCGTCGCCATACCTTCGGACAGGCCCACTTCATCCATCAGGAAGCTCTTCACACCGTCGGGCGTGATCTCGCCCAGGTTGACCATCGGGTCGAGGAATGCGCGGGCGGCACGCTGCAGGCGCGCCTGCAGGGCGAACAGCTGGCCGTCGAGCGGTTCATACGGTTGCATCTCCGCTTCCGCATACAGCGCCCAGCCCTCGACATTGACGCTGTTGAAGGCAAACACCGCGCGCGCCGTCGACACGCCGGCCTCCATCATCTTCGCGAATTGCAGCTCGTGGCCAGGGCGCGCTTCGTGCGCGGTCAGCGTCCAGCTGGCCGCCTGGTGCGTGAAATCGTCGAACACCAGCGCCTTGCCGCTGGCATCGGGCGGCATGCCCGTCGTCAGCACGAATTCGCCATATTCGCCCGTGTTGCCGATCAGGCGCGGCGGATTCATATGGGGCGCGGGCTGGCGCGCATTTTCGGCCGGCGTCGCCAGGCGGATCACGGCTTTGCGCGATGGCAGCGACACGATGCCCTGCTGGCGTACCGCGGTTTCGATCTGCGCCAGCCGCTCAACATACAGCGGCATGACCTTGTCGGCAGGGATCTGCTGCTTCTTCAGTTCCTTCATGACGGCGCGGTAGTCCGCATCCGGCAGCTTGCGCTCCTGGGCGATCAGGCCCGCCGTGATGTTCATCTGATTGCGGATCTCGGCGAACGACGTCAGCGCCTTGGCAATGAGCTCCTGCGGCGTGATGTCGACGCCGAACTGGCGCAGGTTGTCCGCATACAGTTCCGGCGGCAGCCGATGATCGGTGCGGGCTTTCGGCAGAACCTGCGCGCGCACGTGCGCGTCATAGGCCGTCAGCTGCTTCTCCAAGGCCGCGTAGGCCGGCTCCCAGCCCTTGACGTCGCTCTTCGCCAGCAGCTCCTTCATCCCCTTGAGCAGCGTGGGGCCGTCATTCAAGGCCTGTTCCACTTCGCCCTTGTAAGGGCCCAGCAGGTTCCTGTTTGCCTTCAGGCGCTCCTGCAGCCGTTCCTGTGCCAGCTCGGCGATGGGACGATAGCCCTTGGCCAGCCCCGCATACTTCTCCAGTCGCTTGACGACCAGCTGCTGGCGTTCCTTCGGAATGCGCGGATCGAGGGTCGCGCGCACCACGCCGAACAACAGCTGACCCACGTCCACGTACGGCATCAGGTATTTACGTTTCAGCGCTTCGGAGCGCAGCTGGTCCTGGCCGGTCTTGATCAGGATTTCCAGGTCCTGGCGCACCTTGGGGTCCGACTCGCTTTTGAGCCGCGCCTGCAATTGCGCGATCACGGCACGGGTGTCCTTGTTGGTCGCCTCGAACAGGTCGCGCGACATGTCCGTGATCTGCTCGTCGAATCCGTCGACACCCAGTTCGGTCGCGTTTTCCGGCGAATACTTGGCCACGACATTGAGCAGCAGCTTGGCATTCTCGTTGCTCTTCGTGACCCAGGCCTGCTCGGCGCCCCACGCGGGCAGCGCCAGCACCGCAAAGCCCAGGCCACCGATCATGCTGCGCAGTTTCCAGTTCGTGTTCGACATTCGATTCCTCGTTGATTAATCGGAGCGTGAATTATCTTAGCATTATCGTTAGCGCCGACAGTTTTATCGCTCTGCCATTCTTATTTACTGAACAATAATAGTTGGTTAATATTCACCGGTTGACGCGACAAGGAATGCGAGCGGTGAAACTGATCAGAAAAACCAGCCTGGTACGCCGGCAGAAAGACGCTGCGGTTCACTGCGAGATCGAACTGTGCGAAGCCGCCGGGACCGCGGACCGCTACCTGGTGAACTTGCGCCAGGGCCGCATGGACGGCGATTGGCGCGAAAGCACCCGCACGCCGCAACCCGTCGACCTCGCGACCGCCGAGAAGTTGTACCAGAGCGCCGTGGCCGAGCGCCAGGCGCAGGGGTTTGCCGATCCGATGCGGGCGCAGCCCGCACCGGCGCCAATGCCGATCGTCGCCGCCGCACCGGCCGTCAGCGAAGCCGATCGGGTACTGCTGCGCCGCCTCGAACCGGGCAGCTGGAAGCTGCTCGATCAGCACGACCGCAACCGCACCATCTGGCGCATCGGCGAGCGCCGCCTGCGCGCCGCCGTGCCGGCCCTGGTCGACCAGCTGGAACGGGGCGACGCGATGCAGGACTACTGCATCGCCTGGGCCATCGGGCGCTGTGGCGATGCCGGCGCGGCCGTCGCGATGCGCGAATTGCAGACGCGCGGCAAGACCGATGCCGTGCGCCGGATCGCGCTGCAGGCATGGCTGCTGCTCGCCACTCCGGAAGAACGCGAACGGCATGCCGATGCGCTGGTCGCCACGTGGCCGGACCGCTTGCGGGAGGCCCTCCAGCGCGGCGATGCGGTGGAACTGGTGAACCTCGCCCGCAAGAAGCGGGACTGGCGCCAACTGCCGCAGGATAGCTGGCTGGAACAGCTCGACCAGGTCGCGCTGAGCCGGCCGGTGGCGCGCCAGGCGCTGCTCGCATTGCTGCAAACGGTCCAACTGCGCGCGGGCGCGTTCCGCCCCGTGCGCCATCTGTACAAGGCGGCCGAACTGCGCACGGACGGCGAGTTGTTCGCCCTGCTGCAGCGCCGTTTCGAGATCGTCCCGCACCAGCCGGGCGAACGAATCTGGGCGCGCGGCAGCTACCGCCCCTTCGCGGAGGAAGCGGCACATCCGGACAGCACGGCAGCCTACAGCGTACGCACGCGCCACTACCTGCTGCGGCGCAGCTGGCGCACCTTGCGGCGGCTGGGTGAACTGGACGATCCGGCATTCATCCCGATGGCACTGGCCGTGCTGCTGCAACGGGACGATGCCGAAGCCAGTGCGCCGGCCCGCCGCGGTGCGCGCCTGCTGGACCGCTACGCACACTGGCCGCTGTTCAACCACCTGGTGCGCAGCCACGCCGGGCTGCGCCACAACCGTTCCGGACTGACGTGGTATCGGACCGGGGAGCATGGCACCGACGACCTGCGTGCCGAGGCGTTCCCGGAGATCTGGGACCGCCACCCGGCAGCGCTGCTGACGCTGATGCGGCACAGCCGCTGCGAGGGCGTGCACGTGTTTGCCGCGCGCGCGCTGGCGGACAACGAGGCGTTCTGCGCCAGCCTGGGGCTCGACCCGTTGCGCGAGCTGCTGCGCAGCCCTTACGAGGCAACCGCCCGTCTTGCCTTCACCCTCGTGCGGGCGCGTTTCGAACCCGACTTGCCGGACCACGAATGGCTGATGGTCCTGGCCCTGGCGGCGCTGCCGGAAGCGCGCGAGTATGCGATGGCATGCATCGGGCGGGACAGCGCGCACTATGCGGCCGATCCGGTCCTGGTCTGCACGATCCTGTGCGCGCCCGATGCGGCCGTGCGCCGGCATGGCTGGATCCTGTGCCAGGCGGCGTTGCGCCTGCCCGGCGTGCCCCAGGAAATCGTCCTGCAGTTGCTGGACTGGCTTGTACACTGCGACGACGGCGACGATGCCGCCACCACCGTACCGGCCATCGCGCCCGACCTGTTCCAGGCACTGGACAATCCGCTGCACGAAGCGGCCGCCCAGGCGCCGTACGACACGCTGCTTGAATTGGCCGCGCACCGGCTGGCAGCGGTGCGGGAGCTGGCGTGCCGCTGGCTGTTGCTGCACGCGATGCCACCCTTCGGCCTGCCCGCTGCGACGCTGACGGCACTGCTGCGCGACGACGATGCCGCCGTGCGCGCGATGGCGGTACGGCTGTTCGCGGCCCTGCCCGAACACGTGCTGAAGGACCAGCTGGACCTGATCGGCGTCTTTGCCACCAGCCCCGATGCGGGCGTGCGCGCGGCCATCGACGACGTGGTGCGCCGGCTGGCACCCGATGCCGCCAGCGTGGCGGCACTGGTGCCCGCCCTGCTCGACAGCCTGTTCCGCAGCGAGACGGCGGACGGCGTCCATGACGATGTCCTCGGCTGGCTGACTGGCCCGCTGAGTGCCGCGCCGGTGCTGGCCGAGCCCGGACTACTGCGCCGGCTCCTGGCCGCGCAGGGCAAGGGCGCGCAACGCCTGGGCGCACTGCTCGTCGGTCATTTCACACCGGCGCAGTTCGACGTGCGCGACTGGGCAGCTTTCGGCCGCAACCAGAATGCGGCCGTACGCCGCTGGGCCTACGCCGCTTTCACGGCCCACCCGGAGGCGGCGCGGGCCGATATGGAAGCGGCGCTGCGGCTGTTCGACAGCAAGTTCGACGACACCCGCGAGTTCGCCACGCACTTCTTCAGTACCGCCTGCGGCGCCGCCGACTGGACTCCGCTGCTGCTGGTGAACCTGTGCGACCATGCCGATCCGGCCGCCCAGCGCTTCGGCCGCGCGATGATCACGCAGCATTTCGATATCGCCGACGTCACCGAGTTCATGTTCAAGCTGAGCCAGCACCCGTCGGCCAATATGCAGCTGTTCGTCAGCACCTGGCTGGAGAGCGCATGCGGCGGCGATGCGGACAAGCTGCGCCGCCTCGAGCCCTACTTCCTCACTGTGCTGTCGCAGGTGAACCGCGGCCGCGTCGTCAAGGGTCGCGTGCAGCGCTTCCTGCGTGAGCAGGCCATGCTGTCCGAAGAGATCGGCGCCGTGGTCGCACGGCTGTTCGCGCGCCAGGTCGTCACCGTGGCCGTCGCCGACAAGGCCCAATACATCGAGGGCCTGCGTGCCATCCAGCAGCGTTATCCGGCCCTGCCGCCAGCGCTGACGATCGTGCCGCCCACCGTGCGCGCCGCCACCGGAGAGAGCGTCCAATGAGATTCAACTACCGCTACTACGGCGCCACCACCGTCGAGAACAGCGCATCGGCCACGGACATGCGCTTCGTACCGGATGCCCTGCGTCCGCCCACGCACTTCGTGGCGGACGTGAACCGCCGCCTGCCGTTTCGCGAGGCAATGTCGGCGCTGCACGACGTGGTCGTGGCCGACCAGCGCTACCAGCCACGCGACAAGACCGCCTACAAGGCGTGGCTGGCGCAGAACGAGGAGCACCTGCTGCTGGAGTTCCAGGCGCGAGCGCAGGAACTGGTGGCGCGCCAGGAACCGTTGAAAGCAGAGCTGCGCGAGGTCCGTGCACGCAAGCAAGCGGTCCTGAAGCCGTTCTACGAGGCGCAGCGCAACTACTGGAACTACCTGTACGCGACCAACCGCGAGCTGTGGTACGTGCTCGATCCCGTCATCACGGTGCACCCGGACCGCATCTTCTTCGAGTGCTTCAGCCGCGACGAATCAAGCTACGCTTCGCTCAGTTGCAGCCACAACGTGTTCGACCGCTTGGGCGACTTCGCCTGCGGCACCACCAACATCGATTACTCGGAAGCGCTGTACGAGCAGTTCCAGAAGATCCGCGACTACAAGAACACGCGGCTGGCGATCGACCCGGGCGGCTTCCAGGTCGCTACGGCCGCCGATCCGGCCTTCATCGAGCAGAAGATCGACGTGCCGGAAAGCTGGGTGCGCGGCTTCCTGCAGGTGAGCAGCGCGATGACGCTGCCGGCGCGCACCTTCGACCTGCATCCGATGGACCTGCACAACTTCTGCCTGCAGCTGCGCCGCCGCAAGGAGCGGGTCGGCCCCCGCTCGCTGCGCTTCGTGCTGACGCCAGGCGCACCGGTGCGTGTGATCTTCGAGCCGTGGAACGAGGAGATCGTGTGCCGCCGCTCGATCTATCCGGGCAATGCGCCGGAGGAGGTCCGCGTCTGGGGCCGCCGCCGGCTGCTGCTGCTGGAACGCCTGATCCCCGTCGCGCACAGCTTCACGGTGCACCTGATGGGGAGCGGCATGCCCAGCTTCTGGATTGCCAACCTGCCGGACATGCAGCTCACGCTCGGCCTGTCCGGCTGGACGGCGAACGACTGGTCCCATGCGGGCCAGTTCGACCTGCTGGCGCCGCGCGGCGACGTCGACAACGACAGCAAGCGCCGCGTCTTCGATGCGCTGGGCCAGCGCTGGCTGGCCAGCGCGGACCAGCTGGCCGCCGACACGGGGCTGTCGCGCCTGGTCGTCGAACGCGCGCTGGCACTGTACACGCAGGCCGGCCGCGTCGTCTACGATCTGACCCAGCGCGTCTACCGCCTGCGCGAGCTGACGCGCGAGCCGCTGTCGCTCGACGAGCTGCGCTTCGCGAGCGAGATCGAGAGCGAGGCATGGACGCTGTTCGCCCTGCATGCGATCGCGCTACAGCGTTGCGATGCGCAACAGGATGGCGCCATGTATCTGCAGGGCGAGGCGCGCAGCGGCGAACGGCGCTACCAGGTGTCGCTGCAGCTCGATGCCGACCTGCGCATCGTCGACGGCACGTGCCAGTGCCCCCACTTCATCCATCACCGGCTGCGCCAGGGACCTTGCGCGCACCTGCTGGCTTTGCGGCTGGCGCAGGGCCGCGACGGCAAACAGGAACCCGCAGCATGACCAGCCACTCTCCCCAAGCCCGGTCCGACATGAGACGCCAGATGATGCTTGAGATTGCGCCCGGGGCGCTGCTATACTCGACCGCGCAAGCATGGCGGGATGGCTCTTGCAACCCGGACGGCGGATCGCCGTCCTCGTACCCTGCCCTCCCCATGCGTCACTGGCCCGCTCTTCACTGGGCCGGACCAGCACTGGTAGCGCGAGTCGGTGTGCATTCCATGAATGACATCAGCGCTACCAGTGCGGCCCGGCTACGAGTTGAGCGGTCCAGTCCTGCCGGCCCTTCGATGATGGTCCCGCCATGCTTGTCCTCCGCGTTCGCCTCCCGCCAGGGAGCACGCCCATGAGCGCCAATACCCCACCCACGATGACCCGTCAGGAACTGTACGAGCGCCTGCGTACGTCCACGCGCGAGGAAGTCACGCTGGGCGAAATGCAGCGTCTCGGCTTCTGGCCTGCGGATGACCCGGGCCGCGCCGAAGCGGAACAGCTGATCCGGCGCGAAGCGGAGTTGAGCCAGGCGCTGCGTGCGCTCGGGAAGGAAGTGCGCATCGCCGACGACCCCGTACTGGCGCTGAAGGCAATGCGCAAGGAACGCATGGCGAAAGCGCGGGCCCGGCGCGAAGAGACGCGGCAGCGTCGTGCGCGCGAACGCTTCGAACGGGCCAGCGCATGGCACCATCGTCAGGCGGGCGAAATCCTGTACCTGGGCGAGGAGGTGTCGGGCGGATTGAACGAAGCGCGCAGCGATGGCGACAAGCTCGCCCGCGCGGCACTGCCCGCGCTGCACACCGCGCAGGACCTGGCACGGGCGATGGGCCTGTCGCTGCCGGAGCTGCGCTTCCTTGCGTTCGACCGCCGCGTCTCGCGCATCAGCCATTACCGCCGCTTCGCCATGCCGAAGAAAGCCGGCGGCGAACGGATCATCTCGGCGCCGATGCCGCGCCTGAAGCGCAGCCAGTACTGGGTACTCGACAACGTGCTCGCACGCGCCCCGGTCCACCCCGCGGCGCATGGCTTCCTGAAGGGCCGCTCGATCGTCAGCAACGCCGCGCCGCACGTGGGGCGCGCTGTCGTCATCAACGTCGACCTGAAGGACTTCTTCCCGTCGATCGGCATGCGCCGCGTCACCGGCGTGTTCGGCCAGCTGGGCTACAGCAAGCAGGTCGCGACCACGTTGGCGCTGCTGTGCACGGAGGCGGCGACGGAGCAGGTCGACGTCGATGGAGAAACCTTCTTTGTCGCGCACGGCGAACGCGTGCTGCCCCAGGGCGCGCCCACCAGCCCCGCGCTGACGAATATCCTATGCCGGCGCCTCGATGCGCGGCTGCAGGGGGCGGCGGCGAAGCTGGGCTTCACGTACACGCGCTATGCCGACGACCTGACGTTCTCGGGACCGGAGCAAACGCGCACGCTGGCGGGCAAGCTGCTGTGGCGCGTGCGCCAGATCGTGGCCGATGAAGGCTTTACGCCGCATCCGGACAAGCAGCACGTGATGCGCGATTCACAGCGCCAGAGCGTGACGGGCATCGTGGTCAACGAAAAGGCGACCGTCGAACGGGACACGCTGCGGCGCTTCCGTGCCACGCTGTTCCAGGTCGAGAAGGATGGTCCGGCAGGCAAGCAGTGGAACGGTAATACGAATGTGCTGGCGGCGCTGGAAGGCTATGCGCAGTTCGTAAGAATGGTCGATCCGGCCAAGGGCGGCCCGCTGCTGGCACGCGTGCGTGCGGCGCGCGAGCGCTGGTCGGGCGCGGCCGCGGCGGATACGCCGATGCCGGCGCGCCGGGGCGGCGATTTCCGCGCGCTGTCGGCGCAAGGCAAGGCCCCCTGGGACGGCTTCTGGCAGGCCACGCCACCGCCACCGCCCGTGCTGGAGAAAACGCAGGAACAGGTGTCGCTCGAGAAGAAGGAGGCGCGGCGGCCGGCATCGGTCGCTCCTGCAGCTGTGGAACCTGCTGCGGCGCCTGCCGTCGACTTGCGGAAGAATGTGCCGCCTGTGCGAGTACCATGGCTCGCGTTGCTGTCGCAGCTCATGATCGCACTTGCGCTGGCGCTGACATATCGCACCCCGCTGCCCGTGGCGGGCTTGCTGCTGCTGGCGCGCACGTCCCGGCGCGACGGCCGCCCGCACTGGACGCGCTTCCTGTGCGCGATGGTCCTGCTGGTGGCGCTCGCAGATGTGCTGCATCGTTGGGATTGATTGGCGCGCAAGCAGCGACAGGGTGGCGCTGCGGTTTGTTCTGGACGGCCGTCAGCTCAAGCGGTCTTGGTTCCACATAATTCGCCGATTCAAACCGGGGTCAGTCCCTGAAGGGACAGACCCCAAGCCTGGCCGCAGATGGGCGCCTGTAAACCCGTAACGTCCCAGGCTTAGGGTCTGTCCCGCCGGGACTGACCCTGGTTTTCATCGCAGGCCGGTTTGTCCCCGGAAAGTCTGCACTGCGACGCTTGGGAAAACCGGCGGGTTTGATTTCGCGAGCACAAATGAAAAAAGCCCACCAGATCACTGGTGGGCTTTTCTCGGTATAACAGCCTGACGATAACCTACTTTCACACTGGTTGCAGCACTATCATCGGCGCAAAGTCGTTTCACGGTCCTGTTCGGGATGGGAAGGGGTGGGGCCGACTTGCTATGGTCATCAGGCATGACTTGTACGTAGTCTCGTTCCCGACAGGGCAACGCGACTACTGAATCTGGAAGAAGTAAGGTTGGGTAGTTCTCGTAAATCTCAAACACAGGTAAATGCTCTGTAACCGTCAAGGTTATAGGGACAAGCCGTACGGGCAATTAGTATCAGTTAGCTTAATGCATTACTGCACTTCCACACCTGACCTATCAACGTCCTGGTCTCGAACGACCCTTCAAGGAGCTCAAGGCTCCGGGAAATCTCATCTTAAGGCAAGTTTCCCGCTTAGATGCTTTCAGCGGTTATCTCTTCCGAACTTAGCTACCCGGCAATGCCACTGGCGTGACAACCGGTACACCAGAGGTTCGTCCACTCCGGTCCTCTCGTACTAGGAGCAGCCCCCTTCAAATTTCCAACGCCCACGGCAGATAGGGACCAAACTGTCTCACGACGTTTTAAACCCAGCTCACGTACCACTTTAAATGGCGAACAGCCATACCCTTGGGACCGGCTACAGCCCCAGGATGTGATGAGCCGACATCGAGGTGCCAAACTCCCCCGTCGATATGAACTCTTGGGAGGAATCAGCCTGTTATCCCCAGAGTACCTTTTATCCGTTGAGCGATGGCCCTTCCATACAGAACCACCGGATCACTATGTCCTACTTTCGTACCTGCTCGACTTGTCGGTCTCGCAGTTAAGCACGCTTATGCCATTGCACTATTAGCACGATGTCCGACCGTACCTAGCGTACCTTCGAACTCCTCCGTTACACTTTAGGAGGAGACCGCCCCAGTCAAACTGCCTACCATGCACTGTCCCCGATCCGGATCACGGACCAAGGTTAGAACCTCAAACAAACCAGGGTGGTATTTCAAGGTTGGCTCCACGAGAACTGGCGTCCCCGCTTCAAAGCCTCCCACCTATCCTACACAGATTGGTTCAAAGTCCAATGCAAAGCTACAGTAAAGGTTCATGGGGTCTTTCCGTCTAGCCGCGGGTAGATTGCATCATCACAAACACTTCAACTTCGCTGAGTCTCGGGAGGAGACAGTGTGGCCATCGTTACGCCATTCGTGCAGGTCGGAACTTACCCGACAAGGAATTTCGCTACCTTAGGACCGTTATAGTTACGGCCGCCGTTTACTGGGACTTCAATCAAGAGCTTGCACCCCATCATTTAATCTTCCAGCACCGGGCAGGCGTCACACCCTATACGTCCACTTTCGTGTTTGCAGAGTGCTGTGTTTTTATTAAACAGTCGCAGCCACCAGTTTATTGCAACCCTTTCGCCCTATCACAGTAAAGTGACCAAGCTACCGGGGCGTACCTTTTCCCGAAGTTACGGTACCAATTTGCCGAGTTCCTTCTCCCGAGTTCTCTCAAGCGCCTTAGAATACTCATCTCGCCCACCTGTGTCGGTTTGCGGTACGGTCTCGTATGACTGAAGCTTAGAGGCTTTTCTTGGAACCACTTCCGATTGCTTCGCGAACAAGTTCGCTCGTCCCGATCCCTTGAATTCCGCGCCCGGATTTGCCTAAGCGCCTTCTATGAACCAGAAACTGACTATTCCAACAGTCAGACAACCTTCCGCGATCCGTCCCCCCATCGCATCATACGACGGTGCAGGAATATTAACCTGCTTCCCATCAGCTACGCATCTCTGCCTCGCCTTAGGGGCCGACTCACCCTGCTCCGATGAACGTTGAACAGGAAACCTTGGGCTTACGGCGTGCGGGCTTTTCACCCGCATTATCGCTACTCATGTCAGCATTCGCACTTCTGATACCTCCAGCATCCTTTACAAGACACCTTCGCAGGCTTACAGAACGCTCTCCTACCATATCCTTACGGATATCCGCAGCTTCGGTGACTGGCTTAGCCCCGTTACATCTTCCGCGCAGGACGACTCGATCAGTGAGCTATTACGCTTTCTTTAAATGATGGCTGCTTCTAAGCCAACATCCTGACTGTTTTAGCCTTCCCACTTCGTTTTCCACTTAGCCAATCTTTGGGACCTTAGCTGGCGGTCTGGGTTGTTTCCCTCTTGACGCCGGACGTTAGCACCCGACGTCTGTCTCCCAAGCTCGCACTCATCGGTATTCGGAGTTTGCAATGGTTTGGTAAGTCGCGATGACCCCCTAGCCATAACAGTGCTCTACCCCCGATGGTGATACTTGAGGCACTACCTAAATAGTTTTCGGAGAGAACCAGCTATTTCCAAGTTTGTTTAGCCTTTCACCCCTACCCACAGCTCATCCCCTAATTTTTCAACATTAGTGGGTTCGGTCCTCCAGTGCGTGTTACCGCACCTTCAACCTGGCCATGGGTAGATCACTTGGTTTCGGGTCTACACCCAGCAACTAGCGCCCTGTTCGGACTCGATTTCTCTGCGGCTCCCCTATATGGTTAACCTCGCTACTGAATGTAAGTCGCTGACCCATTATACAAAAGGTACGCCGTCACGGAACAAGTCCGCTCCGACTGTTTGTATGCACACGGTTTCAGGATCTATTTCACTCCCTCCCGGGGTTCTTTTCGCCTTTCCCTCACGGTACTGGTTCACTATCGGTCGATTACGAGTATTTAGCCTTGGAGGATGGTCCCCCCATATTCAGACAGGATTTCTCGTGTCCCGCCCTACTTGTCGTACGCTTAGTACCACCGGTCTGATTTCGTGTACGGGGCTATCACCCGCTATGGCGCCTATTTCCAGAGGCTTCCACTATCAGTCCGACTATCACGTACAGGCTCTTCCCATTTCGCTCGCCACTACTTTGGGAATCTCGGTTGATTTATTTTCCTGCAGCTACTTAGATGTTTCAGTTCGCCGCGTTCGCCTCACACACCTATGTATTCAGTGAGTGATACCCTAAAAGGGTGGGTTTCCCCATTCGGAAATCTACGGATCAAAGCTCGTTTGTCAGCTCCCCGTAGCTTATCGCAGACTACTACGTCCTTCGTCGCCTGTAATCGCCAAGGCATCCACCATGTGCACTTATTCACTTGTCCCTATAACCTTGACGGCTATCGGTTCAAGCATTTACTACTGTGTTTGATGAGTTTTACTACTACCCTAAGTGTGTGATGTCTCACACGCTTAATAAAACTTTACTTCTTCCAGATTGTTAAAGAGCGAAACAGCAGTGATCTCTAAAAGATCAAACCTAAGTCTCTAGTGACTTACGTTTGTACTTTCAACAGAAGCGATGGTGGAGGATGACGGGATCGAACCGACGACCCCCTGCTTGCAAAGCAGGTGCTCTCCCAGCTGAGCTAATCCCCCGCGGTGACAACTAAACCGTGGTGGGTCTGGTTGGGCTCGAACCAACGACCCCCGCGTTATCAACACGGTGCTCTAACCAGCTGAGCTACAGACCCGCGCTTCTTGCTGTTTCTCTAACAACAGTCGATAAGTGTGAGCGTTTGATGCACGATCTTGACGATCCGTGCCAACTCTAGAAAGGAGGTGATCCAGCCGCACCTTCCGATACGGCTACCTTGTTACGACTTCACCCCAGTCACGAATCCTACCGTGGTAAGCGCCCTCCTTGCGGTTAAGCTACCTACTTCTGGTAAAACCCGCTCCCATGGTGTGACGGGCGGTGTGTACAAGACCCGGGAACGTATTCACCGCGACATGCTGATCCGCGATTACTAGCGATTCCAACTTCATGCAGTCGAGTTGCAGACTACAATCCGGACTACGATACACTTTCTGGGATTAGCTCCCCCTCGCGGGTTGGCGGCCCTCTGTATGTACCATTGTATGACGTGTGAAGCCCTACCCATAAGGGCCATGAGGACTTGACGTCATCCCCACCTTCCTCCGGTTTGTCACCGGCAGTCTCATTAGAGTGCCCTTTCGTAGCAACTAATGACAAGGGTTGCGCTCGTTGCGGGACTTAACCCAACATCTCACGACACGAGCTGACGACAGCCATGCAGCACCTGTGTGCAGGTTCTCTTTCGAGCACTCCCCGATCTCTCGAGGATTCCTGCCATGTCAAGGGTAGGTAAGGTTTTTCGCGTTGCATCGAATTAATCCACATCATCCACCGCTTGTGCGGGTCCCCGTCAATTCCTTTGAGTTTTAATCTTGCGACCGTACTCCCCAGGCGGTCTACTTCACGCGTTAGCTGCGTTACCAAGTCAATTAAGACCCGACAACTAGTAGACATCGTTTAGGGCGTGGACTACCAGGGTATCTAATCCTGTTTGCTCCCCACGCTTTCGTGCATGAGCGTCAGTTTTGACCCAGGGGGCTGCCTTCGCCATCGGTGTTCCTCCACATCTCTACGCATTTCACTGCTACACGTGGAATTCTACCCCCCTCTGCCAAACTCTAGCCTTGCAGTCTCCATCGCCATTCCCAGGTTAAGCCCGGGGATTTCACGACAGACTTACAAAACCGCCTGCGCACGCTTTACGCCCAGTAATTCCGATTAACGCTTGCACCCTACGTATTACCGCGGCTGCTGGCACGTAGTTAGCCGGTGCTTATTCTTCAGGTACCGTCATTAGATGCAGATATTAGCCACACCCGTTTCTTCCCTGACAAAAGAGCTTTACAACCCGAAGGCCTTCTTCACTCACGCGGCATTGCTGGATCAGGCTTGCGCCCATTGTCCAAAATTCCCCACTGCTGCCTCCCGTAGGAGTCTGGACCGTGTCTCAGTTCCAGTGTGGCTGGTCGTCCTCTCAGACCAGCTACTGATCGTCGCCTTGGTGAGCCTTTACCTCACCAACTAGCTAATCAGATATCGGCCGCTCCAGGAGCACAAGGCCTTGCGGTCCCCTGCTTTCATCCTTGGATCGTATGCGGTATTAGCGTAACTTTCGCTACGTTATCCCCCACTCTTGGGTACGTTCCGATATATTACTCACCCGTTCGCCACTCGTCAGCGGAGCAAGCTCCCTGTTACCGTTCGACTTGCATGTGTAAAGCATGCCGCCAGCGTTCAATCTGAGCCAGGATCAAACTCTTCAGTTCAATCTCTGTTTTATGTCATTGCTGACATGGTCACTCACTCAAGAATCTGACGTTCCTCTTGCGAGGTCACGTTTAATTACTTGTGTAAGCGTTTGATGCTATATATTTTGAGTATCGGGACCGAAGCCCCGGGCACACTCACATCAAACGCCCACACTTATCGACTGTTGATTGTTAAAGAATTCTGCCCTCAGGCGTTTGCTGCGTTCGGCGACAAAGCGTTGTGTTTGTCAGCAGCAGAGAGATGAGATTATGCGGTGTTTCGTGCAGCTCGTCAACCCCTCGTTTTGTATCGCATTGTTTCCAGAGCGGTTCAAAACCCTGTCGCAGCATTTCGTTTTCACTGGTACGTTGCGGCAGGGACAGAATCATAGCAAAGCGGGCTGCTCATGGCAACCTCTATTTCTCAGACACGGCCTGGCGCCGGAAGTTCCCGTCATCTTCCGGTCTTCGGTAAATAAGACTCGCGCAATACCTGGGCAGCATGGGGGCAACTGAATTGCTGACGGGCGCCGCCAAACCGGCGGCCCTGACGCACACATCATCGACGCCAGGGCACCCGGTACCGCGACGCCTTGCGGCGGCGCGGCACGACCTGGCATTTACTTGTCCGTCAGTACCTTGCGCGTGTAATTGCGGTCCGCACGGATCTGCGAGTCGCTGAACGGCAGGGTCACCAGCGTCCTCCTGCTGAACAGCGACAACTGGTCCGCATAGTAGGGCGACAACGGATCGACCGACTGGCCATACGTCAGCACCCCCTTGGCGACCGGGCCAGCATTGTCGAAGCCGACCAGCTGGATGTAGCTGCTGCCCCAGGACACGTCGCGATAGCCCGACGACGTCAGGTCCGAGGCCATCGTCAGCACATTGTAGACGCCGTCCTCGTCGCCCTGGCCGCCGTGCAGGCCGATGCGCCGACCGTTGCGCATCTGCGTCTGGTAGTCACCCAGGCGGCCGTACAGGGGAACGCCCAGCGACTGCAGCTTCGCCGTCGCATCGCGCAGCGCCGTCAGCAATGCTGGCATCGCCTCCTTGGCAACGCCGCGTGGCGTACTGACGGGATCGGTCGGGTCGAACGGCACCGCCCACAGGTCGGGACGGCTGCGCACCGTGTTCCAGAATTCGCGGAACAGGACGGCGCCGCGGCTGTCGACATCGGCCTTGCGATCCCAGGTCGC
The DNA here is from genome assembly GCF_029028125.1 of Pseudoduganella chitinolytica. Lineage (GTDB taxonomy): Bacteria > Pseudomonadota > Gammaproteobacteria > Burkholderiales > Burkholderiaceae_D > Rugamonas > Rugamonas chitinolytica. The sequence goes on from NZ_CP119083.1 coordinate 4,575,127, forward strand.
CAGTACGGCGCACGGTGACAGCAACCGCAGGTCATGCGACTTGAAGCATGCCGACAGCAGTTCCGGCAAGACGAGTTCGGCAGCATGCACGCGATTGCCGAACAACAGGTTCTGCACGTCGTTCGTCCGCAGGAACTGCTGCTCCGCCAGTGCCCCTTCCAGTTGCACGAGGCCGAGGCGGGTGCGCAGCGTTGCCGGCGTACCTGGCGTGCCGTACAACGGCGAGTAACCGTACGGTTCCGGCCCCGTCAGCGGTGCCCTGGCGTTGGTCAGCCAATAGTTGTCGTTCGAGTTCACCACGTAATCCTGGCGGACCAGCGTTGGCGTATTGCCCGCGCCGAAGATGCCCTTCGGCGTATCCGGGTCCTGGCCCCACTCGCACTCGCTGCGCGAGCCGTCCAGGGTCAGCATGGCCGGTGCCAGCATGCAGTCGGACGCGAACCGCTCAGTTGCCACGTGCGGTACCACGCTGGCATCGATGTAGAGCGCATTGCCTTCGCTGTCCGCCGCGATCGTGTTCACCCACGGCAAGCCGGCGATGGCATTGGCGCTGCGCTGCAGTGCGCCGACGCTGTCGGCCTTGCCGATTGCCAGCCATTGCTCCGCCAGGCGCGTGTTGAGACGGTTGGCATCGCCCAGCACGAACGCCGATTGTTCCGTCCAGTCGATGCCGGCGTCCGGCATGACGATCACGGCGCCGTGCTTGCTGAAGTAGAACGTGCGCTGCCTGGTCGCGACGGTGCCGTCGGCCTGCAGTACGTCGACCGCGACCGTGCGCTCCGTCATCTTGACGGGCGCGCCATCGTAGTAGTACGTGGTGCCCGTGGGGTCCGACGGGTCCAGCGTCAGCATGAACGTGGTGAAGTGATAGGCGGCGGTGACGGTGTGCGTCCAGGCGACGTGCTTGTTGAAACCGATCGACACCAGCGGCAAGCCGCCGAGGCTGACGCCCATCGCATCGTACTTGCCGGGAATGGTCATGTGCAGCTGGTAGAACCGGTCCGTACCGGTCCACGGATAGTGGGGATTGCCCAGCAGGATGCCGCGACCGTTGGCGGTGGCCTCGCGGCCAAGCGCCAGGCCGTTGCTGCCGACACCAGCGGGTATCCCTCGCGGCAGCGGTTTCGTCGCGGCCGGCATGCTTTTCTTCAATGCGGGAGGCGTGGCGGATGGATCGCGCGCCGCGCCCACGATTGCCGCTGCGAATGCTTCGCCGGACGCGTGGATCGCCTTCTCCGCGATCATCAGGTAGACATCGTCGACGGTGATCGGCTTGACCCAAGCCGCATTGCGGCAGGCTTTCGGCAGGCGACTGCGGTTGTCCGAGATAAAGCGGTTGTAGCCGTCGGCATAGCCGGCCAGCAGCTCGCGTACCTCGGCCGAGCCGGCTCCGTACCCGGCGCGCAGCTGATCCAGGTCGAGATAACCCTTGAAGAAGAAATCGCTGTCCTCGTTGCGCAGCTTGAAGAACAGGTCCATGGCAGCGCCGTACTCGCCGTTGCGTGGCGCCGTGGCCGCGGCGTCGCCGCCGAAGTAACGCGAGCGTTCGCCGCGCACGGTCAGCAGGGTGTCGGCCAGCATGCAGACGTTGTCCTCGGCGTAAGCGTAAGCGGCGCCGTAGCCCAGGCTCCGATAATCGTTGGCCTTGATGTGCACGACACCATGACTCGTGCGTGCGACTTCGCTGCGTACGCCCGCAGACTGCGCCTGTGCAGCCAACAGCATGACCGCTACGGCGACTGCAATATGCTTCCTCATTCAACCCTCCGTTATAGTTGTAAAAACGATATCTAACAGCGAAGGATAGCAGTGGCTTGCATGCGTGTGCAGACCCATTGCAAAAGAAATATTCTCTACAACAGTGACTATTGGAGAGCGATGGGAGGCGTAAAATCTGGTAGAGGAATGAAGCGGACGGTAGGTTGCTGAGCTGGAAACCCAGGGTGCCGGGCACCGGCCGGCCTGATTTCGCGAGCACAAATGAGAAAAGCCCGTCAGATCACTTGTGGGCTTTCTCGGTATAACAGCGTGACGATAACCTGCTTCCATGCAAGACGTCAGTGGCCGACAAAAACCAGGGTCAGTCCCGGCGGGACAGACCCTAAGCCTGAAGGGCCGACGGCGAAGCTGAGTAAAGCCCACCAGCGACACGGCCCGAGGGCTGTCCCCACCGGGGACTGACCCTGGTTTCATGGCGCATTCGAAACCTACGCGGAAATGAAAAAAGCCCACCAGATCACTGGTGGGCTTTTCTCGGTATAACAGCCTGACGATAACCTACTTTCACACTGGTTGCAGCACTATCATCGGCGCAAAGTCGTTTCACGGTCCTGTTCGGGATGGGAAGGGGTGGGGCCGACTTGCTATGGTCATCAGGCATGACTTGTACGTAGTCTCGTTCCCGACAGGGCAACGCGACTACTAATCTGGAAGAAGTAAGGTTGGGTAGTTCTCGTAAATCTCAAACATAGGCAAATGCTCTGTAACCGTCAAGGTTATAGGGACAAGCCGTACGGGCAATTAGTATCAGTTAGCTTAATGCATTACTGCACTTCCACACCTGACCTATCAACGTCCTGGTCTCGAACGACCCTTCAAGGAGCTCAAGGCTCCGGGAAATCTCATCTTAAGGCAAGTTTCCCGCTTAGATGCTTTCAGCGGTTATCTCTTCCGAACTTAGCTACCCGGCAATGCCACTGGCGTGACAACCGGTACACCAGAGGTTCGTCCACTCCGGTCCTCTCGTACTAGGAGCAGCCCCCTTCAAATTTCCAACGCCCACGGCAGATAGGGACCAAACTGTCTCACGACGTTTTAAACCCAGCTCACGTACCACTTTAAATGGCGAACAGCCATACCCTTGGGACCGGCTACAGCCCCAGGATGTGATGAGCCGACATCGAGGTGCCAAACTCCCCCGTCGATATGAACTCTTGGGAGGAATCAGCCTGTTATCCCCAGAGTACCTTTTATCCGTTGAGCGATGGCCCTTCCATACAGAACCACCGGATCACTATGTCCTACTTTCGTACCTGCTCGACTTGTCGGTCTCGCAGTTAAGCACGCTTATGCCATTGCACTATTAGCACGATGTCCGACCGTACCTAGCGTACCTTCGAACTCCTCCGTTACACTTTAGGAGGAGACCGCCCCAGTCAAACTGCCTACCATGCACTGTCCCCGATCCGGATTACGGACCAAGGTTAGAACCTCAAACAAACCAGGGTGGTATTTCAAGGTTGGCTCCACGAGAACTGGCGTCCCCGCTTCAAAGCCTCCCACCTATCCTACACAGATTGGTTCAAAGTCCAATGCAAAGCTACAGTAAAGGTTCATGGGGTCTTTCCGTCTAGCCGCGGGTAGATTGCATCATCACAAACACTTCAACTTCGCTGAGTCTCGGGAGGAGACAGTGTGGCCATCGTTACGCCATTCGTGCAGGTCGGAACTTACCCGACAAGGAATTTCGCTACCTTAGGACCGTTATAGTTACGGCCGCCGTTTACTGGGACTTCAATCAAGAGCTTGCACCCCATCATTTAATCTTCCAGCACCGGGCAGGCGTCACACCCTATACGTCCACTTTCGTGTTTGCAGAGTGCTGTGTTTTTATTAAACAGTCGCAGCCACCAGTTTATTGCAACCCTTTCGCCCTATCACAGTAAAGTGACCAAGCTACCGGGGCGTACCTTTTCCCGAAGTTACGGTACCAATTTGCCGAGTTCCTTCTCCCGAGTTCTCTCAAGCGCCTTAGAATACTCATCTCGCCCACCTGTGTCGGTTTGCGGTACGGTCTCGTATGACTGAAGCTTAGAGGCTTTTCTTGGAACCACTTCCGATTGCTTCGCGAACAAGTTCGCTCGTCCCGATCCCTTGAATTCCGCGCCCGGATTTGCCTAAGCGCCTTCTATGAACCAGAAACTGACTATTCCAACAGTCAGACAACCTTCCGCGATCCGTCCCCCCATCGCATCATACGACGGTGCAGGAATATTAACCTGCTTCCCATCAGCTACGCATCTCTGCCTCGCCTTAGGGGCCGACTCACCCTGCTCCGATGAACGTTGAACAGGAAACCTTGGGCTTACGGCGTGCGGGCTTTTCACCCGCATTATCGCTACTCATGTCAGCATTCGCACTTCTGATACCTCCAGCATCCTTTACAAGACACCTTCGCAGGCTTACAGAACGCTCTCCTACCATATCGATCCCGTGATAAATCACAGGAAAAATATCCGCAGCTTCGGTGACTGGCTTAGCCCCGTTACATCTTCCGCGCAGGACGACTCGATCAGTGAGCTATTACGCTTTCTTTAAATGATGGCTGCTTCTAAGCCAACATCCTGACTGTTTTAGCCTTCCCACTTCGTTTTCCACTTAGCCAATCTTTGGGACCTTAGCTGGCGGTCTGGGTTGTTTCCCTCTTGACGCCGGACGTTAGCACCCGACGTCTGTCTCCCAAGCTCGCACTCATCGGTATTCGGAGTTTGCAATGGTTTGGTAAGTCGCGATGACCCCCTAGCCATAACAGTGCTCTACCCCCGATGGTGATACTTGAGGCACTACCTAAATAGTTTTCGGAGAGAACCAGCTATTTCCAAGTTTGTTTAGCCTTTCACCCCTACCCACAGCTCATCCCCTAATTTTTCAACATTAGTGGGTTCGGTCCTCCAGTGCGTGTTACCGCACCTTCAACCTGGCCATGGGTAGATCACTTGGTTTCGGGTCTACACCCAGCAACTAGCGCCCTGTTCGGACTCGATTTCTCTGCGGCTCCCCTATATGGTTAACCTCGCTACTGAATGTAAGTCGCTGACCCATTATACAAAAGGTACGCCGTCACGGAACAAGTCCGCTCCGACTGTTTGTATGCACACGGTTTCAGGATCTATTTCACTCCCCTCCCGGGGTTCTTTTCGCCTTTCCCTCACGGTACTGGTTCACTATCGGTCGATTACGAGTATTTAGCCTTGGAGGATGGTCCCCCCATATTCAGACAGGATTTCTCGTGTCCCGCCCTACTTGTCGTACGCTTAGTACCACCGGTCTGATTTCGTGTACGGGGCTATCACCCGCTATGGCGCCTATTTCCAGAGGCTTCCACTATCAGTCCGACTATCACGTACAGGCTCTTCCCATTTCGCTCGCCACTACTTTGGGAATCTCGGTTGATTTATTTTCCTGCAGCTACTTAGATGTTTCAGTTCGCCGCGTTCGCCTCACACACCTATGTATTCAGTGAGTGATACCCTAAAAGGGTGGGTTTCCCCATTCGGAAATCTACGGATCAAAGCTCGTTTGTCAGCTCCCCGTAGCTTATCGCAGACTACTACGTCCTTCGTCGCCTGTAATCGCCAAGGCATCCACCATGTGCACTTATTCACTTGTCCCTATAACCTTGACGGCTATCGGTTCAAGCATTTACTACTGTGTTTGATGAGTTTTACTACTACCCTAAGTGTGCGATCTCTCACACGCTTAATAAAACTTTACTTCTTCCAGATTGTTAAAGAGCGAAACAGCAGTAGTCTCTAAAAGACTAAACGTAAATTTCGGAACTTACGTTTAAACTTTTGGTGGAGGATGACGGGATCGAACCGACGACCCCCTGCTTGCAAAGCAGGTGCTCTCCCAGCTGAGCTAATCCCCCATGGGGTGCGATACGATGGTGGGTCTGGTTGGGCTCGAACCAACGACCCCCGCGTTATCAACACGGTGCTCTAACCAGCTGAGCTACAGACCCGCTTAGTTGATACCATATATCAGCGGTGCTACTGTTTCTTCTTCATTCGACAGTCGATAAGTGTGAGCGTTTGATGCACGATCTTTACGATCCGTGCCAACTCTAGAAAGGAGGTGATCCAGCCGCACCTTCCGATACGGCTACCTTGTTACGACTTCACCCCAGTCACGAATCCTACCGTGGTAAGCGCCCTCCTTGCGGTTAAGCTACCTACTTCTGGTAAAACCCGCTCCCATGGTGTGACGGGCGGTGTGTACAAGACCCGGGAACGTATTCACCGCGACATGCTGATCCGCGATTACTAGCGATTCCAACTTCATGCAGTCGAGTTGCAGACTACAATCCGGACTACGATACACTTTCTGGGATTAGCTCCCCCTCGCGGGTTGGCGGCCCTCTGTATGTACCATTGTATGACGTGTGAAGCCCTACCCATAAGGGCCATGAGGACTTGACGTCATCCCCACCTTCCTCCGGTTTGTCACCGGCAGTCTCATTAGAGTGCCCTTTCGTAGCAACTAATGACAAGGGTTGCGCTCGTTGCGGGACTTAACCCAACATCTCACGACACGAGCTGACGACAGCCATGCAGCACCTGTGTGCAGGTTCTCTTTCGAGCACTCCCCGATCTCTCGAGGATTCCTGCCATGTCAAGGGTAGGTAAGGTTTTTCGCGTTGCATCGAATTAATCCACATCATCCACCGCTTGTGCGGGTCCCCGTCAATTCCTTTGAGTTTTAATCTTGCGACCGTACTCCCCAGGCGGTCTACTTCACGCGTTAGCTGCGTTACCAAGTCAATTAAGACCCGACAACTAGTAGACATCGTTTAGGGCGTGGACTACCAGGGTATCTAATCCTGTTTGCTCCCCACGCTTTCGTGCATGAGCGTCAGTTTTGACCCAGGGGGCTGCCTTCGCCATCGGTGTTCCTCCACATCTCTACGCATTTCACTGCTACACGTGGAATTCTACCCCCCTCTGCCAAACTCTAGCCTTGCAGTCTCCATCGCCATTCCCAGGTTAAGCCCGGGGATTTCACGACAGACTTACAAAACCGCCTGCGCACGCTTTACGCCCAGTAATTCCGATTAACGCTTGCACCCTACGTATTACCGCGGCTGCTGGCACGTAGTTAGCCGGTGCTTATTCTTCAGGTACCGTCATTAGATGCAGATATTAGCCACACCCGTTTCTTCCCTGACAAAAGAGCTTTACAACCCGAAGGCCTTCTTCACTCACGCGGCATTGCTGGATCAGGCTTGCGCCCATTGTCCAAAATTCCCCACTGCTGCCTCCCGTAGGAGTCTGGACCGTGTCTCAGTTCCAGTGTGGCTGGTCGTCCTCTCAGACCAGCTACTGATCGTCGCCTTGGTGAGCCTTTACCTCACCAACTAGCTAATCAGATATCGGCCGCTCCAGGAGCACAAGGCCTTGCGGTCCCCTGCTTTCATCCTTGGATCGTATGCGGTATTAGCGTAACTTTCGCTACGTTATCCCCCACTCTTGGGTACGTTCCGATATATTACTCACCCGTTCGCCACTCGTCAGCGGAGCAAGCTCCCTGTTACCGTTCGACTTGCATGTGTAAAGCATGCCGCCAGCGTTCAATCTGAGCCAGGATCAAACTCTTCAGTTCAATCTCTGTTTTATGTCATTGCTGACATGGTCACTCACTCAAGAATCTGACGTTCCTCTTGCGAGGTCACGTTTAATTACTTGTGCAAGCGTTTGATGCTATATATTTTGAGTATCGGGACCAAAGTCCCGGGCACACTCACATCAAACGCCCACACTTATCGACTGTTGATTGTTAAAGAATTCTGCCCTCAGGCGTTTGCTGCGTTCGGCGACAAAGCGTTGTGTTTGTCAGCAGCAGAGAGATGAGATTATGCGGTGTTTCGTGCAGCTCGTCAACCCCTTCGATGTCGGCGCCGGAGGCGCTTCCACCACTGTCGCATTGTTTCGTTTTCACGTCTACGCTGCGGCAGGGACAGAACTATAGCGAAACGCCGGCGGCCGCGCAAGGGGTAAAATGCACGATTTCGCGTTCGACCTTCCGCTGCCGCCATGACGATCCTGCTTTCCACCCTCAACGCCCGCTATACCCATGCCTCGCTGGGACTGCGCTACCTGCTGGCCAATATGGGGGGCTGAAGGAACAGACCCGCATCCAGGAATTCGTCATCGGTGCCAAGACCACCGAGCTCGTCGAGCGCATCCTGGCGCACCAACCGACGATCGTCGGCTTCGGCGTCTATATATGGAACGTGGAGGAAACGACGAAGCTGGTGGCCATGCTCAAGCGCGTGGCGCCCCAGGTCGTCGTCGTGCTGGGCGGTCCCGAGGTGTCGCATGAGACGGGCGAACAGGCCATCGTGCAGCTGGCCGACTACGTCGTGACCGGCTGGGGCGACGTCACCTTCCCCAAGCTGTGCGGCGAGATCCTGCACGGCCCCAAGCCGCTGATGAAGGTCCACGCCGGCGTGCAGCCACCGATGGCGGACATCGCGCTGCCCTACTCCTTATATAGTGACGAGGACATCGCCCACCGCACCCTGTACGTGGAAGCCTCGCGCGGCTGCCCGTTCAAGTGCGAATTCTGCCTGTCCGCGCTGGACAAGACAGCGTGGCCATTCAATATCGACGCCTTCCTGGCGGAGATGGAGTCGCTGCATGCGCGCGGCGCGCGCCTCTTCAAGTTCGTCGACCGCACCTTCAACCTGAACATCAAGACCAGCCTGAAGATCATGCAGTTCTTCCTCGACAAACTGGCGGCCCACCCCGACGATCCCGTCTACGCCCACTTCGAGCTGGTGCCGGACCACCTGCCAGACGCGCTGAAGGAAGGCATCGCCAAATTCCCGCCCGGCGCCCTGCAGTTCGAGATCGGCATCCAGAGCTTCAATCCCGTCGTCCAGGCGAACATCAGCCGCAAGCAGGACAACCAGAAGGCCGCCGACAATATCCGCTGGCTGTGCGAGCACTCGCACGTGCACATGCACGTCGACCTGATCGCCGGCCTGCCCGGCGAGACCGTGGACAGCTTCGCCGCCGGCTTCGACAAGCTGTGGGCCCTGGGCCCGCACGAAATCCAGTTCGGCATCCTGAAGCGGCTGCGCGGCACGCCCATCATCCGCCACACGGCCGAATTCGGCCTCGTATTCGACCCGCATCCGCCCTACACGATCCTGGCCAACCGCGACATCGACTTCCCCACCATGCAGCGGTTGGTGCGCTTCGCCCGCTACTGGGACCTCGTTGCCAATTCCGGCCGTTTCAACCACACCATCCACGTTCTGCTGGGCGAGCGAGCCTTCGACAGCTTCATGGCCTTCTCCGACTGGCTGTATGCGAACACCGACGCTACCCACCGCATCGCGCTGGACCGCCTGGCGGCGCTGGTGGGCCGCTGGCTGCAGCAGCGCGGCATGGGCGCGGACGACGCGACCGCCCTGCTGGCACGCGACGGCCACGGCGTGAGGCAAAAGGTGGCAACGACGGCGGCGCCGCAGCGCCAGGCCCGCCACCTGGCGGCATGAGGACCGGCGGCCTGTGTCGGCATGGTCTGACACACCGTTGAGGCGGGTCCCGTAGCGAACGAAACGAATCTCACTTACACTGGCGACATGCCCATTGCACAAGAGCCAAGCTTAACTTTCCAACCCGGCGACACCGCCGGTGGCACGGTGACCGCCGACGGCACGTGGCAGGTGCACGCGCTGGCGCACCGGAAGGTCATCAAGGCCTTGTCGGCCCGGCTCGATCAGGCGCACAAGAGCGGTAATGCGCAATGGGACCTGTCCGCCATCGAGAGCATGGACCATATCGGGGCGCAGCTGTTCTGGCAGGCCTGGGGTTACCAGCGGCCCGCTTCCCTGAAGCTCGCGCCCGGCCAGGAGGAATTCTTCAAGCGCCTGGAGGCGACCGGCAAGCTGGAACTGCCGCGCACCCGCACCCACCACATGGACTGGATCACGACGCTGGGCGGCGGCATGCTGCACTTCGTCGAACACCTGCAGGGTTTCGTGAAGCTGATCGGCCAAGTCACGCAGGATGCGTGGCGCTTCGCAAAAAGCCCCCTGCGCGGACCGTGGAAGGAAATCTCGGCCAATATCTTCCACGCCGGCTTCCAGGCGCTCGGGATCACCGCCCTGGTCGGCTTCCTGATCGGCGTCGTGCTGTCCTACCTGTCGGCGCAGCAGCTGCGCAACTTCGGCGGCGACATCTACCTCGTGAACCTGCTCGGCATGAGCATCATCCGCGAACTGGGCCCGCTGCTGGCGGCCATTCTTGTCGCGGGCCGCTCGGGCTCGTCCATCACCGCGCAGCTGGGCGTCATGCGCGTGACGGAGGAACTCGACGCGATGCTCGTGATGGGCATTTCGCACGGCTTCCGCCTGGTCCTGCCGAAGGTGGTCGCGCTGGCGATCTCGATGCCGCTCCTTGTCATCTGGACCGACTGCATGGCCCTGATCGGCGGCATGGTGTCGGCGAAGATCGAATTGAACCTGTCGGCGCGCTACTTCATCCAGAAGCTGCCGGATGCCGTGCCGCTGGCGAACTACATGATCGGCCTGGGTAAAGGGGCCGTGTTCGGCATGCTGATCGCGCTGGTGTCGTGCCACTTCGGCCTGCGCATCCAGCCGAACACGGAAAGCCTGGGCCGGGGCACGACGACGTCCGTCGTCACGGCCATCACCGTCGTCATCCTGGCCGATGCCGTCTTTGCCATCGTCTTCAACGGAGTGGGCTTCTGATGAGCGACCAGGTCGAACCCCATGACGACAATGAGCGCATCTGTGCCGAGACGCCGGGCGAGCTGACCCTGGACGGCAGCGTGCCCGTCGTCGAGATCCACGGCCTGCAGACGAAGTTCGGCCGCACCGTCATCCACAATGACCTCGACCTGACGATCGAACAAGGCGAAATCATGTCAATCGTGGGCGGCTCGGGCACCGGCAAGACGGTGCTGCTGCGCCAGATGCTGGGGCTGGAGCGGCCCTCGAAGGGCTGCGTGCGCGTATTCGGCGAGGACATCACGCAGGCCACGTCGGCCCAGCTGCAGCTGCTGCGCAACCACTGGGGCATGCTGTTCCAGCAAGGCGCGTTGTATTCGGCGCTGACGGTGTTCGAGAACATCGCCCAGCCCATGCGCGAACTGCGCGTGCTGCCGCACGACCTGGTGCGCGACGCGGTGCTGCTGAAGATGAACATGGTCGGGCTGGGCCCCGAGCATGCCAACAAGATGCCGTCCGACCTGTCCGGCGGGATGATCAAGCGCGTCGCCCTGGCCCGCGCCCTGGCGCTGGAGCCGAAGCTGCTGTTCCTGGACGAACCCACGGCGGGCCTCGATCCGGACCGCTCGGAAAGCTTCGTCTCGCTGATCAAGTCCCTGCACCGGGAACTGGGCCTGACGGTGGTGATGGTGACGCACGACCTGGATTCGCTGTTCGCGCTGTCCACCCGTATCGCCGTGCTGGCGGAAAAGCACGTGATCGCGGTGGGGCCGACGAAGGACGTGATCCAGGTCGACCACCCGTTTATCAAGGAGTTCTTCCTGGGCGACCGCGGCAAGCGGGCCCTCGAAGCCCTCCAATAAGGAGCAAGCATGGAAAACCGCGCACACGCCTTCATGACCGGCATCTTCACGCTGACGCTGCTGGTGGCGGCTGTCCTGTTCGGGATCTGGTTCAACCGCGACCGCGTCGAGTACGCGCCCTACCTGCTGGCCACGAACCTGTCGGTGCCCGGCCTGAACCCGCAGGCCGCCGTGCGCTATCGCGGCCTGGAGGTGGGCAAGGTGGACGCCATCGACTTCGATCCGCGCACCACGGGCCAGATCCTGATCCACCTGAGCATCGACCCGGCCACGCCGATCACGAAGACGACCTTCGCCACGCTGGGCTACCAGGGCGTCACCGGTATCGCCTACATCCAGCTGGACGACGAATCGGTCGGTTCGCCGCGCCTGGCGACGAACCAGGACAACCCGAGCCGCATTCCGCTGCGTCCTGGCCTGCTGGACGAGCTGGAAAAACGCGGCAAGGCGCTGATCTCCAAGGTCGAGGAGGTATCGACCCAGGTCAACAAGCTGCTGAGCGAGGAGAACCAGAAGACCATGCTGGCGGCCTTCTCCGACGTCAGCGCGGCCGCGCAGGAATACCGCGCCATCCCGCAGCGCCTGGGCCCCACCATCGACCGCCTGCCGGCGCTGGCGAACCAGGCGGAAAGCGCGTTCCGCTCCGTCGACACGCTGGCCCAGGACGTGACGCGCCTGTCGCAAAGCCTGCAGGGCCCGGACGGCGCCATCACCCGCATTTCCGGCGCGGTCGACCGCACCGCGACCTCCGTCGAATCGGTGGCGACCAGCGCGGAACTGGACACGCTGCCCAGCATCACCGCGCTGACGGACGAAACGCGCTCCTCGATGCGGGCCGTGCGCCGCACCATGAATACCCTGAACGACCGCCCGCAAAGCATCCTGTTCGGCGCGCCGGCTCCCACGCCGGGCCCGGGCGAACCCGGCTTCGCGGCACCGGCCCAATGACAAGGACGATCCGATGACCCATTCCTTCACCCTGCGCCTGGCCGGCATCGCGGCCTGTGCGGCACTCGTCGCCGGCTGCGCCAGCAGCAAGGGGCCGCAGCAGACCAGCTACGACTTCGGCCCCATCGGCGCTCCCGCCACCATGCAGGCTGCGCCGGCCGCCACCGCCTTCCCGGCACTGGTCGTGGCCGACGTCACCGGTCCGGCCATGCTGGACAACCAGCGCATGTTCTACCGTCTCTTGTATGCGGATGCCCAGCAATCGCGCCCGTATGCCTACAACCAGTGGAGCGCCACGCCGCTGCAGCTGCTGTCGCAACGCGTGAAGGCACGCATCGCGCAGGGCGGCGTCAAGGTGTTGTCGACGTCGGACGCCAGTGGCGGCGTACCGCTGCTGCGCCTGGAAGCGGACGAATTCTCGCAGAACTTCGACAGCGTGACGCAGAGCAGCGCCACGATCGCCCTGCGCGCCTCCGTGTTCCGTTCGCACCGCCTCGTGGACCAGCGCACGTTTGCGCGCACGGTCCCGGCAACCAGCGCGGACGCTCCCGGCGGTGCGCGGGCCCTGGCCGCCGCGTCGGATGCCATCGCCGCCGACATCCTGGCCTGGCTGGCCACGCTGCCGGCCCGGTAAACATGACCGTGGACGGCGCCCCGGAGCAGCAGCCGGCCCCCGGCACGCCGGAGCCTGCGCGCGCCCGTCGCGGCTCGCCGGTGGCGCGCGCCACCCTGCTCGCGTACCTGCTGCTGATCGTCTATGCCAGCCTGTTTCCCTTCTCCGGCTGGCACAACCAGGGCTTGTCGCCGCTGCTGTTCCTCGAACATACCGCGATGCCACGCTACTGGACCAAGTTCGACGCGTCCATCAACGTCATCGGCTATATCCCGTTCGGCATGCTGGTCGCGTATGCGCTGCATCCGCGCATCCGCGGCATCTGGGCCTTCCTGCTGGCCGCGCTGACCGGCATGCTGGTGTCCGGCGTGATGGAAGCCGTGCAGACCTACCTGCCCAGCCGGGTGTCGTCCAACCTGGACTTCTATACCAACAGCACGGGCTGCGCGATCGGTGGCCTGCTCGGCGTGCTGACGGCCCGCAAGCTGCTCGACATGAGCCACCTGTACCGGCTGCGCCAGCGCTGGTTCGCCCAGCATGCCAGCCAGGGCCTCGTGCTGGTGGCACTGTGGCCGCTGGCGCAGCTGTACCCGTCGTCGTTCCTGTTCGGCCAGGGCCAGCTGTTGCCCATCCTGTCGGATTGGCTGAGCCGCCTGCTGGAGGCGGACATCGACCTGTTGTCGTATGTACGGCCGGAACCCGACCTGAGCGTCGAGCAGTACTGGCTGTCGGAGACGATCGTCACGGCCTGCAGCATGGTGGGCGCGACGTTGACGCTGATGTGCCTGATGCGCCGGCCGGCGCCACGCGCGCTGATGGCGGCCGGCCTGCTGGCCGGGGCGATCATGGCGAAGACGCTTGCGTCGGCCCTGCTGTTCGCGCCCGAGAATGCCTTCGTCTGGATCACGCCGGGTGCCCAGGGCGGCTTCCTGATCGGCGGCATCATGGTGGCGGGGCTGGCGTTCGCGCCCCAGGTCGCGCAGCGCCGCCTGGCCGTGGCGACGCTGATCCTCAGCCTGGTCGTGGTCAACAGCACGCCCGTGAATCCCTACTTCAGCGCGACGATGCAGACATGGGTGCAAGGCAAATTCCTGAACTTCAACGGCGCGGCGCAGTTCCTCTCGCTGCTGTGGCCCGTCTGCGCGCTGTGGTTCCTGTGGCTGCCGTCCCATAAACTCAATCGGGCCTGATCGCGGGTATCATTACGCCTTCGCCGCCGACGCGCCGGCCCTTACACAACAATGAGGCAAGCATGAGCGACACCCCTTATTTCAAGCATCACGTGTTCTTCTGCATGAACACCCGTGATGACGGCCGCGAGAGCTGCGGCCCCCGCGGCGCCGAGCAAGCGCAAAAGCACGCCAAGAAGCGCTGCAAGCAACTGGACATCAATGGCGCCGGCAACGTACGCATCAACCAGGCCGGCTGCCTGGACCGCTGCGAGCACGGCCCCGTGCTGGTCGTCTACCCCGAAGGCACCTGGTACACGTACGTCGACACATCCGACATCGACGAGATCATCGACAGCCACCTCGTCAACGGCCAGCCCGTGGAAAGGTTGAAGATCAAGTGATGAACAAGAACACCAAGCATTTCACCATGCAGGGCAACGCCGGCCTGATGGAAGGCCTGATCGACATGCCGCTGGACGGCAAGAAACCGCGCGGCATCGCCCTCGTCGCCCACCCGCACCCGCTGTACGGCGGCACGATGGAGAACAAGGTCACGCAGACGCTGGCGCGCGCGTTCGTGGCGCTGGACTACGTCGTCGCCCGCATCAACTTCCGCGGCGTCGGCCAGTCCGAAGGCACGCATGACCGCGGCCACGGCGAAACCGACGACATGGAACTGCTGTACGCGCACATGACGGAGAAGTTTCCCGACCTGCCGGTAGCCCTGGCCGGTTTCTCGTTCGGCACCTACGTGCAGTCGCAGCTGGCGCAGCGCCTCGCCGCGCGCGGCACGCCGGCGGAACGCCTGGCCCTGGTCGGCAGCGCCGCCGGCAAGTGGCAGATGGCCGACATCCCGCCCGACACGATCCTCATCCACGGCGAAAACGACGACACGATTCCCGTACAGGCCGTGTTCGACTGGGCCCGTCCGCAGGATGTGCCGGTGGTGGTGATCCCCGGCGCGGATCACTTCTTCCACCGCAAGCTCGGTCACATCAAGAACTGGGTGATCGCCCTGTGGCTGGGCAAACAGCAGCAAACGGACGACCCTGACGAGGCATGAGCGCCTATAATGTCCCGGCCGCACGGCCCCGCCGCCGTGCCCTTTGTCGTTGCTTCGTCAATATCACTGCCGGTTTCTGCACCTCTTTTTGCATCTCTTTTACGATTCCAGATCAATGAAAAAACTGCTCGCGGCGCTGGTTTCCAGCGTCCTGATTCTCTCCTCCGCCGCCGCCCAGACCGTCCCCGCGCCCACGATCGCCGCCAAGTCCTGGCTGCTGCTCGATGCGACCAGCGGCCAGGTGATCGCCGCGCAGGACCCGAACATGCGCGTCGAGCCCGCGTCGCTGACGAAGATCATGACGGCCTACCTGACCTTCATGGCCCTGCGCGACAAGAAGCTCGAACTGAACCAGATGGTCAACGTCTCCACCCGCGCGTGGAAGGTCGACTCGTCCAGTTCGAAGATGTTCATCGACCCGGCCGTTCCCGTCTCGATCAACGACCTGCTGCATGGCCTGATGATCCAGTCGGGTAATGACGCCGCCGTGGCGCTGGCCGAAGCGGTGGCCGGCGACGAAGGCACGTTCGTCACGCTGATGAACCGCGAAGCGCAACGCCTGGGCATGACGAACACCAGGTTCGCCAACCCGCACGGCCTGCCGAGCCCCGACAACTTCACGACGGCGCGCGACCTGTCGATCCTGGCCAAGCACGTGATCCAGGAATACCCGCAGTTCTACAAGATCGACTCCGTCAAGAGCTTCACGTACAACAAGATCACGCAGCAGAACCGCAATCGCCTGCTGTGGCTGGACCCGACCGTGGACGGCATGAAGACGGGACACACCGAATCGGCCGGCTATTGCATGGTCGCGTCGGCGCACCGCCCCAGCGGCAACATCGACCGTCGCCTGATCTCGGTGGTGATGGGCACGAACTCGGACGCGACGCGTACGGCCGAAAGCCAGAAGCTGCTGAACTGGGGCTTCCAGAACTTCGACACCGTCAAGCTGTACGCGAAGAACCAGGCCGTCGACACGCCGCAGGTGTGGAAGGGCGCGAAGAACAACGTCAAGATCGGCTTCCGCCAGGACGTGATGGTCACCGTGCCGAAGGGCGTGGCTGGCAAGATGAAGCCGGTCCTGGAACGCAAGGACCCGCTGGTCGCGCCGCTGGGCGAAGGCACCAACGTGGGCAAGCTGAAGATGGTCGTGGACGGCAAGCCGATGCTGGAACTGCCGGTCGTGGCGCTGGAATCGGTCGAACAGGCCTCGATCTTCGGCCGCGCATGGGATGCCATGCGCCTGTGGATGAAGTAATACGGTAACGCGCCGTGGCACGAGGGGCCAGGCACCGGTCAGGTGCCTGGCCCCTTTTGCGTCCGGCCGTCAGATCAGGCGCCACCAGCGCTGGTCCACTGCGGGCGTCGCGATCGACAGCGGCGCGCCGATGACGGGCGTGGCCAGCCGCTGGCCGCGTTCGGCCGCCAGCGCGGCGATGCGCTCGAACGGTTCATGCCACGGGTGGAAGGCCAGGTCGAACGTGCCGTTATGGATCGGCATCAACACGGCGCCGCGCAGGTCGATGTGGGCCTGCATGGTTTCTTCCGGCTGCATGTGGATGTCCGGCCACTGCGGATCGTAGGCGCCCGTCTCCACCATCGTCAGGTGGAACGGTCCATACTTGTCGCCGATGGCCTTGAAGCCGCGGAAGTAGCCCGTGTCGCCGCTGAAGAAGATCTTGCGCTCGCCGCGGCGGATCACCCAGGAACACCACAGCGTGCTGTTGCCGTCGCCCAGGCCGCGGCCGGAGAAATGCTGCGCCGGCGTGCAGGTCAGCTCGACGTCACCCAGGGTCACGCCACGCCACCAGTCCAGCTGGTGCACTTTATGGGCGGGCACGCCCCACTTCACCAACAGGTCCCCCACGCCCAGCGGCGCGACGAAATGCTCCGTCTTCGCTGCCAAGGCCAGCACGGCGGCGCGGTCCAGGTGGTCGTAGTGGTCATGCGACAGGATCACGCCGGCGATCGGCGGCAGCTCGTCCAGTGCCAGCGGCGCCCGGTGGAAGCGCTTCGGTCCCAGCCAGCGCAAGGGCGAGGCCCGCTCGCGGCCACGGCCGGTGTTTCCAAACGCACCGTCTACAACCACTTCCCCAGCAAGGACGACCTGTTCGCCCAGATACTGCAGGAGCTGTGGCAGTGCAGCGCCGCGGTGGACGCGATCGTCTACCGCCCGGATACGCCGCTGCGCGACCAACTCGTCACGCTGTTGACGCACAAGATGGCCATGCTGCGCGATCCCTACTTCCTGGACCTGGCGCGCGTCGCCATCGCCGAAGCGATCCACACGCCCGCGCGGGCGCACAGCATGGTGGCAAAGCTGAGCGAAAAGGAAGAAGGCGCGGCGGCATTCCTGCGCGCGGCGCAGGCGGATGGCAAGTTGAAGCCGGGCGACCCGGCATTCATGGCGACGCTGCTGCAGGGGCAATTGAAGACGTTTGCATTCTGGCCCCAGGTCGCCATGGGGCAGCCGGCACTCGACGAGGCCCAGCAGGCGGCCGTCGTCACGACGGCCGTCGACATGTTCCTGGCCTACTGGTCTATCCCCTAGGACGCAAAGGCTGCCGCATGGACGGGCGGCAGGCGGGCGCCCAGGTCCTGCCAATGCGCGCCGCCGTCGCCGGACCACCAGCCGCCGCCCGTGGTCGAGGCGAGCAGCAAGGTCGCGCCATCGTCGGCGACCGCCAGCGCGTGGCGGTACACCAGGTCGTAGCACTGCCGCTGCGGCAGGCCTTCACGCAGGGTGTCGAATGTGGTGCCACCGTCGCGGGTACGATTGACCGCCAGCGCGGCATCCACCGGCACGCGCTGCTGGTCCGCGATGGCCGGCACGAACCACGCGGTCTCGCCATCGTGCGGGTGGACGGCGACGGCAAAGCCAAACGTGGACAGGGGCGCGGCCACTTCGTGCCACGTGGCGGCATTGTCGCGCGAACGCCAGATGCCGCTATGGTGCTGGCACCACAACACGTCCGGCTCGCCGGCGCAACGCACGATGCGGTGCGGGTCCTGCACGGCGCCCTGCTCCGCCAGCTCGGGCGGCATGTAGCCGGCCGCCATGCCCTTGGTGCGCAGCTGCCAGGCGGCGCCGCCGTCGGTGCTCAGCCATACTCCGCCGCAGGAAACGGCCACCAGCAGGCTGTTGCTGTCGCGCGGGTCGACGCAGATGCTGTGGATGCCCGGCGTGTCGTAGCCGCCGCCAAACCATTGCGGGCGTTCCGAGACGTTCCACAGGCCCTCGACCAGGTGCCAGGACGTGCCCCGGTCGCTCGAGCGGAACAGCCCACCGGGCAACGTGCCCGCCCACAGTACCCCCGGCTGGTCCGGTCCGCCCGCGGCAAGCGTCCAGATCATCTTCAACGACCAGTCGGTCGCATCCTCGCTGCCGGCCGGCTTGGCAGGATAGACGGGCGCCGCCACTTCCGTCCAGCCGTCGCTGCCCGCATCGCGGCGGTGCAGCTTGGCGCCGAAATGGCCGAGGTTCAGTGCCGCATAGGTGGTGCCGTCGCGTGAGTCGTGCAGCACGGCCGATACCGGGTCGCCGGGAAAGTGCGGTGGCGCCACCAGCCAGCCGGTGTCGTGGCGGGTCAGTTCGAACAGGCCCTTGCGGGTTGCGAGCAATGCGCGGTGTGCCATGTCAGCCTCCGGATAGGGCCTGCAGGATGTGGATGGTGGAATCGGGCGCCAGGGGATCGTCCAGGCGGACGCGGTCGCGGGTGCGCCGGCCGTCGATGAAGATGACGACGTTCTCGCGCAGCCGGCCCTGGTCGTCCAGCACATAGCCCTGCAGGCGCTGGTTGTCGGCAAAGACCTCGTCCAGCGCCGCACGCAATGTCGCGGCATCCGTCGCCAGTTGCGGGACGGGCAGGAAGCGCGCCAGCTGTTGCGTAAAGATGAGGGTGGCCATGATTGTCCGCCGTGCCGATCGGACGATTCTAGCGCGGTTGCGGCGGCCTTTGGCCTAAAATGCAAGCATGCGAGTCACTGGAGCCACAGATGTCGATCACTCCGCAGGAACTGGAACTGTTGATGCAGGAAGTGGAGCAGGAAGACCCCATCGATTTCGCCGACCTGCCCTTCGATGAGCAGGACCTGCGCGGCATCGTCGCCAAGCACCTGTGCGAGATGGCCGACGCGATGGAGTCGTTCAGCGACGAAGACCGGCGCCTGACCTTGCTGGCTGTCGCCGCCAAGCTGGTGCTGGAAAACCTCGTGCTGCACGTGCAGCTGCTGCGGCGCCACGGCCTGCCGCTGAACGACCAGACCGAGGCGCTGCTGGCCCGGCTGCGCAAGCCGGGCACACCGGACTAGCCGTCAGCCACCATGCGACGCGCGGCCGGGACGACCAGCGTGATGTCGGCCAGTGCGACGGCCACGCACGGCAGCACGTCGTGCGCCCGTTTCTCGTCCAGCGACAGGCCGGGCCACTCGACCGTATAACGCACGGCGCCGCCATCGCTGGCGCAATAGCAGGTACGGCACGTGCCGTTGCGGCAGGAGCTGGGCAGGCGGATGCCGGCTCGCTCGGCCGCGCGCAGCAGCGTTTCTCCTTCGGCCGCATCGAACTGCCAGCCGTGCGGCGCAATCGTTACGCGCACCATGTCAGGCCGGCTGCCCTTTGCGCCGTACCATGCGCCACACTTCCAGCACCGCCGCGCGGTTGACCAGGCAACTGGCCACGCCATACACCAGCGCGCCGATACCGACCTGGATCGCCAGCGCCACGCGCCGGTCGGCGATCTGCTCCAGCGTGCCATGCGTGGCCATGACGGCCGCGTACATCGCGCCGGCCGCCAGCATGGCCGGCAGCATCCGTGCCGCCACCTCGGCCAGGCCCAGGCCGATCACACCCAGCATGCGGTGCAGGTTGATCAGCAGGACGACGGGATACGCCAGCGCCCATGCCATCGCCACGCCGAAGATGCCCCAGTGCGTGCCGATGTAGAACGCCAGCGGCATCACGGTGCAGGCGACGATGCCGTTCTGCAGCGCGATGCCGGGCCGGCCGACGGCGTCCGTCACGGCCGGCAGGAACTGCACGACGGTGCGGAACGGCATGATCAGCGCCAGCACGCGCAGCGGCAGGATGGCGCCCTGCCAGTGCTCGCCCAGGAACACCAGCACGATGTCGCTGGCCGTGCTGGCCATGCCCCACAGGATCGGGAACGCGACCAGGCTGACCAGCTCGAAGGCCTTGAGCAGCTGGCGCGCGATGGCCGCGCGGTCGTGCTGGTAGCGCGCCAGCGCGGGGAACGCCACCTGGTTCAGGATCGACGAGACCCGCTGCACCGGCAGGCTGGCCAGGTGCAGCGCGACGGAATACATGCCGAGGATTTCGCCGCCCAGGGTGCGGCCGATGATGACCGTGTCGGCCTGCGTGAAGAAGAACCACAGGAAGCGCGAGGCGGACACCTTGCCGCCGAACGTCAGCAGGGCGCGCATGCCGTCCCAGGAGAACAGCGGCAGGTAGGGGAAACGCGCGACGACGTTGACGGCCACCGTGCGCCACAAAGCGCCGATCAGCGTGCCCCACACCAGCGCCCAGACGCCATGGCCGGTCCAGGCCAGCAGCAACGTTGCCACGCTGGTGATGACGGCTGTCGCCAGGTCCAGCAGCGAACGCGCACGGAAATTCAGGCTGCGCTGCAGCAGCACCTCGGACACCAGGCCGAACGGCGCCAGCACGAATTGCAGCGCCAGCACGCGGATCACGAGGGTCAGTTGGGGGTCGCCGAAGAACGCCGCCATCAGGGGTGCCCCGGCAACCAGCACGAGCACCATCGCCAGGTTGACCAGCACGAAGATGCCGTACGCCTGGCGCAGCTCCTGCGTGCTGACGTCCTTGGCCTGCACCAGCGCGGGCGCCAGGCCCATCTCGATGAACATCGCGCACCAGGCCAGGAACACGGTGGCCATCGCCATCAAGCCATAGTCGGCGGGCGCCAGCAGGCGCATCACGACGATAGTGATCGCCCACGTGACGATCTGGCTGGCGAACTTGGCGCCGGCCATCCACTTCAGTCCATGCAGGACGTCCTTCTTTAACGACATGCGATGCTTTCGATGCTTGTTTGCTGTTTACGTCATTTACGCCAACTGCGCGCTGTTGGCGAGGTTGCGCGCCAGCCGCAGGATGAAGCGCAGGCGGCTGCGGTCCCACGGCGTGAAACGGGGCAGCTGGAACGGATCGGGCCGGCCCCGGCTGGCGCCCCAGGACGTCGACACGGCGCCTTCGAAGCGCAGGTCGCGCGCCATCGCCACGTGCTGCGGCAGGTAGTCCTCGCCCGGCTTGCCGTTCGGGTAGGCGAACAGGCTGACGTGGGCGCCGATGATGTCTTCCAGCGCCAGCTTGCCCTGGGCGATCTCCTCGCGCGCCTGGTCGTCCGGCAGGCGTGCAAGGATCGGGTGGTTGACGGTATGGGCGCCGATGCCCATGCCGGCCACGTGCAGCTTGCGCACCTGGTCCGACGTCATCATCAGGTTGTCCGGCAGCGCGCAGCCGGCCAGTTGCGCCAGGCGTTCGACCTGCGCCAGCCGCTCCGTCATCGGCAGGTATTTCAGCTGGCCGATCAGGGCCGGAATCGCGCGCTGGCGGTCGGCCAGGGTGTGCAGCGGGTGGCGGCCCAGGCCCAGCGGCGTGGCGTCCAGTTCGCCATCCGGCGCCGCGCGCACCAGCTCGATGACGCTGTCGTTCCACATGCGGCCGCCGTTCAGGAACCCCGTCGCGACAAAGAACGTCGCATGCAGGCCGTGCTGCTGCAGCACCGGCAGCGCCACCTCGGCATTATCGGCATAGCCGTCGTCGAAGGTGATCGCGGCCGCCCGCGGCGGCAGCGTCCCGGCCTTGGACATCCGGACGGCATCCAGCAGCGGCAGTACGTTGAAGCGCGACGCCAGCGCCGCCATCTGCGCGGAGAACTCGGCGCGATCGACCTCGCCCGGGAACAGCGGGTCCTTGTGCGGCAGCACGCGGTGGTAGATCAGGATCGACAAGCCGCGCCTGCCACCCGGCGACAGCAGCGACAGCAGGCTTTTCTCCAGCATCGGCGCGCCGGCGCGGTTTTGCTCAGCGGACCGGATCATGTTCGAGGTATTCATTGGGTTCGCCCTGTACGGTGTGCTGTTCTGCCAACTGCGGTGCCGGCGCCTTCTTCTCGCGCTCGACGATGACGCGGGTCGCGACCATCGCCGCCATCAGGTAGTACGGCACGTCGAAATACACGAGGCTGAGGAAAGCGCCGCCCACCATGAAGCCCAGCAGGCTGACCTGGATCATCTTCGCCAGGTTGGCCGCCCAGGCCAGTTCGGCGTGCGGCCCGGCCGCGCGCACGATCCAGGTGCCGGTGCGCCACGTCAGGAAGCCCAGTGCCACGTAGATGCCAAGACCGATCCAGCCATGCTCGCCCAGCACCTGGAAGTAGATGCTGTGCGCCGCATGGACGTCCTCCGGCACCGGCGCATAGCGTTCGAACACCTCGGAATCATAGATCTCGAAGCCGCCCCCCATCAGCCGGTCGTTCGCCAGGTTGTAGGCCATCTTCCACGCATTGATGCGGCCGAGCGCCGATTCGTCCTGCTGGTACTCGTCGATCGTGTCGATGCGGGCATGCCACTGCTCCGGCATGAACACCAGCGCGAACGGCACGCAGCACAGCAGCAGCACGCCGATGACGGCCTTGTGGTTGCTCTTCAACCAGAAGAACAGCAGCATCATGGCCATCGCGATCGCGGCGCCACGCGAGTACGACGCCAGCGACGCCAGCGCGCACAGGAACATCGATGCCACCATCGCCCGCTTGGCCCATTTGTGCGTCAACAGCCCGTACAGGTAATACATCAGCGGGATCGTCATCACCAGCGCCAGCGCGATCTCGTTATTGCCGTCGATGAAGGTGCCGATCGGTCCCCACACGCGGTACTGGCCGCCGCTGCGGATCGTGAAGATGCCGCCCTTGGTGCCGTAGTAGCCGATCGAGACGACCACCGTCCAGATCAGCCATTCCACGTGCAGCCGTTTGCGCACCAGCATCAGCACGACGATCGTCATGCCCATGATCTTCAGTACCTTGACCAGCTGCGTGCCGATCTGTTCGGGATGGATGGCGAACACGGAAGTGAGGCACATCCACACGACAAACAGCAGGAACGTGGCCGTCACGGGTGTCAGCGGCAATCGATACGTCCGTTTCGCGTTCGTGACCATGGCTGCCACCGTGACGACGGCGATGATGGCCGCGAACGGAAAGTCGCGCGCGAAGCCCCAGCCTTGCGAGTGCGGGTTCATCACGCTGATCCAGATCCACATCACCATGCCGAATGACGGCCGCTTGAAAATGTACGGCAGCGACAGGAACACCAGCAGCGTGACGATCACGTCCCTCATGCCACCGCTCTCCCGGTCGCGACCTTGCTGACGACATAGCGGAACTTGCCGGACTTCTCCGGCGCAATGGCCTCGACCTGCTCGACCTGCACCGTGACGGCCGCCCCCAGGCGCGCCTTGAAACCCCGTTCGATGTGCGCGCGCAGCGCTTCGTCCAGCGCTGTATCGAGCACCACCTGCACCCGCGTCAGGTCCAGGCTCTCCTGCGAGATCTTGAACGCTTTCACCTGCGGCAGGTCGCGCAGGATGTAGACCAGCGCCAGGCCGTGCATGACAGTGCCGTCCTGCGCGACGAGGAAGTCGGTGCTGCGGCCCTGGATTTCCTGCAGCAGCGGCAAGCCGCGGCCGCAGCCGCACGCCTTCTTGCCCAGCACGCCGATGTCGCCCGTGCGGTAGCGGATGAACGGGAAGTCGCCCGTGGCCAGGTGCGTGACGACGATTTCGCCCGATTGCCCGCGTGGCACCGGGTGGCCGGCTGGATCCAGGATCTCGACGATGATGTCCTCGGCCGTGATGTGCATGCCGCCGTGCGGGCACTGGTGGGCGATGAAGCCCGCGTCGCGCCCGCCGTAGCCATTCGCGACGGGGCAGCCGAACGTGTCCGCGATCTGGGCGCGCTGCTCGTCGTACAGCCGCTCGGAGGTGACGAAGGCCACGCGGATGCCCAGGTCGTCCATGCGCTGGCCCTTGGCTTGCGCATGGCGGGCGATGTGGGACAGCGCGGACGGATAGCCGAACAACATGCGCGGCCGGTGCGCACGGATGCGGGCGACGAAGCTGTCCAGCTTCGTGGCGGACATCTCGAACGCCGGCAGCAGGTGGGTGCGCAGCAGCCGGTCGCGCAATGCGCGCACGCGGTCCTGCGCGCCCAGCTCGATGGGCGAGCCCCACACGACGATTTCCGGATCGCCGATATCGACATTCCACCAGCGCGTGGCGCGCCATTTGGCCGCCACGTCATGGCTGACGCGCTCCTTGCCGATGTAGAAAATCAGCGGTTCGCCACTGGAGCCGCCCGTGTTGAAGCGGGCCAGGCCCACTGCGTCCTGGGCCTTCAGCCGGTCCACGTTGGCGCGGATGACGGCCTTGTCCATCAGGGGCAGCCGGGCCAGTTCGTCCAGCGACTGCACGCCGGCCGGGTCGAAGCCCAGTTCGCGGAACAGGTCGCGGAAGTACGGCACCTTGTCCTGGGCGCGCGCCAGCAGGCGGCGCAGGCGCACCAGCTGCAGCTCGCGCAGCCGCTCTTCCGGCCAGTACTGGGATGCCTCCAGCTGCTTGCGCACGGCCACGCTGCTGTGCTGCTTGACCCGCTCGTGCAGCGGGAACAGCAGGTTCGTCACGAGCGCCGTGTAGGGCGCGGGACGGTAGCGCTGCACCGTGTTCATGGCTGCCCCACGGGGCTGGCGCTGGCGCGGGCCGCCACCACGGCGCGGTACACGGCCAGCAGGCGTGGCCGGACGCTGTGCCACGTGTACTGCTGCACCTGGCGCAGTCCCGCTTCGCGTAAGCCGGCCGCCAGCGCCGGCTCGGCGGCCAGGCGCAGCACCGCATCCGCCATTGCCTGCGGCTGGCCCGGCGGCACCAGCAACGCCGTGCGGCCGTGTTCGACCAGGTAGGGCACGCCGCCCACGTCGGTGCTGACGACGGGCACGCCGCACGCCAGCGATTCCAGCACGGAGTTCGGCATATTGTCGACCAGGCTGCAGTTGAGCATGACGTCGGCACCGCGGTACAGCGCGGCCATGCCCGCGTTGTCGACCCGGCCCGTAAACGTCACCGCCTGTGCCAGGCCCAGTTGCGCGGCCAACCCTTCCAGCTCTTCCCGCAATGGGCCGGAGCCGGCGATGACGAGCGTGGCATGCGGGTCGTGCGCCCGCACCAGGGCCAGGGCCCGCAGGGCCGTGGCGTTGTCGTAGATCGGTTCCAGGTTGCGCGCGACCAGCAGCCGCACGCCTTGCCGGGCCGTGGACGCCGGTGGCGCGGCGGCAAAGCGCTCCAGGTTGACGATGTTCGGCACCACCTGGGTGGCGAAGCCGAACTTGCCGAACACGTGTTCCAGGAAGCCGGACGGCACGATCACGGCGTCGGCACGTATCAGGCTGGGCCGCACCCAGTTCCGAGCGCGCCGCAGGAAGCTTTCGGCCTCGCCGCCCCGGTAGTTGATGACGACCGGCGTGCCGCGCAGGCGCGCGATCCAGATCGCCGGTGCGGCAAACAGGTGCCACGACCAGCCCGAATTGGCCATCACGTGGAATACCTGCACGCGCCCGGCCGTGCGCCACAGCCCGGCCAGGTAGGGCAGCAGGCGGAACACGGCGCGCAGGCCCTTGATGCGGCCGGCCCAGGCCGGGCGGTACGGCGCATTGACCTGCACCGTCTCGACCTCGATGCCCTCGCTGCGCAGCAGGGCGGCCAGCTGCAATGTCTGGTTGGCCATGCCGCCCGACGGTGGCGGCAACGGGCCGACCAGGCCGACCCGCAATGTGGCGCCGGAAGTCCCGTCCCTCATGGCAGCTCCCGGGTTGGCACCAGGTTGCCGTACACCTTGCGGTAACGGCTCACGCTGGCGGCCCAGCTGCGTTGTTCCTCGACGAAGCGGCGGCCTTCGGCACGCAGTTGCGGCCAGCTGTCCGGCGCATCCAGCAAGGCCAGCACCCGCTGCGCCAGCGCGGCGGCATCGCCGGCCGCGAACAGCACGCCGGTGCGCCCATCCTCGATCAGTTCGCGGTGGCCGCCCACGTCGGAAGCGGCCAGCAGGCGGCCCTGCGCCATCGCCTCCAGCGGTTTCAATGGCGTCACCAGGTCCGTCAGGCGCATCTTCAGGCGCGGGTAGCACAGCACGTCCACCAGGTCGTAATAGCGCTGCACTTCGCTGTGCGGCACCCGGCCCGTAAACACCACGGCGTCCGCCACGCCCAGCGCCTCGGCCTGCTGGCGCAGCGCCGCATCCTGCGGTCCGCCGCCCACCAGCAGCACGCGGATGTCGGGGCGCCGCGCGCGCATGGCGGGCAGCGCGTCGAGCAGCACGTTCAGGCCTTCGTACGCGTAAAACGAGCCGATGAAGCCCAGTACCGTCCTGCCTTCCAGGCCGAGCTGGCGGGCCAGTGCCGCATCGCGCTCGCCATCCACGCTGAAGTCGCCGATGTCGACGGCGTTCGGGATGACCTCGATCTTGCGCGCCGGGATGCCGCGGCCGACGATCTCGGCCCGCAGGCCCTCGCAGATCGTCGTGGCCGCGTCCACCCGCTTCAGGGCCCACGTTTCCATCGCGCGCGTGAGACGGTAACGCACGCCCCACTCCTTGCTGGTGCCATGGTCGACGGCCGCATCCTCCCAGAACGCGCGGATCTCGTAGACGACGGGGATGCCCAGCTTGCGCCCCACGCGCAGGGCCGCCACCGCGTTGAGCGCAGGAGAATGGGCGTGCAGGATGTCGGGCTGGACTTCCGTCGCGACCTGCAGCAGGCGTGCCGCCAGCCGGTCGATCACCGCCAGCTGGTTCAGCACCGGCATGCGCGCCAGCGCGCCGTGCGCCGGCGCGGTGCGGTGAAAGCGCAGGCCGTCGACCAGTTCCTGGCCATCCGGCACGTCGCCCTGCTTGGGGCTCGTGATGTGGTGGGTCTCCCAGCCCAGCGCGCGCTGCTGCTGCAGGATCGAGCGGGTGCGGAACGTGTAGCCGCTGTGCAGCGGGATCGAGTGATCCAGCACGTGCAGGATGCGCAGCGCCTTCTGGGCCGGCGCGGCGGTGGCGAGGAAGTCGGAAGTGCCCATCGGATCAGCCTTGCAGTTCTTTTTTCAAAAATGCCTCGAACATCAGCAGCGTCCAGATCGGCGCACTGTAGTCGCGCCGGCCGGACTGGTGCTGCTCGACCATCTCGGCCAGGAACGCCGTATTGAACATGCCGGTTGCCGCCAGGTTGGGGCCCAGCAGCGACGCCCGCACGCGCTCGCGCAGCGGACCGCGGAACCAGGCCGCCAGCGGCACGGCGAAACCCTGCTTGCGGCGGTACAGGATGTCGTGCGGCAGGAACTTCTCCATGCTCTTCTTGAAGATGTACTTGCCTTCGCTGCCCTTCAGTTTCATCTCCGGCGGCAGGCCGGAGATCCACTCGACCAACTGGTGGTCCAGCAGCGGCACCCGCACTTCGAGCGCATGCGCCATGCTGGCGCGGTCCACTTTCGTCAGGATGTCGCCCGGCAGGTAGGTCTTCATGTCCAGGTACTGGATCATCGACAGCGGGTCGTCCGTCGGCGCGCGGTTGGCATGGCCCCGCATCACGTCGATGGCCCGATAACCCTGCAGGCCGGCGCGGAAGCTGTCGGAAAACAGCTGGTGGCGCATCGCATCCGTCATGATCGACACGCCATGGAAATAACCTTCGACCAGGTCGCGCGACAGCGCCTCGAACGTGGTCTTGGCGCGGAACACGCGCGGCGCCCAGTCGGCCTTCGGATAGTATTTGCCGAGGGTGCCGAACAGAGGCTTGCGCAGCCCGGACGGTATCCTCCCCCGCACGCTTTCCTCGGCCATCGCATAGCGGTAGCGCCGGTAGCCGGCCAGGTTCTCGTCGCCGCCGTCGCCCGACAGCGCCACCGTCACGCGCTGGCGTGCCAGCTGGCATACCCGGTACGTCGGAATCGCGGAGCTGTCGGCATACGGTTCGTCGTACAGGTCGGACAGCGTGTCGAGCAGCGCGAAGTCGTCCGTGTCCACCGTTTCCACGTGGTGGTCGGTATGGTACTGCTGCGCCACCTGGGCGGCGTAGGCCGACTCGTCATAGGCCTTGTCGCGGAACGCGATCGAGCACGTGTTGACGGCGCCCTTGGTCAGCCCGGCCATCATGGCGACGACGGCGCTGGAATCGACGCCGCCGGACAGGAAGGCGCCCAGCGGCACCTCGGCCACCAGCTGGCTGCGCACCGAGTCGCGCAGGCGTTCCACCAGCTCGCCCTGCGCGTCGCTTTCCGTCATCGCATGGTGCAGCTTGAACGGCACGTCCCAGTACTGGCGCGGCTGCGCCAGCGGCTCGCCCACCTTTTGCAGCAGGCGAAAACCCGGCGACAGCTTGAACGCATGTCTATAGATCGTCTTCGGCTCCGGCACGTAGCCATAGGCGAAATAGTCCTCGACGGCACGCGGGTCGATGTCGCGCGGCAGGCCAGGCAGCGAACGCAGCGCCTTCAGTTCGGAACTGAAGGCAAACAGCCCGTCCGGCAACAGCGCGTAGAACATCGGCTTGACGCCCATGTGGTCGCGCGCCAGGAACATCACTTGCCGGTTGCGGTCCCACAGGCCGAACGCGAACATGCCGCGGAAGCGCTCCACGCAGGCCTCGCCCCACTCTTCCCATGCGTGCACGATGACTTCCGTGTCGCTGTTGGTGCTGAACGTGTGGCCCAGCGCCTTCAGCTCGGCCGTCAGCTCGCGGTAGTTGTAGATCTCGCCGTTGTAGCAGACCATCACGCTGCCGTCCTCGTTGCCGAGCGGCTGCTGGCCGGAAGCGATGTCGATGACGGACAGGCGGCGGTGGCCGAAGCCCACGCCCGGCTCGCGGTAGATGTCGCCTTCGTCCGGCCCGCGGTGGTACTGCGTGTCGTTCATCCGGCGCAGCAGCGCCTCGTCGATGTCGCGCTTGCCGCGCGTGTCCAGCAATCCGACTATTCCACACATGATGGCACCGCCCCTTTTGTCTTGATCTTGCGTTCGCACAGGCTGTCGTACATGTCCTGGTACGCGGCCACCATCGCGGCCATGCTGTATTTGCGCAGCACGCGCTCGCGCCCGGCCGTGCCATGTTGCGCCGCCAGCTCCGGGGAGAGCACGTATTGCTCCAGCGCGGCGGCCAGCGCGGCGGGATCGCAAGGTGGCACCAGGAAGCCCGTGCTGCCATTGGCGATCACCTCCGGAATCCCGCCGACGCGCGTGCCCACCACCGGCAGGCCGGTGGCCATCGCCTCCAGCGCGGAGCCGGGCGTGCCCTCGGCGATCGACGACATCGCGAAGATGTCGAAGCCACGCAGGATGTCGGCAACGTCGGTGCGCGCACCGGGCAGCCAGACGGCATCCGTCAGCGCCAGTGCCGCCACCTGGTCGCGCAACCGCTGCAGCAGCGGTCCGTCGCCGACGATGGCCAGGCGCAGCAGCGCCGTATGGCGGGGCAGGCGTTGGCGCAGCAGCGCGAACGCCTCGACCAGGGTGGCGTGGTCCTTCACGGCCTGGATGCGGCCGACGGTGCCGATGACCACGTGGCCCGGTCCGAACGGGCTGGCTGTCGGGACGACGGCCTCGCCCGCCGCCCGCGGCCGGAAACGCTCCGCATCGATGCCGTTGGCCAGCATGCGGCTCTTGCGGGCCGGGACGCCGATGACGTCCCGGTTCCAGTCCTCCATCGCCGCCGAGTTGGCATAGCAGCAGTCGTAGAACGGCACCATCAGGCGGCGCAGCAGGTTGTGCTTGCGGTTGCGGCCTTCCGGGTCGTCGGCATCGCGGCCATGGGCGCCGTTGACGCGCACCGGCACGCCGGCCGCCAGCGCCGCCGGGGCATACTCGATGGCGGACAGGTTGTACGTGTGCAGCACCGCTGGCTGCAGCTCGCGCAGCAGCCGCCACAGCGCGCCATGGGTCGGCAGCGACAGGCCGGGCCGCTTGTGCAGTGCGTGGATCGTCACGCCGGCCCGGGTGATCTTCTGCGCAAACGCGGGGTTGTAGTCGGTCAGGCAGACAACCGCATGGCGGTAGCAATCGACCGGCATGCGGTTGATGCGTTCGACCATCAGCGACTCCAGGCCGCCGAAGTCGAGCCGGTAGATCAGGTGGACGATGAGTGGCGTGTCGTTCATGGTCTTATTGCCTGCGGTTGGCGGCCAGCGCCGCGTCGAGCGCGCCCAGTTCGGATTGCAGGAAGGCGCGCAACGCCGGACGCGCGGCGGCCGGGTCTTCGTCATAGGGGGCAAACACCATGACGGCGGCGCCGTCGGCGCTGCCGGACATGAATTTCTCCTTCACTTGCAGCGCCTTGCCCACGTAATTGCTGGCGGTCGTGGCGCCGCCGATCCAGTACCAGTGCCAGACCACGAAGCGGCCATCCGCGCCCGTTACCGTGGTTTCGCGCAGCTGCAGCGTGCGGCCATGGATGCTTTCGTCGCGTACGGCAGTTGCCGTCTCGTGCCACGCCGTGCGCCACTCTGTCAGGCGGTTGGTGGAACTGATCAGGCGTTCCGGGCCGCCGTCGCGGTAGTAGCGCACCGCCAGGCCGACGGTGGCCCCCCCACGTCGTGATAGCTGTCGATACTCCCGCTGGCGGGCGCGTAGGCTGGCGTCCAGGCCGTGAACGGCGCTGCGATGGGCGCCCTGGCCTGGTAGGTGGCCAATTCGGCGGGTGCGTGCGTGGCGTTGCCGCGCTCCAGGTACCAGCCATAGGCCGGCCACACGCCGATGCAGGCCGCCACGCCGCAGGCCACCGCTGCCACGCGTGCCGTCGAGGCGGACGGTCCGGCCGCGCCCGGCGCGACGGGGACATCCTTGCGATCCTCGCGCCAGAAGCTGCCTGCCCAGAACAGCAACAGCATGACGATGCCGAAGAACACCCAGCCGTAGATGATGTGGTCGACGCCGACGGCCATCGTCATGCCGCTGGTATGCCCGATCATGACGATCATGTAGGCGCGCAGGCCGTTGGCCAGGATCGGCAGCGCCAGCGCCACCAGTGAGAACACGATGCGGCGCCACAAGGTGCGGTACGTCAGGTAGGCGTACAGGCAACCCAGCGTGAACGACGAGATCAGGTAGCGCAGGCCGCTGCACGCTTCCACGACGGACCAGTCGCCGGTGGGGATGCTGAAGTTGTTCCCCTCGCGCAGGACGGGGATGCCGGTGGCGCGCAAGGCATCCACCGTGAAGCTGGCCGTGATCTGGATCAGCGGATCGATCAGGCCTTCGCCGACGGGCACGCCGAACAGGATGAACGCCAGGGGAAACGCGATGGCGCGCACGACAGCCACGCCGGCCACGGCCAGCACCGTCAGCGGAATCATCGCGGCAAACGCATACTGGCGCACGATCGACACGTCGCCCAGCGATCCCAGCATCCACGCGACGCCGCACAGCGCCAGCGCCACCAGCGCGGGCAGGAACGGCCGCACCGGCAGCTGCGCCAGCACGGCGCGGCGCTGCCACACCAGCCACAGGCTGATCGGCAGGATCACATAGCCGTGCGCGAACGTGGCCGAGCGCTCCCAGATCGACACGATCGACGCGGCGGTCGCGAAGTACAGGATGAACGGCAGCAGCACGGCGGCGGCCACGACCAGCCAGTGGGCCTTGCCGGCATCGTGCGCCGGGCGCGCGGGAACATCGGCTTGCCGCAGCTCGCGGTCCGCAACGGCGCTGGTCAGTGTGCTCATGCCTGGTTCCATGTCGGGAGGACGGGGCCGGCCGCGGCCGGATGGATGCCGCCATGGCGGGGCGGCGATTCCAGCAACGCGTCCAGCGGCGCCAGCCGGGCATCCCAGCCGTAGGCCACTTCGATGCGGGCCCGCGCAGCCTGGCCGATTGCGCCGGCCTGGGTCAACTGGTTGACGACGGCATCGGCAAAGTCCCTCGCCTGCTCCGCCACGACCACGTCGCGGCCCGGCTGCGCGTCGATGCCTTCCAGTGCCTGCGGCGTCAGCACGACGATCTTGGCCATCGACATCGCCTCCAGCACCTTGTTCTGGATGCCGCGCGCCACCCGCAGCGGTGCGACCGACAAGGCCGCGTGCGCGACGTACGGCCGCACGTCCGGCACAGTGCCGGTGACGGTCACGCCGGGCAATGCGGCCAGGGCCTGCACTTCCGGTGCCGGCCGCGCACCGACGATGATGAAGCGCGTGCCAGGCAGCCGTGCCTGCACGGTCGGCAGCACCTCGCGCGCGAACCATTGCACCGCATCGACGTTGGGCCAGTAATCCATCGCGCCGCAGAACACCAGCGGCCGCTCCCCAACCGCATAGGGATTGGCATACGTACCGTCGGCCGCGAAATAGGCGGTGTCGACACCGTTGCCGAACCAGCCGATGCGTGCGGCGCTTTCCGGCGCCAGGCTGCGGAACAAGTCCGCCTCCGGCTGCGACACGAACAGCGCCGCATCGCTGCTGGCGGCCACCTTGCGCTCGTAGCGCAGCAACCGGCTGGCTTCCCACGCGTATGGCAGGCTGGCCGGCCACGCTTTTTGCCGCGCATACTGGCGCCATTTTTCCGAATCGACGTCGCACAGGTCGACGATGCGGCGGGCGTCCGCATAAGGCTGGGCATACTGCGCCATCGGCGACGAAAACACGACGATCCGGCCGATGGCCTGCTCGCGCATGGTCTGGCAGACCCATTTGCGCGTGCCGCGGTCGCTGTAATAATCCAGCGACAGGGCACGGTTCGCCAGCAGCGCGCGCAGGCTGCGCACACGCGCCATGCGCGGGTTGAGCGGCGAGAAATGGCTGGAGGCGCACAGCTTGCGCACGTGGTCGACATACCGCCAGTCGTCCTTGTCGTCGACGAAGGTGGCCAGGTGCACGCGGTAGCGCCGCGCCAGGTGTTGCAACAGGTGCCACGAGCGGATCTTGTCGCCCTTGTTCGGCGGGTACGGGATGCGATGCACCAGCAGCAGCAGGTCGTCCACGGTATTACCCCAGGTCCTTGACGATGAACGGGCCAAGGACATTGGCCAGCGCCAGCGGCATCTTCTGCCACACGCGGATGAACAGCTGGTATTTCGGATTGAGCGGATTCACGTCCGGAATCGCTGCCGCCCCGACCAGGTGGTATTCGTAAGGCAGCGGCTGCGCCTCGAAGCCCCAGTTCTTCTTGAAGTCGAAGGCACCGGTGCCGCGCTTGCTGCGGCCGAAGTCGAACAGCCGGCAGCCGCGCGCGGCGGCGGCCTGCATCAGGTTCCAGTACATGAAGTCGTTGCCGGCCACTTCGCGCGCCACCGGCATGCCGCCGCCGTAGTACGGCAGCACCTCGTCGCGGAAGAAGAAGCTCAGCACACCGGCCACGATCTCGCGCTCGCGCACGATCACGCGCACCTCGCAGTCGTCGCCGAACACCTCCTTCAGCAGCGCAAAGTAATTTTTCGGGAACACGGGCGTGCCCAGGCGGTGCACGCTGTGCGCATACGCCGTGAAGAAGCGCTCGACGTTGTCGTCGACCTCGCCCGCCAGGCCGCATTTGATGCCCTTGCGGACCATCGCGCGCTGCTTGCGCGGAATTGCGTTCAGGTTCGCTTCGTCGTCCGCCGCGATCGCCTTGCGGAACGTGACATATAAATCCTTGCCCTGCCAGGCCGGTTCGCCCGGGTGTGCCGGGCTGTAGTTGCGGTATTCCAGGTGGCCCACGCCCAGGTTGCGCGCCAGCGCCAGCGCGGCGTCATCGAGCTGCCGGCGCGCGGCGTCGGAATCAGCCGCCACGCCGCCGTACACGCAGAACGGCAGCGCGATCAGCGAGTGGCCGAACAAGCGGCTCTTGATCTGCGCCAGAGGCAGCACGCCGCGGATGACACCGTCCTGTTCGGCCAGATAAAACCACGTGCGATGGCCGAAGGCGCCTTCGATCACCCGCTGCCAGCCGGCGCGATGGAAGAACGTCGCCTGCGGGCACGCCTGCACGAACGCATCCCAGCGGGCCCGGTCGGCGGCATCGTCGCGCAGCAGCCTCACGGTGACGGGGCCGGGCTGCGGCGCGGTGGCAGATTGAGCCCGTTCCATCGCCGATTCGATGATGGCGCTCATGGCCGCCCCAGGAAGATGCGGTCCATCCGGTCCCACGCGAAGTCGCGCGTCAGCGCGCGGATGCGGTCCTCCATGCGGCCCAGGTTGACGTAATGGCGGAACCGGCTTTTCAGGCCGATGCCGTCCGGGCGCGGCTGGCCCGGGTCCAGTTCCCACGGGTGGAAATAGAAGATGGTGGGCTGGCCGTCATCGTGGTTCACGCGCCGCATCAGCATGCGCGACAGGCTGTACGGCAGCAGGCGGAAATAACCGCCGCCACCGGCCGGCAGGTTGCGCTCGAACAGGCGCACCGTGGTGATCGGAATCTCCAGCAGGCCATCGGTGCCGTGCGGGTAGAACGGGAAGCGGGGCGCATCCGGCATCCCGTAGTGATCGTGCGCGATCGGGTAGATGCTGGAACTGTAGCGGTAGCCGGCATCGTGCAGCGACGTCAACGCCCACAGGTTGACGGGCCCGATGGAGAAACTGGGCGCGCGGTAGCCCAGCACGCGCTGGCCGCCGATGTCCTCCAGGATCACCTTGCTGCGCACGATGTCTTCCATGAACTCGGCGCGGGTCTGGTCGGTGGCGCGCTGGTGGCCGTAGCCGTGGCTGGCCAGTTCGTGGCCGGCGGCGACAATGCGCCGCACCAGCGTGGGATAGCGCTCGGCGATCCAGCCCAGCGTGAAGAACGTCGCCTGCGCGTTGCCGTCGGCGAGGATCGCCAGGATGCGGTCGACGTTGGCCTCGACGCGGCATTCGCGCGACGGCCAGCTGTCGCGGGCGATCCGCGACGCGAACGCCGAGACCTGGAAATAATCCTCGACGTCGATCGTCATCGCGTTGCGGATCGTCTGCGCTGCCAGATGCGGCACGGGACCGTTCATGGTCGTTCCTTTCAGTCGCGCGGCAGCCAGTCGCGCACGATGGCGGCAATACGCTCGGCGGCACGGCCGTCCCAGAAATGCGGTACGCGGCCGGCCTTGCCGCCGCCCGTCATGACTTCCTCGTAGGCGGCCAGGATGCGGGCCGGCTCATTGCCGGCGATGGTGTTGGTGCCCTCGATCACCGTGATGGGCCGTTCGGTGTTGTGGCGCAGCGTGATGCAAGGCGTGCCCAGCGCGGTCGTCTCCTCCTGGATGCCACCCGAATCGGTCAGCACGACTCTGGCATCCTTCATCAGGCCCAGCATCTCCAGGTAGCCCTGCGGCGGCAGCAGCAGCATCTGCGGCCGGTCCAGCAGGTGCGCCAGGCCGAAGCGCTCGATCGTCGCACGGGTGCGCGGGTGCAGCGGGAAGATCACGGGCGTGCGCTGGGCGATCTGCGCGGCCGTTTCCAGCAGCCGTTGCAGCACGGCGGCATCGTCGACATTGGACGGACGATGCAAGGTCAGCACCGCGTAGCCGTTGTCGGCAAAGCCCGTGCGGCCCGCGTCCGCGGCGATCTGCGCGACAGGCACGGCGTGCGGCAGGTTCAGGCGCAGCGTGTCGATCATGACGTTGCCGACAAAGTGGATCCGTTCGTCCGCGATGCCTTCCTTCAGCAGGTTGGCGCGGCCGCTCTCCTCGGTGGTGAACAGCAGGTCGGACAGCTGGTCCGTCAGCACGCGGTTGATCTCCTCCGGCATGGCGCGGTCGAAGCTGCGCAGGCCCGCCTCCACGTGGATGACGGGCACGCCCTTCTTGGCCGCGACCAGCGCGCAGGCGATCGTCGAGTTGACGTCGCCGACGACCAGCACGGCGGCTGGCGCCACGTCGTCCAGCGCCGGCTCGAAGCGGCGCATCACCTCGGCCGTCTGCTGCGCATGGCTGCCGCTGCCCACTTCCAGGTTGATGTCCGGGTCGGGAATGCCCAGTGCCTGGAAATACTGGTGGTTCATCGCCACGTCGTAATGCTGGCCGGTGTGGACCAGCTTGGGCTCGATGCGCGGGCCCAGCGCCGACAGCGCGGCCATGATGGGCGCCATCTTCATGAAATTGGGCCGTGCGCCGACGACGCACAGGATACGGTGAACCTTGTTGTCTGGCTGGGTCATGGTCATTCGTGGCTGTCGATGGATGAAGTGGCGTGGGTCGCGGGCGTGCGCACGATTTTCTTGAGGATCGACAGGACGGAACCCATCGATTTTTCCAGCCGCAGCATGCGCTCGTCCAGCACGGACGGGTACTGGTTGCCGAACACGGCATGCTCGGCATCGATGCCGTCGTCGCCGGCCACGAACGGCAGCGCCGTCGCGGCGGCGGGCGGTGCCTGGAATTCCTGGTCGATGTCGCGGATGACGGTCTCGATGTCGGCCTCCGTGAAGGCATGCATCTCTTCCAGGAAGCCCATCAGCAAGAGGCGGTCGCACAGGTGGTTGGTCTTGCGCGGAATGCCGCCCGTGAACTGGTAAATCGCCGCGTGGGCGCCCGGCGCGAAGGAAGGATCGCCCTTCCAGCCGACCGTCAGCAGGCGGTGCTCGATGTAGGCCTGGGTTTCCAGCGCATCCATCGGGCCCAGGTGGTAGGTGGCGATGACGCGCTGGCGCAACTGCTGCATGCCGGGGCTGTGCAGCGTGGTGCGAAACTCGGGCTGCCCCAACAGGAAGGTCTGCAACAGCGATTTCTCGTCGGTCTGGAAGTTGGACAGCATGCGCAATTCTTCCACCACGCGGGGCGTCAGGTTCTGCGCTTCGTCAACGACCAGCAGTGCTCGCTTGCCCTGCTGGTCGCACGTGCGCAGGAAAGCCTCCAGCCGGGCCAGCAACGTGGTCTTGCTGGCGCTCTCCTCGAACGGCAGGCCGAAGCCGGCCACGACGCTGCGCAGGATGTCGTCGCAATCCACGTGCGTGTTGACGATATGGGCCGCGACGATGCGCTCCGGCTGCAACTGGCGCAGCAGGTGGCGCACCAGCGTCGTCTTGCCGGCGCCGATCTCGCCCGTGATGACGATGAACCCCTCGCCTTGCGACAGGCCATACTCGAGGTAGGCCATGGCGCGCTTGTGACCCTTGCTGCCAAAGAAGAAATGCGGGTCGGGGCGCAGTCGGAAGGGCTTGTCGCTCAGCCCGTAGTAAGTCTCATACATGGGACGTTCCGCTTAAAACTTCATCGAAAGAGAGGCCGCCACGGCGTTCTCGGTATATGAGCTGCCTTCCAGCGCCAGCCCGCCATGGTTGCGGCGCACTTCCATGGACCCGGACAGGTTGGGCTGGAAAGTGCGCGACACGGCGGCGCGCAACTGCCGGTTGGTCTCGCCCAGGCCCAGCTTGTCGGACTCCGTTTTGGTGACGGTGGCCGACAGGCTTGCGCTGGTGCGCCCATTGAGGCGATAGTCCACCATCAGGGCGCCGCCCGTCTGGCTGGTGTTGTCGTTCAGGTTCTGCTGGCTGCTGCCCAGGAGCGAGCTGTCGTATTGCAGCAGCGACAGCGCCTCGCGCTTCGTGCGGAACAGCGTCACCAGCGCCGTCGTGCGTGCCGAGCGCCAGGCCATCGACGCGTTCAACTGGCGCTGCAGGATGTAGCGGTTGCTGAAGTAATTGACGCTGTCCGGCAGCGAGCGGGGCAGGTTGAACGCGCGGATGTAGGCCTCCACCGCCAGCGCGCGGATTGCCGCATCCGGATAGCTGGTGCGGAACAGCGCATTGAGCATGTCGGCCGTGTTGACGGCCGACGGCAGCAGGAAATTCTCCCGGCTCGTCGTCACGTTGTCGCTGTAGCCGATGTTCCATACCGTATGGCGGCTGCGGTGGGTAGCGGCGAGGAAGTAACTGTTGCCGTAATAGCGCTTGCCGGCCGACATCTGCAGGCTCGTGCGCGTGCTGGGATTCCAAGAAAAGCCGCCGGACCATGACGCACCCTGCGTGCCGCCGCCCATGCCGGCGTAGTCGAACTTGTCGTAGCCGCCCGTGCCCGTCAGGCTGAACGTGGGCGTCACGATATAGCGCAGCGAAGCCAGGGCCATGCTGCTGTTGCTGCCCGGCGCGATGCTGTCCTGCAGATGCTGGCGGCGCAGGGTCAGGCCCCAGCCGACGGTACGGAACGCGCGGCCGCTCGACAGGTTGAGGCTTGCCGTGTCGGACGTACTGCGGCCGTAGCCGGAGTTTTCGCTGTCGACCATGTCGTGCGCATAACGCAGCTCGGCCGACGCGGTGGACCCGAAACGGTGCACGAGGTAGGGCGACACCTGGTACGTGCGCACCTCGCTCCGGTTGGTGCTGCTGTACTCGCTGCCGCTGGCGACCGGTCCGAACGCGGAGACGGGCTGCTGCGAAATGCCGGCCTGGGCGTCGAAAAACAGCAGGTCGTCGATCAGCTTGCCCTTGGCCGTGGCACTCAGCGCGCTGGTCAGGCGGTCGGTGCCGGCCACCCGGCCGTCCGAGTATTCGTGGATGTTCAGGCGGTATGCCGCCGACACCTGCAGGCGTGGCGTCCGGTTCGTCACCGCGATGCCGGGCGTGATGGACGTGATGAACTGGCTGTCCTTCTGGCCGTCGCGGCGCAGGCTGACGTTGTCGGACCAGGATTCCCGCAGCTCGACCGTGGGCGAGACCTGCCAGGCTGCCCTGGCGCCGGGTGCCAGCAGCAGTGCCGCCACCGCCGGGCCGAGCAACGGCAACGCGGCGGTCGTGGCACGGCGCTGGCGACGCCGCTCAGCCATAGTGGTAGTCGTACTTGTTGCTGCTGCCCAGCTCGCGCGACTTGTTGTAGATCAGGTTGACGTTGCTGCACCCGTCCAGCTGGCGCATCGCTTCCTTGACGGCATGCTGCGTCGTCTTTTCCGACTCCACCACCACGACGATCTGCCCCATATGGCTGGCCAGCACGCGCGACTCGCTCGTCAGGAGCAGCGGCGGCGAATCGAAGATGACGATGCGGTCCGGGTAGCGATTGGCGATCTCGTGCACCAGCGTCGTCATGGCATGGCTGGCCAGCAGTTCCGTCGCGCGCGGGTTCGACGTGCCGGCCGGCAGGATCGACAGCGTGTTGACGTTGGTGCGCAGCATGACCTCGGACATGTCCAGGTGCTCGTCCAGCAGGATATCCATCAGGCCCCGTTGCGACGGCAGCCCCAGCGTGCGCAGCACGGACGGGCGCGCCACGTCCGCGTCGACCAGCAGCACCGTGTGATCCAGCTCCATCGCGATGCTCATGGCAAGGTTGATCGAGCAGAACGTCTTGCCTTCGCCCGGCAGCGAACTGGTGATCATGATCAGGTTGCCCGGATTGGCGCCCGCCTTGCGAGGACCGAACGCGCGCTTGATCAACGGCCGCTTGATGATGCGGAAATCTTCCACCAGGCTGGTGCGCCCGCCCGCCGCCGTGACAAGGCCCGCCTCGCTCATGCGCGCCAGGTCCAGCTCCACGCTGCGGGTGCGGCGTGCGGGCTGCGCCGGCTCGACCGGCGCCTGCACGGCGGGCGCCGGTGCGGCCAGTTGCGGCGGCGCTTCCGTCACGGGCGCGGCGGCAGGTTCCACTTCGACGGCCACGTCGCCATCCTGCGCCACCGGCGTGAAGGCGGCGGCGGGTTGCTGGGCCATGCGGCTGGCCGCTTTTTCAATGATGCTCACGATTCCCTCACCTTTCCCTGGCTCACGCTTGCCGGAACACGGTCAGCGCCAGCACGCCGCCATAGGCGGTAAACAGCGATGCGACCGCCACGCCAAAGGCATACAGCCGGCGCCGGCGCCGCACCTTCTGCTGTTCCGTCCAGTTCATGCCGATGCTGCCCAGGATCGGCAGGCCCGTCGTCTCGCGCAGGCTGTGCTGGCTGAGGAACGTGGGACGGATCTGGCTCAGCAGCAGTGCCGTACCCAGCCCGGCCACCATGGCGACGACCAGCACCAGCGAATACAGGCGCGGGCGGTCCGGGCCGGCCGGCGTGCTCGGCACGGCAGGCGGATCGATGACGCGGAAGGTCAGCATATCGGTGGC
The DNA here is from genome assembly GCF_029028125.1 of Pseudoduganella chitinolytica. Taxonomy (GTDB): domain Bacteria; phylum Pseudomonadota; class Gammaproteobacteria; order Burkholderiales; family Burkholderiaceae_D; genus Rugamonas; species Rugamonas chitinolytica. The sequence goes on from NZ_CP119083.1 coordinate 4,615,304, forward strand.
CGTCGACAGGTCGCCGGACAGCTTGGCCGACTCGCGCCGCTGCACCAGCTTTTCGTAGTTGTCCTTGTTGACCGCATAGTCGCGGTTCAGCTGGGCCAGCTGGGCTTCCACTTCGGGCGCCTGGTTGCTGAGCGAGCGCATGGCCGCCAGCCGGCCGCTGTACTCGCCCACGCGCGCCTTCAGCGACGCGATACGCGCCTCTTCCACCGACAGCTGCACGTTCATCTGCTGCAGCATCGGGCTGTAGTTGGCACCCGGGTCGCTGCTGCGGTTTTTCTTTGCCTCTTCCTTCTTGCGCGCTTCCAGCTGGCCGATCAGGCGCTTGGCGGAGACGATGTCGGGATGCTCTTCGGTATATTGCAGGCGCAGCTGGTCGAGCTGCTTCTGGATCGTGCTGATGCGGCCATCGATTTCGGGATTGACGATCGCCTTTTCCGCCGTTTCCGTGACGGGCGCCATGTCCTCGCCGGCGATTTGCCGCTTGATGGCGTTGCGGGCTTGTTCCGCCTCCAGCAGCTCCAGCCGGGCCGCGTTCAACTTCTCGTTCAGCTCGCCATACGCCGACGTGTAATCGCTGCCCTGGCGCGGCAGCATGCCCATATGACGGATCTTGAAGTCCTTCAGCGCGTTCTCGCCGGCCGCCAGCTTCTCCTCGTACATGCGGATCTGGTCGTCGATGAACTGGACGGCCTTTTCGGAATCCTGCTTCTTGCCGCCGAAGCTGCCCTCGACAAAGATCGTCAGCAGGGACTGCACGATATCCTTGCCCAGTTTCGGGTTCGGATTGCTGTAGGAAATGGTGTAGATATCGTCACGCTCGGTGCCGATGACCTTGATGTCCTTCATCAGGTCGTCGACGAGCTTTTCGTGTTCCTTGACGGAACGGGTCTTGATGTCGAGATCGACCATGCGGATCAGGCGCTCGACGTTGGGCCGGCTGATCAAGGTGCGGCGCATGAAGGTGACCTGCTGCTCCGTGTTGGGCAACGTGGTCATGCTCGACAGCAGCGGTTTCAGAATACTTTGGGTATCGACATACACCCGCGCCGACGCCTGGTAATCGTTGGGCAGGCGGTAGACGACAAACCAACCTGCGGTCGCTACCAGCCAGCTGATTGCCACTGCATACCAGCGGTACTTCCCTATTGCCTTGAGGAAGGTCAAGAGCAATGCCATCAGTTCTGCCATCTTGTAAACTCGCCGTTAGGTAAGCTCTTCAGGACGTGAAGCGGACGACAGAAGCCGGCCTGAATATTGCTTAAAATGCATCAAACGCAACTATCATACAGTAGAACCCGTTGCTGGTTGATATTAATTTTTTGTTTCTGTTGCAGACACGCCCACGTTACAAAGTTGTGACAGACAGTATTGAAAATTTCCAAATACGAACATGTCGGAAGGCCGTTTTCATAGGGCGCCGATCTGCTATCCTGAACCGATGAGACCACTCTTCCGTATGCGCCGCGTGCTGTGTCTTGCCGTCGTGGCGAACCTGGCGGCAACGCCCGCGAGTGCCGCGCTGCCGGAGACGATCGCCGCCGTCAAGCCGTCCGTGGTGGGCATCGGCACGATGCTGCGCACGCGCAGCCCGGCCATCGTGTTTGTCGCCACCGGGTTCGCGGTCGGCGACGGTCTCAGCATCATCACCAATGCCCACGCACTGCCGGACCTGGACGTGGCCGGCATGGAAGCGCTGGGCATCGTCGTTGGCCGCGGCGACCGTTTCGATTTTCGCCCCGCGGCCGTCGCGGCGGTGGACCGCGAACACGACATTGCCCACTTGCGCCTGTCCGGCACCCCACTGCCCCCGCTGCGGCTGGACACGGATGACAGCGCGGCCGAAGGCCAGGCCCTGGCCTTCACCGGCTTCCCCCTGGGCATGGCGCTGGGCCTGACACCCGTCACGCATCGCGCGATGCTGTCGGCCGTGACGCCTGTCGTGTTGCCATCGCTAAGCGCACGGCGGCTCGACGCCCGCGCCATCGCGCAGCTGCAGCGGCGGCCATTCCCCATCTTCCAGCTGGACGGCACGGCCTACCCGGGCAACAGTGGCAGCCCTGTCTACGATCCGGACAGCGGTGTCGTCCACGGCGTGCTCAACATGACACTGCTGAAGGCGCAGAAGGAAAACGGCCTCAGTACCCCCAGCGGCATATCGTATGCCATCCCTGCCCGCTATGTACGGCAGCTGTTGCTACAAAGTCCCATTACAAAATAAACACCATTACGGCGTTGCGACGTGTTGCAAGTCGTATAAAATATTCAAGCTAACAATTACACAACAATAAGGTGACGCGGGAAACCGTCGTGGCCACGTAGTGCCGTCCTGATCTGGAGAGTTTCGTGAATCGAATGCACACGCTGGTCAAACGGCTCGCGCTTGGCGCGGCCATGCTGGGCGCCCTCGCCCTGTCCGGTTGCGCCTCGGCGCCGCCCCGCTGGTCGATGCCGGCCCCCCGCCGGCGTCGAACTACCTGATCGGACCGGGCGACAACGTCAACATCATCGTGTGGCGCAATCCGGAAGTGTCGCAAAGCGTGCCGGTGCGGCCGGACGGCAAGATCACGACGCCATTGGTCGAGGACCTCGAGGCAGCCGGCAAGACGCCGACGGCGCTGGCGCGCGACATCGAAGTCGCATTGGCGAAGTTTATCCAGCAACCCGTCGTCACCGTCATCGTCACGGGCTTCACGGGCATCTACAGCGAGCAGATTCGCGTGATCGGCCAGGCCGCACGTCCGCAGGCGTTGCCATACCGCCGCGGCATGTCCCTGATGGACGTGCTGATTGCCGTCGGCGGCGTCACGGAATTCGCGGCTGGAAACAAGGCGACGGTGATCCGCACCGTGGAGGGCAAGCAGCAGCAGTTCCGCGTGCGCCTGAACGATCTCATCAAGGAAGGCGACATCTCGGCCAACGTGGCAATGCGGCCGGGTGACGTGCTGGTCGTGCCGGAAAGTTTCTTCTAAGTGCTGTCGAAATTTCTTACATCGTCTGCGCGGGATCAATGCTTGCGCGCTCGACAGCTTTACTTGCTTGAGATAAGTCATTGATTTATAAAGTCAGCACCGGGTATGGCGGATACAGGTACAGGAATTGCTTATACATGTGGCAGATTCCATGAAGGAAGCGCCATCCTTCGCTCACTTTTAAGGAACCCGACGTGTCCACCGAACACCAGCCTGATGCCGATACCGGGCAACCCGCCCCGGCAACCCTGACGCCCCGCGGCGCAGCGCGGCGCCGCTTTACCCGCGCTGGCGTGGCTGCTTCCGGCGTCCTGCTGACGCTGCAGAGTCAGCCCGGGATGGCGGCCGAGGTCTGCACGACGCCGTCCGGCTACCTGTCCGGCGGCCTGCAGAGCTTCCGCGGGCCAAAGCCCGTCTGTGCCGGACGCAATTCGCGTTACTGGGCCAGCCACAACTGGCCAGCCGGCTGCAGCAAGGAAGCCTCCTTCACCAGGGTGTTCGCGTGCGATTCGAGCACGACGAGAACCTATGGCAGCTCGACCCAGCTGGCCATCATCCAGGGCAAATCGTGGGACACGAACGGCATCGGCCGCCTGCTGATGGCGTGCTACCTGAACGTGCGCGCCGGCATCTCGACGTTCCAGACGGTACCGATGCTGCAGAAGATCTGGTCCGAATACCAGAGCAAGGGGTACTACACGCCAACCGCCGGCGTGCGCTGGAACGGCGCGCAGATCGCCAACTACTTGCAGCGTTCGATGGAGTGATATGCAGTTGCAGTGGCGTATCGTTCCGGGCCAGACGCTGCTGCATCGCGGCTGGGACGACGCGTGCGTGCTGTACAACGACCTGTCGGGCGACACCCACCTGCTGACGGGAGAGGCGATGCAGTTGCTGCTGGCCTTGCGCGACGGCGACGTCGATCCGGAGGAACTGGCCGCGCCCGAGCTGGCCACCGTCCTCGATACCCTGGCAGGGCTGGACCTGATCGAGCCATGCTGACGGTCGGCCAATTGTCCCGCGCCGAGCTGGGCCGGCGCCTGGCCGGTGCCGGCATCCGCCTGGGCACGGGCCGTTTCACGACCAGCCTGCGCTCGGCCATTCCCAGCGTCGCCGACGGCATCGGCCTGCTGTACGCGGATTATCCTTTGCGGCCCGACGATGGCTTTGCCGACTTCCACCTGCAACTGACACGCCCGCGCAACCTGCGCCGCTGGCTGGGCCCGCAAGTCACCCTGCTGTACGACGGCCGTTCGCTGTTCAAGCCGCTGCCGCTGGACCAGGCTTTTCCCATGTTCGAGTGGGGCCTGAACTGGTGCGTGTCCAGCCGCGCCAACCGCTACCTGATCGTGCACGCCGCCGTGATCGAAAAGCACGGCCGCGCCGCGATCCTGCCGGCCCCGCCCGGCTCCGGCAAGAGCACGCTGTGCGCCGCACTGGTCGGCCGCGGCGGCTGGCGCCTGCTGTCCGACGAGCTGACCCTGCTGCGCCTGGACGACGGCGCGATCGTGCCGCTGCCCCGCCCCGTCAGCCTGAAAAACGGCGCCATCGACGTCATCCGTGACTATGTACCGGGCAGCGTGATGAGCCGCCCCGTCACCGATACCGTCAAGGGCACAGTCGCGCACGTCAAGGCACCCAGCGCCAGCGTGGCGCGTGCCGCCGAAGTGGCGCGACCGGGCTGGATCGTGTTCCCCCGTTACGTGCCGGCCGCGGCCTTGCAGTCGGAACCGCTGGCGCGTGCCGACACCTTCATGCAACTGGCCGGCAACTGCTTCAATTACAGCCTGCTGGGCGCCGAAGGGTTTACGGCGCTGGCCGACCTGGTCGATGCCAGCGCCGGATTCCGGTTCACGTACAGCGTGCTGGACGAGGCGCTGGCATTTTTCGACCACCTGGCGGCGGGCTGAATGGCACCGCTGGCGCCGCTGTTGCTGCACGCCTTGCGGGCACCCGCCGACACCGTCGCGCTGGCCGACGCCGACTGGGACCTGCTGCTGCGCCAGGCCGGTGCCGCCAACCTGCTCGCAACGCTCGGCTATATCCTGGCAGAGCACGGCGTGCTGGACCGCATCCCAGTGCCGGCGCGCGATCAGTTGGCTTGGGCGCAGGTGCTGGCACGCCGGCATCGCCAGGCGGTGCGCTGGGAGATCCGCCTGATCCGGCTCGCCTTGCGCGAGCTGGGCCTGCCGACCATCCTGCTCAAGGGTGCCGCGTACTGCGCGGCCGGCCTGCCGCCGGCGCAAGGCCGGCTGTTTTCCGACATCGACATCCTGGTGCCGGAAACGCACCTGGCCGAAGCGGAAGCCGCGCTGATGCTGGCCGGCTGGGCCGGTACCCACCACGATGCCTACGACCAGCGCTATTATCGCGAATGGATGCACGAGCTGCCGCCGATGCAGCATACGCGGCGCGAGTCGATGATCGACGTCCATCACGCCATCCTGCCGCGCACGGCGGCGGCCCGGCCGGACTCGGCGCTGCTGCAGGCGGCCGCCGTGGCCGTCCCCGGCGAGCCGGCCTTGCGCGTGCTGGCCCCCGTCGACATGGTGCTGCACAGTGCCGTCCACCTGTTTACCGATGGCGAGTTCAACAACGGCTTGCGCGACCTTGTCGACCTGCAGCGGCTGCTGGCGCATTACGGCCAGGACGCCCGCTTCTGGGCCCGGCTGGTGCCGCGCGCGCACGAGCTGGAGCTGGCCCGTCCGCTGTTCTACGCGCTGCGCTATACGGCACTGCTGCTGGGCACGGAAGTACCGCCGGCCGTCAGCGCGGATATCGCGGCGGCCGCCCCGTCGCCGCTGCTGCTGCGCCTGATGGACGAGCTGTTCCGCCGTGCCCTGCTGCCGGTGCACGACAGCTGCGGCGACCGCTTCAGCGCCACCGCGCGCGGCCTGCTCTACTTGCGCGGCAACTGGTTGCGGATGCCGCCGTTATTGCTGGCCCGCCACCTGTTGCACAAGGCGTTTTTGTCCCCGCGCAAAGCGCGGCAGGAAGCTGCCTGAGCGGACGGAAAACGCTCGCTACAATAAATCTGCCGGGCGCCGCATCTGGCGGCTGCGGCCGATCGAAAGGTCCAAGTCATGCGTGCCCTCCTGTCCCGTCTTGCCCTGCTGTATACCGCCTTGGCCAGCCCGCCGGCATCGGCGCAGTCAGCGGCGCAATTGATCGCCGATGCCGCCCAGTACGAACACGGCGAAGGCGTGCCGCGCGACCTGGCGGAAGCGGTCACGCTGTACTGCCGGGCCGCGCGGCTGGGCGCGGCGGATGCGCACTATGCGCTGGGCTGGATGGCCGCCAACGGACGTGGCATGCCGCGCGACGATGGCACGGCCTGGCGCCTGTTTGCGCTGGCTGCCGAGCAGGGCCACGCGCAGGCACGTCACCTGCTGGCTTTGTTGCCGGAACGGCCGGACGCGACACTGCCGGCCTGCCTGGCACCGGTCCCGGCCGCCGCACCGCCGGTCCAGCCCGACATTGACCTGATCCCGCCGCCGGAGCCGGCTTATCCGGCCGCCAGCGCGCCCGTGCGCCGCCTGGTCGACCGGCTCGCGCCGCAGTATGGCGTGGACCCGCGGCTGGCGATGGCCGTCATTGCGGTCGAGTCGGGTTTTCGTCCCAAGGCAGTGTCGCCCCGCAATGCCCAGGGCCTGATGCAGCTGATCCCGGCCACGGCCCAGCGCTTTCGGGTGCGCGATGCGTTCGATCCGGAAGCCAACGTGCGCGGTGGCCTGGCCTACCTGCGCTGGCTGCTGGTGCGTTTCAACGGGGACGTACAACTGGTCGCGGCCGCCTACAACGCGGGCGAAGGTGCGGTCGAGCGCCATGGCGGCGTGCCGCCCTATCCGGAAACGCGGGTGTACGTGCAGCGCATTGCCGCCTTGTACCGGCCGGCGTGGCATGCGTTGCCGGTGGCGCTAGGGTCTGTCCCCGCAGGGGACTGACCCTCGTGTTAATCGCAGACCCATGCGACTTGTGCATTAACAACCGGGGTCAGTCCCGAAAAGACGGGACAGACCCCGAACCAGCGACTGTTCTTTGCACACCAGAAAATAGCAAGTTAGCGGCATCGGCGCTTGCAGGGACAGACCAAAAAAAATGCCCGGCAAGCCGGGCATTCTTCATCGAGCCGGTAAAGCTCAGGCCATGCGGCGACGCAGGCCGGCCAGGCCGACCAGGCCCAGGCCCACCAGCGCCAGCGAACCTGGTTCCGGTACGCGGATCGCGCGGATCGGGTCGTTGATGAAGCCCGTGAAGCACGTTGCCGGGTTACCCGGGCTACCCAGCACTTCCTCGTCCGTGCAGACGCCCGAACCTTGCGATGCGCCGTTCGTGCTCAGCGTGAACTTGCCGTCCAGGTCGTGGCCGAACAGGCCGTTCGAATCCCACTGGCTGGCAGCGGTACCGCCCGTCACGTCAGCGAAGAACTGGCCCGTGCCGGCGGCCGGCAGCGTGGCTGACGTCACCACTTGCACCAGCGTTGCCAGCGTTTCGTTGGCGCCAGGGTTGGTGCCGCCCGCCACGTTGGTGGTCTGCTTGCCGGTGCCGAATTCAACGGTCAGGTAGGCTGGGCCGAGGCCTGCCAGCAGCGAGTGCATGCTGTAGCCCGTGCGGTCGCCCACTTGCGCGTTGAAGTCGCTGGTCAGTTCCAGGATGTTGACGTTGCTGCGGTAGATGTCCAGGTGGATCTTGCCGTCGCCCACGCCGCCGGTCGCGCCGACGTTGTACAGGTCGAACGTGCCGGTCGAGTTGGCGACCAGGTTCTGGTCGGCAATACCGTAGATCATGTAGTACAGGTAGCTGCCGTCGCTGACGCCCATGTTCCACGCCTGGCCGCCGGTGCCGGTGATCTGCGAGATGCTGCCAACGCCCCAGGTGGACTCGTTCGTCCCCGCGAAGGTGTTGTTTTCGGTCGTCAAGCCTTGCAGCTTGATGTTCATGTTCCCCGTCAGCGAATCCAGCGGCGTTGCGGAAGCGCTCAGCGCCGCGAATCCGAGAGATGCTGCCAGGATCAGTTTTTTGATAGACATTGTCGATCTCCAATCGTTGAGTGGCGCTTCGTTGGTGTAGCGTCTGCCTCATTAAAGCAATCGCCGTGCCACACTTTGCGCAATCGGAAATTTCCTAGCAAAATCAACGGCCTTCCTAACCCTGCCGTCGTGCCCATGGTTTGCGCCGCCTCACGATGTAAAGTTTTCCGACACCCTGCGAAACGAGGGTATTTCCGAGAATAACTTTTCATTACAATGAAGAGAATCCGGCCATTGGAAAATACTGAACCAATGCATGGACGCCACACCTGTGGGAATTCCCTGACTGGGCACTGTAAAGAATGCCGACAAAAATCGTGGAATGCTTTATTCTAGGAAAAAATAGTCCACAAGGGAGATCCGATGGCCACGGCTTTTGATTACGACACCTTCGTCATGCGAAATGAAGGTTATATCAGCCCAGCAACCCAGGCGCGCATTCGCGATACCAGTTTGCTGATCGCGGGAAATGGGTTGGGCAGCTCGACGGCCATCTGCGCAGCGCGCATGGGCTTTCGCAAATTCGTGCTGATCGACGGCGACACCGTCGACGCGCACAACCTGAACCGCCAGTTCTTCGATTTCGACGACATCGGCACGCCCAAGGCGGAAGCGTTGAAAAAGCACATCCTGCGTATCAACCCGGAAGCGCAGGTGGAAGCGATCGTGGCCAACCTGGACAAGGCCAATGCGGCCGAGCTGGTCGGCAAGGTCGACATCATCTTCGACACGATCGATTTCCTCGACCTGGAAGCCATCCTCAGCCTGCACACGGCGGCGAAGGGACTGCAGCGCCCCATCTTCACGGCGCTGTCGATCGGCCAAGGTGCCGGCGTGCTGTACTTCCCTGCCGACGCCAGCGGCTCCCTGACGGAAATCATTGCCCACGACGTAGCGCAGGCATCCACCGAAGGCGATGCCAGCTATTCGAACGTGTTCGGCAAGATCATGGCGCGCATCGGCGCGCACCTGGACCCGCAAGTCGTGGAACAGGTGCGCCGGGCATTGACGATCATGGAAGACGGCCGGCCGTGCCCCGCCTCGCAACTGGCTGTCGGCAGCTTCACCGTGGCCGCGCTGGCCGTGTCGATGATGACGGACCTGCTGGCCGGATTACCCGTGCCGCAGTCGCCCAACATCGTCGTGCACAGCTTCCGCAACCACGTGACGAAGCTGATCGACATCAGCACGGACGCCCCGGCCTGAGTGCCGGCCTGCCGTATGCGAACCCGGTCAAACCGTTCGGCCGAACGGTTTCTCCATGAACCACGCGGCCAGCGCGGGATTGGCCTCGGTCAGCCGTTGCTCCAGGGCCCGCAGGTCCAGGAGGCACGGCGTGACTGCCCCGTAGTAATCGCTTTGGGGACCGATGGCCTGGAATGCAAAGCCCAGCCGTTGCAACGAACGGGCCAGCGAGCGCTCCATCGCCGCGTACCAGTAGCGGATGCCGCTCTGCACGCTGTGCCGGTACATCTCGCGGTACAGGCCGAACAGCAACATGGGCGAATCGCGTTCCTCGCCGCGCCGGTCGTCGCCGCTGCGCCAGTGCTCGTGGCCAGGACGGGCCGGCGGCGCATCCGTGCCGCGGCCGGGCACGCCTTGCAGCGAGTCGGCGCGGCGCCGGCGGTGGCCCTTGCGCACGACCAGCCGCGAAATCTCGGCCGACTCCTGCGCCGGCGGCAGCTGGTAGCCCTCGAAGGGATGACAGTGCCGCTGGAACGGATAACACTCGCCGTCCGTTGGCTGGACCAGCCGGACGGCGCCGACCAGGCGGTCCTCGGCGGTATAGGCCGCGAAATGCATGGCCTGGGCATCGTAGTGGTCATGCTCGAGACCTTCTCCATAGGCGTCCGGATGCAGGAACGCGCACTCGAGGCAATACACCTCGTAGCGCAGCCGCGAGATATCGGGCGGCACGCCGTTCAGGGTGCCGCCGCAATAGGTGCGGAACACCTGCGGTGCGTGGGAGAAATCGAAGCTGCTCGGGGTGGCGCTGCGGGGCTCTGGGGAGCGAACCGGCAGACGCGACAGATTTTGGGTGGCTATCATTCCTCACTCTTCAGGCGATGTGCGCCTCGAGGTCTGCTTATTTCCCCCGAGGTGCACCGATCAACGTACTGACGACCAGGGTTTTCATCTTGATCCACAGCGGAATCGGCTCGTCGTCAAACCACGCGGCCAAAAAAGGATTCTCACTGTGCAACCTGGCGCTCAGCTCATCCAGGTCGACGATATGGGGCGTAACTGGCCCGTAATAATCCGTCGCCGGCCCGATGGGCACAAACTTGAAGCCCATCCTGTCCAGGGACCGGGCCAGCGAGCGTTCCATGGCTGCATACCAGTAACGGATACCGTTACGGCGACTGTGCCGGTACATTTCCTTGTACAGGCCCAGTAGTAGCAGTGGACTGTTGCCGCGCTGCTCGCGTAAGCGCGGCGATGGCGCGGCGCTGCCTTCCTGCACGAACTCCCTGGAAACCCCTTCCATGGAATCGCCGCGGCGGCGCCGGTACGTCTTACGAACCACCAAGCGGGAAATCTCCCCAGCTTTCTCGCGAGGTGGAAAGCGAAAATCATCAAAGACCGTGCAGTGGCTTTCGAACGGGTACAGCATGTGTTCGTCAGGCCGCACGAGGCGGACAGTACCTATGATTTCGCGTTCGTCATTAAAAGCAGCAAAGTGAGCAGAGTAGCGATCGTACTCGTCTGATTCGAGTTGATCTTTGTAGCCTTCACAGTCGAGAAAGTTGCGTTCCACACAGTACACCTCGTAACGCAGGCGTTGAATCTGGCGCATCAGCTCACCTTCGTACTCGTCGGCAGGCACCTGGACAAACTGAAAATACGGAATCAGAATGTCGCGCTTGCCGAGCAGCCGGTCGGTGAGCAATCGGAGTGAGCTGGAGCGGCTGGCCGAATGCACCATGTGGGCGTTTCTTTCACGCTTTAGCGAAGACAATATTGCAGAGATTAACCTATTTCTAAGCAAAAATCTGCTAAAAAATGTTATGTCATCAAAATATCTTATTTCCTACAACAAATAAATATTTATTGAAGACAGTTTGATTTAGTTCAATATCAATTACAGCAGTTTCAATAAGGAACGAGCTTCTTCCTGTTGGGCACTGAACTTGCCTTTGGTTAAATATTCAAGTTCCTTGCGGGCGTTGGTTTTATCGCCGGCTTTTTGCAGCCCTTGGGCGAGGTGCAGGCGGATTTCGCCGGCCTCAGGGGCCAGCTTCGCCGCCTCCTGCAACAGTGGCAGGCCACGGGCGGTATTGCCTTGCTCGACCAGCATCCAGCCCAGCGTATCCATGACCATCGGATTCTTGCCGGCCAGCGCATAGGCTTTCTCTGCGGTCGGCAAGGCCCGCGCGTCCTTTTCCTGCTGGTAGGCCCAGGCCAGGTTGTTCAGCGCGACCAAGTTGTCCGGAACCTTCTTCAGTACCGCTTCCAGTTCCGTGATGGCCTGGCGATATTGCTTGGCCGCGATATGATTTTCCGCTGCGTACATGGCCGCCAGCGGCTCGTCCGGATGCTGGCGGCGCCATTCGGCCACGCGGCGGTCCGCTTCGGCCGACTTGCCACCGGCCTGCAAGGCCTTGCCCAGCTTCATCAACATGGGGGCCGTCGGCGCGATGGCAAAGGCCGCTTCGTACGGCCGTACCGCTTGCGCCGGCTTGTTCTGCTGCATCCACAGATCGCCTTCGAGCAACTGGCCGACCGGGGATTTCGGGAAGCGCTGCTGCACCTGGCGCACGGTGGCCAGGGCGGCATCGTAGTTGCCCTGGCCAGCAGCCAGCTCGGCCTGGGCCAGGTAAGCCTGCATGAAGCCAGGCTCGACGGCGATGGCCTTCTTCAGCGCCGCGCCGGCCGCGGCCGGATTTTTGCGCTGCATCTCGGCCGTGGCCAGGCGCAGCTGCGCCGCGCCCGACTTCGGTTCGACACTGACCAGCTTGCTGAACGTCTCGATGGCACCCGGCACGTCCTTATTGGCCAGCTGGGCACGGCCCTGCACGTCCAGCAGCTGCGGGTTGGCCGGATGGGCCAGCGCATGCTTGCCCAACAGGGTCAGTGCCTTCTGCGGCGTGGCAAGGTTGATGTAGTGTTCGCTCAGCTTCAGCGCGGGCGCCAGCGCGTCCGGCTGGCTCGCGACCGCCTTCTCCAGCCAGCCCGTCGCCTTGGCCCTGTCGCCTTCGGACAGCGCGATCTCGGCCAGTGCCGTCATCGCGTCGGCGTTCTTGGCGTCCTTTTGCAGGATGCTGTCGAAGCGCTGCTTCGCGGCGGCCGGGTTCTTGTCCTGCAAATCCAGCTGGGCCAGGTTGGCCGCGGCCGGGAAGTACGTGGCATCGGCAGCGAGCGCGGCGCCAAAGCTGGCGCGGGCCGCCTTGACGTCCTTCTTGCCCAGGTAGGCGCCACCCTTCAGGTTGTGCAGCACGGCCGAGTTCGGATGCGCCTTTTCCAGCAGGGCGACGCTGGCCAGCGCCTTGTCGTATTCGCCCGTGCTGGTCTGCACCCGCACCAGCGTGGACCCGGCCTCGATCGATGCGGGCGCGAGCTTCGTGGCCGTCTCCAGTTCGGCGGCCCCACCGGCGCGGTCGCCTTGCGCCAGTTTCGCCAGCCCGAGCGCCACGTGGACGGAGCCGCGTTTCGGCTCGAGCGCGATAGCCTGCTCGAAGTACTTGCTGGCCTTGGCCGGCTGCTGCTGCAGCATGGCCGCTTCCCCCGCCAGTTCCAGCACGGAGGCATCGGCCTTGCTGTCCTTCAGCGCCGGCGCCAGCACGTTTTCCGCTTCGGCCGGCTGCTGCGTTTTCAGCAGCGTGCTGACCAGCATCTTGCGCGCATACAGGTTGGCGGGACTCCATTCGACGTATTTGCGCAGGTGCTTTTCCGCCTGTTCCAGCTGGCCCAGGTTCAGCGCCACCGCACCGGACAGCAGCACGCTCGGCATGTGGTTCGGCGCCACCTGCATCACCTTCAACAGGTTGGCCTGGGCATCCTTCATCCTGTCGCGCGAGAAATCGAGCAGCGCCTGGTTGTACGCGATCAGACCGCCGTTCGCGCCGTTCTTGCGGGCGGCGTCGATGTCGGCCTGCGCCGCGTCGTACTTGCCGGCCGCGATATTGAGTTCGGCCTGTTCCAGGTGCGCCGTGCGGTGCCCCGGTTTCAGCTTGAGCACCTGCTGGTAGGCTGCCATCGCCTCCTGCGGCTTGCTTTGCGCGCGCTGCAGGTCGCCCTTCAGCTGCCACGCATTGACGTTCTTCGCATCCGCGGCGATGGCCTTGTCGACCAGTTGCTGCGCCAGCGTCCAGTCCTTCTGCATGGCGGCGTAGCGCGCCAGGCCGGCCAGCGCGTCGGCGTGGTTCGGCTGCCTGGCCAGTGCCGCATCGAAGGCGGCCTTGCCCTCGTCGCCTTTGCCCAGGCCGAGATACGCACTGCCACGCAGGGCCAGCACTTCAGGCGTTTGCGCGACCTTTTCCGTGGCGTCCAGCAGGTCCTGGTGACGGCTCTGCTGCGCCAGCGCGCGGGCCAGCACGGGCGTGGTCTTGTCGTCGGCATACTTCAGCGCGATGGCACGGCGCACTTCCTTCTCGGCCGTCAACGGGTCTTCCATGTCCAGCGACACCTGCGCGAGCAGGAAGCGCGCTTCGACATCGTCCGGGTTCTTCTCCAGCGCATTCTTGAGCTGGATGACGGCGGCCTTGTTGTCGCCCTTCTGCTGGTACTGCCTGGCCTCGGCCAGGAAGGACTCGGCCGAATCGGACTGGCAAGCGGTGAGGGAAGCGGCCAGCAACGCGGCGCCGGCGACGGCCGCGGCGGCCTTGGTCAGTCGAATGGACATGGTTCACCCGTTAAAAAATTAACAATAGGATAGTGACACGGCGTGACGTGCGGATCAATAGCCGGGGCCGCCTTGACGCAGAAACAACGCTCGTCAGGCGCTGCCGTCCAGGCGGCGCAGCACGCGCTTGTGCGGCAGCCACAGCAGTGCGCGCAGCCAGCGCAACGGCAACGCCGCCCGCCGCGCCAGTTGCGGCCGGCCGTGGCGCCGCCGCAGGAAATCCTCCACGCCCAGCAAGGCCGCTTCCGCATGCTGCGGATAGCCGCGGTAGCGCAGCCGGTTGACGTCGTACAACGCACGGTCCAGCAGCTTCAGGCGAAGCGCGCGGCGGTGCGCCGCGGGCGTGCTGCCGTGCCAGAACAGCAGGTGGTTGCGGGCCATCAGGTAGAAGTAATACGGCGGCCGGTCCGTCTCGCGTTTCGGCATCGCATGCAGCACGCGGGCATCGTAGGCCACCGCGCTATGCCAGCCCGCGGCCGCCAGGCGGGCACACAGCTCGTCGTCCTCGTAGTAGGCGAACATGCGCTCGTCCAGCGCTCCTGCCGCCCGCAACGCTGCCGTGCGCAGCAGCATCGCCGTGCCGGGTACCCACTGCTGCCCCAGCCGCGCGGGCGCCAGGCGGCGGGCCTCGTCGACGTCGCGGGCGCGCTGCGTCGTGCCCGTCGCCCAGTCATGGAAATTGCCGCAGAAGTAGACCTTCTCCGGCTGGTCGAGGATGGCCAGCAACGGCGACGCGGCGCCACAGCGCCCATCGGTCGCCATCAGCGCCAGCAGGCGCGCCAGCACATGTTCGTCGCCCATCACCGCATCGTTGTTGACCAGCCAGAGAAAGTCGTAGTCCTGCGCCAGCGCGTCCGCCACGGCCAGGTTGTGGCCCCCGGCAAAGCCATGGTTGACGGCCTCGCGGCGCAGCCGCACCGGCAGGCCGGCCAGGCCTTGCGCCAGCGCCTGCGCATCGTCCGCCGCCGAGCCGTTGTCGATGACAAGGAGCTCGATCCGCGCGCCGTCCGGCAACCGCTGGCGCAGCAGGTCGCGCACGCAGTCGAGGGTCTGGGCGGCGCCGTTCCAGTTGAGGATACTGACGAGGACCCGCATGGTCACGCGGCGCGCTTGCGCTGCAATACGAGACTGACGGCCAGCGGCACGAAGAACAGCACGCTCTTCGCGTCCACCTTGAGCTGCTTGAGCAGCACGGCCAGGAAGGGCTTGCGATGGGCGACGCGGTGGACGACGTCCGCGACGAAACTGCGCCGCAGCTGCTGCACGGCGCGGTGGTTGTCCGCGGCCTGCTGCACCGTCAGCGGGTACAGCCGGGCGATCGCCTTCTTGTACTTCATCTCGTAGTGCAACCGGATCAGCGACTTTTCCGTGCCCCAGCCGGAGCCGGCGAAGATGTTGACGCCGGGGCCGTACACGACCTCGCGCGCGGACGAGAACGCGATGCGGTCCGTCATGCGCGCCAGGTCCAGCCAGAACAGGTAGTCCTCGCCCGCATAGACGAATTCCTCGCGAAAGCGCAGGCTGCGAAACGAGCCGAAGCGATAGACCACCGTCGAGGTGCCGATCACGTTGCCGCCCAGGATCTGCCCCTGCATGTCGGCCTGGTAGCGGTGCAGCTGGGTCTCGCCCGGCAGCAGCGCATGGCGCGCCGGGTCGATGCGGCCCGCGCGCTCGAAAGCGCTGACGCTCTGGTGCAGCTGGTAGAAATCGGCAAAGTAGAAATCGTGGCCGGCGCGCAGGGCACGCAATGCGTTGGCGACGTGACACGGCTCCCACGTGTCGTCCGAGTCGATGAAGGCAACGTATTCGGTGCCCGGCGCCACATTGTCGAGCGCCTTGTTGCGGGCCGCGGCCGGGCCGCCGTTGCGCTGCTCGACGATGCGTACGCGCGCCTGCTGGTGCGGCGGCAATGCCGCCACCTCGCCGCGCGCGGGTACGGGCGATTCGTCATCGACGACGATGATGTCGAGCACCTCCTGTGTCTCCTGGGCCAGCACGGAAGCCAGCGCGCGCGCCAGGATGCCCGGCTGGCGCTGGAAGTACGGAATGACGACGGCGACGGTCACCGCAGCGCCTCGCGCTGGCGGAACCACTGCTCCAGCATCATCAGCACCCACACCATCGTGCCGTGGTAGCCCGCGTGTTCCGTCAGGTGCTGGCCGGTGAGCTGTTCGATGAACGCGCCGCGCACGATGCCGCGTTTCTTGAGGTCGTGCAGGCTGTCGCTGGCCAGTTGCTGCAGCGTCTTGTGCTGCTGCAGCCAGACGCCGAAGGGCAGCCCGAAGCCGTGCTTCTGCTTCGTGATGATCTCCATCGGCAGGAAGCCTTTCAGGGCCTCCTTGAAGAACCAGCGCAGCTGCGTGCCGTTCAGTTTCTGCTGCGGCGTCAGGCCCGCGGAGAACGTCACCATCGCATCGTCCAGGAACGGGAACGCCGCTTCCACGCCCGCCAGTTCGCACGCCTTCATCACCTTCGGCAGGTCGTTGTCGGCCAGGGTCACCTTCAGGTCCAGCGCCAGCATGCGGTTGATCAGGCTTTTCGCCTCGCTGCGGCCGTACGTGCGCGCCAGGGCTTCGAGCGGCTGGCCGATGTCCGCACTGACCAGGAAATCGTCCGTGAAGACCTGCTGCGGGCCGTAGCGGCCCAGCAGGTTGTAGGTTTCCAGCCGCGCCGGCATCGCCACCGAGGCCTGCTCGATATAGCTGCGCGCCTTGCGCAGCAGGCGGACCCGTTCGCCGCCGGGGAAGTGGAACACGGCCGGCTCCAGCAGCGCCTTGCGAAACAGCTGCGGCACCCGTTCGTACAGGGCGAACACGTGCTGCTTGGCATAGCGCTCGTTGCCGCCGAAGAGTTCGTCGCCGCCATCGCCGCCCAGCATCCGGGTGATGCCGTCGGCGCGGGCCATGCGGGCGCAATAGAATGCGGGCACCGCCGACGCATTGCCGAACGGCTGGTCGCACACGGCGGCCACCTGCGGGATGGCGGCGACGACGTCGTCCGGCGTGACGTAATACTCATGGTGCCTGGTGCCGAAATGGCGCGACGCGATGCGTGCGTATTCCATCTCGTCGTAGCCCTGCGCCTCGAAGCCGATCGAGTAAGTGTCGGCACCCTGGCCGTTGACTTCGCACAGGATGCCGGCGATCGTCGAGCTGTCGGTGCCGCCGCTGAGGAAGGCGCCGATCTTCGCGCCGGCGCTGGCCTGGCGCACGCTGCCGCGCAGGTGGGCCAGGAAGTCCGCGCGGAGGTCCTCGAACGAGCGCTTCCCGTCTTCGCGGAAGGCCATCTGCCAGTAAGGCCGCGTCTCGACCCGGCCCTGCCGGTAATGCAGGAATTCGCCCGGCAGCAGGCGCTGCTGCTCCCGGTACGCGGTGCCGGGGCTGGGCACCATGTGGAAATACACGTAGTTGTACAGGCCCTGCGCATCGATTTGCGCGCGCGCCAGGGGGTGGCGGTTCAATGCATCGGCGGAGGAGGCGAACAGCAGCGTCTCGCCGGCCAGTTGCCACGTCAGCGGATGGATGCCCAGGCGGTCCACGGCCAGCACCGCTTCGCCACGGTGCTCGTCCAGGATACACAACGCGAAGGCGCCGCCCAGTGCGGCGCACAGCTGGTCGGCGTCCATGCGGCCGTCGTGCCAGTGCGCCGCCAGCGTGGCCGCGACACCGGTGGCCTCCGCCTGCTGCGCGAGGTCCGCCGACGTCAGAACGGGATGGCCCCACAGCGCGACCATCAAGCCGTCGCGCCGGTGCACCTCGGCGCTGCCCGCCCGCGCCGCGACGGCCGCGCCCGCGCGGTGGCCCTGCATGCTCTCGATCGGGGTGCCGTCAAAGCGCGCCAGCGGCGCCGCCATCCTGTCGATCGCGTCGGGGTCGTTGACGCCGTGCCCCAACCATCCGCATAGTCCGCCCATCGTCCACCCCTTGTCTGATTTTTTTAGGCTGTCACACCAGTATTTCCAGCGCCGCCGGATGGCTGAGGAAGCCGGCCGGACTGGCTGTCATGCCGTAGGCGCCGGACTGCAGCACCGCGACCAGGTCGCCCGGCTCGGCCCTGGCGAGCTCCATCTGGTCGGCCAGCAGGTCCAGCGGGGTGCACAGCGGTCCCACGACGGAGGCCTTCTCGCGCGCGCCGCCCTGCACGCGGTTGCCGATCACGACGGGGTAATTCTTGCGGATCACCTGGCCGAAATTGCCGGAGGCGGACAGGTGATGGTGCAGCCCGCCGTCCGTGACCAGGTAGACGTGACCGCGCGACTCCTTGCGGTCCACCACGCGGCAGACGTACACGCCGGCCTCGCCCACCAGGTAGCGCCCCAGCTCGATGACGACCTGGGCGCCCTGCAGTTGCGGGCGCACTTCGTCCAGGATGCGGGCCAGGTTGGCGCCCACGGCCGGCAGGTCCAGCCGTTCCTCGCCGGGGAAGTACGGAATGCCGAAGCCGCCGCCGATATTGAGGATGCGCGGCGGCCGGGGGGCGTCAGCCGCCAGGCGCAGCGCCAGCGCAAACGTCTTCTCATGGGCTTCCTGCAGCGCCGCCACTTTCAAGTTCTGCGACCCGCTGAAGATATGGAAGCCGTGGAAGTCCAGCTCCAGCGCGCCGATCCGGCGCAGCATGGCGGGGACACGCTCGGCATCGACGCCGAACTGCTTGGGCCCGCCGCCCATCTTCATGCCGGACGACTTCAATTCGAAATCCGGATTGACGCGCACGTTGACCTGCGGCGCGATGCCCAGGCGCTGGCCGACGGCGGCGGCGCGCTCCATCTCGCCTTCCGATTCCAGGTTCAGCACGATGCCGGCGGCAATCGCGCAGGACAGGTCCGCGTCGCTCTTGCCCGGCCCTGCAAAGCTGACATGGCCGGGCGCCATCGGGGTGTCCAGCGCCACGCGCAGTTCGCCGCCGGAGGCCACGTCGATACCGTCCACCAAGGTCGCCAGGTGCTGCACGACGGCCGGCATCGGGTTGGCCTTCATCGCGTAATGCAGGTGCACGTCGGCCGGCAGCGCGGCGCGCAGCTCGGCCACGCGGGCCGTGATGGCGGCGCGGTCGTAGGCATAGAACGGCGTCTGCCCCACCCGCTGGGCCAGGCGCGTCAGCGGCACGCCGCCCACCAGCAGGCAGTCGCCCTCCACCGCGAACTGCTTCAGCGGCGCGTGCTGCGGCGGCAGCTTCGGGGCTGGCGCGTTCACGGCGCCTCCGCGAACACGTCGGCATACTGGGTCGACAGCAGCTTGCGGTCGATCTTGCCGTTCGGGTTACGGGGCAGGCTGGCGTCGGCCACGATCACCTTCTGCGGCAGCATGTAGGCCGGCAGGTGCGGCTTGCAGGCCGCCAGCAGGTCCGACGCCGTCAGTGCGGTGCCCTCGCGCGGGTAGGCGATGACGACGATGGCCTGGCCCAGGGTCGGATGGCTGACGCCCAGCGCCGCCGCCTCGGCCACCTGCTCGCGCGCATAGACCACCTCCTCCACCTCGGTGGGGCTGACCCGGTAGCCGGACGTCTTGATCATCTCGTCGTTGCGGCTGATGAAGTACAGGAAGCCTTCCTCGTCCTTGCGCACCGTGTCGCCGGACCACACCGCCAGCTCCGTCAGCGGCAGGCCGTACTGGCGCGCCGCGATCGGCTTGAAGCGCTCGGCCGTCTTGGCCGGATCGTTCCAGTAGCCCAGCGAGACGAGGGCACCCCGGTGTACCAGTTCGCCCGGCTCGCCGGCCGCGCATTCGGTACCGTCCGGACGCAGCACCATCACTTCCGCATTCGGGATCGCCTTGCCCATCGACTCGGGCCGGCGCTCCAGCTCCTCGGGCGGCAGGTAGGTCGAGCGGAACGCTTCCGTCAGGCCGTACATCAGGAACGGCCGGGCGTTCGGCAGCACACGGCGCAGCGCTTCCAGCGTGGGGCGCTGCATCGCGCCGCCGGAATTGGTCAGATAACGCAGCGTGCAGTCGGCCGGCCAGGCCAGCGGCGCCAGTTGGATCCACAGCGGCGGCACGGCGGCCAGGCCCGTGATGCGTTCGGCCACGACGGCATTGAGCACGTCGCGCGGCAGCAGGTGGTTGATCAGCACCGCCGTCGCGCCGACGGAAAACGCCGTCGTCAGTTGCGACAGGCCGTAGTCGAAGCTGAGCGGCAGCACGGCCAGGATGCGGTCTTCCGGCGTGTTGTCCAGGTAGCCGGCCACGCTGTTGGCGCCCGCCACCATGTTCCGGTGCGACAGCACGACGCCTTTCGGCTTGCCGGTGCTGCCCGACGTGTACAGGATCGCGGCCATGTCGCCGTCGATGGCGCGGTGCGGCGCGCGCGTGTTGCGTTCGGCCAGGGCCAGCGTGTCGTCCCACGACAGCACCTCGACGCCATGCAGCGCGGGCAGCTCGGCGACGCCACCCACGGCGATGACGAGGCGCAGGTCGCGGCATTCGGGCAGCACGGCCAGCAGCAATTTGAGGCGGTCGGCGGTGGTGACCAGCACGCGCACGTTGCAGTCGGCCAGGATATAGGCCACCTGCTCGGGTTTCAGGAGGGGATTGACGGGCACGAACACACCGCCGGCGGCCGCAGCGCCAAACATCGCGGCCACGTTCTCGACGTTCTTTTCCATGTAGACGGCCACGCGCTCGCCCTTGTCGAGCCCGCTGGCCAGCAGCGCGCCGGCGGCCTGGTCCACCAGGCGGGCCAGGGCCCCGTAGTCGAGCCGGCGCGTGCCATGGACGAGAGCCTCGGCAGCGGGAGTCCGGCGTGCCGAACGGTAGACGAATTCGTGTATCAGGTCGCTCATGTCCATGTCCTGCAAAACGGGGCCGGTGCGGCCAAGAGGCTACGGCCGGATATTAACATTTTACAACTAATCAATTTCTGTTTTTTGGCAAGGCCGGGCCGGAAAAAACTCATGTATATGTCAAATAAACAACACAAATCAAGGCCGGTCGATGGCAATGCTTTTTCAGCAAGATCTTTGCGATACCGCAGGTTATACTGGGAAAATTGGGCGCTAGCGAGACCGGTATTGGAACCACGAGCCTTGTATGGGAAATATGAGCTTTTCAGATGTGAAGCCGCACGCCGTCCCGCACGCCATCCCCGATGATGCCGTGCCGCCCGAGCCGGCCGCCTTCCCCCGTTCCCGCCTGCCCGTGTCGCCGCGCCTGTCGCTGGCCGCGCTGCTGTCGCTGCGCCACCGCGGCGCCCGGCGGGTGCCGTCGATCCTCGATGCGGGCACCATTCGCTTCGTCACCAGTGGCCGCGTCGCCATCGCGCTGGCGCTGCGCGAGATGGGCGTCGGTCCGGGCGATGCCGTGCTGGTCCCCTCTTACCACTGTGCCTCGATGATCGAACCCGTCATCTGGGCCGGCGCCACACCCGTGTTCTACCGCATCCGGCCCGACACCAGCGTCGACCTGGACGACATCGCGGCCAGGATCGACGGCCGCACCCGGGTGCTGATGGCCACCAATTATTTCGGCTTCCACCAGCCCCTGCCCGCCCTGCGCGCGCTGTGCGATGCGCGCGGCATCCAGCTGCTGGAGGACTGCGCCCATTCGTTCCTGGGCGAACACCAGGGCCGCGCGCTGGGCTCCTTCGGCGACTACGCGATCGCCAGCAGCATGAAGTTCTTCCCCGTATACGAAGGGGGCTGCCTGGTTTCAAACCGCCACCGGCTCGACGCGGTGAAGCTGCAATCGGCCGGCCTGGGATTCGAGGCCAAGGTGCTGCTCAACACCGTCGAAGACGGCTTTGCCTATGGCCGCCTGCCGGTGCTGCGCGCGTTGCTGGCCGTGCCGATGATGGTCAAGAACGCGCTGTGGGGCCGCATCAAGGCCAGCCGCCACGGCGCGGCCCAGGCGCTGGCGCCGGGATCGTCGGACGGCGGCTTCGGCTTCGATCCGGCCTGGCTGACGAAACGCTCGTCGCTGTTCTCGCGCCTGATGGTGCGCATCGTGTCGCGCCGGCGCATGGGTGAACTGCGGCGCCGCAACTACCGCCGCCTGGAGTCGGCGCTGGCCGGCTTGCCCGGCTGCCGCCCGCTGTTCGCCACGTTGCCCGATGGTGTCTACCCATGGGTCTTCCCGCTGCTGTGCGACGAACCGCAGGCGCTGTTCCGCGCCCTGAAGCAGGACGGCGTGCCCGTGATCCGCTTCGGCGAATACCTGTGGCCCGGGGTGGACGCCGGCGTGTGCCCGACCAGCGTCGACCTGTCGCGCCGGGTGCTGCAGTTCCCCTGCCACCAGGAGCTGCGCGAGGACGAACTGGCCTGGATGATCGAACAGGTGAAGCGACAAGTACGTCAACACGCGTGCCGCGACGCGCCGGGAGCCCACTGATGAAATGGACTGTCTTGCCGGCCGCGCAGTTCGCGGCGCACGCGGATGCCTGGCGCATCCTGAACCGCGACACCCTCGGCTCGCCGCTGCTGGAACCGGAGTTCGTGCGCCCGCTGCTGGAACAGTTCTGCGAGGGCCGCGAGCGGCTCGTCATCGGCACCGATGGCGCCAGCGTCAAGGCCATGGGCTTCCTGGTGCCGCGCGGGCGCGGCGTGTGGGAGGCGTTCCAGCCGTCGCAGGCGCCGATCGGCCTGTGGCTGCACCGGCCCGGCCTGCCGCTGGGCGAGCTGCTGGCGGGATTGACGCGCCAGTTGCCGGGCGCCGCCCTGATGGTCGGCCTGACACAGCGCGACCCGCAGCTGGAACCCCGCCCCGCCGACAGCGCGACGTTGCGTACCGTCGACTACATCCGCACGGCGCACGTGACGATCCAGGGCAGTTTCGACGACTACTGGAACGCGCGCGGCAAGAACTTGCGCAGCAACCTGAAAAAGCAGCGCGCCCGCCTGGCCAAGGAGGATGTCGTCACGCGCATGCAGATCGATCGACTGCCGGAACAGATGGCCGCCGCGGTGGCCGACTACGGCCGCCTGGAAAGCGCCGGCTGGAAGGCGCAACTGGGCACGGCGATCCATCCGGACAACGCGCAGGGCCGTTTTTACACGGCGATGCTGGCCGGCTTTGCCCGCCGCGGCGCCGCGGCCGTGTACCGCTACTGGTTCGACGAGCAGCTGGTGGCGATGGACCTGTGCATCGAAGGTGGCGGCGCACTGATCGTGTTGAAGACCACTTATGACGAAAGCGTGCCGGCCAGCCTGTCGCCCACGCTCCTGATGCGCGAGGAATGCTGTCAGCGCTTGTTTGCGCAAGCGCAGCATGCGCGCCTGGAGTTCTACGGCAAGGTCATGGATTGGCATACCCGCTGGACCGATGAAATCCGGACCATGTACCATGTCAACCATTACCGCTGGCCCGTGCTGCAGCAGTTGCACGCCAGCGTGAACGACCGTACCGCCTTGCTGGGCCGCCTGCGCGCCGCCGTCGCGCCATCCACCGCGCCGGCGCCCGTGCCGGCAGCCCTCCCGGTGCGGCAGGAAACCCCATCAACGGAGTAGTAACCATGTATCTGGAAGAAGTCAAAACCATCGTCGTCGACGTTCTCGCACTGGGCCCCGCCGGCCAGTCGCTGGACGAGCATTCGGCCCTCCTGGGCAGCATTCCCGAACTCGATTCGATGGCCGTGGTCCAGCTGATCGGCGCGCTGGAAGAGCACTTCGGCTTTGCCGTCGACGACGACGAGATCAGCGCCGAAACCTTTGCCACGCTGGGCAGCCTGACGGCCTTCGTCAAGCACAAGCTGACGGCATAAGCCGCATCCATCATGCACGCCGCCCCGCCACCCCAGCCATTTTTCCTGGACACCGGCGCGGCGGCGCGCTTCTGCCTGTATCACGCACCGACTTACGCACCGACTTACGCACCGACTTACGCACCGGCTTACGCCCCGGCCGCCGCGTGCCGGGGCGCCTGGCTGTTCCTGCACCCGTTCGCGGAAGAGATGAACAAGGCCCGGCGCATGGCCGCGCTGCAGGCGCGCGCGCTGGCGCAGCAGGGCTTTGCCGTGCTGCAGATCGACCTGCACGGCTGCGGCGACAGCGCCGGTGATTTCGCCGATGCCACCTGGGAGGGCTGGCTTGACGACGTCGCACGGGGCGCCGCCTGGCTGCGCGAACGCAGCGGCAAGCCCGTTGCCCTGTGGGGCCTGCGCCTGGGCGGCCTGCTGGCGCTGGATGCCGTGCAGCGCGGTGGCATCGTCCCGCCCGCTGTGCTGCTGTGGCAACCCGTCACGAATGGCGGCCAGGCCCTGACGCAGTTCCTGCGCCTGAAAGTGGCAAGCCAGATGCTGACGGAAGGCGCGGACAGTGGCGGCACCACCGCCCTGCGCCAGGCGCTGGCGGCCGGCCAGCCGCTGGAAATCGCCGGCTACACGCTGGCGCCCGCGCTGGCCCTGGCGCTCGACAGCCTGGATGCCGCAAAAATGCCGGCGCCGGCCTGCCCCGTCCACTGGTTCGAGCTGGTGGCCGATGCCGCCCGGCCCGTGCCGCCGGCCGCCGCGCGCGTTGCCGACGCCTGGCGCCAGCAGGGCGCGGACGTGCGCACGCACGCCGTGGCCGGGCCGCAGTTCTGGGCCACGCAGGAAATCGCCGAGTGTCCGGCGCTGCTGGACGCCACCACCGCCGCGCTGACAGGAACGCACCATGCAGCCTGACGAACAAGCGCTGTGCTTCCCCTGCGGCGACGACTGGCTGACGGCCGTGCTGAGCCCCATCGGCGCCGGCGCGATCGCGCGGCGCGGCGTGCTGATCGTCGTGGGCGGGCCGCAATACCGGGCCGGCAGCCACCGCCAGTTCGCCCTGCTGGCACGCAGCCTGGCCGCCGCCGGCATTCCCGCCATGCGCTTCGACTACCGGGGCATGGGCGACAGCGGCGGCGCACCGCGCACCTTCGAAGCCGTCGACCTGGACCTGCGCACGGCCATCGACCGCTTTATCGCCGCCGTGCCGGGCATGCAGGAAGTGGTGTTGTGGGGCCTGTGCGATGCGGCCAGCGCGGCGCTTTTCTACGCCCCCAACGACCGGCGCGTCGCCGGTCTCGTGCTGGCGAATCCGTGGGCGCGCACGACGGACGGCCTGGCACGCGCCACGTTGAAGCACTATTACGTCGCCCGGCTGCTGCAGCCGGCGTTCTGGCAAAAGGTCGCCAGCGGCCGCTTCGACGTGCGCGGCTCGCTGGGCTCCCTGCTGGGCCTCGTGCGCAATGCGCGCGGCGCCGCGCCGGCAGTACCGCCGGCAGCACAGCCGGCAAACGACACCGCGGCGCCGGCTGCTGCGCCCGCCCCCGGCCTGCGCGAACGCATGCTGGCGGGCTGGCAGGGCTTCAGGGGCCCGATCCTGTTGATCACCAGTGGCGCCGACCTGACGGCGCAGGAGTTTCTCGACATGGTTAAGGCATCGCGTCCGTGGCAAAAGCTGCTGGCCGCCCCGGGCGTGCAGCGCCACACCCTGGCCGCGGCCGATCACACCTTCTCGCGCCGCGAATGGCGCGACCAGGTCGCCGGCTGGACCGCCACGTGGGTGCGTTCATGGTGACCGACTTCAAGGGCCGCGTGCTGATGGTGGCTTACCACTATCCGCCGATGCGCGGCAGCAGCGGCATCCAGCGTACGCTCAAGTTTTCGCAGTACCTGCCGCAGCACGGCTGGCAACCGCTGGTGCTGTCGGCCCATCCGCGTGCGTATGCCAACAGCGGCGACGACCAGGTCGCGGAGATTCCGCCGGAGGCCATCGTGCACCGCGCCTTCGCGCTCGACACGTCGCGCCACCTGTCGCTGCGCGGGCGCTACCTGGGCTGGATGGCGCTGCCGGACCGCTGGGTGTCGTGGTGCCTGGGCGCCATTCCCGCCGGCCTGCGCCTGATCCGCCACCACAAGCCGCAGGTCATCTGGACCACGTATCCCATCGCCAGCGCCAAGGTGATCGGCCTGGTGCTGCACCGTTTGACAGGGCTGCCCTGGATCGCCGACCTGCGCGACCCGATGACGGACGTCGACTACCCGAACGATCCGCTGACGCGCCGCGTCTACCGCTGGATCGAGGCGCAGACGGTGAAGCACTGCACGCTGGCCGTCTGCACGACGCCCGGCGCCATCGTCACCTACACCCGCCGTTTCCCGCAGATTCCGGCCAGCCGCTTCGCGCTGATCGAGAACGGCTACGACGAGGAAAACTTCGCCAATGCCGCCGCGCTGCTGCAACCTGCCGTGCCGCTGGCGGGCCGGCCTTTCACGCTGGTGCACAGTGGCGTGATCTATCCGTCCGAACGCGATCCGATCCCGCTGTTCGAAGCACTGGCCGAGCTGCGGGCTGCCGGCACCGTCACGGCCGCACGGCTGCGCATCGTGCTGCGCGCCACCGCGCATGACGAGTACCTGGGCGGCCTGATCGCCAAATACGGCATCGGTGACATCGTCAGCCTGGCGCCGCACGTGGCGTATCGCGATGCACTGGCGGAAATGCTCAATGCCGACGGCCTGCTGGTGCTGCAGGCCACCAACTGCAACCACCAGATCCCGGCCAAGCTGTACGAATACCTGCGCGCGCGCCGGCCGATCCTGGCGCTGACCGATGCCACGGGCGACACCGCCAGCGCGCTGCGCCAGGCCGGCATCGACACCATCGCTCCGCTGGACGACAAGGCGGGCATCCAGGCCGGCCTGCTGTGCTTCCTGCAACTGGCGGAAGCGGGCCAGGCGCCGTTGGCGTCGCCCGAGGCGATCGCCGCCAACTCGCGCCGCGCCCGCACGGCCGAACTGGCCCGCCTGCTGGAACAGGTGACGGTCACGGTACCGAACGCATTGAAAGGGACGAGCGAAGCATGCTGACCATCCGACCCCTCGCCATCCTGCTGCTGGCGCTGTGCGCGGGCCCCGCGCTGGCCAAGCCGTTCTGCGGCGATCTCGCCAACGCCTTCGGCCCGTTCGACTACCGCACGCCCGACCCCGACCAGCTGTACCTGGTCGAGATGGCCCACTTCACGGAAGAGGTCCAGCAGGGCATCAAGGGCAACACGGGCACCTTGGGCGCGGACCTCGACTACACGCTGCGTGCGTTCCCGAACCACACCAAGGCGTTGGCGACGATGGCGCGCGTGGCGCTGCGCCAGAAGACGCCGCAGCTGCCGGGCGCCCGCTACGCCGTGGAATGCTATTTCGAGCGCGCCGTGCGCTTCAAGGCGGACGACGGCACCGCCTGGGCCGCCTATGGCCAGTATCTCTATCAGCTGGGCCAGACCGAACGCGCGCTGCCGCTGCTGAAGAAGGCGGCCGAGCTGGCGCCGGAGAACGCCTCCGTCAACTACAACGCCGGCATCGCCTACGCCCACACGAAAAACTATCCGCTGGCCGTGCAGCATGCCAAGAAGGCCTACCAGCTGGGCTTCCCGCTGAACGGCTTGCGCAAGATGCTGGTCGACGCGGGCAAGTGGGATGGCAAGGTGGAGCCGGTGGCGCAGGAAGTACCTGGGTCAGACCCGCCGGGTCTGACCCCAGCCCTTCGCTGAGTGCAGCGGCACGCACCACGGCACGATCCACCCCAGCCCCGCCAGGGTCACCTGCGTGATGTCGCCGAAACGCCCCGGGATCGACAACTGCAGCCACTCCAGCACGAACACCCACAGCACGACGGCCATGCCGCCCACGACGGCGCAGGCGTCCTGCCGGTGGAACGGCACCGCCAGGCGCGCCAGGCAGGCCATGGCCATCGTCGGCCACAGGAATTCCAGGATGTTCTCGAAACCGTTCAGGCCATTCATCTGTCCCTCGAACGGCACCCAGTTGAACCCGTACGCATAGGGCGCGGCACTGGACGGCATCAGCTCGTACAGCGTCAGGCCGGCCGCCAGCAGCGCAATGCCCGTGCCGGCCAGTGCCCGCGGCGGCCAGGCGCGCAGTGCCAGCAGCAGTGGCATTGCCAGCACGGCCGCCGCCAGCAACTCGGGCGACAGCACCCGCCCCGCCACCAGCAGCTTGGCGCCGCACACGGCTGCCGCCAGCGCGCCATACAGCCGCAGCAGCGGCCGGCCCGGCTGCAGCAGTGCGCACAACAGCACGCCCAGCCCCGCCTGATAGCACAGCAGCACCACCAGTTTGCCGCTTGAGAAAGCGGAGGGATCGATGGCGGCGCGGTACAGGTTGCCCAGCGCGTGGCGCAGCTGCGCAATGTCCAGCGACGGCACCAGGGGACTGGTTTGCGACAGGAACCACAAGCCGATGACGATGAGTCCCGTGTTGACGAGCGGGCCATGGTGGAACCACCCATCGCGCCAGCGCAGCAGGCCGGCGCCCGCCGGCGTGTCGCGCCGTACCAGCGCGCCCAGCAGGGCGCCGATGACGCTGCCGGCAAGATTCATCGCCACGTCCACCAGCGACGGCACCCGCGCGGGCAAATACTGCTGGATCGTCTCGACGCCGAAACTGATGGCGGTACCCGCGAAGGCGGCCAGCGCCAGCCCGACGGCAAACGACTGGCGCCCGCGCGCCGCCACCACCAGCAGGCCGAATGGCATGTACACCAGCAGGTTCTGGACGACGTCGCCCTTGTCCAGGTGTCCCGGCCAGGGCGTCGCCAGGAACGCCAGCAGCGATGGGGGCGGTGTGCCCCACGCGAACGGATACAGGCTGCCGTACACCAGCAGCAGCGCATACGCGACCAGCAGCAGGAACATCAGACCGCCTGCAGGCTGGTCCGGATTGCGTGCCGCTCCATCAGGTCGTACAAGGTGGGCCGGCTCACGCCCAGCAGCTCGGAAGCCTTGACGATATTGCCTTCGACGCGGGCCAGCGCCTTGACGATGGCCTTGTATTCCGCCTCCTCGCGCACCTGGCGCAGGTTGAACGGGTCCTCTTCGCCGTCGGTGAGGCCCAGGCCCAGGTCGTCGGCCGTGATGGCGGGACCGTCCGCCATGATGACGGCCCGCTTGATGCAGTTCTCCATCTCGCGCACGTTGCCGGGCCAGTCGTGGCGGGCGATCTGCGCCAGCGCATCGGGGCTGAAGTGCAGCGCCGGCCGGCCTTCCTGGCCGCAGAAGCGGTTCTTGAAGTGCTGGGCCAGCAGCACCGCATCGCCACTGCGCTGGCGCAGCGGCGGGATCGTCAGCACGATTTCGGACAGGCGGTAGTACAGGTCCTCGCGGAACCGGCCCGTGCTGGCCAGTGCCTTCAGGTTCTGGTGGGTGGCGCAGATGATGCGCACGTCCACCGCGATTTCCTCATGCCCGCCAACCCGCTCGATCACGCGCTCCTGCAGGAAGCGCAGCAGCTTGGCCTGCAGCGGCAGCGGCAGGTCGCCCACCTCGTCGAGGAAGAACGTGCCGCCGTGGGCCAGCTCCACCTTGCCCTTGGTCTGCTTGGCCGCGCCGGTGAAGGCGCCCTTCTCGTAGCCGAACAATTCGCTTTCCAGCAGCGTTTCCGGAATGGCCGCGCAGTTGATGGCCATGAAGCGTTCCTTGGCGCGCGGACTCAACTGGTGCAGCGCGCGCGCGATGACTTCCTTGCCGGTGCCGCTCTCGCCCAGCACCATCACGGTCGCGGAGCTGGGCGCCACCTTCTCCACGTTGCGGCACACCTTCATCAGCGCCGGGTCGCGGCTGATGATGCCGGCCATCGGCGAGTCGGCCTGGCTTTGCTGCAGGCGGCGATGCTCCTGCTGCAGCCCGTGCAGCACGAACGCGCGCTGGATCACGAGGTTCAGCAGTTCCGGCTCGCAAGGCTTCTGGTGGAAGTCGTACGCGCCCATGGCGATCGCATTGACGGCGTGGCTGCGGTCCTGGTTGCCCGTCAGGACGATCACCTTCGTCTCCGGTGCCAGCGCCAGCATCTGGCGCAACGTGGCGAGGCCCTCGGTGGCGCCATCCGGATCGGGCGGCAGGCCCAGGTCCATCGTCACCACGGCCGGTTCGTGGCGGCGCAGCTGCGCCAGCGCGGCCTCGCGGTCCCCCGCGACCACGACGTCGTATGCATCGAGGCTCCAGCGCAGCTGTTTTTGCAGCCCCGGATCGTCCTCGATAATCAGCAGCTTCGGTTTGGTTTGCGTCACAACAGTCCTCTTGCGGTTCTTTTTCAGGCGGCTCGTTCGATGGCGTCCGCCCGGCATGCCGGCAGGCTGACCGTGAAGGTGGTGCCGTGCAGCGGTTCGCTGCGCACATCCAGGCGGCCGCCCAGCTCGTGGATGTACTCGCGGCTTTCAAAGGCGCCGATGCCCATGCCGGCCGACTTGGTCGAGTCGAACGGCTTGAACAGGCGCTCGCGCACGAAGTCGGCGCTCATGCCCTGGCCCGTGTCGCTGACTTCCACCTGCACGCCGGCCCCGTCGCCGGACAGGCGCACCGTGACGCGGCCGTCGCGCGGCGTCGCCTCGATCGCGTTCTGGATCAGGTGGCCCAGCACGCGCGCCAGCCGCTCGGCATCGGCCAGCACGGTCAGGCCGGGGCGCTCGATCTGCAGCACGGGGCGCGGCTCGAACGCCGCCTTCAGCGCCACGGCCTGCTGCAGCAGCTGGTCCACGGCCAGCGGCGCCGCCCGTTCCGGGGTAGCGCTGCGGCTCAGCTTCTGCAGCATCAGCTTCATCTTCTGCACGGAGTAGTTTACCGTCTCGTGCATGTCGCGCTGGAACTCGGGATTGTCGCGGTGCTTCTCCGCGTTGGCCGTCAGCAGCGACAGCTGCGCCACCAGGTTCTTCAGGTCGTGCACGACAAATGTCGACAGCCGGTTGAACGAATCGAACTGGCGCGCCAGCATCAGCGCGTTGTCGGCCTCCTGCTGCGCCAGGTAGCTGGCCGCCTGGGTGCCGGCCACCTTCAGCAGGTCCAGCACTTCCCAGTTCAGCGCGACGGCGCTGCGCGGCTGCTGCAGCACGACAAAACCGGCCAGCCGGCCATGCTGCATCAGCGGCACCACCAGCCACGCGCGCGGGAAGGCGCGCAGCCACTCCGGCAGGGCAGGCAATGCGGCATCCGCATGCTGCGCGCCGGATGCCGTCAGGTCGACCACCCACTGCTTCTGTTCGATGAAGCGGCAAAACGGCGAGTCGGCCGGTTCCGTCGCGCTGCCCGGCACCGTTTCCCAGTGCGCCGCTGGCTCGAAGCGGCCATGCTCCTGCGTCTCGCGGCGCAGCCACAAGGCGCCGCCGGGGCTTTCGACGAGCGCCGCCAGCGCCTGGATGCTGCGCTCGCCCAGCCCGGGGCCCTGCTGCGACAGCGTGCGCGTGAAGCGCAGCCACTCTTCGCGGTAGTCGTAGTTGTAGCGGTAAAAATGCTTGCTGATGAAAACGCGCAGCCAGGCCCGGAAGCTGCCCGAGAACAGGATCCCCGCCAGCAGCAGGCTGGCGCCGAACAGGAAGGCCAGTTGCATCAGCGAGCCCCACGCGCCGCCGACGAAGCGCAGGTAATAGGCAGCGGAGCTCATCGCCAGCAGGTAGACCGCGGAGCCGATCAGCGCGGCCGAATGGAACAGCATGCGGCGCGACACGGCGATCTGGCCCGACCAGGCGGCGCTGCGCGCCAGCGAGATGCCGATCAGCGGCATCGTCAGCGCATTCACGATCCCGCGCGCGGCCCACAGCTCGCCGTTCATCTCGCGGAACAGCAGCATGTCGCTGTACATATAAAAGTCGTAGACGAAGATGCCGCCGATGCCCAGGCAGGCGAACTTGATCGCCCAGCGCTCCTCCACCGCCTTGTTGCGATACAGCTGTTCGACCAGCAGCATGCCCAGCACCGCCAGGCCCACGCGGCCCACGACCGTGACGTGGAACACCAGCGCGGCCGGCAGCCAGCGCTCGCCCGCGCTGACCGTCAGCAGCAATGCATACAGCGCCGCCACGACCGGCACCGCGCGGCTGCGGCGGCGTTCGCCGGGCGCGCTGCCCAGGTGTCCCAGCAATGCGAGCAGCACGGCCGTCCAGGCACCGTCGCGCAGCCATTCCGCGGCACTGGCCAGCAGCACGGGCCGGCCGCCCAGCGCCAGCCAGATCATCGCGCCGCTCCACAGCACCATGGCGGCGCTGGCGCCGGCCACGGCACGCGCATGCGGGCGGCCGCGCCAGCTCGTCAGCAACAGCAGGCACAGGACGACAAACGCCAGCGCGGCGCTGGCGTAGCTGAAGATCGCGGTACCGATCGGCATCAGGAGCTCACGCGGGGCCTACCTGCCGCCCCGGAACACGACGACCTTGAAGGTGTCGATCAGCACCAGCACGTCCAGGAACAGGCTGTTGTTCTTGACGTAGTACAGGTCGTACTGCAGCTTCTGCACCGCATCCTCGACCGAATCGCCGTAGCCATAGCGCACCTGCGCCCAGCCCGTGATGCCGGGCTTGATGCTGTGGCGGACGTTGTAGTAAGGGACCCGTTCCGTCAGCTGGTCGACGAAGTACGGCCGCTCCGGGCGCGGGCCGACAAAGCTCATCTCGCCCTTGAGCACGTTGATCACCTGGGGCAGCTCGTCGATGCGCAGCTTGCGGATGATGTTGCCCACGCGGGTGATGCGCGGATCGTTCTTCGCGGCCCACTGCGGCGTGCCGCCCTTCTCCGCATTGGTGAACATGCTGCGGAACTTCAGTACCCGGAACACGTTGCCGTCCTTGCCGACGCGCTCCTGCGAGTAAAAGATCGGCGCGCGGTCCTCGATGTAGATGGCCAGCGCGGTGACCAGCATGACCGGCAGCGACACCAGCAGCAGCAGCAGGCTGGCCGTCACGTCGAAGCTGCGCTTCATGAACGCCCGGACGAAGCTCTGGTCGAAGCCGCCGCCGAACACCAGCCAGCTCGGTTGTACGGAGTCGACGCGGATCTGGCACGTCTCGCGCTCGAAGAAGGTGGTGGAGTCGGTGACGTGGATGCCATACAGTTTGCACTCGAGCAGTTCCTTGATGGGGAACGTGCCGCCACGGCGGTTCTGCACGGAGACCACCACTTCGCTGACGCGCAACTGGTTCGCCAGCTGCACCAGCGAGCGACCCGGATCGAGCTTGAGCAGGCGCTCTTCCGGCACGCAGATTTCCTCCGACGGCACCGGGACGTAGCCGGCGATGTGGTATTTGCGGTAGCTGCCGGCGCGCTGGGCCAGCTCGCCGCATTCCTTGGCCAGCGTGCCGCAGCCGATGAAGATCAGGCGCGACTCCAGGATGCTCGACTCGGACGTCTTCAGCACCATCAGGCGCGCCAGCACGATGCCGGTGCCGGAGATGGTGAAGACCAGCGCCAGGATGCCGCGGCCGAAGTGCAGGTCGGGCGCGATATAGAACACCAGGGTCAGGATGCCGAACGCCATGGCGAACGACGGCATCAGCTGCAGGAAGAACGGCATGCGCATGCCGGCCTTGAAGTTGATCTGGTACATGCCCAGCGCGCTCATGCTGAACACGATCGCGGCCGCGAACACGCAGGCGGACATGAAGAAATGGTCCAGCTTCGGCAGCGCGAAAGCCTCGCCGTCGAAGAAGCGCAGGCCGGCGCCGGCATAGAACGAGCCGATCAGGATGAGGACTTCGAGGAACAGCAAACTGAACACTACCTTGGATATGTAGTGGTTGGATATTCGCAGCATTTTCACCCCCCAGGGCTGGACATTTTTTTTGTCTGCCCGAGATGGCGGCGTCCCCACGCCACCGCCCCCGGCAATCGTTTTAGCTGGCGTCAGCCAGGTGCAGCACGTACCATTCCATTGCTTCCCTGAGTCCCGCGTCGATGCGATGCGTCGGCGCGTAGCCCAGGAGTTCGCGCGCCCTGGTGATATCGGCCTGCGAATGGCGCACGTCGCCGGCCCTGAAGTCCTGGTATTGCGGTTCCTTGCCGCGCAGATGGGCAAAGCGCTCCTGCAGCAGCGCGCGCATCATGCGGTACAACTCGTTGAGACTGGTGCGCTCGCCTGCGGCCACGTTGTAGACCTGGTTGGCGGCGTCTGGCGCGGTGGCCGTCGCGGCCAGGAGGTTGGCCTGCACCACGTTGTCGATGAAGCAGAAATCGCGGCTGGTCTCGCCGTCGCCATTGATGAACACGGGACGGTCGCCGATCATCGCCGCCACCCATTGCGGGATCACGGCGGCATAGGCGCCATCCGGGTCCTGGCGCGGCCCGAACACGTTGAAGTAGCGCAGCCCCACCGACTCGATGCCGTAGCTGCGCGCGAACACGTCCGCATACAGTTCATTGGCGTACTTTGTCACGGCGTAGGGCGAGAGCGGCTTGCCGATGCGGTCCTCGACCTTCGGCAGGCCGGGATGGTCGCCATAGGTGGAGCTCGACGCGGCGTAGACGAAGCGGCGCACCTTTGCATCGCGCGCCGCGATCAGCATGTTCAGGAACCCCGTGACGTTGGTCTCGTGCGTGCGCAACGGATCTTCCAGCGAGCGCGTGACGGAGCCCAGCGCCGCCTCGTGCAGCACGAAGTCGACGCCCGCACAGGCGCGCGCGCAGGCGGCGGGGTCGCGGATGTCGCCTTCGATGAAGTCGAAATCCGACCAGGCCGCGCCGGTGGCCGCGCGCACCTGGTCCAGGTTATGGCGGTAGCCGGTGGCAAAGTTGTCCAGGCCCGTGACCTGCTGGCCGAGCTTGAGCAGCGCTTCCACCAGGTTGGACCCGATAAAGCCTGCGGCACCCGTCACCAGCCAGCGATATTGCCGCTCGCGCAGATGCGCCTGAACCTCGTCGAACTTGCCCACAGCTTGTATGCCTCCAAAATTTTTCCGGCGCCGTGCCGGCGGCGCGGGAGGGTCGGCCTCCCGCCAGCGGCACCCTTACAGGCGCCAGACGGAAAAGCCCGCTTCCTGCAGGCCGGCCATGTTGAACTGCGACTTGACGTCGATGAAGCAGCCGCCCGGTGCCAGCTTTTCCGTGAAATCGGTCAGCGACAGCGCCAGCAGCTCCTTGTGCGACACCGCGGCCACCAGGGCGTCGGCCTGCGGCAGGGAGTCCCAGCTTTGCAGGCGGATGCCGTATTCGTGCATCGCTTCGTCGGCCTCGGCCACCGGATCGTGCACGTGTACGTCCAGGCCGAACGACTGCAGCTCGGCGATGACGTCGGCCACCTTCGAATTGCGCAGGTCGGGGCAGTTTTCCTTGAACGTCAGGCCCAGCACGTTGACCTTGGCGCCCTTGATGTGGCAACCGGCGGCGATCAGCTGCTTGACCGTCTTCTCGGCCACGAACTTGGCCATGCCGTCGTTGATGCGGCGGCCCGCCAGGATCACCTGCGGGTGGTAGCCGATCATTTCGGCCTTGTGGGTCAGGTAGTACGGATCGACGCCGATGCAGTGGCCGCCCACCAGGCCGGGACGGAACGGCAGGAAGTTCCATTTGGTGCCGGCGGCCTGCAGCACTTCCAGCGTGTCGATGCCGATCTTGTCGAAGATGATCGCCAGCTCGTTCATCAGCGCGATGTTCAGGTCGCGCTGGGTGTTCTCGATGACCTTCGCGGCCTCGGCCACCTTGACGCTGGAGGCGCGGTAGACGCCGGCGGTGACGACCGATTCGTACAGCTGCGCGATCGCTTCCAGCGTGGGCGCGTCGTCGCCGGACACCACCTTCAGGATGGTCGTCAGCGTGTGCTGCTTGTCGCCCGGGTTGATGCGTTCGGGCGAGAAGCCGATATGGAAATCTTCCTTCCACTTCAGGCCCGAGTGCTTTTCCAGGATCGGTACGCACACTTCCTCGGTCGCGCCCGGGTAGACGGTGGACTCGTACACGACGATGGCGCCGCGCTTCATGTGCTTGCCGACGCTGGTCGACGCGCCGATCAGCGGGCCGAAGTCTGGATTGTGGGCAAGGTCCACCGGGGTCGGCACGGCCACCACGATGTAGTCGGCCTGGGCCAGCACGGCAGGGTCGGTCGACACGGTCAGGTGGGTGGCGGCGCGCAGGTCCTCGCTTGAAACCTCCCCGGTAGGATCGACAAAACGCTGGTAGTTCTCGACTTTGGATTCCGACAGGTCGAAACCGATAGTCGCACGCTTCTTACCGAATTCCACTGCCAGCGGCAGTCCCACGTATCCGAGCCCTACCACTGCAACGACGTTCGCGTTATCCATATCGGGTTCCATTCGAGATTAAAGTTTTGCGATTATGCTAACTGTATAGCAATAATTGAATCATCTCAATCTTGGTCGCTGGAATTATCGTACGCGCCGAAAACGACTACCAGTAAACAAGCGACTTGCCACATGAATTAGGCTTTTTGACAACACATTGGTTCGGAAACGGCCGTGCTGCCCCCTGGCGACGTACGGAAATACTAGCGCGCAGCCGTTCGCCTGCTTCAGGGACAGGTCAAGCTTGCTTCGATCAAGTCTCGGTAGCGAGGTCAGCTTAACGCGAGGTCGGTGGGAATGTGTAGCAGAAATGTATCCTCGACGAATAATGTTGTTGTTCCGCCCCTGTGGCTCCGAGAATTGACCGAAAAACAACAGATCAGTTACCTGTTGCATGGAGGATGCCGCACCGCATCATGGTAATTTTTAGTTACAGGGAGCAACGGTCGTTGTCGGGATAACCGGACGGACGATTTTATAAATATGGCAATTTTGCCGGGCAAACGCTACCATAAGGGGCGTCCCCGTCCAGCACCGCGCCACCGGGCGTTCACTCCATCCATTTGCCACGCTGCCCGATGATTTTCGTCTTGTCATATTGCATCGCGCCATGGCGCGCAGCGCACTGCCCGGGTCCGTCGGGAGGCCCGCATGGGTGACCTGGCCGGACCGGTCGCGGCGGTGTACTGGCTGCTCGCCCTGGCGGTCGTTTCACTATGGAGTCCGCCGCTGGGCGGACGCGTGCCCGCGTGGCCGGCCTGCCTGGCCGTGGCCATCGCCGCCGCCTGGGTTGGCGGATTCATCGCGCTGCCCGGTGTCGCCGCGCTGCTGGTGCTGGCGGCGCTGTGCCAGGTGTACCAGCGCAGCGCGTCCACCGTCGCGCGTGCATTGCTGGTGGGCGCGATCGTCGTGCTGGCGCTGGCGCTGGCCTTGCACAAGGTGCCGGGCTTTGCCAATCCATTGCTGCTGCAGGGTGTCCAGGTCAGCCCCGGTGCCGCAGCCGTGACGCAGTACCTGAACGTGGACAAGGCAGCCGTCGGCATCCTGTTGTGCGCGTTCTTCTGCGCGCCAGCCCGGCGCGGGGCGGAGTGGCGCGCCGTGCCGCGGGCGCTGCCGATCGTGCTGCTCACGCCCGTGGTGGTGCTGGCGGGTGCACTGTTGAGCGGTACGGTGGCCGTCGACCCGAAGCTGCCGCCGTTCACGCCCCTGTTCCTCGTGACGAACCTGCTGTTCACATGCGTGGCCGAGGAAGCGTTCTTCCGCGGCGTGGTCCAGGGCGGGCTGCTGCGGGCGCTGGAAGGCAAGCGCCATGGCCCGGCCGTCGCCATCGGCGTCGCCTCCGTCCTGTTCGGGATCGCCCATGCGGGCGGTGGCATCGCGATGATCGTGCTGGCGACGCTGGCCGGGATCGGCTATGGCCTGGCGGCCTGGCGCAGCGGCCGCATCGAAGCGGCGATCCTGGCCCACTTTGTCGTCAATGCGCTGCGTTTCCTGCTGGTGACGTATCCGCTGCTGGTCCGCGCATGACGGCCGGACGCCCGTCGCATCGCTGCAACCGCACATCGTGGTCATCATGCTATCGTCTTCGTTTGTCGTCCCCCTGATGGAGAAAGGACATGCTCCTGTCGGACACAGCAGCCACTGATCGCCCCCGGCCCGCATGGCATGCGCTGCGCTGGCGTTGGCGCCGCGTGCTGCGCAGCCTGGCGGACACGTTCGCGCTGCCCGTGCCATTCGCTGCCCCGGCACTGGAAGCGGAGTTCCTGTGCGACCACGGGCGCCGCTTTGCCCCGTTCCGCCGCGCGGCCGCCTTGCTGGCGCTGCTGATGATCGTCGCGCTGGCCGGCTGGGACTACGGTCACTACGTCGCCGACCCGGCGTTCCCCCTGCTGGCCGTGCTGGGCTGCCGGTTTGTCGTCAGCGTGGGGCTGGCGGCGCTGTTCATGCTCACCTTGCAGCCGTCGTTCAGCGACGACCGCCATGCGCATGCCGCCATGTTTGCCGGCGTGGGCATCACGTCCGCCGGCATGCTGGCCATCTGCGTCATCACGCCGGACGCGATTTCGTACAACGACTATTTCATGTCGATCTACCTCGTCATGATCTACCAGTACGGCTTCCTGCACCTGCGTGCGCGGCCCGTGCTGTATTCGACGCTCGGCCTGGGCGCCGTCGTCGTCGCGCTGCAATACGGCTGCCGGGCCTGGACGCCCTATTCGCT
The DNA here is from genome assembly GCF_029028125.1 of Pseudoduganella chitinolytica. Classification (GTDB taxonomy): domain Bacteria; phylum Pseudomonadota; class Gammaproteobacteria; order Burkholderiales; family Burkholderiaceae_D; genus Rugamonas; species Rugamonas chitinolytica. The sequence continues at coordinate 4,653,327 of NZ_CP119083.1, forward strand.
GATGACGCAGGAGGAATTCGGCCGCGCCATGTTCTTCTTCATCAACGTGGCCGCGATCGGTGTCGGCATCTGCATCAAGTTCGAGCACACGGCGCGCAGCCAGTTCCTGCAGGCGCGCGAACTGCAGTCGACCAATACGGCGCTGCAGCAGCATGCCGCGCAACTGGCGGCGGAGAAGGATGCGAACCAGGTCAAGGCCAACGCCCTGATCCAGCTGAAGGAGGAGCAGCGCACCCAGGCGCTGCGCGTGAGCCACGAGAACGCGCGCTTCCTGGCCTCGGCCGCGCACGACCTGCGCCAGCCCATGTTCGGCCTGGGCCTGGCGCTGGAAGCGATGGGGCAGGCGCTGGCGCGCCGCGACAATGTCGAGGCGGCCCGCCTGTCGGAGCTGGCCAGCCGGTCGGCGCGCGCCATGTCGACGACCTTCAACGGCGTGCTGGACCTGTCGCGGCTGGAGGCAGGCGTGGTGACGCCGACGCTGACCAATTTCGACGTGGCCGACGTGCTGCGCGAGGTCATTGCCGACCTGACGCCGTACGCGGCCAGCCGCGGCGTGGAGCTGCGCTGCCGCCGGCGCACCCGGCGTGCCGCCGTCGTCCGCAGCGACCGCCAGATGCTGTGCCGTATCCTGAAAAACCTCGTCAGCAACGGCATCAAGTATGCGCGCAGCCAGCCGGGCCGCCCGGCCGTCGTGCTGGTGGGCGCGGTCGGCCTGCACACGCGCATGCGCCTGGACGTCGTCGACAACGGCATGGGTATCCCGCCCCAGCAATGGCAGCGTGTGTTCGAGCCGTTCGTCCAGCTCGACAACCCCGAGCGGGACCGCGACAAGGGCCTGGGCTTGGGCCTGTCGATCGTCAACGCGATGATATCGCTGCTGCCCGAACACCGCCTGGAATTCACGTCGGAAGTGGGGCGCGGCACCCATTTCTCCATCGACGTGCCCAACGGCACTGCCTCGGAGAGCGTGGCCAGCAGGGACGAGCCGGACGAAGACGACGACGTGGCGGGCCGCTATGTCGTGCTGGTGGAGGATGACCGCATCGTGCTGGCGGCAATGGAAGCGCTGTTCGTCCAGTGGGGCATGCTGGTCGACACCGCCAGCGACCTTACGTCGTTGCGGGCGCTGGCGCAGGAACTGGAGCGCCCGCCCGACCTGATCATCACGGACTACCGTTTCCCGAACGGGGCCACGGCGCGCGAGGTGCTGGACATCGTGCTGCCTGCGGCGGCGCGCGGCGAGACGCCGCCGCCCGTGCTGGTCGTCAGCGGCGAAGCGGAGGTCGCGCGCAAGGCGCTGGGCGACACGGTGGCGGAAATCCTGTCGAAACCGGTCCAGCCAGCGATCCTGAAGCAGGCGATCGCCCGGCTGTCGGCGGGACGGGAGCGGATCAGCTGCGTGGAATGACGAGCCCGCGACGGGCCATTTCGACGATCAGTTCGGTGCGGCGCCGCACGCCGAATTTCTCCAGCAGGTCGCCGCTGTATTCCTTGATCGTGTTGTCCGACACTCCCATCTTGCGGGCGATGGCCTTGTTCGACAGTCCCTGGCAGATGTAACCCAGCGTCTCAGTCAAGCGCGGCGACAGCGCGACGCCACCGAACGTGGAGCGCTTCGGCGCCTGGGGGCTGAAGCCGCCCTTGCCCAGCGCCGTATTGGGCAGGTAGATCTGGCCCGCCAGGATCGTGTTCAAGGCCGCGCGGAACGTCGCATCGCCTTCCTCGCTGGCCTTCGAGATAAAACCGCTGGCCCCGGCACGGATGCATTCCATGACGGTATCCCGGTCGTCCTGCCCGGACAACATGACCACCTGCACGGGGATCTCGTGCTCGGCGATCCAGCGCAACACGTCGAGGCCGGACTGCCCGGCCCCGAGCTGGTAGTCGAGGAACATCAGGTCATATTGACGCGCCGCCAGCAGCGCCACGGCGCTGTCGAAATCGCGCGCCTCGTCGATTTCCAGGCGCGGATCGCACTGCACGAGCAGCGTCTTCATGGCCTGGCGCGTCAGTCCCTGGTCTTCGACCAGCAACGTCTTGCGAAAATAGGGTACTTCCATGGCGGCATCCAATATGTGCATGAGCCTATCGTAAGCCATCCGGCTTGCGCTGCCTACCCTTCCGATTGGGGGCTGCGTTGGGGCGGCTGAGCGTGCCGTTATCCGACAGGACCGGATTGGGACGAACGGTGACGTGAGGCCCGGACGCGATCGTCCACTGCCATTTGGCCGGCCCCGTCATTAGCTGGTCCGACATCACACACCCAGCGTCGCACCCCAATGTCGAGTGCTGCCCAAATCGACGGCAATATGCCCGAGGCACGGCGTAGTCGAGAGGGCTCGCATTCGAACACGCGCCACCACGCACGCCAATACTCCGAAAGAAGCCAGAACAGCAGCTACTCCCCGAACAGCCTGGACCACGGCAATACCGCACAGGCCGTGGCGGGCAGCCCGATCACGGCAATCGCGATGGCGATGGCGATGGCGACGCTTTGGCGACCTTGAATGATTTCATCTGAAACGGCCATTTAACAGGTCACTCAGAAGTTTGACCGTTACGCAATATCGGAGCTTATTCCTCCTCCAGTGCTCGCAGGGGCGCGCTCCATCGCCTCGGCGCCAGGCCGCCCGCACGCTCTAATCGCGCCGGATGGGTCAAGCCATGCACGGTCTTCAGCTTCCCAATGGCCACTTGGCGCTGTCGAACCTGATCGCCAGACGGGTGCCGCTCGGATAGATGGTCTGGCTGAGATTGCCGTTCGCTGGGCCGATGTCGCCATAGCGGGACTTGACCGTATGCGAAAAGCGATTTTCCGGCTACGGAAATAGCCGATCAGTCCTCGGCGTCAGCCGCGAGGCCGGCAAGGAACGTGTCGTGTGCTGGGTTGGCAGAAGCGGCCGGCATCGCGCCATCAGCCCGCTGCCAGCGCGCCGGATGCGTCAGCTCGTGCACGGCCTTGAGCTTGCCGATCGAGACGTGGGTATAGATCTGCGTGGTGGAGATATCGGCATGCCCCAGGATCATCTGGATGAACCGGATATCGGCCCCGTTCTCCAGCATGTGCGTGGCCATCGCGTGCCGGAAGGCGTGGCAGCCGCCCTGGGCGAAGCCGGCCAGGCGCATGTAGCGCTTGACCAGGTCCGACAGGCAGTTCTTCTCGAACGGCTCGCCGTAGTCGGACAGGAACAGCGTCACCTGGTCCGGCAAGCCGCACAGCAGCGGCCGCACCTCCGCCACGTAGCGCGCCACCCAGGCGCAGGCGCGTGCGCCCAGCGGTACAAGCCGGTCCTTGCGTCCCTTGCCCAGCCGAACCATCAGCGTGCCGCGCTCGGTGTCGATGTCGTACAGCGTCAAGCTCACCAGTTCGGAGCGCCGGATGCCCGAGCTGTACAGCGTCTCCAGGATCGCCCGGTTGCGCAGGCCCATCGGCGTGTCGACGTCGGCGCCGTTCAGCACGGACTCGATGTCGGCCACGCTCATCAGGTGCTTCGGTAACTGGCGCGGCGGTTTCGGCAGGGTCAGGTCGGACGCCGGCTTATACAGGATGTGGTTTTCGCGGGCCAGCCATTTGAAGAAGGTGACGACCGGCAGCAGCCGCGAGGCCTGGGTGTTCACCGACAGCGGCTGGCCGTTGGCCTTGCGGTAGTGGTACAAGTGGCCCTGGTAGCGCTGCAGGATCGGCCGGGTGATCTCGTTGGGCCGGTTCAGGCCGCGCTCGTCGCACACCAGCACGTAATCCATCGCGATCAATCGCTCCAGGTGGATGCGCGCCTGCGTGTCCGACAACGCCGTGGCCTGGCGCACCTGCGTGCGGCTGAACCGCACGTCTTGCCGGCGTAGCTCGCGCGTGTTCGCTTCGGCTTCGACCCAGCGGTGCAGCGCCGCCAGCACGCGCCGCGTCTGCGGCGGCAGCTCGTCGAGACTGCGGCCCAGCACCTCGTGCGCGAGCCGGTTGGCCAGGGCGATGTCCTCCAGCGTCGCCTCGATGTATTCGATGGACCGGCTGCCCACCGTCGTGGACAGCACCGGCCGCTGGTACTGGTGCAGCAAGGCGATGGTGTCGATCAGCGTCAGGTATTTCTCGTGGTCGCGCCGGGTGCGCGTGCGATCGTCCAGGAAAGTCAGCTCGGCGGCGTACGGGTTGACGACCGCCAGCTTTCTCAGCAAGCGCTGGGCGTTGCGGTGCAGGTCCAGGATGTGCTGCTTCTGTTCCTTGCGTTGTAGCCCCTGCAAGGTGCGCTTCTCGCGCTGCAGCCGGTGGATCGCGCGGGTCTGCTCGCGGTCCTCGTCCACCGTCAACACCAGGCAGCGGTTCATCAGCTCTTCGTCGATGTCGATCGCCGTCGTGGTCAGGAACATCATGACCGGTCCTTCGACGCGATACTCCTGCGTCACCAGGTTACCCGTCTTCGGGTCGCTCCCAGTCGAGGCGATCGTCAGCTCGCCCTCGGATTGCAGCAGTTTCAGCGCATAGCTGGCGCGGCTCGCGCCCTCTTCCTCGACGATGGCCAGGATCTTGTGCTTCAGGTTCGTTTCGCCCATGTAAAACAGCGACTGGCCCGTCATCGCGCTGTACTTGACGCGCTCTTCGTCCGGCATCATCGCCAGCACGGCATCCATCAGCGAACTCTTGCCGGCCGCGCTGGACGACTGGATCACCACCGCCAACGGCGAATCGAGGCGCCGGCTGGTCGCGGCCAGATAGCCCACCAGCTTATTAGTCGACTCACCGACGATGCCGCATGCCTCGAAGTCGGCCACGATGCGCTTTTCTTTAAAGAACAAACGAACAGCAAACCCGCCTGATAACAAGTGTAAACAGCACAAGTCTTTGATTTGCAAAGCTTTGGCGATGTACGTGCACGAAAGCTGCGGCCAGCTAACGCGAAAGTGTAAACACTGATTTACTAATTGAATCAGGAGCTTACGCGTGAAAACCGGGCACGCGTTTCGTGCGTAATGTGTGTACTCCATCCGGGGTGCGGGGAACCCGCAAAAGTGCCTGAACTGCCTGAACGACGGTCCGGGACGAATCCGTAGAATTCACCGATCACTAAAGGAACGCGGCCATGACTACCGACACGAAAAACGTTCAGATGACGCTTAGCGTCGCCCGCGTTCGAGGCAAAGTTGGCGCGGCTAGCCTTGGTCAGCGGGTCGACCGAACCCGACGTTTTGCTCAAGGCGGTCGCGTTGTACGAGATCGCCCTGCAGGCGAAATTGAAGGGTCAGGACGTGGCTATCCTCGATGAGGAAAAACGCCTGGTGAGCGAGATCGATGGAATTTAACCGCGGCCCTGGGAAACGAGAAAGCGGCCAGGTAATATCTCAAGCCAGCTACGGTCGCATATCGCTGTCATGGCAGGAGATAAATATATCAAACGACACCGTACCCTTCGGTGTTACTCCTGGCGGCCGTAGGCTGTCCAATTTCTGCCCCGCTACTTCATATATAAGACCTCCCTACGCGTGCGATTAATTAAGAGTGCACCGGGATAAGTCCCCCCATCTAGCGAAATCTTTGGGATGTAAGTTAACTCGCGAGCATCACCGAATCGCTCGCTATGACCACGAATGCCGAGCGACTCCGCCGTTCTAGGCAGCGAAGCTTGCTGTGTTGCAATAAATTTGTCGAAGTCAGAGCCGAAAGTAAAGCTAACAAGCCCTGTGTTGCTATCTAAATTTGAAGTTGAATTAATGTTTTTTGCAGACTGCGGCAGGAAACCTGGCAACCATTCTTTATCGATGGCACCTGACTCAACTGCCAGCTGATAAGTATCGAACTTTAGCTCTATTATATTTCTCGGCCATAGAAATACTGCCACGAAGCTAAACAGAATGAACATGCCCGCAACGATCACAAGAGCAAATTTACGAGTTTTAGTCATAAGGATTAATATTTTTTATATTCAGGCGACGCCAAATAATCACGCATACGCGTTTGACTCCTGGGTGCAAGTATCTCAATATATCCCTCGCACTGAGCTTCACACGTCTTATTTTCTGGGCAAGACAATCCGACTTCGTTTACAGCTTTATCGTGATCATTATCCGCCGTCATTTCGGCATCGCCTCGCGATCTACCATCTCCATACAATCCTAACCGCCCACGAACATAATCCGAATTTTCTTTTTGGCTCATCAAAAATCTTATATAGCCAACATCATTCGCAGCCTTTTTCGCTTTACACGCGGCAACACAATGGAACACGTTATCGGGACCACTGCCGCTACCTTGTGCAATGTTGAGCCGAGACATTTCTCCAGAATAGTAGGAAAGAATAGTGATAGGAGAGATCTTAAAATTCGTCACCCCTTTTGACCACCCCGAGTTCGGCCCTTCCAAGCCGAATGGATCTATCCCGAATAAGGGATTAGCAGAAACGTACAGATAGGTATTAATTCTGCCTCGGAGACCAATCGGGTCGCTCTGCACATACCGCCCGGTCTGCGGATCATAATCCCTGAAGTAGTTGTAGTGTATTGGCCTTAACGGCTGCCTTGGCTTGTGGTGCTGCTGCTCGTCGCGGCATCAATCAGCCTCACTATTTCCGCGTTTGGCTGCGTTTGACTTTCTAGGATTTCTTTTGATTTTTGGTTCGGTACCGCACCCAACGAAATCAGTCGTGCGACAGCTTTTTCGTGTTTGCTACTGATGGCGATATTTAGCGCCGAATCGCCCTCTGCTGTCGTTCGATTGACCCCAAGACCCAAATTCACAAGGTAATTTAGGATATCGAGTGAATCATCCATCTCGTTATATAAAGACAGCATGACCAGGTCATACCCTTTCGAAGTTACGACCTCCTTCTTTGCTCCGCTTGCGATCAGTATTTTCACGGCGTCCAAATGGTGCCCCATAACAGCGTAGACTAATGGAGTCCGACCGTAGCTGTCAATCTCATCAACCTTGTTCCCTCGGACCAGGAGTAGCCGAATCGCATCCACTTCGCCAGATTTGGCAGCATCAAACAAATTCGTGAAATTCCGTGCCGGCGTAGGCGGCTTCTCACACGCGGAAAGAAGAAACGCCAAAACAAGCAAAGCGAAAATTTTCAAATCTTTCATTTTGTACACTCGCATCGATAAAATTTCGATTGACCCTCATCCTCACGCCTAAACCCGTAATCATTGATAATGATGTTGTCTGTTATCGAACTTTGCGAGGCAGTCTGGTCAGGCCCGACTACAATTCCCACATGTCCCGTGTAACTGCCATGTCCTGGATAAACTTTGACAACAATGTCGCCATTCGAAGCTAGGTTTGGTGGGACTTCTGTAAAACCGGGCACCTTACCGCCGTACCTATCGCTGGCGACCGGTTGCAGTCCTTTCCCTGCCAACCTTGGAGACCGATTCGCTTTACCCAAGATATCATGAACGAAGAGATTACATTTGAACTGGCCAATTCCAAAGGGACGCGATGAAAAGCCCTTTGTGTTGGGATGGCTCTTATATATGGACCATGCGTCACTACCACGCATTGCGCGGGCTTCTTTCTCGCGATGCATGTGCATCGCCTGCCGCAATGATGCAGTCCGAGGGTAGTGGATTAGCGATGAACTTCTCCTTCCAGAACAACCGTGTAAGCCGGATGCACGAGTGACGTTGAATACCCGCCGACACCTATCGGCACATCCAAAAGGAGTCGTATAGAGGGTTGCGCGGCTGGCAGGTGACCAGGAGTCCTTGCGGGATACCGATGTTTTGCGCCAGGGTTCGGCGACTGGCCCGACGTTTCTACCTGTCTGGATGGCGGCCCAGGGTGCACCCAAGGTGGTTCGTGTCAATTAACTCCTCCGGGTGATCGAGCTACACTGACAAGTAGGCGGCCCGGCGCTCACCAATATGCGCTCGTGCAACTAGGAAGGGTCTACTCAGCAGGAATCTGTTTCATTGTTTCTGGCGGTATGCATTCTTAAGACAGTTCATCGGCCCATTGTTGCCAATCTGCCGCTCGGCCTTGCAACGATCGCCCTGCAATACGGCTTACGGCCACTGCAAACCAAGCGCTGCCTCGACATACGTTGCCGGTCGCCCGGGGCGGTACAGGACGCAGCATCCTGTTCCATGAACGACACTTCTGGTTCAGCCAGACGACGCTCACCCTTCTGCTTAAAGGCCCAGCGCTGAAACCACGTCACGCAGCGGCGCAGTCAGGTGATCTCGCGCTCTTTGCTCTGAGCAAAGCAGTTACCTCAGGCACGTCTCTCTCACCATCGGGCCAATGCTGTCGGGGAGGAGGATTGCAGAGGTAATTATCAATATTGTAATGTTTTTTTGCCGAGGCCTAGCAACATTTTTGAATGCGGCCAACAGGTTTTCAAAAAGCGCTACTTATCTGCTTCGCCCTCCAGAAGCAGCAATTTCAGACGTGGAGGTTCATTTCGCAGGTGGTGCCAGCCTTGTCGTTCCGGGTCGGCGCGTCGCCATCGCGCCTGCTCTAGCTGACATGGTTCTGCAACAATGGGGATGAACATGTTGTGCCAACCGGCTACCCGTCTCTTAGGCTGGCTAAAGCAAGCGCTTGGTGTCCGTAAACGAGTAGATTGCGGAGAGAGACTGGCTGAAATCTTCGGGAAGTTCTGCCCGCGTGCGAGAAGACCGCCCGGCAACAGCGGCGGCAACGTTATGCGATATTGTGCACTGTAGAGGGAGAAGTGCCTCTTGGAGGCAAGGCCGCCACAGCGCGCGGCGCGATTTTGTGCACACACCGTATGCCAAAAATAAGCGCTCACGATCGCTAACAGTGCTGCATACAGCAGCGCCCAAGCTTCTGATTTGATCGGAGAAAATGGTGCGGCTGGCTGGGATCGAACCAGCGACCCTTGGCTTCGGAGGCCCAAAATAGAGCCTTTATTTACAGGCATTCTGCTGTTTTTCTGTATTTTTTGGCACAATTTTGGCACACTTGTAGCTCGTCAACAACAAGTGAGCTTTGTGTGCCTACCATCCGCAAAAGAGGCGACGGCCAATATCACGTCCAGATTCGCAAGCGCGGCTATCCTACGCAGACGAAGACGTTTACGAAGGAAGCAGACGCCCGCCGTTGGGCAACTATCATTGAGTCCGAGATGGAGCGCGGCGTGTTCGTGTCCCGCACTGAAGCGGAAGCAACGCTCGTCAAGGACGTGTTACAACGATACGCAGATGAGGTGTTACCGACGAAACGCAGTGAGCAATCTGACAAATCGCGCATCAAGACGCTGCTGAACGCTTTTGGCGACTACCGGATGGCCAGCCTTACCTCCACGCAGATAGCAAAGTTCCGTGACCAGCGTTTGCAGGTTGTTGGCCCACAATCGGTCATCCACGAGATCAACCTGCTAAACCGAGTGCTCAAAACCGCGACAATGGACTGGGGCATTGCACTACCTGGTGGGTTGCCAACAGCCCAGGTGCGTAAGCCGACCAAGCCGAGAGGACGTGATCGTCGCGTAGCGGAAGCAGAAATCGCCAAAATTTGCTCAACTACGGAATCCGCAGAACTACGAACCATCATCGTACTGGCTGTAGAGACGGGGATGCGTCGGAACGAGCTGGCTTCATTAACCTGGGACGACATCGATTTAACAAAGCAGACGGCACACCTTCCAAATACGAAGACTGACGTGCCGCGCACAGTTCCGCTGTCCAAAGCGGCCGTAAAGGCATTAAAACTGCTAGGCCACCAAAACGAAGGGCGGGTGTTTTCTCTACAAGCCGAATCGATAAGCCAAGCATTCGAACGAGCCTGCGCACCACACCGGGCGAACATAGCCGGCGTGCGCTTCCACGATCTTCGTCACGAAGCAACAAGCCGGCTTTTCGAAAAGGGATTAAACGTGATGGAAGTCGCAGCAATCACAGGGCACAAAACGCTAGACATGCTCAAACGTTACACGCATTTGAAAGCAGAAGACCTAGCGAAAAAACTAAAATAATTACTTAAACGGAAGAAATTTTTCATATTGCGGAGGAAGTAAACTATATTGTCCCCAAGCCTCGGTCATACAACGTGGGACACCTTCCCCTTTATTGCTAACAACACCATAAAACAATAATACTCTACCGATTGATTTTGAATCAATCTTTTTTCTCTCATCGAATTTCGGCCACGTATAGATTTTCAATTCAGGGAAGCCTTCAACCTCTAAATAGATAACGTTTCGAGCCGACAATTGCCGATATTTTATAATCTTTCCGAAAAACAAATTTGCCCGAGCAGGCAGACTGTCTTCTTCGAGCCTATTTACATCATACAAAACGCTACGTAAGTGTAACGGGTATTGACTATCAGGAAAGTAAAACGCTCTATGTATGTTTTTATCGAAATTTCTACATATAGACAGAACGCTAGAGACCTTTGTTGGTAGCAAAACCTTCTTACCAGTATGACGGCCGAGCGCAACTTCTGTTATAGGGCCATCAGGATCCTCAATTTGGGTCTGACGAAACTCCAAGTCTTCCAAATCCCCGTTATCTTGAATATCTGGTGGTTCCGCAGCCCAGCCGCCAATGAGAACTAGGTTTTCATTTTGAACAGCCCTTCTAACTTCCTCTTCACTTTGATATTGAAGTCCGGAAGACCTCGCGACACGAAGGGTACAATAAATGTCTCTATATTTCCCCCTATGACGATAATGGGCGGTTCTCTCATTCGAAAATAGCTCCGCCTCCTCTGGAGTCCTACTAAGTGGAGTATTGCATTCAGGACAAAATATCGCATTCTTCATTTCAGGGCGATACTCTTCTGGAGTAATTTTCTCCCCATGGAGCTCCAAGTATTCTTTAGAGTCTTGTTCGAATTTCCATTTACTAAGGAAATAAGCAAAAGCGATGCGATGCTGCTTTTCGTCCATAAATCTTTGTCATTAAGTTAGAAAAAAAGAACAGTCGAGCCACCAAATCCAGACACTACTTAACAATAGTTAGCTTCGGAGGCGCTTTCTTTATCTTATCGCTACTACTCGAACTAGTCTCCTGTCTATCTGGAACCATACCAACTTTCATAAGACCATACGTAAGCTCATCAATTTCATAAGATGAGACACGCAGTTTCTGGGCAATATCAGCACGTCCGAGATTTTCTTCCCGTAGAGCTGCAAAAACTTTGTCAAGCAGCAGCGAAGTCTCCCGCGTCATCGATTGAGGTTCGCTCGTTCGATAGCCCGCCTGAGAAATCTGAATGCAAAGATTTCTGTTAATCCATTCTGTAGTTAGGCCAACTGATCGCAATCTATAGTTCAAAGCCGCAACAGATACGCCCCAATGTTTTTTTGCACGTATTAGAGTATCTAAAGTAGGGAAGCGAAGTCCGGTAGCCATCACACTCTTCATAGGCATAAGAAACGCCGAGGCGAACGCATTGGCCTCTTTTTCTGCCTCAGATCCGTGCGGCTGACCATGTCTATGCATTACTAGATGCCCTAGCTCATGCGCAGCATCGAATCGACTATGTTCTGCGCTCTTCAATGTATTTAAAAATACATATGGTGTACCATTCCACCACATTGAAAATGCATCTACCTCTTTAGCATCGATTGATAGCGAAAATACACGGATTCCCTTCGACTCCAGGAGATGAACCAAATTTTTAATTGGCTGTTGTCCTAATCCCCAGTGACAACGCAACGCTTCAGCCGCAGCCTCTGGATCCATATTGCGTCCTAGCTCAGGAAGATCAGGCGTAGGAAGCTTGAAGCGCTGTTCAATCCATTCGTTCACCTGTACCGCAATTGATCCAGCTCCAAGCGCGACATTTTTCAACGTCACACTCATCTTGCTCATAGCACGAAAACTTACTGCATCTGCGTCAATTTCTTCTACAGGATCTTCTTCAAAAAAGAATTCCTCCGGAAAACGAAGCAGTTGAGATATGTTTCGAAGTCGTTCCGGATCTGGAGGAAACTCCCCCGTTTCATATGCAGTAATCGAGCGCGGTGTTACTCCAGCTAGCTTAGCGAGGTCTGCTTTCTTTAGACCGCGCCGATTGCGTGCAAAAGTTAGGCGTGAAGGATTGAACGTCTTGGAGTCCTGGTCACCCTTTCCTCTCGACAGATACGTCAAATTCGGGGCCATCATCATCTCCAAAGTTAATCTGTGTTTCACCAAGCGGAATCGCCGGGAAAATAATACGTTCCTGCCAAGAGCGAATTTTTCCGCCCACTATCTTTGATGGCAAGGAGAGCTCAAAACGCACTTCGTTTTGCGCAACGTGATAAAGAAGAATCCACATGATGTGGCGAGCGTCATCGGTAGCGGACGGTAGAATTGGAATATCCTCAGCCTCGAACAATGACAGTTGCTTCACATTCACTGCCACGGCCGCTTCGGTACTAGCTCCTTTAGGAGCGCGATTAGAGGGGATACCTGTAGTGCCAGTCTCGCGGTCCCCGGTCTGGACAGCGATTGACAGAACACGTTCCTCATGAACACAAAGAGGGAAATTATTCTTGTCAGTAACAGCCCAACCAAGCGGCACAACTACATCTCGTAACGAGCGTACTGTCTCTGCCCACTGAGCGTATCCCGGATAGGTCTTCGGATGGTGGGGCGTTCCGTTTGTCCTTGCATGTACGCCGGCCATGATCACGTCCTGGACTTGCTCAATTGTCAACCCGAAAAGCTCTTCCAGTCTCGAGATGTCAGGACTGCTACTTTGCTGCTGCTGATGTGCGCTCATACGTTCCTCAAAGTAATCACTTCCTGAATTTTAACCTCATCCGAGGAAGAAAAACAAGAAGTGTTGTTGAGCATATCATGGCTGGGCCTACGTCGGAGCGTCAATCGTAAAATCCTCACGTTCATTGCGAAACGGCCCAATCTCGCAACTCGTTTACGGAGCGCGCCCTTCCGGCTCCCACGCCGACGTACACGCATCCAGATTCCCGCAGGCGCCGCCACCTAACCTGTGAACTACCCACAATACTCTGCAGGTGCCCGTTCACCTGCATTTTGTTTTGCCTGACGGCGGTAGCCGTCCAGTCTCGCAGAGCAGGAGTCCCGTTGAGCACCAAAGGTGCGAATAAGGGAGAGTGAAGATTGCTGGCCCCCTCGGGGGAATAGCTATCTTCACCTATCCTGCCCGCCTCAAATGTTCGATTAAGAGCCGAATCTTAACGGCGGCTATTTCCATTCACTTCCGATTTATCCTCAAATTCCGCACTAAAAATAACCGATCACAAATCAAATCAAGACCTATTCCGAGTTCGTCAGCTGAAAGTATAGCTATACACTACTTTCGGGCCACTAGGACACACCAATATATTCTGAGATATCGATTAAATAATACTATTTGGCGAAGATTTAGTTCGTGCTAGCATCCGCTATACATATTCCTCACTTTAGCCAACACTAGCCATAGAAATAACCAACAACCCAAAGGAAAGTTGTGAGTGTGACGTTTGAGATTTTGAAAGAGAAATATGGTGCTGTTCTGACTTTGGAGCAATTAGCCGAAACATTAAGCCGTAAGCCAGAAGGCGTCCGAATGGCGTTGTCGAGGAAAGAGTCTTGGGCGAAAGACATCAGTGCTGCAAAGGTTTACATCGGCCGACGCGTATATTTCCCGGTTGAGTCTGTGGCAAGACTACTCGACAGCAGATTCGCTAACAACAGTCGCAATAAATCTTATGAATAGGGGACCAAGATGAAGAAATCGGTAAGACGAACTTTAGCTGCTAAATTTTTCGCTATTTTAACTGCAACAGCATTACCTACTCATGCCGGCGTTCCTGTTATTGATGGTGCAAATTTAAGCCAAAACTTGATGACCGCCTTTGAGAGTGTTACGCAAACTCTCAAACAGATTCAACAGTATCAAGTTCAGCTTCAGCTTCAGCAGTATGAGAATCAACTGAAGAATACATTACAACCATCCACGCAACTTTGGGATGACGCTACTACTACAATGAACCGCTTGCGTAGTGCTATTGATACTCTTGACTATTACCAGAACAGCCTAGGAAGTATAGACGCATATCTTGCCCGTTTTAGAGATATGGCTGCTTATCGAAGTTCGCCATGTTATTCCGTGGACGGTTGCACAGCAGCAGAATGGCAAGCAATGAAAGCAACTGAGGTATTTGGCTCAGAGGCGAAAAAGCGAGCGAATGACTCTTTGTTCCGCGGGTTAAAAACCCAACAGCAGAACTTAGAATCGGATGCATCGCAGCTACAACGCCTTCAATCCTCTGCGCAAGGAGCGGAGGGGCAACTACAGGCTATCGGGTACGCCAATCAGCTAGCAAGCCATCAATCTAATCAACTTTTACAAATTCGCGGATTATTGATAGCCCAACAAAATATCATTGCTACTCGCAATCAGGCACTTTCTGATAACGAAGCAAAACAGCAGGCGGCGAGTGACAAGCGATTTGCAGCCCCTGGTCCGTCTGATCCGACTGAGGATAGGTGGCATTGATGAAAAATCCCATATCAATTATGGCGATCATTTTTGCCGTATCGGGTTGTGGCAATAGAACCGACGCCGAGGCGGAACGTCAGATGCATTTAAAAGATACGTATCGGGTTCCGCCACCTAGTGATCCTACCGAAGATCAATGGGCCAAGCCTGATTCCGAGCCACCAAAGTCAAGGGGCAGTAAATGAACAACCGCGTTTGCCGAAATTTAATATTTTTGGTTCTCCTCGGCCTAATCGCTTTTCCGGCATTAGCCGCACCTCCAAGTGGCGGGGGCGTTTTAAACGATGTGACACTGCGGTTTTATACATCTAGCTCTGCATGGGGGCCGTGATTACTGGTTATGCCACTTGGTTGTTTTGGATGCTTGTTACCATTAGCATGGTTTGGACGTTTGGCATGATGGCTTTGAGAAAAGCAGATATCGGAGAATTTTTTGCTGAGTTTGTAAAGTTTACGATAACAACGGGGTTTTTTTGGTGGCTACTATCGAATGGCCCAGCAATGGCTGTTGCTATTATTAGCTCGATGCAAGAGATTGGGGCGCGCGCGGCTGGGAGTCCTATCGGCATAGAGAATTTAACTCCGTCAAGTCCGATCTCTATTGGTCTCAATATCGTTAAAAAGGCTTTCGCATCGCTCAGCTGGGTGCACCCCATTGATAATCTCGCTATTGTAATCGTGTCGACGATTATCCTGCTTTGCATGTGCGTTGCGGCAGCAAATATTCTTATCACCTTGGTAAATGCATGGGTAATGGCATATGCAGGCATTTTCATCCTGGGGTTCGGTGGCTCACGGTGGACTTCTGATATGGCAATTGGCTATTTCAGGTCCATGTTAGGCGTCGGGATGGAATTGATGACGATTACCCTGCTAGTGGGCATTGCAACGAGTTTAATCAGCGGTTTTTACGCCAATCTGGACGGGTCATCTCTCTATGAGCTGCTGGTGGTTTTTTGTGTATGTGCCGTTTTGGCTTTATTGATCCACAAGATACCTGGTCGCATGGCCGCGTTGGCTGGCGGTGGCTCTGGTGCCGGAGTGGGGGTGGGTACCCTTATGGGCGGTATGGCAATGGCTGCATCAACCGTTGCGACAGGAGGTGCCGCTGCCGTAGGAGCTGGCTTAGCCGGTGCTGCCAGTGCTGCGGGTGGTGCCCAAGCTCTTATGGCTGCATTTTCCAAGGCGAGCGCAACGGAAGGCGCCGGTAGTGGTGGTAGTGGAATCGGCGCTCTTACGGCTGCTGCCGGTGGCGGTGGTGGGGAATCTGGCGGTGGCGGTAGCGTGGGTGGAAGTTCGCTGGCGGCAGCGATGGGCGACATGGACAGCGCTTCTTCAAGTAGTGCTGGCCACGCTGGTATGGGGTCGAGCAGCTCGGCTGGTGACTCGCCAACCCGCGCATCGACGGGATCAAGTCAACGAACAGGCAAATCGAACGCCAAGGGAAGTGCGGGTAAAAATAGCGCTCCGGGTGAAGCAAAATCAGGGGTTGCGATGATGGCTGCAAAGGTTGGTAAGGTTGTCGGGGGTACTGCAGCAGGCCTGGCGCAAGGGACATGGGACGTCGCGAAAGCTAAGGTGTCTGAAGTGAGCGAGTCGGCCATGGACCGGATTGGCGAAACTACAGGCGGCAAGATCGCGACCGCGATCAAATCGCGGGAACAGACCGGCAGAGTTACGGGGACCGCCCAGTTCGATGAAAGCAGCTTGTCGGCTGGTACCAAAACCGGTGGTATGAATAGCGAAAGTGAATCCGAAATAGCAGAATTTGTAAACCGGCCGGCAAGTAACGATATGGGCAATAATAGTGGAGCTAAATCGAATACTTCATTAACTGCAGCAAGTGGCAAATCGGTCTTTGACTAATCCAATCAGGAGAGTTAATCATGGATGCATGTATTGAAAAATTTGCTTCGTACGTCGACGTTCTGGAGTACGCATTGAACATGATCGACGATGATGTTTCTTCGTTTAACCTTGGTCAATACAGCGAGGCTGTGAAAATCCTCGATACCATCATGGAGGTTAATACGATGTTGGTCTATCGCTTCCAGTGCGGGCCAGTGCCGAGAGCTGATATGGCCGACGCTAGGAAGAAAGTAAGCGACCTCTCGATGGAATCTAAGGGCGAGACAGAAAATCTGATTCACATTTCCAGTGGGTACTCTGCTATATAGCTTTCCTAGGATCAATTATCGGTTTAATCTCAGCCAACCAACGGCTACTAATTTTGGAGAATTGAAGGCGCAAGAAACCTCATTTTCGAGGCGACTGTCAATTAACTGGTTTTACCTTGGAGTAAAAATGTTTAGAAACTGCCGCACTAGAGATCTTGAAAAGCATTGATTAAGAATAGATTAAATCGATTAGGTGATTTTCAATGCCAGAAAATTCGCAATCAAAACAGATACTTACAGTGGTATGGGCTGTGGACAATGTAGACTCTATCCCGGATTTTGGGGATGCTATCCCCCGTTGTGGCACATTCTATCCCCCCACCTGCCCATCCTGTCCCCCCCTCCCTGCAGACTCTATCCCCTGAACATGAGTGGATATTGGCCGCGCTTTTGAAGGTGCTTTTTCTGAGCAATAGTCGGTGTCCGTTCTACGGTCACCAGACCTCCAGGCGATATTTTGCTACGGAAATATTGTCCGCAATCGTTGTGCGCTTTCTCAAGCAATTGAAGCGCTGGCTCAAGGGTCGCAGTACGCCAGCACCTTAAGGCTCGCTCCTTTGCCATCTCCGTCTTCGCCGAAGCGCCCGTCTTGCTCCCGCAAAGCGAGTGAAGGGTGTCAACGTTAAGAGGGTATGGACGTGCGTGTGTCGAGTAGTAGCCGTGAAGCCACTGAGCCAACGGATATCCCTGCAAGCTGCGTCGGATTGTCCAATCCACCCCTGTATAGGCGTCGCGGCTGAATAATACTCTCATGCGAGGATTAAGAGTCAGCATGTACTGTCCATTGGTATCATCTAAAAGGACCTCATTGATGAGCGAGCCGATATAGGTATATGGACCCTGTTGAAGCTCAACATTTGCACCAGCTAGCCGCGTGACAACGCTCTTGAGCCACTTGCGATCACCCTTCCCAAGGCTATCGCCATTGGGTCCGCCGCGGCCGATTAGCCGCAGAAATTGCCTGGCGCCAAACTGAATTGGTTGAACTAAGTCGGCATTCCGCGATAAGTGCAAGATCCCCTCCCATACATCCAGATCGGTTTGATCGAGCTGCATCCCTGAGTACCATATTACAACCCCCTCAACCGATGCAATCAGCTCCCGGTCCAGTCGAGCACGCTTACAACGGCCGATCGCACCGAACAAGGCAGAGCGTAGAACTCCGTTGGGAACGCCACGCACAGTCTCTGGCCAAGGGGGCATGCGGGAGCCTGCGGCGAGCGCGCGCTCTGTGATTCGTTTGGAAAGACCCTCGAGCATCATGACTATGCCCCCGGGTCCGGCGCGTCGAAGAGGCGCCTGCTGGCGGTGCAGTGCTAGCCGCTGTAGTGGTCTGCTCAGTTTTCCGAGGACGGCCACGTTTTGGCGTATCCAATGGCAAAGCCGGCGCTGGAGGGGGGATAGAACATGCTTTGCGAGCCAGCATTCGACATCTTCCGTGCGCCATAAAAGGCGTTTGGTGCCGGGAAGTCGGCATATCGGCGGCAGCGCCTGGGGATTACGCGTTACATCGCTACGAATGCTTGCGACAGATTTATGAAGGCAAGCTGATAACTGCTCAACGGAAAGTAAGGTTTGCATGGCAAGACGTCTCCGAACCCGACCGGTCAGAGACCGTCGGAGTCGAATGAGTCTGCGGGGCTGCACGCTTTCCAGTTGGGACGAGAACATTACGCCAAAGGCTGCTCGACCAACTTCGCTATGGAAAACCTACAGCGGGGTTGTCCCCCTCGTGTTTCCGTTCTCCTGGAAGCCTCACACTTTGACTCCGGCCTCATTCTGACCGGCGGTGAGCCTCTCGCAGGCGATTGCCTAGGGCATCCTTTCCTATTCATCCTCCTTCCGCTTTAGAAGATGAACCGCTGAACGATACGTGGCCCTCGCTTCGTGGCGACAGGTCTGCGGGCTACGCTACCTGGTCGCTTTGCTTTTGTCTCGGGGCCGTTCACACGCTCTCAGCACGGTGCTGAAATCATAGCGTATTTTGGAAAACAACAGTGCACATGACTGCACAGATAGGCAAATTGACATGTGCCTATACCTTCGCTTGCAATCGCCTGCAATGCGATGCAGTATCTCGAGCGTGCTAGAAATTAGAGAAAAGAAACTTGGCACAAGTTTGGCACAGTCAGTGTGCCAAAAAATGCATCAAACTGCTAAACACCGCAACATATCGCAGCGCATAACTTATTGATTAGAAGGGAAAAAATGGTGCGGCTGGCTGGGATCGAACCAGCGACCCTTGGCTTCGGAGGCCAATACTCTATCCACTGAGCTACAGCCGCACGAGAGAGAACCGAAGGATACCGGCTTTCCTCGGCCACGTCTATCACAAAGCACAACTTTTCCTATCGTGCGCGCGGAGACACGGATTTTGCCTTGGCGCAGCAGGTGCAACAGCCCGTCAATAGGGCGTCTTGCCTATGCTTCAATTACGTTCCAACCTGTATAGTTTTGAGTCTATAATCGGTTGCTTTTCGGCGAGAAGTCAGCCATCCCTGATGTCATAAGATTAACACTGGCCACCGGCTCAGCAACTTGTACTAAGGAAATTATGAGCGACGCACATCACGAACATCAATCCGCCATCCGCACCCCGAAACAGCTGATCGTCGCAGTCATCGGCTTCTTCCTCGTCGTCACCCTCGGCATCATCCTCCTTGTCCAATACGTCACGCAGCAGAAGCTGCCGGGTGCGGGTTCGACCGCGCAGTCGCCGGAAGCCATTGCGGGGCGCTTGAAACCCGTCGCGGACGAGGGCTTCACCTTCAAGGATGCCAGCGGACCGAAAGTGCTGCAGACGGGCGAAGCCATCTATACGTCGACCTGCCAGGCTTGCCATGGCGCCGGTGTCGCCGGTGCGCCGAAAACCGGCGACGCCGGCTCGTGGGGCGCCCGCATCGCCCAGGGTTACGACACCATCGTCAAGCATGCCATCGAGGGCATCCGCGCGATGCCGGCCAAGGGCGGCAATCCGGAGCTGGACGATGTCGAGGTGGCACGTGCCGTCGTGTTCATGGCGAACCAGTCGGGCGGCAAGTTCAAGGAGCCGGAAGTGCCGGCGCCTGCTGCCGCGGCGGCTGGTGGGGATGCTGCGGCGCCGGCTGCCGCGCCGGCGGCGGAGCCTCCGAAGGGTTGAGGTTTGGCTGGATAAAAAAAACCGCTCGTTGGAGCGGTTTTTTTATTGGCAGAGCAGGCAGTAGACCCCTGTGACAGGCCCCGGAACGCTGCGGCCGCGGATTAAAACCGGGGTCAGTCCCATGCTGGGACAGACCCCAAGCGAGGGCCGCTGGCGCTCATGCTGGAGTTTTCACGTAATGTCCCCGCTGGCGTGCCAGGGCTTGCGGGGCTGTCCCTGGCAAGGGACAGCCCCGCAGCTTCTTACCAGATGATCACGCGCTCTTTCGGCGGCAGGTACATCTTGTCGCCGTCCTTGACCTTGAAGGCTTCGTAGAAGCCCGGCTGGTTGCGCATCGTGCCGTTGGCGCGGTACTGGCCTGGCGAGTGCGGGTCGGTCTTGATCTGCTGGATCAGCGCCGGCTCGCGCATCTTCATGCGCCACACCTGCGACCAGCCCATGTAGAAGCGCTGGTCGCCCGTCAGGCCGTCGATCACTGGCGCCTTCCTGCCCTTCAGGGACAGCTTGTAGGCTTTATACGCCACGGCCAGGCCGGAGTTGTCGCCGATGTTCTCGCCCAGGGTCAGTTCGCCGTTGACGTTGTAGCCCGGCAGCGGGCTGTAGGCGCTGTACTGTGCCACCAGCTGGCCCGTCTTGGCCTTGAAGTTCTTGTGGTCGGCCGCGCTCCACCAGTCGCGCAGGTTGCCGTCGCCGTCGTACTGGGCGCCCTGGTCGTCGAAGCCGTGGCTGATCTCGTGGCCGATCACGCCGCCGATGGCGCCGTAGTTGACCGCGTCATCGGCCTTCGGATCGAAGAACGGCGGCTGCAGGATCGAGGCCGGGAAGACGATCTCGTTCATCTCCGGGTTGTAGTAGGCGTTGACGGTCTGCGGCGTCATCAGCCACTCGTCGCGGTCGATCGGTTTGCCCAGCTTGTTCAACTCCTTGTTGTAGTTGAATTCGGTGGCGCGCTGCACGTTGCCCAGCAGGTCGTCGCGCTTGACCGTCAGCTTCGAATAGTCCAGCCACTTGTTCGGGTAGCCGATCTTGGTCGTAAACTTCGCCAGCTTGGTTTGCGCTTCCTTCTTCGTGGCCGGCGTCATCCAGTCCAGCGTGTTGATGCTCTGCTTGAACGCGACCAGCAGGTTGTTGACGAGCTTTTCCATGCGCGCCTTGTGCTCCGGCGGGAAGTGCTCGGCCACGTAGACCTTGCCGATGCTCTCGCCGACGGCCGCTTCGGTGGCGCTGACGGCCCGCTTCCAGCGCGGACGGTTCTCCGTCACGCCCGACAGCACGGTGCCGTAGAACTCGAAGTTGGTGTCGACGAACTGCTTCGACAGGTAAGGTGCCGCCTCACGCACCACGTGCCACTGCGCATACGCCTTCAGCGTTTCCAGCGGCGTGGCGGCCAGCAGCTTGTCCAGCGCCTGGAAGTAGGTCGGCTGGCTGACGATCACGTACGTCGCCTTGCCCTGCACGCCCGTGGCGGCCAGGTAGGCGTTCCAGTCGAAGCCCGGCATCAATTCGCCGACCTTGGCGATGTCGTACTTGTTGTACGCCTTGACGGGGTCGCGCAGCTCCACTTTCGTCCACTGGATCTTCGCCAGTTCCGTCTCGAAGCCGACGATGGCCTTGGCGTTGTCCGCAGCCTTGGCGTCGCCGGACAGGGTCAGCATCTTGCCGATGTGCTGCTCGTACTTCGTCAGCGCTTCCGCCAGCTTGGCATCATCCTTCTTCAGGTAGTAATCACGGTCCGGCAGGCCCAGGCCATCCTGGAAGAAGTCGGCCACGTACTTGGTCGAATCCTTGTTGTCCTGGTGGATGGCGAAGCCCATCGGCGCGGTCACGCCGTGGCGGTTGAATTCCGCGATCAGCTTCGGCAATTCCTTCTTGTCGGCGATGGCCGCGATCTGCGCCAAATTGGCCTTGATCGGCGTGACGCCCAGCTGCCCCACGCGCGCTTCGTCCATGAAGCTGGCGTAGAAGTCGCCGATGCGCTGCTGGTCCGCATCCTTGGCCTTGGCCGCGGCGTTCTCGATGATGGCGCGCAGCTGCGGCTGGATGTCCTCGCGCAGCTTGGCGAACGAACCCCAGCTCGACTTGTCGGCCGGGATTTCCGTCGTCTTCAGCCACTTGCCGTTGGTATGGACGAAGAAGTCGTCCTGCGCCCGCACGGACGGCTCGATATACTCGACTGCAATGCCGGAGGCCAGCGCTCCGGTTGCGACCTTGCTCGCAGGGGCCTTGTCGGCCGCGCCGGCAATGCCGCAGACGCCGGCCAACAGGCTCAGCGTTAATGCACTCAGAAGATGTCGTTTCAAGATATTTCCCTCTTATATATGACAGTGGTATGACCGGTCAGCGCCGGCAACCGACAATAGCATATGGCCCAATGGCCGCATAACAAAAAGGCCACGCTTGTGGCCTTTTTGACTCGCGCTGCTTTACGTGTATTACCAGATGATCACGCGCTCTTCCGGCTTGACGTACAGCTTGTCGCCTTCCTTCACGCCGAACGCTTCGTAGAAGCCGGGCTGGTTGACGACCGTGCCGTTGGCGCGGAACTGGCCCGGCGAGTGCGGGTCGGTCTTCACCTGGACGATCTGCTGCGCCTCGCGCATCTTCGAGCGCCATACCTGGCCGAAGCCCATGTAGAAGCGCTGCTCGCCCGTCAGGTTGTCGATCACCGGGGCCGGCTGGCCGTTCAGCGACAGCTTGTAGGCCTTGTACGCGATGGCCAGGCCCGAGTTGTCGGCGATGTTCTCGCCCAGGGTCAGCTTGCCGTTGACGTTGTAGCCCGGCAGCGGGCTGTAGGCGTCGTACTGCTTGACCAGCGCGTCGGTCTTGGCCTTGAAGTTGGCGCGGTCCTGCGCCGTCCACCAGTCGCGCAGGTTGCCGTCGCCGTCGGACTGGCTGCCCGAATCGTCGAAGCCGTGGCTGATCTCGTGGCCGATCACGGCGCCGATGGCACCGTAGTTGACCGCGTCGTCCGCGCGCGCATCGAAGAACGGCGGCTGCAGGATCGCGGCCGGGAACACGATCTCGTTGGCCGTCGAGCGGTAGTAGGCGTTGACCGTCTGCGGCGTCATGCCCCATTCGGTGCGGTCGATCGGCTGGCCCAGTTTCGACACATTGCGCTGGTAGTCGAATTCGGCCGCGCGGCGCAGGTTGCCCAGGAGGTCGCCCGCGTTCATCTTCAACTTGCTGTAATCGCGCCATTTGTCCGGATAGCCGATCTTCGGCGTGAACTTGGCCAGCTTGGCCTGCGCTTCCTTCCTGGTCTCTGGGCTCATCCAGTCGAGCGTGTCGATGCTCTGCTTGTAGGCCAGCAGCAGGTTCTGCACCAGCTTTTCCATGCGCGCCTTGCGGTCGGCCGGGAAGTGCTTCGCCGTGTACAGCTTGCCCATGCCTTCGCCGATCGCCGCCTCGACGACGCCGACGCCCCGCTTCCAGCGCGGCGGCTGTTCCGTCACGCCCGTCAGCACCGTGCCGTAGAACGCGAAGTGCGCATCGGCGAACGACTTGGACAGGTACGGCGACGCATCGCGCAGCAGGTGCCACGTCAGGTACGACTTCCAGGTGGCCAGGTCGGTGGACGCCACCAGCTTGTCGAAGCCCTGCAGGTAGCTGGGCTGCATGACGATCACGTAGTCCGTCTTGCCGGCGATGCCCGATGCCGCCAGCGCGGCTTTCCAGTCATAGCCCGGCGCCAGTTCGGCCAGCTTGTCGATGGCGATCTTGTTGTAGCGCTTGACGGGATCGCGGTTCTCGACCTTCGTCCACTGCGCTTCGGCCAGTGCCGTTTCCAGCGCGACGATGGCCTTGGCCTGCACGGCGCCGTCCTTGGCGCCGGCCAGCGTCAACACCTTGGCCACGTGCTGCTCGTACTTCGCCAGCGCGTCCGCCAGCTTGGCGTCGTCCTTTTTCAGGTAGTAGTCGCGGTCCGGCAGACCCAGGCCGCTTTGCGCCATGTAGGCGGCGTAGCGGATCGATTCACGGGCATCCTGGGAGACGCGCACTGCGTACGGTGTCGGTGCGCCGATGCGGGTCAGGTGCGCGATCAGGCCGGGCAGCGCCTTCTTGTCCTTGACGGCGGCAATGCGCGCCAGCTCGCCGGCCAGCGGCTTGGCGCCCAGCTGGTCCAGCTTTGCTTCGTCCATGTAGCTCGTGTACAGGTCGGCGATCTTCTGCTCGTCGCCCTTCAGGCCCTTCTTCTTCTGCAGTTCCTCGACGATGTCGCGCAGTTGCGGCAGCGTGTCGTCGCGCAGCTTGGCAAACGAACCCCAGCTGGATTTGTCGGCCGGGATCTCGGCCGTCTTCAGCCACTTGCCGTTCAGGTGCACGAAGAAGTCGTCTTGCGCGCGCACGCTCGGATCGATGTACTGCGTGTCGATGCCGGAGATGGCCGCACTGTCCGCCGCATGGGCTGCCGTGGCGGCAAACGCCGCGATCAGGGAGAGGGAAATGAGGTGTCGTTTCACGTTACCGCTTTCAATATCAGTTTTGTCCGGACCGGCTTAAAATTTTGTCTCCAGCCGCGCGCTCCACACCACGAACGTCGGGTTGACCGAATCGGCCCGCGATGCCAGTCCATTAGCGTACACCAGGTTGCTGCCCGGTGCATCCTCGGCCAGGGCATTGGCCGCCGCGATGCGCAGTTGCGTGCGGGCGTCGAACTTCCACAGCGCGTAGACGTCCAGCGCGCGCTTCTGGCCCGTCTCCACCACCTGCTCGATGCTGGTCTGGATGCGTACTTTCGGCGTCCAGTTGTAGCTGCCGCCCACCGTCAGCGGCACCGCCTTCAGGCGATAGTCCAGGCCCAGGTTGGCCGTCTGCTTCGCCTGCTGGTCGAGGCGGTTGTCCGGTCCGGGGATGCCGTCCACGCGCGACCAGAAGCGGCTGTAGTTCGTGCGCACGTCGATGTCGGGCGCGTCGGCGAACAGTTCGTTCAGCTTGAACTTCGCTTCCAGTTCGATGCCGCTGGTGCGGGCGTGGCCGATATTGGCCGGCGTGGACAGCCAGCGCGGGCCCAGCTCCGTATCGCGCAACGTCAGCTCGCGGCGGATCAGGTTGTCGATGTCGCGGATGAAGCCGCCGGCGCTGACGATGCCACTGCGGCCGATGTAGTGTTCGTAGGCCAGGTCGAGGCCCGTGGCCAGTTCCGGCTTCAGGTCCGGATTGCCGCTGCGATCCGGGCGCGTGGCGCTGTTCAGGCGCGACAGGAATGGCGCCGCGATCAGGTCCTGCACGTTGGGCGACTTGTAGCTCTTCGTCAGGCTGGCACGCAGCTGGTCCTTCTCGAAGCCGGGAATGCGCCACACGCCGTGCAGCAGGGGCGAGAACACGCTGCTCGTGTTTTTCACCGTGCCGGCGCTGCGGTCGCTGGTGGTGCGGATGCCTTCCCAGCGCAGGCCCACGTACATGCCGAACTGCGGTGTGACGTCCCACTCGTCCTGCGCGAACAGGGCCACGCGGCGCGTATCGGCCGTCAGGTTGTCGCCCGAGTCGGCAAACTGCGCGTTGCCGTTCTTGTCCAGCGAGACGCGGGTTTGTTCGCGATGGCTCGCTTCCAGGTCCCAGCCGGCCGACAGCAGGTGGCCAGCGCCGAGCGGCCGCGTGTACTTGCCGCCCGTGTTGATGCTGCGGTCGCGCGTCTTGTCGGTGTCGGTAAAGCGGTCCAGCAGGGTGCCGGCGGTGTCGTACTGGTTACGCAGCGAGTCGCTGTCCATCCTGCCGGCGCCGAAGCCGAACTTGACGTCCAGCTTGGCGTTGCCGTCCATCTTGTGCACCCAGTTGCCGAAGCCGCGCAGGAATGTGCTGTCGTTGTGCGACTGCTGCTCGGCGAAGTTGTACTCCGGCGCGATGATGCCGGTGGCCTGCACCAGCGTCGACGAAGAACCGCTGTCACGCTGGTTATACATCAGGAAGGGCTGGAAATTGAGCGTGTCGCCGTTGTCGAACTTGTACGACAGGCGCGGCGCCAGGTGGATCGACTTGCCCGAACCGGCGCTTTCGTCGCTGACCTGCTGGTCCTTCGTGACGGTGCCGTCGTCGCGCGTATCGACATTACGCGTGCGGCCCTCGTCATGCTGGCGGTTCTGCCGGATCGAGCCGTTCAGCGAGTAGCCGAAGGCGCCGGATTTGCCGGGCACCGTGATCGACAGCTCCGGCGAATGGCGGCCCGATTCGATCGAGTCGGTCACCTTCAGCTGGTTGTCGCGCTGGACGTAATCCTCGCGCAGCACCACGTTGATGGTGCCCGCAATCGCCCGCGTGCTGTGCTCCGCCACGGGGCCGCGCATGACCTCGATGCGTTCGACCTGGTCGGGCGAGATGGACTCCATCGAGAAGCCGGCCGGCGGACGCTCGCCGTTGACGAGCACCTGCGTGTAGCCGCTGCCCAGGCCGCGCATGCGCACGTCGCCGCCGCGGCCCGGACGGCCGCCGATCGTCACGCCGGGCAGGCGTTTCAACACGTCGCCGAGATTGGTGTCGCCGTTGCGGTCCAGTTCTTCGCGGCCGTAGATCTGCTTCGCGGCGGTCGAATTGCGGCGCGCGTCCATTTCCGTCTGGCGCCCGCCGGTGATCGTCACCTGGGGCACGACTTTGTCGGTCGTGTCGGTGGTCGTGGTCGTGGTGGTGGTCGGCTTGTCGGCGGCAGGATCGGTCTGGGCGATCGCATTACCGGCAAGGCCCAGCAGGACGGCGCAGGCAAAAGGGGTCAGTTGATTCATGGGTATCGAAGTCGGACGTCGCGCGGCGGACGAAACTGCCGCGCTGGCATTGTAAGCGCCGCCCTGGCCGCCGGCGTCGTCGCCGCGGCGTTTTTTACTTTTCGATACTTTTGCTGCTGTTGGCTTACTCGTTCAGCGCCAGCCGAGGCCGATCGGGATGGCCCGCGCAAAAAAAAGCCTGCGCGGGGAGCGCAGGCCAAAACCACTTCAGGGTAGAGAGAAATACCAGGCCAGTGTAGGGCGGTGGCCGGACCACTTCTGCCTTTCTTACATTTACTTACGCTCATTAACGTAAGTCATACAAGTCGTCGATAACCGTAACGTGGGCATGCCGGCAGGGTTGCCTGTCGGGCTAGACAAATGGGCGTGGCAAAGGCCGCGCATTTCAAGGATCAGCCAGCGCAACCTTTGAAAATCGGGTTTATACTGAATCGCATGGCGGCCGAGCGGCCGCCCTCGCATTTGAAGGTGATACATGGGCAAGAAACTGAAGAATTCCGGGCTGGTCGCCCTGGGTGTCGTGGCCGGCGTTGCCGTTTCCTTACAGTTCTCCGCACTGGCGCAACGCGCCGAGCCGGCCCTGCCGCTGGAAGAGTTGCGCCAGCTGGCCGACGTGTATGGCCTGATCAAATCGGACTATGTCGAGCAGGTGGACGACAAGAAGCTGCTGACCGAAGCCATCTCCGGCATGGTGGCCTCGCTCGACCCGCACTCCGCCTACCTGGACAAGAAGGCCTATGCCGAACTGCGCGAAGGCTCGCAGGGCAAGTTCGTCGGCCTGGGCATCGAGATCGCCCAGAGCGACGACGGCTACATCAAGATCGTCTCCCCCATCGAGGATTCCCCGGCCTACCGGGCCGGCATCAAGGCCGGCGACCTGATCACGCGGCTGGACCAGACGCCCCTGAAAGGCCTGTCGCTGGACGAATCGGTCAAGCGCATGCGCGGCGAGCCGCACAGCAAGGTGACCTTGACGGTGCTGCGCAAGGACGAGCCGCAACCGCTCACCTTCAGCCTCGTGCGCGAGGAAATCCACCAGAAGAGCGTCAAGGGCAAGATCGTCGAGCCGGGCTATGGCTGGCTGCGGGTGGCGCAGTTCCAGGAGCCCACCGTGGACGACCTGGCCGCCAAGATCACGGAGCTGTACCGCCAGGACCCGAACCTGAAGGGCCTCGTGCTGGACCTGCGCAACGACCCGGGCGGCGTGCTGCAGGGTGCCATCGGCGTGGCGGCCGCCTTCCTGCCGAAGGATGCGCCGGTCGTCTCCACCAATGGCCAGTTGCCCGACTCGAAGGAAATCTACTACGCACGGCCCGAGTACTATTCGCTGCGCAGCGATACGGATGCATTGGCGCGCCTGCCGGAAGCGGTCAAGCGCGTGCCGCTGGCGGTGCTCGTCAACACGGGTTCCGCATCCGCCTCGGAGATCGTGGCTGGCGCCCTGCAGGACTACAAGCGCGCCACGATCATCGGCAGCCAGACATTCGGCAAGGGCTCGGTGCAGACCATCCGCCAGCTGACGGCCGACACGGCCCTGAAGCTGACGACGGCGCGCTACTACACGCCGCATGGCCGCTCGATCCAGGCCAAAGGCATCGTGCCGGACCTGAACGTCAACGAATACCCGGATGGCGACGGCCTGAACGCGTTGCGCATGCGCGAGGCGGATCTGGAAAAACACCTGTCCAACGATCGCGAGGCGGAAGCGGCCAGGGACAAGCGCGACGAGCTCGAAGAACAGGTGCGCATCCTGGCGCTGGAGAAGAAGCGCAAGCCGCTGGAGTACGGCACGGCCGACGACTTCCAGCTGCGCCAGGCGCTGAACCACCTGAAAGGCCTGCCGGTGCAGCTGGCGCAGCCCGGGTCGCAGATCGTGCAGGCGGCCACGCCGGCGAAACACAAATAATCCCCATCATCGAAATAACACGGCGCCAGCATTGGCGCCGTTTTACCATCGAGGTTGATGTAAAATCCGAGCCTGTGCATTTTGCTAGTTTTTTTGGCAGCCGCGGCTGTCAGTAAGGCCGTTTCGACGGGCCAGCCGTTTCCAGCGCTGTCCTGTCAAAACGGCCTTCCTGCTTTTTCTCAGCTTATTAACGAATACGAAAGCTTAACAATGAAACAAGCCGTCATCAGCGGAACCGGTCTGTACACACCTCCCCATTCGATCTCGAACGAAGAACTGGTCGACAGCTTCAATGCCTACGTCGAGCTGTTCAACGCGGAAAACGCGGCGGCCATCGCGGCCGGCACCGCGACGGCGCTGGAGCCGTCCAGCGCGGCATTCATCGAGAAGGCGTCCGGCATCAAGTCGCGCTACGTGATGAACAAGGACGGCGTGCTGGACCCGAAGCGGATGGCACCGCACTACCCGGAGCGCGACAACGAAACGCTGTCGCTGCAGGCGGAGATGTGCGTGGCGGCGGCCCAGCAGGCCCTGGACCGGGCCGGCCGTACGGCCGCCGACATCGACATGGTGCTGGTGGCCTGCTCGAACATGCAGCGCGCCTACCCGGCCATGGCGGTCGAGGTGCAGCAGGCACTGGGCATCGAAGGCTTCGGCTTCGACATGAACGTGGCCTGCTCGTCCGCCACGTTCGGCATCCAGACGGCGGCAACGGCCGTGCAGACGGGCCAGGCCCGTGCCGTGCTGGTGTTGAACCCGGAGATCACCAGCGGGCACCTGGACTACCGCGACCGCGACAGCCACTTCATCTTCGGCGACGCCTGCACGGCGATCGTCATCGAGGCCGCCGACACGGCCGTGTCCAAGCATCAGTTCAAGATCCTGGACATGAAGCTCAAGACGTCGTTCTCGAACAATATCCGCAACAACTTCGGCTTCCTCAACCGCGGCGACGAAGCGGGCATCGGCCAGCCGGACAAGCTGTTCAAGCAGCAGGGCCGGAAGGTCTTCAAGGATGTCTGCCCGATGGCCGCCGAGACGATCAAGAACGCCATCGCCAACGCGGGCCTGGACGTGCCGCAGGTGAGCCGCTACTGGCTGCACCAGGCCAACCTGAACATGAACCAGCTGATCGTGCGCATGATCCTGGGCCGCGACGCGACGGCCGAGGAAGCGCCGGTCATCCTGGACACGTACGCCAATACGTCGTCCGCCGGGTCCATCATCGCCTTCCACAAGCACCAGGACGACCTGCCGCGCGGCGCCTACGGCGTCATCTGTTCGTTCGGTGCCGGCTACTCGATCGGCAGCGTCGTCGTCGAAAAGCTGTAAGCGTCGTCGCTTGCAGGGCGGTTCGCCCGATCCGTTTATACTCGGTGACGGGATGGCAACCGCCGTTCCGTCACCGACGCCGGAAGGAACCCGCCCTGCATGCACCATGACGTCAGCCTGATCACCACCATCGCCGCGGCCCTGGGCCTCGGCCTCGTCTTCGGCTTCCTCGCCACCCGCTTCAAGCTGCCGGCGCTGGTCGGCTACCTGGCCGCAGGCGTCCTGCTCGGCCCCACCACACCCGGCTTCGTCGCGGACGCCCACCTGGCCGGCCAGCTGGCGGAGATCGGCGTCATGCTGATGATGTTCGGCGTCGGCCTGCATTTCTCGCTCGACGATCTATGGGAAGTACGCAAGGTGGCACTGCCGGGAGCGATCCTGCAGATCGGCGCGGCCACCGCCATGGGCATGGGGCTGGCGCACTGGTGGGGCTGGAGCCTGGGCGGCGGCCTGGTGTTCGGGCTGGCGCTGTCGGTCGCCAGCACCGTCGTGCTGCTGCGCGCGCTGGAGGAACGGGGCATTTTGGAATCGTTCAACGGCCGCATCGCCGTCGGCTGGCTGGTGGTCGAGGACCTCGTCACGGTACTGGTGCTGGTGCTGCTGCCGGCCATCGCGCCCTCGCTGGGCGGCGATACGACGGGCACGGACCCGGACGCCAGCCTGCTGAAAACCCTTGCCATCACGCTGGGCCAGGTGGCGATCTTCGTCGGCTTCATGCTTGTGGTCGGCCGCAAGCTGTTCCCCTGGATCCTGTGGCAAGTGGCGCGCACGGGCTCGCGCGAGCTGTTCACCTTGTGCGTCATCGCGGCGGCCGTCGGCATCGCGTATGCGTCCACCGCGCTGTTCGGCATCTCGTTCGCGCTGGGCGCCTTCTTTGCCGGCATGGTGCTGCGCGAGTCGGAACTGGCGCACCGCGCGGCGCAGGAATCGCTGCCGCTGCGGGACGCGTTCGCGGTGCTGTTCTTTGTCTCCGTCGGCATGCTGTTCGAGCCATCGATCCTCGTCGAACAGCCGCTGCGGGTGCTGGCGGTGCTGGCCATCATCGTGTTCGGCAAGTCGCTGGCCGCCTTCCTGCTCGTCGTCCTGTTGCGCTATCCGGCCCGCTCGGCCCTGATGGTGTCGGCCAGCCTGGCGCAGATCGGCGAGTTCTCGTTCATCCTGGCCGCCCTGGGTCTCTCGCTGAAGCTGATGCCGCAGGAGGGCCAGAGCCTGATCCTGGCGGGCGCGATCCTGTCGATCACGCTGAACCCGCTGATCTTCGCCGCCACGGGGCCGCTGGAACGGTGGCTGGGCAAGAACCGCGTGCTGGCCGCGAAGTTCGACCGCCCCGCCGACCCGCTGGCGGAACTGCCGATGACGACCGCCTCGACCAAGCTGGCCGGCCAGGTCGTCCTGGTCGGCTATGGCCGCGTGGGACGGCGCATCGCCGAGACGCTCAACAAGCACGGCGTCCACTACGTGGTGGCGGAACAGAACCGCGAAAAAGTCGACCAGCTGCGCCATGCGGGCGTGGCGGCCGTCGCAGGCAACGCGGGCGAACCGGCGGTACTGATCCAGGCCCATATCGCCAAGGCGCGCATGCTCGTCATCGCGACGCCCGACACCTTCCACGTGCGCAGCATGGTGGACATCGCCCGCACCCTGAACCCGGACATCCGCATCGTCGTGCGCACGCACAACGAAGAGGAAGCCGAACTGCTGCGCAACGAGCGGATGGGCAAGGTCTACGTAGGCGAAGAAGAACTCGCCAACGGCATGACGAAGTACGTGCTGGAGACGTTCAACGAACCGCACAGCGGCGGGCACTGAGCCGGCCGGCCCCTACAGCCCAGTTCGTGGCCCGGCCGTGGTGGTGGTGGTGGTTACAGGCTGGCGGCCAGCTCGGCGCCTTCGCGGATGGCGCGCTTGGCGTCCAGTTCCGCTGCCAGCGCGGCGCCGCCGATCTTGTGGTAGCGCGGGCCGCCGTGGGACGCTTCGCCTTCCTTCGGCATCAGCTCCACCTGGCTGTCCTGGCCCGCGCAGATGACGACGTTGTCGACCGCCAGCAGCCGTTCCTCGCCGCCCACTTCGATGTGCAGGCCCTGGTCGTCGATCTTCTTGTACGTCACGCCGGCCATCATGACGACGCCATTGCGCGCCAGCACGGCGCGGTGGACCCAGCCGGATGTCTTGCCCAGGCCGGCACCCGGCTTCGTGGTCTTGCGCTGCAGCAGGTACAGCTGGCGCACGGGCGCGGGCGTGGCCGGCGGCACCAGGCCGCCGCCCGTGCTCGCGTGCAGATCGACGCCCCACTCCGCCGTCCATGTCGCCAATGGCAGCGGCAACGGGTGACGGGTATCGTGCAGCAGGTACTCGCCCATGTCGAAACCGATGCCGCCCGCGCCGACGATCGCCACGCGCGCGCCCACCGGCTTCTTGTGCTGCAGCACGTCCAGGTAGCTCAGCACCTTCGGGTGGCCGATGCCGTCGATCGCCGGCATGCGCACCTTGATGCCGGTGGCGACGATGACGTCGTCGAAGCCCGCGAGGTCGTCACGCGCGACGCGGCGGCCCAGTTGCACGTTCACGCCCGTCAGCTGCAGCCTGCGGCCGAAGTAACGGATGGTCTCGGCGAACTCCTCCTTGCCCGGCACCTGCATCGCGATCTTGAACTGGCCGCCGATGCTGTCGGCGGCGTCGAACAGGGTGACGTCGTGGCCGCGCTCGGCCGCCACGGTCGCCGCCGACAAGCCAGCCGGCCCGGCGCCCACCACGGCCACTTTCCTCCGCGCGGCCGTCTTGCGGAACACCAGCTCCGTTTCATGGCAGGCGCGCGGATTGACGAGGCACGAGGCGCGCTTGTTGGAGAAGGTGTGGTCGAGGCAGGCCTGGTTGCAGGCGATGCACGTGTTGATCTCGTCGACGCGGCCCTCGGCCGCCTTGTTGACGAACTCCGGGTCGGCCAGGAACGGCCGCGCCATCGACACCATGTCCGCATCGCCGCGCGCGATGACGTCCTCCGCCTCGGCCGGCATATTGATCCGGTTCGACGCGACGACGGGAATGCCCACTTCGCGCCGCAGCCGGCCCGCGACCTGCGCGAACGCGGCGCGGGGCACGGACGTGACGATCGTCGGCACCCGCGCCTCGTGCCAGCCGATGCCCGTGTTCAGGATCGTCACGCCGGCCTGCTCCAGGGCGCGCGCAACGGTGACGACTTCTTCCCACGTGTTGCCGCCTTCGACGAGGTCCAGCAGGGAATGGCGGTACATGATGATGAAATCGGCGCCGACGGCCGCGCGCACGCGCCGCACGATCTCCACCGGCAGGCGCATGCGGTTCTCGATGGCGCCGCCCCAGCGGTCCGTGCGCAGGTTGGTGCGCGCGCACAGGAACTGGTTCAGCAGGTAGCCCTCGCTGCCCATCACCTCGATGCCGTCGTAGCCCGCCTTTTGCGCAAGGCGGGCCGTGCGCACGTAGGCGCGGATGGTGGCCTCGATGCCGGATTCGGTCAGCGCCTTGGGCTTGAAGGGCGAGATCGGCGACTTCCTGCCCGACGCCGACACGACGAACGGCTGGTAGCCGTAGCGCCCCGCGTGCAGGACCTGCAGCAGGATCTTGCCGCCTTCTTCATGCACGGCGCGCGTGACCTTGCGGTGGTTGAACACGTCGCCGGCGAAATTGAGCGTGCCGCCGAACGGCAGCAGCCAGCCTTGCCGGTTGGGCGAGATGCCGCCGGTGACGATCAGGCCGACGCCGCCACGCGCCCGCTCGCGATAGAACGCGGTTAGTTTGCCGTAGTTATAGAAGCGATCCTCTAATCCCGTGTGCATGGAACCCATCACGACGCGGTTGCGCAAGGTGGTGAATCCGAGGTCGAGCGGGGCCAACAGGTGGGGAAAAGTGGACATTGTCTGGTATTTGGGTCGTTTGTGCGCTGCCTAACGGTGGCCGCGTGCCGCGCTTGTATTCTGCCACCAGTTACCTTACGCTGGAAGAATGAAACGATTCCTGCTGTTACTTCTAATCGGTTGCACGGCACCTGCGCTGACGCTCGCGCAGACGCAACGCACCGACGTGCCGAAGCTGCAGGTCTCGGTCAAGCGCATCACGCAGGACGCGCTGCACATGTACGAAGTCGATGCCAACGGCACCGTGCAGGCGCCCTTGCCCACCGTCTGGCGCATCCTGACGGGCTACGACCGGATGGAGGAATTCGTGCCCGACCTCGTGTCGTGCCGGGTCCTGTCGCGCAATGGCAATGAGGTGATCATCGAGCAGTTCGGTACCGCCCGCTTCCTGTTC
Organism: Pseudoduganella chitinolytica; assembly: GCF_029028125.1. GTDB lineage: Bacteria > Pseudomonadota > Gammaproteobacteria > Burkholderiales > Burkholderiaceae_D > Rugamonas > Rugamonas chitinolytica. The sequence continues at coordinate 4,687,288 of NZ_CP119083.1, forward strand.
ATGTCGCGCTCCATCCACCTGATCGTGCGCGCGACGGAACAGCCGATGTCCTCGATCGACATCGACCTGATCTCGGGCGACATGAAGCACTACGAATCGCGCTGGGAACTGGTGCCCGTGCCGGAGACGGGCGGTACCCGCGTCATCTACACGGGCCGCATGATGCCCAACTTCTACGTGCCCGGCATCCTGGGCACGAACATCATTCGCGGCGACATCGAACGCATGATGGGCGCCGTGCTGGCGCGCCTCGACAAGGGCGGCAGCAGCAAGGTGCCGGGGCCGGCGACGGAGCTGGCACGCCACCACGCGGCCGGCGCCATCGCCCCCTAGTCAGGAGGTAACCGTCACGACGGGTACCAGTCCGCGCCGCGCACTTCCGCGAACTGTTCCAGGCTGCCCACCCGGATCACGACCGGATTCATGCTGGCCTGGCTGTGCATCGGCCGCCAGGCGAACTTCCATTCCCGTTCGGCCGCATCGTGCGCGCCCATCGTAAAGGCGGCACCGAGGGCGGCGCGGGTACCGTATTCGACGGCGCCGTCGATACCGGCCCAGTTCGGCAGCGTGCGCTGGACGGCGCGGTGGATGCGCTCGCCGAATTCTTCCGTGTTGTGGATCACCAGGCAGCTGTCGGCACCGAAGTGCTCGAACAGGTCATGGCTCCAGGCCTGCGAGAACGACAGGGTGAGGAAACCGTTTTCCGGACGCAGCACGAACTGGCCCTGGGCCAGGGCCAGGTCCAGTTCGCTGCGGGGGCCGTAGCGGTGCAAGGTAGGGGGGCGTTGATAGTCGTGCATGATAAAGCGCTTACTCGTTGGTTTTGGGGGCCCGGCGCACGTGGCGCTGGGACCGCATGGCTGCGGAGGCAATGAAGATCTCGCGCAGCAGGAAGCCGAAGCTGGAAATCAGGCTGAACACGGCGGCCACGAACAGGCCCGCGATGTATTTCTCCAGCGTGATATTGGTCGTGTCGCCGATGAACAGCAAGGCGATGACGAGGCAGACGAACAGCCCGCACGCGGTGGACAGCGTGATGGCGTAGTTGATCAGGTGGGAACGGCGATACAGCACGTCCAGCTCGTTCAGGTAGCCGTCGTTGTAAGCGATGTCGAGCCGGTCCTCCAGCACCCGCGAGCGGTCGATGATGCGGGCCAGCCGGTTGATCAGTACCTGCAGGTTGGTGCAGACCCCGGTCAGCAGGAAAACGGGCGCGATGGCCAGTTGAATGATGTGGCCGATATCGCCCAGCTGAATGTTCATCACTTTGTTGTGCGCGTGTATTGAGTGTTCCCGATGCAGCAGTGTAGCAGGCCGCGCACGGCAGCCTGCAAACACCAAGATGTCAGCCGAAGCGGCCCTGGCGGCGGAATTGTTCCGTGGCGGCGACGAGCTCCCGGCTGATGCCCGTTTCCATGGCCGCGTGGCCCGCGTCCGGCACCATCACCACCTGGGAACCGGGCCAGCGCTTGTGCAGGCGCCAGGCCGAGAAAGGCGGGCAGATGACGTCATAGCGGCCCTGCACGATGACGGCCGGCAGGTGGGCAATACGGTCGACGTCGCGCAGCAGCTGGTCATCCTCGAAGAAACCGAGGTTGGCCATGTAGTGCGCTTCCAGCCGGCCCAGGCCCAGGTCGACGGTGTCGCAGGCCGGTTCGTCCGGCTGCGGCATCAGGAACACGCGGCGGCCCTCGAAGCGGCTCCATGCGCGCACGGCCGGCCAGTACACCTCCGGGTCCGGGTCCATGATGCGCTTGTAGTAGGCCTGCAGCAGGTCGCCCCGCTCCTCGTACGGCACGCCCGCGGCGAATTCCTCGTGGATCTCGGGGTGGAACCACTGTGCGCCATCCATGAACCAGTCGATTTCCAGCGCCGTGCACAGGAAGATGCCGCGCAGGACGAAGCCCAGGCAGCGCTCGGGATGAGCCTGGCCATACGCCAGCGCCAGCGTCGAGCCCCACGAGCCGCCGAACACCAGCCATTGCTCGATGCCGAACAGGGCACGCAGCCGTTCGATGTCCTCGATCAGGAGCTGGGTCGTGTTGTTGCGTGTTTCGCCCAGCGGCTGCGACTTGCCGGCGCCGCGCTGGTCGAACAGGATCACGCGGTAGTGGCGCGGATCGAAGAAGCGCCGGTGCTGCGGCGAGATGCCGGCACCCGGCCCGCCGTGCAGGAACAGCACGGGAATGCCCTGCGGATTGCCCACTTCTTCCCAGTAGATCGTGTGCAGCTCGTCGACGGCCAGCGTGCCGCTTTGCAGCGGGGCCACAGGGGGGAACAGGTAGGCGGACGGATCGGACATGGCGCTCTCGCAGGCTATCGGAGCACCGATTGTAACGGTTTTGCCGGACCGCTCAGAAGAACGTGTTGACGGCCCCGGTGACGCGGTAATCGTCCTCCACCAGCAGCAGCACGGACCACTTGTCGAACGTCGTGCACGGGTGCGAGATACCGCAGCCTACCAGGTCGCCCACGCACAGCTGGTCCGCTTCGCCCTCCGGCAGGCGCAGGTAGGCATGCTGGTCGTTCATCTTCTCGATGCGCCAGCCGTCGTCCAGCGCCACCGGTCCGTCGCTGCCGGGACGATGCCGCAACAGCGCGCGCGGCAGGCCCAGGTCGAACGACGCGTCGCGCTTGCCCATGCCCAGGATCGCCAGCGTGGGTTCCGGTCGCGACAGTACCGTGCTCCACACTTCCAGCGCGGGAACCAGGCCGACGGCACCGCCCGCGCGCTCGTCCAGCTCGCGCGTCAGGTCAAAATAATGGCCATGGTCGTTGGTCAGGTAGCAGCCGCTGCGCAGGATCGTCAGCACCGGACGCGATGTGTCCGCCACGCCGCCGAAACGCTGCGCCACCTGGTCGAAATAGGACGAGCCGCCTGCCGACAGCAGGATCTGCGGCCCCGTGAACAATCCTTCGTCGTCGCACCGACTTACCAGCGCCGTCATCCCCTGCAGGAATGTTTCGACGCGTTCCAGGTCGGCCGCGCGGTCGTTGCTGACCAGGAGGCCCTCATAGCCTTCGATGCCCGCCAGTTGCAGGCCGGGTGCCGCCGCGATGGCGCGTGCCACGGCCACCGCTTCCTCGGCCGTGCGGCAGCCGGCACGCTTGCCGGTCAAGCCCAGCTCGACCAGCAGCGGCAACGGCCGGCGCAGGCCGCTGGCAGCCACTGCTTGCGCCAGCCGCCGCACGCCCTCCAGCGAATCGGCCAGCGCGAACAGTTCGAAAGTGGGATCGTCCCGCAGCAGGTGCAGCAGCACGCGGATATCGCTGGCGGCCACCAGCTCGTTGGCCAGCAGCACGCGGCGCACGCCGAAGCGCGCCGCCACCTGCACCTGGGCGGCCGTGGCCAGCGTGATGCCCCAGGCGCCGTTGGCCAGCTGGGCGTCGAACAATTGCGGACTCATCGTGGTCTTGCCGTGCGGCGCCAGCAGCGCGCCGTGGCGCTCGCAAAATGTCCGCATCCACGCCAGGTTGTGACGCAGCGCGCTGGTCTTCAGGAGCGCGACAGGAAAGCCCGTGTCGCCTGCCAGCACGTTCCAGCGCTGCACGCCGATCATGTGCTGGCGCAGCGGCGCCGTCAGCGCCAGGCCTTTCACGCCGGGCTGCAGGAGCTGTTCGTCGAGCTGGGACAGCGCCAGGCCGCCGGTGGGAAGTTGGGTCATGGTCTCTCGCAGCCTAACAAGATGGGGCAGCCTCCCATTTCGCATTTCGAATTGCGAATTGGGGACAGCCTCCTATTTCGGACAACTGGGGACAGCCTCCATTTCGTGGCATGACGGCGGGCGAATTGGAGGCTGTCCCCAATTTCGGCGAATTGGAGGCTGTCCCCGATTTTGCCTGAAAAGAAAAACACCGCCTCGCGGCGGTGTGTGTGGCTTGCTGAAGAGCCGGCTTACGACATGTGCTGGCCGCCGTTGATGGCGATATTGGCGCCTGTGACGAAAGCCGCTTCGTCGGAAGCCAGGTAGGCCACCAGGCCCGCCACTTCGTCCGGCTTGCCCAGGCGGCCCATCGGGATTTGCGGGATGATCTTGGTGTCCAGCACTTCCTGCGGGATTTCCGTGACCATCTTGGTGCCGATGTAGCCCGGCGAGATCGTGTTGACGGTGACGCCCTTGCGTGCCACTTCCAGCGCCAGCGCCTTGGTGAAGCCGTGCACGCCGGCTTTCGCGGCCGAGTAGTTGGTCTGGCCGAACGCGCCCTTCTGGCCGTTGACGGACGAGATGTTGATGATGCGGCCCCAGCCGCGCTCGACCATGCCGTCGGTGACTGGCTTCGTCATGTTGAACACGGAGTCCAGGTTGGTGCGCATGACGGCGTCCCAGTTGACCTTGTCCATCTTCTTGAACGTCATGTCGCGGGTGATGCCCGCGTTGTTGACCAGCACGTCCACCGGGCCGATGTCCTTCTCGATCGCCGCCACGCAGGTCTGCGCCGAATCGTAATCCGACACGTCGCATGGGTAGGCGGAGAACTGGTAGCCGGCTTCCTTCATCTGATCGAGCCAGGCCTGGTACTTCGTGTTGGTCGGGGAATACGTGGTGACCACCTTGTAGCCCAGTGCCAGCAGTTTGATGCCGATCGCTTCGCCAAGACCACCCATGCCGCCTGTTACCAATGCAACTCGTGCCATATGTCTTCCCCTCTTAGTTTGCGTTCTCACGACGGCCGCCCCGCCTTGGAGCGGCCGGTACTGCTAAATCGAGCTACCGTTGCCTGCTTCAGTCGCGCTCGACCGCCAGCGCCACGCCCATGCCGCCGCCGATGCACAGCGAAGCCAGGCCCTTCTTGGCATCGCGACGCACCATCTCATGCAGCAAGGTGACGAGGATGCGGCAGCCGGAGGCGCCGATCGGGTGACCGATCGCGATCGCACCGCCATTGACGTTGATCTTGCTCGTGTCCCAGCCCATCTCGCGATTGACGGCGCAGGCCTGGGCGGCAAATGCTTCGTTGATCTCCATCAGGTCCAGCTGGTCCGGCGTCCAGCCGGCTTTTTTCAGCGCCAGCCGGCTGGCCGACACAGGGCCCATGCCCATGAATGCCGGGTCCAGGCCGGACGAGGCGTACGACTTGATGCGTGCCAGCGGCTTCAGGCCCAGCTCGCGCGCCTGCGTGGCCGACATCATCACGACGGCAGCGGCGCCATCGTTGATGCCCGACGCGTTACCCGCCGTGACGGAGCCTTCCTTGTCGAACGCGGGCCGCAGGCCGGACAGGCCTTCCAGCGTGGCGCCGGCCTTGATGTATTCGTCGGTGTCGAACGTGAAGGAGCCCTTCTTCTGCGGTACTTCCAGCGCCAGGATTTCGTCCTTGAACTTGCCTTCCTTCTGCGCCGTTTCCGCCTTCAGCTGCGACTGCAGCGCGAACTCGTCCTGCTGGCTGCGCGAGATGTCATACTTCTTGGCAACGTTTTCAGCCGTGACCCCCATGAGGTACTGGTTGTACACGTCGAACAAGCCGTCCACCACCATCGTGTCGATCAGCTTGGCGTCGCCCATGCGGAAGCCGTCGCGCGAGTTGGGCAGCACGTGCGGCGAGGCGCTCATGTTTTCCTGGCCGCCCGCGATGACGATGCCCGCGTCGCCGCACTTGATGGCCTGCGCCGCCAGGTGGGTGGCCTTCAGGCCGCTGCCGCATACCTTGTTGATCGTGAAGCCGGGAATGCTGTCCGGCAGGCCCGCCTTGATCAGCGCCTGGCGGCCGGGGTTCTGGCCGACGCCGGCCGTCAGCACCTGGCCCATGATCACTTCGCTGATCAGGTTCGGGTCGATGCCCGTTTGTGCCATCAGGCCCTTGATGACGTGGGCGCCCAGCTCAGCCGCCGGGATCTTCGCAAGGCTGCCGCCGAACTTGCCGACCGCGGTGCGGGCTGCGGCAACGATAACTACATCATCCATTTCATTCTCCAGTGCGCTGACCGGTTATGTCAGCAGGGTTGTCGAAGCGCTACTACGGTTCATTCTATCGAAGTGCGGGACAACGTTCCAGCGAAGTCCTTGCCCAATTCGCCCAGTCTCGTGTGGAGGTCGCTGGCGACCCCCGCCATGCCGCGTCCATAAGCGTGCACACGGTTGAGCGCCTGGTGCGAGTGCACGGCGGCCAGGCCGATCAGGTCTTGCGGGTCACGCACGAACAGCAGCTTGTTTGACGCGGCCGTGGCGGCCGCCAGATGGTCGCGCGCCAGGTTGACGTTGACGTCGAACAGGCCGGCGCCGCTGTCGAAGGCCGTGCGGGCCAGTGCATTGCACCCGGCAAGCTGGGTTTCGAGGACGGTACGGGTAACGTGGAACAGCTCGGCGGGCAACGTAATCATGACGGTCCTTTCAGGCGGCTGATATGGCGCAAGGAACATCATCGTAAATCGCTGCTGAGCACCGTTGTTTGATCTGGCTCAAACTTTGTCAGGACAACAACTTGATACCGTCCAGGGTTGCCGCGCACTGCTCGCGGATGACCTTGACGAAGTCCGCCACGTAGGCCTTCTGCCGCAACGGCGCCGGTACCGAGACGTACAGGTCGCTCCACAACCCTTGCTCGCCCAGCGGACGGGCGATCACATAGTCGTAGTCCACGTAATTCTTGATGGCCCAATTGGGCAGCGCGGCCAGGCCGCGCCGGCTGGCAACCAGTTGCAGGATCGCCACCGTCAGCTCGGCCGTGCGGCGCTGGAACGTGACGCCGGCCGGGCGCAGCATTTCGCGGATCAGGTCGATACGGTGTTCGGGAACGGGATAGGTGATCAGCGTCTCGCCTTCGAAGTCGGCGGCGTGCAGGCGGCGCTGGCTGGCGAGCCGGTGCTTTTGCGCCATCACCGTCAGGATCTCGAAGCGGAACAGGGGGAACGTGGCGTACTCGTTGCTGTAGTCGGAGCCGATGACGAGGTCGGCGGCGCCCGTCCGCAGCAGCTCGGCCGGCTCGCTGTGGAAGCCCGATACCAGGTCGATCTCCACCTCCGGCCAGCGGGCCCGGAACTCGTCCATGACGGGCATCAGCCAGTCGAAACACGTGTGGCACTCGAGCGCCACGCGCAGCTGGCCCTGGTCGCCCTGCATCAGGCGGGCGACGTCGCGCTCGGCCTGCTCGATTTCCGGCAGCAGCATATCGGCCAGGCGCAGCAGGCGCGCGCCGATGGCGGTGAAGCCGATCGGCACGCTCTTGCGCTCGAACAGCGGGCCGCCATAGCGGTCTTCCAGCAGCTTGACCTGGTGCGACAGCGCGGACTGCGTCAGGTTCAACAGCTCGGCGGCGCGCACGAGGCTGCCGGCGGAGCGCAACGCGGCCAGGGTGCGCAAGTGACGGATCTCCAACATGACCTTTCCGAAGTTCAGCCCGGGGCTGGATGAATATTTTTCATGGGAATGCGCAAAATCTTTCGTTTGGCTTATCCAAATGATTGTCGCACACTCTACTGCATGATTATTTAATTGCCATGACACGATGAAAAATTTAGCTCTGCACGTTCCCGGCTTTCCCCGCATCGGCGCCGCCCGCGAACTCAAATTCGCGCTGGAGCGCTACTGGCGCGACGAGCTGTCCGCCAGCGAGCTGGAGCAAACAGCCGCTGCGCTGCGTGCCCGCCACTGGGCCGACCAGCGCGATGCCGGGCTGGACTACGTGACCGTCGGCGATTTCGCCCTGTACGACCACGTGGCCAATCATATTCAACTGCTGGGCTGCGAACCGGCCCGCTTCGCCTTTGGCGCGAACGAGACGCCACTGCAGCGCTACTGCATCATGGCGCGTGGACGCAGCGGCCGCGACGAGTGCTCGTGCGGCAACGCCCACGTGGCCAGCCCGGCCCTGGAGATGACGAAGTGGTTCGACACCAACTACCACTACCTCGTACCGGAATTCGACGCCGACACGACGTTCGCACTGTCGAGCGAACGCCTGTTCGACGAAGTGGCCGAAGCGCAAGCGCAGGGCCACGCCGTCAAGGTCGCGCTGCTGGGCCCGCTGACGTTCCTGTGGCTGGGCAAGGGTATCGATGACCGCCTCGCGCTGCTGGATCGCCTGCTGCCGGTCTACGGGCAACTGCTGGCCCGGCTGAAGGCGATGGGCGTGGCGTGGGTCCAGCTGGACGAACCCATCCTCGGCCTCGACCTGCCGGCACCGTGGCGCAGTGCGTTTGAAAGCGCTTACTGGCAGCTGAACCAGGCCGGCGTTGCGCTGCTGCTGGCAACGTATTTTTCGCCACTGGAAGAAAACCTGAGCCTGGCCTGCCGGCTGCCCGTCGCCGGCCTGCACGTCGACGGCGTGCGTGCGGCGCACGAGCTCGTGAATGTGGCGGACTGGCTGCCGGCCCACAAGGTGCTGTCCGTTGGCATCGTCGACGGCCGCAATATCTGGCGCACCGACCTCGACCTGGCGCTGGCGCGGCTGGCGCCCGTGCTGGACAAGCGGCACGGAGCAGTATGGTTGTCGACGTCCTGCTCGCTGCTGCACGTACCGTATAGTCTGGGGGAGAAACGGAGCTCGATGACGAGCTGAAAACCTGGCTGGCGTTCGCCCAAGAGAAGCTGGCCGAGCTGGCCCTGCTGCGCGCCGCCCTCCTCACGCCGGACGCCCCGGCCGTCCAGGCAGCCCTGGCCGGGCATCGTGCCGCGATCGCCAGCCGCCGTGCCAGTCCCCGCGTACACAATGCCGCGGTAACGGCGCGCCTGGCTGGCCTGCCGGCGGATATTGGCGAGCGCCCTGCCCCCTTCGCCGCACGGCGCGCAGCGCAGCAACTGCGTCTGAACCTGCCCGCTTTCCCCACGACCACGATCGGCTCGTTCCCGCAAACGGCCACGATCCGCACGGCGCGTGCCGCGTTCCGCCGCGGCGAACTGGATGCCGCGTCGTACCGGGCGGCGATGCGGGCCGAGATCGCCCACGCGATCGGCCAGCAGGAAATGCTGGGCCTGGACGTGCTGGTACATGGCGAGGCGGAACGCAACGACATGGTGGAGTACTTCGGCGAGCAGCTGGACGGGTTCGCGTTCACGCAGGGCGGCTGGGTGCAGTCGTACGGCTCGCGCTGCGTCAAGCCGCCCGTCATCTGGGGCGACGTCAGCCGGCCCGCCGCCATGACGGTGGCGTGGTCGGTCCACGCGCAGGGGCTGACGGACCGGCCCGTCAAAGGCATGCTGACGGGACCGGTGACGATCCTGCAATGGTCGTTCGTACGCGACGACCAGCCCCGCAGCACCACCGCCGCGCAGATTGCGCTGGCCATGCGCGACGAGGTGGCGGACCTGGAGCAGGCCCGCATCGCCGTCATCCAGATCGACGAACCGGCCCTGCGCGAAGGCCTGCCGCTGCGCCGTGCCCGTCAAGCCGAGTATCTCGGCTGGGCCGTGCAGGCGTTTCGCATCACGGCCGGCGCGGCGGGCGCCGCCACGCAGATCCACACGCACATGTGCTATGCGGAGTTCAACGATATCCTGCCGCAGATCGCGGCGCTGGATGCGGACGTGATCACGATCGAAACCAGCCGCTCGGCGATGGCGCTGCTGGACGGCTTCGGCAGCTTCCGCTATCCGAACGACATCGGCCCGGGCGTCTACGACATCCATTCGCCGCGCGTGCCGGACAGCCGCGAGATCGCCGCCCTGCTGCGCAAGGCGCAAGCCGTTATTCCCGCCCAGCAATTATGGGTCAACCCAGATTGCGGATTGAAAACGCGGAGCTGGGACGAGACGTCGGCGGCATTGCGCGCGATGGTGGCCGCGGCCCGCCAGCTGAGGCTGGAAGCCGCGTAAATACTGGGAGAACGGACCGTGTTCGTCTCCCAATAATTAGTTTTTGACAGTAAAATGCTCGGGCCCGGAATTGCCCGACCATCACCTATCGTCATGTCAAAAAGCCCGTTTCAAAAGCCCATCGAAATCAAGATTTCCACCGTCGTCGCCGTGTCAGCGATCCTGCACACGTCCGACGGCATCGCGCTCGACGCGGCGTTGAAGGGCATGACGGGCGGCGTCCCCGATTTCTTCGAGGGCGACCTTGCCGTCATCGACGTGGGCGACCTGGCGCCCGGATGCGAACGCATCGACTGGGCCGGCACCATCGCGCTCCTGAAGAAATACCGCTTGAATCCTGTTGCCGTGCGCAATGCGCGGCCGGACATGATCGATGAAATCGCCGCGCACGGCCTGTCGTTGGACACGGGCAAGCGCGACGAATCGCCGGCTGCCGCCACGCCAGCGCCCGCGCCGGCAGCTCCGGCACCGGAACCGGTGGCACCGCCGCCCGCCCCCGCGTTGACGCCCGGCGCCAACGGCGCGGCCACCGCCGCCACGTTGATCATCGACACGCCCGTCCGGGCCGGCCAGCGCATCTACGCGCGCGGCGGCGACCTGATCGTCATGGCCGTCGTCAACAATGGTGCGGAAATCATTGCCGACGGCAGTATTCACGTCTACAACACACTGAACGGCCGTGCGCTGGCCGGCGCGTCGGGCGATGCGAACGCTCGCATCTTCGCTCTGTCGATGGCGCCGGAACTGGTGTCGATCGCGGGTGTTTACCGGACGTTCGAGGATGGATTCCCCGCCGAACAGGCCCGCCAGCCAGCACAAATCAGGCTCAACGGTGACAAACTGGATATACAATCCGTTAATTCGGCAACGCGCGCGTGATGCATTGACAACGTCCAAACAGCGCAGTTCACTTTAAAGGATTACTTGTGGCAAGAATTATTGTTGTAACGTCCGGCAAGGGCGGTGTCGGCAAAACGACGTCCAGCGCCAGCTTCTCCACCGGCCTCGCCATGCGCGGCCACAAGACGGTCGTCATCGACTTCGACGTGGGGCTGCGCAACCTGGACCTGATCATGGGCTGCGAGCGCCGCGTCGTGTATGACCTGATCAACGTGATCAACAAGGAAGCATCGCTGAACCAGGCACTGATCAAGGACAAGCACTGCGACAACCTGTTCATCCTGCCTGCCTCGCAGACGCGCGACAAGGATGCGCTGTCCGAGGACGGCGTGGAAGTCGTCCTGGCCGAACTGATCGGCATGGGCTTCGACTTCATCATCTGCGATTCGCCGGCCGGCATCGAGCACGGCGCGCTGATGGCGCTGACGTTCGCCGACGAAGCGCTGATCGTGACGAACCCGGAAGTGTCGTCGGTGCGCGATTCCGACCGTATCCTGGGCATCATCCAGGCCAAGTCGCGCCGCGCGCAGTCCGGCGGCGAGCCCGTCAAGGAACACCTGCTGATCACCCGCTACTCGCCGAAGCGCGTGGAAGCGGGCGAAATGCTGAGTTACACGGACGTGCAGGAAATCCTGCGCATCCCGCTGATCGGTATCATTCCGGAATCGGAACAGGTATTGCATGCGTCGAACCAGGGCAACCCGGCCATCCACTTCAAGGGGACGGACGTGGCGGAAGCCTACGAAGACGTGGTCGCCCGCTTCCTGGGCGAACAAAAGCCGCTGCGGTTTACGGATTACGAAAAACCGGGTCTCCTGAAGCGCATCTTTGGAGCAAAGTAAATGGCCCTGCTATCTTTCCTGTTCCAGAGCAAGCCCAAGACGGCCAACGCCGCCAAGGAGCGCCTGCAGATCATCATCGCCCGTGAGCGCAACGGCCGCACGGGCCCGGACTTCCTGCCCGCGCTGCACAAGGAGCTGATCGAAGTCATCTCCAAGTACACCAAGGTCAACGCGGACGACATCAAGATCTCGCTCGACCGCCAGGGCAACCTGGAAGTGCTGGACGTCAACGTCGTACTGCCGGACGCATAACACCGCACGCCGTACGCCGCCTGCAACAGCCGAGCCCGTGTCCCACCTCGGGGTCAGCCACCATCGTGGGACACGGGCTCTTCCGTAGCGACCTTATCTCTTTGCAGCCAGCAGCTCCTGCGCCACCTTCGCGCAGGCCTCCACGTGCTGGTAGCCGATCTGGCGGAAGGCAAAGAACCCGATGGCGGCCGAGGCCGCCTGGCCTGCCAGCGGCACGAATTTCGATGCCTGCTTCGCGACGAGCTTCTTGCCCGATTTCTGCATTAGCTTCAGCAGCAGGTCGCGGGTGATCAGGCGCCCCACCAGCGAGCCGCCGACGCTGACGGCGGCCTGGTAGGCGATCAGCTTGTAGTGGGGCTGCAGCTTGTCGACCTGCTCCGCCGTCAGGCCGAACTCGCGGTTGACGTCCTCGATCAGCTGCGTAAACATCTTAAGGTCGGACACGATATCGAGGCCCGGCAAAGGCACGGCGGAGACGCCCGCGGATACCACGGCGCGACGCCGCACCATGCGGCGGCAGCGTTCCCTGACCTCGGCGACATCCTCCGGCGACCCCGGCAGTAATTCCCATCCGCTGTCCACGTGAATATCCCCCGGCTAATTTCCAGCTGTAAAAAGTTGATTGAAAGTGAAGCTTTTTGAGTGTACCGTGTATCGGCCAACGGGGCCCGCACGGGTCCATCCCGTGATACTCTCTAGAAATAATTGGTTTGTTTAGTAACTATTTTTGTCAATCCCTGTTATATTCCTGTGACTAAGCCTCACCCACTCGCGTTAACTTGTCGATTAAGATGAAAATCGTCGTTCTAGATAATGACCGTAGCCAGTCCGACCTGATCTGCCAGGTGCTGACGTCGGCGGGCCACGTCTGCCATGGCTTCCAGACCGGTAAAGACTTGCTGAGCCAGCTCCGCAAGGAGGAGTACGACATGCTCATCTTCGACTGGCAGGTGAGCGACATGGGTGGTGCCGAGCTGATGCGCAAGGCCCGTGAGAAACTGAACGACAAGGCACCGGTACTGTTCATGACGACCAGTTCGGGCGAAGACGATATCGTGGCGGGCCTCGACACGGGGGCCGACGACTACATGATCAAGCCGCTGCGGCGCAGCGAAATGGTGGCACGCGTGCAGGCGCTGCTGCGGCGCGCCTATCCGACCCAAAATGGCGCGGAACAGCTGCAATTCGGTCAATATGTGTTTGAAACCCGGCCCGGGCGCCTGCTGATGGACGGCAATGTGCTGGACGTGACGCACAAGGAGTTTTACCTGGCGCTGCTGTTTTTCCGCAATATCGGCCGGCCGCTGTCGCGCGCCTATATTCACGAAGCGGTCTGGATACGCGAAACGGACGTCCCGTCGCGTACGATGGATACCCACGTGTCCCGCGTACGCAACAAGCTGCAATTGAAACCGGAGAACGGTTTCCGCCTGGTGCCCGTCTACAGCTACGGCTACCGCCTGGAAAAGCTGGGCGGCTGACCTCGTCAGCGCCAGGCTCGGACGATTTGTCCTAGCCTTTCCAGGGGGACAGAAAAAAGGTCCGGACGGCACATCACGGTATAATGTCCACCTATATCCTTGATTTTTCAAGAAATGCAACTGCTTGCCGTCGGCCTCAACCACACCACAGCTCCGGTCGCCCTGCGCGAGCGGCTGGCGTTCGCGCCCGATCAGCTGGCGACGGCGGTGGCAGCGGCGCGCAACTGGTTCCAGCGTCTCGATACGCGCGGCAGCGACGAAGCGGCGATCCTGTCGACGTGCAACCGCACCGAACTGTACGCGGCCAGTGCGGCCGACAATCCGCTCGACGCCGGCGCCCACTTCCTGGCCGACTTCCACAAGCTGAACTACGCCGAACTGCGTCCGCACCTGTACATGCTGCCGCAGCACGAGGCCGTGCGGCACACGTTCCGCGTCGCGTCCGGGCTGGACTCGATGGTGCTGGGCGAAACGCAGATCCTGGGCCAGATCAAGGACGCGATCCGCACCGCCGACGAAGCGGGCGGCCTGGGCACCTACCTGCACCAGCTGTTCCAGCGCAGTTTTTCCGTGGCGAAGGAAGTGCGCAGCACGACCGAGATCGGCGCGCACAGCGTGTCGATGGCGGCTGCGGCCGTGCGGCTGTCGCAGCGCATCTTCGACAAGATCAGCCAGCAGAACGTGCTGTTCATCGGCGCCGGCGAGATGATCGAGCTGTGCGCCACGCACTTCGCGGCGCAGACGCCGAAGTCGATCACGGTGGCCAACCGTACGCTGGAGCGGGGCGAGGCGCTGGCGCATCGCTTCAACGGCAAGGCCATGCGCCTGGCCGACCTGCAGCACCAGCTGCACCAATATGACATCCTGATTTCGTCGACGGCGTCGTCGCTGCCGCTGATCGGCCTTGGCATGGTCGAGCGCGCCATCAAGGCACGCCGCCACAAGCCCATGTTCATGGTCGACCTGGCCGTGCCGCGCGATATCGAACCGGAAGTGGCGCGCCTGAACGACGTGTTCCTGTACACGGTGGACGACCTGGCCGACGTGGTGCAGACCGGCATCGAGAACCGCCAGGCCGCCGTCGCGCAGGCCGAGGCCATCATCGAGACGCGCGTGCAGTCGTTCATGCACTGGGTCGACGACCGTGCGGTCGTGCCCGTCATCCAGGGGCTGCAGGAAAACGGCGAGGCCATCCGCCTGGCCGAGCTCGAGCGCGCCCGCAAGCTGCTGGCCAAGGGCGAGGACATCGATGCCGTACTGGAAGCGCTGTCCAAAGGCCTGACGGCCAAGTTCATGCACGGCCCGCAGCAAGCGCTGCACCGCGCCCAGGGCCAGGACCGCGCCCAGTTGGCCGAACTGCTGCCCCAGCTGTTCCGCGGCCGCCGTTAGCGGCCCCTCTCCTGCCTGTCCGCCGCGCCTTGCGGCATCCGTCGTTCCCTCTTTCGATCCCGAGATTATGAAACCATCCATGTTGTCCAAGCTGGACCAGCTCGCCAATCGCCTCGTCGAACTGGACGAGCTGTTGATGTCCGAAGGCGCCACCGCGAATATGGACAGCTACCGCAAGATGACGCGCGAGCACAGCGAACTGGGCCCGCTGGTCGAACTGTACAAGAGCTACCAGCAGGCGCAGGGCGACATCGCCGAGGCGCAGCAGATGCTGGCCGATCCGGACATGAAGGAGTTCGCCCAGGAAGAAATCGAGACGGGCAAGGCGCGTCTCGCCGAGCTGGAGCTGGACCTGCAGAAGATGCTGCTGCCGAAGGATGCGAACGACGAGCGCAACATCTTCCTGGAGATCCGCGCAGGTACGGGCGGCGATGAGTCGGCGCTGTTTGCGGGCGACCTGCTGCGCATGTACACGCGTTTTGCCGAGCGCAGCCGCTGGCAGGTGGAGATCGTCAGCGCGTCCGAAAGCGACCTCGGCGGCTACCGCGAAGTGATTGCCCGCATCGTCGGCAACGGCGCGTACTCGAAACTGAAATTCGAGTCCGGCGGCCACCGCGTGCAGCGCGTGCCGGCCACGGAAACGCAGGGTCGCATCCACACGTCGGCCTGCACGGTGGCCGTGATGCCGGAAGCGGACGAGGTGGAAGACGTCCACATCAATCCGGCCGACCTGCGCATCGACACATTCCGCGCCTCCGGGGCGGGCGGCCAGCACATCAACAAGACCGACTCGGCGGTGCGCCTGACCCACCTGCCGAGCGGCATCGTCGTCGAATGCCAGGACGACCGCTCGCAGCACAAGAACAAGGCGTCGGCCATGAAGGTGCTGGCCGCGCGCATCAAGGACGTGCAGCTGCGCGAGCAGCAGTCGAAGGAGGCGGCCACCCGCAAGAGCCTGATCGGCAGCGGCGACCGCAGCGAACGCATCCGTACCTACAACTTCCCCCAGGGCCGGATGACGGACCACCGCATCAACCTGACCCTGTACAAGCTGGACATGATCATGGACGGTGACCTGACGGAGCTGACGAACGCGCTGTCCGCCGAACACCAGGCCGAGCAGCTGGCCGCGCTGGGCGACTGAGGGCGGACGACAACGCCGCCACGGCCCAGCCCGTGTCCACCATGGGGTCACACCCCGACATGGACACGAACTCGGCCATCGATTGCCGTCGAGCCCGTGTCCTTGTCGGGGTGTGACCCCGAGGTGGACACGGTCCCGGCCGTGCGTGCTATTGAGCTTGTGTCCCACTTTGGTGACTGACCCCGCGGTGGGACACGAGCTCGGCTGTGTTGGCGCTGTGGTGACGGGTTAAGCGCCTGCTAAGGCCTGGCGGACGCTTTGTGCGAGAATTGGCGCGGCCCATCCACTGATAACTTTTATAAACGATGAACTCGCGCACCCTACTCCTGACGACCGCCGCCGTCTGCTTCCTGCTGATCGGCGTGGCCTTGTACCTGCAGCACGTCGTCGACCTGCTGCCCTGCCCGCTGTGCGTGATCCAGCGCTACCTGTTCCTGGTCATTGCCATCGGCTGCCTGATCGGCGCCTTCAGCCGCAAGCCCAAGCTCGGTGCCGGCATCGGCTTGCTGGCCGGGCTCGGTGGCCTGGGCGTCGTAGGCAAGCACCTGTACGTGCTGGCCCACCCCGGCTTCTCGTGCGGCATCGATCCTACCGAAACGTTCCTGAACAAGCTCCCCACTGCCACCTACCTGCCGTGGCTGTTCCAGGCCGACGGCCTGTGCGAGAACGCCACCGAAGGCTTCCTGGGCCTGTCGATCCCGCAGTGGTCGGCCGTCTGGTTCGTCATCCTGACGGCCACCATGGCGTGGGTGCTGCTGCGCCGCCAGCGATGAGCCCGCTCGTCGCACCCGGCGTCACCGTCGCGTCGCTGCAGCGCCCGGGGGCCCTCGATCCCGTCGATCACCGCATCCTCGTGTGCCATGCGCTGGGCCTGTCGCGCACGGGACTCATCACGCACTCGGAACGGGTGCTGAGCGGCGACGAAGCCGCGCGCCTGTCGGCCCTGCTGCAACGCCGGCTCGACGGCGAGCCGATCGCGTACATCGTCGGCAAGCGCGAGTTTTATGGGCTGGACTTCGAAGTGTCGCCCGCCGTGCTGATTCCCCGCCCGGAAACGGAACTGCTGGTCGAGCTGGCGCTGGAGCGCCTGCCGCCCCAGGGTCGTGTGCTGGACATGGGGACGGGCAGCGGCGCCATCGCCGTCGCGCTGGCCCATACGCGGCCGGACGCCGTCGTGACGGCGCTGGACGTCAGCCCCGCTGCGCTGGCCGTGGCGCAACGCAACGCGGCCGCCAACGACGTCACGGTACAGTTCCTGCACAGCGACTGGTTCAGCGCGGTGGACGCCGCCACGTTCGACCTGATCGTCTCCAATCCCCCGTACATCGCCAGCGGCGACCGCCACCTGGCCGAGGGAGATTTGCGCTTCGAGCCGGCTGGCGCATTGACCGACCATGCCGACGGGTTGTCGGCGCTGCGCCGCATTGTCGACGGGGCGCCGGCTCGTCTGGCCCCGGGCGGCTGGCTGCTGATGGAACACGGCTACGACCAGTCTGCGGCTGTGCAGGCGCTGCTGGCGGCGCAAGGCTATACGCACGTGCAGAGCTGGCACGACCTGGCTGGCATTGCCCGCGTGACAGGCGGCCGGGCGGGCTTGCGTTAGCCACCGTCCCGACCCGCCCGACGGGCCTTTGCTAGAATCCCGTCCATGCCTTGTGGGCCTCGGTGCCTGCCCGTTTGTGAGCAAATTTTAAGCAACATAGGGGGCACCACGCGCGTTTTTCCGATTTCGGTTACTCTCGCACCAACTCTTTGGTCAGATGCACAAGAAAGGAATAGCAAATTGTCCACTCAATTGACGCGCCGCCTGGCCCTGCTTGCCAGTGAACCGCACCGCGACGTGCTGCGGGGCGGCTTGCGTGGCATCGAGCGGGAGACGCTGCGGGTCCAGCCGAACGGCGAACTCGCGCACACGCCCCACCCGATCGGCTGGGGCTCCGCGCTGACGCATCCCGAGATCACGACCGATTACGCGGAAACGCTGGCCGAGTTCATCACGCCGGCCGAGTCCGATATTGCCACGACACTGCAGAAGCTCGACGGCATCCACCGCTTTGCCTACAGCAAGCTGGGCGGCGAACTGCTGTGGAGCCAGTCGATGCCGTGCCACCTGCCCGCCGAGGAAGACATCGAGATCGCCTGGTACGGCAAGTCGAACCTGGGCATGCTCAAGCACGTCTACCGGCGTGGCCTGGCGCTGCGTTACGGCAAAGCCATGCAATGCATCGCCGGCATCCACTACAACTACTCGCTGGACGAGCGCCTGTGGCGCATCCTGGCGGAGGCCGAGGGCGCGACGAAATCGCCGGTAGCGTACCAGTCGGAAGCCTACCTGGCCACGATCCGCAACTTCCGCCGCAACAGCTGGCTCCTGATGTACCTGTTCGGCGCCTCCCCGGCCCTGAACAGCAGCTTCCTGCGCGGCCGCCCGCACAAGCTGGACACGCTGTCGGCAGACACGTTGTACCTGCCTTACGCCACCAGCCTGCGCATGAGCGACCTGGGTTACCAGAACGATGCGCAATCGGGCCTGAGTCCCCACGAGAACAGCCTGGACAGCTATGTCGCCACCTTGACCCGCGCCGTCAACCAGCCCTACGAGCCGTACCAGAAGATCGGCACGAAAAACGCGGCCGGCGAATGGCAGCAATTGTCGACCAACGTCATCCAGATCGAGAACGAGTATTACTCGACGATCCGGCCCAAGCGCGTGATCCGCACGGGCGAGCGCCCGATCCAGGCGCTGTGCAACCGCGGCGTGCAGTACATCGAAGTGCGCTGCATGGACGTCGATCCGTTCAATCCGGTCGGCATCGCCGAGCAGGCCGGCCGCTTCCTCGACGCCTTTTTACTGTTCTGCGCGCTGGAGGAAAGCCCGGCGATCACGGAACACTGCGGCGAAGTCCTGGCGCGCAATTTCGCCCGTACCGTCAAGGAAGGCCGCAAGCCGGGCCTGACCCTGACCCGCGACGGCAAGGAGGTGACACTGCAGGACTGGGGCCGCGACCTGCTGGAGCGCATCCGTCCCGCCGCCGAGCTGCTGGACTCGCTGCGCGGCGACACCGTCCATGCGGCTTCGCTGGCCGAGCAGGCCGCCAAGCTGGCCGATCCGGAGCGGACGCCGTCCGCTGCCGTGCTGCGCGAGCTGGAGGCCAATGGCCACTCGTTCGCCGAATTCGGGCTGCGCCAGAGCGAACGGCATGCGGCCTACTTCCGCAGTCATCCGCCCTCGGCCGAGGAAGCGGCCTACTTCGAGCGCCTGGCGCGGCAGTCGCTGGCCGAGCAGGCCGACCTCGAGGCAGCCCCGCAAGGCAATTTTGACGATTACGTGGCGGCCTACCGCAACAGCAACCTGTGCCACGACCATCCCTGACGCGGGGCGGGCGTGCTCACCTTCTATAACGAACAGCACGCCCAACACCGGGCGCGCCACGAGCTCGTCCGTGGCGTGCCCACGCCGCCGCGCGAGACACCCGACCGCATCGACGGCGTGCTGGCCGAACTGGGCCGGCGCGGCTTGGGCCGCATCGTCACACCGCACGGCGTGCCGCTGATGTCGCTGGAGCGGGTACACCATCCCCGCTACCTGCACTTCCTGCGCACGGCGTGGCACGAATGGCTGGCGCAAGCCCCGGCCAATGCCGGCCGGGATGCCTTCGCCTCGCACTTTCCCGTGCGCGGCATGCGCACCGATATCGAGCCGGATGATTTCGGCGCCCGCCTGGGCCTGTATGCCATCGACACCGTCACGCCGCTGACGGCCGGCACGTGGACGGCCGCGAAGACGGGTGCCGACTGCGCCGTCAACGCAGCACACGCGCTGCGCGTGGGTGAGCGCGGCAGCTTCGCGTTGACACGCCCGCCCGGCCACCATGCCGGTCCCGACTACTACGGCGGCGCCTGCTACCTGAACAACGCCGCGCTGGCGGCCCAGCACCTGCTCGACGACGGCCTGCAGCGCGTGGCCATCCTGGACGTCGACTACCACCATGGCAACGGCACCCAGGCCATCTTCTACGAGCGCGCCGACGTGCTGTGTATCTCGCTGCATGCGGAGCCCCGCACCGCGTACCCGTTCTACTGCGGCCATCCGGACGAGACGGGCGGCGGCCATGGCCTCGGCTACAACGTCAACCTCGTGCTGCCGGTTGGCGCCCCCAACCCGCAAGCGTGGTTCACGGCGCTGGAGACGGCGTGCGTGCGCCTGTCGATGTACCGCCCGGACGCACTGGTCGTGGCCCTGGGCGGCAATACGTTCCAGGGTGAACCACACGGCGGCTTCGGCCTGCAAGGCGGCGACTACCTGCGCCTGGGCGAGCGCATCGCCTGGCTGAACCTGCCGACCTGCTTCGTATTCGAGGGCGGCAGCCCGTTGCGGGAACTGGGCGTCAACGTCGTCAACGTGCTGGAAGGGTTTGAAACAGCGTTGTGAACGCACGCGATTAAAAATCGCTTGCAATTGAATCGCACGCTATGTATAGTGTGTTCATCGGCGCCGCTGTTGTGTCAGCAAAGACAAAACATCGTACGCTATTCAATCGAAAGTTACCTAATAGAAAGGATTCACCATGTCGATCCAACAAGTCCTGTACCGTGCCCAAGCTAAATCCACCGGTGGTCGCGAAGGCCGTTCCGTCTCCGACAACGGCGTGCTGGACGTCAAGCTGACGACCCCGAAGGAACTGGGCGGTAACGGCGCCGTCGGCACCAATCCGGAGCAGCTGTTCGCGGCCGGCTACTCGGCCTGCTTCATCGGCGCCCTGAAATTTGTTGGCGGCCGCGACAAGATCGCCGTGCCGGCGGACACGTCGATCGACGCAACGGTCGGCATCGGCCCCATCGAAACGGGCTTCGGCATCGAAGTGGAACTGAAGATTTCGCTGCCGGGCCTGGATCGTGAAACGGCCGAGAAACTGGTGCAGGCCGCGCACATCGTCTGCCCCTACTCGAACGCCACCCGCGGCAACATCGACGTGACGCTGACCATCGTATAATCGTCGCACCCCGGACAGGCCCCGATCGCCAGGCGATCGGGGCCTGTTCTTCTTGACGCGAGAGAACGATGATCGAATGGCAGTGGCTGGAGTTTGAAAGCATTCCCCGCAGGGATCTGTACGAGGTGCTGCGCCAGCGCCAGAACGTGTTCGTGCTGGAGCAGACCTGCCTGTACCCGGACCTGGACGGCTACGACGAAACCGCGCATCACCTGATGGCGTGGCGCACGCAGGATGGCGAACGCACGCTGGCCGCCTACCTGCGCTGTCTGGCTCCTGGCGCGAAATACGACGAGATGTCGCTGGGCCGCATCCTGACGCCGGCCGCGTCGCGCGGCACGGGCATTGGCCGCCAGCTGGTGGCCGAGGGCATCCGCCGCGCCGAAGCGCAGCACCCGGGCCACCGCATCCGCATCGGCGCGCAGCAGCGGCTGGAAAAGTTCTACCAGGGCTTTGGCTTCGAAACCGTCAGCGCGCCGTATGACGAGGATGGCATCCTGCATATCGACATGCTGCGCTGACGCGATCCGCAAACCAGAGACGGCCTCCCGCAAATCGGGGACAGCCTCCTTTTTTCGTTACGATGCGAATCGGAGGCTGTCCCCAATTCGCTAATCGGGGACAGCCTCCTATTTGCATAATGCGGAACGGAGGCTGTCCCCAATTCGCGCTATTTGCATAATGCGGAACGGAGGCTGTCCCCAATTCGCGATTTGGAGGCTGTCCCCAATTCGCCTGGTTTCGACGCTGGCTCAAAAGCTGACGATGAAGCGGGCGCCGCTCGTTACCGAGCGGGCGTGGCGCACCGTGCCGCCGTTGCCGTGCACCAGCTGGCGCACCATCGCCAGGCCGATGCCGCGGCCCCGCTTCTTGGTCGAGAAGAACGGCGTGAAGATGTGCGGGGCGGTGTCGTCCGGCACGCCGGGACCGTTGTCCGACACCTCGATGCGCAGGCGCCCGCCGCGCCCCAGCCGGGCGACGACGTCCACTTGCGGTGGCGTCGCGTGCGCGGTGGCTTCGGCCGCGTTTTTCAGCAGGTTGATCAGTGCCTGCTCCAGCTGGCCCGGATCGACCAGCACTTCCAGCGACGCCGGTTCGACGGCAAAACGGGCGCTGCCGCCGCGCGCCTGCCACTGCTGGCCAACGAGTGCGTCGAGCCGGGCAAACAGGTCGGCCAGGCGCACGCGTTCGGGCCGCGGCTGCGGCAACGTCGACAGGCTGCGGTAGCTGGCCACGAAATCGACCAGGCTGGCCGAGCGGCGCGCGATCGCGTCGAGCGCCG
The DNA here is from genome assembly GCF_029028125.1 of Pseudoduganella chitinolytica. Lineage (GTDB taxonomy): Bacteria > Pseudomonadota > Gammaproteobacteria > Burkholderiales > Burkholderiaceae_D > Rugamonas > Rugamonas chitinolytica. The sequence continues at coordinate 4,709,321 of NZ_CP119083.1, forward strand.
TGCCGATATCGGTCGCCTGCTCCGACGGCAGCGGCACGTCGTCCAGCATCTCGCGCGCCGTGCGCGACAGCGAGGCCACCGGCGTCAGGGAATTCATGATCTCGTGCGTCAGCACGTGCACCAGCTGGCGCCAGGCGTTCAGCGCTTCCGCTTCCAACTGGCTTTCGACAGGCAGCAGCGCCACCAGGCGCTGGGCCTGCCCCTGCACCGTCAGGGCCGACACCGCGACCAGGGCGCGCTCCAGGCCCCGCTCCGTGTCGAAGCCGATCAGCGTGCGCTCATCGACCGGCTGCGCCGCCAGCAGCGCATGCAGGCGTTCCGGCTCGCTGGCACGGCCCGGCGCCAGCAGCCGGCGGGCGTTGCCGTTCAGTGCCGTCACGGCGCCCGCACCGCCCATCCCCTCGACCCGAAACAGTGCCATCGGCGCATGCTCCAGGCGCGCTTCCAGCGCCAGCAGCGCGTCGTCGCTCGACAGCGCCGACCGTCCGGGCACGGCAGGCTCCGGCAACGGCCGCGGCACCGTCAGCCGCGCCAGCAAGCGCCACAACGCCAGCGCCGCGATGGCTGCCCCGACGCCGCACAGTACCAAGAGCCGGGGCGAGTCGGGCACGCGTGCCGCGCAGCCTGCCAGCACCGCCAGCGCCGCGGCCGACCAGCCGACGCCCGCCTTCAGCGCCCGCTCAGATGCCATGCTTGTCCAGCTTGCGGTACAGCGCGGCGCGGCTGACGCCCAGCATCCGGGCCGCGTGGCTGATATTGCCTTGTGCCTGCGCCAGCGCGGCGGCAATCGCGTCGCGCTCCAGCGTGCTCAGGGTCGCGGCCTCCGTTGCCGCCGGCAGCGGTGCCATCGCCGCAAGCATGCCGAAATCGCCGGTGTCGTACTGCGCGCCGCTGGCCAGGATGACGGCCCGCTCGCAGGCGTGCCTCAGCGCGCGCACGTTGCCCGGCCACGGGTGCGCCTGCAGCGCCGCCAGCGCCGCGGCCGACAGCGTGCGCGCGGGCCGCCCGTACTGTGCTTCGTACTGGCGCAGGTAGTGGCGCAGCAGCGCCGGGATGTCGTCGCGCCGTTCGCGCAGCGGCGGCACGCGGATCACGATGGTGTTCAGCCGGAACAGCAGGTCGGGCCGGAACACGGCCGCGTCGAACAGGCGCGCCTCGTCCAGATTGGTGGCGCTGACGATGCGCACGTCCACGCTCTCGGGCCGGTCCGCGCCCAGCGGCGTGACCTCGCGCCGCTCCAGCGCCGTCAGCAGCTTGGCCTGGCCGGCCAGGGGCATGTTGCCGATCTCGTCGAGGAACAGCGTACCGCCGCGCGCGGCCTGGAAGCGCCCGGGGCGGTCGGCCTTCGCATCCGTGAAGGAGCCCTTGCGGTGGCCGAACAACTCGCTCTCGAACGTCGATTCCGGCAGCGCGCCCATGTCCACGGCCAGGAACGTGCCGTCGGCGCGGCGCGAGGCGTCGTGGATGGCGCGCGCCACCAGCTCCTTGCCGACGCCGTTCTCGCCCAGCACCAATACGTTCGCTTCCGTCGGCGCCACGCTGGCGATCATCGCCCGCACGGCCTGCATCGGCGCCGACTCCCCCATCAGTGCCGACGTGGCGGCAAGCGCCGGCGCCGTCGTGCGGCGCGCCAGCGCGCTGTCCACGGCCGCCAGCAGGCGGGCATTGTCCCAGGGCTTGGTGAGGAAATCGTCGGCACCGCGCTTGAGGGCTTCGACTGCCAGCGGCACGTCGGCATACGCCGTCAGCGCGATCACGGCCGGCGCACAAGGTTGCCGGCGCAGCAGGTCCAGCGCCGCCAGCCCTTCCGCGCCATCGGTGCGGCCCGGCGTGAAATTGAAGTCCAGCAGCACCACGTCCGGCACGGCGCGCGCCAGCAGTTCCGGCAGGCCGGCGGGATCGTCCAGCACCGCGACGTCCTGGTAACGGCGGCGCAGCAACATGCGCGCGGCGCAGGCCACGTCGGCGTCGTCGTCGAGGATCAGGATGCGGGCGGCGGCCATGGTCGGAGCGGGAAGTGGCGATCGGGGCATTCTAGCAGCAGGTTTCATGCGCAGGGCGACGGCGTGCGGGGGTGTCCGGAAGCGGACAGCGCGGGTTGTCCGGTATTGGACGATCGGCCCCTGCAAGCCGCGCCGATACGGCGTTTGCGGCCCTGGCACATCGCTTGCTGTATAGCCGGCATGACACCGCATCCCCTCCGCCCCGCCACCGGCGCCGCCATGGACACTATCGTGCCCCGCAAACGGGGCCGCACGCTTGTGCTGGCCGCCGCCGCGCTCCTGCTCGCGGCGGCGGCAGCCTTGGCGCTGTGGTACTGGCTGCCGCGCGGCCTGCAGGTGGACGGCCGCGACCTGCGCATCGCCACCGTGGAACGGGGCATCTTCCGCGACGACATCGCGGTGCGCGCCAGCGCCGCGCCGCTGCGCGCCGTCATCCTCGACTCCGTCGAGTCGGGCCGCATCGAGGAGGTGTTCGCGCGCGACGGCCAACTGGTCGACCAGGGCGACCTGCTGTTCCGCATCTCCAACCCGCAGCGCAACCTGGAGCTGCTGGCGCGCCAGTCCGAGCTGGCGCAGCAGATCTCCAACCTGTCCACCTTGCGGGTCGCCGAGCAGAACGACCGCAGCCAGCGCCAGCGCCGCCTGGACGACCTGGCGTTCGCGCTGGAACAGGCGCAGAAAAGCTGCGCGCGCCAGCAGCGGCTCGCGACCGAAGGCTTCATCTCCGCCGCCGCGCTGGAGGAAAGCTGCGACCGGCGCGACAAGGCCCAGCGCGCGCTGGCGCTGGAACAGGCCAGCAACGCGGCCGAGGACAAGGTGCGCGGCAATGCGCTGGGCCAGCTGGAGGAAGCCATCGGCGGCCTGCGCACCGGCCTGCAACTGGTGCAGGCCACCGTCGATGCGCTGGCCGTGCGCGCGCCGGTGGCCGGCCGCCTGACGGACTTTCGCCTGCAGGTGGGCGAATCGATCGTGACGGGCAAGAACGTGGGCCGCATCGACGACCCGGCGCGCTTCAAGCTGCTCGCCCTCATCGACGAGTTCTACCTGAGCCGCGTGACCGTGGGCCGCCAGGGCAGCGTGGTGCAGGACGGTCGCCGCTATCCGGTCAGGGTCGGCACGGTCTACCCGCAGATCAAGGAAGGCCGCTTCACGGCGGAGCTGCTGTTCACGCAGGGCCAGCCGGACGTGCTGAGCCCCGGCCAGAGTGTCGATGCGCAGATCACGCTGGGCGAGCCGGCGCCGGCGCTGCTGCTGCCGCATGGCGCATTCGTCAACGACAGCGGCGGCGCCTGGGCATTCGTGCTGACGGATGCCAGCCATGCCGAGCGCCGCGCGATCCGCACCGGGCGGCGCAACAATGCCCAGATCGAAGTGCTGGATGGCCTGCGCGCGGGCGAGCGCGTCATCGTCTCGGGCTACGGCGGCTTCGGAAAATCGACCAGGCTGCAGATTTCGCAGTAATCTTCCCACTCGAACAAAAGGAACGGCAATGCTCAAACTCTCAGGCGTCAGCAAGATCCACGTGGCGGGCGAAGTGCAGACCACGGCCCTCGACCGCATCGACCTGGAAATCGACGCCGGCGAATACGTCGCCATCACGGGCCCTTCGGGCTGCGGCAAGTCCACCCTGCTCAGCCTCCTGGGCCTGCTGGACGTGCCCACCAGCGGCGACTACTGGTTCGAAGGACGCAACGTGTCCGGCTGGAGCGAGGCGCAGCTGAACGAACTGCGGCGCGGCCGCATCGGCTTTATCTTCCAGAGCTTCAACCTGATCGAGGAGCTGTCGGTGTTCGAGAACGTGGAGCTGGCGCTGGAATACACAGGCATGGCGGTGCGCGAACGCCGTGCGCGCGTGGCCCAGATGCTGGACAAGCTGGGCGTCGCGCACCGCGCCAAGCACCGGCCGTCGCAACTGTCCGGCGGCCAGCAGCAGCGCGTGGCGATTGCCCGCGCGCTGGTCGCCGGCCCGGCGATCCTGCTTGCCGACGAACCGACCGGCAACCTCGACACGGCCCATGGCGATGAAGTCATGCGCCTGCTGCGCACCATCAACGCGGAAGGCACGACGGTCGTGATGGTGACCCACTCGCCCAGCCACGCGGCGCAGGCCTCGCGCACCTTGAACCTGCTGGACGGACGCATCATGGTCGACGCCCTGCGGGCCGCATGATGCGCGTGGCCGACTTTCGCATCGGCTGGCGCCTGCTGCTGCGCGAGCCGGGCTTTTCCTGCATGACGATCGCCGGCCTGGCCGTGGCCTGCGCCGCCTGCTTCCTGCTGCTGGGCTTCGTGCGCTACAGCTTCAGCTACGACGCCCATGTGCCGGACGCGGCCCGGGTCTACCTCGTCAAGCAGCGCATCAATTTTTTCCCCCGCCCCGAGTGGGACACCCGCACCATGCTGCCGCTGCGGCAGGTCGCGCTGGACAGCGGCCTGGTCGAACAAGCCAGCATCGCCGTGGCGCTGCGCCAGCCGCTGCGGACCGGCACGACGCTGCACGATGTCGAGCTGCTGGCCGTCGATCCCGCCTTTGCGACCATCTTCGGCGTCCAGCCGCTGGCGGGCGACCTGGCCGCCGCACTGACGCGGCCGGACGGCATTGCCGTGACCCGCGCCACCGCCGCTCGCCTGTTCGGCCACGCCGCGCAAGCCGTCGGCAACACGGTGCGCAGCGGCGACGAAACCCTGCGCGTGCTGGCGGTCCTGCCCGACCCACCGGCCAACAGCACGCGCGGCTGGGAGGCGCTGACGGGGCCCCTGAGCCGTGCCCGGTCCGCGACCGAACGCACCCTGATGCCGGACTGGACACGGGGCAGTGTGTACTTGAGATTGAAAGCCGGTGCCGATCCGCGCCAGCTCGAACGGCAATTGCAGCAGGCCGTCGACGATTCGCCGTTCACGCAGCGCTTTCGCGCCCGCGCCATCGGCAAGTCGATCGCGGGGACGGCGGTGGACGAACGGCTGGTAGCCCTGCCGGACATCTATTTCGACGCCGACCTGGCGGCGGGCCGCGCGGGCGACAGCTACGGCAAACGTTCCACGGTGCTGGGCCTGGCGGCGGTGGCGCTGCTGATCCTGGCGCTGGCCGTCGTCAACTACATCAACCTGGCAACGGTACGCGCCTTGCGGCGCCAGCGCGAGACGGGGCTGCGCAAGCTGCTGGGCGCCCACACCGGCCGCGTGGCGACGCAGTTCCTGGCCGAATCCGTGCTGGTGACGGTGCTGGCGGCGGTACTCGGCATGATCCTGGCGTGGCTGATGCTGCCCACGTTCGCCAGCCTGGTGGACCGCGAGCTGACGGGCTTCTTCCATCCGCTGCGTATCACGCTGGCGCTGCTGCTGGCCGTGGCGACGGGGCTGTGCGCCGGCGCCTGGCCGGCCTGGCTGGCCATGCACGTGCGCCCGGCGGCGGCGCTGGCGGGCCGCGACAACAGCGAGACGGTGGGCGGCCTGTGGCTGCGGCGCGTGCTGACGGTGCTGCAGTTCGCCACGGCGATGGCGCTGGCCGGCATCACGCTGGCCGTCGGCTGGCAGACCCGCTATGCCAGCGGCGCCGACCCGGGCTTCGACCCGGCGCCGCTGCTGGTGCTGGACCTGCCGGACAACCCGGCCCCGCCCGAACAGAAGGTGCGCGACTTCACCGCCGCCGTGCGGCGCCTGCCGGCGCTCGAGGCCGCCGCGCTGTCGGCCGAGGCGATCGGGCGCGACGGCGTCAAGACCGTGCAGGGGTTTACCACCCGCGACGGACGCGACCTGCGCATCGAGACCAAGGCCGTGTCGCCGGAGTACTTCGGCACCTACGCATTGCGGCCGCAGTTCGGCCGCCTGTTCGACGCCAGCGACCGGCCGGACGGCGACGCCATCGTCATCAACGCGGCGGCCGCCACGATGCTGGGTTACGACTCGCCCCAGGCCGCCGTGGGCCAGGTGCCGTTTACGACGGGCGGCACCGTCATCGGCATCGCGCCGCCGCTGCGCCACCAGACGCTGCGCCAGAAGACGGAGCCGTTTATTTACGTGCTGCGCCCTGTCTACGGCGTGCTGACGGTGCGCACGGCCCTGCCGGCGGACAGCGTGACGCGGGCGATCGAACCGCTGTGGCGGCAGTATTTCCCGGACCGCGCGATGACCCTGCAACCGGCCGCGCAGTTCTTCAGCGAGAACTACGAACAGGACCGGCGCCTGACGCGGATCCTCGGCTTTGCCAGCCTGGTGGCGATTGCCCTGGCCGCGTTCGGGATCTACGTGCTGGCGGCCTACAGCGTGCAGCGCAACACGCGCCAGATCGTGCTGCGCAAGCTGCATGGCGCCAGCCGTGCGGCGATCGGCCGCCTGCTGGGGCGCGAGTTCGGCTTGCTGCTGGCATGCGGCGCCGTACTCGGCCTGCCCCCGGCGGCTGCCGCCATCGAGCACTACCTGGCCGGCTTCGTCGAACGGGCCCCGCTGGGTGCCTGGCCGCTGCTGGGAGCGACGGCGCTGGCGGCCCTCGTGGCGCTGGCGGCCACCGCGCGCCATGCCTGGGCGGCCATGGGCCTGGCACCGGCGCAGGCGCTGCGGGAATGAACAACGGCGGCCCGCAGGCCGCCGTTCAGTTAACTGCAACACCGGGCAACGCCGGCGCGCCTGGGACACGCATCGCCCCACAGGCGCAGAGCCGGGGTCGGACCCGGCGGGTCCGACCCCAGTCGCTGGTTCCGGGTTTACAAGGCCAGCAGATCAGCGCTTGATCGCCACCATCTCGACGTCGAAGACCAGTGCGGAGTTGGCAGGAATACCGGGGCGTGTCTCCGAGCCATAGGCCAGGTTGGCCGGGATGACGAGCGTGCGCTTGCCACCCACCTTCATGCCTGGGATGCCCTGCTCCCAACCGGCAATGACACGGTTCTGCCCCAGCGTGACCGTGAGCGGTCCACGCCCCGTGCTGGAATCGAACTGCGCCCCCTTGTTGCCCGCCGCCGTGGCCGAATACAGCCAGCCCGTGTAGTTGACGGTGACGCTGTCGCCGGCCGCGGCTTCGATCCCGGTGCCGACCACCGTGTCGGTCTTGGTAAAGGCCGGCTGTGCAGGGGTGGCCGGGGCGGGGCTATCGCTGCCGCCGCCGCCGCAAGCGGTCAGCGCCAGTGCGCAGGTCAGGGATGCAACAAACTGGAAGATCGATTTCATTGGGCTCACTGTGATGGGTTGATGGTCACGCGCCTGGTCAGCCAGGCGCGCTCGACCGGCGAGTGTAGCGGACCCGCCGACCCAATGCACATTTGCAACAAATCAGTTACAAATTTGTCGTCAGATCTCCACCTGCGTACCCAGCTCGATTACCCGGTTCGGCGGGATCTGGTAATAGTCGGCGGCGGCACGGGCATTGCGCGACATCGCGACGAACAGGTGCTCGCGCCACGTCGCCATGCCCTCGCCCGGCGCCGAGATCACCGTCTGGCGGGCGATGAAGAACGACGTCTCCATCATCTCGAACGGCAGCCCCAGCTCGCCGCACAGGGCCAGGATGGCGGGGATGTCCGGTTCGTCCTTGAAGCCGTAGCTGACGTTGACCTGGTAGCACTGGTGGCCCAGGTCGGTGATGCGCACCTGGTCGGCGCGCGCCACGTACGGCTCTTCCAGGATGTGCACCGTCAGGAACACGACACGTTCATGCAGCACTTTGTTGTGCGACAGGTTGTGCAGCATCGCGTGCGGCACGCCGTCGCTCTCGCCGCGCAGGAAGACGGCCGTGCCGGGCACCCGCACGGGTGGCGCCACGAACAGCGAGGAGAGGAAATCCTCCAGCGGGATCGCGTGCTTCTCCAGGTTGCGGAACACGAGGAAGCGGCCGGTACGCCACGTCATCATGATGGTAAACAGCGCCGTGCCCAGTGCCAGCGGCATCCAGCCGCCGTGGAACAGCTTCAACGTGCTGGCCGAGAACAGCGCAATGTCCATGACGAGGAAGAAGCCGGTCGCGCCCACGCAGACCAGCAGCGGCAGGTGCCAGCGGTAGCGGGTGACGAAGAACGTCAGGATCGTCGTGGCCAGCATCGTCGCGGTGACGGCGATGCCGTAGGCGCCGGCCAGGCGGTCGGACGAGCCGAAGCCGATCACGGCGATCAGCACTACGATCAGCTGCAGCCAGTTGACGGCCGGGATGTAGATCTGGCCGATCTGGTGTTCGGACGTGTGCAGCACGCGCATGCGCGGCAGCAGGCCCAGGGCGATGGCCTGCTTCGTCATCGAGAACGTGCCGGAGATCGTCGCCTGCGAGGCGATCACCGCGGCCATCGTCGACAGCACCACCAGCGGATAGACGCTCCAGCTGCCCAGCTGCTGGAAGAACGGGTTCGAGATGGCGTCGGGATTGCGGATCAGCAGCGCGCCCTGGCCGAAGTAGTTCAGCGCCAGCGCGGGAAAGCAGACGAGGAACCACGCCATGCGGATCGGCTTCTTGCCGAAGTGGCCCATGTCGGCATACAGCGCCTCGGCGCCCGTGAACGCCAGCACGACGGCGCCCAGCGCGACAAAGGCGACAAAGCCGTTGTGGTACATGAAGGTGATCGCATGCAGCGGATTCAATGCCGCCAGGATGGCCGGCTCCTGCACGATATTGACGACGCCCATGACGGCGAGCGAGGCGAACCACACCATCATGACGGGGCCGAACCAGCGGCCGATGCCGGCGGTGCCGTGGCGCTGCACGGCATACAGCGTCACCAGCACGACGATCGTCAGCGGCACGACGTACTGCTCCAGCGCCGGCGCGGCCACTTCCAGGCCCTCGATCGCGCCCAGCACGGAGATGGCCGGCGTGACGACGCTGTCGCCATAGAACATCGTGGCACCGAGCACGCCGATGACGAGCAGCGGGAAATGCCAGCCGGAGCGCTTGCTGACGGCATTGAGCACCAGCGCCATCAGCGCCATGATGCCGCCCTCGCCGCGGTTGTCGGCGCGCAGCACCAGGGTGACGTACTTGAGCGAGACGATCATCGTCAGGCCCCAGAAAATCAGGGAGATGATGCCGAGGAGGTTGGCGTGGTTCAGCGCCAGGCCGTGTTCGGGATCGAAAATCGTCTTCAGCGTATACAGCGGGCTCGTGCCGATGTCGCCATAGACGATCCCTACCGCAGCCAGGGTCAGCGCGGCGATACTGTTCTTTTTATCTGTCAAGGTACACCCGGAGTGAGTTTTGGCGCATTGCACAATAGGTCAACCGTGCTGGAAATGCAAGTAGAGCTCGCCATGCCGTGCGGGGCTACCAGGGCCCCGCCTGCAGGGCCGCCGCCATTATGGTATTTTCCCCGCCTCACGAAAGAAAACCATGCAACAAAATCCACACGCCGTCCCCGGCACTGCCTATCGGCCAGGCGACGGAGGCCATCCATGAACCGCGGTATCGCTTACGCCGCGCTGGCGTTCCTGATCTGGGGCCTGTTCCCGCTGTACTTCAAGGCATTGCACGAGGTGCCGCCCGTCCAGATCCTGGCGCACCGGATGGTGTGGTCGCTGCTGTTCCTGTGCGCCGTGCTGACGATCCGGCGCCAATGGCAGTGGCTGCCGGACGTGCTGCGCCGGCCCCGCGTGGTGGCGACGTTCACGCTGTCGGCGCTGCTGCTGTCGGCCAACTGGTTCATCTACATCTGGGCCGTCAACAATGGCCATGTGATCGACGCCAGCCTGGGTTACTTCATCAACCCGCTCGTCAACGTGCTGCTGGGCCTGCTGGTACTGAAGGAGCGGCTGCGTCCCGGCCAGTGGGCCGCCATCGGCGTGGCCGCGCTGGGCGTGCTGTGGTTGACGGTGCAGGCCGGCGAGCTGCCGTGGATCGCGCTGCTGCTGGCCGGCAGCTTCGGCGCCTACGGCCTGCTGCGCAAGACGGCCGCGCTGGCGGCGCTGGAAGGATTGTCGTTCGAGACGCTGCTGCTGTTCCCCTTGGCGGCGATCTACGTGGGCTGGCTGACGCTGCAGGGGGACAATGCGTTCCTGAACACGCCCAGCGACGGCACGCGCTGGCTGCTGGCCGCGGCCGGGCCCATCACCGCCATTCCGCTGCTGCTGTTCGCCGCCGGCGCGCGCCGCATTCCGCTGTCGGTGCTGGGCATGCTGCAATACATCGGCCCGACGATCCAGATGTTGCTGGGCCTGACGGTATTCGGGGAGACGTTCTCGGCAGCGCGGCTGGCCGGCTTTGTCGTCATCTGGAGCGCCCTGGCGCTGTACATGGCCGAGGGGCTATGGACCAGCCGGCGGGCAGTGCCGGCCTGAGCGTGGCGGCCGTCAGCCGGCGGCAACGCTTGCGCTGAACGGATCGAGCGCGCGCACGGGCCGCAATGACGCAAAGGCCGTGCCGCCGTCGCGCGTGACGACAACCAGGTCGTGCACGAGGGCGATGGCGGCGATCTGCTTGTCGATGGTGTGCGGGTCGTGCTTGTCGTTGCCCAGCAGCGTGCCCCACACGCGCGCCGCCTCGGTATCGAATTCCAGCACCCGGGCGCCAAACACGTCGAGCAGTTCCTCCAGCCAGCGTTCGTACATGCCGGCACGCTGCACGGCCAGTTCGTCCTGCTGGCGGCGCAGCCGGGCAATGCCGGCCTGGATTTCACCGATCACCTGGGCCGGCAGGAATAATGCCTCGCTCTGCACCTCCGCAAAGAACGCCTGCACGCCACGATTGGCGCGCGCGCCCTTGCGGTACTCCGAGATGACGTTGGTATCGAGCAGGTACATGACGGCTCAGCGCACGTCGAACAGCGCGTCGTCCTCGAAATACGGCATTGCCGCCAGCACTTCCTTGAACGAGCGCTTCTTCGGGCGCACCGTCAAGGAGCTGCGCAAGATCTCGCGGTGCTCCGCTTCCGCGCTGCGGCCATTGCCGGCGGCCGTGCGTTTCAAGGCCTCGACCACGGCCTCGTCGATATCGCGTACCAGTAACTGGGCCATCATGCCTCCTTCGCTATCATTGCTAGCAGCCTACTGCGTCTCCCCTTATTATGCAAGCGGCCCCGGCTGCACACGCCGACAAATCGCAAACCCGCCGGGCGCGGCTAGCCCGGCGTCCCCGTTTGGCGTATCCTTGTTGACCTTCTGTATTTCCATCAATTCATCGAGTTATTTCTAAATGGCAAATTACGTCTATACCATGAACCGCGTGGGCAAAATCGTCCCGCCCAAGCGCCAGATCCTCAAGGATATTTCGCTGTCCTTCTTCCCGGGCGCGAAGATCGGCGTGCTGGGCCTGAACGGCTCCGGTAAGTCGACGTTGCTGAAAATTATGGCCGGCATCGACACGGACATCCAGGGCGAAGCGCGCCCGATGCCGGGCCTGAACATCGGTTACCTGCCGCAGGAACCGCAACTGGACCCGGAGAAGACCGTGCGCCAGGAAGTGGAATCGGGCCTGGGCGAAGCCTTCGAGGCGCAAGCCAAGCTGGACGCCGTGTACGCCGCGTATGCGGAAGAAGACGCCGACTTCGACGCGCTGGCCGCCGAGCAGGCGCGCCTGGAAGCGATCATCTCATCCTCCGACGGCGGCAACCTGAACCTGCAACTGGAAATGGCCGCCGACGCGCTGCGCCTGCCGCCATGGGATGCCAAGATCGCCGTGCTGTCCGGCGGCGAGAAGCGCCGCGTGGCGCTGTGCAAGCTGCTGCTGTCCAAGCCCGACATGCTGCTGCTGGACGAACCGACCAACCACCTGGACGCCGAATCGGTCGAATGGCTGGAACAGTTCCTGCTGCGCTTCCCCGGCACCGTGGTGGGCATCACCCACGATCGCTACTTCCTCGACAACGCGGCCGAATGGATCCTGGAACTGGACCGCGGCCATGGCATTCCATGGAAGGGCAACTACAGCTCGTGGCTGGACCAGAAACAGGCCCGCCTGAAGCAGGAAGAAGCGACGGAATCGGCACGCCAGCGCGCACTGCAGAAGGAACTGGAATGGTCGCGCCAGAACCCGAAGGCCCGTCAGGCAAAATCGAAAGCCCGCCTGGCGCGCTTCAACGAACTGTCCGAATACGAATACCAGAAGCGCAACGAGACGCAGGAGATCTTCATTCCTGTCGCCGAGCGCCTGGGTAACGAAGTCATCGAATTCAAGAACGTGTCGAAGGCCTTCGGCGACCGCCTGCTGATCGACAACCTGTCGTTCACGGTGCCGCCGGGCGCCATCGTCGGCATCATCGGCCCGAACGGTGCCGGTAAGTCGACGTTGTTCAAGATGATCGCGGGCATCGACAAGCCGGACAGCGGCGAAGTCGTCATCGGCAAGACGGCCAAGGTGTCGCTGGTCGACCAGAGCCGCGACGAGCTGGCCAACAACAAGACCGTGTTCGAAGACGTGTCGGGCGGTGCGGACATGCTGTCCGTGGGCCGCTTCGAGATGCCGTCGCGCGCGTATCTCGGCCGCTTCAACTTCAAGGGCGGCGACCAGCAGAAAATCGTCGGCAACCTGTCCGGCGGCGAACGCGGCCGCCTGCACCTGGCGAAAACCTTGCTCAAGGGCGGCAACGTGCTGCTGCTGGACGAACCGTCGAACGACCTGGACGTCGAGACGCTGCGCGCGCTGGAAGACGCGCTGCTGGAATTCGCCGGCTCCGTCATGGTCATCTCCCACGATCGCTGGTTCCTGGACCGGATCGCCACGCACATCCTGGCGTTCGAAGGCAACTCGCAAGTCACGTTCTTCGACGGTAACTACCAGGAATATGAAGCGGACAAGAAGAAACGCCTGGGCGAAGAAGGTGCCAAGCCGAAGCGGATTCGCTACAAGCCACTGACGACCTGAGCGTAGGCCATTCATGGCCGGGCTCGTGTCCCACCGCGGGGTCAGACCCCGCGGTGGGACACGAGCCCGTCAGTCAGCGACGGCTGGCAAAAAAAAGGACCCTCGCGGGTCCTTTTGTCATTTCAAACCGGCTGCGCAGCAGGTCTGGCGTATGCCATCAGAAGTTGTAGCGCGCGTTCAGCGAGACGCCACCCTTGCGACGGCCGTAGTCGACACCCGTCTTGCCGTAGTGTTCGTATTCCAGCGACATCGAGACTTTCTCGTTGATCGCATAGTCGGCGCCCACGGCAGCGTACACGCTGTTCTTGCTGTACTCATCCTTGCCGCTCACGCCGAGGATATTGCCCGACACTTCGTTGCGGTTGTGGGCGACACCCAGCTTGCCGAACACATTGACCTTCTCGGCCACAGGGTAGGTGGCCTTGCCCGCTACGTAGAACGACTCGGACTTGGTCTCGACATTGCCACGCAAGCCTGCCGCCGTGTAGTCGGCGTCGCCTTTACCGAAGTTGGTGTAGCCGCCTTCGACCGCCCACATCGGATTGATCTGGTAGCCGGCAAAGACTTTGCCGCCCCATTCGGTCTTCTTGTCGTCGCTGACGGTCACGCCGGTGCCGGCAATGCCGGTATCGTAGCGGTGTTCGGAAGCGATGACGCCGACGCCCATGTAGGGAACGCCGTCGGCGGCGTGAGCGGACACGGCGCCCAGGGCGCTAACGGAAGCCAGTACGGCCAGGATGGTCTTTTTCATGTTGTGATCTCTCAGCAAATGGTTGAACTGCCAGGGATCGCTGTTCATCGTGGAACTGCGACGAAGCCAAGATAACACCGACTTTGATTTATAAAAGGTCCATTTACGTAATAATTGTTAGTAGTTGTAATCGCTATTGAAATGACGGTTTGTCACCCCAAATGCCACGGTTGGGCCCGGTTTTTGTTGTGTTAGGCAACGCACACTGGGCCGTTGTCGCAATCGTTCAAGACGCTTCGCCGGCCGCTGCCTAAGCTGTGCGGTATCGACATTTCCGGACCGCCGCCATGCCTGTCATCGCACCCCGCACAATGCACCGCCTGTCTGGCAGCGTGCTGGCAGTGTTCGTACTGGTGCACGTGCTCCAGCATCTTGCCGTGCTGGCCGGTGCCGGCTCGCATCTGGCGCTGATGGAGGCGCTGCGCACGATCTACCGCTGGCCTCCCGTGGAGGCATTGCTGCTGCTGTGCGTCGCGATCCAGCTCATGACAGGGCTGCCGCTGGCGTGGGCCGCACGCGCGCCGGCCCAGCGCTGGGCCAGGTTCTCCGGGCTGTACCTGCTGGTGTTCCTGGGCATACACACGGGGGCCGTGCTGGTGGCGCGGACGGGTGGGATCGATACCAATATTTACTTCGCGGCGGCGGGCATGCACGCCTGGCCGGCGGCGGCGTTCTTCTATCCGTATTATTTCTTCGCCGTGGTCGCCGTGACGATCCACATGGGCAGCGCGCTGGCACGCCGGCAGCCGCTGCCTCGCAAGCGCCGCTTCATCTGGCGCTGTGCCGGGGCAGGCGTGTTGTTGAGCGCGCTGATCCTTGCCGGCATGGCCCGGATCGACATCCCGGCCCCCTATTTACAGCCGTTCGTGGCGGCGCCTTTCAGCGCGAAACTATCCAGCGGAACGTCAGGTTGACGCGCACGCCCCGTGGCTTGGTTTCCTTGTTGATGCCATGCTTCCAGTGGCGCTGCAGCGGCCCGGCCATCAGCAGCAGGCTGCCGTCCGTCAGGTCGAGCTTGAGCGTCTTCGGCAGCGTCTTGTGCTTCAGGATGAAGGTGCGGGTGGCGCCGAAGGTCAGCGACGCGATGGCGGGTGCCGGCCCCAGTTCGGGCTCGTCGTCGCTGTGCATGCCCACGCTGTCGCGCTCGTTGCGGTAGCAGTTCAGCAGTACGCTGTTGAAGCGGCGAGCGGTGACGCGCTCGACGATGTCTTGCAGCTCGCGTAATAGCGATGTCAGCGGCAGCGGCCGGAACAGCCGTCCCGAGTAGGTGTAGGCGGCGTCGCCATACCAGGCGGACAGGCGCGGCTGCTTCTGCTCCTTGCCCCAGACAAAAATGGTTTCTTTCTTCCACGCCGTTTCGTCCAGCAGGCGCTGCAGGATCTCGGCGTTTGTCGCCGGCAGCGGCAACTGCGGCAGGAACGACAGCTCGCCATCGTCGATGGGAATCGGCTGCAAGGTGTCGGGAGAGTCGAACAGGTCCATCGCGCTATCATAGCGAACCACAAGAAGATGGGATGTCCGATGAAGAAACGCACCTTTATTGCCGCGCTGGCAGGCGCCGGCGCCTTGCCCGCCCTACCCGCGGCCGCTGCATCGACCGCTCCGCGCGGCCCGGCCCTGCTGACCGTGACCGGCGCCATCGCCAAAGCGAACCGGGGGAAGTTCGATCCGGTCGCCGACCAGATGATGCACAAGCAGAAGCTGGCCTTTGACAAGGCCTGGATCTTCGACTACGCGGCGTTGACGGCCCTGCCGGCCGTGACGATCCGGCCGACGCTGGAATACGACGGCAAGGTCCATACGTTGAAAGGCCCGTTGCTGACGGACGTGCTGAAGGCGGCCGGCGCCACCGTCACGCCGGCAACGCGCCTGGCCCTGCGCGCCGTGGACGGCTACGCGGCCGCGATCACGGGCGAGCAGGCCCGCGCGCGGCGCTACCTGGTCGCCACGCACCTGGACGGCCAGCCGATGGCCCTGGGCGGCCTGGGGCCGCTGTGGGCCGTCTACGATGCGGACCGGGTGCCGGAGATGGCCGGCAAATCGCCCGCCGAGCGCTTCAACAGCTGCCCGTGGGCGCTGTATCACATCGAGGTAACGTGAAAAAGGGACAGGCCGCGGCGCGGCCTGTCCCTTCGATGTTCTTGCGCTGTGGCTTAAGCGTAGGCTTCGGCCAGCGACATGACGCGCGGCGTCACGGTAATGCCCACGTCGCCGAACACCTTGTTGATCGCTGCCATGTTGGCTTCGCACTCTTCCGCTTTCCAGCCCTTGAACAGGTCCGTGCCGTCCTTCTGGAAGTGCAGGTCCAGCACCTTGCCGCGGTCCTTGTGGGTGTAGCCGGAGCTGTGGGTCTGCTGGAAGCCGGCGGCTTGCAGCGCTTCCAGCACGGCGGCCGGCGGATTGTCCGGGTCGGTGGCCATGTAGACGCCATAGGTTTTGCCGGGCGGCTTGGCGGCCACGTCGACTTCATAGATGCCGGGCGCCTTGGTCACGGTCGTGGATTTCAGAAATAGCATAACGATCCCCTGTCCGGCGCAGATTGGGCATCGCGCCGATGATGAAAAAGTGTTGTGTTGGAGTAAGAGAAGCCTAGCTTATTGCTTCGGGCCAAATTTGTCGATCACAACGGAATGATTTTTGCTGTCGCGCAACGAAACGCCTGTAAACACAAGGTGTCCTGACAAGATTACCGCGTCAGAATTGCCGTGGCGTATAGCCAATAAGATAGCGCGGCTCTATTTGGGCGGCGCAGCATGCTTGCGCGCCGCCAGCTCGACCGTCGGCGCCACCAACGCCTCGTACAACGCGCCGGTCGGCGCATCCCATGCACCGACAGCGGCCTGCTGGCGCGCCACCGTTGCCATGTCGCCCCGTGCGATCGGGCCGCTCAGTGCCGGCGCCGCCCCCAGCCGGAACACGTTCGACAACGTTTCCTGCGCCAGCGGATGGGCCAGCTCGCGCGCCACCGCTTCCGGGATGCCGGCCGCTTGATAAGCGCGCAGTGCCGCGTCCAGCACCGTCACCAGGTAATTGCTGGCGAAGACCGCCGCCGCGTGATAGACCGTCTTCGCGGCCGCGTCGATCGGCACCGGCCGGGCACCGATCGCGCTCAAGGCCGGCGTCAACACGGCCAGCGCGGCGGCGTCGCCCTCGATGCCGACGAACGTGCCGTCAAAGGCGGCCGCGACGGCTGCCGGATCGGCAAAGCTGCGGATCGGATGGGCGCTGGCGACCAGGGCGCCCTGCGCGCGGGCCGCTTGCAGCGCATCGGAAGCGAGCGCGCCGCTGCAATGGCACACGACCGCGCCTTGCAGCGGCACGGCGGCCGCCAGGGCAGCGCAGGCGGCGCCGATCTGGTCATCCGTTACGGCCAGCAGGTAGCAGTCGACCGGACGCAGGGCCGCATAGGCTGGCGCCACCGTGCCGGCGCCGATGAACCGGACCCCGCGTTCGGCCGACGCCGGCGAACGCGCCAGCACGTCCTGCACGGCAAATACGCCCCGCTCGTGGAACAGCCGGCCCAGCACGCGGCCAACGTGGCCGGCGCCGATGATGGT
Organism: Pseudoduganella chitinolytica; assembly: GCF_029028125.1. GTDB lineage: Bacteria > Pseudomonadota > Gammaproteobacteria > Burkholderiales > Burkholderiaceae_D > Rugamonas > Rugamonas chitinolytica. Next base: position 4,726,403 of record NZ_CP119083.1, read on the forward strand.
CAGGCGCCGCATCAGAAGCCCGATCCCATCAGAAGCCCGATCCCGGCTGCTGCAGGTACTCCAGCTCCTCCGGGGTCGAGGCGCGGCCCAGGATGGCATTGCGGTGCGGGAAGCGGCCGAACCTCTGGATCACGGCGTGGTGCCGCCTGGCGTAGTCGAGCATGGTGTCGAACCCGCTGGCCGACGCATTGAGCTTGTCGAACAGGATCACGGCGCGCTCCTGCAGCGCCAGGTTCTCCGCGTGTTCGAACGGCAGGTAGGCAAACGCGCGCTGCACCGGCGGCAGGGTCTGGCTGGCGCCCGAGTCGTCGATCGCCAGCGCCGCTTCCAGCGCCAGCGCATCGCCGGCAAAGGCCTTCGGCGTGCCCCGGTAGATGTTGCGGGTGAACTGGTCCAGCACCAGGATGCGTGCCAGCACGCCCTGCGTGCCCTCGTCGTCCCACTGGCGCAAGCCGCCCGCCAGCGCATCCTCGACGATGTCGCCGAACAGGCGGAAGATCTCGCGGTCGAACGCGTCGTCCTTGCGGAACCACTCCGCGCGTTGGGTGTTGTGGCCCTTCACGCCGATCGGCAGGAACCAGAAATCCAGGACGTCTTGTGCCGTTACCAGCATGTGCTCTCCATGTCAGTTGCGGGCGTGCGTCAGCGCGAAGCTGTCGATGCCCTCGAAACGCGCCATCTCGGTGGCCAGTTGCGCCAGCGGCGCCCCGCTGCGCTTGCCCAGTGCCAGCGCGACGAAGCGCCACTCCATCTTGCCCTGGTCCTGGCTGATCATCAGCGAGCCGCCCGCGATCTCGTAGCCGCGCGTCAGCGCCAGCGCGCGCAGGCGCTCCTCGGCCGGCTCGTAGCCCGCCTGGAAGCGCATCGTGATGGCGATCGCATGGCGCGACGGCAGCAGTGCCTCCACCTTGGAAAGGTAGATCATCACCATCGCGCACAGCAGCGCCAGGCCCATCGCGGCCATGTAGAAGCCCACGCCGACCAGGATGCCGATGACGGAGGAAGCCCAGATCGACGCAGCCGTCGTCAGCCCGCTGATGTTGAAGCCCTCGCGCATGATGACGCCGGCGCCCAGGAAGCCGATGCCGGTGACGATGCCCTGGATGACGCGGGTGGGATCGGTGCCGACGGCCGCCGCCGTGTGCCCGCCGAACCAGAAGTCGGGATAGCCGCCGACCACCGTCAGCGCGGCCGAGGCCATGCACACGAGGCCATAGGTGCGCATGCCGGCGGCGCGGCCGTGATACGCCCGTTCGTAGCCCACCAGCATGCCCAGCAGCAGCGCTCCGATCAGGTTGAGCAGGATGACGCCATTGGTCATCAGCTCGCCGGAGGACCAGTACGCGCCGAGGAAATCCGCGGTGGGCATGATGTTCACGCCTTGGACGCCTTCCTGGTCAGCTGCTTCTCGAACGCGACATCGAGCTTGCTGATGCGCTGGGGCTTCTGCGGCCCCTGCGCGTTGACGAAGGCGACGAATTCATCCAGTTCCATCGGCGGGCACAGGGGCGGCTTGCCCGGTCCCTCGGTCAGGAAGAAGTGGCCGCTGCCGGTGCGCGACATCGACCAGCCCGGGTTGCCGCTGCGTTCCTTCAACCGGTCGATGGCGTTCGACGCGCGGGTGGAGCGGTTGCTCATAATGGTGTTGTCCTTTCTTCCAGCCACGCCAGGGCGGCGCCCTGCACGTGCGGGCGCAGGCGCCGCAGCACGGTGGCGTGGTAATCGTTCAGCCACGCGACTTCGTCGGCCCGCAGCAGGGTGCGGTCGATGCAGCGCGTGTCGATGGGGCACAGCGTCAACGTCTCGAAGGCGAGGAAGTCGCCGAATTCGGTGGCGCCGGCCGGCACGTTCAGTACCAGGTTCTCGATGCGGATGCCCCACTTGCCGGGCCGGTAGATGCCCGGCTCGATGGAGGTGATCATGCCCGCTTCCATCGCCGTATGCGGTTCCGGCATCAGCGACGGCGAGATCGATTGCGGCCCTTCGTGCACGTTGAGGAAGTAGCCCACGCCGTGGCCGGTACCGTGGCCGAAGTCGATGCCGGCCGCCCAGATCGGCGCGCGCGCGATCGCGTCCAGCATCGGTGCCCGTGCGCCGCGCGGGAAGCGGGTCGCAGACAGTGCCATCATCCCCTTCAGCACCAGCGTGAAGTCGCGCCGGTGCTCGACCGTGATGGCGCCCACGGGCACGACGCGGGTAATGTCGGTGGTGCCGCCCACGTACTGGCCGCCCGAGTCGATCAGCAGCAGGCCGTCGCCTTCGATGCGGGCGCAGCCGGCCGGCGTGGCGCGGTAATGCATGATGGCGCCGTTGGCGCGAAAGCCCGCGATGGTACCGAAGCTGGGGCTGACGAAGCCGGGCCGGCGTGCCCGAGCGGCCGTGATGTGTCGGTCGATCGCCACCTCGTCCAGCGGCACCTCGTCACGGCGCGCCAGTGCATCCTCCAGCCAGGCGAAGAACTCGCACAGCGCGGCACCGTCCTGCTCCATCGTCGCGCGCACGTGCGCCGCTTCGGCTTCCGTCTTGCGCGACTTGGCAAACGTGGTCGGGTTGATGGCTTCGACGACGGTGACGTGGTGCGGCACCGCCTGGCGCGTGCCATGCGTGATGCGGCGCGGGTCCAGGAGCAGCGTCACGTTCGGCGCCAGCTCGGCCAGCGCGCCTTCCAGGCCGGCGTAGGGCGCGACGTCGACGCCATCGTCCGCCAGCGCCGCGCGCAGGGCTTCCGGCACCTTGTTCTCGGCCACGAACAAGGTGGCGCGCTCCGGCGTGACCAGGGCGTGGGAGACGAAGATGGGGTTGTACGACACGTCCGCGCCGCGCAGGTTGAACAGGTAGGCGATGTCGTCCAGGGTCGAGATCAGGTGGCGCTCGGCGCCGAGCTGCGCCATGGCCGCGCGCAGTGCGATCAGTTTATCGGCGCGCGACGTCGCGGCGTACGGCGGCAGGTGCTCGTACACGGGCGCCTGCGGCAGGCCGGGACGGTCCGTCCACACCTCGTCCAGCACGTCCAGGTCGGTGCGCAGCGCCACGCCGCGCGCATCGAGCGCCTGGCGCAACTGGCGCGCGATGGCCAGGCCCAGCACGGCGCCATCGACGGCGATCACCTGGCCAGGCTGCAAGGTGGCGGCCAGCCAGTCGATGTATTGCGTGCTGGCGCCCGACGAGATTTTCATCAGCGCGATGCCGGTGCCGGCCAGCTCGTCCTCGGCCTGGGTCCAGTAGCGCCCATCGGTCCACACGCCGGCGAACTCCTGGGTGGCGATGAACGTGCCGACCGATCCCGTGAAACCGGACAGCCACTCGCGGCCCTGCCAGCGCGGCGGCAGGTACTCGGACAGGTGCGGGTCCGACGACGGCACGATGCAGGCATCGATGCCGTGGCGGCGCATGGCCTGGCGCAGTGCTGCCAGGCGGGCGGGGATCGGGTGGTCGGTGGACGGCTGCGGTTGGGACATGGTCGCGGTCATTGGTCGAGCTGGTGAGCCACTATGATACCGTGCGCCGGCCCATCCGGCAGACTAGTGCAGCACGCGCGGCGCCTCGCTCTCGGTCAGCGTGCCGTCGTGGTGCGAGGTTTGCTGGAAGTCCATGCGCGGCCGGTTTTCCACCATGTCGCGCACCGCCCGCACGATCTCGTCCTGCGCCACGTAATGCAGCATGTGGCCCGCGTCCTGCACCGTGTGCAGCTGGCTTTGCAGCAGCTCGCGGTGCAGCCGCTCGGCGTTCTCGGCTGGCGCGACCATCTTGTCGCCGGCGCCGGAGAAGATCGTCACGGGCACGGTGATCTCGGCATAGCGGTGGCGCTGCTTGGCCGCTGCGGGGATCATCAGCGCCGACTCGGCGCCAGCCGCGCGCAGCTGCGACGGCCGCAGCGACAGCCACTTGGGCCAGCGCGCAAAGGCGGCGGCCGGTGGGCGCGGGCTGAACGCCCGCTTGACGAACGAGGACCAGGCCAGCCGACCCAGCAGCGGCGACACGGTAAAACGCATCAGGTCGCCGACGACCGGCACGGCCGGGCCGGACAGCAGCGCCGCATCCAGGCGCGGGCTGGGGTAGTAATAACCTGCGAGCAATATCAGGCCCTTGACGAGGCGCGGGCTGTCGGTGGCCATCGCCAGCGCGACCAGCGTGCCCCACGAGTGGCCCAGCACGTAGGCCTGTTCGACGCCGATCTGCTGCAGCGCGCTGCCCAGCAGGGCCGCCTGTTCGGTCGGCGTCCAGATGGTGCTGCGCGGCCGTTCGCTGTAGCCGAAGCCAGGCCGGTCGAACGCGATCACGCGGTGATTCTGCGCCAGCATGTCGATCAGGCCCGACAGCTCGAAGTCGTGCGACGTCGCGCCATTGCCGTGCAACAGCACGACGACAGGCCCCGCACCCCGTTCCAGGTAGTGCAGCCTGACGCCATCCACCTCGACGAACTGCCCGGCCGGCGGATGGTCCGCCTCGGCCTGTTTTGTCTTGCCGCGCACCACGAGATACGCAGCGGCCAGCGCCCCGGCCGCGACCAGCAGCTTGGTTGCCAGCCCGCCCTGCCCGCGCGGCTGCAACGGCGCCTTGTGCGCCAGCAGCCGGGACCGCAGGTCCCAATCCTGTCCACTCATCCGTGCCATAACGACTCCCAAGATTCAACCATGTTCGCGTACAGGCTAAATCAGCATCGGGCGATGCTTTGTTAGGGCACTAACACTGGGGAGTATCCATCCGCAAAGCCGGGTCAGCGGCCGGGCACCGTCGCCAGCAGGAAGTCCACGAGTGCCCGCACTCTCAAGGGCAGATGACGGCCATGCGGGTATAGCACGGAGAACGGCCGCGCACAGCCGCCGTGCTCGCCCAGCACTTCGACCAGCGTACCGGCGCGCAAGTCTTCCTCGACCGTGAAGCGGTAAGCCTGGAACAGCCCGCCACCGCTGCGTGCGAGCGTCACCCCGGCCAACAGGTCTTCGAACACGCAGCAACTGCCCGCCACCGCCACCTCGACCGCTTTGCCCTGGTCACGCAGCAGCCACGGCACGGGGCGGCCAGTACGGGGCAACGCAAAATTGATGCAGTCGTGCTGTGCCAGCGCCGCGATCGCGTCGGGCCTGCCGCGCGCGGCCAGATAGCCGGGTGCGGCAACGACGACAAGTTCCGCGTCCTCCAGCTTGTGCGCAACCAGACGCGAATCGGGAAGCTCGCGCGCCCGGATCGCCAGGTCGTAGCCGTCGTCGACGAAATCGATGTTGCGGTTGCTGACGTGAATTTCCACCTGGACGTCCGGATATGCCATGCGAAAGCGCGGCAACAGTGGCAGCAAGCGATGATGCCCATAGGTGGTCGGTGCGCTGATGCGCACGACGCCGGCGGGCTGCCCGTGGGTGCCGGTCACGGTCCGTTCCGCGTCGATCAGCAGCGCCAGGCCCTGGCGGCATTGCTCGAGATAGCGACGTCCCGCTTCCGTCAGGCTCATCTGGCGCGTGGTACGCACGAACAGCTGCGCACCGAGGCGCGCTTCCAGGCGTGCCACCGACCTGCTGACGGCTGCGGGCGTGACGCCCAGCGCATGGGCGGCAGCCGTGAAGCTGCCCTGCTCGGCCGCCGCGCAGAAGAGCTCGATGCTGCCGACCAGTACATCGTCGAAATGGCGCCTCATTTTCCGGGGTTATTCATTACATCGTGTATCGGATGATTTGTTCAGCCAAGGGTTTATAGGTTTATCGAACATCAATAGACTACAACATATTGCAGCTCTTGCAATGAGCCACCCAAGGAGACCAACGCATGAAACTGTATTACTCGCCCGGCGCCTGCTCGCTCGTGCCCCACATCCTGCTGCGTGAGACCGCGCTGCCGCACACGCTCATCAAGGTCGATACCGGCAAGCACGTCACGGAACAGGGCGTGGACTATCGCGGCATCAATCCCAAAGGGTACGTCCCCGTGCTGGAGCTCGAGGATGGCGTACGTTTGACCGAAGGACCGGTCATTGCGCAGTTCATCGCCGACCGCGCGCGGCGCGAGGATCTGATGCCCGCCGCCGGCTCCATGGCCCGCTACCGCGTGATGGAGTGGCAGAACTACATCACCTCCGAGCTGCACAAGTCGTTCAGCCCGCTGTTCAATCGTGCGCTGGACGCGGCCGCCAAGGAGGTGTTCCTCGCCATTTTGCACAAGAAATTCGCGTGGGTGTCGGAACAGCTGGCAGCCCAGCCTTACCTGACCGGCACCGGGTTTACTGCCGCGGACGCCTACCTGTTCACCGTCGCAGGCTGGGCGAAACTCGTCGGCCTCGAGCTCGCCGGGCTGGCGCCGTTGCAGGCATTCCTCCAGCGCGTGGCAGCGCGGGACGCCGTACGGCAGGCGCTGGTGGCGGAAGGCCTGGCGCAAGCGTAATCCAAACCCAACCAGGAGTTCTGCAGCATGTGGAAAAATACGGAAGTAACGCATCGCCTTGGCCTCACGGTCCCCATTGTCCAGGGGCCATTCGGCGGCGGCATCTCGTCGGTCGACCTGGTGGTCGCCGTCTGCGAAAGCGGCGGCCTCGGGTCCTTTGGCGTGCATCACCTGGACGGTAACGGCATTCGCGAGGTCGCCAGCGCGATCCGCGCCCGCACCGCGCGCCCGTTCGCACTGAACCTGTGGATCCCGCTGGGCGACGCGGACGACCCGCAGGTGGACGACGCGGCGTTCGATCGCAGCGCAGCCTTGCTGCAGCCCTACTGCGACGAGCTGGGTCTGGCGCCACCGGCACGGCCGGCCCGTTTCGCCCCGCGCTACGCCGAACAGATCGAGGCGGTACTGGACGTGCGACCGGCGGTGCTGAGCTTTGTCTTTGGCATCCCGACGGCCGACATCCTGGAACGCTGCCGCGCGCTGGGCATCGTCACCCTCGGCGCCGCCACGACGGTGGCGGAAGCGGTGGCGCTGGAGCAGGCCGGCGTCGACATGGTCGTGGCCACCGGCTTCGAAGCCGGCGGCCATCGGGTGTCGTTCCTGCGCCAACCGGAGGACTCGATCACGGGGACCTTCGCGCTGGTGCCGCAGGTGGCGGATGCCGTGCGTATTCCCGTGATCGCCGCCGGCGGCATCGCGGACGGTCGCGGGATCGCCGCCGCGCTGGCGCTGGGCGCGCAAGGCGTGCAGATCGGCACGGCATTCCTGGCCTGCGTGGAATCGAACGCGGCCCCCGTCCATCGCGAGATGCTGTTCAGCCCGGCCGCACGCGAGACGGGCCTGACGACGGTGTTCAGCGGCCGGCTGGCGCGCGGCATCCGCAACCGCCTGATGGACGAGCTGCAGCCCCACGCGGCCCAGCTGCCGCCCTATCCGGTGCAGAACTGGCTGACGAGCGCCGTGAAAAAGGCCGCGGCGGCGCAGGGCCGGCCCGACCTGATGTCGCTGTGGTGCGGCCAGGCCGCCCCGCTGCTCGCCCAGCGCGACGCGCGCGCGCTGATGGCCACGCTGGTGGAGGAAACGACGCGCGTCACCCGCCGGCTGGACGGCCGCTGAACTAGGGAAGCTAACCGGCCTGGAAGCGCCGCAGCCCTTCCAGGTCGAGGATGCGGATGCCGCCGTAGTCGACCCGCAGCAGGCCTTGCCGCTCCAGGACCTGCAAGGCCTGGTTGGCGCGCCCGCGCGAGGCGCCCGACAGCAACCCTACCTCTTCCTGCGAGATCTGCACGAGGCGCTCGATGCCCGGGTACAGGTGCGAATTGAACAGCGAGGCCAGGCAGCGCGCCACCCGCGTATCCGGGTCCAGCAAGCGCTCGTTCTCGACCATGCCGATGAACTGGCCCAGCCGCTCGTTCAGCTGCATCAGCAGGAAGCGCGTGAACGGCAGGCTCGTCTCCAGCAGCCAGTGGAAAGTCTCGGCCGGCATGCGCGCGATGCGGCTGTCGCGCAGCGCCATCGCGTCGTACTTGCGGTGCTCGTCCTTCAGCAGCGAACCTTCGCCGAACCAGCCGCCCGGCGGCACGCCCGTAAACGTCACGCTCTTCCCCGACGGCGAAAAGTTGTTCATCTTGACCATGCCGGCAATGATGCCGACCCAGTTGTCGACCACTTCCCCCTTGCGGCACACAAAGCCGCCTTTCGGCACGAATACCTCGAACGTGGTGGCCTCGACGCGCGCCATCTGGTCGGGCGTCAACGTACGGGCCCAGATGGCGCTGCGCAGGGCTTCCTTGAGGCTGGGTTGTCTGGTTTCCATTGTTGCGTCGCACCACAAAAAGTCCGGCCAATTGTCGTCGAAAAGACAACCTCGCACAGGATCGCAAGTTAATATCATCACACAAAAGCGTGCTGGATCAGAACTAAAACAGAAGTAAAACCACATGCCCCCCAGGGGCAGGGAGACACTGATGCAAGCAACGACGTTCCCGCGGCGCCTGCTCGAGCACGGGCGCGAGCGGCCGCTGAACAGCGCCTATCGCGAGAAGCACCTGGGCATCTGGCAGACGTGGAACTGGCAGCAGGTCAACGACGAGGTGCGTGCCCTCGCCTGCGGCCTGGCCGCGCTCGGGTTCGGGCGCGGCATGCACCTGGCCATCGTGGGCGACAACCGGCCGCGCCTGTACTGGGCCATGCTGGCGGCGCAATGCCTGGGCGGCGTGGCCGTGCCGCTGTACCAGGACGCGCCCGCCGCCGACATGGCCTACGTGCTGGCCGACGCGGGCATCCGCTTTGCCGTTGTCGAAGACCAGGAGCAGGTCGACAAGCTGCTGGAACTGAAGGCCCAATACCCCGCCATTGCGCACATCGCCTACGACGACGAACGGGGCCTGCGTCACTACCGCCAGCCCGAGCTGCTGTCGCTCACCCGATTGCAGGAAGCGGGCCGCGCCTGGGATCGTGCCAACCCCGGCTGTTATGAAGCGGCCATCGAAACGGGCCAGCCGGGCGACAATGCCGTGATCCTGTACACCTCCGGCACCACCGGCAAGCCGAAAGGCGTGTGCCAGACCCACGCCGCGCTGATGGCGGCCGGCAGCGGCGGCGTCGCGTTCGAGCACCTTACCGACGACGAAAACGTGCTGTCCTACCTGCCGATGGCATGGGTCGGCGACTGCCTGTTCTCGTTTGCCCAGGCGCTGGTCGCGGGCTTCACGGTGAACTGCCCCGAGTCCGGCGAGACCGTGATGACGGACCTGCGCGAGATCGGCCCGACCTATTACTTTGCCCCGCCGCGCGTGTTCGAGAACATGCTGACGCAGGTGATGATCCGGATGGAAGATGCGGGAACGCTTAAACGTCGTATGTTCCATCATTTCATGGCGGTGGCGCGACGCTGCGGCGCCGAGCTGCTGGACGGGCGCCCCGTCGCCTGGTCCGACCGCGTCGCCTATGCGTTGGGCCAGGTGCTGGTGTATGGCCCGCTGAAAAACGTCCTCGGCTTCTCGCGCGTAAAAGTCGCGTACACGGCCGGCGCCGCCATCGGTCCGGACCTGTTCCGCTTCTACCGCTCGATCGGCGTCAACCTGAAGCAGTTCTACGGCTCCACCGAGACGTGCGCCTACATCTGCCTGCAGCCGGACGGCCAGATCAAGTTCGACAGCGTGGGCAAGCCAGCACCGGGCGTGGACGTGCGCCTGGCGGACAACGGTGAAGTACTGGTGAAGTCGCCGACCCTGATGGAAGGCTACTACCAGCGCCCCGATGCGACGGCTGAAGCGATCGATGCCGACGGCTACTTCCACACCGGCGACGCCGGCGTGTTCGATGGCGACGGCCACTTGCGCATCATCGACCGCGCCGCCGACGTGGGCCGCATGAACGGCGGCGCCATCTTCGCGCCCAACTACGTCGAGAACAAGCTGAAGTTCTTCCCCTTCATCAAGGAAGCCGTCGCGTTCGGCCATGGCCGCGATACGGTGTGCGCGTTCCTCAACATCGACATGGAAGCGGTGGGCAACTGGGCCGAACGGCGCGGCATCGCCTACGCCGGCTACACCGATCTCGCCGCCCATCCGCAAACCTATGCGCTGATGCAGGAATGCGTCGAGAAGGTCAACGCCGACCTGGCCGGCGAGGCGCTGATGGGGCAGACGCAGATACACCGCTTCCTCGTGCTGCACAAGGAACTGGACCCCGACGACGACGAACTGACGCGCACGCGCAAGGTGCGCCGCAAGTTCATCGCCGACAAGTACGCGGTGCTGATCGACGCGCTGTATTCAAGCAAGGCTTCGCAATACATCAGCACCCAGGTCAAGTTCGAGGACGGCCGCACCGGTACCGTGGCCGCCGATATCCGCATCGCCGACTGCCGCACGTTCCCGGTCGTCACCGCCAACGCCGCATGAGCGAGGGAGATTCCATGCAGATGAACGAACCCGATGCCTATTTCCAGGCAGGGCGCCAGAGCGGCCCGGTGATTTTAGACCTGCGCAATATCTCGCTGTCGTTCGGCGGCGTCAAGGCACTGACCGACATCTCGTTCGACGTGCGCCAGCACGAGATCCGCGCCATCATCGGCCCCAATGGCGCCGGTAAAAGCTCGATGCTGAACGTGATCAACGGCGTGTACCGCCCGCAGCAGGGCGAAATCGTTTACCGGGGCGAGCACCGCAAGAACATGGATTGCTACGCGGCCGCGAAATCCGGCATCGCCCGCACGTTCCAGAACATCGCGCTGTTCAAGGGCATGACGGTGCTGGACAACATCATGACGGGCCGGAACCTCAAAATGACGTCGAACTTCCTGCTGCAGGCGCTGTACTGGGGCCCGGCACGACGCGAGGAGATCGCCCACCGCCACAAGGCCGAGGAGATCATCGACTTCCTCGAGATCCAGCACATCCGCAAGACCCCCGTGGGCCGGCTGCCGTACGGCCTGCAGAAGCGCGTGGAGCTGGGCCGGGCGCTGGCGGCCGAGCCGGACATCCTGCTGCTGGACGAGCCGATGGCCGGCATGAACGTGGAGGAAAAGCAGGACATGTGCCGCTTCATCCTGGACGTGAACGACCAGTTCGGCACGACGATCGTGCTGATCGAGCACGACATGGGTGTCGTGATGGACATCTCGGACCGCGTCGTCGTGCTCGATTACGGCCGCAAGATCGGCGATGGCACACCAAGCGAGGTGCGGGCCAATCCGGAGGTGATCTCGGCGTATCTGGGAGGCGCGCATGGACATTAACTTCTTCTTCGAAGTCCTGATCGGCGGCCTGCTGTCGGGCGTGATGTACGCGCTCGTCGCCATCGGCTTCGTGCTAATCTATAAGGCCTCGGGCGTGTTCAATTTTGCCCAGGGCGCGATGGTGTTCTTTGCCGCGTTGACGTGCGTGGGCTTCATGGACAAATTCGGCATGCCGCTGTGGCTTGCCATCCCTGCCACCGTCGTCGTGATGGTGCTCCTGGGCCTGTGCATCGAGCGCGTGGTGCTGCGCCCTCTCGTCAACCAGCCCGAGATCACGCTGTTCATGGCCACCATCGGCCTGGCGTTCTTCCTCGAGGGCCTGGCCCAGCTGCTGTGGGACTCGCAGGTGCATCAACTGGTGCTGCCGATCGAGGACGTGCCCCTGCAATCGGTGCTGGACCGCTTCAACCTCGTCGTTTCACAGTTCGACGTGACAGCGGCCGCCGTATGCGGCGTGCTGGTACTGCTGCTGGCCGTGCTGTTCGCTAAAACGAAGGTCGGGCGCGCGCTGCGGGCCGTGGCGGACGATCACCAGGCCGCGCTGGCCGTCGGCATTCCGCTGCAGCGCATCTGGGCCATCCTGTGGGCCGTGGCCGGCGTCGTCGCGCTGGTGGCGGGCCTGTTGTGGGGCGCCCGCAACGGCGTGCAGTTCGCGCTGACGTTCATCGCGTTGAAAGCGCTGCCGGTCCTGATTCTGGGCGGCTTCACGTCGGTGCCCGGCGCCATCGTCGGTGGCCTGATCATCGGTGCCTCGGAAAAGCTGGCCGAAGTCTATATCGGCCCCCTGGTCGGCGGCGGCATCGAGGGCTGGTTCCCGTACGTGCTGGCCTTGCTGTTCCTGCTGGTGCGGCCCGAAGGGCTGTTCGGCGAAAAGATCATCCGGAGGATCTGACATGTTCTATCGTGAAGCGGGCCAGTTCAAGACCACGTACGAGGCGGACGGCCAGATCCTGCCCATCCGCCAGGACCGCATCGCGCTGCTGGCGACGCTGGCGGTGGCGGTGCTGGTGTTGCCGTTCGTCGCCACGCCCTACTTCCTGTCCGCGATCCTGATCCCGTTCCTGATCTTCGCGCTGGCGGCGCTGGGCCTGAACATCCTGACGGGCTACGCGGGCCAGCTGTCGCTGGGTACTGCCGCATTCATGGCGGTGGGCGCATTCGCGTCGTGGAATTTTGTCTACCGCTTCCCCGGCCTGCCGATCCTGGCCGCGTTCGCGCTGGGCGGCCTGTGCGCGGCCATGGTCGGCATCGCGTTCGGCCTGCCCTCCTTGCGCATCCGCGGCTTTTACCTCGCCGCCTCCACGCTGGCAACGCAGTTCTTCGTGGTGTGGTGCCTGACCAAGATCCCGGCGTTGACGGGCGGCAGCGCCTCCGGCGTCATCACGGCGCAGAAGATCGTCATCCTCGGCTATGCGTTCGACACGCCGCAGCGCAAGTACGTGCTGGTGCTGCTGATCGTGGCGCTGATGGCGCTGCTGGCGAAGAACCTGGTGCGCTCGAACGTGGGGCGCTCCTGGATGGCCGTGCGCGACATGGACGTGGCGGCGGAGGTCATCGGCATCCGCCTGATGCGCGCCAAGCTGCTGGCGTTTGCCGTCAGCTCGTTCTACTGCGGCGTGGCCGGCGCGCTGTACGCATTCGCCTATCTCGGCACCGTGGAGCCCGAGGCGTACAGCCTGGACCTGTCGTTCCGCATCCTGTTCATGATCATCATCGGCGGCGTCGGCTCCATCCTCGGCTCGTTCCTGGGCGCCGCGTTCATCGTGCTGCTGCCGGTCGGGCTGAACATCGTCGCGCACGGCCTGGGCCTGCCGACCAGCGTGGCCTCGAACCTGGAGCTGATGGTGTTTGGCGCCCTGATCGTTTTCTTCCTGATCGTGGAACCCCACGGTCTGGCGCGTTTGTGGCAAATCGGTAAAGAGAAGCTGCGCCTGTGGCCATTCCCGCACTAGGCGCCATAACAATTCCAAAGGAGAGCTCATGACGTTCAAATCCCTCGTACTCGGTGCCGTGCTGGCGACCAGCGGCGCCACGGCGCTGGCCCAGCAGTTCGTTGCGCTGCCGTCCTACCGCGTCGGCCCGTATGCCTCCGGCGGCGCCGGCTTCTATGGCGGCATCATCGACTACTTCAACCTCGTCAACGCGGCGGGCGGCGTGAACGGCGTCAAGGTCACGTGGGAAGAGTGCGAGACGGAATACAACCCGTCGCGCGGCGTCGAATGCTACGAGCGGCTGAAGACGAGCCAGGGCGGCGCCACGCTGGTCGAGCCCCTGTCGACGGGGATCGCGTACGGCATCCTGGACCGCATCCCGCAGGACAAGATCCCGATGACGATGCTGGGCTACGGCCGCTCCGATGCCGCCAACGGCAAGGTGTTCCCGTACGTGTTCCCGCTGATCTCCAGCTACTGGAGCCAGGCCGCGGCCATGGTCAAGTACCTGGCCGACAAGAACGGCGGCAACCTGAAGGGCAAGAAGATCGTGCACCTGTACCACGACTCCGCCTTCGGCAAGGAACCCTTGCCGGTGCTGGAGGCGCTGGCGAAACAGCATGGCTTCGAGCTGGTCAAGGTTCCCGTGGCGCCGCCGGGCAGCGAACAGCAGGCGCAGTGGCTGCAGATCCGCCAGGCGCGGCCCGACCACGTGATCCTGTGGGGCTGGGGCGTCATGAATTCGGTCGCCATCAAGACCGCGCAGCGCAACGGCTTCCCGCGCGACAAGATCCTCGGCGTGTGGTGGGCCGGCTCCGAGGAAGACACCGTGCCGTCCGGGGACGCCGCCAAGGGCTATACGGCGATGTCGTTCAACACCCCCGGCAACTACCCGGTGCTGGACGACATCCGCAAGAAGGTCTATGCGGCCGGCAAGGGCAACTTGCCCGACCAGGGCCGCATCGGCTCCGTCTACCACATGCGTGGCGTCACGGCCGGCATCCTGTTCACCGAGGCGATGCGCACCGCGCAGGACAAGTTCGGCAAGGGCAAACCCGTCACGGGCGAGCAGTTGCGCTGGGGCCTGGAAAACCTGAACATCGACGCCGCGCGCCAGAAGGCCATCGGCGCAGCCAACATGTTCCCGACCGTGAAGACCAGCTGCGAAGACCACGAGGGTTCTGGCGCCGTCAAGGTGCAGCAATGGGACGGCAAGAAATGGGTGGCCATCACGCCGAACTGGATCGTGGGCGACCGCGCGCTGGTGAAACGGCTGGTGGACGAATCGTCCAACAAGTACGCGGCGGAGAAGAAGCTGACGCCCGCCTGCATGAAGTGACCGGGGATCGCATGAGCTACCTGTCCGTCAACAACATCGAGGTGATCTACGACCACGTGATCCTCGTGCTCAAGGGCGTGTCGCTGCAGGTCCCGCAGGGGAAGATCGTCGCGCTGCTGGGCGCGAACGGGGCCGGCAAGTCGACCACGCTGAAGACCATCTCGACCCTCTTGCGCGGCGAGCGGGGCGACGTGACGAAGGGAGAAGTGCGTTTCCAGGGCGAGCGGATCGACCAGCTGACGCCCAATGAGCTGGTGCGGCGCGGCCTGTCGCAGGTGATGGAGGGGCGGCACTGCTTCGGCCATCTCACCATCGAGGAAAACCTGCTGACGGGCGCGTACACCCGCAAGGCCTCGCGTGCCGAGCTGCGCGACTCGCTCGACAAGGTGTACCACTACTTCCCGCGCCTGAAGGAGCGCCGCGCCAGCCAGGCCGGGTACACGTCCGGGGGCGAGCAGCAGATGTGCGCCATCGGCCGTGCGCTGATGGCGAAGCCGTCGATGATCCTGCTGGACGAGCCGTCGATGGGGATCGCGCCGCAGATCGTCGCGGAGATCTTCGACATCGTCAAGGACCTGAACGCGCGCGAGAACGTGTCGTTCCTGCTGGCCGAACAGAACACGATGGTGGCACTGCGCTACGCGGACTTCGGCTACATCCTGGAGAACGGCCGCGTGGTGATGGAGGGCGCGGCCGCCGACCTGGCCGACAACGAGGACGTCAAGGAGTTCTACTTGGGCGTCTCGGGCGCCGAGCGCAAGAGCTTCCGCGACCAGAAATTCTATCGCCGGCGCAAACGCTGGCTGGCCTGAACCATGAACCTGAACAAAGCCAAACAACTGTGCCGCTCCTTCCCCGGCGTGACGGAGGAGATCAAATGGAGCGGCGTGCTGGTCTACTGCGTGGGCGGCAAGATGTTTGCCGCCACCGACAACGACGACCAGGCCACTCGCCTCAGCTTGAAGGTCGAGGACGACGCCTTCCTGGCCTTGACGGACCGCCCCGGCTTCGTGCCGGCGCCCTACCTGGCGCGCGCGAAATGGGTGATGATCGACGACTTCAAGGCCGTGTCGGACACCGAGGCGGCCAGCCTGCTGCGCCGCGCCTACGAGCTCATCTTCGCCAAGCTGACAAAAAAACTGCAGCGCGAGCTCGGAGGCACGCCATGACCCTGGACAGCCGCGAAACGCGCGCGCCGGCCGAACGCGAGGCCGACCTGATGGCGCGCCTGCCCGGCCTGATCGCGCAAGCCCGCACGGCACCGGGCTGGGCGCGCATCCTGGGCGACGTCGACCCGGCCGGCATCGATACGCGCGCCGCGCTGGCGCGCCTGCCCGTCACGCGCAAGGCCGACCTGAAGGCGCTGCAGCAGCAGGACAAGCCGTTCGGCGGCCTGACCAGCACGCCGCCGCGCCGGCTGGGCCGCATCTACATGTCGCCCGGTCCCATCTTCGATGCGGAAGGCCGTTCGCCCGACTGGTGGCGTTTCGCGCGGCCGTTGTACGCGGCCGGCGTACGCCCCGGCGGCCTGCTGCAGAACTGCTTCTCGTACCATTTCACGCCGGCCGCCTTCATGGTGGAATCGGCGGCGGCCCTGATCGGCTGCACGGTGATCCCGGCCGGCAGCGGCCAGACGGAACTGCAGGTGCAGGCGATGGCCGACCTGCGGCCGGACACCTATGTCGGCACGCCGTCGTTCCTGAAGCTGATCGTGGAGAAGGCGCGCGAGATGGGGGCGGACATCGGCAGCGTGCGGCACGCGCTGCTGAGCGCCGAGGCGCTGCCCGATTCGCTGCGCCAGTGGTTCGTCGACCAAGGTATCGCGCACGTGTGCCAGGCCTATGCGTCCGCTGACGCCGGCGCCATCGCCTATGAAACGCGCACGGACGACAAGCTCAATCCCGGCATGGTGCTGGACGAGGAGGTCATCCTGGAAATCCTGCGGCCCGGCTCCGGCGAACCCGTGCCGGCCGGCGAAGTGGGCGAGGTCGTGCTGACGGTGTTCAATCCGGACTATCCGCTGGTCCGCTTTGCCACCGGCGACCTGTCGGCCGTGCTGGCCGATGCGCCGCCGTCGCCGTGCGGACGCACCAACACGCGCATCCGCGGCTGGCTGGGGCGCGCGGACCAGACCACCAAGGTGCGCGGCATGTTCGTGCATCCGGCCCAGGTGCACGAGGTGGCGCGGCGCCATCCGCAGGTGGGCAAGGTGCGCCTGGTCGTGACGGGAACGATCGCGGACGAGACGATGACCCTGCATTGCGAGGTCGATGATCTCACGGGGCCGGTGGAGACCATCGTCGCAACGATACGCGAGGTGACGAAACTGCGCGACGACGTGCGCTTCGTCGCGCGCGGCAGCCTGCCCAACGACGGCAAGGTGATCGACGACGCGCGCGACTACCGCTGAACCGCCAGCGTGCGGCGGCGCCACACGGCGATCAACCCGAGGCCCCCGGCCAGCATGGCCCACGTGCCGGGTTCGGGAATGGCCGGTGTCAGCAGCACGTAGGCAAAGGTGCCGTTGTCGCGCCGCGCCTGGGCCAGGATCTGGCCGTCGTCGTTCAGGTCGTAGACGAGATCGACGCTGTAGCCGCTGCCGTCGATGCGGTCGCGCAGGTAGGCCATCTCGCCATCCTCGTAGATCCACGGCTGGATGCCTTGCCTGCTCAGCGACGAGCCGACGACCTGGCCCAGGTTGTTGATCTCGCGCGCCTGCGTGACCTCCGCACCGGGCATCTGCACCGTCGTCAGTTCGCCGTCCTGCCAGATCCACGCGTGGCGGAAGCGCTGGTTGACGATGACCTGGCCCAGGTCGTTGATGCCCTCGGCCTCGCTGCCGGGGCCGGGCACCGCCAGCAGCTGCATCGTGCCGTTCTCGTAGATGAACGGGCTGCGCTGGAAATCGCCCACCGTGGTCTCGGACCAGCCGACCACCGTGCCGGCGTTGTTCAGGCCCAGCGCCGTCGCCTGGTTGCCGCCCAGGGTGCCGAGGTTCGTCGTCACGCCGTTCGAGTAGAGCAAGGCCTGCTGGGCGCCGTTGCGGTACCCGGAGCCGATGACCTCGCGGGCGTCGTTGAGGTCCCACGGCGAGGACATGTGGTCGCCCTGCGCGCTGTCCGGAATCTGGCTGATCCTGCCGAAACGGGTGCGCAGGTAGGACCGGTATTCGCCGCCGCTGTTACGGAACTGGAAGACGGCGTCGCCATGGTCATTGAACCCGGCCGGCGAGCCGGTGAGCCGCAGCGGCTCGATCGTGCCCCAGCGGTAGAGCAGCGTGCCGGCGGTGCTGTGGGACCCCATCATTTCGCCAGCGTTGTTGAGGGTCGTCCATTGGACGTTCGACAGCTCTGGCGTCAGCGACGCCAGGTCGGTCAGGGTGTAGCGCGGCAGGGCATGGGCGGTGCCGGCCAGCAGACAGGCGCCGAGGATGGCGGTACGGGTAAGGGAGTTCATACTCATGACGGCCTTTCGGGGAAAGAGACAACGAGCAGACTGCGCCCACGATGGGCGCGTTTCGGATGCTACCCCAATGGCGGCAGTATTAAAACGACAATGAAACTACCAAATTGCAAGTGTCGCGGGCCGGACCCGGCCCATGTGCGACCGTCGCGCCCGGAATGGCGGATAATTCAGCTGTCATTCACCCAGCCGTCGAACCATCATGTACGAATTTCATCATCAACGGGCCCGCGCCCTGCTCGACAACGCGGAAGAGATCTTTGACGCGGACCGCGTCCAGGGCGCCGTGCGCCAGGTGGCGCGCACGTTGAACGAACGCTTCGGCGCCGAAGACGAATTCCCCCTCGTGCTGGGCGTGATGGGCGGCGCCGTCGTGTTCACCGGCCACCTGCTGCCACAGCTGTCGTTCCCGCTCGAATTCGACTACATCCACGTCAGCCGCTATGGCGACGAGGACCGCGGCGGCGAAGTGGTGTGGAAAGTGGTGCCGCGCTCGAACGTGGCGGGCCGCACCGTCATCGTCGTCGACGATATCCTGGACGAAGGCGAGACGCTGGCGCACGTGAAGCAGCGCCTGCTGGACATGGGCGCCAAGGAAGTCATCATCGCCGTGTTCGCGGACAAGGCGATCGGCAAGGCCAAGCCGGTACGGGCCGACATCGTCGGGCTGACGATCCCCAACCGCTTCGTGGTGGGCTTCGGCATGGACGCCTACGGCTATTGGCGCAACCTGCCGGGCCTGTGGGCCTTGCGCGGCGAGGACTTGTCCGGCGGTTGAGCGGGCACGCCGGCGTGGTAACCCCTGGATGGGGGATGCCGGCGCTCCTCCCTAAGCCCAATGGGCGGCGCGCGGCGCAGGACTTACCATTTTTGCATACCGTACAACCCACGAGGTGCAAACATGAGTAACCCGAAACTGGAAGTCCTGACCCCGCACAACAGCCAGATCATCTTCATCGACCACCAGCCGCAGATGGCCTTTGGCGTGCAGTCGATTGACCGCCAGGTCCTGAAGAACAACACCGTCGCGCTGGCGAAAGCGGCCAAGGTGTTCGCGATCCCCACCATCATCACGACCGTCGAGACGCAGAGCTTCTCGGGCAATACGTATCCGGAACTGCTGGACGTGTTCCCGGGCCAGGACATCCTGGAACGCACGTCGATGAACTCGTGGGACGACCAGAAAGTGCGCGACGCGCTGGCCAGGAACGGCAAGAAGAAGGTGATCGTATCGGGCCTGTGGACGGAGGTGTGCAACAACAGCTTCGCGCTGTGCGCCATGCTGGAAGGCGACTACGAGATCTACATGGTGGCCGACGCGTCGGGCGGCACGTCGAAGGAAGCGCACGACTACGCCATGCAGCGCATGATCCAGGCCGGCGTGGTGCCGGTGACGTGGCAGCAGGTGATGCTGGAATGGCAGCGCGACTGGGCGCACCGCGACAGCTACGATGCCGTGATGACCATCGTCAAGGAACACTCGGGCGCGTACGGCATGGGCGTCGACTACGCCTACACGATGGTGCACAAGGCGCCGTCGCGCGCCACCGCGCAGCACGAGACGCTGGCGCCAGTGCCGGCCAGATAATCGGAGGCAGCGAGGGTCTGTCCCCGCAGGGGACTGACCCTGAAGTTCTGCTTGATCCGTAAAGACGCGAAGCAACTTCGGGGTCAGTCCCTGTGCAGGGACGGACCCCAACAAATTTACAGCGCCAGGCGCGCCCGCGCCGCCGCGTATTCCGCCTTCAGCCGCTCGACCATCTCGGCCACCGTCGGCACGTCGTCCATCAGGCCGACGCCCTGGCCGGCGCCCCAGATGTCGCGCCATGCCTTGGCGCTGCCGGAGCCGAAGCTCATCTTGCTCTTGTCCGATTCGGGCAGCGCTTCCGGATCGAGGCCGGCCGCGACGATCGATTTCTTCAGGTAGTTGCCGTGCACGCCCGTGAACAGGTTCGTGTAGACGATGTCGGCCGCACTGGACTCGACGATCGCTTCGCGGTAGCCGTCGCTGACGTTCGATTCCTGCGTGGCCAGCCAGCGCGAGCCGATGTACGCGAAGTCGGCGCCCATCGCCTGCGCCGCCAGGATCGCGTCGCCGCTGGCGATCGAGCCGGACAACGCGATCGGGCCGTCGAAGAACTTGCGCACTTCACCGACCAGCGCGAACGGCGACAGCGTACCGGCATGGCCGCCGGCGCCGGCCGCCACCAGGATCAGGCCATCGACACCGGCTTCCAGCGCCTTCTGCGCGTGACGGATCGACACCACGTCGTGCAGCACGATGCCGCCGTAGCTGTGGATCGCGTCCAGCATCTCCTTCGGCGGCGCGCGCAGCGACGAGATGATGATCGGCACCTGGTGCTTGACGCACACTTCCACGTCATGGGCCAGGCGGTCGTTCGACTGGTGCACGATCTGGTTGACGGCGATGGGGCCGACCTTCTTGTCCGGATTGGCGCGCTGGAAGTCGGCCAGCTCGGCCTGCAAATCCGTCAGCCACGTGTCGAGCAGCTCGGCCGGGCGGGCATTCAGTGCCGGGAACGAGCCGACGATGCCGGCCTTGCACTGCGCCGCCACCAGGGCGGGACCGCTGGCGATGAACATCGGCGAAGCGATAACGGGAAGGGACAGGTTTTGCAGCACTTGAGGCAGGGCCATGGTCGACTCGCGCAAAAAGGTTAAGGAACGATCCGGCCGATTATAGACCTGAAAAAGTACGGTCGTGCGGATTCTAGACGTAAAACTCTATCGCTGGGGTCTGTCCCCGGTAAGTGGCTTGGGGTCTGTCCCCGGTAAGGGTTGGCTCGAAAGCTCGCAGTGGACGTTGCCAGGGGACTGACCCCGGTTTTTCGAGCCGCAGCGTGGAAAACCGGGGTCAGTCCCCTCGTGAAGCCGCCAGCAAGCGCTTCAGCCAACCCTTACCGGGGACAGACCCCAAGCATCACCAATCTCAAGCGTTGACGAGGTACTCGCCATCCACCTTCGCCGCCAGCCCGCGCACCAGCTGCTTGACGGTCCACGCGGCCAGTTCCTCGTCGCTCTTGTGCAGGTAGCGCCGGTTCGATTCGACGACGACGGGGATCGATGCCAGCAGCGGCGCCACATCCGCCATGGCGATCTGCTGGCGTTCCAGCAGCAGGAACTTGAGCAGCACCTTGACGCCGTATTCGGCATTGTTGGAAGGCTTCGACGACAGGAAATCGAGCCGCCGGCGGGCCCGTTGCAGCGCCGCGTCGACATCCTCGAATACCGCGCCGTGGCCGGGGATGACGAGGCGTACGTCCAGTCCCGCGATGACGTCCAGCGTGGCCGCCGCTTCGGAAAAGCCGGCGTCGCCTTCCAGCTCCGGGAAGATGACGCCGAAGCCGTTGTGCCACAGCGCGTCCGCCGAGATCAGCACCTTGTGCTCCGGGCAGTACCAGATCAGCGAGTGCGCATGGTGGCCCGGCGCGCCCAGCACCTGCCACGTGTGGCCACCCAGCGTCAGCACGTCGCCCGGCGCCACCGTGCCGGCGATCGTGAAGCGCGGGCATTGCTGGCCGGTGGCCTGGAACGTCAGCGCGGCCTCGTCCCAGCGGCGCACCTTGTCGCCCTCCTCGGCCGGCACGAACGTGGCGCAGCCGTAGTGCGCCTGCAGCGCCGCGTTGCCGCCGCAGTGATCCGAATGCAGGTGCGTCGAGTACAGGCGATCCAGCTGGCGCCCCTGCAGCGCATGGCGCACCAGTTCGACGGTCTGCGCCGCATGCGTGACGTAGCCGCTGTCGACCAGGGCCGTGTCGTGCGGACCGATCAGGAGGATGTTGTTGGCGGAAAGCCAACCGCGTTCGAACACGCGGATGGAGTCGGGTAAGGTCATCATTTTTTCATCTGGAACGCCAGCGAGATCCTGGCAAATTCCACCAGCACGTCCTGCGTGCCCCCGTTGAAGGTGGCGAACGCGGTGCCGGTCCGCACGATCATCCGCGGCGGGAACAGCCAGGACAGGTATGGAATCCCGATCATCTTCGCGCCGCGCACCTCGTCCCAGCGCACCTTGCGGTCGATGACGCCCGTCTGGCGGATCCCTTCGGCGTCGATCGTCGTGGTCGCGCGCAGGAACCAGTACAGGCTGACGGCCAGCATCGCACCGGCGCCTGCCAGCAGTGCCTGCACGCCGAACGAGAACTGGGGCAGCGGATGGCGCAGCGCCACGCTGACGGTGTAGGCCGCCAGCGCGATCGTCAGGACCGTGGCGACGGCCTTGAAGCCGTTGCCGTACGTGGGACCGGACACGGTGCGTTCGGGTCGATAGTGCGCCATCGCGATCCTAGTCGAACTCGATCGTCTGCTCGCGCGCGGGCAACTGCGCCCAGACGGCCCGCTTGTAGTCGTCGCTGGCATTGGCCCACGCGACGATTTCGTCAATCGTGCGCAGGCAGCCCTCGCAGTAACCCGTCGCGCGATTCATCTTGCACAGGCTGACGCACGGCGATGGCACGGGGGTCGGCAGAGGGGCCGCCGGTCGCGGCGGAAGAGCAGAATTCATGTGTGGTGGTATTGACAACAATCAAATCAATCAACGTGCATTCTAGCCGATCCACGTTTGCGCCGGTCCGTGCCGAATCTGGCTATACTGGACCAAAACAAGGCCCGCGGAATACACGGAGCGCCGAGGAGACGCAGTCAAGCAGCACGCGCAACATGGCAGGAACAGCGCATGCGGACAGCGCGGCAACAGACCGATGCGAAAGCAGGCATCGGCTGCTGTCACTGACGATTCACCAGCCTCCGAGGTCCTCATGAAACACGGTCAGCACTGGTTTACCCAGGTACGAAAGACGGCGGAAGCCATTTTCGGCCGCAATGCATTCCCCGACGGGGCCTTCGACTTCCCCGCGGCCTTCGAGTTGCCGGAAGCGATCTTCGACACATCGCCCCCGGTCGCGGCGCCCTTGCAGCCGGGCGCCCGCTTCCTCAATGGCGTGTACGAAAACAACGCCGGCGCCCGCCGCTACAAGCTGTACATCCCCTCGACATGGAAGGGCCAGCGCTTGCCGCTGGTCGTCATGCTGCACGGCTGCGCGCAGGACCCGGACGACTTCGCGGCCGGCACGCAGATGAATGCGGTGGCCGAGGAACGCAAGTGCTTCGTGTTGTACCCGGCGCAGTCGCCCGATGCCAACAACTCGCGCTGCTGGAACTGGTTCAATGCGCTCGACCAGCGCCATGGCCAGGGCGAGCCGTCCATCATCGCCGGCATGACGCAGCAGGTGCTCGACCACTACCCGGTCGCGCGCAACCAGGTCTACATCGCCGGCATGTCGGCCGGCGGGGCCATGGCGATCATCGTCGGCACGCTGTATCCGGAGTTGTTCTGCGCCGTCGGCGTGCATTCGGGCCTGCCGTATGCGGCCGCGCGCGACCTGCCGTCGGCCCTGTCGGCCATGCAGCGGGGCGCCGCCGGCGCGCGCGACACCAACAACGCGGGCCTGCCGATGATCGTCTTCCATGGCGACCAGGACACCACGGTCCATCCGGCCAACGGCGAAGAGCTGCTGGCGCAAGGGCTGCGCAGCCATCCGCTGGGCGGCACGGCGCGGCCCTCGCGCCTGGCGGGGCGCGTGCCCGACGGCTATGCCTACACCCGCATCAAGCATTGGCTGCACGACGGCTCGCCCCTGGCCGAACACTGGGTCATCCACGGCGCCGGTCATGCGTGGTCGGGCGGCAGCGCGGCCGGCAGTTATACGGATGGCAAGGGGCCGGACGCAAGCCGGGAAATGATGCGCTTCTTCAGCACCGTGCGGGCGGCCTAGCCCGACGGCGTCGCCCTTGCCGCCTGCGCCGCGATGTGCGCCCGCAGGCAGGCCGGGCACCAGCACCCCACCGCCGCGCCCTTGCCCGGCACCGGCACGGCCGGGGGCAGCGCCGTGCACCAGCACGGCGTCGTGTCGGCCTGGCCGTCCGGGCCCGGATCGGCCATCGCGCAATGGAAAGTGGCGCCGCAGCGCTCGCAGGTGCTCATGGGCCGAGGCTAGCTCAATGGCGTCGAAATTACAATCTTTGGCCCTATAATGCGGGGGCACGCCGTCAAGCCGCGCAACCCGGCGGTTGCAACACCCCGTGCCGGAGCCCGTGCTTCGCTGTAAAATCGCCACAATCTTTTTACCGGACCCGCCATGACCCAACTGACCAACTTGAGCCTGGACATGCCAGCAGACGACCTGACCGCGGTTTCGCCGCAGATCAAGGCACAGATCCTGGCCGAGGCTCTGCCATACATCCGTAATTTCCATGGCAAGACCATCGTCATCAAATACGGCGGCAACGCGATGACGGATGAGCGCCTGAAGCACGGCTTCGCGCGCGACGTGATCCTGCTGAAATTGGTGGGCATGAATCCGGTCGTGGTGCACGGCGGCGGGCCGCAGATCGACAATGCGCTGAAGAAGATCGGCAAGCAGGGCACGTTCGTGCAGGGCATGCGCATCACCGACGAAGAGACGATGGAAGTGGTCGAGTGGGTGCTGGGCGGCGAGGTACAGCAGGACATCGTCATGCTGATCAACCACTACGGCGGCCAGGCCGTGGGCCTGACGGGCAAGGACGGTGGCCTGATCCGCGCGCGCAAGATGGCGATGCCGGACAAGCAGAACCCCGGCCAGTACCTGGACATCGGCTTCGTGGGCGAGATCGACGCGATCAACCCGGCCGTCGTCAAGGCGCTGCAGGACGACGCGTTCATCCCGATCATCTCGCCGATCGGCTTCGGCCAGGACGGCCAGGCCTACAACATCAATGCCGACGTCGTCGCCGGCAAGATCGCCGAGATCCTGAAAGCGGAAAAGCTGATCATGATGACCAATATCGCCGGCGTGCAGGACAAGAACGGTAACCTGGTCACCGACCTGTCGGCGCGCGAGATCGACGAGATGTTCGCCGACGGCACGATCTCCGGCGGCATGCTGCCGAAGATTTCGTCCGCGCTGGACGCCGCCAAGTCCGGCGTCAACACGGTCCACATCATCGACGGGCGGATTGAACACAGTTTGCTGCTGGAAGTGTTGACCGAACAGGCATTTGGCACTATGATCCGGTCTCACTAAAAATTCGGCGGCGCAGCGAGCAGTGCAAGCGCCGCCTTGTTTTTATCAGTGCCCTTGTAGCTCAGTGGTAGAGCACTCCCTTGGTAAGGGAGAGGCCACGTGTTCAATCCACGTCAAGGGCACCACTTCTTCCCGCAGTCCCCCGCCGCTTCGTACTCCTCCTCGCTTTTCAGTAGATCCGTTCGACGCGCAGGCCCCTGCCGCGCAACAGCTCCGGCACGCTCCCCGTTCCCACCAGGTGCAACACGCCGATCGCCGCAACGCTGCGCCGCTCCTGCTTCAGCAGTTTCTCGATGCCGTCGGCCAGCGCGGGATTGCGCCCGGCCAGCAGCACCTCGCTGACGAACCGGCCCGAATAGGTCGTATCGGCCGCCGTCTTCGCGGCGATCCGCTCCAGCGCCGCGCGGTCCGCCTGCGACCACGCCTGCAGGATGGCACGCGCGTCGTCCGCCTGTTCCTTGTCCTCGACCGCATCGATGCTCTCGCGCAGGAACCGGGCCTGGTCGGCCGGCGCCATGCGGCCGAACAGCGCCATCTGGCTCGCCACCGATTCCAGTTCGACGACCTTCTGGCCCCGCGCGTGGGCCTGCTCCGACAGCCATGCGTCCACGGCGAGTTCGGCCCGGTAGCCCTGCTTCTCGAATTCGCGCACCGCCAGCAGGCTGGCGATCATCCACGGCTTCATGGGCGCCACCGTCTGCGCGCCGATGCCATACTGGCGCAGCAGCCGCTCCAGGCGCGGCCGGTAAGGGGCCGGCAGCTCCGCGCTGGCCGGGCCGCGGCCGTTCTGGTACATGCCGTGTTCGCGCACGGCGCGCGCGATCTCGTCCTGCGGTCCCAGCGGATCGACTTCCAGCGCCAGCACGCCCGCTTCGCGCAGCGCCGTCATCAGGCGCGGCTCGAAGGGATAGAAGCTGCGCGCGCCCACGTGGATGGTGCCGAACAGCCAGGCCACGTGGCCATCGTGCTCGATGCGGAACAGCGCGCCCCGGTTGGCGACGGGTGCGGACTTCTGCGCGGCCTCCTGCGCGGCCACCGGCAGCGGCGCCAGCCCGGCCAGAAGCCAGAACAAGCCGGTAAACATCACTATAATCTGGCGTCGCATGCTGTCCTTCCGATTTCAAGAGACGTGAATATTAAACCTTCCGCCCCGGTCTGGCTGTTCGACCTCGACAACACGCTGCACAACGCGTCCCACGCCATCTTCCCCGCGATCATGGCGAACATGAACACGTACATCGCGCGGGTGCTGGGCGACGGCGTCACGCCGGCCGGCATCGACGCCGTCAACGCGGCGCGCACGCTGTACTGGAAGCGCTATGGCGCGACCTTGCTGGGACTGGTGCGGCACCATGGCGTGCGGGCCGACCATTTTTTGCGCGAGACGCACGAGATGCCCGGCCTGCTGTCGATGATTCGCCACGAAAAAGGACTCGGCAGCTTGCTGCGCCGGCTGCCAGGGCGCAAAATCCTGCTGACCAACGCGCCGCACCGGTATTCGACACAGGTGCTGCGCCACCTGGGCATCCACCGTCACTTCGCCCACCACATCGCGATCGAATCGATGCGGGTGCACGGCCAGTTGCGGCCCAAGCCATCGAAGCTGTTGCTGAAGAAAGTCATGCGGCACCAGCGCGTCACGGCACGCCGCTGCATCCTCGTCGAGGACACGCTGGCCAACCTGCGCACGGCCCATGCGCTGGGGATGCGCACCGTCTGGGTCACGCAGTACCTGAAAGTGGGCGATTCGATCGGCACGGCGCACCCGCCCAAGCGGCTGACGCGCCCCGGCTGGGTCGATGTCAAAGTAAAATCCGTCCGGAGCCTGCCGGCGCGGTTGTCCCGCCTGCAAGCGTACTGAGTCGATCCTCGAACCGCGTTTTTTTGAAGAGACAACATGGCAAGCACCCCGCCCGGCCAACGCAAGCTGCAAATCCTCCAGGCCCTGGCCGCGATGCTGGAGCACCCCAAAGGCGAGAAGATCACCACCGCCGCGCTGGCGCGCAAGCTGGAGGTGTCCGAGGCGGCGCTGTACCGCCACTTCGCCAGCAAGGCGCAAATGTTCGAAGGACTGATCGACTTCATCGAGCAAAGCGTGTTCGGTCTTATCAACCAGATCGCCGAGCGCCAGCAGGACGGCCTGGCGCAGGCGCGCGACATCCTGGCGATGCTGCTGCGCTTCGCCGCCAGCAATCCGGGCATGACGCGGGTGCTGATCGGCGATGCCCTCGTCAACGAGGACGAGCGCCTGCAGCAGCGCATGAACCAGTTCTACGACCGCATCGAGCTGGCGCTGAAGCAGGCCTTGCGCCTGGCCGCCGCCGAAGGCCAGGCGCACGAGGCGGATGTCGCCGCGCGCGCCGACCTGCTGGTCAGCTTCGTGCTGGGGCGCTGGCACCGCTTTGCGAAAAGCGGCTTCCAGCTGGCACCCGGCGACGAAGCGGCCGTCCAGATCGCGCTGCTGCTGCACTGATCCCACCCCGATGAAGTCTTTTCACGCAGGGGCGTTTGGCGCCCTGCTGGCCGGCGGCGTCGCCATCGGCTTTGCCGGCATCTTCATGCGCCTGTCCGACGTCAATCCGATCGCCTCCGCGTTCTGGCGCATGCTGCTGGCCGCGCCCCTGCTGTGGGCCTGGGCGCTGGCGACCGCGCGCGCCGACCGGGCCGCCGGGCTGCGCACGGGGCTGACCACGGTCGCCGCCCTGTCCGGCCTGTTCTTCGGCATCGAACTGGGCATCTGGCACCTGTCGCTGCACTACACGACGGTGGCCAACGCCACCCTGCTGTCGAACCTGGCGCCGCTGTTCATCGCCCTGTGGCTGTGGCTGGCCCACGGCGAGCGCTTCTCGCGTGGGTTCCTGGGCGGCATGGCGCTGGCGCTGACGGGCGCCGTCGTCCTGATCGGGCCGTCCGCCACGGGCGGCGGCACGCACCTGCTGGGCGACGGCTTGGGCCTGCTGTCGACGACGTTCTATGCCGCCTACCAGCTGGTCGTCAAGGATGCCCGCGCCACCTATTCGACGGCGCGCCTGATGGCCTGGAGCACCAGCGTCACGGCGCTCGTGCTGCTGCCGTTCGCGCTGTGGATGCCGGGACCGTTCTGGCCGGCCGAGGCAGCGGGCTGGTTGCCGCTGCTGGGGCTCGCGCTGATCGCGCAGATCGGCGGCCAGACCGTGATAGCCTACGCGTTCGCGCACCTGCCTGCGTCGCTGGCATCGGTCAGCCTGCTGGTGCAGCCGCTGACGGCTGCCATTGCCGCGCTGGCGATCTTCGGCGAGCGCATCGGCCCGTGGCAACTGGCCGGCGCCGCCCTGCTGCTGTGCGGTATTTACTTCTCCAAACGTGGTCATACATGAGTTCCGAATGCTTTGCCCTGCTCGATGACGCCAGCGCGGGCCGTCACTCCCGCCTGTTCCGCCATCACGCCGGCACCCTTACCTGCACGACACCGGGCGAGTGGCCGGCGCTGCTGGCCGACTTGCAGGCCGCCCTGCAGCAGGGGCAGTATGCCGTCCCGCTGTGCAGCTATGAGCTGGGCCACGCCATCGTCGGCTTGCCGGCCCGGCCGGCACCGGTGCCGCTGGCCCAGGTGCTGCTGTTCCGGCAGTGCGACTTCCTGACGCAGGAGGAGGTGGCCACATGGCTGCTGGAACGCACGGCCGGCGAGGATGCGCCGGCCGGCATCGCCGGTGTCACCGCCAACGTCACCGAGACGCAGTTCACCGAAGCGATCGACCGCATCCGCGCCTACATCGCGGCGGGCGACACCTACCAGGTCAACTACACCTATCGCCTGCGCTTCGATGCATTCGGCTCCCCCGCCGCGTTGTACCAGCGCCTGCGCGCGCGCCAGCCGGTGCCGTATGGCGCCCTGGTCGCGTTGCCCGATGGCGGCGCCGTGCTGTCGCTGTCGCCGGAACTGTTCGTGCGCCACGATGCGGGCACGCTGACCGCGCGGCCGATGAAAGGCACGGCGCCGGCGGCACCGCACGGTCCCGCCGCTGCGGAAGACAACGCGCACCGCGCCGCCGCACTGGCCGCCGACCCGAAGAACCGGGCGGAAAACCTGATGATCGTCGACCTGCTGCGCAACGACATCGGCCGCATTGCCGTCACCGGCTCGGTGCGGGTGCCGAAGCTGTTCGACGTACAGCGCTATGCCAGCGTGCTGCAGATGACGTCCACCGTGCAGGCCACGCTGCGTCCGGATGCGACCCTGGCCGACATCTTCGCCGCGCTGTATCCCTGCGGCTCGATCACGGGCGCGCCAAAACGGCGCACAATGGAAATCATCGCCGAACTGGAACCGGCGCCGCGCGGCCTGTACACAGGGGCCATCGGCTGGTTCGACCCGGCACCGCCGGGCCAGGCTTTCGGCGACTTCTGCCTGAACGTGCCCATCCGTACGCTGGCCCTGCAGCCCGGGGCCGGTGGCGTGCGCCGCGGCGAGATGGGCGTCGGCGCCGGCATCGTGCACGACAGCGTGGCGGCGGAGGAATTCGCCGAGTGCCGCCTGAAGGCGCGTTTCCTGACAGGGCTGAGCAACGACTTCGAACTGTTCGAGACCATGTACGCGACGCGCGAGGATGGCGCGCGCCACCTGGACCGGCACCTGCACCGGCTGGCGCAATCGGCCCGCTATTTCGGCTTCGCCTGGGACGAGGCGGCGGCGCGCGCCTACGTTGCCATGGCATGCGAAGGCCTGCCCGCCGCAACGCCGCACCGCTTGCGCCTGGCCCTGAACGGGGCCGGCGCCTTTGCCGTGCAGACGGGCGTGCTGGCGCCGCTGGCGCAGCCGGTCCGCGTCCTGCTGGCGGCGCAGCCGACGGTTGCCGACGACCTGTTCCTGCGCCACAAGTCGACCTGGCGAGCCCGCTACGACGCGGCGTGGAGGGCGGCCGAAGCGCAAGGCGCGTTCGACCAGTTGTTCTGCAACGAACGGGGCGAGCTTACCGAGGGTGGCCGCAGCAATGTGTTCGTCCGGCTGGACGGCCAATGGCTGACGCCGCCGCTGGCCTGCGGCCTGCTGCCCGGCGTCATGCGTGCCGTCGTGCTGGAAGCGTGGGGCGCGCGCGAAGCCGTCATCACGCCCGCCATGCTGGCACGGGCCGAGGAAATCGTGCTGTGCAACGCGCTGCGGGGTGTGTTACGCGCGGAGCTGGTGGCGGGCTGATATCGACGCTGACAGCGCCGGCGACACGGACACGGCGGCCGCCAGCCTGGCCAAAGCCAAAGCCCCTGCACCTGTTGGCGGTACAGGACCAAGCGGAGCAGGCCGAGGACCAGGACACGGAGCCTCGCGCCAATACAGCGACCCGTGCCCTGAAAGGGGCGTGGGTTTTTCAGCTGGTAATGAGCTGGTGGTCTCTGGCCCACTCGCGTAACGCGTTGTTCATGCGCGTTTGCCAGCCGTCGCCGGTGCCCTTGAAGGCTTCCAGCAGATCGCGGTCATAGCGAATCGTGGCGGCTTCCTTCGTGCCACTGCCGGCAGGCCGGCCAGGGCCGCGTTTAGGCTTCACGCTGGCCCACTCGGCATCGGTGAAGGGCATCGCATCGGGATCCGACATTGCCGCCTTGGTAATCGCGGCGTCTTCCTCGGCGGTGGGGAAAACCGTCCCCGGTTTAAGCTTCGGCATATCGTTTTACCTCTCTCAGGTTGGCTTTGCGCAGGTGATGACGCGGCGCAATTCTTCACGATCCACATACACGACATAGTGCAGGCGGTCGCCGATATAGGCGATTGCGCAAGTACGCGCCTCGCCGTAGTCGTGGCGCTCATCGGGCCAGCTCAGGGCGGAGTCCCATTCGATCGACGCGGCCGCCGCTAGAGAAACGCCGTGCTTCTCGATGTTGGCGGTGTTTTTGTTGGTGTCGAATGCGACGTCCATATGAATAACTGTAACTACAAAAATCACTGCGGTCAACTTGTTTTTGTAGTTACAAAAATTATGGAATCGAAGTGAGCTAGGTTGTGCGGAGCAACTGATCGACCTGGTGCGCCCACCGCCTTCGCGGAAGTTCGAGCGGTAGCGTTTCGTGATCGGGCCGTCCTGCATCTCCAGCTCAGTCGAGCAGGCATGGCCGCTGTCGGCAATCTCGTGCGTCACGCCCTGCAGGGCTCCTGTGTGTCATCATTCAGGCTTCCAGCCCTGCAGTGCGCGCGCGTTACGGCTTGGATGGAACGGCTACAGGCTGACGAACGGCGTGAACCCGCCCATGATCATGCGTTTGCCGTCGAACGGCATCTCGCTCATCATGTCGCCCATGCGTGGGTCCTGCATGACCTTCTCGTTGATCCGGTCGCGCTCCTCGCGCGAGTTGTAGGTGATCCACGAGAAGAATACGACCTCGTCGTCCTTCAGTTGCACGGCCTGGGGAAACGACGTCAGCTGGCCTGGCTTGACATCCTCGGCCATGCATTCGCGAAATTCGAGCGCGCCATGTTCGCGCCAGATGTTGCCTGCTTTTTCCGCCAGGGCGCGGTAGGCATCCAGTTGGGCTTTCGGTACCGGTACGATAAATCCGTCGACGTAGGACATGCTGGTCTCCTCCAGTCAGTGGTTGGAGCAACCAGCTTAGTCAACGGAAGCGCCTGCAACAAGGAATGCTTTTCGATAAGCTCCCGGCGTCGTCGCCACCAGCCGGCGGAAATGGTGGCGCAGCGTCTCCTCCGAGCCGAACCCTGCACGCTCGGCCACCTGCGCCAGGGGCAGCGGCGACTCCAGCAGGTCCTTGGCGATGGCGATCCGTTCCCGCGTCAGCCATTCGGCTGGTCCCAGCCCCGTCGCCTGCTGGAACTGGCGCTGCAAGGTGCGGGCGCTCATCGCGGCATGCTGTGCCATCGATGCGACCGTGTGCGGACCGGTGGGGTGGCGGCGCAGCCAGTCCATCAGCTGGGCCAGCCGGCCCGCCTCGTCCGGCGGCATGGGCCGGGGCACGAACTGCGCCTGGCCGCCGGCCCGGTGCGGCGGCACGACCAGCCGCTGCGCCACCAGGTTGCCGATGCGGGCACCGTAATCGCGCCGGACCAGGTGCAGCAGCATGTCCAGCCCCGCTGCCGAGCCGGCCGAGGTGATGACCTGGCCGTTGTCGATGTACAGCGCGTCCGCCTCGACCTGCACGCGCGGATAGCGCCGCGCCAGCCGCTCGGCATAGCGCCAGTGGGTGGTGGCGCGCTGGCCGTCCAGCACCCCGGCGGCGGCCAGCACGAACACACCCGAACAGATCGAGCACAGGCGTGCGCCGCGCCGGTGGGCAGCGCGGATCAGCGCCAGCAGCGCTTGCGGCGGCTCTTCGTCCGCATCGCGCCAGCCGGGAATGACGATGGTGTCGGCCTGCCGTAGCCAGCCCGGCGCATAGCGCGCCTGCACCGTGATGCCGCCGGCCGCGCGGATGGGGCCGCGCTCGACGGCAGCCACGCGGAAGTCGTACCAGTCCACGCCCAGCTCGGGGCGCTCGAGCGCGAACAGCTCGACGGTACAGCCGAATTCGAAGGTGCACAGGCCGTCATAGGCCAGCGCGACGACAAGATGAGGTGCATGCATGGCGCAATCTTAACGCACCCTGTCGTTCGTGCCACTGCCGGGGATGACGCAGCAGCCCGACAATAGGGCCTCATTCATACGGAGGAAACATGTCGATCGTGACGGAAGTGGCCGCGGCGGACAGCGCGGCGGCATTGGCCCATTTCGAGCAAGCGCTGCGCTTCGAGACGGATTGCTGGGACGTGCACAGCGTGCTGGGCACGCCGGAACAGGATTTCGTGCTGCTGGACGTGCGCGGCAGCGACAGCTACGCGCGCGGTCACGTGCCGGGCGCCATCGACCTGGCGCACCGCAAGATCGTGGCGGCCAAGCTGGCGGACTACCCCGCCGACACCGTGTTCGTCACGTATTGCGCGGGACCGCACTGCAACGGCGCGGCCCGTGCGGCGATCCGGCTGGCGCGGCTGGGCCGGCCCGTGAAAATCATGATCGGCGGCGTGACGGGCTGGCTGGACGAAGGCTTTACCCTCGTCGCCGGGTGATCAGCCCACCAGCGCTTTCTCGACGGCACCGACCAGCTCCTTGTCGGTCGGCTTGACCTTGCTGGGGAAACTGTCGAGGACCTTGCCATCGCGGCCGATCAGGTATTTGTGGAAGTTCCACGCGGGCGTCTTGCCGGTCGCCTTGATCAGGTCCGCATACAACGGGTTCGGCGCAGCACCGGAGACCACCGACTTGGCGAACATGGGGAATTTGACGCCATAGGTGTTGAAGCAGAAGTCGGCGATTTCCTTGCTGTTGCCGGGTTCCTGCTTGCCGAAGTCGTTGGACGGGAAGCCCAGCACGACCAGGCCCTTGTCGGCGTACTTGGCATACAGCCCTTCCAGGCCCTCGTACTGGCTCGTGAAGCCGCAATAGCTGGCCGTGTTGACGACGAGGACGACCTTGCCCGCATACTGGCACAGGTCTTGCGGCACATCGTCCTGCAGGCGCTTGAAGGACTGGCGCAGCAGCGCCGGGCAGCTGGCGGGGCGCGCGCTCAGCGCGGGCGCCGCCGGTTTCGCCGCTTGCTGGGCCAACGCGGGCGCGCTGCACAGCAGGCCAAGCAGCGACAAGGACGCAACACGGAAGGGAAAAGTCATGGTGTGCTCGACAAAGTAATCGGGAAGGCTCATTGTATGTCACCGCGCCGCAATCGCAGCGTGTTCTCCTGCCGTGGAGGGGTTCGCCATGCTCCGCTCTTCTTCCCGTAAGCTCATCATCCGTACCGTCGTCGCGCTGGCCATGCTGGCGGCCACGTTGCTGCTGCCACCCGCACTGCGGCCCACCCATGCGCAAGCGGCCAGCCTGCCCGCGCTGAAGGCGGAACAGTTGTCGGTCTCGGGCCTGTCGTCCGGCGGCTTCATGGCCGTCCAGTTCGACGTGGCCTACTCCGCCAGCATCGTCGGCGCCGGCATCATTGCCGGCGGGCCGTACAACTGCGCGCGCGGCAGCGTCAACGTGGCCACCATGGTGTGCAGCTGTACCAGCGGCCTGCCGTGGTGCAGCGTGTCGGACGGCGGCACGGGCGTGGCCAGCCTGGTGGAGACGACAGCCACGTATGCGCAGCGGGGCCATGTCGATCCCACCGCCAACCTGGCCCGGCAGCGCATCTGGCTGTTTTCCGGTCGCGCCGACACGGTCGTGCCGACGGCCGTCATGGACGACCTGGCGGCCTATTACCGCCACTTCCTGCCGCCGGACCGGATCCGCTACCGCAGCGACATCAGGGCCGAGCACGCCATCCCGACCGACCGCTTCGGCAACGGCTGCGGCGAGCTGGGAGCACCCTACATCAGCAACTGCGGCGTGGACGGCGCGGGCGAACTGCTGAACTGGATCTACGGCAGCCTGAATCCGCGCTCGACGGCACCGCCGGCCGGGCGCTTCATCGAGTTCAACCAGGAAGAATTCATCGACTCGCCGCGCCGCCACGGCATGGCGACGACCGGCATCGTCTACGTGCCGCCCGGCTGCGAAGGCAACGCGGCGGGCTGCCGCCTGCACGTGGCCTTCCACGGCTGCAAGCAAACGGCCGCGCTGGTGGGCGAGGCACACACGCACAACGCGGGCTACAACGCGTGGGCCGATACCAACCGCATCGTCGTGCTGTATCCGCAGGCCGCGCCGGTGTACCCGTGGGCGAATCCGAATGCGTGCTGGGACTGGTTCAGCTATGACGACGCCAACTACGCGCTCAAGACGGGGCGGCAGATGCGGGCGGTGAAGCGGATGACGGAGCGGTTGATGGGGCTGCAGTAAATGGGCACGAGCCCCCTGGTGTCAGGCACCGGTGTTACCTCAAATTCCGCCGAGGCAGACGTACTTGATGACGAGGTAGTCGTCGATGCCGTACTTCGAGCCTTCGCGGCCCAGGCCGGACTGCTTGACGCCGCCGAACGGGGCGATCTCGTTCGAGATCAGGCCCGTGTTGACGCCCACCATGCCCGACTCCAGCCCTTCGGAGACGCGCCAGATGCGGCCGATGTCGCGCGAATAGAAGTAGGCGGCCAGGCCGAATTCCGTGCTGTTGGCCAGCGCAATCGCCTCGTCGTCCGTCTTGAAGCGGAACAGCGGAGCCAGCGGGCCGAACGTCTCTTCGGTGGCGACGATCATGTCGTTGTTGACGTCGGCAATGACGGTCGGCTCGAAGAAGCTGTGGCCCAGCGCGTGGCGGTGGCCGCCCGTCAGCAGCCGGCCGCCCTTGGCCAGCGCGTCGGCCACGTGCTGCTCGACCTTCTGCACGGCCTTGTCGTCGATCAGCGGGCCTTGCGTGACGCCCTGCTCGACGCCGTTGCCGACTTTCAGCTTGTTGACGGCGGCCGTGAACTTCTCGGCAAACGCCTCGTACACGCCGTCCTGCACATAGATCCGGTTGGCGCAGACGCAGGTCTGGCCGGCATTGCGGTATTTGGAGGCGATGGCGCCCTCCACCGCTGCATCCAGGTCGGCATCGTCGAACACGATGAACGGCGCGTTGCCGCCCAGTTCCAGCGACAGCTTCTTGATCGTCGGCGCGCACTGCTGCATCAGGATGCGGCCCACGGCCGTCGAGCCGGTAAACGTCAGCTTGCGCACGATCGGGTTGGCGCACATCTCGGCGCCGATTTCCTTGGGCGAGCCCGTCACGACGGAGAACACGCCTTTCGGCACGCCGGCGCGCTCGGCCAGCGCGGCCAGCGCCAGCGCGGAGAACGGCGTCGACTCCGCGGGTTTCAGGACCATCGGGCAGCCGGCCGCCAGCGCCGGGCCCACCTTGCGGGTGATCATCGCCAGCGGGAAGTTCCACGGCGTGATGGCGGCGCACACGCCGATCGGCTCCTTCGTCACGATCAGGCGGCGGTCCGGCCAGGGCGACGCCAGGGTGTCTCCATGTACCCGCTTGGCTTCCTCGGCAAACCATTCGATGAAGCTGGCGCCGAACACGACTTCGCCCTTGGCTTCGGCCAGCGGCTTGCCCTGCTCCGTCGTCATCAGGAGGGCCAGGTCGTCGGCATTCGCCATGATCAGGTCGTACCACGCGCGCAGTACGGCCGCGCGTTCCTTGGCGGTCTTCTTGCGCCACGCAGGCCAGGCCGCATTCGCCGCCTCGATGGCGCGGCGCGTCTCGGCCGTGCCCATCATGGGGATCGTGCCCAGGTGTTCGCCGGTGGCGGGATTGGTGACGGGATGGGTTTCACCGTTGTCGGCATCGAGCCAGGCGCCGTCGATATACGCTTGCTGGCGCAGCAGGGTCGGGTCTTTCAGTTGCATGGTCGTTCTCCGCGATTCGATGGTGAGAATAAGACAATCACTATGCCATATCGGGGGAACGTTTGCAGGGGGGGCTGGGGTCTGTCCCTGCAAGGGACTGACCCCGAAGTGGTTTTTCCATGGCGGTCCGCTGCCAAACTTCGGGGTCAGTCCCCATGCGGGGACAGACCCCAACCATCACCGCACCTTGATCTTCGCCAGCCCGGCATCCCCGGCCGGCCACCGCAGGTCCATCGCCTCGAGCGCCTCTACCAGCAAGGTCGCCACCGCCAGATCGCGGTGCGGCTTCGAGTCGGCCGGCACGATGTACCACGGCGCGTGCGGCGCGTCCGTTTCGGCGATGGCCCGCTCGTAGGCCTGGCGGTAGTCGTCCCAGCGCTCGCGGTGCTTCAGGTCTGCCGGGTCGAACTTCCAGTGTTTTTCCGGATTGTCGATGCGCGCCTGCAGGCGCTTGCGCTGCTCGTCCTTCGAGATGTGCAGGAAGATCTTGAGGATCACCGTGCCCGTCTCGGCCAGCATGCGCTCGAAATCGCGGATGTGGGCGTAGCGCCGCGCCAGCGCTTCGCCTTCCAGCTGGCCGTAGACCAGCGGATGCAGCACGTCCTCGTAATGGCTGCGGTTGAAGACGGCGATCTCGCCCTCGCGCGGCACCTGCCGGTGCACCCGCCACAGGTAGTCGCGCGCCGTCTCGATCGACGTCGGCGCATCGAAGCGCACGGGACGCAGCCCCATCGGGTTGATCTTGCGGAACAGCTGGTGCACGGTACCGTCCTTGCCCGCGCAATCGACGCCCTGCAGCACGACCAGCACCTTGCGGTCCCGTTCCGCGTACAGCTTTTCCTGCAGCACGGCGATCAGCTTGTGCAGCCGCTTGGCTTCGGCCTTGTCGCGTTTGGGGTCATCGGCTGTGCACAGCGGCGTGGCGCCTGCATCGCCGTCCTTCAGGTTCGGCTGGGCGGGGGTGCGGAATCGTTTACTGGCCTTCAAGTCGCGGTCTCCTGGCGCGAGTCACCGGGGATAACGCAGCGCCGCCACCTCGCGCAGGGCCGCCAGCATGGCTTCCGCGCCGGGGGCCAGGCGATGCTGCTTGCGCGTGACGATACCATACAGGTCCATGCGCAGCCCCAGGTCGTACGGCAGGATCGTGAGCAGGCCCATGTCCAGGTACGGCCGCACCAGTTCCTCGGGCAGCGCGACGATCATGCGGCTGCCGATCAGGAGGTTGGCGATGACGGGCAGTGCCAGCGATTCCACCGTCTCGGCCGGCGGCTCCAGGCCGTGCGACAGGAACAGCGCCGTCAGCCGGTCGCGCAGGATGCTGCCGGCCGGCGGCATGATCCAGGGCTCGCCCGCCAGTTCCTCCAGGCCGAGGGTGCCGCGCTCGGCCAGCGGATGGCCGGCGCCGGCAATGATGCTGTGCGGTTCGTCGGTGACGGGCTCGAAATGCAGCTCGGCGGCCGATTCCGAATCGAGCACGCGGCCGATCACGAGATCGAGCTCGCCGGCGCGCAGCTTTTCCGTCAGCAGCTTGCTGGTGTCCACGGTGACAGACACCTTGACCCGCTCATGCCGCGTTTTCAGCAGCTTGATCGCATCCGGCAGCAGGCCCGCGGACGGCGTCAGCACGGCGCCCACGGCCACGGTACCGGCCAGGCCGGCCAGCAGCTCCATCACTTCCTGGTAGCCCGCATCCATCTCCGCCAGCGCGGCACCGGCACGGCGGATCATCACTTCGCCATACCAGGTGGGCTGCACGCCGCGCGGCAGGCGTTCGAACAGCTGCACATTGAGGGAGTATTCCAGTTCCGCCAGCAGTTTCGAGGCGGCAGGCTGCGTCAGGTTTGCCGCCTGGGCGGCATGGAGGATCGACCCGTGCCGGCCCAGCTCCACCAGCAGGACCAGCTGGCGCATCTTCAGGTGAGAGCGTACGAACCGGTCGGAGTGGATGTCAGGCATGCAATTCTGTCAAGGCAAGGGCTTACTCATGATAGAGCTGCGACCTGCCCCGTCAATCAGGATGTCCGTGGCATTGATGAAGCGCGCTTCGTCGCTGGCCAGGAACAGCGCCGTGTAGGCCACTTCCTCCGGCGTGCCGATGCGCTTGGGCGGCAGCAGCCCGGCCTGGCGCGCTTCCTCGGCCGCCGGGTCGGGGCAGCCATCGAGCCAGGCGCGGATATTGTCCGTCATGATGAGGCCTGGCGAGATCGAATTGACGCGGATGCCGCGCGCGGCGTATTCGATGCCGAGCGATTTGGTCAGCCCCAGCAGCGCGTGCTTGGCGACCGGGTACGGGAAACAGCCCGGGATGATTTTATGACCGTGCACCGAAGCGATGTTGACGATGCTGCCGCCGCCCTGCTCCAGCATGGCCGGCAGCGCGCTGCGGATGACGTTCCATGCCCCTTCCAGGTCGACGGCGAAGCAGCGCTGCCATTCCTCGGCCGTGGTTTTCAGGGGATCCGTAAACACGTTCACACCCGCGTTGTTGACGATGATGTCGATGCGGCCGAACTGCATCGCCGCCTGCTTCGTCATCGCCGCCACCGCGTCGCGGTCGGCGATATCGGCCGCGACGAACAGCGTGCCCGGACCGCCCAGCTCCGCGCGCGCGGCAGCCGCGTGTTCGTCGTCGCGATGGCTGTTCAAGACGACCTTCGCGCCTTCGGCCAGGAACAGTTTGGCCACCGCCTTGCCGATGCCTTGCGTGGAGCCCGTGACGATGGCTACCTTGTCTTTCAGTCTGTCGACCATGTTGTGCTCTTCCTTTTTTTATTGTTCCGACGGGCTCGCGCACGTCACCTGCGCGATGCCCCCTACTTCTGCTGCTGTTGTGGCTCGGTATGCGCCTTCCACCCGTCCAGTACCGGCAATGCCTTGCCGTCGAAATCGAACAAGGTCGTGTTGGCCACCACGTTCGGTCCGGGCACGCCATCCGCGTCGCGCACGGCCCAGCCGATGCCGGGCGTGGCGATCATCACAGGATCCCAGTACAGCAATCCCAGCACGCGGTCGGTCTTGCGCATGGCGCCCAGCAGTTCGTCCATGAACGCGCGCTGGCCTTGCGGGGAACTCATCGTGGCGGGATACGGCCCGTTGTCGGACAGCTGGCCGGGATAGCCGTTCGGCAGGTTCGGCGTCCAGT
Organism: Pseudoduganella chitinolytica; assembly: GCF_029028125.1. Lineage (GTDB taxonomy): Bacteria > Pseudomonadota > Gammaproteobacteria > Burkholderiales > Burkholderiaceae_D > Rugamonas > Rugamonas chitinolytica. Next base: position 4,765,754 of record NZ_CP119083.1, read on the forward strand.
TGAAGCCGGCCTCCATGATGAACAGGTCGCGGTCGTAGCGCGTCGTCACCGCGCGGCTGAACGCCACCACCTGCTGCACCGTTTTTTTCGTCCAGAACGGGTAGTACGATGCGCCGATGACGTCATACTGCACGTTCAACGCGCGCAGGCGGTCGAAGTAATGGCGATACTTCTCCAGGTTGCCCGCATCGTCCAGGTGCAGGATGACTTTCGACGCGGGTGCCACCGCCTTGACGCCGTCATAACCGGCCTGCAGCAGCGCGCCAAGGCGCGGCCAGTTCTGCTCCGTCATGGCGCCGTACGGGTACAGCATGCCGCCTTCGATCTCGTTGCCGACCGAGACGAACTGCGGCACCGTGCCCTGTGCCTGCAAGGCGCGCATCACGTCGCGGGTACGCTCGAACACCAGCTGGCGCAGGCGCTCGAAGCGGGCGTTCTCGTCGGGCAGCTTGTCCAGTTGGGCGCGCCATTGTACCGGCACGTTCTGCGTCTTCGAATTGGTCCAGAAATCGCTGTAGTGGAACGTCAGCTGGATCTGCATGCCCAGCGCGGCGCTGCGCTTCGCCAGTGCCAGCAGATCGGGCAGGTCCATCGAGCCGGCCGGCCAGTGGTAGCCCTCGTTGCCGTTGCCCGGTCCGGGGGTCTCGTACAGGCGCAGGCGCACGATGTTGTGGCCGCTGTCGCGCAGGATTTTCAGGGCGTCGCCCTGCCGGCCCTGGCGGTCGCTGTAGCGGGCACCGTGCCGCTCCATCAGCGGCAGCACGGAGACGTCGCCACCGGCCAGGAAAGGCGTGGCCGCGCTGGCCTGCAGCACGACGGTACAAAGCGCGGCGGCGGCCGCGCGCAGGAAGAATTTGATCATGTCAGTCATCGTTGAATAAGGTATCGGCAAGCCCGTGGACGCCCGGCGTGGCAAGCTGGAACAGGCTGCCGGCATCGGCCGCGGCCGCCTTGCCGCCGACCCGGGGCCCGGCACTGCTTACCAGCAGGTGCTCCAGCGCGGGGCCACCGAACGCGGGACGGGTGGGATGCGCCACCGGCAAGCGGTGGCTACGGAGCATGGTGCCGTCCGGTGCGTAGCGCGTCAGCCGGCCGCCGCCCCATTCCGCGTTCCACAGACAGCCATCGCTGTCGACAACGGCGCCATGCGGACGCGCCACGTCGTCACGCAGTTGCGCGAACGGACGTACGCCAGTCACCTGGGCCTCTGCCGGGTCGTAGTCGCATTGCAGCATGCCGCGCCCTTGGGCGTCGCCGAAGTACATGGTGCCCCCGTCCGGGCTGAAGCAGATGCTGCCCGCCAGCGCGGTCGCGGGCAGCGCCAGCCGGCGCAGGCCGTGCCGGTGCGAGAATTGATAGAAACTGCCGATGGCGCGCGGCTCGGCGCCATCCATGCGGGTGCCGAAGACGAAATTGCCGGCCCGGTCCGTGCGGCCGTCGCCCACGCGCGTGCGCGGTTCGGCCGGATCGACGGCGACGATCGGGCGCAACGGCAGGCGGGCCGGCAGCGGCCCGGCCGGCGCCTCGGCATAGCACAGCCACTTGGCCAGGCCCACCAGCATGCGCCCGGAGCGGCAGAACGCCAGGCTGCCGGCCCGGTCGGGCAGCCGGCACGCATAGGCGGCCGGTGCCCCGTCCGCCCACGCGTACAAGGTGGCGGCCGGTACGTCGGTCCACCACCAGCGCGCGGCGCCCGGCTGCCACACCAGGCCGTCCCCCAGCGCTGCCCGATGCGGTAACGCCAGGTGCAGCGCTTCCCCTTCGTGCAGCGCCTGCGGCATTACAGGTCCGCGTGCAGGCTGAGGGCGAAGCGGCGGTCGTCCACGTAGCGGCCGAACGGCAGGCCGGTGGCGCCGTAGCTGCTGCGGCGCGACGTGCGGGTCAGGTTGTTGACCTCGAATGCCAGCTTCAGCTGCTTCGTCAGCGCATAGCTCATGTAGCCGTCCACCATGCCATAGCCGTTCGTGTACAGCGGCGTTTGCGCCAGCGTATTGCCGTTGTTGACGTAGTAGTTCTTCGTGCCGGACAGGTAGCGGCCGCGGTAGTTGTACGCCAGGCGCACGCCGAAGTCGTTGTAGTCGTACATCGCCACGATGTTGTAGCTGGTGCGCGACAGGCCTTCCAGCGACGTTTCCTGGCCGCCGATCGGGCCCGGCGCCTTGCTGTCCACGTACGTGAAGTTCGCCTGCAGGCCCAGGCCGCGCAGCGCGCCCGGCAGGTTCGTGAAGAAGCCCTGGTAGCCCAGCTCCACGCCCTTGATGGTGCCGTCCTTGCCGTTGGTCGGCGTCGATACGTCATACGTCGTGCCGGCATACTGCAGGGTGCTTGGCGTGGTCTGGATGAAGCCGTCGACCTTCTTGTAGAACGCCGCGCCGAACAGGTAGTCGCTCTTGCTGATGTAGTACTCCAGCGTCGTGTCGAGCTGCTTGGCCGACAGCGGCTGCAGGTCCGGGTTCCCCATGTAGGCGGTGCGGTCGTTGGCGTTCAGCGACAGGCTCGGTGTCAGCTGGTCGAAGTTCGGCCGCGTGACGACTTTCGAGGCGGCCACCCGGGCCACCAGCTTGTCGTTCAGCTCCATGCGCATGTTCAGGCTGGGCAGGACGTCATCGTCGCTGGTGCTGCCGTGGCGCGGCACGTAGCTGCCGTTCTCCATCACGGCGTAGCCGCGGTTGGTGCGCGTCTTGACATAGCGCACGCCGACATTGCCGGACACCGCCTTGCCCAGCACTTCGCTTTCGAAGTCGGCCACGCCGTAGATGGCGCGGGTCTTCTCGCTGAAGTCGAACGTCTGCGCGGCATCGAAATCCGGTACCGCCAGGCCCAGCGCGGCGCGGCTGGCTTGCGGATCGCGCAGCCAGTCCAGGTTGGCGATCGACAGCCATTGCGTCGGCCGCGTGCCGCCGCCTTCGCGGTGCAGCAGGTCGTCATGGGGAATCACGCCGATCTGGCTGGCGAGGCCGGGCAGCGCGCCGCCCACGGCGCCGGTGCCGGCCGCGTTCCAGATATCGTCGATGGTGTTGATCTCGCTGCTGCTGGCGTCCCGGTTGGACAGGCGCACGCCGGCGCGCACGCGCGGAATGAAGTTGTTGTCCAGGCTGCGCTCGCCGTCCAGGCGCCACACGGTTTCCTTGCCCCCGTTCTTCTGGCGGAAGTACAAGGCCTTGCTGGCCCAGTATTTCGACGGATTGACCAGGTCGTCGGCATTGGCCAGCTCCGGATACGCGGACGGCACTTTCGTCGTCAGGTCGTACGCGAACGACGTGGAGTTGGCGCCCAGGCGCACTTCCTGGTACTGGCGCGCGAAATCGCTTTTGGTGTGGCCCAGTTCCGATTTCACCACCCAGCCGTCGGCTTTCCAGCTGCCGCCCAGCGCCAGCTGGCGCGTCTTCGTGTTGTTGTCGCCGATGTAGCCGGACGTCGTCAGGTCGGCGCCGAAGAAGCTGCCCTTCTGGAAGCGGCCACCGGCATCGGTCGTCACGGCGCCCTTCGGCCACATCGCGCCGGCATTGGTGGCGGCGTTGTAGTTCGGCCAGTACGGCGTGCCATAGAAGCCGTACGTGTCGGTCGTCGTATCGAGCTTGGTGTAGTTGGTGTCGAGGTAGAACTCGAGCTGGCGCGTGGGGCGCCATTGCAGCGTGGCGCTGACGCCGGTGCGTTCGCGCTCGCCCAGTTCATAGGAATACCAGGCACCGATCGGCGCCGAGACGCCGGAACCGTCCGCCAGTTCGGCGGGCGAGCCCAGCTCCTGCACGTCGGAGCGGTAGTTGCGCTTCTGGTGCGCGACGCTGAGCAGCGCGCCGACGTCGCCGGCGCCCGTCTTCCAGCGGTTGCTGACGAGGAGCGAGCCTTCGCCATTGCGCTTGTCGGCATAGTCCGCATCGGTGGCCTTGACGGTGGCGGCCACCTTCAGGCCGGCGAAATCGAACGGTTTACGCATGCGCAGGTCGATGACGCCGCCGATGCCGCCTTCGACCTGGTCGGCCGTCGGGGTTTTATAGACGTCGGCGCCGGCCAGCAGTTCGGCCGGCACGTCCTGGAACGACAGGCCGCGTTCCTTGCCGGCCGTGAAGATCGAACGGCCGTTCAGCAGCGTCTGCGTCTGCGACAGGCCGCGGATCTGCACGCGGTCGCCTTCGCCGCGGCTGCGCGAAATCTGCACGCCGGTGATGCGCTGCAGGGCTTCGGCCACGTTGGCGTCGGGCAGCTTGCCGATATCGTCGGCCACGATGGAATCGACGACCTGGTCGGCATTGCGTTTCAGGTCCTGCGCCTTGGACAGGCTGGCACGCATGCCGGTCACGACGACCTGCTGCGGTTCCGCGCCGGTGTCCGCGGGGCTGGCCGTCTGCGCCCAGGCGGGCACGGTGCACAGGGCGGCAGCGGCGGCGGCGATCGCGCGGCGGCGGCCAATGAAAGTACGGTGGTTGCTCATGAAAGTCTCCGGGTTTGAATTCTTTTTAGGGTGTTACGGCCTGATCGCCAGCCGGTACACGGGAACGATGTCGACCTTGTTGACGCGGGCCAGTTGCGGCTGGCCGCCGAAATCGGGGCGGCCTTCGCGCGGGATGTAGACGGGGGCGTCGGCGCGCAGCGGCAGCACGGCCAGCGACAGTGGCTGCTGGCCTTGCGCCGCCTGCAGTTGCTTCAGCCCGACCTGCCACAGGTAGCCGCTGTAGTACCAGTCGTCCACCATGCGCGTGCCGGCCAGCAGGCGGCCGACGTCGCCCGTGAAGTCCAGCTGCAGCAGGGCGTCGTCCAGGCCGTCCAGCGCACCTGGCGCGACGTCGATGCGCCAGGTGGCGGCCGCGCGCCACGCTTCGGGAATCGGCTGCAGGGCCGCTTTCGCCAGGCCGCCGCGCAGGATGGCCGGTGCCGGCTGGGCCGCGCGCTCGGCGATGACGGTCACGCTCGGACGGCGCTCGGGCAATTGCGCCTCGAAAGCCTGGAACACGCCATCCTTGCCCGCGGCGCGCACGCCAGCCGGCGCCTGCGCCAGCGCGGGATACACGCCCACGCGGAAGCGGTTCGAGCCGGTCGAGCGCAACTGCAGCGCGCCGTCGTCGAACCACGCCTGCTGCGCGCTCAGCACCAGGCGGCGCTGGCCGGCGAATTCGCCCACGGCCAGTTGTTGTGCCTGTTCCGGCGTCAACACCAGCACGTTGACGTCGCGCCCGCCCTGGCGGTGCACGGTGAGCGCCTTGCCGGTGCCCGGTTTGAGCCCTTGAACCAGCACGCTGCCGGCCTGGCGCTGCGCACCGGCCGCGTCCACCGTGGTACCGCTCGGCGTCTCGACCAGCAGCTCGACAGGTACACCGGCGCTGGCGGCGAAGACGTAGGTGATGCCGGCCGCGCCCATGTCCAGGCGCGTGACCGGCTGCGCGGTGGCGTAGCGCAGGCGCGTGCCGTCCAGGTCGAAATTGACGGGCCAGATGAAGTAGGCGCCGTTGGCGATGTCGACGCCCTTGCGGGGGAATTCCACGGTGCCGCCCGGCAGCTTGACAGCGAAGCGCACGTCCTTCTGGACCGGCATCGGGTACTGGCGCACGTGGTTGTTCACGAACAGGAACGCGCTGTCGCCGGCCGCGCGCAGCGATACGCGCGCCGTCTTCAGGTCCGCCGGGTTGGCGGGCGTGACGGCCGGGCGCCGCACCGTCATCGGCGCCAGGCGGCTGCCGAAATCGTGCATGAAGTAATGGAACGGGCGCAGCTTCGCCAGCACCGTGCGCTGTTGGCCGTCCGGCCCCAGCGGCGCCTGGAAGTCGTAGTTGATGGCCGTGGTGTCGTTGTAGCCGCCGGACGCCGTGCTCTCTTCCAGCGTGCTGTCGCCGACCGGATTGCGGCCGCCGTGGAACATGTAGTAGCCCATCAGGTTGACGCCGGACCCCAGCTGCACGGGCAGCATCGAGGCGATGTCGTCGGCCGACACGACGGGGCGGCGGCGGTACATGAACGGCAGTCCCGCGCCGTACTCGGCGCCCAGGAACGGCGTCAGCGCGATGTCCGTTTCGGCCGTGCCGGGCGCCTGCGCGGCCGTTTGCGCGCCCAGGTCGCCGCTGACGCGGCTGTCGAAGCGGAACGCGTACGTTTCCTTCGGCGGCAGCTCGGCGGTGCTGGTGCCCCACGGTTCGTCCGGGTAGCCGCCGAATACCGGCGTCACTTCGCCGGACGGGTAGACGGCGCCATCCCAGCCCGTCACCGTGTAGAACGGCACGTCCATGCCGGCCTTCAGCGCCAGCTTCTTCAAGGTGGCGATGTGCTGCGCACCCTGGTCGGGGCCCGTCAGGTTGTATTCGTTTTCCAGCTGGATGCCGATGACGGGACCGCCGTCCTTCCACAGCTGGCCGCGCAACTGCCGGCCGATCTCATCGTAGAAGCGGCCCACGTAGCGCAGGTATTGCGGGTCGTCGCCGCGCGTGCGCATGCTCGTCACGACCCAGTCGGGGATGCCGCCGAAGCGCACTTCCGCGTGCACCCACGGCCCCACGCGCACGACGGCCTTCAGGCCCACCTTGGCGCACAGCTCGACGAAGCGGCGCAGGTCGCGGTTGTCCTGCCAGGTGAACTTGCCCTCGTGTTCCTCGTGGTGGTTCCACATGACGTAGCTGGCGACGACCGTGATGCCGGCCGTCTTCATCTTGCGCAACTCCGCTTCCCACGTGTCGGCCGGGCTGCGGCTGTAGTGGAACTCGCCCATCACGGGCATCCACGGCTGGCCGTCCAGGCTCAGGTACTGGTTGTTCGCCGCCAGGCGCTGGCCCGATGGCGCCACGGCGGTGCCCAGCTTCAGGTGGCCCGTGGCAGGCTTGGCGACGGGCGCGGTGGCGTCGATGGCAAGCAGCGTCTCGGCGGATGCGCTGCTTGAGGTCAGCGTCAGCGTCAGCGCGCAGGCGATGGCAATGGCGCTGCGGGGGAAGGTCATGTTCATGTTGTTGTCTCCGATGAGGGTGGCGCGATGGCCTGTTGTTCTGGTGTTAGTGCCAGGCGGCGGCAAAGCGGCGGGCATTGGCGCCCACCGTGGCCGCATCCATGCCGGGCCGGTACAGCGCCGAGCCCAGGCCGAATCCGGCCACGCCGGCGGCGCGGTATTCGTCCATGTTTTCCGGCGTGATGCCGCCCACCGGCAGCAGCGGCAGCGCGGGCGGCAGCACGGCGCGCATGGCCCGCACGATGGTGGGCGTGAGCAATTCGGCCGGGAACAGCTTCAATGCATCGGCGCCCGCCTTGGCTGCCGCAAAGGCCTCGGTGGGCGTCGCGACGCCAGGCACGCAGATCATGCCGGCCGCCTTGGCAGCGCGGATCACTTCCGTGTCCGCATGCGGCATGACGATCAGCTGGCCGCCGGCGCCCTGCACCTGCGATACGACGTCGGTGGACAGCACGGTGCCGGCGCCGACAAGGCAATCGCGCGGCAGGCTTTGGGCCAGCAGCGCGATCGATTCGAGCGGTTCGGGAGAGTTCATCGGCACTTCGATCAGGCGAAAGCCCGCGTCGTACAGGGCGGCGCCCACTTCCTGCGCCTCACTGGGGCGCAGGCCGCGCAGGATGGCGACGAGGGGCAGGCTGGCGAAGGCGGTCTGGAAGGCGGTGGTCAGGTCGGGTTGCATGCGGTCTTTACGAGAGAAGTCGGGCGGCGCGGGCCAGAGCCAGCAGGCCGGCCGGCGCCGTGTTGTCGAGGACGAGGTGGGCCGGCTGGCCGAAGTGGCCGAGCGCCAGCTGGTAGCGCTCGCACAACGGCGCCGCGCCGACCAGCGCCAATGGCTGCTCGCGCAGCCCATGCGCCGCACGCCAGGCCAGGCCGGCGCGCAGTTCGTGGCCGATCAACAGGCCGGACAGGTATTCGGCCAGCGCCGCGTGCGGCAGCTGCGCTGTCACGCCCAGGCTGCGTACCGCGAACAGCTGGTGCGGCAGCCCCAGGTCGCCGTGATCGCGCGCGGCCGCGACGCCGCGCAGGAACGCCTGCGCGTCGGGTGTCACTTCGGGCGGCATCAGGCGGCCCAGCACGGAATGCTGGCGCAGCACGGCGTACAGTTCGCCCGTCATGTGCGTGGCAAAACGCACGATGGCGCCTTGCGCCACGTGCGTCCATTTCGAGTGCGTGCCGGGCAGGACGATGCAGCTGTCGGCCAGTTGGGGATGCTGGGCCAGCGCGCCGACAATCTGCGTCTCCTCGCCGCGCATCACGTCCGGCGGCAGCTTGCCGTCGTCGCACAGCACGCCGGGGACGATGTGCAGGGCCGTGTCGGAGGGCTGCGCCAGCTTGGCGGCCAGGTCCGCGGCGCCGGCGGCGGTGCGCACATACGGCACGTCCAGCCAGCCGTGCTGGCTGCCGACCATGCCGCAGGCCAGCAGCGGCAGCGCCGGCTGCGCGCGGCGCCAGGCTCCCGCCACTTCGTCGAGCGCCGCGACAAACGCAGGATGGCCGTGCAGCGTGGAGGCGCCTTTCGCGGCAGCATGCTCCTGCAGCACGCTGCCGTCGGCATCGAGCAGGAACGCGCGCAGGCTGGTGCTGCCCCAGTCGACGCCGATCAGGGCCGGCGTCACCATTCGGCCACGCTGCCGTCTGGATGGCGCCACAGCGGGTTGCGCCAGTCCGTCACGCCGGCGCTGGCGGCGATGACGCGTTCCTCGTCGACGATGACGCCCAGGCCCGGCTTGGGCAGCGGGGCGAAGTAGCCGTCCTGGATCTGGAAGTCTTCCTTGTTGACGACGTAATCGAGCAGCTCGGCGCCGCGGTTGTAGTGGATGCCCATGCTCTGCTCCTGCAGCACGGCGTTGTGCGACACGAAGTCCACTTGCAGGCACGCGGCCAGCGCGACGGGGCCCAGCGGGCAATGCGGCGCCAGCGCCACGTCATAGGCTTCGGCCATCGCGGCGATCTTGACGCATTCCGTGATGCCGCCCGCGTGCGACAGGTCGGGCTGCACGATGGCGATGCCGCCGGCCTGGAACACGTGCTTGAATTCGAAGCGCGAGTACATCCGCTCGCCTGCCGCCAGGGGGATCGACGTGCCTTCGGCTAGGCGCGGATAATATTCCGCCTGCTCGGCCAGCACGGGTTCCTCCACGAACAGGGGGCGGTGCGGCTCCAGCTCGCGCAGCAGCACCTTCGCCATCGGCGCGGAGACGCGGCCGTGGAAGTCCAGGCCGAACTCGATGTCGTAGCCGAACGTCTCGCGGATCTGGGCGACGCGGCTGACCGCCGCATCGACGGCGCGAGCGGAGTCGATGATGCCCAGCTCCTCGGTGCCGTTCATCTTGAACGTGTGGATGCCGATCTCGCGCAGCGTGTGGATGCCGGCGATGACGTCGGCCGGACGGTCGCCGCCCACCCAGCTGTACATCTTCATGCGGTCGCGCACCAGGCCGCCCAGCAGCTGGTACACGGGCACGCCCAGCGCCTTGCCCTTGATGTCCCACAGCGCCTGGTCGATGCCGGCGATGGCGCTCATCAGGATGGCGCCGCCCCGGTAGAAGCCGCCCCGGTACATCACCTGCCACAGGTCGTTGATGCGCAGCGGGTCCTGGCCGACCAGGTACTCGGACAATTCGTTCACCGCCGCCTCGACGGTGCGGGCGCGGCCTTCGATGACGGGTTCGCCCCAACCCACGATGCCTTCGTCCGTCTCGATCTTGAGGAACATCCAGCGGGGTGGAACGCGGTACAAGGTCAGCTTGGTGATTTTCATGGCGGGCGCGATGATGGAAACCGCGCCAGTGTAGCCACGCTTGTCAGCCGTGAAATATGACTATTTCGGCAAACCCTATATCGTTTTGGAATAGCTTATACGGTGTTCAGGCCAGCCATGTGATAACGGCGTACCCTTGTGCGGCCGCCTCGCGATAAAACGCCCGCAATTCGCCCAGCGCTTCCATCACGATCGGCAGCGCGTCTTCTTCGTCCCAGAAACTGGGGTAAACCTCGTCCATCGCGGCCGGATCGAAACGGGCCTGCACCGCGTCATCCGAAACGGCTTCCAGCGCGGCCGCGATGGTTTTCACGTCGGCCGCATCGGTGCACAGCGGCGGGCCATAGCCCAGATCGAGGTTGCCCAGCGGGCCGACGCCGAATACCACGTTCGACAGCGGGCCGGGCACCGGTACCGTCGAACCGGTCAGCAGGTAATGGATGGCATGCCAGCTCTTGTCGACGCAGAACGCGTCGTCGCCGCGTGGGCCGGACAGGAATTCCTCGATCTCTTCCGGCTCGGCGCGCAGCGCCCCCAGCTCGGCTTGGGGTACGGCGAGAAACAGGCCGATCATCGACATGGCAGGCTCCTTGTGGTCAAAGTGGGGACCTTACCACGGGCCCCGTCACGACAGCGCCGGATGGCCCGCCAGTGCCGTGGCCAGGAAGTCCGTCAGCGCACGGACGCGGCCGACCCGGCGCAGATCGGGGTGCGTCAGCAGCCACACGTCCGTGTCCAGCGCCGGCGGCGGCGGCGCCAGGCGCACGAGGCCCGGACGCGCATCGGCCAATAAACACAGCAGCATGCCGGCGCCGACGCCCGCCTCCACGGCAGCCGCCATGCCCACCAGCGTATCGCTGCTGAAGACCCAGCGTTCCGGCGGCACGTGCTCGCGCAGCCAGCGCGCTTGCGCCAGGTGGGCCAGCGCTTCGTCCGGCGCCACCCAGTCGTAGGCGCTCCAGTCGTCGACGGGATCGTGCGGCACGACACTGTAGGGCGCCGTGCGCACCCGGCCCAGCTTGCGGCCGACCAGGTTGTCGGGCGGCGTATTCGTGGGCCGCAAGGCGACGTCCGCCTCGCGCTGCGTCAGGTTCAGGAAGCTGTTGTTGACGGTGACCTGCAGGCGGATACCCGGGTACATCCCGCGAAACGCCGCCAGCGCAGGCAGCAGCAGCGGTTGCAGCAGCGTGTCCGTGGTCGTGATGCGGATGTCGCCGGCCAGTTGCGCATCGCGCCCGCCGATCTGCCGTTCCACGTCCACCATCTGCTGCGCCAGCGGTGCCAGCAGCGCCAGCAGCTCGTCGCCGGCGGGGGTCGACACGTAGCCCGTCGGGAAGCGCTCGAACAGCCGCACGGCCAGCGCGGCCTCCAGCTTGTCCAGCCGGCGCAGGATGGTCGAATGGCTCTGGCCCAGCCGGCGCGCGGCACCGGACAGCGAACCCGCATCGGCCACGGCAACGAAATAACGGTAGTCGTCCCAGTCCATGCTTGTGCGAAAACGCACAGCCGCTGTGCGAATAAATGGAATTGTTTGCCATTCTGCACAGGATACTGTGACGTCCAAGGAGGATTCATCATGTACACCGCTTACCTGGCCGACACGCCGAACGGCCGCAAGATTCCCATCGCGCTGGAGGAACTGGCCCTGGACTACCGCGTGCAACCAGTCGACCTGGGAGCCGACGAACAGCACACGCCGGCGTTCGAGCGCATGAGCCCGAACGGCAAGATCCCCGTGCTGGTCGACGGTGCCAGCGGCGCCGCCCTGTTCGAGTCGAACGCCATCCTGTTCCACCTCGCGGCGACATCCGGCCGCCTGATCCCGGACAACCCCGCGGGACGCGCCACCGTGCTGCAATGGCTGTTCCTGCAGGCGGCCAGCATCGGTCCGATGCTGGGCCAGCTGTGGTGGTTCCGCCATGCGTCGCCGACGCCGAATCCCCAGGCGCTGGCGCGCTACACGAAGGAAGCGCGGCGGCTGTATGGCGTCATCGAGCGCCGCCTGGCCACGACGCCGTATATTGCCGGCGACAGTTACACGGTCGCGGACATCGCCTGCTGGCCGTGGCTCGTCACGCATGACGAGCTGGGGCTCGACATCGCGGCGTGGCCGGCGGTCGCGGCCTGGCTGGACCAGGTGGCCGCCCGCCCCGCCGTCCAGCGCGGCCTGGCGCGCAGCGCGGAGCCGGCCCATGTCTAGCCTGTTCGCGTGGGGACTCGTGCTGGCGGCCGGCGTGCTGGAGGTGGGCATGGCCTTCGCGCTGAAAGCGTCCGACGGCGGCACCAAAGCGCTGCCGAGCGTGCTGGCTCTCGTCACGGCGCTGGGCAGCATCTGGCTGCTGGCCAGCGCCGTGCGCGCCTTGCCGCTGGGCGTCGCCTACGCCGTCTGGACGGGCATCGGCGCCGTCGGCGTCACGCTGGTCGGATTGCTGGTGTTTGCCGAGAGCCTGTCGGTGCCGCGCCTGCTGTTCATGGCGCTGGTGTTTGTAGGGATCGTGGGGTTGAAGGTTGCTCGCTGACGGCCTTAAGTTTCGCCTCATCCAGCGCTAACGAAATCTGAACGGTCTACTTGCTAAGCTGAACATGTTCTCGCCGCAAAGAAACTCGCCGCGAGTCTCCCCACTTAGACAAGGTCATCGATGAAAACCAAACTGATCATGGTGGCAGCCGCGCTGGCTGCGATGGCAAGCGTCCAGGCTGCCGAACACACGCCGCCCCACTGGGAATACCAGGGCAAGGCCGGCACCGCCCACTGGGGCGACCTGGAGCCCGGCTTCTCCGCCTGCAAGCTGGGCAAGGCGCAGTCGCCGATCGACATCCACGCCGTCCGGCACGGCGCGCCCGCGCCGATCGATTTCGCCTATGCACCGAGCCACGCGGAGATCGTCAACAACGGTCACACCGTCCAGGTGAACCTGCCGGAGGGCGGCGCCGTGCATCTCGCCAGCGGCGATTACCAGGTCGTGCAGTTCCACTTCCATACGCCCAGCGAGGAAACGGTCAACGGCAAGCACTACCCGCTGGTGGCGCACATGGTGCACCGGAATGCGGCAGGCGAACTGGCCGTCGTCGCAGTCCTGTTCAAGGAGGGCAAGGAAAACCCGGCATTGAAGCCGCTGTTTGCCGGGCTGCCGGCCCATGCCGGCGACAAGCACGCGGTCGAGGGCGACTTCAACCTCGCGGCGCTGCTGCCCGCACGGCACGACTACTATGCGTACATGGGCTCCCTGACGACACCGCCCTGCAGCGAAGGCGTGCACTGGCAGATCCTGAAGCAACCGGTCGATATCTCGAAACGCCAGCTGGCGGCGTTCCGCAAGCTGTACCCGATGAACGCGCGCCCGGTGCAGCCGCTGAACGGCCGCGTCGTCGAGGTGACGGGCTGACGCCGTTCACCACTTCAACGGGCCCGCGCATTCGCACATCGCGTCGCTGGCCTTGTCGTTCCAGCCGTCGCCCACGTAGGAGCGGTCGCGGTTGGCGCGAAAGCGATGGCCGCCGTAGTTGACGTGCTCCCACAGGACCAGCGTGCAGGTGGGCCCCACCTTGAACGACGACACCTGGTCGTTCCACGAGGCGTCGTAGATGAAGCGGTGGATGCCGTCGGAGGTGCCCAGCCGCGGCGGCCGGATCATCCGCAGCACGTCGCCGTTCTGCAGTGTCCAGTGGGCGCCGCCGAAGTCGCGGTGCTGGTACACCGTGCAGGTCTTGCCGGAACGCGCCGCCGCAGGAATTGTCATCGCACCCAGCAGTACTACCGCTGCCAGCCTGCCTGCCATGTCACTTGATCGCATCTCGTTCTCCCAGGGTAGCCATCGCTGACCATGGTGCGCCTGGACGAGGCGGCTGTCTGTCCGCGTTTGTCGGCCGGTTGTAACGAGCCGTCGGCTGTCGAGCAGCGGCCGGCCGCTCAGCCTTCGACCGCCGCCTCGACCAGTTGCGCCAGCAACTGCAGCGATTCCTGCCAGCCCAGGTAGCACGCCTCGGCCGGGATCACGGCCGGAATGCCTTCCTGGACGATGTGGATGTCGACCCCGCAGAACACCGTGCGCAAGGTGACGGTGATCTGCATCCGGCCCGGCAGGTTCGGGTCGTCGAACGTGGCCGTGTAGCGCAGCCGCTCACCCGGTACCAGTTCCAGGTACTCGCCGCCGAAGGCATGGCTGTGCCCCGTCGTGAAGTTGGTGAACGACATGCGGTAACGCCCGCCGACGCGCGCCTCCATCTCGTGCACGGTGCCCACGAAGCCGTGCGGCGGCAGCCACTTGGCCAGCGCGGTGGGCGTGGTAAAGGCCCGGTAGACGCGGTCGGGCGTGGCTTTCAGGACGCGATGCAGCGTGACGGTATGGGCGCTCATGGTGACTCCTTCAGGGAATATGGCAGAGGACGTCCCTCTGCCGACACGACGAACCGGCCGCGCCCGGATCGACAATGCGCGGCGAGAGGTGGATAAATCAGTTCTTGCGCTTCGCCCACTCGCGCTCCTGAGTCTTGACCTTGTCCAGGCAGGCCTTGCGGTCACTGTAGTCGGCCAGGCGGTCGCAGGACTGGGACTCGTTTTGCAGGGCCCCATACTGGCAGCCCTCCAACGCCAGCAGGGTGGCGAAGGTGGCGATGGCGACAAGGATAGCGCGCTTGATCATGGATACCGCTCCGATTGACGAAAACACCATACGTTATCACGGCGCCATCGTCTTGCGTATAGTAGTGCCAATGCCCGCCCCCGACCACTACCCCAGCACGCCGGACGGCCGCTACTTCGTCGTCTCCGGCCGCCTTTGGCGCATGAGCAATCCCGCCCTGCCGCCCGAGGAGCGCCAGCGCCTCGTCGACGCACTGATGACGGCGCGGCGCCAGGTGGGTGCCGCCAAAAAAGCCGGCGACATCGAAGCGGAACGCGCCGCCCGCGCCGCTGTGGACGCCGCCAAGCGCGGGCTCGGCGAGCGGGGCCCCGTGTGGTGGACCGACGGGGCGCCGGACTTCAACCGGCGGCTGGCGAAGAATACGCCGTATGCGGCGTGGTATGCTCGGCTGCAGCCGGACGACCCGGCCTGACGAGCCCCTTCCCCGTACTCTCTACTGTTTCGATGCCATGCTGTGGCTTTTCCTGCTGTCGCCCTTCGTACTGCTCCCCTCGCGATCTGGGCCGCCAAAGCGGTGCACCGGCGCACCGGTTCCGTGTTCCTGAGCAGTGCCGCGTTTACGGTCTTTTTCGGGTTTGGCATCGTGATCAACCGGATCGGCCTGCCCGCCCCTGCCTTGATCCTGATCGGCTACGAGCTGTACGACACCCTGTTTGTCCACCATACATGTGTGCAGACAAGCGAAGGGTGCGATTACGGTGTGCCCGAGGGCGACAGCGTGATCCTGCTGCCATGGCTGATCCAATGGGCCTGGTGGTTTGTCGTCTTCGGCCTGGGACGTTGCCTGTTCCGGTTTTTCAGGCCAGTGCGCTAGGCAAGCGCCCGCCGCGCCGCCTGCACGCCCCACCACGAAGCCTCCTCGAACACGGAAAACCCGGACAGATCGGCATGCGCGAACAGGATCGGACCGTCGTGCGCGCGCAGTGCGGCCAGGCCCGCGTTGGCGCGAAAGCCCGGCCGGGGTATCGCCATCGCGTGGGCCCGCAAGGTGATGTCGACCCGTTCGACCTGCCGGTCGATCGCACTGCCGTAGGCCGCATGCAGGTCGCCGGCGGCCAGCGCCAGCAGCTCTTGCGGCGGCGCGGACTGCAGCCAGCGGCGTCCTGCCAGCGGCTCCAGGTGCGACAACGCGGCGTATGTAGTGAAGACCGTACGCTCGGGCGGCGTGACGCGGATATCCTGGTGGGTGGAGACGACGTAGCCGAGGTTCGCGCCGCCCTCGGGACGGTGCACCACGTTGTCCCAGCACAGCGGCGCTTCCGGCAGCTCGGCCGGGAAGCCGCGCAGCACGAAGTTCGCCACCAGCCACGGCGCCGTGGTCGGCAGGTGCTGCGGCGTGAAGCCGTAGGCGGCGATGTTCTCGACGATGCGGCTGGCGACAAACAGCGGCATGGCGCAAATGGCCTTGCGGGCGCGCACCAGGTAGCTGCGCGGCTTGCCCCCTTCGAGCGCGCAGCACAGCAGCTCGACCTTGCCGTCCACCTCGCGGATCGACACGGCAGCGCCACCCAGCCGGCGTGCGCCCGACCGTTCGGCCAGTGCGCTGGCCAGCGGTTGCAGGCCGCCCGGCCACGTCAGCCACGCACCCGGTCCCGCATTGGCGGCCTCGCCGCCCCGGGCACAGAAGTAATGCAGGCCTGCCCACGCCGAGACGGTGGCGGCGGTGGCGCCATAATCGTCGCGGCAGCAGTAATCCAGGTACCAGTACAGCGTG
This sequence comes from Pseudoduganella chitinolytica, assembly GCF_029028125.1. Classification (GTDB taxonomy): domain Bacteria; phylum Pseudomonadota; class Gammaproteobacteria; order Burkholderiales; family Burkholderiaceae_D; genus Rugamonas; species Rugamonas chitinolytica. The sequence continues at coordinate 4,781,797 of NZ_CP119083.1, forward strand.
GGCGAGCGGTAGCCGTTCTGTTGAAACCAGTCGCGCAGCGTGATGCCGTCCAGCGCCAGCCAGGCCGGATCGAGCGACGATGCGCTGCTGGGCAGCGCGAACACGCGACGCCCGTCGGCGCCGCGCTGGGCGCGCAGCCGGGCCACTTCCGCGAAGAAGCGATCATGCTCGGCCAGCTCCGCCGGCGGCACACCGGCCCGCGGCACGATGCCCTCGTGCCAGCGCCCGCCCACCAGCACGCGCTCTTCCGGCGCATGCAGCAGGTAACGCTCGTCGTAGTACGGCTTGTCGCCGTGCGCGTCGCGCTGCAGGATGCCCAGGTCGGCCAGGATCTCGCGCACGTGGGCGCATTCGCGCGACGGCACCGGTAAATAATGCGCGCCGGTGGGATACGCGAGTTCGCCAGCGCTGCCGCCGGCCGCATTGCCGAACGGCTCGGGTCCGTCGATGACGACGCAGCCGGCGTGGCCATCCCGGCGCAGCTGCCAGGCCGCCGTCAGGCCGGCGATACCCGCGCCGGCGATGGCGATGTCGGTCTCGATGACCTGCGTGGGCGGCGGCACGCTGGCCCGGTCGCGCAGGTAGTGTCCCAGTTCGCGGCCCGGTGCGTGCACCGTGGGCGCGATCTCGTGCCAGCGCCGGTACAGCGCCGCGCTGGCGAGCGCCGCGCTGCCGGCGGCCGCGGCAAACAGGAAGCTGCGCCGTTCCATCAGCGGATGGTGCGGTGCCAGTCCTGCTCGAACTCATGCACGAGCGACTGGGTGTTGAGGCGGTTCGGCGGGAGGGCCAATCTCGGCATGTCGGGCGGGAACGCGAACATCTCGCGCGTGGTGTCGCCGTTGAGGAAGCGCAGCGGCAAGGAGTACGACGTGGGTGGCCGGTAGTACAGCTGCGGCGACGCGAGGATGAAGCCCCACTCGCCGAACGACGGCACGTAGGCGTGGTACGGGTACGTGCGCATGCCCACCTCGCGCAACGTCGCGTCCACCGTCCAGTAGGCGTGCGGCGCGAAGAACGGCGACGTCGACTGCACGACGATCAGGCCATTGGCGGCCAGGTGCTTTTTCAGCAGGCCGTAGAACGGCACCGAGTACAACTTGCCCAGTGCGAAGCTGGACGGATCGGGGAAATCGACGATGACGGCGTCGAACATCGCGCCGTCCTGCTGCTGCAGCCAGATCGCCGCATCGGCATTGACGACAGTGACACGCTTGTCGTGGAAGCTGTCGCGATTGAGCTGGCGCAGCTCGGCGCGGTTGGTGAACGCGGCCGTCATGGCCGGGTCCAGGTCGACCAGCGTGACGTGCTCGACGTGGCGGTAGCGCAGCACTTCGCGCAGCGCCAGGCCGTCGCCGCCGCCCAGCACCAGCACCCGTTTCGCCCACGGCAGCGCGGCCATGGCCGGATGCACCAGGGCCTCGTGGTAGCGGTATTCGTCGCGCGACGAGAACTGCAGGTTGCCGTTGATGTACAGGCGCAGGTCGTCCTTCCAGCGCGTGATGACGAGGCGCTGGTACGGCGTGCTGGTGGCATACACGATCTGGTCGCCGAACAGGCCATGCTCGCCCCACTGCGTCAGGCGGTCGGCGCCGGCAAAGCCGAACATCAGCAGCGCCAGCACGGCGCAAGCGCGCAGCACGCGGCCCGTTACCGCCGTCAGCTCGGCACGGAAGACGTGGATCGTCCACAGCGCGACGCCGATGTTGAGCATGCCGAACAGGAAGCCCGAGCGCACCAGGCCCAGGTGGGGCGCCAGCACCAGCGGGAACAGCAGGGACACGGCCAGCGCGCCCAGGTAATCGAACGTCAGCACGCGGCTGACCAGTTCCGAGAATGCCGTCTGGCGCGCGTTCAGCGCCCGCATCACCAGCGGCACCTCCATGCCGACGAACGCGCCGACCAGGAACACGATCACGTACAGCATCAGGCGGAACGGCGCCGCGGCCCACGCGAACGTGACGAACAGCAGCGCGGCCGAGACGCCGCCCACCAGGCCCACGGCCAGTTCGATGTCGACGAAGCGGTCCAGCACGTGCTCGTCCTGCACGTACTGCGACAGGTGCGCGCCCACCCCCATCGCGAACAGGTAGCAGCCGATAATGGTGGAGAACTGCAGGATCGAGTCGCCCAGCAGGTAGCTGGCCAGCGCACCGGCGATCAGCTCGTACGCGAGCCCGCACGAGGCGACGACAAAGACGGAAAGGATCAGGATTTTTTTGGTCATCGGCGGAATTATGGCTTAATATCTTTACCTTCTGGCAATCTCAATAGCGAATAACGTGTACGCCGTCGCAAACTACCTGATCCATCTCGTGCTGGCCGCCGTGCTGCTGGCCGTGTTCTTCCGCGCCTATACGTGGATGACGCCCTATGATGAAGTGGCGCTGATCCGCGAGGGCAACCACGCGGCCGCCCTGTCGCTGGGCGGCGCCCTGCTGGGCTTTTCGCTGACGATCGCCTCGGGCCTGCTGCACACGCCGAACTACCAGGCGTTCGCGGCGTGGGCCTTCGGCGCGATGATCGTGCAGGCGCTGGCCTATGCCATCACGACGCGCACGCTGAAGATGGCGAAGGACCAGATCGAGTCCGGCAACAGCGCATTCGGCGGCCTGCTGGGCGCCATCTCGCTGGCCATCGGCGGCATCAACGCCGCCTGCATTTCCTGACCCGACCAATTACGCACGCGGAGGCCCCATGAGTATCGGCAGCTTTATCAAGAAGCAGTTTATCGACGTCCTGCAGTGGAACGAGGACGAGGAAGGCGTGCTGGCCTGGCGCTACCCGATGCAGGATTTCGAGATCCAGAACGGCGGCGTGCTGGTGGTGCGCGAATCGCAGGTGGCGGTGTTCGTCAACGAAGGCCAGATCGCCGACGTGTTCGGCCCCGGCACCCACAAGCTGACCACGCAGACCCTGCCCGTGCTGACCAACCTGAAGAACTGGGACAAGCTGTTCGACGCCCCGTTCAAGTCGGACGTGTACTTCTTCAGCACCCGCGTGCAGACGGGCCGCAAGTGGGGCACGCCCCAGCCGATCACGATCCGCGACAAGGATTTCGACATGATCCGCGTGCGCGCCTTCGGCATGTATTCGTACCGCGTGGCCGATGCGCGCAAGTTCTTCACGGAGATCAGCGGCACCCGCGCGGCCTATACGCGCGATGAAGTGGAAGACCAGTTGCGCGGCATCCTGCTGGCCACCATGGCCAGTTCGCTGGGCGGCGCCAACGTCGCGTTCCTCGACATGGCGGCCAACCAGGCCCTGATGGCGCAGGAGGTCAAGGGCGACCTGGCCGACGCGTTTGCCCGCTACGGCATCGCGCTGGACGAGTTCAACGTGGCCAGCGTCAGCCTGCCCGAAGAGCTGCAGGCCGCGCTGGACGAGCGTATCGCCGCCGGCATGAAGGGCGGCCTGTCGAACGACAAGATGACGGGCTTTACGCGCTACCAGACCGCGACCGCCATTCCGCTGGCGGCGCAAAACGAAGGGGGCATCGCCGGCATCGGCGCGGGCCTCGGGGCCGGCGTGACGATCGGCCAGGCGATGGGCCAGGCCGTCGGCGCGTCGCTGACGCCGGCCGCGCCGCAAGCCGTCGCCCCGGCGGAGGAAGCGATCGAGAGTCGTCTGGAAAAGCTCAAGGGCCTGCTGGACAAGGGCCTGATCTCGGCCGCCGACTACGACAGCGCCAAGGCCGAGTTGTTGAAAAAGCTGATCGGTTGAGCGCTGCGGAGTGTCCTTGTTGACGGTGAACTGCCCCAGCTGCGGCGCGCCCGTGCGCTTCCGCTCGCACGCGTCCGTGATGGCCGTGTGCGAATACTGCCGCGCCGGCGTATTGAAGGACGCCAGCGCCGTGCGCGACCTGGGCAAGATCGCCGAGGTGCTGGAAGACTATTCGCCGATCCAGCTGGGCACCAGCGGCATCTGGGGCAAGCGCCCGTTTACCGTGGTGGGCCGCCTGCAGCTGCGCTATGACGCCGGCATGTGGTCGGAGTGGCACTTGCTGTTCGACGACGGCAGCAGCGGCTGGCTGGGCGACGCCTCCGGCCAGTACACCATCACGACATTGCGTGCGACCGCTGCGCCGCTGCCGGCGTTCGACAGCCTCGCGCCGGGCCGCGCCGTCACCCTCGACGGCACCCGCTACGTGGCGGCCGACGTGCGCACCGCCCACTGTGTGGGCGGCCAGGGCGAGCTGCCGTTCGTCGTGGGCGCGGGCTGGCAGGCGCGCGTGGCCGACCTGCGCGCCGGCACCATCTTTGCGACCCTGGATTATTCGGATGACAAGCCGCGGCTGTACGTCGGCAGGGCCACCACGCTGCAGGCGCTGCAATGCCAGCTGCTGCGCGACGACACGGCCATCGAACAGACGGCGGGACGCTACCGGGGCAAGCTGACGGCGCTCGCCTGCCCTTCCTGCGGCAGCCAGATCCAGTACCTGCCGGGCCTGACCAATACCCTCGTCTGCCGCGCCTGCACCACACAGCTCGACGCCACCAGCCCGCAGGTCGAAGTGCTGCGCGCCGGCGAGCGCGTCAAGGCGGCGCGCACGACGCTGGAGCTGGGCGCCGAGGGCAAGCTGGGCAACCAGAAGCTGACGATCATCGGCGTGCTGCGCCGCCAGGACGACGAAGGCTTCGAATGGACGGAGTACCTGCTGTACGGTCCGCGCGCGGGCTTCCTGTGGCTGGTCGAAGCGGAGGGCGAGTGGTCCAAGTCGGTCGTGCTGGACGATTGGCCGCAGCTACAGGAAACCGGCGCCCGCCTGAACAGTGTCCGCTTCGACAAGGTCGAGGAATACGATGCCACCGTGACGTTCGCGGCCGGCGCGTTCAATTGGCGCGTGCAGGTGGGCGACGTGACCCACATCGTCGAGTACGAGCGGGGTCCCACCTCGCTGGCGGCCGAGAGCACCGCGCAGGAACTGACCTGGTCGAAATCGACCGATGTGTCGCAGGATCAGCTCAATGCCTGGTTCGGCAAGGCGACGCCTGCCAGGAAGACCGGCAAGGGCCGCGCCGCGGCAGGGCCCAAGTCCGGCCATCGCGATACGGCCCGCTGGCTCATCATTATCATGGTGGTCTGCAACGCCATTCCCCTGCTGCTCAATTTCCGCGCCGCCTTCATCTATACCGTAATCGGTGCGGCGGCCCTGTATTTACCAGCCATGTTCCTCGATTCGATGGATAACGACGCATGAAATTCCCTGGTTACGGCATTATCGTGCTGATCTTTTCCATCGTTACCAGCTGGGCCAGCATCACGAACAGCTCCCGCTCCCCCGGCTCTTCTGGTGGCAGCGGCTGGTCGTCGCACACCGGTGGCGGCAGCTGGGGCAGCGGCGGCGGGCATAAATGACGCCAGCGGTGTATCGGGCGGAAGGGACGCATTTGCTGGCCGACCTGTCCGGCGTGGCGCCGGAGCGGTTGAGCGACTGCATCCATCTCGAAGCATTATTGCGTACGGCCGCGACGGCCGCCGGCGCGACCATCCTGCACAGCCATTTCCACGCGTTCGGTATTGGACAAGGGATTACGGGTGTCGTATTGCTGGCCGAATCGCATATGTCGATCCATACGTGGCCTGAGCAGCAGTTTGCCGCTGTCGATATTTTCATGTGTGGCGATTCACGGCCGGAGGAGGCATTGGCCGTGGTGCGGACGGCTTTTGAGCCGCTGCATTGCAGTGTTCAAACGGTGCGGCGGGCCCCGGCTTTAATAGGGACTGTCCCCGCAGGGGACTGTCCCTGAAGTTAACGCCGCTCCGATAAACTTCAGGGTCAGTCCCTTGCAGGGACAGACCCTAAGCCTACAGCGCCAACACTCGGCACGAAGATGCCACATTCTGGCAGATCCAGGACTGAGTCAATCCTCCCGCAACGTCGCCTCGATATTATTCCCGTCGTAATCGAGAATATAAGCGCTGTAGAAATTGGCATAGCTGACCCGGATACCGGGCGGGCCATTGTCCTCGGCGCCCAACTCCATCGCGGCACGGTAAAAAGCGTCCACCGCCGCCCGGTCGGGTGCGCAAAAGGCGAGGTGGATAGGGGCGTTGCCGGCCTGTTTGCCGGCCGACCAGTAGGTTGGAAATTCGGAACCCAGCCACAAGAACGGGTGGCCGTTGTCGGGCGCGTAAATGGCCCAATCGAGATCGGTTTCGGTACGGCGGATGCCCAGCGGTGCCAGGCAGGCGTCATATAACGCCGCACTGCGTACGAAATCCGTCACCACAATACCCAGATGGTGAATCATGTCGGCTCCCTCATTGTGGAGCTGACACACTAGCACCGATACCGGGCCACCGGCGCGCAACTCATGCGCCCGGTACCGGATTATTTACTTACGGGAAATATCGTCGCCGCTGCGCTAGATAAATTGCGTGCCGAACACGGCATTGACGTCATATGCGGAAGCAACGCCGCCATTGGCCACGCCGACCAGTTGGATCTGCTGGAAATAGTTCTGCTCGACGGCATCGATAAATCCGGCGGCGCTCGTGGAACCGTATTGCGTGGCCAATGCCTGGACCAGTGCAAGGACGGTGCCATTGTCGCGATTCGCGACCAAGTAGCCCTCCACGTCGAACGTAAAAGCTTGATCGGTGGCAGCGCCGAATTGCACGCCCCGGTCGCGATAACCCTGGCCGGCCAGGCCCAGCATGGCCGCATCGGACTCGCTCAGCAACTGCGTATGGCCGCGCAGGTTCTGGTACAGGTGAATACCGGTGCCGCTGCCGGCCACGTGGAAGCCGGCCGCCCCGGCCACCGCGGCATAGCACTCGTACGGCAGTGCCTGGCCACCCGCAATGAACGCATGGTCCTGCGTGAACGGCTGGTACCACGCACTGACGTGCTGTCCATCCGGGGTGGCGTCGAAGCGCGACCCTTCGAAGACGTTGCCGGTGCCGGCAGCGCGCTGGGCTGCCTCCGTCGCACTGGCGGTGTAGTAGCGGTCGCCGCCGGCCAGCAGGATGCTGTAGACGTGGGCCGGTGGCACCAGGTCGAACGCCAGCATGCCGGGATCGACGATGGTGCCGTTGGCAACACCGTCATCGTCGCCCCGCGCGCCATCCGTCAGCGTGACCACCACGCGGTCGATCCGGCCGTCGCCATCGGCATCGAGCAAGGTGGCGCCGTCGTCCAGTGTGTCCAGGCGTCCGTCGTCGAGGAAGCTGTACCAGCTTTGCGTGGCGCTGTCGAACTTGACGAAATCGTTCGCAACGACACCGCCCGGCGCCAGCTCGATGACCACGCGGGTCTGCAGCCCGGCGCGCATCGGGTCGAGGTCCGGCAGCGCGGCCTGTCCTTCCTGCGCCGTGACCGTGAAGTGGAATACCGGCGAGGCGGCACGATGGGTCGTGGGCAGCGGTGCCGCCGCTTCCGTGACGGCCAGCTCGCGCAGTTGAGCCCCATCCGTCAGCGCGACGGCGGCACCGGGCGCCGCGACCGTGCCCGCCAGGATCGCGCCGAATGTCGCGACGGGTGCTTCCTTGCCGAGCGCGAAGGCAGCTGCCGAAGCGAGCGGCAACTGGGCCACGCCGTGCTGCTGCCAGTCGGCGACGCCGTCGCGATTGCTGTCGCCATCGTGCGCCGCCCGTTCCACTGACGGCGCGATGCCGTCCAGGTCCGTGACGATCGTGACGCTGCCGGGCGCCTGGGTCAGCACATTGCCGGCGCTGTCGAGCAACTGCGCCTGCAGGGTGTACGTGCCGTCGTCCAGTGCGACCGTCGCCACGGTGAGGCGGCCAGCGGCCACGTCGGCTGCCGTCAGCGCGGCAACGCCGACCAGTTCGCCCGAAGCGGTCAGCAGGCGCACGCTGCTGCCTTGCGCCAGCAGGGCACCGCCGGTAACGACGAACTGCGGCGTCAGCACGTCGGTCACCGCATCGCTGTTGCTGCGGCCCGTGTCCGAGGACCGGTCCAGCACCGTTTGCAGCACGGGCACAGGGACGACTGGCGCCGGTGGCAACGTTGGTTCCGCCGGCGAAGGGACTGTGGGTACGACGGGCGGTGGCGTTACCGGTGGCGTTACCGGTGGTGCTGGCGGTGTCACTGGCGGTGCTGGCGGCGGCGTCACTGGTGGCGCAGGCGGCGGCGTCACCGGTGGTGCCGGCGGCGGAGGGGCCGGCGGGGGGGACGGCGGGGCTACTGGCGGTGCCGGCGGTGGCGCGGGTGGTGGCGGCGGCGCCACATCGTTATCGTCGATGGTGCCAGTCGCACCCACTCCACCGATCGTCAGCACGACCGTTTCCGCGGGCTCGACATCGCTGTCGTCGGCCGTGACCAGCCCGACCTGGAAACCTGTCACACCGCGCGGCACGACCACGATGCCCGTGGCCGGATCGCCGTTGCGCCAGGCGACGCCGTTGCTGAACGTCAGCGCGGCATAGTCGCCAGCCGTGGCGCTGCCGCCCAAGGCCACGGCATACTCGCCGCCGTTGCCGTTGAGCGCTGCCGTATAGATGAGCTGGCCGCCTTCGGCCACGTTGCTGGCAGCCGGCTGTAAGGCGTCTTCGACCGTTACGGTGGCGACGGACGGCGCCGGATCGTTGTCATTGATGGTCACGATGCCGGTGTTGTCGACAATGGCGGCAAACCTGCTGTCGCTCAGTACGATGCTGAACGTGTGTGCGCCGTCGTGATAAGTATCGTCGATCAGCGCAACCTGGATGGTCTTGCTGGTCTGGCCCGGCGTAAATGTGACCGTGCCGCTGCCAGCCGTGTAGTCGGCCGGCGCCGAGGCCGTGCCGTCGGTCGTCGCATACCGGACGGTCACCGTGTCGCTTGATGCCTTGTCCAGGGTGACGGTCACCGTGGCCACGCCCGCGCTCTCGTCGATGACGGCGTCGCCGATCGACAGCTGGGGCTGCGCGGCCAGGTACGTGTTCAGCTCGCTCATCAGGCCGGTGGTGGACGCATTGCCGGATACGACGCCGCCGGTGATCGTCAGGGTCTGGTTGTTGAACGTCAGGCCCAGGAAGCTGTGCGGGTCGTTGGCGTCCAGCGATTTCGGGTCCACCACGACGGCGCCGCCGCCCGTCGTCGCCAGCGTGTGGGTGGCCGGACCCGTTGCGTAAAACACCATGGTCGATGGCGTGCCGTTGGGAGCGCGCCATGCAATGACACTGTCGATGCGGTGCGTAATGCCGGCCGCATCCGTGATCAGGATCGTGCCTTGCGTTCCGCCGAACGAGCCGTTGCTGGTGTCCTGCTGGAACTGCACATTGGACCAACCCAGCGCCGACATCAGCGAAGCGCCGGACGCTTCGTTGGATTTGGACGCCGTGCCGATGAACCCATCGGTAAACGATACGGAGACAGTACTGAGGGCCAAGGTCAACCTCGCGGCAATTTACAAAGTGGAAACGCGCACGTTCAGGCGACAGGCACAACGGATAGAAGGGACGCGAACGACGTGGCAGGGCAGCGGATGCGCTGCTTTCCACAGCATACTACGTTGCCGTACGGCAATCAAAGCATGGAACTAGTGGCTGCCCTCGAACGGGGCAGCCGCGACGACCTTGCAGCCTAAACGCAACAAGGCGTGACATTTTGATACCCTCAGAACTGACGCAGGTATCCCAGCGTCAGCGCGCCGAAGCGGCGGCGATCGTACTGCACGGCCGGCTCGCCGTCGCGCGCGGGCTTCGGCAGGTTCAGCCAACTGTATTGCAGGGCAATGCGGTCGTTTACGGTCAGCCGGTAAGCCAGTCCCGCCCGCAACTGCCAGGCAAAGCCGCTTTTCGACGCGGGCCCGAAGCACGCGCACGCCTCGCCCAGGTTCAGCTGCGGCAACTTGACGCGGCCCCAGCCGATGCCACCGCCGACAAAACTGTCCAGTGCAGCAGTGAGCTGATCCGCACGGTAGACGTTGGCGAACACGGCTTCGTAGTGGCCGCGGGCGTCCACCGCCTCGCTCAGCGGCGCCAGTGTCAGGCGCTCGACCCGGATGCGCCCCCGCACGTATTCCACTTCATAGCGGCCGTGGCCGGACTGGCGCCCCAGCTGGAGGCCGCCGTGCAGGCCCCGCTTCAGTTCGGCACGGCCGTCGAGGGGGGTACCGAAGCCGAAATCCACACTGGCGTTCCAATCGCGCAACGTGTTGGCGCCCAGGTGCACGCCTGCATAGTTAACGGGAATGTCGTCCGCTGCCTGCGCCGGTGCCGGCAGCTCGCTGCCAGCGCCGCAGCCAAGGGGATGTAACGTAGATGTCGTCCGGTCATGAATCCTCACAGCGTGAAATGTGTGCGGTACACGGCGTTGGATTGTGCCGCCAATGAGCGGTTCGACGTGAGAGCGTCGACCGAGGTCATCTTCATCGCGTTGGGGCCCGTCCGTCAAGGTGAGCACGATAGTTTGACGCCGCTGGGACCGATCGCATCCCGCAAGCCTCGCGTCGTTGCGTTTCTGGTTCCGTTAGAGTGCGTTGCCAAAGCGGGCATGCTGGGTACGGACCAGCAATGCTGTCGCAAGCACCACCCGTGCGGTAAACTGGCGCTCCCACGTTTATGGAACCCTGCCATGCGCCGCCTTGCGCTCCTGTCCGCCCTGCCCCTGCTGGCGCTGTCCGCCTGCGGCGACCGCTACCAGCCTGTCCAGCTCTACATGGCCAAGACGCCAACCTGCAGCGAGTACGTGGAAACGTCCCGCTTCGACCTGCCGGACGGGATCACGGTCACGGCGACAAGCCCGACCACGCTGCCGGGTGGTGGCGCCGAGTTCGGCCTGGTCTACCTACTGCCGCGCGCCACCCAGGCGCAGTTCGCCACGTTGAGCTATCCCGTCACCCAGCCCAAGGGCGCGCGCATCGCCCGCGCGGAAGTGGTGACGTTTTATTCGCGCGGCACGGACACGCGGCCGGAAATTGTCGATTCGATCGAGGGGGTGCCGAAGCTGCTGGTGGCTGTCGCCAATTCCGATCACACGCAATGGCGCGCCCGGTTACGCGTGCAGTCGAAACTCCCGGAGCGCTTCGACCTGACGCCGCCGGCGCTGGTGATCGGCGGCGATCGGTATCCGGTGCGCACGTTTACGTACCGGTGGTTCCCCGAGCGCAAGGCGTTCGGATTGTGCCAGTAGAGGGCTCGCCCGACATGGCAATATCTGGCGATATCTTCAACCGACCGTTGCCGGCATGCTGCCGATCAGCTTGCACCCGCATTCCGTCTTGCATCCCTCGACCGCAACTGGCACCCCGTTGACAGTCAGCGTGTCGTGGGCGGTAACGATCTTGTTGATACCGTGCGGTTTGCCGCCGGGGTAGACCAGCGGACAGGCAACCTTGTCACCCAGCCGGGCGATCGCTTTTCCGCGGATGTCGTGATCCGGCGAGCCGCTGATTACAGTGCCGCCGTGATCGGTCATGTCGCCGACTGTAATGATCTTCAATGACATTGGGTTCTCCTCTGGAATCGGTGACGCTAATAATAGAAGCCGTTAAATAGAAGCCGTTCGGATGGGCTCGACTGAATCCTCGTTGCGTGCCACAGCGGCAGCTCGGCTAGTGGCAGTGGCCGGCCCCTATCTTCCTGTGTGTCTGACGTGGACGCTCGACCGCTGACGCCGACGCCTATTGCGCGACGCTGCATTGTATGACCGGCACTGTCGATATGCCATAGTTGAAATGGCTGCTGTTGACGCGGGCGTATGGGGGAGTTGCCGTGCGCGTGACACCAGCAATGCCGGCCGCCGCAGCGTAGAGGGTGTCGCCGAGCGACCTCACCGAAATACCATAAAGATGGCCACGACAAAGTCTCGTGGTTCATAGTTCACATCAACGTGCCCCCATTTGAAGCGCCACGTACGCTGCCTATCTCTTTTGCTGGCCGGCGGACCTCCGGCCTGTTTTTTCACGAAATCCAGCAGGAGACGGTATTCCTCTCTCAGCGCCTCTTCACTTACGCCATCCCAGCCTTTGCTGGTGCAGGGACCGTCCAGCCAGCGCAACGTGATCCACTTGATTGTGCTCGCTTGGGCGCCGATGAAAGCGCCGAACCTCATACCGTCCTCCACAGCTTCAACGTGGTAGTAGGTTTCGCCTCTATCATTTTCGCGCTTCTCGATCAAACCTTCTTCGGCGAAAGCACTCAAGGCCGCATCACCAGAGGCTGGTCGAATGCTTTTCACGCCCGAATCGATAAGGTGCAGAGAGATAGAACCTTTCTACCCCGATCCCCGAAGCTACAAACATGCGCTCCACCCAAGAGAATATATCCGCTTGTTCCTCCGCGCAGGCAATTTTTCCTAGACGCGGCGTGTCCGTTCTGTTGGCATGAGCTATCAGTTGATTAAGCGATGACGCAAACTCACTTGCTTCCACTACAGAGAGACATTCAAGACCGGTTAGGATATTCTGGAATTCCGCTATCAACTGCGACTCTTTCATTCTTTGCAGTTTGTCTTGTAGTGAGACGGTCACTTGGACGCTCCTTTACGTGCTCCATATAGATAATGATGCTTACCCCCAATTTGGCCATACCGGTCACCTTGCATATCCGCATGAGCTGAACGCCCTTCCTTGGGTTCTCCACCATGAAAATGATTGAACTGGTTGCAAGGATCATTCGTATGTTCAGCGACCACCACAGTTCTTGCTGGCGTCTTGTATTGGTAATACCTCCCATGTGCGCCCGGGTTCGGAACGTATACGTAATTTCCATAACCTCTGCGCGTAACGTCATCACCGACAGTCCATTGTTTCTCTATCTGCTGAGATCGCGGTACATTAGCTCTATCTTTGATGGCATTAAGATCCTCTTTTCTGGTTTTGAAATTTCGGTTATCGCATGAGGATAAGCCAAAAGGATCAATCCAGGTCGCCGGATTGGGAACATATGCATACAGATTTTCACCACCAGCCAACCCGATCGGGTCTCGCGTCAAATATCTCCACTGTAGGGATCGTAGTACCGGTATCTGTTGTAGTGCAGCCCTGTCTCATCATCGAGATATTGGCCCTGGAACCGTATCCGATTCCGCATCCCGGCCTTGTACGCCGCGTCGCTGATTGCTTCCTTCGCTCGTCCCCATGCCTTGTACTGCGCCGACCACGCAACCTTCCGCTCGCAATCCGTCAACTCCTGCGGCGTACGGAGATGATCGCACTGATAGAAGGCGATCTCATCCTTGCTGAACGGCTCGGATTCCTGCTCGAATTCGCCATTTCATAACGGATCGAGCAGTGGCGCCGTCGACCGGAACGTACGCCAGTAACGTTCTATAGCCGCCAACCGCGCCCATCAGCCGCACAACCCTCCAGTCGCGCCGGCACAACGGAAGGCGCTTGATCCGCTACCCTGCGCATACGCTTCCTAGCTTGTTTTGACAGCATATTGCTGCTCGGCTTCAGTCATACTGCGACAATGCGTTGTACTAACGTATTAACTTATATGTTGGCTAGGCTACACTTCCCAGAAATACAAATCGCACACCGCTCCGGCAGTGCGATGCACAACAGGGTCGGCCTCATAGACATCGAGCACAATTCCTTTGCGAAGATCCATGGATGAACATAGAAAAAAGTGCAGTCCACTACCTTTTGCGAATTTGTACCAAGCCTCAACCTTATTGGCTGAAATCTCAAGAATAGGTAAGTCTGAGATTACATCATTTACCTGCGGGGAGTAATCTGGGAAAAAACATATCATTGTCTCTTCCTGTTTACTAAGCTGTGCCAAATGTTCATAAATCTTGTTTTCGCAATCTGAGGAAGGCAGAGTATAAAAGTGCTTTTGCCAAACGCTCCCGTTCATATTTTTGAGAACCAGGTCTAGTAGAGTACCAGATTCAGGGTAATAAATGGGCTTCACTACTGAGTTCTGCAGACCGCTTTCCTTTAATTGCTCGTGCATTTGCAGGAGATTGCGCTTCTGTCGGTTTGCAACGATCTTTTCTTCAAGACTCATCGTCTCGGTTCCTTTTAAAGACTATGGGTGATGTTCGACAACCGGTCCGCCGGTCATATATTTCCAAGCGCCGTTTTCAAATTTGCTAGGCATACCGTCAGTGTCGAGCGATTTTGCTATGCCAACATGCCAATGTGAGCATGCGTGATCGTTGTCTTGCATGTGATGGGATAAGATCATTAATCTTTCTCCTTTTGCTGTCTTCACTCGATACGCATATTGTTCCATTCCTTTCGGCGCGGGGACTCTGTCCGTATATATGCCCGATGAAGTCCTTTGCGCAAACGGTGAGGCGCTTGTGGGAATCCCTGCTCTTCGAAGCGCTTCGCGTCGCGCTTGATTCGACGTCAATGTCGCTTCGCACTTGCGAGGCTTCTCAACTGCCGTGGTCTTCTGAGGGCTACTTTTCGTTCTGGTTAAGCCCAGCGGGTCAACCCATTCCATTGGATTAGCCGCATAGGAGTAAAGATGATCGCCGCCAAGCAGCCCTACGGGATCCTTCGAGATAAATCGTCCCGAATGCGTGTCGTAATACCGATGCCGGTTGTAATGCAGCCCTGTCTCATCATCAAAGTATTGCCCTTGGAACCTTAGCCGATTGAGTATGCCGGTTTTGTGCGCAGCGTCGCTGATTGCTTCCTTCGCTTGTCCCCATGCCTTGTACTGCGCAGACCACGTGACCTTGCCCTCGCAATCCGTCAACTCCTGCGGTGTACCCAGGTGGTCGCACTGATAGAAGGCGATCTCATGCTCACCAAACGGTTCGGCTTCCTGCTCGTGCTCCCCATTCCAGAGTGGATCGAGCGCAATATCGTACTTGCCGTCGTTACCAGCCATCAGCGCCTTCACATCCGTGGTGGGCGACAGTTGAAGGGCTCCGCTCCGGGTAGCCTGCACCAGCGGTACGAAGCTGTTTCGCTCATAGACATAGTGCACCGTGCGTTCACCCGCCGCATGGCCCTGGTGCACGCTGCTTTCCAGCGCCAGTGTATCGCCATCCCAGCCGTACACGGTCCGGGTCGCTTCCTTGAAGAAGGTACCCTCCAGCGCCTGGCTGTGCTTAGCGATGCGTCGTCCCAGCGGATCGTAGGCGAAGGTGGTGACGCCGTGCCGGGTGTTGGCCCGGGTCATCCGGTTGAACGCATCCCATTCGAAACTGTCGCGCTGTCCATTCTGCACTCGTTCGACTAGATTACCGCGATCGTCGTAGCGGTAGCTGGTGCCGGCGTATTCCTTGAGCAGGTTGTCCAGCACCTTTGGCAGCAGGGTGCGATGGCTGATCGTTTCTCGCTGCGCAGTATTCGGCGCCTGGATATTGCCGGCCGGGTCGAACGCGAAGGTTTCACGGCCCATGGCGCTGTTTGCGGCGAGCAGCCGTCCGACCGGGTCATAGCGGTACTCGATGCGGCCACGGCGGTTGTCGTCGATGCCGGTCAGCTGGCCAGCTTGGTCGTAGCGGTAGCGCCGCTGGATCGCTGCCTGCATGCCGACCTGGACGTCGGGACGGTACTGGCCGGGCGCAAAGTTCTGCTGGGCCCGCGCGATGGCGCCGAGCTGCTGTTCGATCAGCCGGCCGGCCGGGTCGTACTTCATCGTTTGCAGCAGGCCATTGGCCTGGGTGCGTCCGGTTTCCTGGTACAGCGCGTCGCGCTCGAAGGACACGAGCTCCTGCCCGTCAAGCAGCATGCCGTGCACGTGGCCGGCGCCGTAGGTCAGCCATTCAACACGGTGGCCGTCCGGCCGGATCGTACCGGTGCGCAGGTTGAGTTCATCGTACCTGTGGTGCCAGACCGCCGTGCGCTTCTCAAGATGGAACGGGCCCTGGTAGTGCTGGTGCTCGCGCACCAAGTTGCCGGCGGCATCGTAGAACCATTGCAGCCGGGCGTGCTCGTTCCTTGCGTCGGCCAGTTGGCCGTTGGCGTTGTAGGCGAAGGTCTCGATTTGCTCGGCCTGCCCGGGGGCTGCGGCGCGGCGTTGCACGAGCCGGCCCATGGCGTCGAACTCGAGCCGCGTGGTGACGCCAGCTTCGATGGTTTCCGCCAGTACGCCGGTGCCTTCATGGTAGCGGTACTCGGTGGCTTTGCCATCGAAACCCTGTTCCTGCAGCAGGCGGCCGACCGGGTCGTACTGGAATCGGTAGACACTGCCGTTTTCGTTTTCCAGCGCTGAGAGGCGGCCGAGCGCGTCCCACCGGTACTGCAGGCTTTGTCCCAGCGCATCGGTGCGTTGGGCGATCAGCCCGGCTGCGGTATAGCGGTAGGCGGTGGTGCGTTGCAGCGCGTCGATGTGCGCCAGCAGGCGGCCTTCGGCGTCGTGGCGCAGTTGCTCTTCGGTGCCGTCCGGGTGGATGACGGCTTCGAGTTGGCCGGGATGATTGCCAATTTCTTCGCTGTGCGCGAGCGTGAGGGTTTCGACACCAAGCGGCGTGTAGCGATAGCGCGTAACGTTGCCCGCGGCGTCGATGCTTTTGACCAGGCGCTTGCGCTCGTCATATTCCCACCGGCTGCTGTGCCCGGAGCAGTCCGTGTAGCTGGCGAGCTGGCCATCTGGCGTATAGGCGAGTTTCTTGACGCCGCCCTTGGCATCTGTGACTTCGACGGGCCGGCCGGCCTTGTCGTAGGCGTATTGTGTCTTGTTGCCGCGCGGGTCGATTTCCTCGACCAGGTGGCCCTGCGCATTGTAGTCGCGCTTCCAGGTGCCGCCTTCGGCGTCGAGGATGCCGGTGATGCGGTGCTGGGCGTCATACTCGAAATGGACCTGGCTGCCATCGGCGCGGGTGTGCGTGAGCAGGTTGCCGTGGTCGTCGTAACGGAAATGTTCGCTGGTGCCGTCGGCGTGGATGTGGCGGACGACGTTCTTCGCGTCGTCGCGGAAGAACCATTCCTCGCCCCCGTCCGGGTACACCGTGCGGTAGGTGTAGCCAGCGATGTCGTAGTAGTAACGGGTTTCCTGACCCAACGCATCGGTGACGTAGGTCAGGCGGATGTTCTTGTCCCACTCGAGCCGGGTGTCGTGGCTGCCGTCGTCGGCCCACTCGCGGATCGCTTTGGCATGTGCGCCGCTGTCGATGCTTGTGTCGTAGGCCAGGTTCATGCCGCGCCCGGTACGGTCGGCGTAGCGGGTGACGAGGTGGCGGTCGTATTGGTAGTGCCAGGCGGCGGCGTTTTCGTCCTGGGCTTGGATCAGGTCGCCCTGCTCGTCGTAGTCGTAGGCGGCCAGTTGGCGCACCAACGCGCCGTCCTGGATCTCCCACAGCGCGCGGATGCAGCCGGTGTCGGCGTCGACCTGGGTGCCGGCATGGGCGACGATGATTTCGCCTTGCTTGCTGATGATGTCGCTGAGCACCTGCTCACCGGCAACCACGTGGTCGTAGCGCAGGCCGAGGGCGGCGCCATCGCGCGCGTGCAGCGCGATCAGGCGGAAATGTTGCTTGCCCATTTCCAGGGCTTTGGCGCGGACGGTGTCGGTCAGTTCGTAGGTTTCGCGCCATGGGCTGGCTTCGCCTTCTGGCAGCGGCTTGCCGAAGTCGAGCGTGAGCAGAGTCATGCTCAGGCGGGTCAGCGTGATCTGCTCGACCGGGTCGTGGTACTTCTGGCCAACGGACAGCCACGGATAGCGGTGGCTGCGGCCATCGGCGGCGTGATACAGCAGGCCGGCCGGCTTCCCCTGGCCGACGACGTCAATGCGCGTGCTGTACGGCGTGAGCCAGCGCGCGCCCAGGTTGCCGCGGTCATAAGCGACTAGCTGGCTGCGGTAGGTGCGGCTCCATTCGATCGGGAGCGGCGCGTCCAGCACGAAGTCGGTATGCGTAAAGGTTTCGGCGCCGGTGGCAAAGCTGATCGAGCGCGCCGTGCCGCCTTTGGCGGGGCACAGCTTGCAGGCATTGGCGTCGCCCGTTGCCGGGCTTTGATGGCTGGTGGCGGCGAGCTCCTGCCCGGGTTTATCTTTCTTGTGCTGCGCGCCCTTGGCGGACGGCACCAGCGCCATATGGGGCTTCTTGTGCTTGACGACCGCGTCGCGCAGGCGCATCAGGATCCACTTTATGCTCATCTGCGCCTGTTCGTCGGCCAGGGACGCGAGCTTGCCGCGAAACGCCGGCTTGAACTCCTTCAGGTGACCGATGATGGCCGTCACGCCAGCGACCGCACTTTGCGGCAACTGCCTGGCTGCGGTGGCGGCAGCGTAGTTCGCTGCCCTTTTGTACTGCCGGTCAATCGCGCCCAGCATGCGGCGCCAACTGCTTTGCACCTTGGGGTCGTGCAGCTTGCTCTCCACTTCCGCTGGGGCTGCCACTTCGAACAG